>PGZF01000003.1 GCA_002840125.1 Gammaproteobacteria bacterium HGW-Gammaproteobacteria-15
GACTGCCGGACTTCGCAGAGGAACTCAACTACGGAGTCGATCTATCAACCATCTGAGGGTGGTATCAGATTGATGGGGTGAAGGTGCCCCATCAACCATCAAATCCGTATACCCTAAAATTTTAGATAAAGGTCACTGCCCATTTCTTTCTAGTCTGAATAACATTTCGGGTGCATACCTTAAGACGAAGCGAGCAAAATCATCACCAGCCAACAAATCAATCGGAACTCCTAACTTCGAAGACACCTCAGAAATCCTTCTTTGCTCAAGCGGTAAGCGGCAAAGCCATTGACTGCAACACCCAGCACAGCTAAAGCCAGCATTTCCTCTGTCACTGGCATTACCGGGTTAGCCAGCCGCGGTATTGCCTCAGTCAGTACCCAAACCGATCCGGCAATCAATACCAAGCCGTTAATTAAGGCGCCAAACAATGACAATCTGCGGTAGCCGTAAGTAAATTGTCGGTTTGCAGACTTTCGGCCAAGCCGGTGCAACAGCCATGCACTGCCAATAGATAAGCTATCACCCAGGTCATGCACTGCATCTGCCATAATTGCTGTGCTGTTGGTTAACCAACCGCCGATAAACTCAATTAGGGTAAAACCCACATTAAGAAAAAAGCCATAGCGATCCGGTTGTCGCTGTCGTCTTTGATATATGAATGGTTGTGCTGGTGCATTAAGACTCACCTATTTATTGCTGATAACAACTTAGTTGGTTTGACTAACGGCTTCATTCAATTGTTTTAAAATACCACAGTGCTCTACCGTGCGCTTCGAGTTGCAGCTAAGACGTAAAGCCTTTAGTTGTTTATTAAGCTGCGTTAAATCCGCTATGCGACGTTCTACCTGCTCGATATGCTGTTCAATCATCTGATTAACATCATCACACTGCGACATTGGCGAGTCATTCAAACTCAGTAACTGACGAATTTCTGCCAAACTCAGATCTAAACTCCGGCAGTGTTTAATAAATAGCAACCGCTCGATATCAGCGTGATCGTAGAGGCGGAAATTACCATCGCTACGTAATTTCGCCGCAAGAAGCTGCTCCTTTTCATAGTGACGGATGGTTTCCACAGAACAGCCAGAGATTTTTGCCAGCTCTCCAATCTTGATCATCTCGATACTGCCTATTGACTCTATAGTAACTACAGAGTTTAAACTAGGTTTCATATCAACCCAAGGTTTATCGGTTATGAATGCAAAATGCTGTTCCAATGATAAGTGTAGCGAAACGGGCAACAGTGAAAATAGCGCCGTTGATGCACCTGATAAGCATGCAAAATATGCCTACCTTAGTGAATTTAGGGTGCCTAAAATGGACTGCCCTGCCGAAGAGCGTTTGATCCGTATGGCGCTGGAAACAGTTGAGCCCGGTGTTCTGTTACAGTTTGATATCCGACAAAGGCAGGTTCGCGTTTTTCACACGGTGAATGCCAATGAAATTACAACAAAAATGCACAGCTTAGGGCTGGGCGCATCGCTGACAAAGACCGGGCCGGTGAAACCCGAAGAGGTAACGCAGGCCAGACAATCCACAGCATCAGGTTCGCTGCGTGAGGAGTTAATTTTAAAATGGTTGCTGGGCATTAACGCGGTGATGTTTGCAGTAGAGTTTGTGACCGGTTGGCTGGCTCAATCAACCGGGTTAATAGCCGACTCTTTGGATATGTTTGCCGATGCAGCGGTATACGGGGTTGCGCTATACGCAGTCGGGCGTAGTAGCAAGGTTCAATTAAACGCCGCACAGCTTGCCGGCTGGCTGCAATTAATTTTAGCTTTTGGGGTGATCAGTGAGGTGATACGGCGCTACCTGTTTGGTAACGAGCCAGTGTCGACGTTGATGTTAATTATGGGCGCTATTGCTTTGGTTGCTAATGTGATCTGTCTTTCGTTAATTCATCAACAAAAAGAAAGCGGCGTGCATATGAAAGCCAGTTGGATTTTCTCTGCAAATGACGTTATCGTAAATGCTGGGGTGATTTTGGCCGGATTATTAGTCACCTGGACCGGGTCACGCTATCCGGATCTGGTAATAGGGTTCATCATTGGATTAGTTGTACTCAATGGTGCGCGCAGGATTTTACAGCTAAAAGCGTAAGTCGCAATAGCGCTACCATAGCGCTAACTTACTGAGGGATTTATGTTAGGTCGTACATCAGGCTTATTATTACTGTTGCTGATTATGCTGAATCATGCCGTGATGGCCTGTGATGCGTTAGTTATGCATTTGCCTGATCATGCCCATGCCTACACTGACCTGCAACATGAACACTGCCACTCAGATACCCTTTTCGACGTAAGCAGTGAGCAAGTCACTGCACATAACGTTGCACATAACTCTGAGCATGATGCCGACGAACACAGTAATCATGCTCATGTGACCTGCTATATCGCTTTTTTTCAGGGCATGGAACTGCTTAACTTCCGTGACAGTGTTATAGCCGCTACCCAACCAGGGTTAAACCTCATTAGCTATCGCCCACCGGTGCCGCCGCCAAATATCTGATCCTGCTTGTTTATCTTTTTTTATTAACGATTAACTTTCAGGAGCATACCCATGCGTATGACACTAATGCTGCCAGCAATACTGGCGGCGGTATTTTGCGCGCTTCCGCTACGTGCAGAGCCGCAAGCACTGACATTACAACAGGCAATAGATAAAACGCTGCAACACAACCCTCAGCTGCATCAGTTTAAATTTACGCAACAGCGTCTGTTTGCAGAGCGTGATTTGCAAAGCCTTAAACCCGGTTATCAACTCGGTGTAGAGCTTGAGAATGTTGCGGGCACCGGAGAGGCCAGAGGGCTGGCCGGTGCTGAGCTGACAATCGCCTTATCTTCCGTGATAGAGCTGGATAATAAAGCTCAATGGCGCGCTGCGGTAGTAGACGCCAGGCTCAATACTCTTGAATGGCAGCAACAGGCGCAAACCCTGGATGTGCTGGCAGAGCTTACCCGCAATTATATTAATCTATTGGCCAGCCAGCAGGAATTGACACTGACAGAAGAGGCCGTAGCGCTCTCAGAAGCCCTGCTGCAAAGCGCTGAAAAACGTGCTGCCAGCGGTGCCTTGTCAGATGCTGAAATCATGCGGGCAAAGGCGCAACTGGCGCAGGTTCAGATCGGGCGGGACGCCCTGTTGCAGCGCATTGAGCGGCAAAAAATAGCCATAGCACGTTTTTGGGGTGATACCAGCGCCAACTTTAACGTTGTGGCAGGTAACTTGTTTGCTTTTGGCCAAAGCCGCCCTTTTGCTGAGCTGTATCAGCGGCTGCAACAATCGCCGGCGTTAACCATTTTTGCCTCTGAACGTCGGTTAAAAGACGCTGAAGTGCGACTGGCACAAAGCCAGAATCGCGCCGATCTGAGTTGGCAGGTAGGGGTAAGACGCTATCAGGCCAGTGATGATACAGGCCTTACCTTTGGTATCTCAGTGCCGTTATTTGCTGAACGTCGCAATAGTGCAGCCATCGAAGCTGCGCTGGCAGAGCGAAACAATGTCGAGTATCGACAGCAGGATAGCTTACTGATCCTGCATGAACGCTTGTTTGATGCGTACTCGCAACGACAGCAATTTATTACCAGTCACCAACAGTTGGCGCAGTACGTGATCCCCAACCTGGAACAAGCGCTGGATCTTACGCGTGATGCATACCAGCGCGGGCGCTCAAATTATCAGGATTGGCTTAATGCCCAGCAAGAATTGTTGCAGGCAAAAAGACACTTACTGGAAACCGCCACTGCGGTGCTATTGAGCCAGGCGACGATTGAACAGCTTACCGCCGAGCCGGTAACGCAGTAACTGACAAGATTATTGCCCCGCTGCCGCACTTCATTAACTGTGCGACGTGGCAAACAGAACATACAGGAAGATAGCATTATGAAACCACATGTAACACTGGCAATGTTTATTGCAGCCTGGCTGATGCCGATGCATGTAATGGCCGCCAATGAGCAAGAACAAGCTCACGTCCATGCCAAAGAACAAGCGGTAAAGCCGCAATCTGACACTAAGAAAAATGAAGAGCACAAAAAACATGAAGAACACAATGAGCATGAAGGGCACGACGAAAACGACGAGCATGAACACAACGAAACCCTAAGCAGCCGCATTAGTGATGATATGGCTACGGCAGTTAATATTGTCACAGACCGTGCTGACAGCCAGCGATTACGCCAACATCAGGTTGTTTATGGCAAGCTTAGCGCTGATCCAAACCGCATCAGCCATGTTAATGCCCGTTTTCCCGGTATTCTTACCTCGGTGAAATTCTCGCTGGGTGACAGCGTAAAAGCAGGCGATGTACTGGCCGTTGTCGAGTCAAATGAGAGCTTAAATACCTATACCATTAAAGCGCCAATTGACGGCGTTATTATTCAGCGCAGCGCCAATGTTGGTGAAGTCGCACAGCAGCAGACGCTGTTTAGCATTGCTGATTTTGGCGGCCTGTGGGCAGATTTTCGCCTGTACCCGTCACAACAAGATGCTGTCGCGACAGGACAAAAAGTGGTCATTATGGCCGCTGACACTGAGATTAACGGCGTAATTGCGCATATCATCCCATCATTAACCCAGCCCTATCAACTGGCCAGAGTTAAGCTGGATAACCGTGACGGTAAACTGTCGTCCGGGCAATTGATCGAAGGTGCTGTGATAAGCGGTGAATTCAACGTTGAGCTTGCCGTTAAAAAATCGGCCATTCAAATACTGGACAATAAAAGCGGAGTCTTCGTAAAAAACAATAGCGAATATGTCTTTACCCCATTGCAGCTTGGCCGTAGCGACATGGATTATGTCGAAGTGATTGCCGGTTTAAAGCCCGGCCAGTGGTATGTCACGACAAATAGCTATCTGTTAAAAGCGGATATTGAAAAATCTGAAGCCGAGCATGATCATTAAGGGGGCACTATGATTGAATCCATGTTGCGCCTGGCTATTGCGAGGCGGTATCTATTTTTAACGCTGACACTGTTGATTATTGCCATTGGTAGCTGGAGCTACCAACAGTTACCGATTGATGCAGTGCCGGATATTACTAACGTTCAGGTGCAAATAAACACGGCGGCGCCAGGTTATTCGCCACTTGAAGCAGAGCAGCGTATTACCTATCCGGTAGAAACTGCCCTGTATGGCTTACCCAATTTAAGTTATACCCGCTCATTGTCACGCTATGGCTTGTCACAGGTAACGGTGGTGTTTGAAGAAGGCACGGACATCTACTTTGCCCGCAATTTAATCAACACCCGGTTAAGCGCTATCAAGGATATGTTGCCCGAGGGCATAGAGCCTGAAATGGGCCCTATTTCAACCGGTCTTGGTGAAATCTTTATGTATACGGTGCAGGCCAAGCCGGGCGCGCTGCAACAAAATGGTTCACCTTACGATGCCATGGCACTGCGGGAAATCCAGGACTGGATAATAAAACCTCAGCTGGCACAGGTTAAAGGTGTGGTGGAAGTAAACAGCATTGGTGGCTACAACAAGCAATACCATGTGTTACCCGACCCACTGAAACTGCTTAATTATGGCCTGAGTATTAAGGATGTTGAACTGGCCCTGCAAGCCAACAATGACAACCGGGGTGCCGGTTATATTGAACGTGAGGGCATGCAACTGCTGGTACGCTCGCCCGGTCAGTTAACCTCTCTGGATGACATTGCTAATGTCATTATTACGCAATACGACACCATACCGGTAAAGCTGAGTGACGTTGCCGATGTTGCCATTGGCAAAGAGCTGCGAACCGGTGCGGCAACCCAGGATGGTAAAGAAGCTGTGCTGGGTACAGCCATGATGTTAATTGGTGAAAACTCACGCACAGTGGCACGCGATGTCGCGCAAAAGCTGGAGCAGATCAAAAGCTCTCTGCCAGAGGGTATTATTGCTGAAGCCGTATATGATCGCACCACCTTAGTGGATAAAGCCATTGCAACCGTCAGTAAAAACCTGCTGGAAGGCGCATTACTGGTGATCGTAGTGTTGTTTATCCTGCTGGGCAACCTGCGGGCGGCGTTAATCACTGCGGCGGTGATCCCGCTATCAATGCTGATGACCATTACCGGCATGGTACAAGCCGGCGTTTCTGCCAACCTGATGAGCCTGGGTGCGCTGGATTTTGGCTTAATTGTTGATGGTACGGTGATTATTGTCGAGAATGCGGTTCGCCGCCTGGCGCAGGCACAGCACAACGGCCGTATCCAACCGCTAAAAGAGCGCTTAAATACGGTGTATCTGGCAACTGCAGAGGTTATCCGGCCCAGTTTGTTCGGTGTGGCCATTATTACTATCGTGTATATTCCTATTTTTTCGCTGACCGGTGTCGAAGGTAAAATGTTTCATCCTATGGCAGCGACTGTGGTGATGGCCCTGTTATCCGCTATGGTGTTGTCGCTGACCATTGTGCCTGCCGCTGTGGCGGTGTTCTTAAATGGTAAAATCAGTGAAAAAGAAAGTGCGGTCATAAGAGGCGCTAAAACCCTGTACGCACCGCTATTAGCGCTGGCACTCAAATTTCGCTGGCTGGTGATTGGTTTGGCCAGTGCTCTGGTTGGTGTGTGTCTGTGGTTGGCGACCACGTTGGGGGCAGAGTTTGTGCCTCAGCTTGATGAGGGCGATATCGCTTTACATGCCATGCGTATTCCGGGCACCGGCTTAGAACAAGCCGTTGCAATGCAGGAAATTCTGGAGCAGAAGATCAAAACCTTTGCTGAGGTTGATAAAGTGTTTGCCAGAATTGGTACCGCAGAAGTGGCGACCGATCCGATGCCACCCAATGTGGCTGACAACTTTGTGATATTAAAACCGCGCAGTGAATGGCCCAATCCGGATAAAACCAAAGCCCAATTGGTCACTGAAATGGAAGCTGCTTTGGCGACATTGCCGGGCAATAACTATGAATTTACCCAACCTATTCAGATGCGTTTTAATGAACTGATTTCCGGTGTACGAGCAGATCTGGCTATTAAGGTATTTGGTGATGATTTAGATCAGCTGGTTACAAGCGCTAATCAAATTCTGCAAGCCGTCAACAAGGTGCAAGGTGCTGCGGATACTAAAGTGGAACAAGTCACTGGTTTGCCAACCTTGTCGGTGATCCCCAACCGAACTGCGCTTGCCCGTTACGGCTTAAATGTGGTTGAACTACAGGACTGGGTATCAGCGGCAATTGGAGGTACGTCGGCCGGTATTCTGTATGAAGGTGACAGACGCTTTGAGCTGATTGTGCGCTTGCCGGAAACCCTGCGTCGCGATCTGGACAAACTGGCGGTGTTGCCGGTGCCATTACCAAATGGGGACTTTGTACCGTTACAGGAAGTGGCTACCTTAGATGTGTCGCCTGCGCCGGCGCAAATTAGTCGTGAAAATGGCAAACGCCGGGTAGTGGTAACCGCGAATGTGCGCGGGCGAGACCTTGGTAGTTTTGTAGAAGAGGTAAAGGCCCAAATCAACCGTGACGTTACATTACCAGCCGGTTACTGGCTGGACTATGGTGGTACTTTTGAGCAGCTGGAGTCCGCCAGTCAGCGCCTTAGCATTGTGGTGCCTGTTACGTTGCTGCTGATTTTAGGTATTCTGGTGATGGCTTTTGCGTCATTTAAAGATGCGTTGATTATCTTCAGCGGTGTGCCGTTGGCGCTCACCGGTGGTGTGTTGGCCTTGTATTTGAGGGGTATGCCTTTATCAATCTCTGCTGGCATTGGCTTTATCGCCTTATCAGGCGTAGCGGTGTTGAACGGTCTGGTGATGCTGAGCTTTATTCGCGATCTCTGGCGTGAGAAAGGTGACTTGCTGTTAGCGATAACGGAAGGCGCGCTTACCCGGTTGCGCCCTGTGCTAATGACCGCTTTGGTCGCGAGCCTCGGTTTTGTGCCGATGGCGATTAATATTGGCACCGGTGCTGAAGTGCAGCGCCCGCTGGCGACAGTGGTGATTGGCGGTATTATTTCGTCAACCTTGCTGACATTGTTGGTATTGCCCGTGTTATATCATTGGGTGCACAAAAACGATAACCGCAAACAGCAAACGGAATAATCATTAACCTGCTTCGCTGCAGCATTGGGCTGCAGCGAAGAACGTTTTGGCAATAGTATGGGTGTTTATGCTAATACGATTAAAACGATAACCGCGTAAATAGTCAGGCGTATTAAGACGTCCCGCCAAATGGGGCTGTCAGCTAGCAAGGGTTGCAAGTCAGCTGGCAAGGGCACTGGCTTTAAAGCAGAGATATTCGCGCCTCCAGGATTTCCCCTTGGAACCCAACCAAATATAAAACCCGGAACCGTTGCTATCAAACGGACGATCTGACCAATAACCTCGCGATTATCATTGCGTTTAAGCCCAATTCGTAACATCTGCCAGTGCGTCGCTATGTGCGGTATAAAATATCTCTGCCCTAAAATATGCGCTCTTTCAAGAGACTTAAACGCATTGTCTAAATCATTGACTTGTTCAGCCTCCATGGCTGAGCGCATACTGATTTGGTACTCATGTTTAATTTTTTTATTCATTTACTATCACTAAGATAATGAGTCTGCGAAAGAAAAGAGCAATCCTCGATCGCTAAATAAGAGACGCGAAGCATATCACTGATTATTAAATTAAAGCTTAACTTAAGTGTACTCTTTAGAGACTACATACATTAGATAATGATAAGACATAGATTCTATTCTGCACTTTAATGTGCATTAAAGTGCAGATTTTTAGCTGGATCTGCGACAAAGTGCATACCTTGTCACTAACATAGTTAATTTCGATACTACTGTCACTACTTTAGCTAAACTTTACACTTCTGCAACACAGATAAGCTCTGAGCGCTGCTGAACAGCAGATAGTGACTAAAGTAAGTTCAAGCACATAGCAGTGTATTTTCAGGAGGGAATTTCAGGGTATCTCAGGAGAACAGGTGCCCAGCTCGCCGGCAGCGTCAGTAGCGTCGTGTTGCAATGCTGAAATGAGCTGCAAGTCAGCAAAAATGGCGGACTAACATTTCGCTGTGGTAAGCCGTGCGGCAGGTTGCAAGCCTGACCGCACTGCTCATAGTACTAATTTAGCTAAAACAGTGATTTAGTTGTCATTACAGCACCGCGTAGCAGCAAGGATTGACACTACCTGAGGTATCCCCAGAAATTTTGTAGTTAAAATAAAAATTTAGGTGATTAGGGCTTGTTGATCTTTCGAGATGGATTATTAGACAGCATGATGGGCTGGTACAATTACTTTCGCCAAAAACTAACCATGACAACCCACCATGCCAAGGACAATGTTAACAGACGAGTGCTGGTCAAAGCTAATCAGATTGATGCTTAAAACAGGCCGCGTTTATGACAAACCGGAACATCGAAATACTTTTGAAGGCATTTTGTATCGGATGCGGGTCGGTTGCCCTTGGCGTGATGTGCCACAAGCTTTTGGAGATTGGAGTACCATCTACCGGCGTTTTAACTTGTGGTCTAAAAAAGGCATACTAATGCAGCTGTTTACAGAGCTTAGGCAACTGGCTGATTTGGAATGGGAATTTATAGACGGCAGCATCGTTAAAGTGCATCAGCATGCGACGGGTGCCTGCTCAGAAGATAAAGAAGCGATTGGTAAAAGTCGTGGTGGCAACACGACGAAAATCCATATGGCAGTGGATAGTTCTGGCTTGCCTGTAGATTTTATCGTGACAGGCGGTGAAGTTCACGACAGCAAAGCGGCTATAGAGCTACTTGAACAACTGCCTGATGCCGAGCATGTTATCGCAGACCGGGGCTATGACAGTGAGAAAGTCAGGGAGCACATCCGAGCGAAAAATGGCGTCCCGACGATACCGCGTAAACGTAATTCAAAAATTGGAAATGGCGATATTGATTGGTGTTTGTACAAATATCGTCATTTAGTAGAGAACGTGTTTGCGCGGTTAAAACATTACCGCTCAGTAGCAACACGCTATGATAAGTTGGCGCGAAATTATGCAAGTACACTGGCCTTGGCATGCTGTCTCATATGGCGGCCAATGTGGGTTGACTGAATTATGAGCAGCAAAGATCAACAGGCCCTAGGGAACATTCATGGCGGTTCCCGATCTGATCATTCGCCAAAAATCCCACACCGCGGATGCTCGCCATGAATGTTAAAACTATGCTCGCTGATTTCCTCCGATTTGTCACCCCCAAAAACCATGCATAAAGCCAGATTTTCTGTCTTGTTAGATGCGGTTACTGCTCTTGCTAAAGACGCTCGTTGCACCGTTACAGCAATTGGTCGCGCTATGCCAGGGCCCTCAGACAAAATCAGCATCAAGCGAGCCAACAGATTACTCAATAATGCCAATCTGCAACGAGAGCTACCGTTGATTTATGCCGCGTTGACTGCTTCTGTTGTAACCCCCTATTCCCATCCAACGATTTTAGTCGATTGGAGTAATGCGGATACCGCCAAGCGTCACTTTATTTTACGAGCGAGTATTGCTGCGGACGGCAGAGCATTAACGTTGTTGCAAAAAATCGCTGCTGAAGAAGAGTACACCAGCCCCCGTTTGCATCAGGCATTCTTAGAGCAACTTAAAGCTATGTTACCAGAAGGCTGCAAGCCAATTATCGTGACAGACGCCGGATTTAAAGTGCCTTGGTTAAAACAAGTACGCGAATTCGGCTGGCATTATGTCGCCAGAGTCAGAGGGAATGTGAAGCTGAAAGTGACAGAGCAGGAAGAGTTTATCACTGTTAACCAATTTTATCGTAAGGCCAAAGCCAAGCCCAAGCATGTCGGCAACATCTTACTCACCCAATCTCAGAGCTATGAAACACAAGCTGTTTTGGTTGGAAAAGGTTACAAGTTATTGAAAAGAGATAAAAACAGGCAATACAAAGAGCCTTGGCTATTAGTTTCCTCTTTACCAGAAAGTCATGGATATGCCGAGAAAATTGCCAAATGCTATAGCTGCCGAATGCAGATAGAAGAAAGCTTCCGGGATCAAAAAAGTCACCGTTACGGGTTAGGTAGCGATCTACATGGTACTCGCAAGAAATCACGCTTGGAGATCTTACTGCTCTTGGCAGCCCTGGCTAACTGGTTTCATTACCTGCTTGGCAGTGCGGGTGAGAAGGCTGGCTTACAACGACGATATCAGGCTAATACCGTTAAGCATAGACGAGTGCTCGCTCTTTGTTCCCTTGGGATACTGCTCTGTAAAGAGCAAAAGCTTAATATAAGTAGGCGATATTATCAGCAAGGGCTAAAGCAAATTTTGCAGTGGATAGCTCAGTGGTGCTGGACACCGGACGATCTGATAGAGTGTGGATAATATGGGGGAGCAATTTGTGGGGATCCCTCAGGGAACCCACCCTATTGTAACCGTAATTATCTGACTAAACGATCAACAAAGGCAGCATGCCTCGCCTCTGTTACAGCACCTGAAAATACTAACCAGTAATAAAATTGAAAATCGGTGCTGTTACATAGCTTATCTCATTAAAAACCAATAAATCGCCGCTGCCAACAATAATCGATAAATCACATACGGCCACATACCAAAGCGATTTAGCCAAGCAAGGAAAAAGTGAATGGCAGCAAGTGCAGTAATAAAAGCGGTAAAGGTGCCAATGGCAAAAACCAGCCAATCAATACTGGCGGCATCAGTACTAATTACTTCCAGCAATTTAACGCTGGCTGCTAAAAAGGTGATAGGTATCGCCAGTAGGAATGAAAAGCGCGACGCAGCTTGCCGGGTTAAACCCAGCAGCAAACCTGCTGTGATGGTTGCACCAGAGCGTGAAGTGCCGGGGATCAGAGAAACGGCCTGCGTTAACCCCACCAGCAGCGCGTCTTTCAGTGTCAATGTTGACAAATCGCGTTCAGCCTTAGCCGTAACATCGGCAAAACCAAGCAGAATACCAAATACTAAGGTAGTAACAAAAATAACGGCCACCGAGCGCAGGTGGGTATCAATTAAATCCAGTAGTAGTAAACCAGCGATGCAGGCCGGAATGGTGCCCAGCACAACGGCAAGCGCCAGAGGGCTTTGTCCGACATGTTGGCGCCGCGCAAGTGCTGCCAGGCTATCTGTTGTTAAGTTGAACACATCGCGGCGAAAGTACAGCAGCACCGCCAAAAGGGTGCCCATATGCACAGCTAAATCAAATGCCAACCCTTGATCGACTTGGCCTGTAACCAAAGGTGCCAGAATAAGGTGGGCAGAGCTGGAAATCGGCAAAAACTCGGTAATACCCTGTAAAATGCCAAGAAAAATAGCGTAAAGTGCACTCATATCGCGTTAAAGTTCCGTTTTATCAGCAAACTAGATCGGCAAAAATCGCAGCAGTTTAACATAAACGCCGTTTTTAGGTTCAAGGGGGCTAAAATGTTTTCGCATGCACTGATATTGTCTGTTGGTGATGTAATCGGAATTTGTTCGCTTCAGAAAATCGTTCCGGAACCTTCCTTTAAAATTACATACTAATGTAGATATGACTTTTCTCAAAGCTGGTAGATATAACCATACCAATGACACTATAATTTAATTTTCAAAAGGACGCAGTATGAAAAAATTTCTAATTACGCTTGCTTGTGTAATCGTGCTAACAGGTTGTGATAGTGCAAATCAGATGATTGATAAAGCCCAAGATGCAGCCAATCAAAAGGCAGTTGAACTACAAAATAAACTAGAAGCCGTGGATATCAATGGCCTCAACTTAGAGTTGTTAAAAAATTCACCTCAGCTGGCAAGTCAACTTTCCGCATCAATTAATGATGCACTAACGGTTGATTTCACTAGCCCAGAAGCGATGGCGGCAGTCAAAAACAAAATTGCAAATGCTTACTCATGCCTGGCTGAAGCCTCCTCCGCTACTACCGCACAAGAAGTTATGGACAAGCTATTAGCCAATATCAACAACAGCGATGTCAAAACATTAATTGATAGCGGCGTTCAGAAAGCCCAGTCTTATCAGTCTTGTGTAAAATAACTTTTGCTCAATAATCTTAGGTTGATAAAAACTCCCATGGGCAACAGTTAACGTTGCCCCGCGGAAATATAACCGCTAACTTGTATTGTATTAGCCACCATTAAAGCTGACGTATTTACCTGAGGTATCCCCAGAAATTTTGTAGTTAAAATAAAAATTTAGGTGATTAGGTGTGTGATTCATAGAGATCGTTTCAATCTTCTCAGCTCTAATTCAAGCCTGTAGTTTTGTTCTTGTAGGGGTTCTTTTGCTGGCTCATAAAGCTCCTGAACCTCTTCAGAATAAGGCGTTTGTTCAGCCATTTCGAAGTATCGTTCCATGGGTGTTTTTCCATGGTGTGCGCTATGAGGCCTCTCCCAGTTGTAGTAATGCTGCCATTCAGCAAGCAGGCTATCTAAATCGTCTGATGCTAAGTCTACCGTTGCATAAAACTCTGTTTTATCAGTTTTCTGTGAGCGCTCTACTTTGCCATTTAGGTGAGGTGAAGCAGGTTTATTTGGTCTGAATTTGATGCCATGGATCTTCAATTTCTCCTGAACTTTACAGGCGAAGAATTCTCGGCCACGATCTGTTTGAATACGCTGAATTGGAAATGGCATTTCCTCAATCACGCAATCAATGAAATCCAGCGTGTTAGCAGCCGTTCTGCGGCTATACAGCCTTAAAACCCTGTAGCGGGTGCAGTCGTCAATCGAAGTGTATTGATAGAGATTAGGCCCTATCTTACAGGTATCCATTTGTATTCTATCGCCAGGAACTGGGCGAACATACCTGATGTAATCTGGTTTCCTACGGTAGGTAACAACAGGCTTTACTTCATTTCGCGTCAAGATCTTATGGATAGTTGCAATTCCAAGAGAGAGCCCATGCAGGCGGCCAAGTTCGCTTTGAATACGCCTTGCTCCAAGGTTTCGAGAGCGTCGCAAAGATAAAATTAACTGCTCTTCAGTCTCACCAACCTTTGTTGAAGGTGAACTCTTAGGACGCCTGCTTTGGCTACCCAGACCATCTACACCGTCTTTCCGATAACGCTGCCACCATTTTCTTAAGGTAGGTCTGGATATGCCACAACGACGGCAGACCAAGCCCGCATCACGGGTCTCTTCGTATAGCTTTATCCACTGTAATCGCTGCTGTATTTCTCTATTCATAGACACCCATTATATTGAAATGATGTCTATGAATCACACAGATAATATGGGGGAGCAATTTGTGGGGATCCCTCAGTGACACTACACTACTTACTGCATGGCAGCATCACTGATGTGAGCGTAAACGCTGGCGCTGCCATCTTTATGCAGCAGCAGAATGTCGTACGGCATAAAGCGGCCTTCCACTTCCATACCCGGTGATCCAAGCGGCATCGCCGGTACACTCAGGCCAATTGCATCCGGGTGCGACTCAGCAAGAAATTTCCGGATGTATTTAGCAGGGATATGGCCTTCAAAGGCATATCCCTGCTCCGATACGGCGGTGTGACAGGAATAATACTGTGGCGTGATGCCATAGCGCTCTTTTATGCCGCTTAGATCATCATAGTCTTTCGTCTGTGCAACCACTCCCTGCTGTTCAAGGTGCGATACCCACTTTTTACAGCAACCGCAGCTTGGCGTTTTGTATACCGTGAGGGTTAGTGCTGCTGCACTGTCGGGCACAGCTGTAGTTTCCGGTTTAGCCGGGCCGGCGTCTTTACAGCCGGCCAGTAACGCAGTAGCTACCAACACAACCGCTGCCAGAGTTAGCTTCATAGTGATCTCCTGCTGTTGTCTTAGTGCGACCAGTGCACATGCACGATCTTCCAACCGGCGCCTGTATCTACCAGCACCAGCGTTTCTTTACTGATAACGTCAACCGGCTTGCCTTTATAGTCGCCAGTCAGTTGGCTACGGCTAACCGAATAGGCCACCTTGCCCAGCACCTTGGTCTGATGCTCCAGCGCTTCTACCTGTACCGCCGCCATAAATTTCATATCAGCCAGCATATGGTGGCTGGCATACTCGTCAGCCGAGCGCTCTACGCCATTACCTTCGACAATCAGCACGTCATCTGCCAGCATGGCGCGCACCGCTTTGGCATCGCCAGCGCGTAACGCCTGATGAAACGCTTTTACCGCCTGAGCGGCAGCGGTGCTTTCGCCGACGAACAAGGCCGGGGCGGCAGGTTTTTCATTGCCGTGCGCCAGCGCACTAACGGGAGAGAGTAACGCCAGGCCCAGGCTGATGGCAGACAGCGTTTGAATTTTATTGCGAAACATATTAGGTATCCTGTTGTAATTATTAGAATAAAGCGGGCTTAATGGGCTAAGCCCACCACAGTGGTAAAGCTGCTACTGGTTGCCAGTACCAATAGCGCTAACAGCATTTCGATAAAAATAGACCGTGCCAGCAACCGGCTGTTCTGATGTTGCGCCAGCGCTTTGACCAGACTAAATTTGTGCCAGGCAGCCAGCAGTAACATGGCCGCTACCAACATCAACTTAAACAACATTAAGCGGCCATAGTCGGTGACAAACAGTGCACTGGGCGAGTCGAGCAGTTGCAGTAAAATCAACACGCCACAGCTGATAAGCAGTACCAGCAGGTAGAGCGCAACCTGGCCAAACTGCCCCATCAGCGCCACCAGCCTGTCTGGTGCTAAGCGATAACAGCTTTGCCATAGCGGCAGCAACGCGCCTACCCAGGCCGAAATTGCCAGCACATGCAGCGTCAGTAACAGTGGCCACAGGCCTGCCAAACTGGCAACATGGCCGGTTTGGCTGAAACTGGCGGCCAGCAATAACGCGGCCAGGCTAACTACCGCAATGCTCACTACCGCTTTGCCGCTGTGTTTAACGCGCCAGGCCCAAAGCCACAGCGCTGCATAACCGCATAACCATAAAAGCAGCTGGGTGCGCATTGCCGATTGCCAAACCATCTGTAGCATCAGCCTGTCGGCCATGCCAGCTACGCCTGTTTCGGCCAGCGCACCAGCCTGCAGCGGCAGATACAGTAACGCCAGCACCATACCTGCGGCCGACCACCCCAGTACAAGGCGTTTTAACCACAGCCGAAAGGCAAGGCTATCAGACTGTGGCTGAGCCAGCGCCGGCAACTGCAGCAAAAACGCCGCACCAATACTGCCGCTAACCGCTAAATAACTCAGCAGCTTGTGGGCGAATAAGGCTAATACCCAGGTATCGCTAAACATCGCCAATCTCCAGCCATCTAGTGCTGATGCGCGTGCGCGCTATCAGCTTTCCCCCCGGCGTCAGCGCTGGCGTGGAGCATAAAACTGAAATCACCTTTCATTTTATGACCGTCTTCGCCCAAACCTACCCAGTTAACCTGATAACTACCGATCTCCAGCACTGGCAACGGCCAGCTAAACTGCGTGGCGACAGCGGTGGGCGTAAAGCCAAAATCGACAGTGTTACCGTTATCGTGCAACAGCGTGACTTTCGTCAGCCGGATCGGGCCACTAAAGCTGATACTGAGTACATCCGGCGCCTGCATGAGCATGGCGTTATCCGCCGGTACCGAGCCGCTTTGTTTAACATGCGCCAGTACGGGTCCGGCAAACGCCAAACAGAGCAGGGTAAGCAGCGAGATTAATTTGTTCATGTTGACCACCTTATTTATTAACATCCAAATTGATTAAAACCCTGATCTATTAAAACCAGAACCGCACACCGGCAACCCAGGATGTTTCTGCTGTCGATGCATCCTGCAGGCGGGCAAAATCTGCCGTGTTACCATATTTGTTCTGCCACTCGACCCCGACATAGGGCGCAAACTGGCGGCTAAATTCATAGCGTAGCCGAAGCCCGGCGCCCAGTGAAGACAGGCCTTTACCCAGCTGATTGACTGCATCGTCTTTGCCATAGGCGGTTAGCTCCGCCCGGGCTTGCAGGATCAGACGCTGCGTTAACAGCAGCTCGTATTCTGCCTCGGCACTTAACGCGGTGCGACCACCACTGCCCAGATAAGCCGTGACATCAACTTCAAACCAGTACGGCGCTAGGCCCTGCACACCCAATGCTAACCACTGCCGGTTTGTGCCATCGGCAACCTGATCCAGGCGCAGCCCAAGCTGACCATCCCAATAGGCTGCTATCGCGTGGCTCCATAACAGCTCGGTGCTGCTCTCTTCCAGCTTGCCGTCACTGACTTCAGCTTCGGTTTTCAGCACCAACCGATCATAGGTCGTACCATACCAGGCTTGCAGCTCCAGTTCGCCAGCTTCACTGTCGGCATTGTATTCCAGCCGATCGCCCAGCACGGACCACTGTGGATGTTCAACGCCGTGCTTTAAATGGCGTGAATCGGCCATGCCATAGGGCCCGTCAGTCAGGGTGTAGCCGTTGGAGTAGGCATGTGGATCGCGGGCATTAGCCGGCGCCTTACCGCCTTGCATCTGCATATCGGCATGGTTCATCGTGCTGTGATCCATACTGCTGTGATCCACGGCCTGCTCAGCGTGGCCCATTTTACTGTGGTCCATGCCGCTATGATCCATCTGACTGTGATCCATGTCACTAGGGTTCGTCTGGCTATGGTCAACCGCCTGCTCAGCGTGGTTCATCTTGCTATGATCCATTTTGCCGTGGTCCATTTTGCTGTGGTCCATGCCACTGTGCGTTGGTACCGGCGGTTTCTCAGTGGCGTTCTGCGCTGCCACGCCAGGGCTGAGCGCCACAGTACAGGCCAGCGCCAGCAGCGACAAGGTTAGCGTTACGTTGGCTGTTTTCATGACACCACCACTTCTCTGAACATACCCGCATCCATATGGAACAATAAATGACAATGCCAGGCCCAGCGCCCGACATCATGCGGCGTGGTTAAAAAGCTGATGCGCTGCGCCGGTTGCACCGGAATGGTATGGCGGCGTACCTGTACGGCACCGTTGTCACTTTCCAGATCACTCCACATACCGTGTAAATGCATCGGGTGGGTCATCATGGTGTCGTTTTGCAAGATCACCCGGATACGCTGATTGTGCTTCATATGCACCGGTGTGCTTTTACTAAACTCTAAGCCATCGAATGACCAGGTGTAGCGCTCCATATTGCCGGTCAGATGCAGCTCAATTTCCGCCTCCGGGCCGCCCGGCTCAATAATACCGTCCAGCGAATGTAAATCGGCCAGGGTCAGCGCGCGCCGCCCGGTATTGCGCAAACCAATGCCCGGATCGTCCAGGTTGGTTCTTGGCATATCCACCCGCATATCCACCGACGGGCCATACTCGGTGCTGGCATGACGCACAGTTGAACTGGCTTTGGCATAAGGCACCGCCGGGCCATGCTGACTGTGATCGATAGCCATAGCACCATGCTGGCTATGATCTTCCGCGCCATTGCCGTGCGCCATCGCGCTGTGGCCGTGGCTGTGGCTGTCGCTTGCGCCATGGTTCATATTACCCATCATGTCAGCCATCGTCAGCCATTCCACCGGATCCAGCGCCGGCACCGGTGCATTTAAGCTCTCGGCCACGGCCAGGGTACCGCGGGCATAGCCACTGCGGTCCATGCTCTGGGCAAAAATGGTGTAGGCATCATTTTGCGGCGAGACGACAACATCATAGGTTTCGCCCGGGCCAAAGCGGAACTCATCTACCGTTACCGGGTGTACATTCTGGCCGTCAGCCTGCACCACAGTCATTTTCAGCTCGGGAATACGCACATCAAAAAAGCTGTTGCTGGAGCCATTGATAAAACGCAGCCGCACACGCTCACCGCGCTTAAATAGGCCGCGCCAGTTTGCCAGCGGCGAACTGCCATTCATTAAATACGTAAAAGTGGCCGCGGAGATATCCGCCAGATCGGTGGGGTTCATCCGCATTTGCTGCCACATCTGCCGTTTCGCCAGCGCCGCGTCCAGCCCTCTGTCAGTGATATCGCGCAGCATGTCCTGCACTGTTGGCTGATTAAAATTGTACAAATCACTTTGCACTTTTAATTTGCGAAACACCGTATGTGGATCTTCATCGGTCCAGTCTGACAGCTGCACCACATATTCGCGATCGGCGGCAATTACATCCTGCGCTTTGGGTTCAATGATCAGCGCGCCATACATGCCGGTCATTTCCTGAAAGCCACTGTGCGAGTGATACCAGTACGTGCCGCTTTGCTTTAACGTAAAACGATAGACAAAGGTTTCGCCGGGCATAATGCCTCTGAAGCTCATGCCGGGTACGCCGTCCATCTGGTAGGGTAAAATAATACCGTGCCAGTGAATTGAGCTGGGCACCGACAAGGTATTGGTTACCCGTATGGTGACCTCATCGCCTTCTCGCAAGCGTAAGGTCGGTGCCGGTATCGAACCGTTGATGGTGGTGGCTTTACGGACCACGCCGGTAAAATTTACCAGCGCTTCGCCGATGGTTAAATCAATCACGTTACCGCTGAGCTCAGTGGCATAGCCGGTAAAGGCATTATCTTTAAAGGCGCTACCCGCCCTGACGATATGCGGAAAAGTGGCCAGCACGCCGCCCACCGCCAGCCCCTGAACAAAACGGCGCCGTGAAACAGATAACGGCATCATGGTTTTGGCTTTTGTCATTTGGAACCTCCAATGCATTTTGTATGCTAAGCAGTGTAGTGTGCGAAACTGTCAGCAGCATGACCTGAACATGACAAAGTTGTAATCTTAGCGTCATGTTGCTGTTTGCTGCTTTATGGCGTAATACTGCCAGAGCTATGCCAGATCCATGTTTGGGGAGAACAAGGTGCGTTTGCTGATTGTAGAAGATGAACAAAAAACCGGTGACTATTTAAAGCAAGGCCTGAGCGAAGCCGGTTTTCAGGTGTCACTGGTCAGAAATGGCCTGGATGGCCATCATCTGGCGATGACAGAAGATTTCGATTTAATCATGCTGGATGTGATGCTGCCGGACGTCAGCGGCTTACGTATTGTTCAGGCGCTAAGAGAAAATCATAACCATACGCCGGTACTATTTCTGTCGGCCCGCGACAGCGTCGACGACAGGGTGAAAGGCCTGGAGCTTGGCGCCGACGACTACCTGATCAAACCCTTTGCTTTCTCAGAGGTGCTGGCAAGGGTCAGAACCCTGCTACGCCGTGGTCAGGCCGCACCGCAGTCAGAATTATTACAAGTTGCCGATTTACAACTGGATATTGCTAAGCGTAAAGCTAGTCGTAGCGGTGCCAAAATAGCGCTGAGTAATCAGGAATTTAGCTTGCTTGAACTGCTGATGCGCCGCCGTGGTGAAGTTCTGCCGCGCTCGTTAATCGCCTCGCAGGTGTGGGATATGAATTTTGACAGCGACACCAATGTGATTGACGTTGCTATTCGCCGCTTGCGCGGCAAAATTGATGACGGCTTTGCGGCAAAACTGATCCATACTGTGCGCGGTATGGGCTATAAACTGGACGATGAGCAAACTGATGCATAAAGCTGGCACACGCCCCCTGTCGATCACCGTTCGCGTGGTCCTTTTCGTCGCGCTGACTATTTCGATCTGCCTGTTCTTCGTGCAGCAATTGCTGCTTAGCTCCGTCGAACATCACTTTATCGAACAGGATGCCGACGAGTTAGCCGTGATCCTGCACGCGGTTGAGCACACGCTGACAGCCGGGCAGAACGGCCAGCAACAGCCGACACAGACACTGGCAAAAGCGGTATCGGGCCATCACGGTGTCTACTATCAGGTGATGGATAGCCAGAACCGCTTAGTCTACCGTAACGCCGACATTGACTTAAGCCTGCTGGCAGCCAATACCCCAGCGAACACCGACTATAATGCCAAAGCCATCCACAATTGGCAGCTGGACGGCAAAGCCTATCGCGGCGTGTTCAGCCGCCTTGCTACGACAGATCAACAGTATCAGGTGATTGCCGCTATTGATATCAGTTTTCATACCCATTTCTTGGCGCAGTTACAGCGCAGCCTGGGGCTGATTTTACTCGGCTCTGCACTGCTCACCTTGCTGGCGGCCTGGCTGGCGGTGCATCAGGGGTTGAATCCACTCAGAGGCCTTAGCGAACAAATGCGTGATATTCAAACCAGTAAACTGGATATTCGCTTGTCCCCGGGCGAGGTCCCGACCGAACTGCGCCACATGGTGCAGTCTTTTAATCTGATGTTAGATCGGCTGGAGCAGGGGTTTACCAAGCTGTCGCACTTTAGTGCCGACATCGCCCACGAGCTGCGCACGCCGCTGACCAATATGATCACGCAAACGCAGGTCAGCTTATCGCGCGCGCGCAGCGCCGACGAGTACCAGAATCTGCTGTTCTCCAATCTGGAAGAGCTGGAGCGGCTGAATAAAATGATTAGCGATATGCTGTGGCTGGCCAAAAGTGACAATGGCCTGTTAACACTGCAAAAGCAGCCGCTGGAGCTAAAGCAGGAAGTGGCCGCAATTTTCAACTTTTTCGAAGCCTGGGCGGCAGAAAGTCAGGTTGGCCTTAGCTATCACGGTGCCAATATTATTGTGCAGGCAGATCGCACCTTGCTGCGCCACGCCCTGACCAATTTATTATCCAATGCGCTTAGGTATACCCCGCCCGGCGAAACCATTACCGTCAGCACCACCGCAGCAGCCGACAGCACCACCATCACGGTAGAAAACCCGGGCCAGCCGATCCCGCCACAGCATTTGCCGTTTTTATTCGATCGCTTCTATCGTGCTGACGCCTCGCGCCAACGCCAGATAGAAGGCTCGGGTTTGGGCCTAGCCATTACCAAAGCCATAGTCGATGCTCATCAGGGCCAGTTAAGCGTCGAATCAGATGCGCGCTCTACCCGCTTTAGCATCAGGCTTAAACTGGCGTGACGTCGGTTAAACTCACCGCGGTGCTATGCGGGTATTAGCCAAGTAACAGATACTCGTACCTAACAAGAAAACAATAGCTAGCATCGAATACAAATAAATTTTGAATGCTTTAGGTTGTTCCTTCCATTCCATGTGCTAATAAATCCTGTCTATAATTTTGATGTTAAGGTTAAAAAAATAACAAATTCAGAGATTAATCATACTGGAAACGCTTGAATATGTCGAAAAGTGAGTGTGAAATAATATTGTGTAGAGAAGTCCGTCTAATGCGTCTGACATAAGTCGCTAGCCTGATGGCACACTTTATTTAAATGAAACGTTATCATGCACGGTAAATTTCGGAATCACGCCACAATCAGCAAACACAATCCCTGCCTCTAATTGATCAAAAATCCAAAGTAGATGACCAACTCTTATTTTTTCCTCACCAGTATGCTTAAGTATGCCGACTATGTAATCCCGAAAACTCTTACCCAATCCAACCTCGTCCGCTTCACGCAGAGCTTGAGCTAACGCCTCTTCACTCAAAAACTTGTATGATTGAGATTTCAAATTCTCGTAGAACTGCCGGTCAGCACGCCATGTATTTAAGGTATGAAATAGATAAAGAATTACTGCTGCAAATACCAGTGATATAAGGATTTCGAACAACACGGGGCAATCCTCAGTTAATTATCCATTGTGAAAGAAAACAAAGTTTTTAGCTCTGCTCACTATTGCAGCTAGCCTAAGAAATTTCATCCAGCATGGCACCATACCAGGCTAGTAGTTGTTGATAACATGAAAAAGATTGCTCAAGTGCATACTCTCCATCGTTATTAATATCCACGATAGAAATTCGATATTGCTGACCCACTCGGCCAACCCTTGGTAACGATAGTAGTGAAGGACCAGCATCGCGCCATCTTAATAGCTGCTGTTTGAACTGCGACTCATTGACAAACCGGATATCCATAACAAACTCAGCAAGGAACGCTATTTATATTAAACGTAGTTAAATAACGTTGATATCGCAAGTGTTTTACTAGGAAGGCACTTATTGCACTTAAAATATCTAAATTTTCTGATGCTGCAAGGGCATCCTGAACGTCAATACCTAAGTAAATTTCGGCACTCTTAATCTTTTTGTGGCTCATGGCACTAATGTCGGCTAATGGCGCATGGTCGATTTTTCGCTATAAGCGGTCATTGCAGTTTTCATAGGTAAATGTCTGCTTCTGGCACACAGCAGAAGAAGTGTCTCCAAACCCACTGAATAGCTCATACTACTACCATCTGAACGGTAAATTGAGTTTAAGGTATGTGCGGCAGACTTAACGTAATTGACGATCCCGGTGTAAGAGAACTGTGTGAAGGGCTACAGATACAGCTGTTCACTGAACGCCAAATATTTAGCAGGTTTATCAGGGCTACTAATCAGGTCAGTATTGTCAGGCAGAAAGATGGCGTCCGTAGAATGGACAATGCTATTTGGTGGCTGTTACTTGAACCATCCACTACCGGCTTTAAGCCCTCCAAGTACACCTCTTTTAACACTCGGTATGACAAGCTTAATGTTAAGGGCTCTGCAGGCTACCAGGCATACCGCCATAGCCGGTGTGTTATTCCAGCTAAGGGCTTTGGCGAATCTGAGTATGTGAACAACAAGCAACTTCATTACCATGACCTTGTTGCTAAAGATGGTGCGATATTACTCGGTGGTCTGTGCCGGGAATGGATTAACAAAGATACGGGCGAAACAGCACTATCTTGCTCAGTGATCACATTACCACCACACCCCAAGCTGATGCATATTCATAGCAAGGCATCACCACTATTACTGCCGTTAGACATGGCATTGGTAGAGCGCTGGCTGGATGAGAGCATTACTGACCCGCGTGAATTTGAGCCATTACTGCAGCCGCATATACCTTATGACCTTATTGCTACTCAGATAGATAAACCGAGCGCTTACAATGTTATTGCGCCGTCAACTCGTGTTGATATGGATTAATGACGTTTATATTCATTACGGTAGCTTTCAGACAGCTGGTAGTTGCTTGGGAAGCTGAGCCATCTCTCTAATCGGCCAAATAGCTTCTTTTATTCCCTTTACCGTGCATGGACGATCTGAGAGCATCACTGCAGTTGAGTAAGGTAGTAACTCTGTAATCTTTTGATTGAGGTAATTCAGCGTAATTTCAACATCGAGGACCATTAGTCGCATTGTGCCTTGCACTGAACGACTGCATTCGGAATCAAAACTAAAATTCTCTGATTGTATCGACGCTGCAGCCTTTTCAATCAACTCTGTAGGCAACTCTACTTTTAAGAGGCTGTTGATAAAAACATCCTGAAATACCAGCGTGAGTTCTTGAGATGCTTTATGGTACAAGGCACAAACACAGCGAAGCGAGTGGCATCGTTTACAAGGATCAAATTCTGCCGACGTTGGATAGTAACCACATTAGCATGCCAGTTGATCCAACGCTTAATTAACTCACTTTCAGAATTGGTCTGAATTTGCTCATCAGGTAAATGAAGTTTATCAAAAAGTTTTTTTGTGCAGTGAAATCGCATTTCTCGCTATCCGCTGTCACCATTAATTTTAAAATTCAGCACACAATATCTGTAAATGCCAAAATACCATGCTTTAAGGCCAGCTGGAGTAACTGGAAATCGTTCTGTAATTCAAGCTTAGCAAGTAGGTTTGCTCGATGGCTATGTATGGTTTTTGTAGCAACATTCAGGGCTTTGGCTGCGCCTTTAACTCCGAGCCCTCGGGCTAGCTGAATAAATGTTTCGTACTCTCGTTCTGACAATGTGGCTAACCCGGTAGCACGATATTGTTTGTCGTTGAATTTCAGGTTTTTGATAACATCACTACTAAGGTAGGTCTCACCGGCGCTCACAATAGCTATCCCTTCCAGCAGCTCATCAGCAGCACAGCGCTTAGAAATATAACCCATCGCCCCCGCATCAATTGCCCGGCTAACGAATGGATCATTATCATACATTGATACAACAAGGCACTTTACTGAAGGAAACTGCTTTGATATCTGCCGAATTAACTCGGAGCCATGCATGTCAGGCAATGCATAATCTATGACAGCGATATCACACTGATTTTCCGTTAAAAACTCAAGCGCCTGTTGTGCATTGCCTTGTTCAGCAACCACTGTAGAATGCTCGCTAAGACTGAGTAATCTTTGAAAACCTTCACGGACTATTGGATGATCATCAACAAGCATTATGCGGGCTGGGTGCATAAGTAGATTCCGGGACATAAGGTACGGCGAATGTATCAAACATTGATGCAAGTTAAAAAGGAATTCCTGAATACCAGCAATGCCGGTGAGTTGCTAATTAGGCATATACTCGTCACTGCATGCTACGCAGCTTGTTTTTTAATCTTCTATGCGTTATCAAAAAATTTTTTCACTCATCAAGGCTGGTCAACTTGGTTTATGCCAAATGGCATTCGCGTAGCGGCCATGTTAATTTTACCAATCAGATATTGGCCGACACTGCTATTCACAGAGTTCAGCTGTAATCGGTTTATTACTGTTTATTATGGCACTTTTGAATTACCCCCCTTTTTCACCACGTTTGCCAAAGTCATCGTAATGTATTCTGCTTACTCGCTTGTCGCCTTACCGGCTAAGCTCCTACTCAAAAAAGTAAGCATGAACAATGTGAAGTACTGCATCCTGCTTATAACCGCATTGATCGGGCAGAGTATGGTAGCGGCAACCAACCTAACATACTTTGTTGAGTTTTATAGAAACGTACCAGCAGAGCGTAAAATTGAGATCTGGCTTTCCTTTGTCACAGGCGGTGTTATTGGTGGACTGTTGGTGGCACCTTTAATCTTGGGTTGTTATCAGTTAATTACTACCCAGAAAATTCATCTACTCAACAAAACAACACTTTATCTTAGCAGCTATGCGCTGCTGTTATTTGCCATCTATCGTTATCTACAGATTGACCCTGGCTCGCTTTACGTAGTTGTTGCCTTGGCGCTAATGCCTGTTCTACTTTTTGCTTATAGTTTTGGTTGGACAGGTGCGTTGTTCGCTACAGCACTAACCAATCTTTTTCTGGCTGTATCTGTTTACGGTCACTCAGGCACCCTGACCATGCAACAAATACAGTTGTTTGTCATAGTATTAAATATCTCTGCATTACTATTCGGTGCAGTAATTTCTAATCAGAAAGCTCTCTCAAAATCTCTACAGACGAGTAATACCGAGCTGCAAAAACTGGCGAACCGCTTTATTAATGTACAGGAAAATGAGAGGAAATCGGTTTCACAAGAGCTACACGATGAGATAGGCCAGATTGTAACGGGTTTGAAAGTAGAACTTAAAGTTATGGCCGAGACATCAACGGATGAACAGGTTAAGCGCCAGCTACCCCGAATAATGAACGCTACCACATCCATCTATGACTCAGTTTATCGGTTGATGCATAAATTAAGGCCTCGCTTGCTAGACGAGCATGGCTTACACAATACCCTTACAACGGGAGAACTTGTGTCCGCTTTGCAGAATGCAGATATCAACTACAGACACTTGATTGATACAGATTTGAACACCTTGCCACAGAACATCCAAATAGCCATTTTTCGGATCTGCCAGGAAGCCTTTACCAATGTGATAAAACATAGCAATGCTTCAGAGTGCCAACTGTCTATCCGGTTAGTGGACGAAAACGTAAATTTGGTAATTGAAGATAACGGCCAATCTGACAGCAAAAAAACAGCCAGTAATGGCGGTTTTGGTTTGAGTGGTATTCGAGATAGGGTTAGCGCACTTAATGGTAAGTTTGATTTCAATACCTCTAATCATGGTGCTTCATTAATAATTTCTCTTCCAATTCAGTTACGTTAACGCTCAGAAATTTTCTTAGCCTCTTTAAGACAAACTTGCATGGGAAACTTTTGACGACCAGTTAAAGTTATCTCTGGTTTCTTTTTCCAAAAATTAAAAAACACTCCATGCCTGATTGCGACTGCAACCGGGATAAACTTGCTTATAAAAATCCTATCTAATTGTTTTTTATATATTTTCTAATGTTTTTGTATTTACCTGTCGATAGAAGAGCTACTGAAGTTCCTGGTAGGACGGTAGCTCTGAATGTCATTTTTCGTAAATACAAACATCTCGTCTTTGAATGCTCAGCGAAGTCTGTCAATTAATGCGCCAGCTTTAAATGTGAGCTTTCAACGCTTAGCTTCAGGATATCGTATCAACTCTGCTGCTGACGATGCCGCTGGTCTACAGATCTCAAATAGGTTAACTAGTCAGATAAACGGTATCGGTCAGGGTATTCGTAACGCGAGCGATGGTATCTCCCTTTCCCAAGTTGCCGAGGGTGCATTGGATGAAATGACTACATCAATTCAGCGGATGCGAACTCTCGTCATACAATCTCGCAGTGGTATCAATAGCCAGTTGGACAGAACAGCATTACAGAACGAGATCCGCCAGATCAACAAAGAAATAACACGCATAGCTGAGACAACCAGTTTTGCCGGCATACCTCTTCTCGACGGCAGGTTAAACCGTGATTTTCTTGTAGGTGCTAATGCCGGAGAAAATATTAACGTTAACCTTGAACGTGATGAGGGTTGGACTGCGGATGGTTTAAGACTATCTGAAGTGGTGGTAGATGGAACAGATGGAATTAATTCACCCGCAATAACCGGTCAGTTTAACCCAACAGGCACTACATTTAGCGTACCCGCCATTCCCGGTACAGTATTTGGACTTCAGGCCAGCGTTAACGGTGGCCCTTTTGCACTACTGCAAGAGCCTGTTGGCAGTCCTTACGCTGGCGCACCTACACCAGGCCAAGTTACTTTTGGAAATAATGCCAACATTAACGCGCTTATTCTCGGTCAAGCAATTAGAGAAGGCACAGGAGTAAATCTTCAAGCTTCGGTAGCAGGTAACACATTTACACTGATAAATAACTCAACGGTTCAGCTTCGGCTATCGGGAACAGCTCCGGACGAAGCCACTGCGTTAGCAAACCAAGCTTTTGTTATGTCATTAACGGGTTTAAATGCTTACCAAGTCGGTATTCAGCCGTTTCAGATAGCACCGCCTGAAGATGAAGATTTAATAACAAGACTTAACCTTGAGATTATCGATGAAGCGATCAGTACTATTGATAGCGCCAGAGCTAAACTTGGTGCTACGCAAAACCGCTTTCAGGCGACAATAAGAAACCTGAGTAATGTAGAGGAAAATGTCAGTGCAGCCCGAAGCAGAATAAGAGATACCGATTATGCAAAAGAAACCGCAGAACTAACACGGACTCAGATATTACAACAAGCCTCCATTACGGTGTTGGCTCAAGCTAATCAGCGGCCTCAAGCAGCACTAAGCTTACTTCAGTAACATCACTCAAAATCCCAAGTTGTGATTTTGGACAAGACTCAATAAAACATTACACATGCCTCGGATTATTTCTTAGCCTGATTAAGAATTTTTCTGGGGCATCTCATGCGATGTGACCATACCTTGAACTTAACAATACTTAAATAATACAAGTAGAGCCCAATCGCGAGCTCGCGATTGAGTCTGCTTTCAGTGTAAAAAGGAAAAGTATGATTAAAAGAAAACCTAATATTGACCGCAAGGAGAACTCTGGCAGTAAAAAAACTGCTGGCAAAGTGAAAGAAAAGCCGAAGAAAAAAACTCTGAAAAATAACATTTCAACAAATACAGAAAGTAATTCATCTTCAATTCGCAGCCAATATATAAATTACCTTAAGAATCCAGATGCGGTTATTGATAAGAAAAGCATCAGTAGCCACATGGAAATCTTTGACAATAAGGATGTCAATTTTCAAGCGCTGTTATTGTCTGTTGAAATGACAGAAAGCTTCCGACAATTTGATTGCGATACTATGAAGGATTTTATCGATGATTATTTAGAGCATTCGTATAAAGCCGCTCATAAGATACTTAGCCAAGCGAAAATTGCCTTCGATGCTGGTGGTGCAGATGCGGTTGGTAAATATACAGGTAATGCTCTAGAGGCAATGAAAGAACTTGATTCAGATGAGCGGAAAGAAGTACTTAGTAATGTACTAAAATCCTATCCTGATCCAAAAAGCGTTACACGAACTGTCATCACGAAAACAATGACAGAGCTTGGATATATTGATGAAATCTCACCGCAGCACAAAAAAACCAAGGAAAAGATTTCGAAGATCCATAATAAAATCAAAAAATCTACGACCAGGCCAGAGTTCCTAAGAAATATGGCAGAAGCGCTTTACGAAAACCTTAACAGAAGAGACATCAAGTCAATTATAAACAATTTGAATAAAATAAAATCAGCAGAAGAAGGCTAAGTAATAGAGCTACATAATTGATTATTATTAACATATTAAAGGATAGCAGTATGAGAATAAGTTATAACACTATAGACATTAATGAATTTAGCACTATAAATAAGGTACTAGCTGAATTTAGATCAAAAAACAACCTTATCCATCCATACGATAACGTTAATAGTCAGGTTATAGCTTGTAATATTTCTAATACTGACATTAAGGCATTAGAGGAATCCCATAAGCAAGGCATGGATGCCGTATCATTAAAAGATAAACACCTTCACTATTACCATACTCTGTTAACTTCACAGTTATCTAATCCCAAAGCTTGGGGTATGTTTCCTATAGTGGATTCGCTTAATCTTACTCTGGCAGCGACAGAAGAAGAGGTGAAAAGAGCTATTAAGTTTTTTAATGATAACGAGGCTACGAAAGGTACTCAGATAAGAGTGAAATACGTGGAGGACAATAGAAAACGTGACAGGCGCGTTAAATCCCGCTATCTAAAGAAAAGGCACGTATGGTTAGAGGGTGAGCCTAATAAGAGAATTTATCTTTGGACAGGTTTGGTAGGTGGCCAAACTGACCTCACTCCCCGCCCTATCAGAATATCTCTAAATCCTAGTGTCTTTACCGGCAGTGCTCTTCGTAATCTATTCAGTGCAATCAACGACACAAACGTATTTGATAATTTCTGGGAGAGCTTAGCAGATGCAAATATAACTAGAGTAGATTTGGCAGCAGATCTAATTGGCGTACCTACGCCCACTCTTATTTTCAATACTCCACGCTGTATGCATTATGATTATGAAAAAAAGAGAAAGAATTCAGTAGAAGAGCAGGAAAATAAAAAGGAATATTTGCAGACACAGTACGCTGGCAATAAATCAACATCTCACTTTAAGGCATACGACAAAGTTAAGAAAAAAGAAGAAAAAAATCAGAAACATGTTTGTACAATAAACGGCCCTGATAGTCAGCCTCTTTACTACACTCGTATTGAGCGGGTTCTAAAGTTACAGAGTAACGGTTCAAATCGAAAGTTTAAGGATTTGGTCGGCTTGCCTCATATGTTTAAAGAAGTACAGTTCTACAGCCCCACGGCATTTAAAGAGTTAGGAGAATGCCAGTATGATGCATTGGAAACAGGATTCCTATTTTCACTATTTAAAACCTACGAGAAAACGCATGGATTAAGTGCTGAGCTTTTGGAACAAACTATCAAGAAAAAGAAAACTTTACCGGAGTATAAAAATCTCTCAGAGAAACAAATATTGCATAAATTAAAAAAATCGATGCTCAGTGAAATGCATACTCAAATAGAGCGGTATAAGCTAACATTTGCCAGTGCATGGTTTGAAGAGCGCCAGAGAATCATATTGCGAAATATCCTTAAGTTTATGCTGCCAAAAAAGTACAGGGAAAATACAATTTAACCGTGTCATAAATACCGCTCGCAATCCCATCGACACCAGCGCTACCATAGTGTAGCGCTCTTTCTTGCGCTCTCTTTCTCACACTATTTCAATCTGATTATCACTATCTAACGAGGTGCTCTATGAGTGCAGCTTCGCCGTATTCGCTTTACCTGAGCAGGCTGTCGGCTAATAGCAAAACGTCTATTGCGTCACAGCTTCGCAGTATCGCTAAAGTCATGGACTGGCCGGAAGATGAAGCACGCTTTCACCGAATTAACTATCAGGACATGCTGCAAATTCGCGCTATGTTGCAGCATGCAGGCTGGTCAGCGCGCTCGATTAATAGGGCGCAAGTCGCTATTCGCAGTATTGTCAAAATCGCTGTCATGATGAAGCTGGCAGATAGCGAGCAGCTAAATCAGCTTAGTAGCCTAAGTAAGCTTAAACATGCCGAATACCCCGGCACTGCGCTGACAAAGCAGCAGGTTCAAGCACTCTTTACACTACTGGAGCGTTCAACATCCGCAGTAGGTAAGCGCAATGTGGCGCTATTTGCGGTATTGCTTGGTACTGGTCTTCGTCGCAGTGAGCTGGTAGCGCTAGAGCTAAAAGATGTCGATTTGAACATGCAAACGCTGCTGGTGCGTAATGGTAAGGGCAATAAATCCCGCACTGTATTCTTACCCAAGTGGTGCCTGAACTATCTGCAAAGCTGGCTGAAACTGCGCTCTATGCAGCCTGGCTATCTGTTTTGCTCTATGTTGATAAACGGCAGCGTCAAACCGGCGAAAGCCTTAAGCGTTTGGCTGGTCTACAGGCTAATCAAGGATAAGTTACAGCATATCGGTGTTGAAAATGCCTCACCGCATGATTTACGCCGCACCTTTATTACCCGCTTGCTAGAGCAGAATATCGACCTTAATACTGTGCGGCAGATGGCCGGTCATGCGTCGATTACCACCACGACCATTTATGACAAGCGCGATATGCAGTTTATGCAGCAAGCGGCAACGGCACTTAACTATGATATTGCCGGGGGCAAGCATGATAATCCCGCCTAATACGCCACTACCTTGTCACTATTTAGCGGCATTTTATGCCAGACATGTGATTAGCTTGATAGATGTAGATTTGGCGATGACGAACGTTAGTCGCGCCATTATAAAGCGCATCAGCGGCCATGCGTTTGATAGTCAGGTTGAGCTGACTACGGCTACTGCGCTAAAGCACTTAACTGTTGCCGATGCTACGCCTGAACTCACTGCCCGAGTAGAGCAGAACTTAGCGACACTCTGCACTTTGTTTAATGTTGCACCAAACTTTGGCCCAGCACTGGGCTTTTTGGTACTGATGAATATCAATCAGGGACTTAATCAGCTGGTGGATTTTGTGGGAGGCCACTTTGAAGAAAAGGCACTGGAAAGACTGCTATGTGAGGTATCCGGTATAAGCGCTAACGATGTCTCGCACAGTTTATCGGTGTTACAGCAAAACGGCGTGATACTGGTAGACCGGTATTTGAATGAACTGCAGGACATCACGATACCGGCCAGTATTTTGTATGTACTGACCAGTGAGCAGATAGAAAGCAAAGCGCAATTGCTGCGCCATCTGCTTTGTCCAAGCCTTGAAACACCGTTAAAGACAGATGATTTTGGTTATGTCGATGTCGCCCTGTTACAAGGTTATCTGGCCGAAGCAATGAGCCAGAAGATTACTGGCGTTAACATTTTGCTCTATGGCGAAGCCGGTAGCGGTAAAACGGCACTTGCCAAAGTGCTGGCGCAAAGCCTGTCGATACCACTTTATGAAGCCCGCAATATGCGCATGGACGAAGGCTTTTTATCTAACGAGTTTGGCGCGAAAAGCTCAGACACCCAACGTATTCAGTACATCACCATGCTGCAAAGCTTAATGGGCGGCAGTGCCATGATGCTCCTGGTTGATGAGTGCGAGAGCCTGTTCTATAGCGCTGATACGCATTACTCCAAAGAGTCTGTACATCGGTTATTAGAGCAAAACGCGGTGCCGACTATCTGGATTACCAACCATGTTGACCAGTTAGAGCACAGCTACATTCGCCGCTTTAAACTGGTGATGCCGGTTAATGCCCCCAAAGACGAAGTGTTAGAGAAAATGAGCCGCGCTGAGTTTAAAGGCTTAGGCATCAGCAGTGAGTTTCATGTTCAGCTAAGTAAAACACCGAACCTAACACCGGCATTACTGGCTAATGCGTCCCATGTTGCCAGAACGCTGGGTGTTAAGCGCAATCTGGCGCAAGGTGTTATTGAAGATGTAATAGAGAACAGCCTGACCGCTTGTGACTTGTGGGATGACCGTATGCGCTATCAGGCAGAATTGGCGTTTGATATGTCACTGCTTAACATCAAAGAATCCGGTGCGGTGCTCAAGCAGATTAACCATGCTGTTGCCACCAATGCACCGATACGGGTGTTAATAAGTGGTCCGCCTGGCACCGGTAAAACCGCGCTGGCGCATCATCTGGCCGAGCAGCATAAACGTGAACTGAAACGGGTATTAAGCTCGGATGTGCTGAGTAAGTATGTCGGCGACTCTGAGAAACAAATCGCCAGGCTTTTTCAGCAAGCACACCGCAACAACCAGATGTTGTTACTTGATGAAGTAGACAGCCTGCTGACCAGTCGGGAGCGGCTAAACATGCACCATGAACGGCAAGTGGTTAACGAACTATTGGCGCAGCTTGAGTGCTTTAGCTACCCGCTGTTCGCTGCAACTAATTTCGAAACAGCTTTGGATAGCGCCATATTGCGCCGCTTTGATTTCAAGTTGCAGTGTGACTACTTGAGCGCGCCGCAAGTGTTAACGCTGTACAAGCGCACTGTGAGCGTTCCACAGCTATCGACGTTAGAGACTGAGCAGCTAAGTTCGCTCAGCAGATTAACACCCGGCGATTTTGCACTTTTAACCCGTCGTTTGCGCTTTAGCGCAGCGCACGAACATCGTCAGTTAGCGCTTGCCGTGCTGACCGATGAAAACAACCGCAAGCAACCTAAAACCCCCATCGGCTTTGTGCAATAGCCACTAAGCCAATACCATAAGGAAAACACACTATGTCTATATTGAGTTCGCTCAAGGTTATCGCTCGCCCAAAAATTGAGCCCAAACCACCCATCTTAGGCAAACGCCTGAAGCTGATTGAAAAGCTGGATGAGCAGCAAGCAATGGCACAGGCCATGTTAGATGGTCAGGCATATGAAGCCTATAAAGATAAAAAGGTGAAAGACCCCGAAACTGGTGAGCGCAAAACCGTGCGTACACGCAAAGCGGTTCGCCCTTGGTACTTTGATGACAGCGAGCACTACTACTTTGAAATCAAAGTTGGCCTTAAAACGCTGGAGCTGGAAAAAGGCAAAGCGGCAATTGATGTCGGCAAGAAAGAAGACTTACCGACCGTCATTAGCACCATCATTAAAGCGGTAGAAAGTGGTGAGCTGGATGCACAGATATTGCAACTGTCACCGGCAAAACCCCCGAAACCGCCGAAAGCCAAAACCACTGACAAGAAATGATGCGATATGGCCGGTCATTGTGCCGGCCAAAGTTCTAGAGGTTTTGGAGGTGACTTATGCCAACCTTACGCGAAATAGATGTGAAGTACCGTTTCAAAGAAATCGACTGCGACATTACCGGCATGCCAGTGCATCAACCTGCTGCCATAGCCCGACTATTCGACTACCTGAAGTATGAAACGAAAGAAGTCTTTATTGTCGTTAACCTTACCAAACAGCACGAAATTAACTGCTTTGAGGTAGTGGCTACCGGTAGTGTTGACGCCGTTACCTTGCGACCGGCGGAAGTACTGAGAACCGCAGTCATTCTCAATTTAAAAGTGGTGATGCTGATCCATAACCATCCGTCCGGTAAGACCGACCCGAGCCGGGCAGACATCAGTATTACCCGCCATATCATTGAGGCTGCAAAAACACTGGATATATCAGTACTGGACCACATCATCATCGGTCTGAACCAGTACACCAGTTTGCAAGAAACTCATCCCGAAATTTTTTAGTAGCACCTAATCTATTCAGGAGTAAACATAATGCGTATTCAATACGAGGGCTTAGCTTTGCCTGTTTCAAAGCGATTTATCGATGCACTGATTAAAGTTATCGAGCCGCACCGAGAGCCATTAGCAGAGTTTGTCTGTGTGAACTTTCGGGACCCGAAATACAGTGCAGAAGAAGGTGGATATCACCCAGTTGAGATACTACTTACCGGCACCAGTGGCCGTTATGACATCTGTTACATCACCGACTTTTGTTATGCCGGTATCGGTGATTGCGCAGAGCTGGTGAAGTCTTTGGACTTCGAGTTTATCGCGGGAACCTTTCAGGATATGACAGGCTACTACCCTATCGAAACCGCCAGAGAAATCTACCCGATGTGGGAAGATAACTTTTTAACCTACTGGCTGGATATGGGGGTTTTTGAGGTGGAGGTAAGCTAATGGAAGCATACAAACCTAAACGGGGTGAAGCACACCTAAAAGCTAGCCCAAAGCGCATTGCACTTGGCAATTGGTTACGGGAGCAGCGAAACGCTAAAGGTCTTACTATGCGTGACATGGCAGCGATCAGTGGCTTACCGCATAGCTACTTCGGCAAGATTGAGCAGGGTATTCGGGGGTTAGATATTCTGGAGTTTCTGGAGCTCTGTCAGTGGCTGGATATCGATTATAGATCTGCCATGAATCAAATCAGTAAACTTTAAGGCCTTCGATTCCCTGAATTTCATATAACAGGCTTGCTTCACGCGAGCCTGCATTTTTCAATCTGTAAATTCTAAATGCGGACTATGCAAAAAGGAGAACAGTGATGAAAAAACGCAGATTCAGACTAAAGAGATTTTATGTAATCTTTGTCGGTGGTTGCCCCGGAGTTTATGAATCTTGGAATGACGTTTGGCGGTATGTTAAAGACTACTCAAAACCAGTTTACAAAAAGTTTTATTCCCGTCGCGCAGCAGAGGAAGCTTTCTATAGCCGAAGCCAATCGAGTTATGACCCTCAAAAGAGTTTTGCGTGGTCGCATCCTAGATTAAAAAACAAATAATCGATAAATAACTTGTTCGTAACATTTTCAAATAGCATCCTTTATACCGGACATAGAATCAATAAAGTCTGCAAAATTGATGTGGCCGTTGATGCGATGGTAGTCATCTTCACTTATACGGCCACTCTTCTGAAGATGCTTATATAGACGGATTTTGTTTCTGTACCCTTTTGTTAGCCTAACAGAATCTTCTTTAACCAGTAATCCATGGACTTTCAAACGCTTACCGGTAGTAGAGTCTGCAAAGTAGGTTTTATCATCATTTAGTTGAAAACCGCTACTCTTAATGAGTTCTTGTAAGTCTCTTTTAAGGCCTTCATCAAACTCGCCGATTCCTGAAAACGTTATGTCGTCGGCATAACGAGTAACTGTGACTTTGTATTTTTCAGATAGTTTTATCAGTGAATCGTCAATAGATTGCATGCATAGATTAGATAACACTGGGCTTGCTGGTGATCCTTGTGCTAGTGAATCGTTTAAGCAACATAGATCTGAGATTAGTTTGGAAGCATCATTACTATAACCCTGAGCTATTAATGAAAGTAAAACTCTCTCCTTGGAGATTGATGGGAAAAAGTTATCAATATCGACGGCAAGCACCCAACGAGCGCCAATGTGATGTTTTGCCGCATCAACAAATGACCGACCTTTCACAAAACCATAAACATGAGGATGAAATGTTAAGTTGTTGCTGAGATGTGCGCCAAACCACTTTTGAATGACTTTTAGCGCTACTTTAGGAGCCTGAATTCTGCGAGTTTTTTTGCCATTTTTGATGCTGAAGACACGATAAAATTTGTCAGGTCTCTTTGTCATTGCATAAATGAACTCAAGCGAGTACCCGAAAAGAATGGCTAAACAATATGCTGAGGTGATAGGAGGTATTCCGCGAGAAAAAAGATCACTTAAGGCTGCCGAATGAGCCGTCCTGTGCTTTTCAGGTAAGGCTTCAAGATATTTATCAATAGAGTCAAAGGAAACTAGGAGCGGCGCGGCATTCATGACACAAATCTCATAAATAAGTTTCGACGATGGACAAGCGTCCATTTGGGCGAATGCACGGATGGACGCTTGTCCATCGGTGATTCTGTGTCTAGCCTTCGCAAGCGGGCATGATTCACACCCTCGCGATAATTCATCGCCGCTCCCATGCAATATATCACCACTTTCTTTTCCCTAATTCAAGTGCTCGTGCCACATCTGAGCTATGTTTGCTGCGTCGGGACGGGATTAGACCCAGCCCGAGCCCAGTAAGCGCATAGTTTCCAGTTACCTTGTCTCTAATAATTAACTGCTTTTTGAGCATTTTGTCTAACTGGCGATTTAGCCACTTGGCATTTATATCTCGGTAGTCAGTGATCAAATTTCCAATAAAGCCTTCAATATTAATTGGTTGAAGGCGTTTTAGAATTATTAAAATATTAATTGGTGTTGGCAAACTGCTATTTTCGCTAACCCACTGACAAGATAAAAATTGAAATCCCGATTCACCTAAAATTAATTTTAAGTACGTCTCAATTTCAGAAATGGAATCAGTTGTCTGTACGGAGAGTTTTATCCAAGCATTAACTTTTTCGGATGACCAAAAAGAAAAATTAGCTTCTTCAACAATTTCACTAAACTTTGCTTTTAGCAATAACTCCGCAGCTTGTCCTATCTTTTCAAATTTTGAAGAAGGCGTTATTTGTATCGAGACTGGGATCAGGTACTTTTCTGCTAGCTTCCAAGATAAATTGTCAAGTTGCCTTCTGGAAACAAATCCAGCTCTGGCATTTTCGCTGACGCGCTCAACAGAAATGTAAATCACGAGCGTGCCGTCGGAAGATCTAATATTAACATCAGAAATAAAATAGTCTTTCCGCAGCTCTTCCAGCTCAGCGATATCGGTTATGTCAACCAAGGCCGACGTCCCTCCAGATTTTTAATAGCCTTCCGCATAACAGACTTGCTCTTGAAGGCCATTCCTTCGCAGTTGATAATTTGTAAGATTTTAATTTAATTACGTTTCCATCTCTTTCGGTTTTAATTTCTGGTTCATAGTCCGCCAAAACTCTTGCATCATTAGCACTTTGAAGTAGTTGAGCTAACTCATTTCCAACATCATTGAGCTGAGTCAATATTCGGCTATATGTTCCCTTGTCCATCAGTCCAGCTTTAACTTGTCGGTCTAAACTAGGTTTCACTGTCTTTCTCAATCCAGTTTGCAGAATAGTTGGAATCTCAGCATGCTTGACAAATTTTGGACTGATTTGCATGTTCTTAATTGTCTCACGCGTAATTAAGAAGGCCGCATAATAGTAGCGATTGAATGCGCTTCTTCCCAACAAATCTGAATTGGTTACATCGCCATTGCCCAATGCTAGTTTCTCAAGCTCGTCGCCAACAAATTGCATTAATAATGCTCTTCAATATACGCATAGGCTTTGGCGAACAACTCTTTGTCCTTGCCTAGGCCGAACTGAGCCAGTGTTAGTAACAGCGCTTTTTGGATTTCACGCGGACCGCTGTTGGAGTTTTGCCAGCCGTCGAAGCGTTTAGCTTTAACTATCTTATCGATTTGCTCTACTACGTCGCCAATTAGCTTAGGTGTGGTCTCTGGCCGGGTTTCAAGGAAAAGTTTGGTTAACGCTTGCTTGTTATCTTCCTGGGTAACCACTTTATCGCCACTTTCGCGTTCAGCCTGCACGGTGTCTTTGGCTGCGTCTAACAGGCCCTTCAACCAATCTATGGCTTTAATAACACCGGCTTCGTAGTCTTGGCGTAGTTTTTCTAATCGCTCGCCCAGTGCCACAAACTTAGGGTCGCTACTGCCACGTAGGCGGCCCATTAGGTCAATTTCTAATTTACGCGCCCGCTGCTCTTGCTCTTTATCCGTCAGGGTAAAGATGGCGTGCTCGTCCATTACCAGCTCGTCGATATCATCCCGGATACGGTTAATGTCGGTATGCTGATGAATAAGCTGAATGGTCTCTGGGCCTAATGCCGCCCAAACCAGTGCACCGGTTTGGCCAACAGGGCGCACGGATTCATAAATCTGCGCCAGCCATTTGTAGTCTTTGCGGTAGGCATTTAAGAATGGGTCTGGGTTAATGGCCGACCACAGCTTGGCTACCACACCAAAGGCGGCAGCAAATTCGTCGCGCTTTTCATTAGTTGGCAAACACTCTTGCGCTGCCATAATGCCCTCAAAGCCTTCCAGGCTGCGGTCAACGTTTGGAAAGAAGGCCAGGCACTTTTCCAGCTGCATTGGCAATATTGCTTTAAAGGCTTCAATGCCTTCCACAACACCTTCAATTTCTTCCGGGTTGTAAGCCAGTGCCGTGCGCAGGTTTTCAAATACGCCGAGGTAGTCAATGATAAGGCCCATTTGCTTGCGGGTTTCATCGTTCTGATACAGCCTGTTCGTGCGGCACATAGCCTGTAACAGGGTATGATCACGTAATGGCTTGTCCAGGTACATGCAGTAGCAGATAGGCGCATCAAAGCCGGTTAGTAGCTTGGCTGTTACGATCAGTAATTGCAGTGGCTGCTTTGGATCTTTGTAGGTTTCTATTAGATCCTTTTGTTTTTGCTCGTCGCCATCGATGCTTTGCCAGCGCTCAAAGTCGCTCTCTTTAACTGGCAGCTGTAAATCGTCATGCCACTTGCGCCAGTCTTTATTAACTTTGCCCTTTTTATCGCCGTCTGGAGCTTTTATTGGCGCTTGGTCAATATTCATCACCACTTCAACAGCATCAAAGCCGAGCTTGTCACCCAACAAGTAATACATCTGCACACAGGCATCGCGGTCGTACACCACCACCATAGCCTTCATCTTTTTCGGCTTAACGTGGCTGGTAAAGTGCTCGGCAATATCGGTGCTAACTGCTGCCATACGTTTAGGCGCTTTTAGCATAATCGCCAGTTTGCCAGCACGTTTAGACAGCTCAGCTTTTTCTTCTTCGTCCAGGTTGTTTGCTGCCGCCAAGGCTTCGAACTCTTTGTCGATCGCTTCACGGTCTACCCGAAGCTCTGCCAGGCGGGGCTCAAACTTTACCGGGTTGGTGGCACCGTCGCGAATAGACTGCTTATAGCTATAACGGTTCATGTAGCGGCCTGGGTCGTCTTCGGCACCAAACAGCTTAAAGGTATTGCGGTCTATGCCTGAAATGGGTGTACCGGTTAAACCGTAAAAATGCGCATTAGGCAGTGCCCAGCGCATTTTGTCACCTAAGCCACCTTCTTGGGTGCGGTGCGCTTCATCGACCAGCACAATGATGTTGTCGCGGTCATTTAGGCCTTTTTTATTAGCTTCATCGATTTCAACGTCTTTAAATTTAAAGATGGTGGTAATTAAAATGCCCCGGCTATCTTGCTCGATATACTCTCCAAGCTTTTTGCAGCTTTGCACTTTAATCAGATTTTTAACGTCGGCACCGCCAAAGGTTTCACTAATTTGGCTATCCAAGTCGCGCCGGTCTACCACGACCAATACAGTTGGGTTTTTCAGTTCATTATCTGCTCGCAGCATCTTTGCGGCATAAAGCATCAATAATGACTTACCCGAGCCCTGGAAGTGCCAGATAAGGCCTTTTTTGGGATAACCACGTCGTACACGGTCAACTATCTGCTTTGCTGCTTCAAACTGCGGATAACGCGGTAATATTTTAATGCGCTTAGGTGGTGTATTTTTGCCGGTTTTAACCGTTGAAAACAGCGCGAACGATTCCAATAGCTGCAACAAGGTAATGGGGTTGAGTAAACCCTCTGCACTATTAAGTACGGTTTGCAGGCCAGGTAAAATATCATCACGTAAGTCGGTGTTATGCCACGGCCCCCAGTCTTTAGGGCCTGCATTAATAGCACCATAGGCAAAGGTTTTACCTTCACTGGCAAAGCACAGCAGGTTCGGCACAAAAAATGGCGCAACATTTTGCCAGTAGTGCTTTTTACCACCCATAAAATCAGCGGCACCGTCTTGCCAGCTCACACTTGGGCGGGTAGCAGTTTTTACTTCACCCACCACCAGGGGGATGCCGTTAACGTACAGCACAATATCAAAATACACTTCGGTGGCAGCGATATAATGCACCTGCTGAGACACCACAAAATGGTTGTTGTTGATATCATCAAAATCAATCAGGTTAATGGTGATATGGTCGCCATTTTCACCAAAGGGTAGGCTTTTTTCAGCGAGCAGCCATTCCTGAAAGTTTTCGTTAGCCTTAACCAAGCCGGTATGCTTAGCCTCCAGAATAACGCCGCGAAGTTTATAAATAACCTCGTCCGCCAAGTCCGGCTGTTTGGCAATATCAGGGTTTAACGAACAAAGCGCGTCTTTTAGCCACTCATCAACAAAGATGTCCTGCGCTTGCTTAGGCAGGCTATCACCGTGAAAGTAAATCCAGTTTACTCCGCTCAAACCTTTCAGGCGGTCGATAATCCCATTTTCTGTGACGGTGTGTTCGTTAAACATAATTGTACCTACTAAGAAAAAATTCTACTTATGTAACCCGACACGATGTCTTCCTGCAGCCGAACAGAGTTATCGATTCCCTCCGTTATCATTAATAAGCGCTCAATCGAATCAGCAATTTTAATCTGTTCATTATACGGAGGCGTTGGGAACTTTATTTTTTTCAAGTCTTTAGATGTTACCAACAACCGTCCGCCTGAATTGGTAAATTTCGTTATTTGATGCAAGATGATTGGTGAATATTTTATCGAGTAAAAATAAAAACGAGGATCTACCCGCCGTTCATCGAGAGAAATTTTCATTAAATTCGAAGATATTATGGCACCACTCGTTTCGTCGTCTATTAAAATAGACCTTCCAATGTCCGCGACTCTAGAAAATACGATATCGCCTTTTTTGACTGAATATTGCTGAAGATTTAATGCATAACCTTCATTAATATATAATTCTTCATATTGGTCATAACCATACTCACCTAAGCAACCTATTGTGATTACAGGTCTTCCCTTTAAACACCAGTGATCTGCCTTCAAAGCTGACCCGAATGGTCCTGTTCTAATTGCTGGCTCGCCTTTCTTGGCCAAATCACCTAAATTTTTCCACTCCCAGTGAGCAGGAACAGAACCAAGCTTTCCGTAGTTAGTTAACTGAGCTTTATTTACATTCCCATATCTTAGTAAACTTCGAATGCTAGATTTGGCCGTATCACTAACAGCTAATGATAAATGTCTCGATTCCGCTATTATTTTTTTTGCTAGGGTTATGAAGTTCTCTGAAGACACCAACTGTTCTTTTTTAGGCAGACTAAACTCTATTTCACTTAATGATTTAAATTTTGTTCTTGGTGAAAGTGACCCAGAAGAAGACCTAATTGCTTCTTTCCATACTTTATTGGAACTAACCAGATAGTAAAAAATATCCTTGGGAATGGTTTTCTCTTTTACATCCAAAACTAGTATGTCACCAGAGCAAATACCGTCAAATTCTGCAATAGCAGCTTTTTTTAGATAAGGCCGACGCTTACCAAACAGGATATTTCCTCTCTTAAACACTCGTGTAAAGCTTGGATTATCTTCAGCAATCAACCCCCAGCGCTTGATCTTTAGAGAGCGCGAGTCGAGATGCTCTAAGCCAATATAGCGCTCATACCCATCAGCAATAGGATCTTTGGTGGTGAGCTTCACCTCTCGACAAATATCGCCAAACTTAACGGTTTGCTTATCACTCATTGCTTTCTACCTCGTAACCCAACTGCGCGAGGCTTTGGAATAATTTTTTGGTCTGTTTTTTCAGTTGTACCCGGCTGATTTTCCAGGCTTCTATCGCATGCTCAATATCATGCACTTCATCATCGCCATTGGCCTGCACATAAAGCGGAATCGACAGGTTGTAGACGTTTTCTTTTATCGCATCGATATCAACCAGTGCGGTAATGTCGCTTTGTTTTTCCGGAGTAAAATAAGCTTCACACAGCACAGCAAGGTCATCATCTGATAAGCGGCTATGCGCCCGCTCACGGGTAACATGCTCAACGCCGTTGATAAACAGCACTTTGTTTTTGCGCTCTGCTGGCTTATTGCAGTTAAGCACTACTACACAAGACTCCATTGGTGAGTTGTAGAACAGATTTGGCCCAAGACCAATTACCGCTTCGATAATGTCAGACTCAATTACTTGCTTGCGAATAGCTTGCTCAGAATCGCGGAACAACACGCCATGTGGCCATAACATAGCTGCTCGGCCAGTATCAGGTTTTAAGCTTTTGATGATATGGGTATAAAAGGCATAGTCGGCACAGCCTTGTGGCGGTACACCAAATAAATTTCGGCCATAAGGGTCAGCGGCAAACTTGTCGCGGTTCCACTTTTTAATCGAATATGGCGGGTTGGCAAAGATAACGTCGAACTGCTTAAGCTGGTCGTTCTCAATAAACTTAGGCTCTGCCAGCGTATCGCCACGTAGCACCTCGAACTCTTCGATATCATGCAAAAACATGTTCATACGGGCGATAGCTGAGGTAAGCAGGTTTACTTCCTGGCCGAACAATTTAACGCTACGCCATTCTTTACCGTCTGAGCGTAAATCCATCACCGCATTTAGCAACATACCACCTGTACCACAAGTTGGGTCGTAGGCAGTTTCACCGGGTTTAAGCTGCATAATGCGTGTCATTAAATGCACCACAGTGCGGTTGGTATAAAACTCGGCAGCGGTATGGCCGGAATCATCAGCGAATTTTTTGATCAGATATTCGTAGGCTTCGCCCAGGTCATCTTGTTTAACCGATTTAATACCCAGTGGGATTTTACTGAAGTGCTCAATTAAATCGGCTAATAGGTGATCAGGCAAGCGCTCTTTGTTAGTCCACTGCGCATCACCAAATACGCCGTGTAAGCGCGGGTTATTGGCTTCAATTAATCGAAGTGCGGTTTGGATGGCCTCACCAATGTTCTTACTGGTATGGCGCACCTTTTCCCAGCGGGCTTCTTCCGGGATATCAAAGCGGTGATACATAGGCATAGCTGCATATTCTGCATCGCCGTCATGGGCTTCTAGCGCTTCAACATACTCTTCTAAGTAAACGTCTGACAAACGCTTGTAAAACAGCAGCGGGAAGATGTACTGCTTGTAATCTGATGCGTCAATTTGGCCGCGTAGAAACTCGGCTGCGCCCCAGAGTAAGTCTTCTAATTTCTTTGAGTTCATAATAATTGTACCTTTACGAGTGATTAACCCGAAAAATCCTCGTAAGCCTGCTCTGCTAATTCATACAGCCGCTCTTTAAGCTCAGCCAATACTTCATCGTATACTTCTTCAAAATCATCAACGAGCGATGAAAAATCTAAAGGGCTGTCATTAATAGCGTTATTGATATAGCTGTCATTAATAGCGTTATTGATATAGCTGACCTCAACACGTCCACCTGGCGTTTTAAACCACAGCCATATTTTTAAAATACTCGGTAATGTTGAAAAGTAGCTTTCCAATACACGCGCTGCTATTTCAACAATTTCACCATCACCGGATGAAATATCCCATCCCAAATCTAGCCAGCTGTTCGGAATATCAGCGCAAGAAACAGCATCTATGGACTTAAGTTCTTCGATAACGGGCTGGAGCAAGTTATCAATGATGTTTAACTTATCATCACTCATAGCTCAAACCCTTCTTGGATAAGCAGTGCTTCTAGCTCTTGCTCAGCTTGTTCAAGTGCAGCCAATTTTTGCTGAAAATCGCGTAGCGCTTCTTCTACGGTAATAGTTTCTTCTTCCAGTGGCTTTTGCACATAGCGAGCAATATTCAGGTTAAAGTCGTTTTCAGCAATTTCATCCAGACTAACCCAGCGGGCTACACCTTCAATTTCATCTGCCTTGGTGCCAGTTGAATATTGCTGCTTGTAGATGCGGTAAATCTCATCTGACTGATCATTACTCAATGTGTTTTGCGCCCGGCCTTTGGTGTAGATCTCTTCAGCATTGATGATGAGTATATGATTATTATGCTCGGCTGGCCGGGTTTGCCGCAGCACCAGAATACAGGCCGGAATACCTGTGCCGTAAAACAAGTTGCTGGCAAGACCAATAATGGCTTCAATCTTATTTTGTTTTAGTAATGCAGTTCTAATAGCGCCTTCGGCACCGCCACGAAATAACACGCCATGCGGCAATACGACAGCCATACGGCCTTTGTTGTTGAGTGACGCCAACATATGCTGCACCCAGGCAAAATCGCCGTTAGTTTGCGGTGCCAGGCCATATTGCTTTCTGCCATACGGGTCATTCTGCCATTTATCATAACCCCATTCTTTTAAGCTAAAAGGTGGGTTGGCAATAACACAATCAAAGGTTTCCAACTGGTCATTAACTACAAACTTGGGATCGCGTAGGGTGTCGCCTCGCAAGATTTGAAAATCTTCCTGGCCGTGTAAGAAGAGGTTCATCCGGGCGATAGCTTCGGTAGTCAGGTTCTTTTCCTGGCCTTTGATTTTGAGTAAGCGTGGGTCGCCGCCATTTTCTTTAACGTGGTGAATAGTCTCCAGCAGCATACCGCCTGTACCGCAGGCAGGATCGTATACGCTTTCACCGGCAACCGGGTCCAGCACGTTTACCATTAGTCGGACAATAGTACGAGGCGTGTAGAACTCACCGGCTTTTTTATTGGCTTTGTCGGCAAAGCGTTTAATGAGGTATTCGTAGGCGCGGCCCATATCATCATCACGCACGCTGGCCACGCCTAAATTCACCTTGTTAAAGTGGTTTAGCAAGGTAGATAGTAGCTCGTCTGATAGGCGTTCTTTATTGGTCCAGCTGGCATCACCGAATATGCCGTATAAGTGTGGGTTAGCCACTTCGATAGTACGAAAAGCATCTTTTAAAGCCTGACCAATATCTTTGGTTTTGGCAAACACCTGGCTCCAGTGGGCTTCTGCGGGAATTTTAATGCGGTGAAACATATCGCCACGGGCTAACTCTTCATCGGCCACCTGCGCCATGGCATCGGCAAATTCTTCGTCATACACATCGCAAATGCGTTTAAAGAACAGTACCGGGAAAATATAGGTTTTGTAGTCGGATGCATCGATGGGGCCGGTAATAATATGCGCGGCATGCCATAGATGGGCTTCTAAATCTTTTAGGTTAATTAACGTCATTTAATACTCTGCAGTGTCTGCAATTGCGCCAAATAGGGCGTCATAAATTAATTCGATGCGATCGTAACGCACAAAGGCTTTTTTGCGAACTTCTCTAATATCAGGCCGTTCAGCTTTAACGCCATCTTTGTTGCCTTTAGTGTGTTTTGCCACTTTAAACTGCGATATATCTGGTAACTTTTCACCCGGTTTACCACCGAAAAATAAGAAGGGCCCTAGTTGCATGGTAGTTTCATCAAAGAAAATCCATAACACGCAGCCCGATGGCTTATTAGCGAGAGCAATATGCACTTTCTGATATGAGGCTTTGGCATCCAATTTCGCTGTTTTTAGCTGAATATGCCGCAGAATACCATTCTCTTCGGCAATAAGGTCATAACCTTGGTTATCGACTTCGGGTTTAGAAACTTCGATGCTGCATGCGCCAGTTGACCAGGATAATTTAAGAAGTTCACCGATGAACAAATGTTCAATAAGCTTTTCGCGATAAGAGGATTTAAGGTAATGCTGTTCCATGCAATGTCCTTCAGTGTAGTAATTAGAACATTACCAAACAAAGAAACAATGTAAAAGAATGAAATACTAAACTGTTGAATTATATGGTGCCTAGGGCCGGACTCGAACCGGCACGTTGTCGCCAACGGTGGATTTTGAATCCACTGCGTCTACCAATTTCGCCACCCAGGCATTTGAGAGGACTTTTTTATCTTGTAACTAAGCTAGTTACAGGACTTTACAAAACTTTACAAGCTGCTTTTAGCGCTGATAACTTTTTAATTGTAGACTAATCAATAAGTTATGTCTACCTCAATCTAAGACGCGTTGCATTTTGAATCCGCTGCGTCTACCGATTTCGCCACCCAGGCACTGAGGGATATTTTGAGGTAAACGCCTGCATTATACGATGCGAATGGCGATGCGCAAGCGAATTTATCCGCCGGGCTTTCAGTTGCACAAAATTGCAGCAGCTTCGAAAAAGCGTTGCTGCATGTTACACTTGCGCGGTTTTTATTATCGGACAACGTTATGTTTGCTAAGGCACCCCGTGCGGGTTTAATTCGCCGTCTGGCGGCTATTATGTATGACTGGTTAATTCTGGCTGCCCTGTGGATGGCGGCCATGGCGTTGGCGTTGTTGCTGGTGGCGCTGTTAAACAGTGTGGGTGTTATTTCGCTGGCTAACTATACCGATCATGCCGATTTTATTACCCGGCATAAAATCTGGTTTCAGTTGTACTCTGTGTTGTGGTTTTTCTGGTTTTATCTGTATTTTTGGTACAAAGGTGGCCAAACGCTGGGCATGCGTGCCTGGCGCTTGTTTCTGGTGCAACAGGATGGGGCAGCCATCAGCTTTAAACAGGCTGTAGTACGTGCTGTTACGGCGCTGTTGGGGCTGGGCAATTTCTGGCTTTGGCTGCGCTGGGGTAAAGGCCTGGCGTTGCAGGATCAGCTAAGCAATACCCAGGTAGTAGTGCTGACCAAAGAGCAAAGCAAGCAGCTGAACCTGCATAAAGCAGCGAGGTAAAATATAACAACCAAATTGTACACGCCAACACGCCGTAAATATGTCCCTATAGGCTCGATTCAGGCATCCATGCCTTCAACGGTTGGCTTAGCACAATCTGGTTTATTTCTGCACGTTAGACCTTCTTCCGCATAAAATACACCGATAGCCCGATAAACAGCAGGCTGGGCACCATAGCGCCAGCCAGTGGGGGTAGCTGATACACCAGAGCTACCGGGCCGAATACTTCGTTGCTCATATAAAATGCAAAGCCGGTAAGAATACCCATTAACACTCTTGCTGCCATGGTTACGCTTCTTAGCGGGCCGAAAATAAACGACAGCGCCATCAGTAGCATGGCGGCTATAGTCAGTGGTTGCAGGGTTTTACGCCAGAACGCCAGTTCATAGCGGCTGGATTCCTGAGCGTTTTGTTGCAGATAGTCGACATAATCATTCAGGCCGGTTAGCGATAGCATTTCTGGCTTTATGGTCACCACGCTCAATTTGTCGGGGGTTAATGAAGAACGCCAGCTTTGCTGTGGTGCTAACTGTTTTAGTATTCTGTCGGCAGTAAAGTCCTGCCGTACCACTTGTTGTAACTGCCAGGCATCATTGCGGTATACCGCGCTATCCGCGCTGACGATAGACACCAGCTTAAGATCGGTATCAAACTGATAAATAATGATATCTTTTAACTGACCGCTGTCGTCCACCTTACCAATATTGACAAACTGATCACCGTCTTTGGCCCAGATGCCTTGTTGCGCAGCAAACAGGCTGCCATCCGAAATAGCTTTAGTGCGCAGCTCACGGGCGGCGCGATCAGCAACCGGCGCGCCCCATTCAGCTACAGCCATTACCAGCAACATCATAATCACAGCCGTTTTCATCACCGAGCTGATAATATTAAAACGCGACAAACCAGCGGCCTGCATAACCACCAGCTCGCTGTTGCTGGCCAGCATGCCAAGGCCAATTAAACCGCCGATTAATGCTGCCATCGGGAAAAAAGTGACCAAATCGCCGGGCACGCTGTAAAGCGTAAACAGCGCGGCGTGTACCATGTCGTAGTAACCCCGGCCCACAGACCGCATCTGATCAATAAACTTAAACATGGCCGAAATAACCAGCAGCACACTTAATGCCAGCATTGTGGTGGTTAAAATAGTACGGCCGATATAGATATCAATAATTTTCAGCATGTTAAGTTCTACCCGCTAACCAGGCTTGAAAACGTTGTGCACTGGAACGATGGCGCATAATTAACACTACCCCTACCACTAAGGCACTCAGGTGCAGCCACCACATACCTAACGCTGGCGGAATTTTGCCGTCTTCCAATGCAGAGCGGGCGATAATCAGTAAAGAGTAATACCCCAGATACAGCAGCAAGGCGGGTAATAAGCGGCCAAACTTACCCTGACGCGGATTAACGCGGCTTAACGGTACCGCGATTAACGCCAGCAACGGAATCGATAACGGAATGGCAATACGCCAGTGCCATTCGGCGATGGCTTCATTGCTGTCCATGCCATATAGCTCGGAGCTTGGCAGGCTGCCAAGCTTACGCCGGCGTTGCTCTACTTCCTGTTCGCGGATCTGGATCTGGTAACGGCCAAATTCGGTAATTTCAAAGGCCGGTGATTTCACATCACCGGCATAACGGCGGCCCTGTTCAAGCTGCATCATCTGGGCGCCACTGATGTCTTCCTTAACATTACCCGACATGGCATACACAATAGAGTGGTCACCCAGGGTATCGCGGGCATTATTTTGTGCCACAAACACTTTTTGTAACTCGCCATTGTCACGGCTAATGCTTTGGACAAAGATCACCGCATTTTCGTTTGAGGTATGCTGAAACCGTCCCGGTACCAGAGAGATTAATCCGGCATTGGCATCGGCCTTTTCCAGCAGGCGGTATTCCTGCTCGGTGGCCCAGGGGCTGAGATACAAAGTCACAGCGCCAGCCACTACAGCCAGCATTAGCGAAAGTAACAACGTAAGGCGGGTAACATACCATTCGCTTACGCCGGTGGCGTGCAGTACCGTCATTTCACTGTCGGCATATACGCGGCCATACGCTACCAATATGCCAACAAAGGCACTAAGCGGTAGAATAATCACGGCCAGTTGCGGTAATTTCAGCGCAACTATGCTCATAACCAGTTGCCCGGGAAGTTCACCTTCAGATGCATCGGCCAGAATTTTGACAAAGCGCTGGCTAATGATAATGGTCATCAGAATGACAAATACCGCCAGCTGTGACTTAAATACCTCAGCTAACAGGTAACGAAAAATGATCAAAACGCCCCCTAAAAACCTGCCTTTTTGCTGGAACCCTGGCGATTTTTCAGTAAACTTGATATTTATAGCAATTATTATCGACCAAACGGCTTAGAAAACCGAGCTTTTTTATAAATTCACGGTAGAATTTGGCCATATATGTGCAGGTTATGTTAGCACAGTCTATTAGAATCAGGAGTTAGTATGGAGTTCAGCGTAAAAAGCGGAAGTCCGGAAAAACAACGCAGTGCATGCATTGTGGTTGGCGTGTACGAGCCGCGCCGTCTTTCCGCCGTAGCAGAACAACTGGATAAAATCAGTGAAGGATATATCAGCAACCTGTTGCGCCGTGGTGATCTTGAAGGCAAACCAGGCCAGATGCTGTTACTGCACCATGTGCCTAACGTACTGAGCGAGCGTGTATTATTAGTAGGTTGCGGTAAAGAGCGTGAGCTGGACGAGCGCCAGTACCGGCAAATTATTGCCAAAACGATCAGCACCTTAAACGAAACTGGTTCAATGGAAGCAGTATGCTTTTTATCTGAATTACACGTAAAAGGTCGCGATACCTACTGGAAAGTGCGCCACGCGGTGGAAACCACACAAGACTGCCTGTACGTATTTGATCGCTTAAAAAGCAAAAAAGATGAAACCCGCCGCCCGCTGCGCAAAATTGTATTTAATGTACCAACCCGGCGCGATCTGACCATTGGCGAAAAAGCAGTAGAACATGGCTTAGCCATCGCTGCCGGTATTAAACAATGTAAAGACGTCGGCAATATGCCGCCCAATATCTGTACGCCGCAATATCTGGCTGATCAGGCACTGTTGCTGGCCGAAAGCTCAGCCAAAATCAGTGTCGATGTGTTAGGCCCGGAAGAGTTGGCCGCACACGGCATGAATTCTTACCTGGCGGTTGGCCGTGGTTCGGTAAACGGCCCGCGCATGGCAGTGATTAAATACAACGGTGCCGGTAACGACAGCGCGCCGGTGGTATTGGTAGGTAAAGGCTTAACCTTCGACTCGGGCGGTATCAGTTTAAAACCGGGCGATGGTATGGACGAAATGAAATACGATATGTGTGGCGCCGCCTCTGTGCTGGGTACTATGCATGCAGTAGTCAATTTAAACCTGCCAATTAATATTGTTGCGGTATTAGCTGGTGCAGAGAACATGCCGGATGCTAACGCCTACCGGCCGGGTGATATTCTAACCACCATGTCGGGCCAAACGGTGGAAGTATTAAACACCGATGCCGAAGGCCGCTTAGTGCTGTGCGATGCGTTAACCTATGTTGAGCGTTTTGACCCCGAGCTGGTAATAGACGTTGCTACGTTAACCGGCGCCTGCGTTATTGCGCTGGGTAAACATGCTACCGGCTTACTGAGTAACCATAACCCGTTGGCGCATGAAATTTTAAATGCGTCAGAGCAAAGTGGCGATCGTGCCTGGCGTCTGCCACTGTGGGATGATTACCAGGATCAGTTGGAAAGCCCCTTTGCCGATTTCAGTAACTTAGGTGGCCGTGCCGCCGGTACTATTACTGCCGCCTGCTTTTTATCGCGCTTTACCCGCAAGTATAACTGGGCACACCTGGATATTGCCGGTACTGCCTGGCGCAGTGGTGGTAAAGATAAAGGCAGCACCGGCCGGCCGGTACCGCTGTTAACCCAGTTTTTAATTAACCGGGTTGGCCAACAGCAGGACAACTAATGCAGGTTAGCTTTTATCTGTTAAGTGACAACACCAGCGAAAATGAGCTGAGCAGTACGCCAGCTCATTTTACTTTAGCTTGCCAGCTATGCGCCGACTTGTACCGCGCCAAACAACGGGTTTTCGTTTATACTGCCGACCAGCAACAGGCCGAAGCGTTCGACGAACTGCTGTGGCAATTTGATGCGCAGCGTTTTGTGCCGCATAACCTGAGCGGCGAAGGCCCGAAATACGGTGCACCGGTAGAAATAAGCTGGCAGGCACCACGGCAAAACCGCCAGGTGCTGATTAATTTAGCCACTGAGATCCCGGCTTTTGCCAACCGCTTTAGCCAAATCATCGAATTTGTTCCCGCCGCCGAGCAATTAAAAGCACAGGCGCGGGAGCGTTTTAAGCAATATCGTCAGTTGGGCGTTAACCCGCAAACCGTTAATGCCCCCTGAGTACAGGTACTATCATGGAAAAGACGTTTAACCCCAGTGAAATAGAGCAGGCGATGTATAACGCCTGGCAGGCCAAAGGCTACTTTGCGCCACACGGTGATGAAAGCAACGGCAACTACTGCATTATGATCCCGCCGCCAAATGTTACCGGCAGCCTGCATATGGGCCATGCCTTTCAGCAAACCATTATGGATGCCTTAACCCGCTACCAGCGTATGCAGGGTAAAAACACCCTGTGGCAGGTAGGTACCGACCACGCCGGTATTGCCACCCAGATGGTGGTAGAGCGCAAGCTGGCGGCTGAAGGCTTACCGGGTCGCCACCAACTGGGCCGTGATGCGTTTATTGAAAAAGTCTGGCAGTGGAAGGAAGAGTCCGGCGGCACTATTACCTCGCAGATGCGCCGTTTAGGTAACTCGGTAGACTGGCAACGTGAACGTTTCACTATGGATGAAGGCTTATCCAATGCAGTGCAGGAAGTCTTTGTGCGCTTGTATGACGACGAGCTGATTTACCGCGGCAAGCGCCTGGTAAACTGGGATCCGAAACTGCACACCGCCATCTCTGATCTGGAAGTGGAAAACAAAGAGCAAAAAGGTCAGATGTGGCATTTGCGCTATCCGCTGGCCGACGGCGCTGTAACGGCCGATGGCAAAAATTACCTGGTCGTGGCGACCACCAGGCCGGAAACCATGCTGGGGGACACCGGCGTAGCAGTAAACCCGGAAGATGAACGCTATAAGGCACTGATTGGCAAAGAGGTGTTACTGCCGCTGGTAAACCGCCGTATTCCCGTAGTGGCCGATGAGCATGCCGATATGGAAAAAGGCACCGGCTGCGTCAAAATTACCCCGGCGCACGATTTTAACGACTATGAAGTGGGTAAGCGCCATCAGCTGCCAATGATTAACGTGATGACACCGGATGCCACTATCCGTAGCGAAGGCGAAGGCTTCCACAGCAATGGCGAATTAAACCCGGCGCTGGTTGGCGTTATTCCTGCTGAGTATCAGGGCCTGGACCGCTATGCCGCGCGTAAAGCTATAGTTGCTGCCTTTGATGCCGCCGGCTTGCTGGAAAAAACAGAGGATCACAACAACACCCTGCCGTACGGTGACCGTAGCGGCGTGGTGATTGAACCGCTGTTAACCGATCAGTGGTATGTGCGGGTTGCGCCACTGGCGAAAACCGCAACTGAAGCGGTAGAAAGCGGCCTGATTGAATTTGTGCCCAAGCAGTACGAAAACATGTACTACAGCTGGATGCGCGATATTCAGGACTGGTGTATCTCTCGTCAGCTATGGTGGGGCCACCGTATTCCGGCCTGGTACGACCAAAACGGTAAAGTTTATGTTGGCCGCAATGAAGCTGAAGTGCGCGCTAAACATCAGTTAGCCGACAGCGTAACGTTAAAACAGGATGATGACGTACTGGACACCTGGTTCAGCTCGGCGTTGTGGACCTTCTCTACCCTGGGCTGGCCGGACGATACCGAGGCACTGCGCACTTTCCATCCCACCAATGTGCTGGTAACCGGTTTTGACATTATTTTCTTCTGGGTTGCCAGAATGATCATGATGACCATGCACTTTATTAAAGATAAAGGCGGCAAGGCGCAGGTACCGTTTAAAACGGTGTATGTTACCGGGCTTATCCGCGATGAAAACGGCGATAAAATGTCTAAATCCAAGGGCAACGTGGTTGACCCGCTGGATATGATCGACGGCATTACGCTGGACGAGTTACTGGCTAAACGCACCAGCAATATGATGCAGCCCAAAGATGCCGAGAAAATTGCTGAACGCACCCGCAAGCAATTCCCTGAAGGTATCAGCGCCAGCGGCACCGATGCACTGCGCTTTACCTTAGCGGCGCTGGCATCTACCGGCCGTGATATTAACTGGGATATGAAGCGCTTAGAGGGCTACCGCAACTTCTGCAATAAACTGTGGAACGCCAGCCGCTATGTGCTGATGAACACTGAAGGCCAGGACTGCGGCTTTAACGGCGGCGATATGCAGTTATCGCTGGCCGACAAATGGATACTGGCGCAGTACCAGCAAACCGTTAAGCAAGTGCGGCAGTACTTTGATACCTACCGCTTTGATTTAGCCGCTACCGCGCTGTACGAATTTACCTGGAACCAGTTCTGTGACTGGTATTTAGAGCTGACCAAACCGGTGCTGTTTAAAGGCAATGACGCCCAGCAACGCGCTACCCGCCATACCCTGGTTACCGTGCTGGAAAGCCTGCTGCGCTTGATGCACCCGATAATGCCGTTTATTACCGAAACCATTTGGCAGTCGGTAAAACCGCTGGCTAACATCACTGATGACAGCATTATGCTGCAAGCTTACCCGCAAGTGGATGACAGCCTGGTTGATGCTACAGCCACCAACGATCTGGAATGGTTAAAAGCAGTGATCACCGCCATTCGTAACGTGCGCGGCGAGATGAATATTGCACCGGGTAAGCCGCTGAGCATATTGCTGCGCAACGTAAACAGCGAAGAGCAGCGCCGTTTAAGTGAAAACGAAAGCTTTTTGATGAACCTGGCCAAGCTGGAGCAAATCACTGTGCTGTCAGCTGATGCGCCGGCACCAACCTGCGCCACGCAGTTAATCGGCAGCATGGATTTACTCATTCCAATGGCCGGTTTAATTGATAAAGACGCTGAGCTTAGCCGTATTGCCAAGCAGCTGGAGAAAACCCAGCAAGAACTGGCCCGTGTGGCAGGCAAGCTTGGCAACGAAGGTTTTGTTGCCAAAGCCCCGGAAGCGGTGCTGGACAAAGAGCGCGCCAAGCAAGCCGAGCTGGAGCAGGCCGTGGTTAAGCTGCAAGCCCAACAAGCCGAGATCGCTGCGCTGTAAACCAAGTGAGTTTTGTAGTGCTAAGGCGGCCTGATGGCCGCCTTTTTTATCCGCGTTGTATTGCCGGCAGGTGAAATAAGCCTGCATGGTATGTATTTTCACTAACCGATAGTGAAAGCCGCTACTTATCTCACCAAGATAAAAATATAAACCAGATTAATTTCAAAGTGTTATAAGGTTTTTCGCTATGGCGCATTATTTGCAAATCCCTAATTTCTATAACTAAAGGATTGATATGAATGAAAAAACTCTGTGGATTTGCCATCGTGTTGTTCTCTGCCATAGCCGCACTATGGTTTGTGCTGCCAAAGCAGCAAAACGTCAGCCAGGGTATAGCCGAGCTGGAGCTGTACTTGCCTGCCCTGATGGAAGAGGCCGCTATACCCGGCCTTGCGATTGCGCGGATTAAAAACGGTCAGACGGTATTGCTGCAAACTTATGGCAAAGCCAATATTGAAACCGGCGCGCCGGTAACCAAAGACACCTTATTTAATCTGGCCTCGATCAGTAAACCCATCATGGGCCTTGTGCTGTTGCAACTGGTGGAGCAGGGGAAGCTCGATTTAGAGCAAGATATTAATAACTACCTGCCATTCAGGGTCGATAATCCCCATACTGCAGAGGAAAAAATAACCTTGCGTCATCTGGCCAGCCACTCATCTGGCATTGCCGATTTTTATGACATCAACAGTTATGCAGAAAATCAGGATCCAGCTATCTCCTTAGAGCAACATCTAACCAGCCTGTTGTTAGCTGATGGTGATAATTACCAGAAAGGTCAACACTTTTTACCGCAGTTACCCGGTGAAAAGCGTCAGTACAGTAATTTGGCTGCCGGGCTTGCCGGCTATCTGGTTGAAGCTACGACAGGCATGTCGCTGGCGCAGTACAGCAAAGATAATTTGTTTCCTGCTTTGGCGATGCACCATAGCAGCTGGTTGCTGCATGATGTGGCTCTGGAAACTGTGGCAGTACCTTATGAAGTAGAACAATGTGTACCTTATTTGTTCCTTTGCGCAGATACGGAATCGTCCAGCCTAAACTACCTGATTAGTCGTTATATTAATCCGCCAGCAAAGTACAAAAGCTTCAAACCTTACCCGCATTTCGGTAATCCACAATACCCGGACGGAGGCGTTCGCAGCAGCATCAGCGAACTGAGTCAGTTCCTGGTTGCCATATTGAACAATCAGGATAGTGCTGGTCGTCCTTTATTGTCGGACGCTATGTATAACGAAATGTTTAGCTTACAGCTGCCAGAGTCAGTTTCTGCTAATCAACGTTTTTTCTGGCGCGACAATGAAATGGGTTTAACAGGCCATATGGGTTCAGACTTAGGTGTCTTTACCGCGCTTTATTTTGATCGCAGTAGTAAAGACGGTTTTATTATCCTGATGAACCGAGGTGTGGACGACAAAGCGGCAGCTGCCATGAAGCAGATTGCCACAAAGTTAGTTGGGCTTTAGTTTCTCAGGCTATAAAGCATAAACCGCTGTACTTACTGTAGGCAAGGCTTTGCCAGCCAAGGGCTGGCAGAAATATTCCATTTGTAGAAAAAATAATTTTTGCTATGATTGCGCGGTATTTCGGCAGCTGGCTGCAAATACACTTGCACTGCGTATTTATGCAGTAAAGTCTGATGTTTAGCGCTCATTTTTTCAGCGCAGCACGGCTGATATAGCAAGCAAACGCTCCGTTGAGTTTGGTTATCTGCTGCAACGGTTCACTTAACTTTATCCGGCCTGCCGGACTTTTTCAGAGAATAATAAATGATGTCAGCAGATACCCTGGTAGAGAGCCTCGCCGAACCTGTTGCAGCGGCGGCCGAAGCGGCCGCCGAAGTTATCACTATCGAACCTTCCATTATAAGTTTAATACCTCCTGTTGTGGTGCTGGCTATTGCTATCTGGCTGAAACGGCCGATATTGGCGCTGATCATGGGGGCAATTGCCGGTATGTTGCTGCTATCGCCCGCAGGCGCTTTAGGTAATATGGCCGACACCTCACTGCGGGTAATGCAGGACGAAACCATTGGCTGGTTAATTCTGGTTTGTGGTGGTTTTGGCTCACTTATCGCTTTGCTGGTGCACACTGGCGGGGCTTTTGCTTTTGGCCGCGCCGCGCAGCGCGTGGCTACCGGGCGTAAGTCTTCCATGCTGATGACCTGCTTTTTGGGTATCGTTATTTTTGTTGATGATTACTTAAATGCGCTGACAGTGGGTGAAACCATGAAGCGTATTACCGACAAGTACAAAGTATCACGCGAAATGCTGGCCTATATTGTCGACTCTACCGCCGCCCCCATTTGTGTGCTTATTCCCATTTCCACCTGGGCGGTGTTCTTCGGTGGTTTGCTGGTAGCTAATGATGTAACACCGGCCGGCGACGCCAGCGGTATTCAAACCTATATTTCTGCCATTCCTTATATGTTGTACGCCTGGCTGGCGATGATGATGGTTATTCTGGTTATTATTGGCGTAGTACCGGTATTTGGCCCGATGAAAAAAGCCGAGCTGGCAGCACAGCAATCACTGATCGCGGCAGAAGATGCGCCTCATTCGGCCACTACCGCACAGGATACCCACTCAGCTGATGATTTTGCCGTGCAGTCGTTCGATGAAGAGTTTGAGCAAAGCAACCGCAATACCGGCAAGTTACATAACTTTTTGCTGCCAATGATTATGCTGGTTGGCTTTACCATCTGGTTTGAAATTGACGTCTGGAAAGGCCTGTTAATGACCTTTCTGCTGACATTGCCACTGTATTTAGTGCAGCGGCTGATGAATATCTCGGAAATGATGGATGTAATGATCCATGGTTTTAAAACCATGTTGCCTGCCATTTGTACCGTTATCGCTGCTTTTGTTTTTAAAGATGTCTGCGATCAGTTAGGCCTGCCACAGTTTATTATTGATAACCTGGCGCCTTATATGAGTGCCCAAATGCTACCGGCGCTGGTGTTTTTATCCATGGCGGTGCTGGCGTTTGCTACCGGTTCGTCCTGGGGTATTTTCGCCGTGTCTATTCCTATCGTTATGCCACTGGCGTTTGCGGTTGAAGCCAATATCCCACTGGTAATAGGTGCGCTGTTATCGGCCAGCTCATTCGGTAGCCAGGCCTGTTTTTACAGTGATTCTACCGTACTGGCAGCACAGGGTTCAGGCTGTAACCTGATGAGCCATGCTATCACGCAGTTCCCGTATGCCTTTACGGCAGCAGTACTGGCGTTCTTTGGCTTTATTGCACTGGCGTAACCGCCGGTTTAAGCTGCCTGTTTAATACGAGGCGCTGGCTGTAATGGCTCAGCGCCTTTTTTATCGCTGCTATGTTAAACTTGTGCCGCTTCAACAGTTTGTCACTTCAACACTTTTGTTACTTCAACACTTTGTCACTTTTTTACGCCTGACAAAATGCCCTGACACTGTTACCTTATATAACAATCCTCTATAACAACTTTATACAGCCTGTTTACCGGAGTTTTTATGCTTACCATGCTGGCTAAAATTCTTAAAGTACTTAACTCACAAGCGTCACCCTGGCAAATTGGCTGGGCTATTGCGCTGGGCCTGTTTGCCGGCATACTGCCGCTGGGTTTACTGACATTACTTATCGTGCTTATTGTGTGTCTGCTAACCGTTAACCTGTCTACTTTTATTGTGGTGTGGGGGTTAACCGAAGGCTTAATGCTGCTGTTTGCCACACCGCTGGAAAACCTGACCTGGCAATACGCGCAAAACGATACTCTGCTGCAAGTGTTGGCTAATACCGAAACCCTGCAACTGCTGCATTTACACCACACTCTGACACTGGGCGCTTTTGTACTGGGTGCAGTATTACTGCTGCCGGTAGCCTGGCTTAGCAAAGCGCTGGTTATGCAATACCGCACCCGCGTGATGAGCAGCGTGCAAAAATGGAAGCTCACCCAAATGTTAAAAGCCAGCAAGCTATTTGCGCTGTACGAAAAATTGAATTAAGGAGCAGGGCATGATCCGTAAATCCGGTTGGTTAGTGTTTATTATTTTCTTTGCCGCTCTGCTGGCTTTGGTTTATTTGGTAGCTGGCCCTGCCATACGTCTGGGTATGGTATACAGCCTGGAAAAGGTTGTTGGTGCTGAGGTAAATATCAGCAAGGTATCGCTTGAATTGGCACCACTGGCGCTGCGTATTAATAATCTGCAAATAACTGATGCCGCAAAACCAACCCACAACAGTTTAAGTTTTGGCCATGCCCGCGCCGCATTGGAAGTGTGGCCGGCGCTGTTAGGCTATTACGTTATTGATGAGCTAACAGTAGATGGCCTGCAGTATGGTGCCGAGCGCAGCAGTGAAGGCAAGGTATACCGCGTGCCTGGCGTTGAGGGTGAAAAAGTTGATATTGCCCAGTTGCTACAGGTTGACCTGCCTGACGCCGATGAGCTTATCGCCCGTGCTAACCTGCAAACGCCTGCCAAAGCTGAAGCACTTCAACAACTGGCGGCTACTGAGCAGCAGCAACTCAAAACGCTGCAAACCCAGCTGCCTACCAAAGACTCGCTGGCGCAGTATCAGGCCGATATTAAAGCCTTAACCGACAGTAAAGTTGCCAACGCTGCCGATTTAGCTGCTAAGGCGCAGCAGCTGCAACAACTAAAAGATAAACTTAACAGCGAAAAAGCCAAAGTAGAGCAGGTAAAGCAGCAATTAACGCACAGCAAAGAAAGCCTGCAGCGCGCGGTAGAAGAGCTAAAAGCCGCGAGCTTGGCCGATTACGCCAAAGTGCAGCAACTGGCTAACCTGAGCGATGGCGGCCTGGCTGGTATCAGCCAGATTTTACTCGGTGATGTTTGGGGCGCGCGGGTAGCACAGTTACAAACGCTGTATGAGCTGGCTAAGCCTTATATACCAGAAGGCGGCATATCATCAGGGCAGGGTAGTGAAACCACCGAGCCGGAAGTGGTGTTACCAAACCGTATTTTGCCATTACCCGGCCAGCCTTATCCGGATTTCTGGGTAAAAACTGCCAGGGTAAACTGGCTGATTGGCGGCGGTGAGGCCACCATAGCGCTGCAGGATATTACCGCCCAGCATGCGCTGATCAATAGCGCCACCAAGTTCTCACTGGATGTAAAACAACTGCCACAACTGGCCGCGTTTAACCTGAGCGGCGATTTTGCTGTGCTGCAGCAAATGGTCACTAACCTGAACTGGCAACTGGACGGCTTAAACCTGCAACCGCTTACCTTAGGCAAAGGTGATACTGCACTGGATCTGGCCGCCGGTTTAATTAGTTCCAGCGGTAAGTTAAACCTTACCGACAATCAAATCACCCAGCAAGCCAGCGTGGTATTAAACGCCGCTAACTTTAACAGCACCGGCAATAAGTACCTGCAGCAGCTGGCCAACTTGCTTAACCAGCAACAGCAAATTCCGCTTAATATCGCTACCACCGGCCTTATCAGTGCGCCAGAGGTAAGTATCCGCTCGTCGTTAGACAAAATACTCGGCGATGCGCTGCTGGGCGAGGCCAAACAAAAAGTGGCGGCGTACCAAGCTGAGTTACAGGCTAAGCTAAACAGCCAGTTGCAAACCGGCCTGGCCGGCCAGCAGGACTGGGCCGCACTGTTAACACAGCAGGATGGTGAACTAGCCGACATCAGCGGCAGCATTGAAAATATGCTTAGCGCTAAAATGGCGGATGTAAAAGATCAGGCCAAAGATAAGTTAAAAGACAAGCTGCTGGATAAACTCGGCGGCGGTAATTAAACGCCACTGATTAAACGGCACTACAGGCTGTAACTGGTTGTTACAGCCTGTAAGTCTTTATGAATAGCGCCCCGCCTGGCGCAAAATTGCCCCCGCTTAACCTATCTGCATAGCTTTTTTCCTGCCTCAGGATAGATTTCTGCTACTTCAGTGCATGGAATTGCCCTATATGAATTTAACCCGCGCGGCATTAAAAAATCCGGCCAGTATTGTAGTGCTGGCTGTGCTTATCTTATTGTTTGGCGTGATCAGCTTGCTAAAGCTGCCAATCCAGATCACGCCCGACATTGAACAACCACAAATTTCTGTTTTTACCGGTTGGCGTTCGGCAGCGCCGCAGGAGGTTGAAGCGGTTATTATTGAGCCCATTGAAAACGCGATAAAAAATACCCGCGGGGTGGTTAAAGTTGAAACCAATATTCAACGTGGTTTTGGTTCTATTACGCTGACATTTGATGTTGGTGCCAATATGCAACAGGCGACACTGGATGTTATTAACAACCTGAACCAGGCACCGGCACTGCCGCTTGATGCGCTTGAGCCTACTGTCGTAGCCGGTGGTGGCCAGAATACGCCGAATGCCGCATCACTGTTGATCCGGCCGTTACCGGGCAACAATGTGCGTGATGTTGCGCAATACCAGCAACTGATAGAAGACGTGGTTTACCCGCGGTTAAGCCGTATTCAGGGGGTGGGCCAGGTTAATTTAAACAGCCAGCGTCCGCGTGAGCTGCGTATTACCTTTGATCCACACCGCGCAGCCGCGCTGGGGCTGAATATCAATAATATGGCTGCGCAAATTCGTGCCGCTACCGATGCGTCTGGCGGCTTTGCCGATGTTGGCCGGCGCCAGTATACCGTGCGTTTTGCCGGCCAGTTTAACCCGGCATCACTGCTGGATATGATCATCAGCTACAGTGGCGAGCGGCCAATTTATCTGCGTGATGTGGCTACCGTAAAAACCGGTTTTAGCGACCGTACCGGCTTTACGCTACGCAATGGCGCCCATGCTTATTACATTACTATAGCGCGTAACAACGATGCCAATACGGTGGCGTTGCTTGACGACATTAATCTGGCGCTGCGTGAACTGAACGAAGGGCCGTTGCTGGAAGCCGGCCTGGTAATGGATTTAAGCTTTGATGCTTCGGTGCACATACGTAATGCGCTGGCGCTGGTAAAAAGTAACCTGGGCTTAGGCGTGCTGCTGGCGCTGAGTTTACTGTGGTTATTTATGCGTGGCTGGCGCGCCACTGCCATTATTGCACTGACGATTCCACTGTCGCTGGCTATTGCCCTGCTGGCGTTACAGCTGTTGGGGCGCAGCCTGAATGTTATTTCACTGGCGGGGCTGGCATTTGCTGTGGGCTTGGTGCTGGATGCGGCCATCATAGTGCAGGAAAATATTCTGCGGCTAAAAAGCGAAGGGTTGGACGACAAAAAGGCCGCCCTGCGTGGCGCGGCGCAGGTTAGTGGTGCTTTGCTGGCCTCTACGGCAACAACAGTCGCTATTTTTCTGCCCATTCTGTTTATGGCTGGCATTGAAGGCCAGCTGTTTTCTGATCTGGCGCTAACGTTATCGGTGGCGGTATGCAGCAGCTTTATTGCTGCTACTACCGTTATTCCGTTGGCCAGCCGCTATTGGCTGGGCCACAGTGTCAGCACCGACCCATTTGCACAGTACTGGCAACGCTTAAGCCAGCTTATTATGCGCCTGACCGATAACAGCGTTAAGCGTGTAAGCTGGCTAACAGGGCTGGCGCTGGGATCAGTGCTGCTGACACTGCTACTGATGCCGCGCACTGACTTTATGCCAAGGGCGCCGACCGACGGCTTCTTTTATTCATTTAGCCTGCCGCCGGGCGGCAATATTGATTTTCTCGAGCAGGAACTGGCCAACCGCGTGGTGCAGCGGCTGGAGCCACATTACAGCGGCGGCAAGTTACCGGGCATTAAAAGCTATAACTTTTATACTTTTGGCCCCAATGCCAGTGGTGGTTTTGTTTACGCGGCCGACCCAACCCAGGTAGAGCAGTTAATGGACGTAGTACGTAACGACGTTTTTGCCGGTATTCCCGATACCCAGGTATTTTTATTTCGCGGCTCAATGATTAACGTATCCGGCGGTGGCGATGGCCGCAGTGTAGAGCTGAACCTGCAAGGGCCGGATTTAACGGCCCTGCTGCAGGTAGCGCGTATTGGTGTGGCAGCGGTGCAGCAACACCTGCCCGGCGGCAGCGCCCAGCCGATACCCGCGCTTGACATGGCTGAGCCAGAACTGCAATTGTTGCCCAACGACAGAGCCATCAGCCAGGCAGGCCTGAACCGCGCCGATGTGGCTAACTATGTACGCTCTTTTACCAGTGGTTTATTTGTCTCAGAGTATTTTGATGGCAATGACAGAATGGACGTTATTCTGCGCGCCCAGCAATGGCACACCCCAGAGCAACTGGCGGCTATGCCGCTGGTAACACCGCGCGCAGGCGTGCAAACACTGGCAGATATGGCACAGATCCGCCAGACAGTCGGGCCATCGCAATTGCGGCGTATTGGCGGCAAACGTACTATCAGTTTAATTGTACGGCCACCGGAGGGAATGTCACTGGATGAAACCATGGAGCTGTTGCAGCAACACGTTATGCCAGCCATGCAGCGGGTATTGCCTGATGGCGCCAGCCTGCAGCTAAGCGGTAATGCCAGCCAGATGAATTCTGCCATTGACGAAATGTTGCTGAACTTCGCGCTGGCGCTGCTGATTTTGCTGTTATTAATGACGGCACTGTTTAAATCATTGCGCGATGCACTGCTGGTGTTACTGGTTATGCCGCTGGCCATTGCCGGCGGTGTTATGGCATTGGCACTGGTAAACCTGTTTACGCCGCAGTCGCTGGATCTGCTAACAATGATTGGTTTTATTATTTTGCTTGGCCTGGTGGTAAATAATGCCATTTTACTGGTCGATCAAACCCGCAGCGGCGAACGTGAAGGCTTAACCCGGCCAGATGCCGTGCGCCAGGCCATTTTGCTGCGCGCCCGGCCAGTGTATATGAGCACGCTGACCAGTTTATTCGGTATGCTGCCGCTGATGTTAATCCCCGGCGTAGGCGCTGAGATTTATCGCGGCCTGGCTACGGTGATAGTGGGCGGTATGGCTATCAGCGCAATATTTACCCTGATTTTACTACCCGCGGTGCTGCAAATGCAGCGGCCTAAGGTGGTTCAACCTGCAACTTTACCTGCTTCGGCTCAAGGATCTCATCATGCGTAAGTCTATGCTGGTTATCACACTATGCTGCAGCTTTAGCCTGCTAGCACAAACTGCCGTGCCCACGCCAACAGCCACATCAGTACAATTAAGTGAAACCCGGTTATCTTATGAAGTACCAACCATAGATGCAGCCGGCACCGTATACAGTATCAACAATACTGAAATAACCGCCGGTATTGATGGCAGGCTAAGTTGGGTTGCCGAAGCGGGTACCTTGGTGCAGGCCGGCGACTTGCTGGCGCAGTTAGACCCGGTGCCGCTGCAGTTGCAAAAAGCCGAACTGACGGCGCAGTGGCAACGCGCCAAATTGCAAACCGCTTATTTTCAGGCTGAATATCAGCGGTTACAGAATTTACAGCAAAGCCAGAGTGTTTCGCTGTTACAACTGGATAAAGCCCGCTCCGATTATCAGTTGGCTCAGGCCGATGCCGATATCATTGCTGCCCGTATTGCCCAGCTGGATGATCAGTTAAGCCGCACCCAGGTTACCGCGCCATTTGCCGGTGTGGTAGCACAGCGGTTGCGTGAAGCCGGCGGCGATGTTTCGCGCAGCACACCGTTATTGCGGTTACAGGATATTTATCAGCTGGAAGTGCGCGCTTATGTGCCGTTGCAATATCTGCGTTATGTAAAACTGGGCGATATGTTGCAGATCAGTAACCCGCAATATCAGGGCAGTGCAGCCGTAACGGCAGTGATCCCGGCGGCCGATGCGCAAAGCCAGCGCGCTGAACTGCGGTTAAAACTGGGAGCCGCATCTACGCAGTGGCTGGCAGGTGAGCTGGTTAACGTAAAAGTTGCCACCCGTGATAGCAAGGCCGCGATAACAATACACCGCGATGCGGTGCTGCTACGCAGCGATGGCACCTATGTTGTTACCGTAGATAACAACAACATTGCCAGGCGTAAGGCAGTGAAAATCAGTGACGGCCAGGGCGACTGGGTTACGGTAGATGAAGGCCTGCAGGCCGGTGAAAAGGTTGTTACCCGCGGCGCTGAACGCCTGCAGGACGGCCAGAGCGTATCACAAAGTTAACCGGGCCCCAGGCTGCGTGGCAGGGGGCGGCTGGAAAATAGCTGAGTATAACTAAGCTACAGTGTTTTACATCTGCCGCTAAGTATCGCAAAATAACACCAGCTGTACCCACTTAAGGCCTTTAACAGCACCATTAAAGGCCTAACCTACCAAGGACAGGATATGACATTAGGCTGGACCATCTTCGCCTGCATCGCCACCTTTTTTGCCGCTTATATCGTGTTTGCCATTGGCTTTTATTCGTCAATGGGTATACAGCATCGCAGCCGTTTACTGCACGCCTATATGCTAAGCGCCTGGGTATGGCTACCCGGTTCGGGCATAGTGGGCATAATTTTAGGCATTATTAACTACCAAAACGCAGCAGACACCAGCGGCTACTGGATCTTTACCCTGCCGCTTATAGCACTGGCCGTGTACTTTGCCGGGTTTGTGTTGTTAAGCAAAAAGTCTTAGTTGGCGCTGATATAATTTGGGCGTATTAGCTTATTGCCTGAGTGGCGAAAGCGCTAGATGCAGTGGACTTAAAATCTGCAGCATTGCAGCTCTATTCCCTACGCATTACTTCACTTTTGTAGCCTTATAAGTATTCACACCCTTCACCAAAGAAAACCCTGTCAGCTGATTTTCAGCATCGGTTTCAAATCGGACCGTAGCATCCGGGGCTGTCAGGAAGAAGCTGGAGTTTGCTTCCCGGTGCAGCTCGAGGCGCTTGCCGCTGATTAAATTGCTTTGAAAATACAGACGTTCTGCTTCTGCAATGATAAACGCGGGCTTATCTAATAGCAGGTATTCGCCGGCTAAGGTTTGGTTGAGCGTAGCATCTGGCGCTATGACTGCTTTTTCTATGACCTTAAAGTCAGGCCAGTTGTATTCGGCGGCAATACTGGTAAATATTTCTTCAATTAATGCCATGCCATTATCGCTGTTGGTCAGCACTACCGCGCCCTGACCGGTTTTTGTGTAGCCGAATAACAAAGTGCGAAATCCCTTGTTGCCGCCACTATGGCTAAAGCTGGTTCTGTCTGGCTGCTGTTCAACAAAAAAGCCAAGGCCGGTTTCGCCCAAGCCGCGCGTTAACATGGTTTTAGTCATCTGGCTGGAGAGTATTCTGTCTGAAGTGCCCGCTTCCGACTTCTGCACTTCAATAATTATTTTTGCTAAATCTGCGGCCGTGCTCCACATGCCTGCAGCTGCCAGTTCAGGGTTTTGGTGCCACAAGCCAGAAATGGCTGCACCACTGCCATCATGCCCTGCAGCAGCATTTTTGCGCTCTTGCTGCGGTAGCCGTGCGGCGAAGCGGCTGTGCTGCATACCTAAAGGGGTAAATACGGTATCTTGTAATAGCCGAGGAAAATCCTGTTGGCTGGCTTCCATCATCATTAATTGGATAATGGTGTAACCACCGCCGGAATAGCTCCATTGGGTGCCTGGTATTGTTTCAACACGAACTGGCGCCGTATTCGCGGGGGCTTCACCGTTCAACACTGCAAGTAAGCTCGGTACAGCGTGTTGATCATTTTGTGTGGCCGTTTGTGTAAGTGCATAACCATGAAAACCATGCACATTGACGCCAGCACTGTGGTTCAGCAACTGTCGCAGGCTCACTTTATGCTCTTTGGTGAATTCATTATCAGGCAGCTTCCAGCTTTTCAGCTGGCGATTTATATCGCCATCCAGCTGAAGTTTTCCTTGTTCAACCAAATGTAATGCAGCCATGGCGCTGACGGCTTTGCTGATAGAAGCGGTTTGAAACAAGGTGGTTAATGTGGTGTTCGCATTGCTGCCTGCAACATTTACCCCATAAGCTTTAGCCCACTCAAGTTGACCATTGTTTACAACTGCAATACTTACAGCTGGAACCTGGTGATAGTGCATCCTATGTGCCAACTGCATTTTCTGAGCTGATGCGCCTTTGACAATCACTGACGTGGACAGCCCTTGTTCCACACGGCTGATTTTCTCATCTAGCGCGGTCGGGTCTGAATAGGCTGCAAAGGCACTACCTACGGCAACTAACATCAGGGTTTTACGCAGTAACTGAGGGCCGGGCATAAGAGGGTCTTCCATGAGTTAGCGGCCAGAATGTGGCTCTAACAATTTAATTTCTCTCAGATTATTGGAGATCAGCTGCAGTTGCAATGATGGAAATGTAAGCAGATGTCTTTAAAACTCTGCAAAACGCTTGTCGATCGTTGCCTTCATCATCCGACTAGGTACCGTGAGTTAATCACTGCTATCTTTACTGCTGCATTAGTCAGCTGTGACAGGATATTGCCAATTTTAGGAGCAACGCGATGAAATTTAACCCGGTAGTGCACTTTGAAATTTACGTAGACAATATGGAGCGTGCCAAAGCATTTTATCAGGCCGTATTCGATGTCAAGCTTGAACCCATGCCATCACCCACGCCGGAGGTTGAGATGGAAATGTGGTTCTTCCCGATGGATAAAGAAAACGGCATGAGTTATTACGGTGCTGGCGGTACCCTGGTGAAAATGGACGGTTTTACCCCTGGCGGCGGTGGCACCTTAGTGTATTTTGGCTGCGACGATTGTGCCGTACAGGCTGATCGTGCAGCAGCCAATGGCGGCAGTATACAGCAGCCGAAAATGTCGATTGGTGAACATGGCTTTTGCGCTGTGGTGCGCGACTGTGAGGGCAATTTAATCGGCCTGCATTCGATGACATAAGTTAGCCAATGCATTTACATACCTGCAGCCCCCTTTTCCTCAAGGGGGCGTCACTTCTGCAACGTTTTTAGCTGCTGACAGCAGCATCTGATATCTCATCATCCTCCTGCTAAGCGTTCGAAATGCATTAACTATGACTTTTTCTCATGGGTTAATGAAATAATATCATTTTTATTCATGCAGCCCTGGGTGTATAAATTACACATGGCTTTAAGTCTAGACGTCTAGATGTTTTGTCGGCGGTTAGCAAAGGGGATAGCAGAGCATGAACAAAGATTTCACTTTTACCATTAAGCGCATTCGGTTCGATGAACATTATCAGCCGGCGGACAGTACCCGTATCACCACCAACTTTGCTAATCTGGCAAGAGGTGAGTGCCGCCAGCAGAATTTGCGTAATGCTTTAACGATGATTAACAACCGTTTTAATGCCTTAGCGCAATGGGACAACCCCAGGGGCGATCGTTACTCTGTCGAGCTGGACATTGTTTCGGTTGATGTGGACATTGACGGCAATGGCTCAAGCTTTCCGTCGATTGAAGTATTAAAAACCAATATTGTTGATCATAAAACCAACGAGCGCATTGAAGGCATAGTGGGCAATAACTTTTCCTCGTATGTGCGCGATTATGATTTTAGCGTATTGCTGCTGGAGCATAATAAGCAGCAAGCCCAGTTCAGCATTCCGCAGAACTTTGGCGAGCTGCATGGCAAGCTGTTCAAATATTTTGTTAACTCAGATGCTTACAAGCAACACTTTAAAAAGCCGCCGGTTATCTGCCTGAGTGTGTCGGATAACAAAACCTATCAGCGCACGGAAAACCAGCACCCGGTATTGGGGGTGGAATACCTGCCGAACGAGTCGTCATTAACCGAACAGTATTTTAACAAGATGGGCTTGCAGGTGCGCTATTTTATGCCGGCAAACAGTGTTGCGCCTTTGGCCTTCCATTTCGTTGGTGACTTACTTAACGATTACACCAATCTTGAGCTGATTAGTACCATCAGCACCATGGAAACCTTTCAGAAGATTTACCGGCCGGAGATTTATAACGCCAATGCCGTTGCAGGCAAAAGCTATAAACCGGATTTAAAAAATCAGGATCACTCCATCACGCAAATTGTGTATGACCGCGAAGAGCGCAGCAAGTTAGCTATAGCGCAGGGCAGGTTTGCTGAAGAGCACTTTATTAAACCGTACCGGGCGGTGCTGGAACAATGGTCGGCTAACTACGCTTAATAACCGGGAACATAACTGAATATGAAAACATTATTACCTACTTCAACCGCAGGCAGTTTACCTAAACCGTCCTGGCTGGCCGAACCTGAAACACTGTGGTCACCATGGAAATTACAGGGTGACGAACTGATTAGCGGCAAACAGGATGCGCTGCGGCTGTCACTACAGCAGCAACAACTGGCTGGCATTGATATTGTCAGTGACGGCGAGCAAAGCCGGCAACACTTTGTCACCACCTTTATAGAGCATTTAAGCGGGGTAGATTTTAATAACCGTAAAACGGTCAGAATTCGTAACCGTTATGATGCCAGTGTGCCAACGGTAGTGGGCCCGGTGTCGCGGCCAAAGCCGGTGTTTGTCGAAGATGCTAAATTTTTGCGATCGCAAACCAACCAACCAATAAAATGGGCGCTGCCGGGCCCAATGACAATGATCGACACGCTGTACGATGACCATTATAAAAGCCGTGAACAACTGGCCTGGGAATTTGCCAAAATACTGAACCAGGAAGCAAAAGACTTAGAAGCTGCCGGTGTGGATATTATTCAGTTTGATGAGCCGGCCTTTAATGTGTTTTTTGATGAGGTAAATGAGTGGGGCATTAAGTGTTTAGAACGGGCCATCGAAGGGCTTAAATGCGAAACGGCAGTACATATTTGCTATGGCTATGGCATTAAAGCCAATACCGATTGGAAGAAAACCTTGGGTTCACAGTGGCGGCAATACGAAGAGATTTTCCCCAAACTGCAACAGTCCAATATCGATATTATATCCTTGGAGTGTCACAACTCGCGGGTACCGCTTGAGCTGCTTGAGCTTATCCGCGGTAAAAAAGTGATGGTAGGAGCTATTGACGTGGCGACCGATAGCATTGAAACACCAGAAGAAGTGGCGGCGACGCTGAGAAAAGCGCTGCAGTATGTCGATGCCGACAAGCTTTATCCCTGCACTAACTGTGGCATGGCGCCGTTATCCCGCCAGGTTGCCACCGGCAAGCTAAATGCCTTAGCGGCAGGGGCCGAGATTGTGCGCAATGAATTGCTGAACACCGCAGTTAAAGGCGCAGCTGCGCTATAAGCACCGCTGTGCTGGCATACGCAGGCCGGTTAGCGGTAAGACGACGGCAAATACCTGCATTAGTTTTACCGCATCCGGCGCCCGGTTAATGACATGGTTTGGTACCGCCTGTGAACTACACCGTGACTGGCGCAACGATATTGAAGGCTTAGGTGCGTTGTTCTCCAACCACATTCCGGATTACCGCAACCTGATCAACAGCTTTAATACACTGACTGCGTCGCGCATTTTTCTGCCACTGAATGTGCCAGCTTTTTCAGCAAGGCTGCCAACTGGGCAAATTCTGCTGAATTGAGGCCGTCCAATAAGGCAGCTTCCACCTGCATATCTTCAATAAAAGCTGCCTGCGCAGTCTGACGGCCGCTTTCTGTCAGCCGGACCAGCAGACTGCGGGCATCATCCCGGTTGGCCGGCCTGTCGATCAGACCCGATTTTTCCAGCTTAGTCAGGCGGTTGGTCAGACCGCCCGATGTAATCATCAGCGACTGAAACAACTCGGTTGGCCTTAACTGATAAGGCGGACCGGCGCGCAGCAAGGTGGATAACACATCGAACTCGCCGCTGTCGATGCCATGTTTGGAAAACACTGCTTCTATCGGCGGCCGCACCTGCATACTGATCCAGCGTGCTCGCCCCAGCACCGCCATGCCGCGGGTATCTACCGTCGGCAGTTCCTGTGCCCATTGCCGCTGGCGTGCTTCCACATGGTCTGGTTTGTCATCTGGCATGCTTAGTTCCTTAATATCTTAACAGCAAGATAAATATCTTGACATTAAGATAAAATAAATTATCTTGATAGTAAGATAAATCAACAGGCCGGAGAAGGCAACGGCATCGGGTAAAAACAGTGCCGCTAAACCCGTCAGGGCAGCAGCCAGCATCATTTCAGCAAGGAGAACATCATGACAGAAAGTGCAGCAAATCCGGCGAAAGACCAGGCTGTCAAAGGCCCGGCTTCTTATTTTCCGTCAATTGAACGTCAATATGGGCGGCCGATCAGCGACTGGATCAGCTTGATTCAGAGCCGACCTGAACTCAAACATATGGCGCTGGTTGCCTGGCTGAAAGCCGAATATGGCCTCGGCCATGGCCATGCCAATGCACTGGTGGCCCATACGCTGGCCTTAGCAGCGGCACCGAATTCCAAACCTGAAACACGGGTGTCAGTGCACAAAGGAGTACAACAATGAATGATCAACAACGCTTATGGCTGGGCCGCCTGATGTCGGGATTATTCGTCCTCTTTATGCTGGCTGCATCTATAGGCCCTAAACTGATGGGCGCCGCAGTGGTCGAAGAAACCCTGCAACAACTGGGCTGGCCTGTTGGCTACGGTTTGCTGATTGGCGCTATTGAACTGTTGTGTGTACTGCTTTATCTGTGGCCGCGCAGCAGTATTCACGGTGCTATTTTGACGATGGCATTGTTTGGCGGTGCTATGGCGACACAGATCCGCGCCGAAATGCCGCTGTTCAGCCATATCCTGTTCAGCGTTTACCTGGCTGTGTTGATGTGGGGCGGACTGTGGCTGCGCAGCGCACGGCTGCGGCAGTTACTGTCATTAAAACCGGCGCTTTAAACTGAGTATGTGGGCATGGTCATCGGCAGACAATTTTGAGCGCTGTTTCACAAAAACAGCTTCGGTTCTTTACCGGTTGCAGCCGTTAGCTGGTATTGCTGTACGGCCTGCTTTTCCCGCTCGCTGTTTTCACGGTTGCGGTTGGCTTGTTCAATTAAGCCTTCAAGTGCTTTGCCGAGTTTCTCCAGCTTGGTATCCAGTACGGCTATTTTTCCATCGCGCTCGGGGCTCTGTGGTTGCTTTATCAGAGCATCTTTTTCGGCCTGGGCTTCTTCTATTTTCTGCTGTATTTCATCGTACTTTTGTTTATCCAGCCCGATGCGGTTGGCCAGCATTTGGTCCATTAGTTGGCTTAAAAACGCTTCTTGCTGTTTGCTGGTTTCATCCTGCTGCGGCGCTTGCTGCGCGGCCGGTGTTGCCGCAGGCGTGGCTATGCCGGCAATTTCTTGCCGCAGTGCACTGCTGTCGGCAGCTTCGGTTTCGGGTTTTAATAGCTGATACTGCAGTTGGTAGTTATTAATACTAAGGCCTGACACTGTCATTTGCTGCACTCCGCTAAGGTTAGAGGTTTTGCCTGTACCGAAATAAAGCAGAAACTGTGCCAGTTGCTAAGGTTTTAGCGCAGCAACAGCGCTGTAAGCGATTTGGGCCGTTGTTTGACGAGGGATACTGCTATACCAGCGCAACTGTCATAGCCTTGGTTAGCTGTAATCTGTTAACATTTGCTCAAAGCATAAGCAGTAGGGGTAGAGATGTTGCAGTGGTTACGTCAGTGGTTTGAACATCCGGCCGACCCTTTGCTGCTTGCCGGCAGTTATGATCCCAGCCTGGTGCTGCTGTCTTTTCTGATTGCGGTATTTTCTTCTGCTATTGCCATTCATATTACTGCTCAGGCCATCAGCGTTAAGAAAAAAAGCTCACGCATGCTGATGCTGGGCAGTGGCAGTGTTGCCTTGGGTGGCGGTGTCTGGTCGATGCATTTTATCGGTATGCTGGCGTTTGCGTTGTGTACCAGTGTCAGTTATCAGCCCGGTTTAACCTTTTTATCTTTGATCCCCAGTATTGCTGCTTCCTGGGTAGCGCTTGATCTGATCAGTAAAAAACAACTGCGCAGCTTACAACTGCTAAGCGGCGGCGTACTGGTAGGGGCCGGTATTGGTACCATGCATTATATGGGCATGGCCGCTATGCAGATGTCGGTGGCGCTGCGTTACGACTTGCCGATGTTCTTGTTGTCTATTCTGGTGGCAGTAGTGCTGGCCATTATTGCGCTGTGGGTACGCTTTGGCTTGCGCCGTTTTAATCTGGCGCCGCACTGGCTTACGTTGCTAAGTAGTGTGGTGATGGGGGCGGCGATCAGCGGTATGCATTATACCGGTATGGCAGCCGCCCGTTTTGTACCGCCGCCGGGCTTTACCCCGATAAATGACAGCAACGATATTTCCTGGCAGCTGTCACTGGCGGTAGCTTTTATTACGCTGATGATCACCTGCCTGGTGGTGGCAGTGAATTTGCTGTTTAAATACCGCGAGCTGAACTGGCAGGTTAACGCCAAAGAGACGCTGGCCAGAGAGAATGAAGAAAAATATCGTTCGTTAATTAGCAATATTCCCGGTGCGGCTTATCGCTGTTTGCACAATGACAACTGGGACATGCTGTTTATCAGCGATGCCGTTGAATTGTTGTCGGGTTACCCGGCCAGCGATTTTATGCTGCCATCGCCAAAGCGTAGCTGGTCTGATTTAGTGCATCCGGCTGATAAAGCTACCACTACCCAATTGAACTTGTATCAGGGCAGCTTTACGCTGGAGTACCGCATCCGCCATAAGGACGGCAGCTGGCGTTGGATTTTAGAGCACGGTGAAGCGATAAAATCAGACAGCGGCGACATTATCTGGTTAGACGGCTTTTTAATGGATATCAGCGCGCGTAAACAGATGGAACAAGAGCTGGTGCAGGCCAAAGAAACGGCAGAACAAGCTGCCGAAGCCCGAGCCGCCTTTTTAGCCAATATGAGCCATGAGATCCGCACACCAATGAATGCCATTATTGGTTTTAGCGATTTAATGCTGTCGGACGATTTACCACCACAGCAACATAAGCACCTGCAAACCATCCACAGTGCTGCGCGATCTTTGCTGCACCTGCTAAACGATATTCTTGACAGCGCCAAACTGGAAAAAGGCAAACTGGAGCTTGAATATACCGATTTTTCGTTACCGGCCCTGCTGGATACGGTGGTGTCTACCTTGTGGCTGCAGGCCCGCAAAAAACAACTGCAACTGACGCTGGAGCTGGACCCGGCGGCTGGCGAGTTTTATTACGGTGCGCCAGACCGGTTGCGCCAGGTGCTTACCAACCTGCTGGGCAATGCGATTAAATTTACTGAGCACGGCAGTGTTGGGGTAAAAGTGCAGCTAAGCGCAGCGTCAGAGCTGACATTCAGCATTAGTGATACCGGTATTGGTATTTCACCGCAGCGTTTGCCGTACATTTTTGACGCTTTTACTCAGGCCGATGCCTCCATGAGCCGCCGCTTCGGTGGTACCGGGCTGGGTACCACCATCAGCAAACAGTTAGTTGAGCTGATGGGCGGCCAGATCAGTGTGCAAAGCACCGAAGGCGTGGGCAGCTGTTTTAGCTTTACCGTACCGCTGCAACCCGGTGTGGCGCTGGTGCAACACAATACCGACTGCGCGCTGGCACTACCGGCGTTATCGGTGCTGATAACCGACGACATAGTGCAAAATCTGGAACTGCTGCAACTGATGCTGGAACGCGCCGGGCATACAGTGGTTGCCGTGGCAGATGGCGGGCAAGCGGTAGCTGCAGTGCAACAGCAGCATTTTGATGTGGTACTGATGGATATTCAGATGCCGGTAATGGACGGCCTGGAGGCCTGCCGACTGATCCGCCAGTGGGAACAGGCGCAGCAGCGTAAGCCGCTACCGGTTATTGCCCTAACCGCCAGTGTGCTGGATGAAGATAAGGTTGCCGCCAAAGAGGCTGGTATGCAGGGTTTTGCCAGCAAACCGGTTGATTTTGCTGTGCTAACTAACGAAATAGCGCGGGTGCTGCAGCTTAATGCCGGCACAACGGCTGTTATCGCCGCGGCAGAGCCTGCGCCATTGCAACTGCTAAATATGACAAAAGCGCTACAATTGTGGGGCTCGGTAACCCATTATCAGCCGCAGCTTGAGCAGTTTTTGCAGCAGCAACAGCCGATGCTGACAAAAGCGGCAGAGTATCTGCAAGTGCAGCGTTTTGACGAACTGCAAAAAGTGGCGCACGCCATCAAAGGCGTTAGTGGTAACCTGGCATTAGAGCAACTGAGTAAACTGTGCGGTGAGTTAGAGCAGGCTGCCCGGCAGCAACAGCATGAGCGGGCAGACAAAACCTTACAACAGATTATGCAAAACTGGCCGCAATACCAGACGGCATGCCAGCAGTTGCAACAGCAGGCCGGTAACGGCACAGCAAAAACCCTGCAGCAGTTTGACGACAAGGCACTGGCAGCATTGCTGACAACGCTGTATCAGGCGCTACAGCGCCACGAATTGGATGATGGGGTACTAAAACAGCTGGAAATATACAGCGGTAAACACGAGACGCTGATCTTATCACTGCTGGATGCTGTAAATGATTTTGACTTTGCCCATGCTTTAGCGGTGTTGGAGCAGCTGCAACAGCATATCAATACAGGACAACACTGATGGCCGACAAGCAAACATTGTTGCTGGTAGATGATGAGCCAACCAACTTGCGGGTGCTGCGCACTATACTGCAGGACGACTACCGGCTGTTGTTTGCCAAAAGTGGTGAAGAGGCGCTGCAGTTAGTACAACAGCAGCAACCGGATCTGATTTTGCTGGATGTAATGATGCCAGGTATGACCGGCTACGATGTGTGCGCCCGCTTAAAAGCCAGCCCGGCTACCCAGCGGCTGCCGGTTATTTTTGTTACCGCCTTAAAAGACGAGGTAGACGAAACCAAAGGCTTTGCGGTGGGGGCGGTCGATTACATCACCAAACCGGTATCACCTGCTGTGGTAAGGGCCAGAGTAAAAACCCATTTGTCGCTGGTACGTGCCGACGAGCTGAAACAAACCCGGCTGCAGGTTATTCAGCGCCTGGGCCGGGCGGCAGAATATAAAGATAACGAAACCGGTTTACATGTTATGCGGATGAGCCACTACGCTCAGGTACTGGCGCAAGGCTATGGCTTATCTGCGCAACAGGCTGAAGATTTGCTGCATGCCGCGCCAATGCATGATATTGGCAAAATAGGCATTGCCGACAGTATTTTGCTAAAGCCCGGTAAGCTTACTGCTGAAGAGTATCAGCAAATGCAACAACACCCGCTGATAGGTGCAGAAATTATCGGTGATTGCGACTCTGATCTGCTGCGTATGGCAAAAGTGGTGGCGCTGTATCATCACGAAAAATGGGATGGCAGTGGTTATCCGCATGGCCTGGTGGGCGAGGCTATTCCGCTTGAAGCCCGTATTGTGGCGGTGTCGGATGTGTTTGACGCCCTAACCAGTGCGCGGCCATATAAAGCAGCCTGGAGCATTGAAGATACGCTGCAATATATGCGGGCACAAAAAGGCCTGCACTTTGAGCCCCGGCTGGTCGATCTGCTGGAGCAACACCTGCCTGAAATTCTGGCTATCCGCCAACGCTGGGCCGAGTAGCCAGCTGCCTGCTGATTGTCTCTGCACTTCGCTGTCGTAAATCATTAATTTTACTGTAAGAAAACCATCATATAGCTGCTGTAGTGTAGCGGCGTTCCTGATGGCAGGATGCAGTGCCACGGTTTTTACCTGAGTTGCTGTGGCTCAGGAGCACTTACTAGCAAATCCGATAATAACCGTGCGCGCCAGGCTGGGTTGCTGTTATAGCGACCGGGTCGGCGATAGCTATTAGCAGTGGGTACACAGATGCAGTCCTCTTTTAAACACAACGACATCAGCAAATTACAACAAAAACCATTAAGCCGTGCAGTACAGCATATTTTAATCAGCGCTGCGCTGGTTGCTGCTGCGCCAGTGCTGGCGCAAACTGCAGACAACAGCGCAGAACAAGCTGTGGAGGTCATTTCAGTTACCGGCAGTTATAGCCGCAGCCTGGAAAAAGCGGTAGATCTGAAAAAAACCAATATCGGTTTTTCTGATTCTATCGTCGCTACCGACGTAGCCGATTTCCCCGAGCAAAACCTGGCTGAAGCACTACAGCGGATGCCGGGCGTTACCATAGAACGTAATAAAGGCCTGGGCAGTAAAATTAACGTGCGCAGCCTGCCAAGTGAATTTACCCATGTGTCGATAAACAACCTGGCAACAGCATCAGGCAGTGGTGGCCGCGATGTGGAATTTGATATTTTTGCCTCAGAAATTATTCAAAGCGTTACCGTGCAAAAATCGCCAACGGCAGCAGATGAAGAAGGCGGTATTGCCGGTTCGGTAATGATCTCTACCGCGCGGCCATTTGATTACAGCGAGCGCAAGCTGATAGTGTCGGCTGAAGGCGCGCATAACTCTATTTCCGAAGAAATTGACCCTAAGTTCTCTTTTTTAGCCAGCGATACGTTTGGTGACTGGGGCGCTTTGGTATCGTTTTCTAAAGCTAAACGCACCAACAGAACCGACGCCAACTCCGGTATTAACTTCCGGCCAATGGGCCGCTTTCTGGAAGCAACCGGCGCACGCTCTGATCAGGCAGCTGCCGTGCTGGAACGTGATGCCGGTATAGTGGTAGCAGATCGCAGAGATAAAAACGAAACCAGCCGTATTATTTTCCAGGATAAAGTAGGCGACCGGCTATACCTGAATGATCAGGATAAATGGGGCGCTACCGCATCGCTGCAATATAAGCCAAGCAATGATTTCAGCCTGACGCTGGATGCGATGAAAGGCGGCTACGATGTAACAGAAGATGAGTATGACGCTGCTGCTTATTCGGCGTCCAGCCGCAGTACGCTGGAAACCATTCACGATTACGACGACACCACGCTGGCGCAGTACGGCATAGTGGTACTGACCGATGTGTCATACACCGCAACACAGCACGAGTTTTTAAGCAAACAGCGTATTAACGAAACCGATTACTCGCAGTACAGCCTGGCACTGGACTGGCAAACCAACGGCTGGGATATCAACGGCCTGGTAGGTTACTCGGGTGCAAAGAAAGATCAGGATTACGCTAACCTGAAACACGTGGCCTATGCGCCGTCACGTACACGCTGGACAGCAACCGGCGGCGAAACCATTGTTAGTGCTAACCCGGCCAGTATTGATATGTACAACTCGCCGCAAAGTTACCTGTTCGAAGCGTACGAAACTGAACTGGAACGGGTTACCGACGATAAATATGCCGCCCAGCTTGATTTTAAAAAAGCGCTTGAGCTGTCGTTTATGCCAGCGCTGAGCAGCGTGCAATTTGGTGTGCGTTACACCGATAAATCAAAAGAGCGTCAGTTTGGCAGTGCTAAAATTCAGGGCCCGGCTGCCGGTGATGCGTCCTGGGTAAATAGCCGCACTCTGGCCGACAGCGAATTGCAATGGGTAACGGATATAGTGCCAGGCGGTGCGTACAAAGCTAAAGATCTGAACTGGATGCAGGTAGCTAACGATTACGCCCGTAACACCTTTCGCTATGCCGGTTTTAGCACGCCGTTTAACGAGGGCGATTACTACCGCGTAGATGAAGAAGTTATCAGCCTGTATGCCATGGCAAACCTGGACTTTGACCTGGCCGGCCTGCCGGTAACACTGAACGCCGGTGTGCGGGCGGTAGATACCTCTGTATTGTCGTTTGGTTACCACCAGGTGCAAAACGAAGATGGCTCTAACGGCTACACCGATACGCCAATTTCGAAAAAAGGCAGTTATAACGACCTGTTACCCAGCCTGAATATGACGGTAGAGCTGGCAGATGGCGTATTACTGCGCGCTGCAGCCTCAGAAACCCTGATGCGCCCGGCGCTGGGCGATATTGCTTATAAGCGCTCGGTTAGCTGGAGTGAATTCCGCTTTAAAGACGGTAACCCGGATCTTAAACCTACCACCGCCAAGCAGTGGGAAGCCGGTGTGGAATGGTATCTGGAAAGTGGTGGTATTCTGGCGGCGTCTTACTTCTGGAAAGAAATTGACGGTGTGGTGCGTGAAGCCCTGACCGGTGTGGTAGAAAACGTTGAAAAACGCAACGCCAACGGCACTTTAGATGGTTATTACGATTTTGATGTGTTCCAGCCGGTAAATGCTGAAGGCTCGTACAAAGTAACCGGACTGGAGCTGATTGCCCAGTTGCCACTGAATGTGCTGCATCCGGCACTGGAAGGTTTTGGTATTAACAGCAACTACACCATGCTGGATAACTCGTTAACCGGCGCTTCTGATTTGGCTATTCCCACTCCGCCGGAAGGCCTGGCTGATAAAACCTACAACTTTACGCTGTATTATGAGAATGACCGCTTCGATACCCGCATTTCTTATAACTACAAAGACAAGTACGTAGAGTATATCCACCTGAATATGTACCCGGTATACCGTGATGCTTATGGCCAGGTAGATATCGCTATTGGTTATAACCTTACCGACAATATCAAGCTGAGCTTAAAAGGTATTAATATTACCAACGAAGAAGCTACCGGCTATACGTTAAGCCCGTTGTTCCCGCTGATGAATGAGTTCTCCGGTCGGCGTATCAGTTTAGGTATCCGCGCGGATTTCTAAGCGCAATAAGCACCCCAACGCTGTAACTTTGCATGTTACAGCGCTGGCGGTACACTGTTTTTATTTTGTAGTAGTTGGCAAAAGTATGCAGTTTAAGCATTTTTCCGGTTTTTTTCTGGCAACAGGTATCGTGCTGGGGAGCAGCGCCTGCTCGGAGCAACCAGACTCAACACCAGCTTTAACATCAGTATCAACAGCAATACCAGCTGAGACAGGCAACGGGCAACAGTTACAAATCGCTTTTATGCCGGACATTCATTTTCACGATATTTACGCTAATTTCAGCGATGGCGCCTTTGCCGGTTTACCTAACAGCCAAAGCGGTAAACATGCCACTATCCGTAGCATGGCAGCCCAGCTTAAATCTACCCGGCTATTTAATGAAAACTACTTTGCCTTACTGGCCGCTCTGGACGATGCCGCCGCGCGTGGTGTTAAGCTGATAGCGCTGCCGGGCGATTTTAGCGATGACGGCCAACCACTGCATATCCGTGGCCTGGCGGCTATTTTGCAGCATTACAGCGCCACTTACGGCATGCAGTTTTTTGCTGCGCCCGGTAACCACGATCCGGTGCGGCCCTTTAGCCGCCCGGCCGGTAAAAGCGATTATTTAGGCGCTAATGGCTACGAGCAGCCCATTTACAGCCCCGGCAGTGCTGCGTGCGCTGGTACATTGCCAGCAGCACAGAGCCACAGCAAACTCAGCACCATTTGCAGCGAAGAGGTAAAAGAGCTGGGCTATCAAGAGATTATGGCGCAGCTGGCCCCCTTTGGTTTTTACCCGCAGCCGGGTTATTTGTATTGGGAAACACCGTACAGCGATTACACCGAACAGAACTACAGCGTTAACCTTGCCAGTAAGCAGGCTACTTATAGCCAGCGCCAGTATGAAATATGCCTGCAAGGCACCGGCGGGCGCTATAAACAGCCCGGATACAGCCAGTGCAGCATGGTACCCGACAGCAGTTATCTGGTAGAGCCGGTAGAGGGGTTATGGTTGCTGGCAATAGATGCCAATGTTTATTTACCGCAGGCCGATGGCAACGGTTATGCCGGGGCCGGCAATGCAGGTTATAACAGAATGTTTAGCCATAAAACCCAGGTAACCGACTGGATAACCCAGGTAGTGCAGCGCGCTGAGCAAACTGGCAAAACGCTGATTGCCTTTAGTCATTACCCGATGACCGAGTTTTACAATGGCCAGTCTGCTGCTATTGCCGCGCAGTTTGGTGCCGACAGTTTTCAGCTGGCACGCCGCCCGGCTGACAAGGTTAGCCAGTTGCTGGCTGCTACCGGCTTAAAGCTGCATATTGGCGGCCATATGCATATTAACGACACCGGCATAAGTAAAAGCCCTGACGGCAAAGTGCTGGTAAATGTGCAGGCGCCCTCGCTGGCCGCTTATGTACCGGCCTATAAGCTGGTAACAATAAAGCCGCAGCAAAAAGTTGAAGTACAAACTGTGGTACTGGACGATATCCCGCGTTATAACGAACTGTTTGAACATTATCAGCAAGAGTATAACAGGCTGACACAGCAGGGCTTGCCGCTGTGGAATAAGGCTATTTTAACGGCAAAAAACTACCGCGAATTTACCAACTGGCACCTTAGTGAATTAACCCGGCAACGCTTTTTACCGCAAGACTGGCCAGTGCCGCTGCGCGACAGCCTGCTGGCATTAAATGGCCGGCAAATGCTGGTGTTATCACAACTACAAAGCCCGCTGGCTGTAGCACTGCTATTGGCAGAGCTGCCAACCTTGCAGCAAAGCCAAAACTGGCAGCAGGCTGCAGTGGCAGCAGATACACTGGCAACAGAGGCTGGTTTTACGCTGCAGCAGTTTGCCAGCTGGAATGGTTTTGACTTAGCGGTAGATTTTTACCGGCTGCGTAATGCCGGCCAACTGGCACTGCAGGATATCAGCCCGCAGCGGTTGGCGCAGTATCAGTTGCTTACGCGCTTACTGGCGGCTAAAGCCGAAACTGAAACCGGCAGCGACAGTTTCGCCCGGCAGTTTGGCGATGTGTTTCAACTGCTACAGGCCTTTCGCCATGGTGAAAGCGATATGCACTTTATGCTGGATTTAACCAACGGCAGTATCAGCGAGCTAAGCCGGTAGCTAAGCAACCCTTTATACAGTGCCGGCTACTCAACATACATTTCTTTACCCAATGCTAATTTGTACGTGTCGGTTTTTGCGGCGCAACTGGTATATAGCCGTTCAAGGATCTGCATATCAGCGCTATTTTGCTGTTTAAGTGCTACAGCCTGTTCGGCCAGTGGCAGTAAATTGGGTGCCGGTTCTTCACCTTTAAGATAAAACAGCACCGAAGCTGCACTGGCGTTAACGCCGCCTGCGTCGTTTAGCACGGTAACCAGGTTTTCACTGGCATCGCCGCATACTGTGCGCAACACCGGCCAGGGGCTTTCTATTACGTCTGCCAGCAGGGCGTCGGCAGTAAAAGTTTTACACAGTGCGGTAACTTCGGTATTGATTTGCTGTTCGGCTTTGCCCTGTTGCCAGCCCTGATACGCCAGTGCAATAAGCTTAGCGCCGGCGCTGTCCGGCAAGCGGCCAAGGCGTTCTATAGTCATATTTAGCGGATGGCCCATTTCCAGCCAGATTTGGGCACCGTAAACTGCCGCAGGGGCGTCGATGTCACATTGGTTAAATTGCGCCGATGCCAATAGCGGGGTGCACAGCAACGGCAGTAAATACAGCTTACTCAGGGAAAAACGGGCCATAATATTTCCTTGCTTAATAACACTGCGTTTTAGTGTTAGCGATAACGGCTGAATTGGCAATATAGGGCACTATTGAGCTGCTATAACCGGCAATGTTCGTCCCACAGCTGCCGATTGCTCAGCCAGTTCAAGCAGCTGCATTACGCTACAGGCTTGCTGTGGCGGTACCGGGTTTGGCCCCTTGCCATTTATTGCCGCAACAATGGCTGCATAATAATGCTGATAACAGCCGGTTGCCGGGCTGTAAGGCCTCACGTGATCATCCATATACAGCAAACCGGGTTGGGGTTCTATGCCCCAGCCAGCATCAGCAGGTGTTAAGCCTTGCTTTAGCTGATCTTCCTGGATATCCAGGCCAAACTTTTGCCAATTGCCGTGTTGTGCCTGCAAGGTAAAGCGTGGCGAAGGGGCGGCGGCCAGCATAGAGGCGCCAAGGGTTACGCTAAAGTGGCCGTAATCCAGTAATACCGAGAACCAGTCGGTGGCTGTGGCATCTGGCCGTAGCGTTTTTAAGCTGGCCGTAATGCTGTGAGGCAGGCCAAATAACACCAGGCTTTGGTCCAGCAGGTGCGGGCCTAAGTCAAACCATAAACCGGCGCCAGGCCCAGCCTGTTCACGCCAGCGCTGACGCACCTGCGGCCGGAAGCGGTCAAAGCGTGATTCTAAATGTGCTACCCGGCCCAACTGAGCGCTGTTTAACAACTGCTGCAGGCTGAGAAAATCGGCATCAAAGCGGCGGTTATGAAATACCGACAGCAGCAGTTTTTGCTCTGTCGCCAGAGCGGTTAACGCTGTAGCTTCTTTATAGGTAAGCGCAAAGGGTTTATCTACCACGACATGCTTACCGGCGCGCAGTGCCAGTTCGGCTAAAGGTGCATGGCTGTCGTTCGGGCTGGCAATTACCACCAGATCAATTTCCGCCAGTTGCACGGCGGCGGTGTAATCGGCCAGTACCGTAACATCAATTCCCAGCTGTTGTTTAACCTGTGCTGCCTGCGATGACGCGACATGCGTCAGCTTAAGGCCCGGCGTTGCCCGTAGCAGCGGGGCGTGAAACGTTTTACCGGCATAACCATAGCCCACCAGCAGGGTACGCAGTTCTGCAGCCATTGCCATTTGCTCCCACACTTATTAACAAAGGTGGGTACTTTGCGAAAATAACTGCCTTAGCGCAACTTAAAATTAGTGCAACTGAAAATACTAGGGCAACCGAATTTACACGCCTGACTTTACCGGAATATATGTTTTATATATACTTCGTATATTAAGCCTTAGTAGCGGAGTATCACCTTGGGTATCGTTAAAATTGCAGATGAGCTGCATGAAGAAATTCGTAAAGCCAGCGGTGCTATGTCACGCTCTATTAATGCGCAGGCTGAATTCTGGTTGAAAATGGGTATGCTGGCTGAACTGCACCCAACACATAATTATCAGCAGTTGGTGCAAATGCTGTTGCAGCAGGCCGAGTTTAAACTGGCCGGAGGCAGCGATGATCGCCGTTCAGCTTAAAACTGCCGCCGAGCTGGCGTTGCAGCGTGAGGCCGGCCGCTTACTGACCCAGGTATTTGCCATGCTGGATAAAAACATCGTAGCGGGCATGTCTACTTTGCAGATCAATGATTTGGCCGAGCGCTATATTGTTGATGAATTACAGGCGCGCCCGGCCAGCAAAGGCCAGTATGGTTTTGCCTATGTACTGAATACGTCGGTTAACGATGTGGTATGCCATGGCGTGCCTTCAGCTACGCAGGTGCTGAAAAACGGTGATATTGTTAATGTAGATATCACGCTGGAAAAACATGGCTTTATTGCCGATTCCAGCAAGATGTATGGCATTGGCGAGCTGAGTTTTCTGGCGCGCCAGTTAATAGACGACTGTTACAGCGCGCTATGGCTTGGCATTAAGGCGGTAAAACCCGGCGCCCGTTTAGGTGATATCGGCTTTGCCATTGAACAGTTTGCCCGCAGCAAAGGTTACAGTGTGGTACGCGAATATTGCGGCCATGGCATAGGCCGTGAAATGCACGAAGAGCCGCAAGTGCTGCATTATGGCGCTGCTGGCACCGGTATGCTGCTAAAGCCCGGTATGGTGTTTACCATAGAGCCCATGCTGAACCAGGGCAGTGCCAAAGTAAAAACCAAAAAAGATGGCTGGACAGTAGTAACCCGCGATAAAAAGTTATCGGCGCAGTGGGAACATACTATTGCCGTAACCGAAAGCGGGGTAGAGGTGTTAACGCTGCGACCGGAAGAACAAGCCCGGTTGTGTTAATAAACATAAGCAAAACAGCAAATTTGAGCATTTCTTCAAACGGGTACTGATGCTAGCCTGTAAGCACTTGACCTGACTTAGCGGACTTTTTATGCGATTTTCAGCTTTTGCCCTGTGTTTACTAATTGCTCCTGCCCTGGCTGCCAACCCGCCCTGGCCGGCGCAGCCGGTATTAACCCTTAAGCCGAAAATGCAGCAGTTAGTGGCTGCAGATGCCACGCTGGAGCAACTGGCCGAAGGCTTTCGCTGGGCAGAAGGGCCGGTAGCCGAGCCTGATACCGGCGATATTCTGTTCTCCGATGTACCGGAGAATAAAGTGTACCGCTGGAGTGAAAAAAGCGGTTTAACGGTATATCTGCAGCCTTCTGGCTATAGTGGCCTGTACCCGGAGAATAATCTGCAGGAAGGTGCCAACGGCCTGATTTTCAATGCCGATAATAAGCTGGTGCTGGCGCAGCATGGCGATCGGCGCCTGGCGCTGTTGCAGGATGCCTCCGGCAACTTACCGCGTTATCAGACATTGGTGAGCCATTATCAGGACAAACTGCTTAATAGCCCCAATGATCTGGTGCAGCATAGCAGCGGTGCCTATTACTTTACTGATCCGCCTTATGGCTTAAAAGGCGGTGATGATTCAGCGCAAAAACAGCAAAGCGTCAATGGCGTATACCGGCTGGCTGCAGATGGCAAGATCACACTATTGGCAGACAATTTAACGCGGCCCAATGGCCTGGCGTTTTCACCGGACGAGCAATGGCTATACGTTGCCAATTCTGATCCGGCGACAGCGCAGTGGTGGCGTTATGCTGTTAACAACGATGGCAGTTTGGCTAAAGGCGAGCTGTTTTTTGATGCCACAGCAGTCACTAAAACTGCCAGCGGCCTGCCCGATGGCTTAAAAGTGCTGCCATCAGGTGTATTGCTGGCTACCGGCCCGGGGGGCGTTTGGTTGTTATCACCACAGGGCGAACACCTTGGCACAATACAAACCGGTGTAGCTGCGGCCAATGTGGCATTAAGCCGTGACAACCGCTGGCTGTATATTACCGCCAGCAGTTATTTACTGCGGATTAAGCTGCAGCCGGGCAAACTATAGTTCCGCTTTGTTCTGCACTAGGCAACTGCGGCTTTGGCGGCATTAGTCTGGTGACTGATACACACAATTACGGCCATTGGATTTTGCCTGATACAGGGTTTCATCGGCGCGCTGAATTAAACTGTGCAGATCGTCAGGGGCGATATATTGCGTCACCCCTATGCTGGCGGTACAGCTTGGTATTGCAGAGTTGTCAGTGGTTTGCTGTTCCAAAGCCTGACGAATGCGGTTGGCAAGCCTGTAAGCACTGCTGATATCGGTGTCGGGTAAAATCACCAGAAACTCTTCACCGCCAATGCGGCCAATAAAGTCGGTCTTCCTCAGTTGTTGTTTAAAGTTTTCTGCGGCATTTTTTAAGGCGCGATCGCCGGCCTGATGGCCATAACTGTCGTTTATCGCCTTAAAGTGGTCTAAATCCAGCATCATAATACTCAGCGCAGTACCCTGGCGATCAGCGCGGGCAACCTCCAGCTCAAGCAGGCGCATAATTTCGCGCCGGTTTAACAGCTCTGTCAGCTCATCAGTGGTAGCCATTTTCTCCAGCTGTGCAGTACGTTTTTTTACCTCAGCTTCCAGCCGCTGGTTTGATGCTGCCAGCTCATGTTCAGCCCGCATCAGCGCTACAATTTTAGCCTCCATAGCTCGTCTGCCGGGTAAACTTATCGCCTGCGGCAGCAAGTACCAGAGTAATATCGCCGTCAGAAGGGAGATAATGCCGGTCATCGACTTGATAATGCCGTGAATATAGTAATAGCCATGCCAGACATTGATAATGCCGAGAATATGGGTGGCGCCGCAGAAAAAAATAAAACCGGCAAATAGCAGAAACATCCAGTTAAAGCGCAGGTCATCCCTTGCCCTGACCAGCCTTATTAAGGCTATCGGGATCAGCATATAGGCGATAAATGTCAGCGTATCGCCACCCACATGTAGCAGCAGTAAATCGGTGCGCCATAACAAACAATGGCCATGCGGCATAAAATCGCCGTTTATTAACTCATTGAAAAAATCCATTTTTTAGTCCTGTTTTCGGTTACAGCTGAAAATCAGCTTAGTCAACATTGGACAAAAGTGTTGTAACAACCGAAACAAAGATACAGCAGGTGAAGCTGTTAGCGCTACAAGGTGGTGAGCGGGCTGTTAGATTTACCCCGTGGCACCAGTGACACCACGGGTAACAGCGTAGTGTTGATTAAGTTATCTAACTTTGGCTGCTATGCACCACTAACAGGCTGTATCTGGCATTTAAGCCTAGCTGCCAAATCTTGGTTTCACCGCTTTGTAACGGCAGTAACGCCGAGCGTATTTTGTTGCGCTTTAAGCGGATAAGTTTGTAGTTCTTAATTTTGAACAATAGCTTACGGCTGTATTCATCAAACCATGAGCCGTTAAAGTGATGAATAGCATAACCGGGTTTATCCGCCTCCGGCGTACAAAAGTAGTGGCTGGGGTAAATAAAGGCATTGTCTGTCAGTTTGGTAATATGATTGGCGGTGTAGGGTTTAACTAAACCAAACTTTTCGGCAAAAATCTCACTAATCAGCCCGGTATTAGGGGTTAAATCAAATTGGCCATCCGCCTTAATAAATGGTTTGCTGGCATAAGGTTGTAGCAATTGGCGGATCACAGCATTGTTAGCGGTTGCGCCCATTAACGCCGTTACCGGAGCCAGACGCTTTTTAAATTGTTCAAAACCGGTAACGAAATCATGCTGGCGGAATGCTTCAAGATCTGCAGTAATTTCCAGATCAGTATCAAAGTAAAAGCCGCCGTACTGCTGTAAAGCGTAAAGTCGCAGATAATCAGAAACAAAAGCCCATTTACCCGCCGCAAAAGCCTGTTGCATATAGGTATTGTCCAGCGCATGCACGCTGTCGTTATTCCACTCTACAATCTGATAGTCTGGCAGGTACGTTTTCCAACTGGCAATACATTTGAGTACCAGTTCGGGCTTGGGCGCATTCCCTACCCAGACATAATGAATTATTTTCGGGATCATCAGTTACACCGCTGCGCATTGTATTTACTGGCGGTAATATAAAGCGGCGATTAGTGGCAGATTGTGTGACTTTGTAATGAAGCTGTTATCTTAATTACAACTACGGCTGTTTTAACGCCGGGATCTGCCTGCCGCTATAGCACCAGGGGATGGCGCTATTATGTCGTTTTGAACTTAAGTTATGCTGAACAATTGCCGGGGTAGTAGCCCGGCATTGTGGCGCGTTATAAAGGCCCGGTATTTTGCTGCGTTGCAATAAAGGGCCTTACCTTCTGCCATACCTCTGCAGGGGGTAAAAAGGTTTTGCTGCCCACCACACAAAACAGGCCAGGGCATTTGTTGCTGAAACTGCGCGCGACATCCCACTGCTCGTAGGGGTGTGACTCATGCACCAGCAACCGCTGCGGCAGTTCGGCCGTACCGGCAGTAACATGGTATTTATCCAGTAACCCCAGCTTGTGGGCGCACAGGTAGTACAACGAGTATTCAGTCCATTTCAGCATTAAAAACCGGTGCAGCAGCCAGTTTTTCGGGTGTTTAGGTAAATGTAACTGGCATAGCCAGTCTACCCAGCTCTGTTTTGCTGAGGTTGGTGTGAGTTGTTGCATCAGGCTTTTAACAATATCAGTAGCTAAAATAGCCGGTGTTACTGTCATGCCCAGTTGCGGATCGCCAATATTGGCATTCATTTTTAAGATACGGGCAGACGCTTTCCACCATTTGGGGTGCTGGGCGCGTTGCTCGTACTGTAACAAGGCTTTGCCATCGACAATAAGCTTTTCTGCAGTTAGTGGTTTAAGGCAGATAGCATCGGCATCAAAGGTTAAATAAAATTTAGCCTGCATTTTTGCGGCTATCGCCAGTTTAACGATTTGCTGCTTACGCCAGCCGCGCATTTTGGGGTACTTTGCCAGCTCCGGCACCAGGGTATCTTCAGATATCACCTGAATACCCAGCGACTGCCAGCGGGCAAAAGCCGAACTGACTTGTTCCACTTCAGCGGCAGGCACCACCACATAGAATTCGCTGAACAACCCCGGTTCAGCAAAACGTTGCAGTGAGCTAAATAAAATATGCGCCCGGTTTAAATCGTCTACACCGTAGCTGCCGGTTACTTTAAGCGGCAGCACCGCACCTATTGTCATAGCAGTTTTCATCAATCACCAACATGGTTGTATTTTAAGCATAGAGTCTTTGACGTTTATAACGTAGCGTTAATACATTGTTTTTCAACAAGTAGAAGACTTGTTTTAGCGCCTTCAGTTCAGCTGTAGCAACGCTTTTTTTATCTTAGCCAGAAAAACCAGAATATTAACCTAATGCAACATATGTTGGCAGCGATTTCTGCCGCTTTATTAGTGGTTAAGCGGTGAAAAACGGTGCAAACGTGGTTTTAGCCACTGCACGACCTCATCTACACAGCTGTATACCACTGGGATCACCAGCAGGCTTAGAAAGGTAGAGGTGATAAGGCCACCAATAACGACAATTGCCATTGGGGCGCGAAAGCTCGGATCGCCGCCCATACCTAAGGCGATCGGCATCATGCCAGCGCCCATGGCAATGGTTGTCATCACTATTGGCCGGGCCCGTTTGCGGCAGGCGTCAATAACGGCGTCCCAACGGTTTAGCAGGTGATCGCGCCGGGCAATGATGATGTAATCAATCAGCAGAATAGAGTTTTTGGTGGCGATACCCATTAACATAATTAAGCCAATCATGGCCGGCAGCGACAGCGCGGCATTGGTTAAAAACAGCGCCAGAAAGGCACCCGGCACCGAGAGAATCAGCGCGGTAAGGATGGTTAGCGGCTGCACCACATCTTTTAGCAACAACACCAGCACCATATAAATACAGATCACGCCGGTTAACATGGCCACAGCGAAACCGCTGGCGAGTTCGCCCATCATTTCCGCATCACCCTGTGTAGTCTGGGATACGCCCGGTGGCAGAGCTTGCACGCTTGGCAGCGCCAATACGGCTTGCTCCACCACACCCAGCGGCAGGTTGTTTAGCTCTACCTCGAAGTTAATATTACGCATCCGGTCAAAACGGGCAATTTCAGCCGGGCCACTGCCTATTTCCAGCCGGGCGACGTTTTCCAGTGCTACCGGGCCGCGGGCACCGGGTATGGGTAAGCGTTTAAAGGTGTCAAAGTCTTCACGGGCGATATCGTTCAGGCGCACTACCACCGGCACCTGGCGTTCACTCAGATTCAGTTTGGGCAAGTCCTGATCATAGTCGCCGGCTGTGGCAACCCGCAGCGTATCGGCAATGGCCGAGGAGGTAACACCAAGGTCTGCTGCGCGGGCAAAATCAGGGGTAACAATCAGCTCCGGCCGCACCAGGCTGGCCGTTGAGGTAACGGCACCAATGCCCGGGATAGCGCGCAGTTCGCGCTCTACCTGTAGCGCATGTTGCTGTAAAATACGGCTATCCTCGCCGGCCAGCACCAGCGTATAGTTTTCGCTTCCGCCCATACCTACTTTAACCCTGGCACCCGGCAGCACCCTTATAGCTTCGCGCAATTGCTGTTCAATTTGTTGTTTATGTAATCCAGCCCGCTGATTGCGATGGGTAATGCTAAGGGTCAGTACCGCAGAGCGTACACTGGCTGCTGAGCTACCTCCGTCATCTGATGCACCGGAACTACCACTGCCAATAGCGGTGTAAACTTGTTTTACATGTTCATTTTGCTGCAGTATCTGGCGCGCCTGTTCAGCCAGGGCGATAGTGTCCTGCAACTTAGTACCAGGCTGCAGTGTAAGCCTAACCTGGGTTTGCTGATTGTCATCTGCCGGCATAAAGTCACCGGGCAGCACCATGGCCAGCATAATGCCGCCAGCGAAAAATACTGACGCAGCAGCCAGGGTTGTTCCTTTGTGCTGCAAACACCAGGTTACCAGCTTAAGGTAGTGGCGGATCCAGCCAGATTCTGCTTTAACCTGCTGCTTATTTTGCAGCTTAGGCGAGCGCAGCAGGTATGCAGCCATCATTGGCGTAAGCATACGCGCTACCAGCAGGGAAAATAGCACCGCTATGGCGGCAGTCCAGCCAAACTGCACGAAGAACTTGCCTATTACGCCGCTCATAAAGGCGGTGGGTAAAAATACTGCTATCAGTGTAAAGGTAGTGGCAACCACTGCCAGACCAATTTCATCGGCGGCTTCCATTGCCGTCTGATACGGCGTTTTGCCCATTAACAAATGACGTTCTATGTTTTCAATTTCAACGATAGCATCGTCAACCAACACCCCAATCACTAAAGATAACGATAGTAAGGTGACAGTATTGAGCGAAAAGCCCATCATATGGATCACCATAAAGGTGGGGATGATCGACAGTGGCAGTGCCAGCGCAGAAATAAAGGTGGCGCGCCAATCGCGTAAGAACAGAAATACCACTAATACCGCCAGTAAGGCGCCTTCATACAATAGCTGCATGGAACCGGCATAATTCTCCGCTACCGGGTCAATCAGGTTAAAGACTTCTGTTACGCTGATGTCCGGCCGCTGTGTTTGCAGCTGTTGCAGCGCCGCACGTACCCCTTCTGCTACTTCAATTTCGCCGTAACCGATGGCGCGGGTGATCTCAAAACCGACCACAGCGGCACCGTTAAGAAAGGCTGCAGAACGTTGCTCTGCCACGGTGTCAGATACTGTGGCTATTTGATCCAGCCGCAACCGGCGGCCATCAGTTAAAGTGAGTTCCATAGCGGCGAATTCTTCAGCCGACTGCACGGTAGCAATGGTTCTTACTGATTGTTCCATCCCGCCAAAATGGGCGCGGCCACCGGCGGCTTCCTGCTGCACCAGCCGTAACTGGCGTGAAATATCGGCGGCAGTGGTATTGAATGCCAGCAGGGCGGCAAAATCCAGATCCACGCGTATTTCACGGTTAACGCCACCCACCCGGCTAACAGCACCCACCCCTCTGACCGCCAGCAGGGCCTTGCTGATATCGTTATCAACAAACCAGGATAAGGCTTCGTTATCCATCTGTGCTGAGCTGACGCTATAAGTCAGAATAGGTGAGCCGGACAATTCTTCCTTTTTTATTACCGGATCGCGCAAATCAGACGGCAAATCGGCCCGAATGCGTGATACCGCATCACGCACATCATCAACGGCTTCCTGTATCGAACGCTCCAGCCGGAACTCAACCGAAATACTGGCTTCACCATCGGTCAGGTTGCTGTAAATATGTTTAACACCCTGCACTGTGGCCAGCGCGCTTTCTATTTTGCGTACGACATCGGTTTCAAGTTGCGACGGAGAAGCCCCCGGTAACGCCACTGTTACGGTAACAGTGGGTAAATCCAGATCAGGTAAATCCTGAATTTTCATGGCGCGAAAACTAATAATTCCGGCAAAGGTCAGCAGAATAAACAGCAAAATAGCCGGCGTAGGGTTACGTATGGCCCAGGTAGAGATATTTAAATTCATTTTAATACTCCGGCTACATCGCTTCGTCTGATGAAGCGGTTACAGCCGCTGTTGTCGAGCTGGGTTTTACAGATTGGTGTGTGGCAGGCAGGAGGGGGACAACCTGCACCAAATCACCATCGCCAAGAAAGGCACCGCCTGTGGCAACTACCTGATCGGCCGGGGTAATGCCGCTGGTAATTTCCACCAAATCAGCACTGCGCCGCCCGGTGCTGACTTTGGTTTGCCTGACACGGCCATCCGGGCTTACTTGCAGCACATAGCTAAAACCATCCCGCAGTTGCACGGCACTTTGCGGCAGTGTTAGTACCTCAGCGGCACCCAGAGCAAACTGGCCGCGGGCAAAGCTACCAGCCCGGATGGTGGTATCGACAGGCAGGTCAACATAGACCAACGCGTTGCGGGTTTGGGTATCTACTACCGGTGCTATCATACGTAGCGAACCTGTGATGGTGTTACCGCCGACCGGCGTAACCTGTACCATTTGCCCCGGTTGCAGTTTTGCCAGATCTTGTGCTGACACCTCAGCCCGCCACTCCAGCCGGCTACCACGGATCAGGCGAAACAGCTCCTGGCCTACCGGCAACACCGCGCCGACAGTGGCGGTTCTGGCAGAAATTATGCCGTTGTCAGGTGCCAGCACCTGAGTTTGTTTCAGGCGTAGTTGCTGGGTGTCCAGCTGAGCTTGTGCCGATTTAAGCCGGGCCAGAGCAGTTTTTTCTGTGGTGCGGTATTGCTGAATTTGTTGTGCTGACAGCGCGCCGCTGCCTTGCAATTCAATAGCACGCTTTACGTTGTCGGCAGCTTCTGCCAGTACCGCTTCGGCTTCTGCTACGGCAGCCAGGCTTTGTGCCAGTTCTGCCTTAACGGTATCTGCGGCGAAGGTCGCCAACAACTGGCCACGCTGTACGGTATCGCCAACATTCACATTGACTTGTGCCAGCCTTAAACCGTCGGTTTCATTACCGATAATGGCTTCCTGCCAGGCACTGATACTGCCATTGGCCGATATTGTTAGCGGTAATGCCATAAGCTGTGGTGTAGCCAGGTTAACTGTCAGCGTGGGTTTAGCGACTGCAATGCCAGGGCTGTTTGCTGGTGTGCCAGCGACAATAACTAACGCCGCTGTAATAGCCACCACAAACACCGTGGCAATAAACACAACCTGGTGTGACCTTTTCATGTTCTGCTTCCTTATTCTAGCGGGTATAGCAGCTACTGTCCGGCAAGTTGCCTTTCAGCAAACTTACTGGCGCAAAAACAGCAAAAAAAAGCTTTGGTAAGTTTTAGGTAAGTCAGGCGGTGGATGATGGGGGCTCTGTTACATACAACGCCACCTACACATCACCTGAAAGGAAGTTATCTATGCGTTTATTGATCTCCACTGAGCCTCATTCCAAAGCGGTATTAGCCCGCACTATAGCGGTTTCGTTTATGCTGCTTGGCGCAGCTTTACCTTTGGCCGTTGCTGCACAGCAGCAGGATGACGGCTCGTCCTCATCATCTTGGGGGCTGGGGTTAGCAGTCGTCAGCAGCCAGAAGGCCTATACTGATATTGACCGTAAAACCAGGGTGTTACCGATACTGAGCTATGAAAACCGCTATATCCGGCTGGCCGGGCCGGAGTTGGCAGTTAAGTTGCCGGGTTATCAGTTTAGTGAGTCGAGTAAAATTAATTTCAGTATTCTCGGTAAATACGACTTTACTGACTATAAACAAAGCGATGCGCCAATCCTTAATGGTATGGAAGATCGCGACGGTGGTTTCTGGGCGGGCTTTAAAGCAGAATGGCAAAATAGCCTGGTTGATATCAGCGCCGAATATGTTACTGAGGTGTCTGGCGACAGCGAAGGTAGCGCCTTTAATGTTGGTTTAGAGAGAACCTGGCATTTTAAACAACATTTTATGTTTACCCCGCGTGTGGTAGTGAGCTTACTGGATAAAAAGTATGTTGATTACTACTATGGCGTGCGCGCCAATGAAGTGACGGCTGGCCGGGCTTATTATCAGGGTGAATCTGCGGTAAATATTGAGGTTGGCGCCCGTGGAGGCTATATGTTTAAACAAAAGCATTTGGTGTTTGTTGATGTTAGCGTTACCAGCCTGGCGTCGGAAATAAAAGACAGCCCTCTGGTAGACAGTTCAACAGAAAACCGGGTGATGCTCGGTTATATGTACCGTTTCTGATGAACCGCATCCTGTTGCTTGAAGATCACGAGCGCTTAGCCCGGCTGATAGGCGAAGGGCTGGCGCCTGCTGGTATTGTCGCCGATGTATTTAGCCGCATTGACCATGCCTGGGTTGCTTTGCAGCAGGTGCCTTATCAGGCACTGGTGATTGACCGGGGCGTACCAGACGGTGATGGGCTATCGCTGTTACGGCGTTTACGTGAGGCCGGCAACACCATTCCCTGCCTGGTACTGACTGCGCGCACCGCACTAAATGATCGGGTGGAAGGGCTCGATGCCGGCGCCGAAGATTATCTGGCCAAACCCTTTGCCATGGAAGAAATGGTAGCACGGGTGCGGGCACTGTTGCGCCGGCCGGCTGAAGTGCGCTCACTGGAACCCCAATGTGGCGATTTAACTTTGCGCCCGGCTGACAGCCTTATCTGCTGCGGTGATAAAAGCGAGATACTGGCGCAGGCCGAGCTGCAAATTATGCTGTTACTGGTACGCAGATGTAATGAATCAGTGCGTCATAGTGCGCTTGAAGCCGCCGGTTGGGGCTTTAGTGAGGCAGTTACGCCCAACGCACTGGATGTGGTGCTGCACCGGCTGCGGCGCAAACTACAGGCCATTGGTTCGCAGCAGCGGATAGTAAATATAAGAGGTATAGGCTATGCGCTTCGTAACGATGCGTCATTTCAATAGTTTGCGACTGCAAATATTACTGTCGTATCTGGCCGGGATGATTCTGAGCGTAACGTTGTTGGTGCTGGCTGCGGTTTGGGTGCTGCAGGATAATACGCTTGCCAGAATGGACCTGGCTGACGCAGCGGCAGGAATAGCTGATGATATCAGATACGACGACAATGGTACGCCGATTGGCTTTGCTGCGAAGGTAGAGGACGTAACATGGTTGTTTGAAAGTGTCCCGCGTGAAACGGCGTACCGGATACTGGACGAAGCCGGTAACGTGGTATTGCACTCAGGTACCGGCAACTCTGTCTGGCCAGAGGGCAACGCGTCACTCAGACCGGTGCGTGGCCTGTTTGATTTTGAACATGATGGGCTTACTATGCATGGGGCAACGGAGCCAATAATGCACAATGGTAAAATCTGGTACTTGCAGCTTACCGCCAGCACAAGGTTTATGGAGCTTATGCATCGCCATATTGCCCTGCCGCTGGTGGGAGCGGGTGTGGCGCTGTTTAGCGTGGTGCTGTTGCTTGCTTTCGGTTTGTGTGCTTACATCACTTTGCGCTATACCCTAAAGCCACTAAAAGAAATATCTCAGTCTGCGTCCACTATCTCTCCTTATTCTCTGGATATTCGTTTGCCGGTTAAAGGGGTACCAACTGAACTTACCCCTCTGGTAAACAGCTTTAATCAGGCACTGGAGCGGCTGGAACAAGGTTATCGTCTACAGCAGGAGTTTCTGGCCACCGCCGCGCATGAATTAAAAACCCCGCTGGCGTTAATTCGCGCCCAGCTTGAATTGATGCCAGAAACAGAACCGCGCAACTGGTTGCTGCATGATGTCAGCTATATGTCACGTCAGGTACAGCAATTGTTATTGCTGGCAGAAGCCAGTGAACGGCAGAACTACAAGTTTATTCCGGTCAAGATGCCGCAATTGGTGGCAGAGGCAGTAGCTTATTTGCAACGGATGGCCGATGCCGCACAGGTTAAGTTGAATTTGGAGCTGCATGCCTTTGACATTATGTTACAGGCAGATAAGGGCGCTTTATTTACGCTGCTAAAAAACTTGTTGGAAAATGCCATACAGCATGCGCCTCCAGGCAGCGCTGTGTCGGTAGACGTGTTCTCTGACAATATTACCGTGCGTGACCATGGCCCGGGTATTGACGACGCGCAATTACCCAAGTTGTTTGACCGCTTCTGGCGCGGCGCGCACAAACGCGATACCGGAGCCGGGCTGGGCCTGACCATTTGCCGCGAAATAGCCCTGGCGCATGGCTGGGTGTTATCAGCACACAGAATGCAGCCGGGTTTAATGTTCCGGTTGCAACTGCGTGCTGATGGTGAAGTAAGTGCTTAAAACCTGTAGTTATCTACATTTCCTCTGTATTACTGTCGGCCAAAAATGGATATGGAGCGATTCTCTCACATCGGCATCACCCTGCAGTTTTGGGATAAATCCATTGGCTATTTGCTGTACGAGGCAATATAGTCTAAACATCGTAGTTGGCTGGGTTAGCATTTTTACTGTGTTACAATTTGCGTATTCAGCAAAGTAGCACTGCAGGTGAGGATGACCTGATGATGGTAGGATATGTTTAGTTCGTTAAATACACTGCACATTGCAGCAGTCTCTAGGCTGTTTGCTTCTTCAGTTCTTCAGGAGCTCGCGGTTAAAGGCCGTTCCGGGCAATTTTCTCGTTTAGCAAAAGAATCATCTTTAGCTGATTTTTTGGATAAATCAGCTTCTGTTCGAGATGTTTATGAATCTGCTTTCAAAATTCTAAAAAACGCGAAGTTCAGGAATGAATATTCCTACAAGGCCGCGATAACGCAGAAGGTTTTGCTTGGTGTACACAATTTAAATTCGGCTGCGATGCTCACAGAATTTCGGGTAGGAAAATGCAAAGCAGATGTTGCGATTCTGAACGGTACATCGACTGTATACGAAATCAAATCGGAACGTGATTCACTGGTTAGATTAACGTCTCAGGTTGATGAATACCGTAATTTCTTCGCAAGAGTAAACGTGGTTGTCGGACAAAATCATCTGGATGCTGTACAGAACTTGTTGCCAGAGGATGTTGGCATAATGGTACTGAATCAGCGATTTAAGATGTCGACAATCAGAGAAGCTGAAGATAATGTAGAAAGAATCGATCCTTTGGTTGTTTTTGAATCAATCAGGATTAAGGAATCTGTAAAGATTCTTCAATTACTTGGCATCGACGTTCCTGATGTACCAAACACTCAGATGTATGGCGCTTTAAAGAGTGTTTTTTCAACTTTGGGTTCCAGAGATGTACATAACAGCATGATTACGGTTTTGAAGAGTACGCGGAGTTTGAAACCATTGTCAGATTTGATAGCAAAAACGCCCAGTGCGTTACATACTGCTATTTTGACAGCGCCAATTCGCCGGATGGATCACGCAAGGTTGGTTAATGCGATTGATACGCCGATAACTGAAGCACTTAAATGGACTTAACGTATCAATGTATTATCCCTATTTCCGCGGCAAGCAATATGACTTAATTACAATAAGAGAAAATGCGGCTTTGCTAGCTCAATCTGGTTTTACTCCGATTGTTGAGCCGGTGAAAGAGGCTTTAAGTGGCTTAAAACGTACGCTTGAATCTGTAAAAGAGGCCAATGGTGAGATTGTATTAATTGTTAATCCTCCAAATGGTGATCACTCAGATGATAGTTCCGCTATCCATACTCTGCTTACCAACGACTTCTCAGATTACGATAAGTTATTAGCTGGGATTTATCTGTCAGAAGAGACAACTCTGGCAGAAATCGCAGAAATCTGTAACTCGCATACAAACAGGCGTATCGCGTTTATCCACGCTGGGTTTTCGGAGGCCAAAGGTTTGCTGGGTCTAATTGCTGAACAAGCATATGATTCTGAACACATCTTCTTAGAACAATTCTGTGGCAAGCTTTATCGTAAAAACTTTTACGGTCTGAGAAGGATTTTATTGAGAGATGGTTTTAAAAGGCGACAGGCGAACCGATTACATCCAGAGGTTGAATTTTTCTCAGATCTTCATGCTACATATTCTGAAGAGGGTATGGATGGCTTCGGAGACTATCTTATTGTCGGTGATGACTTTTCAGAGACAGGTGGTCCCGCGTACTCAGTTGCAATACATATAACATTCATTGATCTTCTGAAAGATGAAGAAATGCATATCTATCACTTTAAATCTGATAGGTATGACACACCAACAGATCCCGCAGGTAAGTTTCAGGAAGCACTGAATAAACTGTATTTGGAAGTTGAGAAGTCGGCGAGTCAGATTTTTAAATCAACAGCGATTCAAGAGTTTTTAAGTTTAAGAGAGCGGGGGCATTTTCCCGGACTGGGATATGTGAAGAAACTGTCCATGCAGCATCATATAGAAACCCTTGCTGCTTACTTTGAAGCAAACCAAGGATAGGTATGTTTTGTTGCGAGAAATGTTTTAGTGATCCTTTTTTATCCGACGATATTCCAGCAATGTCCGAGCTTTTCGGGCCTGATCATTTTAGGACTTGTAGCTATTGTAACTCTGAACAACAGTTCTGTGTTCCTCCATCAGTACTGCAAAGCTATTTTGAACAGTTAATTGCTGTATACAAGGAAGAGCCATCTGGAGATTTCCTTGTTGAGTGGTTAAAAAAAGATTGGGCTATGTTTGTAAATCCGAGTATGGACTTGGCGCGGGCTAAATCGCTGTTAGCCGATATTTTGGACGATGGCGAAATTGTTCGGAAGCGGTTTGTTCCAACTAACGACAGTGAGAGTGATGCTCTTGTCAAATGGAATGATCTGCGTTCTGAGCTAAAACACTCCAATAGGTATTTTCCGAAAACAGAGATTAATAAAACCCGTTTAAGAGAGTTATTCGATTTTTTGATCTTCCGAGATGGCCAAATAGGACGGACATGGTTTCGCGCTAGAGTCCAAGAGGGGCCTGAGCTAATACATAGTGATAAAATGTTGGCGCCACCTAAAGAAATAGTTTCTCATGGAAGGGCAAACCCTGCTGGAATTCCATACTTATACATTGCTAGTAACGCTCTAACGGCTATTGCTGAGATAAGGCCACATACCGGAGATCAAATAACTGTAGCAGAGGTGTTAGTTGAGGATAGGTTGCATCTAGCTGATTTAAGACATCCTAAGATAACAGTCTCCCCAATTCCGCTTCAAGATGAAACTCAAATCGCAATGCTCAGAACAGACATTAATTTCCTTGAGAAGCTCGGTGATGAATTAAAGAGACCCGTATCCAAACGAGCTTCTGCGTACGAGTATGTTCCTAGTCAATATTTATGTGAATTAATAAAAGACTTTGGATTTGATGGTGTGGTTTACAGTAGCTCTGTGGGGGACGGTGTGAATTTAGCACTTTTCTATCCTGAAAAAGCTACTGTCCAATGTGTTTTTCAGCACACTGTTCTTCGTGTCATTGTTGAACTTGAGTAAATGGAAACGTTAGGAGGCTAAGTTAGTTGCTAAGCCTCCTTGTTGATCAACGTAGCGTAACAAACTCTTCGGCACTGGTAGGGTGCAGCGCCACGGTGGCGTCAAAATCGGCCTTGGTGGCGCCCATTTTTATTGCTACAGCAAAGCCTTGCAGTACTTCGTCCATACCTTCGCCAATACCGTGCAGGCCGACTACTTTTTCCTCTTTGCCTGTGCATACCAGTTTAAAACGGCTAAGTGCGCGATGCTCGGTGATGGCGTTATACATAGCAGCAAAGCCCGACCGGTACACTTTTACATTGGCTGCACCATATTTTTCAATGGCTTCTGCTTCGGTTAGCCCTATAGTGCCAATTGGCGGATGGCTGAACACTACGGTTGGGATCAGCGAGTAATCCATATGCGCATGGGGCATATCTTTATTAAACAGGCGCTCTGCTAATAAACGGCCGGCTTTAACGGCTACCGGGGTTAACTGGGCTTCGCCGGTAATATCGCCTACGGCGTAAATGCCTTTTACATTAGTATTCTGGTATTTGTCGGTACTGATAAAACCATCTTTATCTGTTTTTACCCCGGCAGCAGCCAGGTTGAGTTTGTCACTGGCAGGTTCACGGCCAATGGCCCAGATTACACAATCTAGGCCGGTAAACTCGACGCCGTTATCGCACTGCACCGTTAAGTTGCCGTCGCTGATTTTCTCAACTTTAACCACGTTGGTTTGTTTATGCAGTTTGAGTTTGTCCTGTGTCATACGCTCAAGCAGCATATCGGTAATGTCAGGGTCGAAACTGCGCAGTGGTTTATCGCCGCGGATTAGCAAATGTGTGTCTGTGCCAAGTGCATGCAACACACCGGCAACTTCTACCGCAATATAACCGGCACCTATTACCAGCGCTTTTTTCGGCTGCTCTGTTAAGGCAAAGAAGCCGTCGGAATCTATGCCGTGCTCTGCGCCGGGAATATCAGGCAGTACCGGGCGGCCGCCGGTGGCGATAGTAATATGATCGGCAGTAATACGCTCGCCGTTAACTTCAACGGTGCGCTCGTCAATAAAGCGGGCAAAACCTTCAATATAGGTTACGCCATTATTATCAAAGCCTTTGTGATAGCTGCCATGAATGCGCTGGATATAAGCGTCGCGGTTTTTTACCAGCGTGGCCCAGTTAAAGCTGTTTTGTGTGATGTCAAAGCCATAAGCCGGGCTGTATTTTAGTGCTTCGGCAATGTGCGCGCCGTACCACATCACTTTTTTTGGTACGCAACCGACATTAACGCAGGTGCCGCCGACGGCTTTTGCTTCAATTACTGCAGCAGTAGCGCCACGAATAGCCGCACGGTTGGCACTGGCGATACCGCCGCTGCCGCCACCAATAGACAGATAGTTAAAATGACGAGACATCAGACAATTCCGCAAAGTAGACATTACTGCGGTTATAGGGGTTATGACAGTGTTTTACAAGCCCTGTTGCCAGACTGTTCTGTTCCGGCAACAGGGCGTAAGGTCGTACTTACAGCTTTTTTAAATCAATGCTGTTGGCCAGCGCTAACATAGTGCTTTGGTTAGCATTATTGCCCCGTACGGTAACCATGGCACCGCTTTGGGTAACAAACTGAATTTCCAGGCTGTTGCCATCTGCCCGTTGCACAGCCTGCAGGCCCTGAATTTTGGTCATTTTGCCACCCGACATGGCAATCATAGACGGGTTGCTCAACATCATTGAAAACGCCTGCAACATTGGCGAATCCATCATCAGTTCAATATCTATGCTGTCACTGTCGTTGTAGTAATTGCGCGAAGCACTGATACCACCGCCAAACATTGCGGCTGCGGCCACTTCAGCATTGGCATCCTGCGCCTGCCAGCCGCTGGGTGCGGCTGGGAAAGCCAGTTTTACCTGCTCGCCTTTTTCCTGGCGAATTAACGTGCTGGCATAATCCAGCTGAGATATGGCCTGCGACAATTCGCCGGCTTTATAGTGTTTGGTGGCAGCTGTTATGGCTTCGTCTATTTCATTGGCGCTGGCCGACAGGTTCAGGCAGCTAAGTAACAGGCAGCTGACAGCGGTTTTTTGCAGTATTTTCATTTCGGGTTCATTCCTTTGATTAACAAATTTTGCACAGTATAGCCAACTGCATTAGTTACTGCCAATAAGGCCGTTTTAGCATTGACAATGGCCTTGTTTGCCCCAACATTATGGCTAATGTTTGTTACTTTGCTTAAGGTTTGCTATGTCTGCTACCCAAAATATACTGTTGTCGTTTCCGGATTTACCGCCGTTTTCCCAGATTACGCCAGAGCAGGTTAAGCCTGCGGTTGAACAGGCTATTGCACAGGCACGGGCCGCGGTAGAGGCTGCGGTGGCACTGCCGGATGTTAGCTGGCATACGCTGATAGAACAGCTGGATCAAGACAGCGAGCGTTTAGGTAAGTTGTGGTCGCCGGTGTCGCATATGAACTCGGTAGTAAATACCCCCGAGCTACGCGAAGCCTATGAGAGCTGTCTGCCATTGCTGTCTGAGTACAGCACCTGGGTTGGCCAGCATGAAGGCTTGTACCAGAAGTACCAGCAACTGGCACAAAGCCAGCAGTATGCTGAGCTAACGGCGGCGCAGCAAAAAGTGATTCAAAATGCCCTGCGTGATTTTAAGCTGTCGGGCATTGGCTTATCGGCCGGGAAAAAACAGCGCTACGGCGAAATTCAAAGCCGTTTATCCGATTTAAGTTCGCAGTTTTCCAACAATACGCTGGACGCTACCCAGGCCTGGTTTAAACATATTACCGATGCAGCAGATTTGGTGGGGTTACCCGACGATGCCAAACTGGCTGCCGCTGAAGAAGCGCAAAACCGTGAGCTGACCGGCTGGGTGTTTACGCTGGAATTCCCCAGCTACATTGCCGTAATGACCTATGCGGATAACCGCAAGTTGCGTGAAGAGCTGTACAGCGCCTACTGCACCCGGGCATCGGATCAGGGCCCGACAGCCGGCCAGTTTGATAACAGCGCCATTATTGAAGAAACGCTGGCACTAAAGCATGAGCTGGCGCAATTGCTGGATTTCAACAACGCTGCGGAAGAGTCACTGGCAACCAAAATGGCACAAAGCCCGGCGCAGGTACTGGATTTCCTGCAGGATTTAGCCCGGCGCGCCAAACCCCAGGCCCAGCAAGACTTAGCTGAACTAACCGCTTTTGCCCAAAGCGAATACGCTGTAAAAGAACTGGCAGCCTGGGACATTACTTATTATGCCGAAAAACTCAAGCAGGCCAAATACGCCATTTCTGATGAACAACTGCGGCCGTATTTCCCTGAGCATAAAGTGGTAGCCGGTTTATTTACCGTACTAAATAAATTATTTGGTGTAGAAGTAAAGCAGCGCGATGGCGTTGATGTATGGCACCCGGACGTTAAATTTTACGACATTATTGATGCCACAGGCACCTTGCGTGGCAGTTTTTATCTGGATTTATACGCCCGGGCGAAAAAACGCGGCGGTGCCTGGATGGACGACTGTCAGGGCCGGCGTATTTTGCCTGATGGCAGCGTGCAAACGCCGGTAGCTTATTTAACCTGTAACTTTAATAAACCCGTGGGTGGCAAGCCGGCATTATTTACCCATGATGAAGTGGTTACGTTATTCCATGAATTTGGCCATGGCATTCACCATATGCTCACCAAAGTGGATGCTGCCGCCGTAGCCGGTATTAACGGTGTCGCCTGGGATGCAGTAGAACTGCCAAGCCAGTTTCTGGAAAACTGGTGCTGGCAAAGTGAAGCCCTGGCCATTATTTCCGGCCATTATGAAAGTGGTGAGCCTTTACCGCAGGACTTACTGGATAAAATGCTGGCGGCGAAAAACTTCCAGTCGGCGATGTTTCTGGTGCGCCAGCTTGAATTTGCCTTATTCGATTTTCGTTTGCACGCCGAATACGATCCGGCGCAGGGCGGCCGTGTACAGCAGATGCTGGACGAAGTGCGTAATGAAGTGTCGGTTATTGTGCCGCCACGCTTTAACCGCTTTCAGCATGGTTTCAGCCATATTTTTGCCGGCGGTTATGGCGCCGGTTATTACAGCTACCTGTGGGCTGAAGTGTTATCAGCCGACGCCTTTGGCCGTTTTGAGGAAGAGGGCATTTTTAATGCCGACACCGGCCGTGACTTTTTGCGCTGGATTTTAGAGCGCGGCGGCAGTGCTGAGCCAATGGAGTTATTTAAAGGTTTCCGTGGCCGCGAGCCATCGAACGAAGCTTTGTTGCGCCATATGGGTATCGCCGGTTAATGCCGGCGTGGTTAATTTAAACTTAACAATTCATTGCGAATTCAGACCAGCTCTGCCAAGCTGAAGCCGAACGCGGAGGAATAAATATGCGTACTAAGGTATTGATAGTAATCATGACGGCTTTAACTTTGGCAGCGTGTCAGCAGGGCCAGGCAGGCAGTGATACCACTGCAGAGCGGTTGCCACCCAAACCATTGATAGAGCCGATAGACCCAAGCAAAGATCCGGTAAGTGCGGTAAAAGCGAGGAAGCAACAAATGGCAGATGAAGTAAACCTCAGCGCCATGCGGGCTGAAATTATGGCACTGGTTGGCGATGCAAAAGCAGATAACGTTGAGCAATGTCGGGTGGTAGGTTTTGGCAGTAAACCCTGCGGCGGCCCGGCCAGCTACATAGCGCTGTCTACCAAAGGTGGCAATGAAACTGAAATTATGGCTCTGATAGCCAGGTATAATTCTGCAGCCAAAGCAGAGAACGAGCGGATTGGCCTGATATCTGATTGTGCTGTAGTGCCTAAACCTGCCGTAGTGCTGCAAAATGGTGTTTGTACGTTAAAAGAGGGCGGTGAAACCGCAGCCTATTAACCTGCGCTAACGGTTACAATGATAAGCATAAAGGCAACCGTTATCGTGTTGCCTTATTTTTTCACTGAAGATGAGTACAATGTTGACGACTGCAGAACCCTTTGATCGTATCTATCAGCGCGCCTGCGAGCGTAAAGGTGGGGCTGCAGCACTTGAAGCTCTGCTGGGGCACAGTGCCAGCGGCGATGATATTGCCGCCATACCAGACAACCTGCTACTGGGCGAGTTAACCAAAAAAGTGTTTCAGTCGGGTTTTGTCTGGCGCGTAGTGCGGCAAAAATGGCCGGGTTTTTGCGAAGTGTTTTTTGATTTTAATATCGAAAAAGTCCTGCTGATGAGCGATGAAATGCTTGAAGCCAAAGCCCGCGACGAACGTATTATCCGCAATGCCGGCAAAGTATTTACCATTCGCCACAACGCTATGATGATTGATGATATTGCCCGTAAACATGGCAGCTTCGGCCGTTTTATTGCCGACTGGCCAACAGCCGATATTATCGGTTTGTGGGCCTACCTTAAGCAGCACGGTGCCCGGCTGGGCGGCAATACCGGGCCTTATGCGCTGCGGGCTATTGGTAAAGATACCTTTATTTTAAGTGGTGATGTAGAAGCTTATCTGCGGGCAACCAACATATTTGACGGCGGCCTTAGCAGCAAGCGTAGTTTGAATCAGATCCAGCAGCAGTTTAATTTGTGGCAGCAGCAATCGGGCCGCAGTCTGCAGCAGATAAGCCAGATCATCGCGTTAAGTGTAGGCGAGAATATTGTTGGTATGCAGCAATAATGTCGCTGAATTTATTACACAGCCCTGAGCTTAAGGCAGATTATGCTGCCAGCCTCTGTCAGCAGTTTGGCTTAACCTTAGCCACTGTAGCCAATGGTTGGCATCTGGCCTGGCAGGATAATGCGCTGGTATTGCGCCACAGTGAGCTCCCCAAACAGGGCGATATATTGGTCGACTTTGCCAGTGGTGCCGCCAGTTACCGGCGCTTACATGGCGGAGGCAAAGGTGAGGCGATTGCTAAAGCCTGTGGTTTAAATAAAAGACGTGATTTAACCGTGCTTGATGCCACTGCCGGCCTGGGCCGCGATGCTTTTGTACTGGCCAGCCTGGGCGCTAAGGTTACCCTGGTTGAGCGCAACCCGGCGGTAGCTGCCTTGTTGTTTGATGGTTTACGCCGGGCTGCCGCCATTACTGAACTTAACTGGTTAGGTGAGCGTATGCAACTGCTGCATAGCAGTGCGTTGGAGGCACTGCAACAGCAGGCGCCGGTTGATGTAGTGTATCTGGACCCGATGTTTCCGCCACGGGATAAAACGGCATTGGTGAAAAAAGAAATGCGCGCTTTTCATGATGTGGTGGGCAGCGATACCGACGCCGACGCCTTACTGGCGCCGGCACTTAAGCTGGCACAAAAACGCGTAGTGGTAAAACGGCCGGGTTACGCCGGTTTTTTAGCCGGTACAGCACCGACCATGTCGGTAACCGGCAAGAATAACCGCTTTGATGTGTATATTAATGCAGCAATTTAGTGATACTTTTGACAATACCTAAACTACATAAAGGAAATAACATGATCAAAACCGGCGACAAGTTACCTGAGGTAAGTTTTTCGCAACTGACCAAAGAAGGCGTAATGAACCCCACGACCAGCCAGATTTTTGCTAATAAAAAAGTCGTGCTGTTTGCTGTACCCGGTGCTTTTACCCCTACCTGCTCAGCAGCGCATTTGCCGGGTTATATTACGCTGGCTGATCAGATTAAAGCCAAAGGCGTTGATACTATCGTTTGCACCGCAGTAAACGATGCCTTTGTTATGAGTGCCTGGGGGAAAAGCCAGAATGCCGAAGAAATTGTATTTTTAGCCGACGGTGGCGCGGCCTTTCATAAAGCGATTGGCCTGACCATGGAAACCGGCGACTTTGGCGGTGTACGCTCACAGCGTTATGCCATGATCGTTGAAAACGGCGTAGTTACACTGTTAAACGTCGAAGCACCAAAAACCTTTGAAGTCAGCAAAGCTGAAGTAATATTGGCAGCGCTGTAAGCCAGCGCTCAGGTTAGGATATTTATACTGCTGTCAGGGCAGTTTTTACCGAAGGCCAGACTTCATCTGCGCTGGCCTTATCTTCTTCTGTCAGGCTCTGGCCTGATAACACCAGTACTTTACGGCCAACTCCGGCTGCCTTTGCCGCCTGCATATCAACTTTTTTATCACCTAACATCAGGCTCTGGCCTGGGTCTAGCTTATGCTTATTTATTGCTTGTAGCAGCATACCGGGCGCGGGTTTGCGGCAATCGCAGTCGGTTTGATAAGGCGGCTTAGCATTAACCGGATGGTGCGGGCAAAAAAACACGTCGGTGATAGTGACGCCATGCGACTTAAACTGAGCCTTCATCCAGTCGGTTAAATTATGAAACTGCTGCTCGTTGTAATAACCGCGGCCTATGCCTGATTGATTAGTCACCACTATCAGTAAATAACCCTGCTGCTGTAAATGGCGGCAGGCGTCAAAGACACCATCAATAAATTCAAATTGCTCCGGCTGGCTGACATAGCCATGATCAATATTAATCACCCCATCGCGATCTAAAAAGGCGGCTTTGTTTATACCTGACAGGCTCATAACTGTTGCTCTGCTACTACTTTGTCAAACATAGCCGTGACCTGGGCCACTGTGATTTTTTGCATAATATCGCTACCTTTCACCCGGGTACCCCATTTTAGCTCTGCTGCTGTTTTGCCTCGTTGCTCCAGCAATGATTGGTGATACACCTCAACAACATACTGCCGGAATAAATAAGGCCCGGTGCGATCCGGGTTACTATGGCCATATAAACCTATCACCGGCGTACCAACGGCCACCGCCATATGAGTTGGGCCGGTATCCGGCGCCAATACTACACTGGCGTGTTTTAACAACGCCAGCAGCTGCTTTAAAGTGGTTTTGCCGGTTAAATCAGTGATTGGCTGCTGTGCTGATGCCAGAATAGCCTGGCTTAAATTCCGCTCCAGCTCTGTTGGGCCACCACATAAGATCACAGCAAAACCTTTAGACTGTGCATAGTCAGCCAGGGCGGCATAACGTTCCGCTAACCAGTTGCGTTCGGCTTTAGATGCGGCAGGGCTGATGATAAGAACACGGGTATTGCCAATAGCTGCAAGTTGTTCTTTGGCCCATTGCTCGTCGGTGTCAGGAACAGGCAGCTGCCAGGTAGGATTTTTGCCAAGCTCTTGCTCTGATACCCCAATAGCTTTGGCAAACTGGCGAAAGCCATCCAGCACATGGCTACGTGGCGCCGGCTCGATACGGTGACGCATAAAAAGCGCATGCAGCTCTTTGGCGGTGTGCCAGTCGAAACCGATTTTTTTGCGGGCGTTAATACACAAAGAGGCAACATTCGCCCGCAAGGCCACCTGCATATGCAGCAGCATATCGAAATAGTCGTGTTTTAAATCCTGCTTCAACTGGCTGTAGGCGGCTTTGCCAAGCTTTTTATCAAACACGACAAAACGTACACCGGGCAAGCCCTCCAGCAAGCGGGCTTCCACTTTGCCGATGATCCAGGTGATTTGCGCTTGTGGATGCTGGCGCTGAATGCTTTGCACTACAGACACTGCATTGCAGACATCGCCAATAGCAGATAAACGCAGAATACAAATAGATTTTATCGGTTGCGACAAATCAGTTATTTCCCTGTAAGTCCTGGATCTTACGTATTACTTTACTGGTAGAGCGGCCATCGACAAAGGTAAGTACCTGCACTTCACCGCCGTTGGCTATCACTACATCAGCGCCCACTATGGTTGCAATGCTGTAGTCGCCACCTTTTACCAATACGTCAGGCAAAATAGTGCTGATTAACTTTAACGGCGTATCGTTTTCGGCTGCGTTATCGCCAAAAGGCACCACCCAGTCGACACTGGCCAAACTTGCCAGCACAGTAGCGCGGTCTTCCAAAGTATTGATAGGGCGCTGTTCGCCTTTTAACCGGCGCACTGACGCATCTGAATTCAGGCCTACTACTAAACGGTCACCCAACGCCCTGGCCTGGGCTAAATAACGCACATGACCGGCGTGTAAAATATCAAAACAACCATTGGTAAACACAATACGCTCGCCGTTTTGCCGGGCAAACTGTATATGCTGCAGTACTTTGTTAAAAGGCGTCTGGTAAAAATCGCCCTGGCGGAATAAATCTTTATTCAGCTTAGCGGCCAGCTCTTCAGGAGAAACCGTTGCTGCTCCTACTTTGCCTACCACTATGCCAGCCGCTAAATTAGCCAGCTGAGTGGCGTCATGTAAGGACATACCGGCGCTTAACATCACCGCCAACGTGGCGATGACGGTATCGCCGGCACCGGTAACATCACTGACCTCCAGCACTTGTGCCGGGAAGTGAAAATGTTCAGTAGCAGTAATAAGGCTCATGCCTTGTTCGCTGCGGGTTAATAAAATAGAAGCTACGCCGGCTTTTTGCATCAGCTCGCGGGCTGAACTTAGCATCTCTTCCACCGAGCCGGTTTTGCCGCCTGCCGTTTTAAACTCACCTAAATTCGGCGTAATCACATCAGCACCGGCGTATACCGATAAGTCCGCTTGTTTTGGGTCTACCAATACAGTTTTGCCAGCCGCTTTGGCCAGTTTGATCATTTTGGCAATATGCTGCAACGAGCCTTTGTTGTAATCACTAAACAGAATGACATCGTAGTTCTGATACACAGTGGCAAAACGCTCTGCCAGCAGTCCGGCGTCATCAACGCTGAACATTTCTTCCTGGTCCAGCCTTACTATTTGCTGCTGGCGCGACACCACCCGCATTTTTGCGATGGTGGGTTTATGCTGCTGGCTAAACAGCTCGGAGTGAATTTGTTCCCCGGCCAGCAACTGCTGCAAAGACTCGCCGGCACTGTCGTTGCCAATAATACCTAATAAGCCCACTTTACCGTCCAGGTGGGCGATATTGCGTGCCACGTTGGCAGCGCCACCGGCTTTATCTTCTATTTTGCTGATTTTCACCACAGGCACCGGGGCTTCAGGCGATATCCGCTGCGAGTCGCCGTTAAAATAGCGGTCCAGCATCACATCACCTACCACCAACACAGAAGCAGAAGACAAATTTTGCAGCAGGCTCAGGTTAATCATTAATTGTTTCCTACGATGGCCATATCCAAAGCCTCACAGAGCCAGTGGCCGATAAACATATGTATTTCCTGAATACGGGCAGTTTCGTCGTTTTTAACGATAATAGGCAGTTTGGCAATGTCTTTCACTAAGCCACCATCGCGGCCGGTCAGAGCTACGGTAAAAGCGCCTAATTCATTGGCAGCTTTTAAGGCTAAATTGATATTGGGGCTTTTGCCTGACGTGGTTAAACCAATCACCACATCTTGTGGCCGCACTAAACCTAACACCTGACGCTCAAATACGCTGTCAAAATGGTAGTCGTTGGCGTGGGCTGTCAGAATAGAAGTGTCGGTTGTTAAAGCAATAGAAGCCAGCGGGCCACGTTCTGCTTTGTAACGCACCATAAACTCGGCGGCCAAATGCTGGCTGTCGGCCGCGCTGCCGCCATTGCCCATCCATACCACTTTGCCGCCTTGTTTTAAGCAGTCCTGCACGGCGGCCAGTAATTGCATAGCCTGGCTATGATAAGCCTCCACCGTGGCAAAGGCATCACGGTGACGTGTTAAACTGTGTAAAAAACTCTGTTCTAAATCTGACATATAAGGCTCGGCTTGGCTGCTTGAATAAAGGCATTTTAACGGATCTTGTTTATTGCAAAAGAACTTTTTCGCAATGCTCTGTGTCTGCAAGGCCGGTGTGGGAAAAAAAGCTCTGTCTTTAGAAGTGGTTCAGGTAAAATCGTTGCATATTTGCGACACAAAACGGAAAAAATACATGGGACAGTATGCTGGATACCCAATCTGGTTAATTAATCTGGATTCTAACCCTGAGCGTTATGAATCGGCTAAAAAGCAGCTGCACAAGCTGGGGCTGGATGCTGAGCGCTTTAGTGCCATTTATGGTAAAAACCTTAGCCCCTGCGATGTGGCAGCTTGTTATGATCCTACGCTCAACCAGAAAAAATTCCGCCGGCCTTTGTCTCCCGGCGAAATTGGTTGTTATTTAAGTCACCGTACTTTATGGCAACGGATGGTGGATGAAAACATCGCTATGGCTTTTATTCTGGAAGACGACATTGACCTTGAGCCTGAATTTCTGACCGTGCTGGAAAAAATTACCCAGTTAAAGCATTGGGATATGATTAAACTGGCCGATGACAGAGCAGGCCAGGGCGAGCAGAAAAAAGATCTGGGAGAGGGTTATCAACTGGTGAACTTTGCCAAAGTACCGAACTGCACCACAGCTTATGCCCTGACGCTGGAAGGCGCGAAAAAGCTGCTCAGCCGGCCGAAATTTTTCCGCCCCGTAGATGTCGACTTACAGTTTTACCCGGAGCTGAACCTGACGGTGTATGCAATCTTACCTTATCGTTTATGGTCGGCCAGCCGTTTTGAAAGTGAAATTGACAAAATGAGTGGCGGCAGCCGCAAAGGGGGGACGTCGTTCTGGCGTAACCTGAAATACCGTTTCCAGCTGAAATCTATCCGTAACAAGCATCTGTCAGGCGATCTGTCGCAGGTACAGTTTAATCCCGCCAAACAGGAAGAGGTTTGAGCATGCGTAGCCGTAAAATTTCCTGTTTTGTGATCTCCTGCAATGAAGAAGACCGCATTGAAGCCTGTTTACAATCACTGGCTGGCTGGGTTGATCAACTGATAGTGGTCGACTCCGGCAGTAAAGACAGAACTGTAGAAATAGCTGCAAAGTACGCCGACAAAGTGTATCAAACCGACTGGCCGGGTTTTGGCCCGCAGCGTAACCGCGCTTTGGCCTGGTGTGAACATGACTGGGTGCTAAGCATAGACGCCGACGAAGTGCTGACGCCTGAACTTAAAGTAGAAATTGATCAGGTATTGGCAGAGCCTGATTTAGACGCCAACTTTATCAAAATGCCATGGCACACTTACTTTTTTGGCAAGTTGCTTAAACATGGTCGTTACTCCACCCCGCAGGGTAAATTGTTTTTAAAAACCGGCGCCAGTTTTAAAGACCGTCAGGTGCATGAAACTCTGTTACTGCCTTACGAAAAAGTGCGGGTACTGAAGTCGGCCATTATTCACCATAGCTGGCGCAGTTATCAGCATTGCCAGGAAAAGCACGTGAAATACGCCTGTTTAGGTGCTGAAGATAAATTTGCCCGTGGTAAAAAAGCTGGCTTGAGTTATGCCATTGTGCGGTTTTTCACCGACTTTATGCAGCAGTATGTACTGCGTTTAGGTTTCCTCGACGGTTGGCGTGGTTTATTAATGGCTATAGTGCTTGGCCAGTACGCTTTTCATAAATACGCTGCTTTAGCCACCATGGTGGCTGATGCAAAAGCTAAAGCAAAAAGCTAAATGCAGCCTGTTTTTCTGCTGTTAAGATTGCTATACAGCGCCGTGATTGTGGCGCTGACGCCTTTACTGTTACTGTATTTGTTATTGCGCTCCCGCAAAGACCCAGCCTATCGCCGGCGTTTTGCTGAACGTTTTGCGTTAAAGTTGCCTGCTGTTTCTGCCCAAAACGGCATAGTGCTGCATACTGTCTCAGTGGGGGAGTTTAATGCTGCCAAGCCTTTGATTAAACAATTGTTGTTGCGGTATCCGCATCTGCCTCTCACTATTACCTGCACCACACCTACGGCCTCTGCAGCCATTGTAAAGTTACAGGCTGAACAGCGCGAACTGGGCAAAAAGCTGGAACATTGCTACCTGCCGTTTGACTACCCTGTACTGATGCGCCGGTGGCTGAAGTGGATGCAGCCGCAGTTGTTGCTGATTTTAGAAACTGAGCTTTGGCCTAATCTGCTGGCCAATTGTAAAGCGCTGTCTATTCCGACTCTGGTGGTCAATGCCCGTTTATCGGCGCGCTCTGCCAAAGGTTATAAGCGTTTTAGTGCCTTAACGCAGCCTATGTTGCAACACATCGGCCAAATTCTGACGCAGGATAAAAACAGCGCCCGGCGTTTTTTAGCTTTGGGCGCAAAGCATGTACAGGTGGCAGGCAATGTAAAGTTTGAACTGGACGTGCCAGAAAGTAGTGTGCAACTGGCACAAAGTTTAAAACCTGTGCTGCAAGGCCGGATGGTCTGGGTGGCGGGCAGCACTCATGCCGGTGAAGATGAGCTGCTTATTCAGGCTTATCAGCAGTTAAAAAACCAGTTTCCGCAGCTATTGCTGGTGTTGGTGCCCCGGCATCCGGAGCGTTTTGATGTTGTCGCGCAGCTGTTACAGCAACAGCAAGTTAAGTTTATCCGCCGTAGCAAAGGCCAGATGCCAGCTGCCGACACCGAAGTCTGGCTTGGTGATTCAATGGGCGAATTATTAAGCTGGTATCAGCTGGCCGATTTTGTCTTTATCGGCGGTAGTCTGATTGAGCGCGGTGGCCATAATCCGCTGGAAGCTATGGCGTTTGCTAAAGCCGTTTTGTCAGGCCCTTATGTATTTAATTTTCAGCTGGTATTTCAGTTATTGCAACAACAGCAGGCGTATTTTCAGGTAGCTACTGTGGCTGATCTGGTCAGCACGGTAACTGAACTCATGCAGCACCCAGAGCTGGCTACTGAGGCCGGTGTAAAAGGTTTAAAACTGTATCAGCAGCAACAAGGTGCGGTGGCGCGCATAATGGCACAGGTGCAGGCATTAGTGCCGCTGGCTGATATCAGCATAATTAACAATGGCAAGGCTGTAGCGTGTTTTGACCCGGCGTTTTATCCGCAATTTGAGCTTAAATATTTTCAGGCGCAATATTGGCAGCAGCAAGGTTTAGTAACAGGCCAGTCGAAGGGGCGTAATACCGTATGGTTTGTGGAGCAGCATGGCAAACAGGCGGTACTGCGGCATTATTACCGTGGTGGCCTGGTGGGTAAAATCAACCAAGACCGGTTTTGGCCCCAGCCGGTAACACAAAGCCGTGCTATGGCAGAATTTAGTTTACTCTGGCAAATGCGGCAGTGGGGGTTACCTGTACCCCGGCCCTGTGCTGCTTTGTATCAGCAACATAGCTTTGGCTATAGCGCCGATATATTGATTGAACTTATACCTGGCACCACCGACCTTGCCCATCTATTGCAACAACGTGCTTTAACCCGCGCTGAGTGGCAGCAACTGGGGGCTTTAATCGCGCGTTTTCATCAGCACAATGTGTATCACTCAGATTTAAACTGCCACAATATTTTGCTGGATGATCAGGACAAATTCTGGCTGATCGATTTTGATAAATGTGAGCGGCGTACCGCAGGCGATTGGATGCAGGCTAATCTGGCCCGCTTATTACGGTCTTTAAATAAAGAACGTGCTCTGCATCCTGAATTCAGCTGGCAGCCGGAGCACTGGCCCGCCTTGCTTCAGGGCTATAACCGGCAGTTAAACGGTTAAACAGTTAAACAAGGCCAGCGTAGGCTGGCCTTGTTACTTACCATACAATAGCTAGCTGCCGAAAATATTACGGTTTGTATTCAGTAACCAGCGTTACACCGCTAAAAGTACTGTATGCCCGTATACTGATATACCAGGTTGCTGCCTGTGGATTAGTAAAGGCACAACTTTCATTGTTGCCGGTTTTGTAAGGCCGGCAGTCATAACTGCTGGTAGTGGGCTGGGCACCACGGCGTACATATAGATCTGCATCGCCGGTACCACCGGACATTGTCACGTTTAATGTGCTCATGCCCGCCGGAACAGCCAGTGTATAATGCAACCAGTTACCGCTGGTAGCGCTGAGATTATTCAACGTACTGCTGGCACCGCTGCTGCCAGAGCCTTTGGCCGCCAACACTGCCGCGTTGGCATCGACAATACCGGTGCCACAGCCTGAGCATGCCGCAGGGAAGCTACGGGCGGTGTTTCTCAGGATCTGCTCTATTTCATCAGGGCTAGCCGACGGTTTTACCTGCTTAATTAAAGCGGCTACACCGGCCACATGCGGAGCCGCCATAGAGGTACCCTGACTGTAACCATAACTGTCGCTGCCGGGTGTTGTAGAGCCGGTATTGTAGGTCGACAACACGCCGTTAGGATCATTGGCCGAATTCATCGCTCCGCCGGGGGCTGCCACATCCACCGAGGTGCCATAGTTTGAGTAGTACGCGCGACCACCGCTGCGATTGGTTGCCGCTACATTTACTACGCCAGCACAATTACCCGGATTAAAATTATTGGCGTTACTGTTGTCATTGCCAGCTGCTATCACAATTACAGCACCGTTATTGCGGGCAAGATTAATGGCGTTTTGCGTTGTACTGGAACAGGCTCCGCCGCCGCCGAGGCTCATATTAATGACGCTGGCCGGGTTGGCATTGGCCGGCACACCGGATACCGTGCCGCCAGATGCCCAAATAATACCGTCGGCAATATCTGAAGTATAACCACCACATTTACCCAGTACCCGCACCGGCACGATCTTAGCGTTATAAGCCACACCAGCAACACCGCTGTTATTGTTAGTTACTGCGGCAATGGTGCCAGCGACATGGGTACCATGCCAGCTGGATGCGCGGAACGATGTAGGCTGGCCATTACCGCATTCACCGGCGTTGGTCCAGTCACCCGGATCGCGGGCATCATTGTCGCGGCCGTTGCCATCATTACCAACAAAGCTGTCAGAGATCATGTCATAACCTGGCAGAATATTGGCATTTAAATCGGCATGTGGCCGGTAACCGGTGTCAAGCACTGCGACTACCACGCCCTGGCCGGTAGCATTGTCCCAGGCTGCTGGCGCACGCAGGCCGCCGGTGGTTTCAAAGTAATGCCACTGATTACCGTACTGGGTATCATTTGGTGTGGCAGTGGGTTGCAACATCACGTCTTCTTCTACCAGCTCAACCTCGTCATCCTGGGCCAATAGTTGCAGCATACGCTGCGTTTCTTGTCTGGATAATTTGCGCTCGGCGCGGAATATTGCGTGTTTGTTCAGCCCCATATCGCGGACAAAACGCATATTCTCGCCGGCACGGCTACTCAGGCGCTGAGCTTTTTGCGCCATACGATCTGCTTTGACTTGTTGGCCAGCACTGGCTGGCAACGCTGAGCTAATATCAGCGGCGGAGCCTTTGTACTTAATAATAAATCGGGTAGCCGGGCCTTCGGTTATGTCAGAGTCGTTGGCGATGGTGGACGTGGATAAAAATGCGGCAGGCAGACAGAGCACAGCCAGCGCGGATAATTTAAAGGATGTTTTTTTCATATTATTATTAAAACCTGGATTATTGTTGGAAGTTGGTGTCTGGTGGAACGCCGTCCAGCCAGGGGTTGATTTTTAGCTGGCTGCTACCGAGAAGTAAACTGGTGGTGTTTTGCGCATTTTTCTAACAAAGGTAAGGTTGTAAACGACTGTTTCTGGAAAAGGTCTAATTTTAATTTTTACAATTTATTAAATATTTCTGCAAAGGTTAACCTGGCTCAGTTGTTTTACAAATAGTTACAAATGTAACAGATAACTTTTAGTTATATATTATGCTTAAATGGCATTTATAAGTGTCATAATATTTTACAGTATTGCACCCACAGTCAATGTCGCCGACAATAGCGCCTTTGCAAATATCAGGTGTGCAAGCGCTATGCAGCAGTGGGATGTAATAATAATAGGGGCTGGTGCAGCTGGCTTAATGTGTGCCATTGAGGCCGGTAAACGCGGCCGCAGGGTGCTGCTGTTAGATAATGGTAAACGGGTGGGCCGTAAGATCCTGATGTCGGGCGGTGGCCGTTGCAATTTTACCAATATGTATGCCGGGCCGGAAAATTTTCTGTCGCAAAACAAACACTTCTGTAAATCAGCCCTTAGCCGCTATACGCAGTGGGATTTTATCGCCTTGGTGCAAAAACATGCTATTGCCTACCACGAGAAAACCCTCGGTCAGCTGTTTTGTGATGACAGCGCCAAAGATATTGTTGATATGCTGCTAAGCGAGGCCAAAGCCGCCAATGTGCAAATTGCCCTGCAGCAAACTATTACTGGCGTCGGCTTTGCTGATGGCCAATACACAGTTACTACAGCAGAGCTGAGCCGCCAGTGCCACAGTTTAGTGGTGGCCAGCGGTGGTTTAAGCCTGCCAAATTTAGGCGCTACAGCCTTTGGTTTTCAGCTGGCCGAACAGTTTGGTTTAAAAGTGTTGCCGCTGCGTGCTGCCTTAGTGCCATTAACCTGGCAACCCAGCGACAAAGCGGTATTTGAAGAAATAAGTGGTGTGTCGTTGCCGGTAACGGCTGAAGCCAACGGCACCATATTCCCGGAAGATATGCTATTTACCCACCGCGGTTTAAGCGGGCCGGCCATACTGCAAATTTCCAGCTACTGGCAACCGGGTGATGAAGTAATAGTAAATATGGTGCCGCAAACCGATGTGGCTGATTTTCTGGCTACACAGCAACAAGCTCACCCGGAGCAGGAAGTAAAAACCGCGCTGGCTAAATTGCTACCAAAACGGCTGGTAGAAAAGCTGCTGGAGCTAAAGGTGTTCACTAACCAACCGCTGAAAGCGCTTAACCCAAAAAGCATTAAACAGCTTGCCGACAGCCTGCATGCGTACGTATTTAAACCCAACGGCACCGAGGGCTACCGCACCGCAGAGGTGACTATTGGCGGGGTTGATACCGATTATTTATCCTCCAAAACCATGGAAGCCAAGCAACAACCGGGTTTGTATTTTATCGGCGAAGTGGTCGACGTAACCGGTTGGCTTGGCGGGTATAACTTCCAGTGGGCCTGGGCGTCTGGTTGGGTGGCAGGGCAGTATTGTTGAGTCGGTGATCTATTAGTGGAGCGCTGTTATTCAAAAGCATGATGGCTACTGGAATTAGCAATATGCATTTTTTGCATATTGTTGGTTTCGGATGAACTCTTACCGTGAAACGCATCACGAATATGTATTGGAAATCCTCGCAGGTCGTGGACATATGGCGCGACTGCCTCAAGTAAATGTGGCTGTTCTTCTAATCGCTTTCACTCAAGAATTAGTAAAATTTAAGATCTATCACTTGCAGCTATCAATAATGTAAGAGAGAGTACACCCGAATGTTTTTAGATGACGATTTATCCAATGAGACTTACTGCACTGTGTGAAATTTATTCTGGCGTATCTTTCCCTAAGAAGCCTATTGCCGAAGATGAAGGTAACTTTTTTGTAATGGAAAGCTCCGCGGTTGACACGCTAGGAAAAATTAACCCATCAGCTCTTAAGTTGGTGTCAAATCAGCAATATAAAATGAGCGCCAATTATCTGCTTGATAAAGATGTGCTTCTCAGGGCAAAAGGCTCAACGCATTCCGCAATTCTATTCAAAGATAGATTTGATTTACCGGTTGTTCCAAGCTCTTATTTCCTAATTCTCCGCTTAAAGGAGAAGAGGATGTGTTCCTCTGCGTTTCTTACTTGTTTGTTAAATCATTCACTGTATCAAAAACGTCTGAGTGAACTTGCAGGAGGCGCTACGATACAGCATTTGACAAAAAAGAGGCTGTCTTCTTTAGAACTGATAATTCCGGTGCCGGAAGTACAAAGCCTGATAGTACGGCTAAATGAGGAACAAAAAAATGAGGAGTTGCTGGAGCGAAAATTAGTCTCACTTCGTCAAGAGCTGTATGAAGTAACAACTGCAAAACTCTTGGAGATATGAAGTGATGAGTCCTGAACATTTTTTTCATAACATTATATTGCGCATACAAAAATTACGAAACGGACAGTTTGTGAGCACGGAGATGGAGTATGTGGCTCTACTGGCAGTATATGTTGTTTTGAAAATGGAGCTGTTGACCAGAAGCTCCCATTCACTGGCGAAGCTAAAAGATCAGCCGAGCGTAATTACGGAAGTAAAAGACTTGGTTGATGTATTAGGATACGCAGACTCAACATTAACTATAGCTTTAGAGTTGATAGAGTCTGAGCCGGAAATACTTGCTGAGGTATTTTGGTTCTTCAGGAAAATTGAGTGCAATTCTCCGGCTACATTTTTCCAGGAATGCGCAGACTATGTAATATCGCAATCGTTAAAAAGAAGTTACTTTCCGCCTTCCAAGGAAGTTTCTTGGATGATGAATAATCTAAATCCTGAATCATCTTCCAGAGCGATTCTTGGGATAAATTTCCATCTGACAGATTTTACGGCATCCGAAATCAAGTCGGGTTCATTGCGGCAAGATGTCGCAATGTATAGCATGTGCTTTGAGCCGCTTCTCCACTTTGTAAATGAGTTAAAATCCCGTTTAGTTTCTGAAGGTCAAGTTAACAACTTTCTCGTATTTCCACATGATACCCAATTTGGAAAAATGCCGGTATTTGACTTGGTTATAGCCAATCCGCCTTTCGGAGCAAATTTCTCTGGCAACTCCAAGGCAAGTAATGGGTCGGGGGAGGCTCAGTTTCTTCGTAAAGCGATTGATGCTACTGCAAAGAAAGGAAAAGTCGTATTTATTGTTCCCAACGGCTTCTTGTTTAAAGGCGGTACAAGTGTCGCTGAGTATCAGCTTAGAAAAGAACTGACAGATTGTCGGGCGATTAAGTCCATTATCGAATTACCTGACTCGGTATTTATGCCTAATGCCAAAATAAGAACAGCGATTTTAAATATCGACTACTCGAATCCAAATGATTTTATTTCCATGACTCGTTTTAGTAAAAAGCAGCTTGGTAGCTTAAAGGATATAAATGCGACTGAAATCCATAGGCTTGTATGCGGTGAGGAGGTTGAATTTGGCGCGGAAAAACTGCCCACGGTTTGTAGAGTTCCTTACTCGTCAGTTATCGAAAATGGCTATGATTGGCAAATACAAACCTACAATGACTCTAATCCTGATAGTTTTAGAGCCATTCATGAGATTCGGAAAGAGGTAATAGACGTAGAGAATCAGCTTGCGGAAGTCAGGCACAATATAGATGATATTCTGCATAACATCAGGAGTTTCCTATGAGAGAGGTCTTTATGTTGCTCAAGAAAAGCCGTCTCATAGGAATATCTATTGCGATCTGTTTAGTCATTCTGTCTTTCGGTGTTGCCTGGGCGGTGGCTAGTGCGACAAACCTGGTAATAGAAAGCGCAAGCTTAAAGGTTGAAATATCCAAAAACTGATAATTGTTGTAGGCTTATCTGCTGCTTGAAGGCAACGCTGCAGCAACATCCCTGAATGCAGCCAAAGCGGCTTCTAAATGCTCGATAATCTGCTGTTGCAGTACATCTGGTGGTGGTAGGTTGTCCAGATCGTCTAGGCTATTGTCTTTCAACCAAAATACGTCCAGGCTCGCTTTATCACGGTTGATTAGCTCATCGTAGCTATAGTATTTAAAGCGTTCATTTTCTTCACGCTTGTGGCGGTTTTCTGGGTTATAACACTGGATAAAATCTTTTAAATCACTCAGCACCATAGGGCGCTGTTTCAGCGTAAAGTGCTTATTGGTTCGAAGATCATAAAACCAGATACCCTTGGTGTGCACTTTGTCGTTCTGAGCGGCGTTATCAAAAAACACCACATTGGCTTTTACGCCATTGGCGTAAAAAATGCCGGTGGGTAAACGTAAAATGGTATGTACATCGCAGCTGCTCAACCATTGACGGCGGATACGCTCACCTGCGCCACCTTCAAATAACACATTATCCGGCAGCACTACTGCGGCTTTACCGGTGTCTTTTAAACTGGCAACTATATGCTGCAAAAAATTCAGCTGTTTGTTGGTAGTAGTGGCCCAAAAATCTGGCCGCTCATAGGTTAGCGACTCTTTATCTTCACTGCCTTGAGTATTACTAATGGTCATGCTGCTTTTTTTACCAAAGGGTGGGTTGGCCAGCACATAGTCTACTTTTTCTTTGGGTTGGCTTAGCAGCGCATCGGCCCGTTCTACTTCAGGTTTGCCATCAATACTGCCTATGCCGTGTAAAAACAGATTCATTAAACACATGCGGCGGGTCGAGGGAACAATTTCGTTACCACGAAAGGTATTGTCACGCAGAAATTCAACCTGAGCTTTGCTTAGTTTAGATTTTGCTACTTTACCGGCTTCGTGTTTGGCAGGGTTCCAATGGCTCATACCTTTTTTCAGCCATTGCTCATCTGCATAAGTTATCCAGTCACTTGCGCTTAAAAAGAAACCGCCAGTACCACATGCCGGGTCCAGTATAGTTTTTTTCGGCTCCGGGCGAATGCACGCCAGTATCGCATCAATCAACGGGCGCGGGGTAAAGTACTGGCCTGCGCCGCTTTTGGTGTCTTCAGCGTTCTTTTGCAGTAAGCCTTCATATAATTCGCCCTTTGCATCCGCATCCAGGTTGATCCATTTTTCTTCGCCAATCATTTTGACAATACGGGCCAGCTTGGCAGGGTCGGGTATCTTGTTTTCAGCGTTGTAAAAAATCGCACCCAGCATGCCAGTGGCATTGCCCAACGCTTTCAGCACTTTACGGTAATGGTCTTCTAATTTTTTACCCGTCAGCCCTTGTAACGACTGCCAACTATAGGCTGCCGGTACTTTGGTATCGCGTGAATGAGGCGGCAGAGAATACTCGTCGGCCATTTTTAAAAACAACAGATAGGTAAGCTGTTCCAGGTAATCGCCATAACCCACGCCGTCATCACGCAAGGTATGACAGTAATTCCAAACTTTTTGTACTAACGCGGGGGCGTTCATGGGGTATCGTCCAATCCTGGGGGATTACTGCTTTATAATGGGTGCTGATTATACCTGTCTTGTGCGCTCTGAATAGTCTGCTGCATGCATTGACGCTGATTTACCCGATAAGTAAACAAACCAGAAGGTTTTATAGCTACTGATATTCGTGCTTAACAGGAAGTGGCTTTAATTCAATTTTGACACAGCGAGTGCTAAATCTGTTTATAGAGATGTATCGCATAAACACTGCTCAGTGCTCGGCTACGACCATTACTATGCACACTCTAGCAAAACTTCTATCCAATCCCTATCTTGATAACCTTTCACCATTTTTTTAGCAAACACAGAGAAGGGAGCATCGGCAGAAATTGCTTTTGCAATACTGCTAACATAGCCTTTAAACGCCTTTTCAGTTCTCGGATCTCCCTGATCATTGGAGTTATAGATTGCTTCCGCGCTCTCTACCCACTCCCGGATATCTAGAGCTAATAAACGCCTAGCTTCCACTAAATCCGGATGATTTAAATGATAATACCTTATGGAATCTACAGCTCGACGATTACGATTTGTTTGGTTGGGGTACTTTGCTCTGGGCAATCCATCTTCAGTAAAATCAAGTAGTCCAACATCGGAGGCTTCACAAGGGTCAATTAATAGATAATCTTCAGTGTTTCGTTGAGCCCTGTCGCTAGCTCTGCTTCCGGATAAAAGAGGAAAATGATTACCTTTACCTCCGCTTTCACCAGTTTCAGGGTTATTCCTTATACTGTTGCAAAAAGTACAGGCAAAGCGGAAATTCTCATAATCTAGAGCAAACCAAGGGTATAAACTTTTGGGACGAAAATGATCCACTGAATTATCGGATCTATCTTCTCTTGATTCGCAATACCAACACTTATCGGCGGAAAGCTCTTTAAGCAGAGGTTTCAATTCAGACCAAATGCCGGACGCAGTTTTTGCTTCAATTACCTGATTATCAATGTCTGATTGCTTGTTCTGCGCACGGGTTCTCCAATCTGGGGAAGGATTTAGTTTGCGTAGATCAATTCTTCTCATCTTCCACTCCGCTTTTTTGCTTAAGTTTTGCTAAAACTTCCTGGATTAGCTTTTTACTCGCTTCTCGTTTTTCGTCTGATGGTAATTGATCAATTTTTTTCTTGTCTCCAGCGCGAGAGTCAAATTCATAGCGCGCACGCAAATATTCCTCGAATACCCTATCACGGTTAGAAAACCTAAAACCAAGTTTGTCTAACTCTGAATTGATAGCTTGAAGTTTGTCTTTTTCCACAGCAGATAGCGCTTCATCCGTCGCAGTAATCTGTCTTTTTCGTTCTAATAAGTCTTCTGTATAACTATCGACCGAAGTTGCCAAACCAAACATATCGCTGGTTATAATACCGGCATAACCCATACCTCTTGGATCAAAATGAGGCTTGTGAGATTCAATAGATCGTGTTTCTTCATTCCGACTAAGAATCTGTACTTGATCGCGATTAAGCTCAGCGATCGCGATGGGATTGTGGGTGGTCAGCACGATATGGCTATTATTCTCACCTTTGGTACCTGAAGTGACAAATTTATTCAGGTAATCGATGTAATCGACACTCCACTTAGGGTTTAAATGGGTATCTGGTTCATCCAGCAAAAACAGACTTTCTTCTTCTGCGGTAAAACGCAGCAAACCCAATACAGTGAGCAGTTGCTGCTCACCTTCACTAAGTTCACGAAATGTCACGCTGCCATCATTTTTCTTCAGCTTTACCCGAATGCGTACTTCACTTATTAGCTCTGAAACATAGGTGCTTTCTAAGTCACGGAAAAACTCTCTGGGTTCTTGTGTTCCTACCAGTTCAGACAATTTGTTTACGTCTTTGATAAACATATAAAGGTATTCACGCTTTGTTTTATTCCACAGCGTTGCTTCGTCTTCCCGTTTTATCCGGATCGGTGCGGTAGCCACTTTATGTACACGGTCCAGAAAATCACGCACTACACCTTCAGCACCCCAAAACATATCCGGGTTACCTTGGCAGGCGCCATAAATTCCTTTTGGTTTTTTACTTTTATTAAAATTCCAAGATGGTTCATTCAGTTCTAATAACACAGAATCAATGCTTTCAGCATTCTCGTCAGTTTGTAACCCTAAATGGGTATCAAGAAACTCACGGACTAAATCATCTTGGCGTAATACAAATGCCAATAATACAAACTGGCTATGCACCGGCAATGCGTAAAATAGACGTCTTAACCCCGGATCTTCTGATTTTGCATTGCGTAGTTTCTTATCATATTGCTGCAGGTAAGGCCGAAAGACTGATTGCATCCTGTCACTGTGACCTGAGTAGTATCCAAACACGTAATTAGGTAAAAATTCGTCCTGTTGCTTTTTAAAAGCGTTAAATTTTATCGGCGTTAAGTCGGTGTTGTTTTTTGCTGCGGTGAATAAACCAGGTTGCCCGGATAAACTTTTCTGTTGATTGTTTTTTTTCCGGTAGCTAATTTGATAAGCATCTTTCTGCCGGTCAGGATCTGCATTAATTTCAATATCTTTACTATGACACTGGTAGCGTAGAGTATAGGCAAAAGAAGGCTTATCTTTTTCACCATCATCGTTCTTGCCCAGAATAAAGTCACGGAACAAAAGAGCTAAAGCTTCGAGTACATTAGATTTCCCTGTGCCATTCCAGCCAATTACCAGTGTAATCCATTCTTGCTCTTCAAAGTCTATGGTAACGTTTTTCAGGTTTTTAAACCGTTGCCGCTCACCTTCGCGCTCTGAACCTATAGTAAATGAAGCTAAACGCATAAATCTTCCTTAATTTGCTTTATTACCGAGTTTTAACTGATCATATCCATTGACACGCTTAAGCTGAACTTCACCATTTTGCTCCAAGCGTTTTAACTCATTATAAATAGCTTCAATGCGGTCTGTAGCTGTGCCATCTACTATGCCACACTGTTTAAAGGCATCCTGAGCATCGATCCAATCGCCACTGGCGGCTAAAGCTTCTTTTAAAGTCGTCATATCATTCCCTTTCGCTCTAGCAATACGAGGCATTTTTTTGGGTTTGGGTAGTTTTGCCTGTGCTTCACGTTTAGCACTAATTTTCTTTAGCAGTACTGATGCAGGTTCATCATTCGGGTCTTGTGGCACCAACTGGCCTGAAAGTGCTAATTTAAGTACATTTTTTCTCTGAACTTCGGACTGTTTAATCCCTAATAGTAAGGACTCTAATTGTCTATCAACAGATTCAAATTCAAATGAAGCTTGTTGAATAATGTGTGCTTGCTCTTTTATAGAGGGCAAAGGTACAAAAAGTTTAGAAAACTTAGATAGGCTAATGTTATTCTGGCCAGCGCTGGAGGATGCCTGCCCCTCAATCCAATTACGAGCAACTTCTGACGAAAAATACAGATCCATCCACTTAGGCAATGTTTTTGGTAAAGTTGGCCTTAAGCGTAAAAGGTATGATGCAAAATAATATCCTTGGGGGATGCTATTGATTAAAGCGGTTTGTCCCATAAGGGATAAACTTCCATTTGTGCGAACGACTAAGATATCTCCGGGCTGTAAATACTTAAAATCTTGGATGTCTAAACTTTCAACAGACTCTTTAATATCTTCTAAGTTAATGCTTTTATTGATAATATTCGGAATTCGTAATACGGGGGTATTACCAGTTCCGTAGTTGCATTTTACTGAGCTACCGTAGCTGGATTCATAAACAAGTTGGTCTACACTCGACCAAACCCATCCATCTGGTAACTTAGGCAAATCTCTAGTATCTGGCTGCTCGGGCTCGCTGTATTTAGCTTGCCAGCCTTTGGACGGTGTTTGGCCCTTAGCTTGAAACTCAGCAAGTTTTTGCTGTTCCCACTGTGTACGGCGCTGTTTAAGAATGCGAGCTAACAGCTCTTCACCAGTTTCAGTAACCTTACCTGCATTCTCTTTGCGCCACTGCGCGGTAAGTGCACCGTCTACGGCATCTTTTAATAGTGACAGCCGATATTGGCCTAGCTTAACTTGGGCTGCTTTTAGCTCGGCAACGCCGGCATCAAGCTCAGAGAAAACTTGATCTAGCTTTTCTGAGATACGATTTTGTTCTTCGTATGGCGGCAAAGGCAGTGGAATGCTTTGAATTGTTTTTGAGGATAAATGTTTTACTGTTTGTGCAGACGTGTGTTCGTTGATCGCCTTCAAATAGCCGGGTAGAACGTAGGCAAGGAATTTTCTATTATAAAAGTGTTCCATTGCAGATAGTTTACATACTCGCTGATTTAACAAAGCTATTCCACTTTGCCAGAAAGCTGAGTTGAAATCCCCATCCATACCAACTAATAAGTCGCCGTTATTGACTAAATACGTATCGTTGTAAGGTCCCTCATAAGTTGTGTCAGTCTTTCCTGAAACTATGTCCCTTATTCTAATTAATGGTAAGCCATGCCCAGTGTTAAATCCACTTGAAGGAAATGCATAACCATTCAAAACGTCAACAACATCTTCGAGCGTCACCCGCTGCCAAGATGCATGCATATGTAGCAAACCAGTAGTATCTTCTGAAATCAGTTCATTTATGTTTTTGGAAAAAGCCATTTGTGTAATTAATTCCTGATTAGTATCAGCCAGATGGCTGTCGAATTCGTCCTTTCCAGCATTAAATCTATGGAACCAGAGCAGTCACCCAAAGTGGAATTATTTTATAAATCATGCTGTTTCCGAACCAGCTAATTGGCACAGAATATGAGAAAATGCAGCAAAGCTCAATTCTGATAACCTTACTGGCTATAATTCTCAGCGCAATATCAGAAAAGCGTTAGAACAGGCTGGCTAAAATGACGAAAAACCATGAAAAAACTCTCTGTAGTACAACAAAAACAACAGGCCGCTGTGCTGGATGCAGTGACAAAGCTGGAGCAGCAGGCGCTGGTGGAACTACCCGGCGCGGTACAGTGCTGGTTTAGCCTGGAATATGAAGCCTTTCCTGTATCGCTACTGGTGCGGTTGCAGTTTACTGAGCAAGCTATGCTGGATGTAGCGCAGCCGCAGTTGCTGGTATGGCAAAAGCGGCTTAGCGGCTTATTGCTGAAAAAAGGCATAGTGCTAAAAGATATGCGCAAGCACCTGGTGTTTACGCTTAGCTCCCCTGATGATTAGCGAGCCCTGAAGATTAAGGTTGCACAAGGTCAATAGCGACAATATCGGCTTCTTTTGACTGATACATTGATAAGATCAGGCTGTTATCCGCTAACCGGGTGATAGAACGGCCCGGTTTTATTGTCCGCGGTGGCAGGCTGGCAATAAGTTGCTGCTCGCCGGTCCAGCTTTGCAGCTTTATCAGGTCTGCTGTTGCGGCGCGCTGTATATACAAAATACCATCTTCGCCCAGCAACCAGTTGCCCCAGTCTTTGCTGCTAAGCTGTTCTATCAGTAGTTCGGCAGGCTGGCCGGTTCTTAGCCGCCATATCCCCCCGTCAGGTTTAACAACAAACAGCTCGTGATTATTGTTTTCCTGCGCAAACAGCCCACCGTTTAAGGTTAGTTGTTCCCGGATACCGGTTGCCAGATAGTGGCGCCATATTTGCCATTGGCCGTTTAAGTCAGAACTAAACAGGATAGAGTCATCGTTAATTCCCCAACTGAAGTTTTTGGCAGGGTAATTAATTTGCGGTAGTTGCTGTAGTGGTTGTTCGTCAAAATTCCCCAGATACAGGCTGTAATAGTTGTCGCCGTTTTGTTTTACCGGCAACAAAAACTTATCGCCGCTATTTGACAGTGCATGAATATAAGCCGAGCCACTGATATCGGTAATTTTGCTGGCAAATTCGCTATCGGCAGCGGCAGCCCAAAGCTGAAAACTGCCACTTTTATTGCTGAAGAACACCAGTTTATCTGCACTGGCCGAGTACAGCGGATAAAGCTCGCGGCCATATGAAAACGGCAACGGCTTGGTTGTGCCATCTGGCTGCAGTTTAACCAGCTGTTCCATCGACGTGTAGCGCGGATAAACCAGTTGCGGCTGTTTGCCGGGCCTCACCGCAATGCGGCCGGGGGTGGTTTCAAAGAACAATGGCGAGATGCTGCCGTCTTTAAGTGACACCTGCAAAATGGTCACTTCAGAGTGCCAAACGGTGCTGAAATACAAATAGGTATCGTCCGGGCTGAATGCCAGCGAGTAAATGGCTTGCGGCTCTTTTAACAGCGGACGGATACGGCCATTTTTAGTGCGCAGGTAAATATTGCCCAGGCCGCCTTTCAGGCTTGCATAGGCCAGAGTATCGCTGTGGTTGGCCCAGGCCAGCGGGTAATCTTCAAAGTCGCTTTGCTCGGACGTTAACTGGCTAAACTGTGCATTGTCAGCGTTGTAGCCTTTAATACTGACTCCACCCTTAGTATTTCTATAGGTATAGGCCAGTTGATTACCGGCTCTGGACCAACTTAAGGTGTTAACAATATTTCTGCCGTAGCAGTTATCAATAAACTGGCTGGTGCCATCAGACATGTGCTGAATTTTCACGCGGCAGTCTTTGCCGTTAATCACCGCGTAGGCCAGTTGACTGCCGTCTGACGAGAAGGTCGGCGAGGCGCCGAATTCATCATCGGCCGATACCCGCTGTGGCTCGCTGCCTGTTTGCGTTAAATCAACGGTATAAATGCCCGGCAAACCACTGCCTTTATCCCATTGAAATGCCATAAAGCGGCCATCGGCGGTAAAGGCCGGGGTTTCTTCTGCACCTTTATAATGGCTAAGGATCACCGGGCGCTGCTGTAACGGTGTTGGTTGCAGCGCTTGCGGCTTTAATGCCCATACTACAGTTGCAACTGGCACCAGTGCCAAAGCCGCCAGCAGCCACCAAGGCTGATTGTGTGCAGCACGGGGTTGCGCGCTCTGTTCTGCTGACTCTGTCACACGGTGCAGCAATACGTAGCCTATTCTGGCCACGGTACCAATCACTTCACTGTCACCGCCGGTTTCTGCAAAGGCTTTACGCAACTGCCAGATGGCCTGATTTAGCGCTTTGTCACCCACGTCTTTATGGCCGCGCCAGATGGCTGCGACAAACTGCTCACGGCTAACGGTTTCGCCTGGCTGGATTATCAGCTGTTTTATTACTTCAAATGCTTTGGCCGGCAGTATTGCCTGGCCCAGTGGCCCGCGGATCTGCAGCTTTGCAGGGAAAATAGTCCAATGGCTTATCTGGTAACAGCATTGACTGGGGCGGGTGCGGCTGGACAAGGGAATGGCTCGGGTTGTTTTTGTTGCTAATGGTTCTATTACATTTAGATGTCAGTATCAACTGCGGTTACAAATAGTTGCGTTTGTCGGATATTGGTAAACCTGAATTAAAGTGGCCTGAATTTGTTCAAAAGTTTGTTTTTGTTGTAAAAATATAAAAAAGATAAATAAATAATGCTCAAAAGATAGCCTTTGTTATAGCAACGGAGCATTAATCCTGACAGTTCTGCCTATTGCCCTGGCCGCAGGGTATTAACCATAACGATAAGAGAAACTGTCATGTATAAAGCGTTATTTCCCTGGTTGCCTCGTTACCTGGCTCTTGGCGGGCTAAGCCTGCTTAGTTTGCCGGTGCTTGCAGCACCTGTTCCTGCTAACAACGCAGGTTTAACCCGGCCGCAGGCCGAATCTGCAAAGCAAAGCCCCTATCTTGTGCAGCTCAGCGCAGCCCCTGCTGTGGAAGGTGGCAGTATTAATCCGAATACGCAGGCGGGATTACTGCGGCAACAGGAAGACTTACTGCAGGAGTTGTATGTACGTTTTGCTGAAGTGGAGCTGCATGGCCGCAGCAAATTGCTGGACAATAGTATTACGGTAAGCCTGACGGCGGCACAGGCGCTGGAAGTTAGCCGGATGGAGGGGGTTAAGCGTATCAGCCTTGCCAGTGATGCCTTGCCTTTACCGGCTCCGTTAAGTGTGTCTGCAAAGCCGCAGTTTAGCTCTGTCGGTATTGCCGCAAAAGCGGATACCAGTGTTGGCAAAGGCGTGAAAATTGCGCTGATCTCAACGGGGGTTGACTATACCCATGCCAGCCTGGGAGGCGTAGGTACGCCAGAGGCGTATCAAAAAGCCTGGCAATATGCCGGTGTGCCTTTTGATGGTTTTCCAACAAAGGTAGTCACTAAAGGTTGGGATTTCTTCAGCGAACGGGAACCGCAGATGATTGTTGCGGATATGAACCCGATCGACTCGGCTCTGGACAGCAGTGGTAGTAGCGGAGGCCGTGGTACGGCGCTGGCTTCGATTATTCATCAGTTGGCACCCGGTGCCGAGCTTTGGGCTGGTAAAATTTACCGCGCATCACGTATTGGCGGTTCAGTATACCCGCTTGGGCCTAATACCGACCAGCTAAGAGATGCCCTGGAATGGGCGCTGGATCCAAACCGCGATGGTGATACCAGCGACAAAGCCGATATTATTGTGCTGGATGTCGCTGGTTTTGGGCCGGGTTTTTATTCTGAGCAGGATGTCTGGACCGACACCTACGCAGTAATGGCACAGAATATTCAAAAAGCGGCGGCGTTAGGTACTCTGGTACTGGTGCCTCAGGGGGTTGCTGAACATAGCAGCAGTTATATGACCCCTATTCAGGCTGTAGCACCGGGGGCTCTGGCTGTAGGTGTAGCACAGGCGGGCACTGATGCGGATGAACTGCCGGTAGTGCTGGCTAACTCATTGCATGGGCCTGTGCGGGGCGATGTAAATGCGGTTAAACCCGATCTTGTTGGTTTGTATCAGGAGCAACACATTGCACTGGTAGGCACCGGCTCGGGTGAAGGCATAGCCAGTGATAATGTATTTGCCCTGGCCAGAACTGCTGCTACTGCGGCGGCGCTTAAAAGTGCCCGGCCTGCGCTTAACGGCACTGAGCTAAAAGCTTTACTGGTAAACACAGCTAATAATCAGGTAAACACTCCGGATGCGGAAAAACTGGCCGCAATAAGCTGGATCGGTGCAGGCCTGGAAGATAGCAGTGCTGCTGCGGCCAGCCCCGCGGTGGCTTGGGATTTGGCATCGGGTTTACCCAGCCTACATTTAGGCAACCCCGAAGTATTGCCGGGTAAGCAGTTAGAGCTGCGCCGGGAGCTGTATATCCGCAACCTAAGCGAACAGCCGTTAACCTATACGCTTAGTGCACATAGCCGGGTAGGTGGGCCTGATAGCCGGGCGCTAAGCTGGCAATTACCAGCCGAAGTGGTTGTGCCGGCCAAACGTGCGGTAACAGTGCCGGTTACACTGACTATTGATGGTAGCTTATTGCCAAAGTGGCCGTTAATAAATGCAGCTGATTACACTCAGGAACAGTGGCGTGCCAGTGAAATGGATGGCTACCTTAGGCTAAACGCAGGTGACAATATCCCTGCTATTCAACTGCCCTGGTTAGTAAGGCCAAGGCCTGCTGCCGATATTCAAAGACATTTTAATACCTACCGTGAGGTATTGCCGTCATTTACTACAGATGGGCCTGACTTCCCGTTAGGTGAAGCGTTGTTTCCCGGCAATTACTTTAGCCGCGAACAGGAGTTTGAGAATATCTCAGCCTATGATATGACTTTTACTGCATTGCCAGTGGTGGCACGTAACATTCAACCCCGTGACTACACAGTGGGGGCTAAAGGCGGGATGGTACTGCAAAATCTGGCCAGTGCAGTAATAGCTGACAGTCGCTGTGAAGCAGGCCAGAAGCTGACTTTAGCTATCACGTTTTTTAACCCGCGCGCTTTACCATTTCGCAGTTATTTTGATAAAACACTAAACGGTTCGCTGGATATGTTTATTGTGCGTAATGAAATCCTGACCGATTATCCGGGGATGTCAATTCAGCAATTGTTTACTTTTATTGAAGATAAAGATCTGGTTTTAGAGAGTTTTATCAGCCTGGATGAAGCCGGCGTACCGGTAAATTACTACCATGATCTGAATATTCCCATTAACCCTGCCGACCCTGCCGCCAGCCTGAAAACCAGTAAATTGCCGGTACGTTTTGCTACCGATAGCCGTAACTTAATGGTGGATTACTGCCTGGAAGAGCTGCTGCGTGACGATTTGACGCTGGAGGATCTGAACCAAAACCTCGGTTACATGATAGAGACTGACCGTGATGCGATGCCGGCTTCAAACAGAGAACCTGTTATTGCTTTTAACCCGGTAAATATGGGGCCGGTAGAAGTACGTTATGAGTATGACTGGTATGGCAATCTGATAGAGGTGATTAGTAATCAGGCTAACTATGTTGCCTTAAGCGAAAAAGGGGGCAGTACACCGGTCAGTGGTTACAGCAATGAAATAACGCTGGCTCCGGGTGAGCGGGCTACGTTAACGAGCGTGGTAGATGGCTTTTGTGAATATGCGGGGCAGTGCGGTAAAGGCTTTGTGCTGTTGGCCGAAGAGGCGGATTACCATATGTGGTCTGCTCTGACATTAGGTAATGATCATGGCTTTGTCGCCACTCCGCGCCGGGGCCAGCAGTTTAGTGTGATGGATAATGCTCAGTCCGGCCAGTTGGTAGGGGTTATTCAGCTTGAATCTAACGCTTTTTTTAATATGGCGGGTAGCGAAGGTGCTGAAGGCTATGCACTGCATTTGGTTAACCCACTGCCAGACAATGCACTACGGGTAACTAAAAAGGGTGAAATTCTGGTTGATGATGCCTCTGTACTTAATGCTGATGGTATCAGCAGCTATCACTTAAAGGTGTTTGGCCAGATTGATAACTCTGAAATATACATCAGCCCGGCTGTTGACGTGTTGGTGAAGGTAAACAGCCGTAATATTTCGCCACCGGAACTAAGTAACCCGGCCAGCACAACGCTAAAGGGTACTGCCGGAGCCAGCCTGCGCTTTGATTTGTCTGCACTGTTTGATGATGCAGAGGGAGACGAACTGAGCTTTACGGCAGCCGCTTTGCCGCAAGGCCTGACGCTGGATAGTAGCGGCAGACTGAGTGGCAATATTACCAGCCCCGGAAACTACGAATTTGTGGTTAATGTCAGCGATGGCCGGCATCAGGTTGCTGTCGCCTTTTCCCTGAACCTGAGTGCCGCCCCCTCAAGCAGCGGCAGCAGCGGTACTTTCGGCCCCGGTATGCTGCTGATACTACTGCTTGCACTACGTCGCAGGTTTGCTCACCACCATTGATTTAAGCGGGGCTACAGGCCCCGCTAATAAAGGATCCCTGTAATGAAAAAAACTTTATTACTGGCTGCTGTGCTGAGTTTGTCAGCCGTGGCAGCACAACCTGACGATGGTCAGAATAAATTGAACTATGTGCCAAAAGCGGCGCAAAAAAGCCTGTCCAGCCGTGACGATAATGTTTACTTTGTCCTGTTTGACGAGCCTGCCGTGGCTACCGCAGGTATTGCTGCTAAAGGGCAGTTACTTAATGCTAAATCGACTAACGTACAGCACTATGCCGGTAGCCTTAGAACTAACCAGACACGTGTACTAAGCCGTGCCAGCAGCCATATTGGTGAGCCGGTACAGACCTTGTTCCAGTACCAGTACAGTGTTAACGCTGCTGCGGTAAGGGTGTCGGCGCAGGGCGCTGCGGCTTTGGCAAAGCAACCGGGTATAAAAGCGGTAGTAAAAAGGCAAATTCATTATTTGCATACCGATTCCGGCCCGGCTTATACCGGTGCGCCGGCTATCTGGCAAAGCCAGACCGGTGTTGCCAGCAAAGGTGAGGGCGTTGTTGTAGGTATTATGGATACCGGCATTAATGCTGATCATCCCAGTTTTGCTGCTATAGGGGGAGATGGTTATCAGCATGTTAATCCGCTGGGTGAAGGCAATTATCTGGGCGACTGCCAGACCTACAGCCAGTTTTGTAACAGCAAGCTGATTGGTATTGTTAGTTACCCCGATATTATCAATGCTTATTCGCTGGTGCCGGTAGATACGGTGCAGTACCCGGATCTGGGCGACCGGTTACAAATGGGCTTCGACTTTAATGGCCATGGCAGCCATGTGGCCAGTACTGTAGCGGGTAATGCACTGAAAAACATACCGGCCTACAATGCAGTAGGTGAAGAGTCTGCATACCTGTTTGAGCAAATAAGCGGCATGGCGCCGCATGCTAATATCGTATCGTATCAGGTATGTTTACCGGGCAATGGTGATGATTATCTGGCAGGCTGCCTCCCAGAGCTGTTACTGGATGCCGTTGAACACGCTATCGTCAATGGTGTAAAAGTGCTCAACTATTCTGTCGGCGGGCCGGCAGAAAGCCCGTGGCGCTCGCTAGAAGGCCAGGTATTTCTTAATGCCCGCAATTTTGGTATCCATGTGGCTACTTCTGCCGGTAATGCCGGACCTGACAGCGAAACGATAGGCTCACCGGGAAATGTACCCTGGGTTACTACTGTTGCGGCCTTTAGCCACAACCGCGCGTTTTCGGCTAAAACACTTACCGCGAACGGTTTGGCGCTGAGTGGCCGCAGTGCCAGCGGTGCCGTTAGTGCAACGCTGGTTAATGCTGCTGATTACGGTGATGCCGACTGCCTGACGCCTTTTGCTGCCGGAACTTTTGCTGGCCAAATTGTGCTCTGCCGCCGCGGTGAGATCGCCAGGGTTGAAAAAGGCACTAATGTTAAAGCCGGTGGTGCGGGCGGTATTGTGCTCGTTAACGTCGCAGGTGAGGCCAGCAGTGTAGATGATGATTTTCATGTGCTGCCCGGCATTAACCTCAGCGCTGACGACGGTGAAACCTTATTAACCTGGCTGGCAGCAAATGCCGGGCAACAGGTTAGTATCAGTGCATCAGAGCTGATCCAGGATGATGAACTGGGTTCAGTTGCCGGTGTGTTTTCGTCCCGCGGCCCCGGCTATCCTTATGATAGCTACTTATCACCGGATATTGCTGCACCGGGCGTTAGCATTTATGCCGCTTATACACCATATCAGCCATTTAGCGACCAGAAAAACGAAGCGCCTTATGCCTTTTTAGATGGTACCTCTATGGCCAGCCCGCATGTGGCAGGAGCGCTGGCGCTTATTCAGGCGGTGCGTCCGCACTGGACACCGGCTCAGGCGCAATCAGCATTGATGATGACTGCGAACAGCCAGGCTTATAAAGATGATGAGTTAAGCGGCAACAAACAACAGGCCAGCTTTTTTGATATGGGCGCGGGTATGATGCGGGTAGATAAGGCGGTAAATGCCGGTTTATTGCTGAATGAAAGCGGCGACAATTATCTGGCTGCGAACCCTGAACTTGGCGGTAACCCCGGTGAGCTAAACCTGGCCAGCCTGGTACAAAGCCGCTGCGTGCTAACCTGCTCATGGACCCGCACCTTTACCGCTACTGAAAGTGGTAGCTGGAGCACAGGAACTGCTACGTTGCTGGGCGATATCACTCTTAGCGCCAGCCCGGCCAGCTTTAGCCTGGCAGAGGGGGAAACTCAGGTACTTACTATTACCGCCAGCTCAGGCCATACGTCGGCCAGCAAATGGCAATTTGGCCAACTGGTGTTAAGTAACGGCAACCCGCAGCAAACCCTGACTTTACCTGTGGTAGCGGAATTTGTCGCAGGCTCCGGGCCAGAGCAGGCCAGCCTGACGGTGAGCAGTCCGCAAGGTGAAACACTGCTGGGTGGTTTTAGCAGTGGTGCAAACATAAACCAACTGCAACCGCTTGCCCGCGGTCTGGTAAAACCTGAACGCTATAATATTCAGTTGTTAGCGCCACTATCGCAGCCTTACCCTTTCGAGTGGACTATGGTTAGAGAAAACCGTTTTGTGCTGCCACTTATTGTGACCAACAGCACTCAACGGGTGCGGATAAAAGTAGAAAGTACCACCAGCCCGGATCTGGACTTGTATATTGGCCCGGATGAAAATCTGGATGGTGATGTCAGCGCCTTTGAAGGAACCACTAAACTGTTATGCATGAGCGCCGGTGTTGATTCCAATGAGATATGCGACCTGCTGACACCTGCGCCCGGTGTGTACTATATTGCGCTGCATAATTTTCAGGGTTCAGCACCCGGTGCCATGGATGATGTCAGCTTATCGGTGGCGGTGATCAGCGATAAAGATGAAGCCAACCTGACACTGACTGTGGTACCACATACGGCATCGCAATTTTCGCTACGGACTGGCTGGCAGTTAGCAGACGCCGAGCCGGGTGATGACTATGTTGGCGTCATCGCTGCTGAAACAGGCATAGGGCAACGTTTTGGCCTGACCGCACTGGATATTCATATTGCTGAGCCTGTTGTGGCCTTAGGCACGACCCAGCAAAAAGTAGGGGCCGGTACAACGCTGAGTTATCAGCTAACGCTGGCGGCGAATAATACTGCGGCAGCGCGCTCTGTGGCATTTAGCCTGGCTGTACCTGAAGGGCTTAGTCTTAGTGCAATAGACGGCGCAGAGCATAGCCAGCAAGCAGGCACTATTACTTTTGTACTGGCGCAAGCAGCAGGGGCTGCGGCGAAAAACCTGACGCTACACTTTGCCAGCACGCCACAAGCCAGCGGCAATGTTCGTCTTAAGGTTAATTACCAGCTTGCGGATAACCAGACCGAAGCGGCTTATGCCCCGGAGATTGATATTCTTCCGCCGCTGGTTATTTTAATTAATGGCGAAGCTGCGCTTAGCCTAAGCGGTAAAGCTGGCGATAAAGTGACACTGCGGGGGCAAACCAATACGCCTGCCAGCCTGAACTGGCAACAAAGCAGTGGGCCTGCTGTGCAAATTGCCCAGCCAACAGCTGCCGAAATTAACTTTACGCTACCCGAAGTGCAAGCTGCTCAGGCGGTAGTGCTTAGCTTAACGGCAACCGATGCTTTGGGGCAAAGCCAGACGGCCAGCGCCAATATCAGCATTGCCGCACCGGCTAAAAGTGGCGGTGGTGCAATGACAGGCTGGTGGCTGGTAATGCTGTTGCTACTGCGTGTTGTGTCACAGTTTAAACGCGCGGGCTAACTACAGGGTTTAACATTCAGCCTCTAAGATGCACCCTTTAAAATAACGGCCAGCTTAACTGGCCGTTATTATTTAGCCGGCCGAAATTGTCACCGGATAACAAATACTGCGGCCTTTGCAGGCAAAACGCTGGCAACATGGTAATCTTGGCGTTTTATCCGGCCTGCATTTTGTTAATTCTCGCATCAGTTAAGGAAATTTATTGTGCAATATTATCTGGGCGCTTATGCCGCTTCGCCCAACCATAGTGGCTGGGATCCAATACTGGAAACCGCGTTTTACAATGAACTAAAAGCTCTGCCGAATATAAAAGGCCTAGAGCATCCGTTTTTGGGTGTTTTACATCAGCACGATGACAACTGGTTTCTGGCCAATATCGCGCCGCAGTGGAATTACGTGTTTACCTGTATTCCCGGTATTATGAATGCACTGGGGCAAAACCCAATGTTTGGTATTGCCTCTGATGATGAAGCCGGGCGCCAGGCAGCGCTGGCATTTATAAAACAAGCCTGTGCAGCGATTGGCAAATTAAACACGCATTTGGGGCGCCAGGCGGTAACTGCAATTCAAATTCAAACCGCACCGGCACGGCATAAGGCGGCGTCTTCCAAAGCGTCGCTGCTGGCATCGTTGCAAACTATGCTTAGCTGGAACTGGGATGGTGCCCGTATTGTGATTGAGCATTGCGATGCTTATGTTGATAGCCAGACACCGTCGAAAGGCTTTTTAGCACTAAGTGATGAGCTGGACGTTATCACGCAGTTAAATACAGCTTTAAGTAAAGAACAGCAATTGGGTATGGTTATTAACTGGGGCCGCTCGGTATTTGAAACGCGCCGGGTTGAAGGTGCTGTTGAGCATATTCAGGCCGCACAGGCAGCAGGTGTGCTAAGCGGGCTGATGTTTTCCGGGGTATCGGATCAGGATAGCGAATACGGTGCCTGGCGCGATAGCCATCAACCACCGCAGAGCAGCGATCGGGTAGTAAAGGGTGAGCCCGGTAGCTGGATGACAGAGCAGGCCATGCACAGTTGTCTGGCGACATGTAATGATGCCGCAGGCTTGCCGGTGCTGGGGGCAAAAATTGGTATCCGGCCACATAGCGCCGACATCAATCAGCGCATGGGATATATTCGCGATACGCTGGCGATATTAGACCGTTACTTTTTAGCGCGTTAAGCTGTTACCGCGTTAGTTTTGTATAAAACAGCCATTACAGCCGCAAGGATGCCGCTGCAGGTTTGATATGGCTAAAGTGCTTTAATGCCAAAAAGCCAACAAGCAGTAATGCAAAAGCCGGCAGCAGGGTGTTGATGTAGCTGAGGTATGTCAGGCTAAGCTCGTGCCGCTGGCTAAACAACTGCCACAAACTATAACAACCAAAACCCAGCATTGGCACAGCAACCAGACACAGATGGTAACGGCGTAGCTGGGTTTGCAGATACAGCAGGGCGATGACAACCGGAACCGCCAGCAACAGATGCAACACTAAATCCATAATGGAAAGCCATAGCAGTGCTGAGCCGCGTAAGGTCTCGGAGTCCATGATCCACAGTTGTAACGGGTTTATAGTGGCGATAAAACCAAAGCACAAAATAACAAAATATACATGCGCCACGCCCAGCAGCAGGGAAATAAGCGAGCGGATACTAAAAATAATAAGCTTGGCCACCATCACAGACACTCCGGCAAATACAACAGGCGGCAAGGTAGCACGCCGCCTTTCTTCAAACAACAATAGTAATTAAACCGGTTTGTGCCGACACTGATTAGCCAGCACAGTTAGCCGTAATTTAGTTAGAAGGCGTGCGGTATTTTTCAAACCAGGCCAGCATATACTCTACTTTTTCAATCATCCGGCTGGGGCGGTTAGAAATACCGTGCGGTGAGCCCGGTACCCGCACCAGAGTGGTATCAACCCGGCGTAGTTTCAGCGCCTGATAAAACTGCTCTGATTCTGAGATAGGTGTGCGCCGGTCTGCTTCGCCGGTGATCAGAATCGTCGGGGTTTTTACATTACCCACCAGGCTTAGCGGCGAGCGTTGCCAGTAGTGTTCGACATTTTCCCATGGCACGCCGGGGAACTGGTGGAAGGTCTGGTAGGTATAAGTGTCGCCTGTCAGCACTTTGCTTAACCAGTTAATAATCGGTTTTACTACTGCCGCCGCTTTGTAGCGGTCGGTCAGGCCTATGGCATAAGCGGTAGCTATACCACCGGCCGAGCCGCCGCCGATAAACAGGTTGTTTTCATCAACAAAGCCCAGCGCCAGCATCGCATTTACGCCGCTGTCATGGTCGGCATAGTCTTCCGGTGAGCTGTATTTATTGTGCAGCAACATGGCAAAACGCTCGCCGTAAGATGAGCTACCGCGGTGGTTGTCATAAAACACCACATAACCTTCTTTGGCATAACGCTGCATTTCGGCGCTCCACTGGGCGCCATAGGCTAAGTGCGGGCCGCCGTGAATTTCAAGCAGCAGCGGGTATTTTTTTGTCGGGTCGAAATCCGGTGGTGTCATATACCAGCCTTGTATTTCTTCACCATCAAAAGACGATTTATAAGTAATTTCATGTACCTGTGCCAGCTTCTTATGCCCGAGCAAATCTTCGTTAAGTGCAGTAAGTACGGTAGTTTTGCCTTTTTGTAGTACGGCAACCTCACTTGGGCGCTGACTGGTGCCATGGGTATATGCGATGTTGCCGTTATTGGCCACCGAGTATGAGCCACTTAAATAAGGTTGCGGCTGTGATACACCACCTAAACTGGCGGTAAGATCAGTAATTTTACCGCTGCTGCTCAGGGTGGCCAGCTTGCGCTGACCGCGATCATCGTATTGCACCACAAAGCTGGAATTGTTCAGCCAGGCTGGTTGGTCAATGCTGCGATCAAAGTCTGCGGCAATGTCGCTGATGTTGTTTGAGCTAAGGTTTAAAATTTTCAGCTTGCTGTTGCTGTAAGGCACCAGAGCATTGTTTTGCCATAAAAATGCCAGTTGTCTACCGTCGGGTGAAAACACCGGTGACGATTCACTGCCGGGCATAGTCGTAAGGGCAGTTAACTGCTCAGTAGCTAAATTCAGCTGGTATAAATTGCTGTCGCGTGGCTGGTATTCCCATTCCGGGTCGAGGTTGGCAGAAAACACCAGTGCTTTGCTATCCGGCGTAAAGCTTAAATCGCTGCCGTAATTGAAGTCGCCCTGAGTTAGCTGGCGCTCAGTGCCGCCACTGGCCGGCAGAATAAATATTTGCCGGAACTGTGGCTTTAAAAAGCCCTGGCCGTCGGCTTGGTACCGTACCCTGTCCAGCACTACGGCAGGTTCAGACCATTTAGCACCATTAGGTTTTTTAACCCGCTTTACACTTTGCTTTACGGCGGCCTCACGGGCGTCGACATTCATGGTAAAAGCCAGTTGTTTGCCATCCGGTGACCAAACCAGATTAGACGGGCTTTGCAGTAATTTAGATAACTGGGCAGTTTTATTCTCTGCCAGCCAGTGCAGGTGAATTTGCCGCGAGCCGCTGATATCAGAAATAAACGCCAGTTGTTTACCGTCGGCAGACCAGCGCGGCTGGCTGTAATTAAACTGGTCGGCAAACAGCGGCGATTGCTGGCCGGTTTTAACATCCAGCAACCACAGGCTATTGCGCGTACTGTCGGTCATAATATCGTTGCTGGCGCGCACATAGACAATTTTGCTGCCATCAGGCGATATTTGCACATCGGCGGCATATTCCAGTGCAAAAATATCTTCGGCTTCAAAATAACGGCTGCTGGCAGTGGTGTTGGCGCTGTTTGCGCCAGAGCTGGCAACAGGCTCTTCAGCCAGTAAGGCAGGGCTGCTCAGTAATAAGCTGGTGGTGATCACCAACGCTGAGCGGGTAAATGTACGCATAATGCTCCCGGATAGTGCAGTTTAAGTTTATTTTTGTTTAAACCTAACCTGATCCAGACGGAAGTACAAACCCCGCAGCGGCAAAGCGCGGGTTTTAAGCGGCATAGCTAATATGCAGTGGTAATACGGCAAAGAAAAAGGCTGGCACTAAGGCCAGCCGTTTTAACATCAGGCTGATAAGCTGTCGAAGATATGCAAGAAGGTGGGCGCTTGCTGAATATGCAACTGCACACGTAAACGCCGGGCAATATCCTGTGCACTTATTACACCACGGATCTGGTGTGATTCACGGTCAATGACCACGCAGTGTTGCTCACCGCTCGATTGCAGCGTATTAACTACATCAGCAATGCTGCAGTGCTGCAATTGTTGATATGCCAGCGCTTTAATACGCTCACGCGGGCGCATTAAATCAGCTACGGTAATGTCATCACGGCTGTCACCAAAGGCAATGCGGCGCATAATGGACTGATCTGACAACTGGTCAAGGTGTAGCAACCCCACCAGTTCGGCGTCGTGATCTACTACCAGCTTAAGTTTGGTTTGCTCTTGTTGCATCATGTCCAGTGCATCACGTGCAGTGGTGGATGCAGCAACAACATTAGGTTGGCTGTGTTTAAAATCGGTGACTACAGTCAGCGCCGGCGAGTTTAATGTCATACCATCGAAATCAGTGGGTTGTACTAAATGATCAATGGCTTCAACAGAATATAATGCTAATGTTTTCATGGTGTTCCTCACATACCGGCACGCAGAGGCCATACCGGCTAAAAAAATAATTTAATGGTGAACAGCGTTGCTGTTCTGGCTGAAACTTAATGTGAGGATAAAACCGGCGGGGCGCGTGCCTGCAGTGAAACTAAGAACGGTGCTTTGTTAAATACACTGCGCACAGCATAAACTGTGCTGGAAAAAGCTAAAGTGGCAGCACCGGCAGACACCGGCAATACAGGTTGTGGTTCGTCAGTGCTGTCTTGTTCTGTTGTTACCGTGTGGTGTGAAACAGATGGCGTAAGGGCATGAAACTGCGTATCTGCCAGCGGCGACAAGCGCTGATCATGCACAGCAAAGGCTTGCGGCGTGCACAATAAACTTAGATACAACAGTAAGGCAAAACTACTTAGCCAGCGCATACACCCTCATTCACTTAATACATCGTTTTAAAGTCACACGATGTCATTTGATAATGAGCGCTTGTGTTAACCGGTGCAAGGGGGCGCTGCAAAAATAGCCGAAAATTGCGATTAACGACTATTTTTGCACGACACAGTGGCGTTTACAGCCCGGACAACAGGCTTTTCAGCACCAGGGCAACTAATGTCAGGCTGCCTAAACCCACCAGATACAGCAGAATAAACCAGACTATTTTAGGCAATGGCCGCCTGTTTGGCAGTGCTGGTTTTACCATTAGTAACCCTCCTCGTAGTCTTCGACTTTACCGCGAAAGATATGATAACCCCATAGGGTATATGCCAGAATTAACGGTAAAAAGATCAGTACGCCCGGTAGCATAAAGCTCAGGCTGCTGTCAGGTGCAGCTGCGGTATAAAAGCTGATCTGGTGCGGCAGTAAATAAGGAAATAACCCGGCAACCAAACCGGCAAACGCCAGCAAAAACAAACTGGCCGCCAACCAGAATGGACGGCTTTCGTGGCGGATACTGATATCAGCCTCTGCAGCAAACTGGCGCTGCACCCGGCCCAAATCACGGAATAACAGCCGGGCCGCCAGTATTGCCAGCAGAGGCAGTAACATTAGGATCAGGCTGTGCGCGCCGCCAAACCAACGCTCGCGGATCTCCGGTTGCTGGTAAAGAGTAAATAAACTTACTAACAACATCGCCAGCATAACGAATAACAGCAAGCGCTGGCCATAGCGGGCCGCTTTTTGCTGAATATCACCTCTGCTTTTCATCGTCAGGTAAGTACAACCCAACAAAGCATAGCCAGCCATAACGGCTAAACCGGTAAACAGGCTAAATGGCGTTAACCACTGCAGGCTGGACGAGGCGATGCTGTCGGCATCAACACCCTGCACTAACACACCCAGCATCAGGCCCTGACAAAACGCTGCCAGGCTGGAACCTATAGCAAAAGCCCGGTTCCACCATACTTTCGAGGTATGGGATTTAAAGCGGTATTCAAATGCCACGCCGCGAAAGATCAGGCCAATCAGCATCAGCATAATCGGCAGGTACAATAACGACGCAATACTGGCATACGCCAGTGGAAAAGCGCCAAACAAAATTACACCGCCAAACACCAGCCAGGTTTCGTTGCCATCCCAGACATGCGAAATTGAACGCATTAAATGATCGTGTTCGGCATCAGTGTTAAACCAGGGGTACAAAATGCCAATGCCCAAGTCGAAGCCATCCAGCAGCACGTACATTAAAATGGCAAAACCCAGCAACAGGAAGTAAAACAAGGGTAGACCTATTTGCAGTTCCATTAGTGTTGCTCCTGTTCCGGTTTTATTTGTTTGGCCAGCGCTACGGCATAGCCCGACGCTTTAACTCCAATCAGCTGCTGCGATAGTTTTTCCAGTGGTGGCGGCCCTTTGCGGATAAGCTTGCGCATAAAGTACAGATAAACGCCAAACAGCAGGCTGTACGTCAGGACAAACAAGGTTAGTGAAAACAGCACCCGTTCGGCCGGCAGCGGTGACACCACATCAATGGTACGCACCAGCCCATGTACCAGCCAGGGTTGGCGGCCTACTTCTACCACATACCAGCCTGCCAGCACGGCAATAATACCGCTGGGTGCCAGATAACTGCAGGCGGTTAAAAACCAGCGGCTTTGGTATAAGCTGCCGCGCCAGCGTAAAAATGCACCGGTAAACGCGATTAAAATCATTAGTACGCCAATACCCACCATTACGCGGAACGAGAAAAACACTACGGCAACGTTAGGCCGCTCGTCAGCCGGTACGGCCTTTAAACCCATCAGTTCACCGTCAGGGTCATGAGTTAAAATCAGGCTGGCCAGTTTGGGAATACCAATTTCAAAATGGTTTTTTTCGGCCACTCGGTCAGGAATGGCAAATAACAGCAGAGGTGCACCGGCTTCGCGTTCGGCCCAAATACCTTCCATTGCGGCCAGTTTTACCGGCTGATGTTCTTTTACATTCAGGCCATGTAAGTCGCCGACATAAGCCTGCAGTGGCGTTAAAATCAGTGCCAGCCACAGCGTCATCGACAAGCCCTTGCGGGCCATATTTTTGTGCTCGCTGTGCCGCAGTTGCCAGGCGCTGGTGGCTAGCACGACAAAAGTGCCGGTAATAAAAGCGGCAAGCAACATATGAGTAAAGCGGTATGGCATTGACGGGTTAAAGATCACCTGCCACCAGCTCTCTACGTGAAACACACCGTCAACAATAATGTGCCCGGCTGGTGTGTGCATCCAGGAGTTGGCGGCAATAATCCAGAAAGCTGAAATCCAGGTACCTACCGCTACTACCACAGTTGCCATAAAGTGCAGTTTAGGCCCGACACGTTGCCAGCCAAACAGCATAATGCCAAGAAAGCCGGCCTCAAGGAAAAACGCAGTCAGCACTTCATAGGCCATTAACGGCCCAATTACAGCACCGGTGATGCGGGAAAACTCAGAAAAGTTAGTGCCAAATTCGTATGACAGCACTATGCCTGACACCACCCCCATACCAAAGGTAATGGCAAAGGGCTTGATCCAGAATTTAGCCAGTTGCAAATATACCGGGTTACCGGTTTTCAGCCATAAGCCTTCCCAGATCGCAATCAGCGTTGCCAGACCGATGGTAATAGACGGAAAAATAATATGAAAACTAACAGTAAAAGCAAACTGCAGACGGGATAGCAGCGCAGCATCCAGTTCCATATTAGCGTCTCCGCTGCTGCAAATAGTGGTATAAAGCAGGCGCCAGCGCTACGGCCACCATCAGGCTTAAGGCCAGAACTTCAGTGATTAATAAACTACTATTCATAACTTACTCTCTTAATGCTAAATCTGTCTGGTTTATCTACCGCAAGATTTGCAAGATGCTTACCACTTTGTAAGTATACTTATTAGTTTATGATTTATATCAATTTTTATATTTTTCTTGTTTGATGTGTAAACAAGGTTTACGATTTGTGCTCTGAGTTAATGTAAACGAGGTTTACAGTGCCACTGTACTTAGTATTTGAAATAAGCATGCTGTTAACCAGTGGTTGTGCGGTGCTGCTTGCTGGCTGGTTACTTTGGCAGGGCCAACGCCAGCCAGGTATGCCGGCATTAGCCGGTTTTGCCGCTATGATGGCGCTGTGGTGCGCCGGTCATATCGCCATTTTGCATCAGTGGCCACAACTGGGTATTGCATTAGTACTGGCAAACCCGCTGATGCCAATGTGCTTTTTGCACTTTGCGCTGCAGTTTGTCGCAGCTGGCCGGCCTTTGTCATCACGGTTAAAGATGTTACAACGGCAAATCCCTTTGCTCTATGGCCTTACTTGTCTGCTAATTGCCCTGAGCTGGCTGTTTAATGGCGGCAAAATTATTGCGACTACCGGCTTTAGTGCTTTTTTTGCTTTTCAGGGGCTGGGCTGGCTAAATTTGGTTTACACCGTGCTATTGGGTATTGCCGCCCATGGCGTGCTGCTGTATGGCTGGCGCCATCATTCCGGCAACCGCAGGCGTTCTATTGGTGCCATGTTTATTGCCGGGGGCTGGGGCTTGTTGCTGGCTACCAGTTTTATTTTCCCGTCACTTGGCCTGACCTGGTATCCGTATCCGATGTTGTTATTACCCAGCTACCTGTTATTGCTGGTGTATGGTGTGGTGCGGTATCAGGTGCTGGCCATTAATGCCTTTGCCAATAAAGCGTTATTGTGGTTTTGCATGTTGTTGGTGGTGCTGGCACTGATGGCGCTGGTTAGTGCCATGCTGGGGCAATTTGGTATGCAGGCGTTGTCGGCGGTTCCGGCATTACAGCTTTGGTTGTACTCAGCTTTGTTACTGTTACTGTCTGCCGCCTGTTATCAGCCGGTAGCCGCGCTGGCCAGGCGGTTAATATACCCCGGCGTTACGTTAAATGAAGCCTTGCTGGAGCGCTGGCGTTTGCAGTTACAACAAACTGAAAGCTGGACGGAGCTGGCGGCCCTTGGCAGTAAATTGTTATCGCAACAGTTACGTATGCGGGTGGCAGTGCATTTGCCACAAACCCAGGCGGTGGTGGCACAGCTACAAATTCACTGCCAGCGCGGGGCCGAGGGCTGGCATTATGAGCTTAAAGGCTGGGATGATGTGACGCCGGGCTACCGCCTGCAGGGCGAGGTGTTTGCTGCCTTATTGCTAAGCAGCTGCCGTATTCTGGAGCAATCATTAAAGCTGGCTGAAGCCGAGCGTAAACGGCTGGATCAACAGCATCTGGTTGAGCTTGGCGCATTATCGGCCGCAATGGCGCACGAACTTAGAAACCCGCTGAATATTATTGCCATGGCAGCAGCAAGCACCGCTGACGATACCCGCCAGCATATTCAGCAACAATTAAAACGCGCCGACCGGCTAATTGCCGATTTATTGAGTTACTCAGGCCAGTTGCAGTTGCAATTAACCACTGTACCGCTTAATGCACTGTTGCAAAGCCTGATACAGCCACATAACTGGCAAGGGGTAAGCTGCCAGTTGGATGTAGATGAACAACTGTTGATCACTGCCGATGTATACCGCTTGCAGCAGGTTATCGTAAACCTGCTGGATAATGCACTGGCATTTTGCCGTAACCAGAGTGGTGCCATTATTAAGCTGCAGGCGCAGCAACAGGGCACGCAACTGCTGTTGTATGTGCACAATAACGGCCCCGCTATTGCCAGTGAACAACACAACAGCCTGTTTCAGCCGTTTGTCAGCAAACGGGCCGGTGGCAGTGGCCTGGGGCTGGCGATAGTGCGGCGTATTATGCAGGCGCATGGTGGTGAGGTTAATCACCGCACTGATCTGGGCTGGCCAGTTAGCTTTGAATTGCGCTTTAACTTAAATACAGAAGACATAACAGATGAATAAAGGCCGCATATTACTGATCGACGATGAACCGGCGTTTCGCCAACTGGCGCAAAGCTGGCTGCAAAACAGTGGTTATCAGGTGGTGACGGCGGCAGATTTAACCGTGGCGCGCCAGCAACTGCAGCAATTTGATGCTGATCTGATTTTGCTGGATTTATCATTACCGCCCGAGTTTAACCCGCAACATACACTACAGGCTCTGCCAGAGCTTATTTCAAGGCCGGTTATTATTTTAACCGGGCATGCCGAGCGGCAACTGGCGCTGGATGCCATAGCACTTGGCGCCTGGGATTTTATTGCCAAGCCGGTCGATCCGGATTTACTGGCTGTGGTAATAAAACGCGCGCTGGGTAAGCATCAGCTGGAGCAAGAGCTTAGCCAGCTAAAACAGCAGCGCCAGGCCAGCACAGCCGTGCAGCGTTTAATTGGTGTATCACCGGCGATGGAGGCTATGCGCACGCTGATCCAGCGTATTGCCCCAACCGATGTACGGGTGCTGGTAACCGGGCCATCCGGTACCGGCAAAGAGGTGGTATCACGCGCATTGCATGAACTAAGCCGGCGCGCAGAGCAGGCTTTTGTATCCGTGCATTGCGGTGCTATTCCGGCTGATTTGCTCGAAAGCGAGTTGTTTGGCTATGTTAAAGGTGCTTTTACCGGGGCCGATAAAGATCGGCCGGGGTTGCTGAAACTGGCCGATGGTGGCACCTTGTTTCTCGACGAAATTGGTGAAATGCCGTTGCCAATGCAGGTTAAGCTGCTACGGGTATTGCAGGAAGGCACTTTTTTCCCGGTTGGCGGCCGTGAACAACAAAAAATTGATTTGCGGCTTATTTCTGCCACCAATGCTAATTTGCCACAATTGGTACAAAAAGGCCTGTTTCGCGAAGATTTATATTACCGTATTAAAGGTATTACGCTGGAAACAGTGGCGCTTAGCAGCCGCAGCCAGGATATACCGCTGTTGCTGCAGTTTTTCCTTGAACAGTTATCGCGCCAGCAGGGCCAGCGGTTAAAACTGGATAGTACGGCATTAAGCTGGTTTTTACAGCGCGACTGGCCGGGCAATATCCGTGAGCTGAAAAACACGCTGGAAAGCGTCGCAGCAGTGGCACAGGGCGGAGTAATTAGTATGGCCGATATCAGCTTACTGCACCCCGAAGCCGTTACTGCTGGCACTCCACAAGCGGTAACAGAAGCGGGTGTACAATTGTTAGATCAGGCCGTGCAGCAACTAGAAATACGTATGATTAAACAAGCGCTTGAGCAATGTAACGGTAATAAAAGCCAGGCCGCACGCCAACTGGGGTTATCCCGGCAGGGGTTACTAAAGAAAATTGACCGCTACCAACTGGCAGATTAAGGTAGGCAGCAAAACTTGGAGAATAAAAATGAAAGCAGTAGGTTATCAGCAGTCACTGGCGGCAACCGATCCACAAGCCCTGGTTGATATTGAACTCGCCGATCCGGTAGCCAGCGGGCAGGATATTCTGGTTCGGGTACAGGCGGTATCCGTTAACCCGGTCGACACGAAAATCAGAAAACGGGTTCAGCCAGAAGCCGGCCAATATAAAGTGCTGGGCTGGGATGCTGCCGGAGAAGTGGTTGCAGTAGGCGAAGACGTCAGTTTATTTAAAGTCGGCGACAAAGTGTTTTATGCCGGTTCATTAACCCGCCCTGGCAGCAACAGTGAACTGCAACTGGTTGATGAACGCCTGGCGGCAGTGATGCCAGATAACTTAAGTTACGCCGAAGCAGCAGCCTTACCATTAACCGCCATTACCGCCTGGGAGCTGTTATTCGACCGGCTGGAAATTCAGCAACCTAGCTTAAAGCACCCGCGCCCGGTGTTGCTGGTGACCGGTGCAGCCGGTGGTGTAGGCTCAGTGCTGGTGCAACTGGCCCGGCAGCTGACAACAGCAACGATTATTGCTACGGCATCAAGGCCAGAAACCAAACAATGGGTAACCGAGTTGGGGGCCCACTATGTGCTGGATCACAGCCTGCCGTTGCTACCACAGCTAAAAGCGCTGGATTTAAGCTGCGTAAGCCATGTTGCCAGTTTAACCCACACCGACCAGCATTATGCTGAGCTGGTGCAATTGCTGGCGCCGCAGGGCAAGCTGGCGCTGATAGACGATCCGGTTGGCGGCCTTGATATCATGCCGCTGAAGCAAAAAAGTATTTCGCTGCACTGGGAGTTTATGTTTACCCGTGCCATGTTCGGTACGCCGGATATGAACGCGCAGCATCAGCTGCTAACCGATTTAGCGCGGCTTATTCAGCAAGGCCAGATAAAAACCACGCTAAAGCAAACCCTGGGTAGTATAAATGCGGCTAATTTGCGTAGTGCGCATCAGCTGTTGGAAAGCGGTACTGCTATTGGGAAAGTAGTGCTCGAAGGCTGGAATTAACAGCTTAAAGTATGCAGCAGCCAAATCTGGCTGCTGTTAAATCGCGGCGTCAGGCAATTTGCTGATCGTCGTTCATGCCGCTATACCAGGCTTTAAATAACACTCTTTCAAGTGCCTGTTGCAAGGCATCGTTAATGGGTAAATGTTGCTTACCCAGTTCATAATCCAGCTCGTTTACCTGTTCTTTGGCCATGATCATCATCGGTGGCGGATCAGATTCCAGTGCTATCAGTGTGTCCTGATACGGTACCGGCCTGTCAGTTTTAATGATCTTGCACACCGACAAAGAGGTTTTACCCTGTTTATCGCGATAGCCTGCGGCGCCAAACAAGCGGCAAATACTCGGGCGCTGCTGGTATACGCTGCACTGGCCCTGTTTGCCATCAAATGACTGCTTCTGATAAAAAAAACAGCCCTGAGGCTCTGTTAACTCTTCGAGTTGTGTCAGTGTTTGTTCTGCTTTACCTTGATCAAACAAGTGTAATGCCAGCGGTATCATTTCCAGCACCGTCGCTTCTATCGTCGGTTGCAAACAGCATTCACCACAGCCAGAGCGACAGTTTAAGCCACGCTGTTGTTGGTACGCTGAAAATGTTTCCGCTATTTCGCCATACACAGCCTCAACACGACGCGATAATTCACGCAGCCGTTGCATAAAGACTCCGAACGAAATAATTATTAATTTGGGTTTGCCTGTTAAGGAGCAACGAAATGTTGCCGCGCCATTGTACTGAGTTGTTCAATCTGTCAGCAATAGGCGCGGTAAAATATAGTTAGCTTTAAATAGATAACGCCAGTAACGGCATTGGCCGTGCGATGGCGTAGCCTTGCACATAATCTACCCCCAGCAGTTGCAGGGCGTCACGCACGGCTTCGGTTTCAACATACTCGGCAATAGTTCGCATACCCACGGCTTTGGCAACCTCGTGGATAGATTTCACTATGGCTTTATCGTATTGATCGTCCAGCAAGTCGCGTACAAAGTGACCATCAATTTTTATAAAATCGGCCGGGAAGTGCTTCAGGTAGCTGTAAGATGAAAAGCCACTGCCAAAGTCGTCCAGCGCAAATAAGCAGCCCTGCTCGCGGAAAAACTGAATAAAGCTCAGCGTGTTTTGTAAGTTCACAATGGCCACGCTTTCAGTGATCTCAAAACAGATGCGCTGATAGGGGATCTGATAGTCGGTAAATAGTTGCTGCACCTGCTCTTTAAAACCACTGTCGACCAGCGAGCTGCCAGACAAATTAATACAGCACAGCTGCAGTTGTTGCAGATGCTGCGGGTTCTGCTGCAACCAGCGGAAGTAATGGCGGATAACCCAGAGGTCGATTTGCGGCATTAAGCCAAAACGCTCGGCAGAGCTCAGGAAGCTGCCAGGCCCAATAAGGGTATTGTCTTCACCGTGCAGGCGCAATAACACTTCGTAGTGCAGGCCACTGCTTTGCTGTTTTAACGCCTGAATGGGCTGCTGGTACAGCACAAAACGGTCTTGCGCTATGGCATCACGCAGTTGCGCAACCCATTGCATTTCTGCCTGATGGCGCTGGGTTTCCAGATCGTTGCTGTCAAACAGCTGAATGCGGTTGCGGCCTTTATCTTTGGCGATGCTGCAGGCGGCATCGGCCTGTTTAATCACATCATCGGCGACAATATTGTTGCCGCTGATTTCAGCGATACCAATACTGACACTGATTGGGTAAATGCTGTCTTGCCAGATAAAACGGAATTCTTTTACGGCATCCAGCAAACGGTAGGCCAGAGCAAAGGCTTCATTGGCATTTTTGCCGGTTAACAAGACACCAAACTCGTCGCTGTCGAGCCGGGCCAGCGGGCCATTGTGGCCAAGTGTACGTTTAAACACTTCGCTAAGCTGTTTTAGTAAAGCATTACCGGCGCTATGGCTGCAGTTGTTGTTGATAAGCTTAAACTGATCAATATCAATATACAGCATGCAGCCAGCCGTAGCGCCGCCTTGCTGACACAGCGCCTGCAACTGTTGTTCAAAGTAAAAACGGTTATACAGTGCGGTAAGGCTGTCGTGGTTCGCCAGATAGGCCAGCTGTTCATGGGCCAGTTTTTGTTCGGTAATATCAATAACAGAGCCATGCACAAAGGCATCGCGATTATGCACTGAGCGCGCCAGCCGGGCCGACATTAACGCCCAAAACGGGCTGTGGTCGGCGCGTAGCCCCTTAATTTCAAAGCTTTTGCTGCTGCCAAGTTCTAACTGTCGCACCAGCATTTGCCGCTCGGCCGGGTCGGCATAAAAACGTGCCATGCCGCTGTCACTCACTGCTTGTTTTAGCTGATCCAAAGTGTCGTAACCCAGGATATTCAACAAGGCACTGTTGGCATTTAACAGTTTGCCATCCAAGGTGGTGGTAAACATACCCTCGACAGCATTATGAAAAATATCATGGTACTGTTGTAACTGGCTAATACTTAAGCTGTTTGCGTCGCTCTGGCGCGGTATTTTTTGCAAACCAAAGCTGGTTAACGCCAGGCTGAACAGCATTAATAATTGCAGCAGATAGAGCCAGTCAAAACCGGTGTTCAGATACCCGGCCTGGCTTAGTGTCAGTAACAAGGCACTACAGAGTGTGAATACACAGGCCCAGACAAAAGAGCGCGCTTGTGGCTGGCCTGCCAGCGTAAAACGGACAGCCAGTACAATATTACTGCCAAGCACCCAGCCCAGTGCCAGAAACAACAGCAACAGCCGCAGCTGGCCAGAGGCATATAGCGGGCTAAATAACAGTAACATAGCGGCAAAGCTGCTGGCATGGCCAAGCCTGCGCCACAATGGAGTATATAAATGCTGTAAAGCGTGATGAATAAATAAGTTCAGGCACAATAGTGCTGTGCCGACGCTGATATATAAAATAGCCTGATTTACTTCCGGGTGGCCAGGCCATAGCATCGCAAAAGCCATACCGTTAAGTACAGCAATAACCAAGGCGAAGCTGACAAAAAAGGCACTGTAATATAGGTAGTTTTTAGCTTTTAAACGGAAAAACTGCACCAGATTATAAAATGCCAGTAACAGCAATACGCCTTGTAACAGGCCATCCAGAATGGCACTCTTTTGGGAGTAGGCAATAAAGCTGTTATAACGCCACAACAATAAGTCACTGGGTACCAGGGCGGCATCTTGTACGCGGATAAAAATATCGGTTTGCTCGTGTGCAGCCAGATCCAGGCTAACCGCATAACTACGATAGGGTAAAGCACGTTCTGTGTAGGGGTAGTCATTCCCTGAGCGGCTAAGCAGGCGGACGTCTTGCGTTTGTCGGTTGCGCTGGTAGATTTCAATTTTATCAGCCATCGGAAAATCGTATTCCAACACTACCTGTCGTTTCAGATGGCTGTTGTTCTGCAGGCGGGCAAATAGCCACACTACCTGATGTTCGGCAAACAAAACCTGCTGCGAGGGCGCAAGTAAGCTAAACGCATGCTGTTTTTCCGGGTCTGCTAAGATATCGTCCAGGCCCAGTTGCAACGGTGTAACCTGAAAATAAACCTGCTGCAGGCGCTGCTGTTCTGGCAGCGGGCTGTGTAGCATGTTAACTTCAGCATGAAATGCACGGGCAGGCAGAGTAAACAGCCAGATCAATAGCAATAAGCAGTAAGTGCCTGTTCTCACTGACAGCTTTCTCCGCAGCAGGTTGGAATGTTAACGAAATGAGCGGTGAACAGTAACATATGGCGTGCTATGGTGTCAGCAAAAAACATTGTTTGGCGTGGTTTTGATGCCGATCAGCTAAAGAGCGGTTTATCCGGTTTGAGCAAGCAGCAACTTAGGTTATAACTAGATAAGAAAACAACAACACGGAGACATTATGAAACCACTGATACTGATGTGCGGGCTTTTGTTGCTGGCAGGTTCTGCCAGTGCGGCTGACATCGCAGCCGGTAAGGCCAAAGCCGCAGTGTGCGCAGCTTGCCACGGCGCGAATGGCATTTCGATTATTCCTGACTACCCTAATCTTGCCGGGCAAAAAGTAAAATATCTGGAAAGCTCAATCAAGGCTTATCGCGATGGTGAACGGAAAAACCCGATCATGTCACCCATGGCATCAGGTTTAACCGATGCTGATGTGGCGAATATTGCCGCTTATTTTGCCAGCTTACCTGGCGGTGGCTGATTGTCTGCTGCCAGATAATCACTGATCTCATCAATAAAGTCAGCACCATAACGGGCCAGCTTTGTCTGGCCAACGCCTGATATTGCCAGCAGGCTGCGGTTGTCTGTTGGCAATTGCTGGCACATTTCAATTAAGCTGGCATCACTGAATACCACAAAAGGTGGTACATCATCGCGCTGGGCAATATTTTTACGCAGTGCTTTGAGCCGGGCAAATAAAGCCCGGTCGTATTGTTGTTTGCTCAGGCGCTCGGGTTCGCGTTTTACACTTTGCAGCCTGGGCACGGCCAGCGACAGTTCGGTTTCGCCGCGCAACACCGTACGGGCTGCCGGTTGCAGTTTTAATACCGAATGAGCAGTAATATCCTGCTGCAGTAAGCCAAAATGAATAAGCTGACGTAAAATGCTCAGCCAGTAATCATGGCTTAACTCTTTGCCAATACCCCAGGTTGACAGTTTGTCGTGGCCCAGCTCCAGCACTTTTTGGCTCTGGCCACCACGCAATACGTCAATAACATGATGCATACCAAAACTCTGACCGACACGGTAAACACAGGACAGGGCTTTTTGTGCCAGTTCAGTGCCGTTAAATTGTTGTGGCGGTTGCAGGCAAATATCGCAGTTGCCGCAGCGGGTTTGCCGGGCTTCACCAAAATAGTTCAGCAACACCAGGCGGCGGCAGGTTTGCGCTTCGGCAAAGGCAGCCATGGCTAAAAAACGCTGCCAGCTAACTTCAGCGCGCTGGGCGTTTTCTTCGGCATCCAGCCAGCGTTTCATCCGGCCTATATCGGCCGGGTCAAATAACAACATGGCTTCAGCCGCTACACCATCGCGCCCGGCACGGCCGGTTTCCTGGTAATAGGCTTCAATGGTGCGGGGTAGCTCAAAGTGCACCACGTAACGAATATTCGATTTATTTACCCCCATGCCAAAAGCTACAGTGGCGACAATAAGCTGATAGTCGTCACGCTTAAAGGCATCCTGCACATTATTGCGCTCGTCGCTGCTAAGGCCGGCATGGTAAGCCGCAGCGTTAAAACCGCGCTGTTTTAGCTGTTCGGTAAGCTCATCTACTTTACGTCTTGAGCCGCAATACACTATGCCGCTGGCGCCGTCTTGCTGTTGCAGGTAGCTGACCAGCTGCTCTACCGGGCGAAACTTTTCCTGTACGGTATAGCGGATGTTGGGCCGGTCAAAGCTGCCCAGATGCACTAACGGTTGCTGCAGGTTCAGCTGTTGCAGAATATCCTGCCGTGTTGCGCCGTCTGCTGTGGCAGTTAATGCCATTACCGGCACCGCAGGGAAACGCTGCTTTAACAAGGCCAGCGCCATATAGTCTGGCCTGAAATCATGGCCCCACTGTGAAATACAGTGCGCTTCATCAATGGCAAACAGGCTGACACCTAAATCCTGCAGCCGATCGAGAAATTGCGGTTGTAACAGACGCTCGGGGGCAACGTACAGCAGCTTGAGTTCGCCCCGGCGTAGCCGGGCAAATACCAGTAGTATTTCTTCACGGCTTTGGCTGCTGTTAATAAATTCAGCGGCAATACCGTTGGCTTGAAGTGAGTCAACCTGATCTTTCATCAGTGACATCAGCGGGGATACCACTAACGTGATCTGTGGCAGCAATAATGCTGGCAACTGATAACACAAGGATTTACCCCCACCGGTTGGCATGAGCACAAAGCTGTCCTGACCCTGCAGCGCAGCCTGGATCACATCCAGTTGGCCGTCACGGAATTCACTGTAACCAAAGGCTTGTTTTAGCAGGGGCAGCAGATCGTCTATCACTTAATACCATCGGGTAACTAAAATAAGCCGCCATTCTAATGGCAAACGCGGTGCTCAGAAACAATAAATTCAGCTTATCGGCGCCAGTGCTTTAGTTAGCTGACTCATTTTTGCCGTTAAGTGAGCTGCTGGCCGCACTTATTTGGGCGTATAATAACGCCTCATTTACCGGAGCCTGCCTGCATGTCGTTAAGTCGTGAACAAAAACTGGGGGGCATCTTCGCCGCCAGTGCTTACAGTTTATGGGGTGTCGCCCCGCTGTATTTCAAACAGATTGATTTTATTCCGGCAACAGAAATTCTGCTGCATCGTATTGTCTGGTCCTTTGTGCTGCTGTCGTTGATAGTGCTGGCGCTGCGCCAGGGCGACAAAGTACTGGCTATTTTACGCCAGCCTAAAATGCTTGGCTGGTTGCTGCTGTCGGCTTTGTTGCTTGGCGGCAACTGGGGTTTGTTTATCTGGTCGGTAAATAATCATCATATGTTGGATGCCAGCCTGGGTTACTACATTAACCCGCTGCTTAATGTGTTGCTGGGAATGCTGTTTTTAGGCGAGCGGCTGCGAAAAATGCAATGGACAGCGGTCGCGCTTGCTACCAGTGGTGTGCTGATCCAGCTGATCACTTTTGGCTCACTGCCGTGGATAGCGCTGACACTGGCCGGCTCTTTTGCTATTTACGGTTTAATGCGCAAAAAGCTGGCGGTAGATGCGATTACCGGCCTGTTTTATGAGTCTTTGTTGTTGTTACCGTTGGCGCTATGGTACTGGTGGCAGTTTGCCGACAGCAGTGCGGCAAATTTATTAACTAACAGCTGGCAGCTAAATGGTTATCTGATAGCGGCTGGCCTGGTTACCACCGTGCCGTTACTGTGTTTTATCGCCGCAGCCCGGCGTTTACAGCTGTCGACTATGGGCTTTTTCCAGTATATAGGCCCAAGCTTTATGTTTGTGTTTGGCGTCTGGTTGTATCACGAGCCTTTTGCGGCTGAGCGCTTTGTTACTTTTGGTTTAATTTGGTTGGCCTTACTGCTGTACACTGCCGATGCCTGGCAATTTAATCGCCAACGCCGGCTGCAGGCAAAACTAAAATAGCGTAAGCTGGAGATAGCTGAAAGAGGAGTACATTGATGGCCGGTAGCATTGATTTAATTGCCGTTGTCTGGTTTTTTTGCCTGTGGGTTGGCTATACGTTATTTGCCAAACGCCGCGCTAAGGTGGTGTCATGCCTGTCGTTTGAACTGCGGCGCAAACGCAACGACTGGATGCAAAAGATGTTGCTGCGCGACAACAAAATGGCAGATGTCGGGCTTATTTCCACTCTGGAGCGTAATGTCACCTTTTTTGCTTCCAGCACCTTACTGATACTGGCGGGTTTGCTAACGGTAATGACAGCCGCAGACAAGCTGAGCCTGATGCTGTCTAATCTGGTGCCCTGGGCTAACTACAGCGAAAGTGCGGTACAACTAAAACTATTGTTGCTGGCGTTTATTTTCGTGTTTGCTTTTTTCCAGTTTACCTGGTCGTTACGCCAGTATGGTTTTTGTGGTGTATTAATTGGTGCAGCGCCGGATGGCCGCGATATGACCGCTGAAGATCAAAAGTTATATGCCAACCGCACTGCTAAAGTAATAGATCAGGCCGGCCACTCGTTTAACTACGGTTTGCGTTCCATCTATTTTTCATTATCGGCGTTAACCTGGTTTATCGACCCGATAATGTTTATGGTTGCGTCAGTTGTGGTAATGCTGGTTATGAAGCACCGCGAGTTTCATTCTAAAGTGCTAAAAGCGCTGCAGGAATGCTAAATAACATGCCCGTGCTTGCAGTTGCAAGCACGGGCATTTAAACAAACTGGTTATTCTGCTTAACCTGTTTAGTTCTGGCGGATTTCAAAAGCGCGCACTACGCGCGATACGCCTTCAACATGGCGGGCAATATCCACCGCTTTGGCGGCTTCCTGCTCGGTAACTAAACCCATTAAAAACACTTCTGCGTTTTCTGTTACCACTTTGATATTCAGGCCACTTACCTGCTCATCTGCCAGCAGCTGGGTTTTTACTTTGGTGGAAATCCAGCTGTCGCGGGTGCGGGTGGTCATGGCAGTGTTGTTACCCAGGCGGATCTGGTTTTGCACATCGCGCACGCCATCAATTTTGCCAACCAGCGCCTGTGCTTGCTGGCGTATGGCTTCGTTGCGGGTTTGGCCGGTAAGCAGTAATACCCCGTTATAACTGGTTACGTTAATATTACTGCCCTCAGCTGTGGTGGCGTCATCAGACAGCGCGCGCTTGGCTTTTAGCACCACGTTTTTGTCATCAATTTGTGCACCCAGCGTGCGCCTGTCGTTGGCCGATGTAACGGCGGAGGCGCCGCCGGCAACAACAGCCGCGGCACAACCTTGTAATAACGCCAGTAGGGTACAGGCACAGACTAACTTTAGCGTATTCATAAATCTCCTTGTTGTGGGAACAACGTCATATCTATCAGCTCGCACAGACTGTGCAGTAAAAAGGTATAGCATTCAAAAATGCGTGCTGGCCGGTGTACCGGTACTTTCAGCTCAACATCTTGTTGATTCAGCAAACCAGACAGCTCGCCGCTGGTATCTACCGTCAGCGCTATTACTTTCATGTCGTTGGTTAATGCTGCTTCGACGGCTTTTATTAAACTTGGTTCGGCGCCGGTAAGTGAAATAACCAGCAGTACATCGTTACTTTGCCCCAGTGCCTTGATTTGCCGTGCCAGGTAATCCTGTTGATGGCAATGCTGCAGGCTATGGTTGTGTGGCAATAACGCCAGCGCGGGTAGTGTGGGGCGTTCGGTTTCGAACTGGTCCAGCAATAGCTGGGCAAAGTGGTTTGCCAGCGCACTGGTGGCGCCTTCGCCACAGCAAATGACTTTGCCGCCGCTAATCAGGTTATTAACAATAACACAGGCGGCATTTTCCAGCGGGCCGGCCAGGCTTTCGCCAGTGGCTATCATGGTTTGAATATTTTCGCTGAACAGCTGGCGAATATGCTCTTGCATCAGGGTATCCTGCTTGTTGTACTACTGCGTAATCGCATTTTTTATCCATTGATACTGATATGGCGGCTGGCCTTCAATGGCCAGCACATCAAGCCTGCATGCGGTATCGCTTAATTTGTGTTGCTGTAAATACCAGCGGCTGGCGCGCAGCAGTTTTTGCTGTTTAGCTGCAGTAACGGCTGCAATGGCACCGCCAAAGGCACTGCTGGCGCGGTATTTTACTTCAACAAATACCAGTGTGGTGCTGTCGCGCATAACTAAATCTATTTCGCCGGCTTTGCACTGATAATTTTGCTGTACCAGCTGTAACCCCTGGCGCTGCAGATATGCCAGAGCAAGTTGCTCATACAGCTGGCCCAGTTTATTCATAAGCTAATCAGGGTTCCTGCACCGAAGATAACCGGCTATTACGATAACTGGCCCAGCTTAACTGGCGTACTATGCTGCCATCAGCATTAAGCCGCAATTGTCCGGTAAGGCCGGGAAACACGGCAGACGGCAATTGTTGTTGCTGGCGCAGGCTGCCCACCAGTTTAAAAGCATCATACCCCATGGCAAACAAACGCTGCAGTGTTTCATCCTGTTCTTTAAATAATTGCTGGTATTGCGCTCGCAACTCGACTGAACTTTGCTCACCCAGCATCCAGGGCATTTCGGTAAAGGTCAGGCCGTTTAAATCGCGTAAATCTGTGCTGCTAAGGCTGGTGCTATGACTGCGTGAGCTGGCATAAATAGGCAGCCGTGGTGCTGTCGGGCTGACAGACACATCAACGAAGGGTTTAAACAACTGGGTTTGCACCGGATCGGCAATAAGGTAAATGGCATCAATATCTAACCGGCTGTGCGGCTCGGTTTCCAGTTTTTGTGGCACCAGGCTATTAATTTGTTTTAAGCGTTCGCGGCTGCGATCAGTTTCCAGTAAACGGGCGATCAGCGCTTCCAGATCCTCTTTGCTATTAAACTGGTAGCTTTCAGCCGGTTGGTGGCCCAGTTGCTGCCACTGGCGGCTAAAGTGCTGCTGCATTCGCACCGCGATGTTATTAGCGGCACTGATCACCACCGGGCGGCGGTAGTTTTTTTGCTGAAACAGTTCGGCTACCTGCGTGGCCTCATCTTCCATGCTAAGGGCAAAATAAAATTTATCTTTGGCGTTAGTTTTCGTTGTGTCGTGCGTATTTAAGAACAGCGTTGGCCAGGGCCAGTCGGCTTCATTGCTGATAGTGTCGACCTGTTCTTTTAACAAAGGCCCGATCACAAACTCGGCCTGCAGGGCACTGATTTGCTCACGCAGTGCACTGGCTGACTGCTGGCTGTCGATAAACACCAGCTCAGCAGTATTGGCACTGGCAGCGGCCAGTATGCCGTATTGAATGGCCTGAGCATGCTGGCGGAACTGACCTTGCAGTGGCAATAACACGGCAATTTTTGCCGGCTGAAACGGTTGTAGGCTAAACAGTTGCTGCACGGCTTCAGGTAGCTGTTGTAACCGCGGCATACTACTGTAGCGCCGCTGCCAGTCGGCAAATGCCTGTTGCAATGCCGCCGGGCTGCCGATATGGCGCCGGCTTAACTGAGCCAGGCTAAGCCAGGCCAGGGTATTTTGCCGGGCATTTACCCGCAGGCTTTCCAACTGGCTGTCGCTAAGCGCGCTGAGATTACGCCAGAGTAAATCATTATATTGCGGGTACTGGGTGCTGGCATTGCCGTATTGTTCCAGTTGCAGCAAGCTGCGGCTGGCGGCCAGATAGCGGCGTTGCTCACTGTGATAGCTGGCAGTTAGCCAGAGAAAGTCGGCCTGATCAGTACGGGCAACGTCTTTTATCTCGGTTTTTTCCAGCAAGTTGCTCAGGTTTGCATGTTGGCCGGTAGCAATATAAGCCTGTAGCAGAGGCAGCAGGTTTTGCTGACGGATCTGCACAAACGGGCTTTGTTTCAGGTTTTCACAGATGGCCAGCGCCAGCAGGTAATCCTGCTCAACCAGCGCCTGACGCGCCGCTTTAAGCAAATGATAATGCTGCGGCTCGGCCTGATAATTCGCCGCCAACTGGTATAGCTGGCGGGCAGCAACACCGGTTTTAGCCTCGTCCCCGGCCACAGCTTCACTGCGTAGCGGGGTATCTGTCTGGCGTTGTTGCGGGCTTTGCGCGCAACTGCTTAGCACGCCTGCGGCGCAGAGAAATAACAAAGGCTTTAATTTGCTGGAAGTCACAATGCACAGTACCATAGCGAAACAATGGTCTTATCTTACTGAGACTACCGGTTAAGCTCAATTAAATAGCGTACATTAATCATCAAATGGCAAAAGATAACGGTTTTTTATATGTAGTGGCGACCCCGATAGGCAATCTGGACGATATCAGCCAGCGTGCTATTGACACCTTAAAACAGGCCGACTGGATAGCCGCCGAAGATACGCGCCACACCGGGCGCCTGCTGTCACATCTTGGTATCAATGCCAAAACTCTGGCATTGCATGATCACAACGAAAAACAACGTGCTGCCGGTATTATTCAAAAGTGTTTGGCCGGTGAGCATGTGGCGCTGGTGTCAGATGCTGGCACGCCGCTGATAAGCGACCCCGGCTACAGTTTAGTGCGCCAGTGCCGCGACGCCGGTGTGCGGGTAATTCCCATTCCCGGCCCCTGTGCCTTAATTACCGCCTTATGCGCAGCTGGTTTACCCACCGACAAATTTCATTTTATCGGCTTTTTACTGCCGAAAAGCCAACAGCGGCAAAACCAGCTGGCAGATATTCCGGCCGGTGTCGGCACTATTATTTGTTACGACACCGCGCGGCGCATTAAAGACACGCTACAGGATGTGGTTGTGGTCTTCGGGCCTGAGCGCGAGTTAGTGCTGGCCAAAGAGCTGACCAAAACCTTTGAGCATCTGGAATATGGCACAGCGGCACAGATCACCGCCTGGCTGGAAGCCGATCCACAGCGCTGCCAGGGCGAAATGGTATTAATGATAGCGCCCACACCAAAAGCCGAAAGTGAAATAAGCGAAGCCGAGCTTGGCACCCTTAAGCTTTTGTTAACCGAGTTGCCGCTGAAAAAGGCTGCTGCGTTAACGGCACAAATTCACGGCGGCAAGAAAAACGCTTTATATAAAGTGGCACTGCAATTGTCTGGTGAAACCGAATAAAACCGGTATAATCGCCGCCGTGAGTTGGCCAAGACAATCGCTGCCTGCGCAAGCAGGGGGAGGAAAGTCCGGGCTCCACAGGGCAGGGTGCCAGGTAACGCCTGGGGGGCGTGAGCCTACGACCAGTGCAACAGAGAGCAAACCGCCGATGGCCCACGCAAGTGGGATCAGGTAAGGGTGAAAGGGTGCGGTAAGAGCGCACCGCGCGGCTGGCAACAGTTCGTGGCACGGTAAACTCCACCCGGAGCAAGATCAAATAGGCCCCCTTTGGCGCGGCCCGCGTTGGGGGCGGGTAGATTGCTTGAGGCTTAAGGCGACTTAAGCCCTAGAGGAATGATTGTCACTCTGGCAACAGAGCACAGAACCCGGCTTAACGGCTGGCTCACACCAAACACCACAAAAACCGCAGCTGTAACAAGCTGCGGTTTTTTGTTTTCAGCTTCTGCATGTTCGTTGTTTTCTCTGCCATAAAAATTACCATTACTTAATCTTTGATTTGTAAAGCTTGTTGCAAAATTGGCTAAAAAACACCTTGTGAATTTGTAATTATTTGTATATCGTGCGTCTGTTCAGCTTGGGTTCATTTTGATTGCAAATCACAAGCTAAGACAATTAAAGGGCAAACTGCACCGAAAGGGCAGGACGCAAAGCCGCTGGTCTAATAATGTTCGTACGAATGTTAATGACGGCAGTGGTTGCATTAGCTTAGTCGCATATGCCGAAGTAACCAGTGTAGCTTTTTACGCCACCCGGCCAGCACTTTCTATGTAGTTTTCCCTTACTTATCGGCAGCTATAACTGTTGCCACCCGGCTATTGCAGGATATAGGAATTGCGGTTAGCAATGGTGTAAAACATATGACTCAATATATAAAACAGATCTTGCTGGTTTGCTCAAGCATAATACTGCTTAGCGCATGCGCTCAAAGCAAATCTCCCGGACAAAGTAAGCCTCCGGTACAAAGCTATCCGCACAGCGACATTGAAATTAAGTATGCAGTTCGCCATTTCGAAGCAGATTTAGTTCAGTCAGTACCGAAGTTTAAAGGTAACTACCTTAGCCGTGAGCAACTTGAAACCATAATCAGAAAGCATTTTATCACCCAGTTGGCAGAGCAAAACCTGCTGGCAGCAGAAGACGATATCAACGTAGTTGATTTGGATATCTTTGTTGATTATTCCCGTCGCTTTGTCGGTGACGCCACCCCGTTTCCTGTTGAGAAAATGGTATCTCCGATCATAGCCTTGCATGAAAACAGCTACTTAGGTGATGTGGTTATCCGCAGTAAAGTTAGTGGCGGTATGGCACTTGCAGACATATTTAACGGCCTTACCACTCACAATATAGAACTTGAACATAAAACCGCGCAAGCCATTGCCAACAGCTTGATCAAACGGCTGATTAGCTCGATGCAATACGACAAGAATGCGTTTGCTGCAATAACTGCTGGTATGTCCGTTGAGCAGATAAAACAAAAGCGGCTGTATACCAAAAAAGAGGTATTAAACAAAGCTAAACCAGCGGGTTTAGCCTCAGAGCAATATCTGCCCGAAGAACTGGTGCAAAGTTATCTGTTATCGTTAACAGAAGGTAATGCGGCTCAGCGTATTGATTTATATAAGCAACTGATCTCTGAATGGAATAACAGTACTGCTGTATATGACGTTATTAATGCCAAGGTATTGGCAGGTTACCAAAACACCGCAGCTGCGGATGTAGAGGAAATGACTTGGGCGACTAAAGCACTTGCCTATTCCGGTTTAGAGCGATACCGCCCAACGCTGGATACGGTAGTGACCGGCGACGCACCGCAAAAGCTGCAGGGCTACGTTAAAAAGTACCTTGAGACTATGACTGTTCGTTCAGAGCAGGCCAACGTAATCCATGATATTTCAACCATGTATCCTGAACTGGATTGGCAAACTAACCAACTGCTAAATATGTTGAATAGCACCGACAGTTCGTTGCGGCTTGACGCAGTAAAAGTTATTTATAAACAACAGCTTAATAATGAGCGATTGCTGGATGAACTAAGTGACATTCTGCAACGTGAAGCCAAGGTGCAACGTAACCGCTACGCCGGCTACTCTGACTTCCACGCCTGGAGTTGCAGGGTACTGGGGAGTTCCGGCAATGCTAAATACAAAGCAGTTTTAACTGATCTTGCCGACAATGCATACACCTACAAAGTGCGGGAATTCGCCGGTAAGTTTGTCCACAAATTGTAAGCATTACATTCAGCGACAGCTGGCTATGCGGATGTCGCTGGTTCTGCCCTTGGTAATTATTTAACCGGCGGCAGGACGACAATGATGATGAAAAACGGGGCGGAGCCTAAAGCCACTTAAAAAATTATTAGCTAAAAAAGTATGAGATCAGTGCTGAGCATTTTCGGCATCTGGTAATACTACATTTTATAACTATTACGGAAATATTAGGCTCGATTATGCTTAAAAAAACACTATTTACATCATGCTTATTAATACTGCTTCTCACTTCATGCTCGTCGTATCAATACAAGCAATATGAAGCCATTATTGATAAGGGGAATACTCCAATTCTTGATTTGTCTCAGGATAGCGATGCTGCATCAGTTATTTATTTTAACTCAGTAACATACAGAACTATGGGTATCGCCTTCCACCGGCTTTTGTTAGCTACAGGCTTTGATGGAAAGGTGCTGGAGGGGGCGGGAAGGCAAGCGCTGCTCGATGTAAATGGTTATCAGGCTATTAAAGTTCCTGCAGGGATCCATAGTCTGGATTACTGCTGGGTATCAATGAATGCGCTTGGTAGCGGTGGTGCAAAATGTAACTTCAAAGCAAAAGATGTGGTATTTGAACCGGGAAAAAACTATCTGGTTAATTGGCAAAGCAGTAGCAGTATTAAAGGCTCTCCCGGCGGAAGTGAGCACCAGATTAACATTGAAACCTTTATAAGTGATTTTGATACAGGGGAAGTTATATACCCTAAATAGGTTTTAACTCCAACCCTGACCATGAATTTAGCCCTCACATACAATGCGGTAATTCGCCGCATCAAGCAAATATCTTCAGTGGCGCAGCCAGTTGTGCCACCGCTCTGTTATAAAGCAACTTCCCCCGTTTCTCTGTTTTTCCTCTTCCCGAAAAAATTATCATTACTTAATCTTTGATTTGTAAAGCTTGTTGCAAAATTGGCTAAAAAACAACTTGTGAATTTGTAATTATTTGTATATCTTACTGTCCGTTCAGCTTGAGTTAATGCAATAGCGTTCTCGTTTAAAGCTGAGGCAATTAAAAGGCAAACTGTACCGAAAGGTCAGGACGCAAAGCCGCTGGTCTAAGAATGTTCGTTACGAATGTTAATGATGGCAGTGGTTGCATTAGCTTAGTCACATCTGTTTGATGTCAATCATGGCGGTACTTTTTACCGTTATCCGATTATGCCTATCTATGCCGTCTGTCTTTATTCGTCGTGTGGCGCAGCCATCACGGCTTCTTCATTTGGTTTGCTATTGATGCCAGAGCGCATCGGATGATTTTTTTGCATGGAGAGTAAAAAATGTTGAAAAAAAACTTAGCCCTGAGTGTAGTTTATGCGTTAACCCTGGCAGGTTTGACCGCCTGTGGTGGTGGCTCTGACAGCGCAAGAGATACATCGGTTGGAGTACCGACACCGACACCGACACCGACACCGACACCGACACCGACACCGACACCGACACCGACACCAACACCAACACCAACACCAACACCAACACCAGAAGAGGTGTCGCCTGAGTTTGCCTCAGCAACCTATGTGCGCGGGAATTCGGTTGGGTTGACTGAAGTTGTGTTGCTTGGCAATGACTTGTATTACGTTGGTTTTTATGACGACGGTAATTTGCAGGGACATTTTACTCAAATTAACGAACATATTGTGGATGGTAAAATTGTCGAAGCAGCAGGCTTTTATAAACTGCCTGCTGATACAGCGTTAAAAGCCGGCCAATTCAGTGCTGAGCTTGTGGTAAGCAGTAATACCGTAAATACTATGACAAGATTGATAATTGAGAGCACAGCAGGAGCTGGCAGCGAATCGATGATGGCCGGTGGTGCTTTTGACAAAGTGACAAATATCACTGATATCAGCGCTATGAATGATGAATGGTCGGCGAAGGCGGACTTTAGCGAGTTTAATATTGATGCGGGTTTAAACCTGACAGCGGTTGATAAAAATAACTGTAAAATTAGCAGCATCCTGACCTTGCAGGATAACGATGTTTTTGCTGCGTCATTTAACTATGCAGACTGTGATGCGGCCGGGCAATACGATGGCGTTTTGTGGTCTTATAGCTTTGATGGTGTGACTTATCTGAAGTGGTTTGCGTTAGACAGTAACAACAACGCTGTTATCGGCATGCTTGACGATTTTACCTCACATCAAGATTCGCTGGCACTAACCGGTGAATTGAAACCCGCATTCTATGCAGACTCGTCAGCGCGTTGGTTGATTAGTAAAGGCAACAAAATTTACTATCGGAATAGCAATGTCGGTAGTAAGTATGTGTTTACATATCCAGCGCCGGCTACGGTAGCAGTGTTAGAATCCGCAGGGGAAGGTTTTAGATCATCAGATACAAAACTAGACGTATCACTAAGCATGCCTGTGCCTAACAGAAAAAGTCATAAGCTTGGCGGTGAAATCGTATTCTCGAATGATAGTACGGAGTCATTTTTCGGAATGGAACAGCTTGCCGAATCGTCTTTATTCGCCACTGTAGCAGGTAGTTGGAGCGGCATGACTATTGCTGAAAACGGTGCTGTAAGCGGCAGTGTAGCAGGTTGTAGTATCAGTGGTGGTGCGGTAACAAATTATATAGCATCCATAGCAGATATGCAGCTTACTTTAGCCGGATGTGCTGGCGCCGGTGATTATAGTGGTGTAGTGGTTGGTGCTGAAGTAAGTAACGGTGATGCAATTTTTCTGAATTTATTCAGAGAGTCAGGTGGTAGCGTAGTGGGTGGTTTAGATGGTTCACTACTGCGTAACTAATGTTGTGTGGTTATAAAAAGCCGGGGTAGTTAACTACCCCGGCTTTTTTATGCAGCAAGAACACAGCTGTAACAGGTTGCGGTTTTTGTAGCGTACTGGCAGAAAAAAGCCCGCATAAAGCGGGCTGAAAAATCACCAGGAACAGGTGTGGAACACTATTAGATCTAATTGTCATCCATGACGGGGTATTACCAGCGGCTCTGATGGCTTGCTGGTAAAGTAGTTACATAAACTTATATTCCAGCAATAGCGTATAGGAACGACCACGCGGATCAGCTATACGTGGTTCCCACGCAGCGCCGGCTGCGAAGTCATTCTGGTGCGCAGTAAACGGCGGATCTTCATCAAACAGGTTTTTGATGCCAAAAGTTACACTAAGGTCGTCTATACCTTTGTATGTAACGCTGTAATTGTACGTAATGTATTCATCGACTTTAGGGTTCCATTGAGATGGGACATAAGTCTCGTTACGTACACTTACAGGCAGCTCGTCATTGTAACCATCGCGATAAAGCTGCGTCAGGCTATGGCTCCAATCTCCCAGTACATACGTGAAGTTCAGAGTATGTTTCCATTTAATCGGCAGGTTGTAATAACGAACATAGTCACCTACTTGATTCTCACTATAAGGTAAGCTATCAATGCCTTTGGTTTTAAAGGTATCGATGTAGCTGCCGTTAAGGTTGATTCTCCATGCCCCGCCGGCCAGTTCACCGGTTAAGTTTGCGTCAATCTCGATACCTCGCGTTAGGGTACCGCCTGAGTTGATATAGCGGCGGTCAATGGCGACAACTTCGCCTTGAGCATTGCGCAACCAGTTAGCGCTGAACAGATCATAGTTTTCGATTAGCACATCTCTTGGTGCCGAGCGGATAGTGTCGGTACGTTCGATTTCCCACCAGTCAACACTGAAGTTAAAGTTTTCAGTTGGTACAGCAACGAAACCAAAGCTTTTCTGTTCCGATTCTTCCGGATCAAGATCTTCTTTGCCACCAAAGATCTCTACAGGTTGAATACGCTCACAACCTACAATGTTTTCATCCGCTACACCACCGGGGCAAGTTGCCGGATCAGCTAAATCTAGGCCGGTATACTGAGACTCCGTCAAACCATTAAATAACTGGTTGAATGAAGGCACTTTGAAACCGGTACTATAAGCGCCGCGAAACATAAGTTCTTCTATCGGACGATAGCTGAACGATATTTTCGGGTTTGTAGTGCTGCCAAAACCATCATATTTATCGTAACGGCCTGCCAGAGTGACATCCAGGTTATCTAATACCGGCAGATAAATTTCCGCGAACACTGCTTTAATATCGCGGCTTACTTTGTCCAGAACGTTCGCATTGTCAAAAGGCGCATTGAAGATCGGCCGCAGTTCAGCACGCTCATCTCCGTTAAATTTAAACTCTTCACGGCGTAAATCCGTTCCCGCAGCCATCATGATAGTGCCGCCAGGGAGTTCCAGGCCTACTTCACCAGAGAAGGTGGCGTCGATTTGCGTCATGATGGACTCGCCGCCATAGAGTTTAACGCCGTAAGCAGAAGCTGCATTTAATGCTGCCATACCTTCGGCTGACTGACTTTCGCTAGGCATCAAGAATGGATTAATTAAACCACTACCCAGTACTTCCTGCAGTTCAGCGGTGTAGTGATAACCAGTACCTAAAGTGGAGTCTGACTTGCTTGATGCTCGGGACACACCTATGTTGTAATCCCAGTTTGCAACTATACCTTCAAGTGCTGCCAGTAAACGGTATGACTTTGTTGTGGTCTCAATTTCACGCGGACCACAAGCCATACAACGCCAACGGTACGCGATACGTTCACCGTAGTTTAATTGATCAGCACCGAAATAACCGGCCAAAGCGTTGTAGATAGTATCGTAAGCTGCACCTGTACTCGGATACCAGGTATCAGGGCCGAAGGTCGAACCCGGGGAAATCTGGTTAGGTTCAAATGCCTTGCTGACATCTACCTGAGATGCAACAAACTCCAAGGTCGCTGTATGCTCTTCAGCCAATTTAAAGCTTGCCCGGCCAATAAAGTCGATACTTTCCTGAGGCTGTTGAATACGCGCTGCCGCTGGATAATCCCAGGCACAGGCGTACCGGGATGACTCTGAGCTCCAAAGCCGTTGATCGTAGGGCCCCATCATATCGCCGCCACTTTCACAGCCAGAAGCACCTGGTAAATCCAGGATATTTACAGCGATAATTGACTGGCCGTCTAATGGATCTGTCAGGCCTGTTCCAATCAGGTTCGGCTGTGTCGCGCCGCGGTTAAATACTGTAGCAAAGGGGGTGCCCCGGGTGTCTGGAGACAACCCACGCTCTGGCTGAAATGTATTAGAGAAGTCACGGTCGTTGCCGTTAAGAACTTCATTCTTTTTATATGACAGAGTACCGAAGACGTTCCAGCCGTCTTTGTTAATGTCGCCAGTTCCGAACAGAATATTGGTGCGATAAATGTTCCCACCACCAGCTTCTGTATGGTCGGCAAAGACTGAAGCTTCGGCGCCGGTATAGTCAGTTTTAGTGATAAAGTTGATAACACCACCGATTGCATCAGTGCCGTAAACAGCTGATGCGCCGTCTCGTAATACCTCCACTCGTTCAAGGGCTGCAAATGGAATAGAGTTTAAGTCTACCGCACGGCCTTTCAAACCGTGAGTTGCGACGCGACGGCCATTTAACAAAACCAGCGTTGCATCGGAGCCCTGACCACGCAGGTTGGCGCCAGACACACCGTTATTGCCTCGCTGCTCTTCTGACACTATACCGCCATTACTGGCCAAGTTATCTGATGAGTTACCAGCGATATTCATTTGCAATAACAACTGTTCTGCTGATGTTATACCTGCGGCGTTGATGTCTGCCCGGCTAAACACGGTTATCGGCAAGTCACCTTCTATCGCAGTACGTTTGATGCTGGAGCCGGTAACCCTGATCCGCTCCACTTTAGCATCAGCATCGGTTTCCGCAGCTTCGTCTTGCTGTGGGACGTTTTGAGCGAATACTTGTGTACTCAGACCTGCTAGGGCAAGGGCCTGAATGAGTTTATTCCACTTCATCACTTTTTCTCCTGGATTTACAATTGTGTCTTATTTTTTTATCGCTATCCGTTTGTCGGGTTCTGATTGCCCGTTTCTGATGTTTGTTGGCAGATGTTTATTTTCTGCTCAAAATTAACATAGCAATATTTTATTTCTTTTGAAAATAATTTATGCTGATTTTTCAAAATAATTGGAATATTTCATTCCTTGGCAGTATGGTTATGCCAATTGCTGAGTGAAAAAAGCCTGAAAAACAACGTATTTAAAGGAGTGTGAATGAGAAAGCTGTTATTACTGCTGTGTTGCTGGTGCGGTGCTACTGTTGCAGCCTTTGCTGAAGAACAGTTTAGTACCGATGTACCATTGCTCCGGCAGGAACAGCTGAACAGCACTTTTTGGCAGACGAAACTCACCGGCGCCGACAAACTGCTGTTAAGTACTGAGCAAATAGCCGCGCGTACTCAGCAAATTTTTAACCAGCAGAGCGAAATGCAGCTGTTGCAAAACCTGCCCACGCATTACAGTAAAAATGAGCTGACGGCTATTTTACAGGCTGTCAGCAGCGTACCTAAAACGCCACGCTTTTATGCAGATGGCAGCGAGGTGACGCCAAAGCAGTGGCAAGGCTACACTGCATTGCTGGCGCAAAAACAGCTCAAACCACAAACGGCGATACAGTTTGGTTTGGTGGTAAAACGCACTGCGCTGCGGGCATTTCCTACCGACGACCGGGTTTTTAATGTGCAATTAAATACCGATCTTGACCGCTTTGCCGAAACAGCACTGTTTGTTGCCGATGCCGTAGCGGTGTTGCACCAGAGCCAGGATAAGCAATGGTTATTGGTACACAGTTTTAATTATACCGGCTGGGTAAAAGCTGCGGATATCGCCATTGGCAGTAAAGAGCAGGTGTTTGCCTATACCGCTAAGGCGCCTTTTCTGGTAACTACCGGGGCTAAGGTTCGCACTGCTTATAACCCTGAAGTGGCTGCTGTGTCTGAACTACAACTGGATATGGGCATCCGTTTGCCGCAACTTAACGCCGCAGAAATTGGTGCTGCTGAAACCGGTTTTAAAGTGCATGGCCAGAACCCGGCAGCCAGTTATATAGTGCAGTTGCCGCTGCGCCGCACAGATGGCAGCCTGGCCTTTACGGCTGCGCTTATTCCGCGCTCAGAAGATATGCATCAGGGGTATCTGCCGTTTACTGCCAGTAATATTGTGGCGCAGGCGTTTAAGTTTTTAGGTGAGCGTTATGGCTGGGGCCATGATTACAATGGCCGTGACTGCACCGGTTTTATTGGCGAAATTTTTCGCAGCTTTGGTTTTTTAATGCCGCGTAATTCCGGCCAGCAGGGTAATGGCAGTTATGGCCGCAATATACGGTTTGACAGCCAAAGCAGTAAAGATGACAAGTTAACCGCCATACAGCAGGCACAGGTGGGCGATTTACTGTATTTTCCCGGCCATGTCTCGCTGTATCTGGGCATGCTGGATGAACAGCCGTTTATGATCCACGATGTAAACACCCTGGTATATCCGACAGCCAATGGCGGGCTTTATGTCGGCACCCTGAACGGTGTAGTGGTTACGCCATTACTGCCATTACATGCCAATCCGGAGCAATCTTATCTGGATGCACTCTATGCTATTAAATCACTGCGTTAACAGAGGCAACTATGAAAATAACTGATATCAGACTGGGTATGTTACGTGTGCCTCTGAAAACCCCGTTTAAAACCGCACTGCGCACCGTAAATACCATTGAGGATGTGGTGGTGATGGTGGAAACCGATACCGGCCATATTGGTTATGGCTCAGCACCTGCCACAGCGGTGATCACCGGCGATATCCATGGCTCTATTATTGAAGCTATCCGCACTGTGATTAAGCCTAAAATTGTTGGGCAGGAAATAGCTGATTTAAATCATATTATCCGCCTTATGCAAAACTGTATTATGAAAAACTACAGCGCTAAAGCGGCGGTAGAAATGGCAGTTTATGACTTGTTCGCGCAGTTATATAAAGCACCGCTATATAAAATACTTGGCGGCGGTGTGCCTAAAATAACCACTGATATTACTATCAGTGTGGATTACATCGACAAAATGGTGGCCGACTCGTTAAGCGCTATTGACCGGGGCTTTGAAACCTTAAAGGTGAAAGTAGGCAAAGATATTGGTGTCGACATTGAGCGGGTTAAAGCAATTTATGCTGCGGTGGAAGGCAAAGCGTTAATCCGGCTGGATGCAAATCAGGGTTGGACAGCAAAAGAAGCGGTATATGCACTGCATAAACTGGAGGATGCCGGTGTCCGGCTGGAACTGGTAGAGCAGCCGGTAAAAGCCTATGATTTAGAAGGTTTAAAGTATATTACCGAGCGTGTGCATACGCCGGTAATGGCTGATGAAAGCAGCTTTGGACCGCGTGAGGTAATTGACCTTATTAAAATGCGTGCTGCCGACATTATTAATATTAAGTTGATGAAAACCGGCGGCATTGCCAATGCCATTAAAATTGCTGATATCTGCTCGTTTTACGATATGCAATGCATGATAGGTTGTATGCTCGAAGGCAGCATCAGTGTTGCGGCTGCTGTGCATGTGGCGGTGGCAAAATCAGATGTGATTACCAAAATCGATCTGGATGGGCCCTCACTATGCCTGTTTGATCCGGTAAAAAGCAGTGTTAAGTTTAATGATGCGGATATTACTATTGAAGATGCACCGGGGCTGGGTATTACCGCTATAGAAGGGCTGGAAATGCTGCCATAAGGCTGTTACAGGTTTTCCAGCAAATCCGGCAATTTGCTGTTTTCTTCCAGCTGGTAATCATTGTTCAGCTGCTGGCACAGCAACAAGTACACAATATGGCACAGGTGCTGCTGTGCCAATTGCACCAAGATCGGGTTAAGCCGCACGTTTTCATCGCCATGTAACACAAACAGCGCCAAGTCTGCCGCCAGGCTAAGCGCATTGGTTTTATAGCTGGTAAGGCTAATAATACGAATTTGCCGCTGGCGGGCAAATTTGGCCAGTTTCAGTAAATCGTTATTCTGGCCAGACTCAGATATCAGCAGCAACACACTGTTATTGCCAAGCATACTGGTTAGCTGCAAGGTAACGGCCGGATCGCTGTTAGTCAGTGCCAGTTTACCCAATTGCAGCAAGCGGTATTGCATATCATGAGCCACGATGCCGGACTGGCCAAAACCCGCGATCAGAATTTTATCTGCCTGTGACAGCAAGTCGGCTACATCCAGCAAGGTTTTTTCGGCGTTAATTTCCAGTAAGGCACGAAAATGATGCTGCAGGCTAAACTGCAGTTGTTCTACCAATGTCAGCAATGTATTGGGCTGCGGCTTAAGTTCATTAGTGTCACGTTGCAGGGTAGATGCGGTAATAACAGCTTCACTGACTGCCAGTTTTAAATCCGGGTAACCTTTGTAGCCCAGTTTCTGGCAAAACTTTACTACGCTCGACTGGCTGATCCCTACTGCATCGGCCAGTTGCTGCGAGGAGTAATCACGCAGCAAATGCGCGTTGTCTAAAATAAAATCTGCCAGCTTCCGCTCAATCACTGACATTTGTTCCAGCATGCCGCGAATTTTCAGTAAACACACCATAATACGATCTTCCTTTTGCTGGCTGCTGCAGTGAGCGAGAATTTGTTATTAATACTTAGTTTCAGTATTGAATAATTTATTCTGACTTGGCAAGTCACTGTTGCAAAAAGCGCTAACACAATATCAGCCTGGCGAGGTTTAAGCTGTTTTGATCTCACTGTCTGATCTACGCTCCACTTTTTTCCACCAAAATCATCATCTTTGCTACAGAGCTTATTTTTACTGTGGTTGCAATCGATCAATACACACTGTTTTTACCTTGACAAGGGGGAAAGCGGCACCCTAAACTGTATCGTTGTGGGGATTTGTGGGTAATAGTGGATCAAATTGGGTTGCCCAGAAGCCAAAACCGTTAAATTACATACTCAGGAAGCTTAATGTTTCGTGGCTCATTTACGTTGACACTGGACGAGAAAGGCCGGTTAGCGCTACCCGCGCGCTACCGTGAATTTCTGCTGTCTGATTGTCAGGGCCATTTGATCTGTACTATTGACCTGCACGACCCCTGCTTATTGTTGTACCCGCTGGCCGAGTGGGAAGAAATAGAAGAAAAACTCAAACGCCTGTCCAGCTTAAACCCGCAGGAACGCCGCTTACAGCGCGTGCTGCTGGGTAATGCCACTGATTGCGATATGGACAAAAGTGGCCGTATTTTATTGCCTGCTCCACTTAGGCAGCACGCTGGCCTGACCAAAGGTATCCGCCTGGTTGGCCAGTTAAATAAATTTGAAATCTGGGATGAAACAGCCTGGCATGAGCGGCTTGCTGCAGATATTGCACTAGAGCAGGCTCAGGCCGGTGACGTTGAATTGTCAGAGCGATTACAGGACTTTGCACTGTAAAATGACTACTGTGGCGCATATTTCCGTTCTGCTGCAAGAAGCACTGGACGGGCTAGCAATAAAACCTGACGGCTGTTACCTGGACGGTACTTTCGGCCGCGGTGGCCACAGCCGGGCTATTTTATCCTTATTGGGCCCACAAGGCCGTTTATTTGCTATAGATCGCGACCCCACCGCGATAGCAGCTGCCGAGTCACTTAAGGCAGATCCCCGTTTTCATATCACCCACAGCCCCTTTGCTGCCCTGGCAACTATTGCTGAGCAGTTGCACATCAACGGTGCACTCGATGGCATTTTACTCGATCTTGGCGTGTCCTCCCCACAACTGGACGACGCTGATCGTGGTTTTAGTTTTATGCGCGACGGCCCGCTGGATATGCGGATGGACCCCAGCTCAGGCATCAGTGCCGCCAAGTGGCTGGCCGAAGCCGACGTTGAGGATATCAGTTTTGTATTGCGGGAATACGGCGAAGAAAAGTTTGCCTGGCGCATAGCGCAGGCCATCGTCGCTGCGCGCGCAGAAACCCAGATAACCCGCACGGCGCAGTTGGCCAAGCTGATAAGCGACAGTGTGCCCAAAAGTAATAAAGAGAAAAAACACCCGGCTACGCGCAGCTTTCAGGCGATCCGTATTTATATTAACAGCGAGCTGGAGCAGGTAAACCAGGCTTTGCAGGCTGCAATGCAGGTGCTGAAACCCGGTGGCCGTTTAGTGGTGATCAGCTTTCACTCATTGGAAGATCGGCTGGTTAAGCAGTTTATGCGCCGCTATGCCAAAGGTGAACCTATACCACGCGGTATACCGCTTACAGCCGCCCAGATGCAACAGCGCACCGAGCTTACGCTGATTGGCAAAGCCATTATGCCATCTGAACAAGAGCTTGAAGCCAACCCCAGAGCTCGCAGTGCAGTGCTGCGTATAGCAGAGAAGCAGCGCCATGAGTAATATCAGCCTGCACCGCTTAATTGGCCAGGACTGGCGCGCACAAAAATGGCTGGCGCTGATGCTGCTGGCATGTATTGCCTCGGCGTTGACGGTGGTGCATTTTGCCCATTTAAACCGCCAGCTGACCATAGCACAGGACGGTTTGTACCAGCAGCGCGATCAACTGGATATAGAATGGCGCAACCTGTTACTGGAGCAACGGGCGTTGTCTGAGCACAGCCGTGTGGAAGACATTGCCCGCAACAAATTGCAAATGTTACGTCCTGCCGGTGAGCAGGATGTCGCGGTGACACAACCATGAGCCGGGCAAAGAAAACGCCTCAGGCTAAAGCCAGAACATCACCTTCGGTGCTGGGCTGGCGTTTTGCTTTTGTATTGCTGAGTTTAACGGCCGTTTTTACCGCTTTGGTAGTACGCGCTGCCTGGCTGCAGGTAATTGAGCCTGACATGCTGGTAAGCCAGGGCGATGCCCGCAGCCTGCGGATAGAGTCGAACAGCGTGCTGCGCGGCATGATAGTGGACCGTAACGGTGAAGAGCTGGCAGTCAGTGTTGCGGTTGAAGCCATCTGGGCAGATCCGAAAGTGGTTATTGAACGCAATGCCGCAGCCGATGAGCGGCGCTGGCATGCCCTGGCAGAAATACTGCAGCTGACACCGGCACAGTTATTAAGCCGGATTGGCGACAATCCACAGCGCCGTTTTGTTTACCTGCAGCGCCAGGTTAACCCTGCGGTGGTCGACTATGTTAAAAAACTCAAAGTACCGGGCATTTATTTTCGCCAGGAGTCACGCCGTTATTACCCGGCAGGTGAAGTTACCGCACAGCTGCTGGGCTTTACCAATGTGGACGACGTTGGCGTAGAAGGCATCGAAAAACGCTTTGACGAGCTGCTAACCGGCACGGCCGGGCGCAAAGTATTTCGTAAAGATGCCAAAGGCCGTGAAATTGAAGTGATTGAACGCGCCCAGGCGCAGGCGCCGGGCAATGTGCAGTTAAGTATTGATCAGCGTATTCAGTCGGTAACGTACCGCGAGCTGAAAAAAGCCGTACTGGCACACGGTGCTACTTCAGGCTCAGCTATTGTGGTGGATGTATTAACCGGCGAAGTGCTGGCGATGGTTAACAGCCCGTCGTTTAACCCGAATAACCGCCGTAATACACCGTCTTACCTGTTTCGCAACCGCGCCATTGCTGACACCTTTGAGCCTGGTTCAACCATGAAACCGCTGGCGGTGCTCAGTGCGCTGGAATTTGGTTCAGCCAAACTAAACGAGGTCGTTAACACATCGCCGGGCTATATGCGTATTGGTGGTAGCTGGGTGCGTGATGCTAACAACTATAACAACCTCAGCCTGACCGGCATTATTCAGAAATCGAGCAATATCGGCGTAAGTAAACTGGTGCTGGATATGCCGGTAGAACATGTTATTGGCCTGTACGCCAATATGGGGCTGGGCATGGATACCGGCCTGGGCCTGAACGGCGAAAGTGGCGGCATGTTAAGCCATCGCCGGCGCTGGTCTGATTTTGAGCGCGCTACCTTATCTTTTGGCTATGGTTTGTCGGTTACCGCAGCGCAACTGGCCAAAGTGTATTCCACCATGGCCAATGGCGGCATCAGCCGGCCATTGACGATTTTAAAATCAGATCAACCTTATCCGGGCGAACAGGTGCTGGCCCCAAAGCATGCCGCAGCGATGCTGGAAATGATGGAAGCCAATATTATGCCAGGTGGCACCGCCACCCGTGCTCAGGTTAAAGGCTACCGCGTGGGCGGTAAAACGGGTACTGCGCGTAAAGCTATAGCCGGTGGTTACGGTGATGACTATGTCGCTTCATTCGCAGGTGTTGGCCCGGTGTCTAACCCGCGGCTGGCATGTGTAGTGGTAATTAACGAACCCGCCGGTGACTTTTACCACGGCGGTGAAATTGCCGCGCCGGTGTTTGCCAATATTATGGGGGCAACTATGCAACTACTGAACCTGGCCCCGGATAGCAACAGCCAGCCTAAACGCTCTGCCGTAACGGGAGGCCGTGATGCCGGTTAATGCCCGCAGCTGGTTAGCTGCTTATGCTATCAAGGCTCTTGATGTTCAGGTGCAACAATTGCAGCTGGATAGCCGCAAAGTGGGCGCCGGTGATGTATTTCTGGCCATACCGGGTGTGCAGCAGCATGGTAACCAGTTTATTGCCAAAGCGTTAGCGCAGGGCGCGGCTCTGGTGTTAACCGACAGCGGTAACTACGCCGACGCGCGCATTATGGTGTTACCGCAGTTAAGCCAAATACTGCCACAACTGGTTAGCGCGTTTTATCAGCAACCGGCCACGCAATTGCAACTGGTGGGTATTACCGGTACTAACGGTAAATCCAGCATAGCGTTTTTTATTAATCAGCTGGCAGAGCTGCTGGCTACTAATGCTGCGGTTATCGGCACTCTGGGCTATGGCTATTATCAAAAGCTGACCACCTTACCTAACACCACACCACATTTCGTTGATTTACAACGTATTCTTGCAGAGTTTGTTAGCTCAGACGTTAAGCTGGCGGCAATGGAAGTGTCATCCCATGCGTTGGTGCAACAACGGGTTGCCGGTTTACATTTCAATGTGGCGGTGTTTACCAACCTGACACGCGACCATCTTGATTATCACGGCACTATGGCCGAATACGGTGCTGCCAAAGCGCTGCTGTTTAAACCAGAGCTGAGCCGGGCTGCAGTTATTAATGTATCTGATGAATTTGGCCGTGCTTTGGCTGCGCAGTGTGTAAATCCGCTGTTTGTTTATGGCAAGGCAGAAGACTGCAATGGCTTTGAGCGTTATCTGGCCTACACAGATGTCGTACCTATGGTTAATGGTTATCAGGTTCGTCTTAGCAGCCATTTAGGCGAGTTCAGCCTGCAACTGCCTCTGCTGGGCGAGTTTAATATTCAAAACGTGCTGGCCGCTATTGGCGCGCTGTACATGCTGGGCCAGCCGCTCAATGCGCTTATTGCGGCGGCTGAGCAGTTAAAAGCGGTACCCGGGCGCATGGAGCAATTTGTATTTCCGCAGCAGTTTACTGCGGTTATTGATTACGCCCATACCCCCGACGCACTGCAGCAGGCATTACAGTCGTTACGTATGCATTGTGCCAGCCGGCTGTGGTGTGTATTTGGCTGCGGCGGCGACAGAGACCGCGGTAAACGGCCGCTAATGGGCCAACTGGCAGAGCTGTTTGCCGACCATATTATTATTACCGCCGATAATCCGCGTAGCGAAGAGGTAGTGGCAATTTGTGAAGAAATTGCCGCAGGTATGAGCCCGGATGCCAGTTACCAGATAGAGCCTGATCGCAAAGCTGCCATTAAGCTGGCGCTGGCCAGTGCACAGCCTGGAGACATCGTTCTGGTTGCCGGTAAAGGACATGAAACAGTACAGATTATTGGCGCAGAAGTACGCCAGTACGACGAGCGCGCGTATTTGCAGCAACTGGTTGCGGAGATGTCATTATGATTAGCTTACGCTGTTCCGACATAACTGAAATTTTAAACGGCAGCCTGCACGGCGACGATGCCACAGTTACATCTGTCAGCACCGACAGCCGCAGTATCAGTGCCGGTGAGTTGTTTATTGCCTTAAAGGGGCCGAATTTTGATGGCACGGCTTTTGTGGCCGAAGTTAAAGCCAAAGGCGCCATTGCGGTAGTCACAGAGCAACAGGTATCTGAAGCGATCAGCCAGATTGTGGTAAAAGACACCCGCCTGGCCCTGGGGCAACTGGCTGCGGCCGTAAAAGCCCGGCTGGCGCCAAAAACCATCGCCGTTACCGGCAGTGCCGGTAAAACCACCGTTAAAGAAATGATGGCGGCCATTTTAAGCCGCCGCGGCCAGGTGTTATCAACTCAGGGTAACTTTAATAACGATATCGGCGTGCCGCTTACCATGCTGCGCCTGACAGAAAAACACAACTATGCCGTGCTGGAGCTGGGCGCAAATCATCAGGGCGAAATCGCCTACACCACTTCACTGGCTAAGCCGGATGTTGCCATTATTACCAATGTTGCCGCCTCACATTTAGAAGGTTTTGGGGATGTATACGGTGTAGCTCGTGCCAAAGGCGAAATTTTTAACGGTTTGTCAGCCAGCGGGCTTGCCATACTGCCTGCCGACAGTGAATACCGTGATTATTGGTTAAAACGGCTTGAAGGCAAAACGGTAATGCAATTTTCAGCTACCGGGCCGGCCGATTATTATGCCGAAGGTATAGTGCTGGATAATGAAGGGTGTGCCGGTTTTGAGCTTATCTGCCCGACAGGCCGCCAGTTTATTCAGCTTACCATCCCAGGGCGGCACAATGTCGCCAATGCGCTGGCCGCTGCTGCTGCCTGTATTGCTGTTGGCGCCACGCTGACTGATGTGCAACTGGGGCTGGCGCAAATGCAGGCAGTAAAGGGCCGTACCAATGTCAAAATGGTTAACCCGCAACTGCGGCTGATTGATGATAGCTACAATGCAAATGTCGAGTCAGTGAAGGCGGCAATTGACCTGCTGGCGTCTTATTCCGGCTACCGGGTGCTGGTGTTCGGCGACATGGGTGAACTGGGCGCAGACGCCCGTTTATACCACGAAGAGATTGGTTTATACGCAAAAAAATCAGGTATTAATCTGTTGTTCACCCTTGGCGTGTTATCACAGAGCGCCAGTGACTTGTTCAATGGACAAGGCGCTCATTTCAGTTCGCGTCAGGCGCTGTTACAGCGGCTGTTGCCGATAGTGTCAGAACAACAGGAAGTCACCCTGCTAGTGAAAGGTTCGCGCAGCGCGAAAATGGAATTAGTCGTGCAAGACTTGCTAGAAAGATGTCAGCAGGAGAACAGCCCATGCTAGTTTGGTTGGCCGAGTATTTAACCCAATACTACAGCTTTTTTAATGTATTCAGTTACCTGACGTTTCGCGCCATACTGGGTATTTTAACGTCGCTATTATTAAGCCTGTATTTAGGGCCTAAGCTTATTGCGCGTTTGCAGCTGATGCAAATTGGCCAGGTGGTGCGCAATGACGGCCCGCAAAGCCATTTCTCGAAAAAAGGCACACCGACCATGGGTGGCTTGCTGATCTTAGGCTCAGTGCTGTTAAGTACTTTGTTATGGGCAGATCTGGACAATAAATATGTCTGGGTAGTGCTGTTTGTGCTGATAAGTTTTGGCTGGATTGGTTTTGTTGACGATTACCGTAAAGTTATCCGCAAAGATCCTAAAGGCCTGATCGCCCGCTGGAAGTACTTCTGGCAGTCGCTGTTTGCTATTGCTACGGCCGCCTTTTTGTATTTTACCGCCGATCGCCCGGCCGAAACTGCGCTGTTAGTGCCGTTTCTCAAAGATGTCATGCCACAGCTGGGCCTGTTGTTTATCGCGCTAAGCTATTTTGTCATTGTCGGCACCAGTAATGCCGTCAACCTGACCGACGGCCTCGATGGTCTGGCCATAGTGCCCACCATTATGGTGGCGTCGGCGTTTGCCATTATTGCTTACGCCAGCGGCAACGTGAATTTTTCCGGTTATCTGAATATCCCTTATCTGCCTTATGCCGGTGAGCTGGTGGTAGTGTGCGCTGCTTTGGTGGGCGCAGGCTTAGGCTTTTTATGGTTTAACACCTATCCGGCACAGGTATTTATGGGCGATGTTGGCTCACTGGCGCTGGGTGCGGTACTGGGTGTTATCGCCATTCTGGTACGCCAGGAAATAGTGCTGTTTATTATGGGCGGTGTCTTTGTCATGGAAACGCTGTCGGTGATCCTGCAGGTAGGCTCTTACAAATTGCGCGGCCAGCGTATTTTCCGCATGGCGCCTATTCACCATCACTATGAATTAAAAGGCTGGCCTGAGCCGCGCGTGATTGTGCGGTTCTGGATTTTATCCATCATCTTTGTGCTGGTGGGCCTTGCCACCCTGAAACTGAGATAACGATGACGTTAACGGAGACACAGAGTTTAATGATGCCGCATTTAGCGAAAAAACGCATTGCAGTTGTGGGGCTGGGCCTGTCGGGTCTGGCCACTGTGCGTTTTTTGTTAAGCCTGGGCGTTAAACCTGTGCTGATGGACAGCCGCAGTAAACCTGCCGGTATTGAGCAAATTGCCGCTGAAAAAGTAGATGGTATTTATTTAGGCGAGCTGGACGCCAACCGGCTGGCCAAGATGGATATGATTATCTTAAGTCCGGGGTTATCACCAACGCATCCGGCTATCCGCTTTGCCGTAGCGCAAGGGGTTGAATTACTGGGCGATGTGGAGCTATTTGCCCGCTTTAACAGCAAACCTGTGGTAGCGATCACCGGCTCTAACGGCAAATCTACCGTGACTATGCTGGTAGAAGCCATGCTCAAATGCAGTGGTGTAAAAGCACTGGCGGCGGGCAATATCGGTTTGCCGGTGCTCGATGCTATTGCTCAGCAAGACACCGATGTGTTTGTGCTTGAGCTGTCCAGCTTTCAACTGGACACCACAACAGGTCTGCATAGTGTCGCCAGCTGCATTTTAAATGTCAGTGCTGATCACCTGGATCGCTACCGTGATATGGCGGCTTATGCGGCGTCTAAACAGCGGGTATATCAGCATACCCAACTGGCAATATTTAATTTAGCGGACAGTGCTACCACGCCAGAAAGTTGTGCGCATACGTTGGGCATCAAGCTGGCCGATTCCGCCTACGGCATTAGCGTTGTTGACGGTAAACGTTGGTTAAATGTGGCCGGCGAACCGCTATTACCCGTTAGCGAAATGACACTGTTTGGCGCCCATAACGAATTTAATGCCCTGGTGGCCTGCGCCTTAGCACTGGCAGCCGGTGCCAGCCGTACAGGCTTAATCAGCGCCCTGCAACAGTTTGTGTCTTTGCCGCATCGCTGCATTTTAGTGGCTGACAAAAACGCAGTACGCTGGATCAACGACTCTAAAGCCACCAACATCGGTGCTACGCTGGCAGCTATTGCCGGTTTGCGCCCGGCGGTAACCGGCAAGCTGATTTTAATTGCCGGTGGTGATGGTAAAGGCGCTGACATGGCTGAGCTTAAACCCGTGCTAGACAGTGACGTACAGCAGCTGATCACCCTGGGGCAGGACGGCCCGGCGATAGCCGCGCTTAAAGCCGGCAGTATTCAGGTGAAAACGATACAAGAGGCGGTAAAAACGGCAGCAAAGCTGGCTGCGCCCGGCGATATGGTATTGCTGTCACCGGCCTGTGCCAGCCTGGATATGTTTAAAAGTTATGCAGACCGTGGCGAGCAATTTGCCGCCGCTGTTAAGGCGGAGGTGCTATGAAACAGCTGGCACTGGATACGCTGAGAAATCAGCTGCAAAACCCGCTGCAAATTATTACCAACTGGTGGAATGCCGACGATGGCGCCGCTTATGACAAACTGTTTCTTACCTTGCTGCTGCTTATTCTGGCGGTGGGTGTGGTAATGGTTACCAGCGCGTCGGTGCCGGTTGCAGCCCGCCTGCATGGCAATGAACTGCATTTTACTGTCCGCCATCTGGTGTATCTGGGGCTGGGTTTTTCTGCCGCTTTGGTGGTAATAAATATTCCGGTGCAATGGTGGCACAACAGCAATATGTTGCTGCTGTTCACCGGGCTGGCGCTGTTGGTAGCGGTATTACTGTTTGGCCGTAATGTTAACGGCAGTACTCGCTGGTTAGCCATTGGCCCTATTGGTTTACAGTCGGCCGAACCTGCCAAGCTGTTCTTCTTTGTTTACCTGTCCAGTTATCTGGTACGGCGTCATGAAGAAGTGCGCGAGAATTTAAAAGGCTTCTTAAAACCTTTGCTGGTGTTATTTGCTTTTGCCGTACTGCTATTGATGCAACCGGATTTAGGCACGGTAATTGTGATGTTTGCCACCGCTGTGGCCTTGCTGTTTCTGGCAGGCGCCAAATTATGGCAGTTCTTTGGCCTTATTTTTACCGGCCTGATGGCAGTTGGCGTGCTGATTGTTTACAGCGAATACCGCTGGAAACGGGTAACCGCCTTTCTGGACCCCTGGGCCGACCCGTTTGGTAGTGGTTATCAGTTAACGCAGTCATTAATGGCATTTGGCCGCGGCGGCTGGTTTGGCCAGGGCCTGGGTAACAGTATTCAGAAGCTGGAATACCTGCCCGAAGCCCATACCGATTTTATTCTGGCGGTTATCGCTGAAGAAACCGGCTTTATCGGCGTAACGCTGCTGTTGGCACTCATTTTTATGCTGGTGTACCGCGCGCTGTGGATAGGCCAGCGTGCTTTGGCAAAAAATATGAGCTTCCACGGCTTTTTGGCCTATGCACTGGCAATCTGGATTGGTTTTCAGTCGGCGGTAAATATTGGGGTGGCTACCGGTGCTTTACCTACCAAAGGCTTAACGCTGCCTTTCGTCAGTTCTGGCGGCAGCAGTTTAATTATTATGCTGGCCACTGCCGCGCTGTTACTGCGGATAGATTTTGAAGTGCGGCTAAAAGGCAAGCACGCTATCAGTGGAGGCCGGAATGACTAAACCGCGCATCCTGATTATGGCAGGTGGTACCGGTGGCCATATTTTCCCGGCGCAGGCGGTTGCCACAGCGCTGTCGGCTGCCGGCTGGCAAATTCACTGGCTGGGCACTGCTAACCGGATGGAAGCGACCCTGGTGCCGCAATTCGGCTGGCCATTTCATGCTATCAACGTTGCCGGTTTGCGTGGCAAAGGTGTGCTGTCTTTGATAACCGCGCCCTGGATGCTGGTTAAATCGCTATTACAGGCACGCCAGGTGCTTAACACCGTGCAGCCTGATCTGGTGCTGGGTTTTGGTGGTTATGCCAGTGGTCCAGGTGGTGTCGCCGCCTGGTTAAAACGGCTACCGCTGTTTATTCACGAGCAAAACGCCGTAGCAGGCAGCACCAACCGGCTGCTGGCTAAACTGGCCCGCAAGGTGCTGGTAGCCTTTCCTGCGGCTTTTGCTGGCCATGCCAAACAACAGCTGGTGGGTAACCCGGTACGGGCAGAGCTTATTAATATTGCCACAGCGCATGATTACAGCGGCAGTTTAAAAGTTTTGGTCGTGGGCGGCAGCCTGGGGGCCCAGGCATTAAACGATAAATTGCCAGCCATTTTTGCCAAAGCAGCGCAGGCCGGTGTACTTGAAGTGCGCCACCAAACCGGTAAAGCCATGCAACTGCAAACAGAACAGCAGTATCAGCAACTGGGCAATGCCAATTTAACCGCGCAGGCCAGTGCATTTATTGATGATATGGCGCAGGCCTATGCCTGGGCCGATGTCGTAATTTGCCGCGCCGGGGCTTCTACGGTTAGCGAGTTGGCGTGTGCCGGTGTGGCGGCAGTGTTTGTACCGCTGCCAAGCGCGATAGACGATCACCAGAGTGCTAATGCACGCTGGTTGACTGAACAGGGTGCAGCGCTGTTGCTGGCGCAGCACGAGTTAACGGAACAACGCTTGCTGCCGCTGCTGCAGCAATGGTTACACAGTAAAGCACCGTTACAGCAAATGGCCGTCAAAGCGCGTGCCTGTGCGTTAGATCATGCAACAGCACAGGTAGTGGCGCTATGTCAGCAGGTAGTAGGTCAGCAAGTAACAGGACAGAATTTATGATAAGTACACCGCAACAGAAAAAACTGGCCATGCGCCGTGTTGAGCGTATTCACTTTGTTGGCATTGGTGGTGCCGGTATGGGCGGTATTGCCGAAGTACTGGTTAATGAAGGTTATAACGTATCGGGCTCCGACATTGCGCCCAATGCTGTTACCGAGCGCTTAATTACGCTGGGTGCCAAAGTACTGTTTGGCCATGATGCCGGCCATGTTAACGGCGCCAGTGTAGTGGTAGTTTCCAGTGCCATTAACAGCACCAACCCGGAAGTGGCCGCCGCGCGTGAGTTACGTATTCCGGTGGTGCGCCGCGCTGAAATGCTCGGTGAGCTAATGCGCTTTCGTCATGGTATTGCTGTAGCCGGTACGCACGGTAAAACCACTACCACCAGTCTGCTGGCGTCTATTTTCGCCGAAGCCGGTACCGATCCTACTTTTGTTATTGGTGGCCTGCTGAATTCAGCCGGCTCTAACGCACGGCTGGGTAGCGGGCGCTATTTAATTGCTGAAGCCGACGAGAGCGATGCATCTTTCCTGCATTTGCAGCCTCTGGCTACTGTGATCACCAATATTGAAGCTGATCACATGGACACCTATCAGGGTGATTTTGAAAAGCTAAAAGCTACTTATCTGGAATTTTGCCACAACCTGCCATTTTACGGCGTGGTAGTGGTATGTATCGACGATCCGGTGTTGCGTGCGCTGATCCCGCAAATCGGCCGCACCGTGTTGACATACGGCTTTAGTGATGACGCAGACTTTGTGATCAGTGAGTTCAGCCAGAGTGGCACCCAAAGCCAGTTTGTTATTACTGACAATTATAGTGGTGACAACAGTGGCAATCAGCGTGAAGTGATACTGAATTTACCTGGTAAACATAATGCGCTAAATGCCACTGCCGCCTTTGCGCTGGCGCTGGACGAAGGCATCAGCGAGCAGGCCATACTGGCGGCGCTAAGCAAGTTTGAAGGCATAGGCCGGCGTTTTCAGCAGTACGGTGAATTTGATACCGGCAACGGCAAGGTGCTGCTGCTGGACGATTACGGCCATCACCCAACCGAAGTGGCGGCCACTATTGCTGCGGCACGGGCTGCCTGGCCGCAGCGCCGCCTGGTAATGGCTTATCAGCCGCACCGCTTTACCCGTACCCGCGATTTGTATGAAGACTTCGCCAAAGTGCTGTCCACGGTAGATAAGCTGCTGCTGCTGGAAGTGTATTCAGCCGGAGAAGCGCCGATTGCCGGTGCTGACAGCCGCAGTTTATGCCGCTCTATCCGCGCCCGCGGCACGCTGGATCCGGTTTATGTTGCCGAGCCCGCCGAGCTTGCTGCCAGCCTGGCAGGCGTGCTGCAGGATGGTGATGTAGTGCTGACGCAAGGCGCAGGCAATATCGGCGCTTTAGTTAAAAAGCTGGCTGCTATGCAGCTGAATATTGAACAACTTAAAGCCAGCGCAGGAGTACAGGCATGAGTAGCAATGTAAATGCTTTTGGCAAAGTCGCCGTAATGTTTGGTGGTAACTCCGCCGAGCGCGAAGTGTCGTTGCGCTCTGGCACTGCGGTATTAAAAGCACTGCAGGACGCCGGTGTAAATGCGTTTGCTTTTGATCCACAAACCCAGTCACTGGCTGAGTTAGCGGCAACCGCAGCACAACGGGTATTTATTGTGTTACACGGCCGTGGTGGTGAAGACGGCAGCATGCAGGGTGCACTGCAACAACTGGGCTTACCTTACACCGGCAGCGGTGTACTGGGTTCAGCACTGGCGATGGACAAAATCCGCTGTAAATGGCTGTTTTTGGCCCAGCAATTGCCAACGGCCCCTTTTGCCGTAGTACACAACAACGACACCGACTTTGCCGGTTTGTTGGCCAGCCTGGGCGGCAAAGTAATGGTTAAGCCAGCCAATGAAGGTTCCAGCATTGGTATGAGTGCCGCCAGCACAGCAGAAGAGCTGAAGCAGGCCATTAGTGCTGCACTGAAATACGACAGCGAAATTTTAGTTGAACGCTGGATAAACGGCCGCGAGTTTACCGTTGCTGTGTTAAATGGCCAGGTATTACCGGTAGTGGAAATGCGCACACCACGCGCATTTTACGACTACGAAGCCAAATACCAGGCCAATAGCACTGAATATTTATGCCCGGCGCCATTAAGCGCAGAGCAAACCGCCGCTATGCAAGACACCGCGCTTAAAGCGTTTAATGCGGTGGGTGCCTCAGGCTGGGGCCGGGTAGACATTATGCTGGACCAAAGTGGCCAGCACTATTTACTGGAAGTAAACACCGTACCGGGTATGACAGAAAAATCGCTGGTACCTATGGCCGCTAAAGCAGCTGGCCTGAGTTTTCAGCAATTGGTACTGGCAATACTTAACCAGACCGAAGGAACAAAATAACCATGAACTGGCGCCTGCCTCAGCTGCAATTTAAACAACGCCCGGCATTTTATGCCGGAGTGCTGTTTTTTATTGTGGCAGTAGCAGCGCTGGCCTGGACAGGAACGAAAATCAGTGACTGGATGCAAAGCCAGCAAAGTGCGCCGGTGCGTCAGGTGCGCTTGTACGGTGATTTTCATCATATCGATGCCACCGTCCTGCACCAGACATTGCAACAGCAGTACGTGGGTAACTTTTTTAGTGTGAACGTGGATCAGGTGCAGCAGTTCCTGTTACAGCAACCCTGGGTATATCAGGTGGCCGTGCGCAAACAATGGCCTGACGCCCTGGTTGTGGTTGTAACAGAACAACGACCGGTAGCAATCTGGAATCAGCAGCAATTACTTAATACACAGGGTGAGGTTTTTCAGGCACCCGTAGAACAGCTGAAAACAGCATTGCCAATGTTAACCGGCCCCGAAGGCAGCCAACAGGATGCACTGGCCATGTTCCACCATATGCAGGGCCTGCTGGCTCTGCATAAATTTAATGCCGTGGCGCTGGGATTAACCGAGCGTTTTTCCTGGCAGGTAAGCCTGAGCAATGGTGTAGCACTAAAGCTTGGGCGTGAAGACACTTTAAAACGGTTACAGCGCTTTATTGAGTTGTATCCGGTGATCAGTAAACACAAAACCGAAGCCGTAGCCGAAGTAGATTTGCGCTACGACACCGGTATAGCGGTGCGTTACAGCACTGAACAAAAGAGAAAAGCATGACTAAGTCGTTGGATAGAGATCTGATTGTTGGCCTGGATATCGGCACCGCCCAGATAAAAGCGGTGGTGGGCGAAATTACCGCTGATGACCGCTTAAGCATTGTCGGCGTAGGTACCCATGTATCCCGCGGTATGGACAAAGGCGGCGTGAATGATTTGAATCTGGTGGTACAGGCTGTGCAGCGCGCCATAGATGAAGCCGAGCTGATGGCAGATTGCCGTGTATCTTCGGTGTATTTAGGCATTACCGGTAAACATATCCGCTGCCAGAACGAAAGTGGCATGGTGCCGATTAACGACACTGAAGTGACCGCAGAAGACGTCGCCAATGTGATCCACGCTGCTAAATCAGTGCCTATTTCAGCCGAGCGGCGCATGTTGCATGTGCTGCCGCAGGAATTCTCGGTAGATATGCAAGAAGGCATTAAAAGCCCGGTAGGTATGTCTGGTGTGCGGATGGAAGCCCGCGCGCACATTATTACCTGTGCCAACGACATGGCAAAGAACATTGAAAAGTGCGTTGAGCGCTGCGGCCTGCAGGTCGACCAGCTGATTTTCACCTCGCTGGCCTCAAGCTACGCGGTGCTGACCGACGATGAAAAAGAGCTTGGTGTCTGCGTAGTGGACATGGGCGGCGGTACTATTGATATCTCTATTTATACCAATGGTGCGCTGCGCCACACCGCAGTGATCCCGGTAGCCGGCAATCAGGTTACCAGTGATATTGCCAAAATTTTCCGCACGCCGCTAAGCCATGCCGAAGACATCAAAGTGCAGTACGCCTGTGCGCTGCGCAGCATGGTGGGTAAAGAAGAAAGCATCGAAGTGCCAAGCGTTGGCGGCAGGCCTGCACGGTCTATGTCGCGCCATACGCTGGCCGAAGTGGTAGAGCCGCGTTATCAGGAATTATTTGAGCTGGTGCTGGAAGAAATTCGCAGCTCTGGCCTGGAGGAGCAAATTGCTGCCGGTGTTGTGCTTACCGGTGGTACCGCCAAGATGGAAGGTGCGGTGGAATTTGCTGAAGACATTTTTCAGATGCCGGTACGGGTAGGGCAACCTATGCATGTTACCGGTTTAAAAGAGTACGTACAGGACCCGGCTTATGCCAGCGTGGTAGGGCTGTTGTTGTACGGTAAAGATGCACGCACCCAGCAGAAAAAAAATGTTGATGTGCGCGATTCAGTAAGTAGCTTCGTCAAACGGATCAGCAGCTGGTTCAAAGGCGAATTTTAAGTTAGTAAGCGTAGAAACGGAGAGAGAGCTATGTTTGAATTAATGGAAAACCACAGCGAAGAAGCTGTTATTAAAGTAATAGGTGTTGGCGGCGGCGGCGGTAACGCTGTTGAGTATATGGTTGCCAGCAATATTGAAGGTGTAGAGTTTGTTGCGGCCAATACCGACGCCCAGGCTCTGCGTAATTCATCAGCCAACATTACGCTGCAGTTAGGCGCTAATGTTACTAAAGGTTTAGGTGCGGGTGCAAACCCGGAAATCGGCCGCCGTTCAGCCGAGGAAGACCGCGAAACCATCAAGAAAACCCTGCAGGGCGCTGATATGATTTTTATCGCCGCCGGTATGGGCGGTGGTACAGGTACCGGTGCAGCACCAATCGTGGCCGAAGTGGCTCGTGAGCTGGGTATCTTAACCGTGGCAGTGGTAACTAAGCCATTCCCGTTTGAAGGTAAAAAGCGCACAGCTTACGCTGACGAAGGTATTCTGGAGTTAAGTAAACACGTTGATTCCTTGATCACTATTCCAAACGACAAGTTGTTAAAAGTGCTGGGTAAAGGCACCAGCCTGCTGGATGCATTTAAAGCCGCCAACAACGTGTTGCTGGGCGCTGTGCAGGGTATCGCTGAATTAATTACCCGTCCGGGTTTGATCAACGTTGACTTCGCCGACGTACGTACCGTAATGTCAGAAATGGGCACCGCCATGATGGGCAGTGGCCGTGCTTCTGGCCCGGATCGGGCAGAAGAAGCCGCCGAGCAGGCTATTTCCAGCCCACTGCTGGAAGATATTGATTTATCAGGTGCCAAGGGTATTCTGGTTAATATCACTGCCGGTTTAGATATCAGCATTGAAGAGTTTGAAATTGTTGGTAACGCAGTAAAAGCGTTTGCGTCTGAAAATGCCACTGTAGTAGTAGGTGCGGTAATCGACCCTAATATGCATGACGAACTGCGCGTAACTGTGGTTGCCACCGGTATTGGTGCAGACCGCCGGCCGGATATCAGCCTGGTGCAAAACCACCGCGCTGAGCCAATGCCTGTGTACGTACAACACGGTAACACCATGCAAAAACCTGCACCGCAGGCCATGCGTGAAGAGCAGCCAACGGCAGCCGTGAAAGCACAACCAGAAAGCAAAGCGAATATCGATATTTTTGATATACCGGCGTTTTTACGCAAACAAGCCGACTAAGTCTATACTCAGTATAGTTTTAGTTGCAGGCAGGGCCGACAGCAGGGTTAAGCTGCTGTTCAGTGGAATTTGGCATAATTGTCACATTATGCTATGCTTCGCCACCATTTTGTGATTGCTTATTATTTGAGCAGGAAGAAATTATGATTAAACAACGTACCATCGACAAAACAGTCAGCTCCATTGGAGTGGGATTGCACAAAGGCGAAAAGGTTACGCTTACTCTCCGACCTGCGCCGGACAACACGGGTATCGTGTTCCGTCGTGTTGATCTCGATCCTGTGGTCGATTTCAAAGTAACACCTGAGTTAGTGGGTGATACGGTGATGTGTACCTGTTTAATTAATGAAAATGGCGTGCGCTTATCTACCACTGAACACCTGATGGCGGCCATTGCCGGGCTGGGGATCGACAACCTGGTGGTTGAAGTAGACTCAGCTGAAATTCCTATTATGGATGGCAGTGCCAATCCGTTCGTTTATCTGCTGCTTGAAGCTGGTGTGGCAGAGCAGCGCCAGGCGAAAAAGTTTATCCGTATTAAAAAGTCTGTACGGGTAGAAGACGGCGACAAATGGGCCGAATTTAAACCGCATCATGGGTTTAAAATTGATTTTGCCATTGAATTTAACCACCCGGTGATTGCAGAAACCACGCAGCATATGCAAATGGATTTCTCCGCCGCAGGTTTTATTAAAGATATCAGCCGTGCCCGCACCTTTGGTTTTTTGCATGAGGTAGAGTACCTGCGTGCAAATAATCTGGCCCTGGGTGGCAGTTTTGACAACGCCGTAGTGCTGGACGAATACCGGGTATTAAACCAGGACGGCCTGCGTTACGAAGACGAATTTATTAAGCATAAAATTCTCGATGCTATCGGCGATTTATATATGGCCGGGTACAGTATTCTGGGCGAGTTTAAAGCCTTTAAAACCGGCCATGCCCTGAATAACCAGCTATTGTGTGCCGTGCTGGCCAATCAGGAAAACTGGGAATTTGTTACCTTTGAAGACAAAGCCCACATGCCGATATCTTATCTGGCGCCTCAGCTGGCCTGAGTTAGCAGTTAAGCTACAAACAAAACCCGGTTTAACCGGGTTTTGTTTTTCCGCTATTTGGCTGTTGTGTATCAGCGTTTTGGGCCAGTTTTAATAATGCCTGTTTTAGCGGACCTTCGCTGTTTTGCGCCACCGAGCGTAGTGCCGAGGCCGCGTTGTCAGACAGTTGGTGAGTATTTTTCTGTGCTACCGGCAGTTGCAGTTTGCTGATCTGGCCGTTAGGTGAGGCTTCGATCTCAATTCCGGCTAAATCAGGCAAGATTTTTCGGCGAAAATTGTCTAGAATGGCGTCGCGCTGCATTTTTAAACTGGTCAGCCATGGCGCCGAGGCACACAAAATAATCGCCCGACCGTCACGAATACAGCTGACCTGACAGAAACTAAGTTGCTCCAGCTGTAAAGCTTCAGCCAGCACCTTGTTCAGTTGTTGCACCAGGCTTACCTGTTGCTGCTGTGATGCCAGGGTACTGTGTGCCAGCACTTTGCTGATATCCAGAGGCTTTTGTGTATAGCGGGCCATTGCCTTTGTGCACCTGCAACAAGTAAAACATCTGCGCAGTGTAACAGCTTCTTCAGATACAGAGAATGTTGCACCTTGAAAGCATTGGTATAGGGCACCATATCTGGCGTAAGATGCTGAAGCTTTCATACTTTTTACTGGCTGGGCATAGCGCCGCCGGGGCTGCACTGCAGTTTTAACTTAACATGGTATTTGGATAATGTTTGGAAAACTTTTTACCAAATTATTTGGTAGCCGCAACGACCGCTTCTTAAAAAAACTAGAAAAACAAGTACAGCAGATCAATGCGTTAGAGGCAGAACTTGAAGCCTTATCCGACGACCAGCTGAAACAAAAAACCGCAGAGTTTAAACAGCAACTGGCCAATGGCAGTACGCTGGAAGACATTTTACCTCACGCCTTTGCTACTGTGCGTGAAGCTAGCAAACGTGTATTTGGCATGCGCCACTTTGATGTGCAATTGCTGGGCGGTATTGTGCTGCATCAGGGTAAAATCTCTGAAATGCGCACCGGTGAAGGTAAAACCTTAACGGCAACCTTGCCGGCTTATCTGAATGCGTTAAGCGGTAAAGGCGTACATGTTATTACCGTAAACGACTATCTGGCGCGGCGCGATGCCCAAACCAACGCACCGTTATTTTCTTTCCTTGGTTTAAGCGTTGGCGTTAACGTACCTGGCATGGCGCACCCGGAAAAGCATAAAGCTTACGCCGCTGATATTACCTACGGTACCAACAATGAATTTGGCTTTGATTACCTGCGCGACAATATGGCGTTTTCGCCACAGGATCGGGTGCAGCGCGATCAGGCGTTTGCCATTATCGATGAAGTGGATTCAATCTTAATTGACGAAGCCCGTACCCCACTTATTATCTCCGGCCCGGCCGAAGACAGCTCAGAGCTGTACAAACAAATTAACCTGCTGGTACCACAATTAATTAAGCAGGAAAAAGAAGATGAAGAAGGCGCCCATGGCGATGGCCACTTCACCGTAGATGAAAAAGCCCGTCAGGTATATTTAACTGAACAAGGCCAGATTAAAGTAGAAGACATGCTGCGCGAGCAGGGTATGATAGGCGAGCACGACACCCTGTTCTCTGCTGCCAATATCACCTTGCTGCACCATGTGTATGCTGCCTTACGTGCGCACCAGCTGTTTAAGCGCGATGTCGATTACGTAGTAAAAGACGGCGACATCGTTATTGTTGATGAGCACACCGGCCGTACTATGGAAGGCCGCCGCTGGTCTGAAGGTTTACACCAGGCAGTAGAAGCCAAAGAAGGGGTGAAAATTCAGAACGAAAACCAAACGCTGGCCTCTATTACCTTCCAGAATTATTTCCGTCTGTACGACAAACTGTCGGGCATGACAGGTACTGCAGATACTGAAGCGTTTGAATTCCAGCAAATTTATGGCCTGGAAACTATAGTACTGCCAACTAACCGGCCAATGGTTCGTAAAGATATGGCCGACTTAGTGTATTTAAATGCCGAAGATAAATACCAGGCCATTATTGAAGACATTATCCAAACCCGTGATGCCGGCCGCCCGGTACTGGTAGGTACGGCATCAATTGAAAGCTCAGAGTACTTATCCGGCCTGCTTAATAAAGCCAAAATTAAGCACCAGGTGTTAAACGCCAAATTCCACGCCAATGAAGCACAAATTATTGCTCAGGCCGGTCAGCCAGGTACGGTAACTATCGCCACCAATATGGCCGGTCGTGGTACTGATATTGTACTGGGTGGCAGTTTACAAGCTGAACTGGCAGCACTGGGCGAAAACGCCAGCGCCGAGCAAATTGCCAAAGTAAAAGCTGATTGGCAGGTACAGCACGATGCCGTGATCAGTGCCGGTGGTTTACATATTATAGGTACTGAGCGGCACGAGTCGCGCCGTATCGACAACCAGTTACGTGGCCGCTCTGGCCGGCAGGGCGATCCGGGTTCAAGCCGTTTTTATCTGTCGCTGGACGATGCCTTAATGCGTATTTTCGCTTCAGACCGTATGGCCGGCATGATGCGCCGTTTGGGCATGGAAAAAGGTGAAGCCATTGAACACCCCTGGGTGAGCCGCGCCATTGAAAATGCACAGCGTAAAGTAGAAGCGCGAAACTTTGATATTCGTAAGCAACTGCTTGAGTTTGACGATGTTGCCAACGATCAGCGTAAAGTCGTGTACGAGCAACGTAACGAATTGCTCGACGCTACCGATATCAGCGAAACCATTAGCGCTATCCGCACAGATGTGATCGACGGCGTGATCAGCCAGTATATTCCGCCACAATCGCTGGACGAAATGTGGGATATACCGGGTTTAGAGCAACGGTTAAAAGCCGACTTTAACCTTGAGCTGCCTATTGCGCAGTGGCTGGCTGATGACAAAAAACTGTTTGAAGAAAAACTGCGCGAGCGTATTCAGCAGGAAGTTGAGCAGGCCTATAGCCATAAAGAACACATGGTTGGCCCGCAGGTACTGCGCCAGTTTGAAAAAGCCATTATGCTGCAAAGCCTCGATACACACTGGAAAGAGCATCTGGCGGCGATGGATCACCTGCGCCAGGGTATTAACCTGCGTGGTTACGCGCAGAAAAACCCGAAACAGGAATACAAGCGTGAAGCCTTTGAACTGTTTTCTACCATGCTGGAAAACCTGAAAATTGACGTTGTCGGCGTATTAAGCCGCGTACAGGTGCGTGCAGCAGAAGATGTCGAAGCAGTAGAAGAGCAGCGCCGTAAAGCCGATGCAGTACCGCACGATTACCAGCACGCAGAAGCAGAGCATGTTGGCGGCCAGATCCCGGAAGATGCGCCGCGTGCTCCGGTATTTCGTGAGCAGGATAAAGTAGGCCGTAACGACCCGTGCCCGTGCGGCTCAGGTAAAAAATATAAGCAGTGTCACGGTAAACTGGTGTAACACTACACAGTAATATAAACACAGAGTCAGCTTAGGCTGGCTCTTTTGTTTTGGCGTCAGGCAGGTGGGTAACAATGCAAACAACGGTGCAAAATAAAGTGGTGCATGTGGCGGTTGGGGTCATAGTGCGCCAGCAGCAAATTTTACTGGCGCTGCGCAGCAGCAAACAGCATCAGGGCGGCAAATGGGAGTTTCCCGGTGGCAAGGTCGAGGCTGGCGAAACAGTAGCGCAGGCGCTTAACCGTGAGCTGCAGGAAGAGGTGGCAATAAGTGTTACCCAAAGCAACCCATTAATGCAGTTAGAATACGCTTATCCGGAAAAAACAGTACTGCTGGATATCTGGCTGGTAACTGGATTTAGCGGCGAGCCCCACGGCCGTGAAGGCCAGCCACTGCGCTGGGCTAGCGTAGCCGAGCTAACAGAAATTCCGTTTCCGGATGCCAACCAGCCAATAGTAGCGCGTATTCAGCAGTTGTTTTCCGAAAGCATTTTATAGACTGGGCCGCTAAGGTTATGGGCTATATTTTACTACCATTATTACTCAATGTACCTTTGCTGCTTGCGGTGTATTACTGGTTTACAGAGGAATATTCATTCACGGGTAAAATGCTGTCAGCATGGCAATGTATGTTGCTTACCACCTTCGTTCTCTACTCAGGTTATTGCCTGTACGGTGGCGTCGACAGCATATTACTGCAATTTAAAGACTACGCTTATCCGGCAGGGCGCGCACTGTCTTTTCCTGGTATGTGGAGTTACGTTGTACCGGGCTTGATAGCGCCCATGCTTATTTTTCCCAAAGAAACATTGTGGTACATACTAAGGCAAACTACCGCCAGTAAAGTAGAACCTTACGTAATGGTAGTATCCGGCTGCTTACTTTTACTGTTAATGCTAGTCAGACATTTAGCTGTTATTTAGCATCCGGCCAGGCAATTTGTTGTAGTGCAACGCCGTTGAAGGGTTTGTGTAAAGTCGCTACAGATCCCAGTTTCTCTCTGATCTGCGGCGACAATTTCATATAGTTTATCTTTATTTCCAATTCAATAAGGTGAAAGTTGTCTTGTTTATGCTGGTGAATAAAGGCTGCTACTCTGGCGTCTGGCTGTTTTTCGTGTAGTTTCTCAAGCAGAATTAATGCTTCTGTGTAGAGCATTTTTTCCTCCAGCGTGCATAGCGCGAAGGCCCTCTCTTCAAGATAAGGTATAATCTCTTCTGAATATGGGATACCGGACAACGTCTTAATCTCGTCCTGTGTCAGAAGAATATTCGGGCTTCTGCCATCCATACATTGTTGCAATGTTGCTTCGTAGTGCTCGTACGCTGAGGTTGTATATTGCAGTGCCTTTTCTACAGAAGTGGCCTGTATACCCGCTGAGAAAAATAAGGTGATCAGTAATAGTTTATTCATACTGGCACCCCAGATATATCGCCTTCCAAAATTGTACTTCTTTAGCTGAGAGACGACTATTGCGGGTCTGTAAAAATGCTACTTTTTCAATCTGACGGCGTTTTATTGCACCGAGGCCCTGTATAGATTGGAAAAAGACATCCCAGTTTGTGGCATAAACGGCATAGCCAGATTGAGCCGCATCGGAGGATGCCAGTTTAAATGCTAAAGTACCTTCCAGTTGTGCCATACCTGACCCTGACGCCCCTTTTTTGGCAACGCCACCAAAAATAGCCCAAAGCTGTCCCAGCAAAAGCACTTTTGTGCCTAGCTTTTCTAGTTCGCTAAGCCTTTCAATCTCTTGAATAGCATCTAAACTGCTTTGACTAAGCTGAAGATCGACAATGACAGGACATTTCATGTTTAACGCATCCTTTTTCAAAACATGAAGGATAACGTAAAATTATTAAGTTGTAAATTTTGTGTGTTATTGTTGTTTAGTGTTTGAAGAATTCATTATCCTGCGCGATAAATTCTTGTTCCAGCTCGGCCAGGTATTCTTCTGACAAGGCCGCGTCTATTGGCGCCTTGTCGGGTATGCGGTGGTTTTCTGCTGCCCAGTCGCCTAAATCAATTAATTTGCAGCGCTCAGAACAAAAGGGGCGAAAGGGTGAAGCAGCCGACCAGACTACATCTTTATCACAGGTTGGGCATTTTACATTCATGCGTTAGCTCCGGCTTAATTTGTGCCAATGTTAGCATTTTCAGGCTGTCACGGCACGCCAACTTACAGCAAAGATGCTGCAGTTAGCAGCAGGCCAGCTCGAAGCTGATGCTTTGGTCGCTGTTGCTGCGCCCGGCTTCATCACACAGCTGCATAAAGCGGATAGCATAACGGTACTTGTTGCCACTTACCGTAGGGTAAACCCCGGCGTCTATCGGGTAACGAATGCGCAGTAACTCGTGTTGATCGGTATTGCTTTGATAAAAGCCGTTGTCGGCAACTACAGCAGTAAAGTGGCCTTTTTCCCGGCTAAAACCTAACACAAAGCTGATTGCCTCTAACAACAAACCAAACTCATGGCACCAGCTGGCAGCCATTTGCTGGCGTTGTTCCAGCGGTAAGTTAAACCAATAGTGCAGTTGGGGGACGTCAAAATAGCAGGTACCGCCGGGAATAGAAAAACGCTGGCGTAGCGGTGACAGAAACTTGTCTTCTTTTAAGTTACCAACAAACTTGCCGCTACGCAGCAGTTCAGTTTGCAACCGCACCGCTTTTTGCAACACAGGCTTTAGTTTATCGCCGGATACCGAAGGATGGTTGGCCCAGGCTACCAATGCCGTTTCGCAGCGTTCACAGTCTTTAATTAAGTCGGGGCGAATATCGTTGCGGTCGAGCACCTCTACCAGATCAAACAACGCATTAAAGAATGCCTGCTGCTGCCACTCAGAATCCAGATCATTGAGGCTATGCAGCTGTGCCAGTAAATATTCCAGACGCAGGTAAGTGCGCAGTTTCTCATTAAGCGGATGTTCGTAGATAAGTTCTGTCATGAGTTTGCTGTATCACACCTGTTGTGACAGCAGACTGAAAGCCCCGTTTAACCTGTGGTGGCCAGTTGCAAATAATGCTGATGCAAGGCGGCAACGCGGGGAATTAAATCAGCAATACTGCTGTCGTTTTTAATAATATCATCAGCCAGTTTTAGCCGCTCTGGCCGCGAAATTTGCGCCGCCATAATGGCTTTTATCTGCTGCTCGTTGGCGTTATCGCGCGCCATGGCCCGTTGTAGCTGCAGGCTTTCGGGTAAGTCTATTACCAGTACCCGCTGCACATACCGGTTAAGTTTATTCTCTAATAGCAAAGGTGCCACTAATAACGCATAAGGCGATGTAAGCGCCGCCAGTTGGGTTAATAATTCCTGCCGTATCGCCGGGTGTAGCAGTTGCTCTAACCAGAGTTTATCTGCGTTATTACTAAACACACGCTGGCGCAAACCGGCACGGTTAAGCTCGCCATTGGCTTGTAAAATGTCTGCACCAAAATACGCGCTTATTGCCGCCAGGCAAGGCGTGCCGGGCATAACAACTTCACGCGCCACAATATCGGCGTCAACATATTGCACGCCCTGGCTGGCAAACAGCTCTGTTACTGTACTTTTACCACAACCAATACCGCCGGTAAGGCCAACAACAAAAGCTGACATTACAAGCCCAAATAGCGTAAATAGGCGCCGGTTATTTGTTCGCCCCATAGCAGGGCTATCCAGCCGGCCGCAGCGATATAAGGGCCAAAGGGTATAGGCGTGGCTTTGTTTTTACCCTGCACACTTAGCAATATGACGCCCACTACCGCACCCACACAGGACGACAGCAGAATAATAAGCGGTAACTGTTGCCAGCCCAGCAAGGCACCAAATACAGCCAGTAACTTAAAGTCACCGTAGCCCATGCCCTCTTTGCCGGTAAGCAATTTAAACAGCCAGTATACACTCCACAAACTGAGGTAACCGGCAGCGGCGCCAACAATAGCCTGCCCCGGATTAACAAAGGCTGAACTACTAAGGCTGAATAACAACGCCAGCCACAGCAAGGGCAGGGTTAGCTGATCAGGCAGCAGCATTTTATCTATATCAATAAAGGTAAGGGCGATGAGTGTCCAGGTAGTTACTATCAGTACAGCTGCAGCTAAACCAAAACCCAGTTTCCAGGCTACCAGAGCCGACAGCACAGCTGTCAGGGCTTCTACCACCGGGTAACGTATGCTTATCGGGGCACGGCAGTTACGGCATTTGCCTTTTAGCAGCAGCCAGCTAAACACCGGGATATTGTCACGTGCCGATACCGGTGCATTACAACGGGGGCAGGCAGAACGTGGCACCGCCAGGTTAAACTTGGCCGGTGCAGCGGCTGTAGCAGAGCCGGAGAGAAAGTAGGCTTTATATTCTTGCTGCCATTCGTTTTCCATCATCTTGGGCAGGCGGTAAATAACCACGTTTAAAAAGCTGCCAATAATCAGGCTTAATATCGCTGTAGCGCTAATAAATAACGCCGGATACAGGTTGAATAGTTCTGCTAATTGCTGCATCAGATTATTGAACCCATCTGGAAAATTGGTAAATACATGGCAATAATCAGGCCGCCAATTACCACACCTAATACGGCCATTATCATTGGCTCCAGTAATGCCGTTAAGCCATCTACAGCGTCGTCTACTTCCTGTTCGTAAATATTAGCCACTTTGGCCAGCATGCTGTCTAAGGCACCGGACTCTTCACCAATGGCTACCATTTGGATCACCATTTCCGGGAACTGTTTGGTTTGCTTCATTGCTATATGCATTTGGTTACCGGACGAGACTTCTTCACGAATAAATAAAATGGCATTTTTATATACCTCATTGCCCGAGGCGCCAGCGGCTGATTCCAACGCTTCAATTAACGGCACACCGGCGGCAAAGGTGGTAGATAGCGTGCGGGCATAACGGGCTACAGCGGCTTTATTTAATATATTGCCGATTACCGGCAGTTTAATAATGCGCCCGTCAGCCCAGGTGCGAAATATAAGGTTGCTGCCATAAGCTTTTTTAACTATAAAGAAAGTCGCTATTAAGCCTGCCAGTACCACCCACCAATAAGCCTGCATCAGCTCGGAAATACCCATTACAAATAGCGTAAAGGCAGGTAGTTCGGCACCAAAACCGGCAAAAATCTCGGCAAATTGCGGTACCACAAAAATTAGCAAAATAGAGGTGACTATACCGGCGATCACTAAAACAGCTATCGGGTAAAACATCGCCTTTTTAATTTTAGATTTAAGCGCTTCAGCCTTTTCTTTATAAATAGCTAAGCGGTCAAAAATGGCATCTAACGCGCCCGAGGCCTCGCCCGATTTAACCAAATCGCAGTATAATTCATCAAAGTATTTCGGGTGTTCGCGCAAGGTTTCTGATAATGGCAAACCGGCCTGAATTTTAACTGAGATTTTTTGCATTAAGGTACGCAGGCTTTTATTTTCGGCGCCATTGGCAATTAAGTCGATAGATTGCACCAGCGGTACCCCGGCACCCAGCATAGTGGCAATTTGCCGGGTAAAAATAGCAATATCCAAAGCAGAAATTTTGCGCTCGCCACCAAATAATGATTTAGGCTTTTTCTTTACGCCAGATGGGGTAATGCCCTGTTGGCGCAGCAGCGCTTTAACTTCGGCAATACTGGTACCTTTTATTTCACCGTCAACTTTTTTACCGCGCCGGTTAACGCCTTTATAGGTAAATGCTTCCAGCTCTTTTATTTTAAATTGTTGTGCCTGAGCCATGTTGGTTTCCTGTTGCAGCGCCTTAGCGCCAAAAGTCAAAATCTGCTACCACTTACCACTTACCACTTACCACTTACCACTAAGCATTAACCACTCAGCGCCAGCGTCAGCCTTTTGTCACCCTGTTTATCTCAGCCAGGCTGGTTAAACCGGCAGCCGCTTTAATAAGGCCAGACTGGCGCAGGTTATTTACCCCTTCTAACTGAGCCTGGGTGGCAATATCCAGCGAGTTGCCGCCCTGCATAATAATATCAGCCATTTTGCCGCTAACCGGCATTACTTCATAAATACCCACCCGGCCTTTGTAACCATTAGTGCAATGGTCGCAACCCATGGGTTTAAACACTTTAACCGACGGCAGTTGCTGTGGCGTAAAACCTTGTTTTAGTAATTCCTGCTCGGGCAATACTTCTTGTTGTTTACAGTGGCTGCACAGCCGCCGTGCCAGGCGCTGGGCAATAATTAACGACACTGAGCTTGCCACGTTATAAGACGGCACCCCCATATTCAGTAAGCGGGTAAGGGTTTCCGGTGCGGAGTTAGTGTGCAGGGTAGATAACACCAGATGGCCGGTTTGTGCGGCTTTAATAGCAATTTCGGCAGTTTCTAAATCGCGAACCTCACCTACCATTACTACATCGGGGTCTTGCCTTAAAAAGGCTTTTAACGCCGAGGCAAAGGTTAAACCTGCGCGCGGGTTAACCTGTACCTGGTTAACGCCTGGCAGGTTAATTTCTACCGGGTCTTCAGCGGTAGAAATATTAGTTTCGCTGGTATTTAAAATAGCCAAACCGGTATACAGCGATACCGTTTTACCTGAGCCTGTCGGGCCGGTTACCAGTATCATGCCTTGTGGCTGGGCCAGTGCTTCTAAATACAGCTTTTTCTGGTGTTCTTCATAACCCAGTATATCTATGCCCAGCATGGCGCTGTCAGAATCCAGAATACGCATTACCACTTTTTCGCCCCACAAGGTGGGCAGGGTGCTAACGCGAAAATCGATCGACTTTTTTGCCGACAACTTTAATTTAATGCGGCCATCCTGGGGTACGCGCTTTTCGGCAATATCCAGCCGCGACATAACCTTTAGCCGGGCTGATAACCGGGTGGCCAGTGCCACCGGCGGGTTGGCCACTTCATGTAAAATGCCGTCAATACGAAAGCGAATACGGTAAATTTTTTCGTAGGGTTCAAAGTGTAAGTCGGACGCGCCTTTACGTATGGCATCCAGCAGCATTTTATTAATAAAGGCAATTATCGGCTGGTCTTCTTTATCGGGCATTGCGCCCGGGCCGTCATCGTCGTCGGCTTCTATAATGCCCATAGAGCCTAAATCCCAGTCACTTTCGCTAAAGTCACCGCCCAGGCTGCTATCAAAAATCTTATCAATTAGCTTATACAGTTTGTCGTATTCAACTACCACTACTTCAGCATTTAAGCCGGTGTTAAATTCAAAATCTTCAATGGTTTGAATATTGGTAGGGTCGACCACGGCCAAAAAAATATTACGGCCACGTTTACCCAGTGGCAGCATATCGGTTTTACGGATAAGTTTTTCGTTACGTAAGTCTTCCGGAATACTTGCCGCATCGTAGTGTTCCAGATCCAGGCTGATGGCCTGGCTAATGCTGGCGGCAGCTTGTGCCAACACGGTGGCGGTAATCAGCTTTTCATTAATGAGTAATTCAGGCAGGTTTTTATACTGGCTGCCTTTGTCGGCAACCGCTTTAGTGGCACGCTCAGAGTTTAGCAGGCCAAGCTGTACCAAACGTCTAAAAAGTGTTGAGGTAGTGGTAACGGCCATTAAGCGAAAACATCCTGATTTTGCTAATAAGATTTTTCTGATTTGCTTGATTATGCCACTAAATGCGGGTTATTCAAGTTTATAAATATTGCTTTAGAGTAAAGCGTGCACTTGTCGCTATGGCTGAATCATTTACCATTTTTTCACGCAAATTTAGTTCAGGTTTTTTTATGTCGCAACTTAGCGAGTTTGTTTAGTTGACACGTTAAAATGCCGGTAAGTGCACTTTAATGTAAATTAATATGTTTTTATTGGTTAATTAAAGTTGTCATTTTAAACCAAGCTGCTTTAGAATTCTGTAGACCATCTAATTATAAGGATATTGATTATGGCAGAGTTCTATATGGCACTACGGGCGCAACGCGCCAGTGAAATATTTGCATCTGATCCTGATTTACTGACCCGATTCAGTGAATTAAACCATACCGGTAGAGCTGATATTTTAGTTCCCGGAAAGCCTTACTTAACCTCCTGTGGCCCAAACGATGCTTTTATAGCAGGGCAGATGTCTGCTATGCCACTTGCTGTGCAGCAGCGTATTGCACAAACACATTCACACTATGAAGACTACACGCTGCCTATAGCACAAACGATTGATGAACATATTAAGCCGGTAATGGAACGGGTTGAGCTATACGGTTTACCCGCAGTGGCGGCAACAATGGCATTGGCGGCAGAGCAAAGTAGTGCACTGCAAAAAGCGCTAATAAAATACCAAATTGCGCTGGAGGATTTACACCAGGCAAACCTGGACAAACGAGGTATTAGCGGTGCCAGAGCAAGGGGCGCGCACAACCCGATAATTAGTGCCAAAGAGGCTGTGGTAAGGCAGACACACACTGAATTGCTGCAACGTTTTCAGGCTCAATTACAACGCTATGCAGCGCTTAATAAAGCCAGCAAGACAAAAAATACATTAGCTAATGTTAAGCGCAGTATTGATGTTGCCAATAACGGCCGTAATATGCACGGCAGCACATCAGGCAGTCAGCGAACGGCCAATAGTTTGCAAGTGAGTACCTCCCAGCAGGTTGTTGCATTAAATAACTACGCCAGATACAGCCGTATTTTAGGCAACGGCACTATTGTTATTGATGCAGGCTTTCGTGTTAATAAGGTGGTTGGTGCTCACAATAGCGGCGCTGATGCCACCAGAGTAGCGATAACAGAAGGGGCAGGGTTTGCTGCATCGGTTGGTACGGGAATGGTAGTGGGGAAAGTGGCAGTAAGTATTGGTATCAAGCTCGCATTAGGGCCTGTTGGATGGGTATTACTCATAGGTGCAGGTTTGTATGCTGGATATAGCTTTTCTAAAACAACAGATGAATTTGCGAAAGAATACTTCGGTACTAAGTATGACCAAATGACAAGGATGCGCCGGTGACTGATAGCCCGATGGAAAGCTTTTGGTTAGGTGATTTATTCGCAATACTGCTTATATCAACCATTATTTCCTGGTTGGTATTTGCTCATTTCAGCATGAGACCGATAGAGCGAAAAATGCGCGCAGCGCAAAAAGATACTATTAGCAAATGGGACGGTCCGGGTTGGCGAGTAATGTGGTACGCCTGGGCGATATTTTTACCAATATGCGGTTTTAATAATTCCCGCGATCCATTGCTGGACCCGGTAGAAGTTAAAAAATATGCAAGTCGTAAAGATTGGGTTTTAGCAGCCTGGTTTTTTGTCTCAATAAACGGCATGGTTATTAGTGGCCTTATTGCCAGTTATATTTGGAAGTCAGTGGGGTAGTGCAGTAAGTAGTATATAGATCAGACTTTGCAGAATCTAAAAGCGCCAATTGTTTAATGCAATAGAAAAAGCCAGCTCAGAGGCTGGCTTTTTTGCACCAATAATTAGCTTATGGGGTCGGAGTCAAAGTTAAACCTGCACCTTTCTCACACTGGTTTTGAGTCGTTGTACCTACACCAGCCATAGAGTAAGTTAACGTACCGGCAGCTGTTAGATCAGCTGTTAAAATACAACCTTGGTTTGTCCAAATTAAATCACCGTCTGAAGCCTCAGCTAAGGCTGCAGTTGATGCTACCTTAGGATCAGCGGTCACTTCGGCATTTAATGTATCACAACCAATACCGGTCTGAACACAAGCTTGCATTTTGCTTACATAAGCAGAAATACCTTTCATAGCCTGGCCGCCGTATGAGGTGGCTACATATTCACGGTAAGCTGGCAATGCTACTGCAGCCAAAATACCGATGATCGCTACTACGATCATTAATTCAATTAAGGTAAAACCTTGTTGTGTACGTTTCATTTTAACTTCTCCTGATTTTTTATTTAGCCTTTAAGGCTAGATGTTATTTTGAGCAATTTACTGAGAGCCGCAAGTTAAATGTAACTAAATTTATCTAAAACATGTAATGTTTTGAATATAAATAGATTTTAGTTGTTCCTGATAAAGGGTGGAGCTATATTTATTAGTAATAAAGTACTAGTTTAACAACTCTAATAAAGTGATTACGCAGCTAAATCAGCTTTTATTTATCGCAATTTACTGTGTAACCATCGACAGTATAGTGTATTTATTGGGTAATAAAGGTTGGGGAGTTTGGCAGAAAATAAAGTAGGGGTGGGGTAGCTCAATTAATAAGTCTATATCGTCACCTCGTTTGTTACCGTCTGTTCTGGAACCAAACAGTTTGACGCAGGCATCCGGGCCAAAAATATCGTTCGCCTCGCGGGTAATAATGTCTGAAAGTGCAGCAGAGCTAGCTTGAAACACAGCCTTGTTTCCCTGCACAACCGGGCAGTTTCAAGGTCTTAAATAATGGAATATGTGATATGGTTATAAACATACTTACCTGCTTGATAAAACACAGGCATATGCTGTTATGACTGACAATATAATTTTACAACTAGCTGCTATGGCAGCGGCCGATTCAAATATTTTGGCATTATGGTTGTATGGTTCACGTGCGCGCGGTAACGCACGGGCCGACAGTGATTATGATTTGGCGGTATTGCTTGCCAGCTCGCCAGCGGACGAGCTAGAGCGGAGGTTACAACCGGAGTTGCTGGCACTGGATTGGCAACAGCTATTAGCTTGCCCGGCACTAAGCGTGATTAATATAATGCAGGTGCCTTTACCACTGGCTATCAGTGTGCTGGACGATAATACCGTGCTGTATAGTCGTGATGACACCGCACGATTATTAGCGGAAGCAAGGTTAATGTCAAAATGGGAACTGGATTACCAATATCATCAGGCGCATTATGCTTAAACACTATTTACAGAGTATCAGCGAGCACGCTGCAGAATGTGAAGAACAACTCACTGAACTGAAGCAAATTCTGCAGCAACGAGCCTGGAGCGCAATAGAGCAAAGTGCAGCGGAGCGGCAATTACAGGTTTTGGCAGAGGCCTGTATCGGCGTGGCGAAGCATTGGCTTAAACAATTGGATAAAGTAGTACCGGCAGATGCTTATAGTGTATTCGCCAAGCTGAACCAGTTGGGGGAGCTGAGTAATACTGATTTACAGCAATGGCGCAAAATTATAGGTATGCGTAACGCTCTGGTGCACGATTATTTGAATTTCAGCCCGGCAATCCTTATCAGCATTATCAAAGAACAGCAGTATCAGTTGCTGCTTAATTTTATTATTACTGCAAAAGCCAGATGGGCCTGACGGCTAATGGTTAACCGGCCCAAAGCGCCATACGGGCTAGAAATTGCTCTCCCCATGGCGATAACAGCCAAATAACCAATAAGGTATTACCCAGAATAACAAAGCCAAATTCCCGCCTGAACGATTGTTTGCTGCGCTTATGTGCCAGTTGTTGCTGGGCAATATAAGCACCGGGCCAACCACCAATTAAGCTAAATAGCTGCAGGCTTTCTTCGGTTACGCGGTTGCCGTGGCGGGCGATGGCGGCTTCTTTGTCGGTTTTGTATAGCCAATAGGTAAATAAACTGGCTTCAAGGTATAGCAGCGGCAAAATATATAGCAGGCGGCCAAACAGCAGGGCAATAATAACCGCAACCAGAAAGCTGATGCGAAACAGCAGGGCTATCTGGTTCGCGTACTGAATGCTGAGGCTGTCAGAATGCACTGCGGCTTTATGTGGCGGTGCTAAGGTGGTGGTTTTGGCCGTCACAAACTGCCAGGGAGCGGCAATATCACGGCCTTGTTTGTCCTGTTTTACATTAAATTGCAGTGTGTCGCCCATTTGCGGGCGGCCTTCAGTGCCGGCATGATCGCGGATATGAAAAAACAGTTTTTGCTGGGTCTGATCGCATACCACAAAGCCAAAGCCTTTATCGTCGCGCCAGAACACCACTTTACCGGTTAACTGCATGGTAGTTGGCTAAACTCTGGGGTTGAACTATAGCCATGACTGTAACAAGGCGCGATAAGTTTAACCAGCAACAACTGAACCCTTTGTTAAAGTTGTTGCGTAATGTTAAACCGCTTTAATATTAAGCCGCATTGATAAATCTATCGCTTGCACATGCTTGGTTAACGCACCGCTGGAGATGTAATCTACCCCGGTGGTGGCAAGCTCTGCCAGACGCTCGCTGGTAATATTACCCGACACTTCCAGTTTGGCCTGGCCGTTATTAATGCTAACGGCCTGCACAATATCGGCAGTGCTGAAGTTATCCAGCATAATAATGTCGGCACCGGCGTCCAGTGCCTGTTGCAGCTCGTGCAGGTTTTCCGTTTCTACTTCTACCGGTTTGCCGGGGAAGTTCTGCCGGGCGCTGGCAACGGCATTGGCAATAGAACCTGCAGCGGCGATATGGTTTTCTTTAATTAAAAAGGCATCAAACAGGCCAATGCGGTGGTTTTTGCCACCACCGGTAGTTACCGCGTATTTTTGTGCAAAGCGCAGGCCGGGCAGGGTTTTACGGGTATCCAGCAGGCGGGTATTGCTGCCTTGCAAAAACTGCACATAGTGCGCGGTAGTGGTGGCGGTGCCGCTTAACAGTTGCAGAAAATTAAGCGCAGTACGCTCGCCGGTTAGTAATATGCGTGCCGGGCCACTTAAGGTACAAAGGGTGGTATTGGCTGCTACCTTGTCGCCGTCTGTTACCTGCCATTGCAGTTTAACGTCGTTACCTAACTGGCGAAATACTTCATCGGCAAAGGCGGTGCCGCATACTACACAGTTTTCCCGGTTAATAATGGTGGCAGTGGCCTGCTGGCTTTGCGGTATTAGCGAAGCAGTAATGTCGCCTTCGCTAATGGGCAAAAAGCCTAAATCTTCTGCCAGAGCATCAGATACCGAGCGGATAATTTCCTGTTGTAGCAGCGTTGAGTAATCAGTTGGCATATCAGTTGACATAATCATAAAGTGTACAAAAGTTAGTGGTGCTCGTTTTTATTTATGCTGGATCAGGGTGAGCTGGTTGCCCTGTTGGTGGAATTCTAACTGTTTAAGCGCGCTCATGCCCAGTAATATCTCGGTACCGCTGCCGCCACTGCCTAAAGCTGGCACTATACTGGCCGGAATATTAGTGAGCACTATGTCGCCCAGTTGCAGCCGGTCAATGTGGCTGCGATAAGCGGTAGTTAAACCATTGGCAGTGCTCACCTGTATGGGGGCACCAAATGGCATACCGAGTTTTTCTGCTGCGCTTGCTGCTATAGCAACAGTGGTGGCGCCGGTGTCCAGCATAAAGTCGGCCGGGCTGTTGTTAATAAGTGCCGTACCAACATAATGGCCGCTTTTATTACGAATAAGCACAGTGCGTACTTCACCGGCGCTACCCTGCACACTGCTTAACTGCTGGTTGGGGTTAAGCTGCTTGTTGATGGTGTCCTGAAAAAATACAAACAGCAGTACCATTAAAATAAGCCAGGCGATAATAGCAAAGGTCTTACCATATTTGTTCGTGGGCTCAGGCGCTTGCATTAAAAGGCTCCAGCATTGACAATAGCCCCATAGCTTACTGGCACAGACCTGCAAAGGCAAAACTTCTGATGAGCGCTAAACCGCCAGCCATGTTAACCCGCCCAAGCCCGCATTGTGATGCGCGCCCGGATGCTGAAAGCATCAGTTTACTGGTTATTCATAATATCAGCCTGCCGGCCGGGCAGTTTGCTGCCATACCCGAGCAAAGCTTTGTTGATGCCTTATTTATGGGTAACTTAGATTGTAGTGCGCATAGCAGCTTTGCCGGTTTACAGGGGCTTAGAGTGTCGGCGCACTGCGTGATCTGGCGTGATGGCCGCATTTTTAACTACGTACCTTTTACACAGCGCGCCTGGCACGCCGGAGTTAGCCAGTTTGACGGCCGCGAACGCTGTAACGATTTTTCTATAGGTATTGAATTAGAAGGCACAGACAATTTGCCTTATACTGAGCAACAATATCAAAGCCTTATTGCGCTGAGCTATTTTTTAATGCAGCAGCATCCGGCTATTACGCCAGACCGTATTGTTGGGCATTGTGATATTGCGCCGGGGCGTAAAACCGACCCCGGCATCGCGTTTGACTGGGTGCGCTACCGTAGTGCGTTAAAAAGTGCGCGATAAAATGAGTGTGATAAAGAGCGCGATAAAGGAGTTTTTTGTATGACGTTAATCAGTATGTTGCTGGCATTAATTATTGAGCGCCTGGCTGTACGCAGCAATAAATGGCAAGCCAGCGGCTATTGCCGTGCTTATGTGCGCTTTACCGCCGGATCAGCATTAAGCAAGTTGTCTGCGCATAGCCTGGGGCAATATCTGTGGCTGGCTTTACCCGGCGCGCTGGTGATGCTGCTGTTGTGCCTGCTCGACAGCCGCTTAGTAAGTTTAGTGGTTAACACCCTGCTATTGCTGGTGGCTATTGGTTGCTGGCACTACCGCCAGTTATATAAACAGTATTTAAATGCGATGGACAGAGGCGACGAAGAAGCCGCTTTTATTACCATGCAGCAAATACGCACAGATATGGGTAGCACGCGCGAGCAAAGCAGCTATGGCCAGTTACTGATCTGGCTGAATTTTCGTTACTATGCCGCTGTGGTGTTCTGGTTTTTACTGTTGGGCGCTTTTGGTGTAATTACCTATGCTCTGGTGCGGCATTTACAGGAAGCGGTAGCAGAAGAAGACGCCGCCACTTATGCCGCCTGCCTGGGCGACGACAACAAAGCGGTACATTATGTAGCACACTGGGCTAACTGGTTTCCGGCACGGTTATTTGGTTTGGGTTTTGCGCTGGTGGGGCATTTCTCCCGCGCGTCTACCGCGTTGCTGGGCTATTTTCTTGATTTTACCGCCAGCAATGAGCAGGTAGTAGTAGATGTTGCTACAGCCGCGGAGCCATTACCGGCTGAAAGCTTTAACACGCTGGACGACACCAGTTATATGGTGCAACTGGCTAAACGTAATATGCTGTTCTTTTTAGCCTTTACAGCGATATTAACCCTGACTGGCTGGTTGGGGTAAAGCGCTGGTTTGCTTTTAAGGCGCCGTCAGGGCGCCTTTTTTGTGCTGGTTTTTTCATTTCACGCTGATTTCACAGTTGTCATCACAAGCTGGGTTGTACGTTAAACACAACCTGAAACAGGTGACCAAGATGAACAAAACCGGAGTGAAAAAAATGCTGTTAACCTTAGGTGCAGTTATTACTGCATTGGCCGCAGGCTGGTATACCTTATTTGGCTTAAAACCCTATACCGTAAGTGCGGCAGATGTCACACAACGTTATGCTTATACACTGCCGCAACCTGTCGATCTGCAGCTGCAACAAGATGAAAACAATGGCTATCATTTTCACTACAGCAGTTTTGATGGCGCCAGGGTAAATGGCTATATGCGCTTCCCAGATACTGATAAAGACATGTCATCACCTGTGCCGGTATTAATTGCCGCTCACGCCATGGGGCGTGCGTACCAGCGTTGGTGGCAGGATAGTTATAAAGATCGGCCAACGCAGGAAAGCACCGATAAGATAACCGCTATGGCTCTGGCAAAAGGCTACGCTGTTGTCACTATCGATGCGCGTAACCACGGTGAACGCAAAGACGCTGAACACAGTATCGTCGATATTATTAATAATCTGCATTGGTGGGGGAAACGTGAGCCTTATGAACAGATGCTGATCGATACCGTACGTGATCACCGCGTATTGCTGGACTGGCTGAGCACACAGCCACAGTTTGATGCTACCCGCATTGATGTCACCGGCTACAGCATGGGGGCGCAAGTCGGTTTATTGCTGGCGGCGGTTGACGCAAGAATTAAGCGGGTGGCTGCAGTGGTGCCGCCACATATTAATAACCGCACGGCGATAGTAGCACCACTTAGCATGTTACCTGCTCTGGCAGATAATCCGGTGTGGTTGTTTAGTGCAAATGATGATGAATACGCCAGTGAAAAGGAAAACACACAGCTTTTTAACGCCTTACCTAATAGTGACAAGCAGCACCACAAGTTTGCTGGTGGTCATCTGTTGCCGGCGCATTATGTGCAATTGTTTGAGCAATGGCTGTAATAAACCTGAATAATGCCATAGCCGTGCTGGTAATTGAGGATAACCCGGCGATACAGGCTAACATCGCCGATTATTTCACCATGCAAGGTGCAATAACCGATTTTGCGCTGCAGGGTAGGCAAGGTGCTGCCCTGGCACTGCAAAATTATTATGATGTGGTTATTCTGGATTTAACACTGCCGCAACTGGATGGGCTGGATGTTTGCACACTGCTGCGGCAAAAAGCGAACCGGCATATTCCCGTTTTAATGCTAACTGCACGGGACAGCCTGCAAAATAAGTTAGCCGGTTTTGGTGCCGGTGCCGACGATTACCTGGTGAAACCCTTTGATTTAGCCGAGCTGTGGGCCAGAGTGCAAGTATTAGCCGGGCGCCGCTTACAGCAGCCTTATCAGCTAGCGCTGGGTAACATCAGGTTAAATAAGCAGCTGCATCAGGTGGTTTGTAATGCTGAGGTAATGCAGCTAAAGCCCATCACCTTTTTGTTACTGAGTATTTTGCTTGAAGCCTACCCGCGACCAGTAACTCGCAGCGAGCTTAGCAGTAAAATCTGGCACGATGAACCAACAGAATCAGATGCGCTGCGCTCGCATCTTTATCAATTACGTAAAACACTGCAAAAACATGGAGCCTCAGTAACGATAGAAACTCTGCATGGCGTGGGCTTTGTGTTAAAAGCAGCGCCCACAGGATGAAAGTTATGTCATTACGTCAGCGGATCCTGCTTGCCTTTACCGGCTGTACTGCTTTGGTGGCGCTGTTATTCGGCGTAAGCAGTTTTCTCTTCGCTTATCATACGGAAGATCGCCTGTTTGAGGCGTTGCTGCAAGCTGAGGCCAGCTATGTGCAGCAACAACTGGATGCCGGTATTACAGCTGCTCCGCGTCTGGCCTTTGTTAAGTACTATGCGGACAGTACCGATCTGCCTGATGGCATTGCGGCCATACTGCAAACAGCACCGGAGCGCAGGGAATTTGCCGCTGCCAATGGCAAGCATTATCATCTGATGCCAGTGTTAAAAGGCTGGTTGGTGGCAGATGTCAGTGAGCAGCTGGTTGTCAGAAGCCTGCGGCCACAGCTGCTGCTTTTTTTACTCAGCCTGTTGGCTGTAGTGGTTGTGGTGGCTGCGGGGTTAGCCTTTTTGCTGGCAAGGCGGGTGCTCAAACCGCTGCAAAAACTAACGCAGGTGGTTGATAAGGCTGGCCAGAGCCCTGCGGATACCGGTGCGGCACTGTTATCATCTGCTGAATTTGCACCGGACGAGATTGGCCGCCTGGCACAAACGCTGCAAAAGGCCTGGTGCCGGATAGCTGATTTTATTAAGCGCGAACAGCAATTTACTCAGGATGTGTCGCATGAGCTGCGCACACCTGTCACTATCAGTCAGGGCGCATTGACTTTATTAAGCCATACGCAGTTAACGGTGCAGCAAGCTCAGTATGTCGGGCGGCTGCAATCGGCGCAGCAACAGATAAGCCAGAGTATCGAAACCCTGATGTTGCTGGCGCGGGAGCAGTTGCCGGCAGTACAGCCGGTTAAGCTGCTGGCGCTGGTTGAGCAAAGCGTCCTGCAACAGCAACATAAACTGATCGGAAAGCCGGTTGAACTGCGGCTAAACATTGCAGCAGATACAATCATCGTGATAAATGAAACCGCGCTGATGATCCTGCTGAATAATCTGTTAGGAAATGCCTTTGAATACACTAACGCGGGGATTATCTGCATTGAGTTTCAGCAGCAGCTGTTAACCGTGCAGGATAGCGGTAGTGGCATTGATGCTGCGATACGTGAGCAGGTGTTTCAGTCGGGTGTAAAGGGCCAGAATAGCCTGGGCATGGGTGTAGGCTTATCTCTGGTAAAACGTTTGTGTGATAAATGGCATATTGGCTATCAGCTGCATAGCGATGCGTCCGGCACCTGTATCAGTTTAAAATTTCCGTCAAACTAGCCTGGTCAGACCAATTCTTTCTGTCTCTTTCTTAGCCGCTTCGTACTGAGTTATTACTCTAACTATTTTCTGCTTTTGCCTTTGCCGGTAATCTCTGCTTTATTTACTTGCTAAGCAGAAACTGTTACCTTATCGGCACTAAAAATAAATTGGTAATACCAATTTACAAAAAGGCTTGCAGCCAACGGGAAATCACAGCACGGCATGGCAGATTTTAAAATTAAACCGGCTAAACTCTCTGATCGCATTGTCGAGCAACTGGAAAACATGTTGCTGGAGGGCAGTTTTGCACCGGGGCAAAAGTTGCCACCCGAGCGTGATTTAGCGCAAATGTTTGCTGTGTCGCGGCCGTCATTGCGCGAAGCCATTCAAAAGCTGGAAGCCAAAGGCCTGATCAGCCGCCGTCAGGGTGGTGGCACCTATGTGTGCGACAATATGACCGCCGGCCTTACCGATCCATTATTTGAATTAATAGCACGCCACCCTGAATCGCAGTTTGATTTACTGGAGTTTCGCCACGCGCTGGAAGGCATATGTGCTTATTACGCCGCATTACGTGGCACAACGGCCGATTTTGACCAGATAAAGCACCACTATGATGCTATTTGTGACGCCCAGAAATTGAATGATCTGGACGCTGAAGCCAAAGCGGTAGGCAGTTTTTATTTAGCAGTGGCAGAGGCGTCACATAATGTGGTTTTACTGCATTTAGTGCGCGGCTTAACGCCACTGGTGGAGCAGAATATCCGGGTTAACCTGGAAACCCTGCAGCAGAAGGAAGGCATAGTCGGCCAGCTGAATTCGCATCGGCAACGGCTGATGCAAGCGGTCATAAATGGTGAGCCGGAGAAGGCGCGCCAGGCCAGTAATGGCCATCTGGCCTTTATCGAAGAAGCTTTGCTGGATGTGGGCAAAGAGCGTTCGCGCATTGAACGCTCGTTACGGCGCACCCAACAAGGCTGATCATTATTTTTAACGCACCTGTGCATTTACAACACAGGCGTGCATAACCAAAGGAAACCTCGATATGTCTGAAGTCAGTAAAGTTGACATCGACGCTCTGGAAACCAAAGAGTGGCTTGAAGCGCTGGAATCGGTTGTTCGCACTGAAGGGGTAGAGCGGGCACAGTTCCTGCTGGAGCAGGTACTGGAGCAAGCCCGGTTAGAAGGCGTTGCTATGCCTACCGGTGTGACTACCAACTACATTAACACCATTCCACCGCAGCAAGAGCCGGCTTACCCTGGCGATGTTAATCTGGAACGACGTATCCGTTCGGTGATCCGCTGGAATGCTATTATGATCGTACTGCGCGGCTCGAAAAAAGAGCTGGATTTAGGCGGCCATATGGCGTCTTACCAGTCTTCTGCTGCGTTTTATGAAACCTGTTTTAACCACTTCTTCCGCGCACCGAACGAAAAAGACGGCGGCGATTTAGTGTATTATCAAGGCCATATTTCACCGGGTATTTACGCCCGTGCTTTTGTTGAAGGCCGCTTAACTGCCGAGCAACTGGACAGCTTCCGCCAGGAAGTAGACGGCAAAGGCTTATCGAGCTACCCGCACCCGAAATTAATGCCGGAGTTTTGGCAGTTCCCTACCGTGTCTATGGGCCTGGGCCCAATTGCTTCTATATATCAGGCGCGGTTTTTAAAATATTTACACGGCCGTGGTTTAAAAGACACCAGCGCACAGCGCGTTTATGCCTTTTTGGGCGATGGCGAGATGGACGAGCCGGAATCACGCGGTGCGGTAAGTTTTGCTGCCCGTGAGAAGCTGGGCAACCTGTGTTATTTAATTAACTGTAACCTGCAGCGCCTTGATGGCCCGGTAATGGGTAACGGTAAAATTATCCAGGAACTGGAAGGCTTATTCCGCGGCGCCGGCTGGAATGTTATTAAAGTAGTATGGGGCCGTGGTTGGGACAAACTGCTGGCGAAAGACACCACCGGTAAGCTGTTACAGCTGATGAACGAAACTATCGACGGTGACTACCAGACTTACAAAGCCAACGATGGTGCTTATGTACGTAAGCACTTCTTCGGCCGTTACCCGGAAACCGCAGCACTGGTTGCTGATATGACCGACGAAGAAATCTTCGACTTAAAACGTGGCGGCCACGAGCCATCTAAACTGTTTGCTGCCTTTAAAGCAGCACAGGAATGCACCGACAAACCTACGGTTATCTTAGCCAAAACCGTTAAAGGTTATGGCATGGGTGAAGCGGCAGAAGGTAAAAATATTGCCCACCAGGTGAAGAAAATGGACCTGACGCACGTGTCAGCACTGCGCAAGCGCCTGGGCCTGGAAGACTACATTACCGAAGAGCAAGTTGCTGAGCTACCGTATATCAAGCTGCCGGAAGGCTCACCAGAGCTGGAATATATGCACGCACGGCGCAAAGCATTGCACGGTTATACGCCGGTGCGCCTGCCTAACTTTACCAAGCCATTAACACTGCCGGAATTAAGCGCCTTTGACGGTTTGTTAGAAGAGCAAAAACGCGAAATTTCTACCACCATGGCCTATGTGCGGGCATTGAATATTCTGCTGAAAGACGAGCATATCGGTAAGCAAATAGTGCCGATTATTGCCGACGAAGCCCGTACCTTTGGTATGGAAGGTTTGTTCCGCCAAATCGGTATTTATAACCCGGGTGGCCAGAACTACACGCCGGAAGACCGCTCAGTAGTAAGCTACTACAAAGAAGATACCGGCGGCCAGGTACTGCAAGAAGGTATTAACGAGCTGGGCGCGATGTCGTCCTGGGTAGCTGCAGCAACATCGTACAGCACCAACGACTTACCGATGATCCCGTTCTACATCTACTACTCGATGTTTGGTTTCCAGCGCGTGGGCGATATGGCCTGGCTGGCCGGTGATCAGCAGGCGCGTGGCTTCCTGTTAGGTGCTACTGCGGGCCGTACTACCCTTAACGGCGAAGGTTTACAGCACGAAGACGGCCACAGCCATATTCTGGCCGGCACGGTACCAAACTGTATTTCGTATGACCCAACCTATGCCTTTGAGCTGGCGGTTATTCTGCAGGACGGTATCCGCCGGATGTACGGTAAAGATCAGGAAAACATTTATTACTACATTACCGTAATGAATGAAAACTACCATCACCCGGCGATGCCAAAAGGCGCTGAAGAAGGTATCCGCCGTGGTATTTACAAGCTGGAAAGCTTAAATGGCGATCGTGGCAAGGTACAGCTGATGGGCTCAGGCACTATCTTAAATGAAGTGCGCAAAGCGGCAGAAATTTTAAGCAAGGATTACGGCGTAGCGTCTGACGTGTACTCGGTAACCTCGTTTAATGAACTGGCGCGTGATGGCCAGGATTGCGAGCGCTTTAATATGCTAAACCCGGATGCCAAGGCTAAAACGCCGTACATTGCTACGGTAATGAACAAAGCGCCAGCCATTGCTGCTACCGACTATATGAAAAACTACGCCGATCAGGTACGTGCTTTTATTCCGGCTACGTCATACAAGGTGCTGGGCACCGACGGTTTTGGCCGTTCTGACAGCCGTGAAAACCTGCGCCGCCACTTTGAGGTGAACGCCGGTTATATCGTAGTGGCCGCACTGAGCGAGCTGGTGAAGCAGGGCGAGTTGAAGAAAACCGTAGTGACAGATGCTATTAAGAAATTCGGCATCGACAGCGGCAAAACCAACCCGCTGTACGCATAAGAGGATTACACATGACTATTGAAATTCATGTACCGGATATTGGTGCTGATGAAGTTGAAGTAACCGAAATTCTGGTGAAGGTAGGCGACAAAGTGGCTGCCGACCAATCATTGCTCAGCGTTGAAGGTGACAAGGCTTCTATGGAAGTACCGGCCAATGACGCCGGTGTAGTAAAAGAAATTAAAGTAAAAGTGGGCGATAAGGTAAAAACCGGCAGCCTGATTATGACCTTTGAAGGTGAGAGCGCTGCCAAAGCAGATGCCGCACCGGCGAAGGAAGAAGCTAAAGCAGAGTCAAAAGCTGACAGTAAAGCCGAAGCCAAAACCGACAGCAAAGCCACCGCTAGCGTACAAGACGTAAAAGTACCGGATATTGGCGGCGACGCGGTTGAAGTTACCGAAATTATGGTAAAAGTTGGCGACACGGTAAGCGAAGACCAGTCTTTGCTTAGCGTGGAAGGCGACAAAGCCAGTATGGAAGTACCGGCGCCGTTTGCTGGTAAGGTTAAAGAAATTAAAATCAGCGTGGGCGATAAGGTATCTACCGGCAGCCTGATTATGCTGTTTGAAACCACAGGTTCAGCCGTTGCTGCACCGGCAGAAGCTGAAGCGCCAAAAGCAGAAAGCAAAGCCGAAACAAAAGCTGAAACGAAAACCGAAGCTCCGGCAGCGAAAGCTGAAGCAGCGCCTGCGTCAAATGACGGCTTTGTTGAAAACAGCGCCTATGCCCATGCGTCACCGGTTATCCGCCGTTTAGCGCGTGAATTTGGCATTAACCTGGCTAAGGTTAAAGGCACTGGCCGTAAAGACCGCGTAGTAAAAGAAGACGTGCAAAACTACGTGAAGCAGCTGGTAAAACAGGCTGAAAGTGGTGCGTCGTCAGGCTCTGGCTCAGGCAACAGCATGGGCTTTGACTTAATCGCCTGGCCAAAAGTTGATTTTGCCAAGTTTGGCGAAGTTGAAACCAAGCCGCTGTCGCGTATTCAGAAGTTATCCGGCAATAATTTACATCGTAACTGGGTGCGTATTCCACATGTTACCCAGTTCGATGAAGCCGATATCACCGGCCTGGAAGACTTCCGCAAAGAGCAAAATGCACTTGCCGAGAAGAAAAAGCTTGGCGTTAAGTACACCCCGCTGGTGTTTATTATGAAAGCGGTGGCTAAGGCGCTGGAAGAATTCCCAACCTTCTGCAGCTCGTTGTCAGAAGATGGCCAAAGCCTGGTGCTGAAAAAATATGTGCATTTGGGTATCGCGGTAGACACGCCAAATGGCCTGGTTGTACCGGTAGTAAAAGATGTAAACAAAAAAGGCATTATCGAGCTGTCGCGCGAGTTGCAGGACATTTCGGTAAAAGCGCGCGAAGGTAAGTTAACCTCTGCTGATATGCAGGGCGGCTGCTTTACCATATCAAGTTTAGGTGGCATTGGCGGTACGGCGTTTACGCCTATTGTAAATGCGCCAGAAGTCGCCATATTAGGGGTGTCGAAATCAGACATTAAGCCGAAATGGAACGGTAAAGAGTTTGAACCTAAGCTGATGTTGCCGCTAAGTATGTCTTATGACCACCGCGTTATCGACGGCGCCCTGGCAGCACGCTTTACCGCAACGCTGGCCAGCTATCTGGCCGATATTCGCCAGATCATTATGTAACGTTTAGCTAAGAGCGAATTTTGTGTCCCGTACTGAAAAGTTACGGGACATCGCTCAGGCAGGATGTTAAAATTCTGCCACTTTTTCGCCTGACAGCCGTGCCCTACATGCTGTTGTCAGTACACTGAACTGATAAAGAAAGGTAATACGATGAGCAACGATATCAAAACTCAGGTAGTAGTTGTGGGCGCAGGCCCTGGTGGTTATTCTGCAGCATTTCGTGCCGCAGACTTAGGTTTAGAAGTTACCCTGGTTGAAGCGCGCAGCACTTTAGGCGGCGTGTGTTTAAACGTAGGTTGTATCCCATCTAAAGCCTTATTACACGTTGCTAAGGTGATTGACGATGCCCGCGATATGGCATCACATGGCGTTACCTTTGGTGAGCCAAAAATTGATTTAGATAAAGTTCGTAGCTGGAAAGACAAAGTCGTCGGTCAGCTGACTAACGGCCTGGCCGGTATGTCGAAAATGCGTAAAGTTAAGGTTGTTACCGGTTACGGTAAATTTACCGGCGCGAACACCTTACAGGTTGGCGACACTAAAATTACCTTTGAACACGCTATTATTGCGGCAGGTTCAGAGCCGGTATCACTGCCGTTTATTCCAAAAGATGACGACCGTATTATCGATTCTACCGGCGCGCTGGAATTAAAAGATATTCCGGGCGAAATGCTGGTATTAGGTGGCGGTATTATCGGCCTGGAAATGGGCACTGTATACCGTGCGCTGGGTTCTAAAGTATCAGTAGTAGAATTTGCTGATCAGTTAGTACCGGCAGCCGATGCCGACATCGTAAAAGCCTACACCAAGTACAACAAAGACAACTACAACATTATGTTGTCTACCAAAGTTGTTGGCGTAGAAGCGAAAAAAGACGGCCTGTACGTTACTTTTGAAGGCAAAAACGCACCTGAGAAAGCCGTACGTTACGACAAAATTCTGGTTGCAGTTGGCCGTAAGCCAAACGGCGCGCTGTTAGATGCTGCCAAAGCCGGTGTAAACGTAGACGAGCGCGGCTTTATCAATGTAGATAAGCAACTGCGTACCAACGTTGGCCATATTTATGCTATCGGTGATGTTATCGGCCAGCCAATGTTAGCGCACAAAGCCGTACACGAAGGCCACGTAGCGGCTGAAGTGATTGCCGGCCAGAAGCACTACTTCGACCCGCGCTGCATTCCATCAGTAGCCTACACCGACCCGGAAATGGCCTGGACAGGCGTTACCGAGAAAGAAGCTAAAGAGCAGGGCTTAAAAATTGAAACCGCTACCTTCCCATGGGCAGCATCAGGCCGTGCTATCGCTTCAGCGCGTACTGAAGGCTTCACTAAGCTGATTTTCGATAAAGAAACGCACCGTATTCTGGGTGGCGCTATTGTTGGTATTAACGCCGGTGAAATGCTGGGCGAAATCTGCTTAGCAGTAGAAATGGGTGCCGACGCAGAAGATATCGCGTTAACCATCCACGCTCACCCAACGCTGAACGAGTCTATCGGCTTAGCCGCCGAGATTTACGAAGGCTCAATCACCGACCTGCCAAACCCGAAAGCGAAGAAAAAGTAATTTTTCTAAGTTGAGTGTTGAGACAAAGGCCGCGAATGCGGCCTTTGTTGTTTAAGTCAGCTTGTAATCTGCCTGCCTAAGTACCATACTACGCCTGTGCTTAATTATGTACATGACAATGTACTTTGAGGTGTTGCATGGCGTCACATGCTATTTTGGCGGAAAAAGCTGTTTCGGTATCGGAGGCCCGTAAAAACTTAAGCCAGTACTTTACGGATGAGCCGGTTGCAGTGTTGTCGAACAACAAGCCTGCCGGCTATATGTTAAGTGCTGAGCTGTATGAAAAAATGCTGCGTATTATTGAAGCGTCTGGCGCGGTAGAGCAGGGGCTGTTTCGCCCGGCAGCAGCCAGGCTAAAAGAAATAAGCCGGGTCAGTGAAGAGCTGTTGTTGAACGCTGATACCACTAAGTTGAGTGAATTTAGCGAGTGATGCGGGTATTTACCAGTAAGGTATTAAACGAAGCGCTAACGGCAGAAGAGCGAAAAGCATTAGTTGCTGATTTTAAGCAGTACAAGGCGGGCAAGTTGCCTGCCTTGTTTGGTAAAGATGTACCGTACGATCACCCGTTTAACCTCGACATTATCAAGCAAGAGCAGGTAAGGCATATCCATCTGGCAGCAAATGGCACCGGTTTTCCGCTATTGCTTACACAGGCGAAGCGAACCAGTGATACACATTTGGTCTACTGTCGCGGCTTTAGCAATGAGAACTGCTATTTACTCATGGCCATCCTGCGGCCCAACGCGCATGATTTGGCTAAATCTAACCAATTGATGTATCAGCTCGGCTTGATGGCGCAGGCATTTCGGCAGCAGTTTTAAGGCGCGATCCTTGTGCCTTGCCGATCAACGCCAGTGAAATGCTGGGTGAAATCTGCTTAGTAGTGGAGATGGGTGCCGACGCTGAAGATATCGCATTAACCATCCACGCTCACCCAACGCTGAACGAGTCTATCGGTTTAGCCGCCGAGATTTACGAAGGCTCAATCACCGACCTGCCAAACTCTAAAACTTAGAAAATATAATATCTACTTTTTCGTTAGCTATACTCTGAGAGGTGGAAGCGCAACGAACCAGTTTATTAAAGCAACGCCAAGACTATTCCATGCATTTTTTACAGATGTTGGGGTAATAGAATCAATTCTCAGATCACTATGAAGCTCTTTAGCGAAGTCGTCTTTAACATGATAAACCAATGCTCCAACACCGGGAATAAGCGCATCTTTAGAACTTTTTTCTCCGCTAAATAATGGAGCATGAGGACATTTGTCGAGGGTGTTGTGAAATATCGCGTAATAATCTCTCCAGAACTCAGATTTAGTATTTCTGGCAATAAATATATCATGATATGAATGTGACTTTTTGAAGTCGTAGTAAAGATAATGCTGGTCATTCACGGCAGATATCATCTCCAGAAATCTAATCGTTAGAGCCTGATCTTGCTTAGCTTTAGAATTTAAGACATTTAAAGGTAAAAGATTTTCTATCTCATGGCAGTCCAAAATCAATAAATTAGATTGACGATTTATTTTTTGAAAGAAGGTTTTTGCTTTACGAGCGGTACCACCTATACTATCGGTTGGTGTTTTCTTATCGCTGTCACAAATGCAATACACATGCTCATTAGTTAAATACTCTTCCGCGCATCTTAGATGGGTGGTATCGCCACCTCCATGTACCGTTTTGAATGAAACATTTATCTGCCGATTGTTAGAAGTACTGTAAGATTTTATTATTTGTTGATAAAGGTGTTTTTCAGAGGCATCTTCTAATACTAAGCAAGGTTTAGCCAAATACCTAATAATAATGTCCTGATCATCGTGAATTATATCAATTTCAAATCCTAAATTTTTCTTACTTTTTGTAAATGAGAGATGAGCCCCTTTCTCGAAGTAATCATTGAAGTAAATAGATTTTCTCGCAGTTCTAATAATAATCTTTCTTGAATGTTCTAGCAAGTCATTGCAGGCTTCAATTTTAGGAATAATACTAGAATCAATTAAAAATAAATGGTTAGAATCTTCGATTGCGATAGTCAATCTATTCAGAAATAGCTGTGTTTTCTCAGTGTCTGACTGAGTACGAGTATCTGCGAAAACTGATGGGTCTATTATTATTATCATTTTTAGTAGTCAAAAAAACCTAATGGCCAATCGGATAATCTTCCTGACTCATTGAATTTTGAAGTTGTAATTTTAGTCTTCCTATCTTTTCTGTCTTGCTCAAAACAAGATATTGCAACATCGGTTCGTTCAATATCGTTATTTAAAATTAACTCTCCGAGCTTCGAAACAATAGCTTCGCTGTGAGTCTCCAAGATTATTTTAATGTTGATGTTATTTTCTTCTGCGAGCTTAATTGATTTAGTAAAAACTCTAGCTAATTTTGCCTGCATTTTTGGGTGTAAATGGAGTTCTGGCTGCTCTATTGCAAATATGAAACTAAGATTTTTCTTTCTTTTTTTACTATTTTCGTATCCTGATGATATTGACCATAACTGTATTATTATCGGAAGGACTTGTGAATATCCAAAACCCATATCTGATATATTTGAACTAAGTTCATTTTGGCTATCGACTATAGAAATTGATGTGTGGCCAAAGGAAGTGTTTTCTTTTATATGAAACCCAAATTCCTCCTTCGTCCAGTTATTAAGCTTTTCTCTCCAGTTACCAGATATATTAGAAATAAACATTGCAATATTCTCTCCCTCATGGTCAAGTTCATCAATACTTATATCCTGATATCTGTAATACCGCTGTGTAGATGTTCTGAGTGGTGCTATGTAGCGAACACCTAGAAGATGATCTGTCATTAATCCGTTAATCTTGGAACTATTCTCTATAATGAAGTAAAGATCAATTAAGCCTGCAATGAATATAAAGTCATCATGACTGTCCTGCCAACTAGTTAAAGTTTTTCTCCACTTGTTTGTTCGAAATCCGAAGCGCATTGTTTTAATTTTTTCCTCAGAATCCAATATGGATCTGGTTAATCTTATAAATAAACCATTGGCTTTGTCTGAACTTGTACTTCCAGAATGTTTTAATAGTAATTCTTTTATCTGGTCTCTTAGTGCAGTACTAATTTGTCTGCTTTTATGTTCCAAGGACGCTGGGGTGTCGGCGCTTAACACTGGGACAAGAGTATCTGTATCAGTAAGCTGATATTTAAGTTCATGTTTCTCTAACGGCCATGAGAATACGTTCGAGTTTACATCTGTAATAATCCCATCTTTATTAAAATCGAAAGTTATTTGCAATTTATTAATCATGCAAATAAATCTTGAAGTATAACAACCTTGGGTTTTAGGAATCTCTGATAAATGTATCGATAGGTATACAGGTTTTTTATTTGACTCGTGCCCCATATTTAAATTGAACGAAAACTTAATATTGCCTATTGGAGTAAGGTTTTTATCAAATAATTCTAAAAGTGGATTACGTAATCCAGTTTTATTATTTGAAGGAGGTGCTTTATATATACTGGTTCCGAATGAATCGAAATCTATATAGTTTCCTGACCATAAAATTGGGCCCCTGGTTTTTCTCTCAACACTCTGACGCAAAAGTGGAAATACGCGTAGAAAAGTACTTTTACCAGAGCTATTTGTACCGACAAGGACATTTAGCTTCTTTAAAGGAAAATCACCAGTGTCTACAAGTGATCTTAATCCTTCAATTCTAATAGTATCCACAAGTTCTCCGTTCACTTTGTTAGAGCCAGCTGCAATTTTATAATCAGAAATGTGTTCTAAACTTTGCGCCGCTAATGTCAATAGATTTGCTACAAAACTTACCTGAAAACTATATGTGGTCAAGATTATTTTTTGCAAAAATCAGTTATTTACTTATTTGAGTCGGTTAGCTTTGAGGAAGAGCGTAAGTGATGCTTACAGGATCCCTACGAATTCATTCCTCGGAACTACGTGGTATGGATTTGAAAATTGAATTTACACGTATGATTCTTGCTGCTGCCGCCTTACCCTGCTAGCATCACCATTCCATATATCAGGGACGACTTATGCGCTGGTGGCTGTTTACCTTATCATTGCTATTGCTTAGCTCGCCGCTGGCTTATGGCCAACAGCAATACTCCGAAGCTACCTGTATTTTGCTGCAGCAGCAAATAGAGCGCTTTAGTGTGCAGCCGCAAAGCCGTAACTACTTAGATAGCAAACGCGAATATTAGGGCAGATAAAAATTAAATCGGCTGTATGCCTTACTGCAGCCGTGGGACTATTTACTTGGAATCGACAGACTTAAGGTGTTTACGCCGTTCTTGCTTCTGCGCTTGCTCCATCGATTCTTCTTCCTCGGCCAATTCTTCGTCAGACATCAGCAAGCGGTCATAACTACGCAGCCAACAAGCCGCGTTCATCATCACCCAAACTGTATTCATCCGTTAAATACTTAGCTGCGTCCTCTTTGGTGCGTTTAAGTCGCCAGGCATCAAATTCCGGCATGCCCGGAGTGGGGTTGTGAGTTCTTGTCATAAAGAGCTTGTTGCGCATGTGTTATCGCTCAAGCAATAGTGGCATAAGTTAACAGCAGCGCTGCTATTAAAACTACCGCCAGCCGGAATTTACTAAATGCCTTACCAACGAAAAACATCGGGTAGTAAATAGCTGCAACCGGTATTGCCAGATACACCAGTAAAATAAGTGGTGAGCTACCAAGTTCATTGCCCGGCTGTTTGGCAATATGGTAGCTGTAGCCATACAGTAATATTACCTGCAGCAGACCAGCCAACATATAGCTTTTGCTGTGGCTAACCTTACTAAAGGCGCTTATTACTGTTGCCAGCAGGGCCGGAACAAGGCACCAGACGCTAAGAAAACCAGCCACTAAATACCAATCGTCGCTGGCCAGTGGGTAGCTGATGTCCTGACTTAAGCCGCGCAGTATGGCGACAAGCGCAACGATGACAAACAGCAGTGCAGTTGTTGAAACAGCGCGTGCCAGTGTGTCAGGAATTAACGATAAGCCGGATTTTGCACTGTGCATGGATTACATAGCCCCTTGAAATACATTTGATGGATGCGAACATCGTGCGCAGCATCCGCACCATTGAAGTCACCAAGCTTGCGTCTTGCCTTTGCATCGCCCGGTAAATCAGCAGGCACAACATCAAGAATAGAGTTTGTCCAGCTGTTACTGTTCTTACCAAACCAAGGTGGCGGATATGCTATGGGCTGACTACCTTCATTTACAACATAAAAATCTATTGCTGTCAGAATTGCCTGAGCCAATTGTTGTTCTGTGTAACCTTGTCGGGGATGGATACGCCTTGCTTCAGCCTTTTGATAGCCAAACTGGCCGGATAAGATCGAGGGCTCTCCACCAAAGTACTCAATGGCACATGACAAGTCTGCCCGCTCGAATGGCACAAAAGTAAGCCGGTTATATTTTGGTGCTGATGTTCCGGTAGATGCGACATTTTGAGCACCCAATACAAGACCATATTGCTTGCCGATTTTACGGCTGCTTAGTGTCTGATTGGAGTGCGACAATCGAAAGGTTTGCTGTGAATCGCCGGTTAAAATAACAAAGAATTGGTGCCGACCTACCGGCACACCATTTAAGTCTCGCGCTAACAGATAGGTTTCCATAATTTGCCTCCGTGCTATTAGAACAAATACATAAGCTATCAACTGATAATAATGCAAAATTGCAAATATGTAACTTATTTGTTCTTTTTGTGGCTGTGGGATGGGTTTTATTTAATCACTACGACTACCATAGAGCTTATACATTGCTTATTGCCCATAGCTTTTTACCCTGCTAGCATCAACATTCCATAATTCAGGGACGTCTTATGCGCTGGACGCGTTTTACTTTACCGCTGTTACTGCTTATCTCCCCGCTGGCCTTTGGTCAAAAGCAATATACCGAAGGGTCGTGTTTGTTGCTGCAGCACCAGATGGTGCAGTTTTCAGCTCAGCCGAATAGCCATAACTACCAAAGTGCTAAGCGTGCATTTGATTATCACTGCCAAAACCCGATACCGGCACCGGTAAAGGATCTGGTGCTGACTAATATTCCCGCCAAACCCGTTACGATTGGCAGCGTTAAAAATACGGTATCCACCAAGCCGGTTAATGCAGCAGTTTGGTGGTCAGTAAAATATGCGCAAGTTATCTGCGCATAAAATTTGCGCTATACTGCTGCTTATCAACTAACAGCGGAGCTTGAGTATGAACCATACTACAAAAGCAGCCTGTAATACTTCGGTGGATGCAGCCTTATTGGCCGAGGCTAAGTCACTTAATATCAGCCCATCTGTGGTGTTAGAGCAGGCTTTACGCAAAGCGGTTAGCCAAGCTAAAGCTGAGTTGTGGCAGGCAGAAAATGCCGATGCGATAGCAGCCTATAACCAGCACGTTGCTGAGCACGGTACTTTTGCTGAGCGCTTGGAGCAAATTTAGTGCTGCAGCAATTTAGCGTTGCCCATATAGAGCAACAGCAGGTTGTGGTGCTGACTAATACCCTGTTTCACAATATTGATGTTTTGCTGGTAGCGCTGATTAAACCTCAAACAAAAGCTGCCTTATTATCGCAGTTTCAAATACCGGTCACTATCGAAGAACAAGCCAGTTATATCGACTTGCTGGATATTGCCTCTGTATCGGCAACACGTTTAAAAGCCACGGAAATCAACATGCAAAGTTACCGCGAGCAAATCAAAGCAGGTCTTGATCTGCTGATTGATGGCTTTTGAGACAACCGGTTGCAGTATTTTACTGCTGTCATTTCTCGCTTTGTCAGCGTGCAGCTTAGTAACGCAGCCAGTGTCAGAAAATTGGCCAGAGTTTAACTGTACCAGTAGAGAAATGGTTTTAACCTTTGTCGACTGTCGGTTTTGTGCTAAAGCAGGCGCTTACCAATAGCCCTGCAACACGCTCTATTTTTTATCTGCAGGCTATTATTGCGTATCAAATTTCTATAACAGCCAGTACTATAAAAACGTTAACTTAACTGTACTTTAAAAGGGATACTTTCATGTTTATTACCAATACCGAAACCCTGCCCGGCAAAACCATTATAGATTGTTTTGGTGTCGTCTCCGGCAGTACGGTGCGGGCCAAACATGTTGGCCGCGATATTATGGCCGGGTTAAAAAATGTGTTTGGCGGTGAGCTGCGCGGCTATACCGAATTGTTAAATGAGTCGCGCGATCAGGCTCTGCAACGGATGACCGATCAGGCCACGCAGTTGGGCGCCAATGCCATCATCAATGTGCGCTTTTCCACTTCATCTGTGGCCGCCGGTGCCGCTGAAATCTATGTCTATGGCACGGCAGTGCGCGTGGAGTAAGCGATGATTGCATTTCTGGGGTTTATAACCTTATTACTGCTGGGCTTTTTTGTTGGCCGCTATCTGGAAAGCCAGCATTTTAGCAGCATCCGGCAACGGGAAGCCGAGCTGGTGGTCTTACCCAATACCAATAGCCGTTACCTGCTGATCCCAATGCAGCAGATTGAGCGCAGCGAGCTGGTTACCGGCAGCGTAGTGATTTCGATTGACTACTTTAAACGTATTGTCGCCGACCTGCGCAGCCTGATTGGCGGCCCGGTGCAAAGCTATGAAACCTTGCTTGATCGGGCGCGGCGTGAGGCTATATTACGGATGAAAGAAAGCTGTCCGGGTGCCAGCCAAATCATAAATGTGCGCGTTGAAACCTCGTCGATATACAACGCCGCCGGTAATGGCATCGGCTCGGTCGAATTACTGGCCTATGGCACGGCCATTTACGGTCAGGTACAGGCCACGAATGGCCTATAAAGGACGGCTGCCAACAGATAATCACAACGTCAGCCACCAGCAGCCGGCCAAGGAATTGTTACTGCTGGGCTCGGCTTTACTGTTGGCGATGGCACTGATTTACCTGCTGCTGGGGCTGTTGATCGACAGAGTAGTCAGTTCACTTGATCCTGAACTGGAATACAAATGGTTCGGCCATTTTGCTACTGTGCCCAACCCGCCTGGTGCGCAGCAGCAAGCCTTACAACAACTGACTAACCAGCTGCAGCAATGCAGTGCTGTGACCTATCCGGTACAACTGCGTTTTATCGAGCAGAATATCAGCAACGCCGGTGTGCTTCCGGGTGGTATCATGCTGGTGTATCAGGGCTTGTTAAAGCAGGTAAACAGTGAAAATGCGCTGAGCTTTGTTTTGGCTCATGAGCTGGCGCATTTAGAGCACCGTGATCATTTGCGGGGCTTGGGGCGGGCGCTGGTGTTAGCCAGCCTGGCGTATGGTGTCACCGGCAGCAGCAGTGCCAGTCAATGGTTTATGCCGGCTACAGAGCTGGGGCTGTCGCAGCATTCACAACAACGTGAACTGGCCGCCGATGCCAAAGCGCTGGAGATACTCCATTGCCACTATGGTCATACCGGCGGTGCCGAAGATTTTTTCAAAGTAATGCAACAGCAGAGTAGTTCCGCTTTACCGGACTGGTTTGATAGCCACCCGGCGCTGGCGAAACGTTTAGCGCAGCTGGCACTGTTACAACAGCAACAGGGTTATCCGGTTAAAGCCGCTACGCCTTTACCCGACATGCTGCAACCTTAAATGAGGCAGCTTGTTCTGCATTGATGCTGGTTAACCAGCGTGCGGTTATCTCTGTCAGCTGTGCAGACGCATCCTGGCGGCAATAGCGCCTTCGTTAATCTCGGCTTGTGTTAGCAATACGCCATTAGCCGGGAGCCGGTACTGGCGGGTATTGTGCTGGTACTGCAAGGGCTCGCCGCTGGACTGATCAAAAATAACGTAAAATGCGCCGACATAATTAGCCTGCAGAGTATAGTGCTCAGCCCCGCGCTGCTGCACAGGGTCGCTGCAGGCTGAAAGCGAGCAACTCAAGCCCAGCGCAAACAGGCAGTAAAATGCAGCTATGTCTGCGCCAAATAACACTTTTGGTTTGTTGATGCTCATGTTTTGGATAAGTAGTTCCCCCCGAGGACTAATCAGTTCCGGTTTTACTTGTGCTGAACTGTGGCAATAAGCGGCATTTCTGCCTGTCAGGTGTCTCTTCGCAGTCTGCCCGAGTCAGTTCAATGCAGTGCTCTGGCGTAACAGTAAAAACCATCACTTTATCGTGTAACCATTGGCGTGATTGTAGCTCGCATTCGCTATAACCCTGCGCTTGCAGGTAGCTAGCGGTAGGATAATGAATAAGTTGTGGCAGAATTACTGCGATACCTAACCCGATAAAGAAAATCAGGCTTGCCCGCTTATTTTGCGCAGCACTTACTGCCTTGCCTTGAAGTTTCCGCACACCAAAATACAGCAACATACAACCAATTATTGCCGCACCCAAACAGTAAAAAGCACCTTTATTTAACGTCACCGCTTCAGCATGGCTGAACAAGCCTTTAAGCAGTAGTGATAGATAATAGCCAAAATAACTAAAACCAAAGGCTGTGAGAGTTGCAAATACTCCAAGCCCTGCAGCCAATTTCCACGGTGCCAGTTCATTTTCGTCTTTATGCATCAAAATAGCCTTGGTGACAGGAAACGGTCCAGTTGATGTTTGGCTGCATCAATAACAATTCTGCGGGCAGAGTCGACGATATAATCCAGCACTGGCTTGGCGGCTTTCGCAGCTGTCTGTGTTGCTTTGTTCTGCAGGTTACGGCGCACTTGTTGCGCGTAGTTTTGTGTTCTGTCTGATAGCTCTTCCAAGCCTTTCACAACCTTATCTGAAATACCAAACTGTTTATCTAAAGAATTAAGTGCGGGCGTTAATATAAGACCAACCAGCACTACCGCAGCTATAGGGCCAACTGCAATACCAATGGCAGCGCCAACGGCAATAGCACCCCAGGCAACTCCTGCAGTAATTGCAACTTTTACTACGTCAACGGCCAGATTACCAATTAGTTGAGTGAGAGTGGCTTCATCCCGCAAAAAGAAATCGGCAACCCTGTAAGCGCCCACCAGATAAAGTGTAAGAATACCACCTGATCTGACGGCAGCCTGTGCAGCATGCTTGCCCAAACCTAAAGCCATTACCTGAGTGTTGTTTGCCAGATAACGGGTGCCGGTGAGCACTCTGCGTAGCCCTGCGTGGCCTTTAAGTATAATGTAAGACTTACCGTTATAAGATTTAACATACGCTTGGCCTAAGCCACCTAGTGCATAACCGAGCTGCACCAGTTTCGACATGTCTCCACCAAGAGCGAGGTAGTTGGCGCCAAACTCAAGCGTACCCCTTATTTGGTCCCAGAGAGATTTCGCTTGAGTATTGCCTCGCGCTGCCTGACTATTGACAATTTCATCCATCATTTCCACAGAGATCACACAGACTTCGTGCTGGTTTTCTTGGATAACGCGCTGCATACCGCGCTTTTGTTGATCCGTCAGCATAAAATTTCCTTAAGTTAAGCAGAAAGACTATCTGTCAGATTTTAAACATCATGCTTTGTTTGTTCAAATTAAATTTACATATAATTAAATCATGATTGGCGGGGAAGAAGCTCACATCCTCGGGGTTAGGCCTTGGAGGTTGCGTTTGACCTATAAGGATGAAATACCACGCTTTTACTACATTGATGGTTCAAATAAGTGCCGGGTGGCTTCCATTTGCTGGTGTAATATTCGTAACACAAATATATCGTGCTTACGGCTGCGGTAAAAAATGGCATGGCGTTGGTGATCATGACGCCGGATCCCTGCGCCAATATCCGTATGCTCCTGCCCCATAAGAGGGGATTCAGACAACAGACCCAACACGTACTCCAACTCCTTGGTGTAAGCATCAGCCTGACGCACGCCAAAGTTAAGCAAGGTATATTCGTAAATACTGGCAAAGTCTGCTGCGGCAAGCTTCGACAGCTTATACATGGTGCTTTTGCTTCACCTGATCAGCAATCTGGCTTAGTGTTAAATCACTTTCTCCACTTTGTTCACCCGCGGCAACAGCCTGCCTTAGCACTGCCATTTGGTTTTCCTGGCGCTCTAGTAAGCGTAGGGCTGAACGCATTACTTCGCTGGTTGAGCCATAGCGGCCCGATTCAAGCAATTTACTGACAAAGTCATCAAGCTGCGGGCCTATGGTAACGCTGGTGGTTCTGGCCATGATCGTACCTCTGTGTGAATAGTTAACACAAAGTGTAGCATCTGCAGAAATGAGTGCAAAGGTGGTTGAGCAAGCACCGTGTACCGTGTCGCTGAAGAAGCCGGGCAAAACGCAGCATTCTGGCTTACTTAAACCGCACTTGCTGCAAATGCGGGTTGGTAACCATCACTTCAAGCTGCGCAATATCATCCAGCACCACCAGCTGTTCGCTGTCGTTTTGCTTAATTACCAAGCACTCCTGCCGCTGGTCGTTATAGCGGGTGGTTTCGGCTGTACCAGTAAGCACAGTACCTGAGCTTAGTGTTAGCTGTAGCGGGTAATGGTACAGACAGACGATTTCAATATAATCATGCAAGTCGCACTTAAGCATAACGCCTCCCGGGCGGTTAGTATTTTAGTTCATAAGCGGTTAAGTCCATACTAGATATACTGCACAACTTTTTATTATGGAAGAGCTATGTTTTACAACCGCAGTATTTGCTTTGGTATCATCCTGTTACTCACAGCGACATCCCTGCAGGCAAGCAACGGCTGGCATGGCCCTGAGCCCTTTCGGCTGGAACGGTTAGACGGTCGCCAGTTTGATTACAATATAGAAAGTTTTCTGCAACGCCTCAGTTTTACTGAGCAGCCAATACAAACTGCCAGCCCTTTGTGGCAGCAAAATGGCTGGTATGGTAGCGGCGGTAGCAGCAGAGGCAAAGAGTTCTATGTGCATTCGCTGATACAGCAAAAACTCAGCTTTGATGCGCCGGTGTTTGCCGGCTTCAGGCATAAACGTTCTGAAGATCTGGACGGCCGCTATGACAGAACCCTGTTTGGCGTTGGTTATCAGGCTGATCAGCAGTGGGAATTGGGTGTCTGGGGCGATGTAAGTGGTGCCAAAGAGGAAATGGACCTGCAGTTTGAAGCTCTCCGCGCTTATGATGACGGCAGTTATGCCACCGCAGCCGTAGTGCTGGCTGATGTATTTTATAATAGTAAAACCTACAGCGATAACCGCTATGAGCAAACCCCGGTAACACTTTATCTGGCCGGGGCTAAAATGCTAGGCCAGCAGCAGCTGGCTGGTTTTGTTAATCTTAACCTGACGACACGCTATGCAGATGAGCAGGCGCAGCAATTATTTACGGACAAACAATACTCCGCTGGTGTGAACTGGCAGCGGGATTTGTTACACGGCGCCCGTGTGCTGGTGCAGGCTCAGGGGCTGTATGGCCGGCGTAGTGCCAGTGCTTTGCTAACTGCCCCCAGCAGGCAGACTGGTTGCTGGTAAGACGATTTCAGCAATTAAATGCCGAATGGCAGCAGGCACCCGCAGCAGATTCGCTTAGCTTTGGCTTACAGGCCAATCGTTTAACCGAGCAAGACAGCCGGGCCAGCCAGGTGCGCACTGCGGCTGAATACCGGCGTGAAGCTTTTGCTTATGTCAGAACTGAACGGCCAATCAGTGAAAACTGGCTATGGCGCCCTACGCTATATACCGGTTATGCCAACGTAAGTAGTGAATTACGCCAGCATAGTGATGAGCCGCTGAAAGACAAAGGTTGGCTGGCAAAAGTAAGCCCAAATGTAGTTTGGCAGCTAAGTGAATTAACCGGCGCTTATCTGACAATTAACCCTACTGTTAAACTGCACAATTTACAGTTTGGCGGCGGCAACGTGCAGGTTTTCGTGCCATTTTAAAGCCGGCCGTTTAAGCTGTTAATGATTAACGCGGCACAATACGTAGTTCCAGCTCCTGATAATACAGCCGGGTTAGGCCTTCATAGCCGGAGTCTGTGCCGATAAACACCCAGATAGTGCCATTGGCATTGCTGGTAAACTGCAGTGGTGTGTTGCCGCCACCGCTCACGGTTTTGCTAGCAAAGTTTTGGCCGTCACAGCTTAATTCAGGCGCGGCAACATTGCCGATCACACGGGCCTGGGTACCATCCTGGCTTTGGTTGCCTTTATCGACATTTAAATAGTAACCGGCTTGCCTTGGCTCTGCTGCGGCGTAACCAAACTTTAAGTACACCGCCTCGCCTGGCGCGCCGCCTATACCAACACAATCTGCGCCGGCATTGGTTAAAAAGCGTACCGAAGCCGACAGCTGATAGCGGGTGGAGGGCTGTAACCCGGTTATCTGCTTTTTAATGTACATAAACAAATCGTCACTGCGGTTCATGCCAGCCAGATACAAACCTTTGCCGGAAAAGCCTGTTGGCAGGTCACGCATGCCGCTTTCAAGCTGATAAATGTCAGCGTTGTCGCTGGGGTAATCAGAAAAGCCCGGCTGCCACTGGTGAGCGCCATGGCGAAAATCATAATAATGTTCCGGCAAGGTGCCGTACTCAATGTCACAACCGATCAGTAGCAACACGCTACCAGCCAGCAGGGGGAGAGCGCTAATTTTCATCTTGCTGTTCCTCAGCAGTGGTTTAGCTAAGATGTTAGCCCGCATGCCGGGTACTAAGTGTAATTGATTGCAACCAAATTGAAGCTAAGTGTTAAGTGTTATAACGTACAGTTCAGAAATACCTGTACGTTGGCCGCGCCAGAGCTTCGCCGCTATTATGCTGAGTGTTGCACCACTATAAGGATTTTTAACACAATGCTGGATACCAAAGAATTATCTGCCCAAACCTGGCTGGGTCGTCTGGAGCGGTCTGCTTATGCGCTACCGCTGCTATTTGTGCTGTCGATGGCGGAAACGCTGATTATACCGATACCGATAGAGGCCATTTTAATTCCGTGGATGCTAAGCCAGAAACGGCGGCGCTGGAGCATTGCCAGTGTGGCACTGGCCGGCAATATCACTGCGGCAGCGCTGGGGTATTGGCTGGGCGCGCTGGCGATGGAGCAATGGGGTGACACCTTAATCAGCTTTTTTGGCGGGGCTGAGGCTTATGACAGCTTTGCTGAGGAGATACACAATAACGGCTTTATATCGGTATTGGCGGTAGGCGTTACGCCTACGCCTTTGCAAATTGCCATGCTGGCTGCCGGTGCAACAGGCTATTCATTCCTACTGTTTTTACTTGCGGTTGCGCTGTCGCGGTCGGTACGGTATTTTGGCCTGGTGCTACTGGTAAATATAGCCGGTGACGCAGCGCTAAAGCTGTGGAAGCGCTATTCGCGGCAGATTGGCGCGGTTTTACTGGTATTGGCTGGTGTCTGGCTGTGGTTTTTATTTAACTAAACTGGATGGCCGCCATGCTTATACGGCGCTTTCACCGCGCAGTTCAAATAAGGTAAGGTACAGGCGCAAATCCAGCTCCAGTTGGTGATAGTCTGGCTGCATATGCTGGCAAAGTTTATAAAAGGCTTTGTTGTGGTCTTTTTCGCGTAAGTGCGCTAACTCGTGTACCACCACCATTTGCAGCAGCGGCAGGGGTAGCTGTTTTAGTAACGCCGCTACCCTAATCTCATTTTTGCTTTTTAGTTTGCCGCCCTGTACCCGGCTAACCTGGGTATGGGTACCCAGAGCGTTATTAATAATATGAATTTTGGCATCAAAGATTACTTTGCTTACCGGTTCGCTGCTGCGCAGCCATTGCCGTTTTAGCTCCTGGGTAAATTCATACAGGGCTTTGTCGGTTTGCACGCTGTGGCTCTGGTTCGGGTAGCGGCGCTGCAAGGTGTTACCTAACTGGTCTTCTGCCAGCAATTGCCGTACCTGCTGTTGTAGTGTATGGGGATAATGGCGCAGGTAAATCAAATCTTGCATCGTTAAAGCTCAATTATTGCGTGTTGGGTTTATTAGCGGCACTCGCTTTACATCATGGGCTGCAGTGTAGCTAAGTTATGCAGTGTTACACCATCAGCGATAAAGCAGTTTGTATTTGTTCATCGCTTAGATCTTGCTGCTGCATAGCTTTATTCAGGCTTTGTTGAGCGCTGCCAAGGGCGCTGTTTAGCATGCTCAGCTCAGTTTGTAATAGTTTCAGTTTTTCCCGCTGTTGTTCTGATTGCAGCCCATCTTGTTTAGCTTTATCTATTTCGGCCTGCTTATCGGCAATTTGCTGCTTAAGATCGCGAATGGTTTTTAATATCTGCTTAATAGTATCCGGCAGGTTGCTGTCATCAATATCTTTATTTTTCTCTGCTTGTTTAGCTTTGGTTTTGCCCAGCTCTGACAAGCTGACATAAGCACCTGGCATAGTGCTGTTATTGGTAGCTGTGCGGGTGGCTGCCGTTTGTTGGGGCAGGTTGAGTTTTAAGCTGGCAGGCTGGGGCTGCAGAGTATTAATTTGCATAAAGGCAGGCGGCTTAAGGTATCGGTGCCGCTGTATCGGCAACCAGCGGGAAAACTTTAATGCCGCACAACAAAAAAGCGGTTTTTAGTAGCCTTCAGCGCCTTCTTCATAACAAATACGCAGGCCGTTTTCCATCGTACAGCGTACTTTTGGCTTGTTTTGCTCAGGGGTCAGTACATCTTTAATTTTTTTCACAATGGCAATATCTGCTTCCAGGCCAATTTGGCTAAGCGTGCTAATACGTTCTTTACCTGAGCCTTGTTCCATTATTGGCCGGTGTTTCTCAGCTTTGTTTTCGGCTGCCCCATCTGCAATCATACCGAACACAGTGCAGCCGTTCAGAGTTACTAGCAAAATAACTGTGGCCAGGCGTTTCATCAGGCGCATATAAAACTCTTATTGGGGCATGGTTTGGTGGATGCAGGATTTTTACATGTTCAGCTATGAAAATAAACATCAATGAAATTTATTTCCGCTGTTTAACGGGCTGTTATACAACCCCTGAAGTTGTACAGGTAACTTCAGGGGGGCAGATGTTATACCAGTGAATAGGGCTGGCCGTCTTTGCAGGTGAACTGCTTATTACCTTTGTGGGCGCAGCTAACCTGGCGGCCGGTTACCATGCTAAACCAGACACAATCCGGCTCAGAGGTTTGTAGCTGAATATCGTCAATGCTGGCTTTATCCTGACAGCCGTTAATGCCGCTGCGGTTTAAAATAAGCTCGACGTGGCGGCCGTTATTGTTCAGCACGATAGAACAGGGCGCTTCACGGTGGCCACTTAACGCAACAAACTGCGCCGGGGTTTGCAAACCGCTGGTGCTGCCGTCGGCAAAAAATGCCAGCAACTGCTGGTAGTACACTACGTAGCTGCATACATCTTTATGCGAGCCTTGCTGCAGCGGGAAGGTTTTGTCTAAAAAGCCTTTTGAGTAATCCATTACCTGTTTGACATGGCGCTGGTTCAGCTCGTTAATCACGCTTAGTTCAGTCGCCATCCAGGCGGTATGGCTTGGTGATGGAGTGCTGTGGTGTTGGGCCAGTGTAGTCATGATGTCATCCTCGTCTCTTGTAATCAGGTACAGTATTTAGCTTTCGTAACCGATGCTCAGATGCCGCCATGCCCGGTGCCGCGGGGTTTCGGGCTATCCGGCCCTCAACCTGGCGGACCTGCTGCGCAGGCCACATTCGTTCCGGACGAATGTGTTGCCCGCCTTCGCTAATGCGAAAAAGGTCGGCACCTTTGCTGTCAGCATCTGAGCATCTACCAATCTGGCATTGAATGTCAGACCAGTTGCTATCGGTTAAAAACTAGTCTAGGCTAAAAATCAGAATAATTTCACAATAAAAATTTTACAGTGTGAATTTTACAAAATGAAAGCAAACAAAAGCCTGCTCAGAAAGTCGCATTTTCTCGGAACCAAGATCCGAAACCTGAGAAAACGCAATAACTTAACTATGGAAGATTTGTCCACCCGCTGTATCAGGGTGAACGCGGAACAGGCGCCCTCGGTGTCTTACCTGTCGATGATTGAACGCGGCAAGCGGGTGCCTGGCATTGAAATGCTTGAAGTGATAGCCGAAGTTTTTCAAAAAGACATCGACTGGTTTCTTGATGGCGAAGACGATGGCCAGGATTTAACACCACAAAAAGGCAGCCGTGGCGGGATCAGTGGTATGGCGCTGGAACCGGGTTTTTTGTTTTCCAATGATATTTTGCAAATTGCTATTCCGGAGATGCTGTCGCAAACCGGCACCAGCGGTAAACAGTTCGCCCAGTTGCTTATTCGCGCGCATCAGGAGCATCATCAAAACCATTTCCCCGAGCTGGAGCGCGCAGCCGAAGACGTCGGTCAAAAACGGATGCCGCTTGGCGTGGACGAATTGCTGGCGATTGTAAAACAGCTTGGGCTGCAAATACGCTGGTATGACGAAACACCAAAAGAGTTGCTGGATGAGCTGGGCGTATTGTCAAAAAATGTCTCTACGTCGTTTTTTACCCCGCCCAATACCTTGCACTTAAACAGCTTGCTACAACAATTTCCTACGCGGTTAAAGTATGAGCTGGCAGTGCATATTGGCCATGCCGTGCTGCACAATAAAGACGGCGTTAAAAGCAGCATGACAGTGGGCGGTGCGCATGACGATGAGCTGTCCAGCTCTACTGCCGTGCAGCCGCAGGATATATTGCACGCCTGGCGTGATTTTGAATCGAGCTTTTTTGCCGGCGCGCTACTTTGCCCCAAATTACCGTTTCGCCAGTTGCTGGACCGCCACGGTTATGAGATCAGCACGCATCAGCAAGCCGGAGTATCGGCGTCGGTGGCAATGCGCCGTATGACGGCGGTGTCGCCCTATACGCACTGGCATTATTTTGATGCCTACACGCCGGGTAAACTCAAAGCGGTGTATCGCGGCAATGGTATACCGCTGCCGTGGGGCAATATGCGTCAGGTAGAAGACCCATGTCAGCACTGGGCGGTGTTTCGGATGTTTGATGTTGAAGGTGTAGCCAGCAGCGCGCAGTTGTCGTTGCTGGATGTAAACGGCGCGCCGCGTATTTACTGCTGCGAGTCAACTAAAGTAAGTGATTTGGCCGGTAATACCCATGTGTTGTGTGCCGGTATCGACTTAAACCCGGCTTTGCTGGCGCAAGGCGTTGATGCCGATACGATGGCGGCGGAGTTAAAACAGCTGTGCGTTGGCAGCAGCGGTGGGGCTAAAGTGCCGAAAGGTATTCAAACCGCGCTGACCAGTGTGGCGAATATTCTGAATATTAACTGGGTGGCCCGCAGCTTACAAAAACCGGTGCAGCTGATTTGCGCCCGCGGTAATAGCTGCCCGCGCAGCCCGGGCTGTTATCAGTGTGAACGTGCGAGTGAATAACTGCAGCGAGAATTGGTTTGCCCTAAGCCAACCGTTGAAGCCCCGGACGGGCTGACAAATTCGCCAGGAGCGAATTTGAACAGCTATGCTGGCCCGAAGGGTAAACTTCATGGATGAAGTTTATAATCGAGCCCCCAGGGAGGGGTTTACGGCGTGTTGGCGTGGGCAAACCGGTTGGACCTTCGGAGAAATTATGCTTCAGCGGTTATTTTCTCCCAATAACTGCAAATTTTCATCCAATAGGCCTACCAGTAATGCCTTGCCGTTGGCATCTACGCGGAACTGGCCATAAGGTGCCTGTTCATACTGTGCGCCCGTACCTTCAGTAAAGAAGAACGCATTCGGGCCAACACTGATAATACCGTCGCGCCAGCGCAGCAATACTGCAACCAGCTGCGGCTCTTGCGGCAGGCTGTTGCTCAGGCTGTGTAAACTGGCCCGTTGTTCGGCATCGACACTTAACCAGGCGTATTTGTATTGCGCGGCATCTTCGGGTAGTTCACGGTCAATGGCGTAGGCCAGTGCCATATAATCACCCTGCATAATTGAGCGTGGGTCCAGCGGTGCCAGCGCAATATTAACCACCCGGCCGGTTCTTAATGTTTGCTCAAACTGCCAGATAGCAAAACCTGCTGTGGCAAGAATGAATAGCAAAGCCGCCGCAATAGCCCGGCGTTGTAGTGCAATGCTCATACAAGTCTCCGCTGATAGCGCTGTAACAATAACCAGGCCGCCAGCAGCGTTACACCGCTAAGGGCTAAAATGCCGGATTTATGTAATAAATTAAGCTGTAAACTGTAGTAAAACTGGCTGATGGCCAACAACATGCTAAGCAGACATAACGCATACCAATTTCTGCTGCAGCCATAAAAACACGCCAGCATTAAAGCTGTGCTCACCAGTAAACCGGAAGCCGGGTACAGTAAAATACATAGTACAACGGTGATGGTAAGCAGTGTCAGACGGCTGGGTACTGTTGCCAGCCGGCTTAGCCAGAATACGGTTGAAATTAATAATACACTGCCAAGTGCGCTATACAGCGCCCGGGCCATATCCAGCCTGTTATCCAGCCAGTAACCGGCGTCCAGCCACAATAGACATTGGCCGAATAATGTTAGCGCCAGCGCTGCCAGAGTTATCACTTCCAGCAGGCTTTTAATGGTAGCCGCCTGAGCCAAGCCGGCCCACTTTAACCGACTGCACCATAACAGTGCGGCGGTAATCGCCAGCAGGCTGCTGACAACCGCAAGCAGCGGGGCGGAACTGATCAGCGATAACAGGCATAACAACGCTATGCTAAGGCTGGCACGCTGATGCAGTTGGTTTAGCGGGCTTAACAGCAGCAAGATGCTGATAACCGCACAAGCATAGCGCGCGGTTTCATCGTTTGAACCTGCCATGTCGTAAATAACGTATACCAGCAAACCCTGGCCTGCCAGCGCAATTGCTACCGCCATTTGCTGTAAAAACTCTTGCTTGCGGCTTGTCAGCCAGATTGCTGCAGCCAGCAAAGCAACGGCGGCTACAGTGCGCACCGGGTTATTATCGGCCAATGCCAGTAAAGGGCCTAAAAAAGAGCCGATGATAAGAACAGACGCTATCCAGGCGGCAATGCCAAGCAAAATTTGCAGCCACCAGGGGCTGGCCGCTGTCTGTAATTGCTGCGCTTTAGCGGCATCAATAATACCGGCGTGCTGCAGTTGTGTACTCAGTGCCGTATGGTTGCTCATGCTGTTTTCCCTACTGCGGTTTGTTGTAACTTTTTCAGCCAGATAACAGCAGCAACGCTGCTGCCAATAACAAACAGTGCTAACAAATTCATGGCAAAAAAGTCATCAGCATGTTCCAGCAGGCTTGCCAGCATTGAGGTTGCCACGGTAATTGCGCTAAAGGCCAGTAAAGCCAGGATCAGCACATCACGGCGCTGGCGCCAGTACCACAGTGCCAGCACAGCGGTTAGTGGCAGATACACCAGCAAATTAGGCTGGTAGCTGTTGTCCCAGGTGCCGATAGCTGCACCGTAAGTTAACGGGGCTATTAATATCAGCGCAGCAAGACGAACCAGCGTTTGATTGGCCTGAACCCCCAGCCGGGGCAGGGCAAACTCGGCAAATAGCATCATTACCAGATTCGCCAGCGCCAGATTTAGTATCATTGGCGGGCTTGCCAGCAGCCAGAAAAACTCAGACTGAGTGCTCAGATAGCGGCCAAGCGCGAGTTCCAGCACCACAAACCAGAGTAAATAACAGGCCCGGCTTTTAGATAACAGCACCAGCGGCGTAATAAGGGCCGCCCAACCGGCAAAGAGCTGCCAGATATCTGCACCGGTTTGGTAAGTCTGGCCAATCAATGCCAGTAAGGCACCGGTCAGTATGGCAGCCCCTAATAACGCCGCACGCTGCACCAGGCTGGCAGGTATGCTGCGTATAGCCACAACGCCGGATAGCACCAGCGCACCGGCGGCCAGGGCAAACTTAGTAAAGTAATGCATAAACGGCCAGTTATGCGCGAGGAAAAAAATTAGCGCCGCGCCCAGCAGTACCACAGTGCCAAATAACAAAATAAGGTTAGCCTGCGCCAACCACAGGCCTGCAGCAGGCTGCAGCGGAAATTGCCCACTGGCCTGGCGCAGCTGCTCAGCGCTAAGCTGGCGCTGTTCGTGCCATTGCAGTAATTGGTTAGCGTGTTGCAATTTGTCCATACGATTATTTTCTCAGGCGGTTTATTGGTTAGCATCATAGCGTTTTTATAACTTGTTACAACTTCGTAGCAGCGCTGGTTTGGCATCAGTTATACAACGGAGTAGTATAAAGCGGCGTAATAATAAGTAACCCCATCAGGATAACAACAATGAAGAAACTTACCTTAGCCGCCGCCTCTGTGGCGCTGGCGCTTGGCCTTACGGCGTGTAACAAACAGGACACCACCCAAACTCAAACCCCGGCTGCTGCGGCTGTCGAAGCTAAAACAGCGCTGGTATCGGGCATTGATCAGCAATATTTTGACCCGGCGGTAAAATTCAGTGAAGACTTCTTCCTGGCCATTAACGGCAAATGGCTGGCTGAAACACCGATCCCGGCAGACAAAGCCTCTTATGGCTCGTTCCATATTTTGAACGACAATTCGCAGCAGGCAGTAAAAGCCATTATTGATGAAGTGGCGGCCCGCGCAGATTTAAAAGCTGGTTCAGATGAGCAAAAGCTGGGCAGCTTTTACAACAGTTTTATGGATGAAACCACGATTGAAAAGCTGGGTTTAAGCCCGCTACAACCCCAATTGGATGCCATTCAAGCGGTAACAGATAAAAGCCAGTTAGCTGCGCTTTTTGCCAGCCTGCAACGCGATGGTGTGGCTATTCCGTTTGGCTGGTATGTTAATAACGACGCAAAAAACTCCAGTGAGTATGCGGTTTATCTGGGCCAGGGCGGTTTAGGCCTGCCAGATCGTGACTACTATTTTAAAGATGATGAAGCCTCAGTAAATATTATTAACCAGTACAAAGTGTACTTAACCGATATGTTTACCCTGGCAGGCAACACCGATGCCGCAGCGGCGGCCGAGCGCGTTTACGCGCTGGAAAAAGCCCTGGCAGAGCACCATTGGACCCGGCTGGAAAGCCGTAATGCCGACAAAACCTATAACAAAATGTCTGCCACTGAGCTTAACAGCAGCATGGGCAGCTTTGATTGGGCTGCGTTTGCCAGTGGTGCTAAGTTAAGCACGGTTACAGATATTATTGTTAGCCAGCCGTCTTACTTTGAAGGTTTTAGCAAAGTGCTGGCAGACACTGATCTGCAAAGCTGGCAGGATTATTTAAGCATCAAAGCCATTAATGGCTATGCCGATAAATTAAGCAGTAACTTTGCCGAGCGCAAATTTGCCTTTTTCGGCACTACTTTAAGTGGTATTGAGCAACAGCAACCACGCTGGAAACGCGCGGTAGATGCCTCGGATCAGGTGTTGGGCGAGTTGACAGGTAAGCTGTATGTAGAGCGCCACTTTAAACCAGAAGCCAAAGCGCGGATGGAGCAACTGGTCGCTAACCTGATTAAAGCTTACGAAATATCCATTAAAGAACTGGAATGGATGACCGAAGAAACCAAAGTTGCCGCGCTGGAAAAACTCAGCACCTTTACGCCAAAAATTGGTTACCCGGATAAGTGGAAAGATTACTCAGCGCTGGAAATTAAAGCAGATGATTTAGTGGGTAACTTTATGCGCGCCAGCCACTGGGCGTATGACGACATGCTTAACAAGCTGGGCAAGCCAATCGACAAAGCCGAGTGGTTTATGACACCGCAAACGGTAAATGCCTATTACAACCCGGTAAACAACGAAATTGTGTTCCCGGCCGCTATTTTGCAACCGCCATTCTTTAATATGGAGGCTGACGACGCAGTAAACTACGGTGGTATTGGCGGCGTTATCGGCCATGAAATTGGCCACGGTTTTGACGATCAGGGCGCCAAGTACGATGGCAACGGCAACTTACGTAACTGGTGGACAGAGCAGGACAAAGGCCAGTTCCAGGCGCGTGGTGCTAAGTTAATTGGCCAGTACAACCGTTTTGAGCCATTACCGGGCGTTAATGTAAACGGTGCCGTGGCGCTGGGTGAAAATATTGGTGACTTAGGCGGTATGACAGTCGCGTTAAAAGCTTACCATTTGTCACTGGAAGGCAAAGACGCACCGGTGCTGGATGGTTTTACCGGTGAGCAGCGGTTTTTTATCAGCTGGGCACAGGTTTGGCGCACTAAGTTTCGTGAAGAAGCCTTGCGCCGTCAGTTAAGCACCGGGCCACATTCGCCGGCGCATTACCGGGTAATTGGTGTACTGCCGAATATTCCGCAGTTTTATACTGCCTTTGATATTAAAGAGGGCGATAAGATGTATTTACCGCCGGAGCAGCGCGTTAAGATCTGGTAACTGCAAATCCATTGGGTAATATTTTTCTGCTACACTGCACAGGCTGAGTAGGTAACTGCTCGGCCTTTTTTGTTTATTTGTAATAGGTAACTGAGTTTAGACTGCCGGTTGCAATTCCCGCTCCGGCTCGCCACAGAACTATGTCGGTCTATCCTGCCCGACACCAGAGGCCAGCTGAAGCTGTTCAAATTCGTTCCTGACGAATTTGTCGCCGGCTCAGACACTCTGTGGCGCCCGGCTCGGGATTCCAACCTCTATTATAAGTAATGAGGTCTGACCACTATAATAAAGAATATATAACATCCGGTTTTATATTCACAGAATTTATACCCACTATAAGTGGGGTGGTTAACGGCCTGATGTCAATCTGGCCCGAATTTTCATATAATTACGCCCATTCATTTCAGTGAAATGACGCCGCAGTAGCAAGACTGCCGGCAACGACCATGAGGATCATACTGTGCTACAACAATATCGCGAACATGTGGCCGAGCGCGCAGCGCAAGGTATCCCGCCAAAACCGCTCAATGCAGAGCAGGTAGCCGCCTTAGTTGAACTGTTAAAGAACCCGCCAAAAGGTGAAGAAGACACCTTAGTTGATTTACTGGTAAACCGTGTACCACCGGGCGTAGATGAAGCAGCCTATGTTAAAGCCGGCTTTTTAGCCGCGCTGGCCAATGGCGAAGCAACAAGTAGCCTGATCAGCGCCGAATATGCCACTGAGCTGTTAGGCACCATGATGGGCGGCTACAATATTCAGCCGTTAATCAGCCTGCTGGATAACGAAAAGTTAGCCCCGATTGCCGCTAAAGCGCTGTCGCACACTTTACTGATTTTCGATGCCTTCCATGATGTTACCGAGAAAGCTGATGCCGGTAATGTGCATGCTAAGCAAGTGGTGCAAAGCTGGGCTGATGCGCAGTGGTTTGAAGCCAAACCAGCCTTAGCGGAAAAAATTACTGTTACCGTATTTAAAGTGTCGGGCGAAACCAACACTGATGACTTATCACCAGCACCGGATGCCTGGTCACGGCCGGATATTCCGCTGCATGCATTAGCCATGCTGAAAAACGCCCGTGAAGGCATTAACCCGGATCAGCCGGGTACTGTAGGCCCAATAAAGCAGTTAGACGAGCTGAATAAAAAAGGCTTCCCGCTGGCCTATGTTGGCGACGTTGTAGGTACCGGTTCATCACGTAAATCAGCTACTAACTCAGTGCTGTGGTTTATGGGTGATGATATCCCATACGTGCCAAACAAGCGCGGCGGTGGTTTTGTGCTGGGTGGCAAAATTGCCCCTATCTTCTTTAACACTATGGAAGACTCAGGCGCACTGCCAATTGAAGTTGATGTGTCTAAGCTGGAAATGGGCGATGTGATCGACATTCTGCCGTTCGAAGGCAAGGTTGTGCGTCATGGCACTGCTGAAGTGCTGGCTGAATTTAGCCTGGCAACCGACGTATTAATTGACGAAGTGCGTGCCGGTGGCCGTATTCCGCTGATTATCGGCCGTGGTTTAACTGACCGCGCACGTGAGTTTTTAGGCCTTAGCCACTCTGATAAATTCCGTCGTCCGCAAGCTAAAGCCGATTCCGGCAAAGGCTTTACGCTGGCGCAGAAAATGGTTGGTAAAGCTTGCGGCGTGAAAGGTGTGCGCCCTGGCACCTACTGTGAACCACGTATGACAACAGTGGGCTCGCAGGATACTACCGGCCCGATGACGCGTGATGAGTTAAAAGACTTAGCCTGTTTAGGCTTCTCGGCTGACTTAACCATGCAGTCGTTCTGCCACACCGCCGCTTATCCGAAGCCGGTTGACGTAGATACGCACCACACGCTGCCAGACTTTATTATGAACCGTGGCGGTGTATCGCTGCGCCCGGGCGATGGTATTATCCACAGCTGGTTAAACCGTATGTTACTGCCGGACACCGTAGGTACCGGTGGCGACTCGCACACCCGTTTCCCGATTGGTATTTCCTTCCCGGCCGGTTCTGGCTTAGTGGCCTTTGCGGCGGCTACCGGTGTTATGCCACTGGATATGCCAGAGTCTGTATTGGTGCGCTTTAAAGGTGAAATGCAGCCAGGTATTACCCTGCGTGACTTAGTGCATGCTATTCCGTACGTGGCCATTCAAAAAGGCTTGTTAACCGTAGATAAGAAAGGCAAGAAGAACATCTTCTCCGGCCGAATTCTGGAAATCGAAGGCTTACCAAACTTAACGGTAGAGCAGGCGTTTGAGTTATCTGATGCGTCTGCCGAGCGTTCAGCTGCCGGTTGTACCATCAAGCTGTCAGATGCGTCTATTGCTGAGTACCTGGAATCAAACATTGTTATGCTGAAGTGGATGATTTCTGAAGGCTACGGCGATGTACGCACTATTGAGCGTCGTATTCAGGCTATGCAGGCCTGGCTGAAAGATCCACAGCTGATGTCGGCCGATGCCGATGCTGAATACAGCGAAATTATCGAAATTGATCTGGCGGACATTAAAGAGCCGGTACTGTGTGCACCGAACGATCCGGACGATGCGCGCTTACTGTCTGATGTGGCTGGCGACAAGATCGACGAAGTGTTTATCGGTTCTTGTATGACCAACATCGGCCACTTCCGTGCCGCTGGTAAGCTGCTGGATAAATACAAAGGCCAGCTGCCAACCCGTTTATGGATAGCGCCGCCAACCAAGATGGACCAGGCACAGTTAACTGAAGAAGGCTATTACAGCATTTTCGGTAAAGTAGGTGCCCGCACCGAAATGCCAGGCTGTTCGCTGTGTATGGGTAACCAGGCACGGGTAGCTGAAAATTCAACCGTAGTGTCTACCTCTACGCGTAACTTCCCAAACCGTTTAGGCCAGGGCGCAGACGTATACTTAGCTTCAGCTGAGCTGGCAGCAGTAGCCTCTATTATCGGCCGCTTGCCAACAGTAGCCGAGTATATGGAATACGCGAAGCAAATTGATGCTACCGCGGCCGATACCTACCGTTACCTGAATTTCCACCGTATGCCGCAATACACCAAAAAAGCGGATAACGTGATTATTCAGCAAGCAGTGTAATAAGCCCTGCAATGCTAAAGGCCTGCCACTGCAGGCCTTTTTTCTGCTCGCTAATATGCAGCTAACAGCTACAATTTTATGACCATCAAAGCTATAAACGTTCGGATGTAGTAACTTTGCGCAACCTTAGCGGGCCTGGATCTCTGACAGGGCGACACAGAGTGTCTGAGCCCTGCCGCCGGCAGTAGGGCGAGTTGCTGTGGCGAGCCTGACAGAGTATGCAGGCACGCTCGCGCACAAAGTTCCATCTACTGCTTAAACATGGAATAGAAGTATGGAATACGACTTTATTTACGACCGCAATACGCTGCAGTTCAGCATTAAACTGGCAGCAGAGCATGAGGTATTGGGCCGCTTTTTACTGGACGAATTTGGCCAGCAGGCCGAGGCTTATACCGCCTTGTTGCAGCAATTGGGCACGCTTAAGCCGCACCAGAGTATGCAGTATCAGGGCAAAGAGTTTTTGCTGGAGGTGGAAAACGGCGAAGTTACCTTAAGCCATAACACGCTGTTTTACACCGGTACAGAGCAGTTGCCGCAGCGACAACAAGATAAACTGGCCGATGACGATTTACAGTTGGACGAGCAGGGCATGAGTACACAATGCGGTCTGGAAGATTTACTAAAACTGCTGCGTGAATGGCAGCAGTTTCTGGCTGGCTGAACCTGCGCTGAAACTGCACAGCGACAGGGAAAAAACGCACCGTTATGGTGCGTTTTTTTTCGTCTGCTATAACGATTTTAATGTAAGTTTTTGATAAATATTAAATAAATAAAAGTGGCACAAGGTTTCCTTGTATAAGGTGCAATCGCCTTATAAAAGTAAAAAGGAAAACACCATGAAGCTTGTATGTGCCATCATCAAGCCGTTTAAACTGGACGATGTACGCGAAGCCATTGCTGACATTGGGGTAGAAGGTTTAACGGTAACAGAAGTAAAAGGTTTCGGCCGCCAGAAAGGGCACACCGAATTATATCGTGGTGCCGAGTATCAGGTCGACTTCCTGCCTAAGGTCAAACTGGAAATTGCTACGCTGGACGATCAGGTGGATCGCCTGATTGAAGCAATCCAGAAAGCCGCTTACACCGGCCGTATCGGCGACGGCAAAATTTTTGTTTATGACCTGGAGCAGGCAGTGCGTATTCGGACCGGCGAGTCTGACGCTGAAGCCATATAAGGAGCTGTTATCATGCAAGAGCAAATTTATCATTTACAGTATGCGATGGACACCTTTTACTTCCTGATCTGCGGGGTATTGGTGATGTGGATGGCGGCGGGCTTCTCTATGCTGGAAGCTGGTCTGGTACGGGCAAAAAATACTACCGAAATTCTGACTAAGAACGTGGCGTTGTATTCTATTGCCTGCATTATGTATCTGGTATGTGGTTACGCCTTTATGTATGGCGGCGATTTTTTCTTAAGCGGTATCGGCGCTGTTGATGTTGACGCCACGCTAACCAGCTTTGCTGAACGTGAAGACGGTTTCACTGGCGCAGCTGTGTATTCTACTGCTTCTGACTTTTTCTTCCAGGTAGTGTTTGTGGCTACTGCTATGTCAATTGTGTCTGGTGCTGTGGCTGAACGGATGAAACTGTGGGCTTTTCTGGCATTTGCAGTAGTAATGACCGGTTTTATCTACCCGATGGAAGGTTCATGGACCTGGGGCGGTAATGCGGTATTTGGTTTATACACCTTAGGCGACCTGGGTTTCTCTGACTTTGCCGGTTCAGGCATAGTGCATATGGCTGGCGCTGCTGCCGCGCTTGCCGGAGTATTATTGTTGGGTGCGCGTAAAGGCAAATACAGCAAAGACGGTAAAGTAAATGCCATTCCGGGTGCCAATATGCCGCTGGCAACACTGGGTACTCTGGTGCTGTGGATGGGCTGGTTTGGCTTTAACGGTGGCTCGGTTCTAAAACTGGGGGATATCAGCAACGCCAATGCGGTCGCTGTAGTATTTCTTAACACCAATGCTGCAGCTGCTGCGGGCGCTATAGCGGCACTGGCGTTGTCGGTGGTGTTATTTCGCAAAGCAGATTTAACCATGGCATTAAACGGTGCTTTGGCCGGCTTAGTGGCTATTACGGCTGAACCTTCTACCCCTACTGCACTGCAGGCAACCTTATTCGGTGCTATCGGTGGTGTGTTAGTGGTGGCGTCTATTATCGGTCTGGATAAGCTGAAAATTGATGATCCGGTAGGTGCGATCTCTGTGCACGGTACTGTGGGTATTTATGGCTTATTGCTGGTGCCGTTAACTAACAGTGACAGCAGTTTCCTTGGCCAACTGATCGGTGGTGCAACCATTTTTGTCTGGGTATTCGGTTGCAGCCTGATTGTTTGGTATGTACTTAAACTGGTTTTGGGCATCCGCGTAAGCGAAGAAGCCGAGTATGAAGGCGTTGATGCCTCAGAGTGTGGAATTGAAGCCTACCCTGAGTTCGTTGCGTCGGTAAAGTAAGCAGCCTGGGAAGAGTTGGTGGAACTTCCCGGGAGCTAGTGAGCGATACGTTGCCAACAGGTAGCGCTACCGCGAACTGAACGTCCCCACCAAACTACGTCTATCCTTGTCCTTTGTCTTTTTATCTGACACCCCGTGCTTTATAGCGCGGGGTTTTTTATACTTTCTGCTGAACTTTTGGAAATCGCTTTCTAATTAAATTCTCTGTTAAATCATTTGCTTGTTTTTGCTGCTTTTAGTTTTAAGGAAAATAGTTTAGTAAACGTTTACCTTGTGTGTTATAAATTCTGCCGCCATACATGGTCCGGCATTATCAGGCGATCAGTATTAAGCATGTCCGGGTGAGTCATGCTTAAACCTCTGCTATCTCCTGCAGCCTCCAGCAACCGGCAACAGATAAAACAATAACAAGTTGTATCGACAGGGGTAGGAAATGACAGCAAAATTCAAATTAACCGTTATGGCTGTGGCTATAGCGCAGTGTCTGGCTATACAAAATGTACAGGCGCAAACCGCAGCAGAGCCGCAGGCCACAGCACAAGCGCAAGTGGCTGAGCAGGATCAGGTAGAAACCATCGTGGTACGGGGCTTTGGTGCTACTTTAAGCAAATCTTTACAGCAGAAAAAATTCGCTGAATCCAGCGTTGAAATTATCTCTACCGACGATCTTGGTCAATTGCCCGATGTTACCATCGCTGATGCGCTGGCGCGTTTACCCGGCGTGGCAGCAGAGCGTGATCGCGGTAATGCCAGCAGTTTATCTATCCGTGGCCTTGGCCCAAGGCTGAATATTGCCACCATGAACGGGCGCGAAATAGTCAGTGCCGAGCCCAGCCGCGACGTGCGCTACGAGCAGTTTCCGGCCGAGTTAATCAACTCGGTTGAAGTGTATAAAAGCCCGATGGCCAACAATGTTGAAGGTGGTATTGCCGGCCTGGTTAATATGAATTTTGTCAGCCCGTTATCGCGTGACAAACGGCTGATTAGCCTCAGCGGCAACCTGATGCAGTACGATCTGGCTGATGATTTAAGCGGTGCTGACAGCAGCGGTAAAAAGGCGGCCTTTGCCTATGTGGATAAGTTAAGCGATAACTTTGGCGTAGTGTTTGGCGTGTCTTACCAGGATCAGCCGTCAGTACAACGCGGCACAGAATTTTATTCATACAACAACAACCCGGCTGAGCAGAGTGATATCAACGAAGATGGTATTACTGAAGCTGCGCCTTGGGGTGGAAAAAGCGGCACTAAAGTAGGCAATATTGAACGCCTTGGTTTACTGACCATTCTGGAATGGGAACCCACCGACCGCTTAAACCTGAAATATGATTTGTTCTACTCGCAGTTTGATATAGAAGAGCGCGAAGATCAGTTCTGGTTTGACGGCTGGGGTAACTGGCAGGGCTCAAACAACTGGGGTTATCAGAATTCTGCCTCAGCACCGACCATTATTACTAAAGCCGATGGCTCGCAGCAGCTAACCGGCGGCGGCATTTTATGGGGCGCGCATTCTGCCAATAACGCCACCTGGTTTCAGGAAAATGAGCTGGTCAGTACCGGTTTAAAAACAGTGTGGAGCGGCGATGTCTGGACCGTTTCTGCCGATGTTGGCTACTCTGAAGCCAGTATTAAATCGCGCTGGGTAAATATTACCTCTGACTATACCGGCCCGACGCCGCTGGACGTGCGTTGGAACAACACCGGCAAACAATTACAAATTTGGGTGGACGACCATATCAGCCAGCCGGAAAACTATATGATTTCCGGTATGAATGTCGATACCGACCGCGACTTAACCGATGAAATGGTCAGTTTAAAGCTGGATTTTGAACGCAGTGTCGATTGGGGCGTGTTTGAAACCTTAGTATTGGGCGGCCGTGTTACCGATCGCGATAAAAACAACGATGTTATCAGCTGGTGGCAGCAGCCGCTTGCCGATCACGGCTTAAGTAATTACGGCTACAGCTATGCCATTGGCGGCGATTTTGTTTCGCCGGACTTATACGGTTTTAACAACTGGGATCAGGTAGCGCAGCAGGGCTTTGGCGGTATTGATGATCGTAGCCAATACGAAAAAGGGCCGCTGGATTTAGCCGGTAGCTGGCGGGTAGAAGAAACCAACAGTGCCGCTTATGCCATGCTGAAAATGGTCGGCGAAATTGGCAGCATTCCTTACACCGGTAATGTTGGCCTGCGCTATGTACATACCTCTTCCACCTCTTCCGGTTATCAGTTAATGAACAGCACTGATTACTCACCGGTAACCGACGAGCACAGTTACAGCAAACTGCTGCCGTCGCTGAATATGGTGTTCTCTTTAACAGAAGAAGCACAGCTGCGTCTGGGCTTGTCGCGTGCTATGTCGCGCCCGCCGTTAATTGAGATGCGCTCCGGCTTTGAACTTAATACCCAGCAAGACGGCGTAAATACCGGCTCTGGCGGTAATGCTAAGTTAAATCCTTTTGTTGCCGATCAGCTGGATTTAGGCCTGGAATATTACTGGAACGAAGATACGGCAGCTGCGGTATCGGTGTTCTTTAAAGATTTAAGCAGCCACATTGGTGTTAGCGTAGAAAAAGTAACAGTAGATGGCACTGAATACGATTTTACCCGGCCAGTAAATGGCGACGGTGGCCAGATCCGTGGTTTTGAACTGATGTACCAGCAAGCCTTTAAAATGCTGCCGGGCTGGCTGGATGGTTTGGGTGTGTATGCAAACTACTCGTTTACCGACACCAATATTACTGAGTTTACCCCGGTAGCTAACCCGTTCCCGCTGGGTGGTTTATCGCGCCATGTTGGTAGCGCCACGCTGTGGTATTACCGCGCAGGCTTTGATGCCAAAGTGTCGTACAACTACCGCAGTGCCAATACCTCAGTGGGCAGTTGGGGTACCACTGAAATGACACGCACCCGTGCTGAAAGCACCGTTGATGCCAGCATTTCTTACGAGTTTACCGAAAACTTTAAAGTGATGCTGCAGGGCCAGAACCTGACCAACGAGCTGTCGCTCAGTTACTTTGATAACGACCCAAGCCGCCCGGCGCACTACCGCGAATGGGGCCGTCGTTACCTGTTGGGTTTCCAGCTAACCATGTAAAACCACCGGCCCGCTGCATCATTGCAGTGGGCCGGCTTCAGCGGATGTTAGCGTTATGGCTCAGCATATTTTAATTACCGGTGCCTCGTCCGGCATTGGCCGCGCTCTGGCTATTAAGCTGGCAGCAGCCGGTTACCGCCTTAGCTTATGTGGCCGCAGCAGCGACAAACTGGCACACACGCAGGCATTGCTGGGCGCAGATACTGCAGTGTTTGCCCGTGCTTTTTGTTTAAACGGCCCGGATGCTGATAGGCAAATAACCGAGTTTTGTGTTGCTGCGCAGGCCGAAAACGGCGCCGTGGATATGCTGATCAATTGCGCCGGGGCCAATACTGCACGCCATAGCGCTGACCAGCCGCACTGGCAGGAACTGCAACAGATGATGCAGTTAAATTTTTATGCGCCGGTTAAGTTTATTGCGCAGCTGGTGCCGCAAATGCGCATACGCGGCAGTGGCGTAGTGTTAAACGTGCTGTCAACGGTGTGCCTGTTTGCCAATGCCAACCTGGCGTCGTACAGCGCCAGTAAAACCGCGCTCGACAGCTACAGCAAAGTGCTGCGCAAAGAGCTGCATAACAGTGGCGTAAAAGTGCTGTCGCTGTATCCGGGTGGAGTTAATACCGCATTTCGCGCTAACGCTAACCCCGATTACTTATCGGCAGACGAGGTGGCCGATGCTGCCATCAGCATGTTGCTGACGGCGCCTAAGGTGCACCTGCACGAGCTGGTAGTGCGGCCGCAAAGTGAGCAGAACTTTTGTTAGCTAAGTGCTTTTTTTACTTACACGCTTTTGCCAGCCAAAGGCTGTTATCAGTAAACCAATTTCAGAAGGATACCAAGCGGGTGAAGTTTTCATTTTTCTTTTTATGTATCGCCTTAACCTTGCTGCAAGGCTGCAGTAAAACCACAGAGCCACAACAGCAGAATGCCCAGCCGCTGGTGAAAGCTGAAGCAGAACAGCAAGCGGTTAGCCAACGGTTAAACCTGAATAAAGACTGGCTGTTTGCCAAAGCCACCGCTGCAGATGCAATGCCGCCAAGTGCCGACTGGCAAGCTGTGTCGCTGCCGCACACGCCGCAAATAGAACCTATGCTGGTAAATGATCAATGGCAGGGCATTGCCTGGTATCAGAAAAGCCTGGGCTGGCAAGCAGACTGGCAGGGCAAAGTCGTTTTGCTGCGTTTTGAAGCGGCAATGAACGTGGCAGAAGTATTCTTAAACGGCGAGCAAATTGGCCATCATCTGGGCGGCTATTTACCTTTTACGCTGGATTTAACCGAAAAGTTAGTGCCGGGCCGGGACAACCTGCTGCAGGTAAAACTGGATAACCGCGACAACCCGGTTACCGGGCCTAAGCCATTAGCCCTGCTGGATTTTAACACCTATGGCGGCCTGTACCGTGATGTAAACTTACTGGTAAAAGATGCGCTGCATATCAGCGATGAAATGCTGGCTAACGAAACTGCCGGTGGCGGTATCTTTGTGACGTATCCGCAAGTCAGTGCTGAGCAAGCCACGTTGAACATCCAGACACATCTGGTTAACCGCTACAGCGAAAGCCAACAGCCGGTGCTGCAGCAGCAATTGTATTATCAGGACCAGCTGGTGGCAGAGATCAACAATGATGATATTGGTTTAGCTGCTGGCGCTGCAGAGCATATCCAGCAACAGCTGGTTGTCCGCTCACCAAAGCTGTGGCACCCGAATAGCCCGCATTTATATCAGCTACGCACCTCGTTGTATCTGGATGGCAAATTATTGCAGCAACAACACACCCGGCTGGGTATCCGCAGCTTTGCTTTTAATGCACAGCATCAGTTGCTGATTAACGGCGAAGTCACCTTTTTGCGCGGTGTTAACCGGCATCAGGAATATCCGCATGTGGGTTATGCTACCTCTGCTGCTGCCGATTACCGTGATGCAGTAAAGATCAAATCCGCCGGCTTTGACTATGTGCGCCTGTCGCATTATCCGCATTCGCCAGCCTTTATGGCGGCCGCCGACGAGCTGGGGCTGGTGTTAATTGATGCTATTCTCGGCTGGCAGTATTACTCGGCAGAGCCGGCGTTTGAGCAGCAGATTGTGCAAACCTGCCGCGATATGATCCGCCGTGATCGCAACCATGCCAGTGTACTGGCGTGGGAATGCTCGCTAAATGAGTCAGATATGCCGGAAAATTTTATTGCCACGCTGCACAATACGGTAAAGCAGGAATATCCCGGCGCCTATTCTGCCGGCTGGCAGTACGGCTTTGATATGTATCTGCAGGCGCGCCAGCACCGGCAAATGCATTACGAAACACCGACCCAGCCATACAATGTGTCTGAGTACGGTGACTGGGAATACTACGCGCAAAATGCCGGTTTACAGCAAGACAGTTGGGCCGATTTAAAAGAAGAAGAGCGCACCAGCCGCCAGTTATTGCGCCACGGTGAAGCGCGGCTACTGCAGCAGGCATTGAACCTGCAAGAAGCGCACAACGACAACCTGACTACACCAGCCTTTGCCGATGGCTACTGGGTAATGTTCGATTACAACCGTGGTTATGCCGATGATCTGGAAGCGTCCGGCATTATGAACCTGTACCGCTTACCCAAATACAGCTATTACTTTTTCCAAAGCCAGCGCAGTGCTAAGCAAATCTCCGACAACTATGCTTCCGGCCCTATGGTGCATATTGCCAGCGAGTGGCGCCAGGGCTCATCTACTAAGGTACGGGTGTTCAGTAATGCCGACGAAGTAGAGCTGTGGCTGAACGATACGATGATTGCGCGGCAAAAACCGGCAACCGGCCCGTTCGCTACGCACCTGCCACATCCGCCGTTTGAATTTGACGTAACACAATTTACGCCCGGTACGCTAAGCGCCAAAGCCTTTATTAATAACCAGCCGGTAGCGCAGCACAGCGTGACGACACCCGGTGAAGTTGCAGCACTGCGGGTAACGCTGGACAGCAGCGGCATGGCACCGCAAACCGGCGTTAACGATCTGGTGTTTGTGTATGCTGAACTGACCGACAGCCAGGGTAACCTGGTGCCGTTAAACGATAAGCAGATTAAATTCAGCCTGGCCGGTGATATTCATCTGGTTAACCCGGAGCCGGTGCTGACAGAGCAGGGCAAAGCGGCGGTATTGGTACGCATTGGTGATACGCTGCAAGGCGCAGCCATCAGTGCTTATAGCGATGAATACAGTATTGTTAGCAGCGAACTGGCCCTGATGGCAGACAACGCGGCAAAGACAGAATAAACCCCGGCTGCCAGGCAGCCAGAACTTAGTGAATAACACAGTAGCAGGAACGTCGTTATGACTGAATTTAATGCCAAAGATCATCCGCATCGCCGCTATAACCCGTTAACCGGCGATTGGGTATTGGTATCGCCGCACCGGGCAAAGCGGCCCTGGCAGGGCCAGATTGAAGACGTCAGCAACGAGGCGTTGCCTTCTTATGACAGCAGCTGTTTTTTGTGCCCTACCAATACGCGGATTAACGGCGAAGTAAACCCGGCCTATAACAAGCCGTATGTGTTTACCAACGATTTTGCTGCGTTGATGCACGATACACCCGACTATCAGCGCAGTGACGATGACTTATTTGTGCTTAAAGGCGAACGCGGCACCAGCCGGGTGATCTGTTATTCGGCTGATCACAGCAAAACCATGCCTGAGCTTAGCGTTAGCGAGATTACTGCAATAGTAAAATGCTGGATAGCGCAATATCAGGAGTTATCGCAGCACTATACCTGGGTGCAGGTATTTGAAAACAAAGGTGCCATTAACGGCTGCTCTAACCCGCATCCGCACGGCCAAATCTGGGCTGCCAGCTCAGTGCCTACTTTACCGGCGAAAGCCGACAGCGCCCAGCGCGACTATCTGGCCAAACACGGCAAAAACCTGCTGTTGCATTACGCCGGCCAGGAACAACAAAGCGGTGAGCGTACTGTGGTAGAAAACGAGCACTTTCTGGTAGTGGTACCGTTTTGGGCCAGCTGGCCGTTTGAAACCCTGCTGCTACCCAAACGCCAGGTGGCACGGATGGAGCAGCTGACCGACAGCGAGCAACTGGCGCTGGCCGATATTCTGCAGCAGCTGACGATCCGCTACGACAACCTGTTTCAGTGCTCTTTCCCTTATTCGATGGGCTGGCACGGCGCGCCTTATAACGGCGACAGCACCGACCATTGGCAGTTACATGCGCACTTTTATCCGCCATTGCTGCGCTCGGCCAGCATTAAAAAGTTTATGGTGGGTTATGAAATGTTGTCGGAAACCCAGCGCGATATGACACCGGAACAAGCGGCAGAGCGGCTGCGCGCTTTAAGCAACCAACATTACAAACAACAGCAGAGAGGCTGAGATGAGTTTAGTGCAGCAGGTACAACAGGCGTTCGCCACGCAGTTTCAACACAGTGCCGCTTATGTGTTCCGTGCGCCGGGCCGGGTAAATTTAATTGGTGAACACACCGACTACAACGACGGCTTTGTGCTGCCCTGTGCCATTAATTACGACACTGTAGTTGTGGCCAATAAGCGTGACGACAAGCTGGTGCGGGTACTGGCGCTGGATTACGGCATGCAGCTGGACGAGTTTAGTTTAACTGCACCTATAGCCAAACATTCACAGTGGCAGTGGGCCAACTATGTGCGCGGCGTAGCCAACAGCTTGCTGCAGCAAGGTTATAACTTACAGGGCTGCGATTTAGCGATTGGTGGCAATGTACCGCAGGGTGTTGGCTTAAGCTCTTCTGCCTCGCTTGAGGTGGCGCTGGGGTTAACTTACTGCACTCTGGCCGGCATTGATATTTCGCCGCGCGACAATGCCCTGAACGGCCAGCACGCCGAAAATCATTTTGTTGGCTGTAACTGCGGCATTATGGATCAGCTGATCTCAGCCTGCGGCCAGCAAGGCCAGGCGCTGCTGATAGATTGCCGCAGCTTAACGGCACAGCCGGTGCCACTGCCAGCGGGCATGGCGGTGATGATTATTAACTCTAACGTTAAGCGTGGTTTGGTAGACAGCGAATACAACACCCGCCGCGCCCAGTGCGAACAGGCCGCTGCTGCTTTTGGCGTAAAAGCGCTGCGTGATGTCAGCTGGCAGGCGTTTTTAGCCGGCCAAAGCAAGCTGGAGCCATTGGTCGCCAAACGTGCGCGCCATGTGGTAAGCGAAAATGAGCGCACCGAACAGGCTGCTGTAGCATTGGCGCAAAACGATATTGCTACGTTAAGCCGCTTGATGGCGCAGTCGCATCAGTCAATGCGTGACGATTTTGAAATTACCGTACCGCCGATAGACGAGCTGGTGGCCATGATCAGCAACCTTATCGGCGCTAACGGCGGCGTGCGGATGACCGGCGGTGGCTTTGGCGGCTGCGTGGTGGCACTGGTACCGCAGGCAATGGTTGACGCGGTAAAAGCCACCGTAGCGGCAGAGTATCCGGCGAAAACCGGTTTAGTTGCCGATGTGTTTGTCTGTACGCCCAGCCAGGGCGCCGAGCAGGTGCGCTGATGACAGCGCCCGGCCAGCACGGCAACAGCCTGTCGCCACTGCACTTAACCGACGGCAATGGTCTTGAGCTGGACCTGCTGCCGTTTGGCGCCACTATCAGTGCCATTCGGGTAGACGGGCATCAGGTAACGCTGGGCTATGCTGCACCAGAGCTGTTTTTGCACGACAGTTTTTATCTTGGCGCCAGCATCGGCCGTTTTGCCAACCGTATTGCCAATGGCCGTTGCCGGTTAAACGGCCAGCCGTTAACACTGAATGTGAATAACGGCAGCCACTGTTTGCACGGCGGCAGCGCCGGGTTTAACCGTGCAGCCTGGCAAGTGCTGCAACTGGCAAAAAACAGTGCAGAGCTGTACTACTGTGCCGCCGATGGCGAGCAGGGCTTTCCCGGCCGGTTAGAGGTATGGCAGCATATTTCGTTACACGCCGGTGCTGTTAGTATGCAGTTTCGCGCCAGAGCAGATAAAGACACGCTGATAAACCTGACTAACCACTGCTATTTTAACCTTAACACCGACGGCAGCAGCATTGACAACCATCAGCTGCAGTTAAATGCCGGGCATTACTTACCCACCGACAGCAGCAGTATTCCTACCGGCCAATTGCAGGCCGTAACCGGCAGCGCCTTTGATTTTCTAAGCCCGCGCACTATCGCCGATGCCTTAGCGCAGGGCGATACACAACTGCAGCTGGCATCGGGTTTTGACCATTGTTTTGTTACTGCGGCTCAGCCTTATAACGCGCTGCATCAGCAGGCGCAACTGCATTCAGGCCAAAGCGGCCTGACGTTAATGGTACACAGCACTCAGCCTGGCATACAGCTTTACAGCGGCAATTTTCTGGCGGCACCTTTTACACCGCGCCAGGGCTTGTGCCTGGAGGCGCAAAACTGGCCGGACGCGCCGAATCAGCCAGGTTTTCCGTCGGCAGTGTTGGCACAGGGCGACTGGTACGTTCAGGAAATTATTTACAGTTTTCAATAATATAAAAATATACCGGCCCCATGGCCGGCTTTTGACAGGATAGCAGGAAGAACCATTATGACATTAACCAACTTAGACCTGACCATACTGGTCTGTTATGTGCTTGGGCTGTTGTTAATAGCTTATGCCGTATCACGCGAGAAAGCCGGCCACAGCAAAGACACCAACGACTACTTTCTGGCCGGTAACAGCCTGCCATGGTGGGCAATAGGCGCCTCGTTAATTGCGGCTAATATTTCTGCCGAGCAGATTATCGGTATGTCCGGCTCTGGCTATGCCATTGGTCTGGCTATCGCATCTTACGAGTGGATGGGCGCTATTACGCTGATTATTGTCGGTAAATACTTTTTACCTATTTTCTTAAAACGCAAAATTTACACCATGCCGCAGTTTTTACAGCAGCGCTTTGATAACCGCGTACGCACTACCATGGCGCTGTTCTGGCTGGCGGTGTATGTGTTTGTTAACTTAACAGCAGTATTGTGGCTGGGCGCGCTGGCAATTAATACGGTTACCGGCGTCAGTTTAACCAACAGCATGTTATTGCTGGCCGGTTTGTCGGTGGCGTACTCATTGTACGGCGGTTTAAAAGCAGTGGCTTTTACCGACATTATTCAGGTGGTGCTGCTGGTAGGCGGCGGCTTGTTTTTATCTTATATGTCGCTGCAGGCGTTGGGCGATGGCAATGGTGTCTGGTCTGGTTTCAGCCGCTTAATGAGCGAAGCGCCGGACAAATTCGATATGATTTTAACGCCGGACAACCCGCACTATATCAGCCTGCCCGGTATTTCCGTGCTGATTGGCGGCATGTGGGTAATGAACCTGAGTTACTGGGGCTTTAACCAGTATATTATTCAGCGTACTCTGGCGGCGAAAGATCTGGCCGAAGCGCAAAAAGGCATCGCTTTTGCCGCATTTTTAAAGCTGTTAATGCCGGTTATCGTGGTACTGCCGGGTATTGCCGCGACCTTATTACTGCCGGCGCTGGATAAACCGGATCAGGCCTATCCGCAATTAATGAGCATGATGCCATCCGGCATTAAAGGCCTTATTTTTGCTGCGTTAGTGGCGGCTATTTTGTCCAGCCTGGCGTCGATGACCAACAGCATTGCCACCATTTTCACCATGGATATTTATTCTCAGCTAAAACCGGCGAAAAGCCAGAAGCACTATGTGTTTGTTGGCCGTGCCGTCAGCCTGCTGGCATTGGCTGTGGCCCTGATGACGGCTAAACCGCTTTTGGGCGAATTTGATCAGGCGTATCAGTATATTCAGGAATTTACCGGCTTCTTTACGCCGGGCATAGTGGTGCTGTTTATGCTGGGTATGTTCTGGCGCCGCACCACACCGCTGGCGGCCTTGCTGGCGGCTATCGGCAGTGCAGTGTTATCGCTGTTATTTAAATTGTTCTGGCCTGAGCTGCCGTTTATGGACCGTGTCGGGCTGGTGTTTATCAGCTGTCTGGTGCTGGCGATAGCGGTATCGCTGTATCAAAACCAGGGCGAGCAGCCCAATGCGGTGCAGCTGGACGATATTCAGTTTAGTACCCGCAGCAGCTTTAACTTGTCGGCTGCTATTGTCAGCCTGATCCTGGTGGCGTTTTACGCTGCCTGGTGGTAACAACAGGAGCCATAACAATGAGAAAAATCAGTTTAATTACTACAGTACTGGCCGCGCTGTTACACAGCACAGTACAAGCAGACACAGTACAAGCTGACACGGTAGCCGTAACCGATGGCGTAATGCACTGGCAAAACGGCGCCCGGCAGGGCGAGGAAGTGGCCCTGTTCGGCGTGAATTACAGTGCGCCCTTTGCTTACGGTTACCGCGCATTGGCGCGCCTCGGTGTTGATCATAAACAGGCAATAGACATGGATGTGGCGCACATGGCCAGGTTAGGCCTGGACGCCTACCGCATTCACCTGTGGGATCGCCAGTTAGCCGATGTTGACGGCAACCTGTTGCAAAACGAGCATCTGGCATTGTTTGACTATCTGCTGTTTAAGCTGGGCCAGCATAATATTAAAGCCATTATTACGCCGATTGGCTGGTGGGGCAGCGGTTACCCCGAGCCGGATCCGGACGAGCAAAGCTTTGCCACCCTGTTTAGCAAGTCGCAAATGAACCAGTCGGCCAAAGCGATAGCGGCGCAGCAAACTTACCTGACACAAATTCTGACACATATAAACCCCTATACCGGTGTCAGTTATGCCAATGATCCAACCGTTATCGCCTTCGAGCTGTTTAACGAGCCGAAACATGAAACTCCGGCGGCACAAAGTGCGGCCTATATTGAAAAATTAATTGCCACCGTGCGCGCCGCCGGTGTCACCAAGCCGCTGTTTTATAACACCAGCGAGCAGGGTAATGATCAGGCCTTTGCCACGGCGCTGTGCAACAGCAGTATTGATGGCGTGGCCTATCAGTGGTACCCGACCGGTCTGGTAAAAAACCACACTATTCTGGCCAATATGCTGCCGACAGTAGCACACTATACCGACCCTTTCGCGCCTATCAGCGCCTGTAGCAGCAAGGCAAAAATGGTGTACGAGTTTGACGCTGCCGACGTTGCCAGCACGGTAATGTATCCGGCCATGGCGCGCAGTTTCCGTGCGGCCGGTTTTCAGTGGGCCACCCAGTTTGCCTATGATCCCGCTGCAATGGCGCATACCAATTCAGACTACAACACGCATTTTCTTAACCTGTTGTATACGCCTGGTAAAGCCATCAGCTTAATGATCGCGGCCGAAGCCTTTCGCCGTTTGCCACGGGCGCAAGCCAGCAGCGACTACCCGGCCAATAATCAGTTTGCTGGCGTCAGTCTGAATTACGCTGCCAACCTTAGCCTGCTGAATACCGATGACAAGTTTATCTACAGTAACAACAACCAAACCAAGCCGAAAAGCAGTAAAAAACTGCAGCAAATTGCCGGTGTCGGCAGCTCTGTACTAGCTCAATATAGCGGCAGCGGTGCCTACTTTTTAGATAAGCGCGCCGATGGCCTGTGGCAGCTGGAGTTATATCCTGACTTACAGCCCCTGCAGGACCCGCATCAAAGCGCCAGCCTGCAGCGCGAAGTCGCAAGGTTGTATCAAAATCAGCAACAGCTGAGCCTGCAACTGGCTGATTTAGGCCAGCGCTTTTACGTTAAAGGCCTTAACGACGGCAACAACCTTAGTACTCAGGCCAAAAACGGCACAGTAAGCTTAACGCCGGGCATTTATTTACTAGCCAAACAGCCATCGCAGCTAAAGCAGGTTGATAGCACACTGAGCTATTTGTTGCCAAAACCAGCGGCCGCAGAACTCAGCGTGTACCATCAGCCGTTGCGTCAGGCCAGCCTGAATGACGATATTCAGTTTAGCCTGCAGTTAGGCGCAAACGAAGCGCCAAAAAAGGTCGAGCTGATGTTGCGCTATGTCGGCCACCGCGAGTTTACTGCGATACCAATGCAAGCTGCTGCCGGTGGTATTTACCATGCTGCTTTACCGCAAACACCGGCCTGGCAACAAAGCGGCTTGCTGGAATATGCGGTAAGCGTTACTACGCCACAGCAACAGGTTACGTTCCCGGGCAGCAGCCGTGGCTCACCGCAGCAGTGGTACTTTGTACCGCAGATGCCTTACTGGAACCTGCAGCTGCAGCAAGCCAATGCACCGGTAGCGCTGTTTGATGCTACGCTGGACCGGCATAATAACCTGTATCCGAAAGACGAGCGGGTACGGCAGGATCTGGTTAGCGGCCAGCAAGGTAAGGGCCTGGCACTGCGGCTGGCAATTGAAGATTTACAGGCGACAGCACCGGAGTTATTACTGCGTGTTACCCCCGCACCGGATAACAGCCTGTTGCAGCGCGATTTAACCGGTTACAACACCCTGGCAATAAAAATACGCGCGGTTAAGCAAAACGAGCAGATTGAACTGGCGCTGCTAAACGCCGATGGCCTGGCCTTTGGTACTGAGCTTAATGTCAGTACCGAATGGCAATATCTGCTGTTGCCGTTAAGCACACTACACAGCACTGCCACCGCCTTGCCGCAGGCCTTTCCAACCTTTATGCCGGCACTGTTACCGGCAGCGCAAGCCGGCCTGGCCTGGCCGGCAAACAGCGATTTACGCCAGCTGCAAGGGGTGCAACTGCGGTTTAATGCCGGTGCTTATGCTGCTGCAGCACTTGGTGGTTGGCATGCGGTTGAACTGGCAGAAGTCAGTTTAATTAAACGCTGAGCGCCCAGCGTTAAAGCCGGCATTTAGGGCGCTGTTGCTGCGGCCCGGCAGCCGCCCTATAATTGCCGCTTTGTTACCGCCCGCATCAAGGAGCTTTATGGCGCTGCAGCAACAATCGCCAACGGCTCAGCCTGCTAAGCAGTCGCAGCGGGTGAACATTGGTACCGGCCAGCGCCTGGCGTTAGGGGCAGGCTTTTTTGCCATGTTTTTTGCCGCGCAAAGCGTTAATGTGCTGGCGGTACCGTTTTATCAGATGACGCTGGGGGTAGACCCTTTTTTACTCGGCCTGGCATTAACCCTGCCGGTGTTGCTGGGCACAGTGCTGGGGCCCTGGGTTGGCCATTTATCTGATCAGAGCAAAAGCCGCTTTGGCCGGCGCCGGCCCTTTATTCTTATTGCTTCCTGGCTCAGTTGTCTGTGTTTTGGCTTGATCTGGATGGTACCTGCCCACTGGAGTGAAACGGCGCAACTGCTGTACTTTGTGCTGTGGTCGTTAGCCTTTTACATTGCCGCTACCTTTGTTGCCGTACCGATGACCTGCCTGGCTTATGAAATGAGCCCCGATTACCACCAGCGCACTGAAATTATGGGCTTTACCACCTATTTTCTGAAACTCGGCTCTTTGTTGTATCAGTGGCTGTTTCCGCTGGCGAAACTGGCGCTGTTCAGCAGTGTGTTTATCGGTATCCGTTATGTTGGCTGGGGCGTGGCGGTTTTTATTCTTGGTTTGCTTGGCTCACTGGCGGCTATTTACAGCCGCGAGCGTGCACCCCGGCGCGCACCATTGTTACCGCGCGCCAGCTTGCGTGACAGCCTGGCCACGCTGGGAGCAAACCGCTCATTGCGGGTGTTGCTGCTGCTGACATTATTGCAGTTAGGTGGCGGTGCCTACAGCGCCGGTATGGATTACTACCTGCTGGTGTATTTTATGTTCGACGGCAATATCGCTGAAGGTGCCATATGGAAGGGGGCCTTGTCGGTAGCGTACGCGGCGCTGGGTTTTGCTACCGTGCCCTGGCTGGTGCGCTTGTCGTCACGTTATGGCAAAGTGCGGGCGCTGGTACTGATTTACTGGCTAACTGCGCTGGGCGGCGTTTTAAAGTGGTTTATTTTTACGCCGGGTACCGGCTGGTGGCTGTTACTGGACGCGGTATTTTGCACCGCAATATGGACAGCCATGACCATGCTGCTGCCCTCAATGCTGGCCGATGTGTGTGATGAAGATGAACTGCTGCACGGTGAACGGCGCGAAGGGCTGTTTGTGGCGCTGCATAACTGGGTGAGCAGTATCAGTGTGGCACTGGCGCTGCTGCTGGCCGGGCTTAGCCTGAACCTGATTGGCTTTGACGCCAGGCTTGGCGGGGCGCAACCGGAGCAGAGTATTTTTGCCATGCGGCTGATCTTGTGTTTCGGTACTGTGTTGTTTAGTTTAATGTCACTGATTTGCTTACGCTATTACCGGCTGACTGCGGCCCGCAGCCAACAAATCAGCCAGCAGTTACTGGCACAGCATAGCCAACAATAACACTAATGATGTTTTACAGAGCAGAACGGTATTTATGGTAACCATTAAAGACGTAGCCAGAGTAGCAGGGGTGTCGATAGCAACGGTATCGCGGGTGATCCACGACGGCCATCAGGTTGGCGATGCCTGCCGTGCCCGGGTGAAAAAAGTGATTGCTGAGCTGGGTTACCGGCCAAACAGCAATGCCCGGGCGCTGGTCAGTAAAACCACCAATACGCTGGGCGTGGTAACGCCTAAGCTGTCGATGCCATTTTTTGGCAGCCTGGCCAGCGGAGTAGAAAAAGCGGCCCGTGAAAGCGACTACAAACTGCTGATGAGCAACTCGCTGTACGAGACTAAATCTGAGCTCGAAGCGATAGACTCGCTGCGCGACCACAACTGCCGCGCCATTATTTTGCACAGCGAATACTCTGACGAGAAAACCCTGCTGAAGCTGGCGGCTGAAATTCCGGGCCTGGTGTTAATTAACCGCTATATTCCCAGCCTGGCGCACCGCTGTGTCTGGCTGGATAACGTTGCCGGTGCTTGCCAGGCTACTGATCATCTGTTGCAAAAAGGCCATCGCCAGTTTGCTGTGGTAACCAGTATTTACCAAAACGGCGATCCGGAGTTTCGCCTGCAGGGTATTCGTAAGTCGTTAAAGCAGGCCGGTATAGTGCTGGCCGAGCAAGCAGTGGAAGAATCTACCGCCAATATGGAAGGCGGCGAGCAGGCAGTTAATGCTTTGCTGGCCAAAGGCATAAAGTTTACTGCGCTGCTGGCCTATAACGATTTAATGGCTATCGGCGCTATTCATGCGCTGTTTGCTGCCGGGCTGCGCGTGCCAGAAGATGTGTCCGTGATTGGTTTTGATGATTTAATTGTCAGCCGTGCCTGCCGGCCACGGTTAACCACCATGCATTACCCGGTGGAAGAAATGGCCGCTTATGCGACTAAACTGGCGATTGAATTAAGTGCCGAAAAAGACGATGTACAGCATCGCACACACTTGTTTATCCCTAATCTGGTTGAGCGCGACTCTGTTGCGGCCTGTGCAGCAGCGCAAAAATAACGCGGCCTTTTTTGCGCTGCTATAGCACTACAGCTGCAGCTGTTTGGCGCCGGGCACATTAAGTTGCTGATGGCTGACAATAACCAGCAAGCCACTGCGCTGGCGTGCCAGCAAGGCTTTAAGCACATGCGCTGTGGTGGCCGGGTCTAAGCCGGCAAAAGGCTCGTCCAGCAGCAATACCGGCCGTTGTGTTAACAACAAGCGCGCCAGGGCAATGCGCCGGGCCTGGCCGCCGGACACCGCCGCACCGTATTCGCTTACCAGGGTATCAAGCTGCAGTGGCTGGTTTTTGGCCCAGTCGCTTAGCGCAACATCATCTAACACCTGCCACAGCTGGGCATCGGTTGCTGTTGGTGCGGCTAAACGCAGGTTTTGCGCCAGGGTTAAATCAAATAAATCTGCTTGTTGCGGCAGGTACGCCAGAGTATTGCTAAGCTGCCATTCTTCGTACGGCAGGCCGTTCAGGCAGATCTCACCGCTAAAAACCAGCTGATTAGCCAGCGCCTGCAGTAAGGTGGTTTTGCCGCTGCCGGAAGCTCCACTGATAAGCAATACCTCACCGCTTTGCAGGTTAAAGCTAAGCTGCGACGGGCCAACTAAGGCACCGCTCTGGCGTGCCGACAACCGGCTGACATTCAGGCACAGCGGTGCTGCCGGTTCAGGTTTATTAAGCTGTGCCGGCGCACTGACATAAGTTAACCGGTTCAGCCGGTCGCGCGCGGCGCTACTGAGGCCCAGCGCAATAAAACTCTGACACAGCGGCAGCAACACTTCATGCAGCGCCCACAGTGCCAGCATCGCTGCCAGCAGCAGCGGCACACTGAGTAAGTTGGCGGCCACCAGCGCGTTGCCCTGCCACAGCAGTGCCAGCAGGCTTAATGCCAGCAGGCTTTGCTGCAACAGTGCGGTGCGGCTGATTAATTGCTGCTGGCGCCACTGCAAATTAAGATAGGCCTGATCCTGCGCACTAAAGCGGCTGATGTTATCTGGCCAGCGCTGCCACAGCAGTAATGAGGTTAGCATTGATAGCGGCTCCAGCAATAGCGTACGCCGCTGTGTGCTGGTGTGGGTATCCTGTTGTGCCAGCGCTTTGGCGCGGCGCACGGTAAGCAGTGGTAATGCCAGTGCCAGCAACAGGCAGGGGGCAGCAGCAACCAGCAGCGGCGGCGCCAGTAAATACCAGAACAACAGCACCAGCATGGTTAAACTGCCAGCCCAAAGCCAGGGCGCGATAACTTTTAACGGAAACTGATCGAGTAAATCGATATCACCGACCAGATGCTGCAGCGTTTCTGCCGAATGGCGGTTGTTGTGCCGCTGTTGTGCCAGCGCGGTAAAGCTGTGCACGCGTAAATCTTTTAACAGGCCAAGGGCTGCATAGTGCGAGGTTAAACGTTCGGCGTAGCGCCCGGCTGTGCGGCCAATAGCACACAGGCGGATAATCGCCGCCGGGCGGAAGTAATCAAAACCATAAGCACCCACACTGGCCAGCCCGGCCAGCGCAGCGGCGCTGATAAACCAGCCCGATAAGGCCAGTAAGGTTGCTGCCGCCAGTAAGGTTATCAGGCCCAGCAGTAACGCCAGTAGCCAGGCTTTACTGCGGCTGCGTAACAGGCTGCGCAAACGAATACTGCATTCAGGCGCTGGCAGGCTCTTAGGCTTGAACATACTGTGCTCCGTCAATATCGGTCACTGCAGGATTATCCAGCCGGATCACCTCATCCAGCCAGTCCAGGCCGTGTAGCTGGTGGCTAACGATAATCAGGGTTTTACCGCGGCTGAGTGTGCCAATCAGCTGGTGTAAACGATAGGCGGTAGCGCCGTCTAAATGCGCGGTGGGCTCATCCAGCAGCCAGATTTTAGCATCGCGTAGCAACAGCTGCGCCAGTGCCAGCCGTTGCAGCTGGCCGCCGGATAAGCCCCGGCCACGCTCGCCCAGCATAGTATTTAACCCCAGCGGTAATTGTTGTATTAACGGCCACAGCTCTACCTGTTGCAGCGCGGCTATCAGTTGCTGCTCGCTGGCATCAGCTGCGGCCAGGCGCAGATTATCGGCAATGCTGGCGGCAGCAATGCTGCTGTATTGCGCCATATAACCTAACTGCTGTTGCCAGTGGTTGCGCTCAAGCTGAGTCAGCGGATGTTGGTTAATTAAAATATCGCCCTGATACGGCACAAAACCCAGCAACGCATGCAACAGGCTGGATTTACCACAGCCACTTGGCCCCTGCAATGCAATGCGCCCGCCACTGTTTATACTAAAGCTTACCGGCGCCAGCCGCTGGCGCTGCCCGGCAGTTAGAATATGCAGCTGTTGCAGGCTAATGTGCGGCGCACTGGTGAGCGTGAGTAACTGTGTGCCGGGGTGTTGCCAGGCACGGCGTTGTAGAATAGGGCTTAGCTCGTCAATTGCGGCTTCGGCCTGGGCTTTGGCGTGATAATCGCTGCCGAGCTGGCGCAGCGGTGCATAAAACTCCGGTGCCAGCAGCAGAATAAATAACGCCCCCTGATACGGCACTGGTATAACCTCTTTGGCCCAGGGTAAAATACCCAGCAGACCCAGGCCCAAATACAATGCCAGTAAGGCAATGGCCAATGCCGAGAAAAACTCCAGCACGGCGGAAGATAAAAACGCCAGTTTCAGCACGCTCATACTGCTGTCGCGGTAGCGCCCGGCGGCATTGGCCACAGATTGCGTAGCACGCTCAGTAGCCTGTAATTGCTGCAACGTGGCCATACCACGCACTAAATCAAGAAAACGGCCGCTCATGCGGCTAAGTTGCTGCAACTGGCGCTGGCTGGCAGCGGCTGCGGCATTGCCAAGCAAGATCATAAACAGCGGCACCAGCGGTGCGGTAATGAGTAAAATAGCTGCCGCCAGCGGGCTGTAAATAACAGTGGCGCCCACCAGCAGCAATGGGGTGATCAGCACCAGATAGCGCTGTACATAATAGCGGCTGATAAAACCATCCAGCGCATCAACCTGCTCCAGCAGTTTGCTGCTTAAACTACCGTCGTTACCGTACTGGTTTTTAGCCGGGCCGGCATCAGCCAGTTTTGCCAGCAACTGCGCACGTAAACTGCCACGAATATGCTGGCTGGCAGTAAGGCTGAGTTGTTCACGGTAATATTGCAGCACTGGCCGCCCCAGCAGGCACAGCGCCAGCCAGGGCAGGGTATTAAGCAGTTGGCTGCTGTTAACCGGCAGGCCCTGCTGGCTGGCAATAAGCCAGCCGGCAAACAGGCTGGCCAGTAAATAACATTGCAAAATAAACAGCAGGCTGGCACTTACGGCTAACAGCAGGGCGCTGTTAAGCCGTTTACGCTGGCTTTGCAGCAGCGTTGCCAGCTGCTGTGCCGGTTGGCCTGGGTTAGTCAGCTTGGGTGTCCTCGCCTTCGTAGCCCTTAAATTCCAGCCACATGGCATTGATAATGCCAAATGAGCAGGCCATTAATACGCCTAAAATCCAGGCAAAATACCACATAGGTTGCTCCTCTTTCTTTGCTGAAGATCAGTACAGTGAATGACTATTGTCACGGATATGCTGCTCGTTTAAGCGCCCGCGCATGACAAAGTAACTCCAGGCGGTGTACGCCAGGATCAGCGGTACAAAGATGCAGGCCACCACAAACATAATCATCAGCGTGGTTTCACTGGCGGTAGCGTCCCACATGGTCAGGCTGTGCGCCGGTGTAGTGCTGGACGGCATAACAAAGGGGAACATACTCACGCCAGCTGTCAGCACTACCATGGCAATAGCCAAAGACGAGCTGATAAAAGCGCTGATATGGCGCTGTGTTTTACTGGCCAGCGCGCAAAGTAAAAAGCCTGCCACGCCAAGTGCCGGTGCCAGCCACAGCAGTGGCCATTTTTCGTAGTTAGTAAACCAGGCCCCGGCACTTATCAGCACCGTTTTATCGGTAGTGCGGTTAGCGCCGTTAGTATCAATAAGGCTGGTAACACTATAGCCATCGACGGCCAGAAACAACCAGACACCAGCCAGCACAAAGATGGCGGCACACACCGGCGCCAGCACAGCAGACAGTTTTTCGCTGCGCGCTTTTAAGTCGGCTTCGGTTTTCAGCTGCAGGTAAGTGGCGCCGTGGTTTACTATCATCAACAGGCTTAACACACCGGCCAGCAGGGCAAAGGGGTTAAGCAACGCCCAAAAGCTGCCGGTATAGTGCAGGCGTAAAATGTCGTCAAAGTAAAAGGGTACGCCCTGCAGCAGGTTGCCAAACGCCACACCAAAAATCAGTGCCGGTATAGCCGAACCTGCGGTAAGCGCCCAGTCCCAGCGGCTGCGCCATATTTCACTGTCAATTTTGGCGCGGTATTCAAAGCCGAGGGGGCGTAAAAACAGCGCAAACAGCGTTAACATTAAGGCGATATAAAAGCCACTGAACGAGGCAGCATATACCGTGGGCCAGGCGGCGAATAAGGCACCGCCTGCAGTGATAAGCCACACCTGATTACCATCCCAGTGCGGTGCTATGGCGTTAATCATTACGCGGCGCTCGTCATTGTTTTTGCCCAACACTTTTAGCAAGGCTGCCACGCCCATATCAAAACCGTCGGTAACGACAAAGCCAATCAGCAATACGCCAATCAGTAACCACCAGATAAACCTTAGTGCTTCGTAATCCATGTTATGCCTCCTTCACGTTAGCGGGGCTTTCTAAATCGTACTTACCGGTATGCAGCGCAGAGGGCCCAAGCCTGGCATATTTTGTCATCAGCCACATTTCGATAATAACGAAGATGGTGTACAGCACCACTATAGTGCCCAGACTGAACCAGATATCGCTGACACTAAGCTGCGACACGGCTAAATGGGTTGGCAGTATTTCACCAATGGCCCAGGGTTGGCGGCCATACTCGGCGACAAACCAGCCAGCTTCACAGGCAATCCACGGCAGTGGCAGGCTAAACAGGGCAAATTTAAGCAACCAGCGCGGTTTATCTACTGTGCGTTTAGCGCTGTGCCAGAAGGCTGCAGCAAACAGCACCAGCATAGATACGCCGCACGCAACCATAATGCGAAAGCTCCAAAACAGCGGCCATACTTTAGGTACTGAGTCTTCCACTGCCTGAGCAATATGCTCTGCCGTGGCATTGGCAACATCGTCGGTATAGGCGGTTAGCAGCATGCCGTAGCCCAAATCGGCGCTAACTTCATTAAAGCGGTTAATCGTTGCCGGCGATTTATCACCGGCGCGATATTGTGTCATCAGCACATAAGCTTCCTGGCCGCGGATAATACGCTGCAGGTGTTTTTCTTTCAGCTCACTTAAACCCGCCACTTCTTCGGTTACCGAACGGGTGGCAATAAGGCCAAGCACAGCCGGAATTTTCAGCGCATAGTCGGTGGTTTGCGTTTGCTCGTTCGGTACGCCAAACACCGTAAAGGCCGCTGGTGCCGGGTGGGTATGCCATTCGGCCTCAACGGCGGCCAGTTTAACTTTTTGCACATCGCCCAGCTCGTAGCCTGATTCATCCCCCAGCACTATTACCGACAGCGCACTGGCCAGGCCAAAGGCTGAAGCAATGGCAAAGCTGCGCCGGGCAAAGGGTAAATCACGGCCTTTGAGCAAATACCAGCTGGAAATCGCCAGCACAAACACCGCACCGGTAACATAACCGGCCGATACGGTGTGAACAAATTTAACCTGGGCCACCGGGTTAAAAATGACGTCGCTAAAGCTGGTGAGCTCCATGCGCATGGTATCGATATTAAATACCGAGCCTATAGGGTGTTGCATCCAGCCGTTGGCGACTAAAATCCACAAAGCTGACAAATTGGTGGCTAGTGCCATCAGCCAGGTTACGGCCAGGTGTTTTTCCTTGCTTAAGCGATCCCAACCAAAGAAAAACAAGCCAAACAGGGTAGACTCAAGGAAAAACGCCATTAGCGCTTCTATGGCCAGCGGTGCGCCGAAAATGTCGCCAACATAGTGCGAATAGTAAGACCAGTTAGTACCAAACTGGAATTCCATAGCAATGCCGGTGGTTACCCCAAGCGCAAAGTTAATGCCAAATAACTTACCCCAGAATTTGGTCATGTCACGGTAAATGGTTTTACCGGTCATAACATAAACCGATTCCATAATGGCCAGTAAAAAGGCCATACCAAGGGTAAGAGGAACAAACAGGAAGTGGATCATTGCCGTAAAGGCAAACTGAAGTCGGGACAGGTCTACAATATCCATCTGCATACTCCGCGTGCGCAGGTTAATGTGAGGCAGTACCTATAAAGTAGTACAGCCATAACACTATACAAGCGCAGGCAACCAGCGCTTATGCGCTGGATCAAGCTTTTGTTACTCTATATTAGAATATTTTAATTTATTAGCGTTTGCGGGCTAAAAAGGTATCTACTGCTTTATTGGATGCCGCCAGTTTTTTGCGGCCTTGCGGGCAGGTTTGGGTTAGCAGAATAAACAGCGTGTCGATCACCAGTTCCTGGGCATTACGCGCCAGAATAGACGACAACCGCGCTGAGCTTTCATCGGCTACTGTGTACAAATTCAGGCCGGCCAGCCGGGCAATGCTATTGGCGCCATAAGCGGTAATACTGATAATTTGTACGCCGTTAGTCGCGGCTTGCTCGGTAATTTTTACGCTGTCGGCGGTTTCACCCGATTCACTCAGTACCACCAGCACATCTTCGGCGGTGTAGTTAGCAATATTGGCCAGTTGCACATGGGTGTCGGTTTCGGCCAGCGCTGCCATGCCGAGTTTTTGCAGCTTGTAAGAGAAATCTTTTGCCACTAAGGCCGAGCCGCCCTTACCACACAACAACACCCGTTTGGCATTGCGTAGCATCAGCGCGGCCTGTTCATAGCTGGTTTGTGAGTTAATAGAATGGGTTTTATTCAGCACATTAATTTTGCTGGCCAGCAGTTTCTGGCTCATGGTACTGAAGGTATCGTCCAGTGAAATCTCGCCGTGCAGCTTGTCGGCGCTCGCAGGCAGTACCTGATGGTGCAGGCTGTCAGTAATGGCAAATTTAAAATCCGGGTAGCCTTTGTAACCCAGTTTCTGGGTAAAGCGCACCACGCTGGCCTGACTGATGCCTACGGCTTTTGCCAGCATTTGTGATGGCATATCACGGATATGATCCGGGTTGGCCAGAATATATTCTGCCAGTTGCTGCTCTGCACGCGGAAATTTTTCGCGCAGGGCATGAATTTTGTCGAGTACAGACATCCGGTATTCCTGTTTGCAGCCTGATTGGCTCAGTATAGTAAAGCGGTTTAAACCAGCAGCTTATTATGAAGGGAGGGAATTGAAAAGCCCGGCCTGCAATACAGGCCGGGAAACACCGTGTCCGGGATTAGAACGCGGGCTTGTAACGCAGTGAAATACCTACAGTGCGCCCCAGAACTGAGTAGTCACTTACAGTATTAAAATGGTTGGCGCCAGAGAACGGTAATGGCGGATCTCTATCCAGCAGGTTATCAATACCGCCGGTCAGGCTTAGCTCATCAGTTACCTGCCATGATGCGGATAAGTCGATATAGTTTTGTGCACCAATGCTGATACTGCGATCGGCAGCACTTTCTACTTCGCCAATACGACGCCAGCCCAGCTGTACGCCCAGCGTGTCGAGGTTCCAGTCTAGTGTCATACGGTGTTTGTAGTCTGCCTGCAGCACACTGGCAAAGTCGCCGGAGCAGGCGCTGCCAAAGGTGCCTTTACAGTCAATGGCAGGCAGCGTAGCGTTATTCTGCCGGGTTTGCTTGGTAATAATGGTACCGTGATACGCCAGTTTCATGCTGCCGCCCATAACGGCCGGGGCGTCAAAACGGTAATTAACCGCCAGGTCAACGCCGTCTTGCTTAACTGCTGCCAGGTTAAAGTCGTTTACAATGGCCGTGCTGATCAGGCCGGTTTGCGGGTCACGGCGCACAGCGTCACACAAGGGGTTGCCGGCAACAGGGTTGTCGATATAACAGTTTTTCAGCGCGGCAGCAGGCTGGATCTGGCTTACTGCATCGGTAATTTCAATGGTGTAGTAATCCAGGGTGACGTCAAAGCCTTTCAGATAAGATGGCGTATACACCAGGCCCAGCGTAGAAGACACAGCTTGCTCTGGTTTAATTTCCGGGTTGCCACCAAAGGTGTAGCTGGCGGTAGAGGCATCAAACGGTGTGCCTACCGGCGCGGCACCGTAACGGGCGCATTGCTCGGCATTACCGGTGCCCAGTAAACATGGGTCGCCATCAAAACGGCCGGCAAAGCGTGGTACAAATTGCTCGCTGGTTTGATCAAACAACGCCAGTGACAAGGCTGTGATCGGGCTGGCAAATTCACCTAAGTTAGGTGCACGAAACGCCGTCTGGCGGCTGGCACGAATACGTACATCGCTGTTTATTGCCCAGTTAATGCCCAGCTTCCAGGTGTTTTCAGCGTCGGTATTAGAGTACTCAGAAACGCGGTAAGCCCCTTCAAAGTCAAGCTGTTCGGCAAAAGGCTTGTCAAACAGCACTGGTATTAATACTTCGGCATAGACTTCTTTACTGTCGAAGCTGGCGTCCATATCAAATACACCAGCCGAAGAAAAGCTAGTGCCGTTACGAAACGCATCGCCCGGAATTTGTTTGCCGGTTTCTTTGCGGTATTCATAACCCAGCGCGTAGCTTACTGCACCGGCCGGTAATTCAAATAATGGCGCTGAATCGCCCGACACTGTAGCCGCCCATACGCTTTGCGTACGCTCGCGGTTGGCAAACAGCAGTGGCACGCTAAACGAGCTTAAATCCAGTTGCGGGTCAAAAATATCTACCGTGTTGGCCAAAGCACCAAAACGGCTGACGCCGCTGTTGTTGTTGCGGTAGGCATTGTTATAAATGCTCGAGGTTTCGTCGGTAAGGCCATACTGGGCGTAAACGTCGTAGCTTAAGCTGTCGGTTAATATGCCTTTTAAGCCCAGTTGGAACTGGCTGGATTCGCGCACCGCTTCAGTGTATTGCACGCCCAGGCCCAGGTTGCGCTCAACGTTAACCAGCGCATTGCCGTTGGCGTCAAAACTGATTAAATCACGCACCGCCGCAGGAATATAAGGGTTGTCTGCTGTTAAGGTAACCTGCTCGTTAACTGAAATGGGTGTCTGGCCAGCAGAACCGGCGCCGGTTACTTTTACTTTGGCGTACATGCCGCGGCCGTACAGTTCAACGTAGTCGTTAAATTCAGTGTTAAAGAATAAACCGGCAGATAAACGGTCCATTGGCTGGGTAAGGTAGCGATCACCGGTAACGTTTACTGTGTTACGCCCTGCAGTCACGCCGCCGTTATCGTCAATACCAAAGCTGTTGCCGCTGGCAACGTCGGTATAAAAACCGCCGCTGTTAATCATGCTGCCGCTGTTTTGCATCGCCCAGCTACGTTCACCGGCCAGCAGCGCTTTGCGTTCAGAGTAACCGACATAACCGGTAATATGGCCACGGCCATTGGCAATATCACCACCAAACACGGCTTCAGTATTCATTTTCTCACCGCCACCATCGGCGGTTTCATAACTGGCCGACAGCTCAACGCCATCAAACTTGTCGTCCATAATAAAGTTAACTACGCCAGCCACTGCATCGGCGCCATATACGGCAGCAGCACCACCGGTTAATACATCTACCCGCTTAATTAAGCCGGCAGGAATAATATTGACATCTACCGAGTTACGAAAGCTAAAGGGTACGGCACGGGTACCGTTAATCAGCACCAAGGTACGGTTTTGGCCCAGACTGCGTAAGTCGATAGTTGAAGAGCCTAAAGAGTCACCCACAGTGGCGCCGGTGGCATTGGCACCTGCTGCTGCCTGCGGCAGTTTGGCAGTAATGTCTTCAACGTTAACGGCACGGTCCAGCTGAATTTGTACTTCATCTACCGAAGCGACCGGGCTTGATGCCACAAGTTCAGTACGGGCAATGCGCGAACCGGTGATGGTGATCACTTCGGTTTTTTCTACGGCGGCTTCGTTCGGTTGTTGTGCCAGAGTGATTTGGCTGAATAATGCCAGGTTTACTGCCAAAGCCAGTTTAGAGGCCTGGCGCAGTGTGTGGCCGGCGGTTTTGCTGCTAAGGTAAGACGCCATCTGTGTATACTCCCAGTTGCTATAGCTAGAATATCGGGTTTGAATTTATGAATTTTTTATACATTAGTAACTAGCTTTCAATGAATATATACCCCAATGCGAAATTTTATGCAATTTTATTTAGTGTAAATCTTAGTGTTGTCGGATAAATTATTCATGCTACAGTTTGCAACAATAGTTTTGCTCCAGCCTCAACAGGAAAACCTATGCACGCACATATTCAGAACTTGTTTAATATTGCCGCCAAACCCAGCCGGAAAGTTATTGGCCTGATGAGCGGCACCTCACTCGACGGCCTGGATGTGGCACTGTGCGAACTGAGCGGCGATGGCCTTGATACCCGCATTAACTTATTACAGTTCACCACGGTAGATTACGACACCGACTACAAGCAGCGGGTAAAGGCAGTGTTTTCCAAACGTGAAGTAGACTTGCAGGCAGTAACGTTGTTAAACCCGTGGATAGGCCTGGAGCACGGCCGTATGATTAACCAGTGCCTGGCGCAGTGGCAGTTAACGGCTGCTGATGTGGACGTAATAGCCAGCCACGGCCAGACCATTTTTCACTGCCCTAAACGCCAGCATAATCTGGCTGATTACGGTAACGCCACGCTGCAAATTGGCGATGGCGATCATCTGGCGATGGCCACCGGTATTATTACGCTGAGTGATTTCCGGCAAAAACACATTGCTGCAGGCGGCGAGGGCGCACCGTTAGCGGTATATGGCGATTATTTATTGTTTAGCAGCAATAGCGAAAACCGCATTATGCTCAATATCGGCGGCATAGCTAACTTTACCTGGTTGCCACAAACACTGGACGCCGAAGCCGTATTTAGCAGCGACATTGGCCCCGGCAATACTATGATGGATGCGTTTATTCAACAGCATTATCCGGGTAAGTATTTTGATGAAAATTCCGTATTGGCCAAAGCCGGAAAGGTTAGTGAGCCTTTACTGGGGGCGTTAAAGCAAGACCCGTTTTTTGCGCTGGGTTTTCCTAAAACTACCGGGCCGGAGGTATTTAACCTGGCCTATCTTGCTAAGGCGCAGCAGGTAAGCGGTACAAAGCAATTAAGCCATGCCGATATTATGGCCACGCTAAACTGTTTTAGCGCCGATATGATTATCAGTGCCATTAAGCAAACTACAGCAAAACTGGATCAGTTTGTTATTTACGCCAGCGGCGGCGGTATTCATAACCCGCTGTTAATGGCCCAAATTCAGGCTGCATTGCCGGATGTAAGCATTAAAACCACCCGTGATTTAGGCATAAACCCCGACGCGAAAGAAGCGGTATTATTTGCTGTACTGGCCAATGAATGTTTAGTCGGCGGTAAACAAAAATTCAGCAACGCCCGCGAGGGAATACCGGGCGTTACCATGGGCAAGGTGAGTTTTGCTGATTAAAGCCTGCGTTACGCAGCGGGTTCTGTAACCGCTGCACGTCAGATTTTAACAATACCCCTGCCCCGGATATCGCCCTGCAATAACCGGGTAGCAGTGACAACAACCTGACCCAGGCTGATAACACTGGCTATCTGATCAAAGTCGGCTGGGCGTTGCCAGGCTTCGATCCGGTCAGCCAAGGGGCGCATCACACAATTCAGTAGTACGGATTATTTCAAACTTATACTATTTTAATCACCACTTTGCCTTTGGCGCGGCCTTGCGCCAGATAGTCCAGTGCATCTTTTGCTTGCTTAAACGGAAAGACTTTGTCGATCACAGGTTTAATCTTTTCGGCTTCGAGCAGTGTGCTGATGTCGCTAAGCTGATTGCCGTCGGGGCGGACAAATAAAAATGAATAGCTGACCTGACGTTTTTTCGCTTGCGCTATGATTTTACGGCTCATCAAACCAAAGACAAATTTCAGCACAAAGTTCAACTTGCGGGCCTGTGCAAAGGCCTTATCCAGCGGGCCGACCAAGGAAACAATGTTGCTGCCAGGCTTGAGAATGCCGATCGATTTCTCAATTGCATCGCCTCTGATGGTGCCAAGGGCTATATCGTAACCCAGCAGTACTTTGTCGAATTCTTGTTGGGTGTAGTTAATCACCTGGTCGGCACCGAGGCTTTTCACCAATGCCAGGTTTTTGCTACTGGTGGTAGTGGCCACTTTCGCGCCAAAGTATTTAGCCAGTTGGATTGCAAAAGTACCAATGCCGCCAGAACCCGCAGGAATAAATACTTTCTGACCTGGTTGAATTCCGGCCCTCTCTTTTAAAGCTTGCCATGAGGTAAGGCCTACCATAGGAATAGATGCAGCTTGCACAAAATCCAGATTGGCAGGTTTTAGTGCTGCCGCACTTTCAGCGACCACAGCATATTTGGCCACAGCACCAGTGCCAGTATCAAAAATGCTGGCGAAAACGGCATCACCCACTTTGAAACGGCTGACCTGACTGCCTACTGCAGTTACCACACCAGCCAGATCGCTGCCTATAGTGGCGGGCAACTGAAAATGCAAAACAGGCTTAAACATGCCGGTCAGGATCATATTATCAATAGGGTTTAGGGCTGCAGCATGCACCTGTACCAGGATTTCGTTGGCTTTTAATGCAGCAGGGCGGGCAGTCGTGGCCAGTCCGACATCGGGCGACTTGCCATAACGTTTAAAAGTAAAAGCTTGCATGCTTTGATTTGTCATTTATTTATACTCCACAGCTATAGATTAAGCTGGTATGGGTTGAACTGGCCATTGCTGATTTCGTCCTGTTATTAAGCTTTGTTACTTAGTAAAAACGTGACTGCTAAAAAAGCTTCAAGCACTACAGCGACCAGAATGTGAGCTGTGGCTGAGCCAGACTGCCATTCTAAAATTCCGAGAGTCGCCAATATTAAACAGGTCAGACTCACCCCTTTAGCCAAAGCAAAGCGCGCTTTGGATGCTTCGGCATTTCTGGCCAATAGCAGCATCAGAGCTATACCGGCGTAAAAAGCGGCAGCACGACGACTGACTAAACCAGCGCCATCTGAATACTGCACTCCCCATTGCGTTAACATTAGCTCAGGCGCGAACATCCATACCGCACCTAAACCAAATAACAGCACTGAGCTTAGTAGTGCTAAGTGCCGGAATGTCATACGCCGTCTTCGTTTGTATCCAGTTGTAGATTTTTACGCAGGCCTTTATCCAAGACTGAGGTTGGTGCAAACCGGCGCAGAAACCTGAGCTGACCTGCAGCTTTGCCAGCGGTATAGCGCCTTTTTGGAGTAGCTGCCTGAGCTGCTGTAACCACTACCTCTGCCACGACATCCGGGCTATCTCCGCCTTCCATCGCTTGAGCCACCACTTTAGCCAGCTTGGCGCGGATCTGGTCATACTCTGGTAGTTTGGCATCAGGCTCGACGTTATTGGCCTCAAACTGAGTTTTGGTAAAGGCGGGTTCAATCACTGAAACCCTGATGCCACGAGTGCGTAATTCATGATCCAGAGCTTCCGAGTAACCCTCAACTGCGTGCTTGCTGGCTGCATAAAGTGCCACGTAAGGCATAGGTACAACACCAATGATCGACCCGATATTAATAATACGGCCATGGCCCTGACTGCGCATATGCGGCACGACAGCGCGAGTCATGCGGACAATGCCGAGGAAGTTCGTGTCAAAAATACTTTTCGCCTGTGCTATTGAGCTTTCTTCTGCTCCCGCTGGCGCAACGCCGAAACCTGCATTGTTAACCAGCAGATCGATGCGTCCCTCCCGCTGTATCAGTTTAGCAACCGCAGCTTCAACCGATGCGTCATCGGTCACGTCAAGCGCCAGCATTGGAAACGCCTTTCCGCCAGCCTGACCACCACGTCGGCTGGTGCCATAGACAGTGTAGCCCGCAGCCTGAAGTTTAATGGCCGATGCTTCACCTATGCCCGACGAAGCGCCGGTTACAAGGGCTACAAGTTTATTTGATTTCATGCCAACTCCTTAAATGTGCCACTTATTTACTAAGCGGTTTTATATCGCTCTGCGGCTTCTGCTTGTTTAATGTCTGACAGCAGCGCCTGGCGTGTTGCATCCAGGTTATCCCAACGTTCAGCCTTGTGTAGTGGCGGTATGGTTACCTGCTCACGACGGTCAAAGCCAACCAAAGCTGCATCAACCAGTTCATCGACATGCATCATTTGGGAGAAATCACTGATATCGATACCGGCACGTTGCCAAATCTCGGTATAAGTACCGGCTGGCAGTACGGCCTGCACATAGACGCCTTTCGCTGATAATTCCAGACTCATACCCTGAGACAGGAAAAGCACAAAGGCCTTAGTTGCACCATAGACCGACATACCAAACTCAGGAGCCAGGCCCACCACTGAACTAATGTTGACGATCGACCCTTTGCCAGCTTGTACCAACCGAGGCGCTATAGCTGCTGCCAGTCGTGTTAAGGCTGTGGTATTCAGGGCAATCAGTTGATCGATGCTGCTTGAGGTTTGCTGAATAAAACCACCAGACTGAGCTATGCCAGCGTTGTTAATCAGAGTATCGATACGGGAATCGTCTTGTAGCCGTTTTTCTACTTTGGCAAGGTCACTGGCGTTTGTCAGATCAGCCGGCAATACATCCACATTAATGCGGTAGTCTTGTCGTAAACCTGCTGCTAGCGCTTCCAGCCTGGCCTGGTCACGGGCAACCAGCACAAGATCATGGCCACGGCGGGCGAAGCGGTTTGCGTAGACAGCGCCAATACCAGTAGAAGCGCCAGTGATAAGAACGGAAGATGTGGTCATATATTTACTCTTAATTTAATAGTTGAAGATCGGCCGCGATAAGCGGTGCTTATTGAGTTTGTTGCCTGCCAGCGTTATTACGCGCTGGCATCAGCAAGTGCCGGGTAATCGATGTAGCCCTTGGCGCCACCGCCGTACAGCGTTGTTGGGTCAAGTTCGTTTAAAGGTGCACCGCTTTTCAATCTTTCGACTAGATCGGGGTTTGAAATGAATGGACGTCCAAATGCAAACAAGTCAGCTTTATCTTCAGCCAACTGAGCGGAAGCTAGCTCAGTGTTATAACCGTTGTTAGCCAAGTAAGTATTTTTGAAGCGTTGGCGTAGTGAATCGTAATCAAAAGGCGTGACATCACGCGGGCCACCTGTAGCCCCTTCGACAACATGCAGATAAACCACACCCAGAGCACTAAGCTCACCGGCGACATAATCGTATTGTGGCTGCGGGTTAGTGCATGAAATTGCATTGGCCGGAGAGACAGGGGAAATACGCACACCAGTGCGTTCAGCACCAATTGCTTTAATCACGGCCTGAGTCACTTCCAGCAACAGGCGGGCACGATTTTCAATGGAGCCACCGTAAGCATCTGTGCGCTGGTTAGCACCGTCTTTGAGGAATTGCTCCAACAGGTAGCCATTGGCAGCGTGGATCTCAACGCCATCAAAACCTGCGGTTATGGCATTGGCAGCCGCCTGGCGGAAATCTTCAATAATGCCCGGGAGTTCTTCAAGCGTCAAAGCTCGCGGTTCAGAGACATCATGAAAACCGTTATTAACAAAGGTTTTAGTTTCGGCGCGGATGGCTGAAGGGGCAACTGGGGCAGCACCACCCGGCTGTAAGTCAACATGAGATATCCGGCCTACGTGCCATAGTTGGACGAATATTTTTCCACCTTTGGCATGTACTGCATCTGTCACTTTACGCCAGCCCTCGATTTGCGCCCGAGTGTAGATACCGGGTGTGTCCTGATAGCCCTGGGCTTGTGCAGAGATCTGTGTGGCTTCGGTAATAATCAGGCCAGCTGAAGCGCGCTGCGCATAATAGGTTGCGGCAAGCTCGCTTGGTACTAAGCCTGCTCCGGCACGATTGCGTGTTAGTGGCGCCATCACGATGCGATTGGCTAGTTCGAGCGAACCAAGGATGTAGGGTTGAAATAAATTAGCCTTTGTCATGTTCTGGGTTTTCCATTTGGGTGCTGGGAATGGTTGTTATGATGACGATCATAATCTAAAATGTCAAATACTTTGATTATGATCATAATCAAAGTATACTTCGGCCATAATTTTGTGAGGAGATGCCGCAGAGATGAAGGTGACAAAAGCACAGGTGCAGGAGAACCGTCAGCGTATTGTTGAAACGGCCTCAGTGTTGTTTCGCGAGCGCGGTTACGATGGCGTGGGCGTAGCCGAATTGATGGCTGCAGCTGGTTTTACCCATGGTGGCTTTTATAAGCACTTTGGCTCTAAAGCAGACTTGATGGCTGAAGCAGCAGCCTGCAGCTTTGCGCAGTCGGCAGAGAAAACTGCGAACGTAGATATCGCCGACTTTGTGCAGCACTACCTGTCACGGCAGCATCGTGATGCGCCGGGCGAAGGTTGTACCATGGCTGCACTTTGCGCAGATGCCGCGCGTCAACCGGAATCTCTTAAGGAAACATTTGCGATCGGAATTGAAAATCAGCTGGCAACCCTGGCACATGAAGATGCGGCCTTGAGCGAGAGTGCGCAGCGCGAAGCACGAGCCAGCAGAATAGAGACTCTTGCACAGGTCGTAGGTGCTATTGTGTTATCACGAGCCTGCCCGGATAGCTCTCCACTGGCGGATGAAATACTGCATGTTTGCCGAAGCCGGATCCTTAATCAGCTTGCAGACATAAATTCAGATGTGAATAGCCATCACACTATTAAATAGTAAGACATAACCAGCTCAATTCTGCTCTGGTGCAATACGCGGTTTTTGTTTAGTGTGTTTGGCTTAACTACTTACTTCACATGGCATCAAACCGATGAAAAAAATGACCTTATTAAGTAGCCTGCTGTTGCCTTTTAGCCTGCAGACGCTTGCCCAAACTCCATCCATTAAAGCTTTTGAGCAGTTTTTTCAGCAGTTAAGTGTGCAATGCGGCAAAGCCTATCCCGGTAAGCTGACACTGGCGCCAGAGGGTGACACTATGCTAACCGGCACCGAGCTGTTAATTGTGCACTTTCGTGACTGTAATGAAACGCAGCTCAAGTTACCGTTCCATATTGAATTGGAAGCTACGCAAGGCTGGAACCGTTCGCGCACCTGGATCTATACCAAACATGCAGACAAACTGGAGTTACGTCACGATCATCGCACCAAAGACGGGCATGACGATAGTGTTACTATGTATGGCGGTTTTTCCTATGGTGAGGGTACAGCTATCCGGCAGGAGTTTCAGTCGTTAGAAAGAACAACAGAGTCCGGTTATTTTCGTGGCTGGCGCATTGAGATAGAGCCGGGCGTGCGTTACACCTACGGCACAGTGCGCGGCAGTGACTGGAGCTGGCGCATCGATTTTGATCTCAGCCAACCGTTAGCTGAATTGCCCCCAGCGCCGTGGGGGCATGAGTAAGGTTTCTATCGGGGGCTTGTGCTAGGCCCCCTGTTATGCCGAACACCGCTTAATACTGGCGGTTACGGCGGTTGTCGCGCACCAACCACCAGATCAGGTAGCCAACAATAATAACCGGCAACAGCGTAACCACTAATGAGATCCCTACGCCAAGAATAGCGCCGAAAACGCCGATAACAATGGCAAAAATAGTCGCTGCCACAGCAAGTAAAGTAGGTAAGCAGTAAATACCTACCACAACTAACAAGATAATAACCAGGGTTCTGTTCATAGTGTTGATCCTTTTAATGTTAAACATGCGGTGTTTTATCATTAAGCAATCAAGTGTTATGCCAGCATTTTTATCTTTTAAAATTAGTTTGTTAGGTGATTCCTGCTTATAAGTTATAAACCGGCGGCCAATGTTTTAGCCGTTTTCACCATTAATTAGTAAGAATAAAAAATTGCTTCAATTTTTTGATTTAATTATCACTTGCTGCGCATTCAAACTTTTTCTCCTTCGGTTACGACTCATTCGTTTTAACGGAGAGAATAATAATGAAAAACCAACTGCTGACACTCACGCTATGCCTGCTTATATCCGGCTTCTCCACACTGACTGCTGCACAACAACTATTGTTGACTAACGGTACCTTGCTTGACCCCAGCGATAAGAGCTCGACCAAGCAACATTTGCTGCTGGACCAAAGCGGTATAATTGCCAGGTTAGATAGCATTCCGGCGGATTTTACCGGCCAGCAACTGGATATCAGTGGCAAGTTTGTTATTCCGGGGCTAATTGATATGCACACCCATGCCTTTGGCAACCGCGCACCGCATAGTCAAAGTGAAACGATGGGGCCAGCGGCTGCGGCTCAAGTGGTTTTGCATGCCGGCGTGACTGGCTTTGTGGATTTATTTGGTAATGAAGAACAGCTCTTTGAACATCGGCGGTTGCAGCATAGCGGGTTAATTGCCGGTGCAGATATTTATACCAGCTTGTCATGTTTAACTGCGCCTGGCGGGCATTGCTCTCAGTTTGGTAAAACACGCACCATTGCTAATGAAGATGAAGCAAAGCAGCACATTCGCGAGTTAGCCGCAAAACAAGCCGATGTAATCAAGCTGGTTAGTACCCTGGGTGGCAGGCTGCCATCGCTTTCGCCGGAGTTACTTAAAACTGCTGCGGATGAAGCGAGAAAACAGGGCATTAAGACTATAGTGCATATCCATACGCTGGCTGATATCGACAGCGCTATCGCTGCCGGTGTCGATGCCATTACCCACTTGCCGGACGATGCCGTGATAACTGCTGATTTAGCACAACGCTTAGCTACATATAAGGTTGTTGTGATTCCAACTTTGGCCTGCGACACCGATGAATATGAATTTATGTTTTCTAACGTACTGCAAGCCACGCTGGCACAAAAAGTCGCTGCCCCGCGAATTATCGCAGGCTATCAAAAAGCAGCCAGCGAGATGACGCCGCAGCAAAAACAACAGGCGAAACAAAGAATGGACAAATATTATCAATCGATTAAAAACCTGATTGCGGCAGATGTGGTATTGCTTACCGGCACAGATGCCGGCAACTACGGTACTTTGCAGGGCTTTACGGTGCATCGCGAAATGGAAAAGTTTGTTGCGGCCGGGCTAAGCAACTGGCAGGCATTAGCCAGTGCTACCAGCGCTGCCAGGCAATTTCTGGCAAAGCCAGCGGGTCTGCAACCCGGCGCTCAGTCAAGTTTAGTGATCCTGAACGGCTCGCCAGTTGATAATATCAGCAACAGCCAGCAGATTTTCGCCGTTATTCATCAGGGGAAGCTGGTAAACTAACGCTGTTTGGCTAAATGAACTACATTCGGCAGTTGCTGGCAGCGTTTAGCCATTTCCACTGTTATACGCCGTAGCAGGCTACAGGATTTCACATGAGGTATTTAATAGCATTGTCCATTTTTGTATCTTCTTACGCTTACTCTGCGGACACCAGGTGCGGTTGGCTTGAAAACCCGACACCTGCCAATGTCTGGCTGTCAGATAAAGACGGCAGCTGGACTATTTCTATACAAGGAGGCTATAGCGTTGATGATGAGTCAATGGCTCTGGCTTTCCTGGGCATGGAGAATAAGGATAATTTTGTTCGTACCAATAGAAACGGCGGTTTTAGCTGTGCCTGCTTAGTGGTAGATGTGAAAGCAGACGATGGTTCAATCTCTAAAATCTATAAAGCTGAGCAGCTGTTATTAAAGCAATGCCTGGAAGATATTGCCATTACCCCGGTTATTCCTTTGCCTTTTAAGTAGATGTTAAATCGAAAAATATTCAGTAACGCCCGCTCGGGTATATTGGGCGTAACAACCGGCAAAATTAGTTTTGCCGGTTAGGGCAGGCTGCGGCCTTGCCCTTTGATTTTAGTATTCCCACCAGCAGTCTTGCCACCAGTCTAAAAACTCGGCGAAGTCGATATAGCCGTTATTATTGGTGTCGATAAGCTTAAAGCCCTCTTCAACATGGCTTACTTTGGTTTTGGGGGCCAAAGCTGTAAGCAGTTCGATAAACTCGGTTAAATCAATCCGGCCATTGCCGTCACGGTCAAAAAAATCGAAGTTGCTTTTTATTTCTGCTATTTGGGCTTCAGACAAACTTTCTGTATTCACTGGTATAACCTTGTTGTTAATAAAATAGCGCTTCAGTGTACTGCGCGGCGAAATATCTGTCTATGCCATAAGCCTGCAGCACAGGAAGAGCAAGGGCAAGATAGCTGAAAGGGACTAAGCGACCACAGAATGAAACCCCGGTGCCTGGTAAGCACCGGGGGCTTTATATTACAGCGATTTCAGGAAAGCCAGCAGCGCCTGGCGCTCTTCGGTGGGTAAGTTGATAAAGCGGTTTTTAATCACTTCAGCTTCGCCGCCGTGCCATAAAATGGCTTCGGTTAGTGTACGGGCGCGGCTGTCGTGTAAATAACCTACCGGTGTACCGGCAGCAACGTGTTCGGTGTAGCCTATGCCCCATAAAGCGGGCGTGCGCCACATACTGCCGCCTGCTAAGCCTTCGGCGAAATTATCTGCCAGCTCTTCGCCCATATCATGCAACAGCATATCGGTATAAGGCCGGATAGTTTGGTTGCGCACTTCGTCAAACGCCGAACGGGCGCTGGTTTGCACTTCGCTGACATGGCAGGCATTACAGCGGATGGCTTTAAACACTTGCTCACCCTGGGCTATTTTTGCCGGTTCAACATCCAGATAAGCCATCGGCGATACGCCTTTAGGAAAACCACTGACCAGGCTGCGCTGTGCCGGTACGGCTAACAGGTGCAGATATTCTGTCATTAACTGCAGCGCTTCATCTGGTAAGCCGGGCTCTGTGCCGCTGGCCGCGTCACAGTGTGTTGCCCCGGCCAGGCAGTCGCGGTTCGGGTAAATAGATGAAGTTACCGACATATCTAGCAAGGCGGCATTGGCTACCTGGTGGCGCAGGCTCACTTTACCGGCTTTCCAGCCGTAGCGGCCTAAACGCACGTCGCCGGTTTCAGGATCGTAAGCGTAGTTGGCGGTACCCAGCACGCCGTCGGCATCGGGTATGGTGCGTACCCGGGCCAAAATGGTTTCATCGGCAATGGCTTCAAGCAGGCCCATGCCGATTAATGGCTGCGCCGAGCGCACGGAATATGCTTCAGGCGTCGGGCCTTCAAAGGCGATTTCCGGTTTACGCAGTTCAACCACGGTACCGTCGGCAAGTTGGACATTTTTTGTGGTGAAACCGGCAACCACAGCCGCATTACCCCAGTTTTGCACAGCGCCTGTGGTGGTTGAGCGCGCATTCATCTGCATTGCCTGGCCATATATAGGGTGTGGCAGGTAATTACCGTTGGCGTCGGTACCGGTGGCGCCGGTACGTATTGCCATAGTATCAAGCCGCTGGTTTACTGCCGCTGGCGCTACGCTGCGGCCATTGCTAACGTGACAGTTAAAACAGGATGACTGGTTAAAACGCGGGCCTTGCAGGAAGCGGCCGGCGTCATTGCGGTCATTACCATCTTCGTTATGTTCGCCGGTCCATAAGTTGGTGTGTAGCCAGCGGCGGCCTTCCATAAAGCGCTGCATATTTTGCATACCAATATTGTTGTGTGGCTGCTGAAATATAAAGGTAGCATTGTCGGCGTAATCGTATGATACCGAGCCCAATCCGCCTTGCAGAGTGCTGTCTGGTAAAGGTTCGTTCATTAACCGCGGTTGCACGCCATACCAGGGGCGTAAGCCCTGGCCCATAACGTAGGTCAGCTCGTTGGTGTAATACCGAAAGCCGCCGTTATCACCAATGGCATCCATCACTTCACGGGTAGAGAAGAACGAGCCGGTAAACTCAATAATATCGCCTTTTTTCAGCGCCCGTGCTGATACATTATTGCCATTTGGCACCATTACGCCATCGGCATTGGCAGAAAGGGCTCTGTGGCCGGGGTAGGTGTCAAACACCACGCTGCAGCCGTCATTGGCACCAATGATACCGTTGTAGCCAGTGTTAGGGTTTAACAACACACCGTTGGCTGGTTTTTGCACTACCGGGCAGGGAGCACCGTCACTCAGATAAGTGGAGTTGTCCAGCAGGCGCCCCGGGCTCATCCAGCCAAAGCCGGTAACGTTGGGCTCATCAAAACGGCGGACAAAAGAGTGGCCACCGCCTTTTTGCGCTTGCTGGTAATACTGATTGACGATAATTCTCGGTGCGGTAACACCGGCTACATTACTGTTATCAATAAACTCGACGCCCCAGGTGCGGTTTTTAAAATAGTTAGCAATAAAGTTTAAATGCGCGCCAGGGCCTTTATCAGCGGGGTTGCCCTGGGCGTCGACGGTTTCGTTCAGGCCAAAACCAATTTCGTTCCATTCTTCACCGCGCTCACGGGCGTGGCGTGAGCGGCCTACCATACCAAAGCGGGTAACCAGAGTGCCGTCAGCCAGAGTAAAGCGCACGCTTTCAACCGGCTCAGCCGGGGCTGGCAGTGGCTGGCGGCCATTGCCACTTAGCGGGTAGGGTACATAGGAGGTATCCAGCAGTGGCAAGGAGTTGTCGCTGCCCGGCGTTTTAAACTCAACCTCAAACAAGGAATAACCATACTGGGTATGGCGCTTAATGCCTTGCAGGCGCACATAGCGGGCATCGATATTCAGATTAAAAAACTCTTCAGTGCCGCCCTGGGCGCCGGTAACGTAGCGTAGCTGATACCAGTCTTGGCCATCATCAGAAATATAAATGGCGTATTCTTCAGCGTAGGCGTTTTCCCAGTGCAGCTTGATATAACCAATGGCGGTTTTTGCACCAAAATCAAACTGTAGCCAGGCGTTGTCGGCATCGGCCACACCATTACCCCAGGCACTTTCCCAGCGGCTGGTTAAATCGCCATCAATTGCTTTAGCAGCAGTGTTGTTGTTGTTTTCATCGCCGGACGAGCTGGCAGAAAGCGCAAATACCGGTGTTGCAGCGCCGCTTTTATTATAAGCCGCCGATAGCCTGAGTTGAGCCGGTGGTGGTGGTAATGACGGACCACCCGGTTTTGGCAAGGGTTTAATGTTTGCACTGGGTGCGGTTTCAAGCTCAGGCTCTGGCAGATCGTCTGCCGGGGGCGGAGTTTGTGTTGGCGGAGGCGTGGCAACCGGCGGTGTTACGACCGGTGGTGTGGCCACTGGCGGTTCACTATCCGCACTGTCGCTGCCACCACCACAGCCCGACACAGCTAATGCCAGTGCAGACACAAGCAACCAGGCAGGCGCAATGTGCCTGTCGGCAGCCGGTTTAACAAAAGACCAAAGGCCCATACCAATTACTCCACAATAAATATAAAAATCAGGATGTTTTTAAGTTTAGCGACTACAAAGCTGTTAATCATGAGTTAGTAGCATAATGTTTTGTGTAATTAATTGTTTATTACACCGCTGGTGTGACCTGATAGCCTGATGTAAGCACTTGGCTCAGGCTGTATTGCTTTGCTGTTACTTTAATTTTATCTGTACTGCTTATTTTGCGCTGTACTGTGTATATTTTCTGCCGGGCGCGCGCGCTACTGTAGTGGCTTAACGTAAGCAAACAGGAGCAAGCAGCATGGAGTTATTCTGGACCTTAGTTTTTTTTGCCTTTGCCACCAGTATTACACCCGGGCCGAATAATATTATGATTATGTCGTCCGGCGTTAATTACGGCGTGCAAAAAAGCCTGGCGCATCTGGCAGGTATTCAGCTGGGGTTTTTACTGATGTTACTGGCGGTGGGGCTGGGGGCCGGGCTGATCTTGCAGCAACAGCCATTACTACATCAGCTGATTAAATTAATTGGCTCGGTATATTTACTGTATCTGGCGTGGAAAATTGCCAGTGCTGAGCCAAAGCAAATAGAAACGGGCACCAGTAAACCGCTTAGTTTTACTCAGGCACTGTTGTTTCAGTGGGTAAATGCTAAAGCCTGGGTAATGATTACCGGTGCTATTGCGGCTTTTACCAGCTTGCAGGGCGTGTATTGGCAGCAACTGGCACTGATTGCGCTGGTATTTTTGCTGGTGGGTTTGCCCTGCACTATCAGCTGGCTGATGTTTGGTGCCGGTTTAAAACGCTTACTGACAGCACCGGAGCAGCGGCGCTGGTTTAACCGGGCAATGGGTGCTTTGCTGGCATTGTCGGTATTACCACCGTTGTGGCAAGCGCTGCAGTGGAGTTAGCTAAACCAAAGGAGAGCGTGTGAGTTTTCGTTATCAACAACTGGCTGCCGAACTGCAACAACAAATAGAGCAGGGCCAATATGGCTGTGGTGAGCGCTTGCCGGGTGTGCGTGAACTGGCCAAACGCCGGGCGCTAAGTGTGTCTACCGTGGTGGCCAGCTACCGGCGGCTGGAAGCCGACGGCTATTTACAGGCCAATAGCCGCAGCGGCTATTTTGTTAAACCGCGTTATCAGCCTCCGCCACTAAGTAGCGCGCCGCTGCAGCAAGCGACCGAACCGGTTATTGTTTGTAGCCAGCAGATAGCGTTGTCGCTGTCTAAGGCCGCAGCCGACCCGGCGTATATGCGCTTAGGCGCTGCGGTACCGGCTGCGGTTTACCTGCCACAGCACGCGTTGCAAAAAGCGCTGCAGCAGGTAATAAAAACCGAACCGGCGCGCTTAATGCGCTACGAAGCCAGCCGTGGCGCGGTCGAATTACGTCGTGAAATAGCCCGGCGTATGGCATTACATGGCGCTGTGGTATCGCAAGACGATATCATTATTACCAATGGTTGCCAGGAAGCGCTGATGCTGAGTTTAAAGGCCGTGACGCAGCCCGGCGATGTGGTGGTGATAGAATCACCGGCGTTTTATGGCTTGTTGCAGGCGTTGGAAGCGGCAGGCTTAAAAGCGCTGGCACTGCCCACAGATGCACAAACCGGTATAGCGCCTGACGTGTTGGAGCAAGCACTTGAGCAATGGCCGGTAAAGGCCTGTGTGCTGATTGCTAACTATAGTAATCCGCTGGGCAGCCTGATCCCGGACGGCAATAAAAAGCGCATAGTGCAGTTGCTGGCACAGCACGGCATACCGTTGATAGAAGACGATACCTACGGCGATTTAGGCTTTACCGGGCCGCGGCCGGGCAGTTGTTTAGCGCTGGCGCCACAGCAGGATATTTTTTACTGCAGCACTTTTTCTAAAACGCTGTCGCCGGATTTGCGTCTGGGCTGGGTCATAGCACCAAAACATACGGCGAAAATAGAATATCTGAAATTTATCAGCAATATAAGTACCGCGGCATTGCCACAATTAGCGGTGGCAAAGCTGTTGCAAAGCGGCCAGTATGAGCGGCATTTGCGCCAGGTACGGCCGCAATATGAAGCGGCGGTGCAACGTATCAGCAGCAGTATTGGCCGCTTGTTTCCGCCTGGCACCCGGGTTAGCCAGCCACAAGGCGGCTTTGTACTCTGGGTCGAGCTGCCACAAGAGGTAGATGGTTATCTGTTGGCGCAGCAGGCCCTGGCGGAAAAAATCAGCATAGCGCCGGGGACCATATTTTCGCCCACAGCGCCAGCGGGTAGCGCGGGCTACCGTAACTTTATCCGTTTAAACTGCGCGGTAGCGCAGGACGCCAGGCTGGAGCGGGCATTACAAATACTGGCACAATTGTGCCAGCAGCAATTAAACCGGTAACGGTTCTCACTGTGCCGGTTAATGCCCGCCGCCGAGTGATTTAATCGCCTGGATCATCGATACCATCACTTTTTGTGCATCGCCGTATACCATCTGGGTATTGTCGGCGTAAAACAGTGCGTTTTCTACGCCGGAATAACCTTTACCCTGGCCACGTTTTACCACGTACACCTGCTTTGCCATATCGACATTTAACACCGGCATGCCGTAAATCGGCGAGCTTTTATTGGTACGTGCCGCCGGGTTTACCGTGTCGTTGGCGCCAATCACTATGGCAACATCGGCTTCTTTAAACTCGCCGTTAATATCTTCCATATCAAAGATAATATCGTACGGTACTCCTGCTTCTGCCAATAACACGTTCATATGGCCCGGCATACGGCCGGCTACCGGGTGAATGGCAAACTTTACCTCAACCCCGGCGTCCTGCAGCAGTTTTACCAACTCGTACAGCTTGTGCTGTGCCTGTGCTACCGCCAGGCCATAACCCGGTGCAATAATCACTTTACCGGCGTAACGCATATTAATACCGGCGTCGCTGGCATCAATTGGTTTTTGGCTGCCGGCCATATCACCCTGCGCTTCATCGCTTAGCTCACCAAAGTTAGAAAACAGTACATTGGCCACCGAGCGGTTCATCGCCTTGGCCATCAGCAGTGTCAGTAAAGAGCCGGCCGAGCCAACCACCATACCGGCGATCATCAAGGCCGGGTTATTCAGCACATAACCTTCAAAGCCAACAGCTAAACCGGTAAAGGCGTTGTACAAGGAGATCACCACTGGCATATCAGCGCCGCCAATCGGCATGGTCATCATTACGCCGTAAATCAGCGCCAGCGCAAAGAATGCGGCAAACACCGGCCAGCTTACCATGCCGCCGTGCCAGATAATGTAAACACCAATTGCCAGCAGTACTAACAGCAGGCTGCCGTTTACCAGTTGCAAGGCGCCAAAGCGCAGGGTTTTATTGATGCGGCCATCCAGTTTAGCCCAGGCGATAAGCGAGCCGGATAACGCAACGGCGCCAATTAGCCCGCCCAGTACTGCCAAACTTAATGACACAGTGCCGTGGGTTTTGTAGCCAATCAGCTCTATGGCGGCAATAGCCGCTGCTGCACCGCCGCCCATGCCGTTATACAGCGCTACCATTTGTGGCATTTCGGTCATGGCTACTTTTTTACCGCTGCGCCAGGCCCAGCCCAGGCCCAGTGCCAGTGCGATCAGTGCCAGCGTCAGGTTAGTGCTAAGGTGAGGTTTGGCGGCGTCGTTGACATCCAGTGTATATAAAAAGCTGGCCAGCACAGCCAGCACCATACCAATACCGGCAACAACGATACCGGAGCGGGCCGTTAGCGGTGACGACATACGCTTTAAGCCGTAGATAAACAAAAAGGCGGCAATAAAATAGCTGCTGTCGATGAGTAAAGCTGCGTTCATGCCTTACTCCTTATTGGTTTTGCTGGAGGGTTTAAACATTTGCAGCATGCGCTCGGTTACTACATAGCCACCGGCAGCATTGCCTGCGCCTAACAGCACGCCGACAAAGCCGATGATCTGCTCGGGTAACGAGCTGGCGTTTAACAGCGCCCACAGCGCGCCTACCACTACGATGCCGTGAATAAAGTTAGAGCCGGACATCAGCGGTGTATGCAAAATGGCCGGTACGCGGCCGATAATTTCAAAACCGGTAAAAGCAGCCAGCATAAAAATATACAGCGCGACAAAGCCGGTTAAGATGGTGGTGGTGTAGTCCATAAGGCTCCCCAAAAAAATGCCAGGTTATTACTGTTCCAGCGCAGCTTTTACTGCTGCCGGTTTGATCTCGCCCTGATGCGTCAGCACAGTTTTAGCCTGCACTTCGTCATCCCAATCCAGTGTAATTTCGCCATCTACAATAAACAGCTGCAATAAATTCAGCAGGTTTTTGGCGTACAGCTCTGAGGCATGCTCAGCCAGCAGCGAAGGTACATTTAATGGCGCTGCTATGGTGATTTGGCCCTGTGTAATAGTTTCACCTGGCACACTGTATTCACAGTTACCGCCGCCTTCAGCCGCCAAATCAATGATCACCGCGCCCAGTTTCATGCCGTCTACCTGAGTTTTACTAATCAGCTTAGGCGAGGGCCGCCCCGGTATGGCTGCTGTGGTAATAACAATATCGGCCTGCTGAATATGCCGGGTGACGACACTGGCAATTTTGTCTTTTTCTTCCTGCGTCAGCTCGCGGGCATAGCCGCCCTCGCCACGGGCATCGACGCCGGTATCAACAAATTTGGCACCTAAAGATTCTGCCTGCTCTTTGGTTTCGGGCCGCACGTCATAGCCTTCAGTTATTGCGCCTAAACGCCGTGCGGTGGCTAAGGCCTGTAAACCGGCAACACCCAGGCCCATAACTAAACATCGTGCCGGGCGGATTGAGCCAACGGCGGTGGTCATCATCGGTAAGATACGCGCCAGCTTAGTAGCACCAAGCAGCGCAGCATAGTAACCGGCTAACGCCGCCTGCGATGACAGCGCATCCATGGCCTGAGCGCGGCTGATGCGCGGTACCTGCTCCATTGCAAAGCAGCTGATGTGTTTATCGCGCAGTAAGCGGGTAAGGTCGGGCTCTTTATGCGGATAAACAAAGCTAAGCAAAATGCAGCCGGGCGGCATCAGGTTAATTTGCTCAGCTGTAGGGGGCTGCACTGCCAGCACTATATTGGCTGTTGCCAGCAGTTCTTGCTCTGTATTAACAAAGCGCACCGCTGTATAGGCACTGTCGGGTAATTTGCTGCTAAGACCTGCGCCGCTAAGCAGGCAGATATCGCATCCCAGCTTACTAAGTTTATCAGCCACGGCGGGCACCATGGCAACACGCTGTTCGTGTGGCCGGCTTTCCTTCAGCACGGCAACCTGTATTGGCATAAAGCACACTCCTTAAACTAACTGTCTGAGGAGTATAGCCTTTATAAAAAATTTTGCGTCAATGCGGCCTAAGCGTGCTGGCTATGCAGCAGTGCCTGATTTAATGTCGCCAGAATATCGCTGCTTTTACGCAGTACACGCAGTTGCTGAAATAAGTCGGCGGCTTGTGGGTATTGCAGCTTTAAATAGCTAAACCATTGTTTGATGCGGTTTGCGTAGTACTGGCCTTTGTCGCCGCTGATCTCAAATTCAGAGTAGCGCATTAGCAGCTCCAGCACTTGCGGCCAGGGCATAGCGGCAGCACCGGTGCGGATGCTTTGTGCCAGGTTTGGCATGGCCAATGCGCCGCGGCCGAGCATAATGTCACTGCAATTGGCTTGTTGCTGGCACAGGGCGGCATCGGCGGCGTTCCAGATCTCGCCATTGGCCACCAGTGGAATATTGGTCTGCTGCTTAATTCTGGCGATCCATGGCCAGTATGCAGGTGGCCGGTAGCCGTCGCTTTTGGTGCGGGCGTGTACGGTAAGCATGCTGACACCCGCGCTGGCAATGGCGGCAGCATTGGCCAGGGTTAAGTTGGTATCGTCATAACCGAGGCGGATTTTAGCACTGACAGGAAATTGCGCTGGCACGGCATCGCGCACGGCTTTAACTATAAGGTACAGTTGCTCGGTTTCTTTTAGCAACACAGCCCCGCCGCGGCTTTTATTTACTGTTTTGGCCGGGCAGCCAAAGTTTAAATCAACGCCGGGTGAGCCCAGTTCTACCGCGCGTACGGCATTTTCGGCCAGCCAGTTTGGGTCTTGCCCCAACAGTTGCACCCGCACCGGCGTACCGGCAAAGGTTTTGCCACCGTTTTGCAGCTCTGGGCAAAAGCGGGTAAATACCCGTGCCGGTAGTTTTTGGTCTACTATGCGGATAAATTCAGTAATGCATAAGTCGTAGCCGCCAATACGTGTCAGCATATCGCGCATAAGGTGATCGACTACGCCTTCCATCGGCGCCAGTATAATTTTCATCAGTTTTGGGCCGGGTTGGCCGTTTTATGGCGGCGGCAACGCTCTGAGCAATACATTACCTGCTCCCAGTTACGTTGCCATTTTTTCCGCCAGCTAAACATCAGGCCGCATACCGGACAGCGTTTTTCCGGCAAATGCAGTTTTTGGTGCGGCATGATCAGACGGAGTAAACGGTGTTGATATGTTGGCGGTGCAGCAGTTCGGCCAGTTCAGGCAATTGCAGCGGTTCTATATCCAATACTTCGAGAATGGCGCCTTTGTGCAGCTCCCACTCCGGGTCCAGCGTGATATTAAATAGCTGGCGGCTTTCGCCACTGAAATGCTCTGCCAGTTTTAGTAAGGCAAACAGTTGTTTTTCCAGTTCACTGTCGGTTTCCAGCATCAGTGCCGGGCTGTGGTGATAGGCAATAACATTGCAAAGCTCTGGCGTTAAGCCCCATGACTGTGCCACCAGATAGCCTAATACCTCGTGGCAGGTATGAAAATACTGCTCTTCAATTTCGCTGTAACCCCGGCCTTGTTGCAAGCCTTGCTGCAGCAGTTGTTCGTAGTTGCTCACCTGCTGCTGAATAAGCGCAATACCGGCGTTATGAAACAGGCCCAGGCTGTAGCAGTCGTCCTGAATATCCTGGCTAAAATTAAAATGCCTGGCCAGTGTCATGGCGATATTACCGGTTTGCAATGCGCTGGACCAAAGTTTCAGGCTGAATTTGTCATCCTGCCCTTCCGACAGCGTAAAGCGCACCAGCACACTGCGCACCAGTTTTAATACCCGGCTAACACCAAGAAATTTGCAGGCATGTTCAACCGAGGTAATTTTATGCCGCAGGCCAAAGAAAGCTGAGTTCACTACTTTTAATGTAAAACCGGCAATACCAATATCGAGATTTATCAGCGCGGCGATGCGTTTAATGCTGGGTTCCGGCATATCCAGTTGTTGCTGAATATGCTGCAGGATCTCCGGTTGCGGTGGTATGGTAAAGCCGTCTAACGCTTGTTCAATTGCTGACATATCAATGGCATGCGCCATAACACCTTCTCCGGTAACAAACTGCCAACTCAGCGGCTAATAGTAAAAGCCGCTAGGGTGAAATGCAAAACAGTTTTAGGGTATTTATTGCCACTACTCTGTCTACTACGAGTCGAGATAGGGGCGGCCGGACATCAGCTGCTGCGCCAGTTGCTGTTCGTTTTGTTGTTCATTCAGTTGCAGATCGTTAAATTGCACATCGAACTGGATCAGCTCTTCATCACCAAGATGCTGAGCCACTAAGCGATCTGGTACCTGGCCAACCTGCCGGTAGGCATTAATGGCAACCTGGGCGGCTTGTTCCATCAATAATAAAAAATGGCCTAATGGGAATTGCTGGAAAATGTCGGCATCCAGATGGGCCCAGCCGAGTAAGTCGCCACTGATAGCGCCATCGGCATGATCGGTAAACATCATAGATACGGCCGGGCAGGACGGGTTTTCACCGGCCTGATATTGTTCGGCGTCTTCGCTGTTAAACACCAGCACATAGCCAAAACTCGGGCTGCCCTCAGCATCCATCTCGTCAAATGACGTATCGTACATCAGAAATAATCGATTATCGGTCATGACGTTTTCCTGCTGAAAAAATGGCCGCTAATTTTACCTGAAATTAAGCAGATGCTAAAGGGTGAACTGTAATGATAACGGCAATACCGGCTGATATAGATTAATTAAGCGGTAAACTACGCTGCGGGCTGATAGGGTATTTCCAGTAACAGCGCCAATGCCAGCAGCAATGCCTGCTCTTGTGTTACCAGCAGTTCGTCGGCCCGCACACCGGCTTCAACAGCCTGCCACAATTGTTGTTTTTGCTGCGGTGCCAGTGCCAGCAAGTGCGGCAGTTGCTGGCTGAGGCTGGTAAAGCTGAAATCGGGCCGGGAGCTGTCAGCGGTAAAAGGCAATACAGCAGCGGCAGCCCGCCAGGCCTGTTGTTGCTTGGCGTCGTCACCGGCAACCTGGCTAACCAAAGACAGCAGTGCGCTAACTGCAGGTTTCAGTTGGGTCAGGGTTTTACCCGAGTATTTACGGCTTATCTGCTCTGGGTCAAACTGCACGGCCACGCTGTGCTCTACAAACTCGCGTGCCAGCCAGCTACCGATATCCGGCGAGCCTGCGGCTTGCATCAGTGCCTGCAATAATTGTTCAAACTGGCGGAATTTGCTTTCGGATAAGGTTTTCAGTGCCGGGATCAACCGTTGCAATAACTGCACTTGTTGCAGGGCATCCAGGCTTGCCACGCTGTCGCACAGTTGATCGGTTTGCTGCAATAAACTGGCTGCCCCCAGCTCTTTAATCAGCTGCAATTGTTTTTGGCGGATATCGTGATCCTGCTGCAGTAGCAAACAACACACCAGCGCGGTAGCGGGTTCTGTCTGGCGGCTGCTATGTAGCAGCAATAAAGGTAACGCCTGTTGCAAGCGTTCTGCATTAGTGGGCTTAGCCTCAGTGGTGCTGGCGTTGGCATCAGTTGCGGTTTGTGCGGCCCGTGCTGTGGGGAATTTGCCGTTCCAATGGGGTTCCAGCCGTTTTATCCGCGTGGCCAGTGGTGGGTGGGTGGCAAAAATAGACGCCCAGCGGCTAATCGCTTCACCAAAAAACAAATGGCTGTTTTCGTCGGCATTCTGGTTTTTAATTTTACTTGAGCTGCTGTGGCTGCCAATGGCTTTTAACGCCCCGGCGATACCGCGTGGGTTACGGGTAAATTGCACAGCAGAGGCATCGGCCAGAAACTCGCGTTGGCGGCTTACTGCCGCTTTAATCAGGTTACCAAAGAAAGAGCCTAAATAACCTATTACTACTAAGCCCAGTGCCAGCAGCACTATGCCGCCGCCATTGTTTTTACTGTTGCCGGAAGAGCGGCTGCCGGCACGTATGGCACCTGCTCTGCCGCTGCCGCGCAGCATGTAGTAGCCAATATGCCCAAGAAACAGGATGCCGTTTAAAATGGCAATCAGGCGGATATTCATCCGCATATCACCGTTTAAAATATGGCTGAACTCATGGGCTATAACGCCTTGTAATTCGTCGCGGTTTAATTGCTCCAGGCAACCCTGGGTAACCCCAATCACTGCATCTGCCGGGCTGTAACCGGCGGCAAAAGCATTAATGCCCTGTTCTGGCAGTAAATATACCGGCGGCACCGGCGTATTGGCGGCCAGTGCCATTTCTTCTACCACGTTAAGCAAGCGCCGTTGTAGTGGGTCCTGGCTGTCGGGTAATAACCTTGTACCACCGAGCGATTCGGCTACTACCTTACCGCCAGCCCTCAGCTGCTGCCATTTAAACAACACGGCTATGGTTACGGCAACCAGCACGACGATACTTACCCAGCCTACCAGATGCCAGGGCAGGGTTTGCCAGTGCAGGGATGATAAAAAAGCCGGGTCAACAAAGCCCAGGCTAATTAAGGCGATAACATTGGTTAGCATCAGCAACAGCAGAACTGCCAGCGTAAACAGCACCACTAAAATGCGGGTATTACGCCGGGCTAAATCCTGCTGGGCAAAAAAGTTACTACTCATGTTTTGCCGTGCTGCTTAAAAGCTGACTTTAGGTGCGGCCTGAATGGCGGCGCTGTCAGCAAACTCCAGCAACTTGGCATCAGCCGCATGGCCAAAAGCGGAGGCAAGCAGCACCGGTGGAAAGCTTTGTTTATAGCTGTTGTAATCGGTAACCGCGTCATTAAAGGCCTGACGGGCAAAGGCTACGCGGTTTTCGGTGCTGGTGAGCTCTTCAGATAACTGCATCATATTCTGGTTGGCTTTTAAATCCGGATAGGCTTCCATTACTACATTTAAGCGGCTCATGGCACTTTGCAATGCACCTTCAGCTCCGGCTAATGCGCTGATAGCCCCGGCATCGCCCGGGTTGTTTGCGGCAACTTTTAACCCGGCCAGTGCAGCATTACGGGCATTAATAACGGCCTCAAGCGTGTCGCGCTCGTGTGCCATATAGGCTTTGGCGGTTTCAACCAGATTGGGGAGCAGGTCGTAGCGGCGTTTTAGCTGCACTTCAATTTGGGCAAAAGCGTTCTGAAAGCGGTTTTTCAGTTTTACCAGCTGATTAAAAATGCTGATAACCCAGAATACTATGGCAACTAAAATAGCCAGAATAATCAGGCTGGTCATGATGTCTCCGAGGTTACGGTAATGTAGGTTGCTATTGTTAACAATAATTTAATCAGTGTCCAGCGATTCTTGTTCAAGTAGCATTAAACTGCGATGGCGGGTCAGGCTTTGGGTCTGGCTGGTAATTCCTGGTGGCTGCGGTATCATAACCAGCCTGACATTAAGGGGTAAGCATGAGCGATTTTCAACATATTTCTGTGGCACAAACGGCTGAATTACTGGCTGCTGGTAAGGTAGTTATTGCCGATATCCGCGATGAGCAAAGCTTTGCCGGTGGCCATATTGATGGGGCTTTTCATCTGACCAATGGCAGCTTAACTGGCTTTATGCAGCAGTATGAATTTGAGCAGCCAGTCGTGGTGGTGTGTTACCACGGTAACTCCAGCCAGGGGGCGGCACAATATTTAGCCCAGCAGGGTTTTGAACAGGTATACAGTATGGATGGCGGCTTTGAAAGCTGGCGCCAGCAGTTGCCTTTTGTGAGTGGCGACAGTGCATAAATTTGCCGAGTTAAATTCTGCCCAGGCGGCGCAACTGTTTGCTGCTTACTGCGTAGCGCAGGGGCTTGAAGTAAATGCGGTAGTGCAGCAGCCAACGCTGGCTGAGCTGTATGGTGCAACAGAGCAGTTGGCCCGGATAGAGCAGGAGTTTGCCCGTTTTTTACAGCAGCCGGCGCATCCGCGGTATCAGGCCGCGGCCTGGCAACTAAGCCAGCCAGACACGCAAAAACTGCAGGATGATGGTTTGCCGGTGTTTAACTGGCGCGAGTTATGGCGCCAGGCGCCTTTAACGTCAGCATTGTTACTGTTATGCCTGCTGGTGTATGTGTGGCAGCAGCTGGATTGGCGCAGCAGTTCTGCGGCCTTGCAGCTTACTGAACCTACACAGCTGTGGCGCTGGTTTACGCCAATGTTATTGCATTTTTCGTTAACCCATCTGGTGTTTAACCTGGCCTGGTGGTTGTATCTGGGCCGCCAGTTTGAGCAACGGTTGGGGTTGGTGATGTTGCTGAATGTAACCTTGTCGGTGGCGCTTGTTTCAAATGCCGCGCAGTACTTTATGGTTAACCCTAATTTTGGCGGCTTATCTGGCGTGGTATACGGTTTATTTGGTTATTTCTGGATAGCAGGGCGGCTAAACCCGGCGCAGGGTTTGTATATCAGCCCGGGGCTGGTCGGGTTTATGTTGTTATGGTTATTGCTGGGGTTTTTCGATGTGCTTTGGGTAAGCATGGCAAACTGGGCGCATCTGGGTGGTTTACTAGCCGGTATGGGTTGGGCCTGGTTGCTGCGTAAACACACAGGCCGCGGACATGCGCAATAAAGGGCTTACTGATACAGGCTACTGATACAGATACTTGGTAAATAAAATATCTCTGATCATGGCGTTGCCGGTTTCTTTTTTCATCGCCTGCTGCAGTTTGTCTAAAATAGCCAGGCGAATTTCTTCACGGCCGGTAAGTGACTTTATTTTATCTTCCGGCTGTTTGGTAAAGGTGCCGATAATAAGATCCAGTATCAGCGGTTCATGATGTTCAATAGCGGTCAGATACGCTTTATCTTCGATCATCAGCTCTACAGTAACGCGGATATAACCCAGGCTGCGGCGGTTGCCGGAAATATAGTTAGTTACGATATCCGGGTCAAAACCGTAATAGACAATTTCTTTTGGCTGCTGTGCAACAGCGGGGTGTGTTGCTAATAGCAGCGGCACTGACAGCACCAGAGAAAGCAGCAGGCTTTTGATCATAAGTATCACTTTTGGTTGAGGAATAAATGGCGGCAACGACACTAACAGTAGCGTTAAGCGGGGTATTTTACCAGCTAACTTAGTTTACAGTAAGCCGTTTTTCTGTGTTGATTACGGCTGAAAAGTCAGCCTGAAGTTGCTATGATGCGGCCAGACTTTTGGTTGCAGAATAGATATTTGTGAGCACTCCCCTGATTTCTCTGGCCCGGCACTGGCAGGACGCCAATACTCTGGCGTTACCGGCCGCTTTAGCGCCGTGGATTTTAGAACCCGCATCGCTGACCGCGCGTTTAAAGCGGCATTGTCAGCATTTTCGTCTGCAGGTATTGCAGGAATACAGCGCTATATTACCCGGCTTTTTACAGCCCTTGTTACCTGACACTACTGCAACGCAGGTGCGTGAAGTGATTTTGTGGTGCAACGATATGCCCTGTGTGTATGCGCAAAGTTGGTTACCCGCGCAAACGATAGCAGCGCTACGCCCGCTGGCCGATTTAGGCGAACGGCCTTTGGGTGACTATATTTTTCAGCATCAGGGTCTGCACCGCGGCACTATTGAGGCTGCGCAGCTTGACGTTATGCTGCCACAGCTGAATATCGCCGCGCACTGTTATGTGCGCCGTTCGGTATTTCAGCTGCAAGGCCAGCCACTGCTGGTTGCTGAAGCCTTTTTGCCTGATATCAGTAAACTGGAAGCCACCTTGTGATGAAACTGGCGCTGAGCTGGGCTCACCGTGATTATTACCTGCAACTGATGCGGATAAACAGGCCGATAGGTACGTATTTGTTGCTATGGCCGACATGGTGGGCGCTGTGGCTGGCTGCCGAAGGCCCGCCGCCGTTGTATTTGCTGCTGGTGTTTAGCGCCGGTGTGGTGTTAATGCGCGCCGCCGGTTGCGTAATTAACGATTACGCCGATCGCAAATGGGACGGCGCGGTAGAGCGCACTAAACAGCGGCCCCTGGCCAGCGGTGCGATAAGCAGCCGCGAAGCACTGCAATTATTCGCGCTATTGGTGCTGTTATCAGCCAGTTTATTGCTGTTTTTAAACTGGCAGACGGTATTGCTATCGGTGGTGGCTTTACTGCTGGCGTCGGTGTATCCCTTTATGAAACGCTATACCCATTTGCCGCAGGTGGTATTGGGCGCAGCGTTTAGCTGGGGTATGCCAATGGCGTTTATGGCTATTCAACTGCAGTTACCGCCGCTGCTGTGGCTGCTTTATCTGGCTAACCTGCTATGGACAGTAGCTTATGACACTTACTATGCGCTGGTAGACCGGCCGGATGATGTAAAGGTAGGGATTAAGTCTACCGCTATTTTATTTGGCAAATATGCTTTAGCCATTATTGCGCTGTTGCAGTTGTGTACTTTACTGCTGCTGGTTGCAGTGGGCTACCTGGCACACTTACATCTGGTGTATTACCTCAGCCTTATTGCCGCTGCTGGCTGTTTTATTTATCAGTATATTGTTGCCAGAGGTAGTCGTCAGGGCTGTTTTACTGCGTTTTTACATAATCACTATGTGGGGATGCTGGTGTTCGCCGGTATTGCCTTAAGCTACCTGTTACAAGGATAAACCGATGATAAAACGATTTTTAGTTATGCTGGCATTGGCAATGCCGTTATTGGCCTGGGCTGTACCGGCAGATGAGCGGGAAGTATTTAGTTTAGTGCCGTTGCAGCTTGGCGAGCAGCGTATACAGGTGCAGTTGGCAGATACACCGCAAAAACGTGCGCAGGGGCTGATGTTTCAGCAAAGTGCAGACCCGGGCATGTTATTGCTGTACAGCGAGCCGCGAGAGATTGCATTGTGGATGCTAAATACCGCTATGCCGTTGGATGTGGCTTATATTGATGCCAACTGGACTATTGCAGAGCTGATTACGCTTGAGCCCTATGATGAAACGCCAGTGCCATCAAAGCAGCCGGTAATAGCCGCGCTGGAGATGCCGCGCGGCTGGTTTGCCAAATATGGTGTAGCGGTTGGGCAGAAAGTAAGCCTGAACCCTGAAACTAAACCCTGATAATATTGCTTTAATCCAGAATCAGGGAGCACTGCGCCGATAGCGTAGCCTTGCGTATCGCTTTGCCCACAGAACTTGCTAAGTGCCAACTTCGTAGCACGAGATAGTTGCCGCTCTGCTCGCCACAGCAGGGTTACGGGCATCATGCCCTCCACCAGGCGGATCAGCTGCGCTGACCAAATTCGTTCCAGACGAATTTGTTATCCGCCTTCGCTAACGCGAAAAGGTCTGTGGCTGCGCTATCGGCAACTATCTCTACCTTATTTCAGTATCGGCTTAGTATCATTTTTCCGGTAATGCGCGGCGCAGCAGCAAAAAATACAATACCGGCATTAGCAACATCGACACCAGCGGTGCGGCCAGCATACCGCCCAGCATAGGTGCAGCAATGCGCTGCATAACCTCATTGCCGGCCCCGCTGCCCAGCATTACCGGCAGTAAACTGACAATAATGGTCAGCACTGTCATCGCTTTTGGCCTTACCCGCTGCACAGCACCCTGCATAATGGCTTGCCACAGCTGCTGCTGGTTTTGTGGCTTTACGTCCTCTACTGCGCGCTTTAAATACAGCAACATTACCACCGCAAATTCGGCTGCCACGCCACCTAAGGCAATTAAGCCTACAGCAACCGCTACCGACAGCTGGTAATCGAGCAAATACAGCAACCATAAGCTACCGCTAAGCGCAAAGGGTAAAGTAACCAGCACCAGCAGCACATCACTAAAGCGGCGGAAGGTTAAATACAGCAGCAACACAATCAGCAGTAAAGTAAAGGGCAGTAGTTGCTGCAGACGCTGTGTTACCCGCTGCAGATATTCATACTGGCCGCCGATACTGACACTAACCTGCGGTGCAAAGCGCTGCTCAGCCAGCAGCTGCTGCAACTGCGCAATATAAGTACCAAGTCGGGTTTCTGCTGGCAGATCAATATACACCCAGCTGGTTAAACGGGCGTTTTCAGCGCGGATCATCACCGGGCCCTGTATTACCTCTACCTTTGCTACTTGCTCCAGTAACAGGTAGGCGCCGTCTGCACTTTGCAGCGGCAACCGGCGGATATCATCCGGGTGGCTGCGGCTGTCACGGGGGAAACGCAGGCTTATATCGTAGCGCTCGCGGCCCTGTATGCTTTGTGCTACCGGCGCACCGCCAATAGCAAAGGCCACATATTGCTGCAGCTCGGTAAGTGTCAGGCCGTAGCGGCCCAACTGCTGTAAGTCGGGTGTAATTTGTAAATACAGGCCATCTTCAGCGCGCTCAGCAAATACTGAGCGGCTGCCTGGCAGTTGTCTAATCTGGCTTTCCAACTGTTGCGCTGTTTGTGAAATAGTGGCCAGATCCGGCCCGCTGACACGTACTCCCACCGCGGTACGAATACCGGTAGATAACATATCAATCCGGGTTTTTATCGGTGGCAACCAGGCATTAGTCAGGCCCGGTACCTGCACGGTGGCGTCCAGCTGGGCAATAATATCATTTAGCGTCACCCCATGCCGCCACTGGCTTTGCGGCTTTAACTTAATGCTGGTTTCCAGCATTGTCAGCGGGGCCGGATCGGTGGCGGTATCGGCGCGGCCACTTTTACCCAGCACGGTGTCTACCTCGGGCACGGTTTTTATTAAGCGATCAGTTTGCTGCAGCAGCTTTGCCGCTGTGGCCGGGCTTATGCCGGGCAGGGTGGTGGGCATATACAGCAGATCGCCTTCAGCAAAGGCTGGCATAAACTCGGTAGATAACCGTTGCCACGGCAGCAGGCTGGAGCCCAGTGCCAGTACACACAGCAGTACTAAAGCTTTGGGAAAGCGCAGGCATAATGTTAGCAGCGGGGTATAAAGCACAATCAGTACGCGGCTAAGCGGGTTGCTGTGTTCTGAGGGCAGCTTACCGCGTAAAAAATACAGCATCAGCACCGGGATCAGTGTTATTGCCAGCAATGCTGCCGAGGCCATAGCAAAGGTTTTAGTGTAAGCCAGCGGGGCAAATAAGCGGCCTTCCTGCGCTTCGAGCATAAACACCGGTAAAAAACTGACAGTGATCACCAGCAAAGAGAAAAACAGCGCCGGGCCAACATCCAGGCAGGCGTCGATAATGGTCTGGCGAAACTCTGCCGCGCTCAGCTCTTTACCGTTAGCACGGGCCTGCTCCAGTTTTTTATGACCGTGTTCTACCATGACAATGGCTGCATCAACCAAAGCGCCAATGGCAATAGCTATACCGCCCAGGCTCATCACATTGGCATTAATGCCCAGTTTTTGCATCAGCAAAATACTGGCCAGCAGGGCCAGTGGTAAGCTGATTACTGCCACTAACGCAGAGCGGGCATGCAGTAAAAACACCAGACACACCAGCGCGACTACCGCCATTTCTTCCAGCAGCTTCTGGCTTAAATTGCTGACGGTGTTTTCAATCAGCTCAGAGCGGTCGTACACCGTTACCGGCTCAACCCCCTCTGGCAGGCCGTTTTTTAGCCCGGCCAGTTTATGTTTTACTGCATTGATGGTGCTAAGCGCATTTTCGCCCTGGCGCATCACAATAATACCGCCAATCACTTCACCTTCGCCGTTTAGTTCGGCAATACCGCGCCGTGCTGCCGGTACTAACTGCACAGTGCCAATATCAGCGAGTGTCAGCGGGTAATCGGCGCTGTTACGCACGCCAAGCGGCACTGCAGCCAGGTTTTCCAGCGACTGAATATATTCACCGGCCTGCACCAGCAGTTCAGTTTCAGCGATTTCAATAATACCGCCGCCCTGCTGCTGATTATGGTTGTTAATGGCACTAATCACCTGCGCCAGAGTAACGTTATAAGCGCGCATCAGGCGCGGCTCTATTTGCAATTGATAAGTTTTTGCCATACCGCCGATGCCGGCGACTTCTGCCACACCGCTGACACTTTGCAATTCAGGTTTAAGGAAAAACTGCTGCAGGCTGCTGAGTTGCTCCAGCGACTGTTGGCCGGTTCTATCGACCAGGGCGTACTGAAATATCCAGCCGACACCGCTGGCATCAGGCCCTAAGGTGGCATTGGCACCTGCTGGCAGCGTAACAGTTTGCAGATATTCCAGTACCCGTGATCGCGCCCAGTAGGGGTCGGTGCCATCCTCAAAAATAACATACAGATAGCTGTCGTTCGGCATGGAAAAGCTGCGCACGGCTTTAGCTTTGGGCACGGCCAGTAACGCACTGGACAGCGGATAGCTGATTTGCTGCTCTATGGTTTCTGGTGTCTGGCCCGGGTAACTGGTTTTTATAATAACTTGCACATCGGATAAATCCGGCAGGGCATCTAATTTAAGTTGCTGGCTGGCCTGATAGCCAAACAGGGCCAGCGCAAAGGTGCTTAGCAAAATCAGCAGCGGGTTTTGTACCGACCAGCGAATAATAGCTTTAATCATGCTCGCTGCTCCTAATGCTGATGACTGTCAGCGGTGCTTTGTGGCAACTGGCTTAAACTGGCCTGGGCATCAAGTAAAAACTGGCCGGATACCACTACCTGTTCACCCTGATGTAAGCCGGTTAACACCTGCACATAACCCTGGGCGCTACTGCCGGTAGTAATATGCCGTACACTAAAGCTATCGCCGTCTTTAACGATTACCCGGCTGCCGTTACCTGATAACAACACCGCATCACGCGGCACCGCCAATACATCACGTAGCGGCCCGCCATACAAACGTACCGGTAGCAACATATTGGGTTGCAGCAGTTGTTGTTTGTTGTCTACCGTCATGCGTACTTTGCTGCTGCGGCTTTGCGCATCCAGTGCCGGGTAAATAAAATCGACCCTGGTTTCAATGCCTGTTATCTGATGCGATGGAATATCTACCTCGGCGCTCATACCCTCACGCAACCAGCTTTGCTGCGCCTGGGCTACATCGGCTAATAACCAGACTTTGGCTAAGCTGGTGATCTCCAGCAGGGTATCGCCGGGGCTGATATACATACCATCACGCACGTTCAGCATAGTTACCACGCCATCCTGATGGGCATATACGGTTATTTGATACTGGCTTTGCCGGCTTTGTTGTAGCTGGCTAATATCGTTGTCGGTAAGGCCGAGCAGCCGTAAGCGGGTTTCGGCGCGTTTTAGTAAGCTGCTGCTGCGCTCGCCATTTTGTTTGCTGACCGACAATGCCTGCAGATAATCGTCCTGCGCTACCAGTAAATCCGGTGCGTAGTAACTAAACAGTTTTTCACCGGCCTTAACGCGCTGGCCCAGGCTGCGCACATATAATTGTTCTATCCAGCCCTCAGCGCGGATATGGCTGTGGTGAATAGCATCTTCCGGGTACTGCACCTGGGCAAAGGTTTCAATAAAGCGCCATAAAGTGCGTGGCGCAGCAGCTTCGGTGCGTATTGCCAGCGCTTGCTGCATAGCACCGTTAACGTCTACAGCTGTTGTTTGCTGCTGGCGCTGCTGCACTAATTCCATGCCGCAAATCGGGCAGTTACCGCTTTCGCCCTGTTGAATATGCGGGTGCATCGGGCAGACATACAGCGGTGTTGCGTGTGGCAATACGCTCTGCTGCGCGGCAGGGGAAGCTGCCGGTGAAGCCTGAGGAAGGTGGTGACTATGATCTTGGGCCAAAACGGCAACAGCCGGTTGCAACAACAGCAAAGTTATAAAATAAAAAGTACGCATAATATTTTCCTGAAACAATACAAACCCGCGTGCAGAAGCACAGCATTAACACGGTTTAATCGGTTCAGGCGTTTATAGGCGGCGGGGGATCTTCGGTAAATAACCACTGCGGCAGGCTGCTAGTTAGCCTTGCTACGGTATTATGAGGGCGGATATAGCGAAATAACTCGGTGGTTAACAGTGCGCCGCCTGCAGCACAATGCTTGGTGCAGCAATCACCTTTGCATTTATGTTGGGCTTGCTCGCAGCAGCTGTGAGCAGTGTCGTCAGGTACTGCGGTTTGTAAGCTATGGCATGGCATCTCGGCTTCTGCTGCCGGCGCTGTATGCTGGTGCTGTGCCATTGCATCAGCCAGCGTATAGGCATGCGCCTGCTGCACCGATCCGCTAAGGCCGGATAGTGCCAGGGTAAGCAATAACAAATAGCTAAGTACTGTGCGCATGGCGCTTATCATAGGCGGTTTAACTTGCCGGGTCCAGCACGCCGTTAATACTGGCATTTTTACGAAACCAACCGGCAATGCTGTAGCGGCTGTCTATGGCCGGTAGCACTTCATGTGGGAAGCGCTCACTTTCAAACAGGATCAGGCTGCCGGCAGTGGGCAGAAATTTATCAATCAGGTTGTCGTGTTCATCATACAGCGCTAACTCGCCACCCGCGCTGACACTGTTTAAGTAACTTACCGTGGTGAGCACCCGGTTTGAGCGGCCGCTAAAAGCATCAACATGTTTTTGGTAATAGTCACCGTTTTGGTAGCGGGCAAAGTGGCATTCAAAATCAAATAAGCCTAAAAAGCAGCGCCGGTTAAACAATTGCTGCAACTGCGCCATCTGTGCCAGATATTGCTGCTGCGCGTTGGTGCTGCCATCAAACCATTGGGTGGCATCGCGGCGGATCTGCTGATTTAACTGATGATCGCCCTGACGGCCAATACCAGCAGGTGCAAGCTGCGCCTGATGTCTGGCTTCATGCGCCAGTGCGGTATTTAATTCAGTGCTTAAAAAATCAGGCAGCCAAACCCAGCCGTGCTGATAAAAAGCCTCAATAATAGCGTCACTGGACAAAGCCGGGCCGGACATAGCGATACTCAGAAGATGAACTGCGTTTATTGTCGCTGAAAAAAGCACGCCCATAAAGCGGATTTTGTTACTCTTGGCATCAGGTTAGTTTATGCCAAAGGAAACCCATGTCAGACAGTATCTATTTCTATGAACCCGCCAAAGGCCATGGCTTGGCGCACGACCCCTTTAATGCGCTGGTAGCGCCAAGGCCGATAGGCTGGATCTCCACTCAAGACAACCAGGGCAAGCTTAACTTAGCACCCTACAGTTTTTTCAATGCCTTTAACTACACGCCGCCAATTATTGGTTTTGCCAGCACCAGTTACAAAGATACGCTACGCAATATTGAGCAAACCGGTGAGTTTTGCTGGAACCTGGTAACTAAACCGTTAGCAGAGGCGATGAACCAGACCAGTGCCGCCGTTGCACCTGAGGTAGATGAATTTATGCTGGCCGGTTTAACGGCCAAAGCCTCCAGTATTATCAAGGTGCCGCATGTTGCACAAAGCCCGGTTACCTTTGAATGTAAGCTAAGCCAGATAGTGCAGCTAAGTGCGGCCGATGGCAGCAAAATTACTACCTGGATGGTGTTTGGTGAAGTGGTTGGCGTGCATATTGCGCAGCATTTGCTGGTGGATGGACTATACGACACAGCAGCGGCTGAGCCGGTATTGCGCGGTGGCGGCCCGGGCGATTATTTTGTCGCAGATGCCGCAACGCGGTTTCAGCTATTGCGGCCAAAGATTTAACAAAGTAGACGAATGTTTAAGCTGCTCACCTAAGGGAGAATCGACTTGCCCTAAGCCAACCGTTGAAGGCATGGATGCTGACAAATTCGCCGGGAGCGAATTTGAACAGCTATGCTGGTCCGCAGGATGAACTTCACGGATGAAGTTCATAGTCGAGCCCCCATGGATGGGTTCACGGCGCGTTGGCGTGGGCAAGCCGGTTCGTTAGCTGACCGGTTGTAGATTGTTGCGTAAAGCTAAAACTGGTAACTATTGGTTTTAGCCAGCAAATCTTTGGCTTTAATTTTGCCGGTCATACACTGGTTAATATCGGCCTTTTTTACCACCCAGTAATAACGGCCTTCGCTACCGCGATTGCTTACCTGCAAGGTAACGTATTCATTGTCCGGCATATCGCGCAGGCTGGCGCCGTAGTCACACAATACCTGGCTGAATTTCTCGCCTACTGTCTTCACCATGGCGGCGGTTTGTTGCTGTTGTTCAGCAAGTTGTTTTGCCCGCTGCTCTTCCAGTTGTTTGCGGCTTATTCCGGCTTCTTTGGCCACTTCGGCCAGTTTTTCCTGTAACAGCTTGGTTTTTTGCTGTAGCATTTGCAGTTCCTGCTGCTGTTCTTTATCCAGTTTGGTCAGATTTTTGTTAAACTCGATATCACGCTTGTCGCGCTCAACATCACGCAGTTCACGCTCTATAGCGCGCTGTTTTTCCGCTATGCGATAGGTTTGCCGGTGCTGGTCCTGCATCTGCTCCGCCATCTCTTCGGCAGCTTCTGTGATTTTCTCAATATCGATGCTATCAAATTCAAACTCACCGCCCGGCAATGGCGGCACTGGTGCAACCGGCGTGGCCGGTATGCTCATACTTCTGAACTGAAAAATATGCCGGCCGCCACTGCTGGCCTGAAACAACAAACCCTGGCCACTTAAATAACTGTACTGCAATGATGATAAACGGCTGTTTTCGTTATCTTTAAACGCAGTTTGCAGGATGGTTTGCAGAATATCGGCATTTTTTTTCAGCGCCGGGCTAACTTCGGCGGCATGTAACGGCATTAATGCTAAAACTGCGCCAACGGTTGCGGCATAAAATGGGGTACGGCGTAATGCATTCATGGTTTTACCACTCCGGTATTGGTTGGGCTATAGTAACTGCTGGCAGGACGGTAACCGGCCTGCATCGGCTGATAGTTTTCCTGCCAGTATTGCCAGTCAGCCTGGCGTTGCTGGTTAAGGTATTCCACCAGTTGCAGCATATCGCTGCGCTGATCGCGTTTAAGTTCATCTTGTAAGTAATCTTTCAGTAGCACCAACTGCGAGTTGGTGCTTTGTTGTTGCGTATCCAGTTGCTGCACCAGCCATTGTTGCTGCTCTTTTTGATAAGCCAGCAGTGCAGTGCCGACGGCGCGGTTAATTTCACTTTGGCTGTTGTGCCAGCTAAGCGTCAGGCTGCCATCCTGCAGCTGAAATTTAGCCGGTGACAGGCTAATTAACATGGCCGCACAAGACAGTGCCAGGCTAAGCTGAGGCCACCAGCTACGTTGCAGTTTTGGCCTTTGCCACTGTTTGGCAAACAGGGCGCTGCTATCAAATTCCGGTACCGGTTCAAAACGCGGTGCTTTGGCATCAGCCTGCAATGCCAGAGTGTTTTGCAGCCGGGCATACCACTGTGGGTCGTGTTGCAACTGCATGGCGCATTGCTCAGCGGTTATTTTACCGTCGAGCCAGTCTTCAAAAATTTGCTGATTGTTCGACATGATCGTCCTCCAACTGCAGGCGCAATTTATCCAGCGCGGCATAAAAACGGGATTTTACGGTATTACTGGAAATCGCCAGTTGGCTGGCAATTTCATCAAAAGTGAACTGCTGATAAAACTTCAGCTCCAGCACCAGGCGTTGCTCTAGCGGCAAGCTGCGCAACTGTTGCTGTACTTGCTTTTGCTGCCTGTCATTGGCCAGTTGTTCTGGCATGCCTGGGGCGTCGGCGGGCATTTCAGCCAGCTCATCGTCGTTGTCGCTGTATTTACGCCGGCGCAGCATGTCCATGGCGCGGTAGTTGGCAATGCCAAACAACCAGCTTTTAAAGCTGCTGTCACCCCGGTACTGCCCCAGATTGCGGCACAACACCAGCAATACATCCTGCAACAGGTCATTGGCGTCTTCACGCGAGCCAAGCAAGCGTAAGCCAAAGTAAAACAGTGCACTTTGATGTCGGTTCACCAACTGCTGCCAGGCATGTTGATCACCATTTAACGCTTTGGCAATTAAGCTCTCGTCACTGCGTTTAAACACGATATTGTTATTCTCTGCTGGTTTTGTTTATTAAGTCGGGCTGACTGCAAATTTAGTTGGCTATTAGCAAAAAAATTTTTATTTTTCTGAGCCGGTAGCGGTTGCATTGCGTAAGTTGGCAAACTAGTGGAGGAAATTATGCACAAATTATCGTTAGCCACTGCTGTTGCCGGTGCTTTGCTACTGGTTGGGTGCAGCCAGTCGGTGTCCGAGTATAGCAATGAGACACCAGTATTAAAGCTGGATCAGTTTTTTCAGGGTGAAAGCCTGGCCTGGGGCGTGTTGCACAACTGGCAAGGTAAGCAGAGTGTACGTTTCACCGCAGAACTATGCGGCAGTTGGCAGGGTAACACCGGCAATTTGTACGAACTGTTTTATTTTAGCGATGGCCGCACAGAGCAGCGCCACTGGCGACTGCAACAGAATCTTGATGGCAGCATTAGTGGCACCGCAGGCGATGTGGTAGGTGATGCCACCGGGCAATTGGCGGGGAATACCTTGTACTGGGAATATACACTGCGTATTCCATACGACGGCGATACGCTGGATGTAAAGGTAAAAGACTGGCTTTATCTGGTAGACGAGCAGAACCTGATAAATCGCAGTACCTTGCATAAATTTGGTGTAACGGTAGGGGAGCTGACGTTAGCCATTCAGCAGCAAAATAAAAACGCCGACTGTGCGGCGTTACAACAAAAAATTAAGCAGCAGGTACCCGATGCGGTTTAAGCGGGTACTGCAGAACGCTGACCGCAGTTAAGACTGCGGTACAACCCGCCGGGTTGGGTACTGCTGAAAAATCAGGCTAACAACTTCTGAAATGGCCTGTTTAGGCTTTTCCAGATCTGACTTTTTCAGTGTGCCTTCAGAAATGCCTTCCCACACCAGCTGCTTTTTCTCTGCATCAATAACATCGATATTTACAGTACCGTATTTGTAACGAATGGTATCTACGTCATTGGTGTACAGCGGGAAGCCGGCATAATAACCACGACGGTAATTATAGTAGCCGTAGTTAAAGGTGGCCGATGGCATAGAGCGCACATCAGTACGGGTTTCCACATTAGAGTTAAAGTTTACCAGCAGGTCAGCATTGGTTTCACTGTACTGATAACCCAAAGCCGTCATTTCAGCGCTGATAGCGTCTTTAAAATGCTGCGTGACCAAAGTGGCATAGCCAGCTTTATCTGTTGCGGGTTCAGGCATAAAAGCAAAGGTTTTATAACTGGAAAAATTGGTGTTGGCCGCCGCGTCAGAGCGTACTTTAGGTCCGGTAGCACAACCGGTAATAACCAGCGCTGCCAGTGCGGCGCAGGTAATAACCATCTGTTTAATATTTTTGCGTAGCATACACTTCTTCCTATGCTTAATCTGGGTACGCATCGCGTATTGCGAGGAAAGCATCCAGATTGTTTAACAATATATCCGCCAATACCGGGTCAAAGTGTTGACCACGTTCATGGCGAATAAGTTCGATAATTTCCGGCAATGGCCAGGCTTTTTTATAGCACCGGTCGCTGCCTAAAGCGTCAAAAACATCTGCCAGTGCGGTTATGCGCCCGGCAATATGAATATTGTGGCCACTTAGCCCGTGCGGGTAACCCTTGCCATTCCACTTTTCATGATGCTGATAAGCAATAATGGCACCCATCTGCAGTATCTCGTTAGTGGAATGTTGTAAAATCTGGTAACCAAGCTTGGCGTGCTGCTGCATAATAGCCCATTCATTGGCATCATGTTTAGCGGGTTTATTCAAAATATAATCCGGAATCGCAATTTTGCCTAAGTCATGCAGTGGGGAGGCCAGCTTTATTTTTTCGGCTTCGTACTCTGACAAGCCACATTTAACTGCCAGCAGATAACTGTAATTAGCCACCCGTTTTACATGGCTGCCGGTTTCTTTCGAGCGTTTTTCTACCGCTTCGCCCAAAATATAGGACAGCTCGCGCTGGCTTTCCCGCATTAGCTCGCGCAGTTGGATATTTTCATAAGCTATGGCGATGCTGTGCGAGAAATAACTTAATAGATGATGGTCGCTCTGTTCTAACTTGCTGCCTTTGCTAACAAAGAGGAAGTTTTCGTTGCCCTTGTGCGTAGTGAAATAACCGATAAAGCAATCTTCAGCATAATAAGACTCTTTATTTTGCTGCACCTGCCGGATTTTGCTGGCAACGTCGTCCGGTAGATTATTGCCGCTGGCAGGGTTACTGCTGGCAATGATATCCAGTCTGGGGCCTTGCTGCCCGGCGTTGTTAATGGCGGCGCAGCAGTATATTTGTTCCCGTTCCAGACCGAGTAAATAAGCAACCTGACCCAGAATTAATGAGGCAAACTCTTTTAAACTGCTGCACTGTAAAAAACTGGTAGTGCAACCAATAATTTTTTCCAGCCCGGTTTTGTGGTGCTCAATAATGCATAGATCGCGGTATGAACGTAGCCCGGCGTACAGCATCGTTTTCAGTTTTATTGCCGTTACTTCAGTTTTGTTTTTGTAATCGTTAATGTCGTAATCGCGGATAACGTGTTCTTCGGGTGCCTCTCCCGGCTGGCCGGTACGTAAAATCAGCCGCATACTGCGGTTTTTTAGCTGCTGGCGAATGGTTTTAACTAATTCCAGGCCGGCATGTTGCGTTTCCATAACGACGTCAATAATGGCCAGAGCAATATCCGGTTGTTGCGAAATGATACTCATGGCCTCGCGTGCGCTATAGGCATGCAGCAATCGTAACGGTCGCTGCTCAAATTCAAAGTTGTTCAGCACCAAAGTGGTGATCTGGTGGATGCTGGCATCGTCATCGACTATCAGTACCAGCCATGGCGGGCTGGTGTTGATGTCCGGTTCTTGATCTGGGCCTGCATTTTCATCCTGAAACAGAAACTCATCATTACTCATGTTGCCATCCGGTGCTGGTTGTCATCATCGGTGTCCGTTAGCGGTTTTGCAGTGACTCCAGTTCTATATTTATGGCATCACAGGAGATTTGGATCTCATATAAAGAATAGAGCAGACTAATTAATAAGCTAATCAGGCTGACAACAAACAAAAGCTGGCCTGCGGTTTGCCACAACATAAACAGGCAGAACATGGCTGCAGTGCAGAGTACAAAGCTAAGGACACCAAAAGCCTGCATCACTTTTATTAACACTATGCGCCGGCGTAAGTTGTCAATCTGGCGCCTGGCCATTTGGCGTACATTATCGCCTTCGCGCTGGTTTAGCTCCCTGATCAATTGCGCCAACACCAAAAAACGGTTGGTGTACGCCAAGAACAGCAAAGAGATAGCGGGAAACAGCAGGGCGGGGGTGGTTAGATCCATCATATGCAGGCTCCTGTTATAAAAAATTAAATCGCGAAAATGTTAAAACTATCAATAGCGTTAGCTATCAATGATAAGTCATATTACACTAAAGTCCGGCATAGTATGTTATAGCCTTTTTACGCTGAGATTCTGGCTATGGTGTGCTTAACTGTTGACGTCGTGGCGCTTGCAAAACTCAGGCAATGGCTACCGAAGTAAAACGAGAGCTGACAATGAATGCAGTGAAGAAAAACAATAATAAAAACGAGCAGCAAATTATTGCCGATTTAACCCAGGCTGCGCAGCAACAGCTGGAAGCCAGTCTGGTCGACTTTTCCAGTCAGCTTCTTAATATTCAGCAGCAACAGCTGGAACAATTTGCCAGCGATGTACTGGCCGATAGCCAGAAACAGTGGCAACAACGCTTGTTTGAACAAGAACAAGCCTACCAGAAATTATTTAAAGACTGGCAACACACCAAACAACAACTTGATATGGCTGCACCGGTAGCCAGTGCCGATCATCAGGAGTTGGCTAAGTTACGCCAGCAACATAACGCCGTGACCGAAGAACTGGAGAAAACCAGCACTCAGTTGTCGGCAATACAGCAAAATTACACTGCACAGATTAAACAGTACGAGCAACTACAACAACAGGTTGTGCAATTGCAACACGCTGATAACGGCAACAGCGAAGCTGAGAAAAAGCTGCAGCAGGCCGAATTTCAGTTAAGTCAGCTACAGCAGCAACTGGCATCAGCAGAAGCCGATACCGAGCAAGCCAAAGCCGCTGCCCACGAATTAAAATTGGTTGTGCAACAGGCTAACGCCGAGCTGAAATTAGCCAATGAACAACAGCAAAAACATCAGCAGCAACTTGACGTTTTACAGGCCGGGCATGAGCTGCAACTGGCTGAACTGCAGCAAAACCTGAACACGCAGGCCGCAGCGTTAACGGCAGAACATCAGCGTGTGGCTGCAATGGAGGGCGCGCAGCAGGACAAACTGCAAGCCATCGCCAGATTACAACAGGAAGTGCAGGACCGTAAAAGAACCCACGACTTACAGCAACAAAAAATTCAGCAACTGCAACAACAGCTATCTGTTCAGGCTGAGCAACAGCAGCAATGGCAACAACACCTGAACGAGTCAGAACAACAACTGACAGACTTGCAGCAGCAACTGGCCAGAGCCACCGATGAAAGCAGCGGCTTAGGCTCTGAACTGACCCGCTTGCAGGCCGATTACGTTAACCTGACAGAGCAATATCAGCTTAGCCAGAGCCGGCAACAAAGAATAGAAGCCCAGCTTGAGCACGCACAAAATCGCCAGTATGCGGCAGAGCAAAAACAACAGCAGGAAGCTGACAGTAGTCGCGAGTTAATTCGTGCACTTCGCACCGAATTACAGCAACAGCAAGAAACCCATCAATTGCAGGTGCAGGCGATGGAAGAGCGCATGATGGAGTTCAAGCTGAAATTTGAATATGCGCAAAAGCAACTTAAAGTGACGGGCTGACAATGGAGCTGTTGCACCCCAATGACGTGCAGCAATGGCAGCGGTTATATCAGGCGGCCAACAGTTTTGAGGCGGGCCTGGTGCAAGGCTTATTGCAGCACGCTGCGGTGTTAGTCAGAGTTAGCGGCGAATATCTTGCCGGGGCAGCGGGTGAGTTGCCATTAAATGATGTGGGTGTTCAGCTTTGGGTGCCGCAGCAGCAATTTCCCTCTGCACAGCGTATAATCAACCAGTATTTACAACAATTAAAGCATGAACCAGCACAGTGGCAATGTAGCTGTGGTGAACTTAACTATCAGAGTTTTGATATTTGCTGGTCATGTCTTCAGGACAAAGATGAAACAAAAAGCCAATAATTTTCAGGCGATGCGTGAGCTGAACTTTTACCAGCAAGCCGCCGTTGCTGCCACCTTGCTTGAACGCATGTTACCGAATTACCAGCTGTTTGCTGAAGTAACCCAAACCGGTGATGCCGAACTGCCACGCCATATACTGACCCTGGTATGGGAGTGGTTAACGGTAAAAAAAGCCAAAATTAATTTCGAGAAACTGTCTGAAGAGCTGGACGCAATAACACCGGAGTTAAGTGATTTTGATATTTTTGGCGTGTATCCGGCTGTTGATTGCGCCACGGCCCTGGATATGATGCTAAGCGGTATTGCCCAGCAAGATGCCGCTGAATTTATCAATGTTGCTAAAATTTCGCAGGCAACCGTAGCGCGGTTAATCGAGCATGACAGTATTGACGATGATATTACTACCGAAGCTGAGTTGAAAAAAATCGTTCGCGAGCACCCGCTGATGCAATACGAAATGGACTGCCTGGCTGAATTGATTGAACTTGTGACGCCCGTTAAGCAATTTGGCCGCGAAGAGCGGCAAATGCTGCAAAACTGGGTAAAAGAGCAAGGCCTGACTAATCTGGGCATGGATCTGAGCAATACAGATTAACCCAGCCTGCGCGGTATTAGCTGCGCTGATATAGCCGGTAAGCCAGCTGGCCGGCTATTTTCTCTTTTAGTAAACGCCAGTTTGCCGGTATCTGTGCCGTTATAAGTTCTTTTTCAGTTTCCAGATATACCAGGGCATTATCGGCTAACCATTGCTGTTGCTCCAGCGCCTGACAGCAGGGCAGCGCTAAACCTTTGCGAAAAGGCGGATCGATAAACACCACATTGTATTGCTGTGTTGCCTTAGCGGATAACAGGCTTAAGCAATCCTGATTTATCACCTGCGCATTGTCGCAGTTTAGCTTTTGCAGGTTTTGTTTCAGATGCCGTGCCAGGCCGGCATCACGCTCTACTAAGGTTGCATGGGCCGCATAACGTGATAATGCCTCTATCGCCAGGCTGCCGCTACCGGCAAAACAATCCAGCACGGCAGAGCCACTAATGTCGTGCATCAGCCAGTTAAACAGCGTTTCTTTTACTCTGTCGGTGGTTGGCCGCAGACCTTCTGCATCCAGCACGGCCAGTTTTCGGCCACGCCATTTACCACTTATAACCCGTACTTCTCCCGGTACACCTGCTACCGCGGCAAGACGTTTTTCGCCAGCAGAGTGGCGTTTTACTGTGCTTTTTGCTTGTTTCATCTAATCCGTTTTGCCTTTAACACAAAGGTGTTAGTATAACGGCCAAGTTTACCTTAGTTTTTATCTGCATACACTTGGGCTTATGAGCAAAAAAAATAAACTGTTTTCCTGGCTTGGCTTTGGCAAAGACGATAGCCAGGCTGAAACTGCTGCGCCAGACATCACTGTAACTGACGCTGAACCGGCGGATATTGCAGCTGTTGAGGCTATTGAGGCTGCAACAGAAACTGCCGTTGAGCCAGTAGCTGCTGCCGAACCCGTTACTGTTACTGAACCGGCAAAAAAAACCGGCTTTTTCTCCCGTTTAAAGCAGGGTCTGGCTAAAACCAGCCTGAATCTGGGCTCTGGCCTGGCGGGGTTATTTAGCGGCCGCAAAATAGATGACGAGCTGTATGAAGAGCTGGAAACCCAGCTGCTGCTGGCCGACGTTGGTGTTGATACCACGCAGAAACTGATCCGGCAGCTGGAGCAGCATGCCGATCGTAAATCACTGAAAGACTCTTCGCTGTTGTTTGAAAAGTTACAGCAGGATATGGCCGCGCTGCTAAAAGATGTCGAACAACCTTTGTTGCCGGTAAATGCGGGCGGGCCTTTTGTTATTCTGATGGTGGGTGTTAACGGTGTAGGTAAAACCACTACTATCGGTAAAATGGCACAACAGTTTAAGCAGCAGGGTAAGTCGGTAATGCTGGCGGCAGGCGATACCTTCCGGGCCGCGGCGGTAGAGCAGTTGCAGGTATGGGGCGAGCGCAACCAGATACCGGTTATTGCCCAGCACACCGGTGCAGACAGTGCCTCAGTTATTTTTGATGCCTATCAGGCGGCCAAAGCGCGTAAGGTGGAGGTGTTAATTGCTGACACGGCTGGTCGTTTGCAAAATAAGGCTCACCTGATGGAAGAGCTGAAAAAAATTGTTCGTGTACTGCAAAAAATTGACCCGGCAGCGCCGCATGAAGTGATGCTGACGCTGGATGCCGGCACGGGCCAGAATGCGCTCAGCCAGGCCAAAGTATTTAATGAAGCGGTGCAGCTAACCGGGATCAGCTTAACCAAGCTTGATGGTACCGCCAAAGGCGGCGTAATTTTTGCCATTGCTGATCAATTTAAAATGCCACTGCGTTATATCGGCGTTGGTGAAGGTATAGATGATTTACGCGTGTTTAACAGCCAGGATTTTATTCGCGCGCTATTTAACCGGGATGCTTAACTATGCTGGAGTTTGATCAGGTCAGTAAAAGCTATCCGGGTGGTTTTGTTGCGCTGGATCGCGTCAGTTTTAAACTGGAAAAAGGTGAGATGGCATTTCTTACCGGCCACTCTGGTGCCGGTAAAAGTACGCTGTTAAAGCTGATCAGCCTGATTGAACGCCCCAGTGTTGGCCGGGTATTAATTAATGATGTTGATTTAAGCCGTATTCGCCGGCCGCATATTCCTTATGTGCGCCGCGATATCGGCATTATTTTTCAAAACCACCGTCTGCTGATGAATCACACCGTATTTGATAACGTGGCATTGCCGCTGGTGATAGAAGGCTTTAGCGGTAAAGATATGGTAAAGCGTGTACATGCAGCGCTGGATAAAGTGGGCTTGCTGGATAAAGTACGCTGCCTGCCGCAAACCTTATCTGGTGGTGAGCAGCAGCGGGTAGGCATTGCCCGCGCAGTGGTGAATAAACCGCCTTTGCTGTTGGCCGATGAGCCCACCGGTAACCTTGATCCCGATTTGTCCAAAGACATTATGCGGGTGTTTGAGGCCTTTAATCAGGTAGGGGTATCGGTACTGGTTGCCACGCACGATCTTGGCCTGGTAGCGCGGATGAAATACCGTACCCTGACGTTAAAACAAGGCAAAATGATTAACGACGGCCTGCTGCAGTATCAGGAAGATCCATTATGAGTATTCTGTTTTCGGGCCGGGCAAGCAGCGGTGCTTCGGCGCATAAAATTAGTCTTGGCCGCCGTTTTGTGATGTTTTGGGTTAACCATGTGCGCCAGGCGCTGTTTAGTCTGGGCGAGTTATGGCGCACGCCTTCTGCTTCTATTTTAACTATCGGGGTGCTGGGCGTTAGCCTGACACTACCTGCTACTTTGCATCTGCTGGTAAAAAATGTGCAGCAGGTGAGCGACAGCTTTACTCAGGCTGCTGAGATCAGCTTATTTATTAAAGATGGCACTGACGACAGGCAAATTAACAGTTTGCTGAAAATTCTGCAGGCCGACAATGACATTGCCCGCGTCACTCATATCAGCAAGCAGCAGGCGCTGGCTGAATTTGCCGATGTTTCGGGTTTTGGCGCTGCACTGACTTATCTGACAGACAACCCTTTGCCGGATGTATTACTGGTATTGCCGAAAAACACCAGCGCCGGCAGTGCCCGCCAGTTACTGGATCGCTTGTCAAAGGAACGTATTGTCGAGTTTGGTAAACTGGATATCGACTGGCTTACCCGGCTTGATGCTATTGTCAGCCTGTTGCGTCAGGCGGTGCTGGTGATTGCCATTTTGTTGCTTGGTGCAGTATTGCTGATTATTGGCAATACCATCCGGCTATCTATTATGAATAAGAAAGACGAAATTGAAGTGATGAAACTGGTAGGGGCAACCGATGCGTTTATTCAGCGGCCGTTCTTATACAGTGGTGTATGGTTTGGTGTATTCGGTGGCTTGCTGGCATTTCTGATTGTAGAAGCCATGCTGTGGTGGCTGCAAGGCGCTATTGGTAGTGTTACCTCTTTATACGACAGCGAGTTTCGCCTGATGGCGTTTAGCGTAACAGAGTTTTTCAGCTTAATGTTATTGGCGGTACTACTGGGCCTTACTGGCTCTTACCTTTCAGTACGCCGGCATATAAGTGCCATTGAACCCACAGGCCCTTAATAGCGTTTAATTATTACACCGCAGTTTTTAGAATAAGCAGATCTAAAAACTGCAGCAACTAAAATTAGCACTCTCTGTCAAAGAGTGCTAATATCGGTTCACTTAGTTAGGATAGGACACACAAATGAGCGATACAGCAGAAATGATGTCACTACCGGTAGCAGCCAGCAGCAGCCTGGAAGCTTACACTCATGCTGTCAGTTCCATTGCCATGCTCAGCGCAGAAGAAGAGCGCAATCTGGCTGAACGTTTACACCAGAATGGTGATTTAGAAGCCGCACGCCAATTAATTATGTCACACCTGCGCTTTGTGGTGCATATTGCCCGCAGCTACTCTGGTTATGGTTTACCGGTAAGCGATTTAATTCAGGAAGGCAATATTGGCCTGATGAAGGCGGTAAAACGTTTCGATCCTAATGTTGGTGTGCGTTTAGTTTCCTTTGCCGTGCACTGGATCAAAGCCGAAATTCATGAGTATGTGCTGAAAAACTGGCGCATCGTAAAAATTGCAACCACTAAAGCCCAGCGCAAACTGTTCTTTAACCTGCGTAAAGCCAAGAAACACTTAGGCTGGTTTAACCAGGAAGAAGTGAAAAACGTAGCGGAGTCGCTGGGTGTTGCCGAGCATGAAGTGCGCGAGATGGAATCACGCATGAGCAACTACGATATGCCATTTGACGCGCCGGATGATGATGACGAAGCAGCCTATACTGCACCGGCGTATTATCTGCAGGATAAAGCCTCTGATCTGGCACTGCGGGTAGAAGAAGATCAGTGGGATAACGCTGCGGTAGACCGTTTACAGGCCGCAATGCGTACCCTTGATGATCGTAGCCAGGATATTATCCGTGCCCGCTGGCTTGACCACAATAAGCTGACATTGCAGGAACTTGCCGACAGATACAGTGTGTCTGCTGAGCGTGTACGTCAGTTAGAAAAGAATGCAATGAAAAAGCTGCAGGCAGCCATGAGCTAAGCCTGAGCTGAATAAAAAAACCGCCTGCTGGCGGTTTTTTTATGCCTGCAACTTTACTGCGCCGCTGAGATAGCTGGTGCAGTAAAACCAGCAGCAACCACGTTGTGGCCCGTTGGCAACAAGGCCGAAATACTGACCAGCTCTATGCCTTGCTGGCGCAACACCGGCAGGTTTTTCCGCAAAAAGCGGTAAGTTTCCGGGTAAGGGTGGCCAATAGCAATGGCACTGTGGCGCTTGCGGGCAATGGCAAGCAACTGCTCAAACTGTATCGTGATAGCGGCTTCTGTTTGTACATTATCGAGAAACACATGCCGGCTTAAGTTTGTCACGCCATAATGGCGGGCATATTTGGCTGCTGTGCTGTTTGGCGTGGTAAGGCTGTCGACAAAAAACAGCTGGCGGTGGCTTAAATACTCCATCATCCAGGCCATCGGTTGTTCCTGCGCGGTATACAAGCTACCCATATGATTATTAACACCAATAGCGTAAGGAATATCCGCCAAAGCCTGTTCCAGGGTGTGCTGGACTTGCTGTTTTGACATGTCGCTGGTCAGGGCACCCGGGCCAAGTGCTTTGCCGTTGCTGGCTTCCATTGGCATATGCAGCATTACCTCTTTTTGTTGTGCAAAAGCCTGCCGCGCCGCTTGAGCGCCGTAGGGGGTGTGTGGCAACACGGCATAAGTTAATGGAAAAGGTAAATCAACAAGTTTTAAATCCGATTTTTGATAACCGATATCGTCAATAATAATAGCTATTCTGGCATCGGGCTCTACGGCATAGAGCTTTACGCTAAGCAGGCTGAGCAGCAGGTAAGTTAGCAAACGCACGTTACTGTTATTCCTATTTTCAACCGCTAATTCCTGCTGAGCCATTGCAGCGGGTTAACCGCCTCACCTTTATTGCGGATCTCAAAATACAGCCCGGCAGCAGACTGGCCACCGCTGGTGCCTGCCAGAGCAATGGTTTCACCGGCGCTGATACGGGTGCCTGGTTTTTTCAGTAAGTTTTGATTGTGACCGTACAGGCTCATAAAACCAGCACCATGGTCCAGCACGATGACCCAGCCATAACCTTTAAGCCAGTCAGCATAAATGACCTGGCCATCAGCAACCGCTTTAACGGCTTGGCCTTCTGTGCTTTGGATCAGAATACCGCGGGATGATATACCGCCCTGGCGGCTTTCGCCAAAGCGTTGCAACAAGCTGCCTTGCAGGGGCCAGGTCAACTTGCCTTTGTTTTTGGTTAACCCTGCCAGTTCCCGGGCCTGCTGTGCCAGCCGGCGCAGCTCTTCCAGTTTGGCTTGTAAGCTGGCTTCGTTCTGGCGCAGATAATCCAGCTGCCGGCCTTGTTGCTTTAACATGGCTTGCAACCGGCCAACGGCTTGTTGCTGTTCGGTTTTGGCACCAAGCAGTTGTTGTTGTTGCTGTTGTAATACAGTCAGGGTTTGCGCCAGTTGCTGTTGTTTTTCGCTCAGTTCAGACAGAACCTGCTGTAGTTGGCTAATGGTGTTATTAAGTTCGGCCAGTTGTTGCATACGGGCACGGTTAAAGTACTGGTAGTAACTGAGCACCCGCTCCAGCTTGCCTGAATCCTGCTGATTTAGCAGCATGCGGCTGTAGTCGTGTTGCCCCAGGCTGTAAGCGCTTTTTAACTGTGATGCCAGCAGCTTTTGCTGCTGTTGCAGGCTTTGCTCCAGCTCTGTTTTTTGCTTAAGTAACTGTTGCTCACGCGTAATAAGCTGCTGGCGTTGTTGCTCGGTTTCACGCACTGCGGCTGAGGCTTCTGCCAGCGCTTTATCCGACTGTTGCAGCTTTTTTTCCGCTTGCTCCAGCTGTTTTTGTTGCTGCTTAACTTCTTTTTCTGTTTGCTGTATTTGCTGTTTAACTTCTGCCAGCTCTTGCTCCTGCTGCTGGGCAACGGTAGTTACAGGCAGGCAAAAGCACAGCAGCCAACAAGACTGCTGTAAGTAGCGTTTTATACAGTGTAGAGGCATCTATTTCAGCTGCATCAGTACTTTACCTGTCATCTCGGCAGGTACTGGCATCGACATTAAATGCAACATTGTAGGAGCAATATCACTCAGGATACCGCCTTCAACCACGGTTGCCTGGCGACCAACATAAATTAACGGCACCGGCCCGCTGGTGTGGGCGGTATGGGCCTGACCAGATTCAGTGTCCAGCATTTGTTCTGCATTACCGTGGTCAGCTGTGATCAGGCATTCACCACCTACTTCCTGCAGCGCGGCAACAACACGGCCAATACAGGAATCGACAGCTTCAACAGCTTTAATGGCTGCCGACATAATGCCGGTGTGGCCCACCATGTCGCCATTGGGGTAGTTACAGATAATAACGTCAAATTCGCTGCTATGAATCGCAGCTACCAGCTTGTCGGTCAGCTCAGCCGAGCTCATTTCTGGTTGCAGGTCGTAAGTGGCCACTTTGGGCGAATCAATCAGAATACGTTGCTCGCCGCTGAACAGCTCTTCGCGGCCACCGCTGAAGAAAAAGGTAACATGGGCATATTTTTCAGTTTCTGAGATGCGCAACTGGGTTTTATTATGTTTTGCCAGCCACTCACCCAATACATTGTTCAGGCTCTCTGGTGGGTAGGCGCAAGGGGCTTTGATGTCGGCGGCATATTCTGTCAGCATAACAAAGCTGCTCAGGGCCGGGCGGTACTCGCGCTTGAAGCCATCAAAATCATCATTGATAAAAGCGCGGCTAAACTGGCGTGCTCGGTCAGCACGGAAGTTCATAAAAATCAGTGCATCACCGTCCTGCATTTTTACCGGTTTGCCATCTTTACCTACTATCGCAGTGGCTTTGACAAATTCGTCATTTTCATCACGCAGATAAGCTTGTTGTAACGCGCTGACAGCATCTGCTGCCTGAAAATCTGCTTTGCCTTGAGTAATCAGATCATAGGCTTGTTGTACACGATCCCAGCGTTTGTCGCGGTCCATGGCAAAGTAACGGCCAATTACAGAGGCAATCTGGCCACTGCCGCTGCTGGCAAAATGCGCCTGAATTTTTTCCAGCGAGGCCTGGGCGCTACGTGGCGGGGTGTCGCGGCCATCCAGAAAGGCATGTAAATAAACCGGGCCGGCACCTTGTTGCTCTGCCAGTTTAATCATGGCCAGTATATGGTCTTCATGGCTGTGTACGCCGCCTGGGGATAACAGCCCCATAATATGCACTGCTTTTTGTTGCCTGGCGGCAGCCTTTACTGCGGTTGTCAGTACCGGGTTGGTGAAGAAATCACCATCGCTGATGGCTTTAGTAATGCGGGTAAAATCCTGGTATACCACGCGGCCGGAGCCCAGATTAACGTGGCCGACTTCTGAATTACCCATCTGGCCGTCAGGCAAGCCGACATCCAGCCCCGAACCTGAAATCAGCGTGTGCGGGTAATCGCGCCATAACTGGTCCATTACCGGAGTGTTGGCCTGGGCAATCGCATTGTTGCTGGTCTCTTCACGGTGGCCCCAGCCATCGAGAATTAATAATACCAAAGGTTTTTTGCGACTGGTCATGTGTGCTCCGTTGTTTAGCTAAGACATGCGGATAAAGTGAATGGCTATCTTACCGAATTTTGCGCAATTCTCCAGCCCTGTATCGGCAGTGTGCTGGCCCAGGGCCGGCAAACTGAGTATACTCTGCGCTGGTTTATTTTCCGATAAGCAGAATGAGTATGCAGCAGTATATAGAGTTTGTTACTAATCATCCGATCTTAAGTGCGATTTGGGTGGTGTTATTTATTATGTTAATCACCAGCCTGATCAAGTCGCGTTTTTCTGCCATAAAACAGATATCAACCACAGAACTGACGTTGCAGGTGAATCGCAGCAATGCGGTGGTGCTGGATATCCGCACTGAAGCCGATTTTGCCAAAGGCCATATCACTGGTGCCAAACACTTACCGCTGGCCGATATTGAAAAACAACAGCTGGCCGGGCTTGAAAAGCAAAAAGACGTGCCCATTATTGTTGTATGTCAGGCTGGAATGACAGCATCAAAAGCGGCTTCCAGCTTAGTTAAACAGGGCTTCACTACTGTATCTATATTGCAGGGCGGTATGGGAAGCTGGACAGGCGCCAGTTTGCCGGTCGTCAAATCGAAGAGGTGATTGATGTCGCAAGTGACTATTTACACTAAGGCTTATTGTCCTTATTGTGTTCGCGCAAAGTCAGTGCTGGATAACAAAGGCGTGGCCTATCAGGAAATTCGTATTGACGAACAACCCGAGCTGCGCCCACAGATGATCGAACGTGCTGCCGGGCGTACAACAGTGCCTCAGATTTTTATCGGCGGGCAGCATATTGGTGGATGCGATGACATGCTGGCGCTTGATGCGGCAGGTAAGCTCGATCCTTTATTACAATCATAAATACAACAACAGGAATTATCATGGCCGAACAACAAGTAAACGGCGTTGCCACTGAGCAGGGTTTACAATTTGCTATCCAGCGTATTTTCGTAAAAGACATTTCGTTTGAAGCACCTAACGCACCTGCTATTTTCCGTAAAGAATGGAAACCAGAGGTGCAACTGGATTTAGATACCCGTAGCGAAAAGCTGGAAGACAACGTGTATCAGGTAGTGCTGTCACTGACAGTAACCACCAAAGTAGAAGGTGAAGTGGCGTTTTTGTGTGAAGTTCAGCAAGCGGGTATTTTTTCTATCGGCCAACTGGAAGACTCACAAATGGCGCATATGTTAGCGTCTTTCTGCCCTAATACGTTATTCCCTTATGCCCGTGAAGCCGTATCTAACCTGGTAAACCGTGGTACTTTCCCGCAGCTGAATCTGGCTCCGGTGAATTTTGATGCGCTGTTTGCTCAATATCTGCAAAAACGCCAGGCAGAAATGCAAGGCGTGAAGGCAGACGCTTAAATAATGCAACCTTCAGCAATTGCTGTGATCGGAGCAGGGTCTTATGGCACTGCTCTGGCTATTTGTCTGGCACGTAATGGCAACACCATCAGTTTGTGGGGCCGGAATGTGCAGGAAATGGCCCAGATGGCTGAGCACAGAGTTAACCAGAAATACCTGCCGGACATCCGTTTGCCGGCTACATTACAGGTAAGCTCAAACTTAGCCGATGTTGTTGCCAGCAGCCGCGATATTCTGATTGTGGTACCAAGCCATGCCTTTGCCGACACACTGCAGCTGATTAAACCGCATTTGCAGGTTAATGGCCGTGTGGCCTGGGCGACCAAAGGCCTGGAGCCCGATACGGGCCGGCTGTTGCAGGATGTGGCACGTGATATTCTGGGTGAACAGGTATCGCTGGCGGTGTTCTCCGGCCCTACGTTTGCCAAAGAAATGGCCATGGGCTTGCCTACAGCTATTTCATTGTCGTCTACCGATCCGGAGTTTATCCGCGAGTTATCAGATTTACTGCACTGTGCGAAAAGCTTCAGAGTGTACACCAACACCGATTTTATTGGTGTTCAGCTGGGTGGGGCAGTTAAGAATGTGATTGCCATTGGTGCCGGTATGGCCGATGGTATTGGCTTTGGTGCTAATGCCCGCACGGCATTAATCACCCGTGGTCTTACCGAAATGTGCCGCTTAGGCTGTGCGCTTGGCGCGAAGAAAGATACCTTTATGGGCATGGCAGGTTTGGGCGATTTGGTGCTTACCTGTACCGACAACCAGTCACGCAACCGGCGTTTTGGTTTGCTGCTGGGGCAGGGCAAAGGTGTTGAAGAGGCTATACAGGCGATTGGCCAGGTAGTTGAAGGCTATCGTAACGCTAAAGAGGTATTTAACCTGGCGCAGCGTGTCGGTGTGGAAATGCCGATTACCGAGCAGATTTATCAGGTGTTGTATCAGGCTAAAGATGCAAAACTGGCCGCACTGGATTTACTGGGCCGGGAAAAGCGCGACGAAGTCACTTAACCAGCGACTTACGTTAACTGCGCTTACCTAGCCGACTTCTTTACGTAATAACCGGTTTTCTCTTGCCAGCAGAGCGGGTATTTCGCTCGCTGGCAGGGCTTTGCTAAATAAATGGCCCTGTAAAATATCACAACCCATCACATGCAGCAGGTACGCCTGCATTTCATTTTCAATACCGGTTGCTATCACATCTATTTGTAAATAAGACGCCAACCTGATCAAGCTGGCGGTGATATTGCGTTGCTGTTCATTGTGTTCCATATCCCGGATAAAGCTCTGCGCTATTTTCAGGCTGTGCAGTGGGTATTCGCGCAGTACAGACAATGACGATATGCCCTGGCCAAAATTATCCAGCGTTAAATGAAAGCCCAGCGTAATAAGTTGCTGTAACGTTGTGTTTATTGTGCTGTCGGGTTGCAGGAAAATATCTTCATGCAGTTCCAGCTCAAACAAGTCTGCTGATAACTGAGCGTCTTCCAGTTGTTGCTGTAACGAGCTGACAAAATCTTGCTGGCGAAAGCTCAGCGTAGAAATATTCACCGACATGCGGCCACGGCTGATACCGATTTGCTGCCAGTGGTTCAGTTGCTGGCAGCATTTACGAAAAACCAGTTTATCCAGTACCACAACCTGGCCGGTATCGTCAGCTATATTGAGAAAATATTGCGGTGCCAGTATGCCGCGTTTCGGATTGTGCCAGCGCAGCAAGGCTTCGTAGCCGACAACACGATTACTGCCAATACTCAGCCTGGGCTGATAGTAAACATCAAACTCGTCGTTTTCCTGTGCTTTTAGCAGTTCGGTTTCCAGAGCCAGGTATTCCGGTGCTTTAAGCTGATAACGGCTGTTGGCAAATTGCATATTACTGCGCCCCAGCCTGGCAGCATTACAAATGGCCGTGGAAGCGCTGCTTAGCAGCACTGCCGGGCTGGCACCATCCAACGGATAAATGCTGATACCAATATAGGTTTGTAAGGCTGATTGTTTAAACTCTTGTGCAGCCTGGTCGGCTACCAGCAAAATTTTATGCGCCAGCCGGTTCAGGTTAACTTCAATCTGTGCTGAGCACAGGTGTGCGGGGATCAGTATGGCCAGTGTATCGGTATTGTATCTGGCCACTACGGCGCCTTTGCTGCTGTATTGTGTTAACTGTGCGCTGAGGCTGCGCAGCACATCCGGTACTTTGCCCTGGGGGGCAGCGGCCATGTAACTTAATACCTGGTTGTACTTGATCAGAAAAATGGCAAACTGCGGTTGGCTGGCGGTGGTGCTGTTTATCGCATTCTGAATAAATTGGTTAAGCAGTAACGGAGTAAAAAGGCCGGTGTCGGCATCATAAATATAATCGGCATCTTGTTCTGTTTGCTTTCGCTTACAGTGGCTGACATCACGCCCGGTCAGCAAGTAGCTGCCACTCTCCTGGTGGCGGGTCATCGTTAAAGCTACCGGCGTACGCCTTTCATTTTGTGCCAGTTGTAGCCAGGCTTCACCTTGCCAGTGTGGTTGCGGGGCAATTTCGGCCAGCAGCAAAACATCGCTTTCTTCATCTTTAAAAACGGCCAGTGGAGATTGCTGAGCAGGTATAACGGATGAGAACGCCGGGTTCAGGTAAGTTGGCTGTAAATTACTGTCCAATATAGCAATAAATTCAGCTGACTGATCAAGCAGGTTTTTCAGTGCCTGTTGCTCTGAATCAGCGGCTTTATTGCTTTGCAGCAGTTTGCGGTTGTACAGGCTAAGTACAATAACCAACAGCAGTAATACGGTTAGTGCCAATAGCATAGCGTGAGTATCTCCACTCAAAGCGGTAGCTGCTGGCAGCGGTACCACAGCAGACGAGAGCAGCCAACCAGACAGCGGCATAGTATCGACATCCTTGTTATCGATAAAAACAGCATTAAATATAGCCACAGTCTTTTGCTATATGCAAATGCTATTACTGGTTGTTATTGTTTGGCTCCGGTGTAGCCCAGCTGGCGCCATGATTCATAAACAAAAACTGCTACGGCATTGGACAAATTCATTGAGCGGCTGTTGGCTGTCATCGGGATACGCAGCCAGTTTTCTGTTGGCATTTGTTGCAATACCTCCAATGGCAGGCCCCGGCTTTCCGGGCCAAATACCAGGGCGTCTCCCGGCGCAAAGGCTGCATTGCTGTGGGTGGTGTGGCCTTTGGTGGTGCAGGCATATAAGCGGGCGGGTTTTTGCTGTGAGATAAAGTCGCTGAAACTGGCGTAGCGTTTTACATCGGCAAACTCGTGGTAATCCAACCCGGCGCGTTTCACCCTTTTGTCGTCCCACTCAAAGCCCAACGGCTCTATCAGGTGTAACTGGTAACCAGTATTGGCACAAAGGCGGATAATGTTGCCGGTATTCGGCGGAATTTCAGGTTCAAACAGCACTATATGCAGCATGGGGCTCTCCGGCTTAACAAGGCGGTATTGTAGCAAAAGCGGATCAGTCTGGCAGCTGTGCCAGAAAATCATTAATAGCGGCAAATGCCTGTTGTCTGATGCTGTCTATTTCCATAAAAATTTCATGCCGCGCCGGCCGTAGCACAACACTGCGGTGATAAACCGTTGCAGGTAATTGCTGATACCAAAGTTGTTGGGCGTAATTGCTGACGACTTTGTCATCACTGGCTTGTAGCATTAACACCGGTGTCTGCCATTTAGTGGCATCTTGCTGCAGGCGCCGCATGGCCCTTATCGCTGCATCAACCCAGGCTGTGGTAACGCCGCCAAGCCGGGCATCGGGGTATGTCCGGTATAACTGATGCAACCACTGATAGCGCTCGGTACTGCTGGTCAGGGGGTTATTGGCAAACACCTTCTCCTGATAATTGCGCTGGCCCGGGAAATACCACGGCTGGGCTTTAAGTGCCCGGTTAACGGCGCCAAATGCCAGCGCCAGAGGTTCAGCGAAGCGGGCCGGCACCAGGCCGGTATAAATGCCCAGCATTGGCGACGCCAGTATTGCGGCTTTAAACGGATGTGGTTGTTGCTGTAAGTAACCGGCAAGAATGGCGCAGCCCATTGAGTGGGCCAGTGCAATATGGCTGCTGTGGCCGGTTGGCAGCACTATATGCTGAATAAACTGCGCTAAATCTTGCTGATACAGCGCAAAATCAGCGACATAGCCCTTGTGCGGGTTGCCCAGTTCACGCTGCGACAGGCCCTGGCCCCGGTGATCGAGTAAAAACACACTGTAGCCTGCACTAACCAGTTCAAAACACAGTTCGGCATATTTTACCGCCATTTCCATCCGGCCGGCGCTGATCACCACGGCGTGGCGGGCGTTGGGGCTCTGATGATAGTGGTAACATAGTTTCAGGCCATCGCTGCTGGTCAGTACGCCTGAGGTCATATTTTGCCAGAATGGCTGTAATTGCTGTGTCCAGCGGTGTGCCAGACTGGCAGCATGACCGCTGGCCTGCCACAGTGGAAAATCACTTGCTGTCAAAATAGGCTCTTTTAATCAGTACTGTGGCGCTAGTGTAGCGGTAACTGCACAGTGATACAAAGCCCTTGCTCGGCGCTATTAGCCGCATACACTTTGCCGCCATGCTGACGGATGATTTGCGCCACTATTGCCAGGCCAAGCCCGGTGCCGCCGGTACTGCTGGTGCGGCTGTCTGATACCCGGTAGAAGGGTTCAAATATCGCCTCAAGCTGATCGGTGGCAATGCCAGGCCCCTGATCGCAAATTTGTAACACCAGTTGTTGCTGTAGCTGTGTGACTGCACAGGTTATTTCACTGTCCGGCGGGCCGTATTTAATGGCATTACGCAGAATATTCTCAATGGCCCTTGCCAGCAGCCTGCTGTCTGCTGTTATCTCCAGCTGTTGCGGCGCCTGCAACAGTATTTGTTGCTGCTTGACATCGGCTTCTACCCGGTTGACATCAATAATATCGGACAGCAGCTCGGTTAAGTCGAAACGTTGCTGTTGCAGCTGATACTGGCCTGCATCCAGTTTGCTAAAGGTCAGCAGTTCGTCCAGCATAATATCCAGCCGGTCCAGCTCTTGTTTTAGCCTGGGCACCTGCTCAAGATTTTGCTGACGCTCGGTTAATCCCAGTGCCAGCTGCGCTCTGGCAAGAGGCGATCGTAACTCGTGCGATATATCACGCAATAAGCGCTGCTGATTGGTTAGCAGGGCACTAATGCGTTCGGCCATAGTATTAAAGCTGTGGCCTAACTGCCCCAGTTCATCTTTACGCTTTATAAGGCTGGTAACCCGGCTGTTAAGCTGGCCATCGGCAAACTGCAGATTACGTTGCAATAATTCACGCAGCGGACGGGAAATGGATACCGCCAGCACAAAGCTGGCAACGGCAGAAATGAGTAAGGTAAACAACATTAATACATGTTGCGGGATTTCGCTTAAACGCCACCACGGTTGCGGCGGGCGTTGCCTTTTCTGGTACAGTGCCAGGGTTTCATCGCCAAGCTGCAGAATAAACGGGCCGGCAAGCGAGGTGTTATGGTGTTTTAACCAGCGTGGGCGTGAAAGTTGTGACAACTCCGTCAGCCAGTGCTGATCAAAGTCACGTGGCAACAACTGTGGCGTCAGTACGATTTGCGTTTGCGCATCGACTACCAGCCAGCGATCCGGGCTGTCTTGTTGCAGCCGGGCAACTAAATGTTCACTGTTTTTGCTGTCTGCCAGCGGGGCCAGTTGTTGTTGTAATTGCTGAATAACATTATGTGGCAGACGGCGGATTTCGGTTTGCTCAACTAAAGCCCGTGACAACGCCAAAGTGGCAAACACGGCGCTTAACAATACCAGCCAGAACCAGAGAAATATCCGCCCGGCCAGATAATGGAACGGGTTCAGGTGAGTTAGCCAGCTCATGCGTCACCCTGCAAAAACAGATAGCCGCTGCCGCGTAACGTTTGAATTTTCTCGTTGCTGCTATATACCGCGATTTTCTTGCGGATATTGCTGATATGCATATCCAGGCTGCGGTCATACATTTGCAGGCGTTTACCTAATACTTCGCGGCTAAGTTCATCTTTACTGACAACCTCACCGGCGCGACGCATCAACAGTTCCAGCAGCTGAAACTCAGTGGCTGTTAGTGCCACAACTTCGCCGTTACAACTAAGTTGCCGGCTGGCCGGATTCAGCAGCAGCCCGTTTAGATTAAGCACACTGTCACTATTGCTCTGTGGTACCTGAGTCAGTTCAACCCGGCGTAATATCGCTTTAATACGTGCAACCAGCTCGCGTGGGTTAAAGGGTTTGGCCAGATAATCGTCCGCGCCCAGCTCAAGGCCGACAATACGGTCAACATCATCGCCACGGGCTGTTAGCATTAATACCGGGCAGTACTGGCTGGCACGCAAAGCTTTAAGCACAGATAAACCATCCATGCCGGGCAGCATAATATCCAGCAGAATTAACTGATAGTCGCCGCTTTGTGCCATAGCCAGGCCTTGCTGGCCATCATGGGCAGCAGTAAACTGAAAACCATCCAGCGCCAGATATTCTGCTACCAGTTCACACAGTTCGGTGTCATCGTCGATCATTAAAATTGCAGGCATAACCACTCCTTATTTGTTATGAGTTTACCTAAAGTCAGCGCCGTGCAATACAGCTTTACAGAATCTTTACCCGGCCTTTGCGTTGCTTTGCATTGGCTGTTTTATGCTTAGGCTGTCTTAATAAAGGAGTGTATCCGATGAAAGTATCAAAACTGATTTTTGCTTTAGGTTTACTTACTGCCAGCAGCCTGTCAGGTATGGCTGTTGCCCATGAACACAAAGCGGCAGGTTATGAACACGGCCGTCATATGCAGCATGCTCCGATGAAGCGCATGCTGGCGGGGCTGGAACTTACAGATAGCCAGCGTGAACAGATCAAACAGCTCATGCAGCAACACCGTAGCGAGCAAAAGACGGCCCGGCCTGATAAGGCTGAACGCCAGCAAATGCGTGATTTACTGGCCGCAGACACCTTTGACGAAACCGCTGCACGTCTGCTGTTAGAAAAGCAGCAGCAACAAGCAGTAGACAAACGGCTGGCCGCGATGAAATTACAGCATCAGGTGTTACAGGTGCTGACAGATGAACAGCGCCAGCAGCTAAGTGAAAAACAGCAGAAATGGCAGCAAAAAAAGCAGCAACGCAACAACGCCTGAAATATTTACAGGCCTGACACGGTAGGCGTTTGTTACAGCTAACAGCGGGCCGGTGCGTTTTAACGCCCGGCCTTGTTGTTTATTCTATATCCAGCTCTTTAAGTTTACGGGTCAGGGTATTACGGCCCCAGCCCAACCGTTTTGCCGCTTCCTGTTTATGGCCGTGGGTAAACTGCAGCGCCTGTTGCAACACTGTACGCTCAAACTCCGGCCCGGCTTCAGCCAGTATATTCTCTTCGCCGGCACTTAATTTATGGCTGATCCAGCCTGCCAGCAAATCCTGCCAGCTGCCACCCTGGCCATTGATCACTGTTGGCGCAGCCTTTTGTGGTGATGTCAGTTCAGGCGGTAAATCGGCCACTACAATATGTTTACCGCTGGCCATTACCGTGAGCCAGCGGCAGGTATTTTCTAACTGGCGCACATTACCGGGCCAGTCGAGCTGGCTTAAAAACTGCTCAGCCTCTTTGGTCAGGGTTTTTGCCTCAACATTTAGCTCTTTTGCTGCCTGCAATAAAAAATGCTGGGCCAGTTTGGCGATATCCTGCTTACGCTCTTTTAACTGTGGCAAATGCACTCTAATTACGTTTAACCGGTGGAATAAGTCTTCGCGGAATTTGCCTTCACCTACCAGATGCTCAAGGTTCTGGTGGGTAGCGGCGATAATGCGTACATCCACGCCAATCGCCTGATGGCCACCCACACGGTAAAACTGACCATCTGCCAGCACCCGCAGTAAGCGGGTTTGCACATCCAGCGGCATATCGCCGATTTCATCGAGAAATAAAGTGCCGCCATCGGCTTGCTCGAAGCGGCCTTTACGCAAATTATTCGCGCCGGTAAAGGCGCCTTTTTCATGGCCAAACAGTTCTGACTCAATCAAATCTTTTGGTATTGCTGCCATATTCAGCGCAATAAACGGCAGCTCGCAGCGTGGACTATGTTTGTGCAGCGCGCGGGCCACCAGCTCTTTACCGGTACCAGACTGGCCATTAATTAACACACTGATACTTGAACGTGCCAGCCGGCCAATGGCGCGGAATACTTCCTGCATTGCCGGCGCTTCGCCAATAATTTCCGGTGACAGAGTAGGCGCTGCCGCCTTGTGTTTGGGTTGGCGTGCGCTGGCATGCTCCAGTGCGCGGCTGATTAGCGCTACGGCATCATTGACATCAAAGGGCTTTGGCAGATATTCAAAAGCGCCGCGTTTAAAAGCATTAACCGCGCTATCGAGATCAGAATGCGCGGTCATAATAATCACCGGCAGCTCAGGGGCCAGTTCCTGTAATTTACTTAGTAATGCCATGCCATCAGTACCTGGCATCCTGATATCAGATACCACTACAGCAGGCTGATCATACTCCAGGCGCTGCAGCATCAAATCGGCTGAGGCATAGCTTTCACATAAAATATCCGCTCGGGCCAGGGCTTTTTCCAGAACCCAGCGGATAGAATTGTCGTCATCAATAATCCACACAGTATGACTCATTAGTTCAATCCTCAGTGTCTGCAATTGGCAGGTATAACGTAAATTCGGTATGGCCGGGCCAGCTGTCACAATCAATCCAGCCGCCATGCTGATGGATCAGGGTTTGGGCAATAGACAAGCCAAGCCCTGTACCACCGGCTTTGCCACTGACCATCGGGTAAAATAAGGTGTCTTTAATATCGGCAGGAATACCGGGGCCATTGTCGATAACCCGGATCAGCGCCACCAGTTTGTAGCGTTTGCCATGCAGCGTGTGTTGGTGCAATACGCGGCTTTGCAGGCAAATTGCCGGTTGCTCTGTTTGCTCCAGGGCTTGCTGGGCATTACGCACTATGTTTAGCAGTGCCTGTTCAATTAACTCCGGGTCAAAGGGAAAATCGGGAATACTGGGGTCGTAGTCGCGGCTAAACTGCACTAATGCCGGGTTGTCCATCAGTGCCAGCTGACGTACCTGCTCAATGATCTGATGCAAATTGGCACTTACGCGCTGTGCCGGCCGGTAAGGCCCCAATAACCTGTCTACCAGATTACGCAGCCGGTCAGCCTGCGCAATAATAAGCTGGGTGTATTCTTTTAACTCATCGTTTAACGATTCTTCCAGCAACTGCGCAGCACCGCGCAAACCGCCCAACGGATTTTTAATTTCGTGGGCCAGGCCACGAATTAATTCCCGCGCAGCCAGATGCTGATGTTGCTGCAGGCTTTCCAGACTGATTTTGCGTTGTTGATCAACCTGGCGGATTTCCAGCAGCAAATGCTCTGCCGGGTTTTCGCAGATAGTGACTGAAATATCCAGCAACAGATGACGGCCATCGGCCAATACAGCCTGCACATCACTGACACCAAAACCCTGTTTACTGCTTAGCGCACCAATAAAGTGGTTTGCATTAATATCGCAATGCTGAAATAAATCCGGGAAAAATTGCGCACTCAGGCGCTTTTCGCCCAAACCTAACACCGCACAACAAGCGGTATTGAAGTAGCGGATCGTCAGATCGGCGTCCAATAGCATTATTGCAGTTGTCAGTTGTTCGCTGATATGAGCATGTAATTGTTCGGTTGCTATTACTGTATTTGTCACTGCTTCACCTTATGCACCAATTTGGTGCGCCAGTTTAGCAGTGTAATTCAGTTCAGGCTGAATTGCATAGCAGGCGCACTAATTTGGTGAGATTACCGATGTTCTATGTAAATAGAAGGTCGTTACAGGACTTGTTGCAATAAGCTTGCCGTTTTGATCAAAAAGCTCCATCTGTAATTTGTGCTCGCCGCGGTGTACATCGCGCAGAATAAATACTGCATTATTTTGCGGCTCACCCTGGGGTTTACCGTCTAATAACAAGCGTACCCGCAAACCGCGTTCAAACATCGGGCTTATTTTGCCGGATACATAAACAGAGCCGGTATTGTCACGCACTGTGCCTTGTTCTTCAGGTTGCACAATCTCTACTTTAAAAGGCTCTGCGGCTGGTGCTTTGCGGGCGGGTAGGGTGGGATCTGTTGCGGCCATAATATTGGCCCTGCTCGATAGCGTCAGCTCTTCTGCGCCGGGCTGTGGGCTGTCAGAAAATACCAGCACGCCATTGGCGTCGCGTGAGACAAATACTTTTTTGTTTTCCTGCGCCGGCAAAGATGTTGTACAAAACAACATTATTAAAATAAACAATACTTTATTCATATCCTTTGCAGCTTCCATTTTATTCTATTGGTGTTACTCCATCAGGTCACTCTAGCTTGCTTCGCTTTAATTTTCTACAAAAAAAAGCTCACCGAAGTGAGCTTTTAATCAGATTGTCATTTAAACACTATAATACAGTTCAAATTCTAATGGGTGTACGGCTACAGCCACTTTACGGGCTTCAGCACGTTTAATGTCGATATAGGCATCGATCATCGCATCAGACATTACGCCGCCTTTAGTGAAAATAGCGCGGTGTTTATCCAGCTCGTTCAGCGCTTCTTCTAAAGAAGCCGATACCTGTGGAATATTGGCCGCTTCTTCTGCCGGCAGATCATATAAATCTTTGTCCATTGCATCGCCTGGGTGGATCTTGTTCTGGATACCGTCTAAACCAGCCATCAGCTGAGCAACAAAAGCCAGGTACGGGTTAGCTGCCGGATCCGGGAAGCGACATTCAATACGACGCGCTTTGGCACTTGGTACCAGTGGAATACGGATAGATGCTGAGCGGTTACGCGCAGAGTAAGCCAGCATTACCGGTGCTTCATAATGTGGCACTAAACGCTTGTACGAGTTAGTAGACGGGTTGGTAAAAGCGTTAATCGCTTTAGCATGTTTGATAATACCGCCAATATAATACAAAGCCAGTTCTGACAGACCAGCATACTTATCGCCGGCAAACAGGTTTACGCCGTCTTTCGCCAGAGACTGGTGGCAGTGCATGCCTGAACCGTTGTCACCTACTAAAGGCTTCGGCATAAAGGTTACCGTTTTGCCATACAGATGCGCTACGTTATGAATAACGTATTTAAGTTGCTGCACTTCATCTGCTTTCTTGGTCAGGCTGTTGAACTTGGTAGCAATTTCGTTCTGGCCGGCAGTAGCAACTTCGTGGTGGTGGGCTTCAACGGTTTGACCCATTTCTTCCAGCACCATACACATGGCGCTACGGATATCGTGGCCTGAATCTACCGGTGGCAGCGGGAAGTAACCGCCTTTTACGCCAGGACGGTGGCCTTTGTTGCCCTCTTCATAGCTGGTGCCTGAGTTCCATGCCGCTTCAGTGGAGTTAATTTTAAAGAAAGAACCTGACATCGTGGTTTCAAAACGGATGTCGTCAAACATAAAGAATTCTGGTTCTGGCCCAAACAGCACAGTGTCGGCAATGCCGGTAGACTTCAGATACTCTTCAGCGCGCTTGGCAATTGAGCGCGGGTCACGGTCGTAACCTTGCATAGTGCTGGGTTCGATAACGTCACAGGTAATGTTTAGTGTGGTTTCTTCAAAGAACGGGTCCAGTACTGCGGTAGATGCATCTGGCATCAGGATCATGTCTGAGTCGTTAATACCTTTCCAGCCAGCAATAGAAGAGCCGTCAAACATCTTACCGTCTTCAAAGAAGTCTTCGGTGATCTGATTAACCGGAACTGTCACGTGCTGTTCTTTACCTTTGGTGTCGGTAAAACGTAAATCTACAAACTTCACTTCATTTTCTTTAATTAAACTCAGTACAGATGATGCAGACATGCATTCCTCCAATTAATCTGTTTTGAACTGATTTAGCGGTGTTGCTCCATTAAATGCCAGATATATGCCAAACATTTAAATTGTTGATTTTTATCTATATTTTTGGCTGGTGCAGCGTATTCATAATCAGTGTTGCACCACTATGGTGCCTTGTTGCATTTTTATGGTGCGCTTGTGGCAGGCTTAAGTCTAGATGCTGTTGGGGCCGGCGAGAAAAAAAATTGCTTAAACTGCAGTTGCTGTTTTTATTTCCATGCAAAAACAGAGTAGAATGTGCGCCCTTTCGTTTCAGTTAGTTTTGCCTGGTGGTCATTACGGTCATCTAGTGCCACAGAGGATATATTTACATGAGCGTTACCGCGACATACTTAGACAAGCTGCGCAATGTTGCCATTATTGCGCACGTTGACCATGGTAAAACCACTTTGGTTGACAAACTGCTACAGCAGTCTGGCACCTTCGACGCCCGCGCCAAGTTACAGGAGCGCGTTATGGATTCGAATGCGCAGGAATCTGAGCGCGGTATAACTATCCTGGCAAAAAACACTTCGGTGCGCTGGAACGGTTACCACATTAACATTCTTGATACGCCAGGCCACGCCGATTTCGGTGGTGAGGTTGAGCGTGTACTGTCTATGGCAGACTCAGTATTGCTGTTGGTTGATGCCGTTGACGGCCCTATGCCACAAACGCGCTTCGTAACGCAAAAAGCGTTTTCACACGGTTTAAAGCCAATTGTTGTAGTAAACAAAATTGACCGTCCGGGCGCACGTCCGGATTGGGTTATCGACCAGGTGTTTGACCTGTTCGATAACTTAGGTGCCACTGACGAGCAGTTAGATTTCCCTATTGTTTACGCTTCAGCGTTAAACGGCTGGGCGACTTTAGATCATAACGTGCCAAAGACCGATATTACCGATTTATTCGAAGCTATCGTTAAACACGTAGCACCGCCGGCTGTTGAGCTAAACGGCGAGACCCAGCTACAGGTATCACAGCTGGATTACTCCAGTTATCTGGGCATTATCGGTATTGGCCGTATTAAGCGCGGTACATTAAAGCCAAACCAGCAGGTGACTATTGTTGGTGCTGATGGTACTAAGCGTAACGGTAAAGTGGGCCAGGTATTTGGTTATTTAGGTTTAGAGCGGGTAGAAACTACCGAAGCCAACGCCGGCGATATCGTTGCCTTTACCGGCCTGGGTGAGCTGAAAATTTCTGATACTATCTGTGCCACTACTAAAGTAGAAGCCTTACCGGCACTGCAGGTTGATGAACCTACCGTTACCATGACATTCCAGGTAAATACTTCACCTTTCGCCGGTAAAGAAGGTAAGTTTGTTACTTCACGCCAGATTTTAGAGCGTTTAACTAACGAGCTGAAACATAACGTAGCTCTGCGGGTTGAAGAAACAGAAGACGGCGATAAATTCAAAGTATCCGGCCGTGGTGAATTACACCTGGGCGTATTAATTGAAAATATGCGTCGTGAAGGTTTCGAATTAGCAGTATCACGCCCTGAAGTTATCATGAAAGTGGTTGACGGCGTGAAGATGGAACCAATGGAAAACGTTACCATCGACTGTGAAGAGCAGAACCAGGGCTCTATTATGGAGCGTATGGGCGAGCGTAAAGCTGAAATGACCAATATGCAACCAGATGGTAAAGGCCGCATTCGCATGGATTTCTTAATGCCAAGCCGTGGTTTGATTGGTTTCCGTACTGAGTTTATGACTATAACGTCAGGCACAGGCCTGATGTACCATAGCTTTGATCACTACGGTGAGCATAAAGGCGGTACTATCGGCCAGCGCACCAACGGTGTAATGATCTCTAACGCCATGGGTAAAGCTGCCGGTTATGCCATTTTCTCGTTGCAGGAACGTGGTCGTATGTTTATTGGCCATGCTGAAGAAGTGTACGAAGGTCAGGTAATTGGTATTCACAGCCGCAGTAACGATTTAACTGTGAACTGTTTGAAAGGTAAGCAATTAACTAACGTGCGTGCGTCAGGTACTGACGAAGCAATTAACCTTGTGCCACCAGTGCGTTACACTCTGGAACAGGCGCTGGAATTTATTGACGACGACGAGCTGGTAGAAGTCACACCTAAGTCGATCCGTATCCGTAAGCGTCACTTAACTGAAAACGATCGTAAACGCGCCAGCCGCGGTTAATACCGATCGCAAAGAGTATAAAAGGCCAGCACTATGCTGGCCTTTTTTCTGGGTTATTTTTAGCACTCAGAGGGTTAGGTTGTTGCCAAGCTGGTTGAGCCCCTGCTTTTCTTGTATCCTCTGCTAGTATTCTATGTGATTTGGAGGCGTTATGCTGCCTGAGTGGCAATCCTATCTAAAAACTGCTGTGCGCTTTATTAAACTCTATATCCAGCGTTGCCAGCAGGATCAAATTGGTATGATTGGCGGTTATCTGGCTTATATCTCGCTGCTGTCTTTAGTGCCTTTAATCGCCGTAATGTTTTCCATGCTAAGCGCTTTTCCGATGTTTTCAGAGTTTCGTCAGGCGATTGAGGCTTTTGTTTACGCTAATGTTATTCCTTCGCGTGGGGAAGAAATTCAAACCTACATTAACCAGTTTATCGGCAATACCGGCGGTATGACGGCAATAGGTATTGCGGCACTGGTGTCTGTGGCGCTGCTGCTTATTTATAATATTGATAAAACGCTGAATAAAATCTGGCGGGTAACCAAAAGGCCAAGACCGGTTATCTCGTTTTCTATTTACTGGATGATCCTGACACTAGGCCCCATTCTGTTTGGCTCATCCATCGCGGTAACATCTTACCTGGTCAGGCTAACCCGTTTTGCCGAGGATTACACACCCGGGTTGTCGACCCTGTTATTGGGTGTGGTGCCGTATCTGATGTCTTTACTGGCATTTTTTCTGCTATATCTGGTGGTACCTAACGTAAAAGTACGTTCCCGGCATGCTTTATTTGGTGCACTGCTGGCGATGTTGCTGTTTGAGTTATCTAAGCGCGGTTTTACCGTGTATGTTACCCATTTTCCGGCCTACGACACCCTATATGGTGCACTGGCATTAGTGCCGATAGTCTTTGTCTGGGTGTACCTGTGCTGGCTGGTAGTATTACTGGGGGCTGAAATGACAGCTTTACTGCAGCAAATTGCCGCCGATACCGAACAAGCTGATGCTGATGACCCGGATCAAATTGACCCGTCTGACGATGCAAGTGAGGGTAAGTTGTAAGATGAAAGCGTTGATCCAACGGGTTACTCAGGCCTCAGTTACGGTTAACGGTGCAGTTATCGGCCAAATTGAACATGGCCTGTTAGTGCTGCTAGGGGTTGAAGCTGAAGATACGCCGGCAGATATTACCCGCTTAGCGCACAAGGTATGCCACTACCGGGTGTTTTCTGACGACAATGGCAAAATGAACCTGAATGTGCAGCAGGCAGGGGGGAGTTTGCTGGTGGTGTCACAGTTTACGCTGGCAGCTGATACCAACTCGGGTTTAAGGCCCAGCTTTACACCAGCGGCAGTACCTGACAAAGCCAACCAGTACTACGATACTTTTGTGGCATATTGCCGTTCACTTGGCCTGACTACCGCAACCGGGCAATTTGCTGCCGATATGCAGGTGAGTCTGGTGAACAACGGCCCGGTTACGTTTTTATTGCACAGCTAATTTTTCGGAGTTGTATCTATGCGGCATTGGCAATTGCGCTCGCCCGCCACCCCTGACGAATGGCAACGTTATTACCAGCTACGTTGGCAAATATTACGCGCCCCCTGGCAACAACCACCCGGCTCAGAACGCGACGAACTGGAAGCGCAGGCTTATCATCTGATGTTATTGACACCACAAGGCGATATTGCGGCGATTGGCCGTTTGCATCAGCTTGAACAAGGTGGGGCTCAGGTGCGTTATATGGCGGTTGCTACTGAGCATCAGGGCAAAGGTGCCGGCGGCAGAGTATTAGCCGCACTTGAGTTACAGGCGGTAAAGTGGGGCTGTGGTTATATCAGATTAAATGCGCGCGATACCGCGTTAGCGTTTTATCAGGGCAATGGTTACCGGCAACTTGGTGCAGCCCCTCAGCTATACGGTATTGCGCACTTTGTTGTGCAAAAGCAGCTCCGGCTTGATGGCTCGCCAGAGCAGCACCAGCAGTGGTGTCGCCAGTTAAACGATACCTGGCAGCAGACCATACCGCTTAGCCAGTATATGCAACTGACAATCGCCAGCTTTGATGGCAATGAAATACGCTGCGACGCACCACTGGCGCCGAACATTAACCTGCACCAGACCATGTTTGCCGGCAGTATTTATGCCCTGGCAACGTTAACCGGCTGGGGTATGTTATATCTGCAGTTGCAGGCACTGGGCTTGCGTGGTGATCAGGTACTGGCAGATGCGGGCATTAAGTATCTTAAACCGGTAGCAGCACAGCCGCAGGCACGGTGTGCATTACAACAATGTTCCGGCGATCTGGAGATGTTGGCTGAGGGGCGTAAAGCCGTGCAGCATATTAAAGTGCAGGTGTTTTCTGCCGGTGAACTTGCTGTTGAATTTACTGGCCGTTATGCCGTATTGCCAGCTAAGGCAGAGCGGCAATGAAAGTAGTCATTATTGGCTGTGGCTGGCTGGGGCAACAATTGGCTGCTGATTTAACAGCGCAAGGTTATCAGGTGTATGCCAGCCGGCGCTCATCCTCAGCGTTACTTTATTTGCCTGCAGGTGCAACCGGTTTTGTGCTTGATTTAAACGCGCCTGCAGATCAACCCACCGTAACGCCTATTTTGCATGATGCGATAATCATTTGTGCTATCACTCCGGGGCGGGACCAGCGACAACAACACTATATAACCGCATTGCAACAGCTCGCCGAGCTGGCAATGCTAGCTGGCAGCCGGCAACTAATACATTTTAGTTCTACCGGCATATATCAGGGCCTGCAAGGTGAGGTTGATGAAGCTGCACCGTTGCACTTAACCGAGCCCCGGGTCAGTTTACTCTGGCAAGGTGAGCAGGCGTTGCAGCAGTTTCAACCGACATTAATATTGCGTCTTGCCGGGTTAATGGGCCCAGGGCGGCATCCGGGTTGTTTTACTGCCGGTAAAACACTACCGGATGCAATAGCACCGATTAATATGGTGCATTCAGCAGATATCATTGCAGCAGTAAAGCTGTTACTTGATGTCACACCTTGTGGCGGAGTGTTCAATCTCAGTTGCCCGTTAACCATATTACGGCAGGATTTTTATCAGCAGGCGGCAGTGTCAGCAGGTAAAGCTCCCGCCATTTTCGCCGACGACAGCAGTAAGGGCCGTAAAGTGAATGCCGACAAGTTTATCCGGCAGTTCAACTTTTCTTATCGTTTTGCAGCAGCTTCTGATGCTTTGGCCTATTGCAGCTGATGCAAAACTCAGCAAGCAGCGACTTTATAATCCATTTATCAACTTCTTGTTAAGAAAAATTTCAGCAGCAGATTGATACTGTAGGCTGTTGCATATGGACTTGAGGTTGATATGAAAAATAAATGGCTACTTATCTCATCTGTCAGTACTGGTCTTGGCATTATTGCCGGTGCTGTTTATTTGTTCTTTGCTGAACATTCTCTGCTGCTGAGTGACAACCAATGGGTGTTATCAGCTTTCTGGTCAGCGTTTATGCTGTGGACCTTTGTGCTGATGTTTATGGTGGCATTATTCTTTAACGTATTGGCCTTTTTTGAATTGGATGAGCAGCATAAACTGCTGGGGCTGGCGCGCCCGATAAAAGCGTTTTTATCTTCGACGGACAAGCAGCAGCAATTTATGCAGGAAGCTGAGCGCTTTTTAGTGCGCCAGGGTAAGCTTATACATTCCAACCGTGTCAGCCCTGATTACAAGTGTTTACAAGGCGAGAGTGAAAAGCTGGTTTACATACAGCAGAAGAACCAGGCAGTTGATATTTCCCAGATCCGTGCGCTGTTTCAACAGATGCTGGCGGCTGATTTCAGCAGCGGTGTTGTAATCAGTTACGCTGGCTTTAGTAATCAGGCCTGGATCTTTGCTCATGAAGCCAACATTGAGCTGATTGATGCGAAAAGCTTGAAAAAGCAACAAAAAAGACAGCGTGAGCAACAATTTGCGATGGTTTAGTAGCAATATCATGTTTTCATCGGGTTTTTTGTTGCTAATTAGGCACTATGAGTAGCGAATGGAATCGAAAGAAAAACAAAAGGACACAAAGATACTTCCTGCCTGGCTGGACATTGTCCAGCCCTTTTCTTAGCTCAGGATAAGCAATAAAGCGGCAGGATGCCGCTGTGTTATAAAGCCCTCTTACATACCGTATTACATAATCGCCGCGCATCCATTACCGCGTTATACAATCACCGTATTATGCAACCATCATATCAAACAAATTCCGCCACAATTTAAAAGTGCTGTAGATCAAATCGTCAGGATATTTTAAATGCACTGGCAGCTTGCTGCAGTTCTACTGCCAGGTCAGATACGCCATCGCTGTGCTGTAAAGTCCGGCTGGCTTTTTCACCACTGATATGGGCAATATTGACCATCTGCTGCATATTTTTATCTATGGCCTGGCCCAGGTTCAGTTGCATTTCAGTAGCTGCCGTTACCTGATTGCTGATGTCCTGCGTTTGGGCTATCGCCTGATTCACCAGCACAAGTGAAGATACCAGCTCCAGTGTTTGTGCCACACAGCTGTCGGCATCTGCTTTACCATTGGTAATGGCGAGTACTGCCTGTTTACTTTGCTGTTGCAGGGTTTCGATCATCTGGCGGATTTCATCAGTGGCCTGCTGGGTGCGCCCGGCTAAAGAGCGCACTTCATCGGCCACTACAGCAAAACCGCGGCCTTGCTCTCCGGCTCTTGCTGCTTCAATCGCTGCGTTTAGCGCCAGCAAGTTAGTTTGTTCTGCAATACCGCGAATAGTAGCCAAAATACCGCCGATATTATTAGCCTCGTCATTTACCTTACTCATTACTGCGCTGGTTGCTGTCAGCTGATCAGCCAGATGATTGATAAGTTTATTATTCTGACCGGCAATTAAGTCTATCTGCTCTCCTTGCAGTAATGCTTGTTGCATTGCCGCGGTGGTTTCAGCCGATTGCAGGGCAATATCCCGGGTGCTGTCTGCCAGTTGGCGTGTCACATCATTTACCAGCGCAATCTGGCGCTGCTGTTGGTGCAACGAGTCGTTAATTTCACCTACTTCCTTCGCTGACTGGCTGGCATTTAAATTAAGCTCTGTCGCATTATTCTGAATATTGGTGATCAACGCGCTAAGTGCATTAATCAGACTATTTACCTTAGCGGCCAGAGCACCAAATTCGTCCTGGTTGGTAATGTGCAGCTTGCGGGTTAAGTCGCCTTTGGCAATGTCGCCCAACACCTTATTAATGTCAGCCAGCGGGCGTAGCATTGCATTAATCGTCAGATAGGCTGCAGCGACAGCCAGTAGTATCAGCACTAACATCAGGCTAAGTGTGCGGGTATTGCCGGAGCTGACAGAATCAGACACATTCTGTTGTAAAGTGCTGAACTGGGTATCGGCAGCAGAGAGTAAATTATCCAGCGCAACGATAACCTGCTCAACCCGCTGCTCAGACAGATTCAGTTGCACACGAGCAGCTTGCTGCGCGCTGACTTGCTGCAGCTTAATGCTGGCCAGGCTGGTGGAGGCTTCCAGTTTGCTGGTCAGTTGTGCCAGTTGTTCAGTGGTACTTTGCCATAAACCATCGGTGTCGAGTTTATCCAAAATATTAGCCAGATAGTCGATATTGACCTGCATATCACTCAGCGTAAAACTGATGCTTTCCTGGCCGGTTTCTGCTGTGGCCAGTTCGTTGTAAGCAGCCACTTCTTTTAGTGTATTCAACAAGCCAAGCAATTGGCCGTCAATGCGATTTGCACTGCCGGCTATCAGCTCATTTTGTTGTCTGCCACCACGCAATTCAAGATAAGAGATATCCAGCAGGTTGGCTCCTATGTTGTCAATCAGTTGTTCCAACTCTGTCAGTTCGGTTTGCACCTGGCGTTGCATAGCAATACTTTGCAGTCTGGCGTTAAACATTGTATCAACCGCAGCGGCATATTGTTGGTAGCGGTTGTCGATATCAATCAGGGTTTGCGTAAAAGCAGGTTCAGTGTTGGTTAGGGTGGCTAAGGCTGCTAATTGTGCGCGCAGTGTTTGGCTGCCGCTGTTAAATTGTTGCTGATATTGGCTAATTTCGCTGTCTTGTTCGGCTGTAAAACCCAAAGCAGACAACTTAGCCAGTTTTAACAGCTGAATTTGTGCGGCGTTACTTTGTTGTTGTACTGGCACAGCAAGGGTATTAACCCTGGCGCTGGACTGAGTAATGGCTGCAAAGCTTTGCAATGCAGAGCCGCTGGACAATAACAACAGTAAAGCGATAAATCCAAAGCCAATAATAACTTTATGTGCAACTTTTAATGATGTCACTGAAGCAAACTCCACGCCGTTGCTGTGCCTTAACCATAGACACTAGCCGTCTGGTAAACAACCTGAAGTTAACAAAGAAACAAAAACTGGTCCAGCCAGTAAAGAGGTACATAAACAAAAAGAGGGCGGCAGCACCAAAAGGGTGCTGCCGTATAACTCAGAAGCTACATAACAGGTTTTGCGGTAACAGGCTATTTAACTGACGCTGGCGCAGTAAGTTGGCGCTTTGTTCAATATCCGGTGCAAAGTAGCGATCTTCGCCATAAAAACTCACCTGTTCGCGCAGGTAGTGTTTGGCTTGCTCGATAGCCGGAGTCGACTTAAGCGGGGCACGAAAATCCAGACCCTGGGCTGCCGCCAGATACTCTACTGCTAATACACCAACGGTGTTTTCTGCCATATCAGCTAAACGCCGTGCGGCAAAGGTGGCCATGGACACATGGTCTTCCTGGTTAGCGGAGGTGGGCAGGCTGTCTACTGAAGCCGGGTGCGCCAGGCTCTTATTTTCCGAGGCCAGCGCTGCTGCGGTTACCTGGGCAATCATAAAGCCGCTGTTTACGCCGCCGTTGGGGACTAAAAATGCCGGTAACTTGCTTAAGGTGGCATCTATTAACAGCGCCATGCGCCGTTCAGATATAGCGCCGATTTCGGCAATCGCCAGCGCCAGATTGTCTGCCGCCATCGCCACCGGTTCGGCATGAAAGTTACCGCCGGATAAAATATCGTTGTCATCAGCAAACACCAGCGGATTGTCGGTAACGCCGTTAGCTTCAACCGCTAATACTTCCGCTGCCTGACGGATTTGCGTTAAGCAGGCGCCCATTACCTGCGGTTGGCAGCGCAGGCTGTATGGGTCCTGTACTTTTTCGCAGTTATGATGCGCTTCGCCGATCTCTGAGGTTGGGCCCAGCAGATGGCGGTAAATAGCGGCGGCGTCAATTTGGCCGCGTTGGCCACGGGCCTGATGAATACGGTCGTCAAACGGCGAGCGGCTGCCCATGGCGGCCTCTACACTCATGGCACCGATAACGCTACCGGCGGCGAATAAGTCTTCTGCTTTAAATAAGCCTTCCAAGGCCAGTGCGGTAGATGCCTGGGTACCGTTAAGCAGCGCCAGGCCTTCTTTTGCTGCTAAGGTTACAGGCTCTAACCCGGCAAAGCCTAAACCTTCGCGGGCATCATAGATCTGGCCCTGGTAGCTGACTTCGCCTTCGCCAATCAGTGGCAATACCATATGTGACAAGGGCGCTAAATCGCCGGATGCACCTACCGAGCCTTTTTTCGGAATACAGGGGTACACTTCGGCGTTGACCAGCTTAATCAGCGCTTCAATCACAGACAGCCGAATACCGGAAAAGCCGCGCGCCAGCGAGTTAATTTTCAGCACCATTAGCAGGCGCACTGTGCTGTCATCCATAATGTCGCCAAAGCCGGCGGCGTGGGATAACACGATAGAGCGTTGCAACAGCTCTAACTCTTCGTTTTTGATCCGCGTATTGGCCAGTAAGCCAAAACCGGTATTAATGCCGTACACCACGCGGTTTTGTTTAATAATATCAGCGACACAGGCTGCCGATTTCTCAATACCGGCTATGGCAGAGCTGTCGAGGCTCAGTTCAACCGGACCTTGTTGTACCTGGCGTAATTGTGCCAGTGTCAGGGTGCCCGGCACTAAATTCAGTTTAAAGCTCATGTTGTTACTCCGTTACCATTGGCAGGTCTAAACCTTGTTCTGTTGCACAATTAACCGCAATATCATAACCCGCATCGGCATGGCGCATTACGCCGGTGCCAGGGTCGTTCCACAGCACGCGGCCCAGGCGCGCTGCGGCTTGTTCAGTGCCATCGGCTACTATCACCACACCGCTGTGCTGGCTGTAACCCATACCTACGCCACCGCCATGATGCAGTGATACCCAGGTGGCACCGCCGGCAGTGTTAAGCAGGGCGTTTAGTAACGGCCAGTCAGATACTGCGTCAGAGCCATCAAGCATGGCTTCGGTTTCACGGTTCGGGCTGGCAACAGAGCCGGAGTCGAGGTGATCGCGACCAATTACCACCGGTGCGCTCAGCTCGCCGTTTTTTACCATTTCGTTAAACGCCAGTGCGATGCGGGCACGGTCTTTTAAACCAATCCAGCAAATACGTGCCGGTAAGCCCTGAAACTGAATGCGCTCGCGCGCCATATCCAGCCAGTTGTGCAGATGCGGGTTATCCGGAATCAGTTCTTTGACTTTGGCATCGGTTTTATAGATGTCTTCTGCATTGCCCGACAAAGCGACCCAGCGAAACGGCCCTATACCTTCGCAAAACAGCGGCCGGATATACGCCGGTACAAAACCCGGGAAATCAAAAGCATTAGCCACGCCTTCGTCTTTGGCCATCTGGCGGATATTGTTGCCGTAATCGGTGGCGACGGCACCACGTTGCTGCATGGTTAATATCGCTTGCACCTGCACCGCCATCGACTGTTTAGCGGCTTTAACGACGCCCTCTTCGTCGGTTTTACGCTGCACCGCCGCTTGTTCCATGCTCCAACCCTGTGGCAGGTAGCCGTTTAGCGGGTCGTGGGCGGAGGTTTGGTCGGTCACCACATCCGGTGTAATGCCGCGTGCCACTAATTCGGCAAACACATCGGCCGCATTGGCCAGCAGGCCGATTGACGTCGGTTTACCTGCGGCTTTAGCTGCTTCCAGCATCGCCAGCGCCTCATCCAGTGAGCGGGCCTTTTGATCCAGATAACGGGTCTTTAAACGGAAATCGATCCGGCTTTCGTCAACTTCACAGGCCAGCATATGAAAGCCGGCCATCGTTGCCGCCAATGGCTGGGCGCCGCCCATGCCACCCAGGCCGCCGGTTAATACCCATTTACCGGCCGCCAGGCCGTTAAAGTGTTGTTTGGCAATGGCAACAAAGGTTTCATAGGTGCCTTGCACTATGCCCTGGGTGCCGATGTAGATCCACGAACCGGCTGTCATCTGGCCGTACATCATCAGGCCTTTGCGATCCAGCTCGTTAAAGTGCTGCCAGTTGGCCCAGGCCGGTACCAGGTTAGAGTTGGCAATAAGCACCCGGGGCGCGTCCGGGTGGGTGGGGAATACGCCAACCGGCTTGCCGCTTTGCACCAGCAGGGTTTGGTTATCTTCCAGCCGGTTTAACACTTCAACAATTTTGTCGTAGCACTGCCAGTTGCGCGCAGCACGGCCAATACCGCCATATACCACTAGGGCTTGTGGGTGCTCTGCTACTTCTGGGTCAAGGTTATTCATTAACATGCGTTTAGCGGCTTCGGTCTGCCAGCTTTTAGCGGTGATCTTGCTGCCGCGATCAGCGCGGATCACGCGGCTGTTATCAATACGTGGGTCTGTCATCAGATAGTCTCTCTGCTGCTGGGTAAAGAAAAGTTCAGATGGCCGCCTAAACGGTAGCGGCTACCCGGTGAGGTTAAATACGCCAGGCTGACCGCGCCTTCACGGCTAAAGGTGCGGCGGGTCAAACGCAGGCAGGGTTCGGCTTTTTTCAGCACTAAATGCTTACAGGTAAAATCGTCCGGCCAAATGGCCTCAACGGTGTGTTCGGCTTCAGTCAGCGGCGCAATAAAGCTTAAATACTGGTGTGGTGTTTGCTGGTTAAAGTCTTGTTTTATGTAGTCCGGCACCAGATTAGGGCTAACGTAACGCGCTTCTAACTGCAGTGGCTGGTTATTCTCTAAATGCACTATCAGGGAGAAATACACCGGTTCATTACGCTTTAATCCCAGTGCGCCGGCAATAATGGTCGGGCAGGGCAGTTCGGTCAGCTGCAATAACCGCGCACTGTAAGCATGGCCGCGGTTGTTTATCTCGTCAGCAATATTGCGGATCTCCAGCAGCGACGATTGCGATTTAAGCGCCGCTACAAAGCTGCCAACACCCTGAGTGCGGTACAAAATGCCTTGCTCGGTCAGCTCCTGCAGGGCGCGTCTTGCCGTCATCCGGCTGACACTAAACTGCACTGCCAGCTCGTTTTCCGATGGTACACGGCTGTGCTCCGGCCAGGCGGCAATTTCAATCTGGCTGAGCATGTACTCTTTAATTTCGGCAAATTTGGCAACCGCCATAACACCCCCTGGTTTTACTAAATAAAAAATAAGCTAATTTGGTTGTATATACAAGTTGTTGGTGTAAAATTATTTTAAAACCACTTACAGGATGCCCTTATGCAGCAGTTTGATGCTATCTGGATTAACGCCAATATCGCCACTATGACGGACAATGGCAGTAGCTATGGCAGCATAGAAAACGGCGCCCTGGCCATTAAAGATGGCATGATTGCCTTTGTGGGCAGTAAAGCGGATTTGCCGCCATTTGATGCTCTGGCCACACCGCTGTATGACGCCGCTGGGCAATGGCTGCTGCCGGGTTTTATTGATTGTCATACGCATTTGGTATACGCCGGTAATCGTGCCAATGAGTTTGAACTGCGCTTAAATGGCGCCAGTTATCAGGATATTGCCGCAGCAGGCGGCGGTATCAAGGCTACGGTGGCTGCGACGCGTGCAGCCAGCCATGCTGACTTATTTGTGCTGGCCAAAGATCGGCTGAATACCTTGTTAGCGCAGGGCGTGACTACAGTAGAAATTAAATCCGGCTATGGCCTCGATTTAGCCAGCGAGCAAAAAATCCTTGAAGTTGCCGCTGAGCTGGATAAGCATCATCCGGCAAGCGTACAAAAAACCTTTTTAGGCGCCCATGCGCTGCCACCGGAATTTAGCAATGATGCTGATGGCTATATTGCGGCCGTGTGTCAGATGCTGCCGCAGTTGCAGGCACTTGGGTTAGTCGACGCTGTAGACGTATTTTGCGAGGGTATCGGCTTTAGCCTTGCACAAACACGCAAGGTGTTTACGATAGCGCAAACCCTGGGTTTACCGGTTAAGGCTCACGCCGAGCAATTATCTAACCTCGGTGGCAGTGCTTTAGTGGCACAGTTTGCCGGTTTGTCGGCGGATCATATCGAGTTTCTGGATGAAGCTGGTGTTGCTGCCATGGCCAAAGCCGGCACTGTGGCGGTACTGCTGCCCGGCGCATTTTATTTTTTACGCGAGACTCAACTGCCGCCGATTGCGCTGCTGCGCCAATACGACGTGCCGATGGCGGTGGCCACCGATTTAAACCCCGGCACCTCGCCGCTGTGCTCTTTGCCGCTGATGCTGAATATGGCCTGCACACTGTTTCGTTTAACGCCGGAAGAAGCTTTGTTGGGTGTAACCCGGCATGCAGCCAAAGCGCTTGGCCTAACAGATCGCGGTACTCTGGCGGTAGGGCAGCGGGCTGACTTTGCTTGTTATGCTATAAGCCGCCCGGCAGAGTTATGCTACCAATTTGGTGTAAACTCACTTAAACAGCTGATTATTAATGGTAAAGAGATAAATCACCGGCATTAATCTGCTTTACAAGCTGGTATTTTAGCTTAAGCTAACAGCACTATTTTTGCTGGAGTATTGCTTTGTCTTACCGGCTGTTTGTTCCTGGCCTGCTCAGTTGTCCGTTGGCAGCACAGACATCTGAGTCTTCGTTGCCAATCGTCAGTTTGCTTAGCGGCTTTTTGCTGCTGGCATTTATCTACATGTTTAAACTGAAACTGGACATCTACAAGCTGCAAAAAGCCAGAACGGCAAAAAAAGGCAGCCGGCTTGGGTTTTATTCTCTGCATGACGATATCAGTGGTTTTCCAAACAAATTCTTTTTACAACAGCAACTGGGTGAATTGTTAAAGCGGGCGCCTGAGCAGCATTATTCATTGTTACTGATAAAAATAACACAGTTTGACCAGGTGAATAAATTACTTGGGCACAGCAACAGTAATCTTATTCTGGCACAGATAGCCCAGCGTATTAATGATCATCTGGCCGGCGAAGATAAAGCTCTTACGTTTGAATTTCGGCAGCAAAAGCCTACCCGGGTATGTCACTTAGGCGGTGTGGATTTTGCTATCTGGGTAGACAGTGACGACAAAGAGCATATGGCCGAGTATCTTGCCGACACACTGGAACGTGCTATTCCTGAGCCGATGATAGTGCATGGCTGTGCCGTTGATTACCAGCTACAGTCGGGTATTGCGCATTACCCTGAGCATGGTACGCAGCTAAGTGAATTGCTGGAGCGCGCCTATCTTGCATTGCAGTATCACAGTTCTTTACAGGGCAACAGCCAGGTGTTTAGCACCGACATGCTGCACTACACCAATGACAAATTAACCCTAATGGCAGAGCTGCGCCAGGCTATTACCGAGCAACAACTGGCATTGTATATTCAGCCGCAGGTAGATATGCGTAGCCACGAAGTATTAGCCGGTGAGGTGTATATTCGCTGGCGCCACCCGAAGCGGGGCTTGCTGACTCCAGACAGTTTTTTGGCACTGGCAGAAGAAATGGGTGTTATTTACCCGCTGACTCAGTGGGTATTAAATGAAGCCGTAGCCATGATCGCCAAGCTGAAACAGGCCGGGCTGGTGAGTAAAATTGCCGTGAATATTTCCAGCAAAGACTTATTGCACGATGAGCTGGTTGAAGCACTGGAGCAGTTATTTGACAAATATCAGGTAGCGCCGGGGCAATTGATACTGGAGCTAAAAGAAAGTGCGCTGGTGGCTGAGCCGGTAAAAGCTATGACAATGCTGCAACGTTTACATCAGTTGGGTGTGGAGCTGGCGCTGGATGATTTTGGTACCGGCTTATCATCGCTGGCTTATATCAGGCAATTACCTGTGCAGTACGTTAAAGTTGACTGCTCTTTTATCAGTGATCTGCATAAATCTGATATGAATGCTGCCATTACCGGAGCCATTATCGATATGACGCGTAATCTGGACCTGGGGGTAATAGCCGAAGGTATAGAAGAGGCAGAAGTAGAGCAGAAATTACTACGCATGGGTTGCAGCCGGGGCCAGGGCTTTTTTTACTCGCGGCCGTTTGAGCTCAGTGGTTTTGCGGTATGGTTAAAGCAATGGCAGCCAGATAAGGTTAAATTGCAATAGCCTGATCTTTTTTACCCTGTATAAAGGCCAACACCAGAGCCGACAAAACTTGTCCTGCTTCGTTAACGCCAGCTGCCAAACCCGCCGGGTGTTGTGCCGGAGCGGCTTCAGCCAGATGCAAATACCGGCTGCGGGGTAATTTAGCCAGCTGATAAACAAATTGCTCAGCTGCCTGCACACTAATACCGCAGTTAGTAAAGGCGCTTACCGGCATCAGGCTAATGCTGTCGGTATCTACTTCAATACCAATGTCGCCACTGCCTTGCACGACATTGTCGATACACAGCTCCAGCGCTTGCTGGTAATTCAGTTCCTGGCGGACAAAAATACGCTGGTAGCTACAAAATTCGCCACCCGCTTGTTGCAATTGCGCCAGTGTCGCGGCGGAATTTTTCAACTCATGCAAACCCAGCACAAAGTAATGTTTTAGCATGCCTTCGTGCCAGGCATAGCTAAAGCCATTGCCACTGTGGCGGCCTTCAAGCGGCCGAAAATCTGAATGCGGGTCTAAATTGGCGCAATTAACCTGTTGGCCGCTGGCCTGGCTGAGTGCTTTTATTACCGGGTAACTGTTATTGTGGCCACCGCCTATTACAATCGGTAATAAGCCCGCGGCGAATATTGCCTGCACCACCGCTGCCATTCTGTTATCCAGGGTATCAACGCCTTGGCGTAACTGGCTAAGCTGCTGCGGTTGCAGGATATCAACAAGAGTGGCTTGCTGTTGTAAGTCGGCGCAGTGTATTTCACCCAGCAGCAAAATTTGCCCGGCGGCAATAAAATGATTACTTTGCAGGTTAACAAATTTGCTTAAAAAGGCTGCCCAGCCTTTATCTGCGCCACCCTGACCGAGGTTAGCGCGGGGGCCAATATCTTCCGGCACACCCAGCAGCACAAAGCGGCAGCCTGCGGCTTTGCTTTGTGCCAGTTGCTCAACCAGGTTTAGCTTAGTATCAGGCAGGCTTAGCGCCTGCCCGAGGCGTTCCTCACCGTCACGCGTGCTGCAGTATTGGTTAAGCTGATCGCGGGTAAAAAAATTCAGCATGCTAATGCCGTTTTATTCAATATCCAGTGCATCTGGCGACATAATAATGCCAGTGCTGTCGGCATACAGATGATCGCCCGGTAAAAAGGTCACACCGGCAAAATTCACCGGCACATCGGTTTCGCCAAAGCCTTTATCATCAGCGCCCACCGGAATGGCATTAACAGCATGAATACCGATATCGAAATCTTCCAGCAGATCTAAATCGCGTACACTGCCATAACATACTATGCCTTCCCAGCCATTAGTAGCTGCCAGCGACGCCAGTTCAGCGTCAATAATAGCGCGACGGGCAGAGCCGCCTGCATCAATTAGCAACACTTTACCAATGCCCGGATCGGTTAGCATTTGTCGTACCAGACCGTTGTCTTCAAAACACTTGACGGTATGAATTTTACCACCAAAAGAACGTCTGCCACCGTAGCTGGCAAACAGCGGCTCTACCACATCAACCAAATCGGCATAAAGATCACATAATTCAGAAGTGTTGTATTCCATACGAAGCTCCGGTTGAGAAAAGGTACTGAGCTCACAGTATAGCGCTGACTGGGGTAAGCTCAAACTATTATTATTATTGGTTTTTCGTAGCCTGGGGCCTGTGGCACAGTTGTCGTTTTGACAGGTTGTTTGCTATGGTGATGGTAACCAAATTTACCGGCAGCCAGTTGTGACCACCGAATTATTTGCCAGGTTTGTTGTTTACTTCACCCAGTTGGGCATAGCCTTATTATTGTGTTACTTGCTGTGGCATTTCAGCCGGATATACCGGCAAGAGTATATTAAATGCTGGTTTGCTGCCTTGCTGTGCTTTGCCTTGTACCAGTCGGCAGTTTTGATCCAGGGGGCAGCGGGGCAGGGCCGTGGAACCACGCTAATATCTTCTGTGTTTCAGTTCTTATTGATTTTCACCAGTTACGCTTTTGCCGTGCTGTTACTGCGCGGCATGGTAATGACACGGCATGACAGGCAGCATCTGTTGCTAAAACTCAAGCTGTTGCCTACTTTACTGCTGCTTAGCGCTGTTGCGCTACTTAGCGTAGTGCCATTTGCGCTGAGCGATGCCTTAGCCGGTTGGCAGTTGTATTTTCAGTTATATATCAGACTGTTACTAATGGGTATTGTGTTGCTAACCGCCGCTGTAGGTTTATGGCAAAGAATGTCGCCTACACTGGGGCAGCGGCTGGCCGTGGTTACGCTGATACTTTGGGGCTTATTGTACGTTGGCAATGGTATCTGGCTGATGCTGGCAGAGCGCCAGGAGGAATGGAGTTACTGGATCCTGTTGTATAAAAGTACCGAATTGTTTTTGCTCTGCTGCTTGGGGTTAAGCCTGATTATATGGTTGCAAGAACACGAGCGCAGTACTAACGAGCAACTAACCGAAAAAGCCCACTACCTAAACCGCTATGATCAGCTCACCGGGGCATTAAACCGTGATGCGCTGTTATCTGTACTTAACGACCAGTTGCGGCAGGAGAAGGCGGCGCCGCTGCATTTGCTGATGCTGGGTTTAGATAAATTTAAAACCGTTAATGAGTCGGTTGGCCTGAAACAGGGCGACGAGATTTTACGCCAACTGATCCGGCGTTTTGAACAAAGTGTGTTAAAACCGGCACTAATTGCCCGTACCGGCGGCGATATTTTTACTCTGGTGATCACCGATGTGCACAATGATACCCAGCTGGAGTTTACCATCCGGCATTTACAGCAATTGGTAGAAAAAAGCTTTGTGCTCGATTGTGGTTCACTAAAATTAAGCTGCAGCATTGGCTTGGCTAAATTTCCGCAGCACGCCACTAATGCAGAGCAACTGGTGCAAAAAGCCAATATTGCTTTTCATCAGGCCAAACGCATGCAAAGCCGCTGGCTGGAATATCAGCCCGGTATGGAGGACGAGAGCAGCCGTTTGATCAGCTGGGAAACAGAGTTACTGGCCGCGATGGAGCACAACCAGTTTGTGTTGTACTTTCAGCCGCAGTGCAGCGCGCGCGACAACAGCATAGAAGCCTTTGAAGTGCTGTTACGCTGGCAGCATCCGCAAAAAGGCTTTTTGCTGCCGGGGCAGTTTTTACCTTTTGTTGAGCAGCTTGGGCTAAACCGGCAACTGGATTTATGGGTGCTGCGCAAAGCCGTGTACACCATCAGCCAATGGAAGCAGCAACAATTGCATATTCCGCTGGCGGTAAATATGTCACCGGTAAATTTTCAGCTTGACGGCCTAAAACGTGAAATCCAGCGCTTATTGTTGCAGTACAAAGTATCACCGGATCTGCTGGAGCTTGAAATCACCGAAAACACCGCCATGCTTGATATGGAAAAAGGCTCAAATTACGTGATGGAGCTGCAGCAAATGGGGATCCGGGTATCTATTGACGATTTTGGTACCGGTTATTCTTCGCTGGCCTATCTGCGGCGTATGCCAATAGACAAAATTAAGATAGATCGCAGTTTTGTCATGGATATGGCCGGTAACGATTCCGATATGATGATAGTTAAAACCATGATTAAACTGGCGCATGGTTTGGGCAAACGTATTTTGGCTGAAGGCGTTGAAACTGCCGTGCAATTAGAGCTGCTGCAGAATATGTCCTGTGATGCCGTGCAGGGCTACTATCTGGCTAAACCGCTGACAGAGCCCGATGCCATCGCGTTTTATCGCAATAAAATGTCATTATAACGTCATAAAAAGCCGGTAGGCTGCGTTTAGTCAGGATAAATGACAGGGCGCAGTTATGTTACTTAAACGTCTGGAGCAATGGGATCATCACTCATTTTGCAGCTTGTTCAGCCGCAGCTCGTCCCGGCAGGCTTTTATAGCCAGCTACTTTTTATCTAAAACAGCTGATGGCCCGTTGTACCTGCTGCTTTGCGGTATTTTATATCTGTTTAGCCATAGCGATGCTACAGAGCTGACTACAATACTATTGCTGGCTTTTGCGCTGGAATTACCGTTGTATTTAGTGCTGAAAAATTGCATTAAACGGGCCCGGCCGGCAGATATTTTAACCGTGTTTGGTTATGCACATATTACTCCTTCTGACCGCTTTAGCCTGCCTTCCGGCCACACAGCCGGTGCTTTTGTAATGGCTACCACACTGGCTATTTACTTTCCGGCACTGGCTGTGCTGCTATTGATTTGGGCCTGCAGTGTGGGTATGTCCCGTATTATGCTAGGGGTACATTTTCCGCTTGATGTTATCGCCGGTGCTACTCTTGGTACTTTATGTAGTTTAAGTGCCTATATTATATACAATTAATGTTTAACGAAAAAATAGCCCGCACTTTTATCCGGCTGCGCTATGCTCAACTGAGTTGTTAATAATCCAGGTGAGCAGCGTGAATCAGTTAAGACAATTATCGATAAAGCAGCGTTTGTTTATTAACGGCGGTGCGCTGGTAGTGGCAATGGCGGTAATGTTGCTGATCCTGTTTTATCAAAGTGCGCAATTAACCTCTCTGGCCAGAACACAGCAGCTGGTAGAGCAAATCAGTACCGACGTGCTGATGTTTCGCCGCCATGAAAAAGATTTTGTTATGCGCACCGATCTACGCTATCAGCAGCGGCTAAATGACCACTACAGCCAGATGCAGCAGCGCGCAGCAGAACTGCAGCAGTTGTTAGTGCAGCACAATATTGACGCTAAACCTTTGCAGCAGTTTCTTAGCTTAACGGTGCAGTACCAGCAAGCGTTTAATCAGTTGGTGGCGCAGCAACAGGTGGTTGGCCTGAACCCGTCCTCCGGTATGATGGGAGAGTTGCGCCAGACGGTACACCAGCTTGAAAGCCACTTTGAACAACTGGGCAGTGACAACCTCAGCGTGCTGTTACTGCAATTACGCCGCGCCGAGAAAGACTTTCTGCTACGGCGGGATCTGGCATACCAGCAGCAGTTTAACCAGATAGCATTGCAGTTACAGCAAGCGGTAGTTGATGACGCCAGCGGTAAAAACTTGCTGACTAATTATCAGCAGCATTTTACTGCGCTGGTTAGTTCAATGCAGCAAAGTGGCCTGGATGAAACCCAGGGCTTAACCGGACAAATGCGTAGCGCCATTCAGAATACCGAAGCCAGCCTTACTGAGTTATCTGCGCAAACAAGTGAAGCTATTGCCGATGCTGTTACTTCCGTGCAGCGGCTGGCGGTAGGCATTTTTGTTTTGGTGCTGGCGGTAGTGTTGTTGCTGGTGGCGATGACCAGCCGCAGCATATTGCGCCCGGTGCTGGATGTATGTAAAACCATTGGCCTGATTCGCAGCAGTAACGATTTTCGTATGCGGGTTGATGTTGCCGGTAAAGATGAAATGACCACCTTAGCGACAGACTTCAACGCCATGCTGGGGGATTTTCAGGATTTAATTAAAACAGTAAATCAGGCGCTGGAAATGCTTGATCAGGCCACTAATGAACTGGCGCAGTCTACCGCCGATACCAGCCGCGGCATGCAGCAACAGCAAAGCGAAACCGATATGGTTGCCACAGCAGTAACTGAAATGGGCGCAACCATCAACGAAATTGCCAGTAATACAGAAAACACCGCTGCCAGAGCAGAAGCCACCAACCAGAATGCCCAAACCGGCAGAATGGAAGTACAGCAAACAGTACAACGTATTCAGCTGTTATCAGACCGGCTGCAAAATGCCGCCGGGGTAGTGTCAGAGCTGGAGCAGGACAGCAAAACCATAGGCTCGGTGCTGGATGTTATCCGCGGCATTGCCGAACAAACAAACTTACTGGCGCTAAATGCAGCCATTGAAGCGGCCAGAGCAGGCGATCAGGGCCGTGGCTTTGCCGTAGTAGCCGACGAAGTACGTAACCTGGCAATGCGTACACAGGAATCAACCCGGCAGATTGAAACCATAGTAGGCGGCCTGCAGGGGCGCACCAATGAAATTGTCAAAGTAATGCTAAGTTGCCGCGAGCAGGGCAGCGAAAGCGCCAGCCAGGCCAATGTAGCCATGCGTTTGCTGGGCGAAATCACTGCAGACGTTAGCAATATTATGGATATGACCACGCAAATAGCTGCAGCAATTGAGCAGCAAAGCCATGTGGCAGCAGAGGTAAATAAAAACGTGGTTAAAATTCGGGATCTGTCAGATGAAACCTACGCCCACGCCAGACAAAATGCGTCGATCAGCGAAGAAGTCGCCCAACAGGCAGCCCGCTTACATCAAACGGTAGACCGGTTCCGCGCCTGAGCAGGCAGCATAAATACTACGCAAAAGCCCGGCCCGTCTTATCAGACGGGTTTTTTACAGTTGGCGGTAACAACAATATTAGTTGTAACGGCATAGAGGCTGTTCTGCAGCGGAAAATAACCCGCTGGCGCTTGCTATTTTCTGGTGAGAATCCATAGCCATCAGGAAATCTCCAGCGCTTGGATCTTGTCGCCGTTTAGGACAAAGACATAGCTCAGCTGTATTGGGCTGCCAGGGAAATTGCCACTGACTTCTGCCACCACGATTTCTTGCTGTTCCTTAGATGTAACGCTGATTGGCTTGGCGCTGAACTGATACTTTTGCCGGGTTTCCTGCAGCCAGGACTCAATAGCCGCCTGGCCCTGATAAGTGCCACCTTCATCAAGTACAACGGCGTCCTGTGTGAAACAATCCTGTATCCGGACTGAGCCTGTGCCGTTGCCGATCGCAAAATAATTATTGATGGATTTAGCTAACTGAATATTCATTCAAATTTCTCCTGCTGCACTGTTGCTGAGCAGGAAGTTTCTGCTTAGGCTTACCACTAATCAAGAACGCACCAAAAAGTAAGTGACCTACCTATGAGAAAGATTTATACGCCTGCGAGCGCTGCGGCGGAAACGCTTGAAGCAATTAAATTTCTGGAAGGGCGCTGGAAGCTGATTATTCTGTTTCATTTGTTCGACGGAAAGGTACAGCGTTATTCTGATTTCGAGAAACTTATTCCTGATATCTCGCAAAAGATGCTGGCTCAGCAGCTGAGAAAGCTTGAAGCAGATGGCATTGTGCAGCGCAAGGTATACCCGCAGGTGCCACCCAAGGTTGAATACCGGTTAACTGCCTGGGGGCAGGCATTGTGCCCTGCTTTGGATGCGCTATTAAACTGGGCAGAGCAGAAAGAGAGCATTGAGGAAACAGCTTAACAGCTTGTCGGAGTATATAAGTAAAATCAGCTCTACTGGCCGTGTTCGCAGTGAACTTGCTGTTTAACAAGCTTATATCATGTTTGCTTTTGTTTCTGGTGGCGCTAAGGGGAATGCTAACCCGGTTAATAACGCACCTTAACGGCAATTAAACCGTCGCGGTTGGCGTTAGCCTGCTCCAGTTGCGCCAGATACTGTTGCCATAGCTCGCTTTGCTGCTCACTGAGCTGTTTAAGATATTGCCAGCTGTAGATGCCACTGTCGTGGCCATCGTCAAACACCAGTTTTACCGCATAATGGCCAACCGGTTGCAGCTTGCTGATGCTAACCAGTTTTTTATTGCTAACCAGTTTGGGCTTGCCGTGGCCACGTACTTCAGCCGATGGCGATAACACCCGCAAAAACTCAGCACTAAAACACGCCAAAGTGCCATCGCTGAACTTAACGTCCAGCATCCGGCTCTGGCGGTGGTAGTGCAGTTGGCTAACCTGCAGCTGAGTTGTTTGCGGGTTGGGCATTTTTACAGAATAAACCGGCTTAAGTCGTCGTCTTTTACCAGGGCGCCCAGATGTTTTTCAACATAAGCGGCGTCAACCTGAATATGTTCACCGGCGTGGTCTGCAGCATCGTAGGAAATTTCCTCCAGCAGCCGCTCCATTACGGTGTACAGGCGGCGGGCGCCGATGTTCTCGGTGGTTTCGTTTACCTGCCATGCTGCTGCTGCCAGGCTTTTAATACCTTCGGCATCAAAACTCAGTGTAACGCCTTCAGTGGCCAGCATCGCAATAGACTGCTCTGTCAGTGAGGCTTTAGGCTCTGTTAGTATGCGCTCAAAATCGGCAGCACTTAATGCTTCCAGTTCTACCCGAATTGGCAGGCGGCCCTGTAGTTCCGGCACCAGATCTGACGGTTTGCTCATCTGAAAGGCGCCAGAGGCAATAAACAGAATATGGTCGGTTTTTACCATGCCATGCTTGGTATTAACGGTACAGCCCTCGATAAGCGGCAGTAAATCGCGTTGTACGCCTTCGCGCGAAACGTCCGGCCCGCTGGTTTCTCCGCGCTTACATATTTTGTCGATCTCATCGAGAAACACGATGCCGTTTTGCTCTACTGCTTCCAGCGCCTGGGCTTTTAACTCTTCCGGGTTAACCAGTTTGGCGGCTTCTTCTTCGATCAGCTGCTTAAAAGCATCTTTGATTTTCAGTTTACGCTTTTTCTTTTTCTCACTGCCAAGGCTTTGAAACATGCTTTGCAGTTGCGAGGTCATTTCTTCCATACCTGGCGGTGCCATAATTTCAACACCGATAGGGCCTTGAGACAGTTCCAGCTCAATTTCTTTATCGTCTAACTGGCCTTCACGCAGCTTTTTGCGAAACACCTGGCGGGTGTTGCTGTCTGCTACGGGTTTATTGTCGGCATCACTCCAACTGTCACGGGCCGGTGGCAGTAATACATCTAAAATACGCTCTTCTGCAGCTTCTTCAGCGCGAAAACGGTTTTTCTCGATCGCCTGCTCGCGGAACATCTTTACCGCGCTGTCAGCCAGATCGCGGATAATGCTTTCTACTTCTTTGCCAACATAGCCCACTTCAGTAAATTTGGTGGCTTCTACTTTTATAAAGGGCGCATTGGCCAGTTTGGCCAGGCGGCGGGCAATTTCAGTTTTACCCACACCGGTGGGGCCAATCATCAGGATGTTTTTTGGCGTAACTTCCTGGCGCAGTGCCGGTTCCAGCTGCATACGGCGCCAGCGGTTACGCAGTGCTATAGCCACAGCGCGTTTGGCTTTATTCTGGCCGATAATGTGGCGGTCCAGTTCGTGCACAATTTCTCTTGGGGTCATATCAGACATAAAGTACCTGCTTATAATTCTTCAATGGTCTGGTGGTGATTGGTGTAAACACAGATATCACCGGCAATAGTCAGACTTTTTTCAACAATGTCGCGCGCACTTAACTGGGTATTTTGCAGCAGTGCAGTGGCCGCAGCCTGGGCGTAAGGGCCGCCGCTGCCAATGGCAATAAGGTCATGCTCGGGCTGCACTACGTCACCGTTACCGGTAATAATAAGTGAGGTATTGGCGTCGGCTACAGCAAGCAGTGCTTCAAGCTTGCGCAGCATGCGATCAGTGCGCCAGTCTTTGGCCAGTTCAACCGCGGCGCGCATTAAATGGCCCTGATGCACTTCAAGCTTGGCTTCAAAGCGTTCAAATAAGGTAAAGGCGTCTGCGGTACCACCGGCAAAACCGGCAATAACTTTGTTGTTGTACAAACGGCGAACTTTGCGGGCGTTGCCCTTCATTACGGTGTTACCAAGCGAAACCTGGCCGTCACCGCCGATGGCAACGTGGCCATCGCGGCGAACAGAAACAATAGTGGTCATGAATAAGCCCTGTGGCGTGATTAACTTAAGGCTTAAGTGTGGCTGCGACGGGCGCTTTTCAAGTCCAGTTCCAGATCCTGCAAGTATTGATATTTTGCTGGCGCAGGCGGTTCATATCTGAAGTGGCTTTACGCTTGGATTCATAAGGGCCCAACACCACCCTAAACCAAACACCGTTATCGCCCTCGGTGCGGCGCACGGTAGAGGCGAAGCCGGCAAAAGCGATCTGAGCTTTCATTGCTTCAGCCTGCTGTTCCTGCCGGAACGAGCCACACTGCATCTGGTAAGGGCCGCTGGATTGCTGTTGCACCGGCACTTCGACAATTATTTCTTTGTTTTCCAGCTCTTTAATGTACTGGTATGGCTCTTCGGTAGGTTTGGCCGGCAATTCGTCTTTTTTAACGGTTTGCTGTTTTTTCGCCACCGGCGTTACCGGTGCAGCCGGTTGCTGATTTAAGTACCAGAGAAAATAAATAAAGCCACTGACCAGTGTGAGGGTAACCAGAATTAACAACCAGGGTTTTTTCGGCGCGGTGGCTTTGCTGTTGGCTCTGGCCGGGCGGCGGCTGGCAGTTTTGGCCTTAGGCCGACTGGCTTTAACGTAATCTTTTTGTGGCATAAGGTCAGGTAATTTGCTCAAACTTCGGGGCTTGGCGCTATTCTACTAGGTTAAGCAGAAAAAGAAACAACAGTGCGGTTTCAGGTAAGATCTGTTGGGTCAACGTCCAGTTGCCATTTCACTTTTCGGCTTAACGGCCAGCTGTGCAGTTGTTGCAGCAAATTATCCAGCGCACCGTGCAACTGCGGTCGGGCTGGGCTGTACAGCTGTAATTGCCAGCGGTATTTGCCGGCCCGTCGCTCCAGTGGTGCCGGTATCGGCCCCAGCAGTTGTAAGCCGCTAAACTGACGGCTGTAGTCTGCCAGTTGCTGCAACCACTGCTGACAAAGCTCAGACTGATGCGCCTCGGCGCGAAACAGTGCCAGATGTTGAAAGGGCGGCAAACGGGTTTGCTCGCGCTCTTTCAGTGCACTGCGGGCAAAAGACGCATAACCGTTATTAATAATATCCTGCAGTAAGACATGCTCTGGGTAATGGGTTTGCAACAGCACTTTGCCGCCACTACTGCCGCGGCCAGCGCGGCCAGCTACCTGTGTAAGTAACTGCGCCAGTTGTTCGGGGGCACGAAAATCACTGCTGTACAGTGCGCCGTCAACGTCAACAATAACCACCAGGCTGACATTAGGAAAGTGATGGCCCTTGGCCAGCATTTGGGTACCGACAATCAGTCGTGCGCCACTTTGGTGAATATCATCCAGTGCCTGATGCAGTGCGCCTTTACGGCGTGTGCTATCACGGTCGAGCCGGGTAATGGGCACATCCGCAAACAGCTGTTGCAGGTTTTCTTCTAATTGTTCGGTACCCTGGCCCAGCGGTTTTAGCTGGGTGCTGCCGCAACTGCCGCACTGGCGCGGCACAGCTTTGCTGGCGCCACAATGGTGGCACACTAACTGGCGGCTTTGTTTATGGTAGGTAGTAAAAGCGCTGCAGCGATGACATTCGGTTAGCCAGCCACATTCCTGGCAGCTTAGCGCCGGGGCAAAACCACGGCGGTTTAAAAACAACATTACCTGCAGGCCCAGGCCAAGCTGCTTTTTAATTTGCGCCAGCGTTTGGCTGGCTAAGCCAAACTGCAATACCTGCTGTTTTAAATCGACCAGTTCAAACACCGGTAACGCCTGGCCTGCCGCACGATCGGGCAGCGGCAAATGGATAAAGCGTTTATTCAGGGCGTTGTGCAGGCTTTCCAGACTGGGGGTAGCAGAGCCCAGCAGAATAGGGCAGTGCTGCAGCGCTGCGCGCTTAATGGCTAAATCACGGGCGTGATAGCGAAAGCCGTCCTGCTGTTTTAATGACTGGTCATGCTCTTCATCAATAATAATCAAACCGAGGCGGTAAAACGGTAAAAACAGTGCTGAACGGGTGCCGATAATAATAGCCGCGGCGCCGGTGCTGGCCTGCAACCAGCAATGTAAGCGCTCGCTATCGCTAAGTGCTGAATGCCAACATAGCACCGGAACATCAAACCGCGCCTGAAACCGCGCCAGTGTTTGTGGGGTTAAACCAATTTCCGGTACTATCAGCAATACCTGCTGTTGCTGGTTAAGCAAGCCGGCAATACTTTGCAGGTACACTTCAGTTTTCCCCGAGCCGGTAACACCCTCCAGCAATAAGCGTTCAAAGCGGCCACAGGCCTGATCAACTGCTGTAACCGCCAATGCCTGATTACTGGTAAGTTTAAGGCCTGTAGCGGGCTTTAGCGGCGGTGTAAAAGGCACCGGCGGCACTATCAGCTCTTCTGCCAGCTGTTTATCCAGCAACTGTTTTAAGGTAGCGCGGCTATGTTGCTGCAACAGTACCGACTCGGTTAACTGATGGCTTTGCAGCGCCTGCCACAACGCACTTTGTTTGGCCGAGCGTTTTAACGCTGTGGCACTGAGCTGCTGGCCTGCGGTGGTCAGCTGGTAAGCTTTGGGCTGGTAGTCTGTTAAGTTACGGCCTTCGCGCAGCAAAGCTGGCAGGGCGCTGATTAATACCTCACCAAGCGGGTAATGGTAGTATTCTGCCGCGAAGCTGAGTAGCTGGCACAGTAGTGGTGGCAGCACCGGCGCGGTGTCGAGCAATTGCAGTACGGTTTTTAATTTGCTGGCATCAAAGCCATCTTCGGGTGCAAGCTGCCATATAATGCCAACTAGCTGGCGGTTACCAAAAGGCACAAGTACACGGCAACCAATCTGACAGGGTTGATCAGAGGCAATAAGGTAGTCAAAGTGTTGTCTTAGCGGCACCGGCAGGGCCACGCGTACTACAGTCACAACAGGGTCCTGTTAAATAGTAGCCTTCAAGTGTAAGGACAGCCCGGTTAAATGCCAAGTAAAACAAAATTTATTGCACCTGTGCATAAGCTGTTGCAACTTTTGTGGCTATCTATTAAGCTACGCGCCCTTAATTAACTGTAATTACGTATGGTGTCTGGCAACAAATTTGACCAGATAGCGATACGGCCTAACGAGGTAACCCATGAAGCCAGGTATTCACCCAGAATATAAAGAGATTACTGCAACTTGTACTTGCGGTAATGCATTCAAAACTAAATCAGCACTGTGCAAAGACATCCACCTGGACGTTTGCTCTGCTTGCCACCCGTTTTATACCGGTAAGCAAAAAGTGTTAGACGTAGGCGGCCGTGTAGATCGCTTCAAAAAACGTTTCTCTGTACTGGGCAACCGTTAATCGGTTCTGTTACAGCAAAACAGAAAAAAGCACCTGCGGGTGCTTTTTTTGTGCCTGCAATTTGTGTCAGATGAGGAATTTATATTCAGTATTGCTAAAAGAAATGTCGTTTGTCTGCCGTAATTGTTATAACAACTATGGGTTGCGACTAAAGTGGTATAGCCAGCTAAGCTGTTTTACGCTGGTACGATCAGACTGATTACGGTTCTCTTACCGTCTGTAGCTCTTTAGAATAAGCCTCCCTCAGACGTAACTGTATAACAATAACTTTGCGCTAAGCCCTACAACAAACGGCAGGATAAACAGATGTCAGATTTCAGAGAACAAGCATTGCGTTACCACGCAGAACCCAAACCCGGCAAAATCAGTATTGAGATCAGTAAACCAGCCGAAACCGTAACAGATTTAGCATTAGCCTACAGCCCGGGCGTAGCTGAACCGGTGCGTGAAATAGCCGCAGATATCGACAATGTGTACAAATACACAGCCAAAGGCAATTTGGTGGCGGTGATCACTAACGGCACGGCCATTTTGGGCCTGGGTAATTTAGGCCCTATGGCCTCGAAGCCGGTAATGGAAGGTAAGGCACTGTTGTTTAAGCGTTTTGCTAACCTGGATTCGATTGATATTGAGGTAACACACCGCACCACGGAAGAGTTTATTAATACCGTTGCCAATATTGCCGACACCTTTGGCGGTATCAACCTTGAGGATATCAAAGCGCCGGAGTGCTTTGAAATTGAAAAAGAGCTGATTAAACGCTGCAAAATTCCGGTGTTTCATGATGATCAGCACGGTACTGCTATAGTGACAGCTGCCGGCATGCTAAACGCGCTGGAAATCCAGGGTAAAGATATTAAAAATGCGATTATTGTTTGTATGGGCGCCGGTGCGGCGGCTATTGCCTGTATGGAACTTCTGATTAAATGCGGCGCCCAGCGCGAGCATATTTATATGCTGGATACCAAAGGTGTTATTCACACCCGCCGCGATGACTTAAACCAGTACAAGCTGCTGTTTGCCAACAATACTGATAAACGCACACTGGAAGATGCCTTAAACGGAGCTGATGTGTTTGTTGGGGTATCTGGCCCGGATGTGTTACCGCCAGAGGCGTTAAAGCTAATGGCCGACAAGCCGGTTATTTTTGCCTGCTCTAACCCGGATCCGGAAATTAAGCCCGAGCTGGCCCATGCTATGCGCGATGATATTATTATGGCTACCGGCCGGTCAGATTATCCGAACCAGGTAAATAACGTGCTGTGTTTTCCGTTTATTTTCCGTGGTGCTTTAGATGTACGCGCCAGCGTTATTAATGACGAGATGAAACTGGCGGCGGTAAATGCCATTCGGGCTATTGCTAAAGAGGCTGTGCCGCAGGAGGTATTAACTGCTGCTAAGGTTAACCAGCTGAGCTTTGGTAAAACTTATATTATTCCTAAACCGATGGACCCACGGCTGTTATCACGGGTTGCTCTGGCAGTGGCGCAGGCAGCAGTGGCATCCGGGGTGGCAAGGTTACCGTTGCCGGAAAACTACTATAGTTAATTGCCAGACTTAACTGCCCTAGGTAACTGCCATAGTTAACTGTTATAGCTGACCTGTTATACTTTATTTGTGCAGTTAACGTGGCGCAAAACAAAACACCCGCCAGCTGGCGGGTGTTTTGTTTGTTATTCTTCGTCGCTGTCGGCTTCGATAATAACCGGAATGGGTTTGCCCATGCTGGTTAAGATCTGGCGCACTTCTGCCGGGATCTGGTGCGGGTTGTCTTTACGTAAGTCTTCGTCGGCAGGCAGTGGCTGGCCGGTAAATGCATGCAGAAACGCTTCGCATAGTAATTCACTGTTGGTTGCATGTCGCAGGTTGTTTACCTGGCGGCGGGTGCGTTCATCTGTCAGCACCTTTAATACGTTCAGCGGAATAGATACGGTGATTTTTTTTACGAGTTCTGATTTTTTACCGTGTTCCGCGTACGGGTGAATATATTCCCCATTCCACTTAGCCATATGGTTACCTTGTATTAGTCATTATGTTGTATTGCTTTACGCAAGTGGCGAAATTCTATCTTGTTATGCCGCGCAGTCAAATAGTGTACAACAAATAATGATTATAGACGGCTAAATGGTTTGACATCTTTATTTCTACCATTATACTTTTAGACGTCTAAACATCTAAATGAGGTTTCCCATGTCAAAGCGCCACGCCGCGACTATCGCTGCCCGGGCCGGTATCGCTCAGGACTCTGCTTATGCTGCGGTTACGCCACCGCTGTATTTAACCTCAACTTATGAATTAAAAGCCTTTAAACAACCCGGCCAGTACGATTATTCACGCTCGAATAACCCGACCCGGGATTTATTAGCCGAAACGCTGGCCGAGCTGGAAGGCGGGGTGAAAGCCATAGTTACCAGCACCGGCATGTCTGCCTGCCTGCTGGCACTGCAACTGCTGACACCGGATGATACGCTGGTGATCCCACATGATTGCTACGGTGGTAGTTACCGGTTGTTTGTTAACCTGGCGCAGCGCAAGCGGGCTTTTAACCTGCTGGTGGTAAATTTTCAGCATGCTGACTGGGCTGAGCAAATCCGGGCGGTTAAACCGAAAATGATCTGGCTGGAAACACCGTCTAACCCTTTGCTGCAAATTACTGATGTGCGCGCAGTATGTGATTTGGCCAAAGCACTACAAGCGCTGGTGGTGGTGGATAACACCTTTTTATCGCCGATATTACAGCAACCTCTGGCGCTGGGCGCTGATATCGTTGTGCATTCCACTACTAAATATATTAACGGCCACAGCGATATTGTCGGTGGGGTGTTGATCGCAAAATCGCAGCAACTGGGTGATGAATTAAAATGGTGGGCCAATTGCCTGGGTATTACCGGTGCCCCTTTTGACAGCTATATGACGCTGCGTGGCCTGCGGACACTGGAACCGCGGCTGCGTTTGCAGCAGGATAATACCGCCCGGGTAGTCGATTTTCTGGCAAAGCAGCCACTGGTGGCTAAAGTGTATTACCCCGGGCTGGTGCAGCACCCTGGCCATGCTATTGCTAAAGCCCAGCAAAGCGGCTTTGGTGCGATGTGCAGTTTCGATTTGGCCGCTGACGAAGCCTTGCTGCCGGTGTTTTTCTCGGCACTGCGTTTATTTACCTTAGCCCAGTCATTGGGGGGTATTGAAAGTCTGGTGTGCCATCCTGGCAGCATGACGCATGCATCAATGGATGCTGCCGCACAGAAAACTGCCGGTATAGGCCCAACGTTAATCCGTTTGTCGGTAGGTATTGAAAACGCCGATGATTTACTGGCCGATTTACAGCAGGCTTTTAATGCGGTTGCCAGTGCCAGCCAGCAGGCAGATCACAGCGGCAAAGCTGGCAGCACCGTGAAGCAGGATCATGAACAACAACAGCAGTTTCGGTTAAACCCGGCACTTAGCGCTTTTTGGTAATTAATTATGCAAGTTCAAGCGAAAGTACAGCACAGCAGCACAGCGCAGGTGCATAAATTTGGCGGCAGCAGCTTAGCCAGTGCACAGCGGTTTGCTGCAGTGGCTGATATTTTACAGCAGCAAAACCGCCAGCAAGCGCTGTGGGTTGTGGTATCGGCACCGGGTGATACTACCGATGCCTTACTGGCTGTTATTGCAGTGGCAGAAGATACAGCTGCGCGTGATGCGGCACTGAACGCACTGCAAGCTCAACTGACTGCGTTAGTGCAGCAAACATTAGCGGCAGAAGCGGCAGCAGTGGTAACCGGTCAGTTGCGGCAATGGCTGGCAGCCGTGCCGGATGCACTGGCACAGCAACGGGTAAATGATGTACTGGCAATTGGTGAGCGCTTATCTGCCCTGCTGTTAAGTGAGCTATTAAAACAGCAGCATCTTAATGCTGTAGCCGTGGATGCGCGCGATTTTCTGCGTTTAAAACAGCATCAGCCGGACTGGACAGCGTCAGCAGAATTACTGGCTGAGTATACACAGCCTGACTGTATTCATGTCGTTACCGGTTATATAGCCCGTGATGATAAAGGCCGCAGCATTACGCTGGGCCGTAATGGCAGTGATTATTCCGCTACCTTGCTCGGCGCGCTGGTACAGGCTGCTCAAGTGACGATCTGGACCGATGTTAAAGCTATTTACAGCGCAGATCCGCGTAAAGTGGCTTGTGCTATACCGTACAGCCAGGTGAGCTGGCAGCAGGCTTGTCAGTTGGCACAACTGGGTAACCCGGTGTTACATGCCCGCACCTTAGCACCGTTAACCGGTACAGATACGGTATTGCAGGTACGCAGCAGCTATGAACCAGAGCAAAGCGGCTGTTGCGTGGCGCAGCCAGACAGTACGCAGCCAGGCGCAGCGCAGCAAGGGTTTATTACTGAACTGAATGACGTCACCTTATTAACACTGCATCAGGACATCGCTGTTACTGCAGCCAGGCTGGCGTTAGAGCTGCAACAGCCGGTAATTGAGCTGCCACAACAAGGCGACAATCTGTGCTGGTTGTTGCCCACCGTTTGTGCCGAACAGGCTCTGGCCTGGCTGGCAGAATTAAATGTGCATGCCGTGTGGGACACCCGGCGTTATTACGCTGTGGCATGGTTAAAAGCCGATCAGACAGAGCAGGCCACAGTGGCCGATCAGCTGTTACAGCAATATGCGGTATTACACCGCTATGAAAACGCCCAGCAGCTGATTTGGTTACTGGCTGAGCCCCTGTCTGCTGCTGTGTTACAACAGTTACATCAGCAGTTAATTTTGCCAAAACCGGTGTTACAGCTGGTGGTGGCAGGTGCCGGCAATGTTGGCGCTGAATTTCTCAGCATGCTGATAACGCAACAGCAACGCTTTGACAGTACGCTTAAACTGAATTTGGCCGCTGTGCTCAATTCACGCCAGGCGGTGCTGGGCAGCAACATTGCGCTAAGCCAGTGGCAACAGCAACTGACGCAAGGCAGCAACTGGACAGCAGAACAGTTAACCAGCTATGTTGCAGCTTTGCCGTCGCCTAAGGTATTGGTAGATATTACCCCCAGCCGTGACTTTGCCCGCTTGTACCCTGCGTTTATTGCTACAGGTTGCCATATTATCAGTGCCAATAAACAGGGCGTAACCTTGCCAGGTGCTGAGTACCAGCAGATTAAGCAGGCGCTGGTGCAATACAAACGGCAGTGGTTTAGTAACACTACCTGCGGTGCCGGCATACCGGTGCAGCGTACCTTGCAGGAGTTATTAAGTGCCGGCGACACGATCAATGAAGTTAGCGGTATTTTCTCTGGTACGCTGTCGTGGTTATTGTGTCAATACGATGGCAGCAAGCCGTTTTCTGATTTTGTGCTGGATGCGCAGCAAGCTGGCCTGACTGAACCGGACCCGCGTGATGATTTATCCGGTAAGGATGTACAGCGCAAGTTACTGGTACTGGCACGCGAGCTTGGTGTGGCACTGGAGCTGGACGATATTACACTGCAACCCCTGTTACCTGCCGGGCTGGAACTGGGTAGCTGGCAGGATTTCTGGCAGCAGCGTGACATACTTGATGCTGAGCTTGCAGCTGTTTTTGCCCGTGCGAACACCGCTGGCAAGGTACTGCGATATGTTGCCAGTTTGTCGCTTGAGCAGGGTAAAGCCAGTGCCAAAGTTGCCTTGGAGCTGGTATCAGCTGAGCATGCGCTGGCGGCAATAGCGCCTTGCGACAATGTTTTTGTTATCCGCTCCGGCTGGTATAGCGCCAACCCGCTGGTACTGAAAGGCCCGGGTGCTGGCCGGGTAGTTACTGCCGGTGGTTTGCATGCCGATCTGGCTGTGCTGATTAATCAACTTACTGGCAAGGCCGTTGCGCCTGCCTTACTGATGTAACAGAAAGAGAATCGTTATGGCATTTGCAAATGCACAATATTTAGACGCAATTAACCGTAACTTGCAGGATGTGGAAGGCAAGGTTAACGTCAGTTTTGAGTTTTTCCCGCCGAAAACTCCACAGATGGAACAAACCCTGTGGCAGTCGATTGAACGGCTGGCGCCGCTGGCGCCGTCTTTTGTCTCGGTAACCTATGGCGCTAACTCCGGTGAGCGTGATCGTACCCATGACATTATAAAATCCATTAAACAGCGCACCGGCTTGATTGCAGCGCCGCATTTAACCTGTGTTGATGCCAGTAAAGAAGCGCTAATTGATATTGCCAGAGACTACTGGCAAAACGGTATCCGCCATATAGTGGCGCTGCGCGGCGATTTACCGCCCGGCAGCATTGCCAAGCCAGACTTATATGCAGCAGATTTGGTAGAAATACTGCGCTCAGTGGCTGATTTTGACATTTCGGTGGCGGCCTATCCTGAAGTGCACCCGGAAGCCCCTAACGCGCAGTTTGACTTGCTGAATTTAAAGCGCAAAGTTGAAGCCGGAGCATCACGTGCCATTACGCAATTCTTCTTTGATACGGAAAAATTTTTACGCTATCGCGATCGCTGTGCTGCCATTGGCATTGATGTTGACATTGTGCCGGGTATTTTGCCGGTAACGAATTTTCAGCAACTGAAAAAGTTTGCCGATCTAACCAACGTAGCGGTGCCGGCCTGGATGCATAAAGCTTATGAAGGCCTGGAAAACGATGTCACCACGCGTAACCTGGTGGCAGCCAATATCGCTATGGAAATGGTCAAGGTATTAAGTCGCGAAGGTGTGGATCACTTTCATTTTTACACCCTTAACCGCAGCGAGCTCAGTTATGCCATATGCCACTTACTGGGAGTCAGGCCACAAGCTGCTGGATAAACTGCTTTAATACATCTGTGCCCGTGATCAAACGGGCTTTTTTCATTAACAAATGGACTTTTGTCAGGTTGGCGCCAACAGAAAATTGGGTTAATCTGAGCAGCATTATTGCTTTAGCAATTGCTTAATGAACAGGGATGAGTAGTAATGTCTGAAGTTCTCAGCTGGCGCTTTGCTGCCAGACACTCATTAATGCGCCATAGCTGGTTAATACTACTGCTATTGTTGTGCAGCAGCACAAATCTTTTTGCCAGTGCCAGCCCGGCCAAACTAAGCAATTACTTTCAGGAAAGCTGGACTACCCGCGACGGCCTGCCGCACAACACCATTAATGATATCAGTCAGAGTGAAGATGGCTATCTGTGGATAGCTACCTGGGAAGGCGTTGCCCGTTTTAATGGCCGGGAATTCAGTATTTTTGGCCGGGGGGAACTGACGGGGCTACCTGACTCCGGTATCCGGGTATTAAATAAAGACAATGATGGTAACGTGCTGATTGCAGGATCCCGCGGAGGTTTCAGCCTGCATTCGGTTAATGACTGGCGTAGCTGGGCACCCTTTAATGTTTTACTTAATGCGGTTGTTCAGGACCAGCAGGGAGCCTTCTGGCTGGCCAGTGAGGGGCAGGGGTTGTTCAGGCAGGCTCCGGACGGCAGCCGTACACGTTACACTCAGGCTGATGGTTTACCCAGTAATGTTATTCACAGCTTATTGGTTGATAGCCGTGGCCATTTATTGATTGGCTCCGGCCGTGGGTTAGCCTGGCTGGATACTACCACAGCGCAGCCGCAGATTATGCCGGCAGAGGGCATGCCTGTGGTGCCGGTATTTGTGTTAGCTGAATATAAAGGCAAAGCCCTGGCTGGCACTGAGCAGGGGCTGTTCAGCTGGTTTAATGGCCAGGCTGTCTTGCTGGACCCAGCTTTAGCAGATATGCCTGTAGCTTCATTACTGGTAAATGACAACCAAATCTGGATAGGAACAACTGACCGGGGTTTGCTGCGTTACAGTGAACTGGGATTAGAGCAGCTAACGATAGCAGGTGGTTTGCCAAATAATCGCATTTTGTCTTTGTATCTGGATCGCGAGCAAAGCATTTGGGTTGGCACTAACGGCGGTTTATTCCGTTTACGTGATGCCCCTTTTGTTACTTACACCGCCGAACTTGGCCTGGCAGGGGATTATGTCCGCAGCGTAATGGCGCACAGCGATGGCTCGGTCTGGATTGGCAGCAGCCAGGGGGTTAGCCGTTTGGCGGGGCGGCAGCTGAAAACGCTGGATTTGTCTGCTGCCAGCCGTGGCCAGTCGGTATTAAGCCTGACAGAGACTGCTGATGGCTCGGTGTGGATTGGTACCTACACCGACGGTGTATTGCTGTGGCAGGATGACAAAGTTGTCCGACGACTGGACCGACAAAGTGGTTTATTAGCCAACGAAGTCCGCGCGGTGGTACCGGCAAAAGACGGCGCGCTTTGGGTGGGCACAGCTCAGGGGCTCAACTATGTAAGTGCTGATGGCATCAAAAACTTTACCACCGCAGAGGGATTGCCAGCACCTTTTATTATGGCGTTATATCTGCACACTGATGGCAGGTTGTTTATCGGTACCGGGGCTGGGGTGGCCATTATGCAGCCAGATGGCAGCATAGTGCCGGTTGACTTCAGCCATCTGGATGGGGCGGAATATGCGTTCGGTTTCGCACCGGATAACGCCGCTGACGCCATCTGGATGACAACAGACCGTGGTTTGGTGCATTACTCATTGAGCAGTGGTGAGCTAACAATGCTGGGCCGAAATGTTGGTTTGCCATTTGATAAATTATTTCAGGTTGTGATCGACAGACAACAGCATCTTTGGGTCAGCAGTAACAGGGGCATACTGCGGCTGGAGCGCGAGCATATTGCTGCAGTACTCAGTGGTAAGCGTGATCACCTTGACTATGAGTTATTTGGTGAAGGTGACGGTATGCAAAGTGCTCAGGCCAATGGCGGTTCTATGCCAGCTGCTACGTTGGCCCGGGATGGCGCTGTCTGGTTTGCTACCTCCAAAGGCGCCAGTATGGTGCAGCCGCAGGTATTAAAACGCTTTGCGGCAAATATTCCGCCAATAGTGATTGAAAGCCTGAAAGTTAACGGTACTGAAAGGCAGTTAACCTCTTCAATTCAGTTAGCTGCAGGGGTTAACCGGCTGGAATTTGCCTTTGCCGGGCTGGGTTTTGTTATGCCACAACGTATTCAATATCGTACCAGGTTGCTGGGGTTTGATTCTGACTGGGTGGAGCGGGGTTCACAAAACGTGGCCGAGTACACCAACCTGCCACCAGGAGAGTATCGCTTTTTAGTCAGTGCAGCTTATCCGCAAGGCGGCTGGAGCGAACATGAAGCCAGCTTAAGCTTCACCATTTTTCCTTATATCTGGCAAAGGCCGGGTTTCTGGCTGGCGATAATAGGTTTGGTCACATTGCTGGGCCTGATAATGTTGCGCTGGCGGCTTAACGCTTTGCGCCGGCGTGAGCAATTATTACGTTGGCAGGTAGCGGAAAAAACCGTTGAATTACAGCAGCAGGCAGATCATTTAAAAGCGGTAGATCAAGAGCGTTCTGCACTGCTGGTCCAATTAAAACGCCAAGCTGAAGAATTTGAGCAACAGGCAAGGTGCGATGCGTTAACCGGGCTGGCAAACCGCCGCGCCTTTGATGAAGCGCTGGCACGCGAATGCGCACGCTCACGGCGCAATAATCTGCCACTTTGCCTGGTGCTGCTGGATATCGATCATTTTAAACAGGTAAATGACAGTTACAGCCATAGCATTGGTGACGAAATTCTTAAGCTGGTGGCCGCTGAAATTAGTAGCCATTGCCGCACCGACGATACTGTAGCGCGCTGGGGTGGAGAAGAGTTTGCCATACTGCTGCCGAACACCACGGTAAAAGTAGCGCAGGATATTTGTGAACGCATGCGCCAGGCGATTATGCAGATTGACTGCGCTGTTTTTGCTTCAAGCCTGCGCATTACGGTAAGTATGGGCATTGCTGAGTTTGCCGGCGAGGCGCACTATGATAAGTTATTATCACGTTCTGATAGTGCGCTGTACCGGGCAAAGCAAAATGGCCGCAACCGGATAGACATTGCTGTTTAGCCGAAATGTTATTAATCGGTTTTGTATAAAAATTCATAAAAACAGAATAATAATTCTTGAAACTGCATGACGGTCGTTCTACACTAGCGGCTGTTTCGTGCTATACCTATACGTTATTTACTGTTCGAGAGCCGTATCCGATGTTATCAACTGACAAAACTTCTTCTTTAGTACGCAGCATTGTATTAGGTGCTGCCGGTTACAGCGGTGCTGAACTGGCGGTGATTTTAGCGCGCAATCCTTATTTTGAACTCGTCGGCGCCTATGCGTCGGCCGGACGCAGTGCCGAGCCGTTTTCATCACTTTATCCTCGCTATAAACAGCAACTGGATATACTGGTACAACCGTGGACAGATGAGCTGGCTGCCGGTTTAAACGGCAAGATTGATGTGGCTTTTTTAGCCCTGCCGCATGAAGCCAGCGAAGCGGTTACGCCGATGTTGTTGGCGCAAGGCATAGATGTGGTGGATTTATCCGGTGCCTTTCGTTTAAAGCAGCCGCAGCTCTATCCGCAATATTATGGTTACGAACACCAGCATCCTGAATTGCTGGAAGAAGCAGTATATTCATTAATGGAATGGCAGAGCACGCCATTGCCAAGGTTAATTTCAGTCCCTGGCTGTTATCCAACCGCCTGTTCACTGGCACTGTTACCGCTGATTAAAGCCGGTTTGGTGGCCGAGGGTTGTGTTCCGGTGATCAACGCTACCAGTGGCGTATCCGGTGCCGGCCGTAAAGCTGCGCTTAGTACCTCGTTTTGTGAAGTGGGCCTAAACGCCTACGGCTTTTTTAAACACCGCCACCGGCCGGAGATAGAACAGAATTTAGGCAGAAAAGTAGTGTTTACGCCGCATTTAGGCAATTTTAAACGTGGCATTTTAGCGACCAGTGTGGTGACATTAAAAGCCGGCGTCACTGCTGAGCAGGTAAACGCGGCATTCAATAGCGCTTACACCGGCAAGCCATTAGTACGTTTAGTGTCGCACTCACCTAATGTCGCTGATGTAGCCGGTACGCCGTATTGCGATATTTACTGGCAGCAGGATGGCGAGCAACTGGTGGTGGTATCAGCTATTGATAACCTGTTAAAAGGTGCAGCAGCGCAGGCTATGCAAGCGGCTAATGTGCGTTTTGGCAAGCCGGAAACGGCTGGCCTATTTGCTGGAGTGAGTTTTGCCGGGGTGAGCCATGAATAATACGCCTTTGGTACTAAAAATGGGTGGCCGGCTGTTGCAGGACGACAGCGCACTGGATGCATTGCTGGCCGTTTGTGCCGAATTAAAGCAGCAGTATCCGCTGGTGCTGGTACACGGCGGTGGTGATCAGGTTGATCAGTGGCTGGCAAAGTTTGGTTTTCATACGGAAAAGCTCGACGGACAGCGTATTTCACCTGCCGAGCAAATGCCGGTGATCGCTGGTGCCTTAGCCGGTGCCGTCAATGCGCATATGGTAGCGCGCGCTTCGTTGCAGGGTTTAAAGCCGGTTGGTTTAACGTTATCGGCCGGTAATAGCTGCCGGTTTGAATTAAATACTAAACTGGGTGCTGTCGGCGTTGCTAAACCGCAAGATGGTACTTTACTGCAAAATTTATTGTCTGCCGGTTTTACGCCGGTATTCAGTTCTGTTGGCCATGGTGAGCAAGGGCAGTTATTAAATGTAAATGCCGATTTAGCTGCTGCGGCTATTTGTCAGCTGGTACAAGGCCAGTTGGTACTGTTAACCGACGTACCCGGCATTTTAGATGGCGAAGGCAAGCTGATAAACCAGCTCAATAGTAGCCAGGCAGCAGAATTAGTCACCCAGGGTATTATCAAAGGCGGCATGAAAGTAAAACTGGATGCCGCTTTAGACACCGCTCAGGCACTGCGACGAAGTATCACCGTCGCGGGCTGGCAACATCCGCAAGATCTGTTAAATCTGATGCGACAGCAAGCAGTAGGCACGCGCATCGTCTGTTAGTCCCTTAAACAAGGATGCCGCACTGGCGGCAGGTCAGCTGAAAATGAGTAAACTGAAACAACTATTGAGTCTGGCTGAATTAAGCCCGGCCATGCTAAACGATTTGCTGAATTTAGCGTTGAATGTGAAGCAGCAACCGGAAAAATACACTCAGGCTCTGGCAGGTAAGAGCATAGCGCTGATTTTTGAAAAGCCATCGCTACGTACCCGCGTTAGTTTTGATGTTGGTATCTATAAATTGGGTGGCCACAGTGTGTATATGGACCAGCAAAACGGCGCTATGGGTAAACGCGAAACCGTAGCCGATTTTGGCCGCAATCTGGCCTGCTGGACCGATGCGATAGTGGCACGGGTATTCTCGCAGCAAACATTGGAGCAATTGGCACAGGCCAGTCACAAGCCGGTGATAAATGCCCTGAGCGATTTGTATCATCCGTGTCAGGCGCTGGCCGATTTGCTGGCGTTAAAAGAGCGCTTTGGCGATCTGACCAAAGTGCATCTGGCTTATGTTGGCGATGGTAACAATGTTTGCCATTCACTGATGATTGGCGCGGCATTGTCCGGCATGAAAATGACGGTAGTAACACCCCAAGGTTTCTCGCCCGATGCCCAGGTATTATTGCGGGTACAAAAAGTAGCCTTTGAAACCGGTGCTGTGCTGGAGCTAAGCCCGCATTTATCGGCTGCAGCCGGTGCCGATGCTATTTATACCGACACCTGGTTGTCGATGGGCGATAAAGCCGACCCAGAGCAGATTGAACGCGTGTTTAAGCCTTATCAGATCAACACCGCCGTAATGCAACGCCTGGCGGTAAAATATTTTATGCATTGTTTACCGGCGCACCGTGAGCACGAAGTTACCAGCGAGGTACTCGACAGCGAGGCGTCACTTGTTTTACTGCAGGCGGAAAACCGCATGCATGCCCAGAATGCCGTATTAATCAGTTTATTTGCGTGAGGACACTATGAGTATCAAAAAAGTCGTTTTAGCCTATTCCGGCGGTCTGGACACCTCGGCTATCGTGCCGTGGTTAAAAGACAACTATAACTGTGAAGTTATCGCCTTTGTGGCTAATGTCGGGCAGGGGGATGAAGAACTGGCCGGAGTAGAGCAAAAGGCCATTAACTCCGGTGCCAGCAGCTGTTATATCGTCGATTTACGCGAAGAGTTTGTTAAAGAAGTGATTTACCCGACGCTGAAAACCGGCGCAGTGTACGAGGGCCAGTATTTGTTGGGTACTTCTATGGCGCGGCCGGTAATTGCCCGCGCTCAGGTAAAACTGGCGCTGGAACTGGGTGCTGATGCTTTGTGCCATGGCTGTACCGGTAAAGGTAATGATCAGGTGCGCTTTGAAGGCGCCTTTGCTGCGCTGGCACCACAGCTGAAAGTCATTGCACCGTGGCGTGAGTGGCAGTTTAATTCACGCCAGTCACTGCTGAACTATCTGGCAGAGAAAAAGGTGCCAACCACGGCATCTGCGACCAAAATATACAGCCGCGATGCTAACTTATGGCATATCTCGCATGAGGGCGGCGAGCTGGAAAACCCCTGGTGTGAACCCTCAGATCAGGTGTGGATGTGGACCAAATCACCGGAGCAGGCGCCGGATCATGCCGCCTATGTTGAACTAAGCTTTGCTCAAGGCGAGCTGACTAAGATCAACGGCCACGATATTGCGCCGATAGCCGCGATTGAGCTGTTAAACGAAATTGGTTCTGAGCATGGTGTTGGCCGCATTGATATCGTAGAAAACCGTTTAGTCGGCATGAAATCGCGCGGTTGCTATGAAACACCGGGCGGTACTATTTTAATGGCCGCGCTAAAGGGCTTAGAAGCCCTGGTGTATGACCGCACTTCACTGAAATACCGTGAAGAAGTGGGCCAGGAGTTTGCCCAGCTGGTATATGATGGCCGTTGGTTCACGCCATTAAAAGATGCGCTGCTGGCAGCGGCCACCTCGCTGGCGGAACAATTAACCGGTGATGTGGTAATTAAACTGTACAAAGGTAATGTTACCGTGGCGAAGCGTCGTTCACCTAACTCGCTGTACTCTGAAGCCTTTGCCACCTTTGAGGGTGATGAAGTGTACAACCAGAAAGACGCAGCCGGCTTTATCCGCTTGTACAGCCTGGCCAGCCGTATCCGGGCATTACATCAGCAACAAAAAGGGTAATTATTATGGCAATGTGGGGCGGACGGTTTCAGGAAGCAACCCTTGCTGAGTTTCGCGACTTTAACGACTCGCTAAGCTTTGATTATCTGCTGGCGCAGCAGGATATTCAGGCTTCGCGGGCCTGGGCGCAGCAACTGGCGCAGGCCGGTATTATCAGCACCGACGAAGCTGCACAGCTCGATACCGCTCTGGCTGATTTAGCGGTGGCGATAGATGCCGACGCGAAACTGCCGTTGAGAACCAGTGAAGAAGATATTCACAGCTGGGTAGAAGCGCAGCTAACCGCGAAGCTGGGGGCAGTGGCGAAAAAGCTGCACACTGGCCGCAGCCGTAATGATTTGGTAGCCACAGATTTACGCTTGTGGAGCAAACTGCATGCGCAAAACGTGCGCCAGTCCTTGCTAGGTGCGATAGCCGCCTTGCTGACCTTTGCCGAACATGCCGGCACGGCGGTAATGCCGGGTTTTACCCATTTACAGCGGGCACAGCCGGTATTAGTGGCGCATTGGGCGTTGGCTTATGTCGAGATGTTCAAACGTGACGTCAGCCGGTTAGATGATGCCCTAACCCGGATGGACGTTTGTCCGCTCGGTTGTGGTGCCTTAGCCGGCACAGGTGTGGCAGTTGACCGCCAGGCGTTAGCGCAGCGGCTTGGCTTTGCCAGTGCCGCGCTAAATAGCCTGGATGCGGTATCAGATCGTGACTATGTGGTGGAGTTATCCGCCGCGGCTAGTATCTGTATGACGCATTTATCGCGCTTATCTGAAGATGTGATTTTCTTCTGCTCCGGTGAAGCGGGCTTTTTCAAACTGGGTGATGCGATAAGCTCCGGCTCATCGCTAATGCCACAGAAGAAAAACCCCGATGTATTTGAGCTGTTGCGCGGTAAAACCGGCCGTGTGCTGGGCCATCTGGTAGCAATTTTGCATGTACTTAAAGGCTTACCGCTGGCCTACAACAAAGATATGCAGGAAGACAAACAGGGCTTTTTTGACCTGATGGCCACCTGGCAGCAATCTTTGCTGGTACTGGCGACGGTATTGCCACATTTAAGTGTAAACGAGGTGCAGTGCCGTCAGGCAGCTGAGCTGGGGTACAGCAACGCCACCGACTTAGCTGATTACTTAGTTAGCAAAGGCATGCCGTTTCGTGACGCGCACGAGGTAGTAGGTGAGTTGGTAGTGCATGCGGCCAAGCAGCAACTTGCGCTGGAAGCTTTACCGCTAAATGAGCTGAAGCAGTTCAGTACATTGATAGGCGATGATGTTTATCCGGCATTGCAACTGGAGGCCGGTTTGCAAAAACGCGCCGCCCTGGGTGGTACTGCACCGCAGCAGGTGCTGGCAGCGTTGGCGCAAGCTAAGCAGTGGTTTGAATCAGCTTGATTATTATCATATTGATAAGTAATAAAAAGCCCGCAATGCGGGCTTTTTAATGATCTGCAAGCAATACAGAAAATCAGAATAATTCTACTTCTTCGTCCTGCTTTTTATCCTGTGCTTTATCAAAACTGATTTGCTGAATATTGGCGGTAGCATACTGCTTAGGTTCAGTACCGGGCTTAAAGTACTCAAAAGCACTGGTGTGATCGGTACGGTTAGTCAGCAAGCCGGTTTGTAAATCAATCCGCACAGAGGACAAGCCAACAGGCGCGTTACCAGGCTTCTCCGGATATTGGGGTAAAGCGGTTTGCATGTAGGCAAGCCAGGCAGGTAAAGCAGTACGGGCACCTGACTCTGTGCCGGCGCTTTGTTGCTGCCCCATATTAGCATGCCATAAAGCACGGCCCAGGCTGCGGTTAGCGTCGTCAAAACCCACCCACACCGTTACGGCAAGATCAGGCGTAAAACCGGAGAACCAGGTATCTTTAGAGTCGTTGGTGGTACCTGTTTTGGCAGAGATATCGCGTCGTTTCAGTTGCTGTACCCGCCAGGCTGTACCATTCCAGCCGGTGCCATGTTGCCAGCTGCCACCACCCCAAACACTGCTTTTCAGTGCGTCAGCAATCAGAAAACTATTTTGCTCAGAGATAACCTGCTCGGCCTGTTTTTCTGACTGCTCTGCACTGGCTTGCTGGTTTAATGGCGTATCAAGCGACAGCGTATTAAATAGCTGATCCATTTGCGTTTCGGCATCAGCAGGCTGCACTGCGGCTTGTTGGGTTGCAATAGGGGCTGCTTCACAATCGCGGCAGGCGGTAACAGGGTTGTGCTGATACAACAACTCGCCATCTTCGCTCAGTACTTTTTCGATAATGTAAGGGTTTACCAGATAGCCACCATTGGCAAATACGGCATAGCCTGTTACCAGCTCCAGCGGTGTTAATGACGCCGAACCTAATGAAAGGGTTTCATTGCGTGGTAAATCACTGGAGGTAAAACCAAACCGCTGTAGGTGAGCAATAATATTGTCTATACCTACTGCTCTGAGCAGGCGGACAGATACCACGTTCTTCGATTTGGCCAGCGCTTCACGGATGCGGATTGGGCCGTCATAGACAGCCGGAGAGTTTTTCGGCCGCCAGGCAATACCGGCATTGCTGTCCCATTGATGAATAGGTGCATCATTCATAATGGTTGCCAGCGTATGACCATGCTCCAGTGCAGCAGAGTATATAAAAGGTTTTATGTTCGAACCCACTTGCCGTTTAGCCTGAGTAACCCGGTTAAACTGGCTTTGGCTAAAGCTATAACCACCGACAAGCGAGCGGATTGCACCGTTATGCGGGTCAAGTGCCACTATGGCGCTGCTGGCTTGCGGCACCTGGCTCAGACGCCATTGCTCATTTTGCTGACGCAGAAATACATGCTGGCCTGGTTTAACAATAGCAAACGCTGTTTTAGGCGCCACGCCCTGGCGTTCATCAGTCTGAAAAGTACGTGCCCACTTCAGGCCGTCCCATTGCAAGGTTACTTGCTGGCCTCCGGCAATAATGGCTTGTGCACTTTGTTCATTTACTGCGGTTATAACAGCCGGACGTAAATCTTCAATACTGCTTTGTTTATCAAGATAGGCCAGAATTTCTTCTGCGCTAAGCGGATTTTCCTGTTCAAATTTGTGTTCTGCATTGTCTGCTTCAACTAAAGTAGATTGCCATAATTCTGCTGCCGGCCCTCTGTAGCCATGGCGTTCGTCATAGTCATACAGATTTTGTTGCAATGCCTGTTTTGCTTCTGCCTGCTGTACGCTTTGAATAGTAGTAAATACCTGTAAACCAGCTGAGTAGGCCGCTTCTTCACCAAAGCGGTTAACCATGTCCTGGCGTACCATTTCAGCAATATAAGGTGCAGAGGCAGTGATCTGAGCCCCATGCAGGCGGCTGGTAACCGGGGCAGCGATGGCAAGATCGTAAGCTGCTTTGTCAATCACCCGTGTTTCCAGCATCCGGCCCAGCACGACATTCCGGCGGGCTCTGGCATTAGACGCGGAGCGTACAGGGTTAAGCGCAGACGGTGCTTTAGGTAAACCGGCGATAATGGCAATTTCGTCAAGGGTTAATTCATGTACTGTTTTGCCAAAATACACCTGAGCTGCCGCGCCAACACCGAAAGATCGTTGGCCCAGCTCTATTTTGTTCAGGTAAAGTTCCAGGATCTGATCTTTGGTAAGCAGTTGCTCTATATGAATAGCAAGAAAAATCTCTTTGACTTTTCTAACTATTTTTTTCTCACGGCTTAAAAAGAAGTTTCGCGCCAACTGTTGTGTAATAGTGCTGGCGCCCTGGCTGAAATCGCCGGAGGAGGCGACTACTGAAATAGCACGGAAGATACCAATGATATCTATACCGGGGTGTTCATAAAACCTTGTATCCTCAACAGCTAAGAATGCTTTTACCAACAAAGGCGGCATTTCTTCCAGTTTAAGCGGAATACGGCGTTTTTCACCAAATTGTGAAATCAGTTCTCCATCTGCAGTAAATACCTGCATTGGTGTTTGTAGTCTTACATCCTGCAAGGTGGTGACGTCCGGAAGATCATCTTTAAGATAAAAGTAGATCCCAGCGATCGAAATGATGCCAAAGACGATCATTAGCAGGCTAAGAATTAAGAATTTTTTAACCCAAGACACTGAATAGCCCCAATTTTTACTCCCAATTCCTATACAACGCTGCTAGTATATATTTATTAGCATTAGATTAAACGCTTTTTCTTGCCAAAAATTAGCGACTAAGCTATCAATGAGACAATTATAATCATAACTATAAATTGGTCGCAGGGTGCTATGATAAATCGCCTGTTTAGCAAACAAACACCCATGATGGTTGGGATTGACGTTGGTGCGCACTCCGTCAAAGCGGTGTTACTTAGCCAGCATAATGGCGTTTACAAAGTGGAAGCCGTTGCAGTTGAACCCATGGCAAAAGGTGCTATGTCTGATAGGGAGATACAGGACATAGAAGCCGTAGGCAATGTGCTTAGCAAGATCCGAAAAAAGATCCCCCGCTCGGTAAAGTTTGCTGCCGCCGCCGTTTCCGGATCTACCGTGATCAGCAAAATCATTTTCATGGATGTGTCCTTAACGGATGCTGAACTGGAAAGTCAGATTGAAGTGGAAGCTGATACCTTAATTCCTTACCCATTAAACGAAGTTAGCCTCGACTTTGAAAAGCTGGATGTTAATGAAGCTGATCCTTCCAAAGTTAATGTGCTGTTAAGTGCGGCCCGCACAGAAAGTATAGAAGCGCGCGTTGCTGCTTTAGACAATAGCGGATTCACTGCCAAGGTAGTGGATATTGAAAGCTACGCCTTAAGCCGTGCTGCACAACTATGTTTGAAGCAATTACCCGATGATGCGCATAAAAAAGTGGTTGCTATGGTGGACATCGGCGCCACCATGACCTTATTAAGCATTATGGAGAATGGTAAAACCCTCTATACCCGCGATCAGGTATTTGGTGGCGATCAATACACCCGCAGTATTTTATCCTATTACAATAAAAGTTATGACGAAGCCGAGCAGGCTAAAGTAAACAGCGATTTGCCGCCCAACTATACCTTTGAAGTATTGGCGCCGTTTCAGACTATGCTGCTGCAGCAGGTTCGCCGCGGTATTCAGATGTACCTTACCAGCAGTGGTAAAGACACGGTGGATTATCTGGTGCTGTCTGGTGGTACTGCGCTGATAGAAGGCATTGATAAGCTGCTGATTGATGAATTAGGTATTCATACTGTAGTGGCTAATCCTTTTAAAGCCATGGAAGTGGCCACTTCTGTTGATCGTGACCAGCTTAATCGTCATTCATCACAGCTCATGGTTGCCAGCGGCCTGGCGTTAAGGAGTTTTTCCTCATGGCATATATAAACCTATTGCCGTGGCGGGAAGCTGCGCGAAAAGAACAACAAAAGCAATACCTGACTGTACTTACAGCCATAGCGGTGATGAGTTTTTTACTGATGTTTCTGGTAAACATAACCTACAACGCCCGTATTGACGGACAAATGCAGCGTAACCGGTACCTGGAAAATGAAATTAAGGTGCTGGATCAACGCATAGCGGAGATCCGTACGCTAAATGACACTAAGAAAAACTTACAGCAGCGTATGTCACTGATTGAACAGTTGCAAGGTAGCCGTAATCTGGGTACGCAAATTATGGACGCTATTGCCAAGTCAGTACCTGCCGGGGTTTACCTGACCCAACTGGAAAAAAAAGGTACAGCTTTGTTGTTGATAGGCAAAAGTGAATCTAATAACCGTCTGTCCAATTTATTGCGTGAAGCAGAAGACTCAGAATTACTGTCCAGCCCGTTACTGGAGTTTATTGAAGCCGGTAAAGACAATACCAGCTTATTAAGTAATTTTAAGATGCACCTGAAGGTTGAAGGCTATGAAGCGGTGCAGGGCTCTGACGCCACTGTAACTCCGGCAAAAGGCGGTGCTAAATGAATCTGAATTTGTCTGAAATTGATATCAATGATTTGGATTTTCAGAACATGGGCTCATGGCCTGCTGCGGCAAAGATTATTTTTGCTGCAGTGCTGGCGCTTATGGTATCGGCACTAAGTTATTTTCTGCTGGTTGACAGCAAGATTGATGAGTTGGCTTTTGCGCAAAAAAAAGAAGTTGAGTTACGCCAGCTATACCGCAACAAGTATGCCTCTGCAGTAAATCTGGATTTATATAAGCAGCAAATGGTGGAAATGGAACAGACATTTTCATTTCTATTAAAACAGTTACCAACAACGCATGAAACGCCGGGCCTGCTGGATGATATTACCTATGTTGGAACCACCAGCGGCTTAACTTTTATTCGCATTAACTGGGAACCAGAAATAGAAAAGGAATTTTACACTGAATTACCGATAAAAATAGAAGTAGTAGGTGACTACCATCAGTTCGGTAATTTTGTCAGTGAAGTGGCTAAGCTGCCACGTATTGTAAGCTTGCATGACTTTTCTATTCAGACCGAACCAAACGAACGGCTACGCTTTAATGTAGTGGCTAAAACCTATCGCTATAAAGAGGTTCAGCCATGATCAGACCCTTGTCTGTTGTTGCGCTGAGCATACTGCTAAGCGGTTGTTTTAATGATTTGAGCGGTGTACAGCAGTACATTGCCGAGGTAAAAGCCAGCACCAGAGCTCGTGTTGAACCACTGCCAGAAGTTAAGGAATTTGTGCATATTCCTTATCGCTCGCAAAACGTACGTAGCCCCTTTGCTGCGCCAAGACCAGAGGCTGTGCAGGATAAATTTCTGCAGGTGCAGGACTGTTTACACCCCGACCCAAGGCGCAGAAAAGAACCATTAGAAAAATACGCGCTGGACAACTTAAAGATGCGCGGCACCCTGGGCGATACAGGTAATATCTGGGCGCTGATCGAGGCTTCTGATAAAACATTACACCGGGTAACCCTGAGCAATCACGTTGGATTGTTTCATGGCCGGGTCATTAATGTTGAGCCAACTCATATAGAGTTACTGGAATTGATCCCCGATGGCGCAGGTTGCTGGAAAGAACGGACGACCATGTTACAGATGATTGATATGTCATCTGTGGCGAGTAATTGACAGGTATGCGAGTAAATCATGGATAAAATAATCAAAATAATGTCTGGCCGACTCCAGCGCACGGCGATGTGCTTTGCAACCTTAATGGCACTGTCATTGCCCGCAGCAGCTGTGCCCCTGTTATATGATGTCAGATACAACCCTTTGCTGACAGGTGAAACAGAAATTGAATTCATTTTTGATGAAGAGTTGTACGCAGATCCAAGTATTCAGGTATTTAACGAACCGGCCCGTATTGAATTATTTTTTGATAACTCAGATTACGAAGAAAAATTAAACGAAGTACTAATAGACAAAGCCGGGGTAAAACGTGTTACTTCTGAGTTTGTCGGCGAAGGGTTTAAAACGGTTATCTATCTGGATTATCTGAAGATTTATCGTACGCGAGTCAGGGGTAACGTTTTTCATATTCATATTTCCGATAACCCTACTTCTGGCAATCTTGGTTCAGTTGCCGATGTTACTCCCACTTATATTAATCGGGTAAACGCAATAGATTTTCGCCGTGGCGATAAAGGTGAAGGCCGGGTGCTGGTATTTTTACGCGACAACACTGCTGCTGTGGATGTTGCCGAGCGTTTAGGTAAGCTGGAAGTTGAGTTTCATAACACTGATATTCTCGACGAATTATTATACCAACTGGATGTAGTTGATTTTGGCACTATTGTAAAAGGTATAGAAACATTTAAAGAGAATGGATCTACCCGTTTAGTGGTGGATACCACAGCAGAATTTACTTTTACCTACCAGCAAATCGATAATATTTTTACGCTGAATGTTGAGCGTGATACCACTAACCGCAGCATTCTCGGTGGCGGAAAAGAGTATAAAGGCCGGGCAATTTCGTTGAATTTTCAGGATATTCCGGTACGCACCGTACTACAGATTATTGCTGATTATAACGGCTTTAACCTGGTAACCAGCGACTCTGTTACCGGCAATATTACGTTGCGTTTAGACGGTACCCCTTGGGATCAGGCGCTGGATATTGTGCTTAGGGTTAAAGGTCTGGATAAACGGATGGAAGGCAATATCCTGATGGTAGCACCAACCGATGAGTTGGCAGCACGTGAAGCCAGGGAGCTGGAAGCCAAACAGACAGTGGCTGATCTGGAGCCGTTATACTCTGATTTCTTGTCAATTAACTATGCTAAAGCGGCTGATTTAGCCGGTTTATTATCAAACAAAGATGCAACCATGCTGTCATCGCGCGGTTCTGTAAATGTTGACGAGCGTACCAATACCATCTTAATTAAAGATACAGCCCGTAATATTGAAAGTGTACGTAAGTTAATAGAGCGGCTGGATATTCCAGTACGCCAGGTACTGATTGAATCACGCATGGTTACTGTGCGCGATAGTGTGACCGATGAGCTAGGTATCCGGTGGGGCTTTAGCGACCAGCAAAGCAGCGGCAGCTCTAACCAGGGAACCTCAGGTTCAGCCGGTGGGGCTAACAGTATTGCTAACGGAGTGATCCCATCACTTGATAATCGCTGGAATGTTAACTTACCTGCCAGCAACCCTGCAGGTAGTATTGCTTTTCATATCGCCCGCCTGGCAGATGGCACCTTACTGGACCTTGAGCTTTCTGCACTTGAACAGGAGAACAAAGGTGAAATTATCGCCAGCCCACGTATTACCACGGCAAATCAGAAACAAGCTCGTATCGAGCAGGGGGTTGAAATACCCTATGTACAGGCTGCATCCAGTGGCGCTACCACAGTAGAGTTCAAAAAAGCGGTACTGAGTTTAACGGTAACGCCACAAATTACCCCGGATAACAAGATCATTCTGGATCTGATTATTACCCAGAATACCCGTGGTGAAACGGTGCAAACCCCAACAGGGCCCGCAACAGCCATTGATACACAACAAATACAAACCCAGGTGTTAGTCGACAATGGCGAAACCATCGTTTTGGGTGGGATCTACCAGCAACAGATTCTGTCGACAGTTAATAAGGTACCGTTATTCGGTGATATTCCTTATCTGGGGGTTTTGTTCAGATCAAAGCGTGAAGTTAATGAAAAGAACGAGTTACTAATTTTCGTTACTCCGAAAATCATCACTGACGGCCTTTGAACTAACAACATAAGCACTGCTGTAGCTGCGCTGGCAGTAGTGCCGGAGGTTTGAGAATTAGCTTGCCAACAAAAGGCTATTCCTGACATAATTCAGCGCTTCAAATTTTCGTGGGAGCCTTTTGGTCCTTGAATTCAACTTTTCACTGAGTTAGCTGATTAGTAATACTACCTATGGCAGAAAAACGTAATATCTTCCTTGTTGGCCCGATGGGTGCAGGCAAAAGCACAATTGGCCGTCACTTAGCAGACATGCTTCATCTCGAGTTCTACGATTCGGATCAGGAAATCGAGCGCCGCACCGGTGCAGATATCGCCTGGGTATTCGATCTGGAAGGTGAAGAAGGTTTCCGCGTACGTGAAGAAACTGTCATTCAGGATCTGACCGAACTACAGGGCATAGTGCTTGCTACTGGCGGTGGTTCAGTACTGAGTAAAGAGACTCGCAACCGCTTGTCTGCACGCGGTATTGTAGTGTATCTTGAGACACCAATCGAAAAGCAGGTTGCCCGCACTCAGCGTGATAAACGCAGACCTTTGCTGCAAACTGAAGAGGCACCAAAAGAAGTTCTGGAGCGTCTGGCGGCTGAACGTAACCCGCTTTATGCAGAAATTGCTGACTTCACTGTACGCACCGATGAGCAAAGCGCTCGTGCTGTAGCCAGTCAGATTATAGAACAACTGGGTTTTTAGCCAACATCTACCGGGGAGCTGCTGATGCAGAAAGTTGAAGTCCAACTTGGCGAACGCAGCTACACCATCTCTATCTCTGATAATTTTCAAGGGTTAGCTGCCGGGCTGGCACATTGCCGTCAGGTCGTTATTATCTCCAACCCTACCGTGGCGCCGCTTTATTTACAGTCGGTGCAACAATTGTTTGTCGGTTGCACAACACTGCATTTCTTATTGCCTGATGGTGAAGCTTATAAAACCTTAAGTTCGTTTGAGCAGGTTATGGAGTTTTTATTGCAGCAGCGTATGTCCCGCGATGTACTGCTGGTTGCGCTGGGCGGCGGAGTAATTGGCGATCTTACCGGGTTTGTGGCAGCTTGTTATCAGCGCGGTGTGCCGTTTTTACAAATTCCAACCACCTTGTTATCTCAGGTAGATTCCTCTGTAGGTGGTAAAACGGCCGTCAATCACCCGCTTGGCAAAAATATGATCGGCGCTTTTAAGCAGCCTGCTCAGGTACTGATTAATACTGCAGTGTTATCGACGTTGCCTGCACGTGAGTTTGCCGCCGGTATGGCAGAAGTGATTAAGTACGCCTTGATAGCTGATGCTGAGTTTTTCAGCTGGCTGGAGCAGAACCAACTGCTTATTCAACAACAGCATGCTGCGACACTGGCCGAGATGATCCGCTATTGTTGCCAGATGAAAGCCGATATTGTGAGCCGCGATGAAACAGAACAAGGCGAAAGAGCTCTGCTTAATTTAGGCCATACTTTTGGCCATGCTATAGAAGCTTATCTGGGCTACGGTGAATGGCTGCATGGTGAAGCTGTTGCTGTGGGCATGGTAATGGCTGCAGAACTGGCTTTAAGCCGGGGCGATTTGCAAGTGGCAGATTTGGCGCGTATTAATGCATTATTGTTAGCATTTTCATTGCCGGTTAAACCTCCTGCCGGTATGCATATTGGCGATTTTATGCCTTATATGAAAACAGATAAAAAAGTAAAAAACGGCAGTATGCGTTTTGTGTTACCAACCGCGTTTGGCGCCACAGCTGTGGTAGATAACGTAACCGAAACGGAACTTTTCAGGGTATTTGCTGATGGAAACAACTGAACTACAGGCAAGATTGGCATTGTTTGACCACTTGCTGCCGTCACAGCGGGAATGGACAGAAAGATTGCTGTTTCAGCTGGCATTTAACGATGTTGATCACATTGAAGCTGTCGGTGCTGTGGGTAGCGGTAAGTCAACACTGGCATTGACACTGGCTGAGCTGTTTTCAGAACAGTATAACGTTGCCTTGCTTAATACACCGGCTGACGAGGCTCAGGTTGCCAGCCAGTTAATGCAACAATGGTTTGGATTGCCGGCGCAGGCGGGCATAGCATTGTCAGAGCAAGTCGTTGCTCAGACCGGCACAGTGCCGTTGCTGCTTATCGTTGATAATGCTGAGCAATTTAGCTCTGTTTTGCCACAGCTACAGGATTTACCCTGTCTGCTATTCAGCTTTTCTGCTAAACCCCTGCTGGACGATGGCTTAACGCTTACCATTAGCCCGCTTACATCCGCCGATGCAGAATACTTGCTGCAGGCCGAGCAACTTAACCCGCTGGAAATTAGCTCCCGTCTGGCGGCGGCTAATGGCAACCTGCACTTATTATTACGCCCGGCTGCCGCGAGACCTGTAGCAGAACCTGAGCATACAAAACCTGCTATGCCGCCGTTTAAAGCCGTATACATCGCGATAGCGGCAGTATTGGTAGCTATGTTGCTTTATTTTTTCTGGCCTGAAAGCAAAGCGCCGGATACACCAGTACGCATACCGGCACCTATACCGGCGGTTACCACTGAGCCTGAGGTTAGCGCTGAGCCTGAGATTCTTGCTGAGCAAGAAACCATCATTGATATTACGCCTGAGCTGATCCCTGTTATCCCACCGTCGGTGTCGGAGCCTTCAGTAGCTGAAGGCACTACCACTGAAGTTGTAACAGAGCCTGCAGCAGCCGAGCCGGTTGCGAAAGATAACGCGATAGCGGCGGGAGCTTTCAAATATGATGAAGCGCAGCTGCTGGAGATGGATAAGCAGCAGATAGCACTGCAACTTGCGGTATTGTCCAGTAATGCATCATTGCAGCGTTTTAATAAGGCTTACCCGCAACTGGATAGCCTGGTTTATCAGCGTAACTGGCAGGGGAAAACGCAATGGGTAATATTACTGGCACCTTTTAGCAGTACCACTGCGGCTAATCAACAACTGGCTCAGCTGCCAGAAGCATTACGGGCAAGCGGACCTTTTGTTAAAAGGTTGAAGGCCGTACAGACAGAAATTAATGCCTTGCATCGTAATCAGCAAAGTGTGCCGGAATAGCAACCGATGGTTAAAAGCAGGCTAAAAAGCCGGGCATTTCTTAAGTGGGCGGGGGGGAAATACAACCTGGTGGATGCAATACAACGGCATCTACCAGATAGTGATACTCTGATAGAACCTTTCGTTGGGGCAGGTTCAGTATTTCTTAATACAGATTATTCAAGCTATAAACTGAATGACATCAACGCAGATTTAATTAGCTTATATCAGCTGGTTAAAACTCAGCCTGAACGGTTTATTGCAGATGCAAAAACCATGTTTACACCAATGACTAACCAGCGTGATGCTTATCTTCAGTTGCGTCAGCAATTCAACCTCAGTGACGATGCTTACGAGCGGGCGCAGTTATTTTTGTATCTGAACCGGCATGGTTACAATGGCCTGTGCCGCTACAATTTATCTGGCAAGTTTAATGTGCCTTTTGGCAGTTATAAAAAGCCGTATTTTCCTGAAGCTGAACTGTATTTTTTTGCCGAGAAAGCGCAGCGCGCTGAGTTTAGCTGTGCCAGTTATCAGCAACTCATGTTACAGGCGTCGAGTGGCGCTGTGGTTTATTGCGATCCGCCTTATGTGCCGCTGAGCAAAACGGCCAGTTTTACCAGTTATGCTACAGAAGGTTTTAATTTAGATGATCAGGCAGAGCTGGCTAATTTAGCCGAGCAGGCACAACAGCGTGGCGTTACAGTAGTGATCAGTAACCATGATACGACCTGGACACGAAAGATTTATCAGCAGGCACAATTGCACAGTTTGCAGGTAGGGCGTTCAATTAGCCAAAATGGTGCAACACGCGGTAAGGTTGCGGAGCTGTTTGCGGTATATCAGCCTAAGAAAGTACCCAGGATACTACAAGTAGCAGTGTTACCACAAAAAGCAGGGTAACAATAACACCGACAACAATATAAGGTAACGGGCTGGTTGCGCTGAAATCTTGTTGTCGCTGCTGCTCTGACTGCACACCCACCAAAGCACCTAACACAGCTTTAATAACTTGCAGCAGCGACGGTTTTTGGTTTATCACGACTTTTGTACCGGAGCAAACCGGCTTAGGAGTTCAAGTAAATCAACAAAGTGAAACTGAGTCGAGCGGCTTTTTCCGGTAAACCAGCTTAGCCAGTTCTGTTGATCAACTTCAGTACAGGGCATAGCTGCCTGAGCCAGTTGCTGGCAGTGGTGATTGGCAATCCAGCCAGGCAAGGCAAGGCTCAGAGCACCGGCAATAATGCCAGTTGAAATTACAGCCGCTTTTAACGGGGGGGTAAATTTCATGTTAATTCCATTTGCTCTTGTAAACAGCTCAGATAATAAAGCATCTGACTTTTTGATTCAAGCTGATTATTTCTTCACCATTTTATCAGCCGCACAATATGATTTAAATGAGGTAGCTACCGGTGTAGTTACACCGGTAGATTAACAGCAGCGTTAAAAGCTTTTTGAAATAGAAAATATTACCCTGCGATCTGCCAGATATGAGCCATTCATATCGGTGTCAACGTAGGCCAGGCTCAGCCCGGCACCTAACACTTCGGTGCTGATACCAACACTCCAGTCCAGATAACTGGCACTGCTGTCATCATATTCATTTTGGCCGACATGTAAGTCTAAACTGAAGTTTTCTGTTAAGGCATAACTGTAGTCAGCATATATATAATAGAATTTACCACTGTTGGCATAGTAATCATCACTGTATGCCAGACCAAAGGTTAAATCTTTGTATGATAAGGAGCCATAAATCTCCCAGAAGTTTGATCCTTCAATTTCGGCGTTTGGGTAGCCGTAGCGCATAATACCAACATCTGTTGACCAGTCGTCATTAATGGCGCCACTCCAGCCCAGCATTACGTCCAGCTCAAGTGTACCTTCAGCCAGAAAGTCAACGTTTGAGCCCCACAGCGAGACATAAAAGCCCGATTCAGAAGCCAGCGATAAGCCACCTTGTATAGCCGGGGCTTCTTCGGTTTGTGAAACACCGCGAAAGGCATAGTCAGAGGTAAAAGTAATATCCCCGCTAAGCTCTACTGCACTGGCACTAAAACTGCTGGCCGATAATCCAAGTAACATCATGCTTGTTGCTAACGTCGTCATTTTTGTTGCTGTTTTCATTTTATTCGCCCTTTTCTCTGTTCCCTCAGTTTGGGGTTCCAAGATATATGCCATGTGGTTTTATTGTTTTAATTCATGTGGATAAGTTATTCGTGTTTTAACTTATGTAACAGCTTGTGCTAAATTGGTGCGCTGCTGCTCATTTTTTGGGCGTTAACAGGCAGTGGCATAACCGTGCATTTTTATGCCAAATTCAGTACAGTTCGCCTACTGTGTTTAAACGGATATTTGCTATGCAACCTTATTTAATTGCGCCCTCTATTTTGTCTGCAGATTTTGCCCGGTTGGGTGATGATGTAGCAGCGGTACTGCAGGCAGGGGCTGATGTGGTGCATTTCGATGTGATGGATAATCACTATGTGCCTAACCTGACGATGGGGCCTATGGTGTGCCAGGCACTGCGAAACTATGGCATTAGCGCACCGATAGATGTGCATTTGATGGTAGAGCCGGTAGATAGCCTGATACCGCAGTTTGCGCAGGCCGGGGCCAGTATTATTACGTTTCACCCTGAGGCATCGCGCCATATTGACCGTACCCTGCAGTTAATTAACAGCCATGGTTGTCAGGCCGGATTAGTATTTAACCCGGCTACGCCGCTAAGTTACCTGGATTACGTGCTGGATAAAGTGGATGTTGTACTGCTGATGTCGGTTAACCCGGGCTTTGGCGGGCAAAAATTTATTCCGGCTACTTTAGATAAATTAGCTGCGGCACGCGACATTATCGACCACAGCGGCTTGCCTATCCGGCTGGAAATTGATGGTGGTGTAACTCCGGATAATATTGCAGACATTGCTGCAGCCGGCGCTGATATGTTTGTTGCCGGGTCGGCGATATTTAATACGCAGGATTATGCAGAGGTGATTACAAAGATGCGGCAGCAATTGGCAAAAGTGCCGCGCTAAGCGGCTTTTTTACTGTTGCAACGTGCTGATATGGTTATAATGCTGCACTTCAAACCGGTGAGTACCGGCCTGTCATTAACAATACAGCCTTTAAAGTGGATACAACTATGAGCAATAAGCCAATTGTGCTAAGTGGTGCACAGCCATCCGGACAACTTACCATCGGTAATTATCTGGGGGCGCTGCGCCAATGGGACAAAATGCAGGATGACTATGATTGCTTGTACTGTATTGTGGATTTACACGCCATAACGGTACGACAGGAGCCTGCAGCACTGCGCAGTGCCTCGCTGGACAGCCTGGCGTTGTATCTGGCCTGTGGTATTGATCCACAGCGCTCTGCGGTATTTATGCAATCGCATGTGCCTGAGCACAGCCAGCTAGCCTGGGTGCTGAACTGTTATACCCAGTTTGGCGAGCTAAGCCGGATGACGCAATTTAAAGATAAATCGGAGCGCCATACCCACAACGTTAATGCTGGCTTGTTTACTTACCCGGTGCTGATGGCGGCCGATATTTTATTGTATCAGGCTAACCAGATTCCGGTAGGCCATGATCAAAAGCAACACCTTGAGTTGGCACGTGACGTTGCTATGCGTTTTAACGCCGCCCATGGTGAGGTTTTTACTGTACCGGAGCCTTTTATTCCGCCGGTAGCGGCACGGGTAATGAGTTTGCAGGACCCAACGAAGAAAATGTCTAAATCGGATGAAAATCCGTGGAATTTCGTCGGTTTGCTCGAAGATCCGAAAATGATCAGCAAGAAGTTTAAAAAGGCGATGACAGATTCAGAAGACCCACCACGGGTACGCTTTGATCTGGACGCCAAACCGGGCGTAGCCAACCTGCTAAGCATTCTAAGCGGCGTAACCGGCAAAACCATCACCGCGCTGGAAGCGGAGTACGAAGGCAAGATGTACGGCCATTTAAAAGGCGATGTTGCCGATGCAGTTATTGCTTTGTTGGAGCCGGTACAGAAAACCTTTACTGAGTTACGCGCCGATCAAACGACCTTAACCGCAGTAATGCGCGCCGGAGCAGAAAAAGCCCGTTCGCGCGCCGCAGTAACGCTGGCGAAAGTAAATGATGCTGTGGGCTTTGTACTGCCGTAATGTTCAGTAGCTGATAACCATATTTATTGAACCTGTCAGACACAGAACCGCACCAGGTGGCAGTTGCAGTCAGCCTGCCACAGCCAGGCTAAGTTGGTTTAGCTTATGGGTTTTTCTGCATTAATAAGATAGGATATATATTATTGTAGTAGTATTGGCGCAACTCAGCGGTTGCGGCTGATATTACAGGTTGTGAGCAAGGGGAATTAAATGGCTGCAGGCAGAAATCGTCCGCAAAGTATCCATGGCTGGGTCGCCGAAGAACTGGGAACCCGTATTGTCAGTGGGGTGTATACGCCAGGCGAATATATTCCGAACGAAGCTGCTATTGGTGCAGAACTGGATGTATCGCGCACTGCGCTGCGTGAAGCGTTTAAAATTCTTACTGCTAAAGGTTTAATTGAAGCCAGGCCTAAGCTGGGGACCCGTGTGCGGCCGCGGCAGTACTGGAATATGTTTGATACCGAAATACTCAGTTGGTGCTTCGAGTCTAAGCCTACACCTAAGTTTTTTGTTTCCTTGTTTGAAATACGGGAGATTTTTGAACCGGCAGCGGCAGAGCTGGCAGCGAAAAACAGCACTGCTGAACAGATAAAATTACTGGCTAAAGCCTATAAAGATATGGAAAAAGCCAAACTTGGCACTGATGAGGTGTTTTCCAGCGATTTGAATTTTCACCTTTGTGTGCTTAATGCCACGAATAATGAGTTTATGATTTCGCTGGGCATGACTATTCAAACGGCATTGATGGGCTTGTTCCGGCTAAGTAGTTCAATTGGTGATGAATACACCGAAGCGCTGCCCGCGCACAAAGCTGTGTATGAGGCGATAGCGGCCGGCGATGCAACAGGCGCAAAGCAGGCGATGTCGCGTTTGCTTAGCCGCTCAAAAGAAAACCTGGATTACGCCCTGACCAATTTCTCCGGCAACGGCGCCTGATCCCGTTAGCTGCACGTTAAACCCACTGTCAGTTAAAACAAGTAGTCAGTTAAAAAAGCAGTAAGTTAAAACAAGCAGTAAACCAAAACCGGCAGTGGAGTTTTTGGCTTACTGCATTCCTTATCTGAGCAGTACCACTACAGTGCTTTTACCTGCAGCGTTATTTTGCTATCAACAGCCAGCGTATTTTGCAGCGGTTGGCCAAATGGCGCGGCACCAATTTCAAACACATCACCAGCCTGGGTTTCAAAGCCATCGCCAAAGCTTAACGTGGCGGTACCAAAAAAATGCACATGGGCAGCGCCAGGGCGGCAGAATTGCTGGTATTTAAAGTGGTGCGCTTCAAGGTTAGCGATGCTGTGCGACATATTCTGCTCGCCACTGACAAAAGGTTTTTGCCACACGGTTTCGCCATTACGGATAATACGTGAATGGCCGCGAATATCAGCCGGTAGCTCGCCTACCAGCAGCTCAGGGCCGAACGAGCATGGCCGCAGTTTGGAGTGCGCCAGATACAGGTAGTTTTGCCGCTCGGTTTTATGATCAGAAAACTCGTTACCAATAGCAAACCCCAGCCGGTAGGGCTGGCCTTGCGGGCCAATAATATACAAGCCGGCAATTTCCGGCTCTTCGCCGCCATCCAGTGCAAAACCGGGCGACACCAGCGCCGCGCCAGGTGCAACGACGATGCTGCCATCGCCTTTATAAAACCATTCCGGTTGCACACCTTGCTGGCCAGCTGCAGGCTTGCCACCTTCAACACCCAGCTTGAACATTCTCATCGTATCGGTCAGCTCTGAATCGGCTTTACCGGATGTTTGCGCATGCATAGTTGCGCGGGTGTCGGCACTGCCTAAATGCGTCAGGCCAGTGCCGCTAACCAGCATATGAGCTGCATCATCGGGGTGATCATAAGGCGGCAATATGCGCTGTTGCTGCCTAATCTCGCTATAACTTAACGTTGTATCGCTTTGTAGTGCCAGGCTTTGCTGCTCTAATGATAACTGGTTGCTAAGGGCCAGCTGTGCCAGCTGATAAACCGAACTGACACTGTGCAACGGCGTAACGCTATCGGCAGAGTTAACAATGGCTACAGCCCGTTGCTGGGCTGAGGTATAAAACTGAATAAGGCGCATGGTATTCCTCTTATTACAAAAAAAGTACAAAAAGCCGGCCGTGGCATACTGGCCTGCAGCCGGCCAATAAATTATTTCACCGCTTCGGTGATGCCTTCGGATGTCATAATGATGCGTTTAATGCTGCCATCTTCGTTGTAGTACAACGGATCTATGGCCACCGCACGGCGGAATTCACCGCCGTCAGGTTGTGACGCGCCGGTGTGGTAGATAAAGAACCATTTATCTTTAAATTCGATAATCGCCTGATGGTTGGTTGGCGAGTTGCCCGCCACTTCGTTCAGAATGCCGCGATATTGCCAGGGGCCATGAATACTGTTGCTGGTGGCATAGGCAATTTTTTCCGGAAAGCCGGAGGCATAAGACAGATAATACATATCACCACGTTTGTGTACCCATAACGCTTCGGTAAAATCGGGGAGATCAATGTTATTAATCGGGCCATCCAGTTCAATCATATTGTCTTTTAATTTGGCATAGCGGGCTTTGGTATTACCCCAAAACAGATAAGACTGGCCGTCATCATCGGTAAACACGGCCGGGTCTATGTCGTCCCAGTCAATCTCAGTGTCGGTAGTCATATCATTGGTAATAAGTGCCTTACCCAACGCATCTTTAAATGGCCCCAGTGGGGTGTCGGCCACGGCGACACCAATAGCAAAACCGTTAATAGTGGCGTGGCGTACGGTAACGAACCAGTAAAACTTGCCGTTTTTTTCTATTACATGTGAGGCCCAGGCATCGCCTTTGGCCCATTTAAAGTCTTTGGTGCTAAGCCCGGGCCCATGGCGTTGCCAGTTCAGCATGTCGGTGGAAGAAAACACCAGCCAGTCATGCATTACAAAAAAACCTTTGTTGTCTGGCGCTTCATCATGGCCGGTGTACAAATATACGGTGTCGTTATGCACTATCGCGGCCGGATCGGCGGTGCGTACGTCCTTAAAAATCGGGTTGGCGCTGGCGGCGAGTATCCAGCCCAGACCAAGTAGCAATAATAGTGTTTTCATAAGTCCCCTGTCGGTATTTGTAATTGTCATATTTGAATTATAGTATTACTAATATACTGCTTTGACAGCTGTTTTACCCCATTAGCACGTTGCTGATTTTGCTGCCGGAGAAAAAAATCACTTGTAACCTTTCTAAGGTTTTAGTATTAGTAATACAATAATATTAAATTAAGCTATTGCGAGATGCAACCATGGCAGATAACGACGACAAAAAGAGTGGCAACAAGACAGTGTTACGATCAGCAAGCTGGTTCGGCACTAATGACAAAAACGGCTTTATGTACCGCAGCTGGATGAAAAATCAGGGTATTCCGGATCACCACTTTCAGGGCCGGCCTGTTATTGGTGTGTGTAATACCTGGTCAGAGTTAACGCCGTGCAATGCCCATTTTCGTGAAATTGCTGAGCGGGTAAAAAATGGCATTCGTGAAGCAGGTGGTATTCCGGTTGAGTTTCCGGTGTTTTCTAATGGTGAATCGAACTTACGCCCTACGGCAATGTTAACCCGTAATCTGGCCGCGATGGATACTGAAGAGTCTATCCGCGGTAATCCGATAGACGGCGTAGTGCTGCTGGTGGGCTGTGATAAAACCACACCGGCGTTACTGATGGGGGCTGCCAGCTGCGATTTGCCCACTATCGTTGTTACCGGCGGCCCGATGTTAAATGGTAAACATAAAGGCCAGGATGTCGGCTCCGGCACTTTGGTGTGGCGCATGCACGAAGATTTAAAAGCCGGTAATATTGATATGAACGAATTTTTAAGCGCCGAAGCCGGTATGTCACGCTCGGCAGGTACCTGTAATACTATGGGTACTGCCTCTACCATGGCCTGTATGGCGGAATCGCTCGGTACCAGTTTGCCACATAATGCGGCTATTCCGGCGGTAGACTCGCGCCGCTATGTGCTGGCACACTTGTCTGGTATGCGCATTGTTGAGATGGTGCATGAAGATTTGCGCCTGTCGAAAATTCTGACCAAAGATGCATTTTTAAATGCTATCCGCACCAATGCTGCTATTGGTGGCTCTACTAATGCCGTGATCCATTTAAAAGCCATCGCCGGGCGAATCGGCGTAGATTTAAGCCTGGACGACTGGGAACATGGCCGCGGTGTGCCCACCATTGTGAATTTACAGCCATCCGGTAAATATCTGATGGAAGAATTCTACTACGCCGGTGGTTTACCGGCGGTGCACCGCCGGCTGGGTGAGCTGGGTGTACTGACCAAAGACGCGCTGACGGTAAATGGCAAAACCATCTGGGACAACGTTAAAGATGCGCAATGCCATAACGATGATGTTATTCGCCCACTGGATAACCCGCTGGTGGCTAACGGCGGCATTTGCATTTTGCGCGGTAATCTGGCGCCACGTGGCGCAGTATTAAAGCCTTCTGCGGCCAGCCCGCACCTGATGAAACACCGGGGTAAAGCAGTGGTGTTTGAAAATTTCGATCAATACAAAGCACGGATTAATGATCCTGAGCTGGATATCGACGAAAACAGCGTAATGGTACTGAAAAACTGTGGTCCGAAAGGCTACCCCGGCATGGCAGAAGTTGGCAATATGGGGTTGCCGCCCAAGGTACTGAAAAAGGGCATTAAAGATATGGTGCGTATTTCCGATGCGCGGATGAGCGGCACGGCCTTTGGTACCGTGGTGTTGCATGTTACACCTGAAGCGATGGAGCTGGGCCCGTTAGCTGCAGTACAGGAAGGCGATTATATTCAGCTGGATGCCGAAAACGGCCTGTTGCAACTGGAAGTGTCCGATGCTGAGCTGGCGGCACGGTTGGAAAAACTAAAATCCACCCAGGTCATTCTGCGCACCGGCGGTTATATGGAAATGTACCGCGAGCGCGTATTGCAGGCCGATGAAGGCTGCGACTTTGATTTTCTGGTGGGCTGTCGTGGTGCTGCAGTACCGGCGCATTCACACTAAATACGAAAAACAGCGCCTGGTATACCAGGCGCTTAAACAGGGTTGGCTATGACATTAAGCAATAACTATCCCAGCTTGCGGGATAAAACCGTATTTATCTCCGGCGGAGGCTCAGGTATTGGTGCCTGCCTGGTTGAAGCCTTTTACCGCCAGGGCGCCAGAGTGGCGTTTGTCGATATTCTCGAAGCGGAGTCCCAGGCATTGGTTAGCCGGTTACAGGCATTGCCAGCTAACGGGCAGCAACACGGTGCGCTGCGTTTTTATCCTTGTGACTTAACTGATATCGCCCGGTTAAAGCAGGTTATTGGCCAGATAGAGCAGGATTTAGGTGCCATTGCTGTACTGATCAACAACGCGGCCAGTGATACCCGCCACCACTTTCTGGATGTGACGGAAGAGTATTGGGATCAGCGCATGCAGATAAATCTTCGGCATCAGTTTTTTGCCATTCAGGCGGTGTATCCGCAAATGAAACAACTGGGCGGAGGTTCAATTATTAACCTTGGCTCGATGAGCTGGTACGAAAGCCAGGGCGGCATGCCCGGTTATACCAGTGCCAAAGCGGCGGTACTGGGGTTAACCCGTGGCTTAGCACGGGATTTAGGCCCGGATAAAATCCGCGTTAATACCTTAACTCCAGGCTGGGTGATGACAGAGCGCCAGTTAACCCATTGGGTGACACCGGAAACTGCCAAAGACATTGAGAAAAACCAGTGCCTTAAAGACAGCGTGATGCCGGAAGATGTCGCCGCTATGGCGCTGTTTCTGGCCTCTGACGACAGCAAACTGTGCACCGCACAAAATTTTATTGTAGACGGCGGCTGGATTTAACCAGCGGCGCTAACTTAACAGGACACAGATTATGCGTATTACCGGCAAACAACTGATCAACGGCCAATGGCTGGCAGGTGAGGCAGGGCAATATCAGGCCGTTAACCCGGCAACCGGCGAAAAAATAGCGCCGTTATTAAGCTATGCCAGCAAGGCGCAAGTGGCGGCGGCTGTAGCAGCCGCAGAAGCCGCGGCGCCGCTGTATGCTAACACCAGCGCGGCAGAGCGGGCCGGGTTTTTACAGCGCTGCGCCGAAGAAGTGATGGCGTTGGGTGATGAACTTATTGAACGGGTAATGCAGGAAACCGGCTATCCGCGCGGCCGGGTTGAAGGTGAGCGCGGCCGTATTTGTCATCAGCTGCGCTTGTTTGCCAGCTCCATTCGCACCGGCGATTATCTCGATATCCGCATTGATACGGCGCTACCGGAGCGTCAGCCATTACCACGGCCTGATATCCGCTTTATCAACCAGCCGCTGGGGCCGGTAGTGGTATTTGGTGCCAGCAATTTTCCGCTGGCGTTTTCTGTCGCCGGTGGCGATACCGCAGCAGCCCTGGCAGCAGGTTGCCCGGTGTTGGTAAAAGGCCATAATTCGCACCCTGGCAGCTGTGAGCTGGTGGCGCAGGCGCTGGATAACGCGGTAAAAGCCTGTGGTTTACCCGCTGGAGTATTCTCTTTATTAATGGGCTCGGGCCGGGAAATTGGCTCCGAGCTGGTGGTTGCACCGGCAGTTAAAGCCGTGGGTTTTACCGGCTCACTGGCCGGCGGCATGGCGCTGTTCAAATTGGCCAATAACCGGCCAGAGCCGATACCGGTATTTGCTGAAATGGGCAGTGTTAACCCGGTAGTATTTTTGCCCCAGGCGCTGCAGCAATCGGCTACGGCCCTGGCGCAGGGGTATGTTGCTTCATTAACCTTAGGCAGCGGCCAGTTTTGTGTTAACCCCGGCGTAGCCGTGGCAATAGCCGGGCCTGAGCTGGACAGCTTTTTGCAAAGCGCAGCCGAAGCGCTGGCGAAAACACCGGCTGGCGTAATGTTGAATGACAATATTGCCGATGCTTACGATAAAGGCACTGCGCATCTTGCAGCACAAGCCGGGGTATCTTTAGCGGGCTGTGGTGCTGGTGTTACCGCTGAGCAGGGCTTTTACACCCAGGCCAAATTATTTCAGGTTGATGCCGCGACTTTTCTGGCCAACCCGCATTTACAGGAAGAAGTGTTTGGCCACACCTCGGTGGTAGTGGTCTGTGACGATAACGATCAGTTGCTCCAGGTAGTGAGTAGCCTTAAAGGCCAGCTAACCGGCACTATTCACTGCACAGAGCCGGAATTGGCCGGGCAAAGTAAACTGGTGCAGTTGCTGCGCAGCAAAGTGGGCAGGCTGGTGATTAATAACTTCCCTACCGGGGTGGAAGTGTGCGATGCAATGATGCATGGCGGACCTTTCCCGGCAGCGACCGATGCCCGTTTTACTTCGGTAGGTACAGCGTCAATTGCCCGTTTTATCCGGCCAATATGTTTCCAGAACTACCCACAGGCACTGTTGCCGCCAGAGCTGCAGGACAGCAACCCGCTGCAAATGTCGCGGTTGGTAAATGGCGTGCGCACAACCGCTACTGTTGATGCAGCTGTGAGTGCGGCAAAATAATGGCCGCGCTAATGTCAGTTAGCAGCCGTAGTCTGACGCATCCGGCGCTGGCGCAACCGGTACAGCTTATTACGCTGGATAATGGCAATGGCTTAACCGCTACGCTGTCGACGCTGGGTGCCGGCATCTGGTCGGTTACCCAGCTGGATGAAAGCGGTACAGCGGCCGAACTGGTGCTGAACTATCAGGACCCGGCGCAGTGGGCCACTAACCGGTATTATTTTGGTGTCACCATTGGCCGGGTGGCTAACCGCATTGCTGCGGCGGCATTTAAGCTTGACGACAAACTGGTTAAGCTCAGTGCCAACGAGGGCCGCAACCAGTTACACGGCGGGCCGGATGGGCTGGGTAGTCGCTTTTGGCAATATCGTGTTGAGCAGCTGGCTGACAGTGTAGCGGTGATTTTCAGCTGCCACAGCGCCGATGGCGATCAGGGCTACCCGGGTAATGTGGCGCTGGAAGTTTGCTACCGGCTTAACCGCGATAACGAGCTTAGTATCGACTATTACGCCAGTACCGATAAGCTTACGCCACTATCGCTGACTAACCATTGTTACTGGAATCTGGCCGCTAAACCCGGTGCTGATGTGCTGGGGCATACGTTATGGCTTAACGCCGGTTATACCTTACAGGTAGATGAGCAGTTAGTACCGGACGGTAACTTGCTGGCGGTGGCCGGTACAGCCTTTGATTTTCAGCAGGCCAAAACCATAGGCCGCGATATAACACAGTTGGCCAATGGCTATGATCACTTTTTTGTGCTGAACCATTTTTTGCCGGATCATTTTGCGCTAAATCATGCGGATAAACAGCAACCGCAAACCGCGGCAGTGCTGTCTGATCCGGCCTCAGGCCGGGTGATGGAAATACTGACCACCGAGGCTGGTATTCAGTTTTACAGTGGTAATTTTCTTGATGGCAGCTTAAACGGTGCCGATGGGTTGCCGCTTACCAAATTTGCCGGGCTCTGTCTGGAAACACATGATTACCCGAACGCGGTAAATCTGCCGCAGTTTCCATCGGTTTTAATTTCACCGGCGCAGCCGTACCGGCAGTGCACTATTTATCGTTTTTATACAAAGAGGTCTGGTTAAACAGCTACTGGCGAAAACAACGGGGCAAAGACCCTGCTTCGCAAAACTATGCAATGTACAACTATGCACTGCATAAAGCGGCATCGCAAAACAAATAATAACGCCGGGGCAACCCGGCCAACGGGGGCAAGATATGAACATTCAACGTCTTTTAGGCGCCACAGCTATGCTATTGCTGTCTTCTACGCTGGCACTATCTTCTTTGGCGGGGGCCACTACTATTGGCTTTTCTCAGGTCGGCTCAGAAAGCGGCTGGCGCAGTAGTTTCAGTGAGTCAGTAAAACGCGAAGCTGCTGCACGCAATATTGATTTGAAATTTGCTGATGCGCAGCAAAAACAGGAAAACCAGATCCGGGCTGTGCGCGGTTTTATTGCCCAGCGCGTGGATGCCATTATTATTGCGCCGGTGGTCGAAACCGGCTGGGCACCGGTACTGCGTGAAGCCAAACGTGCCCGTATTCCGGTAGTTATTGTCGATCGCAATGTTCAGGTTAATGACGACTCCTTATATTTAACCCGCATTGCCTCAGACTTTACCGAGGAAGGCCGCAAAATTGCTAACTGGCTGATGCAAAAAACCGAGGGCAAATGCAACATCGTTGAATTGCAGGGCACCGTGGGGGCCACCGCTGCGATCGACCGCGCTAAAGGCTTTAACGAGGTGTTATCAGCTTACCCCAATGCCAAAATTATCCGCAGCCAAACCGCTGAATTTACCCGCAGTAAAGGCAAAGAAGTGATGGAAAGCTTTCTTAAAGCCGAACAGGGCGGGCGTAATATCTGTGCTTTATGGGCCCACAACGATGAAATGGCGCTGGGGGCTATTCAGGCAATTAAAGAAGCAGGCTTAAAACCGGGCCAGGATATTCTGGTGGTGGCGGTTGACGGCGTACCGGATTACTTCAAGGCAATGGCTGACGGCGAAGCCAATGCCACCGTTGAGCTTGACCCGCACCTGGGCGGCCCGGCTTTCGATGTGATAGCCGCCTATCTTAACGGCGATAAAGATATTGCCAAATATATCAATAACACCGGCGAGCTATTTAGCCAGGATACTGCAGCAGCCGAATACCAAAAGCGGACTAATAAATAACTGACTGCCAGCAGGCCGGTTAATGCCGGCGCTGCCGCTAAGTACAGGAGCCATTTATGACCACGCCATCTCTGGTATTAGAGCTGAAACAGGTCTGCAAGCATTTTCCCGGCGTTAAGGCGCTGCAAAATGTTGATTTACGTTTATTTGCCGGTGAAGTGCATGCTTTGCTGGGCGAAAACGGCGCCGGTAAATCCACGTTGATAAAGGTAATGACCGGTGCTTTAGCCAAAAGCAGCGGTGACATTTACTTTAACGGCCAGCAGTGCCACTTTGCCAGCCCGGCGGCGGCCCAGCGCGCGGGGATCAGTACGGTATATCAGGAAGTCAATTTACTACCCAATCTTAGCGTGGCGCAAAACCTGTTTCTGGGCCATGAGCCACGCCGCTTCGGCTTAATTCAGCACCAAAAAATGCAACAGCAGGCACAGCAGTTATTGCTGCGTTTTAAGCTTAGTATCGACGTTAGCGCGCCGTTAGCGCAATATTCTGTCGCGGTGCAGCAGCTGATTGCCATTGCCCGCGGCGTGGCAATGTCTGCCAAAGTGCTGGTGTTGGACGAGCCGACTGCCAGCCTTGATAGTGGCGAAGTGCAGATGTTGTTCGACGTGATGCGTCAACTGCGTGAGCAGGGCGTGGCGATAGTGTTTATTACCCACTTTCTTGAGCAGGTGTATCAGATCAGTGATCGCATTAGCGTGCTGCGTAATGGCAGTAAAGTGGGCGAGTATCTGACCGCAGACTTACCGCGCTCGCAGCTGATTGAAGCCATGCTTGGCAAAGAATTGCAACAGCTGACCGAGCAGCACAGTGCAACAAACACCGCAAAACAGGCAGAACCTTTGCTGGTACTGCAGCAGATTTCGGTAAAAGGTTCGCTAAACGATATTTCGCTTACAGTGGCAAAAGGCCAGGCCGTGGGGCTGGCCGGCTTGCTCGGCTCAGGCCGCACAGAAGTGTGCCGCGCAGTGTATGGCGTAGATGTGTTAAGCGGCGGCGAAATACAGTTTGGCGGTAAAACGCTGACATTGCAGCAGCCTGCTGATGCGATAAAAGCTGGTATTGCACTGTGCCCGGAAGAGCGCAAAACCGAGGGCATTATCGGCCCGTTGTCTATCCGGGAAAATATTATGCTGGCGCTGCAGGCACGCCGTGGCTGGTGGCGTTATTTGCCGGTTAAACAACAGCAGCAACTGGCGGCGTTTTACATCGACAAGCTGCAAATTGCCACGCCGGATGCTGATAAACCTATCGAGCAACTCAGCGGTGGCAACCAGCAAAAGGTGATCCTGGCGCGCTGGCTGGCAATTAATCCGCAGCTACTGATCCTCGACGAACCCACCCGCGGCATCGACATCGGCGCCCATGCCGAAATTGTTTTACTGATCAAAAGCCTGTGTCAGCAAGGTATGTCGTTGCTGGTCACCTCGTCTGAGCTTGAAGAGTTGGTTGCTTTTGCCGGTAAAGTGGTGGTGTTGCGTGACCGGCAAAAAGTGGCGGAATTAAGCGGCGATAACATGACAGCCCAGCATATTATGCAGGCGATTGCAGAGGGATAAATGAAACCAACTCAACCTTGCGCCGACAGCTTACAACAGGCCCGGCTGGCACGTTACAGCCCCGGCAGTACAAAGGCATCTGCGCGGTATTTGTGGCCACTGGCAGCGTTAATGCTGTTACTGGCAGTAAATTTGCTGCTGGATGCCGGTTTTTTTCAGCTGAGTTTTCAGGATGGCCGCTTGTACGGCTCGTTAATTGATATTTTAAACCGCAGTGCGCCGGTGGCATTGCTGGCAATAGGTATGAGCCTGGTAATTGCTACCGGCGGTATAGATTTGTCGGTAGGGGCCGTAATGGCCATCGCAGGTAGCATATGCGCTAACTTATTGCTGCAGGCCGACTTGCCACTGCCACTGGTAATTGCCGCCGGGCTGGCCACCGGCATTGCCGCCGGGCTGATTAATGGCACTTTGGTCAGCTATCTGAAAATTCAGCCGATAGTAGCGACCTTACTACTGATGGTAGCCGGGCGCGGCGTGGCGCAGCTGATTAATCAGGGCCAGATTGTCACCTTTTTGCGGCCCGATTTTGCCTGGCTTGGCAGCGGCAGCTGGTTGGGGTTGCCGGTACCGGTATGGCTGGTAATAGTAATGTTTGGTTTAAGCCAGCTGTTACTGCGGCGCACCGCACTGGGCCTGTTTATTGAGGCGGTAGGCTGCAATGCTACCGCCAGCCGTTATTTAGGCATTAACGATAAAGCGATAAAGCTGTTTGTTTATGCCTTTGCCGGCTTTTGCGCCGCTCTGGCCGGCATGATCAGCGCTGCTGACATTCAGGGCTCGGATGCCAATAACGCCGGTTTATGGCTGGAGCTGGATGCTATTTTAGCCGTGGTGATTGGCGGTGCGGCGCTCAGCGGTGGGCGTTTTTCACTGTTATTGTCGGTTATAGGCGTGCTGATTATTCAAAGTTTAAGCACCACTATTATTGTCAGCGGTTTACCGGCGAAATTTAATTTGCTGATCAAAGCTGTGGTGGTGCTGCTGGTGTTGTTGCTGCAGTCAGATAAGTTTCGCCGCCAGCTAAGCAGCTGGTGGCCCAAGTTGCGAAAGTGGCGTAAAGGAGGCCAGCCATGATGTCGCTGCGCTACTTACCCTTATGGATCACCGCAGCATTGCTGTGCCTGCTGTTTGGCATAGGTGGCTGGCAATTTGACGGCTTTGCCTCGCTGGCGGTGGTGAGCAATTTGTTTAGTGATAACGCCTTTTTACTGATTGTGGCGCTGGGTATGACGCTTGTGATCATCTCCGGTGGCATTGATTTGTCTGTGGGGGCAGTGATTGCGCTCAGTGGTGTAGCCGTCAGTTTGCTGATTAGCCAGTACCAGTGGCACCCGCTGGCCGCTTTTGCACTTATTTTGCCGGCTGCGGCTTTATTTGGCGCGCTAATGGGCATGTTAATCCATGTGTATAAACTGCAGCCGTTTATTGTCACGCTGGCGGGGATGTTTCTGGCGCGTGGCCTGGCCACTACCCTCAGTGAAGAATCTATAGCTATTGACCACAGCTTTTACGATGCCATCGCCGAATTTGGCTTTATGCTGCCTGGCGGCGGCTGGGTAGGAGCTTCAACGATGATCTTTATAGTGGTGCTGGTACTGGTAATTATGCTGATGCACTACAGCCGTTTTGGTGCCTGTGTTTATGCCATTGGCGGTAACAGCCAGTCGGCACAACTGATGGGTGTGCCGGTAGCCAGCACGACTATTGCTATCTACGCGCTGAGCAGTGTGCTGGCAGCGCTGGCGGGCATAGTGTTTACCTTTTATACCTTCTCCGGCTATGCGCTGGCCGGCGTCGGCATGGAACTGGATGCCATTGCCGCGGTGGTAATTGGCGGCACCTTACTGACCGGCGGCAGCGGCTTTGTTATCGGTACCGTGCTGGGGGTACTGCTGATGGGCGTGATCCAGACCTATATTATTTTTGATGGCAGCTTAAGCAGCTGGTGGACCAAAATTGTCATTGGTTTACTGCTGTTTGGCTTTATTGTGCTGCAAAAGCTGTTAAGCCGGCGCACAGCAATAACACTGGCAGCAGGGAGGGCTGGCCATGGTTAAGCGCGAAAATTTAGCACTGCTTGGCAGTATTGCGGTAAAAAACCGTCTGGGTGAAGCTATTTTCTGGCATGCAGCCAGCAGCAGTGTATGGTGGAGCGATATTCACGGTAAAGCGTTGTTTCAGCTGCGCTGGCCTGAGCAAACACTGCGGCAGTGGCCCCTGCCCGAACGCATCAGCTGCTTTTGTTTGCTAAACGCTGCTGATCCGATGGCCAGCCGCTACCCCTTGCTGGTGGCCTTTGCCAGCGGGTTTGGTCTGTATAACCCCGATAGCGACGCTATCTTGTGGCTGGCAAAACCCCAACAGCAATTAAGTGGCAACCGCTTTAATGATGGCCGCGTTGACCGCCAGGGCCGGTTCTGGGCCGGCACTATGGTAGAGCAGGCAACTGCAGATAACTTTGCCAGCGGCAGCCTGTACCGGCTAGATCAAAACGGTTGTCAGCAGATGCTGAGCAGCCTGCGTATTCCTAATGCGCTGTGCTGGAACCGCGACAGCAGCCTGATGTACCACGCCGATTCACCACTGCAGCAAATTAACCGCTACCGCTTTAACCCGCTAACGGGTGAGCTTGGCGCTGCCGAAAACTTTGCCACAACGCCGGCTGGTACAGAGCCTGATGGCGCCATTATTGATGCCGATGATCATCTGCTATGCGCCTTATGGGGCGGCAGCGCTCTGGCACGCTATGCCCCCGATGGCAGCCTGGCGGCGCTTTACCCACTGCCGGTAACACAACCCACCTGTGTTGCGCTCGGTGGCGACAAGCTGGATATTTTATTTGTGACTACTGCGACAGAGGGCTTAAGTGCCGAGCAGCTTAGCCAGCAACCACGAGCGGGCAATTTGCTGGTTTATCAGTACCCGCACCGCGGCTTAGCCGAGCCACAACTGGCGGTAATGCCGTGGCAGCAATTGGCGCAGCGCTATAACGGAGGTGCTAAATGAAGCTTTTACCATTATTAACAGGCCTGTTGCTGCTATTTGGCTGTCAGCCAGCCCAAACGGCGACTGACAACTTAGCTGCGGCGCAGCCGGTGGTAAACCGTGAGGTTTCTGCTGCTTTTATTTCGCGCCGGGCCGATCCCTGGGTGTATAAAGCCGACAATGGCTATTACTTTACCGCCTCGGTGCCAGAGTTTGACCGGATAGAGCTGCGTTTTAGCCCCGATATCGCCGGCCTCGCGCAGGCAGAAGCGACCACCGTATGGCGCAAAAAAGCCAGCGGGCCGATGAGTGCGAATATCTGGGCGCCGGAGCTGCACCGGATAGACGGCGTCTGGTATTTATATGTTGCAGCCGGCGAGGCTGAACGGCCATTTCAGATCAGAATGTATGTGCTGGCCAATACTGCTGCCGATCCCATGCAGGGGCAGTGGCAAGAGCTGGGCCAGATGCAAAGCGCGCTGGACAGTTTTTCGCTGGACGCCACCGTATTTAGCCACCGTGGCCAGCATTATATGGTGTGGGCGCAGCAGGATGCTGAGCGCAGTTATAACAGCGCCTTGCTACTGGCAAAAATGGCCACGCCAACCCGGCTTGAAGCGCCGGAAGTGATTATCAGCCAGCCTGATCTCAGCTGGGAGCAGCAGGGCTATAAAGTCAATGAAGGTGCCGCAGTGCTGCAGCGCCATGGCAAAATATTTATCGCTTATTCAGCCAGTGCGACTGATCACCGCTATGCCATGGGTTTACTGTGGGCCGATGAAAATGCCGATTTGCTTGACCCGCAAAGCTGGCATAAAACACCTGAGCCGGTATTTCAGACCCGGCCGGAATTTAACCGCTATGGCCCCGGCCATAACAGCTTTGTGGTGGGTGATAACGGTGAAGATCTGATGTTTTACCATGCCCGCGACACTCAGCAACTACAAGGATCGCCGTTAACCGACGGCAACCGCCATACCCGCTGGCGGCAACTGCAATGGTCGGCAGATGGGATGCCGTTATTTAACGATCATCTACCGGATTAATTAGCTGTTAGTAGTAAAACAATAGCCGCGCTGCAATCGCGGTTTAAGCGGGATTTTTCGCTTAAATTTAAAAAGTAATACAATAATATTAGTAACTCAGAAAGGGTAATGTGCTACTGGCCGATGCCGCAAATTACGTTGTTTTAGCTGCACAGTTTTGCCAATGCAGGACAGCACAGCTTACCCGCCATAACAACACACGACAGGGGTATAAGATGCAAAAACGTAACAGCGGTATTTGTTCCTTCAGCGTTCTGGCCACGGCTCTGCTGCTCAGTGGCTGTAACGACAGCAATAACTCACCACCGGCGGCTGTGGCTTACCCACCGGTATCGGCGGTTCCGCCAGTACCGCCACCGGCAGAGCAGGGCCCCACTTTTACTAATGTGGCTGTGCACGACCCGTCAGTCATTAAAGTGGCTGATACCTTTTATGTGTTTGGCTCACATCTGGCGGCGGCAAAATCAACTGATCTGATGCACTGGCAGCAGGTAGCTGATGGGGTAAGCAGCAATAACCCGCTGTTTGCCAACGTACTGACCGAGTTGGAAGAAACCTTTGCCTGGGCGCAAACCGATACGCTGTGGGCTGCCGATGTGATTCAACTGGCCGATGGCAAGTTCTATATGTATTACAACGCCTGTAAGGGCGACTCGCCCCGTTCGGCGCTGGGGGTGGCGGTGGCCGATAATATTGAAGGGCCTTATGTTAATAAGCAGATTTTGCTTAAATCCGGTATGTGGGGCGAAGTAAGTGAAGATGGCACTATCTACGATGCCCAAATTCACCCTAATGTAGTTGACCCCCAAGCCTTTTTTGATAAAAACGGTAAGTTGTGGCTGGTGTATGGCTCTTATTCCGGCGGCCTGTTTATCCTGGAAATGGATCCGGCCACCGGCTTAACGCTGCCGGGGCAGGGCTATGGCAAGCACCTGATGGGCGGCAACCACAGCCGGATTGAAGGCGCTTATGTGCTGTACAGCCCTGACAGTGATTACTACTACTTGTTTAGCTCGTTTGGCGGCCTGGATGCCAACGGCGCTTACAATATGCGGGTGGCCCGCGCCAGTGCGCCGGATGGCCCTTATCTGGATGCAGTGGGTAACGATATGGCGGCAGTAAAGTCAGATCCGGCGCTGCCGCTGTTTGATGATGCTTCTATCGCACCTTTTGGCCAGAAAATTATGGGTAACCATTTGTTTGTCCGCAGTAATGACGATCCCGGCACGGGGGCGGGCAGTGGTTATGTATCGCCGGGGCATAATTCAGCCTATTTTGACGCGGTCAGCGGCCAGTACTTTTTGCTGTTTCATACCCGCTTTCCGGGGCTGGGTGAGCAGCATCAGCTGAGGGTGCACGAATTTTTTATCAATAAAGATGGCTGGCCGGTGGTGGCGCCGCATCGCTACGCACCGCTGAGCACTGCATCAACGGAACTGAACGCGTCCATTAGCGAAGATGAGGTTGCTGGCCAGTATAAATTTATTAATCATGGTAAAGATATCTCTGCCAGTATTAAAAACTCACAGCTGATCACCTTAGCTGCTGATGGCACTGTTAGCAGCGGTGCAGGCAATATCAGCGGTAGCTGGCATTATGCCGCCCGGCAGCAAATTAGCCTTAACCTCGGCAGTGATGGTGTGTATGAAGGGATATTATCACGCCAGTGGCACGAAACACCGGCGCAGTTTGTTGTAACCTTTAGCGCTCAGTCGGCACAGGGTGTTTCGGTATGGGGCAGTAAACTGCCGTAGTAAGCAAAAGCCAGTCCGGCAACCGGACTGGCTTTTTTCCAGCTGAGTAATATTAATCAATCTGCATTAAACGCACTTCATAAATACCGCCAGCGATGGAACCCGCATTAGCAACAAATTTCAGCTCTACACTGTCACCACTGCTTAACAGATCGGTTGGGATCGGGTAATCGACATGGTAAAAGTTATCGCCCTGCTCACCGGTCAGGCTGACATTCGCCAGCAACTGGTTATTCAGCAAAATTTGAAAATGCCGGTTGCTGTCGGCGCCAAAATACGTCAACCGCAGTTTCAGCGTCTGCTGGCCCTGGGTATTTAAGCGGTAACTAAACCAGCCTGCCGCATGGCGCCAATGCCGGCCCAGATGAACACCTGCTGAAGTTTTTTCGCCCGCAAACTGATGATCGGCTTCCGGCTGTTGCTCACCTGGGCGGATCATATCGATGGTTTTCACTGCCAGCTGAGTGTCAAGTTGGCTTTGCTGGCGCAATAACTGTTGTTGGTGCTGCCACTGGCGGGCGCTATTTTGCGGGAAATACAGCGTGTAGCGACTGTCGTGCAGCCGGAAAAACGGCACCAGCTCTAACGGGCCCTCAACCCCGGCCAGCACTGCTTCGCCGCTGGTAAAGGTTAGCGGTTTGCCGGTCACGGGTTTAATATGGCGGACAAAATCTGCGTTATCACTGATAAAGGTCGGCGTTTGATCGACCGGACATTGCTCGCCACTGGCGATATGGCCCATGCGGCTGCTGTCGGCAATAAAACTAAGCTTGTCCTGCCATTGGCTGCGCGCGGCCAGCACAATAGGGCCATGCAAAATAGCATAGTGCTTGCTGTTATCCGGCAGTTGCTCCAGCGTGGTTTGCATTGGTAGAGTGATCGCCAGCTTATCGCCTTTATGCCAGTGGCGCTGCAGGCTTAAATAGCCTGGTGTGGTTGACGTGAACTTCACCGCTTTGCCGTTTAGTGTTAGTTGCACCTTACCGTCGGCCCAATGTGGATCACGGATATTCAGGCCGAATTTACCGCCTTGTTCTATGGTGATCAGGCTGCTGTCTTGATCCGGAAACGCAGTTGTCTGGCGCAGTTTAACGGCCTGCTGTTGCCAGTTAAGGCTGGAATCGACAAATAAATTCACATACAGCTGATCGCCTTTATGGGCATAAATCATTTCGCCGTATTTGGCGTGGTTTTCAATGCCGGAGCCAACGCAGCACCACATGGTGTGCTCTGGCGACGAATAGACGCGGTAATGATTGGGCCGCATCGGCGTAAAATATACCAGGCCGCCATGCTCAGGGTGCTGCGATGATAAAATATGGTTATACAGCGCCCGCTCATAATACGTCATATAGCGCGGTTCTGGCGTGCGCTGATATAGCAGCTTGGTTAGCTTCAACATATTGTAGGTGTTGCAGGTTTCCGGCCCCTCTACATCAGTTAGCATGCTGCTGAAATCGTCTGACGGGTGAAAATGCTCGCGCACGCTGTTGCCACCTATGGCGACACTGCGTTTATTCACTACTTGTTGCCAGAAAAAATCGGCGGCCTGGTACCAGCTGTTGTTGTCCATTTGGCTGGCAAGCTGCGCCATGCCAATAATTTTCGGGATCTGGGTATTGGCGTGCAGGCCATCCAGTACATCTTGTTGTTGCAACAGCGGTTGCATAATACGCAGTTCAGAAAAACGCAGCGCCAGCTGCAGGTATTTGTCGTCACCGCTAAGTTCGGCCACTTTGGCCAGAATATCGTTCATGCCGCCATATTCGGTGATCAGCATTTGCTGCAGTTGCTGATCGCTTAGTTGGCTGGTTAATTTAAGCGCCCAGTCGCTCAGTTGCAGCAACATCTGTTTAGCCTGCTGATTACCGGCGTAAACATAAGCATCATGCAAACCGGCAAAGGTTTTATGCAGGTTATACCAAGGCACCCATTGCTTGTTTAACACAAATAAATCAGCGTCTATCTGGCCCTGGCTGATTTGCTGCCAGCTGGCTTTGCCGTCGGGAATACCGCCGAGGTAGCCATCACCGTGTTTTTGCTGGTAACTGTGCAGCTCGTTAATCATGTAATTTAGCCGCTCGAGCAATTGCGGCTCACCGCTGGCGCTGTACATCAAGGCTAGTGCACTAAGATAGTGGCCGCCAATATGGCCATCCAGGCCAGAGCTTTCCCAGTTCGGGTAAGGCTGCGCCAGGGGCGGCAGACCTGCTTCGCGCCGGTAGGGTGCCAGTAAGCGATCCGGGTTCATCGCCATCAGGTAGCCGATGTTGGTTTGCTGCGCCTGATAAAAAGGCCCGCTGTGCAGCCGAACCTGATTAAGCGCAAAAGTGTCTATAGCGGCACTGGCTGGCAGTACCAGCAGTAACATACACAGGCTAAGCAAAGCTTTCATCTTGCTTCCTCACTCAGGGTTAAACTTCAGGCCTCAGACGCTTTGCCAAATAGCGGCATGCCGTTGTCATCCCAGCGGATGGCTTTAACATAAGTATGGCGGTTTGGGTCCCATAACGGGTCGCCAACAATTTCGGTATAGGTGCGGGCGTGGTATACCAGCATATCGTGCCGGCCATCCTCTGATACGGTAAAGCTGTTATGGCCAGGGCCATAAACACCATGTTCAAAGCAGCTTTGAAATACCGGCTGTGGCGATTTATGCCAGCTGGCGGGGTTTAACAGGTCGGCATTTTCATCGGCCCACAACAGGCCAATGCAGTAGTTTTCATTGGTAGCACTGGCGGAGTAAGTTAAAAAGATTTTACCGTTGCGCTTGAGCACTGCCGGGCCTTCATTAACCCAAAAACCACGTGTTTCCCACTCCAGCTCAGGTTTGCTTAGCATAACCGGCGCACCGCTTAACTTATCCGGCGTGTCCATCGTGGCAATATATAAATTGCTGTTGCCTTCAATGGCGTTATCTTTTTGTGCCCAGACATAGTACAGCTGGTCATGGTGGCTAAAGGTGGTGGCATCCAGGCAAAAGGTGTCGATGCCGCTGTCGAGCTGGCCGACAAACTGCCATTGGCCGCCAACCGGATTAGCGTCAGTGCAGCGCAGCACATACATCCGGTGCTGAAACAGCTTATTTTTGATGTCGCGGCTGGGGGCCGCGGCAAAATAAATATACCAGGCGCCTTGGTTAAAGTGGATTTCCGGAGCCCAGATCAGCTCAGAGCAGGGGCCGCTGTCGGGCTTATGCCATACCGCTACCGCCGGAGCGCTGGCCAGTTCATTTATTGTTCTGGCGCGGCGCAGTTCAATTAAATCATAGGCCGGCACCGATGCGGTAAAATAGTAAAAGCCGTCACTGTGTTTATAAATGCACGGATCGGCGCGCTGTTCAATTAATGGCTGCTGTAATCTCACAGTAAACTCCTCAGATAGTAGTGGGCTTAACGACACTGGTTTTCCCGACCAGCTGTTGGTAATAGTTATCGGTAATGCGATAGCGAAACATCAGCAAGCCCATCAGCAGATGAAACACGCCTGGAATAATCGACAGCATTAAGGCAATGCCGGTTAAGGTCAGCGCACTTTGTGGTTGATCCGGTACATAGTTAAAGCTGGCCAGCAGGGTACCGACTAAAAAGCCGGCAACGCCCATACCGGCTTTCTGGCAAAAAGAGATACCGCCAAAAGCCAGGCCGGACACGCGCTGGCCGGTTTTATCTGCGCCGTAATCAACAGCCTCCGGAATAGCCGACCAGAATACCGGGGCATGCAAATCGACAACAAATGACAGCAGAAAATACAACACAAAGGCCAGCATCACATCACCGGGGTTTACCAGTACATAAAGCAGCACACTTAATATCGCCACTACAATCTGGCTGTAGCGGAACAGTTTTACTTTGCAGTAATGCTTGGTGATCCAGGTTGAGGCCACCATGGCTAATATAGCGGCGGCGACGCCGGTAGATAAAAACGCTGACAGCATAGCGGCGTCACCACCGAGATAGTATTTGGCATAGTAAGCGGCGACAGAGCCACGCACCACATAGCCGATAGTGCCGGTAACGCACACCGCGCACAGCACCAGCCATTGATCATTTTTCAGCAGGTATTTTAGCTGTTGCAAAAACGGCAGCGTCTCTACAGTATGCTGGATACGTTCGGTAGTGGTAAAAAAGCAGAATAAAAACAGCAATGTTGCCATTAATGCCATCACTCCCATCGCCGACTGATAGCCACCGGCCAGGTTTTCTCCGCCCCAATGTTTTGCCAGAATAGGCACAATAATAGTCACCAAAAAAGCCGCAATTTTGGCAAAAAATAACCGGTAGCCGTTGGCGGATAAGCGCTCTTTCGGGTTATCGGTTAGCACGCCAATAATAGAGATATACGGAATGGTCACCGCAGTAAAAATGACCGTGACCAGAATGTAGGTAGCATAGGCCCATACCAGTTTACTGTTGTAATCCCAGTCGGGGGTGCTGAAGGTAAGGTATACCGCAATACCAAAGGGTACCGCTAAAAACAGGAAGTAGGGCCGGTAGCGGCCCCAGCGGGTAGTAAAACGGTCGGTAATGATGCCCATTAGCGGGTCGGTAACAGCATCAACCAACCGCACCACTAAAAATAGTACCGCTAAGTCGGCCGGCTTTAAGCCAAAAATATCGGTGTAGAAAAACGTGATGATCAGCATCATAGATGACATCACCACATTGACCGCCATATCGCCGGCACCAAAGCCGACTTTCTCCAGTACGGAAAGTTTGTGAGTTTGCATAAAGTTCCCTGTCGTTCCCGGTACTACGCGGCAGGTTCAAGCCTGTGATTATTCCTGCGTAGCGTCGGTTTTTTATATTTTTTATTCGCAAAACTGTCGCAGTTGGGCTGGCTGAGTTTTGCACTGCCGAATAATATATGATAAATAGTAATACAATACTACTAAAATGAAGGCAGATATCTACCCCTATAGGGAGTAGGCTCTGCAGCCTTAAGGAGGCGTAGATGTTAAACGGGGTAACGACAACAAAATGGCTGGCCGGCGCGGGCCGGGCGTCAGCGCTGGCCTTGCTATTGCTGGGGCAAACAGCCTGTGCCGATGAACAACAAGCACAGCCACAACTCAGTATCCATGATCCGGTGATGGCACAGCAAGATGGCCGCTTCTATTTATTCAGTACCGGGCCGGGCATTACTTATTATCACTCCGACGATATGCTGCAGTGGCAACTGGCTGGCCGGGTATTTGCTGATGAACCACAGTGGGCTAAACAGGTAGCACCCAGCTTTGATGGCCATATCTGGGCGCCGGATATTTATCAGCACAACGGCAAGTATTATTTGTATTACTCGGTGTCGGCCTTTGGCAAAAACACCTCGGCCATTGGCGTGACTGTTAATAATACGCTGGATAAAAGCAGCCCCGATTACCAGTGGCAGGACAAAGGCATAGTACTGCAATCAGTGCCGCAGCGTGATTTATGGAACGCGATAGACCCCAATATTATTGCTGATGATAACGGCGATATCTGGATGAGCTTTGGCTCATTCTGGGGCGGTTTAAAGCTGGTAAAACTGGCAGATGACTTAGTATCGCTGGCACAACCGCAGCAGTGGCATACCATTGCCAAAGCACAGCGGCCGGCCTTTATTGATGATGCCGAGCCAGGCCCGGGCGAGCTCGAAGCGCCCTTTATCTTTAAACAGCATGGTTATTACTATCTGTTTGTTTCGTACGGTAAATGCTGCCGTGGTGCCGACAGTACCTACCATCTGGTGGTGGGTCGCTCACAACAGATAACCGGGCCCTATCTGGATAAAGACGGTAAGTCGCTAAATGAAGGCGGCGGCACTGTGCTACTTAAAGGCAACCACGACTGGCCCGGCCTGGGCCATAACAGTGCCTACACCTTCAACGGTAAAGACTATCTGGTGTTTCATGCCTATGAAGCGGCCGACAATGGCCTGCAAAAACTAAAAATAGCCGAAATGAGCTGGGATGACGCCAAATGGCCGCTGCTGAGTGACAGCGTGCTGGATGACTATCGCAGCGTATTACTGAGCACAGAGCAAAAATAGCGCTGCTAAAGCGACAAATAAAAACGGGGATAGACAAGATGCATAACATTAAACCAATACTTAAGCCGGCATTACTGGCCAGCGCCATAATGCTGTCACTAAGCGGCTGCCAGCAGTCGCTGAACCAGGTAGCTGATGTTAATAATGCTGTGGTCAGCGATGCCTATGAAGGCCAGAGTTTTACCAACCCGCTGTATAACAATGGCGCTGATCCCTGGCTGGAATATTTTGACGGCAATTATTACCTGACCACCACTACCTGGACCTCGCAGTTAGTTATGCGCAAAGCACCCACGCTGGCCGGGCTGGCTGAGGCAACACCGGTTTATTTATGGTCAGAAACTGATCCAGCCCGCTGCTGTAATTTCTGGGCCTATGAGTTTCACCGCCTCAAAGGGCCGGATGGTTATCGCTGGTATATGATGTTTACCTCTGGCAAGCAGGAAAACCTTGATGGCCAGCATTTGTCGGTATTGGAAAGTGCCGGTGATGATCCTATGGGGCCTTATCAGTTTAAAGGCTCACCGATGCCAGATAGCTGGAATATCGACGGTAACTATCTGCAGCATAACGGTAAATTATATTTGTTATGGTCTGAGTGGGTGGGCGATGAGCAACTAAACTGGATTGCGCAGATGGTTAACCCCTGGACCATTACCGGGCCCAGAGTGGTGCTGTCGCGGCCAGAGCTGCCGTGGGAAATATCCGGCCGTAAAGTGAATGAAGGTGCAGAAGTGCTTAAACGTAATGGCCGCACCTTTGTGGTGTATTCGGCCAGCTTTTGCGACACGCCGGATTACAAACTCGGCCTGCTGGAGCTGACCGGTGATGACCCGCTTAACCCGGCAGACTGGACCAAGTACGACAAACCGGTGTTCGAGCGCGCCAATGGCGTTTACGGGCCTGGCCATAACGGCTTTTTTAGATCACCGGACAATAAAGAAGACTGGCTGGTTTACCACGGTAATAACAAAGCAACCGATGGCTGCAGTGCAACCCGCTCGTTACGGGCTCAGTCGTTTAGCTGGCATGCCGATGGCACGCCTGATTTTGGTCAGCCGGTTCCGGAAGGCCAGGTAATGGCGGCACCGTCGGGTGAAAACGGCCCGATAACGGCAGTGCCGCAAGGGGCTGACTGGTTATTGCGTAACGGTAAGGGCCAATGTTTAAGCGTGGTTGATGGCGCCCCGGCGGCTGTTAATTGCTCTGCAGATACAGCATTAAAAGTCGATCCGACCATGGGCGAATATTACCGTTTAGTGACCCGGCAGGGCCAGTATATCGGCCTTGGCCTTGATGGTGCAGCTGAGGCCGGCCCCTGGCGTAATAAAGTGCGCCAGCAGTGGCGTTTTGCGGCCACGGATTCAGCGGCATGGCAACTCATCAATAAAGCCAGTGATACGGCATTGCCCTTAGCCGCCTGTGATGCAGATGAAGCGTGTAACCAGTGGCAATTACTGCCGGCCGGTAAGGTAGCTATCAGCAGCAGCCAGAGTGGTAAGGTGTTGTCAGTTGCTGCCGGGCAGCTGGCTGGTGTGGCAAAAGTCAGCCAGACAGGCTGGCAAAACCGGCCCGATCAGCACTGGCAGTTTAGCCAGACCGAGCAGGGCACGTTGCAACTGCGTAATGCGACGAATCCTGAGCTTTGCATGGCAGTAGAAGCAGAGTCTCTGGCGGCAGGTGCACCGGTGGTAATGGCTGCCTGTGATGCCAAAGCCAGCCACTGGCTATTGCAGCCCAATAGCTACGGCAGTATGCGGTTAGTGTCGGCGCATAGCAAAGCGGTGTTGGAAGTACCGGCCTGTGCCCTGGCAGATGATAGCGAATTAAAGCAGGCGCCACTGGCAGCAGACAGCTTTTGTCAGCGTTTTCATATCCGCGCCATTGACTAACCCCCGACAGCAGAGCCGCTTTGGGCTCTGCTGCCAGATAACAGGTGAATAAAAATGACAGCTTCATCTATACCAGACGCTGCTGCCCCGGCCTCTGAAGCAGAACAACCTGCGGCAGAGCCGCAAGCTGAACTGGAGCAGCAGGTTGAGTTAGGGTACAACTGACACGATTTTTCTAACATAAACAAAAGCCCCTGCATTGCAGGGGCTTTTGTATTAGCGCAACCAGATTACAGGCTGTAACGGAACCCCAGCGCAAAGGTTCGGCTAAACAGCGAAGAGCCAAAGTTATGCGTTGACGGGTACTCGTAGTAACTCTGGAAAATTTCGTTAGTCAGGTTAGTGGCATCAAACGTCAGCATCAGGTTGTCGGTGACATGGTAACTTAACTGAAAATCGAGGCTTTTTTCCGGGTTGCGGTATATACCCAGCGGGTTAGCAAACTGAGCCGCTTCGTAGTTATTCAGGAAGTCTTCACGCCAGACATACGACAGCCGCATATCGAAACGCTCTTTCTCATAGGCCAGTACCACGCTGTAGGAGGAATCCGATACACCGAATAGTGGCGTGGTATCGGTGCCCACTACCGTGCCCTCACTGTTGGTGATTGGAATATCCTGCGACGAGTCCAGTATGGTGTAACTGGCTTGTATACCAATGCCGTCTAACAGTTCTGGTAACCCCTTGGGGAAGTACACTACACCTAATTCATAACCATCCAGTTTACCGTTTGAAGCATTATCCGGCTGGTTCAGGATATAGGGATATTCGCCCTGGCCATCATCGTGAATTACCCGGCGGCGAAAATCGACGACAAAGCCTTCAATGTCACGCTTAAAGGCGGTTGCGTATAGCGTACTGCCTTCAGCAAAATACCATTCCAGCGACAGATCGTAGTTTTTAGATTCGGTTGGTTTTAGCTCAGGGTTGCCACCGCTGGCAGTGCCATAACCAATATTGGTCACATCGCGCACATAGTTAATAGTGGGGTTTAGCTGGGCAAAGCCCGGACGGCGCAGCGTTTCGCCGTAGCTAAAGCGGGCCAGTAAATCGTCGGTCAGGTTGTAACGCAACATCAGGCTGGGTAATACCTTGCTGGCGCCGGTTGAGGCAGTATTACCGGCAAACGCCATATCGGTATCCACATCAACATAGCGCAAGCCAAACTGGCCATCGAATAAACGCCCACCCAGTTCAGTTTCAAAATCTGCCTGCGCATACAGCGCAGTGGTTGTTTCGGTCACTGCGAAGGTTTGTGCTAACACGCGTTGATCACCAATAGCCAGATTAGATCCGGTTTCAGTGTTGTATATAGTGCGGAACATATCGGCGTTATCGCGGATATAGTAGCCATTGGCAGCTAACCAAGAGGTAGGCACATCCGATTCGCCATCAAAAAAACCGTTGTTGGTATGCAGCAAGCCCTCATAGGTAGCTAACTGACATGCCGCGTTGCCAGAGTTACACAAACCGGTATCTTGCAACAGCTGGGCTTCGGAGGCTTTGCGTTTGTCATAACGGCCACCAAAACTGATATTGGTAATAAAGCCTTTATTCAGCGTGTAGTCGGCATCTAAGGTAAAGCTCAGTGCATCGCCGTCACGGCTATATGCCTGATCATAAAGCTGGGCCATAGCCCATTGATCCGGCGCGGTTAAATCTGTGGCCGGGCCAAATTGAAAAGCAGGCAGACCGCCGCCGCTGTTAAAGTCAACGGTGATGCTGTCGGCCACCCGCTCAGTGCGCATAGCAAAAAAGCTCTCATCGTACTGGCTGTCCTGATACACCACTTCAGAGCGCAGTTGCAGGTTGTCGCCAATCAGCCATTTTCCGCCCAGTGCATACACATAGCTATCGGTTTTGCCGGTGCTTAAGTCGCCGCTGGTAAACATGTAAGGTGCGCCAACAGTGCGGGATTTAATGATATTGGTACCTTCGAACAGGCTGATGTCCGGGTTGTCGCCTAAGTTGCCCCACCAGTCGACAAAGGAAAACAACAACGAGTTATAAGATTCGTTGCGAAAGCCATTATAAAACGCTTCGAAGATGTACTCGGAAGTATCATTTGGCGCAAACTGAAAAGCCACATTGACTGCCGGGCGCTCGCGTTTACCGGTCAGATCGCTGGCAAATACGGCATCACGCGACAGTAAATATTCGGTAGGTACGCCATTAACATCAAAGGTCGAGCCCGGTGCAAAGGGTAAACCGGCTTCTAAGCCCGGTTGCCAGATCGGGTTTTCAGTGGCCCGGCCATCGGTGCTGCGGATAATTTCGTAAGGTGCCCAGCCTGCCGGTGGATTATTAGTGGCAAACGGCATCATAGCGCCGGCAGTAACGCTTTGATCGCGATAATGCGTTTCAGCATAAGACAGGTTAATCAGCGCGCCAAAGCGGCTAGCGCCAATATCCCAGTTATTGCTGAATAAAGCGCTGATATTGGGGTCAGTTTTATCGGCTTGTTCTGAGTGAATACCACGGCCGGCCACTACCAGCTTGCTGGTGTCAAAATCGAACGGGCGCTGGGTATGAATATCAATCTGGCCGGCGATACCGGTTTCTATCAGGCTGGCAGAGCGGGTTTTATACACATCTACTCGGTTTAGCAAGCTGGCTGGAATATCTGCCAGTGCCACTGAGCGGCCTGAGGCGGTAAAAATATTGCGGCCATTAACGGTGGTGGTAACGTCATTTAAGCCGCGGATAGACACGGTACTAACCTCACCGGCGCCACGGTCTGTTACCTGTACCCCGGATAAACGTTGCAGGGCTTCTACTACGTTATTATCGGGAAATTTACCAATATCTTCCGAGATAATTGAATCGACGATTTGCATATTTTCCCGCTTCAGATCAACTGAACGGGCCAGGCTGCCACGAATGCCTTTTACCAGAATAACTTCAACCTCATCTGGCGATACTGTGGTGTCGTCACTGCTTTGCTGAGCGTATAACGGATGGGCAGACAATGTTATCGCCATGGCGACAGCACTGCTTAAAACCGAAGGTTTAAACATGAGCATAACTCCCCTTGTCACTTATGTTATTGCCTTCCTGGCCAGAGAGAACTGACAATGGAGGCGTTTTTTTATGTGTTTTTATTATTCGTGCTATTGTACGAACTATTAATCATCCTATTGTATGATTAATAGGCTGTCAATGAACTGCTGTAAAAATATCCAAACCCGGCCGTCGCGCTTTTAGCAGCGCAGCAAAAAGCAGCCGCTTGTGGCAAAATAGCCCGCTATTCGCTATAGGCTTACAAAGCAGGGGCGGCCGAATGCTGCTGATGATCGATAATTACGACTCTTTTACTTATAACCTGGTGCAGTACTTTGCTGCATTAGGCCAGCAGGTTATGGTGCGGCGCAACGATGATATTAGCGTGGCGCAGATAGCCACGCTGGCGCCGCAGTATCTGGTTATTTCACCTGGGCCAAAAACCCCGGATGATGCCGGGGTGTCATTGGCGGCTATTGAGCAGTTTGCCGGCAAAATTCCTATCCTCGGAGTTTGTCTGGGCCATCAGGCCATTGCGCAGGTATTTGGTGGCCGCGTGGTACGGGCCCGTCAGGTTATGCATGGTAAAAATTCGCTGGTGCGACACAATAATCAATCGGTATTTCATGGCCTGGCCAATCCGCTGGATGTAACGCGCTATCACTCTTTAGTGGTAGATAAACACAGCCTGCCCTCCGAGTTGGTGCAAACGGCCTGGACAGATGATGCCAGCCAGGAAACAGCCGACATTATGGGTTTAATGCATCCTGGGCTGGCATTACACGGTGTGCAGTTTCATCCGGAGGCTATTCTTAGCCAGCAGGGTAAACAGCTGTTAGATAATTTTTTAACCCTGGCGCAGCCCGGCTAAGCCAGCTGGCTTGACTCTGCCGGAGTCCGGTTGCAGTATTGGCGGCAGGCAGTGCACATGACAACTGTCACCGAATTCAGATGGAGCCTTTAGTGTCTTTTGCAGATGTGATGGTGCAGCGCTTTTTTGATCAGTTAGTTGGGGTAAACCCGGAAAAAAAACGTCTCGGTTACCAAATCCGGGCGGGGCAGATGGATACGCAGCGTACTTTGCTGGCTGTGGAAGCGGAGGCCCAACAGGTACGCGAGGCCGGCGAGCAGGCTAAAGCCCAGTTTACTGAGTTTGCCCAGGCGCATTTGCATGATGAAGTGGCCGATGAGCTGCTACGCAAACTGCATAATATTGAACAGGTGATGGCGTCGTTATTTGATCCGGGCGAAGCATTTTTTCCGGTGTTGGATTTACTAAGTGACAAAGTGGTAACCGTTAACAGGCTGGACCCACTGGTATCAAAAGTACCCTGGTTAAAAGAAGAATTGTTACGCCTGGTTAATCAGCCGCAGTACCGTAACCGCACCGCGTCGGGTGCAATGATCAAAGATATTAAAACCGCGCTACGCTTTTTAGGGGTTGAAAGTTTACAGCTGATTATACCGGTATATGCTATGCGGCGGATGATACCGCATTCAACCGACCCTTTTACGCCGTTAAAAAGCCGGTTGTGGGACTACACACTGGCAGTTGCCATTGCTGCGCGTGCGTTGGCAGAGAATAGTGCCGAGCATCCTTATAACGCGTTTTGTGCCGGCTTGTTTCATACCACCGGCCATGCCGTAGTTACCCGCAACTACCTGCGTACTTACCTGCAGGTACGCCAGCAGCAATTGCTGCATGCCAGAGAAAATCGTGATACTCAGCTTACCAACACACTGGATCAGCTTGAAGCCGATGCCAGTTTTTTATGTGAAAGCCTTGCCGAGTTCGCTGCGGTATTAAGTGCAGACATCACTTCGCGCTGGCAGTTACGTACATTACCGCTGTGCCAGACGCTGGATCAACTGGCTGAAGGTGCCGGTTTTGCCGGATGCAGCCCTCTGGCCCGGCTGGTGTTGCAGGCGCAAACTTATGTGCAATGGCAAACATTGCGCAAAAACCAACAGATATCTGAGCAGGAAACCAGTGAGTGGTTTGCGGCAGTGCAGCTAAGCAGCGACAGCCTGGATATTCTGGCCAGAACCAACCTAAAACGTTTAGGTATTGAATTGTAAGTATTGTAGTGTAAGTACGCAGCTGTAATAAAAAATACCGCCATAAACATGCAAAGTGATAGCGTAGCTATTTTCACTCTCAGCGCTTAAGGCTGCGCTTGTTGCAAAGTCTGGCGGCAAAATCAGCGTTGTTTTTGCGGGCGGTAAGGCAGTGCTTACTTATTCACATCCTATGCAAATCTATCTGTAGGCCTTGTGCTTTCTGGGTTTGCTTGCTGTTGGCAAGCAAGACAAGGGCTGTTAAATCTGCAATAATGCGCCAAACTTACAGTGCGGCCAGTTATGTTATGGCTGTGTAGCGGGCTAACCTAAGCGGAATAGAAAAAGGAAAATATAATGACTGGCCAAACTCAAGTATACCGTGCTCTGTTTGATGAAGTGATGGTACCTAACTACGCTCCTGCCAATATTATTCCGGTAAAAGGTGCAGGTTCGCGGGTGTGGGATCAGCAAGGGCGCGAATACATTGATTTTGCCGGTGGCATTGCCGTAAGCAGCCTGGGGCATTGTCACCCGGCTCTGGTTAATGCCTTAAAACAGCAGGCCGACAAGCTGTGGCATTTAAGCAATGTGATGACTAATGAACCGGCGCTGCGTTTGGCTACTGCCTTGGTTAATGCTACTTTTGCGGACAAAGTCTATTTTGCTAACTCTGGTGCTGAGGCCAACGAAGCCGCTTTTAAACTGGCGCGGCGCTATGCACTGGAAAAATTCGGCGCGCACAAAGATCAGATCATTTCTTTTCATAAGAGCTTTCACGGCCGTACTTTCTTCACCGTAACGGTAGGTGGCCAGGCAGCGTATTCTGATGGTTTTGGCCCTAAGCCCGGTGCGGTATTGCATGGCGAGTTTAATAACCTCGATAGCGTTAAAGCGTTAATTTCTGACAATACCTGTGCCGTGGTGCTGGAACCTATTCAGGGTGAAGGCGGTATTATTCCTGCCAGCGCTGAGTTTTTGCAGGGCGTACGAGATTTATGTAACCAACACAATGCGTTGTTGATTATGGACGAAGTGCAAACCGGCGTAGGCCGCACCGGTAAGCTGTATGCGTATATGCACTATGGCGTAACGCCGGATATTCTTACCACGGCAAAATCATTAGGCGGTGGTTTTCCTATTGGCGCTATGCTTACCACTGACGATATAGCATCGCACCTGAAAGTAGGTACGCATGGCAGCACTTATGGCGGTAACCCGCTGGCTTGTGCTGTGGCAGAGGCGGTGCTGGAAACAGTAAATCAGCCAGAGGTCATGGCACAGGTATTAAGCAATGAGCAGTTATTCCGCCAACAGCTTGCTGCCATTAATGAAAAATACCAGGTATTCAGCGAAGTACGCGGCAAAGGTATGTTGCTGGGGGCGATATTAAATGAGCAATACAAAGGCCGCTCACGCGAGTTTTTTCTGGCTGCGGCAGATCAGGGTTTAATGGCACTGGTAGCGGGCCCCGATGTAGTGCGGTTTGCGCCATCACTGGTTATTACGCCAGAAGATATTACCGCAGGCATGCAGCGTTTTGAACAGGCGGTAAAACAGGTAGTTAACGCCTGACACGACGCTCATGACACTGCTGTTCTGACACGACTATTAAGCAGCACCAAGACTGCAAAAATGAAGCTAAGGGGCCTTAGAGCCCCGAAAACGATAAAGTAAAAGTGGAGTAGCGACGATGATGGTGATTCGCCCAATCCGTGCGGATGATTACCCGGCGCTGTATAGCATTGCGGTTGAGTCTGGGCACGGTTTTACCTCGTTACCGGTAAATGATGAACTCTTGATGCGCAAAATAAGCCGCTCGGAGCAGTCATTTAACAAAGTGGTCAGCTCGCCGGGAGATGAAGGCTATCTGTTTGTGCTGGAGGATACGCTCACCGGTGAGGTGTGTGGCACCAGCGCATTGGAAGCGGCTGTGGGGCTGGATGATGCGTTTTATCATTATCATCTGGGTAAAGTGGTACATAGCTCACGTTCACTCGGGGTGTATAAAACGGCCGATATATTAACCCTGTGTAATGATTACACCGGCGTTAGTGAATTATGCACGTTATTTTTGCGTGAAAGCCGCCGCGAGAAAAACAATGGCCGGTTGCTGTCAAAAATGCGCTTTTTGTTTATGGCTGAATTCCCGCAGCGTTTTTCCGACAGAGTGATCGCCGAAATGCGCGGCATTTCCAACACCGACGGCAGCTCGCCATTCTGGCAGTGGTTGCAGGAGCATTTTTTCTCGCTGGATTTCCCCACCGCAGATTACCTTACCGGCATAGGTCAGAAGGTGTTTATCGCAGAACTGATGCCTAAGTATCCGATTTATGTCAGCCTGCTAAGCAAACAGGCGCAAGCGGTTATTGGCCGGGTGCATGATAAGACCAAACCGGCGCTGGCATTGCTGCAGTCAGAGGGGTTCTCGCATCGTGGTTATGTCGATATTTTTGATGCCGGCCCTACAGTAGAAGCCAGAGTGGAACATATCCGCTCAGTGCGCAACAGCCAGCGCCTGCAGGTGCGGCTGGGCGATGTCAGTAACGGCCAGCCTTATCTGATATGTAATACCAGCGTTGTAGATTTTCGTGCTACCTGGCTGGCACTTGACGTAAACGAACACAGCGCAGAGGTAACCCTGCCGGCGGATGTTGCCGCAGCGCTACGGGTAAACGCGGGCGACTGGGTTCGGGTTACCAGAATTTAATAGGGGAGAGATATGAATCACGCAGTACAGTTTATTAATAATCAGTGGCTTGGTGGTGAAGGTAAAGAGTTTACCTCACTGGACCCGGTAAAAAACACGCAGGTATGGCAAGGTCAGGCGGCAACTGCTGCTCAGGTAGATACTGCGGTGCAGGTGGCACGTAAAGCACAGTATGACTGGGCAGGTTTAAGCTTTGATGAGCGTGTTGCTGTGGTAAAAAAGTTTGCTGAGCAACTTAGCGAAAATAAAGACGCCATGGCACTGACTATTGCCAGCGAAACCGGTAAAGCACTGTGGGAAGCCCGCACTGAAGTTGCGGCGATGATTGGCAAAATTGATATCTCTGTACGGGCTTATCAGGAGCGCACCGGCACCAAAGAAAACCCGATGCCACAGGGCCGGGCTTTTGTGCGGCATAAACCGCATGGTGTAGTGGCGGTATTCGGGCCTTATAATTTTCCCGGCCACTTACCGAATGGCCACATAGTACCAGCCTTGCTGGCAGGTAATGCAGTAATATTTAAACCCTCAGAGTTAACGCCGAAAGTTGCAGAAGAAACAGTAAAACTATGGCAGCGGGCGGGTTTGCCGGCGGGCGTTATTGCTTTATTGCAAGGCGAAGTAGATACCGGTAAGGCGATTGCCGGCCACAATGGTATTGATGGTATTTTCTTTACTGGCAGCTCACGCACCGGCCATTACCTGCATCAACAGTTTGCCGGCCGGCCGGATAAAATTCTGGCACTGGAAATGGGCGGCAATAACCCGTTGATTGTACAAGATGTCAGTAATATTGATGCCGCAGTGCACGATATTATTCAGTCGGCTTTTATTTCTGCCGGTCAGCGCTGTACCTGCGCCCGTAAATTATTCTTACCTGCCAATGCACAGGGCGACGCCATTCTGGCACGCCTGCTTGAAGTAACCCGCAATATCAAGGTAGGTGTGTATGACGCCGCCGAACAGCCTTTTATGGGTTCAATGATTTCTGTTGCCGCAGCTAAAGGTATGCTGGCTGTGCAGCAGCAATTAGTTGAACTGGGCGGCAAGGTGCTGGTTGAAATGCAGCATATTGATGTTAACACCGCCCTGGTGAGCCCTGGCATTATCGAATGCAGCAATGTAACCGATTATCCGGATGACGAGCATTTTGGCCCCTTGTTAAAAGTATTTCGTTTCACTGACTTTGATCAGGCGATTGATGCGGCCAATAACACCCAGTTTGGTTTATCTGCCGGGCTGTTAAGTGACAGCGCTGAGTTATATCAGCATTTCTTCCGCCGTATCCGCGCCGGTATTGTTAACTGGAACCGGCCCATTACCGGCGCCAGCTCAGCCGCGCCTTTTGGCGGTGTGGGCTCAAGCGGCAATCACCGGGCCAGTGCATTTTATGCCGCAGATTACTGTGCTTATCCGGTGGCGTCTGTGGAGCTGGAGCAGGTAGTATTGCCAGAGCAGTTATCGCCGGGCCTGGCTTTTTAAGTCTGGTCGTAAATAAATCTTATCGGGGCTAGCGCCCCGATTTGTTTTCTGCTGCAGTATTTGCTTAAATAACGCATACTTAATGCATCTCTTGCCAACAGTCAGGTGTAAAACAGCCCATGGTCACAGATAAACCCGGATACGAGCATTTGATCCAGTTTCTGACAGAGCATTTGTCGCTGTTTGAGCAAACCGGCTCGGGTGATGCAGATAAAACTATTGGTGCCTTACTGGAAGAGTCTATCGCAGAGCAAATTATCACGCTTTGCACCCAGCACACTGAGCTGGAGATGAACCATCGCAGCATGATTATCCGTGAAGTTGACGGCATCATGTATGACTTTCAGGAAGTGCTGGCCAGTGTGCTGGATAAAAAAGCCACCCGCCAGCAGGCTGAACTTATCAATGAAATCTCTCTGTTAATCAAAAACCTGTTTGATACTGCCATCGCAGATCTGATGGATTAACGCCACACCTTACTGCAAATGTGCTAGATACCTGAGCAGCTTTTACGTAGAATGTCGGCCTCCTTTTTCTGGCTGGGGTTTGTGATGGAAGCAAAGGTTAAATGGCACGATAACAACACCTTTATTGGCCGCTCTGGTAGTGGTCACGCAGTGGTATTTGACGGCAATAAAGATGACAGCACTGCCCCCAGCCCGATGGAAATGGTGCTGATGGCCGCAGGTGCCTGCTCATCTGTTGATGTTGTCAGTATTTTAAAGAAATCCCGCCAGCAGGTGCTTGATTGCGAAGTTAAGCTAAGTGCCGAGCGCGCCGACACCGTACCTAAAGTATTTACCAAATTACATCTGCATTTTGCCGTAACCGGGGTTAACCTCAGTGAAAAGCAGGTAGAGCGGGCAGTGCAGCTGTCGGCAGATAAATATTGTTCGGTATCCATTATGTTATCCGGCAGCGTAGCAGTAACACATTCATTCAGTGTTATAGCTGCTGAGCTCACGCCAGCAGCAGAATAACAGCAGTAAATTAGTCAAAACCGGTTACCGGTTTTTTAGCGGAGACAATGTTAAGTGGTTAAGCCTTTTGAAAAATTGAAACTACACGGTTTTAATAACCTGACAAAAAGCCTGAGTTTCAGCCTTTATGACATTTGTTATGCCAAAACTGAGCAACACCGGCAGGAATACATCGAATATATCGACGAGCAATATAATGCCGATCGGTTAACGGATATTCTGACTGAAGTCACTGATATTATCGGTGCTAACATTCTGAATGTGGCGCGCCAGGATTACGATCCACAAGGTGCCAGCGTTACCATACTGGTAAGTGAAGAGCCGGTACTGGTTGATCCAGACAACTCAGAAAACCCCGGGCCGCGGCCTGATGCGGTTGTGGCCCATCTGGATAAAAGCCATATTTGCGTGCATACCTACCCGGAAATTCACCCGCATGATGGCATCTGTACTTTCCGTGCCGATATTGAGGTTTCTACCTGCGGTATTATATCGCCACTGAAAGCACTGAACTTCCTGATCCACAGTTTTGAATCTGACATTGTTACTATCGACTACCGTGTGCGTGGTTTTACCCGTGATGTCAGCGGCACTAAACATTATATCGATCATCCAATCAGTTCTATTCAGAACTTTATGGACGAAGACACCAAGCGTGCTTTCCAGATGATTGATGTTAACGTGTATCAGGAAAACCTGTTTCACACCAAAATGATGCTAAAAGAAGCTGATTTGAATAACTACCTGTTTGGTATGGGCAAAGATTCAATGACGCCGGAAGAGCAAAAGACAATCAGCAAGAAAGTGTTTCGTGAAATGCGCGAAATTTTCTACGGCCGCAATCTGCCGGATATGAAGTAACTGATGGCCATGCTTATCGACCATAAATTTTCCATTGCCCCGATGCTGGACTGGACAGATAAGCATTGCCGCTACTTTCACCGCCTGCTGAGCCAGCATGCGGTGCTGTACACTGAGATGGTGACCACCGGCGCTATTATTCATGGCAGCGGTGATTATTTAGCTTTTAATGCAGAAGAGCATCCTGTGGTGCTGCAACTGGGCGGCTCTAACCCGGCTGATATGGCGCATTGCGCTAAGCTGGCAGAGCAGCGCGGTTATGATGCAGTAAATATTAATGTTGGCTGCCCGTCTGACCGGGTGCAAAACGGTATGTTTGGTGCCTGCCTGATGGCACAACCACAACTGGTAGCCGACTGTGTTAAAGCAATGCAGGATGTGGTCAGCATACCGGTAACAGTGAAAACCCGTATTGGTATTGATGATTCCGACGATTATCAGTTTTTGCAGGATTTTGTCGCGACAGTGGCCGATGCCGGTTGTCAGCAATTGATTATCCACGCCCGCAAAGCCTGGCTTAAAGGCTTAAGCCCGAAAGAAAACCGCGAAGTGCCGCCACTGAATTACGAGCGGGTATATCAGTTAAAGCGTGAGTTTCCACAGCTTAATATCAGCCTCAATGGTGGCGTTAAAACACTTGAGCAAGCCACAGCACAGCTGCAGTACCTGGACGGCGTGATGGTGGGGCGCGAGGCGTATTCAAACCCTATGTTGCTAAGCAGTGTTGATGAGCTGATATATGGCAAAGCCGGTTACAGCCGCAGCCCGCATCAGGTGGTGCAGGCTATGTTGCCTTATATTGAGCGGCAAATGCAGCAGGGCGCCCGGTTTTGGCATATTGCCCGCCATATGCTGGGGTTATTTCAGGGTATGCCAGGTGCCAGACAATGGCGGCGTTTGTTAAGCGAGCGTGGTCATTTTGCTGATGCTACACCAGAGTTAATGCTGCAGGCACTGGCAAAAGTAGCCCCTGTAGCGGATTTAACCACCTGATTAGTTAATTTCACCATTTTTTGGTTTTCAATAAAAGGCGGGTATAACGAAAGTTAGCCGCCTTTATTATTTTATAGATTAATATCAGTGTCTTATGCTGTTTTGCCGACTTGGCACAGCACTTGAAATACCGGTTGTGTAGTACAGACTAACCACTTTCAAGGAAACGATAATGAACACACTGACTGCTCTAACCTTAACTGCAGCTTTCGCCGGGGCTTTACTGGCTAACCATGCGATGGCGGATGAATTAACGGATCAAATCCGTGGCGCTGCCCAACAGCAATTGCAAGAGCTGCATAGCCACAATCAGCAACAGGCCAGAATTGCACTGCATAAAACTGCGCTGGAGCTGCTGGCCCGGCAAACCGCTGAACAGGACGCAGCAACAGCATTACTGGCATATCAGGCAGTGCGTACTGCCGCTGTAGTGGCAGAGTAAGTTATGTTGCTGTCATCCGGTTGGTTACTGCTGCTGTTTCTCAGCCCGGTGCTAAGCATAATACCCGTTGTGCTGCTGTGGCACTGGCTGATGCCACTGTTTGGTTTGGGGCAAAAAGCTTCAGGCATGTTGTAGAAAAGGAACGCAGACATGAGTTGGGTAACAATAGAACTGACAGCCTTTGCTATTTTTGTGGCTTTACTGCTGTTAGCACAGCTGAGTCAGATAAATAAAAAACACCTTGATGGAGTACAGACAAATGGCAACTTATGACACTGATCGTTGGTATTGTGCCCGGGCCTATCGCAAAATTGCGGGCGTTTGTGCCGGTTTTGCCGGTTATTATCAGCAACCACGCTGGCTGATCCGCCTACTGGCGGTCATATTATTAGTGATGTTTCCCGTTGCAGCAATACTGGCATATCTGGTAGCAGCGGTGGTGCTACCAAACCGTTGACACTGTTCCTGGTAAGTTACGGGCTGTTAACTGGTTGAAACTGGTGTAAGATAAGGCCGTGACTATAAAGGAGAAACAAGATGCGATGGTTTTTTGCTGCTTTGTTGATTTTAAGCTGCGCTATGTCTGCCAAGGCTGACCCTGTATTCAGTGTCGAAGATAGCCAGATCCGTCAGCCGATGCCGGGGCGCACGGTAACAGCAGGTTACCTGACATTACATAATCATTCCGCAGATGCCGTTAAACTTGTTGCAGCCAGCAGCAGCCAGTTTGCAAGGGTCGAGTTACATCAGCATACCCATAAAGACGGTATGATGCGCATGGAACAAATCAGTGAAATTAATATTGATGCCGGTGGCAGTGTGGCATTTGAGCCGGGTGGTTTGCACTTGATGTTGTTTGAACCTAAAGACACACTGGAAATTGGCCAGCAAATACCGCTAACTTTAGAGTTTGCTGACGGGCAGCAACTGATGTTGACAGTGCCGGTAGCTGCCACACCTAAACGCTGAGGGTAGCTTTATGGTTAATACTAAACTAATCAGTGCAGCAGTATTAGCAATACTGCTGCTTATGTATGCCACAGCGTGGTGGGTAAGCCGCGAACCTGCCATGCTGATAGCAGAAATTAAACAAGAGCAGCGCAAGTTGGGTGATGACGCTATAACCGGTTATAGCACCACCACTGCGTTAATCCGTGTCAGTGAAACCTTGCTGTATAAAAGTGGCGGTTATCTGGCAAATGATATTATGCCGCCGTTCAGCCTGCTGGATAATATGCCAGCGTGGGAGTTAGGTGTGCTGGAGATGTCACGCGATCTGGCGTTAGCCTTACGCAAAGAGTTCAGCCGCTCTCAGTCACAATCCACAGAAAATGTTTTCCTTAAAGTAGCACAGCCGCGCTTTAATATTGATCACAAAAGCTGGGCTATTCCCAGTGCGGAAGCCGAATATGCCAAGGCGATAGAGCAATTATATTTATATCGTGCCGAGCTGTTAGATCCCGCCAAACCAGATAGCCAGTTTTACGCCCGCGCAGATAATTTACGCGACTGGGTAAAAGCAGTAGAAAAACGGCTTGGCAGTTACTCACAACGTTTAAGTGCCAGCGTGGGACAAGACCGTATTAACACTGATCTGGCCGGTGATGCCTCAGCGCGCCAATCGACAGAAACGCCGGCCCATCGTAATATCAAAACCAGCTGGTGGAAAATAGACGACGAATTTTACGAAGCCCGTGGTGCTGCCTGGGCTTTACTGCATTTTCTAAAAGCCATAGAAACCGATTTTAATGACGTATTACAACGTAAAAATGCCATGATCAGTTTGCGGCAAATTATCCGTGAACTTGAAGCAACCCAACAGCCAATCTGGAGCCCTATGGTGCTTAACGGCAGTGGCTTCGGTTTGATGGCAAACCACAGCCTGGTAATGGCAAATTATATCTCCCGCGCTAATGCTGCGCTGATTGATCTCTCCGAATTATTATCACAAGGGTAGTTACAGCATGAAAAAAACCGCGTTAATCTTATCTGTTAGCGGCTTCTTACTTACCGGACCTGTACAGGCAGATACCCTGCTTGGGCTTTACGTTGGCGCAGACGGCTGGCGCACTTCTGCAGATGGCGGCTTTGCTAATAGCAGCCAGATACAGAATTTCAATTTTTCTGACAAAACGCAAAAATCTTATTATGTCGCTCTGGAACACCCTCTGCCATTTGTACCCAATATCCGGCTGCAGCATAACCAGCTAGAGTCTTCAGGCTCAACCAGCCTCAATACCGCCTTTAGCTTTGCCGGTAACACCTTTGCTGCCGGCACTGAGCTACAAAACCAAACCAAGCTGACTAACACCGACTATGTGTTGTACTACGAAATTCTTGATAATGATCTGGTCAGCCTGGATCTGGGCATAAACGGTAAATACATTAATGGTACCGTTGCTGTTGCTGAAACTGATGCGAACGGCATGGCGGCGTCGCAACGGGCATCGCAGCTTATTCCTATGGTATATGCGTCGGCCATTGTCGGCTTACCGCTGACCGGGCTGGATGTATTCACCCAGGGTAGTTATGTATCACTGGATGGCAACCGTATATACGATGTTCAGGCTGGTGTGGCTTATGCTGTGCTGGATAATCTGGCCGTGAATATGCGCCTGAAACTGGGATATCGGGCCATGAACCTGCGGCTGGATGATGTTGACAATTTACATGCTGATCTCGACTTTAAAGGCATCTTCGCCGGTATAGAACTGTACTTTTAGGCACGAGAATAAATGCTGGCAAGCTGCAACAGTTGGCCGGCATTTGCCAGGCTTGCCTTGTTAGGCCTGGTAAATCGTTTTATAGTTATTTCACGCATTGTCCGGGTAGGCTAAGTTTTGACAAATTACTTCAGACAGTTAACTCTGCCCTGGCTTATTGCACTTAGCCTGATGCTGTTATTTACCGCGTTGTGGTATCACTACGAAAGCAAAATTATGCAGCGCGCACAGGTACAGCAATATACCTCTAGTCTGCAATTTAGTATCCGGCCTTTACTGACCAGTAAAAATCCTGATTTACTCAAAGCCCAGCTGAATCATTTACGTTATGCCAGTGTTCTGCCTGTTGGCGCTATTGCCGTATACAGCGACACCGGCAGATTAATAAGTGGTACAGATAAAGCCGCTTTGTTACCACAGTTCCAGCCACAACAGAGGCAACATGAGTTTCACTTATTGCATGAAGCCGGCAAATTAATTGCAGTACAAGCTATGTCGTCGTCAGCAGCCAGCAGTGGCTATGAAGACGTTATTGCCGGGCAGAATGACAATTACTATATTGTGGTCCAGCTTGATGCGCCGGGTAACTACAGTGTTTGGTTAGTGCCCGTACTGGTAGTGGCTATGTTAGGCTGGGCGGCTTTACTGGTAATGCTGAGCAGTATTGGCCGGGTGTCGCAACGCCAGCAAACCGATATCAGTTTGCTGGTGCATAAACTCAGCCAGTTAAAGCAGGGCCAGTTAAACAGCCGGTTAGATGAAGACCTGGTATCAGAGTTGGCGCCATTAAAATTAGCGCTGAACGAACTTGCCGGCCAGCAACTAAACAACCGTTCCCGCGATGACACAGAAAAAAACCAGCTTAAACAGCAGATAACAGAATTAACCCAATCGCTTGCCAGCGAAAAACAGCAAACTGCACAGTTACAAAGGTTATATGAACAAAGCAAACAAAAGCAGCAGCAACAGATTTTACAGTTAAGGCAACTGACACAACAGCAGGCTGTTATGCCGGACAAACTCCTGCAGCAGGCACTTCACAGCCAGTTAATGTTGGCAGAGTTAACACTGGCAACCGAGCCTGAGCCTCTGACTCCGCTGGTATTAACTGAATACGTTGCCCGGCAATTGCCACATTACCGCAGTATACTGGCCGCGCAAAATCTGACGTTACTACTCAATGAGGCAGCAGCCAACGCGGTGTACCAAATGGCATTGCCTGAGAGTTTACTAACAATGCTGTTGACAGCTTTGCTGCGCTTAAGCAGCCACTCTGAGGGGATAACAGAGCTGACGCTGAATATGCAGCTTAGTGTTACCGGCTCTGCAGGCAGTTTATTGCTCAGTGTGACAGGTAATGGCGACGGCTTGTTGGCGTCAGTCAGACAGCAGTTAGTTAAGCCGGGCCAGCAAAGCCAACACTGGCAGGATAGTGATAGCCAGATTGTGACGCTGATAGCCACTAAACTTAATGCTGTTATTGAAGTGCAATCCCTCGAAGGGCTTGGCAGCACAGTTTCGGTACGTATCCAGGCAGAGGATTGCCAGCCGGTGCAGGTTAAGCGGTTAAGTCATCTGTTGCTATTCGATCAACAGTTGGCCCGGTTAACCGAACGCAAAGCTGCACTGGGCAGTTTGGTTACTAATGTGGCGCAGTCTTCTGATCTGGCCGAGCTACAACTTAAAGCTAAACAGTATCATTACGATGCGGCGTTAATTTTCTTACCAGCACCGACTGAACTGGCGGTATGGCTTGAGCTGATCCAGACGCTGAAACAGAAAAGCAAAGTGTTGTGTTACGCTGACACAGATTGTATTCAGATGTGGCGTGAGGCACTGGGTGTCGAGATAACAGCAGAGCCGTTTTGTCTGGCTGAATTACAGCAGGTAGAAACGGCTGACACAGCTAAGCTACCAAAACTTTTAGTGGTTGATGATAATCCCACTAACCTGGCATTTATCCAGATGCTGCTAAAACAGCAGCCACTGGAACTGACCACTGCAAATTGTGCGCAACAAGCATTGCAGTTATGCGCCGGGCAGCAATTTGATGTGATCTTATTAGATATTCAGCTACCGGATCTGCATGGTACTGAGGTTGCAAAACAGCTACGGCAAATGGAGGCGTATCGGCTGACGCCAATCCTGGCGTTTACCGCTCACGCTCTGGCTGATGAAGTTGCCAGCTTTAAAGCCGCTGGTATGAATGATGTGATTTTTAAACCGCTGGAAGTGAACAAACTGCAGCGGATACTGCACTGGTGCTCCTCAGTTAAAACTGATAATGCCGGCCAATAGCTGTTTTAATGCACTGATATAAGCCTGGTTTGGCTGGCTGCTAAGCAATGGCAGTAGCTCTGCACCGCTGGCAGTATATTTATAATACTGCAGTACTACCCCTTTACTGCTGATAGTGCCATTCAGATGTAATTGCTGGTATTGCCAGTTAAGTACCTGGCCTGCGGGTAATTCACCACTTTCAATTTCAGAGCTGTGCAACAGGCCGATGTCTATCAGGCTGAGTATTTGCGGGTAAGATAAGCCAAACTGGTTCAGGTTAAGTACTGCGCGGCTTTTGCCTGTCAGTACACGCCACAGTGAGGGTTTGCGGATATAACCGAAGTAAATCCGGGCACTGGGATCTTGCCGGGTTTTGCAACTCAGGTTTACTGCCTGCTGCAACGCCAGCGCTTCTTTGTAGCTCATACGTTTTAGTGTATGCAGGGTTTTCAGCGAAAACTTGCCTGGGCTGGCAATTTCTCCGGCCAGAATTTTCGCCCATAGCTGTTGCATGCTCTTGTTGGAGATCTCCAGCACCAGTTCACAATATTGCTGAAACCAGTCTGGATCAACATCCTGAGTTGAAACCTGATCGGTGCAGTACTCCAGTGCCAGCGTCATAATGCTTTCAAGATTGTACTGTTGCCGCTCCCGCTGCATTTGCAGCCTGCGTTCAGCCCGTTGTGCCAACGTTAGCGCGGCTGAGCTGGCCGCACCGGAACGGGCCGCCAGAAGATGATGTTTATCGCTAAAGTTACCTTGTTGTTCAGAGGGCTCGCTTGCAGTGGCCGGGTTGACGCTACTGATGCTACCCAGCTGAGATTTAGCCAATTGCAGCAAACGTTGCTGGCTGTTCAATGCGCTTATTTTAACCATAACAACAGCCTGAGTAACAGAAAATGGAACATAGGTTATCTTGGCATCTGCTGCAATGTGCGGCAAGTAAAGCTATGTTATTTGTGTAAAATAAAATCTGTTATACCTTACTATTTAACAGATTAAACATGTATATTTAAACGGAGTCATTAAATAAGGCTGAATAATGGTGCCAAAAGAAACAGATGAAGATTTTCTGTTTTTAGCAGAAGACGAACCGGAGCCGGCGCAGGAGCACACACTGGGTGAGTGGCAACTGTTGATTGTTGATGATGATGAAGAGATCCATACAGTGACCAAACTGGCACTAAGTGATCTTACTGTTTTAGGTAAGCAACTGAAATTTCATCATGCATATTCTGGTAAAGAGGCAATTGCTTTTTTAACCCGACACCCTGATGTGGCACTCGTGCTGCTTGATGTGGTGATGGAGTCGGATGATGCCGGTCTTAAGGTTGTAAAACAAATCCGTGACGAGCTTGGCATGGATGAGATCCGTATTGTGCTGCGCACCGGACAACCAGGCTATGCGCCAGAAGAAAGTGTTATAAAAGAATATGATATCAACGATTATAAAACCAAAACGGAACTGACCCGCAGTAAACTGGTTACGTCGATCATTTCTTCTCTGCGTTCTTATCAGCAGATCCGTACCATTAATCAGAACCGGCTGGGTTTGCAAAAAATTATCAATGCCGGGGCAAACCTGCTGGAGCAGCACTCGTTACATGAGTTCTCCGAAGGTGTTGTTACGCAGATCTCTTCCTTAATTGGTTTGCATGCCGAAGGGGTGCTATGTGCCCAGATAGAAGATGACGGCAGTGCAAGCGAAACGATTTATGTACTGGGAGCAGCCGGTAATTATGCTCCATATATTAAATGCCAGCTCGACAGGTTGGGTAACCCCCGTATTGTGCAGCAAATTACCAATTGCTTACGTACGCATGAACATATTTTTACCGATCAGGAAACTGTGTTGTATTTGGGCAACGAAATCCACAGTGCTGCGGTATATATTGAAACTAACCGGCCGATTGAAAACTTTGATCGCCAACTGATTGAAGTGTTTTTAAGCAATATTTCTATTGGCTATGAAAACGTTACGTTATTCCAACAGCTTAAGCATGCTGCCTATATAGATCCGCTTACCAAAACACCAAACCGTAACGAGTTTATCCAGATTTTGCAGGATACCCGCCGCTATGAAGCGGAGCACAATGTTGCGGTGTTAATTGATATCGACCATTTCTCTGACGTTAATGACGGCTTAGGCCAGGATGTTGGCAATGAGTTACTGATCGCAGTTACGTTCAGATTAATTGAGAAATTTGGTATTTATGCCCAGCTCGGCCGCATTGGTGCTGACGTGTTTGGCCTGGTGGGGCCAGACACAGAATTGACACCAGAGCGTTTACAGGCTGTGTTTGACGAGCCGTTTAAAGCATCAGAGCATTCATTACAGATCAGTGCCACCTTTGGCTTTTGTCACTTAACTGATACTGCCGAACAGGGGCTGACAATCCTTAAGCATGTATACATAGCGCTGAATAAAGCCAAAAAACACCTCGGGCAGAACTTCCAGTATTATCAGGCAGAAATGGAAGATGAAATGGCTGAGCGGCTGGCGCTGTTGCGTATGTTACGCCAGGATTTTGCTAACGATAAATTGCAGCTGTGGTATCAGCCTCAGGTTTCTTTAACCACAAAACAGGTTGTGGGTATGGAAGCGTTATTACGTTGGCCGCAGCCGAATGGGCAGTTTATTTCGCCCGCAGTGTTTATTCCGCTGGCAGAGTATTCCGGCCTGATTGTTGAAATAGGTAGTTGGGTTATGGAGCAGGCTTGTCTGCAGATTAAACAGCTGCAAAAACAAGGTTACACTGACTTGCGTATTGCCGTGAATGTGTCGATGCCCCAGTTCAGAAGCCACGGTTTTGTGCAGTCGGTTATTGATTGTGTTACCGCACAACAAATCGATCCGCAGTTGCTAGAGCTGGAAATTACCGAGTCGGTGGTAATGGACGAACCCAAGATAGTGATAGATGCCCTGCAGAAACTGAAAAGCTTTGGTATCAAGGTGGCGATAGATGACTTTGGTATTGGTTTTTCCTCACTGAATTATTTGCAACAACTGCCGCTGGACCGGATAAAAGTAGATCGCGCTTTTATTCGTGATATTGATAAACCAGCAGGCGAGGTCATCGCTGAAACTATTATTAATCTGGGTAAGAGACTGAATTTAGCTACTATTGCTGAAGGCGTGGAAACTCAGGCGCAGGAGCAGGCCATTGTTGCCATGGGCTGTGATGAAGTGCAGGGTTTTATGTATGCCCGGCCGATGCCGCCAGCAGAGTTACTGACTTTTCTACAACAGCAAAAAGCAGCTGGTTAAGCACAAACCCGGGTGTTTAGCGGGTTTGTGCTGAGCTGGCTGTTATACTCTGAATAATTTGGTAATGTTTTCCAGGTTTTCTGCCAGCGACGCAAGCTCGCTGCTGGCTTTAGCAATATGACCAGCACTTTCTGAGCTGTGCTCAGTGTTCTTGAAAATTGCATCGACATGGCCAACGATATCGCTGGCCATTTTTTGTTGATCATCTGTCGCATCAGCAATTTGCTGGTTCATCAGCCGTATTTGCGCAATGCTTTTGGTGATCAGCTGCAGGGCGTCACCGGCTTTATTGGCTGATTGCACACTGTGATCTGCCTGGGTGGTGCTTTGCTGCATTTTTTGTACTGCCAGCCGGGCGGCAGTTTGCAATTGTTCGATAGTGCGTTGAATTTCTTCGGTAGATTTTTGTGTGCGCGATGCCAGCGTACGAACTTCATCAGCCACTACGGCAAAGCCGCGGCCCTGTTCACCGGCGCGTGCGGCTTCAATAGCGGCATTTAGTGCCAGCAGGTTAGTTTGTTCAGCAATGCCTTTAATCACACTGAGTACAGTACCTACCTGATTGGCATCTTTTTCCAGTTGCAGAATAACATCAGAGGCGTCCTGCACATTGCCCGCTAACAGCTGAATATTCTGCACTGTTGCCGTCACCGTTTGCTGGCCCTGACCTGCCGCTTCGCTGGACTGATTGGCCGCGGCTGCAGCCTCGTTAGCACTGCTCACTTCAGCCACTACGCTGGCACTCATATCGTCAACTGCATGTTTGGCCTGGTTGGCCGCTTTACGCTGCTGGGCTATGGTTTTATTGGTATCGTCGGTCAGCTCGTGTAAGTCTTTTGCCAGGGCCGACAGCGGTACAGCGGTATTAACAATGTCTTTTACTACGTGCTGTAGCTTTTGCATAAAGGTATTAAACCAATACGCCAGATCGCCGAGCTCGTCTTTGCTATTGGTATTAATGCGGGCGGTTAAATCGCCGTTTTCCTTGGCCAGATCCTGTAACGAGTTAATCATATTACCCAGGCTGCTTTGAATACCGCGCGCTACCGGAAACGCAGTGCCAAACAAAACCAGCATAGTGATTGCACCCATAATAATACCTACAGTGATAAGGGTGCCGGCCTGTTCGCTGGCGTCGTCAATTGCTGAGGTAAACTCCTGCAATCGCATATCACGGAACTGGCTTAGCAGCAGGGCGGTGGTGTCGTAATCGGCATTCATTTTTTCTGAACGCTGCGCCAGGGTGGTGAAATCGGCAGTGTTGTTAATCATTTCCTGTGACACTTTGTAGGCCACTTGATAATACGCGTCGTAGCTTTGCTGAATACTGCTGACATCACGGGCATAGTCACGGTTTAGCTGGGAAATGTTATTTAAATCTTGTGTCAGCTGGCGGCTGAAAGCAGCAGCACCGGCCAGTGCCTCTTCATCACCTGTGGTTACTGCACTGGCCAGCGAGTCTTTTATCCGCTCCAGCAGCACCAGCGAGCTTTGGGCAGACTGCAACACCGGGAACTGCACATCACGGGTTTGCTCCAGCGTTTTAACGTTGTTCAGCGCCGTATTGCTGGCAAGAATCAGGTAAATGATAAAGCTCAGGGTGCCGATAAAAGGTATCAGGTAGATTTTCTTTGATATAGACAGGCGTCGTAACACATCCATACTGCTGGCCTCTGTAAATTTGTTAGTTATTATTAGAATAGATTTACGCGCAGTATAGTGCTTTATTTAAGCAAATGCTTGTGGTTATGTCTGCCGGGTACACGCCATTAAAAAGCCCGGACAATGCCGGGCTTTGCTAAGCAGGCAGGTAATTATTTCTTAGCCCGCTCAAACGAGGTAACAATTTCAGCTTTGGCGGCAGCTGCATCGCCCCAGCCGTTTACTTTAACCCATTTACCGGCTTCTAATTCTTTGTAACGCTCGAAGAAGTGTTGAATTTGTTTTTTCAGCAGTTCATCAACATCGTTAATGTCTTTAATATGGTCGTACAACTTGGTCAGTTTGCTTACCGGCACGGCGATAACTTTGGCATCTTCGCCTGCTTCATCTGACATAAACAGCACGCCGACAGGGCGGCATTTAATTACAGCGCCTGGTACCAGAGGGTAAGGTGTTGGTACCAATACGTCTACCGGATCACCATCCAGTGATAAAGTTTGGTTTACAAAGCCGTAGTTGCACGGGTAAAACATCGGTGTAGACATAAAACGGTCTACCCAAACGGTACCGGTATCTTTGTCTACTTCGTACTTGATCGGGTCGGCATTGGCCGGAATTTCAATAATAACGTTAATTTCTTCTGGCAGGTTTTTACCTGCTGCAACATCGCTTAAGCTCATGGCCTGGTCCTTAAATGATAAAAAGCTTGGTTAAAAGTGGCGCTTATTATAGCGCCGGCAATAAAAATGGCTATCGCTGATGATAGGCAACGCAGCTTTCCACTTCATGTTTTGAGCCGAGTATCACCGCCACCCGCTGGTGAATATCGGTGGGTACTATGTCCATAATACGCTCATAGCCGGTAGAACTTACCCCACCGGCCTGTTCTACCAGAAAACTCATTGGGTTGGCTTCATACATTAGTCGCAGTTTATCGGGTTTAGTGGCATCTTTAGTGTCGCGCGGGTAAGCAAAAATACCACCGCGACATAATACGCGGTGCACATCACCGACCATAGCGGCTATCCAGCGCATATTGTAGTTTTTACCGCGCGGGCCTTCTTTACCTTTAAGTAAATCAACAATATAGGCTTGCATGGCCGGTTGCCAGTAGCGTTGGTTCGACATATTCACAGCAAATTCGGCGGTGTATTTCGGAATGGCTGCTTGCTCTTCAGTCAGCAAAAAGCCGCCATAGGTTTTATCCAGCGTATAAATCCGCGTACCTTTGCCGGTGGTTAACGCCAGCATGGTAGAGGGGCCATACAATACATAGCCTGCTGCCACCTGCGCTGTGCCGGGCTGTAAAAACTGGCTGGCATCATCGGCAGCTTTATCGGCTTGAGCTGGCAAAACAGAGAAAATAGTGCCGATTAAGCTGTTGATATCCGTATTAGATGAGCCATCTAACGGGTCAAAAGTCACCAGATAGCGGCCACTTGGGTTACCGGCAACGGTGTCGTCTTCTTCTTCTGAGCTGATGGCTTTAACCACGCCGGTTTCCAGAATCACTTCTTTTAGCAATTCATTGGCAATAATATCGAGTTTTTTCTGCGTTTCCCCTTGAATATTTTCACCCAGGGTAGAACCTAATACCCCAGCCAGTTCGCCCTGACTGACCCGGAAGGATATTTCCCGGCAGGCTGCCAGTATGGTTTTAATCAGTGAAATCAGGTCGCTGTCGACTCCGTCCTGTTGCAGTACTGGCGAGATGCGGCGCATGCTGGTGGTTCCTTCTCAGTAATTATTTTTGCTAATGCGGTAGAGGCTGGCGTATTTTAAAGAATTTCTGCACAAATTGCAGTTGTTACTGCAGCAATGTTCGCATTTGCTACAATGGCTGCGGCTAAATTTCAGGATAACTTATGCATATTCATATTCTCGGTATTTGTGGCACCTTTATGGGCGGTATTGCCGCTATTGCCAAAGCGATGGGCCATAAGGTGACCGGCGCCGATGCCAATGTCTACCCGCCAATGAGTACCCAACTGGAGCAACTGGGCATTGAATTAACCCAGGGCTGGGATCCGGCACAGCTGGAGCCGGCGCCGGATATGGTTATTATCGGCAATGCCTTATCACGTGGTAACCCGGCGGTAGAGTATGTGTTAAATACTAATTTACGCTACACCTCCGGCCCGCAATGGCTGGCAGAGCAGGTGTTATTTGATCGCTGGGTGCTGGCTGTGTCTGGTACCCATGGTAAAACCACCACCAGCACTATGCTGGCCTGGATTTTAGAATGTGCCGGTTTAAAACCGGGCTTTTTAATTGGCGGTATCCCACAGAATTTTGATTGCTCGGCCCGGCTTGGCGAATCGCCGTTTTTTGTTATTGAAGCCGACGAATACGACACCGCTTTTTTTGATAAACGTTCTAAGTTTGTGCATTACCGGCCGCGTACTGTGGTTATTAATAACCTGGAGTATGATCACGCCGATATTTTTCCTGATTTAGCTGCCATTCAGCGCCAGTTTCACCATTTGCTGCGCATGGTGCCGGCCAATGGTTTGGTGCTGTCGCCGGAAGATACGCCGGCAGTAAAACAAACGCTGGATATGGGCTGCTGGAGCGAGCGGCAAAGCTACGGCGCTGACTGGCGCGCCGAACTAATCAGCAACGATGGCAGCCACTTTGCCTTGTACTATCAGGATAAGTTGCTTGGTGAGCTGAGCTGGCAACTTAGCGGCCAGCATAATGTTGATAACGCCGTCATGGCTATAGCCGCCGCCCGTCATGCCGGCGTGCCGGTTGACGTGGCGCTGGAAGCATTAACGCGCTTTATTGCCCCGAAACGGCGGATGGAGCTAAAAGCCGATGTGGCCGGTATTAAGGTGTATGACGATTTTGCCCATCATCCTACCGCTATCAGCACCACCTTACAGGGTATTCGCAATAAAGTAGGCCAAAACCGGGTACTGGCCGTACTGGAGCCACGCTCTAATACCATGCGCATGGGCGTGCATCAGGCGGCGCTGCCACTGTCGCTGGCACTGGCCGACCTGGTGTTTTTGTATGAACCGGCCAACGCCAACTGGTCGCTGGATGCCTTAACCCGCGCGCTGACGCCCAAAGCAACATTAATGCAAGATATTGACGCTTTAGTGAGCCTGTTATGTGAGCAGGCAGAGCAGGGCGACAGCATTGTCATTATGAGCAACGGCGGTTTTGCCGGTATTCACGATAAGCTGATTAGTGCGCTAAGGCGCAAATGGGAACACTAATGTGGGAATACAGATGAGAACTGCAAAAGAGATCACGCTGGCTTTTAGCGGTGCATCGGGCGCACCTTATGGCTGGCGCTTGCTTGAGCTATTACTGGCACAAGGCATTAAAGTGCACTTGCTGGTATCGAGCGCAGCACGGGTAGTATTTGCCACCGAACACGATGTCAAACTGCCGGCAGCACCGGATAAATGTACCCAGATGTTGTTGGAACATTTTGGCTGTGATGCCGCCTTGCTTAAAGTGTATGGCAAAGATGACTGGTTTTCACCGGTGGCGTCCGGCTCGGCCGCACCGCGGCAAATGGTAATTTGCCCTTGCTCAACCGGTACCGTATCAGCCATTGCCACCGGTGCCAGTGACAATCTGATTGAGCGCGCCGCGGATGTGGTGATCAAAGAAGGCGGCCAGCTTATTTTAGTACCGCGCGAAAGCCCGCTTAGTGCCATTCATCTGGAAAACTTACTTAAACTGGCCCGCTTAGGTGTAACGATTATGCCGGCCGCGCCGGGTTTTTATCATCAGCCGAAACAAATCAGCGATTTAGTCGATTTTATGGTGGCACGCATTTTAGACCACCTTAAGCTTCCGCATCAGTTACTCAACCGCTGGGGTTACAGTGGTGATGCCGCCAAAGCAGGAGAACAGCATTGAGTTTAGCGTTAGATATTAAAGGTCTGCATAAAGTATATAAAAGCGGTACTGTGGCATTAAGCGGTATTGATTTACAGGTAAACCAGGGCGATTTTTTTGCACTGTTAGGCCCGAACGGCGCCGGTAAAAGTACCACTATCGGCATTATCAGCTCACTGGTAAATAAGTCGCAAGGCAGCGTTAAGGTATTTGATTACGACATAGATACCCAGCTGGAAGCAGCAAAAAGCCAGCTTGGTTTAGTGCCGCAGGAATTTAACTTTAACCAGTTTGAAACCGTTCTGCAGATAGTGGTTAATCAGGCCGGTTATTACGGTGTACCAAAAAAACTGGCACTTGAACGTGCAGAAAAATATCTTGGTCAGCTGGGCTTGTGGGAAAAACGTACTGCCCGTGCCCGCGAATTATCCGGCGGTATGAAGCGGCGTTTAATGATAGCCCGCGCGTTAATGCACGAGCCCAAACTGTTGATCCTGGATGAGCCGACAGCGGGTGTCGATATCGAACTGCGCCGCTCGATGTGGGAGTTTTTGCGCAAAATTAACCAGCAGGGCGTTACTATTATTTTAACTACGCATTATCTGGAAGAGGCCGAAAGCCTGTGTCGCAATATCGCCATTATCGACAAAGGGCTGATCATTGAAAACACCACCATGAAGACGCTGTTAGCCAAGCTGACCCGGGAAACCTTTGTACTGGATCTGGCGACAGAGCCTGCAGCAATTAAACTGGAGGGGGTTAACTGGCGCCTGCTCGACGGCAACAGTATTGAAGTCGACGTAGAGAAAGCGCAGGGCTTAAACACCATTTTTGCCCAGCTTAGCGCCCAGGATATTAAGGTGTTATCAATGCGCAATAAAGCCAACCGGCTGGAAGAATTGTTTGTGTCGCTGGTAGAGAACGGCCGCGGAGGTGCAAAATGAGCAAAGCCAATTATCTGGTAGCGTTAAAAAGTATCTGGGATAAAGAAACCAACCGCTTTTTGCGCATTTGGGTGCAAACCCTGGTGCCGCCGGCCATTACCATGACGCTGTATTTTGTTATCTTCGGCAGTTTAATCGGTTCGCGCATTGGCGATATGGGCGGCTTCACTTACATGGAGTTTATTGTACCCGGCCTGATTATGATGTCGGTGATCACCAACTCTTATGCCAATGTGGCGTCGTCGTTTTTTAGTGCCAAGTTTCAGCGTAACGTGGAAGAGCTGCTGGTAGCGCCGGTGCCAAACTATATTATTGTGCTGGGGTTTGTTGGCGGCGGTATGGCGCGCGGCATGCTGGTGGGGCTGATAGTCACTATTCTGTCGCTGTTTTTCGTTACTATTCAAATTCATAACCTGGCGGTAATTATCGTTACCGTTACGCTAACGTCGATGCTGTTTTCCTTGGGCGGCCTGATTAACGCCGTGTATGCCAAAACCTTTGACGATATCAGCATTATTCCTACCTTTGTGCTTACGCCACTTACCTATTTGGGCGGTGTGTTTTACTCGTTAACCTTGTTGCCTGGCTTCTGGCAGCATGTGGCGGCGTTAAATCCGGTGGTGTATATGGTTAATGCGTTTCGTTATGGCTTTTTGGGCGTAACCGACGTTAGCCTGTGGCTGGCGCTGGCTGTGGTGGTGGGCTTTATTGTCGTGCTGTTTAGCTATGCCATGTACCTGATTAACCGTGGCATTGGCTTGCGAAGCTAACCCGCCACTTTTTTGCAGACATTTTTCGGCGCTTGCAGTAAAGTGAGCGCCATTTTCCGGCTGTTTTAGTAACCGCTGAAACCGTATGCAGAGTAGCAAGCGCATGACAGAATCCAGTAAACGCCAGGCAACCGCTTCTGAAGAAGCTTTATGGCGCATCTTTACGGTGCCGGAAGCGCCAGACTCAACGCTGAGTATTATTGAGCAAAACCTGTCGCAGAATCTGGCCGGCTTTTTGCGTGAAAGCATTGTGGCGGTAGAAAAACCGCTGTGGCAAATTGAGCGCGATTTTCAAACCCATCAAATCCCGCAAATGCCGAACTTTGTGTCGGATTACGCCGAAAGCCTGATGCAAAAGCTGGTAGCGCACTCGGTACATACCGCTGCGCCCAGTTTTATCGGCCATATGACGTCGGCACTGCCGTATTTTGTGTTATCACTGTCAAAAATGATGGTGGGGCTGAACCAGAACCTGGTAAAAATTGAAACCTCCAAAGCCTTTACGCCGATGGAGCGCCAGGTGCTGGGCATGATGCATCATCTGGTGTACGGCGAAGGCGAGGGTTTTTATAAAAAGTGGATGCACAGTGCCAACCATTCGCTGGGAGCGTTTTGCTCTGGCGGCACCATCGCCAATATTACTGCGCTGTGGATAGCGCGTAACCGCCTGCTAAAAGCCGATGGTGACTTTAAAGGTATCGCCCGTGAAGGCCTGTTTAAGGCGATGAAGCACTATGGTTATGATGGCATGGCGATACTGGTATCTGAGCGCGGCCATTACTCACTGGGTAAAGCGGCCGACGTACTGGGCATTGGCCGCGAATCACTGATCGCGGTTAAAACCGATGCCAATAATAAAATTGATACTGCCTTGCTGGCAGAAAAAATGGCCGAGCTTAGCGCGGCGAATATCCGCGTACTGGCTATTGTTGGCGTGGCCGGTACTACTGAAACCGGTAATGTTGATCCATTACACCAACTGGCCGATTTAGCCGAGCAGTATCAGTGCCACTTCCATGTTGATGCGGCCTGGGGTGGTGCGACTTTGCTGTCAGAAAAATACCGCTATTTGCTGGCCGGTATAGAGCGCGCTGATTCAGTTACCATAGATGCGCACAAACAAATGTATGTGCCGATGGGGGCCGGTATGGTGGTGTTTAAGCACCCCTCTGCTGCGCATGCCATTGAGCACCACGCTGAATATATCCTGCGTAAAGGCTCAAAAGACTTAGGTAGCCAGACACTGGAAGGTTCACGCCCCGGCATGGCAATGCTGGTGCACGCATGTTTGCAGGTAATTGGCCGCGACGGCTATGAAATTCTGATCAACAGAAGCCTCGAAAAAGCGCGCTATTTTGCTACCTTAATTTCGCACAATATTGATTTTGAACTGATCACCGAGCCCGAGCTGTGTTTGCTCACTTACCGCTATGTACCGGCGCAGGTGCAAAAAGCCATGGCTAACGCCAGTCCGGAACAACTGCAACGCTTTAACGAGCTGCTAAACGGCCTGACAAAGTTTATTCAAAAGCGTCAGCGCGAAGAGGGTAAGTCTTTTGTGTCGCGTACCCGTTTAACCCCGGCCCGCTATCAGCGCCAGGAAACGATCGTATTCCGGGTGGTGCTGGCTAACCCGTTAACCACTGAGCAAATTCTGCATGATGTACTGGTAGAGCAGGATCAACTGGCGCAACTGGATAAAGAGTTTTACCCCAAGCTACTGCAACTTGCCAAAGAACTCGCCGCCTGACATCGGGGTTTGTTCTAAGCGGCATGACAGGCTATTATCAGACACTAGTGTTACGGCAATGGACTGATTTTATGCGTTATGCTTGGCTTTTACTCCCTTTGTTACTCAGCGTTACCGGCTGTCAGAGCGCTTATTATTCCGCGATGGAAAAAGTCGGTGTACATAAGCGCGATATACTGGTTGATCGCGTAGAAGAAGCGCAGCAATCACAGCAGAATGCACAGAAGCAGTTTAAATCAGCTTTGGAGCAGTTTAGTGAGCTGATTAAATATGACGGTGGCGATTTACAGCGTATGTATGCAACGACTGACAGCAAGTATCAGGCCTGCAGTGCCGCTGCTGCAGATGTCAGTAAACGGATTGACAGTATTGAAGCTGTTGCTGATGCGCTGTTTGATGAGTGGCAGGATGAGCTAAAGCAGTACAGCAACGCCAAGTTAAAACAAGACAGCACGAAAAAGCTGGCCGACACCAAACGTCAGTACAGCAACCTGCTAAAAACCATGCGCCGAGCCGAGCAAAGTATGCAGCCCGTATTGGCATCGCTCAGAGACAATTCGCTGTATTTAAAACATAATCTGAATGCTAAGGCAATTGGTGCATTGCAGGGTGAATTCAATACAGTGCAAAAAGATATTAACCGCCTGATTGACGACATGAATAACGCTATTACGCAGTCAGAGCAGTTTGTCGCAGCATTAAAGCAGTAATATATTAAACAGCAATAGATAGGGGAATGTTATGGCAGGTCAAGGTTCAGGTGGCAATGTTATTGCCGCGCTATGTAACGTGTTTATTCCGGGCTTAGGTCAGTTAGTGCAGGGCCGTATATTTGCTGCAATTGTGTTTTTTCTGGTGTGTGTAGCGGGTTATGCTTTATGGTTTTTAGTAATACCAGGCATTATCGCCGCTATTGCCCATCTTTGGGCCATTATCGATGCGGCCAAATTCAGATCCGGCTTTTAGCCGAGCGGGTGGCTTGCCACCCACAGTTTTTAAGGCTGCTTTTTATTACAGTAATTGTTTAAGGCAATTCTGCATTGGCAGATAATGCTGCGGCAAGTTCTTCCTGTGCAATTAATTCAGCCTGCGACAATGTCGCTGTGTGTGGTTGCTCTTGCTGATTTACTTTATTAAGAAATTCGTTTGCCAGTACCAGATTCGCGCTTAGTAATAACAGGGCAGTAATAAGGACTTTTTTCATCTTCCGTCTCCGGCTTGTTTGCAATCTTACTATAGTGATTGCAGATGTCGTGCCAGAAATAAAAAACAATAAAATACAGTTAGTTAACCTAATTTAGCCCGCTATTTGGCGAAGCGGTAAGGCCTGATTGTCGCAAATCGGCGTCGCTTAACCTAGTGCTGATGTTTTATCTTTATAAATCAAATGCATAGCCTGTTGCTGATTGGCGACAGGCTGAAATTAACAGGGAGCAATTTTTAGTCAGCTAATATCAAATGCAAGGTTAAATACAGTGCCAGCACACTTAGTATGCCAGCCGTGCCATAACACAACAGCTTAGTTGCACTGGAGTAACCGCACTTTAGATCATGCAAACCATGGTGAATGCGATGTGCAGCATGAAACAGCGGTAAGCAAATTACCGCGCCGGTAAAAGCCAAGCCGGTTAAACCGTAGCCGCTTTGCAATAATGACAGCAGCTGAGCATATTGCAGAACAGACGAATTAAGCAGCCCCAGCGGCCACAAGATCCCCACTGCCAGTATTAACCCCGGCAGAAATACCGCAAAGCAAACGCCACCGGCGCTGAACAATGCCCACCAGATAGGTTCATCTGAACGTTTCGGGCTGTTCATAGCCAACCACCAAATAGCAGTAGCACGCCAGTGGCTACCAGCAGCGTTGCCAGCCATTGGCCGCTGATCATCAGAGCTGCCGGTGCCAGCGGCATAACCCGCGGGAACAAGGCAAAAAAGGTTTTAGCGTGAAACAGGCTGGCCGCAAAAGCCAGCAAATTAAGCGCTATTACCCAGCCCTGTTGCATAAACAGCTGAAAGCTCTGCCAGTGGGCGGCTCCTTGCGTTAAGCAGTACAGGCCATAGAGTAAACAACCGATAAAAAATAGCAGTGGCAGTACTGTGGCTTCGCGCAGCATATACAGCCGGTAGTAGCGTTGCTTTAACCACCACCAGCGGCTCAGTTCATTCTGATAAGGTTTGCGCGCGCTGTCAGGTATATTCATCGCCGTGCTCCTTAAGGTTTAAACATGCTGATAATAAAATCTTTTGCTGATTCCACTTTCGCCTGATTCACCGCTGCGGCCGGGTCGAGTTGTTTGGGGCAAACATCTGAGCAAAAACCAACAAAGGTGCAACCCCAGGCGCCGTTCTTGCCGTTTAACTGCGGCATACGTGCGGCTTTGCCGTTGTCACGGCTATCGAGGTTGTAGCGCTGGGCCAGCGTAATAGCCGCCGGGCCTAAAAATTCCGGGTTTAAACCAAATTGCGGGCAGGCCGAATAGCACAAGCCGCAATTAATACAGTTAGAAAATTGCTGATACTTTGCCAGTTGCGCCGGCGTTTGCTTGTGCACCGTTGTGCCGCTGTAATCGTTAATCAGATAGGGTTTGATGGCTGATAAATGTGCCAGAAATTGTGTCATATCAACAATCAGGTCTTTCTCTACCGCAAAGTGCGCCAGCGGTTCGATAGTGATGTCTGAGTGATAGTCACGTAAAAAGGTTTTGCAACCCAATTTGGGTATGCCGTTAACCATAACACCGCACGAGCCGCAAATGGCCATCCGGCATGACCAGCGCAAACCCAGTGTTACTTCCAGCTTTTGCTGCACATATAATAGGGCATCCAACACTGATGTGGTGTGATCGCCCGGCACAGTAAAACGCTGCAGCCGCGGTTCGTTGTCGTGTTCAGGATCATAGCGCTGGATCAACAGTTGGTAATCAATCATGGCTGCGTTCCTTTTGTGCTATCAGCACTATTCTCTGCAGCAGCATTATCTGCACCATAGCTGCGCTGTGCCGGTGGCAGGCTGCTGATTTGCACGGCTTGCCAGCTAAGATGGGGTAAGCTGTTCGCCTTATAATACAGCTGCGAATGGCACAGAAAGCCGGCGTCGTTGCGCACTGTCATACCGCTGTCCAGCCGCTGATGCGCACCGCGTGACTCAGTACGGGCCATAGCAGCGCTGCAAATAGCCAGCGCCACATCCAGGCCAAAGCCCAGTTCCAAATACTGCATCAGCTCAGAGTTAAACACCTTACTGCGGTCGGTAACTTTAAGCTGCTGATAACGCTGTTGTAGCGCCTGCAACTGTTGCTGACAGTGCGCCAGGCCCTCACCGGTGCGGTAAATACCGCAGCCTTGCTCCATGGTCAGTGTCATGTCCTGGCGCAGTTGGGCCACTGAATCTGTGGTATTAGTGCCAAAACGGCGGTTAAGCCAGCGCTGTGACATTTCGCTTTGTACACTCAGTGCTTTGCTGTCTGCCGCCGGACATTGGCTGGCATAGTGCGCCGCCTGCTCACCGGCAACGCGGCCAAATACCAGCAGCTCTGATAATGAATTGGAGCCCAGCCGGTTAGCACCATGCAGGCCGACTGAGGCGCATTCGCCCACGGCGTATAAACCCGGCAGGGTGGTTTGGCAGTTAATGTCGGTAGCAATACCGCCCATGGTGTAATGCACCGCCGGGCGGATTGGGATGGCCGCCAGCGCCGGATCAATATTGACATAGGCTTTGGCCAGCTCACAGATAAACGGCAGCCGCTGCTGTAAATGCGCACGGCTTAAGTGGCGTAAATCCAGATATACCACCGCATGGCCGTTATAGTCGCCGCAGCGGCCGGCTTGTTGTTCATGCCAGAATGCCTGCGATAATTTATCCCGCGGGCCAAGCTCCATTTGTTTATTTTGCGGCTGGCCTAATGCTGTTTCCGGGCCTAAGCCATAGTCTTGTAAATATCGTTTGCCGTGCTTATTCAGTAATACCGCACCTTCGCCGCGGCAGGCCTCGGTAATTAAAATACCGGAGCCCGGTAAACCGGTGGGGTGATATTGCACAAACTCCATATCGCGCAGTGCCACGCCGTGGCGGTAGGCCAGTGCCATACCATCACCGGTAACAATGCCGCCATTGGTATGGTAATGAAACACCCGGCCGGCACCGCCGGTGGCCAAAATGACACTTTTAGCCTGAATTTGCACCAGCTCGCCGCTGTTCAGCGCCAGTGCTAACACACCTACTACCTGCTCGCCTGCGCGCAGTAGATCCAACATAAAATATTCATCCAGCCGCTTAATGGCCGGGTATTTCAGGCTGGTTTGAAATAAGGTATGCAAAATATGAAAGCCGGTTTTGTCGGCGGCAAACCAGGTGCGTTCGGTTTTCATGCCGCCAAAACGGCGTACGGCAACATTGCCATCTTGCTGGCGGCTCCAGGGGCAGCCCCAGTGTTCCAGTTGTACCAGCTCGCGATAGGCCTGCTTAACAAAGAACTCCACCACCGGCTGATCGGCCAGCCAATCGCCGCCACTGACGGTATCGTGAAAATGCGCTGCGGCACTGTCGCTACTTAAGGTTACCGCCGCCGCGCCCCCTTCGGCAGCTACTGTGTGCGAACGCATTGGGTATACTTTTGACAGCAACGTAATACTTAACTGCGGTGCTGCTTCAGCAGCGGCAATGGCGGCGCGTAAACCGGCGCCACCGCCACCGACCACAATAATGTCTGTTTGCAGTATTTGCATCAAAGTGCCTTATGGCCAATGCCGGCCCAAATCAGCCCTGCCAGTAACAGCAGCGGATAAAGGTGGCACAGCAGTACATTCAGGCCCAGGTAGGGCGTGAGTTGTTTGGGTTTATCGGCATAGCGGAACAGGCCCGGCAGCAGCTTTATCAGCAGTGGCAGGCTGAGCAGTGCTAACAGGCATTGCCGGGGCAAAATGCCTCCAGCCACCGCGGCTAACAACACCAGGTAACTTAGTAACAGCAGCAGGGTGTAAACGCTGGCACTGCGCCGCCGGCCGATAACGATAGGTAAGTGGCGCCGGCCAACGCGACGGTCGGCGTCGGCATCCGGAAACTGGTTCAGCAGCAACAAATTACTAACCAGTAGCAGTATAATAACCGCCAGTACCCAGGCTGCGGCACTGACGCTGCCGGCCAATACCCAGTAGCTGCCCAGTGTCATAAAAACGCCAAAACCGATGCCGGGTGCCAGCAGGCATAGCAGTGGCCAACGGTTAACATACTGGGTGTACGCATAAATAAGTACTACGCCCGGAATGCCGAGCATCAAGGGCAGCCAGTTTAATTGATAGCTGAGGTACAGGCCGCCGCCAATGGTGAGCAGCAGGCTGACAATTGCTAATGTTAAAGCAGCGGTGCTGGCTGTTGGGTGGCGGACAAGGGTGCCGCTGCCACCGCTGAACGGCGTACGCTCGGTGAGAAAATCCAGCCCTGATTTAAAGTCGAAGTACTCATTGAAGGCATTAACGCTAAGATGAGCACATAGCCCTACGGCTGTTACCAGCGCAAATGTAGCGTAGTGTAAAACAAATCCGGCTTGCCAGCTTGCTCCGGCCGCCAGAGCAATACATACCAGGGTAAGACTGAGAAAGTTTATCCGCGCGACGCCGCAAAGTTGTTTCAACAAAAAAAGTATCCTTTAAACATCTTTGCTACAGAGTATAGCTATCACCGGGGTTATAGCTTGATCCAGAACATTTTTTCTGTCTTGATGTTGTAAACTGATAATGAATTAATGCTGCGGCTGTTCAGCCGGCTATGCCGTAAACCCTAATCAACCGGGAGATCTCACTGTAACCATGGCACAAGGGACTATGATTCTGAACTTACCAATTAGCTGCGGCATCTGCTTGCCGCGTCGCAGGCAGGCCCGGGTGGCAGCCTTGCTGATGTGGCTGTTATGACGCCGGATATCGCCCTGGTATTATTGATACTGCTGGCAGCCCTGGTATTGTTTGTTACCGGCTGGCTGCGAATGGATGTGGTCGCTTTATTGGTGTTATGTACTTTGGCTTTATTGGGCCTGGTATCGCCGGCAGAGGCCATAAGTGGGTTTAGTAACCCGGCGGTGATTACTGTCTGGGCCATGTTTATTATGAGTGAGGGCTTAACCCGTGTTGGTATTGCCGACGGCATCGGGCGGCAGGTGATTCGCTTATCCGATAGCAGTGAAACCAGGATGATCATTGTCATTATGCTGATTTCCGGGGCGTTATCCGCTTTTATGAGCAATATAGGCGTGGTGGCCTTATTGCTGCCGGTGACGGTAGAAGCCGCCAGACGTTGCGGTATATCACCGGCCAAGGTGCTGATGCCAATGGCCTTTGGCGCCATGCTCGGTGGCTTAATCACCTTAATTGGCACACCACCCAATTTACTGGTGCATATTGCGCTGGAAGATAGTGGCCACAGCGGATTTAAATTATTTGATTTCGCCTTAATCGGTTTACCGATTTTATTAGCCGGCACCTTGTTTGTCGCTTTTGTTGGCCGTCACTTGTTACCGGAGACCGATCCTGGCCGCGCTGGCCTGGCAGGCAGTAAAAACCTCAGCGATCAATACGGTTTACAGGAGCGGATTTTTGCGCTGCGCTTACCTGATGATTCTTTACTGGCCGGGCGTACGCTGGAAGAGTCTGGCTTAATTAATACCGCCGGCCTGATCGTTATCGCTCTGACCCGGGGCAGTGAAACCTTTACCCTGCCATCGCGCCATACTGTTCTTCAGGGCGGCGATATTGTGCTGGCACAGGGTAAATTCAGCCGCTTTGAACGGCTGCGTAGCTGGAACTCGTTAACCATTGAACGTGAAGCACCAATGCTGCATGAAAAATTGCTGGCAGCCAGTGGTCTGGCTGAGCTGGAGGTGGCGCCTGACAGCGTGCTGGTGGGCGAAGTATTGCAGCATCACCGTTTTCGGGAGCATTACCAGATTAATGTGTTAGCGGTAAAGCGCGGCGGCCAAATGTTACGTACGCGGCTGGCCGATTTATCGCTGGCCGCCGGCGATAAAATTCTGGTGCAGGGTAGCAAAAGTGCGCTGGACGCCATGGCCAGGCAAGCAGCGTTTAGTGTATTACAGTTGCTTAGCCCGGATGATGTAATACAGCACTATAAACTGGAAGAGCGCCTATTTGTGCTGGGTTTACCGGCCGACAGCCCGCTGGTTGACAGCACCTTTGCCGATAACCGGCTGGGTGACGCCTTTGATTTTCGTTTACTGGGGCTGTTTCGCCAGGGCGAAATTATTCAGCAGTTTCACTCTGACGATAAACTGGCAGCCGGCGACTTGCTGCTGATCCAGGGGCGGGAGGAAGACCTGGATATTCTGCGCGGCTTTAAACAGCTGGAGCGACTGGACGATATGTCGCCTTATCTGGATTTACTGGCCAAAGGTAAGCTGGAGCTGATAGAAGCAACCTTGCACCCGCGTAGTAAATACATCGGCAAGAGTGTTAATGCGCTGCAACTTGATAAACGTTATAAAGTGGAAGTGGCAGCCATTTGGCGCGAAGGCCGCGCGTATCGCTCGGCGCTGGGCAGCATGTTGTTGCAGGCGGGGGATGCGTTGTTAATAGTAGGGCCGCGGCCGCGGCTGGCGATGCTGACCGAAAGTGAGCATCTGATTGTGTTAAACCCGATACAGGTAAAGCCGGTGAATGTCAGCAAGGCGCCTTTGGCTGCCGGCTTAATCCTGTTGATGATAACCCTGACGGTAGCCGGCGTATTGCCGGTTTATCTGGCGGCTATTCTGGCGGCAACCTTAATGGTGGCCAGCCGATGTTTAAGTATGGAGCAGGCTTATGCCGCCATTGACTGGCGCTCTATCTTTCTGATCGCCGGCATGCTGCCGCTGGGAGCGGCGATGCAACATTCCGGCACTGCAGCCTGGCTGGCGCAAGCTGTGCTGGCAGGGCCCGGCCAATTTGGCCCCTGGGCAGTCATGGCCGGTTTGTATTTGGTTACGGCACTGGGCACTTTAGTGGTGCCAACTGTGGCACTGGTGCTGATTATGGCGCCGATTGGTTTAATGCTTAGCAGTGCGCTGGGGCTGAATGGTCAAAGTGCAATGATGATAGTGGCGGTAGCGGCCACCAGCCTGGCCAGCCCGGTATCGCATGCTGCCAATACGCTGGTAATGGGGCCGGGGGGCTACCGTTTTGTCGATTATTTAAAAGTGGGTGGGCCGCTTAGCTTGCTATTGTTTGTTATTACCATGGCTTTGTTGCCGCTGTTTTGGCCGTTAAACCCGGCGTAAACCATAGCCGGGTAACAGCAGGCGATTCAGACTTCCAGATTATCAATCAGCCGGGTGTTGCCCAGCCAGGCGGCGGCCAGAATGACTTTAGCTTGCTGTGCGGTGGTAGCCAGCGTTAGATCGGTTTGATCAGAGATATCAATATAGTCCGGCGTAAAGCCGGCAGCGCTCAGTTGTTGTTTAGTTTGCAACTCCAGGCTGCGGTAATCATGGTTACCGGCCAGGATTTGGGCTCGCAGTTGCTGCAACAGTTGATATAGCTGTGGGGCTGTAGCTAATTGCTCTGGCGTTAAATAACCATTGCGTGAGCTTAGCGCCAGACCATTGGCCGCACGCTCTGTTGGTACGCCGATAATCTCAATCGGTAAGGATAAATCGGTTACCATCTGGCGGATAATGGCCAGTTGCTGATAATCCTTCTGGCCAAAACAGGCAATATCCGGCTGCACCAGATTAAACAGCTTACAAACAATAGTCGACACGCCACGGAAATGGCCGGCACGGCTGGCGCCGCAGTGCAAATCGCCAAGCAGCGGTACTTCGACAAAGGTTTGTACGTCCAGGCCGCGCGGGTACATCATATCCGGCGTAGGGGTAAATACCGCATCGGCGCCATGGGCGGTTAGCCCGGCGCAATCAGCCTCCAGCGTACGCGGGTAGCTGTCGAGATCTTCATTTTTGCCAAACTGCATCGGGTTAACAAAGATGCTGACAATTACCCGGTCGGCGTGGCTTTTGGCAACATCAACCAGTTTTAAGTGACCGTTATGCAGGTTGCCCATAGTGGGCACAAAGGCGATGCGCTCGCCGTTTTGCCGCCAGGCACTGATTTGTGCCCGCAGCGCAGCAATAGAGTTGAGTATTTTCATCAGAGTTAAAAACTGTGTTCGCTGGCAGGAAAAGTCTGGTTTTTTACTTCGCTGACATAAGCGGCAATAGCGCTTCTGATCTCGCCGGTTTGTGCCAGATAGTTCTTGGAAAATTTCGGAATATAGCCACTGCTGATGCCGAGTAAATCGTGCATTACCAGCACCTGGCCGTCGGTAACATTACCGGCGCCAATGCCGATAACCGGAATGCTTAGCGCCTCAGTAATACGTTTGGCTAAGGCGGTGGGTATGCATTCTAACACCAGTAACTGGGCGCCGGCGTCTTGCAGGGCTTTGGCTTGCGCAACCATGTTATCGGCGGCAGCATCGGTTTTACCCTGTACTTTATAACCACCAAAGATATGCACCGACTGTGGTGTTAAGCCCAAATGGCCGCATACCGGTACGCCGCGCTCGGTTAAGGCTTTTACGGTAGGCAGCAAAAAGTTGCCGCCTTCGAGTTTCACCATATTGGCACCTGCCTGCATCAGCGGTACTACGCTTTGCAACGCTTGCTCCAGGGTACCGTAGCTCATAAACGGCATATCGGCGATGACGAACGCATCCGGCGCACCGGCGCGCACGGCGCGGGTGTGGTAAGCAATGTCGTTAACGGTAACCGGCAGGGTATCGCCGTGGCCTTGCAGCACCATACCTAAGGAGTCGCCGATCAGCAGTACATCGACGCCTTGTTCGGCAAATAATTTAGCGAAGCTGGCATCATAGGCCGTCAGCATCGTGATCTTGTCGCTTTGCTGCTTCATTTTCTGTAATACGGCAGTGGTGATCTTAGCCATAATCTTCTCATCCGACCATTAACGCAGGACGCGCAAGATCGCACAAAGTGCGATCAGCTGCAACTGCTGTGAAGTTTTTGCAGGCCGTTAAGCGGCACCTGCGCCAGTAAAGAGGATAATACAGTACCGTCCGGCAGGTTAAGCTGGGGGGCAATTTCGTAAAGGGGATACAGTACAAACTCACGTACACGCAAGCCATAGTGCGGCACGGTTAAGCGTTCAGTAGCGATAACCTGGTTGCCGTACAGCAGAATATCTAAATCCAGTGTGCGCGGGCCCCAACGCTCGGCTTTACGTTTACGGCCCTGCTGTTGTTCTATCTGTTGCAGGGCATCCAGTAGCTGCTCTGGTGTTAATGTAGTGTCTATTGCGGCTACGGCATTAACGTAATCGGGTTGGTCTTGCGGCCCCATAGGTTTAGAACCGTAAAAGCCGGACACCGCCACCAGCGTACTGTGTGGCAGCTGTTTAAGTGCCTGCACGGCTTGTTGCAGTTGCGCTACCGGTTGCTCCAGGTTAGCGCCTAAACCAATGTAACAGCGAAGCGGTGTCATTATTCTACCGTGGGTTTACGTTTATAGCTGCGACGGCGGCGTGGGCCTTTGTCGATGCCTTCTTTACCCAACTGGTTGATCAGCTGCAGCCGGTCGGTTTCGTCCGCAAACTGAAATCTTTCCCACCACAGTGCCAGCTCAACTAAGCTGCCGCCCTCGGCTTCGGCACGTAATTGCAGAAAATCAAAGGCTCCACGAAACTTAGGCTGCTCCAGAAGTTTAAAGGCCCGGCGCCCGGCGCGTTTGGTTAAACGGCTCTGCAGGGCCCAGATATCGCGCATTGACAGTGTAAAACGCTTAGGGATAGCAATAGTGCGCTGAATATCGTCCAGCACTTCGGTCATGGCGATATTCATTGCATCAATTTCACTTAAACCGTCGGTTATCAGCATTTGGCTGCGCAGTTCTACCGGGTACCATAACAGGGCGGCAAAAATAAAGGCTGGTGTTACCGGTTTGTCCGCGTCAACCCGCTCATCGGTGTTTTGCAGTGCTTTAGTGGCCAACTGAAACGCTTTGCCTTCCGGTTCCTGTTTTAACAGTTTATCCAGTTGTGGCAGCAGCTGTTTTAATACTTTGCTGTCACGCATCAGCATAAAGTTATCAAAGGCTTTACCGGCCAGCAGCAGCTTTACCAGCTCATCAAATAAACGCGGTGGCGGGATATTTTTCAGCAGTACCGCCAACTGTGCTATTGGCTCGGCACTGGCTGGGGCAATTTGCATATTCAGTTTGGTAGCAAAGCGGATCGCCCGCAAAATGCGCACCGGATCTTCGCGATACCGTGTCTCGGGATCGCCAATCAGTTCAATTTTACGTGCGGCTATTGCCTGCATGCCGTTGGCAAAGTCATAAACACAGAAATCATTGACCGAGTAATACAGCGCATTAACGGTAAAGTCACGCCGCTCTGCATCTTCTTCAATGGTACCGTACACGTTGTCACGCAGAATTTGGCCATGATCGCTTAAGCTGGCTGTTTTTAACTTCGGTGCTGTGTCTGCTTCGTCATCTGCGCCACTGTGGTGGCCCCGGAAGGTAGCAACTTCAATAACTTCACGGCCAAATACCACATGGGCTAAACGAAAACGGCGGCCAATCAGGCGGCAGTTACGAAATACCTGTTTTACCTGCTCGGGTTTGGCATTGGTTACCACGTCAAAATCTTTTGGCTTCAGGCCGAGTAGTAAATCGCGGATACAGCCACCCACCAGATAAGCATCAAAACCAGCATCTTTGAGCCGGTACAGCACTTTAAGCGCGTTCGGGCTGATGTCTTTACGTGAAATAGCATGCTGATCGCGGCTTAAACGCTGCACGGCAGGTAACAGGCTGGCACCCGGAGCCGGGCGTGGTGCTTGTTGCACTTTGCCTACAGCTTTAGTTTTCTGGTTGTTTGCCTTAGTGGCCTTGCCGCCAAAAGTGCGGCGGCAAAAATCTAACACTCGCGAAATAATGATAATTCTCCTGACTAAAGACAGCCCCGAGCTGCATTGTTTTAAAAACGGCTAATAATACCGCAGCCGAAGCGAAAAAAGAATTAAACCGGGCCGGCTTAACGAAATTCTGTGCTGCTTATTTCCATTCGCAGCGGGACTTTGGCAAGCTGCCAGTTGCTGATGGCCCAGCTTAATTGCTCCGTAACCGGGGCTTGTTCTAACTCTGCCGGTGGCGGGTGGCCAAGAAAACGCAATACTTCACGCATTACCTGGGCTTTGGGCCATTGGCTGATGGCAGCAGCGTGATTTTGTTTGCTGAGCTTAAATCCCGGTTCCAGCACCGCCAGCGGCAAGTGGCCATATCCGGGTTTCACTGCACCAAGCAAGCTGAACAAGGCTTGTTGTCGTGGTGTCATCGGCAGTAAATCGGCGCCGCGGATCACTTCGGTTACGCCCTGGTCGATATCATCTACTACTACCACCAGTTGATAAGCAAATAAGCCATCGCGGCGTTTAATAATATAATCTTCCTGCGCCAGTTGGCTTGTTATCTGCTGCGGGCCAAATAGCAGATCGGTAAAGTGGGTGCTGACATTGTCACTGCGCAAACGCCAGGCCAGGTTGCTACTGTTTAAATTCTTTGTGGCACAGCGGTTGTCGTAAGTACCCCCCATTGCACTGATTTGCTTGCGGCTGCACTGGCAGGCATAAATTAGCTGTTGCTGCTGTAATTGGTTAAAAACTTCACTGTAGCGCGCCAGACGCTGGCTTTGATACAGCACCTCGCCATCCCACAGTAAACCAAATTGCTCCAGTGTGCGCAGAATATCACTGTCGATGCCCGGCACCATGCGAGGCGTGTCGATGTCTTCCATTCTTACCAGCCACTGGCCGTGCTGGCTTTTTGCCTGCAGATAGCTGCCAACCGCAGCAATAAGAGAACCGAAATGAAGTGGGCCGGAAGGCGAAGGCGCAAACCGGCCGATATAAGCGGGGCTAACACTTGGCATCTTAGCGGGCATCTTAGCCGCCCAGTTGCTTTTCCTTAATTTCTGCTAAGGTTTTGCAATCGATACACATGTCAGCCGTTGGACGGGCTTCCAAGCGCTTAATACCAATTTCAATACCGCAGGTATCACAGTAACCAAAGTCTTCGTCTTCGATTTTCTGCAAGGTTTTTTCAATTTTCTTCAGCAGCTTACGCTCACGGTCACGGGCGCGCAGTTCTAAACTGAATTCTTCTTCCTGAGCGGCACGGTCTACCGGATCCGGGAAGTTAGCAGCTTCATCTGCCATATGGTTTTTGGTGCGATCAACTTCTTCGCGCAGCTGCTGACGCCAGGCGTCGAGAATGCGGCGGAAATGTTCCAGTTGCTTCGGGTTCATATACTCTTCCCCGACAGCTTCCTGATATGGCGCTACGCCTGCAAGGGCAAGTAAGCCCAGCGTTTTGGTAGTATTGCCTTCTGGCATAATCATCTCCTGTATAATGCCAAGCGAAAAAATATGGCGGCTATAGATAGCAGAATATTGCTGGCATCGCAATCAGATTTAAAAAGACGCGGAAGTATACAGATTGGCGGGCCTATCGTCATCTTATTTAATTTACGCCAATTTAACGCGCGCTTTAGCTTGGTACAGCAGCAAAATAACGAGCTTCTGTTTCGCCTGTAAAGCCTTGTGATACACTGATTAGCATCGCATTTAACGCAAAACAGCACTGATAAAAAAGGGTGACAGATGACAGACGTTGTGCAAATTCAGCTACAGGCAGAAACGGTGGCAAATAAATGGGGCAAAGCTTTACTTACCCCTACCGCCACTGGCTTTCAAATCCATTTTAATACCAAAGACGCACAGCGCAGTGTGCAAAAGGCGGCGCGCAGCTTAGATAATTTAGGCTTAACTCAGGTACAGTTAACCGGTGACAACTGGACACTGGAACTGCAATGGGCATTTTATCAGGGCTTTTGCAGTGCAAAAAAACAAGGTGGCGTGCTGTTTAACAATGATGCCGCGCAGAGTCAACTGGAACAACTGGCACAGTGTTTTAGCTGGGCCAAACAACTGATAAACCAAACGCCGGATGAACTATACCCCGAGCAACTGGCAAAACAGGCTGCCACTTTTATTACAGATATTGCCCCTAAAGGCACGGTTAACAGCCATATTTTGCTTGATAAGCAACTGCTAGAGCACGGCTGGAATGGCTTGCATGCCGTAGGGCGTGGCAGTGCCCGCAAACCGGCAATGCTGGTGCTGGACTACAACCCGACAGGCCAGGCCGACGCGGCGGTCAGCGCAGCGCTGGTGGGGAAGGGTATTACCTTTGACAGCGGCGGTTACTCGATTAAAGCCACTGAAAGCATGCTGACAATGAAATGTGATATGGGCGGCGCCGCTACGGTAACGGCTGCGCTGGCACTGGCGATACTACAGGGCCTGAATAAACGCGTACAGCTGATTTTATGCTGTGCGGAAAACCTGATCAGCAGTAATGCCTATAAACTGGGCGATATTATTACCTACAAAAACGGTACTACCGTTGAAATTGTCAACACCGACGCTGAAGGCCGCTTAGTATTGGCCGATGGCCTGATGTGCGCTGCACAAAGCGGTGCCGGGTTGATTATTGATGCTGCGACGTTAACCGGGGCAGCTATGACGGCGGTTGGCGCAGAATATAATGCGTTGTTTGCATTGGATAAAGCGTTAGCGCAAAAAGCACTTACCTACGCAGAGCAAGTGCAGGAGCCTACCTGGCAGTTACCGCTGGAGCTGTGGCATCAACAACAGTGCCCGTCAGCTTATGCCGATACGGCCAATAGCCGGCCGGTAAAAGGTGGCGGCGCCGGCGGTGCCAGCAACGCAGCCGGTTTTTTAAGCCGCTTTGTGCCTGATGAAGGCAAAGGCTGGTTGCACTTTGATTTAGCTGCCGCGTTTAATAATAACAACAACGCTTATTGGGCCGCCGGTGCTACCGGGCAGGGCATTCGTACCATCAGTGCGACTTTACTTGGCGAAGCCTGAAGCTTAACCCGAAATCTTAACAAGTTTGGGGCGTCAGCCTAAAACAGGGTAAACTGACGCCAATAAGGTTTTTTCGGGTTAAGTTGTGTTACCTGTCGCTGACATTTTTCCGCAATTGCTGTCACTGTTACAGCAACATAATAAAGTGATTTTGTCGGCCCCGCCCGGGGCTGGCAAATCGACTTATCTGCCGTTGTATTTATTACAGCATGCTGATTTTGCAGGTAAAAAGCTATTAATGCTGGAGCCGCGCCGCCTGGCGGCCAAAAGCATTGCGGCTTATCTGGCTGCACAACTGGGTGAAGCTGTCGGCGAAACCGTAGGTTATCAAATTCGTCAGGAGCAAAAACACAGCAGCAAGACCCGTTTGCTTATTGTTACCGAAGGCGTACTCACGCGCAAACTACAGCAAGATCCTGAGCTGACAGCTGTGGATCTGTTACTGTTTGATGAGTTCCACGAGCGCTCGTTGCATGCAGATTTAGCACTGGCACTGTGCCTGGAAGTACAACAGTTACGCCCTGAACTGCAGTTACTAATTATGTCGGCCACGTTGGATATGGCGCAACTGGCGGGCAAACTTGATGCACCGGTAGTGGCCAGTGAGGGCCGTAGTTATCCGGTAACGGTAGAGTATGCACTGCCGGGTAGCCAACCGCTGGCGCAGCAAATTGCCGCCTTAGTGCAACAGGCGCTGAATAAACATAACGGCAATATTCTGGTATTTTTACCCGGCCAGGCTGAAATAAACCAGAGTGCTCAGCTGCTGGAGCAGCAGGGTTTAGCTGCCAATGTGCAACTGCATCGTTTATTAGGTAGCCTGACGCTGGCGCAACAGCAGGCAGCTATTGCTGCGCCGCCGGTAGGCGTACGCAAGGTGGTGCTATCAACTAATCTGGCCGAAACCAGTTTAACCATAGACGGCATTACCGTGGTGATAGACAGCGGCCTGTGCCGGCAAAGCCGGTTTAGCCCGCGCCAGGGCTTCAGTGTGCTGGAAACCTGCGCTATTAGCCAGGCGGCAGCTACCCAGCGTGCCGGGCGTGCCGGGCGTTTGTCACCTGGCCACTGCTACCGGCTGGATACCGCAGAAAAATGGCAGCGCCGTGCCCGGTTTGAAACCCCGGAGATAGAGGTAAGCGATTTAACCGCCCTGCGGCTTGAAGTTGCGGCCTGGGGTTGCCAGGTGGACGATTTGCAATGGCTAACCCCACCATCGGCAGCAAATTTAGCTGTGGCAGAGCAGTTGTTACTGCAACTGGGATTTATTGACAACAAAGGTGTTATTACCAGCAACGGCCGGCAAGCGCATAAATTGGGTACGGATCCCAGGTTAGCGGCTATGTTGCTACATGCGCAGCAACTGGAGCAGCAGGGGAACCAGCAGGTGCAAGCACTGGCTTGTGTCCTGGCAGCAATACTTGAAGATACCAGAGTGCTACAGGGCGATATATACAGCCTGCTTGGCCGTGTTAAGCAGGCACTGCCACAACAATGGCAGCAGGCGCAAAGTTTCGCCCGCTTGCTTGGTTGTCAGCTAAGCGAAATGTTACCGCTGGAATTATTGCCAATACTGGTTTTGCGGGCTTTTCCCGATCGGTTGGCCAAACGCCGCGGCCAGGGGTATCAGTTGGCCAATGGTATTGGCGCAGTGCTGCAGGATAATCACAGCCTTAGCGGCCAGCCCTGGCTGGTGGTATTGCATATGCAGCAGTTTGGCCGTGAAAACCGCATTTACTATGCTGTCAGTATCAGCCCTGATGCGGTGTTGTCTGATTGGCAGGCTGAGCTTAGTTGGCAAACGCAAACCTTCTGGGACGATAAAAGCGGAAGCTTTTTTACCGAACAACAACTGAAGTTTGGCCAGTGTTTACTAGCCGCCAAGCCTGCGGCGCTGCAGTTAACCGCAGAGCAAAAGCAGTTGGCGTGGCAGAACTATATTAGCAATAAAGGTCTGGGTTGCCTGAACTGGACCGACACCGCACTACAACTGCGCGCAAGAGTGAGCTTACTGCAACAACAGCAGAGCGATGCAGACTGGCCGGATTTTTCTGACGATGCCTTACTGGCGGCGCTACCCAACTGGCTTGGCAGCTATCTGGCACAAATCAGTAAAAGCACGGCTTTGGCGCAGATCCCACTGTATGACGCGTTGCTGCAGTGTTTAAGTTATCAGCAACAGCAGATATTGAATCAGTTATTACCCACGCACTGGCAGGCGCCCACCGGTTCAAGGCTGAGTATTAATTACCTGGCTGAGGGCGGCCCCAGGCTTTCAGTGCGGGTTCAGGAAATGTATGGTCAGATGCAGTCGCCAACGTTATTGCAGGGCAAAATAAATATCACAGTAGAGCTGTTGTCCCCCTCCAGACAACCCCTACAGGTAACGCAGAATTTAGCCAGTTTCTGGCAAAATGCCTGGCAGGAGGCCAGAAAAGAAATGCGCGGACGCTACCCGAAACATTATTGGCCGGAAGATCCGGCGCAGGCCATGCCGACAACGAAAACTAAAAAGGCGATGTTACGATGAGCAGTAAAAAAGACAGTGCCAGGCGCAGCAATAAAAAGCGTGCTGTGCCTGGCGTGCTGCGTGCAGTCTGGTGGCATAAGCCATTGTGGCTGCTGGCTAAAGTGGTGTTGCTGCTGTTAGTGCTGCTGGCTTTTTATTTTCTGTATCTGGATAGCAAAATAAGTAAAAAGTTTAGTGGCCAAAAGTGGCAGGTGCCTGCACAAATTTATGCCAAGAGTATAGAGCTTTATCCCGGTAAGATTCTGACACAACAGCAGTTTATTCAGCAGCTAAACTCGTTACAGTATCAGCGCAACCCTGCGTTATCGGCTGCTGGCCAATATAGTGTGTCACGCAATCATGTTTCAGTTTACCGGCGCCCCTTTATGTATGTTGAAGGCTATGAGGCGGCTCAGCTGTTTAGTGTCGAATTTAACCGTGGTGGTATTAACCGCATTACCCAGCGCCAGCAAAAAGAAGCGCTGAATTTTGCCCGGCTCGAACCTCAACTGATTGACCATCTGGTGTCGGCACAACAGGAAGACCGTGAACTGGTGCAACTGCAGCAAGTGCCTGAAATATTTAAAGATACCCTACTATTGGTTGAAGACCGCGACTTTTATCACCACCATGGGGTGTCACCGCTGGCAGTACTTAGAGCGTTGTGGGTAAATATTACCGCCGGGCGTACTGTGCAGGGAGGATCAACCTTAACACAGCAATTGGCAAAGAACATGTACCTTAACAGCGATCGCACCTTGTGGCGTAAGGTCAATGAGGCAATGATCGCGCTGGTGCTGGATTACCGCTTTAACAAAGACCAAATCCTCGAAGCCTATCTGAATGAAGTTTTTGTCGGGCAAAATCACGCCAATGCCGTGCACGGCGTTGGCCTGGGAAGCCGGTTTTACTTTGGCAAGCCGCTGACTGAATTAACGGCGGCAGAATACGCCTTGATGATCGGCATTTTAAAAGGGCCGTCGTACTTTGATCCCCGCCGTTTCCCGGCAAGGGCTAAAGAGCGGCGTGATCTGGTATTGCGGTTGATGTTTGAACAAAAATTTCTTGACCGTAAGCAATACGAGCAGGCGGTAGAGCAGCCGATAGCCGTGATTTCGCGCAACCAGTATATGAATACCGGTTTTGCTTCTTATCTGGATGCGGTTAAAAAAGAACTGCGCCAGCTAAGTATTGATGAGCAATACCAGGACAAAGGCATCAAAGTATTTACTTATCTTGATATTCAGGCTCAGGCCGCTATTGAGCAAGCCGTTAGCAGCCAGCTTACCCCGCTGGACCCGGAATTACAGGCTGCCGCTGTAGTAGTGGACTACCGGCAGGCAGAAATTAACGCTATGGTGGGTAGTAAAGTGGCTGTACAGGGCGGTTTTAACCGGGCTACCGATGCCAGGCGGCAGATTGGCAGCATTGTAAAGCCGGTTATTTTTCTTGAAGCCTTAGCTCAGCGCGGCCGCTACACATTAGCTACCCCACTGGATGACAGCCCGATCCGTTTACGTAGTAATGATCAGGATTGGCAGCCACAGAATTTTGATAAAAAGTTCAGAGGTCAGGTTAGTCTACTTGATGCGCTGGTTAATTCATTAAATATTCCCACAGTAAGGCTGGGGCTGCAGATTGGCCTGCCTGCTGTCAGTGAAGGCTTACGTAAGCTGGGGCTAAACCGCAGAGTAAAATTGCATCCGGCGGCCTTGTTGGGGGCGATAGAGCTAAGCCCGCTGGAAGTGACGCAGTTGTACCAGACGCTGGCCAACAACGGCATGCATCAGCAGCTTAGCACTTTATATGCCGTAACTGATGCAAACGGCCACCCATTGCATTTGCGTGAGCACCGACTAACCCGGCGCTACAATGAACAAGAAGTGTATTTATTGCAATATGCGCTGATCCAGGCAGCAAAAACAGGTACGGCACGTGCGCTTAGCAGTGCTTTCCCCGGCGAGATTTTAGCAGGCAAAACAGGTACATCAAGCGATTATCGGGACAGCTGGTTTAGTGGCTTTGATCAACAAACACTGATGACAGTATGGTTAGGTCGTGATGATAATAAAGCTATAGGGTTAACCGGTGCTAGCGGAGCGTTAAATGTTTTTAGCCGCTATTTTACGCTACAAGGCGTGAATTCATTGCTCAGAGCCATGCCTGAACAGGTATCTTTACAGGCCTTCTCAGCAAAAACTGGCTATCCGCAGCCACAAAATTGCCTTAACGTATTGTTATTACCTGCGATTTCAGTTGAAATGCCATTACCAACCGAATGTATAGAAGAATAACAACGATTGTCTGAACCTATGGCGATAAAACCAAACCAGCTGTTACAGGTTGGTGAATGGCAGTATATACCTGAGCAGGACAAACTGATGAAGTTTGATGCTGAGGGTAAGCTGAGTATTACCGCAGATTTAGATAACCTGTGTCAGAAGGTCGCTAACTACTTTATTGTCAACGCGGGCAAGCTGGTTACAAAAGATGAGCTGCTGCTGGATGTATGGGGTATCCGCGACGTATCTGATGGCAGGGTAACCCGTGTTATCAGGGTATTAAGGGTAGCGCTGGGTGATGATACCCGTGAGCCCCGTTATATTGAAACTATTCCTAAACGCGGTTACCGCTTTATCGCGCCGGTATCTGAAATCGTGCCTCTGGCCGTTAAAGAGGATACTGAGCTGGTGCTTAGTCCGGCAAGCACTGCTACCACGCCGTCAAGATCAAAACCCTTACTGGTTAGCGGGCTTGCCTTCGCAGCAGTGCTGATTATGGCGCTTATCTGGTGGCTATGGCCGGCAGATAACGCAGCAACTGATGATACCGCCAGCGCGATTCCTATGTGGCGCTACACCCCGATCACTGCACTGGATGGGCTGGAGTTTTACCACAATGTATCAGCGGACGAGCGGTATCTGGTGTATAGCTATGCGGCACCTGATGCAAATAATGTAGCTGTGCTGATGTTGCAGGATTTACAGGAGCATAAAAGGGTACAATTAACTGATAAATCTTACAGTAGCTTTGGCGCTGTATTTAGCCCTGACGGAACTAAGATTGCCTACCAACGGCTTTATCAGCAGGAAAGGTGTGAAGTTCGGATAATGCTGCTCAGTGCAGATAAAATGCAGGTGCAGGAAGATAGCCTGCTCAAACATTGTGGTGAAAAATCGGTGTCTGTTCGCATTACCTGGTCACCTGATGGTCGCTATATTGTTTACCCTAATATGGATGACGTTAAAAAGCAGCTGGTTTTACAAATGACCTCGATTGATAGCACCATTTCAGAGGTGCTTACGGTACCGCCTTCGAGCAGTTTTGGTGACTATGCTGCGCGTTTTTCCCGTGCGGGAGATCAGCTGGTATTTCTGCGGGAAACTGCGGGTTCTGCGCAAATCTGGTTACTTAATCTTGCAGATAGATCAACACGGTTATTAACCAAAGTGCCTGATACCTTTCCAGGCAATGTCGATTGGGACTTAACGGACAGCTCTATTATTTACCCATCGGCATCCAATGCACTTGGCCGGGTATGGCTGAATAAGGGAGAACCTACCATTCTTGCTTATACCGACGCTTATGCCAGTGAATTGCAAGTCACAACCTCGGGCAAAATTGTTACGTCAATTGGTAATTTCTCCAGAATAAACCCTAAGAAAGTATCAAACCGCATAAAGAATAATGAAACTCATAATGAACCGGTATTCAGCTCTAACCGCAATGAAACTTTTGTTGAAGCTAATCCAGTAGAAGATGGCCCAACGGCCGTTGTGTCAAGACGGTCAGGCTCGCAGCAGGTATGGCTGTTTTACCATGACGGCAGTCAGAAACAGCTAACGAATTTTAGCGATGCGCAGCGTATTCGCAGTTTAGTATTTTCTCCTGATGGCAGCCGGCTGATGGTGCAGCTAAATGATGAAATTTGGTTGTTTGATATTGAGGGCAATCCGCTGAAAATAGCGGGCGAGAAGGATGCTGTACTGGCTTTTCCCAGTTGGTCCAGAGATGGTAAATCGTTGTTTTACTCTGAAGCCCGCCAAGGGCGTTGGCAGGTTATACAACGTGATATTAATGATCTTGGCAAACGTGAGGTTTTTGCCAATGACAAAGAGTATTACTACGAAAGTTATTACGCCGACTATGCCTTCTGGCGCAGCAGCAGAGATAAACAATTCTATATGCAGTGGAAGGGCAAAGACCCCAAGAAACTGAAAATTGATTTACCCGAAACACAAGTTATCCTGAAATTTGAGCTGCGAAAAACAGGTATTTATTACTCCTACCTTATTGATGAACTAAATTACCGGCTGAATTACCTCGATTTTACAGTAGATGAAACAGTAGGAGTGTTAGAGCCTATACAGTTTGGCCGCTTTAGCATTAGTGCTGATGAAAAATTTATTTTTATGCTGGAATATGATTTTGGCGATATGGATATTGCAGTAATTGACAATGACGTCGATGTTTTATAAGGAATTTATCTGAAAGTCATCGAGTTATAACGAATTGATGCTCCTATGGTTGGTTTGTAAGCCAATGATAACTCAGGAGCTGGAAATGAAAACTACACTTACAATTATGTTCGTTGCTGTGATGGGCACTACAGGGTTTGTCGCAAACAAAGCAGATGTTACCAATAAAATAAACGTGAATGATCAACAACGCTATGCTTGCGCCTGGTACCCACTTTGTACAGTACCGGACATGTACTCGCCGGTGGTTACAAAAGGTAGCAAAGACAATACTCAAGATACCAGCAATGATAAGTTAAAATTGTCTTAAGCGTTCCTCAATTAACAACGCTAAACATTTCTTATAGTTAAGGTATAATCCGCCCAGACAATCAATTGTCGGGCGGACCTTAATGTCAAATCTTGACCCCGTGGTACAAATTGGAAACTGGTATTATCAGGTGATCTATGGTCAGCTGTGGCCGGTTGATGCCACTGGTGCAGACGATATGGTCCGGCTAGAACCGCGTTTACATAGCCTGCTTAATTACTTTTTACTGCATCCCGGTATCTTGTTGGCCAAAGATACACTGATTGAAAAAGTCTGGCCTGAAGATGAAGGCACTGATGCCGCCGTGATGCGTGCTGTCGGAGCATTGCGTAAAGTACTTGGCGACGATGTGCGGGCGCCAAGCTATATAGAGACAGCATCAAAAAAAGGTTATCGCTGGCTGGCGACTATTACACCGGCCAAGTTGCAGGATATTGCCGCTGTCAGCGCAGAGGATGTTACTGTTAATGCTGTAACGGCTGAGATGGGGCCTGATATAAAACTGCGTTCAGCCTGGCGCTTTATTGCTGGCACTGCGACAGCGGTAATTGTTGGCTGTGCCAGCCTGGCATACGTACTGGCAACCTACACCTCAACGCCGTTGATAAAATTACCTGATACCATTACCCCCATTAGTGCGTTAAGCGGGCAGGAATATTGGCCGGTATTAACACCAGATAATTCGCATGTGTTGTACCAGCATAAAGCTGTAGACAGTAGTTTATTTAACTGGAGCTTGCAGAACCTGACAGACCTTAGGGTTGAGCACATGCCACCAAAATACCGCCAGTTGTCCCAGGCGCTGTGGCTGGACGCTGAGCACATCATTTTCCGTGCCGAAAACATCGACGGTGGTTGCTACTTTTATCGTCAACATATAAAACCGGCAACAAAACCTGAGCTACTTTGGCCTTGTCAGAAAGTGCTGCCTCAGGGCGCGGCGGTGTGGCAGCAAAAGTTGCTTTGGCTGGATATCGATACTGATACAAATCAGCTGCAGCTTTGGAGTGCTTTACCCGGACAGGCCGCTGAGCTGTTGTTGTCACAGGATAATCGCTGGCGCGATATTTCGTATATGTTAATTCGTAATGATACCTTGTACTTTGTTGCCCAGCAGACGGCCAATCAGTCAGTTTTGCTGCAGTTAACCTTGCCAGATGGTAAGTTTGAGAAGCTACTGGATTTTCCTTATGTTATTACTCAGTTTAGCTGGTGGGATGAGCGGCAATTGTTGTTATCTGCCGGGCAGCAGGAGTTACAGATTGTTTCGTTAAAATCAAATAGCAGGCAGGGTTTGGGGCCAATGACACGCGAGCTGACTCAGGCATCACGTTACCCTGGGCAGGTGCTGGCAACCCAGTTTTTAGATTACACCACCGATATCCTCCGGGTGATGGATAGCCCGGAAATAAGCGGTGGTGTAAAGTTACTGCCGTGGCATGTCAGTAACCGCAGCGAGCGTTTACTCGCAGTGAGTGACACCGGTCAGGCGGCTTTTGTATCAGAACGTGCCGGACATAGCCAAATCTGGCTGGCGCAAGAGCGTGATAGTACACAGATCACCCGCTTTACAGAGCAACAACATGTGCAGCAATTGTTATGGCATCAACAGCAGTTACTGGTGCTAATTAATACCAGCCTGTATCAGCTTGACCTGGCATCAGGCCAGCTACAACTGTATCACGATGTAGCATCAGCAGGGCGTTACGCCAGTTGCCACGGCACGTTGTACTGGACAGCCCTGACAGCAGATGGCTGGATGCTGATGAGCGAAAAAGGTAATAAACCAGACCTGGTTATGTCTGGTGTTACAGATGTACGCTGTGGCCCGCAACAGGGCTTAGTCCTGCAGTTTGCTAATACTGCAAACCTGGCTTTATTAACATCTGCACAGGAACTGATTAGCTTACCGGTACAAATTGACTGGCGTAGTAGCAGTGGTGAACAATGGTTTACTGATAATACGGGTGTTTACTGGCTGGCAGATAACAATACGGCAGTTTATCGTTTTGACTGGTTGTCACAGCAAGTGAATGTTTTACTGATCACTGAGCAGGAAATGCCGGTGGCAATTTACAGCAATGGCCGTGGCCTTGGCTATATCGTACGGCAACGGCCGTACGATACCGATATTGTCTGGTTGCAAAACCGCCGTTAAAGCTGTTTAAAGCTCTGCTCTGCTGCTGCTATGGTTTGTGCCAGGTCAGTGTCACTATGTGCCAGTGACAAAAATCCGGCTTCATAAGCTGAAGGGGCCAGATAAATGCCTTGCTGTAACATCAGGTGGAAGAAGCGTTTAAAGGCTTCTGTATCACACTGTGTTGCCTGGGCAAAGTTTGTCACAGTCGTTTCTTTGCTGAAGAACAAACCAAACATACCACCCACCTGATTGGTCGTCAGCGGCACACCATGTTTTGCGGCGGCTGCGCTGATGCCATTAATTAGCTGAGTCGTTTTAGCGGTTAAGGCCTCATAAACGCCAGGTTTACTGATCTCGGTCAAAGCTGCCAGGCCTGCAGCCATAGCAATGGGGTTACCGGATAAAGTACCGGCCTGATACACCGGCCCCAGCGGCGCGATATGCTGCATAATCTCGCGCTTACCACCAAAGGCGCCTACCGGCATGCCGCCACCGATAATTTTACCTAAGGTAGTTAAATCCGGTTTTACGTTGTACACCGCCTGGGCGCCGCCCAGTGCCACGCGAAAACCGGTCATCACTTCGTCGAATATCAGCACTGCGCCGTATTGATCACACAGTTGGCGCAGGCCTTGTAAAAAACCGGCTGCAGGTGGAATACAGTTCATATTGCCAGCTACCGGCTCAACAATAATACAGGCGATATCGTCGCCGTGCTGCGCAAATAACTGTGCTAACTGCGGCAGATTATTAAACTCGCTGGTTAACGTGTATTTGGCAAAATCTGCCGGCACGCCCGGCGAGTTTGGTACACCAAGCGTCAGTGCGCCTGAACCGGCCTTTACCAGCAGTGAGTCAGCATGGCCATGGTAGCAACCTTCAAATTTAACAATGGTATTGCGGCCGGTATAGCCACGCGCCAAGCGAATGGCGCTCATGGTGGCTTCAGTGCCTGAGCTAACCATCCGCAGCATTTCCATCGACGGCACCAGTTTACTCACCAGCTCAGCCATGGTCACTTCAGCCGGGCAGGGCGCGCCAAAGCTTAAGCCTTTGGCGGCGGCTTCAATAACAGCATTACGGATGGCCGGATGGTTATGGCCCAACAGCATCGGCCCCCAGGAGCCGATATAATCGATATAACGTTTGCCATCAACATCAAACAGGTAAGCACCGTCGGCGCGGTCGATAAATACCGGTGTACCACCGACGCTTTTAAATGCGCGCACCGGTGAGTTTACACCGCCCGGGATAGTGTGCTGGGCACGTTGGAACAGTTCTGCAGATAAAGACATAAATCAGTTTCCGATAAATAAATTGAAACAGCTACACGCTGTATTAGCCACTGTGCTTGTTGCTATACCAGGGCACAGCGCATTCGTAGTTGGTAATAATTCCTTCAACGCCCAGCGTTAAAGCAAATAAAGCCATTCGTACCAGAATGCCGTTATCTGCCTGGCGGAAAATAGCCAGATTGGGGTTCAGGTTTAAGTCGTTGTCCAGCTCGTTGGCTTCAATGCGCGAGTCACGCGGCAGCGGGTGCATAATTACGGTGTTGGATTTACAGTAGCGGGTATAAATCTCCTGGTTTAAACGAAACTTGCCGCGGTATAAATTGGCTTCTGTTTTTGACGGAAAGCGCTCTTCCTGAATACGGGTCTGGTAGACAATATCGGCATTCAGGTTGCCCTCAAGCACATCGGTAATATTCACCTGATGGCCGGCATTTTCAATGGCACTGACAATGTCGTCCGGCATGGCTAGCTCTTTGGGCGAAATAAGGGTAAAACGCAGGTTTTTATACAGCTTTAACAGCTTGGATAATGAGTGCACGGTGCGGCCAAATTTTAAGTCACCCACCATAGCGATATGCATACCATCAATGCTTTGGCCTGACGACGACAGCTCGCGCTCGATGGTGAATAAGTCCAGCAGTGCCTGAGTGGGATGCTCGTTGGCTCCATCTCCGCCATTTAATACCGGCACGCGGCTGCCAAGGGCAAACTCCGCAACAGAGCCGGCTTGCGGATGGCGCATAGCAATAACATCGCTGTAGCTGCTGATCACTCTTGCAGTATCAAACAGCGATTCGCCTTTAGATAATGCCGACGATTCCATACCGGTAGTCTCACGTACTTCACCACCGAGCAAATTAAACGCACAGCCAAAACTAACCCGGGTACGGGTACTGGGTTCAAAGAACAGGTTACCTAAAATAGCGCCTTCAAGTACCTTGGTGCGTTTTTGCCGGCTGGCATAAGGCTGCATGTTGCGGGCTATCTGAAAAACGTGCTGAATGGTGTCACGGTCAAACTGGCTTACCGAGAGGATGTGTTCGCCTTTAAAGCTCATAGTCAGTGCTCTTTTCACTAAGAATTAACCCGGGTCTGAACTGGCCCGGAACCGGCAGTAAACGGCGGCATTATACGCGAAAACACCAGTTAAAAGCGAATAAGCTGCTACATGGGTTTTAAGTATGCCAGCAGGATAATTGCCAGTAAAACCAGCACCGGCACTTCATTAAAAAAGCGGTAAAAACGCGGGCTACGCCGGTTACGGTTGTGTTTAAAATCTGCCAGCAATTTAAAACAATAAGTATGATATCCATACAGCAACATCACCAATGGCAGTTTATAGTGCAGCCAGTGGCTGGCTTTAAACCAAGCTGCGCCGTAACTGTGAATAAGCAGTAAGCCAAACACTAGTGTAAGCAAGGCAAAAGGCGTGACAAAATAGAGTAAGCGCCGCTCCATCACTTTAAATTCGGCGTCGCAGTCCGGGCTTGTGGTGCCGGCGTGGTAAACAAATAAACGTGGCAGATAAAAGATACCGGCAAACCAGGCAACCATAAAAAACACGTGTAAGGCTTTGTATACAAGTATAAGCGTCATAATAAATTGTTCTGTTTTACCAATAAACTGCGCACCTGATCCCAGCGGATAATGCCGATCAGCTGTTGTGGTTCTTCTTCGCGATAAATATACACTGCGCCTTCGCGCTTATCTTCCAAAATAGCAAACACCTCGGCCATAGTAGCCTGATGCGTTAAGCCCTGTAACGGCAAGTACTGCACAGCGCTGGCACCTGTCATAGACAACTGAACATCATAACTTGCCAGCAAAAATGTGCTCTGAGCGCCCGTATCACGTTTTACCAGCAATTGATGCGGTGGTTCCAGCTTATCCAGGGCCTGCAGCACGTGTTGCTCGTCCGGGTTATCAAGTAACTGATACTGATTATCCAACAGTGCCAGCACACCTACTTTTTGCAACACGTCATCAGCGGGCGACAGTTTATAAGGCATCTGTAGAAAATCGAGCTGCAGCAAAAAAATAGATTTGTTATTAAAAAACTGCACACCGGTAATATAAGCCGTGGTTATTACCACCATGGCGGGCACAATAATGCCGGGGTTATGCGCCAGCTCCATCACGGCTACCAGAGCAGCCAGTGGCGCATGCATGGTAGCGGCCATCAGCCCGGCCATACCCAGTACCGCATAAGTACCGGCAATACTGTTGTCACCGATAATGGCAGACGGAATAATAGCCAGCAAAGTACCCAATACAATACCGATACCAAATACCGGGCCAATAACACCACCGGGCACACCCAGGCCTAAAGCGAATAAGGTTAGCAACATTTTGCCGACAAAAATGGTTAGCAACAGAGCTACGTCATTCGGTGCATTTACAGCGTAGTAAATAGCGCCGGTTTCAGAGCCCATTGCATGCGGAATAACATATCCCACGGCCGCAGTAAGCGCGCCCGCAAGACATAACCGCAGGAGCAAAGGCCAGTTTTTAAACAGCTTTATCAGGCGCATCATATTTTTGTTAAATACAAAGGCGATAGCGCCGAACACAATGCCGCACAGCACCAGATAGGGTATATGCCAACTGCTGATAGAAACAATATTCAGTAGTGCCAGCTCTCTGTCGCTGCCAAACACCGTTTGCGTTACCAGAGCACCCACCACAGAAGACAACATAATAGGAATAAACACATGCACGCGGTATTCACGTAGCACCACTTCCATCACAAAAATCACTGCTGCCAGTGGGGTATTAAACGAAGCGGAAATGCCAGCGGCGATGCCGCAGCCTGCCAGAATACGAATGCTGTTGTAAGGCAATTGCAGATATTTACCCAGGGTGCTGGCACCATAAGCACCTAAATGCACAGAGGGGCCTTCACGACCAACAGAAAAACCACCGGCCAGCGCTAATATGCCACCAAAAAACTGGTTTAGGGTATTACGGGTTGGCATCATGCCGTATTTTAGCTTTATCCGATGGATAACAAAGGGAATGCCAAGACGGTAATGTTTATAGCCGGTGAGCCAGGCGATAAGGCCTATTAATACTGCAGCGCCAAGTGGTAGCATCCAGCGAATATCTGTACCAACAGTTGAAAAGTCGTCGGTACGATCTAAAAAAAAGCTTTGCAGGCCAATAATAGCTAAACGGAATAAAATAATCAGAATAGATGCCGCCAGCCCTCCCAGCATACCCAACACACAAAGCTGCAGTGAGGTTTGCGGTAATGCCAAACGACGTTGTAAAGACGGAAGCCAGATCTGCCAGCGCTGCATAAGCCATAACACCCGTAATAGTTAATACAGAGTTTATCATAAGTTGCTGAGAAATCAGCTTTATTATCGAAGACGATAACTAATCTGCGCTGAATAGGGCTAATACTTGAATAAATTAGTCAAGTATTAGATAATTTGTCCCTTAGCTAAACCTGTGGAGTTGTTATGTCAGAGCCAGCTGTACCAATTGAATTTACTGAAGCGGCAGCACGTAAAGTGGCGTTGCTGGTCAGTGAAGAGGAAAACCCTGAGCTAAAGCTACGGGTGTATATTACCGGTGGTGGTTGTTCTGGCTTTCAGTATGGTTTTACCTTCGATGAAAAAGTTAATGAAGGCGATTTCGTCGTAGAGAAGGAGGGTGTTGCCATGGTAGTAGACCCTATGAGCCTGCAGTATCTGATGGGCGGCGTGGTAGATTATACCGAAGGTTTGCAAGGTAGCCGCTTTATTGTACAAAACCCTAACGCTACTACAACTTGTGGTTGTGGCTCGTCTTTCTCAGTGTAAGCAGCAGTGGTTTTTGTAAAATAAAAACTACAAATTTGTATGTTATTTAAGCTACTGGCTCAGCGCTGAGTCAGTAGCACAATGCCCCACAAAGCCAGTGCAATGCAGCCGTTAAAAGCAATAATGTAGGCAAAGCCTTTTTTACCCTGCCGGATAGTCCAGCCTGCTTGCTTTAGGTACCAGTACCAAAGTGCACACATCAATATTGGCATTAAAAAAAATAATTTTATCATCTTTATCTCTGGTTGATACCTGGCATGGTTCTGCTTAGGTACACGTTGATTTGTTGCTGCAAATTACGCCATTTCTGGCACTGTAAAGTCGTAATACATATTTTAACAGTTGTGGCTGTACGCTTGTCGCATCCTGTGGTTTAATTAACCGATTTTTATTGCTTATTGCGTTTGCAATAGGGTTTTGATTTTTTGCAGGAAGTATTTTTGACATAATAAAAGCGTAACACGCTGGGAGAAGAAAAAAACATGAAAGGTACAAAAAGCGTAATTTCTGATGAAAATAAGCGTCTGTGTGTCTGGTTAAAACGGCAGCGTCAGGAAAAGGGCCATACTATGCGCAGCCTGTCTGAAATTTTGGGTACACCGCACTCTTTTATCGGTAAAGTAGAAAATCAGGAACGTCGTTTAGATGTGATTGAATACGTACGTTACTGTCAGGCACTGGACGTTGACCCCACGGAAGGGTTAAAACAAGTATTATCAGCCTGATCTATTGAGCTATGTCAGCAACGCCGCGCTACTGTGCGGCGTTCTGTTTTAAGCGCTCTGCGCGCGCCAGTAACACAATCAATACTAACGCCGGTATCCCCATCAGGGCAGTCATAACAAAAAACTGACTATATCCCATCTGCTCTACCCATACCCCGGAAAAGCCACCGGTAAATTTAGGTAGTAACAACATCAGTGAGCTGAATATGGCATACTGGGTGGCGGTAAACGCCAGATTAACTAAAGAAGCTAAATAAGCAAGAAAAGCACTGGTAGCAATGCCTGCGCTTAAATTATCTGCTGAGATCACTAAGGTTAACCACACCAGATCATAGCCAATCTGGCTTAATGCGGAAAACAGCAAATTAGTTACCGCACTTAACACCGCACCAATAAACAGGATTTTAATTATACCAAACTGATTAATCAGCACTCCGCCAAGGGCGGCGCCGATCAATGTCATAATAACACCATAGATCTTGGAAATGCTGGCAACCTCTTCTTTGCTATAGCCCATATCGACATAAAACGCATTTGCCATCACGCCCATTACAACGTCGCTCAGGCGATAACATGCAATCAGCGACAGTATCAGTATTGCATGCCATTTATAACGGCTGAAAAAGTCAATAAAGGGTGCAACCACAGCTTGTTTTAGCCAGGACAGAGTGCGCTGTAAGAAGGAGCCACTGGTATATTGTTGCTGCTGCAGGCCACTGACAGGTTCTTTGCTAAGTAAGGTGGTGATAATACCTGGCAGCATACATAACCCCATAACCAAATATGCCTGCTGCCAACCTGCTAAATCGTAACTACTGCCATCGGAGAAGATAGCAGCTAACCACAACGTACCCGCCGATGCCATAATCATTGCCAGCCTGTAGCCGGCAAGATAGGCAGCTGCCAGAGCGGCCTGCAGCTTTTCAGGTGCGCTTTCAATACGGAAGGCATCAACATTAATATCTTGTGTTGCTGAAGCAAAAGCCAGCATGACAGCAAAAGCGGCCATCAGGGCTAAATCCTGCTGTGGGTCGGTTAATGCCATACAGCAAACGGCAACCATTACACCAAGCTGGGATATCAGTAACCAGCTGCGTCGTCTGCCAAATTTTTGATGCAACAGCGGAATTTTCAGATGATCAGCCAGCGGTGACCACAGCCATTTAATGGCGTATGCCATTGCCACCCAACTAAAATAACCAATATCAGCACGCGACACTTGCGCTTCACGTAACCAAAAAGATAGCACGCCAAAAACGAGCATTAACGGTAGGCCACTGGAAAAACCCAGTACAAAGATGCTCAGTACACGACGTTGGAAATAGATACTCAGGCCAGACAGCCAGGCTAGGTAATAAGGCAAAACGGACATCCGCTAAAACACGCTTGTAGGCCTAGCTTACAGCGCGGATTATTCTGGTCAAGCTCTGTGAAGTACTGAAAAGCAACCGGCCTAGGGCCTTATACCAACACAATCTGGTGGCGCCACGCCATAGCCCTTAAGATAACAGAGGCAGTCCTGAATATTGCGCCGCAATAGTTTATCTTGTTGCAGTATGCTATCGGGCCAGAATTCTAACTGATGAATTAAATGCCAGAACACGCGTTCCCTGCTACTGCATGGTTGCTGCAGGGGGGCACTTAATTGTGCCCATTCTTCCAACGTATCCCAGATAAACAGGTGCAGCTCGCTGTGCGGCAAGCGGCCACGGAAGTAACGGGAAATGTAAAAAATCAGCTGTTGTGATTTTAGTTCGATAAAATGGTTTAACATATATTGCCTTAACAGCGGCCCCTTACTGACTAAACTGTTAAGGCAAAGTATAGCCGGTTTTATTGCTCTGGCAGTACGATAGCTGTTTTTAACAACACCTTTTCTACCGGCACGTTTGGCCAGCCAAGTTCTGCCGATGTATCTGTGGCTACAGCTCTGATTTTTTCAATCACATCGTTACCTTCAACAATGTAGCCAAATACGGCGTAGCCCCAGTTACGGCCAGGGTCAAGGTGTGGGTTATCCTGCAGATTAAAGAAGAACTGGCTGGTGGCGCTGTGCGGATCATTCAGGCGCGCCATAGCAATAGTGCCAAGCTGATTTTTCATGCCGTTGCCTGATTCGTTAAACACCGGTTTTTGTTCTTCTACCGGTTTATAATTTGCGTCATAGCCGCCGCCCTGCAAGACAAACTCAGGCTCCAGCCGGTGAAACAGTGTGTTGTCGTAACTTTTCTTTTTCACATAACTGAGAAAATTATTGACGCTAAGCGGGGCACGGCTGCGATCCAGCTCAATAATAATATCGCCATGTGATGTCATTAGTTTTACTTTGGGATACAGATTATTAGGCTGGACAAATTGTCCGGCCTGTGCGGCGCACATAACCAGAGTAAATAACAGCAGTGCTAACTTTGTCCAGCTACGCATATTACCCCCGGACTGCCTGGTGCCAGCTGCTGTCTTGCAGAATTTGGCCAAGCACTTGCTCTGTTAATAAACGTAATTCGCGTTCAACTGCGGCTACATCCATACGAAACGGTGCCGTATAGCTGCTGTCGCCGGAATAGGTTTTGCTGAAGGTCCCCTGATCGCTTTGTACAAACACCGTCAACGAAACCTGATTAGTGACAGAGTGTTCCAGTGAGCGCTGATCTACCAGTGCCTGCAACAGGGTAATTTTTATGGTCATTTGGGTATTGCTGTTTTGGTCAACTACCGCAGCCTGGTCTGTCAGCGCTTGCGCCATAGTGTTTTGTATATCGGCACTGATATCGTTGCTGGCGTTAATTTGCTGTATGTCGGTGCCTTTTTGGATCCGCAATGAATAAGGTCTGCCACGCTCATCAGATACGGCAAAAGCAAACCTGGCTTGTTGCAACTGATTAGATTGCGGCCAGAATATCTGCGGCGACAGAATAAATTTGGGTGTCGGGGCGCTGCAGCCGGTAAGCAACAGCAGAGTTAAAAGTATATAGCGCATGTTCAGCTCCTTTTTATGGCTTCTAAAATGACAAATTTAGGGTCGGCCGCCAACTGTTGGCAATTGCCGAATAAACGCTTAAGCACATCAGCATACCCCAGATGACGGTTTGCCACTATGCGCAAACGGCCGCCTTGTTTCAGTACCCGTTTGGTGTCGGTAAACATCTGGTTGGCGATATGGCCGGTAACGGCATGTTGCTGATGAAATGGCGGGTTGCACAGCACCACATCAGCCGATTTATCTGCTTGCTGGCTCAGGCAGTCATCGACGATAAACTCACACTGCGCTAATTTGTCCGGCAAGTTGGTGGCTATGGTTTGCCGGGCCGAGTCTGCCGCCATATAAGATTCATCACAACACAACAGCTGAAAATCATTGTGCTGGCTTAACAGCGCCAGTCCCAACACACCATTGCCACAACCTAAATCTATAACGCGCTGGGCGCTTTTTATTTCAGGCAAATGCTGTAAAAAGAACCGTGCGCCCTGATCGAGCTTTTCCCGGGAAAACACATTGGCATGGTTTATCACCGTAAACTCGGTCTGCTCCAGTGGCCAGGCTAATGGAAACTCTACTGCAGCTGCCCCCGGCAGTGGCGCGCTAAAGCTGCATTGGATTAACCGGCACTTCTTCACTGTGAGCGACGCTGTGGCCGGGCCCAGCGTATTGTCAAACATCGCCAGTACGTTACGGTTGATATCTTTTGCTTTGGCACTGGCCAGAATGATGCTTTGTGGCGTAACTACACGGGCAAGTTGTTGCAATACATATTGCAGATAACTGTGATTATTGGGAAGCTTCAGCAGCACTATATCTGGTTGCGCAGGGTAGGGTGCCAGGCTGGATAGTTGCTGCAGGCCGCTATCGGCAATGTTGTTTTGCTGGCGGTTATATAAAGTGCCCTTTGCCGCCAGTACAGAGTCGTTTATCTGAAACTGAGTACAATCAGATAATGCACAGGACAAAGCGCCAAAGCTGTCATTAATAAGCAGCAACGTCGGCTGACGCTGATGCTGTGCTGTAAATTGAGCAATGGCTTCCTGCGCGTGCAGGATTAACAATTCGTCAGCCGCATCCCACGCCTGTAAACTGTTATTGGGTTGGTTAAGCGGCCAGCGGTGTAATTGCAGGCTGCCTTGAGAATGCACAAAAGTGGTATTCATAGAAACACGAGTGATGAAATAAGATGAGTATTTTGACACGGCCACGTCAGGCCGACAACCAGCAATACCCTGAGCAAGTGTTCCATTTGCCCGATGCGCATATGATATTATGGCCGGGTTGGTTAAATGCCGGTGAAAGTGCGAAGCTGCAAGCTGAACTGGTTGCTCAGTTAGCCTGGGCGCAGGACAGTATTCTGATGTTTGGCAAAAAGGTAAAAATACCACGCCAGCAAGTATGGATGGGCGATAGTCATTGTAGTTATCGCTATTCAGGCACTACTTTTATGCCTGTGCCCTGGCATCCGGCAGTAAAGCAACTGGCTGGTGAGATAAGCCGGTTTTTGCAGCAACCGTTTAACTGCGTGTTGCTGAATTTATATGCAAACGGTCAGCAACATATGGGCTGGCATGCTGACAATGAGCCAGAACTGGGAGATGATCCTGTTATCGCCTCTGTCAGCCTTGGCGCAGCGCGGCGTTTTGAGTTAAAACATCGCCGGCAGCAGTGGCAACTGGCGCTGGATTTGACGCCCGGTAGTTTGTTGCTGATGAGTCAGGGCTGCCAGAAGCACTGGCTGCACCGGTTGCCAAAGCAAAGCCGGGTAACTGAGACAAGGTTGAACCTGACCTTTCGTTATATTGCGGCAAAGGCTTAGACAAATTTATTTTTAGTAACGCCGCCAGCCCGTTAGTTCTGATTATTTAACTTGACAGCAAAACCCGCTGGCAAGTTTAACGCGGGCATCTAGAGTTAATTAAAGGAATAAAAAAGGATTAGGGCTATGTTGATTCATACAGCTATTGAGCAGAAGTTACTTAGTGCATTTGATCCTGTGTTCCTTGACGTGGTGAACGAAAGCCACCTGCATAATGTGCCTCAGGGCTCTGAGTCGCATTTTAAAGTGGTCATTGTAACGCCAGCTTTTAATGGCTTGCGCTTGTTACAGCGCCACAGGGCAGTTAATGCCATAGTGGCAGAGGAACTGGCAGAGAAAATACACGCATTAGCGTTACATACGTACACGCCGTCGGAGTGGTACGAATACTACGCCGAAAAACCGCCAGTGTCGCCTCGATGCTATGGCGGTAATAAAACTGAAAAAGCGTCGATATGACGCTTTTTTTCTGTCCGGCGTACATTAATTTTAATCTGGCAGATAAAACGTGCTGATCAGACCTGTTTTCTGCGGTAAAGTTTTACACTAGCGTCAATTTTGTCGAGACAACAGCAGGAGCTGTCATGGTTATTCAACCGAAAATTCGTGGTTTTATCTGTACTAACGCTCATCCTGTCGGCTGTGCCGAGCATGTAAAAGAACAAATCGAGTATGTTAAAAACGCTGGCCCTGTAGCCAATGGGCCGAAGAATGTGCTGGTGATTGGTGCTTCTACCGGTTACGGCCTGGCCTCACGTATTACTGCAGCTTTTGGCTCAGGTGCTAAAACCCTGGGTATATTTTTTGAGAAAGAACCCACAGATAGCAAAACGGCCTCTGCCGGTTGGTATAACACAGCCGCATTTGAACAGGCTGCTCAGGCAGAAGGGCTGTGGAATAAACATATTAATGGTGATGCTTTTACCGACGAGCTAAAAGCACAAGCCATTGATATTATCCGCACTGAAATGGGTAAAATTGATCTGGTGGTGTATAGCCTGGCTGCGCCGCGCCGCAAAGACCCTGTAAGCGGCGAGATCTTCAGCTCAGTGTTAAAACCTATTGGTCAGTCATATACCGCCAGAACACTCAATACCAGCAAGCGTGAAATTGAAGAAGTGTCGGTTGAGCCGGCAAACGACGATGAAATTTATCAGACAGTAAAAGTGATGGGTGGTGAAGACTGGGAGCGCTGGTTAACTCAGCTGGATGCTGCCGGTGTACTGGCAGATAACTGCCAGACAGTAGCTTACACCTATATTGGTAAAGAACTGACCTGGCCTATTTATGGTAAAGCCACTATCGGCAAAGCTAAAGAAGATTTAGACCGGGCTGCCGCTGCCATTACGGCTCAGCTGGCAGGTAAAAAAGGTAAGGCTTACGTGGCGTCGTTAAAAGCGCTGGTTACTCAGGCCAGCTCTGCCATTCCTATTATGCCGCTGTATATTTCACTGTTATATCGTGTCATGAAAGAAGAAGGCACGCATGAAGGCTGTATTGAGCAGATTAACGGTTTATTCCGCCAGGGGTTATACAGTGATACCCCGCTGATGGATGAGGCCGGCCGTTTACGTATGGACGGTAAAGAGCTTAGCGCACATATTCAACAGGCAGTAAAAGATTTATGGGGCCGGGTAACAACAGACAGCATTGATACGCTGACTGATTACAAAGGCTATCATAATGAATTCTTAAGGCTATTTGGCTTTGGTTACAGCCATGTTGATTATGATGCAGATGTTTCACCTATGGTGCCACTGCAAAACATTGCCGGTTAATTTTATCAGGCCGCCTACGGGCGGCTTTTGTTTATGCGCAAATGGACTAAAGTTGACTAGAATTTGCAGCAGCAAAACGCTAATGTCGCTCCGCTGTCAGGGTAGACCAATGGCCATATAGCCCGGTTGGTTTACCGGAAAATTTGCGCAACAGCATAGATAGGCAGCTGTATTAATGCTAGAATCCGCGACTTTAATACGTGTATCTGGTTTAAAAATAAACAGCGGGAAACCCTGATAAATAACTCCGGATGCGCTGCGCGGTGAGCAGCTGAAAAACTAGGCCCTGTTTCTTCCCAAAATAGTAGTGCAAGTACGTATGATAAAACTCAAAAAAGGCTTGGACATTCCCCTCGCGGGCAGTCCTAAACAAGAGATCAGTGCGGGCAATACCATTAACACTGTCGCTGTATTAGGCGAAGAGTATATTGGTATGCGTCCGACCATGTCGGTTGAAGTTGGCGATACGGTAAAGAAAGGCCAGGTACTTTTCGAAGATAAGAAAAATCCGGGCGTTAAGTTTACTGCACCGTTGGCGGGCACCGTCAAAGAGATCAACCGTGGCGCTAAGCGGGTATTACAATCTGTAGTTATTGCTGCTGCAGGTGATGATGCCGTCCAGTTTGCCAAATATTCTGCCGATCAGCTCGCTGGCGTAAGCCGGGAACAGATCGTGCAAAATCTGGTGGACTCAGGGTTATGGGTTGCACTTCGCACCCGCCCGTTTAGCCAGACCCCAGCCATTGACAGTATCCCACGTGCGATTTTCGTCAATGCCATGGATACCAATCCGCTGGCGGCCGATCCTGCTGTAGTTATTGCTGCAGACAGCGAGGCATTTACTCAGGGCTTAACCCTGTTAGCAACGCTGACAGACGGTAAGCTATACCTGTGTAAGAAAGCCGGCGCGACAGTACCAACTATCAGCAAAGCTGAAGTTGCAGAGTTTGATGGCCCGCACCCGGCTGGTCTGGTAGGTACGCATATTCACCTGCTTGACCCCGTTAGTGCGAAAAAGATGGTTTGGCACATCGGTTATCAGGACGTTATCGCAATCGGCAAGTTATTTACCACCGGTGAGTTGCACAGTGAACGTGTAATCGCTGTTGCCGGCCCGGTAGTGAAAAATCCGCGTTTGGTTAAAACCGTACTGGGCGCTTCAACCAGCGAACTGACAGCCGGTGAACTGACAGACGGCCAGAACCGTATTATTTCTGGTTCAGTGTTAGCAGGTGCTACGGCACATGGCGTACATGGCTATGTCGGGCGTTACCATACACAGCTTTCTGTGCTGGCTGAAGGTACTGAAAAAGAGTTCTTAGGCTGGATTGCTCCGGGCGCAACGAAGTTTTCAGTAACCCGCGCTTATTTGTCACATCTGAATCCGAAGCGGCTGTTTAGTATGACTACCACCACTAATGGTTCAGCCCGTGCCATGGTACCGATTGGTAACTATGAGCGCGTGATGCCACTGGATATTCTGCCTACGTTGCTGCTGCGTGACATGGTGTCGGGTGACACTGATGGTGCAGTATCCTTAGGTTGTCTGGAATTAGACGAAGAAGATCTGGCGCTGTGTACCTTTGTGTGTCCGGGTAAGTATGACTATGGCACCATTTTGCGTAGTTGCCTGACGACCATTCAGAAGGAAGGCTAATCATGAGTTTGAAGCATTTTTTAGAGCGCATTGAACCGTCTTTTGAGAAAGGCGGTAAATATGAAAAGTGGTATGCGCTGTATGAAGCTATTGCCACTGTCCTTTATACCCCAGGTCTGGTTACGAAAAACGGTACTCACGTACGTGACAGTATCGATTTAAAACGCATCATGATCTTTGTCTGGCTGGCGTTATTCCCGGCGCTGTTCTTTGGTATGTACAATATTGGTCATCAGGCGGTTATTGCCCTGCAGGCTGGTTTTGGCACGCCAGATACCTGGCAGGTTGCTATTTATCAGGCCTTAGGTGGTGAACTGACAGCCCAATCCGGCTGGGGCAGTAAAATGTGGTACGGCGCCGTGTGGTTTCTGCCAATTTACGCTGTAACCTTTATTGTTGGTGGCTTTTGGGAAGTATTGTTTGCCTCAGTGCGTAAGCACGAAGTTAACGAAGGCTTCTTTGTTAGTTCTATCCTGTTTGCGTTAATTCTGCCGGCCACTATTCCGCTGTGGCAGGTAGCACTGGGTATTACTTTCGGTATCGTTATTGCCAAAGAAGTGTTTGGTGGTACCGGCCGTAACTTCTTAAACCCGGCGCTGGCTGGCCGTGCGTTTCTGTTTTTTGCTTATCCGGCACAAATTTCCGGTGATGCAGTATGGACAGTAGCTGATGGTTATTCAGGCGCAACCTGGTTAAGTAAAGCAGCAGCCGGCGAGCTGGATTACGCCGCTAACATGGAATTGTGGTGGGATGCCTTCCTTGGCTTTATTCCGGGTTCTGTCGGTGAAACCTCAGTGTTAGCACTGCTAATTGGTGGTTTAGCCCTGATTTACTTCCGCATTGCCTCCTGGCGCATAGTTGCCGGTGTGATGGTGGGTATGGTGCTGTCTGCCTATCTGTTTAACGCCATTGGCTCAGAAAGTAATGCTATGTTTGCCATGCCATGGCACTGGCATCTGGTATTGGGCGGCTTTGCCATTGGTATGTTATTTATGGCAACTGACCCGGTTTCAGCGTCCTTTACTGATAAAGGTAAGTGGGCATACGGTATTCTGATTGGCTTTATGGTTGTGATGATCCGTGTCGTTAACCCGGCATACCCTGAAGGTATGATGTTAGCCATACTGTTCGCTAACCTGTTTGCGCCATTGTTCGATTTCTTCGTGGCTCAGGCCAATATCAAACGGAGGCTGGCACGTAATGTCTAGTAATAACGATAGCATCAGCAAAACGCTGATCGTAGTCATCTCTTTATGTTTAGTTTGTGCGGTGATTGTATCTACTGCGGCAGTGCAGTTACGTCCGCAACAAACAGCAAACAAGCTGCTGGACTCGCAGAAAAACGTGTTGGCAGTAACGGGGTTACTGTCTGGTAGCGATATTAATGCGCTGTACAGCAAACATATTGAAGAGCGCTTTGTGGATTTAAACACCGGCGATTTCGTTGAAAAGCCTGCTAACTACGATTACCGGAAATTTATGAAAAATCCGGAAGAGAGTATTCGCTTGTCAGGTGACGAAGATGTCGCGTCAATTAAAAGCCGCGCTAATATTGCTCCGGTTTATCTGGCGTACAACGATGGTGTCGAGTCAGGCGAGTTATCAGCCATAGTGTTGCCAATCCATGGCTACGGTTTATGGTCAACGATGCATGCCTTTTTAGCGCTGGGTGCTGATGGTTCTACCATCAAAGGCCTTAACTACTATGAGCAGGGTGAAACAGCCGGCTTAGGTGGTGAAGTGCAAAATCCAAGGTGGGTGGCGCAATTCGAAGGTAAAAAGCTGCTTGATCAATCTGGTGCGCCCGCTATTAAAGTGGTTAAACCGGGTAATGCCAGCGCTGATTCTGCCTTTGAAGTTGACGGCTTGTCTGGTGCAACCTTAACCAGCAATGGCGTACAGTACACTTTCGATTTCTGGGCAGGTGCTAAGGGGTTTGCCCCGTTCCTGGCTAAAGTTCGCGACGGAGCATTGAATAATGGCTAATGCAAAAGAAATTAAAACGGTTCTGTTTGGCCCGGTATTTGCCAATAACCCTATTGCTTTACAGGTACTGGGTATCTGTTCTGCGCTGGCGGTAACCACTAAGATGGATAAAGCCCTGGTTATGTGTATTGCACTGACTCTGGTAACGGCTTTCTCTAACTTTTTTATCTCGTTAATTCGTAACCATATACCGTCCAGCGTGCGCATTATTGTGCAAATGACGATCATTGCTTCTCTGGTAATAGTAGTAGACCAATTACTGAAAGCCTTTGCCTACGACGTAGCCAAAGAGTTATCGGTGTTTGTTGGCCTGATTATTACTAACTGTATCGTAATGGGTCGTGCTGAAGCGTTCGCGATGAAAAGCGCGCCAGGTATCAGCTTCCTTGATGGTATCGGTAATGGTTTAGGTTATAGCGTGGTACTGATGACCGTTGCCTTTATTCGTGAATTAGGCGGTTCAGGTACTCTGTTTGGTATTGAAATTATGCCACTGGTAAAAGATGGCGGCTGGTATCAGCCGATGGGCTTGCTGCTAATGCCACCAAGCGCCTTTATCATTATTGCCGGCCTGATTTGGTTACTGCGTACTTACCGTACTGAACAAGTCGAGAAGGCATAAGGAGCTGTAGATGGAACATTATATAAGCTTATTTGTTCGCGCAGTGTTTATTGAGAACCTGGCGCTGACCTTCTTCCTTGGTATGTGTACTTTTATTGCCGTATCAAAGAAAATTACTACAGCCTTTGGCCTGGGTGTTGCAGTTATCGTTGTACTGGGTATTTCAGTACCGGTAAACAACCTGGTGTATCAAAACTTGTTAGCGCCTGGCGCCTTAAGCTGGGCAGGTTTCCCTGAGGCTGATTTAAGCTTTCTGGGTTTCTTAACTTACATTGGTGTTATCGCTGCCTTAGTACAAATTCTGGAAATGACGTTAGATAAGTTCTTTCCGGCGTTGTACAACGCTCTGGGTATTTTCCTGCCGTTAATCACGGTGAACTGTGCCATTTTCGGTGCAGTGGCCTTTATGGTGGAACGTGATTACAACTTCGGTGAAAGCGTAGTATTTGGCTTGGGCAGCGGCGTAGGCTGGGCTTTAGCAATTACTCTGCTGGCCGGTATTCGTGAGAAGCTGAAATACGCAGATATTCCACACGGTTTACGTGGCCTGGGTATTACCTTCTTAATGGTTGGTTTAATGGGGTTGGGCTTTATGTCTTTCTCCGGTGTTTCACTGTAAGGGGTAAGGGAACGCAATATGGAAAATGTAGACATATTTCTTGGCGTTGGCATGTTTACCCTGGTGGTACTGGCATTAGTCGTTATTATTTTAGCGGCGAAATCCAAGCTGGTAGCTTCAGGTGACATTACCATCAGCATTAATGGTGATCCGGACAAAGCAATTAAAACCAAAGCCGGTGGCAAACTGCTGGGCGCATTAGCCGATAAAGGTATTTTCTTATCATCAGCTTGTGGTGGTGGCGGTTCTTGTGGCCAGTGCCGGGTGCACGTTAAATCAGGTGGCGGTGAAATTCTGCCTACTGAGCTTGGCCACATTACTAAAGGTGAAGCACGCGAAGGTTGCCGTTTATCTTGTCAGGTTAATGTTAAATCTGATATGGAAATTGAAGTTGAAGAAGAAATCTTCGGCATCAAGAAATGGGACTGTACTGTTATTTCTAATGATAACAAAGCGACCTTTATCAAAGAGTTAAAACTGCAGATCCCGGATGGCGAGTCTGTGCCGTTCCGTGCCGGTGGTTATATTCAGATCGAGGCACCTGCCCACCATGTGAAGTACAAGGATTTTGACATCCCAGAGCAATTCCGTGGTGACTGGGAACGCTTTAAGTTCTTCAGCCTGGAGTCAAAAGTAGACGACGAAACCATACGTGCATACTCAATGGCGAACTATCCGTCAGAAGAGGGCATTATTATGCTGAACGTACGTATTGCTACACCGCCGCCAAATAATCTGACTCTGCCTTGCGGTAAGATGTCATCTTATATCTGGAGCCTGAAAGAAGGTGATAAAGTGACGATCTCTGGCCCCTTTGGTGAATTCTTTGCCAAAGAGACAGAAGCGGAAATGGTGTTTATCGGTGGTGGTGCCGGTATGGCCCCAATGCGTTCACATATTTTCGACCAGCTACGCCGGTTAAAATCGAAGCGTAAAATTACTTTCTGGTACGGTGCCCGTTCTAAACGTGAAATGTTCTACGTAGAAGATTTCGATATGCTGGCAGCAGAAAATGACAACTTTGAGTGGCATGTTGCGTTGTCAGATCCACAACCGGAAGATAACTGGACCGGTTATACAGGTTTTATTCATAACGTAATTTATGAAAACTACCTGAAAAACCATAAAGCGCCGGAAGATTGTGAGTTCTATATGTGCGGCCCGCCAATGATGAATAAAGCTGTTATCAATATGCTTAAAGATCTCGGCGTAGAAGATGAAAACATTCTGTTAGACGACTTCGGTGGTTAACAGTTAAGTAAAACCGGCAGGGGCACCGTAACAGGCTGCCCCTTCTGCTATCAGGAACCTTTATGTCTCGTGTTTCTTTCCTGAAGAACTGGCTGGCTCTTATCGGGCTGGCCATTTTAGTTTCATGCAGCCCGTCAACACCGTCGACTGAGCAATATCAGTTAAACGGTAACACGATGGGAACTTACTATGTGGTTAAATTTTATACCGATGCCGCAGTTGATAAAATGGCGTTGCAACAACAGATTGATACTGAACTGGAACTGGTAAACGACTTAATGTCTACCTACCGGCCTGAGTCGGAACTGATGCGCTTTAACCGCCACAGCGATGGCAGTGTTTTTCCGCTATCGCCACAAACTCATACTGTCGTGGCAGAAGCACTGCGCATTGCCGGGCAAACGCAGGGGGTGCTGGATGTTACAGTTGGCCCGCTGGTAGAGTTATGGGGCTTTGGTGCCAGAGGCCGCATAGAGCATGCTCCGGATGATGCGGTAATAGCACAAACCAGAGCAGTAGTTGGTTTTGATAAATTAACGCTTACGGCGCAAGGTTTGCAAAAAACTGAAGCTGAACTTGCCGTTGATTTATCTACCATAGCAAAAGGTTTTGGTGTAGATCAGGTAGCGCAGATACTGGAACAAAACGGTATCACTAATTATCTGGTAGAAATTGGCGGCGAAATGCGGTTAAAGGGGGTTAAACCTGAGCAACAGCCATGGAAAATTGCTATTGAAAAACCTGTTAATAGCGATCGTGCTGTACAGCGTATTTTAGTACCGGGCGATATTGGTGTGGCAACCTCCGGCGACTACCGTAATTATTTTGAAGAGAACGGTATACGCTATTCGCATTTACTTGACCCGCGTACCGGCAAGCCGATTAACAACCGTACTGTATCGGTAACAGTGTTGCACCCGTCCTGCATGACGGCAGACGGTTATGCTACGGCACTCAATGTGATGGATTCGCAAGAGGCTTTGGCATTTGCCAACCAGCATGGTATTGCGGTTTTACTGGTGGTTAAAACAGACGATGGTTATACAGAGCTTAGCTCTGAAGCCTTTCAGCCTTATTTAGCAGAATAGAGGAGTTGTTATGGATGTATTTTTACTAACCTTCGGCTTATTTTTGCTGGTCATGGTCGCTATGGCAATTGGTTATCTGGTGCAGCGTAAAACCATTACCGGTAGCTGTGGTGGCTTGGGCGCAGTAGGTATAGAAAAAGCCTGTGATTGCGATAAACCCTGCGAAAAGCGGCAACAGCGGCTGGATAAAGAAAAACTCTGGCAGCAGAATAAAATTATCTAGGCAGATTATTTTATCTGGTTATTACTAAAGCTGGCGTCAAGCCAGCTTTTTACATTAGAGGAATACCGTCTTGCTGGACAGACTATTTGCCCTTAACGCCCGCGGTACATCGGTTAAACGTGAAGCTATAGCAGGCCTGACAACCTTTATGGCCATGTCTTATGTATTATTTGTAAACCCCGCTATGCTGGCGCAAACCGGTATGGATCATGGCGCGGTATTCGTGGCTACTTGTCTGGCGGCTGCTTTAGGTTGCCTGTTAATGGGCTTGCTGGCCAATTTGCCGGTAGCGCTGGCACCGGGTATGGGGCTGAATGCCTTTTTCACCTACGTTATAGTGATAGAGCAAGGGCATAGCTGGCAAACCGCGCTGGCGTGCGTATTTTTCTCCGGGTGTTTGTTTTTGTTGCTGAGTATTTTTAAAATCCGTGAGTGGATTATCAACAGTATACCGCTGCCGCTAAAGATGGGTATCGCTGCCGGTATCGGTATGTTTCTGGCGCTTATTGCTCTTAAAACCGCTAACATCATTGTGGCCAGCCCGGCTACGCTGGTGACGCTGGGCGATTTACACAGCCCGCAAGTGTTACTGGCGGTGGCAGGTTTTTTCATTATTTTTGCTCTGGCGCACCGGGGCTGGCACAGCGCTGTGTTAATCAGTATTTTGCTGATAACCGCAGTAGCCTGGTGGCTTGGCGATACTCAGTTTACCGGTGTGGTCGCACTACCGCCGTCAATAGCACCTACGTTTATGCAACTGGATTTTGCCGCTGCACTTAGCTTGAGCATGTTGCCGGTTATTTTAAGCCTGCTGTTTCTGGATTTATTCGATACCTCCGGCACTTTGGTAGCGGTAAGCCATAAAGCGGGTTTAATGCAAAAAAACGGCACAGTACCGGATTTGAATAAAGCGCTGATTGCTGACAGCAGCGCTACTATCGCCGGTGCGCTGTTTGGCACGTCCACCACCACCAGCTACGTAGAGAGCACCAGTGGTGTGGCGGCAGGCGGTCGCACCGGGCTAATGGCCGTGATAACGGGTTTGTTATTTCTGGCAGCACTGTGGTTTTCACCGCTGGCGGCTATGGTGCCATCTTATGCTACAGCTGGTGCCTTGCTATACGTGGCGACTTTAATGCTTAGCAGTCTAAAGCATGTAGAGTGGGACGATGTGATCCATGCAGTGCCGGTATGCGTTGTGTTGATTATGATGCCGCTGACGTTCTCTATTTCAGACGGCATTGGTATGGGGTTTATCAGTTATGCTGTGTTATGTTTAGTCACTGGTAAGCTACATCAAACCACACTCAGTGTCTGGTTACTGGCGCTGATATTTCTGGCCAAATTTATCTGGGGATAACAAGCAATGAAACTTAGTTTAGCTACTGCACTGGTATTGCTACTCGCTGCTGCACCGTTACAGGCAGACCGCTTTAAAGATGTACAGGTAGAGGAAACGAAGCTGGCAGACAACCTGTATATGCTGTCTGGTGCCGGCGGCAATATGGCTACCTTAATTGCCGGTGATAAGGTGTTGCTGGTTGATACGCAATATGCTGAATTAGCGGGAAAAATTAAAACCAAGTTGCTGCAGTTAAGTGCCAATAAACCCCTGACTACCCTGGTTAATACTCATCTGCATGGTGATCATGTCGGCGGTAACAGCGCACTTGCCGCCAACATTGACATTATTGCCCACAACAATGTGTTAAGCCGCTTAAAACAGGATGCCAAATTTCCGCGCAATGGCTTACCCAAAACCACCTTCAGTGACCAGCTTAGCTTACATTTAAACGGCCAGACAGTAAGGCTGGATTATATGCCACCAAGTCATACTGACGGTGATATTGTGGTCTGGTTTGAACAAGCCAATGCCGTACATTTTGGTGATTTATTATTTGAAGGTCGGTTTCCGTTTATTGATGTCAGCAATGGCGGCTCGGTTAAAGGCTATATCGACAATACCCGCACCCTTATCGGTATGCTAAACGAGCAGACTAAAGTGATCCCTGGCCACGGCCAGTTAACTGATAAAGCCGGTGTACAACGTTCACTGGATATGATGGAAGCCACGCTGGCTGTGGTGCAAGGCTACAAAGCCGCCGGCATGACTGAGCAGCAAGCTGTAGATAAAGGTTTGGGCCAGCAATGGCAGAGCTGGCACTGGAACTTTATTACCGAAGAGCGCTGGATTAAAACCTTGTATCATGCCGACGTAAGTGCTGATGTAAACTAGCGCTTGTGGCGTTGTCGTATGCTGGTTATGCTGTAGCGATGAAAAATATGCAAAGCCGGTAAGGCTTTGTCTGTGAGCCAGGACAAGGATGAGGTTACGCGAAACGCTCGTTGCTTATATGTTGCCATTGCTGGTATTGCCGGTCATGGCTTTTGGCTATCTGGCGTACCAGTTCAGCAAGCAACATTTACAGCAGGAGGCTTACTTTAAAGCAGAGCAAACCCTGTTCAGGCAGCAAACCGAGCTGACGCACTTTTTGTTGCAACAGCAAACCCGGCTTGCCATGCTGGCACAAAGCCCCTTGCTACAACAGCATATAGTGCAACGTAACAGCACAACGCTGACACCGTTAGAGCAGCAGTTTAATCAATACGTTATGGCTGATCAGCATATAGTTGCACTTAAGCTGGTTAATCTGAACGGTGAATATGAAACCCAGTTGCCCGCCCAAGCCGAAGTGTCTGGCATCCCCAACCGTTTTCGTAATGAATACTTCTCGTCGTTGCAGGCCATGGTAGATGAGTCGGGCTATTTTTTAGCCCGCGACAACGACAGCAAAAACCTGCAGCTGTTTTTCGCACATAAGCTGTACGCCGGTTCGGTGAGTGAGTCCCGCCGGTTATGGGGCTATCTGGTGGTGGTGGTCAGGCCGCAACTACTGTCTGACATTGTTAATTATCAACATACACCTAACAGCGTTACCTTGCTGATCAGCAAAGCTGCCACTGTGACGTTTGCCAGCACACCGGCATTAATTGGCAGCGCTTTTGCACCGACAAATTTTCGTGCTATCCAGCAAAGTATTGATGCCGATAAATTTAAGCCAGTAATATTGCTCGGGCAAACACGGCTATTGCTGGGTAAAAGCCTGCCGGGTTCTTTTCAGCTGTTATATGGTCTGGATGAGAGCGAACTGTACCGCCAGCAGAAAATGCTGTCGCTGGTGCTGGTGCTGATGACGTTGCTGGTGTGTCTTATGTTGCCCTTACTGGTGTACTGGCTACTTATCCGCAATGTATTTGAACCGATTAAACAACTGACAGCGGCAAAGACGGCAGTAGGGCGGGGAGACTTGTCTACTTTACTGGAAGTGACCAAGCAGGATGAACTGGGCGATATGTTCGCTGCGTTTAATGTTATGGTACGCCAGCTGCGGGTATACCGCGAGCGGGAGCGTGCTTATAAACAACAATTGGAAGACAAAGTACTGCGCCGCACCCAGGACTTAGCCCGTGCCAATGATGACTTAGCTGCTGCGAACCAGGAATTGATCCTCGCCCGTGAAACCGCCGAGCAGGCTAACCGGCTAAAAAGTGTGTTTCTGGCCAATATGAGCCACGAAATCCGCACCCCACTTACTGCCATTATTGGCTTTTCAGAGCAAGCGCAAACAGAGCCTGACAACGACAAGCGGCAGAACTATCTGCAGAGGGTGCTGAAAAGTGGCGATCACTTACTTGGCTTAATTAACGATATTCTGGATTTATCTAAAATTGAAGCTGAAAAACTGGAGCTGTTGCACGAGCATTTTAACTGCTTAGCATTAATTGATGATGTGTTTCAGTTAACCCGCAGTCAGGGGGAAGCCAAAGGCCTGACCTGCCAGTTAGACTTGCAATTCCCGTTACCGCTTATGCTGTATAACGACGTGTTACGCTTTCGGCAGGTGTTACTAAACCTGACAAGTAACGCTGTCAAGTTTACCCAAAGAGGCAAAATAGTTATTAGTGTGTCTTTCGATGCTATCCAGCAACAGCTGTCAATTAAAGTAAAAGACACGGGTATAGGGATGTCGGCGGAAGAGCTGGGCCGTATTTTTCAACCCTTTGTGCAGGCAGATGCTACAGTAACCCGTCATTTCGGTGGCACCGGGCTTGGCTTATGTATTTCAAAGAAGCTAATGCAACAAATGCGTGGTGATATTCAGGTTGAAAGTGTAAAAGGCATTGGTAGTTGTTTTGAACTGCAATTTGATTGCTCAGGCCAGCTAACTGAGCTGGTACACGCCTTTTCAAGAGAGGCTCAGGTGGCTGCGCAACATGCCCAAACCGTTGCGGTGCAACAGCTGCATATATTGGTGGCAGAAGATAACCCGGATAATCAGCTATTGCTGCAGTTAATGCTGGAAAAAGCCAATACCAGCTGTGTACTGGTGGATAACGGCCATAAGGCGGTAGAGCGGGCATTAGCGGAAGATTTTGATCTGATTTTTATGGATATGCAAATGCCGTTAATGGGCGGCGAAGAGGCAACGCAGTTAATCCGCCATGCCGGTATTGATACGCCGGTCATTGCCGTAACGGCAAATGTGATGACCGAAGATCTTGAACGCTACAAGCGTGCAGGTTGCCAGAGTTTACTGGCCAAACCGGTTAACCAGAAAGAGCTGGTCACGCTGCTGGCAAAGTACACTAACCAGACGATATCCGCTCTAAGCAGCCTGGAGCAGCAATTGGCACAGGACCCGCAAATGCAGGCATTAAAGCGCCAGTTTGCTGCCCAGCTGCCACAGTTGTATCAGGAATTGAAACAGTATTTTAGCACTGCGCAGTGGCGGGAGCTGGCTTTTGCCGCCCATAGCCTTAAAGGCAGTGCGGGCAGTATGGGATATCCGCAACTTACCCGGCTGGCAGGTGAGCTTGAAGTGGCGGCTAATACGCAACAACAGGACGAATGCTTGCCGTTGCTGGCACAAATACAGGTGAATATTCAGGCAGATAATGAAGATAAGGCGGTTTCTGATGTCTGATAATTTTACATCTGCCCCGCAGTTGGCGCAGAATAACCACGCTGCCAGCGTTTATAGAGTGCAAAGTAAGCCGCTGCGCCTATACTGAACAGGTAGTACAACATATTGATCGGGCAGTTAATTCTGCCTTTGCACCCTAATCCGGAGCCTTTTTATGCCAGCACAGCAGCAGTTGCTTCAGATCCTCGAACGTAAAATACAGCAAGACCAGCTGATATTGCCGACATTACCGGACGTTGCGTTGACGGTACGGCGCAGGGCCAATGAGCCAAATGTCAGCTTGCAGGAGATGGCAGATGTTATTGCGCAGGACCCGGCACTGGCCGCCCGGATGATCAAAGTGGCTAATAGTGCCTTTATGGGCCGCTCGATCAAAGTTTCTACGCTGAATCAGGCAGTAACGCGGATTGGGCTAAGCCAGATCCGCAATATTGCTATTGCCATGGCACTGGAGCAGGTGTTTGTGTCTAAACATAAACAAGTGCAACAACAACTGGATGCATTGTGGCAAAGCAGTGTGCAGGTGGCGAGTGTCGCGGTTGCGTGTTTGTCGTACTACAATAGCCGTGAGGCGCGTACCGGTTTAAATAAAGACGTACTGACATTAATGGCATTGGTGCATAACATCGGCGCTTTGCCTATAGTTGCCGAGGCAGAGCGGCAGGAAGCCTTACTCGGCGATCCGCGTTTTTTACTACACCTTGCAACCAGTTTATCTACCGAGGTCAGCCTTAAGATCATGTATGCCTGGGCTTTTGCTGAACCGTTTCAGCAGGTGGCGTCAAACTGGCAGAAATTGCAGCCGGATAAACCAGGGCCGGGCTATACCGACTTTATCCGTTTGGCAGTCATTGCCAGAGATGGCTATGCAGATAAAGAGCTACAGCAGCGTTTATTGCGTTATTACATAACGATGCAGATGGTGCCACAGCAAGATTTTATGCAACACCCTGATATACAAGCGGTATACCAGGATGTGCGTGCTGTTTTCAGTTAAGCGGGGTTTGCTTATTCAGCCGTGCCAAGTTGTTGGCTGATACTTAATAAAGCCTTATTCAGCGCAGCAGCCATTAACATAAGATCGGCATCCAGCCTTGCTGTCAGATCTTCCCAGCCCAGTTCGTCGTTCTGGCTGGTTAGCAAATCATGGAATTTAATCCGTTTTATTGCACCGTCATCGGTTATCTGCACTGACAAACCTTCGCTTTGTTCCAGGCTGATGCTGGTTACCAGTTTATCCTGTAAGTGGCTTTGCACCTCATCAGCAGTGAGCAGATGGTTGCTGAATTTTACCTTGGCACCTTCTTCATCGGGCGCTTTTAGCTCAGCATCACTGCCCTGGACAAAACCTTGCGGCAATGCCTGATTTTGTAGCCACAGCTGTAAACTGGCATTTAGTTTATGGTTATCAAGCCAGGGTAGTGCAGGCAGCGAGCCCAATGCTTTACGCAGTAAAGCCAGCACATCTTCTGCTTTGCTGGCACTGCTGGTGTTGATCACCAGCCACTGGTTTTGCGGATCATAATAGCCCTGAGTTAAAGAGGAGCGGCTAAAGGCTCTTGGCAATAAGCTTAGTTGCAATTCTTCTTTCAGGCTTTGTTTTTCTTTACGGCTGAGTGGCCGGCCTTTTTCCTGCTCCATAGCTTCGAGCTTAGGTTGCATTTCTTCATTAATTACCGCTGCCGGCAGTATTTTTTCCTGCCGTTTTACCGCAAAAAACACCAAGTGATCACACTGATGGCAGTATTGTTTAATACTATGGTGTAGCGGAAAACTAAACCCTGTTCTGACAGCTTCCTGCGCAGTTAGCGGGGTAAATTTGAATTCAGTAAGGGCTTGCTCCCACTCAGCAACATCAGTACTGAGTGGTGCACTTAGCTTATAAACACGAACATTCTTAAACCACATAATTCACTCTAAACAATAAATCCGGAGCGGCAGTATAACGTGGATCAGCCTGACATTTTCAGGTTTTTTGGAAAGCAGATATGGTAGTGCAAACCTTTACCCGGTTCACTGTTTACCTGAATACTTCCGCCCAACGTCTGGCGTACCAGGTTATAAGTGATATGGGTGCCAAGGCCACTGCCGCCCTGATCACGTTTGGTGGTAAAGAAAGGATGAAACAGTTTTTCCAGTTGCTCCGGGGCCAGGCCTTTACCGTCGTCGCTGTACTTAATGTCTACGTTGTCGTCTTCGTCCAGCACGGTAATACGGATCAGGCCACTGTCCATATCTTCAAAACCATGGATTAACGAATTCATCAGTAAGTTGGTAAAAATTTGCGAAATAGCACCAGCCGGGCAATTCAGCATAATGTTGTCCGGGCAGTTTACTTCAATATGGTGATGGGTCTTTTTAAAATTAGGCTGCAAAGAGCGGATAACTTCGTGCAGATATTCGGCCAGATTTATCGTCCGTATGGCTTCGCTGGTTTGATCTACGGCAATTTGCTTAAAGCTGGCAATCAGCTCAGATGCGCGGATCAGGTTTGATTGCAGCAGTTCAGAGCCTTGCTTGGCCTCTTCGATAAAATGCTCCAGCGCTTTGGGCGACAAGGTTTTATCATGATAGGCCTGCTCCAGCGCATGAATTTTCTCAGCCAGAAAGCTGGTTGCAGTAACACCAATACCAACAGGGGTATTCACTTCATGGGTAATACCCGCAACCAGGCCACCAAGCGCCGCCATTTTTTCTGACTGTACCAGCCTGTCTTGCGCCTGTTTTAAATCATCAACAATTTTTTCCAACTCGGTTTGCTTACCGCGCAGCGCATCTTCAGTATGGCGGCGACGTTCAATTTCTTCACGCAGGCTTTGTTGCTTAACTTCAAGCTCCTGTTTTTGTTGCTGTAAATCCATCATGGCTTGGCTCAGGCCAGAGGTTTTACGCGCCACTTCCTGCTCTAACATCAGGTTTTGCTGGTCCAGCTTTTCGTTTGACAGCATCAGCTGTTTTTGTGTGGTTTCCAACTGATGTTTGTAGTCCTGTACACGGCCAATCAGGCGGTTAAAGGCATCGGCCATAACACTTAGTTCTGAAGTGTCGCCATGTTGTATTTCGACTTTGGCGCCATCGAGCTGGTCCAGCTCTAAATCTTCGATCTGTTGTGTCAGCTCTGTCAGCGGTACGGTAAGTTGCCGGCGAAACGCCAGTAAAAACAAGATAATAAGGAAAGTGGTTTTGAGCATGGCATTGCCAATCAGGAAGTAAATACCCACCTTTATCCTGTCGATCACCACGGCCCGGCTTGAGAAAAGGGTGACATCTCCCACCTGGGTTGCCCGGCCGGAAAACTCAAAAATAAGCGGGAAAGTATAGCCAAAAATACCGGATTGCTGCTCGGTAAGGCGCACACCCTCCCTGACCAGCTGGGTGCTGAAACGCTCCTGTATATCAATATAACGGCCCAGTTGGGTGATTACTGCGCCGCTGTCATCCCGCACTATAATGCCTTCTATTGCCGGTATAGCCAGTAAACCATCGGCAATAATCAGTGCCTGCTGGGTATTCAACTCCCATATTGCGCGCGTCAGGCTGCCAGAGAAGGTTTGTTGCAGGGTTTCAAGTTCGCCGTTGATATGATTCTTAGTATTAAAATACTCCGCAACAATTTGTCCCAGTGTTACTACAAATGTCAGGATAAAATAAACTGACAACACCTTAGTCAGGAGCTTACGGGATAAGCTTTTATGTTGCATGAATTAACCTTGAGTAACGAAACATTATTAGTATTATACCGCTACCATAACCAATAACCTGAACTTTGAAAATAGCATTCCTGTGGGATACGGTTAGTTGTTACAGCTTGTGTCAGCTATTTATAGCTCAGATATTGCTTTATAGCGGCACCCTGTATATATTTTTTAACCTGTTTACGCCAATTCATTATAATAATACAGGCTGCTGTAAATGGCTTTAACTGCACTTATTTGTGACGATTCCCTGCTTGCCCGGAATCAGCTGAAGAAATCTCTGCCATCGGTTTTTGATGCCGACATTATTACCGCCAGTAATGGGGTAGAAGCCCTTTCTATTCTCAGAGCACGCGAAGTCGGGCTGGTATTTCTCGATTTGACGATGCCAGAGCTTGACGGTGTAGGTGTGCTTGAAGCTATCAAAGCTGATGCAATGGACTGCCTGGTTATTGTGGTGTCTGCCGATATTCAGCCCGAAATGCAAAAACGTGTCATGGAGCTTGGTGCGCTGGCGTTTGTACAAAAGCCTGCCACCGCCGATAAACTTGCTGATGTTATGCACAAGTACGGTTTGATATGACAGAACTGCAATTCACCGATGTGCAGCGTGATTGCCTGCAGGAACTGGTTAATGTCGCTATGGGGCAGGCCAGTGACAAGCTGGCACGTTACCTTGGCACTTTTGTGCATTTGCAGGTGCCGGCGATTGCTCTGGTAGAAGCGGCCCTGTTATCACAGCATTTTGCCAGCCGTTATCAGCAACAAAGCGCAACACTGGTAAGCCTGGGTTTTTTTGGTGATCAGGGCCTGCGCGGTGAAACCATTATGCTGTACCAACTGGCTAATGTCGGGGTTATTGCCCAGTTGCTGGGTTACAGCGATGATGCGGTGTCTGAAGCTGAAATGCTGACCGATATCAGTTCGGTGCTGACAACCACCTTTCTAAGCGGGCTGGCAGAGCAACTGGAAAACAGTTTTTCTTATGCCGCCCCGCGTATTTTATCCTGCCGCGATCAGTATTTTGCTGACAAGCTGGCGTACACTGCTGAACAGTGGCAACTGGCGCTGCAGGTCGATATCCGCTATCAGTTAACCGATTACAGTTTCAACTGCGACATGATTCTGCTTATTCCCGGAGAAGCGGTACTGCGGTTGCGTCAGACGCTTGACAACATTCTGGCAGACTTTTGATGCAACTGGACTGGCTATTACAACCCTTACTGACTCAGCTTAATACCGGTGTGCTGGTATTGGATGCGCAATACCGGGTGGTATTTTTTAATCAGTTTATTGCCCGGCGTGCTGACGTGGATTTGGCTAAAGTGCAGGGCAGCTTGCTGGAAGATGTTTTTGCTGATTTACCTCTGGCCTGGCTGCGACGCAAACTGGACAGCGTATTGCATTTGCAGGTACCGGCGTTCAGTAGCTGGGAGCAGCGGCAGTACATTATTAAATTAGCTCATCTGCGTCCTCTTAGCAGCGACAGCCAGTATATGGCGCAGAACTGCAGTATGTTGCCTCTTACTGCCCCGGATGGCGTATCGCGCTACGTTTGTTTACTGATTGAAGATGCCACCGACGCTTATGTGTACCAGCAGCAACTGCAGCAAAGCGTCATGCAACTGGAACATGCCAACCGCACTGACGGTTTAACCGGTGTGTATAACCGCCGTTACTGGCAGCAGCAGCTGGGCTATGAAATTCAGCGTGCCGGACGTTATCAGCACCCGTTATCTTTGTTGTTATTCGATCTGGATAAATTTAAAGATCTTAATGATCAATATGGCCATCAGGGCGGCGATTTTGTACTGATTGAGTTATCACGACTGATTGGCTCATTGCTAAGAGACACCGATTTATTCGGCCGTTATGGCGGCGAGGAGTTTGGCATTATTTTGCCTGATACCGGCATAACAGGTGCACTGCAAGTGGCTAACCGGATTTGCGACACCGTTGCCCGGCATAAAATGTTGTACAACCAGCAGACACTCAAAGCCACTATCAGTATTGGCGTGGTGTCTTACTTTGATCAGAGTGTTGATGAGCTGATCCAGCGCGCCGATACAGCACTGTATTGTGCCAAACGACAGGGGCGCAACAGGGCTGTTGCCTACCAGCCAGAGCTTGACGGTTACCTGAAAAAGGTAAAATAGCCGGTGTTAAGAATTAGCCGTTGACAGACGTCTACAAGTCTGTGCATAGTGAAGCCATGAAAATAAAAACCACTACACTCACCACCATTATTATTACCACCAACCCTTCGGGGTAGGAGGTCGGCGGTGTGTTGTCTGTAGAAAAGACCCGTGACCTCAAATGTCACGGGTCTTTTTTTTGGCTCTGTTGTGCAGGGCTGTGACCGAATAAACCAAGTATCGCGATAACTGACAATAACAGTAAATTAAGCGAAGGAGTTTAAAATGAGGGTGCTCAAGTTTGGCGGATCGTCACTGGCGTCAGTAAGCCGTTTTGCCGGAGTCGCGCAGATAGTGCAGCAGCAAACAACAATAGACAGCATTTGTCTGGTGTTATCGGCGCCACAGGGCGTAACCAATACGCTGGTTGAGCTGACCGATTTGGCTTATCTGGGATCGGATTTCAGCCCGTTGTTGCAGCAATTGCAACAGCGTTATCAAACGCTGGCCAGTGAAGCACTGGCGTTATTTCCAACAGCAGAGCTGAGCGGCTTAAATGACGTTATTACCCGGCAGCACACGCAGCTGCAGGCTCAGCTTACTGGTATTCAGTTACTCAGGCATTGTCCGGACCATATTAAAGCGCAAATTCTGGGGCTGGGCGAGCAATTCAGCGTTGTTCTGATGACAGCGCTGCTCACGGCTAAACAGGTGCAGGCGGTTGCACTGGATGGCGTGAAACTGGTTAAAAGCAGTGGCGATTATTTAAATGCCACGGCAGATATTGCCGCATCAGAGCTGACGTTACAGCACGCTATCGCCAGCCAGAGCGCGCAGGTGTATGTGATTGCTGGTTTTGTTTCCAGCAATGCACAGGGCGAAACCTGTTTGCTGGGGCGCAACGGCTCAGATTACTCCGGTGCTATTGTGGCGGCCAGTATCCGCGCCAGCGCCTGCGAGATTTGGACCGACGTAGACGGTGTGTACAGCGCTGATCCGCGTCAGGTTAAAAATGCCAAGTTAATTGATAAATTGTCTTACGACGAAGCCATGGAGCTATCGTATTTCGGCGCCAAGGTACTGCATCCGAAAACTATAGGCCCACTGGCGCGGTACAATATTGCCTGTTTTATCAAAAACACCCTTAATCCGTCAGCTCCTGGCACCTGCATCGATAATAACGGCGAAGGTGATGCCCTGGTTAAAGGCATTTCCAGCCTTGAGCATCTGGCACTGGTCACGGTATCTGGCCCGGGGTTAAAAGGCGTGGTGGGGATGGCCAGCCGGGTGTTTGCGTCCATGGCGCGGGCGCATATCTCTGTCAGCCTGATCACCCAGTCATCGTCAGAATTCAGCATCAGCTTTTGCGTACCGCAGTTGCATTTAACGGCGGCAAAAAATGCCCTGCAACAGGAATTTGAATTAGAACTGCAAACTGGTTTGCTGCGCCCGCTGAGTATTTTGTCCGACATGGCAATTGTTAGCCTGGTAGGTGATGGTATGCGCCAGCACCGCGGTGTAGCCGCGAAGTTTTTTGCTTCGCTGGCGCAGGCGCGGGTTAATGTAGTTGCCATAGCACAGGACAGCAGCGAGCGTTCTATTTCTGCAGTTATTGAGCAGGCAGCCTGTAAAAATGCGGTAAAGGTATGCCATGAAAACTTTTTCAGCCATATCCCCAGCATTGATGTGTTTCTGGTCGGCTGTGGTGTGGTGGGTAGTGAATTGCTGCAGCAAATTCAGCGCCAGCAGGCCTTTTTACATAGCCGTCAGGTAAAGGTAACGGTGTACGGCATTGCCAATAGCAAGGCGGTATTGTTGCACAGTGACGGCATTGATTTATCGCAGTGGCAACCACAGCTGGCAGAGGCTAAACAGGCTTTTTCTCTGGATACGCTGAACCAGTTTGCCCAGCAGCAGCATCTGACTAATCCGGTACTGGTAGATTGCACCAGCTCAGAGCAGGTTGCGGCGCAGTATGCTGATTTTATTGCCGCGGGTTTTCATGTGGTCACACCGAATAAGAAAGCCAATACGGCCTCTTATGCTTATTACCAGCAACTGCGGCAGCTGGCGCAGCAACATCGGCGCCGCTTTTTGTATGAAACCACTGTTGGCGCTGGTTTACCGGTTATTGATACTTTACAGGGGTTGCTTAATGCCGGTGACGAATTACTCGCCTTTGAAGGTATTTTGTCAGGGTCGTTGTCTTACATTTTTGGCGAGCTGGAAGCCGGTGTCAGCCTGTCTGAGGTTACTAAAAAAGCCCGGGCAATGGGCTTTACCGAACCGGATCCACGCGACGATTTATCTGGCATGGATGTTGCGCGCAAGCTGTTAATCCTGGCGCGTGAAGCCGGTATGGCACTGGAGCTTAGCGATGTTGAAGTAGAATCGGTGTTGCCGGCAGATTTCGCAGCGGGGGCCAGCACAGATGATTTTATCGCCGGCTTGCCGCAGCTTGATGACAGCTTTGCCAAACGTATTAGTGCCGCCAAAGCTGAAGGTAAAGTGCTGCGGTATATTGGGGAAATTGCAGACGGCAAATGCCGGGTAGCCATTAAAGCGCTGGCGGCAGATCACCCGCTGGCCAAAGTTAAGGACGGTGAAAATGCGCTGGCTATTCATACCCGCTATTACCAGCCTATTCCGTTTGTACTGCGCGGTTATGGCGCAGGTGCGGCGGTAACATCGGCAGGCGTATTCAGCGATATTATGCGTACCCTCGGCTGGCAACAACAGGTGTAATAACGATGCAGCAGTTTTCTTATTTAAAGCGTTATTACGCCCCGGCCTCTACCGGTAATTTTTCGGTTGGTTTTGACCTGTTAGGCGCCGCTTTTGAGCCGGTAAACGGTGAACTGTTTGGCGATGTACTGGATATCTGCGCTGAGCAGGCAGAGCTGAGCTTAGAGATAGTTGGCCGTTATCTGCATCAGTTACCGGCAGATAGTACAGATAATCTGGTATTAAGCTGCTTTTATGCACTTGAACAAAAGCTGGGCCGCACCTTACCGCGCCTGGCGCTACGGTTGCATAAAAACCTGCCGGTGGGCAGTGGCCTGGGCTCCAGCGCCTGTTCGATAGTGGTGGCGTGTTATGCCTTTAACGATTACTTTGGTAACCCCCTATCTGAAGCAGAATTGCTGCAACTAATGGCGCAAGCGGAAGGCGGTGTCAGTGGCAGTGTGCATTATGATAATGTCGCGCCATCTTACTTTGGTGGCCTGCAACTGATGTTGCCGCAAAGCCCGCGTATTTGCCGTACTTTACCCTGGTTTGAACACTGGCGGGTGGTGTTGAGTTATCCTGGCACAGTGTTATCGACCAAAGCGGCACGCGCCGTGTTGCCGCAGCAGTTAAGTTTGCCCCACAGCATTGCGTTTGCCGGTATGTTAAGCCGTTTTGTCAGTGCGCTTTATGCCGGTGATGAAACGGATGCAGCTGCGGCGTTGCAAGATCTGGTAGCAGAACCGGCCCGCACACCGCTTATACCAGAGCTACCTTCGCTCAGAGCAGCTTTAATGGCAGAAGGGGTATTGCATGTGGGTATCTCAGGGGCTGGCCCCACCTTATTTGCATTGTGCAGCAATGAAGCGCAGGCTCAGCTTGCCGCTGACTATTTATCGCGGCATTATGAAAAGAATCAGGACGCGACTACGCAAATTTGTCGCTTATCATTGGCTGGCGCACGGAGGCTGTAGGAAAGAATAATGATGTTAACGAATATTAAAGTACCTGCCGAGCAGGTGAGTTTTTTACAGGCAGTACGCCAGGGGTTGGGGCAGCAGCAAGGCTTATTTTTCCCTACCAGCTGGCCTAAACCGGATATTGATCAACTGCTTGGCATGTCGCTGGTAGAGCGCAGCAGTGCTATTTTGCATGCGTTAATTGGTGACGAGCTAAGCCAGGCAGAAGTCACGCAGATGGTCAGCAGTGCTTTTACCTTTCCTGCGCCACTGGTGCCGGTAACCGACGACGTAAGTTGTCTGGAGCTGTTTCACGGCCCGACTCTGGCATTTAAAGATTTTGGCGGCCGTTTTATGGCTCAGGCACTGGCAAGGGCGCAAGGCGGCAAAAAAACCACCATTGTTACCGCAACGTCAGGTGACACCGGTGCAGCCGTAGCGCATGCGTTTTATCGCCAACCCGGGGTGCAGGTGGTGATTTTATTCCCCAAAGGTAAAATCAGCCCGTTACAGGAAAAGCTGTTTACCACCCTGGGTGAAAATATTACCACGCTGGCGGTAGAGGGCGATTTTGATCAGTGTCAGGCCCTGGTAAAACAGGTGTTTGATCACAAAGCGCTGGTAGATAAACTCAGTATTAACTCGGCTAACTCTATTAATATCAGCCGCTTATTTGCCCAAATCTGCTATTACTTTGAAGCGGTAGCACAGGTGCCTGCCGATAAACGCGACCAGATAGTTATAGCGGTACCCAGTGGTAACTTTGGCAATTTAACCGCCGGTTTAATTGCTAAAACTCTGGGCCTGCCAATTAAACGTATGGTTGCTGCTACCAATGCCAATGACACAGTGCCGCGTTATTGGCGCAGTGGCAGCTGGCAGCCCAAAACCACTGTTGCCACGCTGTCAAATGCGATGGATGTTGCCGCACCGAATAACTGGCCAAGGGTAGAGGCGTTGCTGGCACAAGGCGTAATTAACCGCACAGATATTGAGGCGGTGATGGTAGATGAAGACGATACCGTGTTTGGTGTACGGCAATTGTCACAGCTTGGCTATTTAAGCGAGCCGCATGCTGCGGTGGCTTTTAAGGCACTAAAGCGCAGCTTGCAGGAAGGTGAATACGGCATTTTCCTCGGTACTGCTCACCCGGCTAAGTTTAAAGAGCAGGTAGAGAATATTCTGGGTACTCCGATAGCCTTGCCGGAAGTGCTGGCGCGCTGTGCCTCAGAGCAGGGGCTGAGCAAAGACATTCCGGCAGATTTTGCCGTGTTGCAGCAAGAGCTGTTAAAACTGGAGCAAGCCTGATGCCGTGGCAGCAGCTGTTGGGGCAGGAGAAAACCCAGCCCTATTTTATTGAGACGTTGGAGCAGGTAAAGCAGGCGCGCCAGGCCGGGCAGGTAATATACCCGCCCGAGAGTGATGTATTTAATGCCTTTAAGCTAACCGGGCTGGATAACCTGAAAGTGGTGATCCTGGGGCAGGATCCTTATCACGGGCCGAATCAGGCGCATGGTCTGGCGTTTTCTGTACGTCAGGGGGTGCGGGTGCCACCATCACTGCAAAATATGTATAAAGAACTGGCACTGGAATATACTGATTTTCAGATCCCGCCGCATGGCTGTCTGGAAAGCTGGGCCCGCCAGGGAGTATTGTTGCTTAATACCGTGCTGACTGTGGTGGCAACTCAGCCCAATTCGCACCGCCATTTAGGCTGGGAGCAATTTACCGATAAGGTCATAGCCCAAATCAGCGCACAGTGTCAGGGCATCGTATTTTTGCTTTGGGGCTCGCATGCGCAGAAAAAGGGCCGCCTGATCGACCGGCAACGCCATTTTGTGCTGGAAGCACCGCATCCGTCACCGCTGTCTGCTCATCGCGGCTTTCTTGGCTGTGGTCACTTCAAACAGGCAAATGAGCTACTGGTTAAGCAGGGTAAAACCCCAATTAACTGGCAGGTGTAACCTGGCTCAAAAGCAAAAAACGCCCGCTGCTGCCAGCGGGCGTTTTTTTACAATTCGATATCAGCCAGTTCAGGTTCAATGGTCCAGTCAATATCGCTCAGCTCCCTTTTCAGGCGCTGGCGCTCTTTGAGCTGTTCAATTTCACGCCATTTACGCTTTACTGCACGCGGTTTAGTAGCTGGGCGCTCCAACATATTCAGTAAGTCTTCGAAGCTTTCCATAGTTTGGCCTCTCTGATAGTTGTTGTTCAATAGTTGTTGTTATTTTCAACAAATGATTTACCACATTTTGCATCAAAATAAAACAACTAAGTGACAACACTATGACAGGCCGGCACTATTTACCTTACTTATGTTGTAAGAATGCCGCTATTAACGCCTGGGTTGAACTGTCCAGTTTACTGGCATCAGAGCCGCTTAACGCCTGATAAATAGGGCCGGACAGCTGCTTACCCAGTTCCACGCCCCACTGATCAAACGAATTAAGGCGCCATAACACACCCTGACAGAATACTTTATGTTCATACAACGCGATTAAAGCGCCAACATAATATGGCGATAATTCCGGCAGCAGCAGGGTATTGCTGGGTTTATTGCCCGGCGATACTTTGTGCGGGGCTAACTCCGCCGCCTGCTGGGCTGTCATGCCCGCGGCAAGGCATTCGTCTGTGGCTTCCTGCAGTGTTTTACCCTGCATTAATGCCTGCGTCTGGGCAAAACAATGGGCCGCCAAACGCTGATGGTGATCGGTTAAACTATGCGCCGGTTTCAGTGGCAGAATAAAATCGGCCGGTACGGCCAACGCGCTTTGGTGCAATAGCTGATGGTATGCATGCTGGCCGTTGGTACCGGCGTCGCCCCAGATCACCGGTGCGGTAGCGTCAGTTAATGGCTGGCCGTTAGTATCAACGCTCTTGCCATTAGATTCCATGTCCAGCTGTTGCACATAAGAGGGCAGTAAACGCAGATAATGGCTGTACGGCAGTAAAGCCTGCGCCTGACAACCAAAGCCATTGATATACCATATGCCCAGCAGTGCCAGCGTCAGCGGCATATTCTCGGCCTGCGGGGCGTTGATAAAATGCTCGTCCATGGCTTCAGCGCCTTTAAGCAACTGAGCAAAATGCGCGTTGCCAATCATCAGTGCTACCGGCAAGCCGATAGCCGACCATAGCGAGTAGCGCCCACCTACCCAATCCCACATTGGCAGAATATTTTGTTCAACAATACCAAACTCTGCTGCAGCGGCAATGTTAGAAGACGTCGCCCAGAAATGCCGGGCAATAGCTGCGGCATCTGCACCATTGTCTTTAAACCATTGGCGCACAGCCAGCGCGTTTTGCTTGGTTTCTTCAGTACCAAATGATTTAGATGCAACAAACACCAGGGTAGTGGCCGGGTCGAGGTTTTTCACCACATCCGATACCACTGCGCCATCGATATTACCGGCGAAATGCAGTTTTACCGGGCTGCAATGATAAGGTGTTAATGCCTCTACCGCCATTTGCGGGCCAAGTAACGAGCCGCCAATGCCAACCCAAATCAGATCAGTTATAGCTTTGCCGCTATAGCCTTTGTATTCACCCTGATGTAACTGACTGACCAGCGCTGTCATTCTGGCGCGGCAATCGGCGATGGCCGTGCCGATATCTTCACCATCAAGCTCAAGCCCTTTCACATCCGTTTTGCGTAGCATGGTATGCCACACAGTGCGTTGCTCGGTGTTGTTAATTTTGTCGCCTGCCAGCATCGCCTGCAGCACCGCATTAATATTACTTTGTGCGGCCAGTTGCTGCAGCGCCTGCCAGCTTTGATCATCAATCAGGTTTTTCGAGTAGTCCAGCGTAATGCCACAAGCTTTGGTGTTAAAGCGGCTGGCCCGGCCGGGATCGGTATTAAACGCCTGCCGTAATGAAATGTGTTTTGCTGCCAGCTGTTTAAGACCAGACAATGTGGAACCTGACATACTCTACTCCCCTGAAAATTGTGTGATTAAAGTGCCTGCTGGATCAACTGCTCCAGCTTACGTTGGTCGATAGCAAATTTGCGGATACCTTCTGCCAGCTTTTCTGTGGCCATAGCATCTTCATTCAATGCCCAGCGGAACTGGCTTTGGCTCAGTTGCTCTGGTGCAGAACGGGTGGCACCGGTGTCGGTTAAATGCACCGTCAGCTCGCCTTGTTGCTGGCTCAGTTCGGCCAGTAAGCCGGGGCTAATGGTTAAGCGGTCACAACCGGCCAGGGCTAATACTTCGCCCACGTTACGGAAACTGGCGCCCATCACCACGGTTTTAAAACCATGCTGTTTGTAGAAACGGTAAATTTCACGTACTGATACTACGCCAGGATCAGTGTCGCTGGTGTAATCCTGCCCGGTGCTGGCTTTGTACCAATCCAGAATGCGGCCAACAAAAGGTGAAATTAAATATACGCCAGCTTCAGCACAGGCGCGGGCCTGAGCCATATGGAACAGCAGTGTCAGGTTACATTGAATACCTTCCTGCTCTAACTGGCGTGCTGCCTGAATACCTTCCCAGGTAGAGGCAATTTTTATCAGAATACGCTCAGTACCTATGCCATTTTCTTGGTACAGCGCAACTAATTGGCGGGCTTTGGCTATGGTGGCATCAGTATCAAAAGACAAACGGGCATCCACTTCGGTAGATACCCGGCCTGGCACCAGCTTACTGATAGCAGTACCGATATCGACGGCAAATTTGTCTGATGCCAGGCTAAGCTGTGCTTCAGCTGAGCTGGCTTTGCTTTTGGCGTAGGCTACAGCACCTGCTAATACAGGTTTGGCAAACTCCAGCTGACTGGCATTTAACAATAAGCTGGGATTAGTGGTAGCATCTACCGGACGAAACTGCTCAATGGCGGTCAGGTCGCCGCTGTCTACTACTACAGTGGTAACCGCTTTTAACTGGGTAAGTAAGTCGCTCATATTGTTTTATTACCGTATTTTTGATCACATTCTAGTGATGTAGCGTTTAATAAGCAATTAATGTAGGAATATTACAACAAAGTTCGGTGCTAACCGGATTTTAACTACATTAGCGTTGCGTGACGTAAAGTAAGTTACTATATTGCCTGTTTTTGTCGGGCTTAAAAGGCCATATTTTGTTTCAGTGTAAATTAGCACAGGATCTCGATGATCTTCCAAGCCAGCTTTTATAAAAGTAAAAAACTTCTGTTAATCGAAGACTGTGAGCCTGTGCGTGCCTCTATTAAGGGCATGTTACAGCAAATAGGTTTCGATGATATTACCGCTGTTGCTGATGCTATGCAGGCTATTTCTCCGGCCAGGCGGCACAGCTTCGACTTTATTCTGGCTGATTTTAATCTGGGCGACGGTAAAGACGCGCTGCAGTTGTTTAACGAGTTATCTGCACTGGGGGCTATTAAAACCGCCTGTTGTTTTGTCCTGATGAGCTCTGAACCCCAACGTTTACCGGTGTTTGGCGTACTACAAGGTACACCGGATCATTTTGTGTTAAAGCCATTCTCCTATGTAGAGCTGGAAAAACGGCTGGCTAAAGCCTGGCAAAACCGCACCGCACTGCGCAAAGTGTATCAGGCCATTAAGCAGGCCGATCTGGCTAACGCCTTGCTGGAGCTGGATGAGGCGATAAAAGCCGGTTCTGCGAACCCCTTGCAGGCCTTGCGCTTAAAAGGCGAACTGCTGCTGGCACAAGGCGAATATAACGCCGCAGCACAGCTGTACAGTAAAATTCAGCAGCAACGCGATTTTAGCTGGGCCAGGCTTGGTGCTGCCGCCACCATGGTAAAACTGCAGCAATGGGACAATGCTGAGCAGTTATTGCTACAACTGGCAGAGCAGGACGATATTCGCCCGGAGGCTGTAGAGTGGCTGGCTCGGTGTTATTTATTGCAGGCTGACTTAGCCAAAGCACAGGAACAATTAACCGAGCTGCTGAAACTCCAACCTACCAATATGGCGGCACATTACGCCCTGGCAGATGTATTACAGCTTAATGGCCAGCAGGAAGATAGCAGCAGATATTTACAAAAATTGATTCAGCAGTTTCGTTTTTCAGCTTTTGACGCACCAGAGTGCTATTTGCAATTAAGCCGCTTATTGCTCGAACAGGCGCAGTTCGCCGAGTTAGGTGCTTTTAGCGCTGCACTGAAAAAAAGCAGTGAAGCACTGGCTAATATGCCGCAAAAGCTGGCCACAGATATTATAGAACCCGAAGTAGCAGTGCTGCGTGCGCGCATCAGTTTATTGCAAGGCAATGTGGCTGATGCCAAACAGCAATTAAACTTTGTTACCGTTGCCAGCAAACCGGTGCATGTTGCCGCCGACCTGGACAAAGCCCGTCTGGCTTTTGCTCTGGGCGATACTAAACAGGCTGAAGCGCATCTTGCACTGTTAAAAAGTGCCGATTTTGCTGCTGATGATCTGTCGGCTTGCTGTCAGCGTTTATTAGCCAAACAAGCGCTACTGCGTGAAACAGAACTCAAAGCGCAACTGCGCGATTTAAACCAGGCTGGTATGGACGCGGCACAAAAAGGCAATGTAAAAGTGGCACTGGTAAAATTACGCCAGGCGTTTTTGCTGATGCCCTGTAACGCCGGGCTGGCACTTAACCTGCTGCAGGTATTAGGCCAGCTGCCAGCACACAAAGCCTTGTTGCCGTTGGCTAAAGCCGTGCTCAGTGCGCTGGAAAACACCACATTAACCAGTGCAAACCAGCAGCGCCTGGCGCAGCTACTGCCGCAGTTGCCAGAGCTATACCTTGATTAACAAAGGTTCTATTAATAGTGCTTGAATAATATCGGAATTATTTATGTTGTTGCTTGTATCTCCTGCAAAGGATCTTGATTTTCAGCCATTGGCAGAGCCACTGCCGGTTACCCAGCCAAACATGCTGGCACAAAGCCAGCAACTGGCAGAGATTTGTAAAACCCTGACGCCGGCTGATTTATCGTCACTAATGCATATCAGCGATAAACTGGCGGGGTTAAACGCTGCCCGTTTTGCGCAGTGGCAATTGCCGTTTACAGAAACAAACGCCAAAGCAGCCTTATTCGCCTTTAACGGTGATGTGTATCAGGGGCTGGACGCTGCCAGCTTAACCGCAGACGATATTACCTTTGCCCAGCAGCACCTGCGTATTTTAAGTGGCTTGTATGGCGTGCTGCGGCCACTGGATTTAATGCAGCCTTACCGGCTGGAAATGGGCACCAAGCTGGCTAATCCAAACGGGAAAGACTTATATGCGTTTTGGCAAAACAGTATTACAGAGCAGCTAAACCAGCAGCTGGATAAGCTGCAAAGCGATGTAGTGGTAAACCTGGCGTCGCAGGAGTACTTTAAAGCAGTAAAACCTAAGTTGCTGCAGGGCCGTTTAATTACGCCGGTATTTAAAGATTTTAAAAACGGCCAGTACAAAATTATCAGCTTTTTTGCCAAAAAAGCCCGTGGCTTAATGGCGCGTTATATTATTCAGCAGCGTTTAACCGCGGCAGAGCAGTTAAAAAGCTTTGATCTGGCAGGCTATGGCTACAGTGCTGAACATTCAACGGCCAACCAGCTGGTATTTTTACGCTACAGCCCAGAATAGCTCTATGCAAGGAGCAGGCAGAACCGCCTTGTCCACGTCAACACGCCGTAAACCCTTCCCTGGGGGCTCGACTCAGGCATCCATGCCTTCAACGGTTGACTTAGAACAAGCCGGTTCTGCTGATTGATTCAACATTACGTTCAGCCGTTTTTTTGTTACAATGCCGCTCTTTGCCGGTAGCGGCTTTGCAGTGGTATAACAGATGAAATTTCCCGGCCTGCGTAAAATTAAACATTATTTCCCGGTATCCCAGCCCAAGCCTCAGTTGCCCAGCTTTGAAGTACGGCCAGAGCTGGATACCTATATCGTTGGTCTGGATCAAACTATTGTTGATGTAGTCGCCAGTGTTAGCGATGAATTTCTGCAAAAGTATAATATCCGCAAAGGCTTATCTAATCTGGTAGAGCACGGCAAAGCCAATTTAATTTATCAGGAGTTGGTGGCGCAGCAGGCCATATCGGATCATTTTGCTGGCGGCACTATCGGCAATACTATTCACAATTATTCTGTACTGGCTGATGATAAATCGGTGTTGCTGGGCGTAATGTCAGCCAATATTGCGCTGGGATCACCGGCATATCACTATGTTTGTCATACCAGCTCGAAAGTGGATATGAACCATTTACAGGGCGTGGCAGGTGATATTGGCCGGGGTATTACCATGATAACGCCGGACGGCGAGCGTACCTTTGTTATCGACCCCAGCGATATGGACGAGCTAAGCCCGGAGTATATTCCTACTGATATTATCGCCGGAGCCGCGGCTTTTGTGGTCAGTGCTTACCCGCTGCGTGCCACAGATCAGCCGATTCAGCAGGCCATGTTTAAAGCCTTGCAGGACGCCAAAGCGCATAATGTGCCGGTGGTGATGAGCCTGGGCACCCGGCATTTGGTTGAAGAGAACCGTGCGCAAATTCTTAGCACCATTAAAGACTACGTTAACGTGCTGGCAATGAATGAACTGGAAGCCGAAGCCTTAACCGGCTGTGCCGATCCGCTTAAAGCCGCCGAAGCGATATTGGATCACACTGATATGGTGCTGATCACCGCCGGGCCGGAAGGGTTATACCTGTGCGGCCACACCGATGACAATGTAAAACGTGAGAGCAGTAATCCGATTAAATCAGCCAGCCTGGCCGATTTTAACCAATACGAGTTCAGCCGGCCGATGTTGCATGCCAACTGTGACAAACCACTGAAAGTGTATTCGCATATTGACCCATATTTAGGCGGGCCAGAGCGGATTAAAAACACCAATGGCGCCGGCGATGGCGCCTTATCGGCTATTTTGCATGATATGGCGGCGAATCATTTTCATAAGCAGGTGCAGCCGTTATCAGGCAAGCATGAGCAGCCGTATCTGGCGTACTCATCATTCGCACAAATCTGTAAGTACGCTAACCGCGTAAGTTATGAAATTCTGGTGCAAAACGCGCCGCGCCTGTCCAAAGGCTTGCCGGAGCGTGAAGATAGCCTGGAAGAAGCTTACTGGGAGAGATGATAGGGTATTGAGCCTGGTGTGGCGCTGCTCCAGTGGGCAATCCCGCTGTGCTCGCCACAGCAACTCGCAAGCCATCCCTGGCTTGCTCAGACACTCTGTGGCTGCGCATCGGGACGCCCACCTGCGCAGCGCTATCACTCTGGGTTAGTTAGCTCTGAAACACACTTTCCAGCAAGCGGAAAGTACCGGCATCGGCATCCAGCTCAACGCGGCCCCCCACCGGCACAATAAACTGCTGGCGTATGTGGCCAATCATGGCGCCGCGGTAGGCCGGTATATTCAGCGGTTTAATATGGTCTTCAAAAATCTGATCCATTGTCAGCCAGCCATAGCCACCGCTGGGGCGGCATGCGGTACATTCACCAAAAATAAAACCGGCAATTTTATCCAGCGCGCCCATCAGTTTTAGTGTGCTCAGCATACGGTCAATACGGTAAGGCGCTTCTTCTACGTCTTCTAAAAACAAGATTTTGCCGGTGAAGTCGGGTAAATAAGGTGAGCCTGCCAGTGCGGTTAATACCGTAAGATTACCCCCCACCAGATCGCCCTGAACTTTCCCACCAGTAATGGTTACGGTGCGGTTTTGCCGGGCTACCAGCTCGTCTTTGGCGTCCAGCACATTTTGGTACTGCATTAATTCGCGATCGAAAAATACACGCTGAAACTGATCGGCATTAAAACTGTTCCAACTGCCGGTGCCGTTAGGGCCATGGAAACTGACTAAGCCGGTTTGGGCATGAATGGCATTGTGCAGCGCGGTAATGTCGGAATAACCCAGTAAAACCTTGGGGTTGTTGCGAATAAGCTTGTAGTCCAGCAAGGGCAATAACCGTGCGGCGCCCGAGCCACCGCGCAGGCAAATAATAGCTTTTACTTCTTTGTCGGCAAACATGGCGTTAATATCGCTGGCGCGCTCAGCGTCGGTACCAGCCAAATGGCCACGGCGCGCTGCAAGGTGTTTGCCGGTTTTCACTTTAAAACCGAGTGCCTGCATCACTTCCTCGGCAATTTGTAAATCCAGGGCTTCATCGGTGGCTTTAGAGGGGCTAACCAGGGCGACGGTATCGCCTTTGTTTAATGCCAGTGGTAACAGGCGTTTGTTATTACCGCCTGTAGGTGCGGCCATTACGCTGCTGCAACCGGCCAGCGGTAACAGGGCGGCGGTCAGGGCACAGCTTTTTATAAATTGTCTTTTGTCCATTAAGCAACTCCACTGGCTATCAATTCACTGGGCTAATAATTTATTCAAACTACCAATAGCAGCTTAACTAAATAATTCCAATATTGCACAGTAAAAATGCGATAGCCGCCGCTGTTTTTGCGAGCGGCGGTTGCCGGTGGTTAAGCTTATTTTTTCGTGTTTTTAGCGGCTTTTTTCGCTGCGGCCTTGGTAGGCTTTTTCTTTTTCACCGGCACTTTGGCTTCTTTGTTTTTCGGCCGTAGCGCTTCTATTACGCGGCGCTTTAGCTTTTGTTCCACATAGCGTTCTACTTTAGCCAAAATGGCCATATCGTGCGCTTCAATCAGTGATATTGCCGTGCCTTTTTTACCGGCGCGGCCGGTGCGGCCAATGCGGTGCAGGTAGACGTCGGCACTGCGCGGCATATCAAAGTTAATTACGTGGCTTACATCGTCGATATCCAGGCCGCGGGCAGCAATATCTGTCGCCAGTAAAATGCTTACGCGGCCAGAGCTGAAACGCTCAACCGCCTGCATGCGTTTATCCTGTGGCATTTCGCCCTGTAACCAGCCACAGCGTAAACCGGCGGTTTCCAGCTGTCCGGTTAAACTGGCCAGGCGCTCGCGGGTTTTAATAAACACTATGGTTTTGGTCACATCCGGCTGCTTTAGCAGATGAATAAGCAGTGCCAGTTTATGCTGGGCGTCATCAGCCAAATGTACCCATTGCAGAATTTTGGCGTTTTCTTTGCGCGATGGTATGGCTTCAACCCGCTCTGGCTCTTTTAAAGCGCGCCCGGCAAAACGTTCTAAATTAGCGCCTTCCAGCGTGGCAGAGAATAAAAACGTCTGCCGGCGGCGGCGCGCTTCCAGCACTATGCGGTTCATCTCGCCAATAAAGCCCATATCCAGCATGCGGTCGGCTTCATCCAGAATCAGCAGTTCTACTTCATCTGCCTGAAAGCTTTCTTCGTCCAGATATTCAGTTAACCGGCCGGGCGTAGCGATAAGAATGTCGTTGTTTTTTTCCAGCGTATCTTTATGGCTGCCGTAGTTAATACCACCGGTGATCACGCCAACATTAAGCTCGGTAAACTGGGTAAAATGTTTAAACTCGTCGTATACCTGATACGCCAGCTCACGGGTTGGTGTCATAACCAGCACGCGGGCAAAGCCCGGGTCTTTGCGGCCAAAGTCGAGCAGGTACTGAATGGCAGGCAACACAAACGCCAGAGTTTTACCGGTGCCGGTAGGGGCGCTGGCCAGTAAGTCTTTACCTTCCAGTGCCAATGGGATCGCCATTTCCTGGATCAGTGTGGGCGCCTCGAAACCGCGCATACTGATGGCGCGGTTAATATCATCGTCCAGTTGAAAATCTGCGAATGTTGTCATTTTGTCCTCAGCATTGTTGCCTGCCCGGTGACACTGCGCCCGCTTCGCCGTAAACTGGCGGTGGAGGTGCTGATGTCAGCCGGTTTTCAATGTAAAAAATTCTATGTTGCTCATGATCAATGCGCGATGAAAGTCGGCACTGACGGTTTATTGCTTGGCGCTTTTGCACCACTACCGCCACCGGGTGGCGATATTCTCGATATTGGTGCCGGCTCCGGCCTGATAAGCCTGATGTTAGCGCAGCGTACCGCGGGTGCCAATGCGATAGACGCGATAGAGCTGGATCCTGCTGCGGCAGAACAAGCGGCTGCGAATGTGGCAAGCAGCCCATGGCCAAACGCGATACGGCTGATAAAGGGCGACATTCTAACCTATAGCAGAGGCAAACGTTACCGCTTAATTGTATCTAACCCGCCGTTTTTTCAACAATCGCTGTTATCGCCTGATCAGCGGCGCACGCAGGCGCGCCACACCGACAGCTTGCCCTTTGCTGCTCTGCTGCAAAAAGCCGCGCAGTTGTTGCATGATGCTGGTAGCTTTGCGCTGGTATTGCCGGCCAGCGGCAGCCAGGCGTTTACGCAGTTGGCACTGGCGCAGGGCTGGCAGTTAGCGCAGCGCTGTACTGTGTTTAGTAAAGCTGAGTTTAGCAAAGCCGATAAACCGCAACGCAGCTTGTTGTGTTTGCGCCGCAGCACAGAGCGCGTTGCTACAGTTGAAAGCCAGTTGGTTATTCATGCTGGTGACGGCAGTTACTCTGCGCAATATCAGCATTTGCTTGGTGCTTTTTATCTGAAATTTCCTGACGGCGATCACAACTGATGAACAACAGCCCTTTTTCGGCCACAGAGTGGAACCGCATTGCGTTACAGCAACAAGGCTTGCTGCAACCAGCGTTATCGTTGCCAGCTTTGATACAGCAATTAGGTTATGTGCAAATTGACTCTATCAATGTGGTAGAGCGGGCGCACCATCATGTGTTGCACAGCCGGCTAAGCAGTTACCGGCCGGCAATGCTGGAGCAGGCGGTACAGCAGGCTGAGGTGTTCGAATACTGGGCCCATGCCGCAGCATACCTGCCTATGGCTGATTATCGTTTCAGCCTGTACCGCAAGCAGCAGCTAAAGCAAGGAGATAAACACTGGCACCAACCCGATACCGGTTTGATGCAGCAGGTGCTGGCGCGCATAACAGCCGAAGGCCCGCTAAAGGCAGCTGACTTTAGCGATGACAGCCGCAGTCGCGGCAGCTGGTGGGATTGGAAACCGGCGAAAAAAGCGTTGGAGCAGCTTTTTATGCACGGCGATGTGATGGTGAAGTACCGTGATAATTTTCACAAAGTGTACGATCTGACTGAGCGAGTATTGCCGGCGCAGGTTAATTGCGATGTTCCGGACGATACTGCTTTTGCCCGTTATCTGATCAGCCGGTTTTTGCAGGCGCATGGCTTTGGCTCTGTCGCGCAAATAGGCTATTTGCGCAAAAACAGTAAAACACTACTGCAACCTGTGCTGGAGCAAATGTGCGAACAAGGGGAGACCGGCAGCTTTACCCGACAAAACAAAACTTACTACTTTGCCACTAACCTTAGCGTACCGCCGCCAATAACCAACAGGGTATGGTTGCTTAATCCGTTCGATAATTTACTGATACAACGTGACAGAATTAAACAGTGGTTTGCTTTTGACTACCAGATAGAAGTGTACGTGCCGACAGAAAAGCGCCGTTATGGCTATTACAGCCTGGCTGTGTTGTGGGCAGACAATTTTGCCGGCAGGGTAGATGTTAAAGCCGAGCGGGCAAGCAAAACTTTATTATTGCAGCGCTTAACATTGGAGCCAGCGGCTTATGATAGTGCCGGCAATGTCGCCGACGATTTTCTGGCCGCCTTTGAACATGCCGTCGCCGGTTATGCCCGCTTTAACGGTTGTGAACGCTGGAAACTGGTGGCTTGTAACGACCGTCGGCTGAAACAGCATTATCGTCGTCTGCAGGTAGTCAGTTAGAGCAGGCTGGCAATTTCCTGCAAAATCTGGCTTACCCAGTCATTTAAACGGGCGTCGGTTAAGTCGTACTGGTTTTCGTCGTCCAGCGCCAGGCCATAAAACAGCGCGCCATCCTCCGTTAAGGCTTTAGAGGCAATAAAATCGTAGCCGGCAGTGGGCCAGAAGCCAATGCGGGTAGGGTTTTGTGGCGCTATGGCGTCGTGCAGCATACCCACGGCATCAATAAACCATTCGGCGTAGCCCAGTTGGTCGCCCATGCCATAAATGGCCACAATTTTGCCGCTTAAATCTACATTGCTGATATCATCCCAGTGCGCTTCCCAGTCTTCCTGAATTTCGCCAAAATCCCAGGTCGACAGGCCAAGAATTAAAATATCGTAGTCGGCCATTTTGCTTAATGGCACCTGCTTGATATTGTGCAGATCTATTGCGTCGGCACCAATTAATGCCTGAATTTTCTCTGCAACCATTTCGGTATAGCAGGTGGTAGAACCATAAAATAAACCGATTTTCATGTCTGTCTTATTACACCATAACGCCAACAGTAAAGACGCGCAGTGTAGCAGAATAGCAGCACCGGCAAAATCCCGGCTTTGCCTGCTCTGTGCTATGCGCTAACATAACGGCAGTATTACAGGCGGAATGCCATGTCGAAAACAGTATCAAAAAACGTGTCAGAAACTACGCAACCCCAAGCGGTTGATTTACAGCTTATCAGTGCTTTTCTTGATCAGCTGTGGCTGGATAAAGGCGTCAGTGAACATACGCTTAGTGCCTATGGCACCGATTTAAAAAAGTTTGCCGCTTTTATCGCCGGGCAAAACCAGCATTTGCTCAGCACCGACAGCATGTTGGTAAACCGGTATCTGGCACAGCGTTATGACAACCAATACAGCCCGCGCAGTACCTCACGCGCGCTTAGCAGTTTGCGCCGTTTTTACGCTTACGCGCATCAAAACGGCAAAATAGCCAACAACCCGCTTACGCAGCTGTTAAACCCTAAACTGGGCCGCAGCCTGCCTAAAAGCTTGTCGGAGCAAGATGTAGATGCCCTGCTAAATGCGCCTGATTTAACTGATGTTATTCAGTTTCGCGATAAAGCCATGCTAGAACTGCTGTACGCCAGCGGTTTGCGGGTGTCTGAATTAGTTGGGCTGTCGATGCAACAACTTAACCTGCAGCACGGTCTGGTAAGGGTAGTGGGTAAAGGCCAGAAAGAGCGGTTGGTGCCGATGGGTGAAGAAGCCGCGCACTGGCTGACCCGCTATTTGCGCGAAGCTCGGGTGCAGTTACTTGGTGGGCAGATGCTGGATGTGGTGTTTCCAAGCAACCGTGCGCAGCAGATGACACGGCAAACCTTCTGGCACCGTATTAAGTTTTATGCCAAAGTAGCGCACATTCAGGCCGAGCTGTCGCCGCATACATTGCGCCACGCTTTTGCCACCCATTTACTGAACCATGGCGCCGATTTGCGTGTAGTACAAATGTTGCTGGGCCACAGCGACTTATCTACCACGCAAATTTATACCCATGTCGCGCAGGCAAGGTTACAAAGCCTGCATCAGCAACATCACCCGCGCGGTTAGGCGCAGAACAGGAAACAGTATGAACAAGTTTGTATCAGCGTTATGTAGCCTTGGATTTATTGCAGCAGCCAGTGCGCAAAGCACCGATATTGATGCCCAGCACAACCAGGTTAAGCAGCAGTTTGCTATGCTGAATTTATCGGTGAATGCCATCTCTGAGGCACCACTGGACGGCCTGTTGCAGGTATTTACCAATAAAGGCCTGTTTTTTACCTCAAAAGATGGCCAGTATTTTATTGAAGGCAATATTTACGACTTAACCAACAAAGTGCTGGTTAACGACGAACAAATGCGGCCTTACATTCAGCAACAGGTAGCGGCAAATAAAAGCGGCACTATTGAATACAAAGCCAAAAAGGAAAAATACGTTATTAACGTATTTACCGATCCCAGCTGTGGCTATTGCCGCAAGTTACACAACGAAATGAAAGATTATAACGACGCTGGTATTACAGTGCGTTATATGGCATTTCCGCGGGGCGGCCTGACATCTGAAACCTATCTGCAAATGCAGCATATCTGGTGTACAAAAGACAGCCGGGGAGCGATGAACGCAGCGAAAGATGGTAAAAATGTTAAACCCGCTATGTGTAATAACCCGGTAAAAACTCAGTACGAACTCGGCCAGTCTTTTGGTATTAACGGTACACCGGCCATTATTTTGCCCAGCGGGCGTTTAATTCCGGGCTATCAGCCTGCCCAGGCGCTGTTAGCCCAACTGCAGGCGGAATAACAACCGCCTATGTCTGCAGTAAACCGCTTTATTCAACGCCGGGTAATCCCCGGTGTGTTACCTGACTTATCTGATAACACCCACCCTGTGCTTAAACAGCTATATGCCTGCCGCGGGGTAGTGCATGCCAATGAACTTGAACGCGGCGCTGGCCGCTTATTGCCGTTTCAACAGTTAAAAGGCATTGATGCCGCCACAGCGTTATTAATTGACGCCCTGCAACAACAGCAACATTTAGTCATTGTTGGTGATTTTGATGCCGACGGCGCCACCAGCACTGCGGTTCTGATCAGCGGCTTGCGCGCTTTTGGCTTTAAATCACTGGAATATCTGGTGCCTAACCGTTTTGAATACGGCTATGGCTTAACGCCGGAAATGGCCGAGCTGGCGGTAGCGCAGGGCGCAGAACTGATTGTGACTGTGGATAATGGTATATCTGCGCTGGACGGCGTGGCACTGGCGAAAAAAGCCGGCGTTAAGGTGCTGGTAACCGATCATCACCTGGCCGGTAATGAATTACCCAATGCTGATGCCATCGTAAACCCGAACCAACAAGGTTGTAGTTTCCCCAGCAAAGCACTGGCGGGTGTAGGTGTCGCCTTTTATCTGCTGCTGGCACTGCGTGCTGCACTGCGTGAGCAACAGTATTTTACCGAGCGCCAACTGGCTGAGCCCAACTTAGCTGAACTGCTGGATTTAGTCGCACTGGGCACGGTGGCTGATGTGGTGCCACTGGACAGCAATAATCGTATTTTGGTGCATCAGGGCTTAATGCGTATTCGCAGCGGCAAATGCCGCCCCGGTATTCAGGCATTAATTGATGTCGCCAACCGTAATGCGGCTAAACTGACCGCCAGCGACTTTGGCTTTGCCCTGGCGCCACGGTTAAATGCCGCTGGCCGGCTGGACGATATGTCGTTGGGTATAAGCTGCCTGCTGGCAAATGATTTGGGCTTAGCCCGCCAGTACGCCGCTGAGCTGGATAGCCTGAACGTAGAGCGGCGCGCCATTGAGCAAAGCATGCAATTAGAAGCGCAGGCATTTTTAAGCCAGTTGTCATTTGACGGCGCCGAACTGCCAGAGGCATTGTGTTTATACCGGCACGACTGGCATCAGGGCGTGATTGGTATTTTAGCCGGGCGTATTAAAGAGCAGTTTCACCGGCCAACTATAGTGTTTGCCCAGGGCGATGAGGGCGAGCTTAAAGGCTCGGCGCGCTCGATAAGCGGGCTGCATATCCGCGATTTGCTGGAAGAAATTTCCAGCCAGTATCCTGGCTTAATTAAAAAATTCGGCGGCCATGCGATGGCGGCAGGCTTAACCATCAGTGCAGACCGCTTAGATACGTTTAAGCTGGCACTGAGCTTAACGGCAAAAAAACACCTTACAACAGAGCAACTTACCGCGGTGATCTACAGCGATGGCGAGCTGCCGGCAGAGTGCTTTGATATTGGCTTTGCCCAGTTGCTGCAAAACGCCGGCCCCTGGGGCCAGGCCTTTCCCGAGCCGGTATTTGATGGCGAATTTAATCTGATCAGCCAAAAGATGCTGGCTGATAGGCATTTGAAAATGATGCTGCAAACAGCGGATGGCAAGCTGGTCGATGCCATCTGGTTTAATGCCGATAACAAAGCCTGGCCTGATGTTAATGTACAAAAAGTACAATTGGCCTATCAGCTGGATATTAACGAATACCGCGACAAGCAAAGTTTGCAGTTAATTGTGCGGCATATGATCGCAGTTTAACCGGCCAGAGCAAAAGCCTTGCTGTAACCCAAGCGCCCTGCTAAACCTTAAGCTGAATATAAGGAAATAGGGCAGGGTGTAGTAATGGAGTCAACATCAGCTGCAACGCAAACCCCTGCGGCTACTGCTGCGCGGCAAGGGGCACAATTGCTTGAACTTCAGGCCAGGATACTGGCCTCACCGTTATTGTTTTCCAGCGATACCCGCCAGGCCTGGCAATTTCTTACTAAACAAATCAGTAAAACGTTGTACGCAGACCGTGTCAGTATCTGGCTATTTAGCCAAAGCGATGTACTACAGTGCACCGACCTGTATCAATACCAGCTTAACAGCCACAGCAGCGGCGTGTGTTTGCAGCGTAGTAACTACCCGAAATACTTTAATGCTTTAAAGCAACATGCACTGATCGCCGCGCCGGATGCAACCAGCCATCCGGCGACAACCGAGTTTAACGACGGCTATTTGCAAAGTACCGGCATCCGCTCAATGTTAGATGCTGTTATCCAGTCTGAATACGGGCTTGGCGGCGTGATCTGTGTCGAGCAGGTGAGCGAGCAACGCAGTTGGTCGGTAGATGAGCAGCATTTTATTGCTGCTATGGCTTCAATGGCCAGCACAGTACATACCTTTAGCCGGCACTTGCAGTTGCAGCGTGAATATCAGCTGGTGTTAGAGCGGCAGGATATGGCCAGCCGCAATGCCCGCATTGGTTTTTGGGAAGCGAATATCAGCAGTGGTGAGCTGTGGTGGTCGCCGATGGTATATGACATCTTTGGCGTTGACCCAAAGCAGTTTTCTCCCAGCATCGAGCTGTTTTATCAGTTGGTACATCCGGATGACAGGGCCATGGTGCAGCAGAGTGAGCAACAGGCACAGTTGCAGGGTGAACAGAATGTAGTACATCGGATAGTACTGCCGGATGGTCGTTTGCGCTGGGTACATGAAGTGGCAAAATGGACCACGCCAGAGGGCAGCGCACCCGCGCGGCTGATTGGCTCAGTGCAAGATGTTACTCAGCAGCAGCAAACCAGTGGCGAACTGCAGCAATTCTTTTTACTGTCACGCGATATTCTTTGTATTGCCAACCAGCAGAATTATTTTGAACGGGTTAACACAGCTTTTAGCCGGATAACCGGGTATAGCGAGGCGGAACTGCTAAGCCGGCCTTTTACTGCTTTTATCCATCCGGATGATCTAATCAGTACTGATGTTGAAGTAGCAGAACAACAACAAGGCAGAGTAACGTCCGGCTTTTGCAACCGCTACCAGCATAAAGAGGGCCATTATGTTACCTTGCAGTGGTCTTCGGTGCTCGATCCTGTCACTGGCAAGTTATATGCCTCGGCGCAGGATATTACCGAACGTTTGCAACTGGAGCGGATAAAAAACGAGTTTGTCTCTACAGTAAGCCATGAGCTGCGCACGCCTTTAACGTCGATAAACGGTGCTTTAGCGCTGGTTAATTCCGGCTGTGTCGGCACATTACCTCCTCAGGCTTCGCAACTGCTTCAACTGGCCAACAATAACTGCCAGCGCCTTACCAGTTTGATAGACGATTTACTTGATATAGAAAAGTTATCCGCCGGTATGATGCAGATAGTGTTGCAACCGCAGCCGGTAGTGGCCTTGGTGCAGCAAAGTGTGGTTGATAACAGCCCGTACGGTAGGGACAGAAACATTCAGATACAGCTGCAAAGCACAGGTTGTGATGAGCTGCTATTAATTAATGTCGACAGCCTGCGTTTTTCTCAGGTAATGGCAAATTTACTATCCAATGCTATTAAGTTTTCACCCGATGCGGCCACCGTAGAGGTAAAGATTGAGCAACAACAGCAGCAGGTACGGATCAGTGTTACTGATATTGGGCCAGGTATAGCCGATGCATTTAAAGCGGCGGTTTTTCAGCGCTTTTCGCAGGCTGACAGCAGCGATACGCGGCAAAAAGGTGGTACCGGGCTTGGGTTGGCGTTGTCAAAACAACTGACAGAATCCATGCACGGCAGTATTGGTTTTAGCTCCAGCACCGGCGCTGGCGCCTGTTTTTATGTTGATTTTCCGCTTTGGTCAGGCAAAGCCGCCGCAGATGCCTGAGGCAAACTAAACCAGAACAGGCTGCCGCCCCCTTCTGCTGCGCGGTAGCCCACCTCGCCGCCCAAACGGGTGACAATACGTTTTACGATAGATAAACCTAACCCATGGCCATCGGCACTTTGCGGCGAGAAGCGCTGGAAAGTACTGAACAGGCCTGCCTGTTGCTGTGCACTGAGCGGCACGCCGTTGTCGCGGATCCAGAAGATCACCATACCGTCTGGCGTAGTATCAGCCCCCAGCCGGATAACCGGGGGCCGACCGCCGTATTTAATTGCGTTAGACAGATAGTTTATCCAAATTTCCTCTATCCATTGTGGATAACCGATTGCTATCGGCCAACTGTCGGCTACTTCGATAGTGGCCTGATGTTGATGAGCAAAATCGGCTAAGCGCTGCTGCGCGTTCTTAACCAACAAGGCCATATCCAGAGGCTGCAGCGGTATATCTTGCTGTTCGCGCATGCTGGCTAATAGCAGCAGGGCATTGATAATGTCATTCATTTTGCGTGAAGTGGTATCAATGGTGGTCAGGGCAGCGTGTTTTTGCTCTTCTGACAGCTCGATAAAAGTAGCGTTGAGTAAGCGGCTCATACCTATCAGGCTGGTTAACGGATGTTTTAAATCGTGTGCCACGGTGTGGGCATAGGCATCGAGCTCTTCATTTTGTCTGGCTAACTCTGCCGATTGCTGTTGCAATAAACTGTTTTTATGCTGCAAATCGGTGGTGCGCCGTGCCACCTGCTGCTCTAACTGAGCGGTATTGTTGTTTAGCTGCAGTTCTATTTCATTACGTCTGGCCAGTTCATGTTTAATACGATGCTGCAGTCGGTTAATGGCGTCGACCACCTGGTCCAGCTCGTCCTGCCGTATAGGGCGTTTTAATTGCAGCGGTTGCTCCAGCCGGTTCAGGTCCAGGTGGCTGGCAAACTCAGCCATGGCACACAGGTGGCGGCTGACCGCAAAGCGAAAAATCAGTAGCATCAGCCCCGTGCTGAGTAATAAGGCACTGACCGTAACCAGCGCAATATTGCGGCTTTGCTGCCATAATTGCAGCACAATATCATCGGCCATTAACTGTACCTGCAGTGTCCCGACCGGGTGTTGCTCACCATCAATCTGATAGTAAATCGGGTAATGTCTGCTAACCAGAGTGGCGCTGAACTGCGGATGTTGCCGATTGATCTGTTGTTGTAACTCATCCTTCAGGCTGACTGCACCAACATGTTCCAGTTGGGCAATACCATCCAGCAAGGTGTGAATGCGATGGATATCCACTTCCCACAGGCCGGCAGCCAGGCTTGGCAGATAGCTTTTTTCAATATTGGCAAATTGCTGCTGTGCGGTGGCCATTTCATGGCGGTAAAGGCTGTAACTTAAAACCGCTGTCAGTAAGATCGACAGCAGCAAAGCTGCCAGCACCATAGTAATAACCACTCTGGTAGCCAGGTGATGGCGCAGTGGCTGAGAGGGTAAACTGTAGGGCATTAGTATCCAAGCTCCGGGTTAAACCATAGGCTGTCATCCTGTAACGGCGTATCCGGGTGCAAAAACGGATTATTAAGGCGGATAACCCGGCGTTTAGCTAGCTCAGCCTGCGCAATAGCGCCGGCGAAATGCTGTAAAAATAACTGTTGCATGCTGCCGTCATGCATAGCTAAACGCAGGCCTTGTTCTATCGCCTGGGCCAGTTGCGGTCGGTCGGGGTTAACAAAATAATACAGCGGTGCCGGGTAATACAGCACCAGATTGTCTGCGATAGCCAAATGGTGCCTGGCCTTTGTTTGCAACTCAGACTGTATTTCGCTTAGCGACCTGGGGAAATAATCCACCCGGCCCAGCTGTAGCATGGCAAACATGCCGTGATAATAGGTGCTTGGCGTGACATTAAATTGGTTATGCTGCAGTATCGGCAGATCCGGCCAATCGTGGCCTTGCACAGCGCGCAGTGGCTGCAATTGTGCTGCAGTGGTAATGCCGGCAAAACGGCCGGCATCTTGCTGGCGGATCAGCAGTAAACGCCAGCCCAGTAAACCGCGGTCTATCGGGATCCGCACCGGCAGCAGCTTTTGCTCACGTTCTGCTGATGCAAAGGTCCATACCACATCCATACCATTACCGCTTTCCAACTGACGCAAAGTACGCCACTGCGCCTGGTCGCGTTTACTTGGTTCCGGCTTGTAATGACTGGCAGATTTTTCCAGCGCCAAATGCAGTAAGGCTATCGGATAATGGCCGCGTGGGTCGTCCAGCATAGTAGCAGGCCATGAATAAATCACCGGCTCGGCTGGGCAGCGTAAGGCGCTAAGCAGCAGAAGCAATAACAGATACTTCTGTACGGCGGGGTAAGAGAGCAAGATACAGGGTCCCTGCAGGGCTTTTGTCACACAGCATAGCGGCTTAACTCTGTTACGGGCAAGTTAACCGCGGCAAATTGCAACGGAATTTAAGCCGCCGGAAAAATCCGCAACAGATGGCTGCACTGCCAGCGATAAATTTGCTACAATCCCCGCCTGTTTTTTCTCCCGTTATTCAAGGTTACCGAGCACAGCATGTTTGAAGTTAATCCGGTGTACAACAGCATTAAAGATCTTACTGAACGCACCAATGTGCTTCGGGGGTATCTTTGACTACGATGGCAAAAAAGAACGCTTAGAAGAAGTCTCGCGCGAGCTGGAAGATTCGGCCATTTGGAATACGCCGGATAAAGCCCAGGCGCTGGGTAAAGAGCGTTCGGCGCTGGAGCAGGTAGTTGGCACCATTGACAAGCTGGACCGCGGCCTGGAAGACGTAGCCGGCCTGGTAGAGCTGGCGGTAGAAGCTGATGATGAAGAAACGTTCGAAGAAGCTAAAACCGAACTGGCCGATTTAGACAAACAGCTGAGCTTGCTGGAGTTTCGCCGTATGTTCTCCGGCAAAAATGATCAAAACCACTGTTACCTGGATATTCAATCCGGCTCCGGTGGTACCGAAGCGCAGGACTGGGCCAGCATTTTAATGCGTATGTACCTGCGTTGGGGCGAAGATAAAGGCTTTAAACCTGAGCTGTATGAAGTAACCGACGGTGATGTGGCCGGTATTAAAGGCTGTACCATTAAGTTTACCGGCGAATACGCTTACGGCTGGCTGCGCACTGAAACCGGTGTACACCGTCTGGTACGTAAAAGCCCGTTCGATTCCGGTAACCGCCGCCATACCTCGTTTGCTTCGGTATTTGTCTCGCCGGAAATTGACGATGATATCGAAATTGATATCAACCCGGCCGATTTACGTATCGACACTTACCGTGCGTCCGGTGCCGGTGGTCAGCACGTTAACCGTACCGACTCTGCCGTACGTATTACCCACTTACCCACCAATATCGTGGTGCAGTGTCAGAACGACCGCTCGCAGCATAAAAACCGCGACAATGCCTACAAGCAATTGCGCGCCAAGTTATACGAGTTTGAGCTGCAAAAGCAAAATGCCGAGAAGCAAGCACTGGAAGATACCAAGTCGGATATCGGCTGGGGCAGCCAAATTCGCTCTTATGTACTGGACGACTCGCGCATTAAAGATTTACGTACCGGTATCGAAACCCGTAACACCCAATCGGTGTTAGACGGCGATCTGGACAAATTTATTGAAGCCAGCTTAAAAGCCGGCCTGTAATTGTTATTGTTTAATATTTAAGCGTGAATCGATTTACCCTAAGCTAACCGTTGAAGGCATGGATGCCTGAGTCGAGCCTACATGGATGTATTCACGGCGTGTTGGCGTGGGTAAACCGGTTCGTTAGCGCGGCTAATTGACAGGCCTTAGCCTGTAATACTTACTTAACTAAAACTTCGACCTCAATCAGGAAATGCACTATGTCTGACCAACAGCAACCACAAGAAGAAATTCAGGACGTAAATAAACTGATTGCTGAGCGCAAACATAAGCTGGCCGCACTGCGTGAAGATGGCTTTATGTTTCCGAACGATTTTCGCCGTGACAGTATCTCCAGCGACGTGATTGCCAAATATGACCATTTTAGCAAAGAAGAGCTCGAAGCGCAGAACATTACTGTAAGCCTGGGCGGCCGCATTATGACGCGTCGCATTATGGGTAAAGCCAGCTTTACCACTATTGCCGATATGGGCGGCAAAATTCAGCTGTATGTCGCGCGCGACAGCCTGGCTGAGGGCGTATACAACGACCAGTTTAAAAAGTGGGATTTGGGCGACATTATCGGTGCTACCGGGCATTTGTTTAAAACCCAGACTGGCGAGCTAACAGTATGGCTAAGCGATATCCGCCTGCTAACCAAAGCGCTACGGCCGCTGCCGGATAAATTCCACGGCTTAACCGATAACGAAGCGCGCTACCGCCAGCGTTACCTGGACCTTATCTCTAATGATCAGTCGCGCCATACCTTTTTAGTGCGCAGTAAAACCGTAGCCTACATTCGTAAATTCTTTAACGAAGAAGGCTTCTTAGAAGTAGAAACGCCAATGCTGCAGGCAATACCGGGCGGTGCCTCAGCGCGGCCGTTTGAAACGCACCACAATGCATTGGATATGCAGATGTTTTTGCGTATCGCGCCTGAGCTGTATTTAAAGCGTTTAGTGGTTGGCGGCTTTGAAAAAGTATTCGAGCTAAACCGTAACTTCCGTAACGAGGGGGTATCAACGCGCCACAACCCGGAATTTACCATGCTGGAATTTTACTGGGCATATGCCGATTACAACGACCTGATGGACTTAACTGAGAAGTTATTCCGTGGTTTGGCAGAGCACGTGCTGGGCAGCACTGAAGTGCCGTATCAGGGCGAAGTGTTCGACTTTGGCAAGCCGTTTGCCCGCATGTCGGTTACTGAGTCTATTTTGCACTATAACCCGACCGTGACTAAAGAGCAGTTAGCAACGCGTGAAGCGGTAGCAGAGCTGGCGAAATCACTGGGTATTGAAGTTAAAGCCAACTACGGCCATGGCCGTATTTTAATGGAAGTGTTTGACGAGCTGGTAGAAACCAAGCTGCGCCACCCGACCTTTATTACCGAATACCCGGCAGAAGTGTCACCACTGGCACGGCGTAACGACCATAACCCGGAAATTACCGACCGCTTTGAATTCTTTATCGGCGGTCGCGAACTGGGTAACGGCTTTAGCGAGTTAAACGATGCTGAAGATCAGGCCGAGCGCTTCCGGCATCAGGTAGCGCAAAAAGACGCCGGTGACGACGAAGCGATGTTTTACGACGAAGACTTTGTTACCGCATTGGAACACGGCTTACCGCCAACAGCAGGCCAGGGTATCGGTATCGACCGTCTGGTCATGTTACTGGCCGACGCCGCTTCAATTCGTGATGTAATCCTGTTCCCGCATATGCGTTTACATCACGACAAGTAAATTTATTTACTGATCTGAAAAAGCCAGACTCCGGTCTGGCTTTTTGCATTCTAATACCCTGTAAAGATTACTGATAGTGGGTAACTTCTACAGTTTTTTGCCCCTATCTGAAAGACTTTTATTTTAATAAGTAATTGTATTTATTGAGCTATACTGATGTGGCATAGCTATTGCGTTATATCCAGTGGCATATTGCAGCATTGTGCTGCTATTTACAGCGTTAACCAAGGAGACATTTTATGGCTATTTCATCAACTGCGACAAGTTCATCAAGTGCGACAAGTCCAACTAATCAGACTACCACTACGGGTAATGGTAGTTTAAATTCGCCTGTAACCACCAAAGCCAGTGAAGCGGCCCATCACGCAGTGGATGCGGTAGCAGTTAAAGCCGCGGCTGCAGAAGATTCGTTACGTAAAACAGCTGCCGTCTCGCAGGAAACTCTGGCACATAAACAGGAAGAAATTAAACAGCAATTGCATAGTACTTACAGCAAAACGCATGAGTTGGCAGCGCGAAATCCGTTGGCAACGGCCGGTATTGCCTTTGTTGCCGGTATGCTGGTAACTGTTTTATTACGTCGTAACTAAGGCTATTGCATGCAAAGCCGTGACGCGCCTGGAGCGCAAACGCCCGGTCAGGCTGCGGAGGCTGCTACGGCTTCGCAGCATGGCGCCACTGGGCCGGATGAGCGAAAAAAGCCGGTAGTTGAGGAGGCGCTAGATCAATTGGCTGAAATGGCGGCTCTTAGCTGGTCTGTTAAACAGCGCTATCTGGGGCAGGTGAAGCTGGCAGGGCAAACGGCGAAAGCAGAATGGCAGCTGACCGGGCGTAGTCTTACTGTGGCCGCGGCCTTGGTGGTGTGCTTTGGTGCCGGTATGATTTTGTTGTGGGGCACTATCTTATTACTGCTGGGCGCTGTATTAATGCATTTTACCGCCTCATTGCCGATCACTGCGGCAGCTTTGCTGCTGTTGCAGTTTGGGGTGCTGTTCTGGTGCTGGCGCAGTCTGGGCTATGTGTTATCTCAGGCAGGCTTTTCAAATACCTGTTTACAGTTGCGCCGGCTACTGTTTTCGACGCAGGAGGAGAGCAAAGATGCTGATTGATCAGTTACTGGTACAGCAGCGGAAAAAAGTGGCGCAGTTGGCAAAACAGGGTCATCAACAGCAGCAGCTGTTACAGGCCGAAGGCTGGCTGTTAAGCCAACGATCGCGTGCATTTATTGGCTCTGCACCCGGCTTGATGCTGAGTTTCACAGCAGGTTGCCTGTTTCAGATGCGACATAACAGTGCGGTAAAATTGGTGCGTAGCGCGGTGGGACTGCGTTGGATAAGGCAATGGCTTTAATGCCATCTAATGACTGACATGCCCTCAGAGCAGAACAGGCTGCGTTATTACGTTTCCACCAATAACGCAGTAAAGCTACTGGTCCTGTTGGCGCTGGCCTATACCTTCTATTTTTGTCGTAGCCTTATTCTGCCGTTACTGTTGGCCGGGCTGGTGGCATTATTTGCCAGCCCGGCTGTACGGGTGTTGGGTAAGGCTAAATTACCGAAGCCTTTAGCCGCAGCGCTGGTCATTGTTATGTTGATTTTACTGGCCGGTTTTACTGTCAGTCTGCTGTATGAACCCGCAGTACAGTGGTTACAACGTTTACCGCTGCTGGGTTCGAAGCTGGCCGAGCATGTAGATGGTATGACGACCTCTATTACCGCGTTAAGAGACAGCGTATTGCCAGGCCACTCGCCTAATCAGCCATTGACGGATGTTATTGGTTCGGGCCTGATGCCTGTATTATCAGTGCTGGCCGAGTTTACCGTCATGACATTATTTCAGCTGGCAGTAGTGGTCATGCTGACTTACTTTTTTCTGGTATTTGGCGACACATTGCTGCGCAATATGGTACGGGCATTGTCATCACTTAACGCTAAAAAGAATCTGCTATCAATCTTTCATACCATCCGCGACGATATTGCACGTTATGTACTGGTAGTCAGTACCATTAATGTTCTGCTTGGGGTCACTACAGCGTTGATATTTTACCTGCTTGATGTACCAGATCCGCTGCTGTGGGGCTCGTTAGCCACTATTCTTAACTTTGCACCTTATATTGGCCCGGCTATTTTAACGATGTTGCTCACCGGTGTCGGTTTTATTGAGTATCAGCAACTAAGCCAGATTTTGTTGTTACCGGGCGTATTTTTGCTGCTGAATGTTATTGAATCGCAGCTTATTACCCCGTTAGTGCTGGGTAAGCGTTTTAATATGAACCCCCTGCTGGTGGTGATCTGGATGTTTATCTGGGGCTGGATCTGGGGCGCCGTCGGGGTATTGATCGCCATTCCACTACTGGTATGCCTGAAAATTATTGCCGGCCATCTGGATATAGCGCCCAACTGGTTAATACTGCTGGACGATAAAACAGTTAGCTAGCATTTAGCTTGATTTTAAAGAACTGACTTAACTCTGTTACTGCTACATCCGCTGCTGCTAGAGAACGGAGTGGCCTTGTTTACAGCATGTTCAATCTGCTCTAGTAAATCATCCGTCGTCTTGCAGCAATGATTTCAGGTAATGGTTCTGGTTTGCTGATATTGCCGTTTTAGCTTTTGCTCGTTGAGCTGACATAAGTTATCCGGTCAGTGCTCATGCAAACTTGTATTGAACTCGTTCTGTTAGTTATATTTGTTATTCCCTGAGGACTACAAGTGAGTTCACCCTCTTCCTTCAGATTGCTGCAAAGGTGGAATAAATACAGCTACTATAATCCCGATAAATCCAGTAAATGCACCAATCAGATACCAACCCAGATAACTCCTATTTTTCTTATGTGCGATAGCTGCAGTAACACCGCCAAATATAGCTTGAATTACGACTAACATTAAAAGCATCATGTGATATACCTCATCTGAATATAAACATCTTTTCACATGACCAATTAGCAGTGTTGCGTGTCCCTGTACAAACAGTGATCTCAACCCCATTGTTTAAATTGACTATATTATAGCCACTCAACCCTGAGCTATGAGCGGCCGCAGCTTTGTCAAAATAACCAGACTCGACCATGCGAAGTGAAGGCTGTAAACTACGATATTCCCCATTTTCCGGAATCCGAAGATTTGAATCAGTTCCAGAGCCAGGCACGACTTCGAATTCAATTTGAATTTGATAAAATGTACTTCTTAGTCCTTTTATTCTCAAATCATATGTTGTGTCGTCTTGAAATTTCACTGTAATTATTGTGTTTATACTCATACCCAGGATGTTGCTGAGAGTTGAGGCAGCCATAAATTCCAAGTAACCATATAGTATATCTGCCCGATTAAATAAATTAGCTACAAAATAATCAGCCACGGCATCTTCTAATACCCTCTTCGCAAAGTCACTACCTGCGATAGAGTGTGCCGAATCTAAGGGGTGCTCGTAGGAGTTAGGATTTAATCTAACACCTGAACTTAAGGTTGAAATAAGCTTATTTTGAGTGAAAACTTTCTCTGCGTACAATTCTTGAGCAAGCACTAACTCTTGCTGGGTTGGAGAAACAATAGCGGTTAGCGGCATACCATTCTCATGGATTTTTGCTGAGGAAACTCGCACAGGCTGGATGGCGATGTCATTTGATGTTATAAACACAACACGTCCATTATTGGTTAAACTTGCAGCAACTTGCTTAAGTCTTGTGTCTGAACAGCCAATACACTCTTCCCATATATCCTGCGCCATTAAAGAATTTGAGATGAATAATGTTAAAAAGGTTATTATTTTTATTTTCATTGTAATTGATTATTGCCTAATAAGGTAAAAATTATATTGCACACGTTTATCTTGTTGTCAACTCCATAAATTGCGTTCGAAAAACTTACCGACCTACTTCATTAATTAATCGCTGCGATGCTAGATAGATTTTGCTCGGTCTCGATCGAGCCATCGCAAAATTATTTCTATTTTGTAGTGCAACTACTTGCTTTTATACTGTGCGGCGCCTAGCATATTGCTGTGTGTCGCACAGTATGTGATGCACAGTATAGGAAGCAAAAGTTATGACAACTGCACAACTGGATAAAATGCGGCTGGAACTGCGCCGGGGCGTGCTGGTGCTGGCGGTGCTGGCATCGTTAAAGCAGCCACATTATGGCTATTCGTTGCGTAAGCAACTGCAGGATGGCGGCATTGATATTGACGAAGGCACCTTATACCCGCTGATCCGTCGTCTGGCCGAGCAAGGCCTGCTCGACAGCGAATGGCAGCAAGGGGAGGGGCGTGAGCGGCGCTACTATCAGTTATCAGAGCTGGGCACACAGTTGCTTAGCCAGCTTACTGACGAGTGGCAGCATCTTAATAATTCTCTGAGCAATTTGCTGGGTACAGCATCACAGGAGAGTATGTAATGGAACTGGTTAAGCGTTATATCGCTGCGGTGCAGCGTGAGTTACCCGAGGCAAAACGTGACGAGATTGGCCGCGAGCTAAACGCCAATATTATGGATCAGCTGGATATGTTAGCTGAGCAGCAAGGCGAGCTGGCCGACACCGATATTGCCGCGGTGTTAAAGCAGATGGGCCATCCGCGCACAGTAGCGCAGCAGTTTGTGCCGCCACAGCCGCTGATTAGCCCCGGCTATATGGCGCTGTATAAAAACACCTTGTTTATGGTACTGGGCATTTTATTTTTACTACAGGTGGTAGACAGCACTTCAGCCTGGCTAAGCAGTCAGATGAGCTTTTTGCTTTATATGAAAAGTTTAGCCAATGGCTTTATGCAGGATGTGTTACTGGGTTTTACCAGCATTACGCTGGCATTTTGGCTAATGTCCTATTATGAACCACAGCAGCAAAGCCAGTGTGAGCAAAACTGGCAGCCAGAGCAGTTGCCTAAAGCCGGACCGCACTGGCAACACATTTCACTGCAGGATATCTTTACTGACTTGGCAACCTATGTATTTTTACTGATCGTGATCTGGTATCCGCTATGGTTGTCGCCGGAGCAATTGGCCAACAGCCGCTTTTTGTTTACCGACAATGCGCATCAACTATTAAAATGGGCTAGCCCGCTGGCGCTGCTTGGTATTGCAAGCAGCCTGTGGCAGTTGCGTAAGCGATTTTGGAGCCAAACCATGTTGCTGGGTAATATTGTACTGAACGGCTCTTTTGTCGGAGTAATATTACTGTTGGCTGGCAGCGACCCGCTATTAAACCTTGAACCTGGAGTGTGGCAAGGTGTATTGCAGTTAAAGCAACTGGAACGTGCCGCCGTTACTGGCCTGGTAATTACCGCTATGTTCCCGCTGTGGGAAGTAGTACGAGACATATTGCGGCTGAAAAAGTTAGGTTAAACCATGCCATGGCCGCTGGCAGGCGGCCTTTGGAGCGGGTGGCGGGAATCGAGCCCGTGTCTAAAGCTTGGCAAATAAAGGGCATCAGTTGAGCTACATTGGCATAAGCAGTATGCTTACAGTAAAGCAAAGCGGAGTATTCAGATGTTAAATATACAGATAGATAACCCTGTGTTGGAAGCAGATCTAAAGCAAGCATTTGGTGATAACCCACAATCTGTTGCCCGTGCTTTTGCTGAGTTTGTGCAGGCAAAACGCATTAGTGATGATATTAAAGAGTCGATTACTCAGTTAGAACAGGGGCGGGCACTTAAAGCTGCTGATGTGTTTAGTAGCATCCGTGCTAAATATGAATAGACCCGATCTGGTTTTTTCGCCCAGAGCCAGCGAGCGCCTTGCGCAAATAGCAACACACCTTTCTGAACAAGGTCTACCAAATACATTTGTCATTAAGTATTTAAATCAGTTTGAGTTATGGCTGGAGAAAGTACTTATTGAGTTTCCCGATTCAGGTATACCAATGCCGGAATATGGCCCTGAAATAAGGAAAATCTGCTACAAAAAATACAGTTTTGTTTACCGCACAACAGCCACACAGATTGAAATTTTAACGGTATATCGCGAGAACTTGCCGTAGAGTCTGGAGCGGGTGGCGGGAATCGAACCCGTGTCTAAAGCTTGGGAAGCTTTCGTTCTACCATTGAACTACACCCGCTGTGCACTACCGTATAAAGCAGAGCGCTAAGTTACTGTACTGCCGGTGCAGCCGTCAACTACCGTAAAATACTTTTCTATTTGTACCTGTTACGTTAAAGCCGTTTTAATTCATCATTTAATCTGTCTATTTCAACGTCAATTGCCCTGTGCTCATTGTGACAGCCGCTTCATTAGAACTGGCGGGGCTTTGAAGTTGAACCGGCTGTATTATTTGATCTCAGGAATAATCAGTTATCTTAGCATCTTCACTGCAAGGGATCTGGCTATAAGTGATAACGCTGTTTACAACTGACAACTATACTTTTAGCCGTATTATTGCCACACTGGGGGCATCAGATATAAAAAACATGAAGAGCTGTATATGCGTGTAGTATTAAGCATACTGTTAGCCGTATTGCCCTGTGTGACGCTAGCCACGCCTCAATTTACCCAGGCTGAGTGCCAGATGTTAAATGAGCAGCGGCTTGAGATACGCAGGCAGTTGCGCCAACCGTATAACCCTGATCATGGCCAGCAGTTGCAGGTGCGGCTAAAGGAGCTTGAGCAGTTACTGAAACAGCATTGCCGCAAGCCGGTTAAAAATCCGCCTGCGGTTGTGGCGCCGGTGCAGCAGCCGTTACTGTAAAGCGGGCCAGGCCGATAAGCTGCTCTGATTCTGTTACCACCTCTACCTGCCATTTGCCCTCGGCGTTTGCCGGGAAATTAAGCTTGTGACTCCAGGCACGATAACCGCTTGAACTAACGCCGGTGATATTGAGTTTAATGCGATCGACCTCTTTGCCATTGTGCAGCCAAACATGAAATATTTGCTCGTTAAGGCCGCGCGGCACTGTTACTGCGGTAAAACTATACAAACCTTGCTGCTGTAAATCGTAGCTGTTTACCTGGCTGATGCTGTCGCCGGGTTTACGTTGTTCGTAATCCATTTCGTGCGACAGGGTTATAGCATTAAGGCGCATAGCTGCCGGGGGTACCCAGCTGCGCAGCTGCCATAAACCGGCGCTAAGTACAGTAAGTAAACAAAGGAGAAAGGGCACCCGCCACCAGCGGCCACCCGGCATTATGGCGCCCAGGCTGGGTAAGCTCAGCAACACGGCAATACCCAGGGCGGCGGCCATGCTTTGGCTGGTGGTAAGTTGCATTAATACCGGCAGTACAATTAACAGCACAACAAACAAAGCAAAAGCATGGAACACTACAAACAGGGTGCGATGGGGGGCCAGCTTTTTGTAATACAGTGGGTCTACTACAGAAACCAGCGCACAAAAAATAATCAGCATGGTAAATGCCGCCTGGCCGTGGTGCCAGCTGGTAACGGCAAGAAAAAATGGTAAGGCGAAAAACAGGCTTTCCTGGTGTACCGTTTGCAGCGCAAAACGCACCAGTATAGGCGATAACGTTATGCCAAAACGTTGCTCTATGCGCTCGCGTAGCCAGTTATCCAGTAGCAGCCACAACCAGCTAAGCAATAAAAGTACGGCAATAATCTGTGCCAGGGATTCTTTGCGTTCAACCAGAATATAACTGGCGGCACCAGCGGCAAAGGCCAGCACGGCCATCAAACCAGGCCAGCGCTGCATAAAGGCAATGGTGTTGTGCATCAGGTTTATCGGCGATATCATTCGGGCAACAGCTCCATACTGCCCGTAGGGGGCGGCGCAAATACAGCATAATTCAGGTGCTGTAGCATAAGCTGTTTAACCTCCTTATTGCCAGCGCAGATTAGCTGGCAATCGCCGGATCCTGTATACGGCTGGGTTAAGGCTGATTAACCAGGCCCTTGCTTGTCATTAGTTGGGCAATTTCGGCTACGCTGGCCGGGTCGTCTATGGTTGACGGTACGCTGTACTCGCTTCCATCTGCAATTTGCCGCAGCAATTTACGTAAAATTTTGCCGCTGCGGGTTTTGGGCAGGCGTTTTACCACTATGGCTTTTTTAAAACAGGCCAGGGCGCCTATTTCCTGCCGCACCATAGCTACCAGTTCGGCTTCAAGTATGGTTTCGTCAATCTCTACACCGTTTTTCAGCAGTACCAGTGCCAGCGGTTGCTGGCCTTTAATGGCCTCGTGAATGCCAATAACACAGCATTCGGCAATGGCCGGATGGTCAGCAACTATTTGTTCCATTTCCCCGGTAGATAAGCGGTGCCCGGCAACGTTTATAACATCATCAGTGCGGCCCATAACAAACAGATAGCCGTCTTCGTCAATATAACCGCCATCACCGCTGGCGTAGTAGCCGGGGAAGCTATCCAGGTAACCGGCAATAAAACGCTCGTCGTTACCCCAGATAGTGGTTAAACAGCCCGGTGGCAATGGCAGTGCTATGGCGATAAAGCCCTGCTCATTAGCGCGCAGTGCTTTGCCGCTGTCGTCCAGTATTTGCACGTTAAAGCCCGGCACCGGCACGGTAGCTGAACCGGGTTTGGCGCTCATTAACTCCAGCCCGGCCGGGTTGGCGGCAATGGGCCAGCCGGTTTCAGTTTGCCACCAGTGATCGATGACCGGTTTTTGCAGTTTTTCGGCTACCCACTGGTAGGTGGCCGGGTCCAGCCGTTCACCGGCAACAAACACGGCGCGCAGGGCGGATAAATCATAGCGCTGCAGTGCAGCGTCCGGGTCTTCTTTACGAATAGCCCGAAACGCGGTTGGTGCGGCAAATAAAATATTAACCTTATACTCGGCACATACGCGCCAGAAGGCTCCGGCATCGGGGGTAAACACCGGTTTGCCTTCGTACAATATGCTGGTGCAGCCGGCAATCAGCGGACCGTACACAATATAAGAGTGGCCGACTACCCAGCCGACATCAGAGGCAGCCCAGAACACATCGCCCGGTTTGGCGTTATACACCGCCTGCATACTGTAATTAAGCGCTACCGCGTGGCCGCCGTTGTCGCGCACTACACCTTTGGGCTTGCCTGTGGTGCCAGACGTATACAGCACATATAACGGATCAGTCGCTTTTACCGGCACACAGGGCGCGCTTTCTGCTGCGGCCATGGCCTGGCGCCAGTCCAGATCGCGGCCGCTTTGCATTGTTGCTAGCAGTTGTGGCCGCTGATAAATAACGCAGTGTTGTGGTTTATGCTCCGCTTTGCTGATGGCGTCATCCAGCAGCGGTTTGTAGGCGATGAGTTTGCTGATCTCAATACCGCAGGACGCACTTACCACCACTTTGGGTTTGGCGTCGTCTATACGCATAGCCAGTTCATGGGCTGAAAAACCGCCAAACACCACAGAATGCACTGCGCCTAAACGCGCCACCGCCAGCATGGCAATGGCGGCTTGTGGGATCATCGGCATATAAATAACTACGCGGTCGCTTTTGCTAACCCCCAAAGCTTTTAACACTCCGGCAAATTGCGCCACTTCATCGCGCAGTTCGCGGTAGCTAAATTGCTGCTTGCGGTTGGTTACCGGTGAGTCGTAAATCAGCGCGGTTTGTTCGCCACGGCCTTGTTCAATGTGTATGTCCAGTGCCAGATAAGCCGTGTTAAGCACGCCGTCGCTAAACCACTGATAATGATGTGCATCTTGTTGCTGCAATACAGTGCGTGGTGTTTTGTACCAATTAAGCTTGGCGGCCTGCTGCTGCCAGAACGGTTCGGGGGCGTTAATGGCGCGTTGGTATTCGTTGTGATAGGGGCTGTTGGCTGTGCTGGCCATGTTGGTATCCTTACGTCGGTAGCATTAACGACAATGGTATTACTGTAGCTAAAATTTGCAGTTAACGAACTTAGACTTAAGGTGCATAGACTTTAGGCGTATATCACAAAGTAGTATCGATATTGGTCGTTAAACTTGTGTCAAAGTGGTGCTTGTGGTCTGATCGGGGTATTAACGCAGCAACTGATAGCGACAGCATGGCAATTCAGATTTCAGGTAGTGTGGTTCTTAATGACAATGAACTGGAATGGCAATTTATTCGCTCCAGCGGCGCCGGTGGCCAGCATGTTAATAAGGTGTCTACTGCGGCGCAGCTTATTTTTGATATTAACGCCTCCAGTTTGCCGCAGTTTTATAAAGATAAGCTGTTGGCTAAGTCAGACCATCGTATTACGCAAAGTGGCAAAATTATTATTAAATGCCAGCAAAGTCGCAGCCAGGAGATGAACCGCGAGCAGGCATTAGCGCAGTTTGTTGAGCTGGTGCAATCAGCCGCCAGGGTGGCAAAAAAGCGGGTTGCTACCAAAGCTACCTATGGCAGCCAACAGCGGCGGCTGGAACATAAAAAGCAGCGTGGTGCCACTAAGGCTCTACGCCAGGGGAAACCTACTATTTAGGTTTCCTGGATCTTCGCAGTGAGAGTCGACTTGCCCTAAGCAAACCGTTGAAGGCATGGATGCCTGAGTCGAGCCTACAGGGAAGTATTCACGGCGTGTTTGCGTGGGCAAGCCGACTCGAATAGTAAGCAAGATTAAGCGATTACAGTGCCCGGGCGCGGATACTTTTGCCTTTAATTTTACCCTGCTGGATCAGCTGCAGTGCCAGCTTTACTGCTGTACGTTTTACCGCGACAAAGCTCCAGATATCGTGCAGCTGAATTTTACCCAAGTCGTCATTGCTCAGCTGTTTGCTGGCAGTGAGGGCGCCAACAATATCACCGGCACGGATTTTATGTTTTTTACCGCCATCCAGTTGCAGTGTGGCCATTAATGGCTTAGCTGGTTTTACCGCGGCAATATCTACAACCGGTAGTTCAGCGGCATCAATTTTAATACCTAAGCCATCTTCCAGCGGGAGCAGTTTGCCGGCATCACTGGTGGTAAATAAACTGAGCGCAATACCACTTTGGCCGGCGCGGCCGGTGCGGCCAATACGGTGGGTGTGGGTGTCGGCATCGTGCGCCAGCTGGTAGTTAAATACTGCATCGACACTACTGATATCCAAACCGCGGGCAGCAACGTCGGTCGCCACTAAAATACAGGCGCTGCCATTGGCAAACTGCACCAGGGTTTGGTCACGATCTTTTTGTTCCATATCGCCATGCAGTGCCAGTACGCTAAAACCAAACTGATGCAGCGCATCGGCAACGTCTTGTGTTTCACGCTTGGTATTACAAAACACCATACTGCTTTGGCCCTGATACTGCAGTAATAAGGTACGCAGTGCACTTAAGCGGGCGTTATTGTCGGCCACCTGGAAAAACTGCTGCTGTATACTGCTGGTATTGTGCTGCTCGGCTACCGTTACCTGCAGCGGGTTGGTTAGCAGGCGCTCACTTAGCTTGGCAATAGCGCTGGGATAGGTGGCACTGAACAACAGTGTTTGGCGCTTAGCCGGCGCTTTAGCGATAACATTATCTAAATCGGCCTGAAAACCCATTTCCAGCATGCGGTCGGCTTCGTCCAGCACCAGCGTGGTTAAATCGTCCAGGTTTAGCCGGCCTTTGTCTAAATGATCAACCACCCGGCCCGGCGTGCCAACAATAATATGGGCGCCGTGTTCCAGGGAGCCAATTTGCGGGCCAATTGGCACGCCACCGCACAGCGTAAGAATTTTAATATTGTGAATACTACGCGCCAGTTTACGCAGCTCTGCCGCCACCTGATCGGCCAGTTCGCGCGTGGGGCACAGCACCAGTGTTTGTACACGGAAATATTTAACATCTAATTTAGCCAGCAGTCCTAAACCAAACGCAGCCGTTTTGCCTGAACCGGTTTTAGCCTGGCCGATAACATCCTGCCCGGCCAGAATTGCCGGCAGTGCCTGCGCCTGAATGGCTGTCATGGCACTGTAGCCTAAATCGTTAAGATTACTCACTAAAGCTTCGGGTAAATTCAGGCTGGAAAAAGAGGTGTTGCTCATGCTGGTGCTCCGCAAAATAAAAAACTGCGGGCCTTGGCCTGCAAAAGGGGCGGCATTGTAACAGAACGGCAGCACTTTGCATCAGGCACTGCTGCAATTTTCAGCAAGGCAGAGTACTGCCTTGCTGATCACCGGGTTTATTTTTTCGGCATTAAATCCAGCAAAGCGATCACAGTGGCTTCCACGCCCTTGGTTACCGCAGGTTGTGGGCTGATTTTAAACAGCGGGCTGTGGTGGCTGGGTACTGCCGGGCCACCGGCTTTCTCGGCGGCAAAAGCTTCAGCCGGTGTGCCACCTACGGCAAAGTAAGTACTGGGGATATACGGCTTAGTGGTAAAAAACGGGAAGTCTTCTGCACCCATACCTAAGCGTTTGTAGTTTTCATCAAATACCGGTTCGCCCATTTTAGCCGCCCAGGCCTTTTTCAGCCGTTGTGTTAGCGGAATATCGTTCACGGTAGGTGGGGTGGGCTCGTCGGTAATGCGTACTTCAGGTAACTTATCTTCCGGCAAACCGGCTGCCCGGCCTAAGTTTTCCGCTACCCGTTTGATGGCAGTGATTAAATACTCCCGCGTTTCCCAATTGTCGTTACGCACGGTTAGCTGTAAGTGGGCTTTATCGGAAATAATATTGTGCTTGGTGCCGCTGTGAAAGGCGCCTACGGTAATTAATGCCGGCTCTTTGGGGGCTATTTCACGGCTGACGATGGTTTGCAGTGCCAGTACAATTTGTGCGCCCAGCACTATAGGATCTTTACCGCGGTGCGGGCTGGCGCCATGAGCCCCCACGCCATGCACAATAATATCCACGCTGTCTACGCCAGAGTAGGGCGAGCCTTCTACTGCGACAATTTTGCCGGTTTCAATTTCAGATGAAACATGAAACGCCAGCGCGTAATCGGGCTGACCAAAGCGGCCCCAGATATTGTCCTGCATCATGCCTTTGGCGCCGCCAACCCGCTCTTCTGCCGGTTGGCCCACCAGCATCAGGGTGCCGGACCATTGGTCTTTCATCGCCGCCATGCGCCTTGCGGTACCTACCAGGCTGGTAATATGCACGTCGTGGCCACAGGCATGCATAACGTATACTTCATTACCGTCCCAGTCGGTTTGTTTCGCTTTAGAGGCATAAGCCAGGCCGGATTTTTCTTCTACCGGCAGGCCATCCATATCGGCACGCATCATTACCAGTGGGCCCGGGCCGTTTTTCAGCATGGCTACCACACCGGTTTTGCCTACGCCTTCGGTAACGTCAAAACCGGCATCACGCAGCTCTTTTGCCAGGCGCTTAGCGGTTTGGGTTTCCATATGAGACAGTTCAGGATTTTGGTGAAAGTGGGTGAACAGCGCGCCCAGATGTTGCTGGTAATCTTGCTGAATTTGTTCAGGTAAGGAATTTGCGGCCACAGCACTGAGGCTGCTTAAGCAAAGTAAACTGGCCAGAAGCGTTTTTTTCATTGTTATACCGCCGTTAAGTTTAAGTACGTTATCAACTTAACGGCGTAATGAAAAAAACACCAGCCTTTGCGACCAACGGCCAAGGTTGGGCGGTATTAACCGGTTTCGGTTTTGCTCTCCAGCGATGGAGTACTACGCTCACCAGCTTCAGTTTTAGGCAGGCTAATGACTTGCTCGGTAGTGGTAGGCATGGTTTTACCAATAAAGCTGCCGCCGCGCTCAATGCTTAAATCATCGCAATGGATCACGCCATGCGCTTTACCTTGTGGCAGTATTTCTACCGTATTGGCAAAGCAATCGCCTTCAAATAAACCGTTAATAATCACTTTGTCGGCAGTAAGCTCGCCTTTTATGCGGCCGGTGCCACTGATCACTAAGGTTTTTTCGCTGACAATTTTACCCTCGACATAACCATCTACCTGCATATCGCAGCTTAATCGGAGACTGCCGTTAACTGTGCATCCTTGTGCCACGACAGTTGTAACTGCGTGCTTGCTTTGGTTTCCAGCATGCTGACTAAAGAATCCCATTTAATGCTCCTTTCCTTCTCAAACACCAGATCGAAATTAGTGGCATCCCAGTCCATAAAGCTTTGCGGATTAAGAGCCCGATCAAGGAAATGTACTTCGTAATGTAAATGCGGTGCGGTAGATAAACCGGTATTGCCTGAGGTGGCGATTAGCTCACCTTTGTGCACAAAGTGGCCACTTTTTACTTTAAAAGAGTCAAGATGTGCATAAAGCGTTGAAAAACCAAAAGCATGGCGAATTTTTAACAGGTTGCCGTAGCCTTGTTTATTAGACAGAACAACTTCAACCACGCCATCAGCCGGTGCATAAATAGGCGTGCCGCGGCTGGCGGATAAGTCTACCCCTTTATGGTGCTGTTGTTTGCCAATAATAGGGTGTTCACGCACACCAAAGCGTGATGAGCGGCGTCTGAACTCCAGCGGCGAGCCATTGGGTACCAGTTGCAGCATGGCCTGGCGCGCTGCCGAGTTTACGCTGGCGGTATCAAGCCGGTTTTCTAAATTTTGTGGATATTGCTGTTCTAACCCCAGCGCCAGTTCAATTTCGCCCACCCGGCTGGTAACCAGCAGCATTTCATCCTGCTTGGCACTAAGTTCCAACTCAAGTTGCTGTTTGCTGTTATTAAGCTCATCAATCTCTGCCCGCAGGCTGGCGGCCTGTTCGGTAAGCGCTGTGCGCTGGTGCTGGCTTTTATCTACGGTGCGCAGCAGATAGTCTATAACGGCTGCAGTAATGATCAGGCCAAACAGCATTGCCCACATAGCAATAACGGCGTTGCGTTTAAACAGTTTGCTGACATTAAAATGGCGGGTCCCATTGATGGTTGAGACAGAAATGATAATACGATCTTTCATTCGGGCCGGTCGCTCTCAATGGAAAAAATTCTGACAGTCGGTAAAAATATGTGGCTTTGCGCTCAGTGTCAAGAATTTACTGCGGCTGCTAATAAGCTGTTGCTGGCGGGCAAAATGCACTTTGCCAAAGTGGAGGCTTGAGCTGAATTAAGTTTTTTGCCGTTAAGCAGGGTAAATACTGGGAAAAAAACAATCCTGTTGCTGGGAGTCGCCGGCCGTTGCCGGCCGGCATTTTTGTGCAGCTTTTAGTGGCCGGCGTGGCCATCTATGCCATGCACATGGCCATGGCTGAGCTCTTCTTCGGTGGCATCACGTACCAGCAGTACTTCAACATCAAAGCTTAAGTCGATGCCGGATAACGGGTGGTTACCGTCCACGACCACTTCATCTTCGGTTACTTCCAGTACAATAACTGATTGTTCGCGGCCATCCGGGCCTGCGGCACGAAAACGCATACCCACGGCAACATCCATACCTTCAAACATGGTTTTGGGTACGGCTTGCGTGAGTGCATCATGGCGCTCGCCATAGGCCTCAGCAGCTGCAATATCGGCTTTAAATTTGTCACCGGTTGTTTTGCCGGTCAACGCCTGTTCTAAACCCGGAATAAGTGAACCGTGGCCAAATAAGAAGACTAAAGGCTCGCCGCCAACGGAAGAATCCAGTTCGTTACCCTGTGGATCGGTAACGGTGTAGTGCATGGCGACAACTTTGTCCTGAGATATGGTCATGAAAACCTCTTTAATTTAACGAGTAAGGTAACGGCACTATACGAAGTGCCGGGGCACTGTCGCTGCTAAGCCGTAATGAGTCTGCCGGTGTTATGTCGTTAGGTAATACCGCAATTAACCATAACTGGTTATGAATGTTTGCTGCATTGACAACCTGGCCGCTCCGGCGCCAGTTCTCACCTAGTTGAATTTCTATATCAGTGCCAGCTTTTGGCACTTCGTCTGTGTCGGCTGTTAAAATGTACGCGGCTCTTTTATTACCGCCACGGTATTTTAGCCGGGCCACTGTTTCCTGGCCGATATAGCAGCCTTTGGTAAAACTAATGGCATCTAAAGCTTGTAAGTTAAGCATTTGCGGCACAAATTCGCCAATTAAACCCTGTTCCAGATAACTAAAACCATGCTGAATATGCTGTGCCAGCCAGACGTTAGGTGCAGCAAACGGCAGTTTTTGTTGCATTAATTTTTGTGCTTCTGCTACCGGCATCAGCAGCATAAAATGATCAATTGCCAGCGCCAGCAGTAAGGCGCCATTATGCCGGGCCAGTTCACCGCGTTGCGGCAGCTTAAAGCCCAGCTGCGACACCAGTGTTGCTGCGTTTTCGCCACCCAGGCCAAATACAGCAAAATGTTGCTGGCCGGCTTCAAAACTGACTTTAGAAAACACGCCAAATTTTTTCCACTGCGCGCCAGAGGCATTAAGCTCGTCCCGAAAGGCAATGCTGATAAGCTGCTGCGCATGGCTGACCAGATAAAACTGTGACCACATTTTACCTTTAGCGTCACAGTGGGCACCGTGCAGAAAATTATTGTCGTTTAGCTGATCTAAATCACAGGTGGTTTGTCCCTGCAAATATTTGCGGTTGTCTGGCCCGCTTATTAGCAGGCTTTCAAATGCCGGTAGCGGTGAAATAAAAGCGCCCTGAACCTGAGTGGATAATGCGGCGTATTGTTCTGCTGTTAACCAGGATGTGTGCATAGTGTGCCGTAGCGAAGCTCAGTATTAAAACGAATATTGCTATCATTGGGGGAAAGCCGGAAAAGCTCAACCCCGTTTGCTAATTTTTGTTAGAATCAGCCGCTATCCTGTCGGGTTCGGCATACCAAAGCGCCTTTTGCAAAGCAAAACTATTTATAAAGGAAACATATGGCAGAGTTAATGATTAAACCAAGGTTACGCTGGGCGTGTCGTCGCGGCATGCTGGAGCTTGATGTATTGCTGGCGCCGTTTGTGGAAGACGGTTATGACGCGCTGACACTGCAGCAAAAACAGGATTTTGAGCGTTTACTGGCGTGTGATGATCCAGACCTATTTTCCTGGTTTATGGGCCATGCCAAATCGTCTGATACGGCTATTCAGGCGTTGATCCAGGTTATTCTGGATCGTGTCCGCGTATAACCTCAGTTTGTCGGCCAGCCGGTTGTGTCAGCGGGGCATGTTATTGCTGGCGGCACTACCTGTGTTGGTATTGACAGTTACGCCGCTGGGGGTAACCGGAGTTATTCTGGTTGCTGTGATACTACCGCTATTTTACTGGCACTGGTACGGTGTTTTACAACAGTTGCAGCAAAGCGCGGCGCTAACCATAACCGATAACAGCCAACTGCGCTGGTTTAACAGTAACTTACCGCCCGGCCGGTTATTACCTGGCGGGCTGGTTAGCCAGCATATGCTGCGGCTGCAGTGGCAGGCCGATACCGATCAGCGCTGTTACCGCAAGTGGATTTTCGCCGATCAATGTTCTGAACCGCAGTTTCGGGCGCTGGCCAGAGCCATTAGCCAGCAAAACTGGCAGTCAGGCTCTGACGTATAATTTAAACCGCAGCATTAAACGCTGGCTTTGGGCGTGAGTACAGTTGGCTTACTATCGGGCTGGATGTCAGGGTAGTCCAGGTTGTAATGCAGGCCGCGGCTTTCTTTACGTTGCAGCGCGCAGCGGATAATCAGTTCGGCTACCTGCACCAGATTACGCAGCTCAAGTAAATTATGGCTAACACGGAAATGGCTGTAATACTCCTGAATTTCACGTTGTAACAACTCTACCCGGTGCAGCGCACGCTCCAGCCGTTTATTGGTGCGCACTATGCCGACGTAATCCCACATAAATAACCGCAGTTCATGCCAGTTGTGAGTAATAACCACTTCTTCATCTGAATCGTTGACACGACTGTCATCCCACGGAGGCAATAACGGCAGTTCGCTGCTGCTATCGAGCTGCGCCAGTATATGGCTGGCTGCAGCCTGAGCAAACACCACGCATTCGAGCAGCGAATTACTCGCCATACGGTTAGCGCCGTGTAAGCCGGTATAGGCAACTTCGCCAATGGCGTACAGGTTGCTGATATCGGTCTGGCCATTTAAGTTGGTCATTACGCCACCGCAAGTGTAATGCGCGGCCGGTACTACCGGGATAGGCTGGCGGGTTATATCAATACCGACGCTTAAGCATTTGGCGTAAATGGTAGGAAAGTGCTCAATAACGAAGTCTTTTGGTTTATGGCTGATATCCAGATAAACACAGTTGGCGCCAAGACGTTTCATTTCATAGTCGATAGCACGGGCCACAATATCGCGCGGGGCGAGTTCGGCGCGTTCATCAAAATCCGGCATAAAGCGGCTGCCATCCGGCCGTTTTAAATAGGCACCTTCACCGCGCATCGCTTCGGTAATTAAAAAGTTAGGGGCATCCGGATGATACAAACTGGTGGGGTGAAATTGGTTAAATTCCATATTAGCCACCCGGCAACCGGCGCGCCAGGCCATGGCTATACCATCGCCGCTGGCAACATCGGGGTTGCTGGTGTACAGATACACCTTGCTGGCACCACCGGTAGCCAATGCAATAAAGCGGGCGCGCACCAGCTCAACTTTTGCTGCGTCTTTATTCCAGACATAGGCACCATAACAGCGCTTTGGCTCGCGGCCAATTTTACGGCCGTTAATTAAGTCGATGGCGTTGTAGTTTTCCAGCAGTTGAATATTAGGGTGGTTTTTTACCTGATCTACCAGGGTGATCTGTACGGCCTGGCCGGTGGCATCGGCAGCATGCAAAATTCGCCGGTGGCTGTGGCCGCCTTCACGGGTCAGGTGATACTTCAGGCTGCCGTCTTCATCTTTATACTGATCAAACGGCACGCCCTGAGCAATCAGCCATTCCATCGCCGCTTTGGCATTACCGGCAGTAAATTGTACTGCAGCTTCATCACACAGGCCGGCACCGGCAACCAGGGTGTCGTCAACGTGAGATGCTATACTGTCGTTTTCATCAAACACCGCAGCTATGCCACCCTGCGCATACAGGGTAGAGCCTTCACGCAGCGGGCCTTTACTAAGTACCAGCACACTGGCTTTATCTGCCAGTTGCAGCGCCAGCGACAATCCGGCAGCACCGCTGCCGATAATTAATACATCACAGAGATATTCTTTTGCTTGCGTCATGCGATACACTTGCCATCAGTCAATGTCGGGCTATTGTAGCTTTTTTGCCAAACTTAGCAGAACTATTTCTGCGCATCCGAGTCATAGCAACACGCTAGACCAGCGCCAGTAAATAGAACGATTAGTATTACAGGGGATTAGCTCGGATATGAGCGAGCAAGAATTGGACTGGCAGATTGTCCAGCGTGTACAACAAGGTGATAAAGCGGCGTTTAATGTATTGGTGCGAAAATATCAGCACCGCGGAAGCCTTTATTAAAGCGTACAGGGCTATCCCTGGGTTTCGTGGCGAAAGCGCGTTTTATACCTGGCTTTACCGTATTGCGGTAAACAGTGCAAAGAATTATCTGGTTGCTAATGGCCGTAAGCCACCGGCAACCGATGTTGATGCAGAAGATGCTGAATACTTTGAAGGCAGCGATGCATTAAAGGAACAAGATTCACCGGAAAAGTTGTTATTGTCCGATGAAATTCGTAATGTGGTGTTTAGCACCATAGAGAAATTACCTGACGAACTTCGCACTGCTATTACGCTGCGTGAACTTGAAGGGTTAAGCTATGAAGAAATCGCGGAAGTCATGGGGTGCCCGATAGGCACCGTAAGAAGCCGTATCTTCCGGGCGCGTGAGGCAATTGATTTGCAGCTTAAGCCGTTAATAAGCTAGCAGTCAGGGCAAAAACCAGTAATTTTAAGACAGGAAACATTATGTCGTCAGAAAATCAGGATTGGCTCTCTGCTGCCAGTGATAACCAGCCACTGAGTAAAGCACAACTGGACAGTTTGCTTAATGATGCTCAGTTGCAACACCAGCTTGAACGCTATCACTTGATCGGTGCTGTGTTACGTCGTGAACCGCAAAGCCCGATAACGGCCGATTTTGCAGACAACTTTGCTGCCCAGTTGGCTGATGAGCCGGTGTATCAATTGCAATCTGATCGCAACCTGTTAAAACGGCTACGCAATACTGTGTCAGTTGCTGCCAATGGCCGCTGGTTACAGCCGGTAGCCCAAGGTGCAGTAGCGGCGGGTGTTGCCTTAATGGCCGTGTTTGGTGTGCAGCAGTATCAGCAGTCACCACAGCAAGATGCCTTTACGCCATTGCCGGTGTTACAAACCCAGCCGATAGCAGGTTTTGCCACGCCGGTAAGTTTAAGCCAGACCACAGTTAACGACCGTTTTGCCGAGCAGGAACAGCAAGCAATGCTGGAGCAGCAAAAACGCCTGCAGGCGCTGTTAAATGCGCACCGCCAACAGGTACGGGTGATGGAACACTCTCAGCAGGCTAAACAGAATAGCAACAACGCTGATGGAAAAGATCAAAACGAGCAACAATGATGCGATTCACTGGCTTTTGTAGTGCCATAGTGTTGGTTGTAGTATCCGGGCTGGTTCAGGCCGAGCCATCGGCGTGGGCCTTGTTCGACAAAGTACAAAATGCGGTAAAACAGTATAATTTTGATACCTCTTTTGTGGTGTTAAAGGGCAGTAAAGTAGACACTTACCGCTGGATACATGGCCGCACCGCTGAGCATGAAATTGAACACCTTATTCCGCTGGATACCAATGGCGTAGATATTCTGCGCCGCGATAACCAAATTTATTATCTGCTGACCGACCGGCCTGCTTTCGTCACTCAGGGCTCCAGTATTCCTGAATTACCTGCATTACTGTTTGAAGCAAAAGATAATATCAGCCGTTTATACAACGCCGTTGCCGGCAGCAGTTTGGTGATGTCTGGCCGCAGTGCGCAATTATTGCGTCTGACAGCTAAAGATGCTGGTCGATACAGTTACTGGTTATGGTTGGACGATGAAACTGGTTTTCCGCTGCGTATTGACACCTTATCCGATCAGCAAACGGCACTGGAGCGCTGGCTGGTTACCCATATGCAAATCAGCCCTGAACTGCCAGAGAACTTAAATGCGCTGATGGCAGCAGAGTTGCCGCAACCGGCAGATACGATAACCAAAGCCGCCCCCGAAGCCCGGCACAAACTGACCTGGTTGCCACAAGGCTACCAGCCAATTGTTGACCCGGCTGGCATTCCGCAGCTTGAAAGCAGTTTACTAAGCTATTGGCTGCTAAGTGACGGTTTGCATCAGGTATCGGTTTTTGTGCAGAACTCTCAACAGTTGCCTACTCAGGCTTACCGCGATGGCGCCACGACTATTTACGTGCAAACCAGTAACCAGCTCGAGGTTACCGTTATCGGGCCGGTAAGTATTGAAACTGCCCGTCAGCTGGCAGCAGCAGTGCACTGATGGTAGAAGAAATTGCTACTGTGGCGTTTTGTGAGGGCGATGGCGTTTGGTTAACCACCACGCCTGTTGCCAGTTGTAATGCCTGCAACGTCAGCGATGACTGCGGTACCGGCATAGTAGCTAAAACCCTGACACCCCGGCAGCAACGTTTTTTTGTCCCTACCGCTTTATCATTATTACCCGGCGAACAGGTTAAAATTGGCCTGAATGAGCAAAGCCTGATTATGGCCGCGCTGATGGTATATTTATTACCCTTAGTGCTGCTATTGCTGCTGGCGCTGCTTGGCAATGCCGCGGGTTTAGCCGAAGGCTGGATTATGCTGCTGGCGCTCGGTGGTACCGCAAGCGGTTTTATGCTGGCCCGGCGTTACGGCCAGCAGCAGGAAAAACGTACCCAGATTGTTATCCTCGAAGTTCTGCCCTCCCTTGGTGTACAACAGCACGCCGTGTCGTAACACTTTTGCCTGCAGGATAGCGCAGCGCTTTGAATAACACATAGCAAGCTGCCGCCGGATAGAGTACAATTCGCGCTAATTTTCGGAATAACCCGCGTCAGCGCAGGAGGTTGCGACTTGTCGTTATCGAGTTTGCTGCTTTGCGTTACGCCCACAGTTTTGCGGACAACATGCCTAAACTAAATCACATCAGAAACTTTTCTATTATTGCCCATATCGACCATGGTAAATCTACGCTGTCTGATCGGTTAATTCAGTACTGTGGCGGTTTATCTGATCGTGAAATGCAGCAACAGGTGCTGGATTCGATGGATCTCGAACGTGAGCGCGGTATTACCATCAAAGCACAGAGCGTTACGCTGTATTACCCGGCTGATGATGGCAACACCTACCAGTTAAACTTTATCGACACGCCTGGCCACGTTGATTTTACTTATGAAGTAAGCCGGTCACTGGCGGCCTGTGAAGGCGCATTACTGGTAGTTGACGCCGGCCAGGGCGTAGAAGCGCAAACGGTAGCAAACTGCTACACCGCGCTGGAAATGAATTTAGAAGTATTACCGGTACTGAATAAAATTGACTTGCCGCAGGCAGATCCGGACCGGGTAGCAGAAGAAATTGAAGATATTATCGGTATTGAAGCCATTGGTGCGGTGCAGTGTTCAGCGAAAACCGGCCTTGGCATAAAAGATGTGCTGGAAACTATCGTTAAGAAAATACCGCCACCGGAAGGTGAACCCGAGCAGCCAACTCAGGCACTGATTATTGACTCCTGGTTTGATGCTTATCAGGGCGTGGTATCACTGGTACGGGTAAAACACGGCAGCATTAAAGCCAAAGATAAAATTAAAGTGATGTCTACCGGCCAAAGCTACGAAGTAGACAAAGTTGGCGTATTTAGCCCCAAAGCCACTAACACCGGCGAGTTAAAAACCGGTGAGGTAGGCTTTGTTATTGCCGGTATCAAAGAGATTAAAGGTGCGCCGGTAGGCGATACCTTAACCCTGGCAAAAAACAGTGCTGAAAAACCGCTGCCGGGTTTTAAACGTATTAAGCCACAGGTTTATGCCGGGGTGTTCCCGGTATCCAGTGACGATTACGAAGATTTCCGCGATGCGCTGGCCAAACTCAGCCTGAACGATTCGTCGCTGTTTTATGAGCCGGAAAACTCCGGTGCACTGGGTTTTGGTTTCCGTATTGGTTTCCTTGGCATGTTACACATGGAAATTATTCAGGAACGCTTAGAGCGCGAATACGACCTGGATCTTATCACCACTGCTCCTACCGTAGTGTACGAAGTGTTGAAAAAGAATGGTGAAACTGTACTGGTAGACAACCCCAGTGCGTTACCAGCGGTAAACGATATTGATGAAATTCGCGAACCTATAGTAGAAGCGCATATTCTGGTACCGCAGGAATACCTGGGTAACGTTATTACCCTGTGTATTGAAAAACGCGGTGTGCAAGTTAGCATGAGCTATCATGGTCGTCAGGTGGCGGTGGTGTACGAGCTGCCAATGGCTGAAGTCGTGATGGACTTTTTTGACCGGTTAAAATCAACCAGCCGTGGTTATGCCTCGCTGGATTACAGCTTTAAGCGCTTCCAAACCTCGAACATGCAGCGGGTGGATATTTTGATCAACGGCGAGCGTGTCGATGCGCTGGCTATTATCAGCCATATCGATTTCGCTCAGGGCCGTGGCCGGCAGCTGGCAGAAAAGTTAAAAGAGCTGATCCCACGGCAGATGTTCGATATCGCTATTCAGGCGGCAATCGGTAACCATGTTATTGCCCGTACCACCATTAAGCAGATGCGTAAAAACGTACTGGCGAAATGTTATGGCGGTGACATCAGCCGGAAGAAAAAACTGCTGCAAAAGCAAAAAGACGGTAAAAAACGCATGAAGCAGGTAGGTAATGTGGAAGTTCCACAGGAAGCCTTCCTCGCCATTCTGAAAGTGGGTAAATAAATAAGGGATTTACATGGCAGGTTATTTTGCAATCTTCCTGGTGTTATTGACACTGGCCAGCGGTTTGATCTGGTTATTGGATGCTTTGGTGCTGGCGCCAAAGCGCCAGCAAAAACTGGTTAGCGCACAAACCGCAGCTGGCGGTGAGCTGCCGCTTGAAGCCGGTGAAGAGCTGCTCAAAGAGCCGCAACTGGTAGAAACAGCAAAATCTATTTTTCCTGTTATTGCCCTGATCACTATTTTCCGCTCTTTTATTTATGAGCCGTTTCAGATCCCATCAGGCTCGATGATGCCAACCCTGCTGGTAGGTGACTTTATTCTGGTAGAGAAATTCTCTTACGATGTTAAAGATCCGGTGTGGCGCAAAACGTTATACAGCAATAACAAGCCACAGCGTGGCGATGTGGCAGTGTTTAAATACCCCGAGCAACCCACTATCGACTATATTAAACGGGTTATTGGTGTGCCGGGCGACAGAGTTATTTATCGCAATAAGCAACTGTTTATTGAAAAAGCCTGTACCGGTGCAGAGCAGGCAGACTGTGGCAAGCTGGAAATTGTGGAGCTGAACCTGAAAAACGAGGGCGAGTATTACCATGATCAAAGCCCGCAGCGCCGTTACACTGAACAACTTGGCAAAGTCACGCATGATATTCTGCAAACACCGGCGCGGCGCGAGCATACTGAGTTTTTCTTTAAACAGCGCGGTACCGCAATTGACGAATTCGTAGTACCGGAAGGCCATTATTTTGTGCTGGGAGATAACCGCGATAACAGCCGTGACGGCCGTTTTTGGGGCTTTGTACCCGAGCATAACATGGTAGGCAAAGCGGTATTTATCTGGATGAGTTTTGAATTTAATGAAGACCCCAACAGCTGGTTACCGGGTTGGGTGCCAACGGGTGTGCGTTTTGACCGGCTTGGGCCTATTCACTAAGCCGTACAGGTAGCACTAAGAGACAAGCATGCAAAAATCGTTAACACCGCTGATGGCCCGTTTGGGCTATCAGTTTCAACAACCGGCGCTGCTGGAACAAGCGCTAACCCACCGCAGTTGCAAAGGCCAGCACAATGAACGGCTGGAGTTTCTTGGCGACGCAATACTAAGCTTAGTGATTGCCGAAACTTTATACGATAACTTCCCCAAAGCACGCGAAGGCGATTTAACCCGCATGCGCGCCGCGCTGGTCAAGGGCGTCACGCTGGCTGAAATTGCGCAGGAGCTGCGGTTGTCAGACCATTTGCGGCTTGGGCCGGGTGAGCTTAAAAGTGGTGGTTTTCGCCGCGAATCTATTTTAGCCGACACCGTTGAGGCTATTTTGGGCGCTATTTACCTTGATGCCGGTATGGCAGCCTGCAAAGAACGCATTCTGCTTTGGTTTGGCTCGCGGCTTGACACTATTACACCAGGTGAGCAGAAAGACTCTAAAACTCTGTTGCAGGAATACCTGCAAGGTCTACGCTTAGCGTTACCGCTATACGATGTAATAGCAACCGCTGGCGAAGCGCATCAGCAAACCTTCACCGTGCGCTGCACCATAGCCGGCATGGCACCTTTTACCGCTACCGGCAGTTCACGCCGTAAGGCAGAGCAAGACGCCGCTCATATGGCGCTGGAAAAAATCAAGCATGACAGATAACACTCAAACGCCAACCTATGCTGCTTTGGTGGCGATTGTGGGCCGGCCTAATGTGGGTAAATCGACATTACTAAACAAGCTGGTAGGGCAAAAAGTAAGTATTACCTCAAAAAAGCCACAAACCACCCGCCATCGTATTGTGGGTATTGATACCCGTGACAATTACCAGACAGTGTATGTAGACACCCCGGGCCTGCACAGCGAAGAGAAACGCGCTATTAACCGGCTGATGAATAAGGCCGCCGCCAGCTCTATTTTGGATGTGGAGTTTGTGCTGTTTGTGGTGGAAGGCACCCGCTGGACCGACGATGATCAGATGGTGTTAAACCGGCTTATTGCCTCGAAAAAGCCGGTGATCCTGGTAGTAAATAAAGTTGATTTGTACCGCGATAAAGACACCCTGTTGCCACATTTACAATGGCTGGGCGCGCAACTGAACTTTGTTGACGTAGTGCCACTGTCGGCAGAAACCGGCGACAACGTTGAGGCGCTGCGCTCCGTGGTACAACAGCATTTACCGCCATGTGAATTTTTCTTCCCGGATGATTATGTTACTGACCGCTCTATGCGGTTTATGGCAGCAGAAATTGTGCGGGAAAAACTGATGCGCTTCTTAGGCGATGAGTTACCTTACTCGGTGACAGTAGAAATTGAACGCTTTAAGTGGGAAGAAAAGCACTATCACATAGCGGCACTGGTATTGGTTGAGCGCGAAAGCCAAAAACGTATGGTTATCGGTAATAAAGGCGAACGGATAAAAACCATTGCCACTGAAGCCCGTATCGATATGGCCGCCATGCTGGAGCAGCCGGTATTTTTACAGGTATGGGTTAAAGTGAAATCTGGCTGGGCTGATGATGAGCGGGCCTTGCGTAGCCTGGGTTACGGTGAAGATTAATCCGTTATGCACGCTGAACTTTGGCCTGCTTTTATTTTGCACAGCCGCCAGTTTGGTGAAGACAAGCTGATTTTGCAGTTGTTGCTGCCAGAGCAGGGCCGTGTTTCTGCAGTGGTACGCAAACGACAAGGTAAGCGGCGCCTGGCCCTACAGCCGTTTCAACCGTTTATGTTGCAGCTTAGCGGCCGCACTGAGCTAAAAACGGTAAAAAGCATAGACGAAGCCGCTGCAGCTTTTTTATTTAGCGGCAAGGTGCTATATAGCGGCATTTACCTCAATGAACTGATATGCCGTTTGTGGCCGGATAACTTAGCGGCTGAACAGTTGTTTAATGTTTATCAGCACAGCCTGCAACAGCTTATGCTGGTACAACAGGGCAGCGCCGAGCTTGAACCCTGTTTACGTGAATTTGAGTTTGCACTGCTGACAGAGCTTGGCCAGCCGATTGACTGGCAGCAAGATGCTGATGGTAATCCGCTAAATACGGCTTTATGTTATCAGTGGCAACACGAGCAAGGCTTTGTGGCTGCCGCTAATGGCTTTGACGCTGCGCACTTATTGAATATTGGCAATGGCCAGTGGCACAGTGCTGACACCCGCCGCTGTGCCAAACAGTTAAGCCGGCAAATTCTGGCACCCTTGCTTGGCAGTAAACCGCTGGCCAGCAGAGCGCTGTTTGAAGGCGGCTGATTTTTTATTTTTATCGTCCGGAGTCTGCTATGCATAACCCTGTTTTTCTTGGTGTAAATATTGACCACGTAGCCACGTTGCGTCAGGCCCGTGGCACCTATTACCCGGAGCCGGTGCATGCCGCTTTAATGGCAGAACAGGCTGGTGCCGATGGTATTACCGTGCACTTGCGCGAAGATCGGCGGCATATTATTGACCGCGATGTGTTTGTACTGCGCCAATCCATTGCCACCCGGCTGAATTTTGAAATGGCAGTGACCGAGGAAATGTTAGCTATCGCTACTGAACTTAAGCCCCACTTTGCCTGCTTTGTGCCGGAAAAGCGCCAGGAGTTGACGACTGAAGGCGGGCTTGAAGTAGCGGGCCAGTTAGGCCGTATTACCGAAGCAGTAAGCCGGATGCATGAGCAGGATATTCTGGTGTCATTGTTTATTGATGCTGATCATCGCCAGATTGAAGCTGCCGCCCAAGCAGGTGCGCCTTATATTGAAATTCATACCGGTAAATATGCAGAAACCAAAGATGCCGCAGTGCAGGCTGCAGAGCTTGCGCGTATTCGTGAAGCGGCTGAGTTTGCTTCGTCTTTAGGTTTAATTGTTAATGCCGGCCATGGTTTGCATTACCATAACGTCCAGCCTATTGCGGCGATACCGCAAATGCATGAGCTGAACATTGGTCATGCCATTGTGGCCCGTGCAGTGTTCAGTGGCCTGGATGCCGCGGTGCGCGAAATGAAACGTTTAATGGTTGAGGCCCGCCGCTAAATGGCAATTGTTGGCCTGGGTACTGATATAGTTGAAATTGCCCGTATCGAGCAAAGCCTGGCCCGCAGCCCGGCACTGGTAAAGCGGGTACTGACAACAGATGAGCAGGCTATTTATGCCGGTTTGGCTGATAACCACCCGGCCAATGCTGCGCGTTATTTTGCCAAGCGCTTTGCCGCCAAAGAAGCTGCCGCCAAAGCGCTGGGTACCGGTATTGGCCGCGGGGTGTCGTTTCAGCATATCAGTATCAGCAATAATGCCGATGGCGCACCTAAACTGGCATTAACAGGTTATGCCAGCGAACTGGCTGCCACTATGGGTGTCAGCCATGTCTGGTTATCTATTACCGATGAGCAGGCCTACGCCGCTGCAACAGTTATTCTGGAGCGGCAATAGCGCTATTACCAGTCAGGCCATTGCTGGCTTTCCTGCCACAGTGCCTGTAGTACGTCATCCAGCTCAAGCAACTCGGGTTCCAGTTCTGCCAGGCTTTTACCTTGTTTTAACTGGGTTTCCAGCAGCTCTGCCAGGTTTTTTAGCCGTGGTACGCCGGTATAGCAGCACGCCCCATGTAGCTTATGTACCTGTTGCAATACCTGGTTTTCGTCATGTATTGCCAGTGCCTGTTGCAGTGCGTTACGGGTTGGCGTAATACTGGCAATCAGCATTTGCAGCATCTCTTTCATTAAATCGTGCTTGCCTGCGGCCCGCTCAAGGGCTGTGGGCCAGTGGATTAGTTTGCTGTTTGGCCAGGCCGGAGTGGTTTGTGGTAAACGGCTGGCAGGGCAAAATTCCTGCAAGCTGCAGTGCAGCATAGTTTCATCAAGCGGTTTACTTAAAAACTCGTCAAAGCCCAGCGTTAGTAAGCGGTCACGTTCGCCGTCAATGGCCTGGGCCGTTACCGCAATTACCGGGGTGTGTTCGTTCAGCGAGCTTTGCCGGATACGCTGGCAGGCGGTAATGCCATCCATTACCGGCATATTAATATCCATAAAGATAATGTCGTAGGCATGCTGGGTGGCTTTGTGCCAGGCTTCGGCACCGTCGCGGGCAGAATCAATATGATCTACCTGCTCAGCCAGCAGGGTATTAATCAACTTCAGGTTGGCGTCGTTATCATCTACGGTAAGCACTTTTAGGCTGACCTTTTTCTGTCTTGTTTGCGGTAATACTGTGCTGTATTGCTGCAAATAAGGCTGTGCCAGTGTCAGCGCCAGTTTGCGGATATGCGGTGGTTTAGACAAACAGGCATTAGCGCCTGAGCTAAGCAGCGTTTCGCGCAGGTGTGGTGACAGGGTATTAACCAGTAAATAGGTATTATTGCACTGTGGTTTTACCTGTTGGATCAGGTCCAGCACCTGATTCACCTGATTAATAGCAATAGTGCGGCCTATCAGGCCGATATCATAATGTTGCTGATGCGCCAGTGCTTGTTGCAGCTGGCCTTTGGTAGCGCAGGCGGTAACCTGCAACCCCCAGTGGTGTAGCAGGCTTAATGTGGCCTCACGTGAATGCTGCTGTGGTTCAAAATACAGCAGTTGTTTATTGTCCAGTACGTCCAGTGGCAGGCTGTCGGCAACCGACAAATGATGGCGCTGGCATTTAAGGGTAAACCAGAAGGTTGAGCCTTCAGCCTGTTTGCTTTCAAAACCCAGGTTCCCGCCCATGGCCTGCACTAACCGCTGTGAGATCATCAGGCCCAGGCCCGAGCCGCTTTGGTGGCTGCGTGGATCTTTGCTGGTAAAACCCTGAAACAATAGTTGTTGTTGCTCGGTGCTGATGCCGCGCCCGGTGTCTTGCACAGAGCAATGCAGAATAAGCTGGTCTTCATTGAGCAAGGTGCCCGACACGCGAATAACAATACTGCCATGATCGGTAAATTTAATGGCGTTACCGGCGATATTCATCAGTACCTGCACAAAACGTCCCGGATCTGCAATTAGATCGTCCGGGCAGTCTGGCTCAATCATCAGCACCAGTTCCAGATGCTTATCAAAGGCGTTGGCAGCCAGTAATTCAGTGGCATCGTTCAGTACATCGCGTAGCGAAAATGGCTCCGGGTTAACAGATAAACGGCCTTCTTCCAGCTTGGAGAAGTCCAGCACGTCATTTACCAGATGCAGTAAACTATTGGCTGACTTTTGGATGGTGGTCAGGTAATCGTGCTGGCTGCTGGACAATGGGGTTTTTAGTAACTGACGGGTAAAACCAATTACTCCGTTTAATGGCGTACGCAGTTCATGGCTCATTTTGGCTAAGAACTCAGATTTTTGCCGGTTTTCTTCCTGTGCTTTGCGTTTGGCAAAATCAAGCTGAATATTCTGTACTTCCAGTTGTTCCATACTTTGTTGCAAATCGCTGGTAACCTGCTCAATTTGCTGCTGCATATCCTGTTCCTGGCTGGCCAGAAAATTACCTAACTGGTTTAAACCCTGTTGCAGCTGGGCCAGCTCCTGTACCATAGCCATACTGCGCGGCGCGGTATTGCCACTGAGCAGCTGTTGCAAATGTGCCTGTAACTGACGAACGGGCCGGTGAATACAACGCAGTAAATACAATACCGGTACAGCCGCCAGCAGCAGACATGCCAGTAGCATCAGTAAAGCATTAAAGCGTACAGCCTGTTGTTGTAACTGCAACTGAGATTGTTGCAGCTGCACCAGCAGATAAGCGGTATCACGCGGTTGCCCCGGCAGGGTGCCTATGGCTAAAGGCTGGTATAGCAATAAACTGCTGCCATCAGATATCACCATATCAGTGTTGTTGAGCAATGTTGGTGTTGCCAGCAATTGGTTTTTATTAAAATGCTGTGGATTGGTGCTGAATATCAGTTGGTTGTCGCTGTTGATCAGGCTGATATTACTAATTAACGGCGAGTTTAGCCGGTGGCTGTTGTCCAGTAATTGTTGTAAAGCCACCGTGTTGCCGCGGCTGAGTAAGTCGTGGCTGCTAATAGCCAGTGGCAGGGCGATATGCCTGGCGCGGTCTGTTAAAGAAAGTGCTAACTCATGATAGCGAACATAGCTAAAATAGCCGACGCAGAATACACTTACCAGTACAGCTGGCAGCAAACTGCAAAGCAGTAACCAGGAACGTAAACCCATTTTCGTCATCTTTGCAGGCTGTTTAGTAAAGACTCTTGCTGCGATAATGACATAAGACGTCGCGCTTGCCTATAACCCGATAGAGAACCCATGCTTAACGTATATAAAGCCAAACCTAAAGCCAGTTTACTGGGCAAAACCTTTACCTTTCACATAGATGACAGCGATTATGAGGTGCATGGCATCAGCAAGCATGAGCAAAAAATTGCGTTTGTCAGTGCTGCGCTACCGGGTGAAAAAGTACAGGCAAGGGTATTGGAAGATAAAGCCGGTTTTCTTAAAGCCAGTACAGTGAAAGTACTGCAGGCCTCGGCACTACGCATTACGCCGCCATGCCGTTTTGCGGAGCAATGTGGCGGGTGTCAGTTGCAGCATATTAGTATTACCCATCAGCGTGAGTTAAAGCAGCAGGGTATTGATAAGCTCATTCGCCATCAAACCGGTTTGGTTAATCTGCCGTGGCAGCCTATGTTAACAGCGGCTGACAGCGGTTATCGCCGTCGCGCCCGCCTTGGCATCTGGTATGACAAAAAGCAGCGCCGTCTTAGTGTAGGCTTTCGCCAGAGTGCCGATAAGCAGATTGTGGCAGTAGATAACTGTATGGTGTTGTCACCACTGCTGTCGCCGGTATTTAACGTATTGAATCAAGCATTAGGTCAGCTGAAAGACCCCGCCGTGGTAACCCATGCCGAGGTGCTTGAAGCTGACGGTAATGCTTTTGTGATACTGCGGCATATCAAAGCGCTTACGGATGCTGAGCAACAGTTGTTTATTAATGCCTGGCCAGAAGCGGTTTGGCTGGGGGAGGCTGAGCCGGGTATATTTAGCTATTGGCAGCAGCCTGCGGTGCCGCAATATCAGTTGACTGAGCAACAGCTTAACCTGCAATTTGCACCGGATGATTTTATTCAGGTAAATGCTGCACTAAACCAGCAAATGGTAACGCAAGCGCTGAACTGGCTGAATATCTCTGCCAATGACACTGTGCTGGACTTATATTCCGGCATTGGTAATTTTACTCTGGCACTGGCGCAGCGTGCCAAAACAGTGCGTGCAGTAGAAGGTGTTGCCAAAATGGTGCAACAACTGGCAACCAATGCTAAGTTAAACGGTCTTAGCAACGTAGAAGCATACCAGGCCGATTTACACCTGGCCTGGCCAAAAGCGCAGTGGAACAGGCCTGTGTATAACAAAGTATTGCTGGATCCGGCCAGAGCCGGTGCGCAGGGTGCCACAGAGCAGATAGTAAAGCTAAAACCGGCACAGATATTGTACGTGTCGTGCAATGCCGCCACCTTCGCCCGTGATGCCAGAGTATTGCTGCAAGGCGGCTACAAGCTGGATAAAATAGGTGGTGTTGATATGTTTGCGCATACCAGCCATCTTGAATTAATGGCGTTGTTCAGCCGGTAGTAAAAAAGAGGGAACAGCACATGGTTAGGGTTCGCCAGTCGCACAGCACTGACTACAACAGTGGTGAAACGCTGGAATGGTTATGCTCACTGGGGCTGACTGAGAAGAAAATCAGCAGCTTAATGACAGCTGCCGAATGGCTGAAGCAGCATCAGTTGGTAGAACCTATACTGGCTGTGCGCACCGGCTGGGAGATGGTAGAAATTCTGGCAGAGCTGCGCATGGACAGCGACTCTTTGCTGGCAGCTTTATTATTTCCGTTACTGGAGGCCGGGCTGGTCAGCCTTGAACAGCTGGAACCGGCGTTTCCGTCTAATGTATTAACCATGCTGCGTGCAGTGCAGCAGATGGAGGCTATCCGTAGTATTCCTACCGGGCCTAATCAGAGTGTTAACCCGCAACAAGCCGATAATCTGCGCCGTATGTTGCTGGCAATGGTTGAAGATGTGCGCGCTGTGGTCATTAAGTTGGCGGCACAAATTTGTTACCTGCGGGAAGTAAAAAACGCCGATGAAGAAACCCGGGTACTGGCAGCCAAAGAAACCAATGCGATTTTCGGCCCGCTGGCCAACCGTTTAGGGATCGGTCAGATCAAATGGGAGCTGGAAGATTTCGCGTTTCGGTATTTGCATCCGCAATTGTACAAACAAATTGCCAGCTTGCTGGAAGAAAAGCGCCTCGACCGCGAACAGTATATGCAGGATTTTGTTGCTGCTGTGCGGCAGAAAATGGCAGATGCCAATCTGGCTGTAGAAGTGTACGGCCGGCCCAAACATATTTTCAGTATCTGGAAAAAGATGCAGAAAAAACAGCTGGCCTTTGATCAGCTGTATGATATCCGCGCGGTACGTATCGTTACTGACAGAGTGCAGGACTGCTACGGTGCGCTGGGTATAGTGCATACCAGCTGGCGGCATTTGCCAAAAGAATTTGATGATTATATTGCCACGCCAAAACAAAACGGCTATCAGTCGATCCATACCGTAGTGCTGGGGCCGCAGGGCCGGGCGGTGGAAATACAGATCCGCACCCGGCAGATGCACGAAGATTCAGAGCTTGGCGTAGCGGCACACTGGCGCTACAAAGAGGGCGCGGTAAACGCCAAAGATGGTGCCAATGACGAGAAAATAGGCTGGCTGCGTAAATTACTGCAATGGCAGGAAGATGTGGTCGACAGCAGCGATTTAGCCGAAGAGCTGCGCAATCAGGTGATTGAAGATCGCGTCTATGTCTTTACCCCCAAAGGCGATATTGTCGATTTACCGATGGGCTCCACGCCGCTGGATTTTGCCTACTATGTGCATTCTAATGTAGGCCACCGCTGTATTGGTGCCAAGGTGTCCGGCCGTATTGTGCCTTTTACCTACCAGATGAAAACCGGCGATCAGGTAGAAATTCTTACCGGCCGCGAGCCTAACCCCAGCCGAGACTGGTTAAACCCGCATCTGGGTTATTTAAAATCCAGCCGTGCCCGCTCTAAAGTGCAGTACTGGTTTCGCCTGCAAGACCGCGATAAAAACCTTGCCGCCGGCAAAGAGCTGCTTGATACCGAACTGACACGGCTGAATCTGGTGATGGAGTACCCGGCCAAAGTACTGACCCGGTTTAACGTCAACAGTATGGATGAACTGTTGGTAGGCATTGGTGGCGGTGAAATTAAAGTCACCCAGGTGGTGCACTTTATTCAAAGCCAGTATGTAAAAGAAGAGCCGGAAATTGACCCGCGTTTAATTACCAAGCCGCTGCCTGTAACTAAAGCGAAAAGCGATGTGGTAGTACAGGGGGTGGGTAACCTGCTGACGCATATGGCCGGTTGCTGCCATCCGCTGCCGGGTGATGCCATTATCGGCTACATTACCCAGGGCCGTGGTATTGCTATTCACCGCGATGATTGTGATCAATTCAAAACGTTGCAGGACAGCCACCCCGAACGGGTGGTGGATGCCACCTGGGGCGATAAATACGCCTCGGGCTATGAAGTGGATATCCGTATCGTGGCACACGATCGCAACGGCTTACTGCGCGATATCACCAGCATTTTGGCCAATGAAAAAGCCAATGTGACCAAGATGAGCAGCAGCTCGGATATTAAAGCGCAAACCGCGGTGATTAACATGACAATGGAGTTGTATAACCTCGATTCGCTGAATAAGTTATTAAGCAAAATCAGCCAGATAGATGATGTAGTAGAGGCCAAGCGCTTTCATCATTAACCCGTAGCTGTAAAAATATAAAGAGAGCAGTGTGTCAGATAATATAACCCGGCTGTTAAGTATTATGAGCCGCTTGCGTGACCCGCAAAGTGGCTGCCCGTGGGATTTAAAACAAAGCTACGCCACTATAGTGCCGTACACGCTGGAAGAGGCCTATGAAGTAGCCGACGCCATAGCGCGGCAAAGCTTTGACGAGTTAAAAGACGAGTTGGGTGATTTACTGTTTCAGGTGGTGTTTTACGCTCAAATCGCCAAAGAAGAAGGCCGCTTTGAATTTGATGATTGCGTCGCGGCTATTTGCGACAAACTGGAGCGGCGCCACCCGCACGTTTTTTCTGACAAAGCAGTTGGCAATGTTAGTGCAGCGGATACCCTCAATGCCGATACGGTGCTGCAAAACTGGGAAGCGCTAAAAAGTGCTGAGCGTAAAGATAGCGGCCTGCATAGCGTGCTGGACAATATTCCGCAGGCAATGCCGGCGTTAAGTCGGGCTTATAAACTGCAAAAACGCTGTGCGAATGTCGGTTTTGACTGGCCCAATGTTGACGGCTGTTGGGATAAAGTAAAAGAAGAAATTCTTGAAGTAGAGCAAACCCAAGCCGGTAGTGAAGAATTGGCCGAAGAACTGGGCGATTTAATGTTCGCGCTGGTTAACGTGGTGCGTAAACATAAACTTGACCCTGAAGCGGTGCTGCGCGCCGCCAACAGTAAATTTGAAACGCGTTTTCGCAAAGTAGAACAGGCATTAGCCGCAGAAGGCAAAACACCGCAGCAATCTAACCTGGATGAAATGGAAGCGTTGTGGCAGCAGGTGAAGAGAAAGTCATAGCAAAAGGGCGCCGCTAAGTAGCTAAATACGGCGCCCCATTTTATTAAATTAACTTACTTCGTCAGGTTCTACCGCGTCAGACTCGGTAAAGTCAGCTTTGCCAGAGCGAGCATGTTTGTCGCGTAACTTACCCACTAATGAGCTGAGTTTTCGCTGCATTTTATCAGCTGCGCCGGTTATTGCCTGGCCAACAGTGGCGGCATGTTCTGTAATCGCTACCGGATCCAGCCCTTCAGGCCGCGCTTCAAGTAAACAGCGTTTATCATTGCCGTCATGCTTGGTATTGCCGTTTTCATCACTTAAATGCACTTCAATCCGGGTTACGTGATCAGCAAAGCGGCTGAGCTTGTTGTGTAATGTATCGCGGACAAACTCAGCAAGGCGCTCGTCGGCCTGGATATGACGGTCTGTATTAATTTGAATTTGCATAGGCTACTCCTGTTGTTGACTCTGTGGCGGTGAGGCTTAACTAGCAGACCCCCCACCGGCGTCGAATGGTTTCCATTTGCTATTACTTATCTGGAGACTCTGAGCGCTACACTCAAGGGGAATGAATTAAAAACTTTTGCTGTAAGGCAGGTGTTTGTGGGGGGCAAATACAGTGAGAACCGGTTTGCTCTAAGCCAACCGTTGCAGGCCAGGATGGCCGAATCGAGCCCCCAGGGACGGGTTTACGGCGTGTTGGTGTGAGCAAACCGGTTCGTATCGAAGAGACTGATTGACTAACTAAATCACATTAGCCAGCAGCTTTACGTTGAGTGGCGATGCGCGCTTTGCTATACTTTCCTCCCGTCCTGATACCAATTCTTGAACAACCGTTGTACCCCAGTGTTTGCGCACCGGGCGCTTGGTGTTTTTCTGTTTTGGTATTCATCTATTGATTAACATTGTCTCAGGGGTCTCATGACTACAAGATATATCTTTGTGACGGGTGGCGTGGTTTCCTCCTTAGGTAAAGGCATTGCTGCAGCATCACTGGCAGCTATTTTGGAAGCGCGTGGCCTGAAGGTCACCATCCTTAAACTTGACCCCTATATTAACGTTGATCCGGGCACTATGAGCCCTATTCAGCACGGCGAAGTATTCGTTACCGAAGACGGTGCCGAAACCGACCTTGATCTTGGCCACTACGAGCGCTTTATCCGCACCAAAATGACCAAGCGCAATAACTTTACCCAGGGCCGTATTTACGCCGACGTATTGCGCCGTGAGCGCCGTGGCGATTACCTGGGCGCCACTATTCAGGTTATTCCGCACATTACTAACGAAATTAAAAGCCGTGTCGTCGCTGGTGCTGAAGGCTACGATATTGCTATCGTTGAAATTGGCGGTACTGTCGGTGATATTGAATCACTGCCGTTTTTAGAGGCTATCCGTCAGTTGGGTACCGAAGTAGGCCGCGAGCGCACGCTGTATATGCACCTTACCCTGGTGCCGTACCTGGGCACTGCCGGTGAGATAAAAACCAAACCAACCCAGCATTCGGTAAAAGAGCTGCGCTCTATCGGTATTCAGCCGGATATACTGGTGTGCCGCTCAGACCGTGCTATTCCTTCCAACGAGCGCGCCAAAATCGCGCTGTTTACCAATGTCGAAGAAAAAGCGGTTATCTCGTTAAAAGACGTCTCCAGTATTTACCAGATCCCGGCGCTGTTAAAATCACAAGGCCTGGACGATTTAGTCTGTCGCCGTTTCTATATTGAAGCACCGGAAGCCGACCTGGTCGAGTGGGAACAAGTGCTGTACCAGGAGTCGAACCCAACCGGCGAGATAACCATTGGTATGGTAGGCAAATATGTTGAATTGCCGGATGCGTATAAATCGGTTAACGAAGCACTGGGCCATGCCGGCTTGAAAAACCGTGTTAGCGTGCATATTAAATATATCGACTCGCAAGATGTTGAAAGTAAAGGCGTTGGCATTTTGGCCGGCGTGGATGGTATTTTAGTGCCGGGCGGCTTTGGCGAGCGTGGCGTTGAAGGTAAGATTTTGGCAGCGCAATATGCCCGCGAACATAAAGTGCCATATCTGGGTATCTGTTTAGGTATGCAGGTAGCACTGATTGAATTTGCCCGTAACGTAGTAGGCATGAGCCATGCGCATTCCACCGAATTTAACAAAGATACACCTTACCCGGTAGTGGGTTTAATTACCGAATGGCGTGACGCCGATGGCTCAGTGGAAACCCGCTCAGACAAGTCTGATTTGGGCGGCACTATGCGCCTTGGCAGCCAGAACTGTAACCTCGTTGATAATACCAAAGCCCGTGAAATTTATGGCAAAGCGGTTATTCAGGAGCGGCACCGTCACCGCTATGAAGTGAATAACAACTTACGGCCACAATTAGAAGAGGCAGGATTAGTGGTATCGGGCTTATCGGCCGACAACCAACTGGTTGAGATGATAGAAATACCGTCACACCCGTTTTTTGTTGCCGGGCAATTCCACCCGGAATTTAATTCGACACCACGTGATGGTCATCCGTTGTTTCAGGCCTTTGTCGCAGCAGCGTACAAAGCGCAGAAGCAACAGCGCGTATAACTTGTGCTAAGCCGTGTCAATAAACACGGCTTTTTCGTTTTAGAACAGGGGACTTAAAGCATGTCTGAGATCGTAAAAATTATCGCCCGCGAAATTATGGATTCACGCGGCAACCCAACAGTAGAAGCTGATGTGTACTTAGCCAGCGGCGCCATGGGCCGTGGCTGCGCCCCGTCCGGTGCTTCTACCGGTTCGCGTGAAGCATTAGAGCTGCGCGACGGTGATAAAAGCCGGTACCTGGGTAAAGGCGTTACTAAAGCAGTGGCCAATATCGACGGCGCAATTCAGGCGGCGTTAAAAGGTAAAAACGCGTATAACCAGGCCCAGATCGACCAGATTATGATCGATTTAGATGGCACTGAAACCAAAAGCAAGCTGGGCGCCAACGCGATTTTGGCTGTGTCATTAGCCGTGGCCCGCGCCGCTGCCGCCGATAAAAAAATTCCTTTATACCAGCATATTGCCGATTTAAACGGCACCTCTGGTGTATATAGCATGCCGCTGCCGATGATGAATATTATTAACGGTGGCGAGCACGCTGACAACAACGTGGACATTCAGGAGTTTATGGTACAGCCGGTTGGCGCCAAAACCTTTGCCGAAGCACTGCGTATGGGCGCCGAGGTTTTCCACAGCCTGAAAAAAGAGCTGCAAAAGCGCGGCTTAAATACGGCTGTGGGTGATGAAGGCGGTTTTGCGCCGGATTTAAAATCAAACGAAGAAGCCTTATCTGTGATCGTTGAAGCGGTAAAAGCCGCTGGCTACGAGATGGGTAAAGACATCACCTTAGCGCTGGACTGTGCCGCCTCTGAGTTTTACCAAGACGGCAAATATGTACTAAGTGGCGAGGACAAGAGCTTTGACTCTTACGGCTTCAACGACTATTTAGCCGGCTTAAGCCAGCGTTATCCTATCGTGTCGATCGAAGATGGTTTAGACGAAAGTGACTGGGATGGCTGGAAAGACTTAACCAATAAAATTGGTAACAAGGTGCAGCTGGTAGGTGATGATTTATTCGTTACCAACACCAAAATTTTAACCCGCGGTATTGAACAGGGCATTGGTAACTCTATCCTGATCAAGTTTAATCAGATAGGTTCGTTAACCGAGACCCTGGCTGCGATTAAAATGGCCAAAGACGCTGGCTTCACTGTCGTTATTTCGCACCGCAGTGGCGAAACCGAAGATGCCTTTATTGCTGATTTAGCCGTAGGTACCGCTGCTGGCCAGATTAAAACCGGCTCGCTGAGCCGCTCTGACCGGGTAGCTAAGTACAACCAGTTACTGCGTATTGAGCAAGAGCTGGGCAGCAAAGCGCCGTACAAAGGCCGCAGCGAAATTAAAGGCCAGTAATTACTCACTGGCGCTAAATAAACAAGCCACCGCAAGGTGGCTTTGTTTTGTCTGCTATACAATCATGCTGCTGTTATCACCCTGCGTTAATGCAGCAAGGTGTTTAGCTCGTCAATCACTTCGCACCACTCCGCATCTTGTTTGAGTGACTCGCGCAAAAAACTGGCCTGGGCCGGATTCCAGAATGCTGCATCCTGTATTGCCGTATTTGCGGGTAGTTTATGCTGGCTGACAAACCGGCGTATAGCCTGTTCATCATTGTCTAATCCCAGTTGGGCAAATAAGGTGTGCAAATCATGTTGTGACATATCCATAACTTATCCTTGGGTATTCTGCGGTTAATACAGCATAGCCAGCTGCATACTCTTTTGCTATACAGTGGTTTTGCGACAAAGCGGTTATGCTGTAAAACCGCCGCTTGGCAATACAAAGCCTTGCTGCTATTGTGGATAAAAAAACAACAATAACAGACGGGGTATGTATGTTGGCTGAACTGAATACGGTAGAGCTGGACCGGCTAAAAGCAATTTTGCTTAGTGCTGATGAATTGAAACTGGCAGCATCGCTGCTGTATCAGTCTTACCATGATGATCCGCTGTTTATGGAAATTTTTCGCGCCGATAAAACAGATTATGAACAAAGGCTGCGCGCCGCTATCCGTGAAGAGTTAAATACCTTCTGGCAGGCAAAGCAGCCAATGATAGGTTTGTTTGCTGCTGAGCAGTTACTGGGCGTGGCCTGTGTTATTACGCCGGATTCAGGTATTGGTGCCAGCCGGCTGTGGCATTGGCGGCTGAAAATGTTGCTCACAGCAGGCTATGTTTCTACTAAACAGTTACTGGAAAAAGAGCAAAAAATTCATGCTGCCATGCCCGCAGAGCGCTACCATATGCTGGCGTTTATCGCTGTCGCACCCAAGCAGCAACACTTAGGGTTAGGCCATTATCTTATTCACGCGGTGGATTCGATTGTGGATAAAGATCAACACTCTGCCGGCATTGGTGTCTTTGTTACGCTGGAAAAATACCAGGCTTTTTTTGCCGATGATAAATATCAGCCGGTGACTGAACTGGCGTTTAATACCGTCAGTGGTACCCTGATGTTCCGGCCACGGCAACAGCTGGCCGGCTGATTTAGCAGGGGAGAACGCCGATGAGTAGATTCAGCAGTTTCGCAGAGTTTTACCCGTATTATTTAAGCGAACACCAAAATCCGGTGTGCCGTGCACTGCACTACATAGGCAGCACTTTAGTGATTGCTGTGTTGTTATATGCGTTAATTACGCAGCAATGGGCCTGGTTGTGGTTATTGCCGGTTATTGGCTATGGTTTTGCCTGGGTTGGCCATTTTGCCTTTGAACACAACAAACCGGCCACCTTCCAATACCCGTTCTACAGCCTGGCGGCCGACTGGGTAATGTTAAAAGATTTTTTGACCGGCCAGCTCAAACATAAGCTGCCGGTTAAACCGGCCTAGTTAATCCGGTAGGCCGGCAGGTTAAATTCTGCCAGCCGCATACCGCTCAGTAACAATTCAGCCTGATAGCGGCTTTCGCCGTCACCGCTGAAATCCACCTGATATGAGGTAATAAAGCGTAAGCGGCCATTGATCTTACGAAAACTATGGCCACTGCGGCCACAGTCAAGCATTTGCAGTTGCTGCTGCTGACAAAGCTGGCGCGCCACAACTACTGCGCGTTCATCTTGTTTACGTTGCAGCCAGAAGGCATAACAGATACTGCTGATTATCAACAGTAGTAATACTGGACCCATAGATAACTCCCGAAAGTATTGGCAGATAATGCTGATTAACAACGCCTTTTACAAGGGCTGGTTGCAGCTTTAGCTTATGTTAAACTGTGCTTCTTATTACGAGGTTGTTATGTCAGATGTTGTTAAAACCCTGCTGATTGCACTGGAGACAGAGCTAAAACAACAGCAGTTGTGGAGTGCATCAGCACCAGAGCCTGCCGCCATGGCCAGTACAGTACCGTTTTGTTACGACACTATGGCGCTTGAGCAGTGGCTACAATTTATCTTTTTACCGCGGATGCAGGCCCTGCTGGATACAAAATCAGCCTTACCCAACAAAATCAGTGTGCTGCCAGTTGCAACTGAGGCGTTTAAAGCACATGGCAAGCGTGTGCTACCACTGCTGGGTATTATTGCGCGTATAGATAGCACCTTGTCGGGTGAGGCATGAGTTCAGCCGAACCTTTTGTGCTTAATGCGCCCCTGCGCATTTTGTATCAGGACGAGCATATAGTAGCGATAGATAAACCCAGTGGCATGCTGGTGCACCGCTCATTTCTTGATAAGCACGAAACAGTGTTTGTTATGCAAACGCTGCGCGATCAGATTGACCGGCATGTATTTCCGGTGCACCGGTTAGACCGGCCAACGTCCGGCGTGTTGGTGTTTGCTTTATCCAGCGAGGTTGCTCGCCTGTTAGGGGCGCAGCAGGAAAAACAACTGTGGCGTAAGCACTATCTGGCAGTGGTACGCGGCTTTTTACCACAGGGCGGTAAGCTGGATTATCCGCTTAAAGAAGAACTGGATAAAATTGCCGACAAATTCAGCCGCGACGATAAAGCGCCGCAGCAGGCCATTACCCGTTATCAGCCGTTACAGCAGGTTGAACTGCCAATACCGGTAAGTAAATACCCGGCAGCACGTTACTCGTTAGTGGCGCTGCAACCCTTAACCGGGCGTAAACACCAGCTGCGCCGCCATCTGGCGCATTTACGCTATCCGATCGTCGGTGACACCAGCCATGGTGACGGTAAACATAATGCGCTGTTTAAACAGCATTTTAATTGCCGGCGTTTATTGCTGGTTGCCAAGCAGCTGCAGTTACCGCACCCGGTCACGGCGGAAACTTTGCAGTTTAGCGCTGGTCTGAACGAGCTTGAACCGTTGTTTAGCCAATTTGGCTGGCCGGTAGATGACACTTATTATCAGCAACAATTTGCTGAGCTTTTTATGGAGGAAAAATGGCAAAAATAGCCCTGATCGTCGGTACCGTCTATGGCGCCGCCCAATATGTTGCGGAAGAAGCGTTACCGTTATTAACCGGCCTGGGGCATGAGGTAGCGTTGTATGATGAAGCTAAACTGGATGACGTGCTGAGCTTTAATGCCGATATCTGGCTGGTAGTAAGCTCCACCACCGGCCAGGGTGATATACCTGACAATGTGTTTCCGTTTTTCCTGGATGTACAAAACCGTTTCCCGTTGTTAACCGGCAAAAAGTTTGCGGTTATTGCGCTGGGAGACAGCAGCTACGACACCTTTTGTGCTGCCGGAGAGAAGTTTCGCGAGTTGTTACTGGAGATTCAGGGCACGGAGCTGGCACCGATGCTACGCATCGACGCCGGTGAAACGCTGGAGCCGGAAAGTATTGCCTTGCCGTGGCTTAAACAACATCTTAGTACCCAAAGCTAACAGTACTTATCAACAGCACATATCAGCAGTATTTATCCAGTTTGTTATAGGCTTTAGCGCCCGGTGCTTTGAGTGCCGGGTCGTTTTGTGCTGCCAGTTTATCTACCCACATAGCCGTGGCACCGCATACTGCTATTGGCATCACAAACAGGTTGAATAACGGGATCATACAGGCAATATTTACCGTGATGCCAAAGGCAAAGCTACTGCCGGGCTGGCTGCGCAATTGCGCGCGCATAGTGCGAAAGTCTATTTTATGGTTATCAAACGGGTAATCGGCATACTGTATCGCCAGTAACCAGCTGGTAAATAAAAACCATAAGATCGGGCCAATCAGGGGTAAAAATAAAAACAGCACAAACAATACAATTGCACGTGGCAGGGCGTAAATAAACTTTTGCCATTCGCGGGCCAGCATACGTGGTATATCTTTGACAAAACCAGCCATACCAGTGTCAGGTATCGTCCGGCCAGATAAATGCGCTTCTACTTTCTCGCTTAGCAGGCCATTAAAAGGTGCGGCAATAAAGTTAGCCACCATGGTAAAGCTGTAGGCCAGGCCTATTACCAGCGACATCACCCCAAGCGGGATCAGCAGATATTCCAGCCAGTGCAGCCAATCAGGCAGGTATTGTTGCACTGCGGCCACCATAGCACTGACTTGCTGTAACAAAACATAAAACGCCAGAGAGAACAGCAACAGATTAATGAGCAGTGGGATCAGTACAAAACGCTTCAAACCTTTGGTATGGATCAAAGTTAAACCACGAAAAAAGTAGTACATTAAAACCTCAGCTTAAATACCGGCAACAGCTATGCTGGCAGTATAAGGTGTCAGGCGTAAATTCTGCTGTATTAGCTCAGGTTTTTTGGTAACAGAATATAACGCTGTTAGCAGAGTGCTGGCATATCAGCGGGGTTTTTATGCTAGAATGCGCGCAGTTTTTTGCCGCGGTGCGGTTTAACCGGTTTTAACAGCAACTAAGGGTGATATATGGCGATGTTAGGTTCTGCATTGGTATTTGGAGTAACCACACTGTGTTTACTGGCAGGGTTAACCTGTCTTATTTCGGCCTTGTTGGTACCGGCTGCAGAGGGCTCAGAGAAGCAATTTGAAAAACGCCTTGAATACAGCATGTTTGCCGCTGTGGGTTTAGTCAGTTTTGCGGTGTTGCTGTATATCGGCTAAAGCGGTTGTAGTGTAATAAAAAACGGCAGGAACAACCTGCCGTTTTGCTTTTGTAAGCCTAAGTTATTCTATGCTGCGCAGCAGGGCGTTAATGCCTACTTTGGCGCGGGTTTGTGCATCGACTTTTTTCACAATAATAGCGGCATATAAGCTGTGGCTGCCATCTTTCGATGGAATTGAGCCTGGCACGACTACGGCACCTGCAGGTACGCGGCCATAGCTGATTTCGCCGGTTTCCCTGTCATAAATACGTGTGCTCTGGCTGATATACACACCCATTGACAGCACGGCACCTTCTTCAACAATCACGCCTTCTACCACTTCAGAGCGGGCGCCGATAAAGCAGTTATCTTCAATAATAGTTGGGTTTGCCTGCAACGGCTCTAATACGCCACCAATGCCAACGCCGCCGGATAAATGCACGTTTTTACCAATTTGCGCACAGCTACCTACGGTAGCCCAGGTATCTACCATAGTGCCTTCGCCGACATAGGCGCCAATATTGACGTAAGAAGGCATCAGTACCACATTTTTTGCCACATAGCTGCCACGGCGCACCGCCGCCGGTGGTACTACGCGCACACCATCGGCACGGAATTGTTCGTCAGTGTAGCTGGCGTATTTCATTGCTACTTTATCAAAAAAACGGTTTTCGGCGCCGTCCATTACCTGGTTATCGTTGATACGAAACGACAGCAATACGGCTTTTTTCAGCCACTGATGCACCACCCATTCACCGGCAATTTTTTCTGCCACCCGGGCGCTACCGTTGTCCAGCATACTGATCACGCTGTCAACGGCGTGTTTTACGTCAGCACTGACGTTGGCCGGCGTGATATCGGCGCGTTGTTCAAATGCTTGTTCGATAATGCTTTTTAACTCTGACATTGTCTTTGTTAGCCTTCTGTTTGCTGTGAAAGTTGCTCGATTAATGCCCGTTTCAGCGCGCTTTGTTGCTCACTGCTCAGGGCCTGATCGTCGCTATTTGAAATCATAAAAAAGTCTTCGGCCCGCTCGCCGATGGTAGTAATTTTAGCGGCATGAATATTGACATCGCAGCGCTGAAATACTTCACCGATATTAGCCAGCAAACCGGGGGTATCCAGTGCGGCTAATTCAATCATAGTGCGTTTACTGGTGTTGCCGGGTAAAAATACCACTTTGGGCGGCACATTAAATTGACGCATCTGGCGCGATAATTTGGTTTTTTGCCGCGATAAGTCTGGTTTGTCGAGAATATACAGCTCTAAAGCACGTTTAATACTTTGCTGGCGTGATGGCGAATTTACCGCCTCGCCGTTTTGCTCCAGTACAACAAAGGTATCCATGGCATAACCGTCTTTGTTAGTCATAATCTGGGCATCGAAAATATTCACTTTTTTGCTATCCAGCGCCGCCACTAAACGGGCGAATAACTTGGGCTGATCTTTAGTGTAAATAAATACCTGAGTACCGCCACGGATGGGCGCTTTGCTGATTAGCACCAGCGGTTCGTCCGGGTTTTTATGCCGTAAAATATGCTCGCAGTGCCAGGCAATTTGCCGCGCGCTGTAGCGGGCAAAATAATCGGCTTTAATCCGGCTCCATAGCTGCAAAATTTCGCTTTCGCTAAAAGTTTGCTTCAGTAGCAGTGGCATGGCTTCGCTTTGGTTTTCGCGGATTAAATCGCGCAGGTCCATCGGCTTTTCCAGCCCTCGGCGAAAGGCTTTTTGCGTGGCCAAAAACAACTCACGCAGCAAAGAGCCTTTCCAGTCATTCCATAAATTATCGTTAGTGGCGCGGATATCGGCCAGCGTCAGGCAGTACAGATAATTCAGCCGGGTTTCGTCGCGTACTTTTTCGGCAAACTCGGCCACTACTGCCGGGTCGTGAATATCACGGCGCTGCGCGGTAACTGACATCAGCAGGTGATGCTCGACCAGCCAGGCAATCAGTTTACTGTCAAACTCGCTGAGCTTATGCAGCTTGGCAAATTCGCGCACGTCCATAGCGCCAAGCTCGGAGTGATCGCCACCGCGGCCTTTGGCGATATCATGGAAAATACCGGCCAAATATAGCAATTCTGGTTTTTCCATTTTTCTGACGATGTCACTGCATAGCGGAAACTCGCTTTCATGTTCGCTTAACGTGTACTTATACAGGTTTTTCAGCAGGCGGTGAGTGTGCTCATCTACAGTGTAGGCGTGGAACAAGTCAAACTGCATCTGGCCGACAATATTACGCCACTGCGGCAGATAAGCTGCCAGCACGCCGTAGCGGTGCATTAAGGTAATGGCTTTGTCCATGCCGCGCGGATGGCGGATAATAGCTAAAAACAGCTGGCGGCAGGCTTCATAGTCCTGTAAATCGCCCATTAAACGCCGCCGCACCTGGCGTATTAACCGCATGGTAGAAGAATGCACACCGGTAATATTGGAGTTATTGGCAATATGCCAGAACAGCCGCAGCAGGTTATCGCGCCTTGCAAATACGGCGTTGTCGCGGGCCACGATCAAATGGCCCTGCAGCTCAAAGTAGTCATCCAGGAGCAGCGTTTTAACTTTTTCTTTGTGGTTTAAAATGCTGCCGTCAAAGTGCTGCAGCAGCATTTCGTTCAGCTCGCTAACCCGTTGCACGGTGCGGAAAAACCGCTTCATCATCCGTTCCACCGAGGCTTTGCCGTCGGCACCAAAGCCTAGCCGTTCTGCCACAGCCGGTTGGTAATCAAATAAAATACGGTTTTCGTTGCGCCCGGCTTCCATATGCAGTGCAAAACGCATTTGCCACAAATAGGCTTCGCACTCCATCAGCTCCTGATATTCATCTTCGGTCAGGTACTGATAGGCCACCAGCTCGCGCATCGTACGGGTTTGGAAATGGCGCTTGGCTACCCAGCCGATGGTTTGAATATCGCGCAGGCCGCCCGGATTAGCTTTTAAGTTCGGCTCAAGGTTGTAGGCTGTGCCGTGATACTGCGCATGACGCTGTTGTTGTTCATGCCGTTTGGCCTGAAAAAACGCCTGGCTTGTCCAGAAACTGTCTTTGCTGACTTCAAACTGTAGCTGCTCAAACAACGGTTTATTGCCGGTTAACAAACGCATTTCCAGCAGGTTAGTGGCGATGGTGATATCGTCTTTACCCAGTTTTATTGATTCTTTTACCGTGCGTACACTGTGGCCAACTTCCAGCCGTAAATCCCACAGTGTGGTAATAAACTGGGCGATAGCCTCTTGTTGGGCCGTGGACAAACGGCCATCAGCCAGGATCAGTAAGTCGATATCAGAGCTGGGGTGCAGTTCACCGCGGCCATAGCCGCCTACTGCAATCAGGCTTAAATCTTTGCTTTTATGCAGCTCGTATTTATGCCACAGCTGCACCAGTATTTCGTCAATAAAATGTGCCCGGGCTTTGACCAGCGTATTCACCGGATGCTGCGAAAAGGTGCGGCCAAGCCAGTCGTGAAAGTCAGCGAAATGTTTTTTGTAGCTCTCCAGACTGTAACTGTCAGGCAGCGCTTTGCTAAAGGTTACGGTCTGGGTCATGTCGCTTACTCCATAATAGCGGGCTTATTCGGCGGTCAGAATGCGCTCTATCGTATCGTCACTGCGCAGCGTTAAAATTTCACAACCGGTATCAGTAACTAAAATAGTATGTTCAAACTGGGCTGATAAACTACGATCTTTAGTGACTACTGTCCAACCGTCGGCTAATAATTTGCTGTGGCGGGCGCCGGCGTTAATCATTGGCTCTATGGTTAAACACATACCGCTTTTTAATACTTCGCCGGTGCCTGGCTTGCCATAATGCAGCACTTGCGGGTCTTCATGAAATACCGCACCTATGCCGTGGCCGCAGTATTCACGCACCACTGAGTAACTGTGTTTTTCAGCGTGTTGCTGAATAACATGGCCGATGTCGCCTAAACGCACACCGTCTTTTACTTTTTTCAGCCCCAGGTACATACATTCCTGCGTAACCCGGATAAGCCTTTCGGCCATGATGCTGGCTTTGCCGACGACAAACATTTTTGAGGTGTCGCCGTGGTAGCCATCTTTAATGACAGTGATGTCGATATTAACAATATCGCCTTCTTTAAGCTTTTTATCGCCCGGTATGCCGTGGCAAATCACCTGATTGACTGAGGTACAGATAGATTTAGGGAAACCGTGGTAGTTCAGCGGGGCCGGTATTGCCTGCTGCTCATTAACGATATAGTTGTGGCAGATAGTATTCAGCTCATCGGTAGTGACACCGGCTTTTACATAAGGCTCAATCATTTCCAGCACGTCGGCGGCAAGGCGGCCTGCGACACGCATTTTTTCAATTTCGGCCGGGGTTTTGATGGTTGCTGTCATGCCTGTTCTCTCTGTGGTACCAAGGGGCAAAGTTGCCCACTGTACTGCTGCAAAAATACACATTTGATTGTGTTTGTAAGGTGCCTATGGTATAAAGCGCGCCGCAAATTAGCAAATCGCTTTGTCTTTTATTGCAGAACCTTTTGTTCTTAGATAGAGATAAAGCCGTGCTGATAGGCGGAATTTAAACAAAACACACATGTATCGACACATATTCCGGGGTGCTTTGCTTTGCGCTGAACAACAGCCAGACCAGAGTCGGCATATGGGATACATGGAGGCTTAACCCCTTATACAGGAAAATAAATCATGGCAAAAGTTTCTATGCGCGACATGCTCCAGGCGGGCGTGCACTTCGGTCACCAAACCCGTTACTGGAATCCAAAAATGAAGCCATTCATTTTCGGTGCGCGTAACAAAGTACATATCATCAACCTGGAACAGACTGTTCCTATGATGAACGATGCACTGGCATTCATTCAGCAAGTAGCAGCGAAAAAGGGCAAAATCCTGTTCGTTGGTACTAAGCGTGCGGCTTCTGAAGCAATCAAAGAAGCGGCAAGCAAAGTTGATCAGTTCTACGTAAACCACCGCTGGTTAGGTGGTATGCTGACTAACTGGAAAACTGTTCGTCAGTCAATCAAGCGTTTAAAAGATCTGGAAGCGCAAAGCCAGGACGGTACTTTCGACAAGCTGACCAAGAAAGAAGCTTTAGACCGTACCCGTGAAATGGAAAAGCTGGAAAAGAGCTTAGGCGGTATTAAAGACATGGGCGGCTTGCCAGACGTGCTGTTCGTGATCGACGCTGACCATGAACACATCGCGATCAAAGAAGCTAACAACCTGGGTATTCCGGTTGTATCTATCGTTGATACCAACTCTGATCCAAAAGGCGTTGACTTTGTAGTACCAGGTAACGATGACGCGATCCGCGCTATCCAGTTATATCTGGCTGCTGTAGGTCAGGCTATCCTGGAAGGTCGTGACAAAAACATCGAAGTACAGGCTGAAGCCGAAGCCTTCGTTGTTGAAGCAGAGTAATTTCTCTGTCATTAGCGCAGGCTAAGCTTGCGCTAGCACAGTGCAAAATTGCGACAGGGGCCACGGCCCCTGTTTGTCCAACCCGAATTATTACGAGGAAGCTCCCATGGCTGTAACTGCCGCTTTAGTAAAAGAACTTCGCGAGCGCACTGGCGCTGGCATGATGGATTGTAAAAAAGCATTGGAAGAAACTGCAGGTGATATCGAAGCTGCAATTGATGCGATGCGTAAAAGTGGTCTGGCCAAAGCTGCCAAGAAAGCAGGCCGTATTGCCGCTGAAGGTACTATTTTAACCCGCGTAGGTAATGGTTACGGTTTAGCTATCGAGTTCAACTGCGAAACTGACTTCGTTGCCCGTGATGCCAGCTTCCTGGCGTTTGCTAACGCCGTTGCTGATTTAGCCCACGCTAACAAGCTGTTCACTGCTGAAGCTATTTTAGCGGCTGATTTAAACGGTACTTCAGTTGAAGACACCCGTGCGACTTTAGTTGCCAAAATTGGTGAGAACATCAACGTACGCCGTGCAGCAGTAGTTGAAGGCGCTGTAATTGGTTCTTACGTGCACTCTGGCCGTATCGGTGTATTAGCCGTGCTGGAAGGCGGTAACGAAGATATCGCTAAAGATGTAGCAATGCACGTAGCGGCTAACAACCCAGGTTTCTTAACACCGGACGACGTACCGGCTGATGTTGTTGAGCGTGAGCGCGTTATTCAGATCGATATCGCGGTTAACTCTGGCAAGCCAAAAGAAATTGCTGAGAAAATGGTTGCAGGCCGTATGAGCAAGTTCACTGGTGAAGTGAGCTTAACTGGTCAGCCATTCGTGAAAGACCCATCAGTTTCTGTTGGCGATTTCCTGAAGCAAAACAGTGCTAAAGCTGTTTCTTTCATTCGCTTAGAAGTGGGCGAAGGTATCGAGAAGAAAGAAGAAGACTTCGCAGCTGAAGTTGCAGCCCAAATCGCGGCGGCCAAGAAGTAATTTATTCTTCTGCAAACTGGCAAAACCCGCTAGAATAACCGCGGCTTCAGGTGTAACAACCTGGCCGCGGTTTTTTTTACCCGCATTAATCCTAATTAACCACGCACTATGGGGATCTCATGAGCACGAATCCAAAACCAACTTACCGCAGGATCTTATTAAAACTCAGTGGCGAAGCACTGATGGGCGATGAGGGCTTTGGTATTGATCCCAAAGTACTGGACCGGATGGCGCAGGAAATCAAAGAACTGGTTGAACTGGGCGTGCAGGTAGGCATTGTGATTGGCGGTGGTAATATTTTCCGTGGCGAAGGCCTGGCTAAAGCCGGTATGAACCGCGTAGTGGGCGACCATATGGGTATGCTGGCTACGGTAATGAATGGCCTGGCAATGCGTGATGCGCTGCACCGTGCCTATGTAAATGCCCGCATGATGAGCGCTATTCCGTTAAATGGCGTGTGTGATAATTACAGCTGGGCCGAAGCTATCAGCTTATTAAAATCAGGCCGGGTGGTGATTTTTTCTGCCGGTACCGGTAACCCGTTTTTTACCACCGATTCAGCAGCCTGTTTACGCGGCATTGAAATTGAAGCTGATGCCGTATTAAAAGCCACCAAGGTTGATGGCGTATTTTCGGCCGATCCGGTAAAAGATCCTACCGCTACGCTATACAGCCAGCTGACTTATAATGAAGTGCTGGACAAAGAACTTAAAGTGATGGATTTGGCTGCCTTTACGCTGGCACGGGATCATAATCTGCAAATCCGCGTGTTTAATATGAACACCGCCGGCGCATTAAAGCGGGTAATTATGGGCGAGCCGGAAGGCACAGTCATCGACCACGCCGAAAATTTACAGTAAACTAGAGCGCTGAATAAGGCGTGCTGAATAGACGCCATGAATAAAAAAGGATACCGATCGTGATTAACGACATTATTACAGACAGCAAAGTACGGATGGAAAAAAGCGTTGATGCGCTTAAAGTGCAATTAACCAAAGTGCGCACTGGTCGTGCTCACCCAAGCTTATTAGATGGTATTTCCGTATCTTACTATGGCACCGATACACCACTGCGTCAGGTAGCCAACGTCTCTATCGATGATGCCCGCACACTGGCTATTACCGTATTTGACAAAAGCATGACGGCTGCAGTAGAAAAAGCGATTATGGCGTCAGACCTGGGGTTAAACCCAATGTCTGCCGGTACTATTATTCGTGTGCCGTTACCGGCTTTAACTGAAGAGCGCCGTAAAAGCCTGGTTAAACTGGTACGTGGCGAAGCCGAAAACGGCCGTGTTGCAGTACGTAATATTCGCCGTGATGCCAACGCTGATTTAAAAACACTGCAAAAAGATAAAGAAATCAGTGAAGATGACGAGCGCCGTGCGGCTGAAGAAATTCAGAAAATTACTGATCTTTTCGTCAAGAAAATTGACGAAGTACTGGCCGACAAAGAAAAGGAATTAATGGAAGTCTGAGCCAGCCTTCTGTTAACATTACAGCGTCGTGACGCTTGGGCATTACGGCGCTTTTTTCTATTTGGCAGATTTTTTCGTCGCAACGTAATTCAGTAAATCAGCAGCAGACTGGTTATCACAAAGTTTAAGGACAGGTCGCACTGTATGACTGCAGAGTCGCAGCTCAAACCGCACAGCTTACCTCAGCATGTGGCAATTATTATGGATGGCAATGGCCGCTGGGCCCAGCGCCAGGGTAAACCGCGGGTGTGGGGCCATAAAAAAGGTGTGGAAGCGGTACGGCGCAGCGTGAGCTTTTGTCGTGAGCTGGGTATCAAATCGTTAACTTTGTTCGCTTTTAGCAGTGAAAACTGGCGCCGGCCGGAAGATGAAGTCTCGACCTTAATGCAGCTGTTTCTGATGGTGCTGCAAAGCGAGGTTAAAACCTTGCATAAGCATAATGTCAGGCTGAAGATAGTAGGGGATTTATCTGCCTTTAGTGACAAGCTAAGAGTCAGCATCGATAAAGCTGAACAGCTAACGGCAGCGAACACGGCTTTAACACTGAATATCGCCGCCAATTATGGCGGGCGCTGGGATATGGTAAATGCCGCCCGGGCGCTGGCAACACAAGTACAGCAAGGCACACTTGCTGTGGATCAGATTAATGAGCAGATATTTGCTCAGCAGGTGCAGATGCACGAACAGCCAGAGCTGGATCTACTTATTCGCACTGGTGGTGATTTACGCATCAGCAATTTTTTATTGTGGCAGGCCGCTTACGCTGAATTCTGGTTTACTGAAACACTCTGGCCAGACTTTGATCAGCAGGTTTTCTCAGAAGCGATAGCCGCCTTCGTCAACCGAGAGCGTCGTTTTGGCTGTACCGGAGAACAAATCCGGCAGCTGGCGATGTTGGGTAAAGGATAACGGTATTGTTTAAACAACGGGTTATTACTGCGCTAATTTTGGCGCCATTAGCATTAATGGCGGTATTTTATCTGCCGTTGTCCGGCTTTGCGGTATTTATTTCTGCGGCATTTTTACTGGGTGCCTGGGAATGGAGCGGCTTTTGCGGTTTGGCAACTAAAGCTATGCGCTGGGTATATGTGGCTTTAACAGCGCTGATCCTGGCTTTACTGTACTGGCAACTGCCGGTACAAACTAACTGGCCGGTAGAGGCCAATACCTTGTTAACCAGTTTGCTGCTTGCCGGTAATGCCTGGTGGTTGCTGGCGATTGTATTAGTGCTTACCTATCCGCGTAGCCAGAAATTATGGGCTAAAAGCGACTGGGGTAAGGCATTAATGGGTTGGCTGACATTAGTACCGGCCTGGGCTGCTGTAATGTTTATCCGCTCTACTGATTATGCTGCATCCAGTTTTACCGGCGCCTGGCTGATTTGCTGTTTGTTGTTACTGGTATGGGCGGCGGATATTGGTGGCTATATCGTTGGCAAACCTTTTGGTAAGCATAAGTTGCTGCCTAAAGTCAGCCCCGGTAAAACTATCGAAGGTATGCTTGGCGGCCTGGCATTAGTAGCCATAGTGGTTACAGTGGTAGCGCAGTTACAGGACTGGCCGCCTCAGGTAGGTATTTGGTATATCGCTGCGTTTTTACTGACGATTTTGTCAGTATTTGGTGATTTAACCGAAAGCATGTTTAAGCGGGTGGCAGGTAAAAAAGACAGCGGCGCGTTTTTGCCCGGTCACGGCGGTATTTTAGACCGTATTGACAGCTTAACCGCTACAGCTCCGCTGTTTGCCATTATTGTGGCCATTTACGGCGGCTTTTATTAATGCGTAATGTGGTGATCCTCGGTTCAACCGGCTCTATTGGTGTCAGCACCCTGTCGGTGCTGGCAGCTCATCCAGAGGATTATCAGGTGTTGGCGCTTACCGCTGGCAGCCAAACCGACAAGCTGTTGCAGCAATGTCTGGCGTTAAAACCACGTTATGCCGCTATGCTTGACAGCAAGGCTGCCAGCGCCCTGGCAACAGAACTAAAACTAGCTGGTAGCCGCACAGAAGTGCTTAGCGGCATTGACGCTTTATGCCAGTTAGCGGCGCACCCGGATGCCGATATCGTAATGGCGGCGATTGTGGGCTCTGCCGGTTTACTGCCAACCCTTGCTGCAGTAGAGCAGGGTAAAACGGTACTACTTGCCAATAAAGAAGCTCTGGTGATGAGCGGCGAATTGTTTATCAGTAAAGTAAAACGCCATGGTGCGACTTTATTGCCGATAGACAGTGAACACAATGCAATATTTCAGTGCTTACCCGCGCCGTTGCAGCAGCATACCCATGATCAGCAAATCGCCGATTTTGGTATCAGCAAATTATTACTGACCGGTAGCGGTGGCCCTTTTCTGACCACAGCTTTAACAGAATTTGCCAATATTACACCGGCACAGGCCGTGGCGCACCCAAACTGGAGCATGGGGCATAAAATCTCTGTCGACAGTGCCACCATGATGAATAAAGGCCTGGAGTTTATTGAAGCGCGCTGGTTATTTAATTGCCAGGCGGCAGATATCGATGTCGTTATTCATCCGCAAAGTATTATTCATTCTATGGTGCAATATACGGATGGCTCTGTACTGGCGCAATTAGGCCAGCCGGATATGCGCACACCAATTGCGCATGCACTGGCGTTTCCAAAGCGCATAGCCAGCCCGGTGGCACCGCTTAGTTTTAAGCAGATGCGCGATTTTACTTTTACTGAACCTGATAAAGCCCGCTACCCGAATTTGTATCTGGCGATTGCCGCCTGCGGCTATGGCCAGGGCGCAACAACGGCCCTTAATGCCACAAATGAGCTGGCTGTAGCGGCTTTTTTAGCGCAAAAAATTCGTTTTACCGATATAGCGCGTGTTAACGAGCAAGGCCTTGAACATTTTGCTGACTTTCGTGTCAGTACGCTGGATGATATATTGGCGCTGGACAATGAAGCGCGCCATTATGCGCAGACACTACTGAGGAAGCTAACTTGATGTCGGGTGCGATTTGGAATTTGCTGTCGTTTATCGTCGCGCTGGGTGTATTAATTACTGTACATGAGTTTGGCCATTTCTGGGTCGCGCGTAAAAATGGTGTACTGGTTAAGCGGTTTTCCATAGGTTTTGGTAAAGCGTTGTTGAGCTGGCGTGATAAGCAAGGCACGGAATTTGTTATCGCAGCTATTCCACTGGGTGGTTATGTGCGGATGCTGGATGAGCGGGTTGATCCGGTGCTGCCGCAGTTTAAAGATCTGGCGTTTAACCATAAAACCGTATGGCAACGTATGGCCATTATTGCCGCCGGCCCTGCCGCCAACTTTATCTTCGCCGTGTTTGCCCTGTGGCTGATGTATATGCTGGGCGTGCAAACTATGCGACCGGTGGTAGCCAGTGTTACGCCGCAGTCTATCGCTGCCCAGGCTGGTATAACGGCGCAGCAGCAAATTATTTCAGTAAATCAGCACAATGCCACCGATGCCAGTAGCGTGAATTTACTGTTGGTAGAGCAAATTGGCAGCCATAGTATTACCCTGGGGTTGCAGGATCTTGTGACGCAGCAGCAACGCTCGGTAACGTTGAACACGGCTGAGTGGCGTTTCGACCCGGAAAAACAAAGCGTATTCGACAGCCTTGGGCTTAATTTAGCCCGGCCCCAGGCTCTGACAGAAATTGCCCAGGTAGCACCAGGTTCAGCAGCAGAGCAGGCTGGCCTGCAGGTAAATGATAAGATCATAGGTATTGATGGCACTGACATTACGCAGTGGACGCAGTTACAAGCGTTAATCAGCAATGCAGCAGAGCAACAGCTGTCTGTTGAAGTAGAGCGTAGCGGGGCAGTGCTGAGTATTAATGTCACGCCAACATTGCTTGTTACTGCAGATGGTTTTTCCCAAGGTGTGCTGGGTATTACACCCAAAGTAAGTGATTGGCCAGAAGGTGTGCTTTACACCCGGCAATACGGTGTTATTGATGCTTTGGGGGCCGGTGCGGCTCATACCTGGCAATTTATCCGCCTGAGTGTATCGATGATTGGCAAGCTGCTGACAGGCGATGTTTCTGTCAAACATTTAAGCGGCCCTATCTCCATTGCACAAGGTGCAGGCACAACGGCAAGCCTCGGTTTAGTAGCATTTCTGTCGTTTTTAGCCCTGATAAGTGTTAACTTAGGCGTTATCAATTTGCTGCCATTGCCGGTGCTGGATGGTGGGCACTTAATGTATATGCTGGTGGAACTAATACGAGGCAAACCTGTCTCTGAAAAGACGCAGGAAACAGGTTTCCGGTTCGGAGCGCTGATCCTGCTAATGTTGATGGGAATTGCGCTGCTCAACGATATTTCTCGTTTGTAAATAACTAATCATAAGTAGTTCAAATAATGACAATTAAACGATTAGTAGCTGCGATGTTTCTTGCTTCGGCAAGCAACTCGGTGCTCGCTGAAGAATCATTTACGGTTCAGGATATTCAAGTTGAAGGTTTGCAACGTGTGGCGCTGGGCGCTGCGTTGAATAATCTGCCTTTTAACGTTGGTGATACCGTGACAGAGTATAACTTGTCACGCAGTATCCGCACGCTATACAGCGCTGGGCACTTCGATGATATTCAGGTGCTGCGTGATGGTAATACGGTAATTTATCGTTTGCGTGAGCGGCCCACCATTAACGCGATAGAATTTGATGGCAATAAAGACATCAAAGAAGACCAGCTAAAAGAGAGCCTGGCAGGTAACCGCATTGAAGTCGGTGAGCCGCTGGATAAAACTATTCTGAAAAATATCGAGAATGGTCTTACTGAGTTTTATCACGGTGTAGGTAAATACCAGGCCAGCGTTGAAATTGAAGTAACTTATTTACCGCGTAACCGAGTTAACCTGAAGATTAAGTTTGATGAAGGTGACGCAGCCTCTATCCGCCAGATCAACGTGGTGGGCAATAAACTGTTCTCCGATGAAGAATTACTCAGCAATATCGAATCGAAGCAGGATCTACCCTGGTGGCGCTTTTTATCGTCAGACCGCTACCAAAAGCAAACCCTGCAGGGCGATATAGAAAAGATTAACAGCTACTATCTGGACCGCGGCTATTTGCGTTTTAACATTGATTCTTCACAGGTATCGGTTAGCCCGGATAAAGAGTCGGTGTATGTCACGCTGAATGTCACCGAGGGTGAAAAATACACCATCAGTGGCGTCAGGTTTGTCGGCGATTTAATCGGCCAGGATGAATTTATACGTCAGATCATGCCGTTAAAAGAAGGCCAGTTGTATAACGGTGCCCTGGTCACTTATACCGAAGAGAGTATTGCCAAACTGCTGGCGCGTTTTGGCTATGCTAATTCTAAAGTCCGCACTATTCCGAATATTAACGAAGATACCAAAGAAGTTGAATTAACCCTCAGCGTCGACCCTGGCAAACGTGTGTATGTACGCCGTATTAATATGTCGGGCAACAGCAGCACCAAAGATGAAGTGCTGCGCCGTGAACTGCGGCAGATGGAAGGGGCCTGGTTATCCAATGACGCACTTGAATTGTCCAAGCAACGTATTCAGCGTTTACCCTATATCCAATCTGTCGATTTTGCTACGGCGCCGGTAGCGGGTATTGATGATCAGGTCGATATTGGTTTTACCATTAAAGAGCAGCCATCAGGCAGTTTTAATGCTGGTATCTCTTATGGTAACTATATGGGTATATCATTCCAGATTGGCGTACAGCAAGAAAACTTCTTCGGTAGTGGCAACAGTGCCGGTATCAGCTTAAGTACCAATAAATACCAGAAATCAATCAGCACAACCTACACTAACCCTTATTTTACACTGGACGGCGTTAGTCTGGGCGGCCAGGTGTTCTATTCTGATACAGATTACAGTAGTGCATCGTCTAACCTTGAGGCTTATAACCAGCAGCGCTACGGTTTTGGCGCCAATATCGGCTACCCGATAAACGAGTATAACCGGTTAAATTTTGGTGCTAACTATGTGGTGAACAAGATTAACTCAATTAATGAGTATGATCAGTTACGGCACTTCCGCGGTGTATTATTAGATGCGCAAAACCCGGATGGCGGTTACCAGTTTACTAACTATGAGTTGTCGGCCGGTTGGGTAAGAAGTACGCTGAACCGTGGTTTATTCCCCACATCAGGGCTCTATCTGGGAGCAACAATCCGGGCAACTACGCCCAACTCAGATCTGACGTACTACAAAGTGATGTTTGAAGCGCGTAACTATATTCCGCTGAGTAACGATCACGCCTGGTCGTTCCTTAGCAAGCTGGAAACAGGTTATGGTAATGGTTATGGCTCGAAAAACGGTTATGACTATACTTTACCCTTTACGGAAAACTTCTATGCTGGCGGCGATAATATGCGCGGGTTTGAAAGCCGTATTATAGGCCCGCACGCTATCTTCCGTTATGCTCAAAGCGTACCGGGCTTACCAGATCCTAATTATGGCTCAGGTGGCTTCCCAAGCGGCCCGGAAAATGACAGTTATCAGGTATCTCAGCGTTCGATCGGCGGTAATGCGAAAGCAGTAGCAACGCTTGAGCTGATTACACCAACTCCGTTTTTAAGTGATGACTATCGTAATTCAGTGCGTACCAGTATATTTGTCGATGCCGGTAATGTCTGGGATACTGAGTTTGATATTAATCGCTATGCCGGTTTAACAAAGTTGGTTACCAACCAGAATCAACCAGAACTGCTCGATTACTCAGATGCCAGTTTGATTCGGGCAACAGCTGGTGTATCTTTACAGTGGATTTCGCCGATGGGACCCTTAACGTTCAGTTTGGCAAAAATCATCAAAAAATATGATGGCGACTTACAAGAAAACTTTAGTTTCAATATTGGTACAACTTTCTAGATTAGAATAATAGGGAATATAAGATGTTTAACCGTAAAATTGTAAAATCTGCTGTGTTACTGATTGCCGGTTTAGTACTGGCGGGTAATGTGGCTGCAAAAGAGATGAAAATTGCTTTTGTTGATGTACAAGCCGTTGCCGCACAAATTCCTCAGTCGGCTGCAATGCAGGAAACCATCAAAAATGAGTTTGCCAAGCGTATTGAAGCGGTAGGAAAGCTGGAAAAAGATATTAACTTCAATATTGAAAAACTGCGTCGCGATGGCCCTACCATGAGTGAAAAGCAGCAAGACGAGTTGAAAACAGCGTTAACCAGCCAGCGTCAGCAATATGAGCAATTAGCCCGGCCACTGGATGAAGAAATCCGTAACCGGCAGGCTGAAGAGCGTAATAAAGTATTGGCGTTGATTAAAGCGGCTATTGATGTGGTAGCAGAGCGCGAAAAGTTTGATATGGTGCTGAATTCCGGTGCAGCCGTGTATGCCAAACCAGAATATGACATCTCTGAAGCTGTTGTCGCTCAGGCAAGTAAAGCAAAATAATGGCAAGTTATACTTTAACAGAACTGGCTGAGCAGGTAGATGCTCAGCTAATTGGCGATGCTGCTTGCAGCATCGTTTCAATTGCAACGCTGGAAAATGCTGGCAGCGGCCAGATTAGCTTCCTGTCTAACAGCAAATACCGCAAATTCTTAACCGAAACTGCCGCCTCTGCTGTGCTTATTACTGCAGATGATGCCCCGTTTCTTGCACCAGGCGTAAACGCTCTGGTGGTAAAAGACCCTTACGTTGCGTTTGCCCGGGTTGCCCAGCTGTTGGATTCAACACCAGCCGCAGCAAATGGTATTCATCCTTCGGCAGTGATTGATGCCAGCGCAACCTTAGGCACCGGCGTATCGGTTGGCGCTAATGCTATTATTGCTGCCGGTGCTGTCATTGGCGACGCTGTGCAAATTGGTGCCGGCTGCTTTATCGGTGAACAGGCAATTATTGGCGATGGTAGCCGGCTTTGGGCTAACGTTACCGTGTATCATCGGGTGAGTATTGGCAAACGTTGTATAGCGCACAGTGGTGCTGTATTAGGTGCCGACGGTTTTGGCTTTGCTAACGAACGTGGCAACTGGGTTAAAATACCGCAAACCGGTACAGTGACTATTGGCAACGATTGTGAAATAGGTGCCAATGCCACTATAGATCGCGGTGCGATTGAAGATACTGTTATCGGCAACAACGTAATTATCGATAATCAGTGCCAGATTGCACACAATGTCCGCATTGGCGATCATACGGCAATTGCTGGTTGTACCGTGGTTGCTGGCAGCACCAAAATTGGCCGTTACTGTATTATCGGTGGTGCGGCGGTGCTTAATGGCCATATTGAGATTTGTGACGGTGCGCATATTTCCGGTATGGCAATGGTAATGAAGCCGATCACAGAGAAAGGCGTATATACTTCAGGTATTCCGGCAACAACCAATGCTGAATGGCGAAAAAACACCGTTAAGCTGCGGCAAATAGACCAACTTTATCAGCGGGTAAAGCAACTGGAAAACCAGCTTGCGACTGTGCAAAAAGCACAGGATGCTGACCACTAGACAGAGGAATAGCTTTGGCTAACCAACTTAATAGCCTGCAAATTCAGGAAATTATGGCATTATTGCCACATCGTTACCCGTTTTTACTAATTGATCGTGTACTGGATTTCACGCCGGGCGAAAGCCTGACTGCGCTTAAAAATGTCACTATTAATGAGCCTATTTTTACCGGTCATTTTCCGGGAATGCCTATTTTCCCCGGAGTGCTGATCTTAGAAGCACTGGCTCAGGCCACAGGCATTCTGGGTTTTAAAACCGTTACCGAGCGTTCAGAGAATGAACTTTACCTGTTTGCCGCTATAGATGAAGCGCGTTTTAAAAAGCCGGTATTGCCCGGTGATACTATGATACTGGAAGTGAAATTTTTAAAAGAGCGCCGCAACATGTGGAAGTTTTACGGCGAAGCTAAAGTTGAAGGCCAGATTGTCTGCTCGGCTGAGCTGATGTGTGCCAGAAGAGAGTTATAACGTGATCCATCCAACTGCTGTAATTGAGGCCAGTGCTAAGCTTGGTAATAACGTTAAAATTGGCCCATTTTGTTATATCGGCCATAACGTTGTGCTTGGGGATGACTGCATACTCGAATCGCATGTGACGATTAAAGGCACCAGCACAATAGGTAAAGGTAATCACTTTTTTCAGTTTGCCAGTATTGGCGAAGCTTGCCAGGATAAAAAGTATAAAGGTGAAGCCACCGAACTGATTGTGGGTGACTACAATGTGTTTCGTGAAGGCTGCTCTGTGCACCGCGGCACGGTGCAGGATCAGGGTAAAACCATTATTGGTAACCATAACCTGTTTATGAATACCACCCATATCGCCCACGACTGCGTGATTGGTAATCATACCATTTTTGCCAGCAGTGCTCAGGCTGCCGGCCACGTGCATGTAGGCGATTGGGCTATTTTAGGCGGTATGACCGGTGTGCACCAGTTTGTACACATTGGTGCGCACAGTTTTTGTGGTGGTGGTTCTATTGTATTAAAAGATGTACCGCCATACCTGATGGTACACGGTGCGCCTTGTGTACCTGGCGGTATTAATACTGAAGGTTTAAAGCGCCGTGGCTACAGCAGCGAAGCTTTATTAGAAATACGCCGGGCCTATAAAGAAGTGTACCGCAAAGGCCAGACAGTAGCGGAAGCTCTGGCTGTACTGCAGGATAAAGCCGCACAAGTGCCTGAGTTAAAAGTCTTTACCGACTTTATCGCTAATGCCAGCAGAGGCATAGTGCGCTGATGGCGATTGCTGACACGCCGTTAAAAATCGCCATTATCGCCGGGGAACACTCCGGCGATATTTTAGGTGCTGATCTGATCCGCGCACTTAAAGCTATGCACCCGGATGCGGTGTTTTACGGTATTGGCGGGCCGCGTATGCAGGCACTGGGTTTTAACGCCCTGTTTGATATGGAAGAGCTGGCGGTGATGGGCATTGTTGAAGTGCTTGGCCGTTTACCACGCTTACTGCAGGTTAAACGCGAAATTCTTACTGCTTTGCTCTCTGATAAACCCGATGTGTTTGTTGGCATCGACGCGCCGGATTTTAATTTACCGGTTGAGCTTAAGCTGAAACAAGCCGGCATTAAAACCGTGCATTATGTTAGCCCGTCGGTATGGGCCTGGCGGCATAAACGTATTTTTAAAATTGCTGCCGCCACCAATATGGTGTTATCCCTGCTGCCATTTGAAAAAGCCTTTTACGATAAATACCAGGTGCCCTGTACTTTTGTTGGCCATACCATGGCTGATACTATGCCGCTGGAGGTTGATAAAGCCGCAGCAAAAGCTGAACTGGGGTTACCGCCGGATAAGCTGGTACTGGCGATTATGCCAGGCAGCCGCACCAACGAAATTAAACTGCTGGCGGGCGATTTTCTGCAAGCGGCAGTGCTGTTGCAGCAACAGTTCCCTGCTATACAGTTTGTAACCAATATGGTTACATCTGAAAAGGCTGCGCAGTTCAATGCTATTAAACAGCAGATAGCGCCGCAGCTGAACATCACCGAATTTACCGGCCAGGCCCGTCAGGTGCTGCTGGCATCTGACGCTACTTTTATTACCTCGGGCACTGCCACACTTGAAGCTATGTTAGCAAAATGCCTGATGGTGGTAGCGTACCGGGCTAACTGGCTTACTTATCAGCTTGGTAAGCGGTTGGTGAAACTGGCGCATTTTAGTTTGCCAAATTTGCTGGCCGGGCGCGGTATGGTTACGGAACTATTACAGCATCAGGTGACGCCACAAGCGTTGGTGGCCGCCATGGTGCCTTTGCTTAGTGCTGAGCGTGACGCTTTGCTGCAGCAGTACCGGGTTATTCATCAAAGCATTAAATGTAATGCCAGCAGCAAAGCGGCAGAAGCGATTTTACAGGTAGCAGATGATGTTGTATCAACGACCTGACGTAAAGCTGATTTGCGGCGTGGATGAGGTGGGCCGCGGCCCGTTAATTGGTGCGGTGGTCACCGCTGCGGTTATTTTAGACCCTAATAAACCGATTGCCGGGCTTACTGACTCAAAAAAACTATCTGAAAAGCGCCGCACTGAGCTGGCTGAACTCATTAAGCAACATGCTCTGTGCTGGGCGCTTGGCCGGGCTGAGCCGGCTGAAATTGATCAGCTGAACATTTTACATGCCACTATGCTGGCAATGCGCCGCGCAGTGGCTGCCCTTAGTATTAAACCCGAATGGGTGCTGGTAGATGGCAACCGCACTACAGATTTTGGTGTACCAGCCAGTGCTGTAGTAAAGGGCGACTTACTGGTGCCGGAGATCAGTGCCGCTTCTATTTTAGCCAAAGTGGCACGTGATACTGAAATGCACACTTTGCATCAGGCTTACCCGGATTATGGCTTTGATGCGCACAAAGGTTACCCCACAGCTGCTCATCTGGCTGCCATTAGTGCACATGGGGTATTAAGTGAGCACCGGCGTAGCTTTAAACCGGTGCGGCTGGTGCTGGAGCAACAGGGGTTATGAGTTCTCCGGCATTTATCCATTTACGCGTGCACAGCGATTTTTCAATGATCGACGGTGTCGCCAAAGTAAAGCCCATCGTTAAGGCAGCACAAAAGCTGGCAATGCCAGCGCTGGCATTAACTGATCAAATGAACTTTTGCGGCCTGGTACGGTTTTACAGTACAGCCCATGAAGCTGGCATTAAACCTATTATCGGCGTTGATTGCTGGGTGCAGCATCCGTTATTTGGCGGCGAGAGCAGCCGTATGCTGCTGCTGGCGGCAGATAACACCGGTTATCAGAACCTTAGCCAGCTTATTTCCAAAGCCTATCTGCGTGGCCATGTGGATGGCAAACCACAAATTAAACATGACTGGCTGGCTGAGTTTGCCCAGGGCGTGATTATTTTATCCGGTGCTAAAGATGGCCTGGTTGGTAAAGCGCTGTTAAAAGAAAACGGCCAAAACCTGACCCAGCTACTGCAGTTTTATCAGCAGCATTTTCCCCAGCGCTTTTATCTGGAAATCACCCGCACCGGGCGGCCGGATGAAGAGTTGTATATTCAAAAAGCCGTTACCTTAGCAGAGCAATATGACTTGCCGCTGGTGGCTACCAATGAGGTGGTGTTTTTACAACCGGAAGACTTTCCGGCCCACGAGATCCGGGTTGCTATTCACGATGGCTTTACGCTGGACGACAAACGCCGGCCTAAATTGTATTCAGAACAGCAATACCTGAAGTCTGAGCAGGAAATGCAACAGCTGTTTGCTGATTTGCCAGAAGCGCTGCAAAACTCCGTTGAGATAGCCAAACGCTGTAATGTCACCATCCGGCTGGGCGAGTATTTTCTGCCGGCCTTTCCTACCGGTGGCATGACAGACGCTGATTTTCTGGTAATGAAGTCACGCGAAGGCCTGGAAGAGCGCTTGCTGCAGTTGTTCCCCGATGCCAGTGAGCGCACACAAAAACGTGTTGAGTACGATGAGCGGTTGCAAATAGAGCTGGACGTTATTAACCAGATGGGTTTCCCGGGTTACTTCCTGGTGGTAATGGAGTTTATCCAGTGGAGTAAAGACAATGATATTCCGGTAGGGCCGGGGCGCGGCTCAGGTGCCGGTTCATTAGTGGCTTATGCGCTTAAAATTACTGATTTAGATCCACTGGAATTTGATCTGCTATTCGAGCGTTTTTTAAACCCCGAGCGGGTATCAATGCCGGATTTTGACGTCGATTTCTGTATGGACAGGCGCGACGAAGTTATTGATCACGTTGCCGATATGTATGGCCGTGAAGCGGTATCGCAAATTATTACCTTCGGTACTATGGCCGCCAAAGCAGTAATACGCGATGTTGGCCGGGTGCTGGGCCATCCATATGGTTTTGTTGACCGCATATCCAAGCTGATCCCGCCCACGCCAGGCATGACACTGGAGCAGGCGTTTAAAGAAGAGCCGCGTCTGCCAGAGCTGTATGCTCAGGATCAGGAAGTTAAAGATCTGATTGATATGGCGCGTCAGCTTGAGGGCGTAACCCGCAACGCCGGTAAACACGCCGGTGGCGTGGTAATAGCGCCAACTAAAATTACCGATTTTTCCCCGCTGTACTGCGATGATGAAGGCAATAATCCGGTTACCCAGTTTGATAAAAACGATGTTGAATATGCCGGCCTGGTTAAATTCGACTTCTTAGGCCTGCGCACCCTGACCATTTTGCAATGGGCAGTGAATATGGCCAACACGCGGCTAAAGAAAGAAGGCCGTGATGCAATAGACATTAATACCATTCCGCTGGTAGACAAACGAAGCTTTGATTTACTGCAAAAAGCCGATACCACAGCAGTATTCCAGCTTGAATCTCGCGGTATGAAAGACTTAATCCGCCGCCTGCAACCCGACTGCTTTGAAGATATGATAGCCCTGGTAGCATTGTTCCGGCCGGGGCCGTTGCAATCGGGCATGGTAGATAACTTTATCGACCGTAAGCGTGGCCGTGAAGCCATATCTTACCCGGATGCGACCTGGCAGCATGATTCATTAAAACCAATTCTTGAGCCAACCTACGGCATTATCCTGTATCAGGAACAGGTAATGCAGATAGCTCAGGTGCTGTCGGGTTATTCGCTGGGCGGCGCCGATTTATTACGCCGCGCTATGGGTAAGAAAAAGCCCGAAGAGATGGCCAAACAGCGCGATACCTTCCAGGAAGGGGCAGCAAAAAATGGCATTGACCCGGATCTGGCAATTAAGATTTTCGATCTGGTAGAAAAATTTGCCGGCTACGGCTTTAATAAATCGCACTCTGCCGCTTATGCGCTGGTGTCATACCAAACGCTGTGGATGAAGGCGCATTACCCGGCCGAGTTTATGGCCGCGGTAATGTCGGCCGATATGGACAACACCGACAAAATTGTAACGCTGGTGGATGAATGCGAGCGGATGAAATTAAAGCTTATTCCGCCCGATGTTAACGCCGGGGTGTATAAGTTTACCGTTAATGAGCAAGGCCACATTGTTTACGGCATAGGTGCCATTAAAGGCGTAGGTGAAGGCCCGATAGAAGCTATTCTTGAAGCGCGGAACAAACATGGCAGCTTTAGCGACTTATTTGATTTTTGCGCCAAGGTTGATCTAAAAAAGCTCAACCGTCGTGTTATAGAAAAGCTGATTTTGTCCGGCGCCATGGACCGTTTAGGCCCGCACCGCGCTGCGTTGTCGGCCACGCTGGAAGAGGCAATGAAAGCCGCCGAGCAGCACGCTAAAGCACAGGCGGTAGGGCAGGATGACTTATTCGGTTTGCTAAGCCCCGAGCCGGAGCACGCTGCGGCAGCATTTAAGCAGGTGGAGCCCTGGGCAGATGAAGTCTGGCTGGAAGGTGAGCGTGAAACTTTAGGCTTATATTTAACCGGCCATCCGATAAACCGTTATCTGGAAGAAATTCCGCGCTATATTAATTGCCGGTTGGTGGAGCTGCAGCCAACCAGGAAAGATCAGAGTGTCACTGTTGCCGGCTTAGTGGTATCAGTGCGGGTGATGATTAACAAAAAAGGCCGGCGCTGGGCTATTGTCACGCTCGATGATAAGTCTGCGCGGCTTGATGTACGGTTTTTCCCGGATTTACTGGAAAACTTCGAACAACAGCTACAAAAAGACCGGATCCTGGTAATAACGGGACAGGTCAGCTTTGATGATTTTAACGGTGGCCTTACAATGACCGGCCGCGATGTCAGCGAGATTACTCAGGTAAGGGAAAAATCTCTGAGATCGTTGAATATCACTGTACAATCGGCACAAATAGACCACAATTACCTGCAAAGATTGCAGCAGGTACTGGGTGAATTTAAAGCAGGTACGGTGCCGGTTAAACTCCGCTATAAACGCCAGGAAGGCGAAGTGATGTTACAGCTTGGAACACAATGGTGGATAACGCCAGCCGACGCTTTGTTGCACCAGTTAAAGCAATTGGCAACAATAGAACTGGAATTTAATTAATTAGGTAGTGACAGTCGATGATGCTGAATTATTTAGAGTTTGAGCAACCTATTGCTGAACTTGAAGCAAAAATAGACGAATTACGTAACGTCAGCCGCAACGGTGACTACGATTTGGGTTTAGAAGAAGAGATCAACAAACTAAAAGAAAAAAGCCAGGGGCTGACGAAAAAGATCTTTTCCGAGTTAGGTGCATGGCAGGTCGCGCAGCTGGCGCGTCATCCGCTTAGGCCCTATACACTGGACTATATTCAGCATGTGTTTACCGATTTTGATGATTTAGCCGGTGACCGTACTTTTGCCAATGATCAGGCTATTGTGGGGGGGACCGCACGTTTAGGTGATATTCCGGTGATGGTAATTGGCCACCAAAAGGGCCGCGACACGCGTGAAAAAATCAAACGTAATTTTGGTATGCCCCGCCCGGAAGGTTACCGTAAAGCGCTGCGCCTGATGGAAATGGCCGAGCGTTTTAAGCTGCCGATAGTAACTTTTATTGATACACCAGGTGCTTATCCGGGTATCGGTGCCGAAGAGCGCGGCCAGTCTGAAGCTATCGCCCGTAACTTAAAGGTAATGGCAGGGCTTAAAGTACCGGTGATTTGCACCGTGATCGGCGAAGGCGGCTCCGGTGGCGCTTTGGCGATTGGGGTTGGTGATAAAGTAAACATGCTGCAATACAGCACTTACTCCGTTATTTCGCCGGAAGGCTGTGCCTCAATCCTGTGGAAAAGTGCTGAAAAAGCGCCACTGGCAGCTGAAGCCATGGGCATTACCGCCGAGCGGATTAAAGAGCTGAAACTGATTGATGAAGTGTTGCCTGAACCCTTGGGAGGCGCACACCGCGCACCAGAGCAAATGGCCCAAACGTTAAAACAGGCGCTGCTGCGCGATTTACAAAAACTGCAGCAAATGAGCAGTAAAGAGCTATTAGATGTGCGTTATAAGCGTCTGATGTCTTACGGTTACTGTTAGACTGTAATTTATTGCTGATAAGCCAGTGCCTCTGCACTGGCTTTTTATTTTGTGTTAGCCTTAGTCTCTTTTATGTAAGCGGTTATCCCTGCCGATGTCAGATCTTAGCCCCGACAGTTTACTTCAGACTTTGCAACTGCAATCTGACAGCCATGTAGTACTGGCACTCAGTGGCGGGCTGGATTCTATGGTGTTGCTTGATTTATTGGCCAAAGCCCGGCTACTGCAACCATTTGCACTACAGGCTGTTTATATTAACCATGGCATAAGCGCTTCTGCCGCTCAGTGGGGCGACTTTTGTGCCAGGCAGTGCACAGATCGGGGTATAGCATTTGTGCAGCGCAGCGTAACGCTAACAGGCCGTGACAATCTTGAATTAAAAGCCCGTACGGCACGCTATCAGGCGTTGGCAGAATTTATCTGCTCAGACAAACACTTATTACTAACAGCACATCATGGTGATGATCAACTGGAAAGCCTGATATTAGCCTTAAAGCGTGGCTCAGGGCCCGCCGGATTAAGTGGTATAGCCGCGCAGCGCAGCTTTGCCACAGGTATACTGTGCAGGCCTTTGCTACCCTTTAGCCGGGCTGAACTTGCGGTTTATGCCGGGCAGAATCAACTGAACTGGGTGAACGATGACAGTAACGACGATACCCGGTTTGAGCGTAACTTTATCCGTCAGCATATTACCCCGGTGCTGCTGCAGCGCTGGCCGCAATTTATTACTACTGCGCGGCGTAGCATGCAGCATCTGGCAGATTTACAGCAACTGGCTGACTATTACACCGAACAGGCACAACAAAGTTGCGTACGTAATAATACCTTGCTACTGACAGAGCTGGCAAAACTGATACCGTTGCAGCAGGATTTAGTGATCCGCCGCTGGCTGCAGAGTTATGCATTAAACCCTGAAACTCAGTGGCTTACTACGCTAAAACAACAGGTTATTGCCGCCCGTGGCGACGCTACACCTGTGTTGGTATGCGGTAACTATCAGTTACGCCGCTTTGCAGACAAGCTGTACCTGCTGACGGATGCACAGGTCGCAGCACCGGTGCAAGGTTTAAGCTGGCATGGAGAAACAAAACTGCAGCTGCCTTGTGGCAACAGTTTGTATTTCTCTGCACAGCCACAGGCTGACGCATTACCGCTGGCGGCGACGTCAGCCCAAATTGTATTTGGCCAGTTAAGCTTGCGGTTTAAGCCTGCGGGCAGTGCAATGAGTAAGCCATTAAAACAGTGGTTTAAGTTGTGGCAGGTGCCGCCCTGGCAGCGGCTGCAGGTGCCGCTGCTGTTGGTTAATGGCGAACTGGTGGTAGTAGCCGGTTTCGCTTCCGCTACTGACACGCAGCAGGCAAAGTGCTGGCTAAGCTGGCAAAAACAGGATTAGGCCACCCTTACAGTGCTTTTACCTGCTTCTTTCGCTGAATACAGGGCGTTGTCAGCGGCAGTAAACAATTGCTTGCTGCTTTGCTCCGGCGCGCTAAGTAAAGCCAGGCCTGCACTGGCACTTACCTCATATTGTTTGCATAAATGATGCTGGTTTATTGCACGCAGTAATCTGCGGGCCACCAGCTCAGCGCAGTTGGCATCCTGAGCCGATAAGATCACTGCAAATTCATCTCCGCCAAAGCGGAATAAGCTGTCTGTTGCGCGCAATGTATCACGCAGACAATCCGCAACTGCCAATAATACGTCGTCGCCAGCGCTATGTCCGGCAATGTCATTAACTTGTTTAAAGTTATCTAAATCCAGTAACAGTAAGGCACAAGGCTCGTCATGGCGTTTTGCCAGCTGTACGGCCTTATCAAAACTGTCGTCGAAAAAGCGGCGGTTACCAAGGCCGGTTAACGTGTCTTTTAGCGCCATTTGCTGCAACCGGCATACAACCAGAGCATTGCGTAGCGCAAACAGCCATTCGCTTTCAAGCAACAGCAGCTCGCGTTGGACCATCGGGGTAAAAGCATGCTCGCTCTGGTAAATCAGTTCGGCCAGGCATTGTTGGTTTAGCACCAACACACTGCGATGCTCAATGTCAGCAGGCCTTGAACCGATCGCCTCGAAGTCACCGACCGCGGTTTTTAATTTTAGTGCTGATACCGGCAAAACTTTGCCTATTGCCATAGAAATAATATTCAGCTGCTGCTGAATATCCAGCGTGGTTTGTAATTGGCTGATCAGGCTTTGTTCAGCGCATTCTTCCAGCTCAGGCCAGTGCTGCAGTTTGGTCATAGCTGCATAGCTGGGAGCGTTACTTAGCGCGACCTCGTGTACTAACAGGTATTCCATTGGCGTATCCGTTGTTGCTTTTTTTCTAATAAAGCAAATAACAGGCCAGAAATATTATAGTAATAATTATCAGTATGATAGCAAAATGGCGAGCCAGGCCGCAGCTTGAGTGCCAAGGTTTTGGCAGTTAACTAGCAGCTGTCATCGGCAAGAAACTGCAAAATAGTGTCCATTTGGGCTGTGGCATCTTCATAACCCAGGGCAATGAGCCGGCGGGTATAGCGCTGTTCAAACAGTAAATAGCTGGCCAGGCTGGAATCTGAATGCTGGCGGATGCCGGTCATTCTTAAAATGGTACGTACCGCCATGGGCAGAGATAAAAAATGCTCGCTGGCAATCTGGCTAAAGTTTTGGCTGGGGTTAATAAACAGGCTTTGCACCGGCTTAAGATCCGTTTTTATGCCGTGTTGTTGCATTGTCTGAATGGTGTTATTAACCCGCTGCATGCGTTCAAGATCCGAGTTTAAACTGTCGGTAAAAACAGTATCAAGCAAATGCCCGGCAATGGTTGCCAGCCCCGGATGATGCATCATCCGCTGGTTGTGTTCATTTTTACGCGGATCGGCCACGCCAATAATCATTATTTTATCTGCGCCAAGGTGAATAGGCGCGCTAAGTGGCGCCAGCTGATTTACCGAACCGTCGCCAAAATACTGCTGATGAATACGTACTGACGGAAATACCAGCGGAATAGCCGCAGATGCCATTAAGTGATGCACGCCAAGCAAGGTACGCTGGCCACAACGTTTAGCCCGGCGCCATTCCTGCGCCTGATCTGACTGGAAAAAAGTGATTGAATCGCCGTTGTTATAACACGAGGCCGTGACCGAAACACTGGACAGATAGCCGCCCATAATATTGCGGTCAATCCTTTTAAGATCCAATACTTTGAGCAGCATCTGTCGCAGTGGTTTGTTATCAAATAAGCTGACAGCCGTTTTATTGGCGTAGTCAGCCTGAAATGCACTGAAAATGCCGCGCAGTATTTGCCGGAACACCCGGGGGTAGTCAGAGTAATACACCTGATCAGTATGAAAGTTGCGCCAAATCCATTCCAGTTTTTTCACACCAAGATGAAAGCAGGAGGCATAACACGCCATAGCGGCACCATTCATGGCCCCGGCAGATGTACCACTAATGATCTGAAACGGCAATTTACTGGTACGGGGGTACTGTTGCGCTATCGCTTTTAGCACGCCGACCTGATAAGCCGCACGGGCTCCGCCGCCGGTTAATAACAATGCCGTTTTTTTCGCGGCTTTTACATCGTGTTCAGACATAACAGAAGTTGAACTTTTTCCAGACAACAGGCTCATTGCTTAGTATATTGCTGGAATCGTTAAAGAATGCAACGCTTAATCGCGTTACACCGTCAGATCGCTACCGAGGTTGTTATGGCAGAACAAAAACCGAACAATAATCAGCAGTTATATTACGCAGGCATAGCCGCTATCGTCATAGTGGTACTTATTGCCCTGTGGTTGTTACTGGCCAAAGATGACAAGCAGGAGCCGGCAATTAATTTATTGCCGCCCGCGATCACAGAGCCTGTAACGCCGCAGCCTGAAACAGAACCAGAGCAGGATACTGCAGAAACTGACACTACCACGCCATTGCAAGAGCAGCTAACTGAACCCGAAGTTAGTGCGCCTGTGGCAGAGCCCGAGGTGGCTTTGCCAGTGCTGGATGAGTCAGATGCTGAGGTTAAGCAACGTTTATTGGCATTAAACTGGCGCTCCGGCCTGGCTGGCCTTTTTGTTACCGAAGAGATGTTGCGTAATTTTGTTGTGCAAACCGACAATATAGCGCAAGGGCAACTCGCTACCGGCCATCGGTTGTTACGCCCGCTGGAGCAAAAATTTGCCCTCGGCGAAGGTGATGCTATGCAACTGGATGAAAGCAGTTTTGCCCGTTATCAGCCGTATATTCAGTTGATTGAAAGCGTACCTGCTGAGCAGATGCTGGCCTTGTTTAACCGTTATGAGCCATTACTACAGCAAGCTTATGCCGAGCTGGGATACCCCGACGAGCTATTTAAAACCAAGCTGATAGCCGCTATTGACGTACTGCTGGAGACACCAGAGGTAAGTTACCCGCTGGCACTGGAGCGGCCCTCAGTAGTATATGTGTTTGCTGATCCGGCTATAGAGCAGCTGCCGGCGGCGCAAAAGCAAATGCTGCGGCTGGGGCCGGATAACCAGCAACGCTTTAAAGCGGTATTACAACGCTACAAACAATTGCTACAGTAGCCAATTTTGCCAAAAGCAGGCTTGCAACAACGCCTGCTTTTGCGCATAATGCGCGCCTGTTGAGGATTCAGCAGTTCAATGGTAACCCCATTGGTCCTCTCGCAATACTAGTAAGCGAACCTGGTCAGGTCCGGAAGGAAGCAGCCACAGTTTATGACGTATGTGCCGGGATGTGGCTGGTGGGGTTGCCACCCAAATCCCGCTTCTGTTCAAAATCTTTTTTCACTATCTCTAATGCCAAAAGTGCGGTATTGGTATCTATCTGATGTTGCTCCAGCAGCATAATTAAGTCTACTGCCAGTTGCACATGCGCCGGAGCCTGAGCAAGCTCAGTACTCACGCGTTATTGTCCAGAAACTGGCAAGCTCTGGCAACGGCTTCTTTTACTTTCATCCGCATCTCAAAACGCTCGCTTTGGGGCAGATAAAACGCCATATCCACTTCGTAGCGGATATAACGCGGCGGTAGCAGGTTTAACGAAATACAGCATAGATCAGCCAGATACTCAGCATCTTTCTGCTGGTCCAGCCCCAACTCAACAATATGATCCAGGGTGAGTTTTTCATAATAGTTGTGGATATCGTCGTCCAGTTTCATACTTGCCTCAATCTTGTTTACAGTCAGCCCAAAGCATAATCAGCTTTACGGCAAAAGACCACTGAAAGATTGAGTTAGCGCTCCTGGCTGCTACAATGCGCGACAGGATCATGACAGAAGAACTGCAATGCAAAAAAATACCACTCCCTGCTACTACGGCGATTACCTGCAACTGGACAAAATACTGACAGCGCAGGCGCCAGAAAGCGCCAAATACGCCGCTGAGGCCCATGATGAAACGTTGTTTATTATTGTGCATCAGGTTTATGAGCTGTGGTTTAAGCAAATTTTGCACGAACTAAAGGCTGTGATGGATGTGTTTGCCGGTGAAGAAGTTAAAGATGAGCAGCTTACCGGGATAGTGCATAAGTTAAAGCGGGTGATCACGATTCAGCAACTGCTAAATCAGCAGATTGGTGTGATTGAAACAATGACACCACAGGATTTTATGTCATTTCGTGATTATCTGGTGCCGGCTTCCGGCTTTCAAAGTATTCAGTTTAAAATGCTGGAAATTGGCCTGGGCCTGAAAAGTGATTTTCGTATCGATTTTGATAAAAACTCTTTTTACAGCCGGCTGAATGAGAAAGATCGCAACTTTTTACAGCAACTGGAGCATGAGCCCAGCTTGTTTGAGCGGATTGAAAAATGGCTGGAACGGATGCCGTTTCTTGAGCTGGAAAACTTCAGCTTCTGGCAGATGTATCAGCAAGCCACCGACGCCATGCTATCAGAAGATAAAAGCACCGTGCAGGCCATTGAACAGATTGCCGAACATGAACGCGAATTGCAGCTGGCCGAAATTGCCCGCACTGCGGAGAAGTTTGCTGCCTTGCTGGATAAAGATAAGTATGCGCAACTGCAGCAATCCGGCGCATTCCGCTTAAGCCAGCGGGCGATGTTGTCGGCGCTGTTTATCAGCCTGTATCAGGAAGAACCGGTTTTTAATCTGCCGTTTCAGTTGCTGACCTGTTTAACCGAAATTGATGAGCTGTTAACCATTTGGCGCTACAAACATGCCATGATGGTACAACGTATGCTGGGTACCAAAATTGGCACTGGTGGCTCGTCCGGGCATGATTATTTAAAACGCACGACAGAAAAAAACCGTATTTTTACCGACTTGTTTAATATGGCAACCTTCTTGTTGCCAAAAGCAGACTTACCCGTGCTGCCTGGCCAGGTAAAACGGCGCTTAGGTTTCTATTTTGCCGGCGAAGTCTGAGCCGTGTAGCGTAAAAGCAGCTTTAAACAGCTGCAGGTGCAGTTGTACCAGCGCATCAATATTGCGCTGGTAACCACCGCCGATAACAGCGGCAACCGGTATACCCTGTTCAACACAGCTTTGTAGTACCAGCAAATCGCGTTGGTATAACGCCCCGGTAGAGATATTCAGTAACCCCAGTTCATCCTGTTGGTGAATATCCACACCGGCGTCAAAAATCACTAAATCCGGTCTGTGCCAGTTAAGCAAGGTTTGCAGGCTTTGCTGCACTGCCTGTAAATAGTCAGTGTCGGAACAATCTTTTGCCAGCCCGATATCCCAGTCTGAATGTTGTTTGCGGGAAGGAAAGTTTTTTTCGCAGTGCACAGAGCAACTAATAATGCGCGGCTCGTCGGCCAGTAACAGCGCACTGCCATCGCCCTGATGTACATCCAGATCCAACAGCAGAATTTTATCCAGCCCATGAGTCAGCATGGCTTTAGCGGCCACTACCAGATCGTTAAATAAACAAAACCCTGAACCTTCGGCATAAAAAGCATGGTGATAGCCACCACTTAAATGCAGCGCTATACCACTGTTAAGGGCCGCCTGGGCTGTTTGCACTGTGCCGCCAACTGAACATAGTGAACGCTGGAATAGCTGTTCTGACCAGGGAAAACCAATGCGGCGCATCGCTTTGGCAGCAATAGTACCATCAGCCAGGCTTTGAATATAAGCACGGCAATGTACCTCTGCCAGCTGCTCTGCAGTTACAGGTACCGACAGGGTAAAGGCGCTCTCGGGCAGCCCTATATCCAGCAGGCGCTGATACAAAGCACGGTATTTGGTAATGGGATAACGGTGCCTGTCAGGCAGGTTAAGCTCACTGTAACAAGGGTGATACAACATGGCAGGCAGCGCGCTGAGCTTTGGTTTGGCTATTAACATCAGATCAGTTCCGCCGCTCCAGATCCTGAATTTGCCGCTCTATGTCTGACAACGCTTTGCGACAGCGGCCTAACCGGGCATGTAAAGCCAAAGTGCGCTGTATAGCTTCGGCTGAATTTTCCCGGTTAGCCAGGCTTATCATATCCTGTAAGCGGCGCTCAAACTCCTGTGTATCACTGAGTTGCTGGTACAACTGCTGGCTGCTGGCGCTTATTTGTTGTACCACAGCTTTAAGCTTGCCGCCTCTGCTGTTAGTTTTCCGTCTTACATCAACATTGCGAAATGCCTGGGTCAGGGCTGCTGTTTGTTCGCTTAAACGTTGCACCAGACGTTGCTTTGCCATGGCACTGATGCCGCTGTCCTGCACATGGCGCAGGTTGCGTTGTGCTTCACCAACGTAGTCAGTCAGGTGTGGCGAGCGGCAACTGAACAGGGCGCTGTCAAACCAGTTTTGCGGCCTGCCAGCTACCTGTTGCTGATCAATATTCTCAGCCTGTTGCCGCAGTTGTTGCAACTGATGGGTTAACGTAGCCAGTAAATCCATTTAGCTGCCCCAGGCCTGCCAAGCCAGACGCAGGGCTATAGCAATAACCACGCATATAAATACCGGGCGGATAAAGCGGCTGCCAAATTTAATGGCTGAATGCGCACCCAGCCAGGCGCCCAGCATCAGGCATAACCCCATTGCAATACCCAGGGCAAAGTTCACATGGCCCAAAGCAATAAAAGCTACCAGCGAAAAACCATTGCTGACAAAATTCATCGTGCGTGCCACGCCGCAGGTTAGCAGCAGATTGATTTTGTACAATGCCATAGTAGACACCATCCAGAATGCCCCGGCACCCGGGCCGGCAATACCATCATAAAAGCCCAGAGTCAGACCCTGCGCCCGTTGTTGCCAGAATAACTTAGCGTTTTGCGGCGGTAGCTTTAAGGCATCGTCCGGTTGCATGCGGTTAAACAGCGTATAGATGGCAGCCAATAAAATAAGCAGCGGCAATATTTTTTCCAGTGCTTCTTTACTGATCATGTCTACAACCAGCGTGCCCAACACTGCACCGATAGCGGTATAGAATAAACTGCGGCGCCAAAAAACCGGATTAAACAGTTTTTTACGGTAATAGGTAACGGATGCTGTAAGAGAGCCAAATGTTGATGCCAGCTTATTGGTGCCCAGCACCACATGCGGAGGCAGGCCCGCGGTAAGCAAGGCCGGTACTGTCAGCAGGCCGCCACCGCCGGCAATAGCGTCAATAAAACCGGCACTGAATGCAACAGCACAGAGGATCAACAATACAGAAGGTTCTAAAGTTAATTCAGCGAACAAGGCAGGTTCCTGTTAATACTCAATTTGACGACGAAACGGAGGCAAGGCATTTAGCATAGCACTGCCGTAAGCTTTAGTTACCAGACGCCGGTCAAGGATCACTATTCTGCCTTCGTCTTGCTCCTGGCGTAGCAGTCTACCACAGGCTTGCACCAGTTTCTTTGAGGTAGCAGGAATAGTCAGTTGCAAAAACGCATTACCGCCTTTTTTTGTAATCGCCTCAGCTAAGGCTTCTTCCAGAGGCGAGGTAGGTACTGCAAAAGGTAGTTTGGTAATAACCAGATTGGTTAGCAGTTTACCGGGTAAATCCAGCCCTTCAGAAAAACTCTGGGTGCCAAATAAAATGCTTGTGCGGTTATGTTTACAGTTTTCGCCGTGTAACTGCAGTAAAGCCTGGCGCGAAGCTTCCCCTTGTACCAGCAGCGAAAACTTCTTTTTACGCAGTACTTCAGCGACTTGCTGCATTTGCCAGTATGAAGCAAACAACACCAGGCTGGCCTGATCGTCGGGCAAGTAAGCAGGCAGCAGTGTTGCCAGTTCGTTGGTATAGGCCTGCTCCGTGGGATCTGTCTGCATTTTCGGAATAACAATCCGGCCTTTTTCTGCGTAGGCAAAAGGCGATGCAACCTGCAATGTTTGTACACCTTCAAATTGTGTTAAGCCCAGATCGTACTTAATGTACTGAAATGAATTCAGCGCCGTAAGTGTTGCAGAACAGAGGATCACCGCAAACGCGTCGGTAAATAGCAGCTGCTCCAGCTTATTTGCCACGCCAAGTGGGCAAGCATGGCCAATAACGTACTGGCTCTGATTTTGCAGCTCGACCCAGCGTGCCTGGTAAACATTTTTTTCCTGCTCTGCCGCATACAGTTGCCACAGGGATTGTTGTTGCTCAATTTTCTGGCGCAGGTAAGTTAATTCCTGCAACAGGTTCATGCTTTGTTTTAGCGGTAGTTGCTGTTCAGTGACGTTTTCCTGCAAATGCTGCTGAATTTTTTCCAGTTGCGTCAGCGCCTTCTGGCTTACCTGTGCCAGTTGCTCGGCCTGTTGCTGAAACAGCTTAGGCAGGGCGGCGTCTGTAAAACGAAATTCTGTTTTCTCACCAAACCAGCGCGGCTTAAATTCGCCTATACAGCGCTCGATAGGTTTAAGTAAACTGTTAAGTTCATTGCAGCTATCATCAAAGCGCAATAACTCTTTCATCACGGTAGCCGGCAGCAGGGTAATCAGCTGTTGAATGGTTTTAGCCGCCTTTTCCAGCCACACGCTATTGTGAGTAAGCTGGGCCTGAGCGGCAAAAAACTCCCGCGCGCTGTCGGGCAAATGGTGCGCCTCGTCTATCACATAAAGCGTTTCTTCGGGAGGCGGTAATATACTATTACCACTGGATAAATCTGCCAGCAATAAAGCATGGTTTACCACCAGCACATCGGCGTTACTTACTTCGGCACGGGCAAGGTGAAACGGGCAGTTCATATGGCGGCGGTCTGTTTTGCTGCAATGCAGCGGATCCGCAACAATACGCTGCCACAAATCTTCAGTTAATGGTGTGGCCAACGTATCCCTGTCGCCCAGCCATTTACGCTGCTGCCAGTTATCCAGCAACTGTTGCCAGTCAAAAGCTGCATCCTTAGCCGTTGCAAATAACTCAGGATGCTTTTGCTGCTGACGCACACGTTCAATACAAGCATAGCGCTGTCGGCCCTTTACCAGGCTGAACTCAAATAACAGCTTACTATGCTGCTGAAAAAACGGCAGGTCTTTGTTCACCAATTGTTCCTGCAGCGCCACCGTAGCCGTGGCAATAACCACTTTTTTCTTCTGCGCTAATGCATAAGGGATAACCGCCAGCATATAAGCCAGTGATTTACCGGTACCGGTGCCAGCTTCAATTAACCCAATGCGCTCACGACGATGATAAGTGCCAGAGACTATTTTAGCCATCTCAGCCACTAATTGATTCTGCCCCTGCCGGGGTTGGTAATTAGGCAGGGTAGTTTTTATACGCGTATGGATAGCGCGGATTTGGCTTTTTAGCTGGTCACTTAACATGTCTGATGTGTATTTATATACAGTTGTTTGATTGTATACGTAATACGCTTTACAGGCAAAACATTCGCGATTCCTTCAGCCTAAAGAAATTAGTTCAGTTAGTTGCCGGAAAAGACTGGTAAGTGTCATTAATTATTGTAGTTAAAAGTTTACGGACGTTGTTTTACTTACACTAGTTTTTACTGAGCTAGTGCAAGTGCCGACAAAACCTGTTTTTACCTAAGCTGTTGACTATATTAGTTAGAGTTTCGATGGTTAAGGGGTTGACAATAGCTAATAACAAAGAAAAACGTCATTTGAGCATACGTAGTGCAGGTCGCGACAATGTAAATTACAAATTGTTCCGTAAAAGCTGTTGACCCTGCTGAAAAATTACGTTTATTATCACTGTGCGATAAGTAGGAGGTTATCCGAGATAAGCGGAGTGCCAGATGCTGTAAAAGGTAGGTAACTGTTAAAAAAATAGAATCACTAGATAGTGGTCCAGGGAGAAATACATGTATACGAATAATAAATTAAGCAAAGCTGTGCGCTTGGCCATTGCTTTTGGAGCTGCGTCGCCACTCTTTATTGCTGCGAATGCACATGCACAAGAAGGGCAAGCTGCTGAGCAACAAGTAGAGAAAATTCAAATTACTGGTAGCCGTATCAGAAGTGCAAACGCGCTGTCTACCAGTCCGATTACTACTATTGATGCGTCTGAAATAGACGTTCGGCAACAACCAGAAATTGAGCGGGTATTTCGCAGTTTACCGGCGGCCTTGCCTGGCGATAACAGTAACGTAAACAACGGCACCGGTGGTGCAGGCACCATTAGCTTACGAGGTTTAGGACCTAACCGTAACTTAATCCTGTTAAATGGTAAGCGGATGGTACCTTATAATACCGCTGGTAGTGTTGACACTTCTACTATACCAACAGCCTTGATAGAGCGTATTGATATCGTAACGGGCGGCGCCTCGGCAGTATATGGCTCTGACGCTATTTCTGGCGCGGTAAATATCATATTAAAACGGGATTTTGAGGGCGTTGAGTTAGATATGACTCATTCGCGCACCAAACATGCTGATGCATTTGCAGACAGTATTGCTTTAACTGCTGGCGGTAACTTTGACCGTGATAAGGGTAATGCCGTTGTCTCTTTTAGCTGGTTAGATCGTGATCCTCTTTTATTAGGCCAGCGCCCACTGGGTAATTATGGTATCTCAACTGCTACCGGTGCCAACCTGGACAATTTCTTAAATGGAGTAGCGCCACTACCACCAACCGATGCACTATGTGGTCAGGATGCGCCTAATGCTGTAGCACCTGGCGGCGGCAGCCCCACTGGTATACCTACGCGTGTGGGTATCTTAGGCGTTACACCTTCTTTTGGTCAGTTCCGTGACGATGGGCGTCTGGTGCTCGGGCCTCGTTGTTCAGACCACAACTTTAACCCCTATAATTACTACCAAACACCGTCTAAGCGTTATTCTGCGACGGCAATGGTCAATTACGAAATAAATGACAGCACATCGTTATATGGCACATTCAACTTCACCAACACTTCTGTGTCTCAGCAGGTCGCGCCATCGGGTATTTTCGGCAATACCTTTATGGTTCCTCTGGCTAACCCATTTCTGAGTGATCAGGCAAGAACGGCATTGATCGATGTAGCGAATGCTAATCTTGGCGCCCTGAATCCAACCGGACTGCAGACATGGATTGACAGCAATAATAATGGCGCAGTTGATGCTGCTGACTCTGTATTAATGCAGGTGTTTCGTCGCACGCCTGAACTAGGCCCGCGTTCTACCTCATTTAATACCGATCAATTCCAGATTGTCGCTGGCGTGAAAGGCTTTATCAACGACGACTGGGCTTACGATGTATCTGTGCAGCACGGCGAAACAAACCGGGTGAATACTAATGCCGGCTACAGCAACGTGGCCAATATTGGAAATGCCTTAAATGCAGTTAACACTACTACGTGCCGTACGGGCGGCGCAGGGTGTGTACCACTAAATGTATTTGGTGGTTACGGTACTATTACCCCGGAAATGGCAGCTTATGCTTCGGCTACAGCGTTTGCTACAACGTCTTATCAGCAGCGTGTAGTAACCGGCTCGGTAGATGGCCCAATTGACGCCATCGTTTCTCCGTTTGCTGAATCACCGCTTGCTGTGAGTTTTGGTTATGAATATCGTGAAGAGATCGCTTTCTTCAATCCGGATGAGTGTTTAAAACTTGCGCCGACCAGTTGTCTGGGTGGTGCAGGTGGTAATTCTCTGCCAGTTGGCGGTGATTTCAAAGTCAACGAGATATTTGGCGAAGGTAAACTGGCTTTAATAGAAAATGCTCCGTTGGTAGATGTACTTGAGCTTGAGTTTGGATATCGCCATGCTAATTACAGTACTGTTGGAGAGAACGGCAGCTGGAAATTAGGCTTGGCATGGCGTCCTGTTGATGAGTTATTAGTTCGTGTTATGAAACAACAGGCTACCCGCGCACCTAACGTCGGCGAGTTGTATGCGCCTTTGACCACAGGTCTGGATAATGCTGACATGGACCCATGCTCAAATGCTAACCCCAATATTGATGCTACGTTAAGAGCCCGTTGTATTTCTACCGGTATGACCGATGCGCAGGTAGGTGCAGTTGATGATATAGCTGCTGGTCAGATTAACCAACAGACTGGTTCTAATCCAAATGCGTTGCCGGATGCAGAAAAAGCCAGCACAATCACTGCAGGTGTCGTGTGGACTCCCCGCTTTGACGCTGTTAAACGTGTTCAGCTTTCAGTTGATTACTATGACATCGACGTACAAGGCTATATTGGTGAGAATACTCCACAAGAAATTCTTGACGGTTGCTACGATCTAGGTATTGCTAGCCAGTGTGCGCTGATAACCCGTATCGGTGGTTCACTGAACGTACCAGGCGCTGGTGTCCAGGCGTATACCACTAACCTGTCTTACTTACATACCCGTGGTGTTGAAGCTGCGTTTAACTTCGGCTTCGATTTGGGTGGTTTAGGTTCTTTAGACTTTAGCGGTAACGTCAATAAATACCTTAAAGCTGATCAATTAAGCTCGCCGGTATCTGATGTGATTGACTGTAACGGTTTCTACGGTACCAATTGTCAGCCGCAGCATTCGCTTCGTGGTAGTCAGCGTACTACCTGGAGCTATGAAGATTTCTCCGTTTCTTTACTGTGGCAGTACTTAGGTTCTATTGAACGCGAGAAGTCGCAGCAAGCGGGTGCTTTTGCTCCGTTCCGTCAAATTGGTTCATACAGCTACTTCGATTTATCTGCAAGTTATGCTGCATTTGACAATGTAACGCTGCGCTTGGGCGTGGATAACCTGTTCGACAGACAGGCACCGGTGGTGGGTGCTGACTCTGCTAGTACATCGTGGAACAGCGGTAATACTTTCCCTGCTTTCTATGACATGTTAGGCCGTACTTATAGATTCAGTGTAAATATGAAATTCTAATATTTAAATAGTGCTGAATTAGTTAAAGCAGCTGGTTGCCCAGCTGCTTTTTTGTTGGTATGTTTCCATTGCATTACAACCTCATTTCGTCGTTTCCAGAAAAGTTCCCTAAATATATTGACCCAAACAAAAAACTCCGTTTATTATCGGAGCACGTTAGAACGGAGACTATCCGGGATAAACGGAGTGCTAGCTGCCATTAATGGCTGGTTACTATTCAAAATAGAATCACTAGAAGAGTGGTCCAGGGAGAAATACATGTATACGAATAATAAATTAAGCAAAGCCGTGCGCTTAGCTATCGCTTTTGGTGCTGCTTCAGCAACTGCTTTTACTACCTCGACAGTAATGGCTGCGGAAGAAGAAACAGCCAAAGTTGAACGTATTGAAGTAACAGGTTCACGCATTAAACGGACAGATTTTGAAAGTGCCGTACCAGTAACGGTAATTTCAGCGGCTGAAATTCAAATGACAGGGGCTACCAACGTTGCAGATGTCCTGCAAAAAAATCCTGTGGCTATGGCTGGCTCAGATCAATCAAACGTTACGTTTAGTCTAAACTCTTCAGGGCTTAACACTACTTCTTTAAGAAATGCGGGTACGGCCAGAACATTAATTCTGGTTAATGGCCGTCGTTTTGTGTCTGGTTCATCGCCTTCAGCTGGCTATGCTGTAGACTTAAATGCTATTCCTGCATCGACTATTGACCGTATTGAAATTCTGAAAAGCGCTTCTTCAGCAGTATATGGTTCAGATGCTGTAGCAGGTGTCATCAATATTATTACCAAAAAAGACTTTGATGGTGTAGCCATTAACGCCCAAGCTGGGCAATCAGGCGAAAGTGATCGCGAGCGTTTAGATCTTGATATGACTGTAGGTAAGTCATGGAGTGATGGTAATGCCTGGGTGTCTTTCGGTTACCATGATGATGCCGGTATTTTCGGCCCTGAACGTCCTGAGCAGACAAGAGATTTAGCATCAGTTAATGGTGAATGGGTTCCGGTTAAATCTGCTTATAATCCAGCAGGTTTTTTCTCTGTTCCAGGAGTGGGTGCCTTTAAGGGGGATGGAACACCTTACGTTGCTGCTACTGATGCCTATGACCGTGGTTCTCGTCGTCAGTTAATCATCCCATTGGAGCGTAAATATTTTGCTGCAAACCTGAACCAGGAAATTACCTCTGATCTGCGTTTTTTCTCTGAGTTTAACTGGATGCAGGTTGATTCAACATCACTGTTTGAACCAACTCCATTGAACTTAGTTGATATTTGGATTAAGCAACGTGGTGGTACAGATGGTCATGATGTTGCTAGTTCTTTAATTATGCCACAACTGCTGAAAGATAATTTGTTGGGGGCCGGGGTAACTAATCTTAATCAGCTAAATACTATTGGCCGCCGTATGACAGAGTTTGGGGACCGCGGTAACGACGCCACCCGGACTACTTCACGCATTGCTAGTGGATTTGACTGGAATATCAATGATAACTGGGTAATGAACTCCTATTTAACTTGGGGCCAGACGATTCAGAACCAGTTTAGTTATGGTGAGCTAAATATGGAACGGGCAAAAAATGCTCTTGACCTTATTGAGCTGAATGGTCAGGTCGTTTGTCGTGATGCTACTGCTCGTCTGCAAGGTTGTACCCCGTTTAATATTTTTGGTGCAAACACTGTATCTGCTGAGGCAGTAGAGTACCTTAATGCACCATCTAAAACGTTGGGTATGGTTGAGCAGTTGGTTGTAGGTGCTTCGGTTGCTGGAGAGCTTGGCATAGAGTTACCCGGTGGTCCAATCAGTGTGGCTGGAGGTTTTGAATATCGCGAAGAGTCAGGTAAGCAAGAGGCAAGTGATTTAGCTCAGATCGGTGCAACGTCTTCTAACCGCCAATTGCCTACCGATGGTACTTTCACTGTGCGAGATGTATTCGCAGAAGCCCGCTTCCCAGTGTTAGATATTTGGTCGATTGATGCAGCTGTGCGTCATGGTAATTATTCTTCTGTCGGTAACGTGACGACATGGAACCTAGGTACTGAGTTAAGTCCTACTGATCGCATTAAGTTCCGAGCTTCTGCAGCAAAAGCTGTTCGTGCACCGAATGTGGCTGACTTGTATGGCGGTGTAACTGAAACATTTGCTACTGTTACTGATCCTTGTGATGGGGTTAAAGTTGGTGATACTGGTACTGTTAAAGCAAACTGTTTATCTATTCCGGAAATTGCAGCTCGTGCAGCAGCAAACCCTGCCACGGGCTTCTTACTGACTCAACTGGAGAAACAACAAACTGGTGGTTTTGTTGGTGGTAACCCAGATGTAAAAGAAGAGTCTGCAAACACCTACAGCATTGGTGCTGTGTTTGAGGTGATGGATGGTTTATCGGCAACGATAGATTGGTACTCAATTGAAATTGAAGATGCGATCAGTACGACATCACGTAGTTTAGTGATGAGCCGTTGCTTCAACGTAGCTTCGGGTTTTGATGCTACTTGTGGCGGTAAAGCACGTCGTAACAGTGATGGAGCCTTGACGGGCGTAGATTCAGGCTCTGGCAACGAAAATAACATTGAGATTGAAGGTGTTGACGTAGAGCTGCGTTATAGAACCAATATTGGTTCAGGCAGTTTAACGACGGATCTTATCTATACACATCTGAACAAATATAATATTGAGAGTATTGAGTCAGGTAAAGTGGATAAGTACGCAGGTGAAGTTACAACGCCTAAACACCGTTTTAATGTAAATGTTGGCTATGAGTGGAACGACCTAAATGTGTTCTGGCGTTTGCGCTATTGGCATTCAGTTGAAGATGCTCTGTCAGGTCAGGATCAGCGTAACCAAGATTTTGGTACCGGTGGTCCTATTCCTGATAACCTGAATAAGATCAGTGCAGTTACTTACCACGACTTACAGGCAAGTTACCAGATTATACCTAGCACCAGTATTTATTTTGGTGTGAATAACTTGTTTGACAAAAATCCACCGATTTTAGCTCAAGGTACTAACAGTGGTGGTACCGGTATCAATACTGCGTCAGAAGCTTATGATGTGGTTGGACGTTACTTCTATGCCGGTTTCAGAGCTAAGTTCTAATTCTGGACGGTAGATAATTGGGCCTGTAGTTGAAAAACTACAGGCCTTTTTTTTCAGTCGAAATCACTTCCTCCGGAGTGATCGTTTATTTGGAACTGTGCCCGTAGAGTAGCATGTTAGATACTTCGCTTGTTTGTAATCAGTAAATGAGGAAGTAATTAGCATGAATAGGTATGGATCCGCATTATATGGCACCTATCTGTGCCAGAAAAAGTTATGTGGTAACCACTTCTGGCAGTTGGAGTACTTTTTATGGGTAAGACTGTTAGGCATCAGGATAAAGTGGCAAGAGAAGACGAGGGACATCAGTTAAGGCTGGATATCGGAATAATTAAGCCCACCTTATAGGAGGCAACGCAAAGTCTCCTCCTGTGAAAGTAGATTTTTACTTGGTATCAGGTTATATGAATAAAAAGAGTCATTGGGATCAATACGGTGAAATACCAAAAGTTTAGCGAAGGTACTTCTGCTCTGGGCTACTAAAATGAATTACTAGCTGTATGGCATAGGGCATTTACAAATTTAAAGCCGAAACAACTATTTTAGATATTGGCACAGAAAATGGTGTGTCAGATAAGTTACTTAGTAAAAGTTGAGTTTTTTTAGTGAGGCGATTGTAGTCGATAGGTATATCTGTTAAAGATATGGTGTGTAACTAGATGTAACATACACAATAAAAATAAAAGTCTAGGGAGAATAATAAATGAGAACTAAGTTATTCAGGAACACATTAACAGCGACAGCAGTCGCGGCGTCGTTGAGTAATTTGGCTGTTGCTCAAGAAGTGACTGAAAATGTAGAAGAAGCTAAAGCTGAACGTATAGTCGTGCTGGGATCTCGTATCCGAACAGATGGGCTGGATAATGCTGCACCGGTTGAAGTAATTAATGCCTCTGTTGCAGTAAGTCAGGGTATTACCAATCTGGCCGAGTTATTACGCAATTCTACTATTGCAGGCGGTTCTAATCAGGTTACTTCGGCTTCCTCTACAGCCTTTGTTTCAAATGGGGGCGTGGGGGGAGAGAATATTTCTTTACGCGGACTTGGTGCCAACAGAACGTTGGTGCTTTTAAATGGCCGCCGTGCGGGACCTGCCGGAACAAGGGGGGCTGTGTCTTCGTTTGATCCAAATGTTTTACCGTTATCTGCAATAGAGCGCGTTGAGATCCTTAAAGATGGTGCTTCTTCACTGTACGGTTCTGATGCTGTAGCCGGCGTCATCAATATTATCACGAAGACTAATGATGATACCTCCGTTAACATTAATACCAGCCAGCCATTTGAAGCGGGTGGTGAAACATTAGATTTTGATTTCACTATTGGCAGAAGCTTTGATCGAGGTTCATTGAGGTTTGTTGCTGACTATAAAATGCAAAAACAACTTGCTCAGGGACAACGTGATTATTTTGCGTGTGGTGAAAGATATGTATTTGATCCCAATACTGGTGAGCGGGCTGACTTGGTAGATCCTCGTACAGGAAAATACCACTGTGCTGATCTGCCATGGGGTCATGTATGGATTTATGACTATGCAGAAGATTCTAATATTGGAGCTGGTACTAAAGCCCAATATGATTATGATGGTAACCTTGGACAGTTTATTCCGGGTTTTGGGGCAAATCCCGCGAACCCGGAGCATATGTCGACTCCGCCAGGTTGGTTTCCTGTAGCATATGACTCAGCGTCTGATGCAGTGTTTAACTCTGACCATCCATTTCAAGACCAACAGTCATTGATCCCAAAGAAAGAACTGCTGACAGCTTATTTGCAAGGTGATTACTCTTTGAGTGACGATGTTACACTTTACGGTGAAGCATTAATGAACCGGCGCACAACAACAACCAACTCGTATCGGCAATTCTGGACTTATATCTATAATGGTAACTGGGATTTTGCAAATGGTATTGGTGGTGGTAATGACTTATACCAAGGTTGGAACGGAGCGCAATGGTATAGTCCTACGCCAATCACTGATCATTCGGGTAGCAAAATAGTTGTTGATTATAAGCGTTTCGTTGTTGGATTAAATGGGGAGCTTGATAATTGGTTTTGGGATATTGCTTATCAGCAAAGCTATAACGATGGGACCTATCGCAATAAGGTAATTTTTGAAGATGCTGTAACCAGTAGTGAATTCGCTGCTGGTTCTTGTGTTGGTGAGCAGACTGCCGTGCGAGGAGTGCCGTGTATAGATGTTCCGTGGTTAGACCCACAGTTTCTTGCCGGCGATATGAGCAATGAAGTTAAAGCGTTTCTATTCGGTGAAGAAGAGGGAAGGACGGTTTATAAACAAAGCTCGGTTGAAGCTAATATCAGTGGTGACTTATTCGAGTTATCTTCGGGTATAGTTGCAGTGGCGTTTGGGGCATCGTTCCAGCAAGATTCTATTGTGGATACGCCGGGGGCTGTAACGCTGGCAGATAATGCATGGGGTTCGTCAGGGGCAGGTATCACAGCAGGTAAATCTAATACCAGAGCGATATTTGGTGAGGTCCATGTACCTATAGTGCGAGATGTTATGCTTATGGAGTCTCTGGATTTGACGATGTCCGCACGTTACACCGATGTTTCTACTTATGGCAGTGATACAACTTACAAAATAGGTATCAACTGGATGATTGGGGGAGGGTTAAGGTTAAGAGCATCCCGGGGAACGTCCTTCCGCTCGCCAGCATTGTACGAATTGTATCTCAATAATCAGACAACTTTTGCATCTCAACGTAGCATAGATCCGTGTATTCGGTGGGGACAAGGTCTTGAGAATGGCACGACTAATGCTTTGGTTGCTGCTAACTGTGAGGCTGATGGGTTGCCGGCAGATTTCGCTGGCGGGGCTTCGAGTGCAACAGTAACAACCGCTGGTGGCTTGGGTGAATTAAAAGCTGAAACATCAGTAGCAAAAACTATCGGTTTAGTCTGGACTCCTGCCACTACGACGTTTAGTGCGTCCGTTGACTATTTTAATATTGCTATAAGCGATGAGGTTACGTTGTTGACTGCCGCAGAAGTTATTCGTGGCTGCTACGATTCTGAGATATTTGGTTCTGAACCACTATGCGATAGATTCTCCCGGAGTTCAGTAGATAATCGTATTGAGGCAATTGACCGTAAATATCTAAATATTGCCGATCAGAAAAACCGTGGTGTAGATATTATGTTGAACTATAGTATCGATTCGCCGGTAGGTGAGTTTCAGATTCGCTATGAACATACTGTGCAGCTGGAAGCCGAAAGTCAATTGTTTCCAACCAGTAAGCCTGAAGATGATGTTGGGTTGTTAGGTAGCCCTAAACATGTAGCTAACCTGAAATTGGGGCTTAATTACGACGACTGGAGTTTTAATTGGTTAGTCCGGTATGTTGGCTCAGGTGATAACTACACTGATTATGGTAACGGAACCTACAGAGACACTGCGGTTATCCGAGGAGAAACTGTAAAAGTTGTAGCGCATGCTGATGCTTATACATATCATACGTTTTCAACAACAAAAATATTTGGCGATACCGGTCTTACTGGTACGCTTGGGGTGAGTAATATTTTTGATAAAGCTCCTCCGCAAGTAACGACTTTAGGAGCTGTTGACTTAGATGTAATAGGTAACTCAGCCTTCTATTCCCAGTATGATTGGATAGGTAGACGAGTTTTCCTAAATTTGTCTTACGCTTTTTAAATTTTAATAAAATTAATGCCGGCGCAAGCCGGCTTTTTTTTAACAAAATATCAATGCAATGTATTTTGAATACTGCAGTATTGGTTATAGTTTTATCTATAAGATGATGTGGGGGCAACTATGCCAAAAGTGATTCTGAAACAAGATAATTTAAATGAACTGAATGCTAATTACGTGCAGCACGCCTTACTTCGACCCGTATTACTGAACTCAGTACCAAAATGTGGAACTCATTTGATTAAAAACATTTTCCGTATGTTTGTTCCCGTGTCTCAGCAGTACCACAAAGCATTTATTCAGTTACCTATATTGAAAAATAATTTGTCAGCGTTTAATCAGCAAATTCCCCATCTTAGTTGGGGGCATTTACTTTTCTCTGATGAATCAGCAATCGCCTTGCAAGATGTTAAGCATATTATCGTGGTAAGGGACCCTTATGATTGGGTGCTAGCCAGAGCGCGATTTTTTTTGTCAGACAGTTTTCAGGGATCCATGGAGCATTTAAAAAACGGTCGGGTTTCGATCACTGAAATACTTAATATGATGATTTTTGGGGTTTATCAAAAAGCACCAACACTACAAGAAATCTATACGCATAATGCAATTGCATGGTTGGGAACTGGTATTAAGCTGGTCCGCTATGAAGATATTGTGAAAAATTTGAAAAACATAGATAAAAATGAAGCCGAGATATTTTTTACTGATTTACTATCGGTGCTAGGATTTGATGAATTGCCTGCTGATTGGCGAGCCAGAGTGCTTACCGGTGCCGACAGAAAACAAAGCGGTACTTTTAGAGAAAATTTGTCTGGTAGTGTAATTGATTTGCCAGAGACCTTACCTGATATGCAGAAGCAACTTGTGGAGTATGCAGCTCCCGGCTTAAGGTCGCTACTCGGTTATTATTAGCATGAGTGGCTAAGGTATTGTTTTATTTATGATATTCCTATTATTTGTAGTGTCGCTTACTATCGCAGGGAATAATGTATTATTCTCTGCAAGCGTAAAATTTATTTGCTGAAATAAAATGGTCCTATGCTTGGTCTTTTACTTTGCAATCAACAACCACAACAGGTGCAAATATGAAAACAATGAAACAATCAAATGTCGCTATGGCTGTAGGTGCTTTAGTTTTTGGCTCACTGGCTACGGTAGCTACTACTGCAAATGCCAACCCGTTTACGGCGATGGAGCTGGCGTCCGGCTATGAAATGGTCGCTGCAGAGGGTAAATGCGGCGAAGGCAAGTGTGGTGAAGATAAAGCTGAAAAAGCCAAGGATAAAACCAAAGCCAAAGAGGGCAAGTGTGGCGAGGGTAAATGCGGCGAAGATAAAATGAAGGACAAAGCCGATAAAGCCAAAGAGGGCAAGTGTGGCGAAGGCAAGTGCGGTGCTGATAAAGCCAAAGAGGCAAAAGACAAGGCCAAAAAAGAAGGCAAGTGTGGTGAGGGGAAATGCGGCGAAGGCAAATGCGGCGGTAGTGTTTAATTCAGCTGGTTGAGGCCTGCATCGTTGTACTACTTCGTTGTATTGATGTGCAGGCCTTTGTTTTACAGGAGCCAGGTATATGACCACGATGACACAGCTTCCCGTATCTGGGACGGGGCTTGGCCTGCGCCGTGAAATGCTGGATGAACTGATCACTGCCAAGCCGGCAGAGATTGATTTTTTTGAGGTGGCACCGGAAAACTGGATCCCGTTTGGTGGCAAGCTGCAAAAGAAGTTTCAGCAGCTAACTGAGCAGCATCGTTTTATTTGCCACGGCTTGTCACTGTCGATTGGCAGCTCGGCACCTCTGGACGTGGTATTTGTGAAGCAGGTAAAGCAGTTTTTACGCCAGCACAATATCAGCTTATACAGTGAACACTTAAGTTACTGCTCCGGCAATGGCCACTTGTACGATTTAATGCCTATTCCCTTTACTGACGAAGCTGTAGGCTATGTAGCCAGACGGATACGGCAGGTGCAGGATATACTGGAGCAGCCATTAATTCTGGAGAACGTATCTTATTACGCTGCACCCGGCCAACAGATGCCTGAAGCAGATTTTACCAGGGCGGTATTGCAGGAAGCTGACTGTCAGTTATTGCTGGATGTGAACAATATTTATGTTAATTCAGTTAATCATGGCTACAGCGCTAGTGAGTTTTTGCGGGCTATGCCGTCTGAACGTATAGCTTATTACCATATAGCTGGCCATTTTAAAGAAGCGGAAGATTTGCTGGTAGATACTCATGGCGCTGCAGTGATAGACCCCGTTTGGCAATTGCTGCAACAGGCATATCAGTATCATGGTGTTAAACCTACACTGCTGGAGCGTGATTTTAATATTCCGCAGCTAAGTGTGTTAAGTGAGGAGCTGCAGCAAATTAAAGCGTTACAGCAGCTCGCTTTGGCAGATAATCTGATATTAAGGGCCTGACAGATGCAGTTTCAGCAAGTTCAGCAGGCTTTTATCGCCCATATTAAAGATCCTGAGCATCAGAGTGCCCCGGCGGGTATTGAAGATCGGCGCATGGCGATATACCGCGAGCTGTTTTTTAATAATGTGGAAGGTTTTATCGCCAGTGCATTTCCTGTGCTGAAATCACTATATAAAGACGCTGACTGGCAGGCACTGGTGCGGCAATTCTTTATACAGTATCAGTGCTCCAGCCCTTATTTTCTGCATATTGCTGAACATTTCCTGCATTATTTGCAGCAAGATTACGTTACTACTGAGTATGATCCGGTGTTTATGCTTGAACTGGCTCACTATGAATGGACTGAACTTTATCTGGCGACAAAGCAGTTACCGTACGCTGAAACGCCGCTGAGCACTGAGCAAATCACACTGGCGCCGCTGTATTTGTCATCGCTTGCAATGGTGTTGGCTTATCCTTACAGAGTACATCAAATCAGTACTGCTTATCAGCCCGAGGCGCCAGGCGAAGTGCAGTATTATCTGTTGTACCGTAATGCTACAGATGAAGTAAAATTTGTGCTTATTAATCAGCTTACTGCGGCTTTACTGCAGACATTGCAGCAATCAGCAGGCAGTACTCTGGCAGCTTTAGTGCAGCAATTACTGCCGCTCCTGCCACAGTTTAGTGCGCAGCAGTTAATGCAGGGCGCCACAGCTTTATTACAGGACTTTGCCGCAAAAGGTGTGCTGGTGTCTTTTCAAACACAGCAAAATTCATTACCATAACTGCCCTTAAATTCGCTGATTACAGAAGAGTAGTGCAATGGCAGACGAAAAGTTTAAAGAGTCGTTTAACCTGTGGCAGTTTCTTGCCCTGGTTGCAGTGTTTGTGTCTTTACTGTGTTTGGCACCAATAGTGCGTTGGTTTCAGATTCTGGCATAATGCACCAGCATAGTTGAAGGCCGCCTGAGGGCGGCTTTTTTGTCCCGGCAGGGGCGCTTAATAAAAGGTTTTCTGACATGGACAAACAGGCATTAGAGCTTGAATTAAAACAGGTTATTAAAACAGTTGTTGATTATCCAAAGCCGGGCATAGTATTTCGCGATGTGACCAGCCTGATGCAGGATGGCCCGAGTTTCAAAAAAGTCATCGACGCTTTCTGTTATTTTTATGCTGATAAGGGCATTACCAAAATTGTTGGTACCGAGTCACGCGGCTTTATTTTCGGTGCGCCGCTGGCTTATGCCATGGGTATTTCTTTTGTGCCGGTGCGTAAACCAGGTAAGCTGCCACGTCAGCGCATTTCGCAAAGCTACCAGCTGGAATATGGTGAAGATGCGTTAGAGCTGCATGCTGATGCTATAGCTGCAGGTGATAAAGTGCTATTGGTTGACGATTTGCTGGCTACCGGCGGTACTATTGATGCCACAGCTAAGTTGGTACGCCAGCTGGGCGGTATAGTGGATGACGCTGCTTTTGTTATTGCACTGCCCGAACTTGGTGGCGTTAAACGCTTGCAGCAAGCCGGATTAAATATCCTTAGTCTGGTTGAGTATAGTGGCGAATAAGTTTAGTCTGTCAAAGATCCCAATTACCACAAGACATCAGCAACCGTTATGAGTTATCAGGTATTAGCACGCAAGTGGCGTCCACAACATTTTGCCCAGTTAGTTGGGCAGGAACATGTTAAAAGCGCCCTGGGTAATGCCCTGAATAATAACCGGTTGCATCATGCTTATTTGTTTACCGGCACCCGTGGTGTCGGTAAAACCACCATAGCGCGCATTTTCGCTAAAAGCTTAAATTGCGAGCAGGGTATTACTGCTACGCCCTGTGGCCAGTGCTCGGCCTGCCTGGAAATCGACGCCGGCAACTTTGTTGATTTGCTGGAAATAGATGCCGCATCGCGTACCAAAGTAGAAGATACCCGCGATCTGCTCGACAATGTGCAATATGCTCCCAGCCGTGGCCGCTTTAAAGTCTATCTGATCGATGAAGTGCATATGCTGTCAAAGCATAGCTTTAATGCACTGCTAAAAACGCTGGAAGAGCCGCCTCCGCATGTTAAATTCCTGCTGGCCACCACTGATCCGCAAAAATTGCCGGTTACTGTTTTATCGCGTTGTCTGCAGTTTAATTTACTGGCATTAAGCCCGTTGCAAATTGAGCAGCATCTGGCGTTTGTGCTGGGTGAAGAACAGATCCCCTTTGAGCAAAGCGCGTTAACATTGCTGGCACGGGCCGCCAAAGGTAGCCTGCGTGATTCGTTAAGCCTTACTGATCAGGCTATTGCGCAAAGTAATGCCAATATAACCCTTGCTACTGTGCGTACTATGCTGGGGTTTCTGGATCAAAGCTGGGCGCAGCAGTTATTGCAGGCAATTCTGGCGCAGGATGCTGCGCAGTTGCAAATTCAATTGGCCGCCCTGGTGCAACAGCAGAGTAACTTCAGCCAGGTGTTGGACGATATGCTGTCTATATTACATCTTACAGCGTTAAGTCAGTTCAGCCGCACTGCTGCCAGCTTTTCGCCACAGCAAGCATTTGTACAACAACTGGCTGACACCTTAGCGCCTGCACAGATTCAGCTTTATTATCAGTTACTTATTAGCGGTAAAAAAGAGCTGCCTTATGCGCCAGATGCGTTAACCGGGCTGGAAATGGCGCTATTGCGTGCTATGGCATTTGTACCAGAGACGCAAAGCAAAGGCGTAGCACCTGCGAAAACCGCTACGATAATGCCAGTTGCCGCACCGGCAGAACCAACGCAGAAAATTGAGCCGCAGCCTGTGGCTGAAGTAGTAAAAGACACGGGCAGCTATTCGGCTACACCATCAGAAGCACTTACAGAAGCGATAACACCAACAGAAGCGGTAACACCGTCAGCACCAAATACAGTTGCTGGTATAGCAGGTATTGATCCTGTTACCGCTCGTATTATGGCGCGCCGCGGCGTAGCGGTAACTGCAGCGCCTGAAACAAAAAAGTCTGAGCGCCAGCAGGCGCCATTGCAACCAGCGTCTGATGCCAAGGTTGAGGTAAAAACCGCAGCAGTTCAGCAGCCGGAGCCTGTAAAAGCTGCCACGCCGACAATATCTCCTCTGCCAGAATTGCACACCGCAGCGGCTGTTACCCCGACAGCTTCGTCGCCGACGGGTAATGACAACTATGACGAGCCTGATGACGCTGATATACGTCACTATGATGCGGCAGCAACAGACGCATTGTGGCAACAGTACGAGCAGGATGCGCAGCAACAGCACGATGTTACTGTAGCGCCACCGGCACTGGAGAATTTTGATGGCAGTATTAATGAGCAGAATTTCTCGGTTCGTTTTGCCGCTCAGGTAGATGCCTGGGCCGCACGGGTTGAAACGCTGGATACCGGTGGCTTAAGCCGGCTGTTTTTACTCAATGCTGCTATGCAGTTGGCTGGCAATAAGCTTATGTTAACGGTGGCGCAAAGCCAGCAACATCTGGATAGCCCGGGTTTTCGTACTAAGCTGCAACAGGTTTTGCAGCAAAGTTTTAATCAGCCGCTGAGCATTGAAATTACTTATCAGAGTGAAGTGGCTCAAAGCCCGTTATCGATTCAGCAAAAAATTGTGCAGGAACGCTTTGGTTACGTTAGCCGCCTGCTGCATGAAGATGACAAGGTACAACAACTGCAACAGCTGTTTGACGCACAGTTGTTACCCGATACTATAGTGGTCAATTAGCGGTTTTACCGGTGCGCCAACCGCGCACAACTTGTAATTCGGCGGCGAAGTTATTATCTTGTCGCCGGTAAAGGTCAGTGTCCGATACACTGCTAACTCAATTCAATTTTACAACAGGTACTACATTATGTTTAAAGGCGGTATGGGCAACATCATGAAGCAGGCGCAAGCCATGCAGGAAAAAATGCAGAAAATGCAGGCTGAAGTTGCAGCAATGGAAGTAACCGGTGAAGCCGGTGCCGGTCTGGTTAAAGTAACCATGCTGGGCAACCATAATGTGCGCCGTGTCAGTATTGACGACAGCCTGATGCAGGATGACAAAGACATGCTGGAAGACTTAATTGCCGCTGCAATTAACGATGCCGTGCGTCGCGTTGAAGAAACCAGCAAAGAAAAAATGGCTTCAGTTACCGGTGGCCTGCAGTTGCCGCCTGGTATGAAAATGCCATTCTGATGAGCCGCTATACCCCGCTGGTGCAGCAACTGATCGATGCACTGCGCATTTTGCCCGGAGTAGGGCCAAAGTCTGCGCAGCGTATGGCGTTTTCGTTGCTGGAGCGCAACCGTGAAGCAGGTTTGCAGTTAGGCGCTGCATTAAGCGCAGCCATGACGAAGGTAGGGCATTGCCAGCAATGCCGCACCTTTTGTGAAACCGCGTTATGCCACATCTGCACCGATCCGGCCCGGGCGCTGGATGGCATTATTTGTGTGGTGGGCTCTGCGGCTGACCAACTGGCAATAGAACAAACCGGCCAGTTTAAAGGCCGCTATTTTGTGTTACAGGGCTATTTATCACCTTTGGATGGCATCGGCCCGCAGGATTTGGGCCTGGATAAACTTAGCGCTTTGTTAACAGCTGGCGGTATTACAGAGCTTATTCTGGCAACCAACCCCACAGTTGAAGGCGATGCCACAGCGTTCTATATTGCTGAGCTGTGCCACAAGCATCAGGTAAATGTATCACGCATTGCTCAGGGTATTCCGGTTGGCGGTGAGTTGGAATTTGTTGACGGTACTACGCTGTCACATGCTTTTAGTGGCCGTAAAGTATTTTAATCTGTTATAACCCTGCTTGAAATCCGGTTAATTCTCCCCATATTAGTTGTCAGTGTCTGGCTGCCGGTGCAGCCTGCGTTATAACTGTCAAAATTTGATGTTCGAGGATAACCACAATGAGTGATACCACAGCCACTTCAACCGGCCAAAAGCAAACCCACGGCTTTCAGGCAGAAGTGAAACAGCTATTACAGCTGATGATCCATTCACTGTATTCCAATAAGGAAATTTTCCTGCGTGAGCTGGTGTCAAACGCCTCTGACGCTGCTGATAAACTGCGTTTTCTCGCCCTGTCTGATGGCAGCCTGTACGGCGATGACGGCGAATTGCGTGTGCGCATCAGCCTGGACGAAAAAGCCCGTACCTTAACTGTCAGTGACAATGGTATAGGTATGACCCAGGATGAGGTAATCAGCCATCTGGGTACTATTGCCAAATCCGGCACCAAAGAGTTTTTCTCACAATTATCCGGCGATCAGGGTAAAGATTCCAAGTTAATTGGCCAGTTTGGTGTGGGGTTTTATTCTGCTTTTATTGTAGCGGATAAAGTGACTGTGCGTACCCGTAAAGCCGGTGCAGCTGCCAGTGAAGCCATTGAATGGGAATCGGCCGGTGAGGGCGATTACAGCATTACGCCTATCAGCAAAGAAACACGCGGTACCGATATTGTGCTGCACCTGCGTGAAGGTGAGGATGAGTTCTTAAGCCGCTGGAAAGTTGAGAGTATCGTTACCAAATATTCTGACCATATTAGTATTCCGGTTGAATTATGGCAGGAAGAACAGCCAGAACGTGATGGTGCCGAGGGCGAGAAAATTGCTGCTGTGCCGGGCCACTGGCAGGCTGTAAACAAAGCTACTGCTTTATGGACACGCGACAAATCAGATATTAAAGATGAAGAGTATCAGGAGTTTTACAAGCATATTTCGCATGACTGGAACGAGCCGTTAAGCTGGAGCCATAATAAGGTTGAAGGTAATAATAATTACACCAGCCTGTTATATGTGCCGAAAAAAGCGCCGTTTGATATGTGGAACCGCGATGCGCGCCATGGCCTGAAACTGTATGTACAGCGCGTGTTTATTATGGATGACGCCGAGCAGTTTATGCCCAGCTACCTGCGTTTTATCAAAGGCGTGTTGGATTCAAGCGACTTACCGCTGAATGTGTCACGTGAAATTCTGCAAGACACCAAAGTGACGCAGGCACTGCGTAAAGGTTGTAGCAGCCGGGCATTGAAAATGCTGGAAAAACTGAGCAAAGATGCTGAGCAATATCAGGCATTCTGGTCGGAGTTTGGTCAGGTGCTGAAAGAGGGCCCCGCTGAAGATATGGCCAACAAAGAACAGATTGCGGCTCTGCTGCGCTTTGCCTCTACCCATAATGAAAACAGCGAACAAAATGTCGCGCTGGCGGATTATGTCAGCCGGATGAAAGAAGGTCAGGACGAGATTTATTATATCGTCGCTGACAGCTTTGCTGCTGCCAAGCACAGCCCGCACTTAGAAGTATTACGCCAAAAAGGCCTGGAAGTACTGCTGTTATCAGACCGTATCGATGAGTGGCTGGTACAGCACCTGACAGAATTTGGCGGTAAAAAGCTGCGTTCAGTTGCCAAAGGTGGCCTGGATTTATCCAAGCTGGATGATGAGCAAACCAAACAGGCACAGCAAGAAGCCGAAAAAGCCTTTGCTGACGTGCTGGGCCGCTTTAAAACAGCTCTGGGTGAGCAGGTTAAAGATGTTAAAGTCAGCCATCGTTTAACCCAAAGCCCGGCCTGTGTGGTTACTGATGAGTTTGACATGAGCACGCAGATGATCAAGTTAATGGAATCAGTTGGCCAGAAAGTGCCGGAAGTGAAGCCGATTTTTGAGCTTAACCCGGAGCACCAACTGGTGAAACGTATTGCTGATGAGCAAGACGAAGACCGCTTTAAACAATGGGCTGAAGTATTGCTGGATCAGGCGCTACTGGCCGAGCGTGGTAATTTAAAAGATCCTGCTGCTTTTGTTGCCAGGCTGAATACACTGCTACTATCTTTGGCGAAGTAACAGTAAATGCCTTTGCTGCGGTCACAGGCTGCAGCAAAGGTGCTTATCAGCAAACATAGTTTCTTCCGCTTTTATCCTATCTATATTTTAATCTGCTTCTATACTTTCAATAGCTTACCGTTACCGGCAAGGAGCAGAGGATGTTTAATTTCTGGCGTAACATGGGTTTTGGTGCCCGGCTTACCACAATTATGGTCAGCTTACTGTTAGTGTCTATTCTGGTGTTAACCAGCCTGGTATTTGTTGAATACCGTAACTCGCAAACCCGGGCCGTGGTAAATACCTTACAGACCACCAGCGAGCTTAATGCTGAGGCTTTTACAGACTGGCTATTAGTGCGCCAGGACGAAATGCGGTATCTGGCCAACCTGCCACAGAGCAAAGAGTTACAACTGGATGATATCAGCGCACTAATGCTGCAGTTGGCTCAGGCACAAGGTTATTACGATACTATCTTTCTGGTATCGCCCGCAGGCAGAGGTATGGCAGGCGTAAGCTTTGCCAACGGCCAGGCCCGGCTGCTTAGCAGCACTGAAGCAAATGATTTTAATGTGGCAGACCGTGACTGGTTTAAACAAGCCGTTAGTGGCAGTGACGCTTTCTCGCAACCGATAGTATCGCGGGCTACGGGTAACCGTATCAGTACTATTGCTATTCCTGTGCGGCATAATAATCAGATTGTTGCGGTAATGCGTGGCGCAGTGCAGCTAAGCACGGTGTTTAGCAAAGTGAATGAATTAAGCCGCAACGATTATACCGAGATTTATCTGCTGGACGCTGAGGGCAAGGCCATTACACCTGCAGCCTCAATCCGTGATACTGAGCAGGCACTGCAAACAGTAGCGGCTGATGCTATACGGCAAAAACAAAGCAATGTGGGCCAGTATAATAATGCCGCCGGAACCGCAGTAATCGGCAGTTATAGTTATATTCCGATGCTGGGCTGGGGCCTGGTACTGGAAAGTCGTGAAAAGGAAGCATTGAGCGAAGTACAGGAAATGCTCTGGACACTGGTGCTTATTTCATCGGTAGTGCTGATTATTGCTGTGGTGGTATGCATCAGCCTGGTACGTAGTATTACCCGTACTTTGGGCGGAGAGCCTGATTATACCGCCAGGATTGTACATAAGGTTGCCAATGGCGATCTTACCGCAGATGTGCAGCTAAAAGCCGGTGACAGCTCAAGCTTACTGGCTTCGATAAATCTGATGCAGCAGAATTTGCGCACTATGTTGCTGCAAATCCGGGATTATTCTGATCAGGTTGCGGCGGCTGCCACCGAGTTATCGCAAATTAATGAACAAACTCAGCGCGGCATAGAGTTGCAAAATACCGAAATCAGCAGCTCAGCAGTGGCAATGAACCAGATGACCGCCTCGCTGGAGGAGGTATCACGCAATACACAACAGGCAGCGGGTGCGGCTGATGCGGCAGAAAAAGAAACTCAGCAGGGGCAGAGTGTAGTTAGCCAAACTGTACAGGATTTGTCGTTGTTATCACAAGAGGTAAGCCGGGCAGCTGATATTATTAACCACCTGAAACAAGACAGCGATCGCATCGGCAGTATCTTGCAGGTGATTGAAAGCATAGCCGAGCAAACCAACCTGCTGGCGTTAAATGCCGCTATTGAAGCGGCGCGGGCAGGTGAAACCGGCCGCGGTTTTGCTGTGGTAGCTGATGAAGTACGCACGCTGGCCAGCCGCACCAAAGACTCTACTACTGAAATACAGCAAATGATTGAAAAACTGCAGCGCGGTACTGATAACGCCGTTCAGGCCACTAACAAAAGCGAGCTGGCAACCCGTAAAACTGCCGAGCAGGCCGGTAAGGCTGGCGAGGCATTAACCTGTATCAGCAGCGCCGTATCGCTGATTAATGACACCGCACAACAAATTGCCAGTGCAACCGAGCAGCAAACTACAGTGTCGCGCGATCTGAATAAGAATTTGCACCGCATAAGCGATGTTGCTTACCAAACGGCTGATAATGTTACGCAGTCAACGCAAGCCAGTGAATCACTGGCAGACTTAGCAGAGCAGCTAAAAGGATTAGTGGCGCAGTTCCGGGTATAGCACATTACAACTTTAGTCGATATAACCGCTGCTTATCTGGCAGAAAAACTGCTATTTTCTGAAGTTTGAGCAGAAAAAACACAGAGAGAGCTGTCTTTACACAGCTGTACGACTAAAAGCCAATGAAATAGCCGGACCAGTTGGCATGGCAAGACAAATTTCTTGTTTCAGGCAGCACATTATGTAAAGATCCAGCCTTTATTATTAATGGATCAATCCCAAAACATGAGGGTGTTGCTATGCGCATAATTTTGTTGGGTGCCCCTGGTGCCGGAAAAGGAACTCAGGCTCAGTTTTTAATGAGTAAATATGGCATTCCACAAATTTCTACCGGTGATATGCTGCGCTCTGCTATTAAAGCCGGTACTGAGCTTGGTTTAGCGGCGAAGCAGGTGATGGATGCGGGGCAGCTGGTATCAGATGATATCATTATCGGCTTAGTAAAAGAGCGCATCGCCGAGCCGGATTGTAGCAAAGGTTTTTTGCTGGATGGCTTCCCACGTACTATTCCGCAAGCCGATGCTATGAAAGATAAAGGCATTGTAATTGATCATGTAATTGAGTTTGATGTACCGGACGAAGTCATTGTTGAACGTATGAGTGGCCGCCGTGTGCACCCTGCATCAGGGCGTGTTTACCATATTCGTTACAACCCGCCAAAAACTGCAGGTAAAGACGATGTCACCGGCGAAGAGTTAGTGATCCGGGCTGATGACGTAGAAGAAACCGTGCGTAAGCGCCTGGCTATTTATCACGAGCAAACAGAGCCGTTGGTCGGTTATTACCGCGCTGAGGCTGATGCGGGTAACACCCGTTATCATCATATTGATGGTACTAAAGCCGTTGAGGCCGTTACCAGTGAACTGGCAAGCTTGCTAAGTTAGTACCGCTGATAGCAAAAAGCCCTGATTAATCAGGGCTTTTTTGTGCCGGTAGCAAGGCTGCAGTTAAGCAACTTTTTCGGCATTGAGTAATTGCGTAGGCGTTTGTGCAGTACTGCCACCAATGCTGATTTTGCGTGGTTTTAAGGCTTCAGGTACTTCACGCACCAGCTCTATATGCAGCAGACCATTGGCCATATGGGCGCCGGTAACTTTGATATAGTCAGATAACTGAAATTTTCGCTCAAAATTACGCTCTGCTATGCCCTGATGCACAAAGCGGCGGCCATCGTCTTTACCGGCTTTCTGGCCTTTTACCAGCAAGGTATTATGTTCAGTTTCAATGCTGAGTTCCTGCTCGTCAAAGCCGGCAACTGCCATGGTAATACGGTACTGATCTTCGCCGGTAACTTCGATATTGTAAGGTGGATAAGCGGGCTGCTTTTCATTGCGGGCAGCGGCGTCCATCAGATTAGCCAGATGATCAAAACCAATAAATGAGCGGTAAAACGGAGTTAAATCAATATTTGTCATAACCAATTCCTCATTAGCAAACAGGTGTTGTATTGCCCTTCGGTTGAACGGGCGTTAACTTAACCAGCACAGCGGCTGGTTGTTCTCAGGTGCCGTATCCGGCCACCTGACCTGTTAATAAGGTCGGTCAGTAAAATTTCAAGTTTCGGGCCGGACATTTTTTTATTGCCGGCCCAGAGGTCGCTGTCAGCTTTTGCTTATTACCTGCTGCAGGGCATTTAACGCTGCGTCATAATCAGGTTCTTTGGCCAGTTCATCTACCATTTGCTGGTATACCAATTTGCCTTCGTTATCAATAATAAGCACGGTACGTGTCAACAGGCCCATGTCTTTAATCAGCAAGCCGTAATTACTACCAAAATCCCGCCATACCGCATCAGACAATACTATTAGCTTGTCAATTTGCTCTTGCTGGCAATAACGCTTTTGCGCAAAAGGCAGGTCGGTACTGATAGTCAGCATAACAACATCTTCAGGCAGCTTAGCCACCTCGGTGTTAAAGCGTTTAGTTTGCAGTGAGCAAATGCCGGTATCCACACTGGGTACTACGCTTATCAGTACCGTTTTGCCTTTAAAGTCTTTCAGCTCTGTTTGCTTAAAACCGGCGTCAACCACTTTAAAGGCAGGGGCTTTTTTTCCTACTTCGGCTTTTTTACCCAGTAAGACAATCTGTTGTTCTCCGGCTTTAACTTTGCTCAGGCGTTCTGGTAGCCTTTCCTGCAGATCTACCGCTCCAGCCAGAGTGCTTAAACTGAGTAAGCAACCTGCTATGACAAATTTGCGGCAGGTAAAAGATAATGCAGACATGATATAGCTCCTGTTAAGATAGTTGGTGTAATAGTAATCAGCTGGAACACAACATATTTTTCGTGCCTGACGCACGAACCGAGTATTTCAGTCTAGACTGAAATGAAGCCTGTACGAAGTGAGAAACCGATGACCACTGCGGTATTAATTTGTGACGACTCTAATCTGGCTCGTAAACAATTAGCCAGAATACTACCACAAGAGTGGCAAGCGAACTTATTTTTTGCCGGTCATGGCGCTGAAGCCCTGGATACCTTGCAGCAACACCGTATTGACTGGTTTTTCCTTGATTTAAACATGCCGGTGATGGATGGCTACGAAGTGCTGGCTGAGCTGAAAAAACGCCAGTTGAATGTCAGGGTTGTTGTGGTGTCTGGTGATGTTCAGCCTGAAGCATTTGAACGGGTAAAAAGCCTGGGCGCTCTCGACTTTATCCGCAAACCGGTAGACGCTGAGAAGATCCGGCAGCTGATGCAGCAACATGCTATTGCTCATACTGTACCTGCAGAAACCAGCAGCAAGAAAAAAGCAGGCCCGGTTACTGCAGAGCTTAGTGCTGAAATGCGCGACGTGTTGCAAGAGCTGACTAACGTGGCAATGGGGCAAGCAGGTAATTTACTGGCGCGGTTATTAAATGTATTTGTAAAACTGCCTATCCCGAATGTGAATTTAATTGAAGTCAGTGAATTACATATGGCTCTGGCTTCAGTAGAGCAGGAGTCTTCTACTTCTGCTGTGTGTCAGGGGTTTATCGGTGGCGGTGTGTCGGGAGAGGCGCTGCTTATTCTGAATGACTCCAGCTTTAAAGATATTGCCCGGTTAATGAATTACCATGGTGCCTTGACAGTAAAAGTTGAGTTGGAATTGCTGATGGATATTGCCAACATTCTGATCGGCGCCGTACTCAAAGGATTAGCAGAACAAATTGATATGAGCTTCAGCCAGGGCCACCCGGTAGTACTGGGGCAGCATGCACCGGTTAGCGAGTTGATCAGAGCCAATGCCAAGCGCTGGCGTAAAACTTTGGCCATAGAAGTAAGTTATGGTATTGAAAACTATAATATCAGTTGCGATTTATTATTACTTTTTACGGAGGACAGCCTGAAAACCCTGAATTATAAAGTTGCTTTCTTGCTGGAGGAGTAGTGATGTCAGAAACATCGATTGAAGTATCTGAGATCCATTGGCTGATGGATATGTTCCAGACAGTTGATGTCGGACTTGTCGTGCTAAATTGCGACTATCGTATTCAGGTGTGGAATGGTTTTATGGAAAACCATAGTGGTTTAACACCACGCCAGGTGCGGGACAGTTACCTGTTTGACTTATTCTCTGAAATTGATGAAGACTGGTTACGGCGTAAATGTGATCCGGTTATCCTGTTGAAAAACCGGGCATTTACGATTTGGGAGCAGCGACCTTATATATTTAAATTTCGTAATTACCGGCCCATTACCGGTAGTGCTGAATATATGTATCAGAACTGTACTATTTTTCCGCTGTCAGACACCCGTGGCCAGGTAACACACCTGTGTTTTATTATTTATGATGTCACTGATGTGGCAGTAAGCCGCATAGAGTTAGAGTCGATGAACGGCCGTTTACAGCAACTGTCAAAAACCGATTACCTCACCCAGCTATTTAACCGTGGTCACTGGGAAGAAAGCCTGAACCAGGAATATAAACGCTTGCAGCGTTACCCACACCAAAGCACTTTGCTGATGTGCGACATTGATCATTTTAAACGTGTTAATGACACTTACGGCCATTCTGCCGGCGATTTAGTGATCCAGCAAATTGCTGATGCGGTGCGTAAAAACCTCAGAGCTACTGATATCGCCGGCCGCTACGGTGGCGAAGAATATGCCATTTTGTTAGTAGAAACTAATCTGGAGCAGGCTGCTCACCTGGCGGAAAGGTTGCGTAAATCAGTTGAGCAGCTGTCGATTAAATACAACAGCCAGATATTAAAAGTAACGCTTAGTATCGGTTTGGCTGAGCACAACAAAGACATGGTAAATTACCGGCAATGGCTGGAAGCGGCAGATAAAGCGCTGTACCGGTCTAAGGCAAACGGGCGTAACAAAGTTACCTGTTACAGCCCGTTAGACTAACACTCAGGCCCCCAGCAGGGCCGGTTCCGGGCAGCTGTGCAGTAGCTCTGTGCTGCCATCAGAGTTTTGTTGTTCCAGATAAACGGTAAAACCCCATAAACGGTGCAAGTGCTTAAGTACATGCGTCATACTGCCCGCCAACGGAATACGGCTTTGTGGTACATAATGTAATGTCAGTGAGCGGTCGCCGTTTAAGTCGACATTATGCACCTGTATGTTCGGTTCTATCTGGCTCAGATTATATTGCTGCGATAACATGTGGCGTATGCGCTGATAACCCTCTGCATTATGAATAGCGGCCACTTCTAAACTGCCTTCCTCGTCATCGTCGACAATGGCAAATAAGTGAAAATCGCGGATCACCTTAGGTGACAGATACTGGCTGATAAAGCTCTCGTCTTTAAAATTTTGCATAGCAAAGTGCAGTGTTTCCAGCCAGTTACTGCCCGCGATATCCGGAAACCACTCTTTATCTTCGGCGGTAGGCGTCTCACAAATGCGGCGGATATCAGTAAACATGGCAAAACCCAGCGCATAAGGGTTAATGCCGGAGTAATATTTGCTGTTGTATTCCGGCTGCGCCACCACATTGGTATGGCTGTGCAGAACCTCCAGCATAAAGCGATCGCTGACTTTCCCCTCATCATACAGGTGCTGCAAAATAGTGTAATGCCAAAACGTGGCCCAGCCTTCGTTCATCACTTGCGTTTGTTTTTGCGGATAAAAATACTGCGAAATTTTACGTACTATCCGCACAATCTCACGCTGCCAGGGTTTTAGCAGGGGAGCATTTTTTTCAATAAAGTAGAGAATATTTTCCTGCGGCTCTGACGGAAAGCGGCTTTTGTGCTGCGTTGCACTGGCAGCTTTTACCGGTATAGTGCGCCATAAATCATTTACCTGAGACTGCAGATAGGTTTCGCGCTCATGCTGGCGTTTTTGTTCTTCGTCCAGGGAGATTTGTTGCGGCCTTTTATAGCGGTCAACGCCATAGTTCATTAGCGCATGGCAGGAGTCGAGCATATCTTCAACTTCGCTGATGCCGTATTTTTCTTCACACTGACTGATATAGTTTTTGGCAAACACTAAGTAATCGATAATAGAGCCGGCGTCGGTCCAGGTTTTAAACAGGTAATTATTTTTAAAAAAAGAGTTATGGCCGTAACTGGCATGGGCCATTACCAGCGCCTGCATAGTAATAGTATTTTCTTCCATCAGGTAGGCAATGCAGGGGTTGGAGTTGATAACAATTTCATAGGCCAGGCCCATATAACCGCGTTTATAGTTTTGCTCGGTCTGGATAAATTTCTTACCATAAGACCAGTGATGATAACCCAGCGGCATACCAACACTGGAGTAGGCATCCATCATTTGCTCTGCGGTAATCACTTCAATCTGGTTGGGGTAAGTATCAAGCTGATAGTACGCTGCAACGCGGGCGATTTCCTGATGATAGGCATCCAGCAGATCGAAGGTCCAGTCCGGGCCGTCTGGTAAACAAGTGTTTATTTTCGTTTTTGCTTTGGCCATAAAAACCTCACTGCAAAGTCAATTGCGCTTAAGCGGCTTGCTTCTTAAACAGCTCGCGAAACACCGGGTAAATATCACTGACTTCTTTAATATGCTGAATGGCAAAGTTGTCATGCACCGGTAGCAGCTTTTCATATTCCTGCCACAGGCTTTGGTGAGCTCTGGGCGTAATTTCAATGTAAGCATAATAGCGCAGTAGTGGTAGTAACTTATTCGCCAGCAGCTCTGCGCAGGGAGCGCTGTCGTCAGTCCAGTTATCGCCATCGGATGCCTGGGCTGCGTATATATTCCATTCCACCGGGTTGTAGCGCTCCTGCACTATGTCATACATCAGCTTTACCGCGCTGGACACTATAGTGCCGCCGGTTTCCTGTGAATAAAAGAACTCCTGTTCATCCACTTCTTTGGCCTGGGTATGATGGCGGATATACACCACCTCGACATTTTTGTAGCTGCGGCTTAAAAACAGATACAGCAGTATATAAAAACGTTTCGCCATATCTTTGGTGGCCTGATCCATAGAACCTGACACATCCATCAGACAAAACATCACTGCTTTGCTGGTTGGCTCTGGCCGTTTTTGAAAATTACGAAAGCGTAAATCAAAGCTGTCGATAAAAGGCACAGCAGCAATGCGCAGTTTTAGTGTGTCAATATCGTCAATGATACTGCGCAGCAACTGCTGATCCGGCACCGGTTCGCGCTCCAGCGCGCTAAGTTGCTGCTCCAGTTCACGCAGCCGGGCTTTTTTATCGGCTGTCATAGCAACACGCCGGGCCAGAGAACCCCGTAACGAGCGCACTATGTCAATATTGCTTGGCACACCTTCAGAGCGGTAACCGGCCCGTACATTTTTATATTGCACCAGTTTATCTAACTGGTTTTTTCTCAGGTTGGGCAGTTCTAAATCCTCAAACAACAGATCCAGATACTCATCTTTGGAGATAGAAAACACAAAATCATCTGTGCCCTCACCGTCGTTAGCCGGATCTCCTGAACCACTGCCCGAGCCAGCACCACCTTGGGGCCGTTTAATACGATCACCCGGGCTGAACTGATCGTTGCCCGGATGCACTATTTGCCTGCGGCCGCCTTTACCCTGATGAAAAAACGGCTCAGTAATGTCTTTACTGGGAATAGTGACACTTTCACCGCTGCTAATGTCGGTAACACTGCGTTTGCTGATGGCGTCCGACACTGCTTTTTTAATTTGTTGCTTGTAGCGGCGAATAAAGCGCTGGCGGTTTACCGCGCTTTTATTCTTACCATTCAGCCGTCTGTCTATAAAGTGCGCCATACTACCTCCGGCTTACGTTACTGCGATTTACGTACGCGCAGATACCACTCTGACAACAACCTTACCTGCTTACGGGTATAGCCTTTTTCCATCATCCGGTTGACAAAATCATCGTGTTTTTTCTGATCATCGGTTGAAGTTTTGGCATTAAACGAAATTACCGGCAGCAACTCTTCTGTGCTGGAGAACATTTTCTTCTCTATCACTGTGCGCAGCTTCTCGTAGCTGGTCCAGGTTGGGTTTTTGCCATTGTTTTTCGCTTTGGCTCTAAGCACAAAGTTAACTATTTCATTGCGGAAATCTTTCGGGTTACTGATGCCGGCAGGTTTTTCGATCTTTTCCAGCTCTGCGTTCAGTGCTGAGCGGTCAAATAACTGGCCGGTTTCCGGATCACGGTATTCCTGATCCTGGATCCAGAAATCAGCATAAATCACGTAGCGATCAAAGATATTCTGCCCGTACTCAGAATAGGACTCTAAATACGCGGTTTGAATTTCTTTACCGATAAATTCAATATATTTAGGGATCAAATAGCCTTTTAAATGCTCCAGATACCGCTCTGCCACATCGGCAGGGAATTGCTCACGTTCTATCTGCTGTTCCAGTACATAAAACAGGTGTACCGGGTTGGCGGCCACTTCGGTGCTGTCGAAGTTAAATACCCGCGATAAAATTTTAAAAGCAAAACGGGTCGATAAGCCTGTCATGCCTTCATCGACGCCGGCGTAGTCGCGGTACTCCTGATACGATTTTGCCTTAGGATCGGTGTCTTTTAAGCTTTCACCGTCGTAAACGCGCATTTTGGAGTAAATGCTGGAGTTATCGGGGGTTTTCAACCGGGACAACACGGCAAACTGTGCCAGGGAGCTTAAGGTGCCCGGTGCACAAGGTGCAGTATTCAGCTCGCTGTGTTCCAATAGCTTCTGGTATATCCGCTTCTCTTCACTAACCCGCAGGCAGTAAGGTACTTTTACAATGTAAACCCGATCAAGAAAGGCTTCATTGTTCTTGTTATTACGAAAGGTTTGCCACTCAGATTCATTGCTGTGTGCCAGTATAATGCCGTCAAACGGCAAAGCCGCTAAGCCTTCGGTACCATTGTAGTTACCTTCCTGCGTTGCTGTCAGTAAAGGGTGCAGCACCTTAATCGGCGCTTTGAACATCTCAACAAATTCCATCAGGCCCTGATTAGCGCGGCAAAGTGCACCAGAGTAGCTATAAGCATCGGGGTCATTCTGGGCGAAGTGTTCCAACTGGCGGATATCCACTTTACCTACCAGTGAAGCAATATCCTGATTGTTTTCATCGCCTGGCTCGGTTTTGGCAATGGCCAGCTGATCCAATATAGACGGGTATTTTTTCACCACCTTAAACTGGCTGATATCGCCGTTATACTCGTGTAGCCGTTTGCTGGCCCAGGGCGACATAATATTGCGCAGGTAGCGTTTAGGGATACCGTATTCCTGCTGCAGAATATTGCCATCTTCGTTAACGTCGAACAGGCACAGCGGATGGTCGTATACCGGTGAGCCTTTTAAGTAATAAATCGGAATTTGCTGCATTAAATGTTTCAGCTTTTCGGCCAGTGACGACTTACCGCCGCCCACCGGGCCAAGTAAATACAGAATTTGTTTGCGCTCTTCCAGCCCTTGCGCCGAGTGCTTCAGGTAAGACACAATTTGTTCGATAGCATCTTCCATACCATAAAATTCGGAAAATGCCGGATAGCGTGCTATTACCCGGTTGGAGAACAGCCTGCTTAACTGTGGGTCTTGCGCAGTATCGGTCAGTTCGGGTTTACCTATAGCCAGCAATAAACGCTCTGCTGCACTGGCGTAACAGCTTTTGTCGTTTTTGCATAACGCCAGGAATTCCTGGATGCTATATTCTTCTTCTTTCGCAGCTTCGTAGCGTGATTTATAGTGCTCGAAAATACTCATATGCACCTCCAGCTTTTAAACATCGGAAAAGGGTGGCAGCCAAGCTGTTATCTTAAGGTTAGACAGTAAAGCGGATTCCCGCCTGACTAATTGACAGAAAAATCTATAAATTTCTTCAGGCTATAGTGGCTGAGGGCAAAATGGTTTAAATGGCATACTGCGGGGAAATGTAAAGCTTGGTGGACAAAAAACCCGGCATAAGCCGGGTTCATTTAATACAGCTAAGTCTTACTTAGCAAAGTTTTCGCTGGCGAATTTCCAGTTAACCAGTGCCCAGAATGCATCCAGATAAGTAGGGCGGGCATTACGGTAGTCAATGTAGTATGCGTGTTCCCACAAATCTACAGTCATTACCGGCGTTACGCTGGTATCGGTTAAAGGCGTGGCGGCATTGCTGGTGTTAACAATATCCAGGCTGCCATCGGCTTTTTTCACTAACCAGGTCCAGCTTGAACCAAAGTTGTTCACGGCTTTGTCGTTAAATGCGGTTTTAAATGCAGCAAAAGAGCCCCATTTAGCATTGATAGCATCGGCTAAAGCACCTGTTGGCTCGCCGCCACCGTTTGGTGATAAGCAGTGCCAGTAGAAAGTGTGGTTCCATACCTGAGCGGCGTTATTGAAAATGCCACCTTCTGAGGTACGCACGATATCTTCCAGAGATTTACCGGCAAAGGGGGTGCCTTCAATCAAACCATTTAGTTTTACCACGTAGGTATTGTGGTGCTTGCCGTAATGGTATTCCAGAGTTTCTGCGGAAATGTGTGGCGCTAAAGCGTCTTTTGCATAAGGTAATGCTGGTAATTCAAAGGCCATTGTCGTTCTCCGTTGGCGTTGTTTATGATGTCTGCATGGCGTAGACTACAAAACCTGACTAAAATACTCAAGTTTTACAGTATTGATTATTGGCTGATCCAGTGTAGTCGGATGTGATAATCAGCGCTTAAGGTTGTAGCACCAGAGGTGGGGATTTTTTCTCAGATCTCAAGTGCCAGTTACGACAGAACAGCGTAAAATGTCTGCCAGTCTGAAAATGCTCATGTTGTGAGGTGTTAATGGAAACGTTAGATAAAATTAAGCAGCAAATTGCTGAGAACCCAATTCTGTTATTTATGAAAGGCTCGCCTAAATTCCCAAGTTGTGGCTTTTCGGCGCAGGCTTCACAGGCGCTGATTGCCTGTGGCGAACAATTTGCTTTTGTAGATATTTTGCAAAACCCGGATATCCGTGCTGAATTACCCAAATATGCCAACTGGCCTACTTTTCCCCAGCTGTGGGTAGACGGTGAACTGGTTGGTGGTTGTGATATCGTGCTGGAAATGTTTCAGCGTGGTGAGCTGCAGCCATTGATCAAAGAAACTGCTGCTAAATACAAAACCGATACCGCCGCAGAGTAAACTCTTGCTGTGGTAAATATAAAGGCCGCTTCTTATTGCGGCCTTTATATTTTGGTGGCTATGCTGCGCGTTTATATTGCGCGTATTTTACACCGGTTCACTGGTGTCTTCGCGGGTTTCTTCCACTGCCTGCGCCAGCGGCCAGCCGCCAAGTTGTTTCCAGCTGTTAACAATATAACAAAATAGCTCAGCAGTGCGCTCCGTATCATACAAAGCGCTGTGGGCTTCTTTGTTATTAAATTCAATACCTGCAGCCTGGCAGGCTTTGGCAAGTACAGTTTGCCCCAGCGCTAATGCCGATAAACTGGTGGTGTCAAATGACACAAACGCATGAAAAGGCGAGCGTTTAAAGTTAAGCCGTTCCACTGCGGCGTTAAAAAAGCTCTGATCAAAGGCGGCGTTATGCGCCACGATAACACTGCGCTGGCAGTCGGCGTCTTTTTGCGCTTTGCGTACTGCTTTACATATTTCCGTAATGGCTTCGCGCTCTGGCACTGCGCCACGCAGTGGGTTAAAGGGATCTATACCGTTAAATGCCAATGAACTGGCATCCAGATTTGCCCCCTCGAAGGGCTCAACGTGAAAGTGCAGTGTGTGTAGCGGAACTAAATTGCCGTCATCGTCCATATCCAGCAAGGTGGCGGCTATTTCCAGTAAAGCATCTGTTTTTGCATTAAAGCCTGCGGTTTCCACGTCGATAACTACAGGGTAGTAACCGCGGAAGCGCTGCGCCAGCTGTGATCTTGGTTGTGTCATAACATCGCCAATTTACCAATCAGCGGCTATTATGCCAAAGAATTGCGTCAGCGTCTTGTTGCGGCATAGTGTTTGCTTAACATAAAACCAAATTGCCATAAATTGCTTACCGACAGTGGTGGAAAGCCAGAAAATGCGAACTTTATTAATGATCAGCAGCCTGTTGTGCAGTGCCAGTGTGTTGGCGCAGCCACAGTTGCGTCAATATTCTGCCAGTATTGAGCAATCAGTCTGGCAATTAAGTAAAAACACCCCGTTGGAGTGTCAGCTGCAGCATGAAATTCCGCAGTTTGGCCAGGCGGTATTTCGCAGTGTAGCCAGTAAAGGGCTGAACCTGGATTTTGAATTACAAATGTTACGCCTGCCCGACAACTATGGCTTAGCTGAGGTGCTGTCAGTGCCGCCGGCCTGGCGTCCTGGCACCCCTGCTAAAGCGGTGGCCAGCATGAAGCTGTTAAAGCAATACAATGGCGATCTGCCGAAAAAAACGGCCTGGACCTTACTGACGGAACTGGAGCAGGGCTTTAGCCCGACATTTTACTTCAGCGACTGGTACAGCCCTTACGACAAAGTGGTGGCGGCGATGAACCCGGTGCAGTTTCCGGCAAATTACCATCAGTTTAATCAGTGTGTGTCGCGTTTACTGCCGTATGGCTTTGATGATATTGCTTTTACTGTACTGCGCTATGAAAGCGGTGGCGACCAGTTAACCCGGGAGTCTGAGCGCAGGCTGGCGCAGATAGCTGAATACCTGAAATATGATCAGGATATCGACCTTGTAGAAATTCAGGGCTACACCGACAGTTATGGCGGGCGCTGGATGAACGAGCAGTTATCGGTAAAGCGGGCTGAGAAAGTAAAAAGCTTTTTTGTTGCAGCCGGGCTAAGTGCAGAGAAAGTTCAGGTAGAAGGTTTTGGTGAACGGCGCCACGTAGCGCCAAACGATACTGCCTTAGAACGTAAACAAAACCGCAGGGTCGTGTTGCAGCTGACTAAGCCTTAACCGGCTTAGTTTTGCACCATAACATCAACCTGACGCCAGTTATCGCGGCTTGAGATCAGCACCCGTACCTGGTTGCCATTGAGGGTAAAATATAAATGTTCGCGGCCATACCGGCTTTGTACTGAATTGGGCTGGCCCAGTTGCTGGATATAAAAATCGCGTAGTGTGGCTTCGCTTTGCTGGCTAAAGTAACTGAGTACCGCAGGAAATTTATTATCAAGCCGGGCAAATTCACGCGCATCTTCCGGCAGCGGGATCTGGTAAAAATCTTTAGCGGCAACGCTCTGCCCGTAACTGAATAACGCCAGACATAATAAAACGGCTATCCGCATTTTTTGCCCTTACTTTTATTTATTATTCTGCGCTACCTTAGCAAACTTTTATTGCTCTTGCCCAGCAACTTGAAAACGGTTAGCGGCCAGCCGATTACACAGCTGTTGTGTTAACGGTAGCGGTTCAGCACAAATCTGACAGGCCAGCAGCTCGGCCAACAGTGGCGACAGCATAATGCCTCTGGCGCCCATAGCACCTATCAGGTACAGGTTTTGCTGCTCAGCCAAGGGGCCAACCAAGGGCAGATGATCCGGCACGGTAGCCCGAAATGCCGCAGTGGCGTCTGTTACTTCAGCCTCTGCAAACCAGGCGGGTTGCTGCAACTCTTGCTGCACCAGTGCCAGGTTTTCGCTGTTGTCCTGCGCGCTGATAAAGGCTTCTGTTGCGTTACGATCAAAGGTAGCGCCAACACTGTGCAGGTTTTGCCACTGCGGCGTAATATACCCTTTGTGACACAACACCGTTTTAAGTGGCGCCATTGCACTGGCTTGCACATAGCTGACCTGGCCGCGGATTTTATTCAGCGGCAACTGTGCCGTTGGGGCAAATTCTGCCAGTTTGCTACCACAGGCTAATACTAAAACTGCTGAGTGTAATTCTCCGGCCGCAGTATCTACATGCCATCCGCTATGATGTTGCTTTATCGCCCGTACTTTACAATCAGGGCTAAAGCGAAATAACTTTTGCTGCTGTAAGTATTGCAGCGCCTGCAGACAAAACTGCTGCGGGCTTAGCCAGCCGGCCAGCGGCAAGTAAATGCCGCTGTGGGGCAGTTCAAGCCCGGCAATGGCAGAGGCTTCACTGGCATTGACAGCCTGTACCAGTTCAGCTGGCCACAGTGCTTTATCCATCAGTTTTTGCTGGCGCTGTTGTAGCAGCGTATTGCTGGCCAGATGCAGCAAGCCACACCAGTCCATGGCAAAACTCAGCCCTTGTTGTTGCCAGTGCTGATAAAAGCGCCGGGCAAACAAAAAGGCCTGAGCGTGTAACTGGCTGTCATCGGTGAGGTTGGCATGCAGGTTAGGATATACCGCGCCCTGGCGGTTTTGTGACGCCTGGCGCGCCACCCTGTCATCTTCGCAAATAAGATGCACGGCCACACCGCGCTGAGTCAGTGCCAAAGCTGTACAAAGCGATGCTATACCGCCGCCTATAATAGTAACTTTATCATTTAACAGTGTAGGCGTTGCTAAAGGTGTAGCGGTATCCGTTGCCATGATGGCGGTCAGCATTTCACGCTTGCGGCCAAAGCCTTTAATTTTACTGACAGTAAAGCCAGCCTGTTGCAGGCCACGCTTTACCAGCCCGGCAGAGGTAAAGGTAGCTACTGTGCTGCCATTGCCACTTAGCCGGGCCAGGCCGGTAAACAGCTGCTGCTGCCACATATCCGGGTTTTTGCTGGGGGCAAAACCATCAAGGTAAATTGCATCTGCTGTGGCATTAAGCTGTGGCAGCAGGGTATTTACATCGCCAAACCATAAATCCAGTATTACGCTGCCATTATCAAAGCTAAGCCGGTGACAACCGCCAATACACAGCGGATAAGCGTGCAGCAGTTGCTGGCACTGCGGTTTAAGCTCGGTGTGTACTGCCAGTGTCTGGGTTAAATCGGCAAGGCTTAACGGGAATTTTTCAAAACTACTGAAATACAGGCGTTGGCAGGCGGCGTCTGGAAACTGCTGGCGGTATTGACGAAAGCGCAGCCAGCTCAGCAGAAAGTTAGCGCCTGTGCCAAAACCGGTTTCAATAATATGGAAGGCGGGCTCTGAATGTGTGAGCCAGCGCTGAGGTAAGCCATTTTGCTGTAAAAATACGTAATCGGTTTCGGCCATACCACCGTCATTGGAAAAATAGACATCATCAAAATCTGACGCCACAGGCGTGCCTTGTTCATTAAAATGTATTTTGGCGTGTGTAAGCTGAGACATAGAAGGCGGGTCCACCACAATATTCGGCTTGTAGTTTACCCTAAGCTATCGCAAAATTGAAAACAGAGTACAAGTGTGCGCTGAAAGCTGACCACTTTGCAGAACAAAGTCCGTACAATAGCGCACAGTATTATTTTAACCTTGCCGGCAATTGGCTGGTCGATGGAGAAAGCATGAAAAGAGCGGTAATCACAGGTATTGGTATTGTGTCCAGTATTGGTAATAACAAAGACGAAGTGCTGGCCTCGTTACAGGCCGGGCGCTCAGGCATTACCCGATCAGAAGAATTTGCTGAGCTGGGCCTGCGCTCACAGGTATGGGGTAATATCAAACTGGAACCCAGTGAACTGATTGACCGTAAAGCTATGCGCTTTATGGGTGATGCTGCAGCCTATGCTTATCTTGCTATGCAAGAGGCCATGACAGACGCCGGTTTTACCGAAGAGCAAATTTCAAGCCCGCGTATTGGCTTAGTGGCGGGCTCTGGCGGCGCGTCATCTAAAGTACAGGTAGAAGCGGCTGATATTCTGCGTGAAAAAGGCGTAAAGCGGGTTGGCCCTTATGCGGTGCCAAAAACCATGTCCAGTACTTGTTCAGCCTGTCTGGCAACACCGTTTAAAATTAAAGGTGTTAACTATTCTATCAGCTCGGCCTGTGCCACCAGTGCGCACTGTATTGGCCATGCGGTAGAGTTGATCCAGCTGGGCAAGCAGGACGTGGTATTTGCCGGTGGCGGTGAGGAAGTACACTGGACGCTGGCAATGGAATTTGATGCGATGGGCGCGCTGTCTACCAAGTACAACGACTCCCCAGAGCTGGCATCGCGCACTTATGATGCGAACCGCGATGGTTTTGTCATCAGCGGTGGCGGTGGCATGGTAGTGGTTGAAGAGCTGGAGCATGCCTTAGCCCGTGGTGCCACTATTTATGCTGAAGTAGTAGGTTATGGCGCAACGTCTGACGGCTATGACATGGTAGCGCCAAGTGGTGAAGGCGCCGTGCGTTGTATGCAAATGGCGATGCAAAATGTCACGGCTCAGGTAGATTACGTTAATACGCATGGTACCAGCACGCCGGTAGGTGATGTGAAAGAGCTGGGCGCTATCCAGGAAGTATTTGCCGGTAAATCACCAGCTATCAGTGCGACTAAAGCGATGACCGGCCATGCGCTGGGTGCTGCAGGCGTGCATGAAGCAATATATTCACTGCTGATGATGAAACACAGCTTTATCGCGCCTTCAATTAATATCGGCGAGCTGGATGAAGCCGCGCAGGGGCTGAATATTGTTACTAAAGCCACCCCGGCTGAGCTTAATACCGTGATGTCGAACAGCTTTGGTTTTGGTGGTACTAATGCCACTTTAGTGATGCAAAAGTATCGTAGTTAGTAGCCACGGCTGCCAATACAGATAAAAAAACGGGCGCTTAATACGCCCGTTTTTTTATGCCTTGCTGTTTTTATGCTTCCGTATCATCCAGATCCCAGTCATCCAGTAACTGGCGTAAACGTTTTTGCTCCAGCAGATCATCTATGCGCCGCCGGGCTTCCAGCTTTTGTTTTGCTTTTTGATCTTTTGACGATACATCTTTGACGATCTCAACCTCATCTGTTAAGTCATCCAGTTCAAAATCGTTGCTTTCTACCTGTGACATAAGCGCACCTCAGATTTTTTTTGCTTATTTACCGAGATTTACCGGTTTTAAACAGTGAATTATTTTTTTACAGACGATAAAAATTTTTCAAATAACAGTTTCAGCTTCACTCAGCAGTGGCCGGAACACCTGCTTGCGTGGTGATAACTGGGTTTTGCTGTTTACCATATGCTCAATAAAATCAATAACTTTCTCTTGCAGGCGCACGCTATTTAACCGGTTAATCCGGGCAATGCCGCCAGGGCTCATTACATTTACTTCAATCAATTTGCCGTTAATTACGTCTATGCCGGCAAAAAATAAACCGTCGCGGGCAAGTTTAGGGCCTATATGAGCACACAAGCGCTTCTCCTGTTCGGTTAGCTGATGCTTAACCACAGTGCCGCCGGCATGCACGTTAGAGCGCACATCATCAACCGGTGGAATACGACGCATGGCACCGATAGGTTTACCGTTTAGCATTAAAATACGGATATCGCCCAGTTCAGCGCCTTCAACATATTCCTGCAAAATAACGTAGTTGCCGCGCTCGGTATCGCCAATATAAAAATCCAGTAACGAGCGGGCGCTTTGCGCGGCAGATTTTTCCAGCAAAATAACGCCTTTGCCACCGTAGCCGTTCAGTGGTTTTAAAATCATTTTATCGTTGGGTGACTCTGCCAGCACCCGCGCCAGATAATCCTTGTTTTTTGACACATGTGTAACCGGAATAAACTCGTTGTCCGGGTCGTGTAAGGACGCGGTGTACATCTTGTTGTTGGCAATACGCACACCATCTAAATCATTCATAATAAAGGTGTCTTCGCGCACCGAGTCCAAAAAGTTGAGTACTATCGGGTCCAGCGGCGGGTTTAACCGGATAAAAATGGCATCAAAAGCCGCCAATGGCAGCTTTTGCTGATTAAACTGCGCGTTACGGTAAAAGCTGGCAATGTTGCTGGACACTTTCTGGCCTTTAACAAACACTTTGCAAAACGCCTGGGCGATGCTATCCCGCACCGTTAAGTTAGTCGCATGGGTAATGGCTACAGTATGGCCGCGGCTGACCGCTTCGTGGATCATCCGAATAGTACTGTCGCCTTCGGGATAAACTTTGTCCCACGGGTACATTAAAAAACAAATGCGCATAGCGATCCTTGAGTAAGCAGTTCTGGCTAAGCATACGAGAGCCGCCAAAAAAAGGAAGCGGATGATAGCGGATAGCAAAAAAAACACACGTGAATTTTTATCGTTTTGGGCAAACAGATCGGCTTTAGGTTATGCTGCGTAACAGTTGTTGGCCTTAAGTGCGAACCCTACAGGAGATGAAAATGAAAACATTACTAAGCGCCGTAGCCTTAGCTTGCGGTTTACTGGCTATGCCGGCAATGGCTAACCAGTGTGGTGAAATTCTCGGCCATTCTATGCAGCAGTTAAATACGCGTGAGAGCGTAGATTTATGCGACAGCTACAAAGGCAAAACCCTGCTGGTGGTGAATACGGCCAGTAAATGTGGTTTTACCAAACAGTTTGAAGGCCTTGAGGCTTTACATCAAAAGTATCAGGACAAAGGTTTAGTGATACTGGGGTTTCCGTCGGACAGCTTTATGCAGGAATATGACGATGCCGAAAAAACGGCTGAGGTGTGTTACTTAACCTACGGTGTGAAATTTCCGATGTTTGCCAGCTCTAAGGTAAAAGGCGACGACGCTAACCCGGTATTTAAAGCTTTAATTGCCAAAACCGGGGAAGCACCAAGCTGGAATTTTAATAAGTATCTGGTAAGCAGCGACGAGCAAACAGTAAAACATTTTGGCAGCCGCACCGCACCGGACGATAAAGCTTTTATCGCTGAACTGGAGAAAATGCTGGCCGCAAATGCCGGTGCAGAAGCAACGGTAAAAGCTGGCGAGTAATCGCTTCGCTGAACTAGTCAACTGCGGCTGGAACCTCGATTTGGTCATCACAGAGTGTCTGAGCGAACGCGCAAGCGGTAGCGAAAAACTTGTCAGGAACAAGTTTGAACAGCTTTAGCTGGCCCGATTAGGGTGTAGGGCAGGATGCCCGACATAGTTGCTGTGATGAGCCAAGGCGAGTGTTGCAGCGCAAGCAGTTGACGATTGAGTTAACCTTAATTTCCCGCCTTCTGGCTCAACTCAAACGCCGTATCTACAGTAGTGGGTTTTGCCTCTGCTGCACTGCGGGCTAATACATCACAACGCTCGTTCTCCGGGTGGCCGGCATGGCCTTTTACCCAGTGCCAGTTAACTTTGTGGGCTGAGGCGGCAGCATCCAGCCGTTGCCATAAATCCTGATTTTTCACCGGCTGCTTCTGGCTGGTTTTCCAGTTATTACGCTTCCAGCCGGCCAGCCATTGGGTAATACCTAAGCGCACATACTGGCTGTCGGTGGTTAACTCCACATCGCAGCTGTCTTTTAAATTCTCCAGCGCAACAATAGCGGCTAACAGTTCCATACGGTTATTCGTGGTGAGTTTATAGCCGCCGCTTAACTCTTTGCGATGCTGTTTATAGATCAGCACAGCACCGTAGCCGCCCGGGCCGGGGTTACCCAGGCAGGAGCCGTCGGTATAGATCGCAACTGTTTTGCGCATAAAGCCTTTCCTCAAACCAAAACGGCGTATAATCTAACCCAAATGCTGTAAAAAACGAAACTGCCATGGCTAAAAGACAAATTATTCTCGACACTGAAACTACTGGTCTAAACCCCAAAGACGGCCACCGCATTATTGAAATAGGTTGCGTAGAGCTGATAAACCGGCGTTTTACCGGCAATAATTTTCATGTTTACATTAACCCCGAGCGGATTATTGACGCTGAAGCGGTTGCCGTTCACGGTATTACCAACGAGCGGTTAAAACATGAACCCAAATTTCGTGATATCGCCAGAAACTTTTATGACTATATTCATGGTGCCGAGCTGGTGATCCATAACGCCGCGTTTGACGTCGGCTTTATTAATCACGAGTTTTCCATGCTGCATCCGCAACTGGCACCGGTTGGCGACTATTGCGCCATTCTGGATACCTTATTAATGGCGCGGGAACTGCATCCAGGCCAAAAGAACAACCTCGATGCACTGTGCCGCCGTTATGATATTAATAACAGCCACCGTACACTGCACGGCGCTTTATTGGATGCTGAAATTTTAGCGGATGTTTATCTGCTGATGACCGGCGGCCAGGTAAGTTTAAACCTGGCAAACGAGCAAGACGGCACAGACGGCGACGGTGGCCCGGTGGCAATACAGCGTAGTGGCCGGTTAAAGGTGCTGCAGGCAACTGCAGAGGAACTGGCCGCGCATGAAAGCCGGCTGGATCTGGTACAGAAAAAAGGAGGCAGTTGCCTGTGGCGAAACTGATAGCAGCATTAGGTTTATTGCTTTGCAGCCTCCCACTTAGCGCCATGCAAGACGCGCCGCCTGGTACTGCGGCTGCGGTAACAGAAGTCACAGAGGCTGTTGATGAGAAAACCCTGCATGAAAGTGGTTTTACACTGTTAAGTGATTTACCTACAAAAAACCAGATTTCGCTGTTTGATAACCGTTTTCGTATTGATGATAAAGTCGACGAAATTACCCTGCTGTTGTTTCGCCGGCGTGGCTCGGCGTCGGTAGTGCTGGTAAAGCCGGATGGCAGCAAAATTCATTTTAATACCGCTGAAGCCCAACAGGTCCGTTGGCATGACGCCAGCAGTTACGATTTAATTCAGATTAAAAACCCGATGCCAGGCCCATGGCAGGCCATTGGCCGCCTGCTGCCTGAAAGCCGTATTATGTTGCTAAGCGACATTCAGCTAAACGTAGAGCCGTTACCTGCCAACCTGATGGTAGGTGAAACCGTTAAGATCACCGCACGTTTAACAAATGGCGATCAGCCTATTACAGCGAAAGATTTTAACGAAGTGCTGGCGCTGGAAGTGATCTTTGTCAGCACCAATAATGCTGACTACGACAACTTTGGCCGTGGCGTGGTGCAGGTAGCGCAATTTCGTGATGACGGTAAAGGCTATGATGAGCGCTCCCGTGACGGCATTTTTACCGGCGAGTTTCAGCTAAAATTTGTGGCCGGTGAATGGACGCCTAAATATATAGTGCGCACACCTTTATATACCCGTGAAGTAGAGCAGGCACCCGTGGTTTTAAAGCCCGCGCCAATAGTTGCAGATATTACCGCCGCGGCTGCGCTGGCTGACGACAAACCTCAGCAGCAGGCTAAACCGCACCAGGTGTTGTTTCGGGTAACCGACAATAGTGTGAATGCCGCCTCGGTGTTGCTGCAGGGCAGAGTACGTTATCCCAGTGGCGAGATAGAGTCGTTTGCGCTGAATGAGCCTGGCACCTCACCGCGTGAGCTTAAACTGCATAACCGTGGCCATGGCAGCTACATTTTAGAGGTGGCGGCTTTTGGCGAGATGCAAGATGGCCGCGAATTTATGCTTAATCTGCCTGAAGTAAGTTTTGTAGTTAACCGGCCGGTATTAGACGCACCGGTACTGGCAGATTTGCCGCAAAAAGTTAAAGATGAAATTGCCGCCGAGCAAGCCGAACCTGTACCTGAGTTTCCCTGGGGCTTAGTTATTGGCGCTAACTTGTTTATCCTGTTTGGTGGTGGTTTTGCTATCTGGTTTGTTATGACAGACAAGAAATTAGCCGATTTACAGTTCTGGCGTAAAAAAGCCGAAAAGGCAGCGCCGGTTGCGGCAACGGCAGAAAAAAATAAGCCTGCAGCAGATAAAAACAGCACCAATGCGCAAAAAAACAACGATATGGATGACATTCTGGATCTGACCTTGCCGGATGATTAAGGATTAGGCAAAAGCGGCAAAAAAGGTGTTGACGGCCTTTCGGCTAATCCGTATCATTCCCGCCGCACTGCAGGATACCCAAACGAAATTCTGCAGGGCAATTGGTGCGGAGCGGTAGTTCAGTCGGTTAGAATACCGGCCTGTCACGCCGGGGGTCGCGGGTTCGAGTCCCGTCCGCTCCGCCAATTTATGTAAAGCTTACGTCGGAGCGGTAGTTCAGTCGGTTAGAATACCGGCCTGTCACGCCGGGGGTCGCGGGTTCGAGTCCCGTCCGCTCCGCCACTACGCCTTACACTGCTTGTCTGATTTCGGAGCGGTAGTTCAGTCGGTTAGAATACCGGCCTGTCACGCCGGGGGTCGCGGGTTCGAGTCCCGTCCGCTCCGCCAATTCAGAAAGCCACCGAAAGGTAAAAGCCAAAGAGCGTAAGCTCACTCCAGCGCGGAGCGGTAGTTCAGTCGGTTAGAATACCGGCCTGTCACGCCGGGGGTCGCGGGTTCGAGTCCCGTCCGCTCCGCCATTTTACTTCCATAGTTTTTGTCAGCACTGAGCGGTAGTTCAGTCGGTTACTCTCTGTTACGAGCTTAGCCGGCCTGTCACGCCACAAGCCTTGTCAGCACTGAGCGGTAGTTCAGTCGGTTACTCTCTGTTACGAGCTTAGCCGGCCTGTCACGCCACAAGCCACAATGTTCGCGGGTTCGAGTCCCGGCAGCGAAGCCATTTTACTTCCATAGTTTTTGTCAGCACTGAGCGGTAGTTCAGTCGGTTACTCTTTGAAAATCACTTTGCAATTATAGTTCTCACCACGAAAGACGGGCGATGATACGCGCTTCATCAGCGAGCAGCGAAAACGACCAGCCATTGCGCTCACACAGCCGTTGTACAATACCCAGCCCCAAACCATAGCCATTAGAAGCCGCCCTGGCAGGCGTGCGCCGTTCATCAGCATCACTGCTCAGTTGATTGGTGACTAACAGCTCGTGCTGTTTGATGCGAATGGTGATTGGTCCGTGCCCGTCGAGGGTGTGCTCAAAGGCATTACGCACCAGATTATTGACCGCGATAGAAAAAGCCTGCGGATGACCGTAGACTTCGGGATTTGCCACTTTGTCGATATCAATATCGACGAACTTGCGGCTTAGCAGATAGCGCTGCTGTTCTATTGCCTTGTTAACCAGCGGCAACACGAAAAACTGCTCGTTATACAGGCCGTCGTCGGTTTCGCGGGCGAGACACAAGAACATTTCAATGGTGGTTTTCATGTCGAGCGTCGCACGCCTTACCCGATCCAGCGCCTTCCTATCGGTTGCTGACAGCTCGCTGTGTTCCAGCAGCTCAAGCGCGCCGGTTATTACCGTGATTGGCGTACGTAACTCATGGCTGGCTGAATCAGTAAAATAGCGCTCTCTGGCAATAAAGGCGCTGATCCGCTCAAGGGTCTTCTCTATGGTTTCAGCCAGCACACCCACTTCATCAGCGCCGAAGCGGCCAGACTCTATGCGTTTATGATCATCCATCGACAGATGTTCCAGATCGATGTCGGCAACCACTTTGGCCAGTTGCAGGACAGGGGCGACAGCTCTGCGCATCACCAGCACGCCCAGCCCGAAACCAACAGCACCGAGTGTTCCCACCACACCGGTAATAACCAGCAGCCACCACCAATCCTCTGATGATGCAGCCTCAATCCCGGCAACGTCGAACACCACAAAGGCGTAGCGCTGTGCATTGCCGGTAGCCGGCCTTTCATTGTCAGTAGCCAGCTCTTGATTGTCGGTAGCTAGTACCGCAACATGCAACTCTTCGGCTTCGAATTCGTACAGTCCTACCGTGGGGTTAGTTTGTGCCCACGCCCTGAGTGATTCCGGCAGGCTGGCAATGTTATCGTATCCGCGAAGGTTCACCGGCATAACGGGATAGCTTTCGGCAGCTTGCTGCAGCTGATGCATCAGCACACGGTCTTCACTCAACCTGATCGCCGCGAAGAAGGCAAAGCCCCAGGCCACGCTGAGTACAGCCACACAGATCGCAAAGGCAAAGGCGACACGCTTACGTAAACTATGGCGGTACATTAGTGACTGTCCTCTGCAATACTCGCCTCTGCAATCCGGTAGCCGATGCGGTGCACCGTATGGATTAACGGGCTATCAAACGGCCTGTCGATGGCCTGGCGCAGCTTGTAAAGGTGTGAGCGCAGTGCATCGCCATCGGGGGGCTCGTCTGCCCACAACAAGGTTTCAAGAGTATCACGAGCCACAACAGACGGCGCTTGTTCCATCAGGCGTTGCAGGAGTCTGATACCGGCAGGGGTCAGATCGATGCGCCTTCCGGCGCGATGCACTTGCAGTGTAGACTTGTTCAGCGTCAGATCGCCCACAGTTAACAGGTTGTCGGGTCTGCCGTGACTACGTTTGTACAGCGCCTGCAGCCTTGCATGCAGCTCTTGTAATGCGAATGGCTTAACCAGGTAGTCATCGGCTCCCGCCGCAAACCCTTTCAGTTTATCGTCAAGCTTGTCTCTGGCCGTTAGCATAAGTACGGGTGTTGCTATTTCGGCATCCGTTCGCAGCCTTTGGCAGAAACTTAAGCCATCCATCCCCGGCAGCATCAGGTCCAGCACAATAACGTCGAACGGATGCGTCAACGCCAGGTGCATCGCGCTGATACCGTCATAGGCAAAATCCACAACATAGCTATGCTTTTCAAGATACGCAGCAATGTTCTCGCAAATGTCGCGGTTGTCTTCAACAATCAACACTCTAACCGGCACGGCACCAAGCGCGTGAACCATATGCTGCTCCCTCTTACCTGTTTTTATCCGGCCCGATATACCCGGCCCAATTTACCATGGCCGATATATCAGGCGCGATCTACCATGTCCGATTTACCATGCACTTACCATGCATAATCCAGTCGCAGACCAATCAGCGGCTCTGCTTCGCTATCATCCTTCACCAGTACGCCGCGGCGGTAGTCAAACTCGGTATCATCGCTCGACGACGCTGCCGTTACGTTGATGACATCCAAAAAAGCGGTGACATCGATCGGGCCAAACGCGCGTCTATAGTCAACGCGAACGTTCAACAAGGCGGAACTGTCTTTGCGACCGACATTGCGCTCTGTGATCTCTTTCGAGTAGCGTAGCGGTTGGCCCGGCCCCAATACGTCAGCGTGAATAATAAAGTTGTCATCTGGCCGGCCGGAAAGGTATTTGTAGCGCCCGGCAACCTTCCAGCGGTCGCTGATTTCCCAGGTCAGGCCCAGCGTGGCGACATGCTTGCGGCTGAATTCAGCGGCTACGTCACCGCGCCCGTCTTTGCGATCGACCACGGCATCGTTGTAAGAGTAGGTTGCGCTGGCGTAAAGACCTTCGAAGATCATACCGTTAACCACTATATCAACGCCATACGAGCTGCCATCGCCAATATTGGCAAAGGTACCGCTTGCCCGATCCAGGTCTACCACCAGGTTGTCGAGGTTTTGATAGTAGGCCTCGGTTAATACCGACCAATTACTGTGCGGGAAATACTTAAAACCGACACTGCTATGGGTAATTTTTTCGGTTTTAAGGTTGTTTGACGTGTTAGAAGCAAGGTGTAAAAACCGCGGTGACTGATGAAACAGCCCTGCAGTGGCAAAATATCTGACCTTTTTACCCGGCCGCCAGTTAATGCTGAACCTGGGCGAGGCGAAGCTTTCGTCGGCAAAACCATCGCGTTCCAGCCGTAAGCCGGTGCCAAAATCCCACTCGCCGCGCTGAAAAACCTGTTCTACGTAGCCGGCATAGCTGGTTTCTTTCTGATTTAGTGCAGAGTTGATATTGTCGGGAGTCAGCACAATAAAACGCTGTTCGGGGTCTTGCCTGAAATCATCTTCGTCGTAAACAAAGCGGATCCAATCGCCATCTAACACAGTGTTATAGTCCAGTTTAATTTGCGTTACCTGCACACCGGCACTGAATAACCCCCATTGATTTATTGTCTCAAAATCGCTGCGCCAGCCGATCTCCGTTTCAGCTTCACCAATGGTAATAATGTTTTCCCGCACCGGAAAATCAGCCGCGGGTGAGCCCTCTGGTACCAGATCAGGAAAGGCTTCACCCTCTGAACTCACCTTGTCGCTTTTGCGGTAGTAAAGCTTGTTAGTCCAGACAGCTGTCTCGCCAACTAATGATCGCAATGTCAGGCCATACAAGTCACTATCTTGTTCAGAATATTGCAGCGCAGCATCTTCGAAATTGGGCGACTCAAAAACGTGCGTCACGTCGCGGATATAGTCCTCGTGGGTATCTATCAGTAGAATTTCCAAGGTGTTGTTCTGGTTGATGGGTATCACCGACTTTACGATGATGTCCCTTAACACCGGCTCACCAATGTCCAGCTCTTCGATGGTTTCAAACAACTTGCCGAAATCCAGCCGCCGGGCAGAAACCAGCATTGTTGCGTCTTGTGTAATACCTGCAGGGCCGTCGTAACCCACTTCATAACCGGCAAGGTCGTAGCGCAAACTGGCTGACGGGCTTGGATTGCCATCGGCGACGTCCAGTTTCAGTAGCGATGCTGCGCGGCCACCATAAGCCGCCCCCCAGCCACCCGGTGAGAAGTCGGCACCGCTGATCACATTCGGTGCGAAAATCGAAAAACGGCCGCCACCACCAACATCTTCCTCTTCACCCAGTGTCGCATCAAAGTGCACCGCCTTATCAAACGGGAAGTCATCAACGAATAACAAATTATCTCTCGGGCCACGGCCGCGTACACTAAAGCTGGCGAATTCACTGGCAGATGCCAGGCCAGGTAAACCGTCTAAGGAGAGCAGCGGATCTGCGCCACCGCCTACAGCGCTTCGCAACGTTTCTCTGTCGAGATAGGTGCTGGAACCTGACGCAAAGGTATTAGTTTGCTGTCCCCGAACCGCCACTTTCTCAATTTCCACTTCGCTAAGTTTGAATTCAATTCTGATATTTTTGCGCGTAATCACCCGTACGCTTGGCTCATACACTGCAGCGAAGCCGCTTTTAGCCAGGTTCACCGAGTAAAGACCGGGGTCGAGCTGCTCTATGACAATACGACCTTGTTCGTCGGTTTCTAAAGTTTGCGTGAAATTGCTTTCCCGTTTCGTCAGCGTGAGCTGCACGCTCGGGAGTGGCCTGTCAGTGTTCTGATTTTTAACGACGACAGTCAGCGCACCGGGTGCCTCTGCTGCATTGGCAAAAATCGGAACGCCAACAAGGGGCAAGCCAAGCAGCAGCGCCCACAATTTCAACCTTAGTCTCAACCACGATACCTTTATTAATTGCCTGCTCATATTGTTATTCCTCCAACTATCAGCCGAATTTATTTGATGAAGCGTTGCGAGGTTAGCAAAGCAATTGTGACTAAAACGTCGCTGAAATGTGCAAGCGGTTTAATTTGTTCCGTGCTAAGCATAAAACCGGCCGGAGTAAATAAGCCGGATCGAGCACAGCAACAGCGGTTGGATAACTCAAACCAGCAGCCGGACAGCTATCTGCAAGCAGGGCTGTAACAATACGTTATGGGACAGCAGCCAGCCAGGCGGCAATTTGGCTGGCCGCCAGTTCACTATTGTGGCTGCCGGTATAGCTTTTTAGCCTGGCAACGCCGGGGGCAAACGCCTGATACAGCGCCTCGCTGTGGGCACGGCCGATGATTTCATCCTGCTTTGCCAGCAGGATCAGCGTGGGGCTGGTAATGGCCGGTGCATAAGCAACTGATGTGTAAGTGTCCTTTAACAGCCACTTAACCGGAAATAGCGGAAACTGCCGCCGGGCCAGCGCGCTCAGGCTGTCAAACGGGGTGATTAACACCAGTTGTGCTACTTTACGCTGCGCCGCCAGTTGCACCGCTACGCCAGAACCCAGGCTGCGCCCCAGCACGGTAATATCACTATGTTTACTCTGTAGCTGGTCAAACAGCGCCAGCGCGTCCGCGACCAGTGCCTGCTCGGAAGGGCTGCCGGAACTACCGCCATAACCGCGATAGTGCATAAGATAAATAGCATGATTGGGAAACGCCGCCGCAAACTGCGGCAAAGCCACACTAACATCCTCGGCATTGCCGCCAAAGTACAGCAGCGCCTGCGCACCGTCGCGCGCTTTACGGCTTACCACTACAGTGGCATTGGCTTGCTGCAAAATCAGTGGATCGGTTGGTGGCAATTGTGCCGGCACGGGGAAATAAATTAACTGTCGCTGCAGCAAATATAACAATAAGCACAGCAGGCCATAGCCCGCCAGCACATAGCCTGCAAGAGTAAACAGCATACGCATGGTCTATCCGGCAGTAGGTGAAAGGGTGTAAAGCAGCTTAGCGGATAGCGGGACTAAAGCAAATGGCACTATTCTCAGCTGCGCTTAATGAGCCAGGCCGCCATTTATCAGCAACAGCGGTTAATCTATTTCAATTAACACTTCATTGCGTCTGAGCATCGGCAGGGTAAGCATTACTCTCAAAGCTGATTAACATTAACCACTATACGCCCGCGCACCTGGCCGTCTAGTAAAAGCTGGGCGGTATCACACACCTGCGCTAAACCTATCTCGGTAGCCACCTGTTGCAGCGTGTTGCTGTCTAACACCTTCGCCAATCTAGCCCAGGCTTCGACGCGGTCTTTAAGCGGGCGCATCACGCTGTCGATACCGGCCAGGGTGATACCGCGCAAGATAAACGGCGCTACGGTACCTGGTAAATCCATACCTTGGGCCAGGCCACAAGCGGCAACAATGCCGCCGTATTTGGTGCTGGCACAGGCATTGACCAAAGTATGGCTGCCCACTGAGTCAATTACACCGGCCCAACGCTCTTTGGCCAGCGGTCGGCCGGGTTCTGAAAGTGTATGGCGGTCAATAATCTCGCTGGCGCCAAGAGCTTTAAGGTACTCAGCTTCTTCAATTCTGCCTGTGGCGGCGACAACGCTGTAGCCCAGCTTAGCCAGTATCGCTATAGCATAGCTGCCAACTCCACCATTGGCGCCGGTAACCAGTATCTCGCCCGAGTCCGGCACAACGCTATGTTTCTCTAATGCCATCACACACAGCATAGCGGTGTAGCCCGCGGTACCAATCGCCATCGCCTGTTTAGCCGACAACCCCTTGGGCAGCGCAATTAACCAGTCACTGTTAAGTTGCGCCTGTTGCGCCAGGCCGCCACAGTGCGCTTCGCCGACACCAAAGCCGTTTAGCAGTACTTCGTCACCGGGGGTAAACTTGCCTGAGGCACAGCTGATTACCGTGCCGGCCAAATCAATGCCCGGGATCATAGGGAATTTGCGCACTACCGGCGATTTACCCGTAATGGCCAGCGCATCTTTATAATTCAGTGTGCTGTAGGCCACTTTAATCAGCGTGTCGCCGTCCATCAGCACGGCATCGTCTAAATCTTTCAGCGCGGCACGATAACCGCTCTCGTCTTTTTCAATTAATACGCCTTTAAACATATCGCCTCCTAAATAGACCAGTTGTCTATTTATTAATAAAAAAATTAGCCGGCTAAGCCCTGCATAAACCGTTCTGCATAGCTATCTAGCGGCTGCGTGCTTTGCTCCAGCCGTGAACGGCTTACTGCGCCTTCCCAGCCAATCCAGAAAAACTCGGCTAACGCGTCGCAATCAGCCGCTGGCGCTAATTCACCGGCCAGTTGTGCTTCGCGCAGGCAAGCAGCAATACGCTGCTGCCAGCTTTTAAAGATTGCTATCAGCACCGGGCGAAAACTTTCTGGTAATACATCAACTTCCTGGCCTAAGTTGCCAACCAAACAACCGCGTTTAAACTGATGCCGGGCGATGCCATACTTGGCATCTTCGATAAAGTTGCGCATACGCTGTAGCGGGGGAACGCAGCTATCCAGCAAGCAGCTATCCAGCTTGCTGGCAAAGTAGTTGGCGTAACTATCAAGCACGGCATGGCCAAAGGCTTCTTTACTTTTAAAGTAAAAATAAAACGAGCCTTTAGGCACTCCGACGTTTTTCAGAATTTTGTCCAAGCCCGAGGCGGTAAAACCGATTTCGGTTAAATGCTCAAGCCCGCTTCTAATCAGCTCGGCGCGGATATCCCGCTGTTGTGCAGCTAATTTGGGCGGTCTGCCTCTGCGAGGTGTTGTATGCAATGTTGTCATGCAAAAATAATAGACCGAGTGTCTATGGAAATACATTAGACAAAGGTCGATGCTGTTTTGGGGTTGATATACCAAGCAGGTGTTATGAGGCAAAAGGCAAGCTTACCCTGAGCTTTCTTCTGTCGGCCATAACCTCAGGAATTACCACCTGATGCGCGATGCGTTACTAGATATGTCGGCTTAGCAGGCTCTGGTTCACTACAGCAGCTGTAAACTGGTTGCGTCATCGCAACCGGCTGCAGCTTCGATCCCCGGCAGCTATTAATAAGCTATCAGTTGGACAATTTCAGAGGGCTTTACCAGAAGCATTTTCGCGACGAGCGAAGCGAATACTTACCAGGCCTAGTGCCAGTAAGATTATTGTTGAAGGCGCGGGAACTTTATCGACATCTGGTGTTGCTAAGTTAATCACCAAGTTATTTACGACGTAGCCGCCGCAAACGCTAAATTCACAGTGGTAGTTCGACGTAAAACGGTAAACTTCATTAGCAAGAAATGTTATCGGCGAAACAAATGAATTTGTGCCATTAGTTGACCCCTGAAAAAGATTGGAAATAGATACGCCATTTCCGACAAGCGTCACCCCAAGATCTTCTTCGTCAGTAAAGAAAAGCCGGTCATATTCACTCCAAACAACGTCTTGGTTGAACATCACATCAAAGGAGAGAGTGGTAGCAGAAGATCCGATAAAAAGGCCACGTTCGAAATACCAGAAACCTGCTCCATCAGCTTCGTTAACGGGATTAAAAAAGTCAGCAGTAAATGCCCCCTCGTCTAAAGAATAACTGAAACTGGTTGTACGATGAATGGATGAGTCAAACACTATAATGGCTGCATTGATGCTACGTGAGGTAAAAGCTAATAAGAACGTAATGGTTAAAACAGCAAGATTGAGATTTTTCATAAGCAAAAACCTAATTGTTTTTAAAAAATGGCAATTGTTAATATGCAGTTATCTTGCCATCAAGTTAAGTTATTGATAATTAATTAGTCTTTGTATTTTAATTTGCGAAATTTTATCAACTGTAAAAAAATATGACAGTCTGTAGGGTGCAAGAATGCGTGATTGGGGGAGTGCCACTGCTTTTAAGCCGATAAACAATGGCTGACGTGATAGTAAAAGCTTTTATCCCACAGCTCCAAGTTACCATGTAAAGAGCCAATCAAGCGTAAGTCAACATGTCAAATTTTCTCTGGCGGTGCTCGTTGCTGCAATGTCTACTCGGAGTAAATAAGCTGCCTGAAGCGCAGCAACAGCGGTTAGATAACTCAAACCACCAGATGCTTAGTCGCGATCAAAATGCTATCCGTGGTTGCGGGTTGCGCAACTCGAGTCTAGAATGTTCATGTCTCTGATAAAGACCGCGAACAAGGAGGTGACTATTGCGGGTAGTTGTTAAACCGGGAAAGGAAGCAAGTACAGCGGCAGCTATCAATAGTCTGTCCGCGCTTGCGCGGGAGGAAGTAACAGACGTCATTGATATTCTTGTTAATGCGATATCACTGCAGGAAGCCAAAGAGGTCTTGCTGGGCAATATGGTGATAGAGGGCAACAGGTTCAGTGTGTCGATAAAGGAAAATTTTCAGTTTGTGGTAGCGGGTTTGCTGGGTGAAAGCGAGGGTGAAGACATGCTGATGATAGAAGTTATTCGCTATGGCTAAGCTATGTCTGCATAAGGTTCGCCGTGTAATTTCAACGCGCGATTCAACGTTAAGGTAATAGATGAAATGACAAACAATACGGAATTGCTAAGCAGTGAAAACCTGCGCGAGATGGGCCTGATTGGCCCGCCAAAAGCCGCCGGCGCACATTTTAAACGCTATCTGCAGCGTAAAAACCTGACAGCAGCCGATGCAGCCCGTGATCTGAATGTGGCTAAATCTACCATTACCCGTTTTATCAACGGCGAAAGTGAGTTAAGCATTGATCTGGCAACCAAGATAAAGCGGGTTTATAACGCGCCGGTAGAGGTGTTTTTTAAAATTGATGCCCAGTACAAAGCCTATGTTGTGGCGCAGAATATCGCCAAATCAGTGGCGTAAGCTGCTGTAGTCAAACGATATGGGCAGAGGTGTAGGTTATGGCTATTAAAACCACGCATTGGGACAGGCAGAGCATTTAAAAACTGATGAAGATATTCAGCTATATCTTGAAGCCTGCATTGAAGAAGCGGGTGATGATCCGGCGTTTATTGTGCATGCGTTAGAGGTAATTGCCAAAGCAAAAAACATGAGCCAGCTAGCACGCGATACCGGCATCAGCCGCGAAGGCTTGTATAAAGCCTTTTCACCGGACGGTAACCCAACTTTTGCCACTGTCGCCAAAGTAGCCAAAGCACTGGGGCTGCAGATTACGGTGCAAACTATTAATCAAGCTTAAGCTGGTTATGTTTACCTGGACAGCCGGGGATCAATATCAGCAAAAGGCTTTGCCGATTTAAATAATTCACGGTGTTAAAGTTTCAGGTAAAAGTGATAGATTTCTCGGGGTTTGTCTGACAATGTAAAGTTTAGGCTGGAAAAAAGAAAGAGCTGCCCTCGAAATATTCAGATAAGGTGTAGCAGAGTCTCAACATCAGGTGTGTGAGTACTAGACTCTCGATTAAACCCTCATATATCCTTGCGAGATATTGTTTTGATCTAACGAAAACGCAATATTATGCTTGAGTAATATTGACTCTACTACTACTGCATAATAGTAGCTTAGTAAACAGGGTTCAACTCTTTTCTAAGTAGTAGGCTATATAAATCAGCTCCTGACCATTTTACAAACCAATAGGTTTTGGATAGAACGGCATCTAGCCTTTCGTCTTCTGGTTTAGAATTATTATCATCGACAAAGCTATTACCATATAGCTTTCTAAAAACAATTTCCTTTAGTCTTCTTGATATGTATGGGCAGGTAGATAAGTCTAATGCCAAGTGTAAAATTTCAGATTCTCTAGATAGATCACTCAGAGCTAACTTGTTAATGCATTCCTCCTCGATTTTAATAATAATATCGGAATATATTTCGTTATTCTTACAGTAATAGAGAATAGAGACTATATCGAAGTAAGACATAGAATGAGATTTGTCGACTAATTTATTTAATAAAGAGCTACTTATCGAGTAATTGTTAGAAAATTCATTTGTTGCAAGTAGTATGTTTAGCTTTTCTAAAGTTACGAATCCTTCACGATAACTGTCTTTGTTATCCATTGCTAGATTTCTAACTACGTCATTCATTAGCATAGTACGAATGAAAGGGGAGTGTTCTGGCATTGAAATTTCTAAAAATCTATCAATCTCAATAATTGATTGCGCAATTTTGTTTGAAGAACTTAGTGAAGGTTTTACACTGTAAAAGAAAAGCATCAAACTTAATAGTGTCTCAAACAAATCTCTAAGCAACAATTTTCCGTCCTTTATAGCGGTTTTATCCCCATTTTTCTCTTTGAATTTTAATGAGTTTAAGAATCTTTCATAGCTATAAATTAGGCTACTAACACGTTTGTTGAATACGGATATTAAGTAAGACGATGCTAAGGAGTAGTCTTGGCTCTCATCCTTGCAAACCTTCTTAACCTTATCAATCATAGAGTTCTTTAATCTATCTTTTCTGAAAATTTTTCTTGGTATTAATATTTTATTCTTATTTTCATATCTGGATTCGAAGACGTTATCATCAAAATTTTTTAAAATTTCGGCTAAAACAACTACAACTGATGATTTCTCTGTGAGGAGCGGTCTTGAATACTTCTGTAACTTCTGAGACGATAAATATAAATTATACTTATTTATTGAGTCACTTACAGCATTGTAAACAGCTTGTTGATCCTCAATGGATTTCGAGAAGATCATATAGTCATCAACATAACGAATTATTTCATAGTCTACTGCATGCTTAAGGTTGAGCTTTTCTAGTAATAGTCGCTCAATATCTACATCAATTTTTTGGAATATTATTTCAGCAAATATCCTGCTGAACTCAGAACCAATGCAAATTCCATTTGTTTCATTATTGTTTGTTCTTTGCATCAGAGTGTCTATAGTTTGACAAAACTGGTTTGAGCTTTTTACGTGTGATTTTATAAACTCTTTATCTTTTGCTGCCCAGGAAATAGAGTGGGAGTAGATGCTGTCAAAGCAATTAGATATGTCTAAGAGCCACATATGACTGAATTTTTTTTCTAGCTCAATGAATCTTTCTGAGTTGTATATTTTATATAAGCGCGTCTTTCCCTTGTAAGTGAAAAATGATGATGCGGATCTTTTGTATAGCTCAGAATCCAGCGTGTCTACGTCTATCGACTTATAGTCTTTGATGTCAATGCTTCTCTTGCTGGTTTTTAGAGTAAAAGAATTAGCAACTTTAACTGGCGCCCTTATCGAAAATTTACTTTTGCTGCAAAGGTAATTAATTTCACTGCTAAATTGTTTATACAACTCCGAAATATTAATTTGAGCGCGTGGGTGAAGCAATGATAATGTCCTAAGGCTGCTTTCATTTTTGATTATTTTGTATTTGAAAGGTGAGGAGGCCATTTTCTTTTTTTTCATAGATTCGTCAGTTTTTTTTGTGTCGTCTAGTGACGGATCAATGTGGTTTTTAAATATTTCGAAAACGTACCTATCAATAAGTTTATCTGAGTTTCTTTTTGCTCTGTGAGAGTTTATATATAGACCTTCATTGCTAAATATTAATGGGACATCAGAAGGGGCCGTGTCAGTTAGTAAAGCCCTTAAGTAATCCTTTTTATCTAACTTTATCTGATATCTTTTTATTATTTCCATATTCTAACTATTTCCTTTAGCTGGTTCGGGCTGAATTTTTTATATACCCTTTCTCCGAATCCTTTTCTGAATGATGAGTTCAGTAATGATCTTCTATCCTCCATGGTAAGCGATTTGAAATCGTTATTTTTGAATAGTGAATCGTATTTCATTACAAAGTTGCTTAGTGTTTCATCAAGTTCAATAAGAGATTCGGATTCTTCGCTTATTAAGTTGTAGTTATAATAAATTCCAGTTGGGATAGAGTGGCCAGTTGATTTTTGCACTAAGTCCCTATTGGATGTAAGGAATTTAATTCTAGACTTGAGTATTTCGATCTTTCCAGTCTTACCATAGTGAATTAGCGCCTTTGAGATCTTGGTTTTAATTGATTTTATCTTATTTTTCGCAATATTTATTTTAACCTCTCTAAACATTGCTAGATTTATATTTTTGTTTTTAGTTTTATCTAATTTGGTGTCTATTACGTTGAATTCGTATCCAAGATAGTCAAATTTTGCCACAATTGTTCCTGACGGATTTTGTGAGGAAGCGGTTCTTAGCTTTACATCGCATATCTGCTTTTTGTTGTAGTTGAAATTTATCCCTTTTGGTAGCATCGCTTCAGCATCTTTATAAAATTTTTTATTGCACTCTAGCCCGTTTGTTATGATTATAATGTCATCTACGTATCGAGAATAATATATTATTCTTTCATCTTGAAGTAACTTATCATCAAAATCTTCTAGAACTAATTCCGCTAATGTAGAGGAAAATTCGATACCTCTAGGTACGAAGTTTTTGAAGTTAGCTAAATATGAAATGACTAAATTTTTTGTGTGAATTGAAATTTCGCTTTTTCTATCTAGAGCTTCTTTTACTGTGCTTTGTTGTATTGATTCAAAAAATGACTTTATATCTATCTTATATATTCTATATGGAGTTCCTTCCGATAGATGTCCTTTTATTTCTCGGCATATTATCGCTCTATTGTTCTGCTTTCTGGATAGCGAGCTTCTAATGTTTGACGCGCATCTTCTTAAAACAAGCTTTTCCTCTAATGATGTCGAGAAAAATGTTGGTTTATTTTTATTCTTATCCTTTTCGCTGATGTAAAATGAAGAGTATTTAATTCCATGTTCGAAATTGTTGTTGGCTATTTCTAGTGCTTTATCAACAAGTGAATCTCTATATATATCTGCTGAAAGTTGCTTGTCGTTAAAGAAGTCGTCGGGGCAAATGCATCTCTTAAGTGCGGATGCACTGAAAGCTTGATTATGTGGTGGCATGCCCTTCCTTAAACACTGAGGCTTTAATGATATAAATAAATTAATTGAACTTGAAAAGAACAAGACGAATTTTTAAAGAATACACATGTATATCGCGAAGTCAACAATTGTGTACGACGCTAACATAAGTATTTAGACATTCCCTTACTCAGTCACTCGAGTACGCAGAAACTTGCGTGTTAGTGCGTGTTAGGGTCAGGTCTTGCCTTTTGACTGACAACTAAGCGCTAGGACTCCAGGCTTTTAGCTGTCTTTGCGGGCTTAGCCCGCATATCTAATACTCGCCACACTACCGCTTCATCGGGCTTTGGCATTTTGTAATAAATTGCATAAGGAAAACGATGTGCCAGCATTCGGTAATAGCCAAAAACCTGCTGGTGAATACCGGCGTAAATAACTAAAGAATCAATATCACTAAAGATGGCGTCTAGGAAGTAGTCACCAAGATGCTCTCCTTGCTGTTGATAGAACAAACGGCCATTTTCCAGATCGTTTATCGCAGCAGTGAGAACCTTAATTTTCATCGGAATTTATTACGTAAACTGTTTTTCGCCAGCTCCCAGTCGTGCGTTACCTCATCACCTTCTCTAACCGCATTTTCTGTTTGCTGCAACGCATGCTGATGCCAGGCAGGGGAGGCTAGTTTATCGGCACCTTCGGTAGTGAGTTCTTGCCACAAGGTTTCCATCACCTGCAGTTTTTCGGCGGTGGAAAGCTGTTTGATTTGTTCTGTGGTAATCATAAAACTGGCCGTATTAAATAACCTGACTGGAGCATAGCAACAGCGGTTGGATAACTCAAACTAGCTGTTTTATATGTCTGCTGTGTGGCATATTCCAGAGTATGGATAACCTGCCAGAGATAGTTAAAAGTGCATAGCGACACCATTAAACAGCAGTTAATTGAGCTGGAACAGCTACTGGTGCAGCCTGCAACGCGGTTATCTGCCGAGCTACTGAACCGCTATATAGCCGATGATTTTTATGAAATCGCCGCTACCGGCCGCTGTTTTGGTAAAGCTGACGTACTTAAGCGCCTGCCGACAGAACAACCGCCGGTTGTTACTCAGCAAGATTTTGACTGCCGGGTTTTGGCCGATGGACTGGCGCAGCTGACTTACCGCGCCACGATACAGCGCGCAGAAAACGATAGCCCCAGCTACTCAGTGCGAAGTTCAATCTACCGTTTTGACGGTGAACACTGGCAGATGGTTTTTCACCAAGGCACCGCTTGTAATCCATTTTAACCGCAGGAATTACCGCACTATGCGCGATGCATTAAGACAAAAAATTATTGCTGTTTGTGACAAAAAGATCCTCGCCAAAGGCGAGACAGTCGGCGTGTCGTTTTACGCCTTTTTCGCCAATAAAAACGACGACCCGGTGCTATTAATGGAAGCAGCAACCTGGTGGATCCAAACCCACCGGCTGGATCATTTTGAAAAAGCGCTGAAGATAAAGCAGTTGGTTACAGCAGGGCTTTAGCTGCCACCAACACGCCATTATTGTCGGCATAAACAAACTGGCCGGGGATAAAATCTACTCCGGCAAACGTCACCGTTAAGTTGATATCGCCCAGATCGCGCTTATCGGTTTTCATCGGGTGAATACCCAGCGCTTGTACACCAAGCGGCGTTTGGCGTATCTCGTCGATATCGCGAATACAGCCGTTGATAATAATACCTTCCCAACCGTTGGCGGCTGCTTGTTCGGCCAGCATATCGCCCAGTAGCGCATGGCGTTTAGAGCCACCACCGTCTACCACTAACACCTTGCCCTGGCCCGGTGTGGTTACCAGCTGCTTTACCTTGGAGTTATCTTCAAAGCATTTCACGGTAACAATTTGCCCGCCAAAGGCGGTTTTGCCACCGTAGTTGGTGAAGATAGGCTCAGCGACGCGAATATAAGCCGCATGGGCGTCGCATAAATCGGGTAGGGTGAATGGCGGCATAACGAACTCCTTGTTGTTGGAACCTCAACCGGAAACGATAAAGCGAGATTAGGCTTACCCTAAGCTGACCGTTGAAGCCCCGGACGGGCTGAGACGAGCCCCCAGGGATGGGTTTACGGCGTGTCGGCGTGGGTAAGCCGGTTCGAGTATTTAGCCTCAACCGGCAGTTTAATCTCGCTTACAAAGTTATCAGCTACGGATGGTAAGAGCTGGTTCGGGCCTTTCCCCTAATCTCGCTTATTCTGTCCGCTGCTGCAGATGGCACAAGCAACAGCAGGTTGCTACACCTGCTGTTTATACTTCCTGGCTTATACTTCCAAGTAATCCAGTATCCCCTCGGCGGCTTTACGGCCCTGGGCGATAGCGGTTACTACCAAATCTGAGCCTAATACCATATCGCCGCCGGCGAAGATTTTCTGCTCGTTGGTTTGCATAGCAAAGGTACTCTTTTCACTGGCGATAACGCGGCCTTTATTGTCCAGCTCTACGCCCATATCCACCAACCATTGTGGCGGGCTGGGCTGAAAGCCGAAGGCGATCACAACCGCATCGGCAGGCAAGACCTGCTCGGAGCCGGCTACCGGCTGCGGGCTTCTGCGGCCTTTGGCATCTGGTGCGCCCATTTCAGTGGTGACTACTTTAACGCCGCATACCTTGCCGCTGCTATCTACTTCTATGCCCAGCGGTTGTAAGTTAAACAAAAACTCCACGCCTTCTTCGCGTGCGTTTTGTACTTCTTTACGTGAGCCCGGCATATTGGCTTCATCGCGCCGGTAGGCGCAGCTTACCTTGGTTGCGCCCTGGCGGATGGAAGTGCGTACGCAGTCCATCGCAGTATCGCCACCGCCTAGTACCACTACAGTTTTATCTTTTAAGCTAACGTACGGGTGTTCGGTTTGCCAGCCCATCAGGTTATTGATATTACCGATTAAAAACGGCAGTGCCTCGTACACGCCCGGTGCATCTTCGTTGACCAGGCCGCCTTTCATTGGCGTATAGGTGCCAAGCGCTAAAAACACTGCGTCATATTCGTTTAGCAGGCTGTCAAAGCTGACATCGACACCGACGTTAGTGTTTAAGCGAAACTCGATACCCATATCGGTAAAGATTTCGCGGCGCAGGCTAAGCACGCTTTTTTCCAGCTTAAACGGCGGTATACCAAAGGTAAGCAGGCCGCCGATTTCCGGATAGCGGTCGAACACCACCGGCGTTACGCCGTTGCGCACCAGTACGTCGGCACAGGCTAAACCGGCCGGGCCGGCACCGATCACCGCCACGCGACGCTCGGTTTTTACCACGGCCGATAAATCCGGCCGCCAGCCCATTTCAAAGGCTTTGTCGGTAATGTATTTTTCAATACTGCCGATGGTAACGGCGCCAAAACCTTCGTTTAGCGTACAGGCGCCTTCGCAGAGGCGGTCTTGCGGGCAAACGCGGCCGCATACTTCCGGCAGGCTGTTGGTTTTGTGCGCCAGCTCAGCCGCTTCAATAATTTTGCCTTCGTTGGCCAGCTTTAACCACTGCGGAATATAGTTGTGCACCGGACACTTCCATTCGCAGTACGGGTTGCCGCAATCGAGGCAGCGATCAGCCTGGCCTTCTACCTGGGTATTGGTCATCGGCTGATAAATTTCAACGAACTCTATAGTGCGTTCGTGGTGTGAGCGTTTTGGCGGATCAATCCGTTTTACGTCAATAAACTGGTATACATTCTGTGCCATAACTCTTCCCTACATCGCCTGAACCCGCAGCTCGGCTGACGAGCGTGCGCGGTGTCCCAGCAAGGTGTTTACATCGCTGGTTTTTGGTTTAACCAGCTTAAATTGGCTTAAGTAGCGGTTAAAGTCGTTTAAGATCTTCTGCGCTTTTTCGCTGCCGGTTTCTTCTACATGCTGGTGCAGCAAGCTGCGCAGGTGCTCTTGCAGTATCGGTGTGCTAACCTCTAACGCCTCTACCAGCTCGGGGTTTAACCTAAGCTCTAAATCGTTTTGCTCATCCAAAAGGTAAGCAAAGCCGCCTGTCATACCGGCACCAAAGTTCACCCCGGTACAGCCCAATACCACAACCACGCCGCCGGTCATATATTCGCAGCAGTTATCGCCGGTGCCTTCAACCACAGCTAAAGCGCCCGAATTTCGCACAGCAAAACGCTCGCCGACCTGGCCGGCTGCATATAACCGGCCGCCGGTGGCGCCGTACAGGCAGGTATTACCGGCAATGGTAAAGCCGTTTTTAGCAAAGCTGGCGCCCTTGGCAGGGAAAATTGCTAACTGGCCGCCGGTCATACCTTTACCTACGTAATCGTTGGCATCGCCCTGCAGTGACATATGCAGGCCACCGGCATTCCATACGCCGAAGCTTTGGCCGGCGGTGCCGGTAAAGCGGATACGGATAGGATCAGTTGCCATGCCCTGATTACCATGCTGGCGGGCAATAAAGCCTGACAACGCCGCGCCGACAGAGCGGTCGGTATTGCGGATGCTCAGGTTTAACTGGCCACCGCTTTTATGCAGTACCATTTGCTCGCAGCGTTTTACCAGTTCCTGGTTTAACTTGCCTTCGTCAAACGGTGTATTGTTTTGCACACAAAACAGCGCCTTGTCAGATTTCACGCCGCTGGCTTGCAATATCGGCGTTAAATCTAAGCGGGCTTGTTTCTGCGTTTCACTGTCTTTCATCGCCAGTAAATCGGTGCGGCCAATCAGTTGCGTTAGCTCAGTAACACCCAGCTGTGCCATCAGTTCGCGCACTTCAAAAGCTAAAAACTTAAAGTAGTTCATCACCATTTCCGGCAAGCCGGTAAAGTGATCGCGCCGCAGTGTCACATCCTGGGTGGCTACACCGGTAGCGCAGTTGTTTAAATGGCAAATACGCAGGAATTTACAGCCCAGCGCCACCATAGGGCCGGTGCCAAAACCAAAGCTCTCGGCACCTAAAATGGCGGCTTTAATCACGTCGAGGCCGGTTTTTAAGCCACCATCTACCTGCAGCCGTACGCGGTCGCGCAGGCCGTTTTCCACTAAGGCCTGGTGCACTTCGGCTAAGCCTAACTCCCACGGGCTACCGGCATATTTTACCGAAGTAAGCGGGCTGGCACCGGTGCCGCCGTCATAACCGGATACGGTAATCAGATCAGCATAGGCTTTGGCCACGCCGGCGGCGATGGTACCAATGCCTGGCTCTGATACCAGTTTTACTGAGATCAGCGCCTGCGGATTCACCTGCTTTAAATCGAAAATCAGCTGGGCTAAGTCTTCAATCGAGTAAATATCGTGGTGCGGTGGTGGCGATATCAGCGTTACGCCAGGCACCGAGTAGCGCAGCCGGGCAATTTCGGCAGTCACTTTTTCACCGGGTAACTGGCCACCTTCGCCGGGCTTAGCGCCCTGGGCCACTTTAATCTGGATCACTTCAGCGTTAACTAAATAATGCGGCGTAACACCAAAGCGGCCGGAGGCGACTTGCTTAATTTTGGAGTTTTTCTCGGTGCCAAAGCGGCGCGGATCTTCACCGCCTTCGCCCGAGTTTGAGCGCCCGCCGAGGCGGTTCATTGCAATAGCCAACGCTTCATGCGCTTCCGGGCTTAGGGCGCCGATAGACATCGCTGCGCTGTCAAAGCGCGGGTACAGTGCCTGCTCGCTTTCTACCTGCTCCAGCGGCACTGGCGTGGCATCATTGAGCTTAAATAAGTCGCGCAAATGTGCCACCGGGCGCTGGTTTACAATACTGCTATACTGCTGATAATCCTCATACTTGCCAGAGCGCACGGCTTTTTGCAGTGTTTGCACTACATCCGGGTTGTAAGCGTGGTATTCGCCATCATGCACATATTTTAATAAGCCACCGTGGTTTAGCGGCTTACGTTTTAACCAGGCTATTTTGGCCAGTTGCTGTACGTCTTGTTCAAAGTCGGTAAAGCCGGCACCGCCCAAACGTGAAGGGATATCGGCAAAACACAGCTGCATTACCGTTTTATCAATGCCGACGGCTTCAAACAGGTTAGAGCAGCGATAGCTGGCCACTGTTGAAATGCCCATTTTCGACATAATTTTGTACAGGCCTTTATTAATGCCTTTACGGTAATTCAGCACTGCCTGGCGCGCGGTAAGGTTAATTACACCTTTTTCTACCAGTTGCTCTACGGTTTCATAGGCTAAAAATGGATAGATGCCAGTAGCACCTAAGCCAATCAGCACGGCAAAATGGTGCGAGTCACGCGCTGAGGCGGTTTCAACAATAATGTTGGAGTCACAACGCAGCTGAGCATTTACCAAGGCATGCTGCACCGCACCCACCGCCATAGCCGCGGGAATGGGTAACTTGCCTTGCTCAATGCGCCGGTCGGTCAGCATTACCAGCACCACGTTGTTATCGCGCACAGCAGTGATGACATTGTCACACAGCTGCTGTACCGCTTGCTCAAGGTTAACGGTCGCCGGGTCGAAGTTCAGCGAAAAAATCTGATGCTTGTAGTACTTTTCATCGGCTTGTTTTAGCTGCTTTAAGTCGGAGTACATCATTACCGGCGATTCAAACTGAATACGCCTGGCGTAACCGGCTGTTTCTTTAAATACGTTGTGCTCGCGGCCGATACTGGTGGCCAGCGACATTACGTGCGATTCACGCAGCGGATCGATCGGCGGGTTAGTGACCTGAGCAAACTGCTGACGGAAGTAATCAAATAAAGTGCGTGGCTTGCGCGATAATACCGCCATCGGCGTGTCATCGCCCATCGAGCCCACCGCTTCCTGGCCGTCTTTGGCCAGTACTGTCATTACCTGATCAATTTCTTCATAGCTGTAGTTAAACAGCTTGTGGTACACCAGCATGTCGTCATCTGAAAATACCCGCTTACCGATTAAATCGGTTTCGTATTTCTCGTACGGTACCAGCCGCTGCACGTTGGCGTTTAACCAGTCACGGTAGGTGTGGCGCGCCATTAAGTCGTTGTCTATTTCGTTAGAGCGCCAGATTTTGCCGGTAGTGGTATCTACCGCCAGCATTTCGCCCGGGCCAACGCGGCCTTTTTCTACCACTTCATCCGGGGTGTAATCCCAGATACCAACTTCAGAGGCCAGCGTAATCAGCTTATCGCGGGTAATAACAAAGCGGGCAGGGCGCAGGCCGTTACGGTCGAGGTTACAGGCTACATGCTGACCATTGGTCATTACGATGCCGGCCGGGCCGTCCCACGGCTCCATATGCATGGAGTTAAATTCGTAAAACGCCTTTAAGTTGTCATCCATTACGCGGTTGCCCTGCCAGGCTGGTGGTACTAACAAACGCATAGCACGGAATAGATCCATACCGCCGGCTAATAACAGCTCGAGCATATTGTCCAGCGAGCTGGAATCGGAGCCGCTTTGGCTGACAAAGGGCGCGGCATCATGTAAATCACTTAACAGCGGTGAGGCAAATTTATACTGCCGTGCCCGTGCCCACTGGCGGTTACCGGTAATAGTATTAATTTCACCATTATGGGCTAAAAAGCGAAACGGCTGCGCCAGTTGCCAGCGCGGCATGGTATTGGTGGAAAAGCGCTGGTGGAACACGCAAATGGCGGTTTCCATGCGGATATCAGCTAAGTCGAGATAATAGCGCGGCAAATCGGCCGGCATCATCAGGCCTTTAAATACGGTAACCAGCGACGAAAAACTGGGGATATAAAAATCGGCATCGTCGCTTAATTGTTTTTCAATGCGGCGGCGCAGCATATACAGGCGGCGTTCTAAGTCGTGATCGCCCCAGCCGTGCGGCGCATTAACAATAACCTGCTCTATACCCGGCATAGAGCTAAGCGCTAACGGGCCCAGCACGCTGCTGTCTACCGGCACTGTGCGCCAGGCCACTAAGGTCAGGGTTTCGCGGGCAATTTCCTGCTCAATAATTTTTTTCGCTAAGGCAGCTTTTACCGGGTCCTGGCTGAAAAAAATCATACCGACGCCGTATTTCTTTGCCAGATTCCAGCCATTTTCTTCGGCTATAGCGCGAAAGAAACTGTCCGGTTTTTGCATTAATAAACCACAACCATCACCTGTTTTACCGTCGGCAGATATACCGCCGCGGTGCTGCATACGGTCAAGGCCGTTTATTGCGGTTCTGACGATCCGGTGGCTGGCCGCGCCTTCCAGATGTGCGATCAGACCGAAGCCACAGTTCTCTCTTGCCTGACTGTGCTGATACAACGCCATGACTAACCTCCACACTTGTCCTGATATTTAAATAAATATTTATTATTTTTGAATTATTATTCTAATTTTTGGTTTTTGCTGCTGCTGAAAGAAAATAACGGTTACTCTTTCAGAGGTCAATGCGTTGTAGTGTTTTTGCTCTAGAAATGTTTAGCCATCTAAACGTTTAAAGAGTTGACAGGTATACCGCGAAATCTGGCTAATTGCAAGTTAACTTTGTAGTGCATTGCTGGCAACTCGGCGCAGAAAGTAACGTTATAAAACTGAAAATTAATTACATGAATTGGCGATATTTTTGCCAATTATACCTGCAGCAGCAATAAAAAAAGCTGCCGCAGCAGCTTTTTAGCTTAGGTAGCTATGGCTAAAGGCGCCATATTTATGCGAATTTGTCTTATTTGCTTTTAGCGCTCAAAGGTGCCCTTTACCAGTGCATTTCCTTGCTGAACTAAAATCTGGCCTTTGGCAATTACAGTATCAATCTGCAGATTATCACGGCGCAACAGCACCACATCGGCATCCAGGTTTGCTGCTATGCGGCCCTTGCGTGTTAACCTCAATATTGCTGCCGGCGCCGCGGTAATGCTACAGATAGCATCGGCTATGTTGACCTTATGCTGCGTGATCGCCTCTCTGGCCGATTGATACAGGCTTTGTACTGTACCTACCTGCAAGCCGAGTAAGTCGCCGTCGTCATTGTATATCGGCAGGCTGGCATTGCCATCTGAGCTTAGCGTCAGCTGTATCGGCTTAATACCAAACGCCAGCGCTTCTGCCAGCGCAGCCGCTGCGGCCACTTCTCCATGCTTTAAATCAAACTCGGTGGTGCTGGTGGTAAAGTCAATTACACCGCCTTTAGTGGCAAACTCTAACCCGGCTTCAAACACCCGCCGGTTGCGGTTCATATGGGTGGGGTAAAACTGTCTCAGCTTTAACTCGGTGCCGGCCACGGCCTGATAAACCGGCTGTAAAATACGCTCGCCGGCGCCGATATGTACACTGACAATTCCGCTTTTGCCAGAGAGCATTCCGCCAACCCGGGCCGCGGCAGCGACTTTACGGATTTCATCAGTGGTGGGCTGCGATGAGCGGTGATCGCTGATAGCAATTTCGCCGACACCGATAAACTTGTCGATCAAAATTAAATCATCAGTAATATTGCCGGTAAGGGTGCGACAGGGTATTTCGTACGAGCCGGTATGGCAGTAAGTAGTAATACCTTCACTATCCAGCGCATGGGCTTTGGCCAACAGATTAGTTAAGGTGCGGGTGGTAGCGTCGGTACCTAAGACACCAATAGCGGTAGTAACACCGCCCAGGGTAGCATCCGTTAATTGCATTTCCGGGGTGCGGGTAGCAAAACCGCCTTCGCCGCCGCCGCCGATAAAATGCACTAAAGAGTCAACAAAACCGGGCGTTAAATAGAAATCGCTGGCGTCAATTACCGTAACCGGCAGGTTGCTACCGGCCAGGTTAAAGTCTTTGCCCACAGCCGCGATAACGCCGCCGGCTATCACTACGTCGGTTTTGCCCAATGGCTGTGGCGAGAGCACTTCGGCATTTTTTATCAGTATGATTGCGTGCACATTTGCGTTCAAAACATGTTTCAAAATAATAACCTCAAAGTAGCCGCACTGCGGCTATTGATAACCTATGGCCACGGCCAGAAACATAAAAGCGCTGGCTAAAGCGAAGAGCCATAGTTGTAATTTCCAGACAAAGCGAAACCATAGTGTCCAGTCAAGCCGTACCACACCCAAACAGCCGATTAAGGCCGCCGATGTAGGAATAATGCAGTTGGTTAAGCCATCACCCAGTTGAAAAGCCAATACCGCAATCTGGCGCGAAAATCCGACTAAATCGGCCAGTGGTGCAATCAGTGGCATAGTCAGCGCGGCCTGGCCGGAGCCGGAGGCAACAAAGAAGTTAATCACCGACTGGATAATCAACATTAACCAGGCGGATAAAAAAGCCGGCAAATCGCCAAGTAGCTGGCCACTGTAATACAGCAGGGTGTTTAATACCGAGGGTGATTCGGGGTTATCGCCACCGAGCAATAACACTATGCCTTTGGCCATACCCACGATAAGCGCTGCGGGTAATAACTCAGCTGCACCCTGTTTAAAACCATCGGCGGCTTCGTTCATGCTCAGGCGTTTACCCAGTACGGCAATTACGGCAATCACAATACCAATAGTAAAAAACTGGCTGGCAATTTCCGGAATATAGTATTGGTGCGTTGTTACGCCCCAGATAATCCAGATCAGGCCGGCACAAAATGCCAGCAGTATTACGGAATCCAGCCGGGTGTAGCTGCTTTTGGCATCAGTGCTTAGCTGTGCCCTGAGCTTTTGATCCGTAGCATAGCTTAACGACAGCTCTGGCCTGGCTTTCACCTTAGCGGCATAGCGCATAGTAAAAACAATACCAAACAGCGTAAATACCGCCCACATGCCAATGCGCAAATCACTGCCGGACAGTAACGGAATTTCTGCAATGCCCTGGGCAATAGCCACATTAAACGGGTTCATCCAGGAGGTAGCAAAACCAATTTGCGTAGCAACATAAGTAACCAGTACCGTGGTAATGGCGTCATAGCCCAATGCCAGCATCAGCGGTAGCAGTACGATACAAAAGGCGATGGCTTCTTCGCCCATACCAAAAACGGCGCCGCCTAATGAAAACAGGCCAAACATCAGCGGAATAAATAAAAACTCCATGCGTTTGGTTTTGTCTATCAGCGCCAGAATGCCGTTATGTATAGCGCCGGTTTTCATAATAATGCCAAAGGCACCGCCGGTAAGCAGAATAAAGGCTATAACACCAACGGCGGAGCCCCATTTATTGCCCGACACCAGGCCTTCAAAGGCATAGTTAAAAAAGCCAATGCCGCCACCCTCCGCAAACAATGGCACCCCTTGTTGGCTGTCGCTGGCGAAGCTGAAACTGTCGGGATCTATTTTGCCCTTCAGCTTGGCGGCGCCTTCGGCCACTGGTGCGGGTTCAAGTAGTATAAAAGAGCCAGCCGGTACCAGGTGCGATGCGATAGCGGCAAATATCATCACAAAAAACAGGATGACAAAAGCATCAGGCATCGATGCTGGCTTTTTATTTGTTAAAGTCATAACTTAACCTATATCAAGCGTGAAAAAAGGGAGAGCGAACTCTCCCTTTGCTACGAGAGCTTAAAAAAAGTAACTAAAAGATAGTTTATAGTTGCGGCCAAAAGCGTTGTGGTTAATTGAATCAAAACCGCGCGCTGAGCCGTAAACAGCCGGCGGGTCGCGGTCTAGCAGGTTATCAACAGTAAAGTTAATACTGGCATTTTCAAAATCGTAGCCTATGTTGGCGCGTAATGTGGTCCAGGCTGCAACTTCACGCTCACCATTTTCATCTAACAAACCCAAATCATTTAACTCATTAATATTGCGACGTCTGAGTCTGCTGATGTCGTCTTTGTAAGATGAGGTGTAAAGCGCCGTTAGCCCTAAATAAAGTGCTTCACCGCTCCAGGAAATACGCGCACTGGCGATGTTTTCAGGGTAACGGAAAGTACCAATTAGCGACTCGATTTCATTAGAGCCGGCTTTATTACGGTCAAAACTAACATAATGCGTCCAGTCTGCATTTAAGCCTAAGCGCCCGCCCATAAAATCCAGGGTGTGTGAAAAGCGGAAATCTATACCTTTAACATCTTGTTGGCCAACATTTTCTAACTGGATTACATGGTCGCGTAGCAATGGCAATTCATCAAAACGAGGCGCATCGAAGTCTACCCAGGCCGCGAGTATTTGCTGCATATTTGCGCCATCATCTTCTACGGTGAGGCCTGCTTGATCTGTTACCAAACACAAGTCCGGGTTATAAGCGATACCCGTTGCACCTTCCGGCACCAGGCCGCAATGGCGCACGGATGCGTCTGTTGCTGTTCTTGCTAACATGGCTGTCAGATCAGTGTCTACCAGCTTTTTATGACTAAACTGCCAATAATCCACCGTTAAGGTTGTATCCTGAGTTGGGCTCCAGGCAAAACCTACACTAAGTGACTCTGAGGTTTCAGCTTGCAAATCCGGGTTGCCCAGCTCCAGCACGTTGGGACGGCGAACATCGCCGAAACCCTCACAGTAAAGATCTGAAACAGTTTGATTTGCACTGCAATCATAGGTGGCTGTGGTGGTTCTTAGTTTTACACCCGCTTGCGTCAGTGATGGTGCTCTGAAAGAGGTAGCCCATGAGCCACGAACAGCTAAGCTGTCCAGCGGACGCCAGGTAAGGCCCACTTTAGGGTTAAAGGTGCTGCCAAAATCGTCGTAATAGTCGTAACGACCAGCCAGTTGCAGTTCAACGGTGCTGCTTAACGGCGCATAAACCTCGGCATAGGCGGCAGCCTGGGTTCTGTCAGCGGCTGATAAGCTGGAGCCAAAGCCGAAGACGTCAACCAGATAACGGTTTTCTGGCCGAGCTCTGGCGTTTAACGATGGCGTGTCAGTGATTTTTTCTTTGCGTGCTTCTACGCCAAATGCTGCGCGGATAATGTCATCATTAAACTCCATCAAGTCGCCGCTAAAACGCAGATCCCAGCCGAAAACGGTACTCTTACCATCGCGGGTTGGTACTTCTTGCGCATTTGATAGCAAGGCGTCATTAGCAGCATCATTTTGCAGCAGAGGGTTAAAAGCGGTCAGCAAGTTGCCTGCAGAACAAGTTAAGCCATTGTCCGGATCAAAGTCGGCGATAGCGCCGTTGCTACACAACTCACCATGCACCAGGGCGCTATATTTATAGCGGTTGTAAATGCCAGCTATGGCTTTTTGTTTAGATTGCGATTGTGACAGCAGGATTGCCGTTTCCCACTGCCAGTCAGCCACGTCTCCGGCAATGGAGCTGGTTAGACGGAACGAATCTGTTTTGTTTTCTATGGTACGGGGCTCATTAAAGCGGGCACTGTACTGGAACCCCCATAAGCGTTGGCCTGCGACAGTGTTAAACGGGTCTATCCACAGTTCGTCATATAAAAAGTCTATATAGTCAGATGGGTAAATATCCAACGCGGTTTCCGGAATCCAGGCACCGTGATCCGGATTTATTTGCTCCACCTGTTCTATGGGTGCCGGCGAGGAAATCGCGGTAGATTTTGTTGTGCTGTAGAAAAAGTCGGTATTCCAAACTAAGCCGTTTATATCTTTGGTAAAAATAAACCCGGCAGATTGGCTTTCAAACGGGCTTTCCAGTTGGTCGTCCTGATTCGCGTAGTAAGCACAAATTTCTTCACCAAACTCGGTAGTGACTAACGGGCTGGCACAAGTTGGGTTGCCAATTTCATCACCGTTGCGTGCTGAATAGAAGTTTATATTGGCGCCGTCACGCAATTTGGGCAGGTAAGAGTAGTTACTTTGCAAAGCCGGCTGTGCGGTAAAAGCCCTGTCTGATGCCATATAGCCTTTGCGATCGAAAAGGTCGGCAAACAAGGTTAAATTGCCACCGGCAAAGTTGGTACCAAATAGCAGGTTAGCATTAACTTTCGCATCATTTGATGATGCCGTGCTGTTTGCATAAGACAGTGTAACTTCGGCCCCCTCGTAGTCTTTTTTCAGAATATAGTTTATTACACCGGCCACTGCATCAGCGCCATAAATAGCCGAGGCGCCGGTAGCCAGAATTTCAACGCGCTCAATTGCCGCCAGCGGGATACTGTTTACATCAACAAAGTTTTGCGTGCCGGCAGCAAAAGACGATGCTGCAACTCTGCGTCCGTTAATCAGCGTCAACGTAGAAGAAGGGCCTAAACCCCGCAAAGAGGCGGCAGCTTGACCGGCCGGTGTGGAGGTCGACGTTGCGCCACTTTCTGAAGTAGAAAAAGTGCCGGTACCACCGCGAACCTGACCTAAGTCTTTAAGCAGTTCATATACTGAGCTGGCGCCGGAGTTCTTAATGTCTTCGGCCGAAATGACCGTAAGGGGTTGCGTACCCTCTAAATCTACACCACGAATGCGTGAGCCTGTGATTTCGATTTTTTCAATTTTCTGTTCTTCTTTTGCTACTTCGTCAGCAGCGAAAACCAGTGGAGTTGCGAAAAAGCTGCCGGCAACAGCCAGCGCTAAAGGAGATAGTTTGCGCATAGATACACCTGTCTTAACATGGCACAGCCTTCGGTATGGTCCGAATTGGTGTGCTTATAATTATTTATGTTAGTTGTTGTGGTGCAGGAATAGAGACCTGCCAGACACGGTTTAGTGTCTGACGTGTGTCTACTCGTTAAACCACTCCGACAGGTAGTAGGACGAGTAGTGATATAAGCTAAGCGCGAAGGCTTTTTTTAACATATCGCTACCAAAATGATGTGTGATCAGTTAAACAACAGCAATAGAATTACTGCTAATTGGCAAAGAAGTCAATACAGGATAATCTATGCGGTATTAATTTTTTGGTACCTATCTGTGGTCGTGGTAGTTGTATACTTCTGCGCTTAAAATAAGAAAGAGAATAATGAGATCACTGAGCTTTTATATTGCTGCCAGCCTGTTGGCTTGTTCTGTTTCTGCTGCAACCACGGGGGCCAGTAAAAAATTTCCCGATTACTCTTTGGTGTTAGTTGGCGGTGGCTTGCAAAGTTGTAGCTCTGTAAATACCCGGGGTTGCTCGGCGCCAGATGTATTTTCTGCTGCAGCGAAGTCGGCGGATGTATTTAGCGTATCGACAGCACATCTGAACAATATTGCCGGTGACAGTTTTTGGAACCCGGAGCGCGCAATAGAACAACAACAAACGCTGGCATTGCTGGAGTTTGTTCGTAGCAGAATAAACAACGAACAAGTGTCTGAGCGTGAACTGCTAAGGTTGTGGCGCTCGGCAGAAATAGAAATTGACGGTATCTGGGTATCCGGAAAAGAAAACTATAGCCAACTGAGTGATCGCGAGCGCAACTTTGTACTTGATCAGCTGCAGGTAATGGCTACAGCGCAAGATAACACTACTCGGCGGCGTACAGCGCAAAGGCAAAAAGAATATGCCAATCTGGCACAAACCAGCGATGCATTTTCAATAGAGCTGTATCGGAAAATCGTTGAGTTAGCTCAGCAGGTAGCAGGGCCTGCGCGAAAGCCCCGTTTGTTAGTGGTTACCGCTTCGAGCCGTGATCCATTTGCAGCGGTCGATTTTTACACTAATTTATTTACAGAAGCCGGTGCAGATGTCAGGTGGTTACCCATTAACGCCGCCTATCAGGCTGCCCAACAAAAACGCGTGGACAATAAACCATCATGCGCGCAATTACCGCAATATCTGGCGGCTTATCATGGTACTTATCAGCGCGAGCGGGTTTATCCTGATTTGATGCAACAGCTGAGGGAGTTTTGTCAGCAAGGCACTGCAGCAGCTGTTGAGCAGATCCGCCGGGCAGACGCTATTTTTATTAATGGTGGTGATCAAAGCCTGACATTGCAGGCCCTCAGGTTGGAAGATGGCAGTGTATCGGCTGAACTAAAGCAAATACAATCAATGCTAGATACGGGCCAGATTATTGTTGCCGGCACCAGTGCTGGTACTGCTGTGATGTCAGGAGGCTCATATCAGGGCCGTATAACGCCGATGATTAGCAATGGCGACAGCTATAATGCTATGCGTTTCGGCGCTTTTGATTTGCCAGCACCACAACCTGGCTGCGACAAAGATCAAAGTTGTAGTAATGGTCTGGCAGAAAATCATCTTACTTTTACCTCAACTGGCGGTCTTGGCTTGTTTTCATGGGGGGTACTGGATACACATTTTTCTGAACGTGGCCGCCAGGGGCGTTTAATTCGTTTACTGAATGATACGCAAACCCGTTTTGGCTTTGGGATTGATGAAGCTACGGCAATGCTGGTTGGCTTTAGCAATACAGACAGCGAGCCAGAAGTGAAAATGTCTGTGTTAGGGGCGGCTGGAGTGTATGTAGTTGATACGCAAGGTATGCAAAATGCAGGCGAGGGTAGTGCAACAGTAATTAAGCAAGTTAACACACATTACCTGACCCGCGGCGATGCGATGGAGATAAAAGACGGTGTGTTACGCACCCGTTTTGCCGCCTGGAAGTTTGCACCGAATAATATGCAGACGCCAATGCTGACCTCTGGCGAGTTGTTTGAACGCGACAACTATAAGCAACTGGCACATTTGCTTTGTTTAACCCAAAGCCGCCAGGCCGATGGTAAAGCGGTAAAGGTTGGTCAGGGCCAGCAAATAAGCCTGTATAAAGATCATTCGTCGTACGCCCGGCAGGGCGTTTACCAGCTACAGGATAAAGAGGTGCAGTACTGTTCGTATCGTAATTTCAGGGTTGATGTTCAACCTGTGCAGTAACACATCATATGAGGTAACAGCCTGATGCAAGGTCCGGTTCATCCACACGTCAGGATCTTTGCGGCCTGGATCCGTAAATGGGGTAAGCTGCAGCTGGCATTATTTTGCCAGCTGGTGCTGCTTATTCTTGCTGCGTTATTTAGTATTTGCCTTGAGCTGGTACTGCATAATCAAATAGATTTTACCCTGCTAAATGGCGCGCTGTTATTTACCCTGGCGTTGGGGCCGGTGTTTATCAGCTTTATTTTTTATCTGGTACTGCACCTTGATGCTGCCTTGTCTTACCTGATTGATTCTGCTCATCAGGAGCGTTTACTGAACGAAGGTATGCAGGACAATATCCGCCAGTTGAATTTTGAGATTGAAGAGCGGAAAAAAGCCTTTCAGGCTAAGCGCCGGGCGATTGATGAGCTACGCAAAGAAATTGCCGAACGTAAAAAAGCCCAGATAGAACTGGAAGAGCAAAGCCTGCTGATCCGCTCAATTGTTGACAGCTCGCCTGACTTATTCTACTACCGCGACGAAACCGGCCGTTTTGCCAGTTGCAATAAAATGTTTGAAGCTATTATGGGTAAAACGGCACGTGAGCTTATTGGCCATTACCCGGCAGAAATATACACCGATGACAGTGCTCAGGCCGCTATTCTTACTGAACACGATAGTAATATGCAACAGCCCTCTGAACTGACGTTAGACGTCGAATTTGTTAAAGACGATGGCCAGGTGCTGTGGTTTGAAATGCGCAAAGTGCCATTTTATGACCGCTATGGCCGTTATATCGGCTTGCTGGGTTTTGGCCGGGATATTACCTCGCGTAAGCTGGCCGAGCAGGCGCTGGAAAAAGCCTATCTGGATAAAGGCAAGTTTATCGCTACGTTAAGCCATGAACTCAGAACGCCACTAAACGGTATTGTTGGTTTAAGCCGGCGTTTGCTGGAAAGCAAACTCAGTAAACAGCAACATGGCTGGGCCAATACCATTTTTAGCAGTGCGGAAACGCTGGGTAATATTTTTAACGATATTATCGATCTGGACAAAATTGACCGGCAGGATCTCGACATTGTTTACCATAGCGTGTCGTTACGTCAGTTTATTAATGACATCGCAAATTTTGCAGAATTGTTGTGCCAACAAAAAGGCCTGGAATTTAAACTAAGTTGTGACGGCGAGCTGGATGTTTATTTAAGGATTGATCCAACCCGGTTGCGCCAGGTGCTGTGGAATCTGCTTAATAATGCGGTGAAATTTACCGCTTCGGGCTCTGTAAGCCTGGATTGCAAACTGGATGCAGTAAATAACCGGCTGCATTTTAATATCGAAGACACCGGTATTGGCATCGCTGCTCAGGAGCAGGAGCGCATCTTTGATATGTACTACAAATCTAATGATGGCCGCCGCTTAAGCATTATTGGCTCTGGCATAGGCTTATCCGTTTCGCGGGCCCTGGTTGAGGCAATGCAGGGCAATATCAGTGTTAGCAGCGAAGTGGGTAAGGGCAGTAGCTTTGCGGTGCTATTGCCTACAGAACTGCTGCAGCAAGAACAACAACAGGCAATAAGCTGCCCTGAGCTGACCATACTGCTGATAGAAGATGTGCCGCTGAATGCCGAAATTGCTATAGGGTTGCTGGAGCAACGTGGCCATAGTGTTATTCATGCTGAAACCGGTGAAGATGCTATTGCTTTGCTTGAAACCGAAGATGATATTGATTTGGTGTTGCTGGATATGCAACTGCCCGATATGGGGGGCGAGCAAATAGCCCGTTATATCCGCGATGAGGAGCATTTATCAGCCTTGCCTATAGTGGTATTAAGTGCCAACGTGCGTAAAGCTGAACAGCAACTGGATGGTGTGCATGTGGACGGTGCACTGGCCAAGCCTATCAACACCACTAAGCTGGATTTAATGCTGGCACGGCTATTTTCACCCAGCGCAGTGCGGTTGCAACAGATAAAACCGGCCAGTGTAAGCAACGAAAACCAGGTTCTGGATATTGGCACCCTGAATGACTACATTCAGTCGCTGGGTAAAGATGCCATGAAACGCAGTGCCCAGCTATTTGCCCAGTTATTGCCAGGCTATATGAATAAACTGATGGAAACAGCAGTACAGCGCCAGGAGAAAGATTTTCAGGAAGCGGCGCACAAGTTAAAAGGTGCTGCAGCATCTGTCGGGTTATTATGGGTACAGCAACAGGCCAAGCGGATGGAGCAGGAACAAATTAACTGGCAGGGGCTGGAGCGGCAACTGGTAGACTTTCACCTAAAAACAGAGCAGCACCTGGCTGCTCTGTCGGAATATATTGAAAACGCTTAAGGGTTTACTTTTCCAGTTTACCCACAAAGCGGTAACCTTCACCATGGATGGTGCTGATTAACTCTGGGCTTTCAATATCAGATTCAAAATGCTTACGGATACGGCGGATAGTTACATCTACAGTACGGTCATTCGGGCGTAAATCACGGCCTGTCATATGGCGGATTAACTGCTCACGGGTGAAAATTTTACCCGGTGTATCCAGCATTAAACGCAGCGCACGATATTCGCCTTTTGGCAAACGGCGGGCAACGCCTTTGGGGGATGTCAGGTTGCGGCTGTTTTCATCCAGTGTCCAGCCATTAAACTTAACAATGCTTTTATGCTCTTCAACTACCGGCTGAGCCACAGTGCGGCTTAACAGGTTGCGGGCACGAATAGTTAACTCACGTGGGTTAAATGGTTTGGTCAGGTAATCGTCTGCACCAATTTCCAATCCCAGAATGCGATCTACTTCACTGTCGCGGCCGGTCAGGAAAATTAAACCGATATTTTCGCGCTGACGCAATTCGCGGGCCAGGATCAGGCCATTTTTACCTGGCAGGTTAATATCCATGACGACCAGATTTACCTGATTTTCAGTAAGCTTCTGGTTCATCTCCTCGCCGTTTACCGCCTCGATAACATCATAGCCCTCTCCCTGAAACAGGCTAACCAGATTTAAACGGGTTACTTCTTCGTCTTCAACTATGAGAATCACAGGTGTTTGCATTGGAGTTAAACCTTATGTGAATTTTGTGAAATTTATAATGCTTAAGCGTGTTATAGATGACGTCGATTTGTCAAATAATACGTAATTATAACCATCTGTCCAATTGTTAACAAGTTCTTTTGTTAACAATTAGTCGCAGCTAATGTTCCATTCGACCAAAGTAGCATCAGTTATTGTTGTTTATTTTTGCGCCGGACGTGCAGTTTTTACGATCACGGGAAAGTCTATCTGAATTTGAATACCGGCACCGAGCGTGCTTTCTAACTGAATTTTGCCGTTAAGAGCCTGAGTAACCAGATTATAAACCAAATGCAAACCCAGGCCACTGCCACCTTCACCGCGTTTGGTGGTGACAAAGGGGTCGAAAATACGTTTTTTAATCGATTCCGGTACCCCGGCACCATTATCACTGTAGCTGAGAAAACAGCGATTATCCTTTACCTGAACCACAATATGCATTTCGCCTTGTTCTATATGTTCAAAGGCGTGGATCAGGCTGTTCATAATCAGGTTGATCAGAATTTGATTAATCGGGCCGGGTTTGCTGTCCAGTTCAAGTTCGGCCGGACAATCAATTAAAATCTGATGTTGGGTTTTTTTCAGGTTTGGCCGCAGCGACAGCAATACTTCATTAATCAGTTGCAGCATATTGAACTGACGTCGGTTCTCGTTGGACTGATCGACCGCAACACGTTTAAAGCTGGAGATCAGGCTGGCTGCCCGCTCCATATTGCGGTAAATAATGCCGAGGTTTTCTTTGCTTTCAGACAAAAATTTCGCCAGCTGGGATGAAGTAAGCTTTTTTTCATCAAAGGCTTTTTGAATATCGGTTAGCTTGTCCTGCAGTAGCGTTGATGCTGTAACACCTAAACCAATGGGGGTATTTACTTCATGCGCAACGCCGGCAACCATCTGGCCAAGGCTGGCCATTTTTTCGGTTTCCACTATCTGGTTCTGATACTGATGCAGGGTTGCCAGAGTATTTAACAGTTCCTGGTTTGAGGTTTTTAATGCCTCGGTGCGCTGGCCGATTTTTTGCTCAAGGCTAAGGGTGAGCTGACGGTTTTCCTGTTCAGCCTGTTGCAGTTTGCTGATTTGCTGTTCAATTCTGTCCAGCATAGTGTTAAAGGCGCGGCTAAGCATATTGTATTCTTTGATCGGGGCCACCGGCGCCCGGATTTGATAGTTTTTCTCTTTGGCTACCTTTTGCACCACGCTAAGTAAGGTTTCTATCGGTGCGGTAAAGCGGCGTTGCAAGCGGGAGCTGATAAAAAAGGCACTGATCAGTGCTACCAGTGCGATCAGAATATCAAGCAGGATCCGGGTTTGAATGTAGGAGCTAAGCTCTTCCTGGCTGGCACGGACATAAACATAGCCCAGCAAGTTGCCGTCATAACTAATGGGTTTGGTTATTTCTATATAGTTGCTGCTGATCACCGGTGTTATAAACTGCTGGATGCGGTCAAATTGCACCGGGTAAGGGCCTATATCTCTGCGGTTATAGCTGGCAAAAAAACTTAACGCATTACTGTCAGGCTGTTTTTTATAAATATGTACATTGTGCAGAATATTAACCGCGGCAAATGAGCTTAAGCGGTTTTCCTCAATGTCGGCATTATCCTGCAAAATACTGCTGCTGGCGTTAAAGGCAATAATGCTGATGTAACCCTCTAGCTGCGATACCAGCTTTTTACGCTGTAATTTAACATCCTGAGTGGCAGAGACAATCATGGCCAGACACAGCGTAAGACTGCAAATCAGCATAATCACCCAAATCAATGCATTTTTAATTGAGGTGGTTTTATCTATTGCAATCATTCGGTTATCTCGACCAATTTATCGTTAGCTTGCAGAGCAACGTCTGCATTGATGTTATGCACATTAACGGAATTTAGCAAACTGCGCTGGTAAATTTAGTAAAGCAGTTTATAGTAGAAGCACTTGTTACTTTTAGGTCTGGTTATGAGCCTGTGGGAAAGTTATAAAACGAGTATTTTTCTATGCCATCAGGCACTGAAATGTGATGTTGACTTCGCTATTATCAGCGCCCAAAACCCCGCCGGGAATACTGAACATCCTTATCTTAATTTACGCCGCGACAAAGAATTACAAGCCTGTTTGAATTTGCAGCGTTTACCCTACCGCTCTGTTATCGGCAGTGCACCTGACTTAAGTTTTCAGGAGAAAAGCTGGATAGTGTTATGTGACAAAAGCATTGCACTGCAGTTGGCACAGCAATTTCAGCAAAATGCTATTTACTGGGTACAGCAGGGCGAATTATTTCTGGTGCCGGTTTTAATGCCACAGCATGAGGAAAGCCTGGGAGCTTTTAGCGAACGCTTAGTGTTACTGCCTGATTAGCTATTATCCGGTAGCCTCTGTCGGCTTAGTTACTGCGCCGCTGCAATACATCCAGCACAGCCTGCAGTTTCTCGCCGTATATTACTTCCATCTGGCGCCTGGTCATATTCTGCCGCACTTTTTCTGCATCGTCGGTGGGCTGGTGTAACAGCGGTGCAAAGTCTGTCGCACATATACACACAACACCAGGCGCGCTCATCTGTGGTAATTGCGCAACACGGTACAAAAGATTAGGGCAGGCTTTTACCCGGTTTGGGTTTTGAATGCAGGCCAAACTGTCTGCTGCTATTGCTGGTGTTAACCAGAGCAGTATTAACACAACAGCCAGTTTGTGCATAAAAATTCCTTTAACTTTGATTAGTGGCCCGGTACACCGCAAAGCCGTTAGCTTTGGCTTTTAGCGTAACCTTTTTAAACGCCTGTTGCAGTAACTCCATGTACGCCAGATGGCTGTTAGCCACTATTGTCAGGCTGCCATTGGCGCTGAGCCTGGCTGAGCTTTGACGGATAAAGGTATCAACAATACTGTAGTCGGTTTTAATACCCGTGTGAAATGGCGGGTTGCTGACAATACAATCGAACTGTTTTGGTATATCAGGTAATCCGTCAGCAGCTATCACTGTGCCACTAAGCTGGTTTGCAGCCAGTGTCAGCTCGGTAGCCTTCACTGCTAAACCACTGATGTCAGAGCTGAAAAGCTCTATCGCCGGATGTTTGCGCTTTAACATTGCGCCAATAACACCACAACCGCAGGCAAAATCGAGCACCTTGCCCTGGCTTACGTCTGGCAGGTTATCCAGCAACAAGGCTGTGCCAGTATCCAGCTTACCGTGGTTAAATACGCCGGGCAGCGAATGCAATGTTAAGGTTTCGCCCGCTGCGTTAATGCTAAAGCTGCTGGCTGCTACTGCGGCTAAGCGGCTGAAATCGCCAAATAATGAAAACCATAAGCAGTGTTTGGCATTATCGAGTTTATTGGCACCCAGCCCTAACTTCTGTGCATGGCTGGCCAGGCTTTTAATGCCGCCTTTGTTGTCGCCGCACACAAAAATGTCGGTTTTGCTGCTGATAACGCTTTTCAGTTGGGCCAGTGTAAAGGCAAGCTGTTCTTTGCTTTTCGGGTAAAACAGCACCACAGTATCAAAAGTGCCGGTAAACTGCGGGCTGACATCGGTATACAGTGTTACGCTGTCATGAGCCCAACAGGCTGCAGCTGCAGCATCTGTGCTATAACAGCTTAACTCAAGCTCAGGTGCCAGATGGCGCAGCTCTGTTGCCAGGCTGTCGGCCATGGGCTCAACCACTAATACCTTACCCTTTAGATCATTGATGTTACGTAGTACCAGTTGACTGGCTGTTGCTAGCATTTAGCTTTCCTTTTTAAACATCAGATCCCAAACACCATGGCCCAGACGCTGGCCGCGTTGTTCGAATTTAGTTAGCGGGCGGTGCTGTGGCCGCTCAACGTAGGTATTATCGGCAGATAAATTAGTAAAACCTTCAGCTGCCAGCATAACTTCAAGCATGTGTTCAGCATAGTTTTGCCAGTCGGTTGCCATATGAAACACGCCGCCTGGTTTTAACTTGCGCCGTAGCAGTTGCACAAAATCACTTTGCACTATGCGGCGTTTATGGTGGCGTTTTTTATGCCAGGGATCAGGGAAAAACAACTGCACAGTATCCAGGCTATTATCAGCAATGCTGTGTTCCAGCACTTCTACTGCATCATGTTCAAATACTTTAAGGTTTTTAACCTGTTGCGCTACTGCTTCAGATAAACAAGCGCCAACGCCGGGGCGGTGTACTTCAATACCGATAAAGTCGTTTTCTGGTGCAGCTTGCGCCATTTGCACCAAAGACTTACCCATACCAAAGCCGATTTCCAGCACTTTTTTTGCGTCACGACCGAAGATGTCGTTCAGCTGCAGTGGCTGGCTCTGGTAAGTTAAACCATAGTCGGCCCAGTAGGTGTCCAGCGCATGTTGTTGCCCTTTGGTCAGGCGGCCTTCGCGCAGGACAAAAGAGCGAATTCTGCGCATATAGGTGGTATTTTCAGCCTGTTCATCTTGCTGCTGGCCGTTACTGTCTGTCATCTGTTGCTCCGCATAATCGTTAACGGCGCGTATTATCCTTGTATTAGGCGCTTTGCTCAACCGCGATTATGGTTGGCAAGGCAAACAGGGCTGCTTATACTGCGCGCAATCTTTAGTACTGAGGCGGTTATGTTGCAGCAACAGGATGCAGTTTGGTTTTCAAATCAGCTGGTTAGCTGGTATCAGCAGCACGGGCGAAAAACACTGCCTTGGCAGTTGAATAAAAGCCCCTATAAAACCTGGCTGAGTGAAGTCATGCTGCAGCAAACGCAGGTGGCCACGGTTATTCCTTATTTTCAACGTTTTACCGGGCGCTTTGCCGATATTAATGCTCTGGCGCAGGCGCCGCTTGATGAAGTACTGCATTTATGGACCGGGCTGGGGTATTACGCCAGAGCACGCAACCTGCATAAAGCCGCGCAAATGGTAGTGGCACAGCACAACGGAAAATTTCCGACAGAGTTTGCACAGGTGCTGGCTTTGCCAGGAGTGGGGCGCTCGACGGCTGGGGCAGTGTTATCTTTGGCGTTGGGGCAGCACTATCCTATTTTGGATGGTAACTGTAAGCGGGTGCTGGCGCGCTTTGCGGCTATATCCGGCTGGCCCGGAGATAAAAAGGTCGAACAGCAGTTATGGCAGTTGGCAGAGCAGGTAACACCCGCTGAAACAGTGGCTGAGTTTAATCAGGCAATGATGGATCTTGGCGCTACGCTTTGCAGCCGCAGTAAGCCGCGCTGTGTAGAGTGCCCACTGAAATTAAAATGCAAAGCTGCACTGGCCGGTGAACAGGCTTTGTACCCTGGCAAAAAAGCCAAGAAAGCTCTGCCGGAAAAACAGAGTTTCTGGTTGTTATTACAGCACGACAATAAAGTGTTGCTGTCGCAGCGCCCGGCGTCCGGCCTTTGGGGCGGACTATTTGGTTTTATTGAGTTTGCATCCAACGCAGAGCGTGAACACTATATAGCGCTAAATGCGCTGGATGTTGAAAGCAGGGAAGAGCTGGCGGGCTTTCGCCATACTTTCAGCCATTTTCATTTATGGATCCAGCCGCTGCGGGTAACGCTAAAACATGCCCCTGCTGCAGTGCAGGAGCAATCTGCACCGACTTGGTTTACAATAAGCACCATTCCGCAAGTTGGTTTGTCGGCACCGGCAAAACAACTGTTTCAGCAGTTATTGGCTGCAAACCCGGACAAAAAGGACAAACACCTATGAGCCGTACCGTATTTTGCGAGTATTTAAACAAAGAAGCCGCCGGGCTGGATTTTCAGCTGTATCCCGGCGAGTTGGGTAAAAAGATTTTTAACAGTATCAGCAAAGAAGCTTTTGCACTGTGGCAGGCAAAGCAGATTATGCTTATTAATGAAAAAAAACTGAATATGATGAACCCGGAGCATCGTCAGTTTTTGGAAGCACAAATGGAAGCCTTCCTGTTTAAAGGCGAAGACGTTGAAATTGAGGGCTACAAGCCGGTAGAGAAGTGAACTTAGCTTAGTTCCCCCGCTGGCGTCGTGGCGACAACAGCGTTATAATTCGGATTAGAAATTTTAATCATCAGATTTAATAATCTAAGAGATATTATGGCGCGTCGCCTGCCCCCGCTTAACGCATTAAAAGCCTTTGAAACTGCCGCCCGCCATTTAAGTTTTACCAAGGCAGCGGAAGAGATGTACGTTACTCAGGCCGCTATCAGCCATCAGATTAAAGCGCTGGAAGATCATCTTGGCCTTAAGCTGTTTATGCGAAAAAACCGCTCTTTACTGCTGACAGAAGAAGGCCAAAGCTATTTTCTGGATATTAAAGAGATTTTTCTGCAACTGCATGAGTCTACTGAAAAGTTGCTGGCGCGTGGGGCTAAAGGCTCTTTAACGGTAAGCCTGCAGCCCAGTTTTGCTATTCAGTGGCTGGTACCCCGGCTTAACCAGTTTAGCGAACAACACCCCGATATAGATGTACGTATCAAAGCGGTTGATCTGGACGAAGGTTCACTGACAGATGACGTTGACGTGGCGATATATTATGGCCGTGGCACCTGGCGCAATTTGCATGCAGATAAACTGCATACAGAATATTTACTGCCGGTATGTTCACCGTTGCTGTTAAACAGCCCGAAGCCACTGGCAGAACCCACGGATTTGCAATATCACAACTTACTGCATGACGGCTCACGCCGTGCATGGAAGGCCTGGTTTACTACACAGGGTTTTAAACATTTTAATGTCAACCAGGGGCCTATTTTCAGCCACTCTTCCATGGTGTTGCAGGCCGCCATTCATGGCCAGGGCGTAGCGCTGGCGCATAATGTGTTGGCGCGGCCAGATATAAACTCCGGGCGCTTAATAGTACCGTTTAACCATGTACTTATCTCCAAAGATGCTTACTACCTGGTGTGCCGGGAAAGCCAGACTGAGCTTGGCAAAATTACCGCTTTTCGCCAGTGGATGGTATCGATGGTAGAAGCAGAACAAGCCGCTTTTGCCGAGCAGCAGTTTACTAATGCCGTTGCCCTTGACTAAGGTGCTAATTAATACCGCTGCTGCGGCTAAAGCCCGTTTGTTACTGGCACATGGTGCGGGCGCCGGTGCCGACAGTAGTTTTATGCAACAGCTGGCACAGCAACTGGCACTTAATAATGTAGAAGTTTGGCGCTTTAATTTTGCTTACATGCAGCGTTTTATCGATACGGGTAAACGCAGTTTGCCGGAAAAAATGCCGTTATTAATGCAGCAATTTAGCCTGCATGCTGATAATTGCCCGACGGATTTACCTTTGTTTATTGGCGGTAAATCGATGGGCGGCCGTGTCGCCAGTATGCTAGGTCAGACTAGTATGCTAGATCAGAATAGTAGCGTAAAAGCGATATTTGCCTTTGGCTATCCGTTTCATGCGCCGAAAAAACTTAGCTGGCGCACTGAGCATTTTACTACTCTGGCATGCCCGTTATTTATTGCCCAGGGCGAGCGCGATGCTTTTGGTACCAGAGCCGAGCTGACTGGCATGCAATGGCCTAAAGTGGATATACACTGGCTGGCAGACGGCGATCACGATTATAAACCCAGAGTAAAAAGCGGCCTGACCCAGCAACAACTCATTGCTGCAGCCGCACAATTTTGTAGCAGGAACATTGATGAAATACTTTTGGCAGCTAAGTAACAGCGTCACCGCTTTGTATGGTGGCGCAGTAGTGGGTTTAAGTGCTGTGCTGATGCATTTATGGCAAGGGCAGTTAAGTACAGAGGCTATCGCTAAGGTAGTAAGTGCGTTAGCTATGCTGGCATTTCATGCCTTAGCGCTGCTGGCTGTAGGGCAACTGCGTACAGAAGCCAGATTGGTTAAATTGGTGGCTGTTGTCTGGCATCTGGGGCTGTGGTTTTTTGTCTGGACTATACTGGCAGGTGTGTTTGCACTGCCGTTTTATTATTCACAGCTGGCGCCTTTAGGTGGCCAGTTGCTTATTGCTGCCTGGCTGCTGTTTGCCGTAAGTGCCTGGCGGCGGAGTTAACATGAAACAACTATTACTGTATTGCCGCGCCGGTTTTGAAAAAGAATGCGTAGCTGAAATTCAGCATACAGCCGCTTTGCATAATGTATTTGGTTACTGCAAGTTAAGTGCGGACAGCGCCTACGTTATTTTTGAGGCTTATGATGCGGACAGCTTAGCGCAGTTTTATCGTGATTATCCGTTTGAGCAGTTTATCTTTATCCGCCAGTGGAGCCTGCTGCTTGCCGATCTGCTTGAATTGCCGCCGGCAGATCGAATAGCGCCGGTAATAGCTGCTGTGCTCAGTGCTGAACTAAGTGGTTGTGGTGAAATAAGAGTGGAGTATCCGGAAACAAATGATGGAAAAACACTGTCAACCCTGGCGCGTAAACTTACAGTACCGCTGCGTCAGTCATTGCGAAAGGCCGGGGTGTTATTGCCTAAAGAGCTAAAACGCGCACCTGTGCTGCACTTGTTTTTATTAACGGGTCAACAGGGTTATGTCGGTTTATCGTACCCGGAGAACAACAGCCCGCTGGAAAACGGCATTATGCGGCTGAAGTTCCCCAACGAAGCACCAAGCCGCAGTACTTTAAAACTTGAAGAAGCCTTTATTCAGTTTATTCCCAAACATGAGTGGGACAAACGCTTGTCTGGTGGCATGAATGCGGTAGATCTTGGAGCCAGCCCGGGTGGCTGGACTTATCAGCTGGTAAAACGCAGCATGATGGTAACCGCGATTGATAACGGCCCTATGGCTGAGTCATTAATGGAAACCGGCCAGGTACGGCATTTAATGGTGGACGGCTTTAAGTACGAACCGCAGAAAAAGAATAACCACTGGCTGGTTTGCGACATGATAGAGCAACCACAAAGAGTGGCAGAGCGCATTACTGACTGGCTGATCAATGGCTGGTGCCAGGAAACTATATTTAACCTTAAACTGCCAATGAAAAAGCGCTATGAAACGGTAACAGACATTTTGCAGCAACTTGAGCAACGTCTGGTAGAGGCCGGTATCAAATACCGGCTACAGGTTAAACATTTATATCATGACAGGGAAGAAGTGACGGTGCATATACAAAATCTGGTACAACGTTTCTGACCAGCTTTCCCGTTAGGCTTCACCTCATAGTACAGGATACACAGCGCTGACCTAGTCAGCGCTTAATTCTACTGTTACCCATACCAGGCGATGGTCCGAACTGGCTCCGCGTGAACCAATAAGTGGGTATAGTGGATCGGCTTTTACCGGCCAGAATACACCACTGTCTTTTAACACAAAACCAGCTTTTGACGGCAATACATAGTCGGCCCGCATCCGCCAATCGGCAGTGTGATAGGCCGCTTTTGGGTTATCAGGCGTATGTTCTGCACCGCCCTTGCTGGCTGGCGGCATACTGCTGTTAATGCGCGGGTGCTTATATAGCATGTTAATACCACTATTTAACGCATCGCCTTCGTTATCAGCCGAAGCGTTCTGATCGCCCAGCAGCACAAAGCTGGCGTTTTCTGCTAATCCGCCTTTGAGGCCGTTATCATCATAGATATAACCCGCCTTTTGTGGTGTTAAGTAATCAGCCCATAAACGGATTTCGTCATGGTTACGAATGCCGTTGCGGTTTTCCTCACCGTCAAATACCGGTGGGGTTGGGTGGCTGGCTAATACATGCACCGTTTTGCCATTAATATTAAGCGGGATATCCCAGTGGCTTTTAGATGAAAGCGGAAACTCGGCCCAGGCCTCTTTGCTGTACCAGGGGCTGCCATCGGCTTTTTTGGTTGGCATAAAACCCGGCATATCTTTCCATTTAAACTGCTGAAAAGTGCGGACCTTGGCGGTATCTATCGGGTATTTCGACAACAGCACCATACCGTACTGGCCAGGATAAAAACCATAGCCCCAAGCGTCTGCGCCTATGCCTGTTGCTTTGCCATCGTTGTCTAAATCATAGGGGCTGGGTTGGCCGGTATTTACGGTGCTGTAGTAGAAGTAGGGGTAATTAATGGCCTCAGCTGTACCTTGTGGTTGGTTCAGATAATTTTTAATAAAAGCGCTGATGCCGTTATTGCTATCGGCGATGTAGTCAAATTCATTCAGTAATAGCACATCAGGGCGCACCAACTGGATAATATTAGCGATATTACGAATTTGCGGCTGGCTATCGGTTTGCAGCAATTCTGCCAATACAGCCGGGCTGCCATTCTGGCCTTTAGGCAGGTAATTCTGCGCTTCCATACTGACATTAAAAGTAGCAAAGGTAACTTCGGTGGCGTGCATATTTAAAGACGCTCCAAGGCTGATTAAGGCACTATAGCCGAGTGAAGATAAAAATTTTTTCATTAGGTGAAGGTGAGTAAATCAGACAGGCTTATAGCATAAAGTGATGGCACAATAAAAACCAGTAAATGGATGAAAACACAGAGTAAGTCGGTTTTTTAGCCAATTTCTGCCAGCATAGTGCGCAACTCAGACCAGCTATGTTACACTTATATTGCAACCGCCTATGACAATGAGAGGAACGAAAAGTTCCCATAAATCGGATTGGCGTAAGAAAAGTGTAATATGGTTTAGTTACCATTGTCTCCCAAATTGAAAGCAGCATCTGTATTCAAATGGATTTAGATAAATACCTATAACTACCAGGTGAGAAACGATATGAAAATTAAAAATATAGCTTTGGCTGTTACGCTGGCGCTCGGCGTAAGTAATGCCGCACTAGCTGACACGGCTTCATCAATTCGCGGTAATATTGTCACTCAGGAAGGCCAGATTGCTCCGAATGCGCGTGTTGATATTTTGCATGTGCCTTCAAATACCCGTTCAGTAACAACTTCAAATGAATCTGGTTCCTTTGTTAGTAGCGGTTTACGCGTTGGTGGCCCTTATATCATAACTATAACCAGTGCAGCTGGCACACGGGTCTATGACAATATTTTTCTATCGCTTGGTGAAACCTTTCGTTTAAATGCGCAATTAGAACCTGAAGTCGCGTCAGGTGTTGAGAGAATCGCAGTAACAGGCTCCGCATTGAGCTTATTAAACGCTGGCAAGATGGGTACATCAACTACTTTTAATGCTTCACAGATTAATAGTATGCCGCTTTTTGATCGGGATTTGAAAGATGTTGTAAGGCAAGACCCGCTGGTAGTGGTGCTTGGGGATGCTACATCATCAATGTCTGTAGCCGGTGCTAACCCTCGTTATAACAGCTTGACAGTTGATGGTGTACGTCAGGATGATGATTTTGGCCTTAATGATAATGGCTACCCTACGCAGCGCTCGCCTATTCCTCTGTCTGCGCTTGATCAAATTACCGTTAGTACAGCTCCTTTTAATGTTAAATCGGGTGGTTTCACGGGTGCAGGGGTTAATGCAGTAACCAAGTCAGGCACTAACGACTTCAAAGGTTCATTTTTTTATGAGTATATGGACCAATCCCTTTCTGGTAAGTCAGGCGCTCCTGGGCGGGAAAAAGTTGATTTACTGGATTTCAATCGTAAAGTTTGGGGCGCAAGTTTAGGCGGGGCTCTGGTTGAAGACAAATTGTTCTTTTTTGTTGCTTATGAAGATTTAGTCGAACCCTATAATACGCTATGGGGTGCTGCTGGCTCAAATGCACCAAACGCGGCGCGGGTTGCTCAGTCTGATATCGATGAAGTTACACGAATTGCACGCGAAGTTTATGGTGTAGAAGCTGGCGTGTGGAATATTGCAGATGATTTGAAAGATGAGAAGTTACTAGCCAAACTGGACTGGAATATTAACGACGATCATCGGGCCTCTTTTACTTACCAGAAAACTGAAAGTAATGCCATCAACACAGGCGCTGGTTCAAACGCTGGTCAAATAGCTTTAGATACCAATTTTTACAATAACCAACAGAATTTGGAAGCTTTTGCCGGTCACCTGTATTCTGTATGGAGTGACCGTTTCAGTACTGAATTGAAAATTGCGTGGAAAGAAGTAGATGTTGCTCAAGACCCATTACGTGGCAACACCTACGGGCAAGTACAGGTTGATACGCCATCTGGCCGAGTGATCTTCGGACCTGATACATTTAGGCATGCCAACGCATTAACCAATGATTTGTTTCAGTTACGTTTAGCCGGTGAATATCTGCTGGACGATCATACAATCAGCTTTGGCTGGGAACACGAAAAGCTTGATGTGTATAACCTGTTCGTATCAAACAGCAAAGGTACTTGGCAATTCCATAACACGGTAGTTGATGGTGTTGTTACTGTTAACGGCCTCGATCGTTTCCGGCAGCAAGCTTCAACTGGTTTTAGTTACCAAAATGCTTATACCGGAAATGCTGCAGATGCTGCAGCTGCTTTCAAGTTTGGTACAGATGCATTGTATATTCAAGATAGCTTAGATCTCTTTGATTATGATCTAACTCTCGATTTTGGTTTGCGTTATGAACGGTACAACTCTGATAGCTCACCCCGCCTGAACGAGAATTTTGAAGAGCGGTATAGCATGGTTAATACTGAGAATATGGATGGTAAAGATATTCTTATGCCTCGTTTTGGTTTCAACTGGCGTGGTTTAGATAACACTGTAATTCGTGGCGGCATTGGCCGTTTCAGTGGCGGAAGGCCTAATGTGTGGCTAGCTAATAGCTATTCAAATGATGGTGTAATTCTTGTTCAAGCTCCTGGCTCAGCGACTGCAAACCAGACTAATGTAGACTTCACGAATATACCTGACTCTGTGAAAGGGTCTCTACGCCCTGGTGATGGTAATGTGAATGCGGTTGATCCGGATTTTAAACTACCTTCTGAATGGAAGTATAACCTTGCAGTTGATTACCTAGTGCAATCTGATTATGGTAACTGGGATCTGACAGCTGAGTACATTCATTCTAATAAAGACCGTGATGTCATTTGGAAAGATTTACACCGAGAAAAGTATGCTGTTGTGACTGGCCCAGACGGCCGTAATATCTATACCGGTGTGCTTGCTCCAGGCGTGGCAAATCGGAATGATATTCTGTTTGTTAATGGTGAAGGGGGCAGAAGCAATGTTTATGCTCTGGGGGCGGCAACTAAATTTGATGATTTAAGTATTCGCTTTGGTTATGCGCACCAAAATGTTAAAGATTTGTCGTCTGGTACTTCTGCTCAAGCAGCTTCAAACTTCTCACGATATGCGGCTGTGGACCGGAATGATTCGACAGTTGGTACGGCAGGTTATGAAATTAAGCATCGTTTTAATTTTACTCTGACGTATAGCCCCGAGTTTTTCGCTGGTTATAAGAGTAACTTTACTCTTTATGGAGAGCGTCGTTCAGGTCGTCCTTATAGTTGGACTGTTGGTCCAGGCACTGCTTTCGGTGACAATGCTGGCAACGGTGGTACTGATGACCGTAATGGTTACTTACCTTATATTCCCACTGGTCCAAACGATCCCAATGTACGTTACAGCGGTGATTTTGGGTGGGATAATTTTGTAGCTGCCGGACTTGATAAGTATGCTGGCCAAATTATGCCGCGTAATACAGAGTCAGGTCGTTACACTAATACGCTTGACTTCAAGTTTGAGCAAGAAACTCCAGGCTTTATGGAAGGGCATAAAGGGTCGTTCTATATTGAAATAAAGAACTTACTTAATATGATTGATAGCAGTGCAGGTCGTGTATGGGAAACCTCTTTCCCTGGTTACCAGAGAATTGCGAATGTTGCGTATGACGCAGCTGCCAATCAATATGTATATAGCGCTCCAACTGCAAGAACTGAAGAGCCACAGACGTTCCGTAACATAGAATCTGCGTGGCGGATGAAAATTGGTGTAAGTTACAAATTCTGATAGTTTACACAGCATAGTTAAATGCCAGTCGCCCGACTGGCATTTTTTTATTCCTTAATCAGCGCTTTTTAGCGATAATCAGCAGCTTATTTCTGCAAAAGTGAACGTGTCAGTGGGAAAAAATACTATTATCGCAATTGCCGGTGCTTCAGCATCAGGTAAAAGCCTTTTTGCTTCAACGGTATACCAGGAACTGGTGGCTGAATTGGGCGGTGAGCGTATCGCTATTTTGTCGGAAGATGCCTACTATCGCGATCAGAGCCATTTGTCGTTTGAACAGCGCACGTTAACTAATTATGACCACCCTGCAGCTTTTGAACATGAATTACTGGCTGCGCATTTACGCGCCTTGCGTGCCGGTAAAGCCATACAAATGCCGCAATACAGTTACAAAAACCATACCCGTACTGATGAAACTATAGCGGTGCAACCAGCGAAAGTGATTTTGGTTGAGGGCATTTTGCTGCTGACTGATGAGCAGTTACGAGAGCAGTTTGATATTACCGTATTTATGGATACGCCACTGGATGTCTGCCTGCTACGGCGTATAAAGCGTGATTTAGAAGACCGCGGCCGCAGTTTAAGCTCGGTAACTGAGCAATATGAAAACTCGGTACGGCCAGCTTTTTTTGAATTTATCGCACCTTCCAAGCAACATGCCGATCTGGTGGTAACCCGTGGCGGTAAAAACCAGATTGCTATCGATATAATAAAAGCAAAAATTCGCCAGTTGCTGGCTGAATAATAATAATCAGGGAATAAAGTATGATGGGATTAGTGGGCATTGTTGCCCTGTTACTGGTGGCGTATGCGGCTTCTGCCAATCGTAACCGCATTAACTGGCGTACCGTGGGCGGCGCTTTTGCTATTCAGTTGGCGATAGGTGCCTTTGTATTGTATGTGCCTTTTGGTCAGGACGTGCTGTATAACATTTCGCAGGTAGTAGCCAATGTGATTGGCTACGCCAATGCCGGTATTCAATTTCTGTTTGGTGATTTAGGCAGGTTCTCGCAGGGCTTTATTTTCGCTATTCATGTACTCACCATCATTATCTTCTTCTCGTCATTAATTGCCGTGCTGTATCACGTTGGCATTATGACCTGGGTGATCCGTATTATCGGTGGCGGTTTGCAAAAGCTGCTTGGCACCAGTCGGCCGGAGTCTATGTCGGCTGCAGCAAACATCTTTGTTGGCCAAACCGAAGCGCCGTTAATAGTGCGGCCTTTTATCCCTACCATGACCCGCTCAGAACTCTTTGCCGTTATGGTGGGTGGTCTGGCTTCCGTTGCCGGCTCAGTACTGGCCGGTTATGCCGGTTTAGGTATTGAACTAAAGTACCTTATTGCTGCCAGTTTTATGGCCGCACCGGGTGGCTTTTTAATGGCAAAGTTAATTTTGCCGGAAACTGAGCAGCCTAAAAATGAACTGACTGAAATCAGTGCGGATAAGCCACACACTAATGTTATTGATGCCGCTGCTGCAGGGGCCTCCAGTGGTATGCAACTGGCGCTGAATGTCGGTGCTATGCTGCTGGCCTTTGTCGGTTTAATCGCGTTGGTTAACGGCATAGTAGGTGGTATTGGTGGTTGGTTTGGTATCGACAACCTGACTTTGCAACTTATTTTCGGTTATGTATTCCAGCCGCTGGCATTTATCCTTGGCGTATCCTGGGATGAAGCCCGGATGGCCGGTAGTTTTATTGGCCAAAAACTGGTAATTAATGAATTTGTCGCATACCTCGACTTTGTGCAGGTGAAAGAACAGTTAAGCGCCCATACTCAGGTGATAGTAACTATTGCCCTGTGTGGTTTTGCTAACTTTTCTTCAATTGCTATTTTATTAGGTGGCTTGGGCGGTATGGCTCCGGGGCGCCGGGCTGATATTGCGGAGCTGGGTTTAAAAGCCTTGCTTGCTGCAACATTAGCCAACTTAATGAGCGCTGCTATTGCAGGGTTCTTTTTTTCCTTAGGCTAAAAACAGGTCTTTTATATGACAAAGCAAGTTCCAACGTTAGATATAAGACGGTTTGCCACCGACAAAGATAACTTTGTTGCCGAAATTGGCAAGGCCTACACTGAGTTTGGATTCTGCGGCATTAGTGGCCATGGTATTCCGGATGAAGTGGTAGCAAATACTTATACAGCAATTAAGCAGTTTTTTGCTTTACCCAATGAGGTTAAGGCGAAATACCATAAGCCGGGGCAGGGCGGGGCACGCGGTTACACTGCTATTGGCGTCGAAAAAGCTAAAGACTCTAATCACCCTGATTTAAAAGAGTTCTGGCATGTTGGCCGTGAGCTGGATGGCCCTGCGCCGCATCCAAGCTTATATCCTAACGTTTGGCCAACTGAGGTTGAGGGTTTTAAGAAAGCTACTTATACACTTTATAGTGAGTTAGAAAAGCTTGGCAATACCGTGTTGGAAGCACTGGCTTTGTTTTTGCATCAAGAGCAAAGTTACTTTGCTGATAAAGTAAACTACGGTAACTCTATTTTGCGGCCTATCCATTATCCGCCGATTAAAGATACCAGCACTCAGTCTATCCGCGCCGGTCAGCATGAAGATATTAACCTTATCACCTTGCTGGTGGGGTCGAATGAAGCCGGGTTGGAAATTCTGCGCCGTGACGGCAGCTGGCTGCCGGTTACTACTATTGAAGGCACTATAGTGGTGAATATTGGTGATATGTTGCAACGGCTGACCAATCATGTACTGCCGTCTACCACGCACAGGGTAGTTAACCCGGCAGGTTTGGCAGCCGGCGAGCCGCGCTATTCAATTCCGTTTTTTATGCACCCGAACCCGGATTACGTAATAAAAACTCTGGATAGCTGTATCAGTGCCGACAGGCCCAATCGTTACCCCGAGCCAATTAACTCTAACGACTACTTAATGCAGCGTTTAGAAGAGATTGGTTTACTGAAAAAGGCTAAATACTAAGCTCCTTGCTTAGTATTTGTCCGAACGATGCAAAACGATAGAAATTGTGCGTTTTCATAGTTGACTGGTTTTATAAAGTCGCTATACTGCACGCCATGTTAACGCGGTAGCGAAGACATAACGCAGATGTGGTGGAATTGGTAGACACGCAAGCTTCAGGTGTTTGTGCCCACAAGGCGTGAGAGTTCGAGTCTCTCCATCTGCACCAAATCAACCGGCCCAGGCCGGTTTTTTTGTTTTTACCATCCTTGGTAAAAACCTGCTTCGCAGGCCAGCGAAGCTGTCCAAAAGCGCTCCAGGCGCTCTTGGGCATTCATAGTTTATCGTTTTAATTCGATACGGCGAATAAAGTCCTCTACAATCATGTCGTACAGTTTATTGCCGAGAAATAAATCCTCTACGCCGTCGTCAATATTCGGGTTGTCGTTTACTTCTATGACGTAAACTTTATCGCCATCTTGTTTTATATCTACGCCGTATAAGCTATCGCCGATCGGAGCGCAGGCACGGATAGCGGCATCCAGCACATGCGCTGGCACTTCAGTAATGGCACAGGTACTAAAGCCGCCACTTTCCGTTTTGGCTTTGCCATGTTTATAGATTTGCCAGTGGTTGCGGGCCATAAAATATTTACAGGCAAAAATAGCCATACCGTTTAACACCCCAATACGCCAATCATATTCGGTAAAGGTATAACGCTGAGCCAGAATAATTGCGCTTTGTTCGAACAGGGCGCTCAGCTGTGAGCGCAACTCGGTCAGGGTTTTTACTTTTACTACCCCGCGGGAAAAGCTGCCATCAGGGATTTTCAGCACCAGTGGTAAGCCCAAAGTATCGGCGGCGCGCTCTAAGTTATCTTCATCCTGCTTAAACAACATAATGCCATCCGGCATCGGCACTTTGTGCTGTTCGAACAAGGTTTGCAAATAGACTTTATTACCGCAGCGTAATATCGAGTTGGGATCATCAATTACCGCTAAACCTTCACGTTCGGCTTTTAATGCCATATGGAAAGTATGATGGTTCACGCCGGTAGTTTCGCGAATAAACAAGCCGTCGAATTCTGCCAGCCGGTGAATATCTCTGGCACCAATTTGCTCGGTGTCCATAGCAGCTTTTTTAGCCGCTTTACTAAACAACTCCAGCGATTTAGGCGTGCAGGGCGGAAACTTCTCTTTCGGGTCAACTAACACTGCCAAATCATATTTATATTTACGGTTAGTCGGTTCTACCCGCCAGATCTTGTGGCTGTAGCGCTCTAATGTATTGCCAAATATGCTCTGCTCTTGTTCGTTTAGTTTATGTACGCTGCCAATTTTTAATGTCTTTACCTGCCAGTTGGTTTTCTTTTGCAGCTCAACGCGTAGTATCGGCACCGCAAAAGCGTCAAACAAATAGCCAGCCACCTTCTTTAAGGCTTTGTGTTCAGTCTCGCCAAAGTAAATATTAAAAATCAGCTGAGTGCTGGTTTCATCAACCAGCGCCTTGTTCAGTTGGCTAAGAATTGTACCGGGGATCTCTTCTGCAATATCGGCTATTTCGTGGCGATTAAATTTATTAAATGCCCGCACGGAAGGTACCACATGGTGGCCTCGAGCTTCTGCTAACAGTGAACAGTAATAGCCTGTACCTAAATATTGCGCCTGACGGCATAAATTAATTACCCGCGTGCGTTGTTTATTTTTAACAGACCATTTCAGATAAGCAGGCAAGGTCATTACGCCATCATATTGGTGAAACGGCGCCCAATCCTGTGCTTTGTCTACTACGATAATCAGTTTGGCCATTGTCACTCCTACAGTTTGTCAAAGCATGTCGTGATGGCTGATAAAAGGACAGCGAAGAAAATTGCACCACAACAGTTAAATTTCTTGTTTGCTTTTCATTTGTTTAGCTGTTGTTATCCTAAACTTAGTTAAAAATTGGCCAAAGGCAATAATGACTTTAGTAGCAGCATTAAACAACGGCTCGTCAGTTCTGACATGCAGAAGTGCAACTGCCAAAGATGTTTCAGCACTAATGGCACTGGAGCAGAAGTGTTTTACAACTGACCGTATTAGTTTACGCAGTTTCAAGCGTTTTATCGCCGATAACCGTAATGACTTACTGGTGGCAGAACAGGCTGGCCAGCTAGCGGGATACTTTCTGCTTATATATAGAAGAGGCACCAGTCTTGCGCGGCTGTATTCTCTGGCGGTAGACCCCGCTTGTCGCAAGCAGGGTGTGGCCGAATTTCTTATGCTAAATGCAGAAAAAACCGCAGCGGCCAGGCGCTGTGTTTTGCTGCGCTTAGAGGTGCGCCGCGATAACGCTGCCGCGATTAAGTTGTACCAGAAACTTAATTATCATGAATTTGCTATTAAGCATGACTTCTACGAAGACCACTCTGACGCTATTTGCATGCAAAAACAGATTATTCAGTTTGATAGTGCATCTCTACGCCGACAAGTACCTTATATTCCGCAAACTACCCCTTTTACTTGTGGGCCGGCTTGTTTACTGATGGCATTTAATTACTTTCAACCTGGCAAGTTTGATCCGGCCTCGCTGGAAATAGATATCTGGCGTGAGGCCACGACTATTTTTATGACCTCAGGTCATGGCGGTTGTGGCCCCAGGGGCCTGGCATTGGCTGCACATAACAGGGGGTTTGCGGTTGAGATTTTCCTGAATAAAGAAGGGCCGTTATTTACTGACACTGTACGCAGCGAAGTCAAGAAAGCGATTTTACAGCGGGTACACGATTCATACCGGCAAAAAGTTGAGCAAAGTGGCATTGTGCTACATCGCTCTGAGCCTGGTATCAGCAAGATAAAACAGTTACTGCAGGATGGTGCTTTGTTGGTCGTATTAATAAGCACCTGGCAGTTTGATAAAAGCAAAGCGCCACACTGGGTGGTGGTGTGTGCTGTGGACGAGCACTTTGTCTATATTAACGATCCTGATACTGAAGATATCCCCTGGCTGTCTGCGGCCGAGCGCCAGTACATCCCGGTAGAGCACAGCGTGTTTATGAAAGCTTTTAGTTATGGTAAAAACCGGCTTAAGGCTGCTGTAGTTATCAGAGAGCTCAAAAAGTAGCGAATTTTGTGTGCTTTTTTACCGCTTTGTGCAATTTTTCTGCGAACGATCATAAAAGCCTAAGTTTTCTTAAATAACCGCTTGCAGGTATGCCAAAAGGCCCTATAATGCGCGCCATGCCACGGGGTAGCGCTGATGCGGTGCTTCAGGTGAGTTAAAACGGTTCGCAAAAATCTTTCAAAAAGACGCTTGACAGACCCGCTTAAATCACTAAAATGGCGCCCTCGCTTCACGGTGGTGTTTAACA
>PGZF01000006.1 GCA_002840125.1 Gammaproteobacteria bacterium HGW-Gammaproteobacteria-15
GCCCGGGTTTATCCGCTCGGGGCTGTAGCCGGCGAAAAAATCGACATTATATTTAAGCCCGGATACCCGCTCGATTACCGGAATACAGTCTTCTTCGGTCGCGCCTGGGTAAACGGTTGATTCGTAAATCACCACATCGCCGGCTTTTATCACTTTGCCTAAGGTTTCAGAGGCTTTAATCAGTGGGGTTAAGTCGGGCTGGCGATGCTCGTCTATCGGTGTTGGCACTGTAACGATATACACATTGGCGCGGCGTAAATCGTTCAGGTTACTGCTGTAACTGAGTTTACCGGCTTGTTTTAGCTCTTCGCTGCTCACTTCAAGCGTGTGATCTTCGCCTTTATTCAGCTCACTGATACGGGCCTGGTTAATATCAAACCCCAGTGTCGGGTAATGTTTACCAAACTCTACTGCCAGCGGCAGGCCAACATAACCCAGGCCGATAATAGCTAGCTGACTATCTGCGATATTTCTAATGCTTAACATCCTAAATCCATTTATGTTGTTGATACCCGCTTTACGCGGGTACAGATAAATACAATACCATTACTGCTGTTGAATATACCACGGCATGGCCAGTTTTAAGCCATCACGGATGCGATACTCGGGCGCATAACCCAGCATGGTTTTGGCTTTGCTGATATCGGCTTGCGAGTGGCGCACATCGCCAGAACGAAACTCGCCATATTGCGCCGCCTTGGTATAGTGAATACCGTTGTCGGCCAGGCTTTGTGCCAGGCCACTAAATAACTCGTTTAACGTGGTGCGATCGCCCAACGCCACGTTAAATACTTCGCTTTGGCTGATATCGGCCAGCGCTGCGCGGATATTGGCCTGTACCGCATTGGCAACAAAACAGAAATCGCGGCTGGTTTCGCCGTCGCCGTTAATTACTACATCGTCGTTAGCAATCATGGCGGCAGTCCATTTTGGGATCACCGCAGCGTAAGCGCCGTTAGGATCTTGCCTTGGGCCAAACACATTAAAATAACGCAGGCCAATGCTATGAAAGCCATAAGTGCGGGAAAATACATCGGCGTATAACTCGTTTACGTATTTGGTAATAGCATAAGGCGATAACGGCTTGCCAATAACATCTTCTACCTTGGGCAAAGCCGGATGATCGCCATAGGTAGAACTGGAAGCGGCATAAACAAAGCGTTTTACCCCGGCGTCCCGCGCAGCCACCAGCATATTTAAAAAGCCGCTGATATTGGTGTCGTTGGTGGTAATGGGGTCGTTAATAGAGCGCGGTACCGAACCCAGCGCAGCCTGGTGCAACACATAGTCAACGCCACTGCAGGCTTGCTGGCAGTGTTCCAGTTGGCGGATATCACCGTTAATAAAACTAAAATTAGCCCATTGCGCCGGGCTAACCAGGGTTTGCACTTCATCAAGGTTACGCTGATGGCCGGTAGCAAAGTTGTCCAGCCCTACTACCTGCTGGTTGGCTTTTAACAGCGCCTCTACCAGATTAGAACCAATAAAACCGGCGCAACCGGTAACCAGCCAGCGCTTAGGGGCTTGCTGTAATTGTTGCAGAATGTCCATATTAAAATTCTCCGTTTGTCAGCTTTGTGTTTGTAGGCATTTCGTTTATTAACTTAATGCTCGCTGACGTCTTTTCTGATTGCATCAATAATACGCTGACAGGCTTTGCCATCACCATAGGGGTTATGGGCAAAACTCATGCTGTCATAGTATGCCTTATCAGTAAGTAATTTGCTTACTTCGGCAACAATTTTTGCCTGATCTGTACCTACCAGTTTTACGGTACCGGCTTCTACTGCTTCTGGCCGCTCGGTGGTATCGCGCATAACCAATACAGGTTTGCCCAGTGAGGGGGCTTCTTCCTGAATACCGCCCGAGTCGGTTAATACCAGCGTGCTGCGGCTCATCAGATAGACAAATGGCAGGTAATCTTGCGGCTCGATTAAATGCACATTGGGCGCGTCTGATAATAAACGGAATACCGGTTCACGCACATTAGGGTTTAAATGCACCGGATACACGATATCGCAATCAGGAAACTGCCGGGCAATTTGTTTTAATGCCGCGCAGATATGTTCGAAGCCGGCACCAAAACTTTCACGCCGGTGGCCGGTAACCAGAATTAACCGTCTGCCATCCTGGCCATAAGGGAACTGATCAGCAAAGCGTTGGCTTAGTACGGCGTCGTCTTCAATTTTGGCTACTACCTGCAGCAGAGCATCAATAACGGTATTGCCGGTAACAACTATATGTGTCGGATCAACCTGCTCGTTCAGCAGGTTTTGCTGTGATGTCGCGGTAGGCGCAAAGTGAAAACGGGTAATAGCACCGGTTAACTTGCGGTTAGCTTCTTCCGGCCAGGGGCTGTATATATTGCCGGTGCGCAGGCCGGCCTCAACATGGCCCACGGCGGTTTTTTCATAATAACAGGCCAACGCTGCAGCGAAAGTGGTGCTGGTATCGCCATGTACCAACACAACGTCGGGCTTAAAATCGCGCAGTACCGGTTTAATGTTTAGCAATATGCTGGTGGTAACGTCGTATAAATCTTGCCCAGCTTTCATAATGGCCAGATCATATTCGGGTTTAATATCAAATAGCTGCAGCACCTGATCCAGCATTTCACGATGTTGGCCGGTAACACAAACGCGGCTGTCGATATCCGTTTGCTGCTTTAGTAAATTAACCAGTGGCGCCATTTTTATGGCCTCGGGACGGGTACCAAAGACGCTGAGAACTTTAATCATTGAAGATCCTTATCACTGTGATGGCGTAAAGCTTACCAAAAGCGCTTTTAAAGCGATAGTCAGACCGCTAAACTAGCGCGCCCTGGGTTAATTTCAACTGAATCGTTGATCATTAACCGGAAAGAGCACTAACGCCTGCAATAAAAAGGACCAACCGATGTTATATCTGAACAGCCAGAAAATACCTGAATTAGCCGGTTTAACTTTTGCCCAGCGTATGGAGGTGATCCGCAAAGCCGCTGATGGCCTGCCGGTGCCGACTAAAATTACCCTGAATATTATTAAGCTTTTGATACTGATACCGTTATTTTTACTTATTGCCAGAGCCAGCGGCTGGCAAATTGTCGGCTACATTATATTGCTGTTGGTTGCCTACCCTGCCATTACCCGGCCGTTAACCTTTGCCGTATGCCGTAAAGATTTTGCCAGAATTCGCCAGCAGCTGTTTGGCCAGTAACTGGCTGCAACCTGCATACACCGGCAATTTCACGGTTTTTATCTGTTAACACCGTGGCGGATGATGACAAGATTGCCGCACATCTGCATAATCCGCAGAGCTTTGCGCCATCAAGGCGGGCAAAGCACATAATTCTAATAAAACTCTGGGGACTCCATGACTGAATCAAGCACTGTTGCGGCGGCAAATGCCAACCAGCCGCAATTTCTCGGCCATCCGGTCGGGCTTTATGTGTGCTTTCTCACTGAAATGTGGGAACGCTTCTCTTTCTACGGTATGAAATACCTGCTGTTGTTGTATTTAACAAAGTACCACTTATTCAGTGATGCCGGTGGCCTTGACGTATTAGGCAGCTATGCCGGCCTGGTTTATGCGATGCCGGTTATCGGCGGTATGCTGGCAGACCGTTACCTGGGCATGCGTAAAGCGGTTACTTTTGGCGCTATTTTGCTGTGCCTGGGCCATTTAGGCCTGGCCTATGAAGGCTTTCAGGCTTATGTAGAAAACGGCGTGGTAGTGCAGGATACCGGTGCAATACAGGTATTTTACTTCTCGCTGGCGCTGATCATTATGGGCGTAGGCTTTTTAAAGCCAAACATTTCTACCATAGTGGGCCAGTTGTACGGTAAGGAAGATGCCCGGCGCGACTCTGGCTTTACTATCTTTTATATGGGTATTAATACCGGATCTTTTATTGCCACCTTACTGGTTACCTATGTAGGTGAAAGCTATGGCTGGGGTTACGGTTTTGGCCTGGCCGGTATTGGTATGGTGCTGGGGTTAATTGTGTTTTTAGCCGGCCAGAAATACCTGTATGGCTATGCTGAACCCTCTAACCCTACCCTGCTAAAAGAAAAAGTTTTTGCTGGTATCGACCGCGAATGGCTGATTTATCTGGCAACTATACCGGCGCTGTTTGTAATGTGGCAACTGGTGCAATATAACCCTGTAGTACATAACACTTTGCTGGGGTTATCCTTTGTAGTGCTGATAGGCATTATCTGGTTTATGGTGACGCAATGTACTAAAGAAGAGCGTGACCGGATGATGGTGTTAATAGTACTGACCATTTCAACGGTGGTGTTCTGGGCATTGTTTGAACAATCGGCGTCTTCGATGACGTTGTATGCCGACCGGGTAATGGATCGCAATGTGTTTGGTTTTGAAACCACCGCAGGACAGTACGGCGCGTTAAACCCAATGTTTATTATTACGCTTGCCCCGTTTTTTGCCTGGTTGTGGATTTTCCTGGCTAAACGCAATATGGAGCCAAGCACCCCGGTTAAATTTGCGCTGGGTATTATTCAGGCTGGTTTAGGTTTTGGTGCTCTGGTATTGGGTGCGCAGTTCCCTAACGAAGCGGGTCTGGTTGGTGCAGGCTGGATGGTATTGGCCTATATGCTACACACTATGGGCGAGCTGTGTTTATCGCCGGTGGGTTTATCGGCGGTAACCAAGCTGGCAGTGCATAAAGTGGTTGGTGTAATGATGGGCGCCTGGTTTCTGGCTACAGCTTACTCAGAGTTATTAGCAACCCAACTGGCAAAACTGGCGGCGATTGAAGTACCGGCCGGTGAAACTGTTGAAGTAAGTGCAGCCCTGGCAGGTTACACCGAGCTGTTCAGCTTTTTGCTGTATGTTGGTATTGGTATTGGTGTATTTATGCTGTGTATCAGCCCCTGGCTGAAAAAACGCATGCACGGCGTGCATTAATGCGAAAAGGGTCGGCAGTGCCGACCCTTTTTATTTGCGCCATATATATAAAGCTAACTTACTGGCCGCGCCGCCTATCTATTCTGGTGGCTCTGCCGCTTTTTACATACTACTGGCCGCGCCACCTTTTAAATTAGTGGCTTCGCCACTGGGCATGGCATAAAGAATCATATTTTTCGCGGCTAAGCAGTATGCGCGCCAACACCATATCGGGGGCGCCGTTTTCGCCGGTTAAGCCAATTTGCGCTTCGTAGTGCAGCTCGGGCTCCAGATCCTGCATCATCATTTCTACCCAGTCTTCACCGGGAATAGCCAAATCGGCATAGCCGCGGCTTTCGTAGTGCTGCTGATAAAGTGCGTAATCTTCTGCTGACAGGTTTTCTGATGCCAGTTCTTCAAAGATATCAAACGCATGGTCACATAGTTCGTCCAGCGTCCATAATTCCAAATCTTGCATTGGTGCTCCGGTATTAACATCAGTGTTGTCGCTGGCCTTGCGTTACAACGCTGCTGTGCTCGCCAAAGCAACTCGCTCACGCTTGCGCGTTCGCTCAGACACTCTTTGGCTGTGCGCAGCAGGTTCTAACCGGCCAGCTTTATCGTGCTGGAGTTTTATCACCAACACAATGCTACTTAAACAATGCCGCCATTATAGCAAGGCTTTGGCGAAAACACTGCTGTGCTGCTAAACTAGCGGCCTTTTTTCCAGCCAGATTTTACTATGTACCTGTGCCCGCTTTGCCAACAACCATTATTGCTAAGCAATAAACAATACCAGTGTGCTAACCGCCATAGCTTTGATCTTGCCCGCGAGGGCTATGTTAACCTGTTGCCGGTGCAGCAAAAAAACTCTAAAGATCCTGGCGACAACAAAGATATGATGCTGGCACGGCGCGCTTTTTTACAAGCTGGCTGGTATGCACCATTGGCACAGGCGGTAAGCCAGACTCTGGCAGCAATAACTCCTAAATGTGTGCTGGATTTAGGCTGCGGCGAAGGTTACTACACCACGCAGCTGAAACAGGCAGTACCCGATGCCGCAGTATATGGGGTTGATATCTCAAAAAGCGCGATTAAATTTGCCGCCAAAGCTGCAGGTAGCAATATCAGTTTTAGTGTAGCCAGTGCTTACCAGCTGCCATTTGCAGCAGATTTTTTTGATGCCGTGGTACGTATTTACGCGCCATCTAAAGCTGAAGAGTTAAAGCGGCTTATAATAAGCGGCGGCCATTTAATTACCGTAACTCCGGGGCCTGAGCATTTGCTGCAGATAAAACAAGCGGTGTATGAGCAAGTGCGGCTGCATAGCGACAGCATCGACAGCATTGCTGGCTTTACGCATATTAAGCGCCAGCGTTTGCAATATAACCTGACATTTGCACACCCTGCCGATGTACTGGCCCTGGTACAAATGGTGCCGCTGGCGTGGAAATTCAGCGCTGAGCAAAAGCAGCAGTTTGCTGCCAGCCTTCCGGTAATAAGTATCGATTTTCTGCTCGATATGTATCAAAAAGCACCAATTTGATGCAAAACGACAACCGCACCATCTGAGCGCGTATTGCCCCGTTATGGGGTGATATTGTACTGCTTTTTAATGCTAAATCATTGTTGTAATACGCAACTGTAAATTTTTTCACTGCTGACCGCCAATTCACTTGTTAACAGCTAGCTTACCTGGATGCCTTTTGGCATCTGCGCCCAGGTTAACTTTGTTAACATAAATCAGTTTAAATCTGCCTGTCATAGTTGCTTTAACCATTCCCAAAACAGATACGCGCTAATTTTGCGCACAATCTTTGCATTATTGCTACCGAAGCGCAAAACAATGTAGCGTTTTTGTCTTTTAACACTTTGATAATAATCACTTTTAAATAAAAAATAACTAAGGTGGGAACAAAGATGAACTATAAGAAAAACTCTGTAGCACTAGGCATTAAAGTTGCGCTTTTTGGTTCAGTAGCAATGGCAATGCTGGTTCAGCCGCAAGCGTGGGCAGAAGACGCGGCTGAACAAGGTGCTGAAGCAGTAGAGAAAATTGCTGTAGTAGGCTCAAGATCGGCGCCACGTTCTGTGGGAGAGTCACCGGTACCTATCGACATTATCGGTGGTGAAGAGTTTACCAACCAGGGCAACTCCGACATGCTTAACCTGCTGAGCACCATGGTGCCCAGTTTTAATATTAATGCTCAGCCGATCAGTGATGCAGCAACACTGATCCGGCCGGCTAACCTGCGTGGTTTAGGGCCGGATCAAACGCTGGTATTGGTAAACGGTAAACGCCGGCACCGGGCTGCCGTTATCGCTTTTTTAGGTGGCGGTATTTCTGACGGTGCCCAGGGGCCGGATATTTCGGTGATCCCGGCCATTGCCATTCGCCAGGTAGAAGTACTGCGTGATGGCGCCGCGGCACAATATGGCTCTGACGCCATTGCCGGCGTACTAAACTTTCAGCTTAAAAACGCCAGTGAAGGCGGCATGCTGGAAGCCAAATGGGGCGAATATTATGATGGCGGCGCCAGTGATCAGTTTGCCGGTAATATTGGCCTGCCCTTTACTGATAAAGGCTCGGCTAACTTCAGCTTTGAATACCGTACCGCTGATGCCACCAGCCGCAGTGTGCAGCGCGATGACGCTGCCGGGTTAATTGCGGCAGGTAATACGGCAGTGGCCAATCCGGCGCAAATTTGGGGCTCGCCACAAATTAAAGACGACTTAAAGCTGTTCGCCAATATTGAGCTGGAGTTAAGTAAAGACAAATCAGCTTATGCTTTTGGTAACTATGCCAAGCGCGAGGTGGAAGGCGGTTTTTACTATCGTAACCCGACTAACCGCAGCGGTGTTTATGCTGGCTCTCCGGTAACAGTAGATGGCGTAAATTATGATACGGTGCTGGTGGGTGACTTAACCCCGGATGATGGCGCAAGTTGCCCGGCGCTGCGCCTGGATGCCAATAGCATTCCGATTGCGTCGGATCTGGCGGCTATAACCGCTGATGTTAATTGCTGGGCCTTTACCGAGATGCTACCCGGTGGTTTTACCCCACGCTTTGGTGGCACGGTGTACGACGCTTCTATTGCAGGTGGCGTAAAGGGCGAGTGGTTCAACGATATTATGTTTGATATGAGCGCCACTTATGGTCGCAGCCAGGCAGATTTCAGTATCAAGAACACCATTAACCCATCAATGGGGCCAGACACCCCGACAGAATTTGACCCCGGCACTTATGTGCAAACCGAAATTGGTCTGAACCTGGATATGTTCCGCGAGTTTGATGCCGGACTGGCTGAGCCGTTAGTACTGGCCGGTGGTGTGGAGTGGCGTGAAGATATCTTTGAAGTAAAAGCCGGTGATGTGCCCTCTTTTACCGTAGGCCCGCTGGCCAGCCAGGGTTTCGGTATCGGCTCTAACGGCTTCCCGGGTTTTAAACCGGAAGCCGCTGGTGTATTTACCCGCCGTAACCTGTCGTTTTATACCGATGCCTCGGCCTGGGTAACCGATGATTTAATGCTAAATGGCGCGCTGCGTTATGAAGACTTTACCGACTTTGGCAATACCACTAACTGGAAAGTGTCTGCGCTGTATAACCTGACCGACAGCATTTCGTTGCGTGCGGCTGCTGGCACTGGCTTTCGCGCCCCTACCATTGGCCAGAGTAAAGTTATTAACGTAACCACTGCCTTTGGCCCGAACGGGCTGGAAGATCAGGCCACTTTACCGCCGGATAACCCGATATCGATTCAAAAAGGCGGTAAGCCGTTAAAACCGGAAGAATCTGAAAACTTTTCGGTTGGTACGGTAATGAACTTTGGCACCACCCACGTATCACTGGATTACTACAACATTAAAGTGACTGACCGCTTAAGCCAAACCTCGCCGCTAACCTTAGACGCAGACGATATTGCCGCGCTACTGGCAATGGGCGTAGCTGACGCTACCAGTTATTCCAGTATTTTATTCTTTACCAACGACTTTGACACCCGCACGCAAGGGGTTGATTTAGTGGTAAGCCAGGATCTGGATTTAGGCCGTGGCCGCAGCAAACTCAACCTGGTATTTAACTGGAATGACACCAAAGTAACCCTTGACCCGTTAACCACTAACGTCAATGACACCAAGGTACGGCAACTGGAAGATAACCTGCCAAACACCCGGGGCAGCGTGTCATTTACTCATGAGGAAAACAGCTGGCGTGGGCTGGCACGGCTGAACTACTACGGTTCATTCTGGGAAGCGCATCTGGATGATGGCGAACTGGGTATCGATGAAGGTTCGGCCGTTACGGTTGATCTGGAGTTGGGTTACAAGATACTGCCCTCGCTGGAACTGGTACTGGGCGCGCAAAATGCCTTTAACAAATACCCGGATGAAAACCCATACGGCGGTATAGCAGGTGCTAAATACCCAACTACCACACCTTACGGCTTTAACGGCGGTATGTACTACGTGCGTGCTGTGTATACGTTTTGATGTTGTAGCCAATGCAGTGGCTGATTTTTAGCAGCCACTGCAGCAAAGTATTATTACTGCACTAAGCTGATATTGGCCAATGCTTTACTCACTTAGTGCAGCTTGTCTGCAGGATAAACCAGCGATGAGTAACTATTTTAAAACCCCACTAACCAGACGCCAGTGCCTGAGCTTGCTGGCTAAGGCTGGCAGCAGCTCGGCTGTGCTGGGTGCTGCCGGTATTTTTGGCCTGACTAACATACCGGTAAATGCAAGCCCGGTAGCGTTAAAACCGCTGCAGGGTAAGAACCGTAAAGTGCTGATCCTCGGCGCCGGGATCAGCGGCCTTACTGCCGCCTACGAGCTGGAACGGGCCGGCTACCGTTGTACAATTTTAGAGGCATCACACCGCGTTGGCGGCAGAGTGCTGACACTTCGCCATGGTGATTTTATAGACGAGTTAGGCAGCCCACAAATTTGCCCGTTTGACGATGCACCAAACCTGTATTTTAACGCCGGTGCCGCGCGTATTCCGGCGCACCATACCGGAATTTTGCACTACTGCCGTACGCTGGGTGTAGAGCTGCAATTGTTTAGTAACCACAATAAAAACTGCTACACCCAGGATGATGCCGCTTTTAACGGCCAACCGGTACGAATACGCGAATATGAAGCTGATATGCGCGGTTTTATTGGCGAACTCCTGGCAAAGTCGGCCACTGCCGGCGCCATGCTGGACCAACCATTTGACGAACAGGATTTAGATAAATTTATTCAGTTTGCCCAGGCTTATGGTGATCTGGACTCAAGTTTAACTTATCGCGGTACTGACCGCGCCGGCTATGCTTCCGGTGGTGTTACCACAGCGGGCATTCTGAAGCAACCAAGACCACTGCCCGAGCTGTTGCGCAGTGACTTTTGCACCGGTGCTATGCATTTTGCTGAAATTGCCGATCAGGCCCCCGCCCTGATGACACCAAGCGGTGGTATGGATAGCATTGTAAAAGCCTTTTTGCGTCAGCTAACTACGCCGATTCAACTGCATTGCCAGGTCAGCAATATTCAGCTGCAACCTCAGGGTGTTGCCGTAACCTACCTGAAACAGGGTGAAAGCTATACCGAACAGGCCGATTATTGCCTCAACTGCATACCGGCCCAACTGGTAAGCGGCATAGAGAATAACTTACCGGCTGATTATGTTGCCATAATGAGCCAGCTGGGCCGCGGCAAACTGACCAAAATCGGCCTGCAAGCCAAACAACGTTTTTGGGAGCAGGAAGATATTTACAGCGGTATTAGCTGGACCAAACAAGATATTACCCAGATATGGTATCCGCAGCATGATGCTTTTAAAGCCAAGGGTATTTTGCTGGGCGCTTATAGCTGGGAGCCGCAGATTTCTGATCGCTTTGCTGCTATGACGCATCAGCAACGGCTGGCCACCGCTATTGCCCAGGGTACAAAAGTGCACGCAAACTATGCCCAGCATATTGAAAACGGAGTTAGTGTTTGCTGGCAACGCATGAACCATATGCTCGGTTGTGGCGCGGTATGGACAGAAGAGTTACAAAAAACCGGCTTTAAGCTGCTGCAGGCACCGGCAGGGAACCACTATCTGATGGGTGATCAACTCAGTTTGCACCCGGGCTGGCAGGAAGGCGCAGTGCGTTCGGCTTGGCATGCCCTGGCCGATATTGAACGGCGTGAAACACTACGCAGTACAGGAGCACAGGCATGAATAAAATCTGGCTAGTGTTTATGTTGCTTAGCAGCGCTGTTCTGGCAGATTCTAAACAACCTGATGCCCGTTATTGCCTGGTGTGCCATGGCTCTGCTGCTCAGGGTAATATTGCTATTAAAGCCCCTAACCTGACGATTTTACCCGATTGGTATCTGCGCCAGCAGTTTACTGCCTTTCGTAACAATTGGCGCGGTAGCGTAGCAAATGACGCCCACGGCAAAGAAATGCAAGCCGTTGCCAACACAATGAACGATGCTGAAATTGAACAAGCTATTGCTTTTATCCGCCGCCAGGCGCCGGTGAAATTACCAATCAGTGTTAATACCACGGCAAATGTACAACACGGCCAGCAGTTATATCAGCAATGTCAGGCTTGCCATGGCGCCCAGGGTGAAGGCAATGCACAGTTACATGCACCGCCGCTGGCCGGCCAGCATAACTGGTATCTGGTACAGCAACTAAGCGCCTTTAAAAACGGCTGGCGCGGTAACCAAAGCGACGATAGCTACGGCCAGATAATGCGCCAGTTTGCTCAAAGTTTACCAAATGAACAGGCCATAGCCGATGTTGTGGCCTATATTGACAGCTTACCTTCTACCCAATCGTCATTAAGGACAACTCCATGAAACTGAGTTTTTGTTTTGCTGCTGCATTATTAACCTTTAGCCACAATAGCATTGCTGCCGACATTAAACGCTACCCTCTGCCGAATAACAGCACTTTTCCTATTGCTGCTGCAGTAGAGGTACCCGCAGGTAAAGCGGTGGTATATGAAAGTGGTAAAGTGCCGGCGCCACTGAACCCTAAAGCAGAAAAAAATAGCGCGGCTTACTGGGGCAATACCGAACAGCAAACCGTCAGCGTATTAAGCCAAATTGAGGCTAGCCTGAAAGACAAAGGTCTTGGTATGGGCGATGTAGTAAAAATGACAGTGTTTCTGGTGGGTGATCCGGCACTTGGTGGCAAAATGGATTTTAGCGGCTTTATGCAAGGCTACACGCAGTTTTTTGGTACCGAACAACAGCCAAATTTACCGGCACGCTCTGCGCTGCAAATTGCCGGTTTAGTGGTTGACGGTATGTTGGTAGAAATTGAAGTGATTGCAGTACGGCCTTAACAGCTTGTAGCCAGATCACCACAGGTGATCTGGCGCTGCCACAGTTTACAGTTCAGTTTTCCCGGCTGCTTGCTGTGCTTCACGCTCTTGCTGATGAATAGCCGTCAGCATACCTGACCAGAAATATGTACCCATCTCATTCATTACATTAGACTCAGCATTGATCAGCATTACCAACCCCAACTGATGCTCTCGCGAATAAGCAATTTCAGCGCGATAGCCCTTTACCCAGCCGCCGTGATAAATCAGCTCATCCACACCAAACTGATACACCCGCCAGCCCAGGGCATAATGAGCATCGGTCAAGTAACGGTTCCATTGTTTACGCCGTAAATCACGCCGTGTTTTAACCCTTTTAGCGGTAATTTTTTCCAGCAAGCTGTCTGACAACACCGCCGGGTTATGCCCCAGCTGGGCAATTAACCAGTAACCTAAATCTACCGCACTGGCATTAACGCCGGCGGCAGGCCCAAAACGGTAATAACTTTCAGCTACTTTGGTACTGTGCCAGCTACCACGGGCACGCACATGCGGCATAGCACGGTTTTCTGTACTGAAAAAACCATCCAGCCCTACAGAGGCCGTTGGCAGTTGCAGCGGGGTAAAAATATGTTCCTGCATTAACTCAGCATAGGTTTTACCGGTGGTTTGCTGCATGATAGGTTCAATTAAGCTAAACAGCACATTCTGGTAACCATAACACTGGCCGGGAGGACAAAGAGGGTCAATTTTATTGAACTGCGGCATGATGCGCTCAGGCAGTAAATCTGCTTCTATCAGGTTGTCGTAGGCATTGGCCATAACACCGGTGCTTTGTGATAATAAATGTTCAACCTTCAATTGTTTATTGTAACGTGCGCTTTTAAAACTAAACTCCGGCAAATAACGGGTAACGTTGTCGTCCCAGTTAAAATGGCCTTGTGATGCCACTATGCTGGCCAGACCGGCTGCAAAGGTTTTTGACACTGAAGCAATACGAAACACAGTGTATGGATCTACCGGATCTTTACTACCAAGCTGGCGTACACCAAAACCAGCAGTGGCAATAATTTTATTGCCACGCACTATAGCGTAAGCGCCACCGGGAATTTTTTGTTCGGTAAGATTAGCGGCAAAATACTCGTCAAAGTCTGCTACCAGAGGCCCAAGTTCAATCTCTGCCATAACAGAGCTGCTAAACAAACAGGCTATTGCCAGAAAATACTGCCGCACTGTAACCCCTTTTCTGCTTATCATTATGCCCGCCTGTTAAATGCCGGCGGGCATTGTAGGAGCTTTATTCTGCCTTGCCAAGCCTGCTACGGTAGATCATTGTCAGTAATAACAACCAAATAATACCGAAACTACCGCCGCCTGAGCCACCGCCATTATCATTGCCTCCACCACCAGAACTTGCCGGGTTAACGGTAACAAGCACTTCGGCACTGCTGCTAACAGTGCCGTCATTGGCGGTAAAGCGAAACAGTAAATGCGTTTGTGCACTTACCGCTGGCGCAGTAAAGCTAGTGTTTAATGCCGTAGTGTTACTCAGGCTTACCTGTGTTCCGCCAATTTGCTGCCATTGGTAAGTCAGGTTGTCGGCATCACTGTCTGTGGCAGTAGCACGTAATTGCACCGTAGCGCCACTACTTACCTGCTGCGCCGTGCCTGCGGATACTACCGGGGCAGTATTACTACTACCACAATCGGTATTCACGACTACTGTTTCTATTTGCTGCAACCAGCTTGTGAATTGCTGATCTGTCGGGGGGCAAAGATCGGTATCTTCAAATCTGAAGTCCTGCATCAGCGTCAGCGCTGTAAGGCTCTGCGGCAAGGTGCCGCTTAGGGTGTTATCGCTTAACCACAGTGCTCTTAACTGGCTAAGTTGCCCCAGTGCAGAAGGCACACCACCGCTTAACAAATTACTTTCCAGGTACAATGCTTGCAGCGCTGTTAAATTACCTAAAGCCGCTGGAATACTGCCACTAAAGCGGTTTGCCGATATATCCAGCAGCTGTAATACCGGCAAATTACCAAGCTGGGCGGGTATAGTGCCTTCAATAGCATTGCGCCATAACTGCAATCGTTGCAGCTTAGTCAACTGAGCCAGGGTCGTTGGCAGATTGCCCTGCAGGCTGTTAGAATTCAGATCCAGCTCCTGCAGCTCTGCTAACCCGCTGATGCTGGCCGGTATAGTGCCAGCCAGGCCATTACCGATAAGCTCTACAGATACCACACGTCCTGCACTGCAACTCACACCATACCAGTTACAGGGTGTGCTGTTTTGTAACCAGTTTGTCCGGTTTACCCAGTTTTGCCCTGCTGTATCGTAATATAAATCAACCAGCGCCGAGCATTCAGCTAACGGAATTTCGCTAACATTATTTACGCTGCAGTAGTCGTTATTACGCAACCGCACCTCAACAGTGCCGTCTGGAAATACCAGGCTGGTGTTGTTACCGTCAAATGTCCAGCGTGTACTGTACACCCCATCACCGCTGTTGATATCAGGTGCTACGCCATTATCCGCCAGGTTAATGGTATTGCCGCCTTGTGTGATGCTCACCGGCACACCACTACCATCGCAATTAATACTCAAAACTTTTAAATCAATGGCGGTATTAGCGGCAAGATACACAATATCTGTTACCGGCAACATACGCCGCTGGTGCTGTGCGTTGACACAGTTAAGTACGCCACTCTGTCCGCTACCACTGGCCAGCAATAAATTACCATTAATGGTTTGCTCTGCCAGCAGCGGATCGGTTGCCGCCTGACCCGACACCAGCAAACGGCCGCGCAATTGCTGCATTGTTAATGCTGGCTCGGCGGCTTTAGCCAATGCCGCTACGGCAGCTACCATAGGTGCCGCCATAGAGGTACCTGACGCACTGGCGTAACCATCATTCGGATTATTAGGATCGTCCAGACCAGTAGAAATAATACCTACACCAGGGGCGGACAAACTTACCCAGTCACGGCCGTAATTAGCAAAGTCGGCTTTGTTGCCTTGTTCGTCATGGGCGGTAACGCTGATAACATTGGGCAAATCAAAGGCTGCCGGATAAAACTTCGCCTGGCTGTCTGCATTACCGGCACTGGCAACAAACAAAATACCGGCGTCATTATGTGCTTTGATAGCGTTGTATAGTGCTTGCGAGTTTATGGCCGCACCCCAGGAGTTGTTGCTGGCAACAATATTAACATTGTGATTCAGCTTTAAATCCAGCACATAATCCAGACACTCTATGGCGTCACTGATAAAACCATCGCCGTTTACATCCATAAAACGGCACGGCAGAATTTTCACATTCCAGTTAATACCGGCCACACCGACATTATTATTGGTTCTGGCAGAAATAATGCCTGCGATCACTGTGCCATGGCCGTCTTCATCCATGGGATCAACATTATCGTCAGCTGGGTTTATGCCACGGACATCATCGATATAGCCGTTATTGTCGTTATCTATACCATCGCCAGCGGTTTCGCCGGGGTTTTGCCAGATATTGCCAGCTAAATCAGGATGCAAATAATCAACACCGGTATCAATAACTGCAACCACCAGTTCGTCGTCACCGGTAGTCTGATCCCAGGCCGCTACAGCATTAATACCTTTACCCGCACCAAGATGCCACTGCTGGGCAAACCGGGGATCATTGGGGATAACCGCTTTACTGACTTTGTGATCCAGCTCTGCCGCTTTAACACCGGGCATATTCTGGTATTCAGCTATGGCTTTATCGACATCAGCACCACTGGCTAATGTGGCAACCGCTAGTTGGGGCAAATGCTGATAGCGGCGCAATGGCTGCGATTTGCTTTTTGTTACGCCCTGTACCGACAGTAATTGCGGTTCAAAACTGCTGGCGCTCACCTCTGGCTCCAATGTCAGAATAATTCTTACCGGCTGCGGTGCAGCTTCGGCCCAGGCACACAACAAGCCGCAACCGGCTAAAGCCAACAAACTATTTCTGAACATATTCCACCTCATGCTGTAACAGAACTTTCGTCAGCTAATACTACGGGATCTTTGTATAAAAAGTGTAATTCTTTTTTTTCAGATTTACACAACCTTTACCCCGCCCTGACATTGCTTAGCAGTAGAGACTGATATAGTGAACGCATATAGTTTTATGGAGTAAAAGCAGTGCGTTATTGGATTTCAGCTTTCGTTGTGGCATTAGTAGCCGCCGGTTTTTGGCTTAGCACAGGCACAGAGCAGCAACTGATACAATATCAAACCCAAAGCCCTGCCCGTGGGGATGTTGAAAGTGTGGTAAATACCGCAGGTACCACCAAGGCAGTTGTTACGGTGGAAGTGGGTACTGAAGTGTCAGGGCTGATTACCGAGTTATATGTCGACTTTAACGACGATGTTACCCAGGGCCAGGCTATCGCCAAGCTGGATGACAGAACTTATGTGGCAAAATTACGTCAGGCCGAAGCGGATGTGGTTATGGCGCAGGCCAGCCTGGCACAACAAAAAGCCACGCTAACCAAATCTAATACCGAGCTGGCCCGCACCGAACGTGCCTACACCCGCCAGCAACAGCTGATGCAGCAAAAGCTAACCAACCAAAGCGAACTGGATGATGCCCGGGCAGCATTTGAAACAGCACAAGCGCAAATAATACTGGCGCAGGCGCAAATTCAAAGCGCCGAGGCGCAGTTGTTGCAGCGCAATGCCCAACTAGAACAGGCCCAGCTGGATTTAGACCGCACTACTATCCGCTCGCCGGTTAACGGCACGGTAATAGATCGCCAGGTTGATACCGGCCAGACAGTGGCAGCCAGTTTGTCGGCCCCTACGCTGTTTACCATAGCGCAGGATTTATCCCGTATGCAGATTGAAGCCGACGTAGACGAAGCCGATATTGGCAAAGTGCAGCATGGCCAGTTGGTGCGCTTTCAGGTTGATGCCTACCCGGACCGGCGTTTTTCCGGTGAAGTTGCCCAGGTACGTAAAGCAGCCACCAACACCAATAACGTCGTGACATACAAAGTTATTATTAATGCGCCCAACCAACAGCAGTTACTGCTGCCCGGCATGACAGCCAATATGAATATTGTGCGTGGCTCAAAGCAGGATGTACTACGCGTGCCCAACGCGGCCCTGCGTTTTAAACCGGTTGGTATAACAGCTGAAACGCAAACCCAGCCCGATATGGCCGCTAATTTGATTAAGCAGCTAAACCTTAATGCCGACACTGCCACTAAGGTAAAGCAGCTGTATGCTGAATTTGGCAAAGCCATGCAGCAAAGCCGCAGCCAGAATGCTAATAACCCGATGGCTGATGCGCGCCAGTTAATGACGCAACAGCGGCAAAAACTGCAAAATGCTTTGCAACTGGTGCTGACAGAGCAGCAGTACCAGCAATATTTGCAGTTAAATGAGCAACGCCGCAACAGAGCGCCAGAGGCAGAAGCCGGCACCCGCGCTCAGGTATGGCGCTTAAACGCTGCAGGCCAGCCAGAGGCGGTGAATATACGCATTGGCTTAGCTAATGACGAATATTCAGAACTACTGGGCGGCGACATCAGCGAAAGCGACAAGATCATTGTGCGTGCAGTAAGGGCCGACTGATATGAGCCACACCGTTGTTGAAACCAAAGCGCTGGAAAAACATTACCAGATGGGTGGCCAGCATTTACGCGCGCTAAAAGATATCAGCATCCGTATTGCCCAAGGCGACTTTGTTGCCGTAATGGGCCCTTCTGGTTCAGGCAAATCAACGTTTATGAATATGATTGGTTGCCTTGATGCTCCCAGCCGGGGGCAAATCCTGCTGCAGGGCGAAGCCTTAACCCAGTTATCAGCCGCGGCGCTGGCAAAAGTACGCAATAAGTATATTGGTTTTGTATTTCAGCAGTTTAATCTGCTGCCACGTACCAGTGCCCTGGATAATGTGCTGCTACCACTGCTGTACAACAACACACCGCGCGATGAAGCAAGGGCACGGGCACAAGCTTGCCTGCAACTGGTTGGGTTGGGCGACAGGCTGGATCATCAGCCATCGCAATTATCCGGTGGCCAACAACAACGGGTTGCTATAGCCAGGGCACTGGTAAATGATCCGGCGCTGATTTTGGCCGACGAACCCACCGGCGCACTGGATACAGAAACCGGGTTAGAAGTGATGCAGTTATTGCAGCAATTACACCAGCAAGGGAAAACCATAGTGCTGGTAACCCACGAAAGTGATATCGCTGCTTTTGCCAGCCGCCAGCTGTTATTTAAAGACGGTAGCCTGATATCAGATCGCAGCTCAATACCGCACAGCGCCAGCGCTGAGTTGGCGTTGCTACGCCAGCAACGTATGAAGGAGGTAGCGGTATGAATAGCCTGACCTTACTGCAAGTAGCCTGGGTGGCGCTGCGGGTAAACCTGCTGCGCAGCATTCTTACTATGCTGGGTATTATTATTGGCGTAGCCGCAGTTATTATTATGCTGGCGTTAGGGGCTGGCGCACGCTATGACGTTGACCAGCAAATAAAAAGCCTGGGCGGCAATGTATTTGTGGTATTTGCCCGCGGCCGTTTTATGGGCGGTGCCCGCGAAGCCAGTGGCAGTAGCCAGGGCCTGACAGAAATGGATGCGCAGGCCATAGAACAGCAAATTCCGGAAGTAAATGTCGCTGCCCCTACCCTGCGTGCCAGCGGCCAGTTGATTTATGGCAACCTGAACTGGGCGCCGGAAATTCACGGTGTCGATAATAAAATTTATACCGCCCAAAGCTGGGAGCTGGCCGAAGGGCGCAGCTTTAGCGATACCGAACTGGCTAGTGCCGGGCGTGTGGCGGTAATAGGCCAAACCGTAAAACGTGAACTGTTTGGTGCCGCTGATGCACTTGGCCAAACGGTGCGGGTAAATAAAATGCCGGTTACCATTATTGGTGTGCTTAAAGGCAAGGGGCAAAATACTCAGGGTAATGATCAGGACGACCTGATTTTTATGCCACTGGACACGGTACGCAAACGTATTGCCGGTATGACTCTATCCAGCCCTAAAGCGGTACGGTCTATTATTGTGCAGGTAGCAGATGAGCGCGATATGGCCATAGTTGAGCAGCAACTCGATAGCCTGCTGCGCCAGCGTTTGCGCATTAGCGACAACCAGAGCGGTTTTAGCATTCGTAACCTGGCCGAAATGGTAGAAACCCGCTCGCAAACGATGCAAATATTTAATGGCCTGCTGGCTGCTGTAGCGTCAGTATCACTGCTGGTAGGGGGTATTGGCATTATGAATATTATGCTGGTATCGGTAACTGAGCGTACCCGTGAAATTGGCCTGCGTATGGCAGTGGGTGCCGAACCGCGAATTATTTTAAAGCAGTTTCTGGTAGAAGCAGTGTTGCTCTGTGCCATGGGCGGTCTGATTGGCCTGACTCTGGCCGTAGCTGTCAGTTTGGGGTTAGAGTATTTTGCCGGTTTTACCGCCATAATTCAGCCGCAGGTTGTAGTGATGAGCCTGGGTTTTTCTTGCCTTATCGGGGTGTTTTTTGGCTACTATCCGGCCACCAAAGCGGCCCGAATGCAGCCGATTGAAGCGCTGCGCTTTGAATAATACATAGTAGACTTTAGTCTTAGCGCTATAACAGGTGATTGACAGTACAGCAGAATTTCCGAACACTCAGAAAATAACCTATAGTTTTATTTTTTGTTGTGCCACGGGATGCTTATGCAACTTAAAAGTACCAAACCTGCTTTGCTGGTGTTTGCTGTTCTGTTGGTGCAGGCAATAAGTTTTGCCGCTACCTCTTCTGCCATACTGGCGTTAACGCTGGCGGCTATAATGCTGTTGCTGTTTTTTTACTGGCCGGCAGCCGCCGCACAGCCTGTTAGTGATGACAACAATGAGGTATTGGCAAAAACCGCAGATAATATTACCGAAGCTACGTCAAAGATGGCCATTGGCGCGGCTGAAGTGTCATTTTATATTGACAGCCTGATTAAAGATATTCAGCACAGCGGTGATGACAGCAGCAAAATTGCTGACGTGAGCAACCGCCTGGCCAGCACTGGTAATGAGCTGACCCGATCACTGCAAAGTATTGGTAGTGCACTGCAACAAACGGCTGCCGCATCACAGCAGGCCGATAACCTGCTTGGATCCGGCGTCAACAATATTAAAGCACTGGTTAGCGCTGTCAGCGACGCGGCAGTACAACTGGCCAGGTTGCGCAGCAGCAGCGACAACATTCAGCGTATTACTGAAGTCATTAACACCGTAGCCGAACAAACCAACTTACTGGCGTTAAACGCAGCCATTGAAGCCGCCCGCGCCGGTGAACAGGGCCGCGGCTTTGCCGTGGTAGCCGATGAAGTAAGAACCCTGGCAGGCAAAACCGCTACCGCCACTAAAGATATCGCCACTATGCTGAGTGATATCCGCGAGCAAAGCCAGCATACCGCCAGCCAGATGAGCCAGCTACAACAGGCCGGTGAGCAGGTGCAGCAAGAACTGCTGCAGGTTGCCGCGGGTTTTAATGATATAAACCAGCAAATAAGCGGCTCCTCGCAAACATTAGGCCAAATTGAGCAGGTAAGTACCGATCTGGAACATACCAGTGAACAACTTGCTCATTCCATCGGCAATATCAGCCAGGCGCTAAAAACGATCGGCCAGAAAGGCAACTCGGTAGCGCAACAGGCGATAGAACTGTCGGTAGAAACTGAAAGTGTTTACCGCGAACTTAGCACCTTAAGTGAACACAGTTTTTTCAGCCCTATTTTGGCCGAGGCCAGACAAGCCGCTGATGCGATTGGCCAGTTGTTTAGTCAGGCGGTTGCCGATGGCCGCCTGAGCATGGAGGCACTGTTTGCCGAAAAATACCAGCCGATAACAGGTAGCAACCCGGCGAAATTTCATACCGGCTATGACAGCTTTACTGATCAGTTTTTACCGGCGATTCAGGAGCCGGTATTAAGCCGGCACAGCAATGTGCTTTATGCCGGTGCGGTAGATCGCAAGGGGTACTTTCCTACCCATAATAAGAAGTTCAGCCAGCCGCTAACCGGCAATTACGACAAAGATTTACTGCAAAACCGCACTAAACGCATTTTTAGCGACCGCACCGGCAGCCGTTGTGGCAGCCATACCGAAACCATGCTATTGCAAACCTATAAACGTGACACCGGCGAGATCCTACATGATTTATCAGTGCCTATTATGGTAAACGGCAGGCATTGGGGCGGGTTTCGTATTGGCTTTAAACGCTAAACCGGGCCTGGGCCCGGTTTAGCTGGAGCTCTTTGTTGTTAATTACTCAAGATCGTCGAGTAAGTCATCAAATACGCTTTCATCCACTTCAGGTTCTTCCTGTTTTGGCGGATTACCGTCGTATATTTTAAACAACTGGCGCTGGTAATAAGACTCTTTGACAAAGGCGTATGGATCGAGCGACTCTTCCAGCATATTCTCCATCGACATCAGCTGCTCACGATCATCTAATGCATTGATAGCTGCCCTGGTCAGGGTAAGTGGGGTATTTAACAGCCCCAGCGGAAAATAAAGGTTATCTACCAAGCCACCTGCCGTGCCCCGCACGGTAGTAGGACCAAGCGCCGGCAACATCAGGTAAGGGCCATCCCCCACGCCCCACACTGCCAGTGTCTGGCTAAAATCCTCACCCTGCTCTACCAGACCTATTCTGGTAGCTACATCAAACAAACCAAACAGACCAAGTGTGCTGTTTACCAGAAAACGCCCGGCGCTGATGGCAGCACGGTCTGGTTTTGCCTGCAGGGTACCGTTTAAAAAGCTGGCTGGTTCACTGAGGTTATTCGCTACATTGACCAGACCTTTACGTGCTGGTTTGGGTACTACGGTCATATAACCCACAGTGGCCGGGCGCAGGACATACTTGTCCAGAATGTCGTAGTTAAAATCCCACAGTGGCCGGTTGATAGTTTCCAGTGGGTCCCGGCTATCCCGGTAATCAGTTTGCTGCTGGGTTTGTTTAGTGTCAGGCTTACTGGCACAGCCAGTAACCAGCAGCATTAACGGCAACAACACGGCAAAACACGACGATGTACGCATATTAAGGTTCCAGTTTTAACGAAACAGAAAGCAAGGGATCATCAGAAAACGATAAAACATCTGAAGCCGTTTGAATATCACCGGGGCGCTGCTCCACAGTACCTGACAACGACATGCGGGCAACAACCTGCACTTTATCAGCATTGGCCAGACTCCAGCCCGGCTGCATGGCCATTTGTTCTGTCAGCACCAGTTGTTGCTCACCGGACGGTAAAGGAATGCGCTGTACGGCCAGCGGTAGTGCTGCCCCCTCTACCGCTTTGGCAAACAAGAACAGGCTGGCATTTGGGTTAGCCTGCGCCAGCGCCGGATCAACATACAACGTAACACTAATTTGGCGCCCTTCCGGCATTTTATCGATGTTTAGCTGTTCTAAGCGTTGCTGCACTGCGGCATAACGCGGGTCATCTGCTGGCAGTTGTCTTAACAAAATCTGCCAGGCACTGGCGGCTTCGGTTAAATCGCCTTTTTCATAGGCAATCAGCGCCATCAGCGATAACGCATCGGTATTTTCCGTATCGCGGCTTAACACCCGGGCTACTGCGCGCCCGGCTCTGGCCAGGCTGTCGTCATCGCCGAGTAAAATCAGGGCCTGCGCATAACTAAGTAACAATGGTGAGCGCTCAGGCGTTAGCTTAAGGGCTTTTTCAAAAGCAGCGACGGCCTGCTCCAGCACCCCCTGCGACATCCGGATACGGCCCAGCAGCATCCAGGCCACGGCATCATCACCTTCGTTAGCTAAGCGGGTACGCAAGGCCAGAGCAAACAGCTCGACTTCCTGATCTGATAACGGTTCCCCCTGGTTCAGCAATGCCCGCTCACCATATTGGGATAAGTTTTGCTGTGCCTGCTGCCACTGCAGCAACTGGCGATAATGCCCGGTACTGGCATATACACCGGCCACTATCAGCAAAGTAAGCATTAACAGCGCTAACGGCAAACGCCAGTTCGCGCCGCTGTTGTCTGTTTGCTGTAGCTGCTGTTGCTGCAGCAAAAACTGACTTTTCAGCTCCTGCGCTGCGCTGTCGAAATCCTGTTCAGCCAGCTCACCGGCATCGCGTGCCAGCGCCAGCAACTGCAAGCGCTCTTCAAATAATTGTGCCGGAGTTTGCAGGGGTAACTCTTTGCTGCGTCTTGGCCAGAACAACACTGTTGCGCTTAGCAATAACATCAGTACAGCAGCAGATAACAACGGCCACATCATGGCTTTTTACTCCGGTAACGTTTAATCAGCTGATCCAGCTCAGTATTTAACTCGCTTTTAGTATCAGCATTGTGTTGTGGTTGCCGGCTACGGCGGTAAATAGCGGTGCCGAGCAATAATGTCAGCATCAGCACCGGGGCTAACCATAACCACAGCGTATAGCGGTTCAGTGGTGGCTGATAATGCACAAAGTCGCCGTAGCGGTTAATCATGTAATCTAATACTTGCTGCCGCTCCTGGCCCTGGCGCACCAGCTCGTAAGTTTTTTGCCGCATATCTACTGCCACTATGGCGTTGGAATCAGCAATATTCTGGTTCTGACACTGTGGGCAGCGCAGCTCTGCCGTTAAGCTGCGGTATAAATCGCGCTGGCTGTCGTTGTCAAACTGCAGCAACTCCTGTGCATGCAGTGCGCCGCTTAACAGCAATAATACTGTCGCAATAAGGTATTTCATGGCTGGCTCCACTGCTGATACAGCGGTGCCAGTTTGGCGCGCCATATTTGTGGGTTAATATCACCAATATGATGTGCCCGCACTATACCGTTGCTATCAATCAGAAAAGTTTCCGGTGCGCCGCTAACGCCTAAATCCAGCGATAAACGCCGCTCCAGATCAAGAATATTAAACTGATAAGGATCGCCGTTTTGCTGCAGTTTCTGTGCTACATCCTGTTGCAATGCTTTAAGACTAAAAGGCGCATCAAAGGTAGGATCGCGCGGCAGCTCATAATACAAGCCGACAATTTTAACACCCTGCTTGCGCAGCTCGGTAAGATAACCCAGTTCAGCATTACAGGTTGGGCACCAGGTACCCCAGACATTAAGCAAAAAAGTTTCGCCGTGCAGTTGCTCCGGCGTCCAGATCTGTTGTGGCTGCATCAGATCTGCCAGGGCAAATTCAGGTAGCGCTTTGTTCAGACTGGCTGATTCACGCTCACGCGGATCGGAAAACAAGCCACTGAGCAAAAATACAGTCAGCAGCAAAAACAGCGCCAGCGGCACATAAAAAAACAGCTTACGCATTGGCCACCTCCTGCTTTGTTGCCGGTGGCGTTTTACGCCGGTAGCGTTTATCCGCCAAAGCCAGTAAAGCGCCTAATGACATCAGCAAACCGCCAAGCCAAATCCAGCGTACAAAAGGTTTAACCTGAATACGCAGTGCCCAGGCATTACCGGGTAATTCTTCCCCCAAAGACACATATAAATCACGGCTTAAACGGGCATGCACTGCCGCTTCCGTCATAATAGTGCGCTGAATGCGGTAAAAACGTTTTTCTGCGTGCAAGTGCGTAACGTAACGGCCATCTTTACGTACATCAAGCTCGGCGGCCTGGCCGCCATAGTTTGGTCCATCCAGTTCATATACATCCACCAGCGTAAACTGATAACCAGCCAGTGTGGCAGTATCGCCTTCCTGCATCCGCACATCGCGCTCTTCGGTGTAGGTTTTGGTCATGGCAACACCAATCACCAGCACAGCAAAACCAATATGAGCCAGTGTCATACCATAATGGCTGGCATTAAGTTTAGTCAGACCCTGCGTTACAGAACCAAACTGACGCATGCGCAACATTACCTCAGCCAATGCTGATACGCCCACCCAGGCACCCAATAACATGCCCAGTAACGCCAGGTTAGCCTGCACGCTTTGCATGCTGGCCAATACGCCAAGCGCCAGGATCAACGCAGCCACTAACACCAGGCCAAGCGGTTTAACCAACGGCGTAAATTGTTGCTGCTTCCAGCGTACCCAGGGGCCTAAACCCAGCATCAGCGCAAACGGAATCGTCAAATAGTAAAACATCTGATTAAAAAACGGCTCGCCGATAGAGATAGAGCCTAAGCCCAGCTCTTTATGAAATAACGGAAATAAAGTACCCAGAAACACAATTAAACAGGCTGTCAGCAGAAATATATTATTGCCCCACAGCATCATTTCGCGTGAAAACAGCTGATAGCGTGCTTGCGAGCGTACAGAGTTCATCCGCATGCCATATAACAGCAACGAACCGCCCACAACCAGCAGTAAAAATACTAACAGGTACATACCGCGGCCCGGATCAGTAGCAAATGAGTGCACTGACACCAGCACACCGGAGCGTACCAAAAAGGCCCCTACCAGGCTAAGCGCAAACGCAGCCAGGGCCAGCAGTACTGTCCAGCTTTTAAAGGTGCCGCGTTTTTCGGTTACTGCCAGGCTGTGAATTAATGCCGTACCGGCCAGCCAGGGCATAAAAGAGGCGTTTTCTACCGGGTCCCAGAACCACCAACCGCCCCAGCCCAGCTCGTTATATGCCCACCAGCTACCCAGCATGATACCCAGCGTAAGAAATAACCAGGCAGCCAGTGCCCAGGGCCGTACCCAACGTGCCCAGACGCTATCAAAACGGCCGCCCATCAGTGCTGCTATGGCAAAGGCAAAGGCCACAGCAAAACCAACGTAGCCCATATACAACGTAGGCGGGTGCAGGATCATGCCAAAATCCTGCAACAGCGGGTTAAGATCGCGCCCCTCTACCGGAAAAAACGGCAGGCTACGCTCAAACGGATTCGACATAAACAACGAGAAGGCAATAAAGCCGACACAGATCACACCCATAATCCCCAGAATACGGCCCAACAGCAGTAAAGGGAGAGCTTTGGAGAACTGTGCAACTAAGGCTGTCCAGCCTGCCAGCATCAGCACCCACAACAGCATAGAGCCTTCATGCGAGCCAAAACTGGCCGTGATCTGATAATACCAGGGCAAGGTGCTGCTGGAGTTTTGCGCCACGTTAACTACGGTGAAATCGTTAGTGCGAAAGGCGTAAATCAGTGCCAGCATTGCCAGCAAACAAAACAAAAACTGGCCTAAGGCCAGTGGTTTGGCCAGCAACAACATACGCTGGTTAGCGACAAAACTGCCATATAAGGGGATAATTGCCAGTAACAGCGATAACGCAAAGGCAAATGTCAGCGCCAGCTGACCGGCTTCAACGATCATTAATAGCTCCCGCTGGCAGGTTGCTGCTGTGACGGCGGTACATGCTTAATACCTTTTAATGCTTCGGCAACTTCCGGCGGCATATATTCTTCGTCGTGCTTGGCCAGCACTTCTGACGCTTTAATGGTGGTGGCATCCTGTAACACGCCTTGTGCCACTATACCCTGCCCTTCACGAAACAAGTCCGGCAGGATGCCTTCGTATATTACGGTCACCAGCGGGCCGGTATCGACCAGATCAAAACTGACTTTCAGTGACTCAGGGTCACGTTTTACTGAGCCTGCGACCACCATGCCGCCAATACGCAGGCGCTGACCAACCTGTGGTTTTATTTTGTCCTTACCAAGGCCGTCCACTAACTGTGATGGCGTATAAAATAAGTCAATATTCTGCTGCAAGGCATAAAGCATGGCAGCTACGGCTCCGGTGAGTAAACCAATAACCAACAAAATGGCAAACAGGCGTTTCTGACGTCTTGGCTGCATTAGTGTGCTTGCTCCTGATACTGCTGAAGGCGTTTTTCGCGGGCCAGCTTTGCACTAAGCTGGCGCTTGAATTGTTTATGCTGGTACTGGCTGTACCAGGCTAAGGCGGCCAGCATGACATAGCTGCTGCCAAAAGATAACCAGACAAACAGGCCATAACCGCCCATTGCCCAAAATTCTGCCCATGACTGAAAATACATATTTAGTCTCCTGCCATTGCTTTAACCCAGGGCCGGTGTTGCTCGTTTACCAGTATTGCCGTGCGTAGCCGTACACACAGCAATGCCAGCATCAATATTTTAAATGCCAGTATGCTGATCAGTAGTGGCCATAGCATACTTGGATCAATCGACGGTTTGGCAAACTTGGTTATAGACGCGCCCTGATGCAAAGTGTTCCACCATTCTACCGAAAAATGGATAATCGGTAGATTAATTACACCCACTACGGCCAGCAAAGAGGCCACCTTGGCACCGGTTTGCCGGTCAGAAAAAGCACCGCTTAACGCTATTACGCCAAGATAAAGAAACAACAGTATAAGCTCTGACGTTAAACGGGCATCCCACACCCACCAGGTACCCCACATTGGTTTACCCCAGGCCATACCGGTAATAAGCGCTATAGCCGTGTATACCGCACCGATAGGCGCAATAGCCAGTACTGACCACTGCGCAACTTTTACCTGCCATACCAGCGCAATAAAGGCGGCTATAGCCATAGCCGAATAAGTACCCATAGACATAATGGCGGCAGGTACATGCAAATGAATAATACGGTAGCTATCGCCCTGTTGATAGTCGGGCGGTGTAAATGCCAGGCCCCAGATATTGCCCAGCAGCAGTAATAGCAGGGCTGTGCCCATTAACCATGGCATAAGGCGGCCACACAAGTGGTAAACGGTTTCAGGCTTAGCGTAAGGATGCAACCATTTAAACATATCAGCTCACATTTATTTTCAGCGCACTGGTCACCGCAAGCGGTACCAATGCCAAAGCAAATAACAACATAGCCAGCATCACGGCCAGTTGTCCGTGATACGGCAGCGCCATACTGGCTGCTTCCATCGCCGCACTGGCGAATATTAGCAGCGGAATATACAGGGGCAGAATCAGCAGTGCCAGTAAAATGCCACCTTTATCGGCCGACACCGTAAGTGCTGCGCCAAGCACACTGAGCAAACTCAGCAGCGGCGTACCCAATAGCAAGGTTAATACCATAGCAATAAAGCTGGCCATATCAACGTTAAGCAACAGCGCAACCAAAGGTGATAACAACACCAGAGGCAAGCCGGTACTTAGCCAGTTGGCCAGTAATTTGGCCAGCACAAAAGCTAACAACGGCTGGCGTGACGCCACCAATTGCTCGACCACACCGTTACGGTAATCGTCTTTAAACAGCCGTTCGGCGGCCAGCAACACGCTAAGCAATGCTGCTATCCAGATCACTCCGGGTGCGATAATACGCAACAAATTTGGCTCTGGCCCAACGCCCAGTGGAAATAAACTCAGCACAATAAGGAAAAAAAGTACCGGGTTTAGCCAGTCAGCTTTTTGCCGTGCCAGCAGGCGCAATTCACGCTTTAAAAAAGGTCCCAGGGTTACCATCGGTACGCCAGCTCCAGCGTGTTAAGCCCGTCATACACCATACTAAGCGGCTGATGAGTGGTCAGAATAATGGCGCCGCCACAGGTTAAATGTTGCAGAAAAAACTGCTGCAACATCGCAATAGCCGATTGATCCAGTGCAGTAAAGGGTTCATCTAAAATCCACAGCTGGCTGCGGCTGAACCACAACCGCGCCAGCGATACCCGTCGTTGTTGCCCGGCTGATAACATACGACAGGGAATATCTTCCAGCCCGGCAAGCCCGAGTGTCGCTAGCAGGGCCAAATCATCGGCCTGCGGCAGCTCTGCCGCTGCGCGCCAGAATGCCAGATTTTCCAATGCTGTTAATTGCTCATGGATACCACTGTGGTGGCCGATATAACACAGGTTAGCGGCGTAATCTGTGGCAACATCAGCTACGGGTTGCCGGCAATAAAGCAATTGCCCTTCGTCAGGCGTAGCCAGGCCAGCGAGCAGCCGCAGCAACGAGCTTTTACCGGCGCCATTTTTACCGGCTACCTGCAACAGCTCACCGGCATGCACCTGTAACGACAACTGCTCAAACAGTACTCTGTCTTGCCGGATACAGCTAAGTGACTGAGCTTGCAGTAGCAACTGGCCAACTGGTACAGAAAAGGGCTGATGTTTAATCACTGGCCTCTGGCTATCGACGATAGGAAAAATTGCGCGCATATTACCATATTGGCGTCATAATACGAATGCAGCGATAGTACACAGCAGAACAAAACAGGCAAAATATGAACCAGATCAATCTGGATAAGCTGTTTCAGCTTAGTCCGGGCCAAAAAGCCGACCCGGCAGTATTAAAGCTGGTGGTAGCTCAGGTATATCAGGCTCAGGTGCAACAGCTGACTAACGGTCAGTTCGGCCTGCAGTTGCCTGCGCCCCGCGCTCCACTGCAGATTACCTTGCCGGCTAACCTGCCGGCCAATGTGCAGGCAATGCTGCAAGCCAGCGTACAAACAGCCTTAGCCACCACACCTGGCGTGGCAACGCCAAACCCGCTTTCGCAAGCGACGAGCCCGCAGGCGAATGTGCAGCTGCAGTTTTTACCGCAAAGTAATGGCCAGTTACAACTGGTGCTACAATCAGCCTCAGCGCCCATTACGCTGACACTAAGTGCAGTACAGGCACAGCAATTGTTATCGTCGGTGTTATCTGCCGGTTTGCCCGGGTTCCAGCCCCAGCCGGCTGTAGCAACGCAACTGCCGGTTAATGTGCTACAACAACCACAAGGCCTGGCGCTGCAACTTGGCAATGGCGCAGTGGTGCGGCTACCTGCCACTGCTCAGGCGGCACTTATGCAACAATTGTCTGGCAGTAGCGCCACCGGCTCATTATCTGCCGATGCTAGAACAGGGCCATCCGATCCTAAAACAGCGCCATCACAGGTACTGCTGGATATCAAAGCAGAGCGCCAGCAACTGGTACTGCAGCTACAAATACAGTCAGCCAATATTAAAGCGGCTGGCACTGTGGTTAATGCCAACCTGGCCGCAATACCGGTAACCTTGAGTAAAGCCGAGCAAAACGCTGTGCTGCAACAACTGCTGCAACTGTTTAATCAGCCGGCCAGAAGCACCACTGCAGTACCTGCAGCTGCACAACAGCTACTCAGCCAACTGTCTGGCAGCGTAAATGCCGGCACTCAACCATACCAACTGCAATTACAACAACAGGCCAGCCATTGGCAATTATTACTGCAACCGGTTAAAACCTCTGCCAGTGTAACAATAACGCCGGAGGCACTTAGCAGGACATTACAGTTTAATACTGACAGCAACACCGCGACCGCAAAAACGCCGGCAAGCACAGTACAGACACCGCTGACACCCAATACACAACAATTGGTGCAGCAGGCATGGCGACACTTGTTGCCGCTTATGCCGGTGCAGGCAGATACCCTGGCCAGCCTGCCAGAGCTGCCACAAGCGGTGCAGCACATTTTGCAATTGGTACGGCAAAGCCAGCCAGCGGCAGATAAAGTGCCGTCGCCACAGCAACTGATAAGCCAGCTGAACAGCCTGCTACAATTTCAACCACTGCAGCCTTCTGCTACGGCTCAAACCAGTGGCGGCGCGCTGGCCGCAGCGATACAGTTACTGCTTGGCCATTTATTGCAAAAACCACTCGCAGCTGCAACACAACCGGCAAATAAACCCCTGGCACAACTGATCAGCCAGTTGGAGCCAGGCCAGGCCAGCAGTTTGCTGCGCCAACTGGCTGGCCATAGCAGCACGCTGCAACAAAGCCAACTGGCCACGTTGGATAGCAACAATGCGCAAACGCAACAGCTATTATTGCAATTACCAATGCAACAAGGCGGCCAGAGTGTGTTTAGCCAGTTGTTACTGGAACAACGCGAAGCAGATGGCAAGCACAATGGCGAAAAACAAACCCTGTGGCAATTGACAATGAAGTTTGATTTAAAGCAGTTGGGCCAGCTGATGGTGGTAGCAAAATTACAGCAACAACAATTACAACTGCAGTTTTATACTGACGAAATGCAGGCTAAATTGCAGGCTGATCGCTTTTTACCTTTGCTCAGTGACCGTTGTAAAGCCCAGGGGTTAGAAGTAACGCAGGCAGAGTGTACGCTGGGTAAAATACCCGACACCATATTGCCCCGTGCCAACAGCCTGCTGGCAATTAAAGTATAAGGAGTTTGAGTGACAAACGATGACAGTAAAACCCGGCGCAGCGCTACCGCCCTGCAATATGAAGGCAAACAGGCACCTACAGTAACGGCGCAGGGGCATGCAGAGCTGGCCGACGAAATTGTTGCGCTGGCGCGTGAACACGGGGTGTTAATTCATCAGGATGAAGAACTCAGTAAACTGCTGACCAAGTTGGAACTGGGCGAGCAAATTCCGCAGCAACTTTATATTGTTATTGCGGAGCTGATTGCGTTTTCGTACGTGTTGCAGGGCAAGTTTCCGGAAAACTGGCATAATATTCACCAGCGTATCGATATTAAAAGCTGAGCTTAAATTAACGCTATTTTTTTGCCTGATGCAGGTTGTACAACAGTTCAGCTTCGGCCCGCGGCAGTTCACATTCGCGGATAATCTCGTCTAAATCGGCCCCCAGCTGTACCATTTTCATCGCCCGGCTGTATATTTTTGACTCGGGATCGGTCAGCTCCAGTGCCTGCTGTTTATCCGCCAGCGCCTGCAGCTGCTGATTAACACCACCTATATTAGCGTCTAACTGCAGCACTCGTTGGCCAACCCCGATAACACCGGCTCTTAGTTCTTCCAATTCGTGCCGGGTTTGCAACAGCTGCTGTGCTTTAAAATCAAGCTGTTGCTCCAGTTGCTGTAATTGCTGCCGCCAGTTGCGTTGTATGCGCCCCTGCCACCAGACAGCGATAAGCACAAGAGCTGCCAGTAGCAGTATGACAGCAATAGCAAACACCGGTAACGTCATATCAGATAGCGCCGATCTCTTCCCACTCTTCGTCACTGAGCAGCTTATTTAAATCGACCAGGATTAGTAATTCACCTTCACGGTTAGATACACCCTGAATAAAACGGGCACTTTCTTCTGTGCCTACATTTGGTGCGGTATCCACTTCAGACTGCTTCAGATAAACCACTTCAGCCACGCTATCGACCAGAATACCAATAACCTGCTTTTCTGCCTCAATGATAACAATACGGCTATTGTCTGTTATGTCGGCTGGCTCCAGGCCAAAACGGGTGCGGGTATCAATAACCGTTACCACATTACCGCGCAGGTTAATGATACCTAAAACGTAATCCGGCGAGCCCGGTACCGGAGCAATTTCGGTATAACGCAGCACTTCCTGCACCTGCATCACATTGATACCGTAGGTTTCTTCCTGCAGTTTAAACGTTACCCATTGCAACACGATATCAGCTGAATCGGTTTTCTTTACCGACTGCTTGGTTAAATTGCTCATGCACAGCTCCTGTATAAATCCTTTGTCTGATTATGCACTGATATCCAGACCACGGTTCAATAAATCAATCATAGCGTCCACATCCAGCAGTACACACATATGCTTTTTGATAAGGCCTGCCATCCAGGGCCGCTTACCTTCGGCTTCACGCCATTTTACGTCATCCTGCTCCAGCACATAGGTATTTACCAATGTTTCGCAACACAGGCCCCAGTTACTGTTGCCAAGCATAATAACATATTGATAGTTTAGCTTTTGCTGCAAACTCTGATCATATTTTTCTGGCATAACCCAGCGCGCGGTATCGACAATACTAATTTTCTGTTCGCGATACAACATCACGCCTTTGAACCACTGTGGTTTGCCGATCAGGCTGTTTATGCTGCCAATCTGATGAATACCACCCAACTCTTTAAGCGGCACTGCCACTTTTAAACCCGCAACATCAAAAAACAATGCCTGAAACCGGCCCTGACGGTAATCTTTTGCCGGTGCCGCTGTTACTACTGGTGGCGCCGGTGGCGTTGCTTGCGCAACCGTAATACGTTCTGATACCGGTACTGCACGCTGTTGTAGTGCCTGTGACGCTTCTGCCTTGGCGAATTTTGCTTTTAGTGCCGCCATGGCGTTGGTTTCTACTGCAGGTGGGGTAACTACTTTCGTTTCAGTTACTGTTTCAGCAACCACTTCAGTCACTACAGCTTGTGCCAGTAATTCATTTAGCTGTTGTTTTTTTTGCTCAGCTATCGCCACTTCTGCTGTGGGTGCTGCAGGCTCTTCTTCGGTTAATAGCGCTGATAAGTAGTGCTGCATAACCTTCTGACTGGCGATTAAATTACTCATGCCTTACTCCGCTGCCAGTTGCAGTAAATACGTCAGCAGGGTGTTGTAGGCAAAAACGCCCCGGCTACCCGGCGCATGCACATTCGGCGGTGTTAATGCCAGGCTGGCGTCGCGAAACTTGGTGTCTACCGGTATCACCGCAGACCAGACCTTTTCCTGATATTTGTTTTTCAGCTCTTTATAGGCTTCCAACGACGCCTTGGTACGCTTGTCATACATAGTAGCAATGATGGTAAAGGCGTAATCTTTTTTCTGTGATGTACGCATTAGCGCCATGGTAGCGATCATCCGCTCCAGACCTTTTAATGCCAGAAACTCTGTTTGCACCGGGATCAGAATACGGTCACTGGCAGCAATCGCATTCACCATCAGCACGCCCATTACCGGGGGGCAGTCAATCAGCACATAATCATATTCTGTTTTGATTTTATGCAGTGCCTTTTTCAGCATCAGGCCCATGCCACCTTTATTGCCTAACGAGCGGTCCAGTGTGGCCAACGCCATAGATGAGGGCAAAATATCCAGATTAGCCACACCACTTGGACATAATGACTGCAGAATTTCTTCGCTGGTAATGTCTTTACCACGGATAAAAATGTCGTATACGCTGACTTCCAGCTCTTCTGCGTCAATACCAAAATAATAGGTCAGGGACGCATGCGGATCAGTGTCTACCAGCAAAACTTTATAGCCACGCTCTGCCAGTAAACCGCCCAGCGTTACTGTAGTGGTGGTTTTGCCCACCCCGCCTTTCTGATTCGCTACTGTCCAAATTACCACTTCAGGGTTCCTGTTGTTCTGGAGGTTTTGCATCCGGGTTATCCTGGCGCGTGGTAATACGAATACCGCCGCCTGGCAGGGCAATAACACGAATGCTGCCATCGTCCTGGGTTATCTGCTCAAGTTGCTGCTGCAAGCCTTCTGCACCGGCTTTATCAGCAGGCTCTGGTTGGGCTGGCGCAGTTTCTTCAGGCTGATACCCATAGCGGGAAATTGCAATCACCACTTTACGGTTAGCCGCCCGCCCCTGTTCCGTGTCATTCGGGCCAAACGGGTAATACTGGCCAAAACCTTCTATGGCAAGGCGCTGTGGTGCTGTTCCGGCGCGTTCTAAAATTCGTAACACCGAGGTAGCGCGACTCACCGATAACTCCCAATTTGACGAAAACAGTTCATTGTTAATCGGCAAGTTGTCAGTATAACCCCGCACCCGGATAAAATTGCTGATGGGATTAATAATCCGGGTAATTTCAGTTAGCAGCGTTTGCGCCGAACTGGTTGCTGTAGCGCTGCCACTGGCAAATAACAGGCCGCTGTTAAGCTCAATAGTCAGCCAGTTTTCATCCTGTTCTATTTTGGCCAGACCTTGTTCCAGCAAATTAGCCAAAGCTTTTGTCAGTTGTTGCTCAACTGCTTGTAACGGGCTGCCCAGCCGGGTTTCACTGATTTCTGATAATCTTTTGGCATCGGCCACTAAACTGGGGCCTTTTGCCTCCTCCAGTGAGGTGCCATACAAATCCAACTCACTTTGCGGCACGGCATGGGTTAATACTGACTGCCCCTGTACGCCGGTATTTTGCTGCTCTGGTTTTTCAAACATCCGGGTAAGACTATCGGCCAGTACACTGTATTGCTCTTCTTTCACTATCGACATGGCATACAGCACAACAAAAAGCGCAAACATCAGCGTCATATAATCAGCGTATGACACCAGCCAGCGATCTAACTGCTCTGGCTCTACCTGTGTGTGCTTCTGTTTATGCCGGTACATCGGTGTTAACCCGGATGGTAAGCGGCCAGCTTACGCTCGATATTGCGCGGATTTTCGCCATGAGCGATAGACACCAGACCTTCAATAATCAGTTCGTGGTACAAAGTACGCTGCTGTACCAGGCTTTTCAGCTTGTTACCCACCGGAATAAACACCAGATTCGCAAAACCAACACCATAAATAGTGGCAACAAATGCAGTGGCAATACCCTGGCCTAATAACTGCGGTTCAGAGATATTTGACATAGCCTGAATAAGGCCCAATACAGCGCCGACAATACCTATGGTCGGGCTGTAGCCGCCCATAGCATCAAATATACGGGCACCACGCAGCAACCTTTCACGCTCAAGCGTCAGTTCTGCATCCAGTGTATCCTGCAAAGCTTTGGGGTCAACGCCATCTACCAGTAAATTCAGGCCGCGGTGTAAAAACGCATCGTGCTCTGCCAGAGCATCCTGCTCCAGCGCCAGAAAACCACTACCCCGGGCAGCACTACCCCACTGCACTATGCGTTGTGCTGTCTGTTCCAACGGCATTTGCGCCGGGCGGATCACCCAGGGCAATATTTTTAAACCCAGTTTAAATTGTGGAAAAGGCGTTTGCAGCATTACCGCACCTACAGTACCGCCAAACACGATAAGAAACGCCGGGAAATGCAATAACGTAGCCAGGCTGCCACCCTCGATGACAAAACCACCGGCCACGGCAATAACTGCCAGAAAAAAACCGCTGATGGCCAGCTTATCCATGTTTTAGTTCCGTGATCAGCCGTGCGGCAACTTCATTCAGGCTGACTTCCTCATCCATCAGACCTGCGGCGGCGATAGCCTGTGGCATACCATAAACCACACAGCTGGCTTCATCCTGCGCCCAAATACGGGCACCTTGTTGTTTAAGCAGCCTTGCGCCTTCACGGCCATCAGCCCCCATGCCGGTAAGCACAATGGCCAGCACTTTATCACTGAATACTTTAGCGGCAGTCGCAAAGGTAATATCAACACTGGGTTTAAATGTTATGCGTGGCGAGTCGTCTTCTTTAATCCGCAACCTGCAGGAACTGTCATTACCTTCAAGCAGCATTTGTTTGCCACCAGGGGCCAGGTAAGCCACGCCAGGGCGCAGTACATCGTTGTCTTGTGCTTCGCGCACTTCGATTTTTGACAGCGAATTTAACCGCTGGGCAAAAGCGCCGGTAAAGGCTGCAGGCATATGTTGGATCAGCACTATCGGTAATGGAAAATCAGCCGGTAACGCAGTGATAATACGTTGCAGGGCCACCGGACCACCGGTAGAGGTACCAATTGCGACCAGCTTATAGCTTTTACCACTGGCCTGAAAAGCCCCGCGCGAGCTCACTCTTTCATTTAACTTAGGCCGTTCAAAGCTGCTGCGGGTTAATGCCGGGCGCTCTGACAACCTGCTGCTGTCGCTGGCTGCGGGTGCCGGGCGTGAAGCCAGCGGCGTGCTGCTAAACGTCTGGCGCCCCAACGTACGCTTACGGGCTACGGCTTTTACTCTGTCACGCAGTAGCTGGCCGGCTTCGTCTTTGTCACGGGCAATGTCTTCAAATTTTTTCGGCAGAAAATCAACGGCACCCGCTTCAAGCGCATCAAAGGTTGCCTTGGCGCCTTCATGGGTCAGTGAGGAAAACATCAGAATGGGAATACGCTGTTGCTGCATTATTTCACGCACGGCAGAAATGCCGTCTAACACCGGCATTTCTACGTCCATCGTAATCACATCAGGCTTTAGCGCTAAAGCTTTATCAACAGCCTCCCTGCCATTGTTGGCGGTGTCAATAACGTCGATGTCGCCATCCTTCGCCAAAATTTCTGTTAACCGGCGGCGGAAAAAGCTCGAATCATCAACTACTAACACCCTAATTGGCATAGGTTTCTCTCTTTAGGCGGTTATTTTATTGAAGCGATCAAACTTAATTTTTGATTTCTTCGCATAGTGCTTCAGCAAGTTTGGTACATCCAGAATAAGCGCTATACCACCATCAGAAGTAATAGTAGCGCCTGCCATACCCGGTGTGCCCTGCAGTAGCGCATCCAGAGGTTTTATAACTACCTCCTCCTGGCCTATCAGAGAATCCACTACAAAACCAACCTGTTGGGTACCAATTTGCACTATTACCACATGGCCCTGTTCACGGCGGCGTTTTTTATCAGAACCTTTAACCAGCCAGTGCTCAAGGAAAAACAGCGGAATGGCTTTGTTACGTACCACTACTGTCAACTGACCATCTACCACATTGGTTTTATTCAGATCCAGGTGGAAAATTTCACTTACCCCGGCCAATGGCAAAGCAAAGGTTTGCTTGCCAACAATCACCATCAGGGTTGGTAAAATAGCCAGTGTCAGCGGAACTTTAATCTCCAGTAAGGTACCCTCGCCCATTTTGGAATGGATATGCACAGTACCGTTGAGCTGAGTGATTTTGGTTTTTACGACATCCATGCCGACACCGCGGCCGGAGATATCTGAAATTTGTTCTTTGGTCGAGAATCCCGGTGCAAAAATCAGGTTAAAGGCTTCGGTGTCTGACATCCGTGCTGCGGCATCAACATCGAGAATACCGCGTTTTATTGCGATACCTTTTAGTTTTTCCGGGTCCATACCCGCGCCATCATCATGAATGGTCAATAAAATATGGTCGCCGGCCTGTGCCGCTGCCAGTTTCACGATACCTGTACGTTTTTTACCGGCTTTTTGCCGCACATCCGGTAACTCTATACCGTGGTCAACCGAGTTACGCACCAAGTGCACCAAAGGATCTGCCAGTGCTTCAACCAGGTTTTTATCCAGATCGGTGTCTTCACCTTCCAGTACCAGTTCAATGTCTTTTTGCAGTGAGCGGGCCAAATCACGTACCACGCGCGGAAAACGACCAAATACTTTCTTAATGGGCTGCATCCGGGTTTTCATTACCGCGCCCTGGATATCGGCAGTAACAACGTCCAGATTGGAAATGGCTTTGCTCATTTCCTCGTTTTGCACCGTTCCGGACAAGCTCACCAGGCGGTTACGTACCAATACCAGCTCACCGACCATATTCATAATCTGGTCGAGCCGTTTGGTATCTACCCGTACTGTCGTTTCCGCTTGCGCTGCCTGTTGCTGGGCCGCCGCTTTATCAGGTACGGGTGTTGCAGCAGCTTTTGCTTCCTCAGGCTTAGCGGGTGATGAAGCCTGGCTTACTGCGGCAGCTTTTGCTTCCACTGCAACCGGAGCTTTACCCTTACCGTGCAGTTGATCAAGCAGGGCTTCAAACTCAGCGTCGTCTATTTCGTCGCCCGCTTTTGTATTGTTTGCCGGGGCTGCAGGCACTTTTTCAGGCTTGGCAGTGGCAGTATCAGGAACAAACGAGCCCTTACCATGCAGCTGATCAAGAATAGCTTCAAATTCATCGTCTGTAATGTCATCACCGGCATTGGCACCGGCTGCGGGTGCTGGCACAGGTTCAGGTGCAGGAGCTGCTGTGGCTGAGCCTTTCTTGCCATGCAGCTCATCCATCATCCGTTCAAATTCTTCTTCAGTGATTTCATCCACTGTACCGCTGCTCTGTGTGGCATCGGCAACAACCACAGGTTCAACCTTTGCCACAGGCGCAGCTTTTACCACCGGCGCAGGATTAGAAGCAGATTCTGGCTCGCTATAATGATGCAAAGCCTCGAGCACTGCAGCAGAGGCTGGCGTTAACGGTTGGCGGTTTTGCACTTCAACAAACATCGCATTGATGCTGTCAAGCGACTGAAGGATAACGTCCATCAACTCCGGAGTAACACGGCGCTTGCCGGTACGCAGTATATCAAACACGTTTTCCGCACCATGGCAGGCATCAACCAGTTCGGTTAGGGACAGAAAACCGGCGCCGCCTTTTACGGTATGAAAGCCGCGGAAAATTGCATTGAGCAAATTGGCGTCGTCAGGATTATTCTCCAGTTCTACCAGCTGTTCCTGCAATAGTTCGAGGATTTCACCGGCTTCAACCAGGAAGTCCTGCAGTATATCCTCATCCATATCAAAGCTCATGCAAAGACACCTCTGTTAAAAACCCAAACTGGATAACAAATCATCGACATCATCCTGACCGCTTACCACGTCGTCACGCTCTGCTGCATCAATAATAGGCCCTTCAGCTTCATGTGCTTTGGGCTTACTTTTTGCAGGTTTAGCTTCAGCAGATACCATCATACTGGATTGACCAAACGCCGTTAGCAGGCCAATCAGGCTTTCTTCTACTTCACGTACCAGCTCGATTACCCGGCGTAAAATCTGCCCGGTAAGATCCTGATAATCCTGTGCCATCAACACATCTGTCAGCAAAGCGTTTAAGGTGCCTGAATCAGTATTTGCCTGCAGTAAAAAATTATCCAGTGTATGACACAGTTGCTTGAACTCACCCAACTGTAGTTGCCGCTGCATTAACTTTTGCCACTGCGGCTGAATTTTACCCAGTTGCTGGCTCAGTTGATCTGCAATTGGCAGGCAGGATTCTACTGCGTCCATAGTGCGGTTAGCGGCTTGCTCTGTCATATCAATAACATGATTCAGCCGTTTTTTGGCATCTGGAATATCTTCTTCTAACAGGTTATTCAGTGAGGGATCTATCTGGAAATTTTTCAGTGAATCATGCAGTTGCCGGGTAAGTTTACCTACCTCGGCAAATAACTCTGACGAACCTGGTACAGCCAGTTGCTGCACCATTTGATTAGCTGTTTCGTTTTCGCCCATCTCAAGGAGCTGCACCAGCTCCCGCGCTTGGTCCAGAGAAATTACAGGCGCCGTAATCGCAGACATGGCATCACTCCTTTGTCAGCTACGGTTAGCCGATCCGTTCGAATACTTTAGCTAACTTCTCTTGCAAGGTTGCAGCCGTAAACGGCTTAACGATATAACCATTTACCCCGGCTTGCGCCGCAGCAATGATCTGCTCCTTTTTCGCTTCAGCAGTAACCATTAGTACCGGTATATGCTTTAACTTGGCATCGGCGCGAATAGCACGCAATAAATCGATACCCTGCATACCCGGCATGTTCCAGTCAGTCACGACGAAATCAAAATCGCCGTTTTGCAGCATAGGCAAAGCGGTGCTGCCATCGTCAGCCTCTGACACATTGGTAAAGCCAAGGTCACGCAACAGATTTTTTATTATGCGTCTCATGGTTGAAAAATCATCTACCACAAGAATTTTCATGTTTTTATCCAAAATCCCCTCCGACGAGATATTACTTTTTATCTCAGAATAGCTTACAACCAATCCTGCATTCTGGCTTTCAATCTGACCAATGCCTGACTATGAATTTGACTTACCCGGGACTCGCTGACATTAAGCACTGCCCCAATCTCTTTTAAGTTTAGCTCGTCATTATAATACAGCGAAAGCACTAAAGCTTCCCGCTCTGGCAAATTACTGATTGTTTTAACTAAATCTTGGTGGAAGCTTTCATTGGCCTGAGATTCATACAAATGATCTCCTTCTGTATCGCCCGAGGTAACCAGCACATCCTCGGAAATACCTAAGTCTTCTATACCAATAATACGGCCACTGCTGATATCGCTGAGCATATGATGGTATTCATCCAAAGATATATCAAGTTTTTCAGCAACTTCAATATCTTTTATATCACGGCCATGTTGCGATTCAAGTTCAGCTATGGTTTCTGCTATCAGCCGGGCATTGCGGTGCACCGAGCGCGGTGTCCAGTCGCCACGGCGCATTTCGTCCAGCATAGCACCACGGATACGAATGCCGGCAAAGGTTTCAAAACTGGCGCCTTTGCTGCCGTCAAAGTTTTTTGCTGCCTCGATCAGGCCAATCATGCCTGACTGAATAAGGTCATCTACCAGCACACTGGCTGGCAAACGGGCCAGCAAATGATAGGCAATACGTTTTACCAGCGGCGCATGACGCTCGACCAATTGTTGCATGTGGTCAACACCACCATAGGCAGCAAGTTTACTGTTCACACCAGCCCCCGATCAGTATGTGGATGAACCAACTGCTCCAGGAAAAACTCCAGATGCCCTGACGCTACAGCAGGCAAAGGCCATTTACCGGCTTTGAGGGCCAAGCTTTTTATCGCCATGCTCGCCGGCGTTTTTGGAAAAATATCAATAAAGGCTTTTTGCTTACGGGCTGCTTTGCGTACGTTTTCATCGTAAGGAATGATAGCAACCAATTCCAGATTAACATCTAAAAAGCGATCTGTTACCCGTGTCAGTTTGGCGAAAAGCTCCTGGCCTTCTTTTAAACTGCGTACCATATTGGCCACAATTTTAAATTTTTCTACGCCGTGGTCACGGCTGAGGATCTTCATCAGCGCATAGGCATCGGTAATAGATGATGGCTCATCACACACTACTACCAGCACATCCTGCGAGGCACGGGAGAAGCTTAATACCATGTCAGAAATACCGGCAGCGGTGTCAACCAGCAATACATCTACCGGTGTTTTTAACTCACTGAACGCCCGGATAAGGCCAGCATGCTCTGCCGGTGCCAGTTCGGTCATATTTTGAGAGCCGGAGGTGGCTGGGATAATTTTAATGCCGAAGGGGCCGTCGATAATGACATCATCCAACTCAACTTCACCTGACAACACATGCGACAGGTTTTTTTCTACCCGCAGCCCAAGCATGACATCACAGTTGGCTAAACCCAGGTCAGCATCCAGCACCAGCACCTTTTTTCCCAGTTGGGACAATGCCATGGCGAGGTTTAGCGAAACGTTAGTTTTACCTACGCCGCCTTTGCCACCTGTAATTGATATTACTTTTACCATCTGCTTATTCATTTTTCTCAGGCCACTGGCTTGATCATCAATATTTTCATGACTATGCATAGGTTCCTTCCGCGCGGTTCACGCCGTCGTTATACCACTGATGAACCGTACTACTTTGCGCGATACGTAACGTTTCTGCCTGTTGCACCAGCGTTTGCGCCTGGGCCACAGCGATATCTTCGGGTACCCGCTGACCGTTGGTCAGGTAGCTAACCGGTAACGCATTCTGAATGGCAACATTTATAACTTCCCCCAAGCTTAAGCATTCGTCAAGTTTGGTGAAAATACAACCAGACAAGGGGATACGTTTGAAATGCATTACACTTTCTTGCATAACCCTTGCTTGCGATGTCGCAGACAATACCAGATAACTTTTTATTTTGACACGACTATTGTGTACCAAAGATGCAAGTTTTTCTGCCAGGCGCACATCACGCTGGCTCATTCCAGCAGTATCTATCAGAATAAGTTTGCGTTGTTGTAACTGATTAATTAACAGCGCCAGCTCGTCACTGTCTTTAGCCTGCTTTACCGGGCAACCAATAATACGGCCAAAAGTGGCCAGTTGCTCAAAAGCACCAATACGATAGCTGTCGGTGGTGATCAGCGCCACCTGATCAGCACCATGGCGTTTGGCAAATTCGGCTGCCAGCTTTGCCACTGTAGTGGTTTTACCCACGCCGGTTGGGCCTACCAGCGCCACTACACCGCCACGGCGTAAAATATCATCATTGGTTGTACTTAGCTGGCCGGCCAGTAACTCCAGCGCGGCATCCCAGGCATCAGTGGTGTTAAGATCTTCCGGCATAAAGCAGGCTAATTGATCAGCCACCTGCTCAGACAAACCTAATTGCTGCAAATTCTCAATCACTAATGCCCGCACAGGCTCACGCCGTGCCAGCTCCTGCCACATTAAACCAGACACCTGATGCTGCAATAACTGGCGCATAGACAACATTTCATTGCGCATGGCATCCATTTGTTGCTGTAGCAGTTTAGCTTGTTGATCCTGCTGCTTGGTCAGCTCAGTAAACTGCACCGTACTGACACCGGCGCTAACATTGGAAGCAACGCCGGAACTTTGACGCTCAAACTGCGCGGCAAGCTGTACATCTTTTTTCTGAGCTGCGACAGCAGTTGGCTGAGTACTTTTTTGCTGTTTAATCATTTGCCGCGCCAGCAGGGCTTTTAACGAGTCTGCCGGAGCTTCTGTTTCGTCGTCATCTGCTACTGTAACCTGCAGGCGTGGCTCTGTACGTTTAGGTGCAGCATTAGCCGCTTTGGCAACAGGGGCTGGTTCATGATCAATAGCAGCAACGATTTCCACGCCTTCGGCGACTTTTTTGTTTGACAAAATAATGGCGTCGCTCCCAAGGAATTCTTTTACTTCCTGTAATGCTGTGCGCATGTCTTTTGCTACAAAGCGTTTGATTTTCATGAGTTAACTCCTAGTTTGCCTGGCCTATAACGCTGACAATACGAATTTGTTTATCGTCGGGTATTTCCTGATAAGACAATACCCGCAGCCCTGGAATGGTGTACTTCACGAATCGTGCCATTACTGAGCGTAAAATTCCTGACGTTAGTAATACTGCACTGTCGCCGCTAAGCTCCTGGTTCTGATGTGCATCCTGCAGCGACTGCTGAATACGGTCCGCCAGGCCAGGTTCAATACCGGCACCATCATTACCGGCGGCCTGCATCGACTGATGCAGCATCTGCTCCAGTTCCGGCGCAAAGGTAATAACCGGGATTTCTTTGCGGCTGCCACCCACTTCCTGCACGATAAGGCGGCGTAGCGCAATACGACAGGCAGCAGTAAGCACATCGACATCCTGGCTTTTAGCGCCATATTCCACCAGAGTTTGTACTATGGTACGCATATCGCGGGTGGGTACACCTTCCTGCAGCAGGTTTTGCAGCACTTTCACCACTGTGGTCAGCGCCAGTGTATCCGGTACCAGCCCCTCTACCAGTTTAGGCGAGTGCTTGGCCAGCATGTCCAGCAGGTTTTGTACTTCTTCATGGCCCAGTAAACTGGCTGCATGGTTGGTTAAAATCTGGCTTAAATGAGTAGCCACTACCGTTGCGGCATCTACTACGGTATAACCCAGGGTTTGCGCATGCTCGCGCTGATCTTTGGTTATCCATACGGCATCTAAGCCAAAAGCCGGATCTTTAGTGGCGATACCTTTAACAGTGCCAAATACCTGGCCGGGGTTAATCGCCAGCTCGTTATCATGGCGCAGCTCGCCTTCACCACTGGTGACGCCCATTAAGGTCATGCGGTAGCTGTTGGGTTCTAAATCCAGATTGTCACGGATATGCACGGCCGGAATAAGAAACCCCAGCTCTTGTGATAATTTCTTGCGTACCCCTTTAATGCGGCTTAACAATTCGCCGCCCTGGGCTTTATCCACCAGCGGAATCAAGCGGTAACCCACTTCCAAACCAATGGTATCAACGCCCTGTACATCATCCCAGCCAATTTCTTTAACCACATTAGACTCAACCGGCGTAAGCTCTTGCGTATTGCGGCTAACCAGTTCAGAACTTTGTTTTTGCTGGCGTTTATGCATAAGGTAGGTAATGCCGCCCAGCACAGCCGCCATCGACAAAAACGCAAAGTGTGGCATGCCCGGCACAATACCGATAATTGCCAGCACTGAGGTAGCCACCGTCAGCACCTGGGTAGTACCCAGTTGCGCCACCATCTGTGTGCCCATTTGTTCAGATTTATTCTGCCGGGTTACCACTATTGCTGTACCGATAGACAATAACAGTGCCGGGATTTGTGCTACCAGGCCATCGCCGATGGTTAGCAGGGTATAAATTTCCAGTGCATTACCAAAGGTTAAACTGTGCTGCACCATGCCGATAAACAAACCACCAACAATACTGACTACCATAATCACAATACCGGCAATGGCATCGCCTTTAACAAACTTACTGGCACCGTCCATTGAGCCGTAAAAGTTGGCTTCACTGGTAACGTCATCCCGCCGTGCCCGGGCTTCTTCCTGAGTAATAAGGCCTGAGTTTAAATCGGCATCTATGGCCATTTGCTTACCCGGCATCGCATCCAGGGTAAAACGGGCAGACACCTCGGCAATACGCCCGGCACCTTTGGTAATTACAATAAAGTTAATAATTACCAGGATAATAAATACCACCAGACCTACGGCAAAGTTACCGCCGATAACCACCGAGCCAAAAGCTTCAATAACTTTACCGGCAGCAGCCTCGCCCTGGTGACCTTCCATCAGGATCACCCGGGTACTGGCCACGTTAAGCGCCAGGCGCAAAATAGTGGCAATAAGCAGCACACTGGGGAAAACGGCAAAATCGAGCGGGCGCAGGCTGTAAATGGTAACCAGTAGCACCACTAATGCCAGCGCAATGTTAAAGATAAACAGCATATCCAATAGCCATGGCGGCAGCGGCAGCACGATCATCGCCAGAGCGGCAAGAATAAGCAGCGGTGTAGCTATACCTTTGGCATAGGCTAAATGGGTGCGGTCGAATTTATTAAAAACACTGGCTAACTGCATGACAACCCTGACAGTAAATTGGCGCTATGCAGCTGTTGAGCAAGAAGCGTTCCAATACGAGCCAGAGCAGCCTTAGTTTAGTTTAATGGCGGTAGTCTTCCGGTATTGGCAGCTCTTTTGCCAGCGTTCTTGGCCGGCTGCCTTTGCCTTTTTTATACATTTTCAGCTGATGAACATAGGCCAGAACCTGGGCCACAGCTGCGAAAAGTTGCTCGGGGATCGGATGGTCAAGCTTGGTGGTGTAATAAATAGAACGTGCCAGCGATGGGGATTCAATAACCGGCACTTTATGTTCATTACCTATTTTACGGATGTGCATGGCGACTTCATCCACGCCTTTGGCCACCACGACCGGGGCGCGGAATTTGCCCTGTTCATATTTTAATGCCACCGCATAGTGTGTTGGGTTGGTAACAATAACATCAGCTTTGGGCACTTCCTGCATCATGCGTTTCATCGACATTTGCATTTGGGTGCGGCGAATACGGGCTTTAATTTGCGGATCGCCTTCGCTGTTTTTATGCTCGTCTTTAATTTCCTGCAGTGACATTTTCAGTTGCTTGATATGATTCCATTTCTGGTATGGCGCATCGACTACGGCAATTATCGATACGCTGGCACATAAGCCCAAAAACAACCAGGCTAAAAAGTGTAACGCCGATTCGATATTATTTGGCTCACTCATTAAAGACAAAGCCATAATGTCGAAAAAGAACACCTTAAGCAGCAGATAGGCAATACCGATTACCACTATCACTTTGAGGATGCTTTTAAGTAGCTCAACCAGCGCCTGCAGGCCAAACATGCGCTTAAAGCCTTTTAATGGGCTCATTTTACTGGCTTTGGGGCCAGCAGCTTCCCAACTGAAGTTAAAACCGCCCAGTAAGGTGTTACCAATAAAGGCCGCAATCAGAATAATAATAAAAATACCGGCCATAGGAGGTATCAGCTTTTCGCCCACGGCACTCCAGGCGGTAAACATGGAGTTGGTTTCAAAAATATCTTTTGTGTCCAGCTGTAACATACGCTGGCCAATGTCCAGCACGCCAGTGGCCAGCATTTTGCCAAATACCAGCAAAGAGGCTGCACTGCCAATTAATACAAAAGCGGTACCTAAATCCTTGGAACGGGCAATCTGGCCCTTTTTTGCGGCGTCTTCCAGCTTCTTGGGTGTGGGCTGTTCGGTCTTTTCGGTGCTTTCATCTGCCATTGCAAAGCCCTCCGCCTAACAGCCAATCAGCCGGCAGCTGTAATCTATCGCGTGCTGCCACTGTTTGTCGTAGTGAAATAAGAAAGTGTCCAGCGTTAACCATAAGATGATTAAACCGGAAAGCATGGTTATAGGAAAACCTATAGAGAAAATATTCAGCTGCGGTGCTGCCCGCGTCATAATGCCAAACGACAGGTTAACCACCAGCATAGACACAATTGGCGCCAGCGCTATTGCCAATGCAGTGGCAAACATCCAGCCAGCGAATTCGATCACTGTCCAGTAGCTGGTGACCTCCCACCACTGGCCGTTAATGGGCAGGGTGTCAAAGCTAAATACCAGCATTTGGATCATAATTAAGTGACCATCAAAGATCCAAAACAGCAAAGTTGCCAGGATCAGATAAAACTGGCCGATAGCCGCCACGTTAACGCCACTGGCCGGATCGACCATAGACGCAAAGCCCAGGCCGGTTTGCATTGCCAGCAATTGCCCGGCAATAACAAAGGTCGTGATAAACATTAATGAAATAAAACCCAGTGCAAAGCCAATCAGCAGTTGCAGCATGACTTCCAGTATCATCTGGCCGGACATTAAATCCGGGTTAGCTACCGGCGGCAGAGTGGGCATAATGATCAACGTGATCATCAGCACCAGGCCGGTTTTTATCCGCATCGGTACGTTACGCACCCCAATACCGGCCATAATCAGGAACATACCGGTAACACGACACATTGGCAGCAGGTAATCTGCCAGAGTCTGCATCAGTACGTTCAGTGGAAATTCCATCGTGCTTTAGCCTACTACCGTTGGAATACTTAAGATCAGCTCGTTGGTGTATTCCATAATAACGCGGGTAAACCAGTGACCGCCAAAAATCAGCGCCAGCAACGTAACAATAAGCCGTGGTAAAAAGCTTAATGTTTGTTCGTTAATTGAGGTGGCCGCCTGAAAAATGGCTACCAACAAACCAACAAACAACGATGGCAGAATAATGGCGCTTACCAGCAAAATTACCAGAAACAGCGCATCACGCAGCACATCGACAAAAACCTCCGGGCTCATGTGCCCACCCCATAACTGGTGGCCAGGGTGCCCATAACTAAAATCCAGCCATCAACCAGTACAAACATCATCAGCTTAAAAGGTAATGAGATAATCATCGGCGATAACATCATCATACCCATTGCCATTAATACGCTGGCAACAACCAGATCGATAATCAGAAACGGGATAAACAGCATAAAACCAATCTGAAACGCGGTTTTAAGTTCGCTGGTGATAAAGGCCGGGATCACTACTGTAATCGGGTAATCCTGCGGAGATGCGGCCACTTCAAGCCCTGCAATCTGGGCAAAGGTGTCCAAATCTTTGGTGCGGGTCTGGTGCAGCATAAAGCCTTTTATCGGTATCAGCGCTGCGTCCAATGCCTGCACCGGTGTAATCTCTTCGCTCAGGTAGGGCTGAATGGCGGTGTCGTTAATATTTTTAAACACCGGCGCCATAATAAAAAAGGTCAGAAACAGCGTAATGCCAATTAATACCTGGTTAGACGGTGTTTGCTGCAAACCAATGGCCTGGCGCAGTATGGCCAGCACCACAATAATGCGGGTAAAGCAGGTCATCATGATAACGATAGCAGGAATAAAACTGAGCGCTGTCATCAGCGCCAGTACCTGCAGCGTTACACTGTATTGTTGGGAGCCATCGGCTCCGGTAGTTACCGTAACAGCCGACAAGGCACCATTATCAGCCAGAACATCGGGGCTTAGCAGTATTACCAGCACCACGAACAACAGTCGCAACATAGCTCACACTATTTTTTCAGGAACGATTGCAACTGTGTATGAAAGTCTGATGCCAACTTTTCTTCAGGTAGGGGATTTTCCAGTTCAAACAGTAAATTTATGCTGTGCGCGGTGACACCTAAAACGCGTTGTTTTCCTTGCATTTCAACAACTAACAAGCGCTCTTTCGGGCCAAGCGGCATAGTAGAAATAATTTTTATATGCCGGCTACCAGGCAAGCGCAGCGTCAATTTTTTGAATGCCCAGCCCAACGTAAGCACGATAGCTACCACAATCGCCAGCGACAGCGCCATTTTCCCCAGGCCAAGGCCTGCTGATGGGCGCTCGGCTGGCGCTTCTGTTTTTAACGGCACAGCGGGTACAGGCAGAGGCTGCACTGGCGGAAGCTCTGGCTCGCTTTGTGCTACAACCTCAGTTTTGGTTGCATCCCGGGTTTGTCCTGTTTCATCGGTAGTGCTTTGGGCCAGCACCGTTAGCGGCATTAAGCTGCAACATAGCAAAGTAACTAGCAATAATCGCATCAACGTAACTTCTTAATCCGTTCAATCTGGCTGATAACATCAGTCAGGCGAATACCAAACTTGTCGTTTACCACCACCACCTCACCGTGTGCTATCAGAGTGCCGTTAACCAACACATCCAGCGGCTCACCGGCTACCCGCTCCAGCTCAACCACCGAGCCCTGATTAAGCTGTAGTAAATTACGGATACTTATTTTAGCCCGCCCCACTTCCATAGAAATGGTAACCGGAATATCTAAGATAGTGTCCAGCTTACGTTTTTCGTCTACCGTGATATCGGCTTTTTCGTCACGCAGCTCTTCCAGCTCAACAGCCTCTGCACCATCGGTGCCTTCAGCTTCGGCCATGGCAGCGGCCCATTCGTCCATGGTGTCTTTATCATCAGCCATTTTTTGTTACCTTCTGTCGCGATCTGACAGGTTCAGATCGGCTTCTAACTCGGAAATATCGGCATCGCTGTCAAGGCGCCGCCCACCTTTAGTAAATACGTGCATCTCAGATTTCGCTGATTCCGGCCGTTTAATTTTTTCAATAATTTTCAGCGCAGCATGTTCGCGCGAACGGCCCAATTTAGCTCTGTATGTCGGTAAATCTTCAATTAGCACCGTGATATGATCCGGCATCTCTATCGGAATAATATCCCCGGCCTGCAATTCCATAATTTGCCGCAACGTTAAATCGACATCCATCATTTTGGTAGTTAAATCTACCTTTACATCCATAATTTCGTCGCGTAGCGCCTTACTCCAGCGTAAATCGGTGTCTTCTTTGTCGCTTTGTACACCGGCATCCAGCAGCTCACGGATCGGCTCCAGCATCGAGTACGGTAAAGCAACATGGAAATCACCACCGCCGCCGTCCAGTTCAATATGAAAAGAGCTGATCACCACCACCTCAGTGGGGCTGACAATATTGGCCATTGCCGGGTTAACTTCAGAGTCCAGGTATTCAAAAGACACGTCCATTACCGGGGCCCAGGCTTCTTTGTAATCTTCAAAAATCAGCTTTAGCAGCATCTGAATAATACGCCGCTCGGTCGGGGTAAACTCGCGGCCTTCAATTTTGGCATGGTAACGGCCATCACCGCCAAAGAAGTTATCTACCAGAATAAATACCAGCCGGGCTTCCATGGTAATAAGGCCGGTGCCTTTGAGTGGTCTGAACCGCACCATATTTAAACTGGTGGGTACAAACAACGTGTGTACATACTCGCCGAATTTTATCATCTGCACGCCATTAATGGACACTTCGGCAGTACGGCGCATCATATTAAACAGGCTGATCCGCATATGGCGGGCAAAGCGCTCGTTTACCATCTCCAGCGTTGGCATGCGGCCACGTACAATACGATCCTGCGACGAGAAATCGTATTCCATGGCAGAGCGGCCCCGGCCTTCACCGGATTCGTCTACTTCCTCTTCTTCGACGTCATCAACACCATGTAACAGCGCATCAATTTCATCTTGTGACAGTAAATCGGTCACGGCTGCTCACTCTTATTGCATCACAAAACCGGTGAAGAGAACTTCCTCTACCACCACCGAACCCACGACTTCGATCATCGCCTGCTGTAAATCGCTTAATGCTTTGTTTTTTAATGCATCTCGCCCGGCAACAGTAACCAGCTCATCAGCATTGGCCGCACTGAAGGTTTCCAGCAAACTGCCTTCAACCAGCGGAATATGCCGCATAGCTATGGTTTCGTTATTAGTGCCGCGTACCAGCAACTGCACTTTAATTTGCACCATGCGATCACGCGAGGCACCGGGTACATTAAACACAAAAGGCCGCGGCAGTGGTACATACAGCGCCGAGCCTTTTGCATCTTTACCGCCAGGCGTACTTACTACACCTGACGCCTCATCTGACGCTGATGCGGCATTATTACTGTCTGAACCGGTAAACAGCATCAGGCCCACAACAATCAGTACCACCACCAGAGCAGCCCCGCCACCCAACAGCAGCCATTTTTTCTTAGCTGAACCTTCTGCAATAACCAGATCTTTTTCTGCTGCCATGCCTGTGCTACCTGTTCGTTAAAGTGCCATTATTATGCTCATCTGTGGCAGCCAATGTAAATCATCGTTACTGAATTAACCGCTGCTACCGGTTGTTATGCATAATAATCCACCAGCCGGTCAGATGTTTTTACCTTAAGCTGCACAGTTTCCGCCAAGCCATCCTGGTTGTCGTCTGCTGTATGTTTACCGTTTCGGCCAGAATTATTGCTGTCACGCTGCGCTAACTGGCGCTCTTGCTGTGATTGCTGCTGTACCTGACCTTCTGTTAACTGTATACCCTGTTGCTGCAGCATTTCTCTGAGCCGGGGTAATTGCTGTTCTAATAATTCTTTTGCCTGTGATTGTTGCACAATAAATTGCACTGAGGCCTGATCCTGCTGCATATCTATTTTAATTTGCATCTGGCCAAGCCCGGCAGGATCAAGCCGGATTTCAGCTATTTGAATATTTTGCCGTACCATCAGCGTGACTCTTTCACGCAATTGCCCTGCTGCATCCTGTTGCAATAAATTCAGGCTTTGCTTTAACTGCTCGGCCAGTGGCCGCGCTAGCGCCTGAGCCGGGCTGGCTTGCTGGCGCTGCTCGGCTAGCTGCAGCGCGTTGCCAAATGCCGTATCACTGCGCACAGTAGCACTGGTATCTACCGCCACTTTAGTTGTAGCAAGGCTGCTGTCTGGCACTGAACCATCTGCAGGCTGCTGACTATTATTATTTTGCCGCGACCCCTGTTGTGATGAGCTCTGTTGCCACGAGCTTTGTTGTGAAGCGTTTTGAGTATCATGTTTAGGAGCATTTTGCTCAGAACCCGCCTTGCCCCCCGCCTGATTATCTGTTTTATCAGCCGTTGCCGTCAGAGGCGGCTTATTTGTCGGCGCAGCGGTATCGGCATCAGTTTTGCTGCTATCTGCGGCCCCTGTGGCGGTCGCAGTATTCGCTGCTATTTGTGAGGGGTTGTCAGCACCTGCCTTTTTAGTATCGGACGGAACCGCAGGCTGGGTGACCAACCCCGCTTTTATGCTGCTATCATCTGCTTCTATATTGCTATCGTCAGCTTTAACAGCGGTTTCTATTACAGCTTTTGCGCCGTCATGGTTATTATTGCCGCGAATATAGCTATCTGAACCGGTTTCAGCAGTTAAGCCGATATCGTCCAGCGAAGCATTGGTTTTAGCTGTACCAGACAGCTCTGCAACAGGCTGAGCTTCGCCTTTCTCGCCAGCAGAGGCTGCTGTTTTATCTGTCACCTTAACCGGTGCAGCTTCACCTGCTGTCTGGCTGTTGGCTTTAACCAGCAGATCTGCGGCAATATCCGTTGTTTCGTTTGCTGACTGGCCCAGTTGCGCGGTTGTTTTAACCGCTTTTGTTGCATCTGCTTCAGGCTGGTTATTGCCTGGCAAAACGGTAACCGCGTCTTCCTCAACAGCATCGGTATCAGTGCCAATAGCAGCATCAGTGTCACTGCCAGGTTCAGGCAGCTTATCTTTTAGCGCTATCTGCCCCAGCAAACTGGATGTTAGCAAGGAGTCTTTATCTGAGTCTGCTGCGCTATCTGTAGTGTCTGCGTTATCTGTAGTGTCTGCGCTTTCTGTGCTGGCAGCATTGTCCTTAACATTGGCAGCAGCTAATAGTGCCTGGCTAACACCGTTTAACACACTTATTCCGGCAGGGACATGCCGCAATTTTGCAGCAGACTGGCTATTTGTTGCCGGTTGGGTTATGCCGTTTAACAACTCACCAAACCCCAGGCCAGAGGGTTCTGCACCAGCCTCTGCAGCAGAATCTGATAGTGCGCCATCCAGCCGCAGCGCGCTGTCTGCGTTGGTTGTCAGCATTGATAATTGTATAGCCTGCACCATTTTTATTCCCCTGACTGACCAACTACAGTCTGACACTGATTGCGCCTTTAGCGGCTAAAGGCTGTTGTATTACCATTTACGCATTCAAATTTCAGGCCAACCTGAGAAAATTAGTACATCTGTGGCTCATTACGGTTGCGCATAAATTGCTGGCTGGCGTACTCATCGGCATTTTTCTGCTCTTGTTTCAGCTGCTTTAATAACTCGGCCTGTTCGCCGCGCTGCACCAGTAACTCCATGGCTTTACGCTTTTTTTGCATCGCCAGCCAGCTTTGTTTGCGTTGTTCTGCCGCGGCTTTAGCCTGGTGTAATGCCCGGCCCTGCTGCTGTATTGCCTGATCAAGCTTACCAATAAAGCTAATAAACTGAGTGTACTGCCGGCTTTGTAAACCGGCGGCGCCTTGCTGCTGGCTCTGCTGAATATAGTCGGTACGGTAGTCTGCCAGGCCCTGATATTTCTGTTCAGCCTGCTGATAAAACTGCTGGGCTTTAACAAAGTGTGCCTGCAGTTTTTCTTCACGCTCTTTTTGTATTTTGATCAGCATGGCAAAGCGCTGGTTAATCATCAGGTGTTACTCCTTGCAGCAGCCGGAACCAGCTGATTAAGCCCTTGCAGGCTATCGTCGTATGTCACAACTTCATGCATTCCCTGCTGCAAAAAACGATTGATCCTTGGCATCATGCCAATAGCGACATCCAACTGCGGATCGCTACCCCGTACATAGGCACCGATGGCAATTAAATCTTTACTTTGCTGATAACTGGCATACAGCTGCTTTACCGTGCGCGCCATTTGCTGATGCTCGGCACTGGTAACTGCGGGCATAACACGGCTAATGGACTTTTCTACATCTACCGCGGGAAAATGCCCAGCATCAGCCAACGCCCGTGACAACACTATATGACCGTCAAGAATAGCGCGCGACGCATCGGCAATAGGGTCTTGCAAGTCATCGCCTTCAGACAGCACGGTATAAAATGCCGTAATAGAGCCCTGGCTGCCACTACCGTTACCGGCCCGCTCAACCAGTGCCGGTAATTTGGCGAATACCGATGGCGGATAACCTTTAGTAGCCGGCGGCTCGCCCACCGCCAGTGCAATTTCACGTTGTGCCTGAGCATAGCGGGTAATAGAGTCAATCAGCAGTAACACATCCATGCCCTGATCACGAAAATATTCTGCTACCTGCACTGCAGTTTCACAGCCTTTTAACCGCATCAGTGGCGACACATCTGCTGGCGCGGCTACTACAACCGAACGCTTTTTACCTTCCTCGCCCAGAATTTCATCAATAAATTCTTTTACCTCGCGGCCACGTTCACCTACCAGACCTACCACGATCACATCAGCCGAAGTACCGCGGGTCATCATGCCCAGCAATACGCTTTTACCCACACCAGAGCCCGCAAATAACCCCATCCGCTGGCCTTTACCCACAGTAAGAATGCTGTTGATAGAACGCACGCCCACATCCAGCGGCTGTTTAATTGGCCGGCGGTGCAAAGGGTTAATGGGCTTGGCTTTAGCGCCACCGAATTGTTCGGCAGCTATAGGGCCTTTACCGTCCAGCGGTGCGCCTACGCCGTCTATTACCCGGCCAAGCAGATTAAGGCTAAGCGGTACGCCTTTAAAATTAAGCAACGGCGTTACGCGGGCACCGGGCACAACACCGGATACATCATCTTTTGGCATCAGATAAATACGATCATTGGCAAAACCGACCACCTCCGCCATTATTTCGCCGCGGGCGGTTTCTACCGAGCAAGGCTGGCCAATAGCTGCACTGCAACCGGTTGCTTCCAGCGTTAAGCCCACCACCCGAACCAGATGGCCGGCGACAGCAGGCCGGGAACTATGCACATAACGCTGTTGCTGCTGCAGAAACTGGCTCAGACTTTCGCTGTTTGCCATAGTTTACTCCTCAGCCTGTGCATCGGGTTTGGTATCGTGCTGTTGGATCTGGATAAAATGCTCAAGGCTGCCTTGAATACGTTGTTGTAAACTGCGATCCACGCTGGATTGGCTGCTTTCTACCACACAACCACCCTGCTCCAGCAAAGGCTCGGCTCTGAATTGCCAGTTGCGTTGTGTCAGCTCATCTTTAGTGTAATTTTGCTCAACAATGGCTAAATCAGCCGGGTTCAGTTTTATCACCAGCTGTCCGGCTTGCAGCGGCAGTGCTGAGGTAGCCTCTGAGATCGCCTGCAAAATAACCTGATGATTGGTTTTAACCTCAACATTAATAACCGCTTGTGCCATAGCCAGGCTTAGCTGCAATAATTGCTGTTTTACCTGTTTATCAATGCTGGCCAGCGGCTGCTGTAACTGATCCAGTAAGGTCGTTAGCTGCACCAGCTTGTCATTCAGCTCTGTTTGGCCCTCTGCCAGGCCTTGTTTTTTACCTTCAGCCTGGCCCTGAGTCATGCCATCCAGCAGGCCTTGTTCACGGCCTTCAGCATACCCTTTACTAAAACCTTCGTCTTTACCCTGGCCGAAACCTTCTTCGTAAGCCGCCTGACGGATTTGCTCAATCTCATCTGCAGTCAGGGGCTTGATTGTCAGCTCTTCATCTTCGTCTGCTGTGCTGGCTTTGGCCTGAGGCTGAGTTTTGTTCAGTGCATTCGTGCGAATGCCATCATGCACTGGCGTCATATCAGGTGTTTGCCAGTGCCTGATCAGTTCATCGGTTTCTTCGTCGGGTGAGAACGGCCTTTTGTGCTTAAATGCATCAGTGCTCATAGTACTACCCGCTCTGTTTAGACGAAGTCATCGCCACCGCCACTGCCCAGCATAATTTCACCGGCGTCAGATAAACGGCGCGCGGCAGACAGAATTTCTTTTTGGGCCGCTTCAACATCACTTACCCGCACCGGCCCCATGGCTTCTAAATCGTCTTGCAGCAACTCGGCGGCACGTTTTGACATATTTTTGAAGATTTTCTCTTTTAAATTTTCATCGGTGCCTTTTAACGCTTTCATCAGCACATCTTGCTGAATTTCGCGCAGCAGAGTTTGAATGCCACGGTCATCAACGTCGATCAGGTTCTCAAATACAAACATCAGATCCTGTATTTGTTGTGCCATTTCTTCGTCGTGCTCACGGATAGAATCCATCAGCTGGCCTTCAATATTGGTATCCATATAGTTAAGGATATCAGCAGCTGCTTTTAAGCCGCCCATTTTCGCAGTTTGCGCACCCGCCTGGCCGGCAAACTGTTTCTCCATAATTTCGTTTAACTCTTGTAGTGCCGCCGGTTGTACTTCTTCCAGGTTGGCAATCCGCATGGTTAAATCCAGCCGCACTTTTTCCGGAAATTGAGACAAAATCTCCGCCGATTGTTCCGGCTCCAGGTAAGACAAGACGATAGTCTGAATTTGCGGGTGCTCGTTGCGGATAATATTGGCTACCTGCTTAGAGTCCATCCATTTTAGCGAATCCAGGCCTTTGGCGCCGCCCCCCAGTACTATCTGGTCTATCAGGTTAGCGGCTTTTTCTTCACCTAACGCAGCAGTTAAAGCGCGCTTGATAAATTCTTCGCTCTGGAAGCCAATGGTACTGAAATTCTGAATTTGCTCGATAAACAAGCGATGCACTGCCGAGATCTTTGCCTGGTTCAGATCAGTCATCTGCGCCATAGCTAAACCCACTTTTTGCACTTGTTTGGGCTCTAAGTGTTTTAAAATTTGCGCAGCATCTTCTTCTGACAAACTCAGCAGTAAGATGGCGGCTTTTTCAACACCGTCCAGTTTACCTACGTCAAATGACGGCTTTATTGCTTCTATGCTACTCATCTTCAGCCAACCAGTTTTTCACTACCAGAGAGGATAATTCCGGCTCATTTGCCACTAAAGCCCGAACTGCGCGTAATAAATCGTCATCACCATGTAAATCCGGCAACATCAGCGTGCCATCCGGAGCAAAACCTACGGCATTTTCGTCAAATGTTGAGCTTAGCATGTCGATAGTGTCGTCGCCCAAATCCAGCCCGCTGGACAATGCATTATCATCATAACTATCTTTGGTATCTTCCGGATAAATCAGTTTCTTCAGCATCGGCCGCACTATTGCAAGAATAAGCACTACTATAATCAGGCCGCCAATAACCAGCCGCATTACACGCAGAAACCATTCTTCCTCATAAAAATTAGGTGTTTCTGCCTCAATAATGGCTTCTTTCATAAAGGGTACTGAGATCACTTCAATCATATCGCCACGCTGGGCGTCAAAGCCGATACCGCCTTGCAGTAAACGGCGGATATTGGCCAGCTCTGCCTGCGTGCGAGGCTCAGGTCCGCCATCCACTGCCGTTGCAGGTTTGTAATCGATAGCCACTGATACGCTTAAGCGGCGGATCACACCACTTTGCTGAGAAATATGGCTGATGGTGGTATCCAGTTCATAGTTACGGGTGGCTTCTTTATGATTCCGGCCCGGCACTACCGGTTGCGCACCACCGCCCGTTGCCTGCTCAGGAATAGCAGAATTCATTGGCGGTTGGTTAGATAAGGCACCGGGTATACCGGCACTTAACCCGCCCACGCTGTTTTCTTCAATGGTCATTTCACTGCGCACAGCGGGTAAATCCGGGTTAAAGCGCTTTTGGGTCTGCTCTGTGGCGGTAAAATCCATCAGTAAATCGACCTGGGCGGTGTAATTACCATAACCCAGCACCGGCATTAAGATAGAGTCGACTTTTTGGCGGTATTCATCTTCGCGGGTGCGTTGTAATTCATATTCTTTGCGCGAGCGCCCGGCTGCAGCATCTTGCGAGCCGCTGTTGAGCAGGCGGCCGTTTTGGTCAGTTACCGTTACACGCGAGGGCGCCAGCCCCTGCACGGCAGAGGCGACGATATCGACAATGGCCGCCACTTCGCTGTCACGAATTGACGTACCACCACGGGCCGTTACCAGCACCGTGGCTGATGGCAACCGCTCTACTCTGGCAAACACGTTTTCTTTTGGAATAGCCAGTAGTACTCTGGCGCGGGAGACACTTTGCAGCTCTTCAATGGTGCGGGCCAGTTGTTGCTCACGGCTGTGTTTTAGCCGCTCCATTTCCAGGCGCTGGCTAACACCAAAACCGCTGTCCTGCAGTAAAAACTCGGTGCCGCTGGAGGGTTCTCTGGTCAGGCCCGCGCGGGACAATGACAGTTTAATACTCTGAAATTTATCCTCAGGTACCAAAATAGTATTGCCTTCCAGTTTATAACTGATTTTTTGCGCATCCAGGTGATCCAGTGTCTGGATCAGCTCCTGCGTTTCAAAATTGCCCAGCGGCCGCATTTCTGGTTCGCGTGCCCACATGATAATCAGGATAGCAATGGCCAGACAGATGGTTAGCGCGACAATCAGGGTGATCTGGCGTACCAGATCCATGCCGCCCAAACTGCCGACAAAACCCGGTTTTTGTTCCTGCTGCTCACCGGCACCGTACTCGGTATTGGTTAGTGCCAGCTCGGTGGATTGATTTTCAGCCACAGCTTATTCCTCCGTTATACCGGCATCGACATAATGTCTTTGTAGGCTTCTACCAACTTATTGCGCACTTGCACCGTGGCTTCAAATGCCAGAGAGGATTTCTGGCTGGCAATCATTACTTGTGCCAGCGATACGTTAGGATCGCCCATTTCCACTGCAGTACGCATCTGGCTGGTTTCTTGTTGTAAGGCGTTTACATTGCTAATGGCATTTTTCAGCATATTGCCAAAATCACTCTGACTGGGATTAACTTCAGCAGTATTTTTCAGCTTCAGCTCGCTGCCAACGCCGCGCGCCTGGCTGGCCAGCGACTGCATTTCGGCGTAAAGGGCCTGCCCTTTGATATTCATAGCGTCACCTGTCAAAAATTTGCTGCTAGTACGATTAGCTAATGCAAAGCAGGAGTTATGCCAAGTTTTAGTATATTGAATTTAATAGAAAAAACCCTCAGTTTGAGGGTTTTATATCAGGCGGGAAGCTCAATGCCATGCTCTTTCATACGTGCCAGCTTATAGCGCAAGGTGCGATCACTGATCCCCAACCGCTCGGCTACGTCCTTGCGCCGGTTGGCGCAGGCTTTCATCGTCGCCAGAATAATACGGTGCTCCTGCTCATGTACGCTGGCTTTAAAACCGGCATTGGCGTCATCATCCTCTGTCATCTGTATGACCGGCAAAGGTATCGCACTGTCAGCAATGGCCGGAAGCTGCATATCGGCCTGCTCCAGCAAAATGTCATCAGTTTCGATACTGTCATTCTGGCAGATAATTAAAGCGCGCTGTATTACGTTATCCAGCTCACGCACATTACCCGGCCAGCTGTAACGGGTTAATTGCAAAGCTGCCGCCTCAGTTAAACGCACTGCTGCCCGCCCGGTGGCCCGGCAATGACGCTGCAACAAGTGCAACGCCAGCGGTACTATGTCGGCCGGCCTTTCGCACAGGGCGGGCCAGCTGAGCGGAAATACATTCAGCCGGTAGTATAAATCTTCGCGGAACCGGCCCTGCTCTACAGCTTGTTTCAGATTGCGGTTACTGGTGGCCAATACTCTGACATCCAGTTTAAGGGTTTTGCGGCCACCCAGGCGTTCTACTTCACGCTCTTGCAGTACGCGCAATAATTTGGCCTGCAGGTTTAAATCCATTTCGGTTATTTCATCCAGCAAAATAGTGCCGTGCTGGGCTTGTTCAAACTTACCGGGGCAACCCGTTATGGCACCGGTAAAGGCGCCTTTCTCGTAACCAAATAAGGTAGATTCCAGCATATTTTCCGGAATAGCAGCACAATTGATCGCCACAAAGGGCCCGCCGCTGCGTTCAGACAGCTGATGAATATAGCGGGCCAACACCTCTTTGCCCGAGCCGCTGGGGCCGGTGATCATTACACTGGCATCGGTACGGGCGACTTTGCCGCACAGTGTCAGCAACTGCTTGCTGGATGCAGCGGCCACTATGGGTTCAAAACTGGCTACCGGTTCTGCGCTGACATAACGGCTTACTGTATTAAGCAATACTTCCGGTGAAAACGGTTTAGCCAGATAATCAATTGCCCCCAGCCGGATAGCCTCAACCGCAGCTTGCACGGTGGCATAGGCTGTCATCATTAATACAGGAATATTCGGATACTGTTCGCGTAAGGTTTTTAACAGCGTAAGGCCTGAAGCGCCCTGCATTTGCACATCACTGATAACCAGTTGCACTGTCTGGCGCTTCAGTGTCAGCAAGGCCTGTTCGGCGCTGTCAACTGCACATACCTGGTACTGTGCCAGTAATAAAGTATCGTGCAGGGCCTCACGCAAGCCGGCGTCATCTTCCACTAATAGTATATGTTGGCTCATATGTTGTTACTCCCGGCTAACTGATTGCTGTATCGGCAACAGCATTTCAAAGCAGGCGCCCCGCTCTGTCGGAATATACTGCACCGAGCCCTGGTGCGAGTGCGCTACCGCCTGCACCACCGCAAGCCCCAGACCGGTGCCCTGCGCACGGCCCGTGACAAAGGGTTCAAACAGGGAGTCGCGCAGTGCCGGTGCTACCCCAGGGCCATTATCTGTCAGGCGCAGCAACAACATATCGTGGTGATGTGCACTGGTCATTATATCAAGCCGTATTTGTGTATCAGGGCCAGCCGCCTGAATACTGTTTTGAATAAGGTTTTGTAAGGCCCCGCATAGCGCATTCTGGTTGCCCAGCAGGCAAAGTGCAGGATCACTGCAGTGCAGTGATAAGCGGGTATTGTGCTGATGCAGCAGAGCTTCAATACTGGTGTTTAGCTGCTCAATTAAAGCTTTGAGTGAAAACGCGGCAACTTGCCGGGCACTGCCAGAGCGGGCAAATAGCAGCATATCGCTGACCTGCTGCTCTAAATCCTGTAAACGCGATAACAACTTTTGCTGAAACTGCTGCTGCACCTGCAAAGTGGCTCTTGGGTTGGCCAGGTTCTGCGCATACAGTAAGGCTGCAGACAGCGGTGTGCGGATTTGATGGGCTAATGTTGCCATCATTTTACCCAAAGTGGATAAACGCTGCATGTGGCTAAGGCGGCTTTGTAATTGCCGGGTTTCGGTCAGATCGGTCAGCATAATAAGCTGTCCTGCCTGCGAAGATGCGCCAGTTTGCGCCAGGGTGCTTATTTGCAGCTTAACCCGTCGGCCATCTTGCAATGACACTTCCAGGCCATCATCACTGCGCGGGCGAAAGCAACGGCCGATAACATCAAGCCAGCGCTGCCCGGTAAGAGGCTCCCCCAACAAACTCATCGCAGCCGGATTGGCCTGATACACCACACCACGTTGATCCAGCAGGATCACTGCAGCAGGTAAAGCCTGCAACACTGCATCATAGTGAGCTGGCGGCAATAACTGCAGTACATTGCGCCCGTTGGCTGCTGCCACCGCTGCAGCATCCGGCAGAGTGCGCAAAGAAAAATCGTATGCGTTGGCAGTTGTCATAATTACCCTTAAACGTTGCGTTATCGCTTAGGGGTAATGCAGGCATTATGCCAGATAAACTTAAATATTTTTAATAACTTACAGTGTCAAAAGCCTGACACTGTAAGTTATTAGCTATTATTACTCGTCTTTACCAAGATTATATTTACGCATTTTCTCTACTAGCGTAGTACGGCGCAGGCCCAGCACTTCTGCAGCCCGGGCCACGACAAATTCGTGCCGCTCCAAAGCCTGAGATATAAAGCGGATTTCCAGCTCGGCCAGATATTCTTTTAAGTCCAGCCCCTGATCAGGTAGCTCCTGCAAGCCATCTGCAACTGCAAAAAAGCCCCCGTTATCTGTTTCGTCTTCGTCATCATCATCTGCAGACTGAAACATTTCGTTCAGTAAATCACGCTCCTGCAGACTTTCAGGGTATTGCGGTACATAGCTTTCAATATCCAGATGGCGGTACTTCGGTGGCAACTCGGCCACATCAACTACCTGGTCCGGGTACATAATAACCATCCGCTCCAGCAAGTTTGCCAGCTCGCGCACATTACCCGGCCAACTGTGCAGTTGCAGGCTTTGCATAGCATATTCGGTAAATTTAACTTTAGCCTGGCTGTACTTCTCCTGGCGTTGTAACAGTTCGCTGATCAGCAGCGGTATATCGTCGCAGCGCTGGCTAAGCGCGGGGGTTTCAATAGGAAATACATTCAGGCGGTAGTATAAGTCTTCACGGAAACTGCCCTCAGCAATCATTTGCTCTAAATCGCGATGCGTAGCGGCAACAATACGCACATCAGCCTTAATGGGTTGGGTGCCACCTACCCGTTCATAAGTGCGCTCTTGTAATACTCTTAGCAGCTTTACCTGCATATTCAGCGGCATATCACCTATTTCATCTAAAAACAGTGTACCGCCCTGCGCCAGCTCAAAGCGGCCTTTGCGGGTAGAGATGGCACCGGTAAAAGCACCCTTTTCATGGCCAAACAGTTCACTTTCCAGTAGTTCTGCCGGTATAGCACCACAGTTTATTGGTACAAAAGGCCCACGCGCCCGGTTAGACAATAAATGAATATTACGCGCAACGACTTCTTTGCCGGTACCTGAAGGGCCAAGCACCAGCACATTAGCTTCTGTTTTTGCCACTTGCTGAATAAGAAACCGTACTTGCTGCATGGAGGCAGAATTACCTACCATACCGTCAAATTTTGCCATGTTATGCTGCTTATGCTGCAACGGTAACAGGCGGTGATACTGCTGGCTGTCGCGCAGTAGCTGAGTTAAAGAGGCATAAGAGAAAGGTTCGCTTAGCAGGCCTACCGCATTGGCATACTGCAACAGGGGTTGCAGTGGCTCTCCCAGCAGTAAGAACGCTGTAGCCGGATAGCGTAACAGCAGATCAGCATGATGCTGGCTTTCAAGTGCCCCCAGCAGCACCACGACCGGCTCCTGGTTATTCAACCTCGCCTGTAGCGCGGCCATATCCAGTATCTGGTGCGGCTCATTAATAAAACTTAATACTGTACTGAGCCGGCTGCAGCGGCTGCTTTGTTCATCAACGATATACAGAAAAGGATTATTTACCATGCCACTGCTTTTATTATGCTTTTGATTGCATTGTACTTCGCAAAGATGAGCTTGCAAGGTAATACGCTATTTTTTTGACACAGTGTCAAAAAAATAGCGTGGCTTTACGGTGTTAACTAAGCAGGTTTAAAGCCTGTTGTTGCTGCATTCTGGCCTGCAGTGAAACACTGACAGAAGTATTAGCCAAAATATCAGCCGCAACCTTGTCACTGCTGGCGCGGGCAAAATCCAGATCTTCAATCCGGCTACGCGCTGCTGACTCGGCAATTTGCTGGCCGTTTAAATTACTGGCCGCAGAGCTAAAGCTGTTGATGGATGCGCCCGCGTCAGCTTGTAAACCACCAATATAGTCCAGCGATTGCTGAATATTGCCAAGCGATGCTGCCGCTGCGTCCGCAGAGCTTAAATCTATACTAAAAATATTCTGTGCGGTTAAACCGGAAGCAACGTCTACCGTGCTTAAATTCAAACTGCCAGAACCAGTACCAAAGCTTAAGGCGCCGTCCTGATCAAATAACTTTTTACCAGCGAACTCTGTATTATCAATAACCTGCTGAATATTAGCGGTGTATTGATCCGCCTCTGCCTGCAGTGCTGAGCGCTCTTGCGCGCCGTAAATACCATTACCGGCGGCAACAGCCAAACGGCTTAGCTCGCCAAGGTTGTCGTTGATGCCTTGCAAGCCCTGCTCATATACCCGCGCTAATGACACACCATCATACAGGTTGCGCTCGCCCTGGCCTTTGCCATTAATACTGCTGCTTAGCTGATTAGCTATCTGCAAACCGGCTGCATCATCGGCTGCGCTGTTGATCCGCTTTGCAGTAGCCAGCTTTTTTAACAGGCTGTCCTGCTGTAACTGGGCCTGGTTTAATGTATTTAAACTGCCGGGGGTATTAAGTTTCATCTTGGCACCACTTTGTCTTTAAAACTGGTTATAGTTTAGTCAAAGCGACGGTAAACCGCTATTAATTAAATCAGCGCAAAAACTAAGCCGATGTATTAGTATTAAAGTGTTTGAACTGAATATGTTAGCTCTGGCGGCACAGTTTATGCTAATGTCATTTTAAACAGCATTTCGCACAAAAGTAGTTCCCGAGGGCAGCTTATGTTTAACGGCAAAACAATTTTAATCACCGGTGGTACCGGCTCATTTGGCCATAAGTACACGGAAACTCTGCTTGCACGCTATAAGCCGAAAAAAATCATTATTTACTCCCGCGATGAATTAAAGCAGTACGAGATGCAGCAAAAGTTTAATCAAAGCTGCATGCGTTTTTTTATCGGCGATGTGCGCGACGAGCACAGGTTGGTGCGCGCGATGCACGGCGTGGATTACGTTATTCATGCGGCGGCACTAAAACAGGTACCTGCAGCCGAATACAACCCGATGGAATGTATTAAAACCAATATTAACGGCGCCGAACACGTTATAAATGCGGCTATTGAAAACGGCGTAGAAAAAGTTATAGCACTATCTACCGACAAAGCTGCCAACCCGGTCAACCTGTACGGTGCCACCAAGCTGGCGTCGGATAAACTGTTTATCGCCGCTAACAATATCTCCGGCGGTGCAAAACCGCGCTTCTCCGTAGTGCGCTACGGTAATGTGGTAGGTTCGCGTGGTTCAGTGGTGCCGTTTTTTCAACAGCTGATTGATAAAAAGCATGACCATATTCCGATTACCCATCTGGAGATGACCCGGTTTTGGATCAGCTTGCAACAAGGCGTCGATTTTGTGTTAAAGAACTTTGAACGCATGCTCGGTGGTGAAATTTTTGTGCCTAAAATTCCGTCTATCCGCATTGTCGATTTAGCCAAAGCGATGGCACCGCATTTACCCGTGCAAGAGATAGGCATTCGCCCCGGTGAAAAACTGCACGAGATGATGTGTCCGGGTGATATGTCTTATCACACTTACGAGTTTGCTGATCACTTTGTTATTGCCCCGGCAATTAAGTTTTTTAACCGCAGCAATGACTTTTCCAGCAATGCTCTGCAAGAGCAGGGTAAGCTGGTAACACCGGGGTTTCAGTACGTGTCTGACACCAACCCGGATTTTCTTAGTGTTGACCAGATGCGTCAGTTTAATCAGGAAGCTATGTTGTGATCCCCTATGGCCGTCAGCACATTACTCAGGCGGATATTGATGCAGTAACCCAAGTACTGCAAAGCGACTTTTTAACCCAGGGGCCAGCCGTGCCCGCTTTTGAGCAGCGTTTTTGTGAACTGACAACAGCGCAGTATGCTGTTGCGGTAAATAGCGCCACCTCGGCCTTACATATTGCTTGTTTAGCGCTTGGCGTTGGACCCGGCAGCCGGGTCTGGACTTCTCCTATCAGTTTTGTCGCTTCAGCCAATGGCGCACGTTACTGCGGCGCCGATATCGACTTTGTTGATGTAGAACCCGACAGCGGCAATATGGCGGTAGATAAACTGCGACAAAAGCTGGAGCAGGCACGTAGTAATGATACGCTGCCACAAGTGGTAATACCGGTACATTTAGCCGGTGCCAGCTGCGATATGCAGCAAATACATTATCTGGCCAATGAATTTGGCTTTAGCGTAATTGAAGATGCCTCGCATGCTGTTGGCGCAAGTTACCATGATGAACCGGTGGGCAATTGCCGCTATAGCGATATCACCGTGTTTAGCTTTCATCCGGTAAAAATTATCACCACCGCAGAAGGTGGTATGGCCATGACCAATAACACTGAACTGGCCGATAAAATGCGCCTGCTGCGCAGCCACGGCATTAGCCGCGACGAAAGCATGATGACCGAGCCCGCGCATGGCGCCTGGTATTATCAGCAATTGCTGCTGGGTTTTAATTACCGTATGACCGACATACAGGCCGCGCTGGGTTTAAGCCAAAGCCTGCGTTTATTGCCCATTATTCAAAAGCGCCAGTTGCTGGCCGCCAACTATAACCGCTTACTGTCAGAGCTGCCCGTTGCTTTACCGGCACTGGATGATATTAATATCAGTGCCTGGCATTTATATATTATCCGCCTGGATGACAAAACCAAACGCAAAGCGGTATTTGACGGCCTGCGCGATACAGGTATTGGTGTTAATGTGCATTATATTCCCATCCATACCCAGCCGTATTACCAGCAACTGGGCTTTGATTGGGGCGATTTTCCTGTAGCAGAAGATTTTTATGAGCGCATTATCAGCCTGCCGATGTTTCCGGAATTAACCGGCGAGCAGCAACAATATATCGCTGACAAATTGGCGGAGTTGCTGCAGTGAGGGTGGCCATTATTCCGGCCCGTGGTGGCAGTAAGCGCATACCCCGCAAAAATATTAATACCTTCTGCGGCCAGCCTATGCTGGCGTATCCTATTCAGGCGGCACTAAACAGCGGCGTAGTGGACAAAGTAGTGGTTTCCACCGACGATGCCGAAATAGCCGCCATAGCACGGCACTACGGCGCAGAAACTCCTTTTATGCGTAAGCCAGAGCTGGCGGATGATTTTACCGGTACCACAGACGTCATACGTAACGCCATTACGGAGTTGCAACAACTGGGTTGGCCGCTAAGCAGCTGTGCCTGCATTTATGCCACTACCCCGCTGTTAGATAGCGCACGCATTGCAGCGGCATATCAGCTACTGCTTAGCAACCAGGCAGATTATGTCTTTACTGCCGCCCGTTTCTCTTTCCCTATTCAGCGTGCCCTGCTGCAAACGCCGCAAGGCGGCGTAGTGCCATTTGACCCGGCCAGCATTATGCGCCGCTCGCAAGATCTGGCTGAAACTTTCCATGATGCCGGTCAACTGTATTGGGCAACAGCTGATACCTGGCTGGATACCGGCAAAGCCGTATTCAGCACCGGCTCCAGAATGCTGCTGTTACCGGCGCATTTAGTGCAGGATATTGATACTGTTGAGGACTGGCAACGGGCCGAGCTGTTGTACCAATTGCTGCAGGCGCCTGCGCAGTGAAAGTGTTGTTTCGCACCGATGCTTCGGTAACCCTGGGTTCAGGCCATGTTATGCGCTGCCTGACACTGGCGCATGCTTTACGTAAGCAGGGAGCCCAATGTGATTTTGCCTGCCGGCTCACATCCGGCCATTTGGCTGATGTGATCCGCAGCCAGGGCTTTAGCGTGCTGCCATTACCGGATGTTCTGACCAGTCAAATTGCAGATGCAACAGCCACTCTGGCGCAGCTAACACAGGATTATGCTTTATTAGTGCTGGATCACTACGCGCTGGCAGCTGACTACTGCCGGATGCTGCGGACCAGATGCCGGTATATTTTGCAAATAGATGACCTGGCCAACCGCAGCTATGACTGTGACCTGCTGCTGGATCAAAACCTGGTAGCCAACGCAGAGCAGCGTTACAGCACATGGCTGCCAACGCATTGCAAGGCGCTGCTGGGGCCGCGTTATGCATTGCTGCGTGAAGAGTTTTACCAAAGTGCAGCGCCACGCGACCGCAACGTTAACAGCAACCGCATCCTGATTGGCTTTGGCGGCAGTGACGAGCAAAATTTAACTGCTCTGGCGATTACGGCAGTAGATAAACTAAAGCTTCGCGGTATTTCTGCCGATATAGTAATCGGAGCGAATAATCCGTGGCATGCAGATATTAAACAGCTTACTGCAAGCCTGCCCAATATGACGTTACATGTGCAATGTAACTATATGGCGAAGTTAATGCATCAGGCGCGACTCATGCTTGGTGGTGGTGGTGCCAGTCATTGGGAAAGGTGTATTAGTGCTCTGCCGGGTTTGGTTGTTACCGTTGCCGAAAATCAGCAGGCGACAACGGCTTATCTTGACCAGCTTGGCGCCTGTGTGTGGTTGGGACAAGCTGCAGATATGTCAGCAGAGTTCTTTGCAGAGCAACTGTGCTATTACCTGTCGCAACCGGCACTGCTTGATAGTATGGGCCAAACGGCAGCCGGTCTGATACCGGCTGCCGCAGGCACACCGCTGGTAGTTGAAACTATAATGAAGACACTGAATAACGAGCATTAGTAACGAGGATAAGGAATGGCAGTAATTATGCTTGGCAAACACGCGGTAGGGCCGGACCAGGCGCCGTTTATTATTGCCGAATTATCCGGCAACCATGATCAAAGCCTGGACAAGGCACTGTTAATGGTTGAGGCGGCAGCAAAATGTGGTGCTGACGCGATAAAGCTGCAAACCTATACCCCTGACACCATTACGCTGAACCTGCACAAGAACGAATTTTTTATTGATAACCCCGACAGCCTTTGGCACGGCAGCTCCCTGTACAGCCTGTATCAACAAGCGATGACACCGTGGGAGTGGCACAAACCGTTGTTTGACAGAGCAAAACAGTTAGGCATGTTGGCCTTTAGCTCACCGTTTGATTTAACCGCGGTAGACTATCTGGAACAGTTGGATGTGCCCTGCTATAAAATTGCCTCATTTGAAAATATCGATCATGGTTTAATCGCCGCCGTGGCCCGCACCGGTAAACCGGTGATCATCTCTACCGGCATGGCCACTCAAGTTGAACTGGCTGAAGCCGTTGAAGTACTGCAACGCAACGGTTGCCGTGACATTATCTTATTAAAATGTACCAGCAATTACCCGGCGCGCCCCATCGACGCCAACTTGCATACTATTCCGCACCTGGCGGAACTGTTTGGCTGTCAGGTTGGCTTATCTGATCACACCGCCGGTATTGGTGTCAGCGTGGCTGCCGTGGCGCTGGGCGCAACCATGATTGAAAAGCACTTCGTGCTCGACCGCAGTGAAGGTGGTATTGATGCGGCCTTTTCCATGGAGCCGGCCGAATTCAGCCTGCTGGTGTCAGAATGTCGTAAAGCTAAAGATGCCCTAGGTAAAGTGCATTATGGCTGTACCGACAAAGAAATTGCCTCACGGGTACACCGGCGATCGCTCTATATAGCCAAAGATATGCAAGCCGGCGACATCTTTACTGCAGATAACCTACGCTCTGTGCGGCCAGGACTTGGTCTGGCGCCAAAGTACCTGCCACAGTTTCTCGGCCGTAAGGTAAAACAAGACGTGACGATGGGCACCCCGCTAAGCTGGGAGTTAATCTAAGGCATGACGGCGTCTGTCCGGCTCCGCTTTGCCACTATGGCCGACGCTGAACGCCTGTTGCACTGGCGTAATGACCCCGATACGCGCCGGTTCAGCCTTAACCCTGAGCAGGTTACTGCGCAGCAGCATATACACTGGCTACAGCAAAGCCTGAGTAATCCGCAGCGCCGGCTGTATATTGCAGAATATGCAGACCAGCCTGTTGGTACTGTCAGAGTCGATTCAACTGCAGACAGTCATCGCATTTCCTGGACAGTAGCCGCGGAATGTCGCGGCAAAGGCCTGGCTAAAGCTATGGTTAAATTGTTGGTAAGCCAACTGACAGGAACAATAGTCGCTGAAATTCTGCCCGGTAATACAGCATCAGTAAAGGTGGCGCAACATGCCGGATTAACCTATCAAAGTACGCACAATGGCATTATGTATTATGCATACCAGACACCGCGCTAATATTCACATTACACTGCAACAGGATATGTTATGAAAGGAATTTTTCTGGCCGGTGGCACCGGCAGTTATCAACTTAACACAGAGACCTTAAATACCAAGGTTTCTGTGTTAAAACTACTACATAACATTTCTTCAAGAATTACTTAAGCTGAAAATGAAAGCCCATTCACATCAAAAATACCGTTAAATATATTCAATGCTTGCTGCTTGCTATAGATACCATTTTCCACCATTGGCCAGGTTTCCACTTCTTCAACATCAATCACTCGCTCCATACCTGGTTGAAATTTAACCAGACAAGTCTTGTAATTTAATGCCGCCAATATTGCCAATCTGTGTTGCCCCGCAGTTACAGAGAACCTCGATTCACTACCTCGGCGCATGATATAGCCCCGTATAAAACCGTCATAGTTAACTTCAGGATTATATCCTTCGTTAGATATTTTTATTAACAGCTTATACAGGCGTTCCACTTCCTGCAATCCCGCTTCTTTTGGAACGGGTCCAAATGCATGAGAATCCCATTCCGGAATATCAGGCTGCTCACTAATACCATTAGCAATATTCTCTACTGTATCTACTGGTTCAAACCATGGCATCCAACTAACATATTTATTAAGGGGCATGGAGCCAAGCACACCGATATCTTCAGTTTTACCGGTTAACGTCCACAACTCTGAAAACACACTTGGACGTACTTTTTCATAATAATGAAACAGCGGAGTATTCTCATAGATAAAATCATTCCGCTTTTCCTGAAGCATTGATAACAAGTGAGTAGACATTTCAATAAAACGATGCCAGCTGTCATCCTTTGAAAAAGCCTGCATATCTCGGGAACTAATGCATTTACTCAATTCCACATTACACAGCTTAACAGGAGTATCCCGCAACAAACTAACTGCATCATTAATACTGGGTATTTTAATTGCCTGACCGCGACCTATGGTTCGGGAGTATAAAATCAATGGTCTGTATGGCTCACTTGGAGGGATACCATTAACTGATAGCCCTACCACCTGACTGGTAAATATTTCTCCGGCTTCGTAAAGCAAGTTATCAAAATACGCTTTAGCAGAATTTATATCATTCTCAGAAAAGCCCTGGGCTTCGCCATACTTTTCGTAGATCATACATGGCTGAAAAAACATTTGTTTATTACATTTTTTGAAGAGTTCTAAAAGAAACTTCTCAGAGTACTCCCGGGAATATATTTTTGCCAACTGCTGATTTACAGATAAAAATAAAACAACATCCACTTCCGGCAACTGTTCTATATCATCCAAGGAAAGTGCAATATTACAAATTTCAGCCTGGCTGAAATTATGAATTTGAAACGTACCAGCAGTTTCAGCATATTTTTTTTCAGATTCAAAGCCAAAAGCCTTAAGCCCAAATGAATCAAGAGAACAAGTTACCACACCTTCATTACAACCAATATCAATCGCAGTCTTGGCGTTAACATCCAGATGCAGCTTGATCAAATTGATATTCTGACGAACACCTTCCAGCCTTGCTCCTAACTGATAACTCATAATATCCTCATTGCTGGGGTTAATTAAACGATAAACCTGAACAGTTTTTATCCATAATGCATCGTCAACAGGCAGTTTTCACTGTTTAGCTATGTAAACAGCAAAAAATAACACCTTCGGCTTACTTAAACAAATGTAGCACATCCACATCATCAAACTTGAGTGGCTGCTGCTCAAACTGCTCACCACCAACACTGATATAATCCCGCCATACCTGCATTACTTGCTTAAACACCGGCAATATATCCGGCGTATCTTCACTGATACAGGATGCCACTTTGGTCATCAGGCCACCGAAGTAATTGGTGCTGCCGTAGAACAAATAAAAAGTTGGATCTGACGGATCACGTGCAGCAGTTTGCAACAAGCGCCACTGCTTGGCAATAAAGGCTTTTGCCTGTTCACCGTCGGTAATATCATCATCAAACAGAGCCAACCAGGCGTCAACAGTGCGACGAAATGCAGCAAAGTCGATTTGAGCATATATCAGTGGTGCATAGGGTGATAAATCGGCGTAGTAAGCTGTATCTATCAATTGTTGCAATACCAGATTTTTACGCTCAGGTAAGTCACTAAACAAAATATTGTCAGGCTGTAGCGGCACAGCGCCATCAATCTTTACACCATTACTGCAATTATAGATCTCTACTTTTCGCCCGGCTTTACTGATCGCCTGCTCTAGTAGTTTCCTCGACATTTCAAACTCAGGCTTGGTAAACACATAAGGCAAAAAGTTACCCTTTGCCGGCATTCCACCACCATGTGTTTGCTGGTAGTCATATACTTCTGAGCCATCTTTACGGTAGTAAGCTGAAGCCTGTGAGTGGTGATGTCTTACATCGGCGTAACCGAGATCTACACCAAACAGATAAAATACTTTAAAGCCCAGCCTGAGCGCGTAATTAAGCACTAAATTGGTGACCGTAGGATAAGCATAACTAAGCGACGCCACGTGCACGCCCTGCTTTTTCAGTCGTACATCGAAGAAGTTCGTTGATGATTCACCGTCTTTAAAGCACAACAAGGTTTCTTTAAACAGCTCTGCCGTATCAGGATGTATACCGTTTACACTAATCAGCCGAATATCCTTTAAATATTCTGTATCTTTCACCTGCCCTATCCAGCAAAACGTAGAGCGATTCTGCTCAACCTCAGCATGAAAATCCGGCTTAATTCCCTTTTTATACAATGAATATAATGCCGTACCACAACTGATTAGCACTACTTTGTCGCGATGCTCTTGCAAATAGCTAAAGCTACTGTCTAGCGACGGGCCATTACCAACCACAAAAACCGGTAAATTCAATGCAGGCAAATTACGATAACTACTGTTGTCGTGCTGTAAAAACTTATGCTGCTTAGCCACGCTGTTGTAGGTATGGGCAATACCGTAACGGCAATGATCGTAATATTCACCCAGCGCCAGCACGACCTTTAGTTCAGCACGTAAGTCGGCAATCGCCTTATGCATTTTCTGGTTAAAGTAGGAGCAAAACATATAAGTGTTGGCTATAGAATAAGCACCAACCTGATAAAACTGCGCCATTAAATCATAAAAATAGGTTGAGCCATCGCCGCCCAGATTCAGGTATATTCGCAGGCCGTTTTGCTCGGCACGTTCAAATATACCGGCCCAATCGGTTACCTTAAGGCTGGCAGCAAAAAAATCTAAATTAGGTTCGCAAATGTACAGATTACTGATTCGGTATTGCTCCGTCAGCAACTGAATATGTTTACCGAGGCCCACACCGAAGATAATCAACGAATCCACTTCTTGCGGTAACTGAATTTTTTGTTGTAATTGCTTGCTAATCAGCGGCTGCGTTTGTGCAATATGCGAGTAATGGATGTAATGGCTGAATTTATCAACAGAGGTCTGGCCTAATAACACATCATCTTTATACGGCTGCCGGGTAAAATACTCAACCAAACGGGCAGACTCCGTATCAATATCGTAGTAAAACAAGGCCTTGCGCTGTGGATGATATAGGTTGGCCTTACCATTGTCATCTGCTGTCAGCTGCCAATGCCGGCTTTGATGTTTGTCAATTTCACTATGTACTTTGGGGTAAAACTTCTGCAGCGCCGCCATATTACGCAGGTATAATTCATCAGCAGGCGCTGCGCTATGCGGTTGCTGGTTGCCAAGCACATTTACACTGCGCTCGGCGACATAATCGTTAAAATCTTCGTATGCAACAAACTGAGTGGTACTGCCCAACAGTTGCTCCGGCCGGCCGCTGTGCGCAAATAAATACTCTGCTACCTTATCCATCACCGGATGGCAGTAGTGTCGATAAAGATAAACACGACTAAAATCGGCTACCGCATGTAACTCTGCCAAATCTTCTGCAACCGAGCTGCCGTCATTATCCAACTGCAGAAAAATTTGTGTACCTGTAATTTCTGCCGCAGCAAACAGTTGCTTCCAATCATTGGCCTGCACCGAACAAATCAGTGTATCTACGTTGGGCTCGTATACAATAAGGTAGTTAATTTTTATTTTTTGTAGCAGTGCATTTATCTGATAGCCCAACCCCAGCCCCAGCATAACCACCACGTCAACCTGCGGCGGCAAACTTTCAACTGGCCAAGGCTGATCAGCCTGTATTGGCCCAGCGGCACTATCGAGTTCAATATAAGGCGCATTACGGCAAAAACTGTCAACTTCACGCGATACCTCAGCAAAGGGCGTCTCGCTGTACCAAACACGGCCGGTAGCAAAATCTACAATATTCAACTCTGCAGCCCGCGTACAAAATACCGAATACTGCTGCATGCTATGTTGCTGAATTATCGGCACTACGGAGGGAATGTACTGAGATAACGCCTGAAGGTTATTGTTGAAACGCTGTTTAATGGTCGAAGCCACTTTTTGCTCAGACGCTGTCTGCGCAGCATCGTCCTGATTCAGCTGATAATTAATGTAATTCAGCATGCAAGTGCCTGATTTTATTAGTTAGTTATGTTGGCCGTAGCTATGCCGGGCGCGTTGGCCCTTTTTAATTTCTAACATATTGTCTGCTACAGCCTCTTTGTCTGCTGACAGTTTTGCCATTGTTGCCTGTAGCCAGTCAAGGTTTTGCTGCAGAAACTGCGCAAAAGACTCAATATTGTCCTGCGGGGGAACACTTTGGCATAAGTGCTGATTTAATTGCTCTACCAAATCAGCAACCTGCTCTACGTCGTAAGCAGGCTGCTGTATTAAGGTATCAATATCGGTACGAAGTGTTGCGCATTGCTGCTTGATAGTTTCAGATACAGACATCAGGCACCAACAGCTAACTGCTGATTTTTTTGTGCCTGCAGCTGGTAACCCTTTTCGCGATCATTTACCGGAATTTGATCCCAGGCACCTTTGATAGTCAGTAAAATTTCCATTACGTCATCCAGCTTACTGATACTTTTATCTCGGCTGGCCTGAATAAGATGGTTCAGCATAAAGTCATACAGGGAGAACAGATTGTCAGATATCTCACCGGCGCTCATATCCAGACAACCCTGCAATGCAGAAATAATATTGATTGCTTTAGAAATTGCCTCAGATTTACCGGCAAAGTCTTTACGATCAATACAACCTTTGGCTTTTGCCATATTTTCCAGTGCACCTTGCATCAACAACTGGATAACGCGGTGCGGGTCAGCAACCGCCAAATCATCTTTAATACCAACTGCTTTATAGGCTTTAATTCCGTAACTCATAAGATGCTCCACTACTTCGATTTATTGGTTACAAACCCTGGCAAATTTGTCAATTGCGCCGTTACGGTTGATGCCATGTTCTGCATCGAACCCAATAATGAATCCAGGGCGGTATAGCGTTTCCGCAAGGTTTGTTCAAAGCTTTCTATATATCGGTTAGCAGCGTCCAAATCTTTAGTATTTTTATCTAATTGGGTTTTCAATGAACTCTCTTTGTTGGCAATAATGCCGCCAGCTTTAGTAAATTGAGACACAAATTCATCTAATTTAGCGCTTAAGCCGGTATCACCGCCAAAAATAGCAGCAATACCGTCATAATTCTCAGCCAGCGCTTTATCAAACCGGACCCGGCCAGAATCAGCGCCAAAACTTGAAGTAGAAGAGATTTCTAATTTACCATCGTCTTTAAAAGTAATACCCATTGAGTAAAGCGTTGCCAACTGAGAGCCTGATTCTCCAACCACACCACCAAGCATACCTTTTAACTGATTCATAATAGAACGCGGTAGCGAATCGGCCGCCAGAGCGCCACCTTCTGCAGTCACCGTTTTACCATCAGCACCTAAGGTACGCATTTTGGTCAGATTAGCTATTTGATCAACCAACACATTATAATTATTAATAAAGTTTTGAATATTTTCTTTAGCAGACTCTTGATCGGTAGCAATATCCAAGGTGGCATTATTACCCTCTGGAGTAACGGCTTTTACCGTCAGGCTGACATCCTGAATAGCATTGGTAAAGGTATTGCTGCTATTGGTAGCAATAATGCCGTCAATTTCAATAATGGCATCCTGTGCCACCTGGCTTGCGGTCATGCCTGCTGTAGCACCGGTAGGTACCGTTGACAAAGCATCCAGTTCGGCATTGTTATTGGTGATCACGACGTCATTACCAGCACCGGTTTCATTCGATGTTAATACCAGCTTTGTACCAACAGAACCACCAGCATTAATAATATTGGCATTAATGCCAAAGTTATCCGTCTGTGCATTAATTTTCTGGCGTAACTGATTAAGTGTCATACCTGCAGTAACTTCAACGTCAAAGCTTTTACTGCCTGCAGTTAATGTTAAAGTACCATCAGTCGTAGAAATAACGTCACTAGCAGAGCCATAGGCTAAATCAGCGCTTTCCAGGCGGCTACCCGATGCCAGCTGATTTACCTTTATATCAAAACTGGCGGCCACAGCAGAGCCAGATGCCGACGCTTCAATATAGGTTTTATTCTCGGTGGGTTGCGTTACCGTGGCAACGCGGGCGTTTAAATTGTTGCCGCCAAGCTTTTTTATCGCATCCTGAAACGCTGATAGTGCAGATTTAAGCTGCCCAACACCAGACAACGAGGCATTTAATGTCTTTTTAGTGGTATCAATGCGGCTCAGCTTGCTGTTTCGCTCAACACCAACCAAGGTGGTGACCAGCTCTTCTAGCGGTAAACCAGACGCTGAACCTAAAAAATTAATACCCGACATAATAAACCTCTACACTTTATTATCAATTAACAGGCCAATAGATTGTCCCATTTCTTCCTGTAACCGTTTAATATCCTGCGCAACCTTTAGCAGTTCTTCTGAAGGGATCTGCTTAATCAGTTCGTCTGTTTCATAGTCTATCACTTTAATAACCGAACGACCTGATACATCATCTATTGAAAAACTTAACGACCGTTGTTCCAATGCTACCGCCTGATTTACCACATCAACTGCCTGTTGTAATTCAGTTTTACTGACCTCAGCAACGGGCTTAACTGCTTCTGTCGGCTTCACCAACTCAGGATCTGCCTGTACAGGCCTCGCTGATTTATCAGCAGCGGGTGTATAACCTGCTACTGACACATTGCTTACACTAATGCTGCTCATCTTCAGCCTCCTTATCGGCACGCAGGGTGAGAACTTTATCGTAAATTCTCACCACTACGTGTATTAGTTTAACCCAATAAAGATAAAGCTGCCTGTGGCCGCTGATTTGCCTGCGCCAATACAGTAGTACTGGTTTGCTGCAGGATCTGCTGACGTGTCAACTCTGCCGTTTCTTTGGCAAAATCAGTATCACGGATCCGGCTACGAGCACCTGATACGTTCTCTGAAATATTAGTTAAGTTACGGATAGTTGACTGGAAGCGGTTTTGGATCGCACCCAGATCAGCACGGGTACCGTCAATTACACCAATGGCGGTGTCTATCAACGCCAGGGCAGCGGAAGCACCCGCTACTGATGATACGCTTAGTGCGCTTAAGCCCAGAGCAGCTGTACCGTAACCACCGGTGCGAGATAATCTGATGCTAATGTTCTGACCGGCATTTGCACCTACCAGGAAAGATGCCGAGTAAGAGCCATTCAGCAAGTTCTGCGTACCGAACTGAGTTACTGAAGCAACACGGCTCATTTCCGCTTTTAACGCAGTTACTTCTTTTTGCAGTGCTGCGCGGTCAGTGGAACTGTTGATACCGTTTTGTGATTGAATTGCCAGAGTGCGGATACGCTGTAAAGAGTTAGTGATCTCTTCCATTGCGCCTTCAGCCACCTGAGCCACTGAAATACCATCATTGGCATTACGTGCAGCTTGATCCAGACCATTTACCTGGCTGGTCAAGCGGTTTGAAATTTGTAAACCAGCAGCATCGTCAGCTGCGCTGTTAATACGAAAACCTGAAGATAAACGCTTAAAAGCGGTATCCAGATTATTGCCTGAATTAAACAACTGACGCTGTGCGTTCAGTGACGATGTATTGGTGTTTACATATAAAGCCATGAGTCACTCCTTAGTTGGCGGTAGCTTTGCTACTTTCAACTGATGTTTAAAATACGGTTATCCCGTTAACTGAGCCAAGCTGCAACTTGGCTTAACCAGTATTTCGGCCGCGACTTCATTTACTTTAGGAATAAATCACTTTTTTTCAGATATTTTTTAGTTTATTAAAAAGTTTATATATATCATAAAGATAAAAACCACCTCACCGGTGGTTTTTATCTTACGCAGTTAATACACTTAATGCAGCTTGTGGCCTCTGGTTAGCCTGTGCCAGCACTGTGGTGCTGCTTTGCTGAATAATCTGTGTTCGGGTCAGTTCTGTTGTTTCTCTGGCATAGTCTGTATCCCGTATACGGCCTCGCGACGATGACACATTCTCACTAACATTAGTCAGGTTACGAATGGTGGAACCCAGCGCATTTTGCCAGGCCCCAAGTTCTGTGCGTCCCACATCAATAGCTAAAATAGCCTGATCCAGAGCTAGCAAAGAATCAGCAGCGTCATCTATTCCCAGTTGCACTGCTGCGACATTTAACCCGGCCGCACCACTGCCATAGCCAGTAGATAAATCAATTTCAATTTTTTGCCCGGCGTTGGCGCCAATCTGAAATACGACGGCAGGTGTACTACCATCAAGCAATTTAATGCCGCCAAATTCGGTGTTATCTGCAATGTTCTGGATGGAAGCTGCCAACTGATCATATTCCTGCTGAATGGCAGTAATATCTGCAGCAGTATTAATGCCGTTTTCTGACTGAATGGTCAAAACACGCATACGTTGCAAACTGGTCGCTATTTCTTCCATGGCACCTTCTGTCACCTGTACCAGCGAAACAGCATCATTGGCATTACGTACCGCCTGATCCAGACCATTAACCTGACTGGTTAACACATTAGAAATAACCAAACCGGCGGCGTCATCTGCAGCACGGTTAATGCGAAACCCTGATGACAGGCGCTCAAAGCTGGTGCTCAAACCTACAGTCGCATTTCCCAATAACCGCTGCGAGGCTAACGACGACTGATTAGTATTAACAACTAAAGGCATGCAGCAATTCCTTCTACATTTAACACCGTAATCACGGCACTTACTTACTGTTAGTTATATATCGGCAAATCGGTAAAATTCTTGACTATTTTCTTTCTTTTCAAAAAGATAAGCCGCCAAAAGGCGGCTTATTATTTAAAGCGGAATTTACTGTAATAAACTCAGTGCTGCCTGCGGCCGTTGATTTGCCTGTGCCAGTACTGTGGTACTAGTTTGCTGCAAAATTTGCGTGCGGGTTAATTCAGCCGTTTCCTTAGCAAAGTCGGTATCACGAATACGGCTACGCGCACCGGATACGTTTTCTGAGATGTTGGTTAAGTTACGGATCGTTGCCTGGAACCGGTTTTGAATCGCACCCAAATCGGCGCGGGTGCCGTCAATAACACCGATAGCCGTATCAATCAATGCCAGAGCTGCAGAAGCGCCCGCAACAGACGATACGCTCAATGCGCTTAAACCCAGTGCATTGGTACCATAACCACCTGCCCGCGATAAACGTATATCAATATTCTGCCCTGCATTGGCGCCTACCAGGAATGATGCGGAGAACCCCCCTGACAACAGATTCGTCACACCAAACTGAGTCGTTGAGGCAACACGGCTCATTTCAGCCTTTAACGCTGTAACTTCCTTTTGCAGCGCGGCACGATCGGTTGAACTGTTAATACCGTTTTGTGACTGGATAGCCAAAGTACGAATACGCTGTAAAGAGTTGGTGATCTCTTCCATCGCGCCTTCTGCTACCTGCGCCAGTGAAATACCATCATTAGCATTACGCGCGGCCTGGTCCAAACCATTAATCTGGCTGGTTAAGCGGTTTGAAATCTGCAAACCTGCAGCATCATCAGCAGCGCTGTTAATGCGAAAGCCTGATGATAAACGTTTAAAAGCGGTATCCAGCGAATTGCCTGAATTAAACAGCTGCCGCTGTGCATTCAGGGACGAAGTATTGGTGTTGACATATAAAGCCATATTAACTCTCCTGCTACCTAATTAAACACTAGCAGCTGCCGCCTTTATTGGCGATGTCGCTATATTTCAGTGTTATTTATATATCGGAATTAAATGAGAAAACTTTAGATAAATTATAAAAATATTATCTTTGATAGAATTTTTAATCCAAATAACAAAAAAGCCACCATTAGGTAGCTTTTCTGACGGTAGTCGAATTAACCTTGTAACAGGCTCAAGGCTGCCTGTGGCCGTTGATTCGCCTGTGCCAGCACAGTAGTGCTGGTTTGCTGCAGAATTTGCGTACGGGTTAATTCAGCCGTTTCCTTAGCAAAATCGGTATCACGAATACGGCTACGGGCACCCGATACATTTTCTGAGATATTGGTTAAGTTACGGATGGTTGCCTGAAACCGGTTTTGAACGGCACCTAAATCAGCGCGGGTGCCATCTATAACACCAATAGCAGTATCAATAAGCGCCAGTGCTGCAGAAGCGCCCGCAACAGACGATACGCTCAATGCGCTTAAACCTAAGGCGTTAGTGCCGTAACCACCAGCCCGAGATAATCGGATATCAATATTCTGTCCCGCATTTGCACCTACCAGAAACGTTGCTGAGAAGCCGCCGGCAAGCAGATTTTGCGTACCAAATTGTGTTGTGCTTGCTACCCTGCTCATTTCAGCTTTTAAAGCTGCAACTTCTTTTTGCAAAGCTGCACGATCGGTTGAACTGTTGATACCATTTTGCGACTGAATAGCCAGAGTACGGATACGCTGTAATGAGTTGGTGATCTCTTCCATCGCGCCCTCTGCTACCTGCGCCAGTGAAATACCGTCGTTAGCATTACGTGCAGCCTGATCCAGACCATTAATCTGGCTGGTTAAACGGTTAGAAATCTGTAAGCCAGCGGCATCATCAGCAGCGCTGTTAATACGAAAGCCTGATGACAAACGCTTAAATGCGGTATCCAGAGCATTACCAGAGTTAAATAACTGACGCTGTGCATTCAGTGATGAAATATTGGTATTGACGTATAAAGACATGGTATTGCTCCTGCTGATTTAATCGTATCTGAAACAACAGCTTTTTAATTTGCTGTATTTTCATCTGATACATATTTATCGGAGCAACCGGCAAAAACTTGAGGATTTTTTTGCTAATTCTAAAAAAATATTGCCCTAGCCGGGCATGTGCGGCCCGGCTAGGGGTTTAACGAATATAGTCAAACAGGCTAACACCTGACACTTTGACAAAAGTACTGGAAATAGCCTCCAGCGCAATCTCCTGTTTGGTGATTTCTGTCAGCGCCGCAGCATAATCGACCTCAGACAAGTCTGCACGGTAGGCTTTATTATTAATCGTTAAATCTTCGTTGGTGCCAAACACACTATCAAGTACATTTACCCGGCCACCGATAGAAGACAAAAAGCTGTCAATATTGGTCGCAGCTGACGTTATCTGAGTAATGGTATCACTGATAGCTTCCTTGAATTCAAAACTCGACAGCCCGGGATCTTCCAGCGCAGTAATAAACTCACCAATAGTGGTTAAAATATTTTTCTTTTCTGGTGCCTGCAAAGAAAAATCAACCTGACCAGGCACGGCAGCAACTCCGCTTACCGTAATAGTTAAACCATTAAACTGAATTGGAGCATCAGGCGTAAAGGCGCCGGTTACCGGGGGGACTAACGCAGCACCATTTTTCTGGATCTCATAAGTCGATGGTGCCGTCAGCACTACACTGAAGTCATTGTTTGCTGGAGTCAGGCTGTCATAAGTTTGTTTGTAATAAGCATCAAACTGACTCTGATCTGTTACTGACACTGCAGCGCCGGTAGCCCCTCCAGCATTGATCACTGCAGGTGTAGTTTTAAAGCGGGCATCAACATTTTCAAACACAAACTTACCGCTATCATTGCCAGCTAATGCAATAGTCGGGGAAATTTGTAGCGCTTTTTTACCATCATCGCCCTGAAACTCGTAAATACCGGTAGCGTTATTCAGGCTGTAACTTTGTTTTTTATCCTGATAGCCGGAAAAAATATAGCCGCCTTCGGCATTGCGGCTGTTCATCAGGTCAAGTAACTCCACCTGAATATTTTTCAATTCCTGCGCCACGGCTTTTTTGTCATCGTCAGTGTAAGCACCGTTACCTGATGCAACAGCCAATACCCGAGCTTTATCTATAGACAAGCGCATACTGGTAAGTACAGTTTCTTCCAACGCCAGATTATTTTTTAATAGCACGCTATTATTCTGAAACTGAGCCACTTGCTGTAGGTTCTGGTCCAGCCCCAGCACTTTTGCTGACGCGGCAGGGTCATCAGCAGGTGTCAGGATACGGGTTTGCTTGGTTAATTGATCCTGCGCCCGGTTCATTTTTTGCTGAGTGTTTAAAATGCCGTCTAAGCCAGCATTAAATTTCATATTAAAAGATAATCTCATCACTACCTCACTGCCGCTAACAAGGTGTCAAACACGGTTTGCGATGTGGAAATAATTTGTGCCGCTGCCGCATAGGTTTGCTGGAACCGGATCAGGTTAGACGCTTCTTCATCCAGACTTACACCGGACAATGATTCATACCAGGCTGTTGTTTGTTCTAACAAAGCCTTACCTGCGGCTTCGTTGTTACGTCCCTGGCTGGTGCGCTCACCAATCAGACTAACCATATCGGCATAAGACTGATTAAAATTTACTGCATTCGCACTATCCGGAGCAGACAGCGGGTTTAATCTGGTCGTTTGTGCAGTTTGTAATGCTGACAACGCCAGGCCGTTACGGTTGTCGTTAAAGCCACCGTTATTAAAGCTGATGCTAAAGGTATCACCCACACTGGGGATGCCTGTAACGGAGAAATCAAAGCCAACGTCAACACCGGCCTGAGCAAAAATATCCTGATACTGGTTTGAGCCAAAAGCCGCAGTTGCTACCGGGTTACCGAGGTTATCTACAATTTCAAAGGTATCCCCACCAATGTAGGTCATAGTCCAGGGGCCATTAATCAAACCTGCTGGTGTGTCAAAACCATAGTTCGGTAGAGTGGCCGGCGTAGTATCGCTTACCTTCAACCCTTCAATCTGGGCATTACCCAAATTATTTACGGTAAAACCGGTGCGTACTGGCGATGCCAGGGCAATATCTTCCGGCCTGGTGGTTGCCAGTGTCAGGGTTCTTGATGCTGTACTAAGGGGCTTTAGTTCAAACCGATCCCCCACAGCCGGGGCACCTGTCAGCGTAATTTCCAAACCGTACAAATCACCGCCGGCATCGGCAGAGCTTATCGTCGCAGGAAAGCCCCCCACAGGCACTACTTTATCAGAACCGACAATAACCTCGCCCTTTGCATCCAAAGCCTGGATCCGCACAGCGCCAGCCTCAACAGTTAACAAGAAGTCGTTCGGCGGCAAATTTTTGCCTTGCCCTGCCTCTATAGTAACACTGACCGCACCGGCTCCGGCATTGTTGGGAAATGCAAAACCACTACTGGTTGGAAGGTTGAATAAATTACCACCAATTTCACCGTTTAAATTCATGCCCAAACGGTTTTGCGTGTTCATAGCATCTGTCATTGATAACGCTAACTGCCCCAGCCGGTTTTGGGTCGGGATCAGAATTTCTTCACGAAATGCCAGTAAACCGCCAATTTTTCCACCAAGCTTTTCGATATCAATATCGCGCTCGACAGTGGTTCGACCGGATAACTGCAGCTTTAAATCACGCTCAGAGGGGTCAGGGCTACCGCGTAACGCTACAAGATTAAACTCGCCGCGCTCAACCACTAACGATTGGCCGGTTGCCAGAAATACCATTTTCTCGCCGTTATCAGCATCCAGCGTACGGATCTCCACCATTTCAGACAGCTTCTGGATTGCAAGATCACGTTTATCCAGCAAATCCAGTGGTATAGGCCGGCTGTTACCGGTACCGTAAGAGGCTATTTCCTGATTCAGGCTGGCGATTTGCTTAATATAAGAATTAGTTTCACGGGTATAGATATCCAGTTGCTGATTAATAAAATTATCCTGATCCAGCACCAGACTGGATAAGGTATTAAATTTATCCAGCAGAGCCTGCGAACTGCCGATGATCAGCTGGCGGTTCGCCAGTGTGGCAGGCTCGTTGTTTGCAACCTGAAACTGTTTGAATAAGTCATTAATACCGGTAGCGATACTATTGGCCGGGTTCGAGAACAGCGCATCCACCCGGTTGGCTTCGGCAACATATTGCTGGGCGAAGCTGTAGTTCGAAGTATCACGCCGCAGTTGCTTGAGGGTAAATTCACTGATTAAGCGCTCGGTGGTGCCTTTACCTACCCCGAGGCCAAGCATCTGCGACTGAAACTCCGTACGCTGCCGCACATAGCCTTCAGTATTAATATTAGCAATGTTATTACTGGTTGTACTGAGCAAAGTACTGCTGGCCAGCACAGCCGAAGTACCAATCTTAAGTAAGTTATCTGACATTGCTCTCTCCACCAACGCTACTGGCAGCGCTTAGTTTGTTATTCATCGGCGCTATCGCCAAAATCTTGAGTAGCGCCTTGCTCCTGGCGCACTTTATCAAAGGCAGAGCTTTGATATACTGCCATAATTTTTTGTGCGTAGGCTGGGTCTGTGGCATAGCCTGCCGCCTGCAATTGTTCAAAATAGGCTTTAGTGTCACCGGTTGCCTGCACAGCATCCTGATAACGCGGATTTTTCTTAATAAAGTCTGCATAATCCTGCAGGCTATGTTCTGGTGACGTGTAAGAGCGGAATTTTGCCTGCTCTTTTTTGGCAATTCCGGCCCGGTATTCCAGCGTGTCTACTACTGCGGTTTCACCCTGCCAGCCATTGTTGGCTTTAATACCAAATAAATTAAAACTGCTTTCACCTTTCGCAGTTTTTATCACACGCTGGCCCCAACCGGTTTCCAGTGCAGCTTGTGCTATTAAAGCCAGTGGATCTAACCCCAACGCCTTAGCTGTCTCGCGTGCTGCCGGTAACAAAGCCCTGACAAACTGCTCCGGGCTTGCCACCTGCCAGGCTGGTTTTACAACCTCTGGCTGAGCAGTTGCAATATTATTGGTAGCAGCTAAGCCAGCAGTTGCCGTAGTTACGATGCTGGTATCTGTTGGCATAGCTGCCTGTTTGTTTACTTTAACGGTTGGCAGAATATATCGCGGCATCTGCAAAGTTTTTGTTTCATTAACCTGCGCAATATCTGGTGTTGCTTTTTTGCTCAGTGCCGGGCTAAGTTGCTCTACCAGCAAATCAGCCAGCCCCAGCGCGCCTTTTTGCGCCAGATCGGTAGCCATCTGGCTGTCGTGCATGTCGCGGTAAAACTTGGTGGTCTGGCTATTCATCATGCCATCCACTTCAAAAGCCTCATTGGCTTTGCGCATGCTGCTTAATAACATACTAAAGAAAATTGACTCAAACTGTTCAGCCGCCTGACGCAGCGCTGCCTTTTCATCCTTACCGGAATTACTGCGTATTTGCTGCAGGCTGGTAAGGTCATGATAAGAAACATTGTTTGGCGTCAGGCTCATTTCAGATCACCACCAGTTCGCCATGAATGGCACCGGCTTCTTTTAATGCTTCAAGAATCGCCATTAAATCACCTGGGGCAGCCCCCACTGCATTGACCGTGCGCACCAAGTCATCCAGTGTTACACCGGGGTCAAATTTAAACATGCGGGACTGCTCCGGGCGCACATCAATAATGGTATTTTCCTCAATCGCTGTCTGGCCTTCGCCAAATGGATTGGGCTGCACTACCCGGGGGTTCTCAGCAATGGTTACGGTTAAACCGCCATGTGTCACGGCCGCCGGAAATAAACGAACGTCTTTACCGATTACAATGGTGCCGGTACGGGAGTTAATAATAATTTTTGCTGCGTAATCACCCGGCTCAAAGCTGAGGTTTTCCAGCGTTGATAAATAAGACACGCGCTGGCTGATATCGCGTGGCGCACGTACCTGCACAGAAGTTGCATCCAGCGAGTGTGCGGTATCCTGGCCAATAAAATTATTGATAGCCTCAGCTAAACGCTTTGATGTCGTAAAATCAGACCGTTTAAGATTAAAGGTAATAAAATCGCCCTGAGCAAACGGGGTAATAACTTCACGTTCAACAACGGCCCCGTTGGGAATACTGCCCACTGTGGGTGTATTAACTAAAATACGCGAGCCATCAAGGCCTTCAGCACCAAGACCACTAACAATTAAACTGCCCTGCGCTACGGCATAGACGTTGCCGTCCAGCCCTACCAGAAACGTCTGCATCAGAGTACCACCGCGTAAACTTTTGGCACTGCCAACCGAAGATACTGTGATATTAAGTGACTGGCCCGGCTTGGCAAAAGCAGGTAATTCCGCATGCACTGCCACTGCGGCAACATTCTTAATTTGTGCCTTCATATTGGCCGGTAACGTAATGCCAAAATTACTTAACATGGTGCGAAAACTCTGTTCAGTAAACGGGCTTTGCTCACCGGTGCCGGGCAGGCCTACCACCAAACCATAACCCACCAGTTGGTTAGAGCGCACGCCTTCCACATCAGCAACATCTTTAATTCGGGCAGCACTGGCTGTCATGCTTAGCAATAACAGCGTTATCATCAGGCTGGTGTGTAAAATACGGCTCATAGCTGTGCTCCTAGAAAGGCCATAACGGGCCGTTAAAGAACCGGCTTAACCAGCCCGGAGACTGGCCATTGTGATGTGCGCCTGTACCACTGTATTCAATACGGGCATTAGCAATTTTGGTCGACTCAACGGTGTTATTCACATCAACATCCTGGGAGCGGATCACGCCGGTTAAACGGATATATTCTTTACCGGTATTCAGTGTCAGCCACTTTTCACCACGGATCACCAGATTACCGTTATTCAGCACCTGCAACACGTTAACCGAGATATTGCCTGCCAGACTGTTGCTTTGGTCCGCTTTGGAATCGCCCTTGTAATCAGATGTTGAATCAGCGCCAAATTGCAGCACATTACCGGCAACCGACACATTCCGCCCGCCCAGCCCTATCATGGGTTCAAATGAGGTTGAACTGTCTTTTTGCATCTCGGTTTTGGCTTTTTTACTGGCCTGGGTCCGCTCTTTTAGCACCACAGTAATAATGTCGCCTTCATGGCGGGCCTTATTATCTGAGTACAAAGAGTTAGAGTAATACTGTGCAAACAGCGAGCCGTTTTGCACCAGCGGCCGTGAAGCCGGCTCTGGCGCCAACGGTGCAAAGTATGGATCGTCCGCCTGAGGTACCTCAAGTGAGGCACAGCCGCCAAACAACAACACACAAGCCGAAACAGAAATAAGCCGTTGCATAAATACCTCCGGTTACAGCTGCTGAATGGCAAAGCCAAGCATCTGATCTACCGATGAAATAACTTTAGAGTTCATCTCGTAAACCCGCTGACTTTCAATCAGGCTCACCAGCTCTTCAGTAACGTTAACGTTGGATGTCTCCAGCGCACCCTGCACTATAATGCCAAGGCCTTCCAGGCCGGGAATACCCTGTACCGGATCGCCACTGGCACCGGTTTCGCGGAACAAATTCTGGCCAATAGGTTCAAGGCCAGCCGGGTTAATAAAGTTGGTTACTGTCAGTTGCCCAAGCACAGCTGGCTCCCCTTGCCCCGGTAACTGCACAGACACCTGGCCATCCTGCGATACAGTAATACTTTGTGCATCCGGCGGTATCACGATATTGGGTTGTACCTGATAACCGGCGCCAGACGTCACCAGGTTGCCTTCATCATCAACAGTAAACTGGCCATTGCGGCTATATGAAATCGTGCCATCTGGCATCAGAATTTCAAAAAAACCATGGCCCTGGATCATCATATCCAGGCTATTGTCGGTGGTGATCATATTGCCCTGGGTAAAGTTTTTCTGCGTTGCCACCACCTTAGTACCGGCACCAATCATCAGGCCATTTGGCAATTCAGAGTTTTGCGACGACGCACCACCAGGCTGATTAATATTCTGGTATAGCAAATCTTCAAAAATAGCCCGGCTTTTTTTAAAGCCCACAGTACTGGCATTGGCCAGGTTGTTTGAGATCACCGAAATATCACGCTGCTTAGCGTCTAAACCGGTTTTACTGATCCATAAAGCTGGATGCATTTGTGCCTCCCGGGCCTTAGCCCATTATTTAATCAGGCCCTTAGCCCGTTATTCTCAGTAACTGATTTTGCTGCTGATCCATCTCTTCAGCACTTTTCATCATTTTCACCTGCAGCTCAAACTGGCGCTGCAAACTAATCATATAAGTCATCTCGCCAACGGCATTAACGTTGCTGGTTTCTGTTGCGCCTTTTAGCAGGCTGACATTAATATCCGCCTCTGCCAGTTGGCCATCCTTACGGCGGAATAAACCATCATTGCCTTTTTCCATTTCGCTGTTCAGCGGCCGTACCAACTTGATTCTGCCAGCGGCCACCATGCCATTGGCAGGCGCACCTTGCGGCAACACACTGACAGTGCCATCCTGCGCAATCTCAACTTTAGCCAAGGGTATCGGCAGTTGAATAGGACCATCGTCTCCCATTACCGCTAAACCGTTTGCCGTTTCCAGCATGCCAAAAGCATTAATCTGCAAATTACCGGCTCTGGTGTAGGCTTCATTACCATCCGGAGCCTGAACCGCTAACCAGCCCTCGCCTTGAATGGCAACATCAAGCTCACGCTCTGTCATGATGATCGCGCCGGCGTCAAAGTTTTGACCTGGCCGTTCAGTTAATGAAAATACCCGGGTGGGTAAACCTTCACCAAAAGCCTGCATAGCGCGGGCCTGTTCAAAATCTGCTTTAAAGCCAACAGTGCCGGTATTAGCCAGATTGTTTGCCCGCACGGCAATGCCATTCATATTTTCTTTGGCACCGCTCATGGCGATATATAACAAGTGATCCATAACATGCTCCGCTTACTTTATCTTCGATTACTCAAGCAAAATTGATGCCATAAAAAATCAGCGCGGGCAGGGGACACAAAAAGTAGTAAAAATTGGCTCGGGCAAACTACGCAGATAAAAAAACACCACCCGAAGGTGGTGCTCTATAACGCCAGAAAACCTAGCGGATTTGTAGCACTGTTTGCTGCAAGGTACTGTTAACTTCCAACGCTCGTGAGTTGGCCTGGAAGTTACGCTGCGCACTGATTAAATCAACCAACTCCGTCGTCAGGTTAACGTTTGATTGCTCCAGTGCCGACGAGTTGATAGCACCAAAGGTATTAGTATTAGCCTGGCCGCCGATGGGTTCACCGGAATTAATGGTTTGCTTCCACGAAGTATTACCAACCTGCTTTAAACCCTGCACATTGGCAAAACGCACTAAGGCTACCTGCGCCAGATAAGCTGAGTCACCATTACTGTAACTGGCTAACACTCGGCCAAAAGAGTCAATATCCACCCCGGTTAAACTACCAACAGTAGTACCATCCTGACTTAAGCTGGTAGGGTCAAAGTTAGCTGAAACCTGAGTTGGTAACTTAGTACCGGCAGCATCGCGGAAGTTAACCACAATATCCGCCTGATACTGCGCACCGTTATCCAAATAACCGTTGTTAGGATCATTCAGTACTGCAAACGGCATTCTTAACGTCGGCTCCGGCGTGTTTAACATATTACCGCTGGAATCGAAAACTAAGTTATCGCCCTGAAACGGCGCTCCGGTTACATTATCCCATACTACAAAAGTTTCCCACTCAGAGTTTGCCGGTGGCACTGTAGTTGTGCGGCGAAAATACATACTCGCTGTATGGGGCTCGCCTAAGCTGTCATATACCGTTATTGACGTAGAATGGTTATAGGTTGCTTTATTAGTTGGATCAAATGGCAAAGCATCCTTGGGTACCTCGCGCGAATCCAGATTCATATTAATAAAAATATTGCTGGTCGCCCGTGGTGCTCCAGCGGTTGTAGGGATAGTAATAGGCTGTGTAGTGCTTAAACTGACTGATTGGTTTTCACCATCTTGCGGGTTTACAGCAAAACCCTGCAAAAAATTGCCGTTATTGTCGACAATAAAGTTATCTTTATTAAGTTTAAAGGCCCCGCCACGGGTGTAGGTTAAATCCCGCGATTGCATATCCGGTGTTAAGGCAAAAAAACCCTCACCGGTAATCGCCAAATCTAACGAGTTATTGGTAAATTGCAGTGAGCCTTGGCTAAACTGCTGTGCCACCATCGAGGTAGTCACACCATCACCCACTTTAGTACGCCCGGAAGAAAACACCGATGTGGCATAAACATCAGCAAACTCTGCCCGTGACTCTTTAAAACCAGTAGTATTTACGTTAGCGATATTATTCGCCGTTACATCCAAATCTTTTTGTGCAGCGGCCAGGCCGCTTAGTGCAATATTAAAACTCATAATTCACCTCAGCTCACTATTAACCGTAAGAAACTTCTAACACATCACCCAATTTCACGGCGCCAAGGCCAATCAGGTTTAACATAATTCCGCCACCCGTACCGTTCATACTGACACTGGCGACCGGGGTATAGACGTTAACCGGCAAACTGGCAGTTTTACCATCAGTGTAGCTAACATCCACTTTTACTTTGTATACGCCCGCTTTAACCCGCTCAGATAACTCACCGTCGACTACTGCTGCGCTGCCAGAACCCGATTCAACATAAGTACCATCCCAGATAAATTCGTTTTTACCAATTTTGGGGTTGTCGACACTAAAGGATTGCACCAGTTCGCCTTTTTCATTTTCAATCCGCACCTGCATTCGGGTAGCCGCTTTATCCAGCTCAATATTGCCGCGCGCTAAGGTGTCACCGGTAAAGACAATTTCCTTCGATTGTGTCAACACACTGCGACCAACCAACGACGATGCCTGCAATGCCTGGTTTGACGACATACTTTCGGCAAAGCCTTTAAAGCTTTCATTTAACTGCCCAATGCCATCTGCCATAGTAAAATTGGTCATTTGGGCAATCATCTGATCGTTTTCTACCGGCTTGGTTGGGTCCTGAAATGCCAATTGCTGGGTAAGCAAGGCAAAGAAATCAGATTGCGTTAAAGCGCCATTGTTTTTGTCCGGTACCTTTTTGTCGGCATCCCAGTACATGCCATCCAGGGCAGGGTTGTTATTTACATTAGTTGTCATTTGCTAAGCCCTTATTGCTGCTGGCCCAGTCTGAGCGTGCGCATAACCATTTGTTTGGCCGCCTCAGCTGTTTGCACGTTAGTTTCATAAGAGCGCGACGCCGAAATCATGTTCGCCATCTCTTCCATAATATTGACATTGGGTTTGTAGATATAACCGTTCTCGTCTGCCAAAGGATGGTTAGGCGAATACTCGACGTTCAGAGGTGCATCAGACTCAACAATGCCAAGCACTTTCACTCCGACACTATCATCGCCTTGCTGGCGCTTTGCCTCTGACAACTCAGCAGCAAATACGGCGTGCCTGCCGCGGTAAGTTTGCTCTACACTGCTGCTGACACTGTTAGCATTGGCAATATTGCTGGCGGTGGTGTTCATTCGCACTGCCTGTGCTGTCATACCACTGCCGGTAATATCAAAAATTTTGTATGAACTCATGGTTATTGCCCTCCGCCGGTAATAGCTTTTTTCAAACCACTGATCCGTGCGTTCAAAAATGTCATACTGGCCTGATATTCCAGACTATTTTGCATAAATGCATTACGTTCACGGTGAATATCTACACTGTTACCGTCGCCGGTGTCGGGCTGATCCGGATTACGAAACTTAGTTTCATGCCGGGCCGCGGTAGAAATAGTAAAGTGCTGCTCATGGGTGCGGGCCATAGCGCCAGACTGACGGGACTTTGCGTTATTCAGTGCCTGTTGGAAATCCAAGTCGCGGGCTTTATAGCCAGGCGTATCGGCATTAGCGATATTTTCGGCCAGCACCTGAGCACGCTGATCGCGGACCAGCATGGCTTCAGGGTGCATACCAAATGCTTTTTCAAAACTGATTGCCATTTTTTTGCCACCTCTGATTAAGCGATAGCAAATGAAATGCAAAACTTAGGCCAAATATTAAATTTGCGTAGATTAAGTTTTCTTGCGGTAGATAATACCGGGGTTACAGCGGATCATTTCAAAATCAGCATTAATGCTGGACAAGGATTCAGACGCGCCGAGAAATAAATAGCCGCGTGGATTAAGAGATTGGGCAAATTGGCGGATAATTTTTGCCTTCACATCGGCAGAAAAATAAATCAGCACATTACGACAAAAAATAATGTCGAACTTACCTAGCAAGGTATAGCTGTCCAGCAGGTTAAGGTGGCGGAAACTAACGTTTTTACGCACATTGTCTTTAACGCGCATCATACCTTTGCCACTGTCTTCAAAAAACTTGCTGCGCCGCTCCGGTGATAAACCCCGTGACAAGGCTAAACCGTCATACTCAGCGCGCTGACAATGCTCGAGCATAGTGTTGGAGATATCAGTGCCCATTATGTGCACCCCCAGACTGAAGGCGCCAGGCCGGCTTTGCTGGTATTCTAATGCGGTCATGGCGATAGAGTAAGGCTCCTGCCCGCTTGAACTGGCAGCTGACCACATTTTGACAGTACGGCAAGTTTTTTCCAGCTCAGGAAATATCTGCTTTTTTAACAGCTCATAAGGATAGGTGTCGCGAAACCATAAGGTTTCGTTTGTTGTCATTGCGTCTATTACCGCAGAACGTAACTGCCGTTCAAACGGGCTGAGGGTTTTATTCACCAGCTCGGACAATGTGGCCAAACCAAAGCGTTGCATTAACGGAGCTAAGCGGCTTTTAACCAGGTACTGTTTATTGTCGCCCAGCACAATACCACACTGCTGCTCAAGGAAATCCCTGAACAGCACGTACTCTTTATCGTGTAAGTCTTTATTTGGCACTATTAATCCTTAACTTAGTCGGTATGCAGCCACTTCTGTACAGACTCTGCCAGCTCATCCGGATTAAATTTCGCAATAAAATCATCTGCACCTACTTTTTGTACCATCTGCTGGTTAAAAACACCGCTAAGCGAAGTATGCAGTATTACGTGCAGCTTTTTCAGTTTAGGATCAAGTTTAATTTCTGCCGTCAGGGTGTAGCCATCCATTTCAGGCATTTCAATATCAGAAATCAGTAAACCGATTTTCTCAGTAACTGACTCATTGCAACTTTTTGCTACATCCTGCAAATATTGCAGTGCCTCGCGCCCATTCATGACCAAGTGCATCTTAACACCCAGCCCTTCCAGCGCACGCTTTACCTGATTACGCGCAACGGCTGAATCATCGGCAATCAGAATAAGCCGCTCGCCTAAATCTTCACTGATACTGTGAGTATTAATATCTGCGCTGATAGCCGTTGGCGACGGCGAAATTTCTTCCAGTATTTTTTCTACATCCAGAATCTCTACCAGCTCTTTATCAATTTCCGTTACCGCGGTCAGGTAACTTTGTTTACCACTGGTGCCTTTGGGCGGCGGCATTATCGCTTCCCAGTTGATATTAATAATGCGCTCTACGGAATCTACCAAAAACCCCTGCACTGAGCGATTATACTCCGCAATAATAATAAAACTGTTTTTGGTATCTTCAATCGGTTTACCACCGGTAGCCAGGCTAAGATCGATAACCGAGATAGTTTGACCACGAATATGAGCAATACCCCGGACAAACTTATTGCGCTTGGGAATGGCCGTAAGTGGCGGGCATTGCAATACTTCACGCACTTTAAATACGTTAATGCCGTAACGCTGGCGCCCTCTTAGCTTAAACAGCAGTAATTCCAGCCTGTTCTGGCCAACTAATTGTGTGCGCTGATTTACCGAGTCTAAAATACCGGCCATCTGCCGCTCCTCTGTAATACTATCCGGATCGATTCTTGCTTTAGTACCTGTCACAGACGGTTATTTGACACCGCCAAGTCTGGCCCTGATGTTATAACCCTTAGCGTGTAAAGCATAGCCGAAACCTTATGAAAAAGTACGAAAATTTATTTAAACAAATACTTACCTGCGTTACGCTGCTGTGTGCCGGCCCTTTGGCTGCGCAGGATAGCGTTAGCAGCTATTCACCCGCGCAGTTAACTGAGCAGGCCTCTGCATGGCTGGAACAAGAACTGGCAGTAACACCGGGGGGCAGTATACAAGTGCAGGCAAGCCCGCTCGACGACAGAATAGGCTACAAACACTGTAACGAACCGCTGCAGTTTTCACTGTCTCAGCCACTTACACAGCGCCAGAATACAATACAAATCCGTTGCGGTGCAGAACAAAGCTGGCAGCTGTATCTACCTGTTCGTATTGAAGAAATCGTGCAAACGGTTATTTTGACACAAAATATTAGTAGCGGCAGCCTGCTCACTGCCGATATGCTGGATATCGCCAACCGTGAACGCCGTTTTTTACGCGGCAGCCTGGTGAGTGACCCCAGACAAATTATCGGCGCAAAAACCCGGCGGGCAATGTCAATTGGACAAATTATCACCTTGCAGGATCTTTGCCTTGTCTGTAAAGGAGATGTTGTTACAATATCAGTTAGCAATAACGGCTTAAATGTAGCAGCAACCGGAATAGCACAAAGTGATGGCAGTTTAGGCGATGTCATCAGCGTGCTTAACCGCCAGTCAAAGCGGGCTATTACCGCAGAGGTAATAGCAGTAAACCAGGTTAGTATTAAATTTTAAATATTAACTAAAGTTTTGCAGTTTAACGCCGTTAACCTGTGCATAAGGAACTGTATTAAGGTGATGAGGTACGAGCATGGCTATTAATATCAATAACTTGCAGAATAGTCCGCAAGTAAAAACTGACAAAGTTGAGCAAAATGCCCAACGTCAGCAAGCTGCTGTGCAGCAAAATGCCAGTCAGGCAGCGGCACAAAAGCAAGACTCTGTGTCTATTACGCCACAGGCGCAACAATTTTCCAAGCTGACCGAAAAAGCCAGTAACAGCAGCGGCATCGATCAGGAAAAGGTTGATAAAATCAGACAGGCGATTACTGATGGTAAGTACAAAGTGAATGTTGAACAACTGGCACGACGCATAGTGCAGTTTGAAAGCGAGCTATTTGGTAAAAAATGACAACTGCCAGCAACGACATCATCGCCTTATTAGATCAGCAAAAGCAGCTACTGGATGAGCTGCTCTTGTCTTTGCGGCAGGAAATTGCCGCCCTGGCCAGCCGCGACATCGCTGCGCTGGAAAACATTCTTACGTTAAAAACCACCCAGCTGCAACAGCTGCAACAGAACGACGCCTTACTGGCGGCCTGCGCTGATATTGCTGAGCAAAAACAACAAGCCTGGTTTAAACAAAAAGTGGCCGAGCTTGATGCCCAGTTGGAAGAGTGTAAACGGCAAAACGACATTAACCAGCAAACACTGGAACAAAGCCAGCTTACTCTGGCCAGATTTAAAACTGAATTACTGGCCAGCCGCGGTAAATCAGGCCTGACTTACACCAGTAAAGGCAAACCAGCAGTAGAAAGCAAAGGTAAAGGCATTAAAGCCTGAGCTGGTAACCCCCTCACTAACACAAATGAATATTTGTCAGTTAATAACTACCCATTAATGCTAGCTATTAACACTAATAGTACCGCACACTTTTAATCGTTTGTCTTGGCTGGGTATTCTGATACAAGTGATATACCTGCTCAAAATCCAGTTCCAGCTCCGTCACATATACATCATCAATGGCATAGGTTTTTATTACCCTGGCCCCGCTTATTACGCCCTTAACCGACGATGACAAGTTTTCATTATCAAGTACCATAGCGCGCAGCTGATTAGTAGCGTCAATTTTTTGTCCATACACTACTTCAGTCAGTTCGCGGTAAGCATCCAGTTTCGACGCTTTCATCGCCTGCAGCATTTTATGTTCATTGCTGTCACCATGCTGCACACTGATTGGCGCATAACCTACCGCCGTTAATACCGGAAAAGCATCCGGCTTTACCGGCGCATATTCTACATGCCGGCTTAGCAACGAAGAGCACCCCGCTGCTAATACCGCAGTTAACATCACTAAAGTGCGCCAAGCTGTCATTTTAATCTCCTGCGGCACAATAAACTTACTGTGCATTCAATTGTTAGCCGTCAGGTAGAATTAGCAATATTCACGCCATAATTTAACAGCGCAGCCAGTTTAAGGCATACATTTTGCTTAAGTGTCCGCAGTGCCAATTTATTGCAGGGCTTATATGAAACTTTATCCATGTATCGGGGTGCTTGTTGCCAGCCTGTTTAGCGTAAACAGCATGGCAGACTGGTATGAAGCAACCGGTCAGGCAGTTATTGAACAAGGCGATATAGACTCAGCCCGCCAGGCTGCTATTGAAGATGCGCTAAAAAGAGCCGCATTGTTTGCCGGTGCCAGCCTTAGCAGCACCCAGCAGCTTATTAATGGTATTTTGCAGCAAGAGCAACTCGGTGTCGTTAGCAATGCTCAAATCGGCAAACTGCAATTGTTATCCGAAAGCCGGCACAATAATATGCTGACAGTAACCCTGCGTGCCGATATTACGCCACAATTAAGTAGTTGTAGCGGTAACCCATACCGTAAACCAGTACTACTGAGCCGAATTCAGTTACAGGCCCGCAAAGATGCTATCTACGGCGATTTATTTACCCTAGGCGAACATAGCACAGTGCAGCTGGAACGCCACTTACGCGATTACAGCCCTACGGCCACAGTCAGCAGCCTGCCGCAGGAAATGCCATTACATTATCTGGTTTACCCGGCAACCGAGCAGTTATTTAGCCAGGGATATCAGTATGTTATCAGTGCCCGTATTAACGATATGTCGCTTGGTGAAAAAACCAGCCACTTCTGGGAAAAAGATCTAAAACAGCGCTACTTTGCTATTGATGTCACGCTGTTTGATCTGTTCGAGCAAAATATAGTGTACCAGCAGGAATACCGCACCAGTGCCAATTGGCCGTATAAAAGCCATAACACGCCAGCCAGCCACAGCCAAGCGTTCTGGCAAATGCCTTATGGCAGTAAAGTTGACAAGCTGCTGCAAATTATCGCCACTGACATGCAGCAACAGCTGCAATGTAAGCCGTTGCTCAGTGCAATAAAACAAGTAAGAAAAAACGAAGTAATGCTCGATCTTGGTAAACTGCACGGCCTGCAGCTGGGTGACGAGCTGCAGCTATTCCAGTTACAACGCCACCCCACTACACCGGGTGTAAAACGGCTGCTGCAAAGCCAGCTAAACCTTACCATTATCGAACTGACAGAACGAAATGCCTGGGCCAGTACCAACAAACAAGAACTCCTGCAACATATTCAGCCCGGTGATGTAGTAAGTGTACGTAAAATCAGCGGTTACTAAGCATGCAGGTTCCCAACCCCGGCGCACTCTGTTAGAATTTCGCGCCGTTGCCCCATAGTTAAATGGATATAACGGCCCCCTCCTAAGGGGCAGTTGCAGGTTCGATTCCTGCTGGGGCAGCCAGCTCTAAGTTTAATGCAGTTCGTTAACGCCCGAAGAAGTTCAGTAAAACCAGTAATTACAAGGCCTGCACTTGATCTGTTAGTTAGGTTTAGTTCAATATAGTGCGGTAAGAGCAGGTGATTTTAATACTACGCTTAATACTACAGCCGGTGTAGTGCTAAAACTGTAGTATTATGGACGGGAAAATGGCAAGAAAAACAACACCATTAAGCGACACGGAAGTACGATCAGCTAAGCCTAAAGATAAGCTTTATTCGCTGTATGATGGCGACGGTTTAGAGCTGCGGATCACACCTGCCGGAAACAAGTCTTGGTTGTTTCGTTACAATCGACCGCATGTTAAAAACTCCAATTATTTAAAGATCGGTAGCTACCCTGAAACGTCTTTAGCTGTGGCCAGAAAAGCCCGGGCGGAATATCGAGAACTGTTAGACAGGGATATTGATCCGCAAAAGTGGCTGGACGCGCAAAGCGATAAGCGGCGCCGGGAGATCAGCACAACACTTCAGGATGTGGCTAAAAAATGGTTTGCGGTAAAATTTGCCGGCATCAGCGAGCGCCACGCATTTACAGTGCAGCGATCGTTTGAAGCACACTTATTCCCTACCCTTGGCAGCTGGCCGGTTAGCGAACTGACAGCGCCGGTGGTTATTGAAGAATTAAAACCGCTGGAAGCAGCAGGAAAAAGCGAAACGATTACCCGGCTTTGCCAGCGCCTAAATGAGTTAATGACCTGGTGTGTTAACACCGGTATTTTGCAGCACAATCCGCTCGCCGGAATTAAAGCTGCGTTTGCCAGCGCTAAAGCCACTAATATGCCGACGATAAAGCCGGAGCAATTGCCTGAGCTGATGAAGGCGTTGAGCTATGCGCAGATCCGGATAATGACACGCTGCCTGATTGAGTGGCAACTGCACACTATGGTGCGACCGTCTGAGGCTGCCGGTGCGCGTTGGGATGAAATACAGCTTGATAATATGCTGTGGGTTATACCTGGTGAACGCATGAAACAGAAACGAGAACATCAAGTACCGCTTACGCCACAAACAGTGGCCCTGTTGGAATTTATTAAGCCAATTACCGGCAGATCACCCTATATTTTTGCATCAGACCGCAACCCGGGTTTGCCCACGCATTCTGAAACAGCTAACCGGGCATTGCAGCGCATGGGCTATACAGGCGTACTGGTATCACATGGTTTGCGCGCACTGGCCAGCACTACACTCAACGAGCGCGGCTTTGATGATGATGTAATTGAGGCAGCGCTTGCGCACCAGGACAAAAACCAAGTGCGGTCAGCATACAACCGGGCAACTTATCTTGAGCGCCGGCGCAAGCTGATGGAATGGTGGAGTAACCACATAGAGGAAGCGGCCACAGGTAAGATGGCTTTTAGCGGTAAGAAAGGACTAAAAGCGGTTTAATATCTAAGCTGCTGTAGCCACGACAGATTTTTCGGGCAGTGGCATAAGCAATGGCGCCAAACCTTCTGCCCTGCCGTTTAGCCACCAGTCGGCGTTATCGGTTGGTATTATTACCGGCATGCGGTGGTGATACTGTGCCGCGTATTGGTTTGGTGTGGTGGTTAGCGTAACAAGCGTTGGTTGCTCGTCATACACACCGGCTGGCCAGTAAAGCGCCGCCATCAACAGGGGCTTATGATCTGCTCCGGTAAACAGGTATTTGTGCTTGCGTTCGTCCTGCTCTGTGCGCCATTCATACCAGCCGGTGCACGGCACTAGACAACGTTGATGTTGAAACGCCGGCCGCCATAATCTACTTGTAGTCATTTTCTCAGCCTGGGCATTGATCAGCAATTTATCTGACCATGCCGGCTTAATACCCCAGCGGCAATTTAGCTGGCCGTTTGGCGTGACTGCAGCCAGCTCTTGAGTTGGCCGCAGGTCATGGTTTGTTTTTATGCTTAGCTTAATACCAAGCGCCTCACTTAACCCTATAACAAGATGATCATCAGTTACGTTTAGCCTACCGCACATTATCTACCTCTTTATACGCGTAGTAGTTTTCTACCGGGCTCCAATTATAGGTTAGATCATTATCTTTTATGGCCTGCAGCATGGTATTTAAGCTGTCGTTGTATGAGAAAGGCAGAAATCTACCCTGTATATGGTGCGTTACCCGCCAGGCCATAAACTGCATTTCTGCGTTGTTTCGGGTGCGAATAAACCATACTTCGTTTACCAGCTTGCCGGCTTTATCTAACAGCGCTAACTTGCGCTTTTGCTGATTTATAAACCACACAAACCCACCATATAACTGTATTTTTATACAGCTTAAATGATGGATAAGTTAACTGCAAATTATGTTTAAGCTAAGCGTTATAACTTAACTCGATCTCTACCTCTTTACCCGGACCTGCTATTACTAAACCATCTGGGGCGGTGCTGGTGTAGATAACAATGCGCGCCATGTAAATGCCGGGCATTATGCCCAGTTTGCCAAATTTAACGCTAACAACATTGCCGGTATATTCTGCCGGTACCACTTTGCTAGCGGCCACCGCCTCTATTTTCGTTACACCTTCGGCGGTGAAGTCTACCGGCTGGCCGTCGCGGTTAAATTGTATTTTTGTAATGTCGTCACGGCCATTGAAGGCGCTAACCTCAAGATACATACACACCCCTACTGAATTAAACTGGCTGAATATACTGGTGCGATAATGGCAGCAGATATGCCGCGATTAACAAAGTCTGGTACAAAGCTGTCGTCGGTCCATGATGTAACGGCAACCGCTCCGCGACGAACGGCTACTACGCCGCTGGTGTTCGCTATTTGATCTGAGACCCAGGCTGTTACGGCCTCTATCGATACATGGCGCGCGGCGCTGCCGCCGGTGTAGTGTATTTGCAAATTGGGTTGCGGCTCGTCTACAGGTATATTAACTGCCTGCGTAACTGCCACAGCACCCCGGGTGGTTTCAACACTGCCACCGGTTTGCGCAATTTGATGGCTGAAGAAATCAGATACCAGTACTGCTGCTCGCGTTAAGTTTATCAGCCCTGCCGTTGTGTGCACCTGGTTACTAATGCTTTGCGTTTGCGCGGCTACGCCCCTAACTACGCTGCATACCCCGCCGGTGTAGTGTATTTGTTCTTCACCGGCCGGATTAAGTGTTAGCGGTTCTGTTGCTGGCTGGGCTATGCCATCGAGGAAAAACTGCAGTTCGGCGGTGTCGGCTGTGCCGTTGCCGGTGTAAATAAAGCTGGTGTCTTCAAACGGCTGCAGTGTGCCATGGATAGGCTGCGTAACTACTTCTACCCTTACTTGCTTGCCAAACCATTCGGGCCGGTAACCCAGCGCGGGGCCGCTTTCACCGGTGCTGGGGGCGTCTTCAGCAAGTATGCCAAAGCCAGGGTAACGGCTTGCTGTCCATCCATTTGCGTGCAACTCGCCAGTGAGCCAGCTCATACAGCGGTAGCCTGTGGCATGCGGCCTACGCCGGTTGCATTAACCTGCCAGTCTGCCTTATAAGCAGTATCTGCCATAAGCAGCGCGCTGGTTACTGAGAAATACCCGCTACTGTTTGTCGTGACGTCTAGAAATTCTGCCACTAGCTCGCCGGTTGTGACGGAGTAAAGCCGGACATAATCAAGCAGTGTATTGTTTAAAAGCTGAGCGGTGTTATCGCGTAGCGGCTGAGCACTGGTAAAAACTGGATCCGTGCTTGGTGCCGCGGTTGTTGTAAAACCAGCAGTAGATGAATATGTACCTGTGCCGTTAGCGTTTACCGCAGCAACATCTATAGTGTAGCCGGTCGATGCGGTTAATCCTGTTAGGGAGATCGGGTTTGCCGTTACGGTAATGGGGCTGCCGCCATTTAGCCTGTACATGAAACCAGTCTGGTCTGACGCGCTATAACTAAATGGTACGCTCGCTGTTGTTTCGCCTACCGTAATAGTGCCCATGGTTACAGAGCCCTGCGGCGGCAAAGCCGGTATAGCGTTAACTGTTACATTAAATGCGTTGCTGCTGGCTGTGTTGCTGCTAGCGTCAGTGCCTGTGACTATCACGCCACTTACAGATGCTGCAGTGGCCGTGCCTTGCAGGCGCCCGGCGCTGGTAATAGATAAGCCAGTACCGCTTAAACTGGTGCCTGTATTAGCAAATGTAAACGGGGTCTGTGTGCCGCTGAAATACCCCGCCAGATTTACATCGACTGCATCACCTGCGGTAAATGTTTGTGCAGGTATTGACCCAGTAAATGCAATTGGAGTTACTGGCGGCGCATCTGGCACAAACGTAACACCAGCTGTCACCCATGCCGCCGTAAACGTACCATTAGCACCGTTAGCCGTGTCTCTCAATACTGTGTCACCAGGCACATGAGCCCGAGCATCAAACATACGGTTGGCTGCTACGTTATTAAAATCAGTGAATTTGTAATATCGGAAATGCGCAGTACGTACAGACGATGACAATTGAAACAAGGTTAATAGATTTGTCGTTACCAAGCTTGCACTAGGCGTGTAATTAGCCTTGAAGACCCCATCAACATAGAATGCGATATTGCCCACGCCGGAGCCGGTGAACACGAAACGATACTTGTGCCAATCTGCGATAGTGACGCCGTGCGTCATATTTATGTTTGTGTTGCCCGTGCGCCGGTATTCCATCACAGAGGCTTTCAAAAAGAATATATCGTTAGAGGCAGATATGTTTAAGCCGGATACGGTAAATTCTGTGCTCAACGCTTTGAGTTCAAACTCGAACTCAAAATTATATACCCCACCAACAGCTGTCGGTATTGGTATATTTACATCTACAGCGCGGCCGACTATGTGCGGTACGTTTAAATAGTAACTCATAATTATTTATACCTGTAAAAATAAGGTCGCTGTGAGACATCATTGAGCGTGGCCAGTATGCCCATTCTTGGGCTGTGCCAGAAGCGGCCATAAGTACCTGTTGTTGCCGCTGTTGTCGGCGTCACTGCGTTGTCAGATGCAACGGGCAACTGAGTAACAGACCAGTTGCCATTTATCGGGTGAGTGTCAAAACTCAGTACATTAATTTGGGTTGTGTCACTACTATTGTTCCAGCAGGCAAATTGATTAGCAGCGAAGCGCCGCGGCTGGCAAAATCCGTTTAGCACCATGCCTACTGCATTGCCTGATATTGGTTTGCGTGTAATCTGGCCGGTGGCGCAATTAACAACTGCAACCTCATTAGCGTTCGCAAATGTTGTGTTAAGCCACATGATGCAGTCAAATTCGGGTATATACTCGCAAGTGCCGTTACCAGTTGTAGCCATTGATGCGCTAACATTTTTAGTCCAAGTACGTGTGGCCGGGTGCCAGCGATGGAATACTCCGCTACCCAATCGTCTAACCCACACTGCCTGGCGCAGAGAGTCCCAGCAAGAGCAACCACCAGAATAATCACCAGGACTACCAACGTCTAAAGGCTCGCCAAATAGCGACATCTCTCCGCTGTCTTGATCAAACAGTATTGGCCGTAATGTACCGTTCTGGCCGCTGTGGCTTGTGCTGCCTTGGGGTATTAATGCGTGCCCGTAACCCGGTATCCATATTGCACGGTTGTAGCTGTGCACAGCACGGCAGCGGCCATTAGCATATAACCCGGTTGCCTCCTGCCCATCGTTTGTAATAAACGGATTGGGCAGCGCACCGGCTGGCGGATACATCATTTTAAATTGGGGGTTCTCGGTGCGCGTATACAAGTTGTACGGTTCACCTCCACAATAGTCGGCATGCCCAGCAGGCGGAGGTATGCGCAATTCATCAAGTTCAGGGTTAAATGATGCACCACACCAGCCTGTAATTATCCGCGCAAATGTGCCGCCCTGATCACCGAACCATTCAGGCAACCCCGGATAATTTGGGTTAAGGTCGGGATTGTACCTGGTGTTTAAATCAGCCAGCACATTAACTGTCGGAATCTGGCCCCAAGTATTAAGCGGCTGATTCAGCACCCACTGCGGTCGGTTAAATCGCCCGGCAAACACCTGGTTGTTGATGTCCATGGCGTACTGCATAGCGTTATACCGCGTTTGATGCAGTTATTTTTGTTGTTGTGGCCACGGCAACAAACTGCCGTACCGTTGCAGGTTCGGTAAAGTTGCGCGGGCTAGACGGCACTATGTAGCCTAAATACACATCGTCTTCAAACAGTGCCAAAAACTGGCAGTTTTGCGGATTGGTAAGATGCAGATCAACCGGAACATTAGCATTAAGCTGGCACTCTGCCACGCCTGCAACATCTACCGCTTCGTTAAATACTGCTGGTTTGCGCTCGTAGGGGGCGTCGGCCAATTCACCTGCTGCCGGTGTAGCACCAAGACCAGGGTTGGTTGACCAAATACCCATTCTATTGGCTGCATTTAACGCGCGTGATCGGCCGGCTAAATTTAAAGGCATAATTTACTCCTGGATAATAAAAAGCCCCGCATTTGCGGGGCTGTTTGGGTAGATAGGTTTTTTAAACACATGGTACCGACCGCGCTTTTTGCGGATATACCAATAGTGGGTTAAATGGTTGTGTTGTTTAAAAAGATTGATTAATTCATCATGGCACGCCCGGGTGTAACTACCCGACAAGGCCTGCACAAACACATAAGGGCCAAAATAAGTAAGCGTGTAGCAGCTACGAAATGTGTCGCCGCACTCACCTGTGCGTTTTGTCGTACAGATGATTTGCTCTGACATGGCTTATACCTCAATCTCGGTGTAAGGCAGGTCAGCGGCTTGGCCCAGTATGCGACCACCTTCAATATATGCCTGGCTGCCTTCTTCTACGTCTTGGCCCAGCACGGTTATAAATGCACCGCTCATAAGCTGTACTGTACTTGTACCGTCGGGGTTGTGGGTGGTCACCTCGGCAACAGTGCGGGGCTGGCTTTGGGTTAGTGTGCGCAGGCGGCGATAGCTGTTACTCATAGTTACGCAGCGCTCCTACGTTTTGCCGTACTGTAAGCGTGCCGTTCTGGCCGCGCTGGGCGGTTATTTGCACGCTGTCGACCAGCGTTTTGTATGTCTCGGTTTGCCAGGTAACGCCAAGCACTTGCCCTGGTATTAAGGGCGGCAGCAAGTCCATTATTGGCAGGGTTAGCTGCACGCTGTCTTTGCGGCCGGAGTTGGCCAGTTCGGCGGTACCGCGTTGGCGTAGCGCCTGGCTATCAACCATTAGTGGATCAACAATATCAGCTGCTAATTTGTCGCCTGCGGTGCCGGTGCGGCGTACTTTTGCTGATTGGCCTTGTTGCTCGCCGCGCACAAATACAGCGTTAAACAGTGGTGTGCTGGCGGGGCTGCTGTTTAGTGCCAGTATCACATCGTCATGCACTGATACGGCTGGCGTTGCTGATGCAATGGCCCAGGGCGTTACCGGCCATTGCGGGCGTATGTGTATGGTTTTGGTGTCACCGTCGGGGTAAACCATACCGCCAATGGCGGCAGCTATTTGCGCTATGGCCTCTATTCGTGTTTTGTTTACGTAGCTAAACACGCCTGCGGGCACGTTAAATTGTGTCATGCCAAAATCATAGCTCCAGCCAGTGCCGGTTAGCTCGTCGCTGATTAGTGCGGCAACGCCTTTGCTGGTTGCATTAGAGTATGACCGGGCTGGGGCGTGTGGGCTGGCCAGCTCAGCAACACTACTGCGGCCAACTACGGTATAGCTGTTACTGCCAAACTCGCCGGAGTAGTTAAACGATTCGGCCAGGCCGAAAAACTCATAGCCGTTTATTACCAGCTTAAACTCCTGCTCTATGCCTCCAGCGAACAGCAGATCCTTATCGCCCTTGCTGCCGCACTGCAAGTTAATGGTGGCACCCCACTGGCTGCGGCTGATGCTCCAGTTAGCGCTGATAATGTTGATTTCTTGGTTGTCGCTAACTCGGTAGCAGCGGAGTTGTGGCTGCATAATGTAGCTCCTGCGCCGGGTCGGCGTGATAGGTTGTGTTGTGTCGATTGTGGGCAAATCTGGCAGTGGTGGTATTAAGCCGCCGCCTATGTCCAGTTCGCAAACTACAGGGTTATTTGCATTGCTGAAACGCAGGGTAACAACGCCACTTGTCGGCACACCGACGGTATGGAAACGCAGGGTAACAACGCCCTTTGTTGGCCTGGCATCCTGGCTGCAAATATAGCTGGGTGGCCTTGGCCCCCAGCGCATTTTATTGGCCTGGGTTATGTCACCGCCGTGGTTGTAAAACAGGGTTAAAAGCTGCTGGGCAATATCTGTTTGCTGCCAGCGGTGGCCGCTTAAAAGCTGTTGCAGTTTTAGCGTTGGCAACCAGGTTGTTTGTAATTGCTGACTGACAACAGGCCAAACAGCCCAGGGCGTTTTTAGCGATGCAGATACTTGCTGATAGCCGCCCCAGTTAAACAGTGTTTGCTGCGCTACTACCGGCCAATTGCCTGTCCACGCTGTGCGGGTTTGCTGTGTTACCAGTGGGGCAGTTGTCCAAATTGAGTAAACCAGTTTTATTATTGCCGGGTTAGACGACCAGCGCACGCGGGTTGCTGCTGTTATGTCGCCACTGGCCCAGCTGGTTTTAAGGTGGCGTTGCTGATGGCCAGCGCGCACGCTGTACCGGCTGACCACCGCCATGATCAGGTTTGGTTCTTGTATCGGCAGAGGTGGTGGTGGTTCGTCGCCCTCAAAACGCAGAGTTATAGGGCTAACAACACCGGGGCCGCTGCGCGTAAAGCGCAATACAATTGCTGTCATGGGTTCAACGTTACAGTGCGAGCATCCACAAGCGCAGCCTGCATCTTGTCATTACCAGTAACGTAGTAAGCTGGGCTGCCCGCATCGTCAATTACCAACACCATCAAGTTGTAGTCAAACGTATAATTAAGTGGTACTCGTATTTTCGCATTGCCTTCTGGCGGTACGCCATGCCACAGCACGGAAAGGTTGGCTCGATCCATAACAATATAACGCTCTGCCAGCGGGTCTATATCCACTTCAATTAAACCCATATTTACCGGCTGGTCTATTGCCGGACCAACACTAAATAAATGGATCATTCCACTCACCTGTTTGTATTATTGCCAGCGACCCACTACCACCCGATGCAGGTAACAAGTGATAACCATCCTCTAAAATTACGGGTAGAGCCTGGTTGTAACCTGTCGAAAATGACATACCGAGCAACCCAGGCAGTATGCCTCGGTATGATGGTCGAGTAGGGCTTATTTTCATCGGCACACCATTGCGATCAACGTTGCTTGAAGCGTTAGGGTTTGTATTAGGGATCAGTACAAGTGGGAACAGCAGCTTAGGGTAAATTAATGCGTCAACAGATGCATCGCCGTTAGCGGCCGCTGCATACGGCGGCAGATTGTAACCATAGTTGTAGGAGGCATCAGCGCCGTCAGCATCATAAACCCTAATTAGCCCTAAAGCTGAGGACGATAAGGCACTTAAATGCCCCAGCACAGCATTGCTACCAACCGACGTAGTGTCTCCGGTAGTTGCCAAATCCTGGACAACTATAAACCTACCGGCGTCATTAGGGACGATTGAAAAGATGTCGCCGGCGTAAAATGACGGCCTGCCTGTAACAGTAGTATTTACTAGCGCTAAGAGGCCTGTAGCTGAAAACGAGTAAAAATAGAAACCAATCGGTGTACCAATGAGCACCCAGCGAACCACGGCGGTTGAAATTTGAATAGCAGTTAATCTACCCTGGCCGGTTATGCTCCCCCCCGCTGTTATACTTTTGCAACTGGTAATGCGCGTCAAGGTATTGTTTGCGTCATTGTTAGTATTACTGAAGAAGTAAACGCTACCACCACTGCCCCCGGACGCAACATTGTTGCGCCAGGCCGCCTTGAAATTAGTAGGGTCATAATATGACCTGGTCCACCCTAAGGGAGCTTTAGAACCATAACCATCTACTAAACACTTTTGTATAACGTCGAAAAAGGTTGATATTTTACCGTCCACCAACTGCGGCGCGCCTGGATCATCCCAACGATAAACTGTTACTGCCTGTGCCATCTTTTGCTCCTAATAATCACTGCGCATTGCCACGGAAGTGCAAGCGGATGCTGTCTTGGTCTATTGCGCTATGACCAGCGGACACTGAGCGCAGCAGCACGGCCGGTTTTGATGCTGCAACGGTGTTAAAGCGCACCACGTTGCCAGGCAGCCAGCCACCACCCCAGCCGCTGCCGCGGATGATAAAAAACGGCTGGCCCGTTGCTGGGTTGATTGGTGCAAAATCATTTAACGTATCGCCGGTACCCACCTGGCCGACATTTTGACCGACGCAGCGATAGGCGCTGTCACTGGTAAACACAATGGCCCAGCGCTCATTAATTGCTGATTGGTTAACTACTTCAATTGGATAATTCACGCTGTTGTAGTTAGCCGGGGCCGGGTCGCCAACGATTACGTCTGACCAAACACTGTTCCACGTTACCTGGTCAAAAATATTAGTTACCCGCGCTTGCAAATCGCCCAATTGATACACGCTGCTAACTATGGACCCGGCTGGGAAGTCACTCTGCAGCGCCCTGGCTATTTTTAGCGTGTTTTCGGTAACGGCAGTGACTAACGCCAGTTCGCTGAGTGTTTCGACGATTTCAAACGGGGCGGTAAAGTCGCTGGTGTCGATAATGGTTACTTCGCCGGTGGTTTTGTCGTACTCGTAGTAAGTGTTAAGCGGGTGCCATAAGCTGGCGCCGGTGCTATCGACGATATCAACAAAGCTGTTTGGCCGGACGTTAATTACCTGCGCTGCAGGCAGGCTGGCTGCATCCTGATAGATGGTGTCAGATATACAGATAACGCCGAATGGGCGGTATAGCTGCACTGCGCCGCCATTGGGCAAGCGCAGTGGGTTTATGCCATACAAGTTAGTGGGTGGCACCAGGTCAAGCACTTCATTTACTGAGTACTGCAAGGTGCTTAACTTTACTGACTGGGCAAATGCCAGGTTAACGACGTTACCGCTGATTGCGCCGGTAACACTTACGCCTACTATAACGCCGCTGGCATCACTACTGGCCGACAGCAAACCACCGGCTACCAGCTCAACTGACATATAAAATGTGGCCAGTACAACTTCGGAAAATGGCATTACAAATTCAGCACTGGTGGCTGATTCTCCAGATGCGGCGTTATCTACCAGTACTGCATCGTATTGCAGAGCGCTGTAGCCGTTGTAATAAGTTGGTGTGCCGTCGGTGGGGTTAATAATAACTGCCAGCTGCACAACATTGGTAACTGCATTGTTAACCCATACACTAAAGCGGGTTGGGTCTGTATCGTCGTGCAGCAGCGAGTAACGCTGACTGTCTGCGGCCCGCAACACGCTACCTGCTATCGTTGATAAGAGCAGAGTAAAACCGCCTGGGATGCTGTCAGGGTACGCATAAAGCGCATAGCGTTCAGCGCTGTAGTACTTAACCTGTACCGATGTTGAGCCGTCGGGCGTGCGCAGCAATGTAAACTCTACATTGCCAGCATTGACAGCTGCATTACTCAGCGTTTGCCGGTAGCTTACGCCGCCAGATATATACAGCACTTCAAACGTTACTGTACCGGGCAGCTGAATAAAATCTGGTACTGGTATGCTGTATGTTACGCCCACGGCTGGCACTTCTACCAATTTGGCTATTAAACCAGCATTAGCTGAGTACGGTTTATTGCCGCTTGTTTCCCGCGCTTCAGTTATACGTGGTGTAACACGACCTATTGTGTTTTCTACCTGCAATGTAGTACCGGCTGCATCTGCTGTTAGCTGTGTTACGCCGTGATAAACCACGCCAGCACCGTTTGTGATATCACGCAACTTAGTGCAGCGGGTTTGGGCGTTAATGGTTAAGCTGGCCGGGGGCGTGTTAAACGGTAGCGGCGGCTCAAAGCGGTAAAAGCCGGTACCTACTTCTGTGACTTTAATAAAGTGGGTAAACCTGGGGTATGTTGCGCTTTCGGCGCCGGTGTATTCCACGCTAATCACATATACGCGGTTAGGTGTCAGCGTTACGCTGGGTTGCTCGCCAACGCCAGCATTTGCGGTTAAATCCAGAGTGCTAAGTTGGTCTTGCCCGGCAACCATTGCTGATAAACCGCTGCGCAGCAGCAACGATGGCACTACGCTGGATTCGATGGCGTTAATAATGTCTTTCCGGGTACTGCCATCGTTGATTGCGTCTGACTGAATAATCATCACGTCGACAAGCGAATCCAGCGGCGGCTCGTTAATCAGAATATGGCCGTCTTGCAGCAGGGCGGTGTTGGCAGTGCTGACAGCCGGGTAAATTTTTACGATATCCACTGCAGACTGGGCATGATCAATATCAGATATATTGCCAAATACTGCGTTTAGCTGGCCGTTCAAAACTTCGTTACTCGTGCGCTGGCCGCCAGCATCGGGCTGCTGTGTCATGCGCTCGGATTTAAAAATTTTCAGGTCTGTGCGTAACATTGATAAATGGCCCTTAGAGTTTGATAAATTTAAGCTGCACGTTAACCATGTTGCTGTTGGCAGTTGGGTAGGTTTCGCGGCGCAGGGGTTGGGCTGTAACGGGCTCTGCTGTGTAGTCCCACATTACGGTGTGTTCTGTGCCGTCTGGCAGTGTGATATCAAAGCTGGGAAGCCCCAATTTTGCATGCGTAAGCAATGCATCCACCTGTGCTTTTTTAATCCAGAATGCGCCACTGTTTAGCGTTATGGGTTCGCCAGCCTGCTGCTGCGCCAGTTCAACTAACAACGCCCCGCTGCCGGCATATTGTTTGGTAATAACAAAGCCTGTGTAGTAAGCGTCGGTTCGTTCGAAATCATCAGGCAGCGTAATTTGATTAAGGCCGCTGTCGATAATCATAAAGATGTACTCCGGATTTGCTCTAACTCAGCCATTAAACTGGCGGCATCTGATCTGCTGGCCTGTGTTGTTACCACCCGGCCCGATGGCAGGGCAATCTCTACCCGAACCGTATCGGCTGCGCTGCTGGAGCGGTTTGGTGTTGTATTGGTGGTTGGCGCTGGGCTTGCAGTATTGTTGTTGCTGCTGCCGGTGTTTTTTGCGGCTTCTTTGTCTTGTTTAATTTGTGCGGTTTTAATAGCGTAAATTTCTTTAGCCAGGCGCAGTGCCTCTTGTGCGGCCTTAACTGATTGCTGATCACCTGAAGACTGAGCCTGATTCAGCTGCGCCTGCAGCTCTGCTATTTGTTGCTCATAGCGGCGTTTTTCTATTGCGTCCTGGTTGTCGCGTAGCGCGTCCAATTCATCCTGCAGGCTGCTTACTGTGCCTTGCAGGTTGTCCCGCAGGCTAAGTATGCGGCGTTCAGCATCTGCAATGGCATTGCGTAGTGGCTCTAAATCGTTATCACCCAGTTGTGCAAAGCCATAATTGAGCGTCGACTGTATGCGCCGGACCTGTTCCATAGTTACACTGCTGCTTGCCAGAGTTTGCGTGTACTCACGGATTTTTAATGTTTCGCTGATGATCTGCTGTTCGCGGGTAAAGCCTTGGTTACTGGCTAGCGCAAGTTCGCGCCACCATTCGTTTTGCACGCGCTGGTTTTGCCGGATAAAATCTGTTAATTCACGATGGCGCTTGCCTAGTTCCTCTGTACTTGTTGAGCTGAAATCAAACTCTTTACGCATGTACAACTGGGCGCTGGCTAACAGGCTGGTTGCTGTAGTAGTTTTTTCAGTGTTTTCAGTAAGGCTTTTTAATTCTGATGCCTGTTTTTTTACAGATTCAGTTGTTTTATCTGTTTTTTTACCGGCATCTGCCTGCTTATTGCTCATGTCGGCTGAGCTATCGCCCGCCTGACCTTGTAGCTCGCGAAGGGCTTTTATTAACGCTATAAGCCGGGCTGTTGCTGCAGAATATTGATCTGCTGTTATAGTGCCAGATCTGTATGATCGGGTTAACTCATCAGATTTACGCTGCGCTTCTTCAAGTGCTAGAGTTATCTCAAAATAGCTCTTATTGCTCAGCTCGTTTACTCTGATCTGGTCTTCTTGCTGCAACGTCAGTAGGCTTTGTGCTTCAGCCAAACCTTTAGCGGCCGCGGCTTTTTCTCTTTCGCTGAAAGTCGCGCCTTTTAGTATTTCGTTGTAACGACGTATTGACTGCAGTGTTTTTTCAATTTCTGCCCTGTAGACAGCGCTACCCCTGCTTTGCTCTATAGCAGTCTCAGCAGAAACACCTTGTTTTTTTATCAAATCATCAAGTGCAGCGCTTAACCCAAGCGTTGCAGATCTGGCTCTAAGCTGCTCAGGTACCGCCGCACCGGTTGCTCTTGCTGCAGCCAGGGCAGCCTCGGCCCACTTCATAAATGCCAGGCGCTGCTGCTCTATAGGCTCATTTCCTTGCTGAATTATTTTAAACGCATCTTCAGCCGCTTTTGCCGTATCTTTCAGTGCAGCCGTGGAAGTTATACCGAGTGTTTCATAGGCCGCTTTTATGCCATCAGCAGTTGTGCTCCATACTTTTTGATAATCTGCCAATGACCCTTTATTTTTATCAACTTCAGCGGTATTTAACTGCCAAGCACCGGTTAAATTGTTAAGCGAGATTTGCCCGGCGTCTTGTGCGGCAAAAAGTTCCTGAGTTGTTTTGTAATTTGTACCCAGTTGAAGGTTTATTTTTTCCAGCTCTGATAACGTTGCCGAGTTGGTTATAGATGCTTCAGCCTGGCTTTCTGCTAATGCCTTTTGCGCTGTGCGTAAATCCCACCATGCTGTTGCAAGCCTGCCAATTTCATAAACGCCGTATGCTATACCGCCAAATATACCCGCCTTACTTAACAGGGCGGCGGTGCCGGTTAGGCTGGCCATCCATGCCGCTGTAGCAGCCCGGGCAGCCGCAAGCCGGGCAATAACCGGACCCAATGATGCCGCATAAACAGCATTAGCTGATGCCGCTATTTTTTTTGTGGTTATTAATGAATAAAGTGATACAACAGCTTGAGCTGAGCCGACAACCAGATCTTTAAAAAAACTGCCGACTTTTAGTGTTGCCCATACAGCGGCTACAGTGCCTATTGCAGTGCGCCATTCGTACAGGGTGACAATAAAGGATTTAACAGACTGGGCCGCAGAAACAATGTTGTCTGATATTGATTTTGCCAGCTTTTGCAACTCGCCGTTTTTCGACATTTCGGCAAAACTTTCATTTACAGCGCGCAGTTGTGCTTTTAGAAAATCCATCGCGCCGCTATTGGCGATCAGGTTATAAAACTGGTCAAGGTTATCTTTAGCATTGGATATTAAGCCAGTGAGGGTGCTCATACCCTTTTGCGCCTGGCCTTCTGCTGATCTGCCTATTTCGTCGATCAGCTTTTTCATTACATCGCGGCCAAGCTTGCCCGCGGAGCTTAATTTTTGTAATTCTGCAGTGTTTTTACCGGTAACGTTTTCCAGTAATTGCCAAACTGGTACGCCGCGTTCAATTAACTGCAGTATTTCCTCGCCCTGCAGTTTCTGCTTTGCCCAGGCTTGCCCCAGTGCTAGCGATATACCCTGTACACGCTCATAGCCGCCGCCCAGCTTTTCAGATTGATCAATAATGGACTGCATAATGCCGCCCATTGGATCAAGGCCAAAGTTTTTTAACCGGACAAAAGTTTCAGTAACCTGATCCAGCTGCAGAGGCGTGTTTTTGGCAAAGTCTTTAATCCAGGCGCTGGCCTGCTCACCGGCCTCGATGCTGCCCATTACACCGGCAAGTTGTATGTCCAGCTTTTCAAACTTATCACCAGCAGTGAATATACCGGTTAGCGCTGAGCGTACCTGATTAAGCCCAATATAGGCCGCACCAAAAGCCAACAGTCTGGACGTTAAGCCTGATAACTTACCTGCGAACGCGTTTGTTCTGGTTTCTGAATTTTTAAGTTCACTGCTCAGTTCACGCAGCTTTGCACGCTTTTCAGATAAGCCGGCAGCTGATTCCTTAATCTCTTTTTGCAGTCGGGTTTGTTCGTCTGCCAATTTGTCGGTATTTACACCCGCCTGCTGCAGATCACCCTTTGCACGACTTAGCTGCCCACTAAGCTTGTTGTATTCAGCCTGAAGTTGGTTTGCGCTGCGACCAGCGAGTTTTAACGCTTCAGCTTGTTCTTTGGTGGGCTTGTCGCTGGCATCAATTTCACGCGCCAGCCGGGTAACTTCCTCCCGGGCGGCCTGTAATGCTAATTCAGCTTTATTCGCGCTATTTTTAGCCGCTTCAAGATTGGCAGATTGTTGTTTAGTGGACTTGCCACTGGAATCCATTTCGCCGGATAGTTTTTTAACTTCTTTACTTGCTGCAGCCAGTGCTTTTTCAGCCTGGTTTGCAGTCTTTTTAGCTTCTGAGAAGTTTTCAGATAATTCTTTAGTTGATTTGCGATTAGCATCAATTTCTTTAGCCAGCCGGGTTACTTCATTGCGGGCGGCGGCGAGTGCCTTTTCGGCTTGATCTGCATAGAGCTCTAAACCGCGAGCCTGAGCAATGGCTGCTTGTGATTTTTCAAGGGCTTTAAATTCTTCAGATGCTGCTTTACTTTCAGCCTGCAAAGCCTTTAATGATTCATTTACTGTACCGGCATCTTTCGAAAACAGGTCGCGGCCACGCAGCACCAGATCAATGAATTTTTGCTTGATTGACATTAGTCACCTTATTGCAGGCATAAAAAAACCCGCCGAAGCGGGTTTTGTGGTTTGGGTGTTTTTACATATTGCCCTTAACATAATTTAACTTTTTCATAAAATTAAATTATGTTAAGCCAAAAGAGCCCGGTGGTTAACCGGGCTTAATCGGGCATTGCGGCTTATGCCGTCATTACCGCCTGCCAGAACTTAGACTTACCTTCGCCTTTGGTGTTGTCGGCCAGCAACTGGCCAGCAACTGCCACGTCGGCAAATTCTGTTGTAATGGCACTTACACCAGTTGGTGATGGCTTCCAGCGCCAGCAGCGAATTAAGCGGCGCTTACCGTTGCGGTCGTTTAGACCGTCGATAACAATTTCCCCCTCTTCACCGAAAGTTTGCAACGCTTCAAGGATATAAGCCTGAGGCACCGAGTGGGTGATCAGAATGACATCGTTTTCAGAAATGATGCTGGTAGACGGCACAATAATACCGGCCGCAGTTACAATGTAGTTAATGGTGCCATCGTCAGGATCTACCCGAGGAATGGTCACCGGACCCGGGTCTTCAGTGTCATCAGTAATAGTTACGGTGGCTGCGGTGTCAATAATATGCTCTACGTTCAACAGCCGATCGTATGCAGTTACAGTAAGCGGAGCTGCTGTGACTGTGGTGCCAGTAATTGGCGTAACAGATGCGGCGTTAAGCAATGCCGTGTTGGCAATGTTAAGACTGGTAATGCCGATAGACAGGTTTACGGCGGTAATATTGTCGTCAGCGTCGAAGTTACCCCCACCGCCGCGGTAGTTTGGTACTACCTGTGTGTCTACTTCATAGGTTAATTCAGCCGAAGAGCAGTTGCCCATATCGCGGCCTTTGTAGTAAATGATGGCGGAGCCTTTAAAGGTTTCCGTAATTTTTTCTGGCATGGTTGTATCTCCGGTTAAAAATTTTCACTAAATGTGGTGGTTAACACAAACGATATACCGGCATAAGGCTCGCCGGGTTCGGGGTCGATAAACCGCGCTTCGCGGCCTTCTGTTGGCGTTGAGGTAAGCAGGCTACCCCACTTTGCAAAGCGGTCTGGTTCACCAGTTGCTGTTACAGGCTTGAACAGAGCCTGGCGCATTAGCTTTAAGTACAACTCAAGCCGGGCTGTTAGTTCTTCTATAGCTTCTGGGGTGTCGCCTTCAATGTCGATCAGTTGTATATGAAAGCTGGTTGCATCTTCCAGTGTGACATTTGCGCTGTGGTACGTGGGCTGGCTAATGGCCGGGGCTATACACACCAGCGGCCAGTTTGCGTTATCTCGGCGGTGCTGAGCTGCCCAGCCAGATTTTACCGCGCCGGGTATTTCTGCCGTTTCAAACACCGTTTTAAGGCGGCGTATGGCTTCGTTACGCACGTTGGTTGCCTGAACGGTCATAGCTCAAACCTTTCAATAAAAAGTTGGAATAATTCATCAGAGGTAGGCTCTATGTCGTCGCGTACCGACGAATACGCCTGTGCCACGCTTGGGCCGTGCAGCACTTTATAGGCTTTTTGGCCCTCACCTGTGCGCATTGCCAAACCGTTAACACCATTTTTTAGCCGGATAAAAAATCCTTGCTTAATGCGCTTTCGGCTACCGCCTGCTTTTACCTGTACGGTTACGCCGTCGTTTACCTGGTCTACCGTTTTGCCGGGGCGGTACTGCTGCTGGCTGTCGTAGCGTTCTAACAACACCGGGCGGCTTTCAGCCGATATTGTTACTTGCAGCCGGGCGCGAGTGGCGCGTTCGCGCACGGTAACATGCCGGCTTATGTAGTCTTTGGTAAGGTTTAGCTGCTGGCCTATTTGATCTATGGCCTGCTGGCGTAAGTTTTTACCGGTTTCGTTAAGTGTTAACGCCAATGCGTCTAAAGCTTGCGGCCCCAGCTTGCGGATAAATTCATACGCTGATTCCGGGGTGTTGCTCATTTTACGTACCAGTAAATAAAGTGGGCGTCAGTTTTGGCGCCACGGGCAATAGTGCTTACGTCGGTTGGCTGATCAAACTTGTACCAAACGCCTTTATGCTTTAGCCAGTTGTTGGCTTTAACATATGGCTGCATGGCAACATCCAGCTTTACTACTTTTAGTTCGGTAGTAAAACGGGCATCTTCATACTGATCAGCTTCTTGCACACGGTTAAGCAGCACGCCGTGTGTGCGATTTAACAGTGTGATTTTGTTGGCGGCGAACAATTCCATTTGATCGCCAAACTGATTTAAAACGACGCTCTTAACGAGCGCCGCATGCTGTGTGAAGCGTGACAACTTAGCCGCCTGGCGCTTTCAGTTTAAAGCGACGGATAGCCAGCGGGCGGGTTGGCAGGTAAAGCGGGTTAGATTGCGCTTCGCCAGTAATACCCTTACCCATTGGCTCCAGAACTGTTTTAGCGTAAAACGGCAGGCCTAAAGTGCCTACTGTTTCTACGTAATCTGCCGGGGCATTACGACCAATAAACAAGCCTGGCGTTACTGGGATTAAAAACGCTTCATCTGATGGCACGTATGCGATTTCTGTTTCGCCGTCTTCACCAATTACGCTAGCGTCATAGGCAAAAGCAGTAACGTTGTGGAAGTTAAGACCGTCGGTCATATCGTCGATCAGGTCGTTACTATTGCCGTTTTTGTTTTGCAAGCCACGTACAACATCATCAGCTTCACTGTATGCATTAAAATAATCCGGACCGCACATTAACAGCCAACGATTTACCACTGCTTGGCCAAGATTCTTTTTAGAGGCCGTTTTCGCTGCAGTTAACATTGCCTTGGTTTTCTTAGCAGCAGGATCGAACTCTACCGGCGCTTGGGTAATACCAAAACGCTCATAGATATCCAGTAATACATTACCTTCTGCATCCAGCACTTTGCCTGTAATAGCACCAGCGCGCATTAATTCACGGGTGGCAACAAGGCGCTGACGGGCCAGCGTAAGGTGCTCGTTAACTACAGCTTGCAATGCCTGCTGTTCAGTTTGCGAACCAAATGCGCGAACGTTTTGAATTTCGTCGGCTTTGATATGCATTGGTACAGGGAGGTGCACCGTTTGAAATGGGATCTTGCGACGGTTGGCTTTTTTCTGGCCTTGCTTTGACTCGCCACGCTCACCAGGCATTACCAGTGTTAACACCTGGCCGTCGAATTCTAGCTCAAAGGTAGTTGTTGTAATTCCACGCTCTTCAAACAGGCCTAAACTGGCTAGTAATGACGGTGCGGTGCGTGCTTCGTTTATTGCCGCTGTCAGGCTGGTTACCTGAAAGTGCGGATCTGCGGCGAACTGTGCTAAGTTCATGGTGTATTCCTTATTTAGCGGATTTTTGAAATAAAAAAACCCGCTAAAAGCGGGTTGTTGTCTTTATAGGGGGCGGCGTTAGCCGCGCACCACAATGTGGGTTTTAGCCAGTTCAGACACTGCGCCAACCACTTGCCCGGTTGTTGCGGCTGCTGGCCAGATAAGCTCTTGCATATTTACCTCAGTTAAGCGTGAGGTATACACGCCTTTTACATCGGCTTCGGTGGCGTCTACATAGGCGTAGGTAATGCCTTTAGCCAGCTCTGCGCCAGTTTCAGCGGCAAAGTCCAGCTTTACAGCTTTACCAGCGACAACGCCAAATACTTCGCCTGGTTTAAAAACAGCTTCTGTAAACTGAATAGTATCGCGGCTGATTGAGCCAACTTCAGATTTAATATACTGCCCGGCGCGGGGCAGCTGCACGTGTACGTTTGGCATGGTTTTTTCCTCATTGCCCTGCGGGCGTAGTTACTAAGCCCGTTAGGGGCAGTTATTAAAAAGCCGCTGTTATAAGCGGCTTGGGTCGGCATAGGCGATTGTAGCGTCTGGCTGTTTTACTGCCGCTTCGGTTTTAACCTGCTTGCTGCTGTTTACTTCACGGTCTTCACCATGGGCGGTGGCGGCCGTTAGGGCTACTTGCAACATGGCAGCCGGGTTATCCAGTTTGGCAGATACTTCAGCAAACATGTGGCCAAGGCTTGCAGCGGCCAGAGTGTCGCGCACACTGCCCAGAGTGGCTAAGCGTGCCTGTACACCGGCTTCTGTTAGTTTGGCTTTTACCATGTTGGCAATTTGATCTGACATACCGGCATCGGTGCACAGCGTAATTACTACGTCGGCACTGGCAGCGGCTTCGGGTGCCTGAGCGGTTACCTGCTCAGTAATAACTGCACCTGAAGTGGTTGTACATACTGTTTCTGTTGTTGCTGATTGTGTAGCCGCTGCCGGCGCAGCGGTGGTGGTTGCAGCTGCTGCTGCGGTGTTAGCTACTGACATGGTTTTGTTTCCTATTGTCATGGTTCGAGTGAGATTGCGGCAGTAGTCGGCCATCATGCCAATGCCATCGGCACTGTTTACTAATTCATCGGCAAGGCCAACTTGCACAGCTGCGGCGCCGTCATAAGTGGCGGCATCTGTGTCTAAAACGGCTTGCAGAGACATTCCAGTAAAGTCAGCTACTTTGCTGGCGAAAAGCTGGCGGGTGGCATCAATTTCAGCCTGCCAGCGGGCGGCTACGTCTTTGGGCAAGGCCTGATATGGGTTGCCCTCAACTTTGTGGGAGCCGGAGTGCAGCAGGGTTATTTTTACGCCCTGTTGCTCTAAATACTTTTCATAATCGGCGTGAGCTACTACTACGCCTATGCTACCAACCGTGCCGGTTTGTGTAACTAATCGACGGCGAGCACCAGCGGCCAGCAACTGGCCGGCGCTGCAGTTCATATCATTTGCGATAGCCCATACTGGTTTTATGGCATCTGCGCGGCGAAATAAATCGGCGGTATCAAAGGCGCCGAATACGGTGCCGCCTGGGGTATGGTTATCTTGGTAGATACCTTTCACTTCTGGATCAGTTAACGCTTGTTCAAGCATGGCTTGTATGCCGTCGTAACCCTGCAAGCCAGATTTTGGCCTGACATTACCAGTTTTGTGAGCTAAGGCGCCATGTATTGGCAAAACTGCTATGCCATCAATAATATCGTAATGGCGGTATTCGCCGGTAACTGGGTGAATATAGCTTTCAGCAACCTGTTTCATGCCGTCGCGGCTAATTTCTTTGCCCTCGGCGTCTACCAGTGATTGCGCACCAAGGCGCAGGCCAAGCGCACTAAAAAACACCCGGGCATAACCCAGATCCATTGCCAGTGGCTTATTAAGCGCGGCGGCGGCGATCATCTGGTAATTACTCATCGTCTTCATCCTTTTGGGTTTTCCGCACTGGTCTTTCACCGCGATTTTTGCGGGCCACCTTGTTACGCTCTTGTATGTCTGTTAAGTCGTCGCCGCTTTCGGCCACTACATCCTCGTGCGCGACCAGATCGGAATCGATAGCATCGATTTTGGCTTTAACATCTTGCACCGGGTTAATGTATGGCCAGCCGTGCGGGCACCAGGTGTGCTGGTGGTAGTCGTTCATTTTAGTGGCATAGCCCGGCAGGTTTATGCGGCCAGCTAATACTGCGCGGTTTAACCAGTGCCAACGCATCCAACGCAGCACTTGCGGGATCATCAGGTGCCATTGGTCCATTTGTATACGCCGGCGAAACTCGTTCATTATCGCCCGTACCAGCCTGTCGTTTACTTCTTTCCAGTCGCCGGTTAGTAGCTCATAAGGCATATCCATGCCCGCAGCCTGCATTAATGACTGCCAGCGCATAAAGTCGGCGTATCCGTTGCCAGTATCGTCGCCTTTAAATAGCTCAATTTTTTCACCGGCCAGCAGTTCCAACATGGTGCCAGCATCTACCTGTGCATTGCCGAAAGCTTCCTTACCTTCCATTGGCGCACCACTAATTGGATCGAACATCCAGTGCTCAGAGTCGGTAGCGTCAAAATCTTCACGGTAAATAGCACCTGTGTAAGGTGCGCGGGTTTGTTTGCGCACTAACTCGGCGTCGTCGTAGCTGTCGAATGTTTGCGCTTTTACCAAGCTGGCGGCGGAGTCTGGCTCGCCGCGAATTTGCCCCGGGTGCATTGGGTTAAAATGGTGTGCCACTTCGCTGGCTGGTACGCGGATCAGGTTCGCCAGTGACGCATTGTAGTTGTACATTTCGCCCGGGTGTTCGCGGTACATCCAATACGCCACGCGCTGATTGCGGCGGTTAAATTCGATACCGGCAATAATGCGGTTGCCGTTGCTTAGGGTATCGTTGTAATCCAGCGGTACAAAGTCGGCCTCTAAAACTTGAAACTGAATGGGCACCAGCAAATCGGCTGACGAACTGCGGTAACGCGCACGGATAAAGCACTCGCCACTGATACGGCGGGCGCGTGAAATTTGGGCTTGCATGCCGTAAACGTCTAAATTTCCCTCTGGATCGAACTGAAAGCAGCTGTCGTCCCACAGTTTGTTTATTTCTTTACGTAACTTTAAATCAGCGCATTTGGCCCGTGGCGTTATGCCTATGCCTATTTCATTGGTTACTTTTTTCTCAATACCGCTGCGTAGCAATGGCATGTTACGGTGCCCGGCACGGCTGCGGTTGCGCAATGTGGTAAGGGCAGCGTTAAGCAAGGTGTTTATGCCACTACCAGGTGCATATACACCGCCCATACGGCGGCCGTAGCTTGCGCCGTCGTAAGCGCTGTTGCCTAACATTAATGGCTGGCCGTTAAGCCCAACTATTACTGATTTTCTTCCGGGCATGCTTTAAAGGCCTTTGTTAACGCGCATTGCATAGCCCATGCGACGCCGGGGCTTTTTGTTACCGAGGTTATTTTCTATGGTGCGCACAACTTCTTTCATTTCGGCCAATGACCGGTATGTCAGTTCGTCACCACTGGAAAGGCGAACTTTAGTAAGGCCGCTGGCCATGGCTTTTTTAATTTCTTCCAGCTGTGCTTCGCTATACATTATGACCTGTACCTTACCCGCCGCTGGCGTGGTGCGGCTTGCGCTGCTTTAGCGGCCGGCGCCCTGCTGCTTTCGCTGGGGTGATAAACGTTTATGTTTGTATCCCACGGCTGCGCCCAGCGCGGCGGGGATAACCAGAATTTAGGCTTGTGCGTTTGTAATTGGTACTGGGCGGCCTCGTTGTAACACAGAAGATCCCAGCCTTCGTTAGGGCGTTTTTTGTTGGCGCGCTCCCAGTGGCCTTGGTCGTCCCGGCTTTCTGCCGTTAACTCTTCGTAAAACCAACTGCCCAGCCATGCAGGGAAATGCACAAAACCGGCGCCGGCGGTGTCTCGCTCCAGCTTATTGCTTACGTTGTCTTTTAATTTACTGGTGGCCAGTATGTGCAGCGGCACATCGCCTTTTGCATTGGCTTTGCGATCGGCCCGTTTTGTGTTGTCGGGGTAGCTAATTTTTACCATTTCAGCCTGGGCTTTGCTGCCACCTTTAACCAGCATTAGTTTGCTGTGGCGGTTTTCTGTGCGCAGCCTGCGGTAGTAGCTGTAGGCGTTGTCTGATACGCCATCTTCGCCGCCGTGGTCGCACACCATAATGTGCACGTGCATTTCGCGGCCGCTACTGTCGTCCAGCGGGTAGCCACGATCAAGTATCAGTTTGGTTAGCTGGTCCCAGTCTTCCGGATAACCGGCAGGGTCTATCTGGTAGTAGCGCTGTTCCGGATCGGTTGCGTTAGCATCTTTTACCCGGGCTGATAGCCTGATATTGTAGCGGTCTATTAGCCAGCGTTCTTGCTGGTTATTGCCGTGTACCTGCACTACAAAGCGCCGATCTTTACCAGCCTGCACATCGACACACGCCGTTAAAAATACAACACCTTCTGGCACGTGGCGCTTGGTGGTATCTTCCGCCCGCTCTGCCAGCCGTTCGGCGCTGCGCTTTTTGTCCGATGTTTGGTAGCAGTACGCTTGGCCCTGATCGGTGTTAATTGTGGTTTTTAATTTTTCCTGGCTGCCGGTTGATTCAAAATCTTTTACTGCAGACAGATAGTTGTATACCAACTGTTCCCAGCTTTGAAAGCTGGCTGCCGGGCCTTGCATCCAGTAGCTGATAAAATCAGTGTCTATCGGCGTGCCGGTTAATTCGCCATCTGCCGATATGCTGCAGTTTTCAGGAACCCAGCGCGATTTCATCATCATTGGGTGTTTGGCCTGCGGGGTTATTTCGCTGTCGCCACAGTGTGGGCAATAACAGCTAACCGTGCGGCTGGCTTTGCGTATATCTGTTTCGTTGGTGTCCCAGCGCAGGTAATCCCAGTTTGCCGGGAAGAATTCGCCACAGCTGGGGCACGGCCAATACAGCACTCGGCGATCGCCCAGGTTATAAAGTGCGCCTATGCCAACCGTTGGCGGAAATTCGTGTGGCCGGGCTGGGTTTGGTTTCCAGTCTGGATCTTTAATTTCATAGCCGGGGCTACTTTCAGCCACCGCCATACCGCGGCTGCGGAATGACTGGGTGCGCTTAAGCGCTAAGTCGAACCCGCTGCCCTCGCCCTCAACATCAAGCAGGGTTGCTGTGCGGTCGTAATCTGTAATTATTACCCTGCGCCATTCTGAGCTGGCGAATATCGATTTAGCCGGCCAGGCAATTTTAAGGTAATTGCCAGCGCGCAGTACTTTATCGTGCAGGTTGTTATCGTGCCCGCGTGGGCTTAACAGCGGCTGCAGCTCTGGCGAGTTTTCCAGCATTGGGCCGATGCGCTTTTTGCTGAACTCGGCGGCTTTTTCCTTGGTTATTTGCACGATCAGCATGTCGCTGGGGTCGCACTTAACATCGTAACCACAGAACGCATCAACCAGTGCCTGGCTTTTGCCGGTTCGGGCTGGGCCAACAAAGATCAAACCGCGATACTTGCGGCTGCTTAGCATGTCCAGCGGTTCGCGCATGTACGGCGTGGTTTCTAAATCCCACTTACCCCAGTTACCGCTTGGCAACTTAACGCGCACATATTCCTGAACTGCGTCAGACACCGACATACGGATAGGCGGTTTTAGCAAGCTGGCAATATCGCGCTTAATGCGCTGTGCATCACCGGCGCTAATCATCGTCGCTTTCGTCCGTGTCTAATTCAGCACCGCCACGGATGGCGTTTAAATACATTTCTTCGCGCAGGCCATCGATAATTATCTGCACTCTGTCCAGTGCATCACCCGACAAACCTACTTTTGATTCCAGTTCGTCTATGAGGCTATCCAGCGGGTTAACTACGGCTTTAACCAGGTCGGCGTATCCGCGGGCCACTTCATCAGCTGGCACCAACTCTTTTAATTCAGCTTCAAGCTTTAGCCGCTCGCGCTCTGACTGATACCAGTCTTTGCGGTCTTTCGGCATCATCTGAGCTGGGTTAATTAGTGCAGGGGGTAAATCATTTACTGAATCACCGAACAACGCCGGGCCAATATCTTTCAGCAAGTAAGTTGGGTGGCCCTTTCGTATTCCTGCCGGCTCGATATGAGCCTCTTTAATTCTTGCTGATACCGTGCGACGGTCTAAACCAAACGCCTCAGCAATTCGGCTGATTGACCAGGCGTAGGCATCATCAATGTTGTGCAATGTACCCATGCCATAGCGATCATCTTGTTATCTGATTTATTGCCAGGAATGTACAACTCGCACAACTGCCTAGCCCTCGTGAATACTGGAGATCGCACCACATGTGGTGGATCACATTAAAATGCGGAAAAAAAGTGTTTCGCCGCGCTTTCCGCGCCCCCTTGGCTCAGGTCGGATCCGCAGGGTCCCCTGCCCCCAACTGGTTGACCAGTCGCGGCGGTGCGTCAAAGTTTTGACCAAGCAGCAAGGCAGCTTCCATCTGCCTGACCCGCAAGTCATGCTGCACCTTAGCCCATGCATGCAGCTCTGCTTCGTGCCGCTTGCGGCTATACCACACTTGCCACTGTATTAAACCCAGGGCAATAGTGACGACCACACCCAGCAGTAAAGCTATGTTAGGCAAAGTGAGTAGACCTCCCAAGGCAGTGCCCACAGCGCTAATGTATGTTGCTATGTTAGTTGTCTTTTCCATTGGCCGTGTCATCACTATGCTGGACATATCACTGACTCCCGCTCTCGGCAGCCCACTTCTTAATCAGCTGTATATTGTTGTGGCACCGGAGCAGCAACGACTGCACCCAAACGGTGTAGTCGATGCCGTCAGCGTTGGTTGCTACGTTAAAACTGGTTTGAGGCAAACAATCGGTTAGCAGGCTTTCCGGTGGTGTTAGATAAACCGGCACCTTCTGCACTACCGTCCGGGTAATTACCGGTGTATTGGGCGTAGTGGTACAGCTGCACAGCAGCACCAGGCATATGATTAGCAGACCATGCTTTAACGTATTCATCAGTTGATTGCCTCAGCTCATTAACATGGGCCCGGTTAAGTGCCAACTGCTCTGCAATAATCTGCTGACCAGCCATCTGCTCTTGATGCAACTTAACCACCAATGCCCGTTCGTTTTTAATTTCTTGCACCATTTTGCTGGTGGTAGTCATGGCTTGCGCCAGTACGTCAACCTGCTCTTGTTTAAGTGCAACTGTGCCGGTAAGCGTCTGCACCTCAGCCTTAGCCAGTGCAACATCGTGCTTGGCATCCAATAAAGTAAAACCTGCAGCAGCAATTGCCAGCGCGGCAGCTAACGCAATGCCACCAAATAAACTAATTTTCATATGTTAAAGCTCCTTTCAAACAAAGATCGCGCTCGTCGGCGCGGCGTGTTATCAACCCAGGCCAAGGCTCATCACCGGCATAAATCCAGCCTTTGCAGGTGCCGCGCTTCTCACTGCAGGCGTGGGTTAATTCGATACAAGCATCAATGCGTTTCCCTGCATTCAGGTGCTTAAGCAGCGTGCTGCTGCGAAAATTAGCGGCGCCAACGTTGTAATGGAAAGATAAGTAAGCAACGTATTCCGGCTCGCTCAGTTCAACTTTAACGGCCTGCCGTAACTGCCGATCATGCTCTTGCAAATCAGCCGCAAACATTTCAGCGCATTCGTCTTCTGTATTCTGCTGGCCAACAACCATGCCGGGCTTTACGCTGCCATAACACGCTGTTGGTATACCAATAGGATCCGCATGAACGGCCAGCTTAGCCGGATCAGTAGTATTGTTTTCGTGCGGAGCAATAAACACACCAGCCACTACCATTGCGGCAGACAAGCCCAGCGCTGATAGTTTGGCGGCTATGTTTTTCATCGTTTAACCCAATAAAAAACCCCAGCTGGGTGGCTGGGGTTAAGTGGCATGCGCTTTATCAGTAAACATGGAAGTTACAGCTCGTGCAACTGTAGCTAAAAGTAGCTGATTTCAGAGGCAAAAAACACGCAGAAAACTGCGGGTTTGAAAATATTTTTAAATTATTTGCTAAACCAACGCCAATAACTGCGCTTGTGCGTGCATTAACGCCACGCGCTGCAGCCCTACTAACTGCTGCTGCTTTATATACCGCCGTGTAATTGCAGCGCGTTGTAACTCGCGGCTCAAATGCCGGCGGTTTACATTAACGTCATCCAGTTGTGCAACGCAGGTGTCTATGCTGGCTACCCACTGCGGTACATAAAGCTGATCGGCCTGGTGGCTAAACAGGTGTTTGTCAGAGCTGGCCCAAATACCCGTGCGCATAACCTGGCAGCAACGCTCTGTTACGCTGGTCCTGGCATAGCCCTGTAGCGCTTCACGCTCAGCCCAAAATCGGCCCCAGGTAACCAGTAGTTTATCAAGCTCTTTAATCTTCAACTGCAGCACCCCGCGCAACGGTAATTGCATCTACCAATTCAATTTTAAAAACACATTCACAAATTGCCATTACATGGCCAAAATCCGGATCTGTCTTCATGGACTCCCAGCTCTGATATGTGCGTAATGAGATACACATCATTTCAGCCACCCTCTCTTGCGTGTAGCCTTTACGCTCCCGGTTCTTCCGCAGGATATTACCGCCGTGCATCCACTCCGGGGTGCCTGGTATCATTTACACCCCGTACAAAGCAATTAATGCCGCATCGCGGCAATCTTCATTGCTGCGGGCATTCCAGCCAGTCAGCGTATTAAAGTAAGCCGCATCTTTCTTGCAGCGGGCTTTGTGGCCACCAGTCAGAGGCCGGCACGGCTGCACGTTAAAGCCCGCGTCTTTAAGCAGCTCCATTATCAGTGTGGCCACAGCTTTAACTTTGCCTACGTCCTGGCTAATTTTGCGCATCGTTGCAATGCGCTGCGCCTGGGTAAGCTTCTTGTTTAGCACCCGGGGGAATGTTGGCTTAAGCAAGTTCGGGTCTTCCATTTTTATCAGGATCCGGCCCTCAACTTTCGCCGCCTGCAAGTGCATAAAATCAACGAGGCCAGATAGCTTAACCTTGCTCAATTCTGCGATTACCCGGCTGTCAGTAGTTACAGCAACACCGCTGGCGCTCAGGTCGGGATCAATACCGATGATTAGCATAAATCACCCCACTCTGATAAAGGCGGCACATAAAAACCATACTCGATACCTTTTAGATAAGGCACTGACTTGCCATAGCGGGGTCTGGCCATGATCACGCCATCAGTACCCCAAAGCGATTCAGGAATATGGCAGTGCTCGGCAAAGTAACTAAGCCAGTTTTCGTAAGCTATATTCATCATCTGGACCACGCTTTGACTGGATGAAGATATCGGCGCTGAAGGCTCATTAAAACCCAAGCCAAGCGCAGAGCGAACAGCTAAATAAAGTGTTCTAAATCTCACTAAAAGCCCCTTCTGCGGTTTCCATATTGTAAAACTCCCAATTACGCTACAGCCCTTTAAATATATGGCTTACGCTGCACCCTGATTATTCTCAATGCCTGCATGGTGCCTGCACGCAAAACGTTCTTTTAACCAGTGGTGGTACTGCGTTAATGCCGCATGTTTAACGTCCAATGCATCCGCTTTTATGTACACGGCATCCAGTCCTTTTTGCTTGTGGTTAAGCAGACGCTCTGATACCCAGTAATCAATACCAATCGTGGCCCAGCTGCTGCGGGCGAATTTTCGTAAATCGTGTGCGCTGAACTTGCCTTTGCTGGCGTTGCGGATCAGCTTGTCGGCTTCACTTTCACTGGGGCAATCAGTCTGGCCGAACACCCAAGCGCCCGTATAAAGCTGCATCAGCTCTTGCAGTATGGGTTTTGCATCATCTGTAATGGGCAGAATGTGTGGCGCGCCGGTTTTCGTTAGTTTGCCGGGTATCGTTATTTGCCTGGCGTCGAAATCCACATATTCCCAGCGTAATTGGCGGGTTTCACCAATACGGGTAGCAAACATCAGCATAAACAGCAGCAAGCCTTTAACAGGCTGAAGCAGTGGTGATATCAGGTGCTGTGCACGGCCAGCGTCACTTACCAGCAGCTTGCCCGGCTTGGGTATAATCTGTTTTTGTATATGGTCCCTAAACTTCATCCCGGCCATAGGGTTTAATGCAACCAGCCCCAGTTCACTGGCACTGGCAAAGGCACGCTTAAGCACCGAGTAGTACAACCGAATGGTAGAGGGCTGCAGGCCTTCAGCTTGCAGCGGTAACATCAACTTATCGTCTATAACCGCCTTATCCAGTGCAGCAATAGCCACAGAGCCCAATAGCGGCAGCAAGTGGCGCTTAATCGCACTAACCACCCCTTTACGCCGGCTGGCACTTTTAACCGCTTCGCGTTGTATCCGGCCTAAATACCATTGCAGCATCTGGCCTACCGTTACAAACTGGCTGCTTTGCACCTCAGCACCGGTACCCAGCTTTTTCAGCATGTCAGGCACAATGCTCTGCACATCTTTGGTCTTCAGCACTGGCCAGTAACCTAAACGGTGCCGCTTTTTATCTCTGCGTTTGTATTGCACCAGATACCAGGTGCCCTTATCACGGGCTTTATGAAAGCGCAGCACAATCGGAGATTTATGATCGCGCAGCTCACCCACTTCCACATCAGCAGAGTGGCGTGTAATAGCAGCGTCAGATATCACCAGTGCTACGCTTTTCATCAAGGCCCCATCACTATCGGTTTAGCAGCAAAGGCCTTAACGTTTTCAAGGTGATCAGCAATAACAAGCAATTCATTGCCCGCAAGCTCTGCCGGCCTAAATTCAGTTTGCGGATCCTTTGGCGCTTCATGCAGCGTAATGCCACCAGCTTTACGCAGGTGGTTAATGGCTTCCTGAATGTGGTATTGCACTTCCTGTTTATGCGGCATTGGTTTTACCTTCTTTTAATTGTGCTATCGCATCGTTAAGCGCCTGGCGGTGCAGTTCGCGCTGGGTTTGGCTCATTTCGTTCAGCCGTTTGTTAATATCCAGCCGCGTCATTTGCCCGTTACGTTTTTGATGCAACCAAAAATGCGCCAGCGTTTTAGCAGCGGCATAGTCCTGTTATTCGCGGCTGCGGGTGCACAGGTTGTAATCACCGTTTAGCGGCGGGTTCTGTAATCCGGCCATTTGCATTCCACCAAATAATTGCTTGGTACCAGGCGGCTTACAATGCGCTCGCCCAGGTGAGCCATTAACTCTTCAGCACTCAAATTGCTTAGCAAAATGGTGCCCTTACCACCCGTAACACGTTTATCAATTACGGTATTAATAAGCTTGCCGTCATAGTCCTGCGTGCTGCCCAGCTCTATTTCATCCAACACAAGCAAGTCAAAACTAGCAAAGCTACTGATCACTTTATCTTCAGTTAACGGGCTGTCATGGCGGCGGGCGGCGCGAATCTTCATCTGCAGTTCAAGGGCAGTGGCCACTACCGCGCTTTTCCCGCTGGCAATAAGGGCATTACAAATGGCACTGGCCATATGGTTTTTACCTGTACCGGTAGTGCCGCAAAACATCATGTTGCGCTTAGATAGTATCTGGCCAAATTCGGCCAGGTAACGGCGGCATTTATCAACTGCGGCTTGCTGGCCGTCGTGGCTAATTACGTAGTTTTCCAGGGTGGCAGTAAGGTAAATTTCCTGCACGCCGCTGCGGTCCATTAAGTGGCGTATAAAGCGCTCGTTACGCTCCCGCGCTATTTGCGCCTGTTGGCGGTGAAACTCGGCCCGCTCTTCGCGCTGCTTAAATTCGTCGTAATGCTGCGGATCAAACGCCTTACGTGGCGCCAGCTTATCTACCTTGTCCAGAATGCTTTTAGGCAGTGCTGCCAGTGTATTTTTAAGCATCAGTTCATCCCCCCATGTTCACGCGCCAGCTGGGCCATATCAGCAGCAGTTAACGGTTGGCCATTGGCGCCAAGGCTAATTCCGGTTTGCGAGTTATTCAGGCCGCTGTTTTTACGCTCAGAATGCATTACCGCCAGCTTGCCCCAGCTCTTGCGCAGCGCTGCCGGGCTGTGAATGGTGGTTTTCCAAAATTTATCGGTATGAGCCAGCGCAAACAGCGAAACCATATGCCGGGGAACTCGCCGCTCTTGCGTTCGCATTATCCGAATTTCGTTAGCCCAGGTTGCCAAGGCTGGCTGGCGGAAATGTTCACCCAGGGTGGTTTTCAAAATGGCAGCCATTTGGTTGGCAACATCCAAATCTTCAGCAGTACCCCAGTTCTTACCTTTTTGAATGGCCGCATCATTTTTTAAAGCGGTGTCGTCGTCCGAAGGCGGCGACGTAATACTTTGTCTTTGGTTAGTTGTCTTTGGTAGGTTGTCTTTGGTGCTGGTGCATTTGCTCCGTTCTTCCGGTGCATTTGCTCCACCTTGTTGGAGCATTTGCTCCGTATTGTTGGTGCATTTGCTCCGTCGGTGCATTTGCTCCGCCCCCTTGCGCATATTCGCGGCTTTACTGGTCTTTATCACCCATTCGCTTACTACCTTATTCACGGCCACCAACTTCATAATGCCGCTTTTTTCGCAGGTTATAATGTTGCGGTCGGTTAGTACCTGCAAGGCATCACGCACGGCTTTTTCGCTTATGCCGGTAAGCTCAACCAGGTACGTATTTGTAACCCTGTCCTGTTTTTTGTTATAGCCGTAGGTGCTGCGAATAATGGCGTTTAATACCTGAAATTGGCTACCAGAAATATCAAGCTGACAAAGCTGATCCTGAATGGCATTGGCCGTGCGCGTAAAACCATCATCAGTATCGGCAATCACATGCGGCCCCCTGTTGCGTACAGCGTTAAAATCAACTAAATTATTGGCTGTCATTTGCTTACCTATTTTAAGTTTATGACCGGCCCGCTCTGATCCAGCGGGCTTTCTTTTGCGCCTTGCAAAACCAACCAGGCGCACTATATTTTTAAATGACATTCATCCTTAAATGTCCGTTGTACTGCCCCGCCCTCATCAAGCGGGGCTTTTATTTATCTGCGGTGGCCAGTACGCTACCACTGGCTGCCCCGTCGGGTGTGCCTTACACGCCAGGGCAAATTGGCCCATCCGGCCGGCATCATGCCAACCAACGCACCTTAACCGGTACGACACGCTTTCGCGCTTATCACACTGCCTGGCTACAGGCTTCACCGCATTCGGCTGGTAACTGCATCAATTAACAGTCGAATAAGGCAACGAGACTTAATTGCTATATTCGTGCTTTAATAACCGACAGGTAATAACTGCCAGCACTATCTGAAAAATAATCAACAACAAAAGCGCGGTATCATCTGTGATAAAAGTCACTAAAAAACAGTTAGCAAAAACCAAAACTTCGCAAAGTCTTCTGATCTTCCGCAAGCGGTGGTTTCTTTTCGCGGCAGTTTTTAAGCTTTGGCCGGCTTTCTTTTCGTTGCTGTGGTCAGCTATTTTCATGGCGTTCTTTTTACCTGCTGATATTGATCCGTTGAAAATCCTATCTATGGTTGTCGCGTTCGTTTCGGCTTTGTGTATAACAGCTCTCAAGACCGCAACTCACTACTCTCGCTATAAACACAAAGACGAGCTGTTCCAAATGCGACGGCAGATCCGTTAGCGCAAAATATCCGCCTGTTAAGCTGCTGGCCTTTGTTGCATCCCCCAGAACCCCAGAGGCAAAGGCCAGCCCGTTCTTTCACGGCGTCAACACAAAACAACACCCATGTTGCTTTTCTGCGCCTTACTGCAGCGCATTGGCGTTGGTGTTTGATATCGGCGTGTTTCCGGCTGATCAGTTCCGGCGCACCGCGCTCAACCCAAGCACACATTTACAAACACCAACCCAATACACTACTAAAACTGCCGGTTTCCACCGGCGCCACAACCGGGGTGGCTTTTAAAGCGTCTGTGTTTAAACCAAGGATTCGGAAAGTAATTTCTGAAATTTAGATAAGTCTCTCAAGGCTTCACAGCCAGCAACAGCAAGAGACAAATCATTTTCACAGGCTTGCGATACTTCATTTACCAGGTTGTAAGCCTGCTGTAGCTTTTGCTGTGCACCTGCAATATGAATTATGCCGGCTATTTGCTTAACCCCTTCATCCAGATCTAGCGCCAGCTTCTCAATTTGAAAGCTAAGAGTTACCAGCTCTGCCGCTTTACGCCATTTAGCTTGGCCTGGATTCATATAAGCCGACAACAACACGCGGTAGCCTTGCAGAGCAGCGTTTATCTCGCTAAGTTGTTTACTCATAACCACTCCATCCATCTGTCCAGCGCCAGCGCAACGCTGCCACCTGAACACCAACCCAATACACTACTCAATGCTGCTACTTTGTTAATTTTTAGAAAATGCAAATGACCTTTTAATTGCCTTGTTTTAGAAAAAGCACTACCATTAATAGGCACAAACAACCGAAAGGAACACGCGTTGAACAGAGCACAGCAAACCATTGTAAAAATTGACGACATGTTAGGCGCCTGGACACATGGACACGAAACACCAGCCGCTGCGTACTCAGCAATTAAGCTACTACTGGAATCAGCAGCGGTGGCTACAGATGACCTCGCAGCTGAGAATTCGCAAGAACTGCTACACTCTCTGTCACTAACGGTAGATGAAATGTTTTTTTCCATTGATGGAATTGAGCTAATGCAATGTGCGGCCACGGCACATGCAGAAACACAAAGGCTAATGCATTTGTTATCCGACAGGCGGGTTGCTGGGTAGCCTTTACTTAGCACCATTACAGCCACCTTATCCAGGCGCCAAGCGCCAGAAACAAAAACGGCACATACGCGCCAAGCCATAAAAAAGCGGTGACAAACACCAGTGAAAACAGCTTTTCAAGTGGGCCGCGCTTTAGCCCATCTTTGGGCTTAAAAAACAGTGTGATTAAAAATATCCACGCCAGGCTGCCGCCAAGTAACCAACCATTGCTTAAGTCGCAAAGAAAGTTTGCGCTGCAGGCGCTATATGAGATTTGTGGGCTAAGCATTCTGCTCAACTCCAACATCACCGGCCGCGAAATCGGGATTTAGAGTGTGTTTAGGCAACCCGGTTTTCAGGCTCACGAGCCCTACTTTGTTAGGGGGAACTTTGCCGGCTTTCAACCAAAGCGAAATTGTTTGCTGAGTTACCCCAATATTTTCAGCAAACTTCGCTTGCGGCAAGAACGGTCGTAGCAACTGTCGAAGTGATCCGGCGGTGTTGGTATCATGCTCAGTCATTAAAACGCCTTACTAGTTAAACTTGGTATCCTATAGTTATTCTTGATCATAAAACTTAGTTTTACAAGCTATTCTTGTGATGCTACCATAAAGAAACGCTTGTACAATTTGAGAATGGAAGAAAATAACTTGATTGGTCAACGCATAAAGTCGCTACGTGAGCAGCTTGATTTAAGTCAGGAAGGGCTTGGCGACTTGGTTGGTGTTACTTGCCAGAGCGTGCAGCAGTGGGAATCGGGCAAAACAGTCCCGAGGCATAATCGTCTGAGAAAAATAGCCAACGAACTGAATACTACTCCCAACTATTTACAGTTCGGTGTCGGTCCTGAGTCTGCCGATTCTGCTATTGATGTCCGGGATGCACTAAAAACAGAAGAATTTAAAAACCAACACTTAGCTGCAATTACCAAAGCCTTTAGATTGGCAGTTAGTATGGGTTGGATTGGCGTAAAGCGCCCTGATGTGAGCCTCAACATTATAGGCGATCTGTTTTATACAAAACTGCTGGAAGAATATGGGATGGAACCAGGAGAGAGTGAAACGCCGGCCGTAGATGATGTTCAGAAAAAAGGCGCCTAAAGCGCCTTTTTCATTATGGGCATCATTGATACATTATCATTATTAGTAGTCTGATTGGCCTTAAGTAACTGCCAGTATTGCTCAACGAGATCGTCTGACTCAGATATAAGTTCTTCCATTTCCGTTAAAGCATCCATCGAAGGTGTACGGTGCCGCGCGGTGTATTGTGACATTGCATTCTTGATAAATCGTGCGGCCATTGCCTTTTCCGCTGCTGCTGCCCTGCTGTTACCGTCGAGTTCGTTTTTGTAGCTGCGTAAAACAGTGGCGAATGTATAGCAAAACAGTATCAATAGCCCCAATGAAAAAATAGTTATAATCATCTTAGCTCCCTAACACCAGTAAAGCCTCTCGTTGACAGTGAAGCCAGAACCAAACCGCCGACCAGAACCGTTACACAGGCCACGTTAATGGCCGGGATGGAATATTTATAAAACTCACCTAATACATTGATTTCCAGGTGCCTGTCCGTAAACCTCAATACTTGAATTATTGCCAAACAGAACATGCTGCTACATATGAATCTCGCTCCGAAATCAAACCGCGCCTGCATTGCTCGGTGAATTCGATATATCACCACAACATAAAGTAAGTTAAAAAAGGCAAAGCCAAAGTACCAAACGACGCGAACTAAATCAGCATGTTCAGGTACAAACTTACCAAGATCACGGACGAAAACTATCATGAAATAACTTGTCAGCTGCACCAGAAGAAAGCCGCATCCAGCAAAAAAAACTGAAGGCAGTTTATTAATGGTTAGCAGAGACAAGCACAGCGCAACTAAGGCTGTGATCGTGATAGCCCTATCTAAATATTCTAGCAATTCCATGTTAGCCTCACTTCGGAGGCTCTGTGCCACCGCCGTTGAACAGCTTGCTCGAGTCGTTGTCGCTCTGAGCGCCGATTAACGGCGGCTCTGTCCCGCCGCCATTATCCAACTCACTTGCTGATTTAGCTTCGTCGTCAAGCAGCCGCTTTGCTTCTTCAGAGATGGATACGGTATCCGTATGGGTTTGGCTTGTTGATTGGGCTTTTTGCGGTTCGTCCTTGGTAACTCCAACAGAACCACTTGCAATATTAATCTGCATTCCTTGCGTACTACTTGTTACTTCCATACACCCTCCTATTAGTTGACAGAATTTGTCACATTCTTAGCCAAAGTTCTACTGCATTATTCTCAATGTAAGCCAAATATCATCCATTTATCGAAACTCCGCACCTTGTTGAAGCCGGCGCCTAGCCTCTCAAATAAACGTCAATCGACCTCACGAGAAATTATTACAGTTTTTACTTGTATTTTCCAGTAATACTTGTAATGATAATACAAGTTTTACTTGTGAGGGATATTTATGAAACGTTCCATCAGTGATGCAATTCTCCATCCAAAAAAGGCAAGCACCTTGTTTGTGTGGGGCATTGCAGTCTGGGTTCTGGTGCTTTTTGTAGCAGCCATAACGCTGGGGGTTAAGTGAATGAGACCTAGCAAATTGAAGCCCGGTGCAAAAATTCTATATACCTTTTTCGGCAACGAAGAACGCGAAGGAATATTTATTCGCCGGCAGCCAAGCGAAAGATTTCGCCAGCCAGCGGTTAATTTCATTCGGTTTCCGCACCTGGCTGGCGTTGACGGCCCGCAAGATGACGGGACCTGCCAGATCAGCGATTACGACTTATCACGTAAGGGCCGACAAGCATGAGTAATCAAGCAATAGCCGAACTGCAGTACCTGGCGCAAAACATCACGCTGCAAGATATGCAGATGATGCAAAGCATGGGTGGTTTAAAAAGCGTTCACGAGTTTGTGCAGCTGATGATTAACAGCCGCATTACGCATTTACAGCAGCAGGAGCAAGCCGCATGAGTATAACAGCACTAACACTGGCGGCAGCCAGCCAGGTAAAAGCCACATCTGCAGTACCTCTTTCAATCCAGCCTGCAGCCACCGGCTGGAAGCTGGTTAACCGGTACGACACCTTAACCATGCGCCAGCGCGCCGGGCTTTCAGTTGCGCATGAATGGCACAAAGCATTTGGCCGAACCGGTGACGACCCGGCCTTTAACCCGGTGCAGTTTGAAATTTACGGCATTCAAGAAACCGGCAAAGGCCCGGCTCTGGCAAATGAGCTACGCCAGCTGGGCCTGCTGCAGTGCCATGATGGCCGTTATTGGTTAAGCCCTGCCGGGTTAAACCTTGTTAACGCTGTTGCTGCAGAACAACTGCACGCCGACCAAAACGCTGCTGTTACCACTGTTATACAAGTACAGGGTTAATGCCATGACACTCAATAAAACTCACGTTGCTATATTGCGCAACCTCACGCTTGGTTCAGTGGGCACTGCTTACGGCTTAAGTAAACAATTAAAGCTGGAAAAAGCCTTAGTAGACAACATGGTGCGCCAGCTCGAGTACGTAGGCTTTATACGTAAAGCAGATAAAGACGCTCTGAAAATTACCGAGAACGGCCAGCGCGTGCTGCAGTGCATAGCCAAAAACGAAAGCTATGATCACCTGCTGCCAGCCGCAACGGCCCCTGCCGAAGCCACCACCACAGCGCCAGCTGTTGCAGATAAAGCAGAGCTGTGTAGTAAAGATATCAGCGATGAAGAATTTCTATACACAGAGGCCACCCTTATAGCCTGCGTATTGTTAATTCTGTTTGAGGCATCTAAATCTGTTGGCATTAATAAAACAGCAAAGTTAGCTAATGGCAGCCATGGCGCAGTCCGTAAGGCGCTTTATAAATTAGCTGATTTAGGTTTAGCCAAAAAATACACTGGCGGAAGCTTTTACATTACTCCCCAAGGAAGGAAGTTCGTTTCGGAAGATTCACCAGCTAACTTCCCTGACAAGATAACCGAGGCTATCAAGCAAGAATTGGATGCTCTGATTAAGCATCGCGCAACAGATAAAGAGCAGGCGGCACGCGAGACTGACGATGAACAAGCCGCAGAGCTTGCAGCGCATGCCGCCGCATCTTTTTTTCAGCTTGAGACAGACAAGCAAATTCTGCAGGAAATAACCGAAAAGTTGCAGCAGCCCGTCGCTGTATCTGCTGACATATCCCGCGCATGGGTTGGAGCTGATATTGATTCAAACAGCGAGATTTACGTCCTTCGTTGTCACGTGGAGGACATAGACGAATCGCTAGAAAACGCCGTGCTTAGCGGTTTTAACTTTGACCAAATGGCCAGCGAGTTTGAGCAAGAGCAAAGCAGCCAGGATCACCCTGTAATTGACGATATCAGCGCAAAAGAGCGCGCCCTGGGTTATTGCAGCCTGTTGTTATCACCACACAGCACCGAATTAAAACGCGCCATTGAAGCCCTGCAAATGGACCTGGCCGTTATACGTTTGCATCAAGAGCGGAGAGCATAACCATGTTTGCAGTATTCGGCATTAACCAGGCCAAGGCACGCGCTATGGCCATCAAGAAAACCCCTAAAACCACCGGCCGCGGCGCAGCACTGCGCCAGCTAACGCCCGAGGAATATCAGGAAGCGCTAAACGCAGCCACTGAAAAGTACATGCAGCAAATGAAGCCGGTAATTTTAAGCGGTGAGTTCGCCACACCAGAAACCTGCCAGCAGTTTATTGAAATGGCCGTTAAGGGGGGGGCAAAGCGCTGCGTAGTGATGATCAAAGCACCGGTAGAGCGCAAAGCCAAAGGCGGCAAAACCCGCATGAGCAAAAGCTGGCAGAAGTACGACAGCAGTAAAAACTACGAGCTGCAAACAGCACTGATTTAAGGATAATAAGATGAACATAAAAAACGCCCGTATTTACCGCCTATCAGCCACGTTGCCTGTAACCGCTGAAACGCTGGAACAGGCTTTATCAGAATTTAAAACCCGGCCACTTAGCGCGCAGGAGTTTGCACACACCGGCTTTTGCCAGCCACTGCATGCCAGCATTAACCCGCTGGTAACGCAGCTGCTCAACGGCGTATTGGTTGTTGCGGTTAAAACCACGCAAAAGTTACTGCCGGCCGCGGTGATTAATGAAGAGCTGCTGCCAAAAATTGAAGCAGCCGAGCAAGAAAAAGGCCGGCCGTTAAGTCGCAAGGAAAAGCAGCAGCTTAAAGAAGAATTGCAGCTAAGCCTGCTACCGCGTGCGTTCAGCCGCAGCACCATTACCCGTGCTTACATTGATATGGCCGGTAACCAAATTATTGTTGATACCGCCAGCGCCAGCAAAGCAGAGGATGTTTTAGCCCTGCTGCGCAAAGCCATCGGCACCCTGCCCGCTCTGCCATGGCTGGATAACCACAAGCTGAACAGCCAGCTGCAGTTATGGCTGCAAAACAAAAGCCTGCCGGCTGAGTTAACGCTGGGCCACAACGCCCAATTAAAAGCCCCCGACGAAGAAGGCGCCAAGGCCGCGTTTAAAGACCACCTGTTAACGCATGATGAAGTACAGGCGCACCTGCAGGACAAGCTGGTAACCCAGCTGCAACTGAGCAAAGCAGAAGTGTGCACGTTCACCATGCGCGACGATGGCGCCATTACCGGCATTAAGTGGGCCGATGCTATTACCGCGAAAAACGACGAAATGGGCTATGAAGATTTACAAGCCCGTTTAGAAGCAGATTTATACCTGCTGACCAGCGAACTGCGCAGCGTGTTAATGGCGGTTCAGGGGAGTGTTGGGGTATGACTTGCACATTAGAGCGTTTCCAAAAAGACACTGCAGAGCATAATTTAACTGTTCTGCTTGATAATGGCGTTTACCGCAATTTTCGCGTGGCAAAGCCACAGAGTAGCGCCTACCACTACAACATTACAACATGGCCAGGCTACCTGTGCATTAGCGGTGATATGGGTTGTTATGTGTTTCAGCGCACGAACGATATGTTTGAGTTTTTCAGAGGCCAAGGTAGCAACATTAACCCCGGCTACTGGCAAGAGAAAGTTCAGGCCGGTGCTGGCCCTGCCGGAGCGGAAGCCATTACTTCAGAGCCTGACTTTTCTGCTTACGATAAACGGCTGATGGAATACCTGGAAGATTTTATCGATGGGCTAGATCCAGACGTTGAAGAAGATGCGGAAAAAATAGCCCAGGCAACTGAAGCGGTTGAGGGCTTTAAGAACAGCCGTGAAGCATCTGAATGGGATGTTGTGGCGCGCATAAATAACTGGGATGCGTCAGACGCTGGTGGTATGGATTTAGAGGATTTTTGGGAAGGCCATCGTGGCTTACAGAAATTCAGATTTCACTATATCTGGTGCTGCTATGCCATCGTTCACGCCATCGCGCTGTATGACGCCGTTAAGGCTGGCGAGGTGGCCCAATGAAAGAACGTCCAATTTTATTCAACACCGCCATGGTGCAGGCAATTCTGGCGGGCCGGAAAACTCAGACGCGGCGCCTAGTTCCTGAGTGGCAACTACCGCATAAAACCCATGATGGAACTCGATTTATTTCTGTTGCTCAGCGTGATCCGCGCTGGGGGTTTGGTTTGTTCGGTGAGACTGCTGAAACGTGCATGGATAACTATAACAAAGAGTATCGCTCCCTTTGCCCATTCGGGCGCATAGGACAGCGCCTTTGGGTGCGTGAGACTTTCCAAGGCCCGTTAATAGACCAAGGCGGCGACTATCCTGATGGATACGAAAAGCCAGAGTTTTGTGTTTACGCTGCTGATGGCGTGCCACGGCCAGAGTTCACTACTGTTGACGATGAAACTGTTTGCCGGTGGCGCCCATCTATCCACATGCCCCGCTGGGCATGCCGCATAATTCTGGAAATAACCAATGTGCGTGTTGAGCGGTTGCAGGATATTACCGAATCTGATGCTGTTGCAGAAGGGTGTCAGCCCATAGAGTTAGACAGAGAAGATGATTGCGGAAACGGCTGGACTGAGTACTGGTATGCAGGCGGCTTCAGGAAACTATGGGAATCTATAAACAGCCCTGAAAGCTGGTCCTCTAACCCGTGGGTTTGGGTAGTCGATTTTAAAGTGCTAACCACTAACGGCAAGGTTCCGGAGGTGGCGGCATGAACCACTACACCCAAGCTTTAGCAGAACTTAAAGCCAAACCAGCCCATAAGCTGAGCGAAGTTGGCGACCAATGGCAAACCCCGCCAGCTTTGTTCTGGGGTATTAACGCCGTGTTTGGCCCGTTTATTATCGACCTGTTTACCGATGCGGATAACAGCAAATGCCCACGGTTTTACACCGCTGAAAATAACGCACTGGTACAAGACTGGACAGCCGATTTAGCCGGCGGCAAAGCATTCGCTAACCCGCCCTATTCGCGCAGCGCTTACGATGATGACAAGCAGGCTATTACCGGCATGCGAAACATCATGGCAAAAGTAATGGCTGAGCGAGAAAAAGGCGCCCGTATTGTCATGCTGCTTAAATCTGCCACCAGCGAAGTGTGGTGGCCGGAAGAAGCGGATCACATTGCTTTCGTGCGCGGACGCATCAGCTTCGACTTGCCGCAGTGGTTTATACCCGCCAGCGACAAAGACAAAGCCAGCAGCGCCGGTTTTGCCGTGGCCATTTGCGTATTCGATAAAGAATGGCGCGGCCAGCCAATGCAGTACATCGAGCGCGATACACTGCTTGCCCAGGCCAACGCCATTATCAGCATGATCGAGCAACGCGCCAGCGAACTGGCCCAGCATTATGTCAGCGCCACGTTAGAACACCGGGTAGATAATGCACACCCCGGCGAACCTTTAAGCAATGCTTGTAAGTTACCGGAAGCTGAGTTGTCAACGGATGCTTTACAACTGCCTTGTATCGCAGAATCAGGTGAAATTAAGGCTCAAACGGAATTGAATACTGAAAGTGAACAGCAACCGGAGCCAGAGTTGCCGCTTCAAATTCCAGTGGTTGAATTTACCAGCGAACAAATAGCAGACCAACTGGCTAGCGGGAAAATTAGCTTTGATGGAGATCACCTTGCGCTAATGCTGCAGCTTGATGGCATGTTCGGCAAGTGTGACATCTACAGTACCAAACAGATAAAAGCAGCTATTCTGGCTCACGATGAACCAGCCCTGGTTACCAAAAACGAATCACAGCAAGAGCAAGCGCAAGAACCTGAACAGCCCACTGCGGTAGCTGAAAAAGTTAAAGATACCGACCTTAATGGGCGAAGCCTTAACCCCGCTGATCATTATGGTTTATTGGGCATACCAGAAGAAATGCAAAGCATGGAAGGTAAGCGCGCTGCCGGTCAATGGTACATGGGCTGTTCAAGCCTATGGATTCTGAAAACCGAACACCGGGACCAGAACCGGCCAATTATTGAAATGCCGGCAAAAATGGTGGCTAAGAAGTGTCAGTATTACCCACTTCTTGATGCTTATGCTCCCATAGAAAATCGCGGCGCCAAAAGAGTATTGATCGGCCAATACACCAATTGGGACGAGGCCACTGCAGCAATTGCAAAATACATTTCAGAGAATGAAAAGGCTGAAAGTCCTGAAGCTGAACCAGCTCACAAATGGCCAGTTGAAGTAACTCAGATTGTGCATTGCGCTATTACCGCAGAGCAATACCAGCAAGTTTATACCACGGAGCTATTTGAAAGGCTTTGTGAATCAGCTAACAAAATGATTTTAGCGCCAGGCTCAACAACACTAGCCGTTTCACAGCACGTTAAAGCTTTGATTAATGACCACAGAGAAGCCGGAGCAGCAGCATGAAAACCCCACAAATACTTACCGGCCAGCAGGCCATTGATCAGTTTGGCCTGAATGCGCTGATTGAATGCCGCGTTGCTGTAACCACCGAGCTTAACGGCTTAGGCCACAGCGTTATGCAAATTGGCGTAATTGCAGACCCGGACAGCTGCCAAATTGATGAAGATGACACCGGCGTGATGTGGGTTGAATACGAGGGCGCCGACGATTGGTACCTGTACAGCATCCCCGCCGACGAGCAGTTTGTTTTGCTGGACGATAAAAACCCGCAGGAAAGCAACGCCGTCTTATCCGAGCGCATAGCCGATTTAACGCGGAAGAATTCTGGGCTACAGGCGCAGGTTAGCAGGCTTCGTAAAGCCCTTAAGTTTTTTGCAGACGATGAGCTTTTAGATATTGAGGCAGTTAGTTTTGCAAATGATGTTTTGAATGAAACACCAGCCCAATGCTTAGCAGAACATAACGTGGAGGTTGTTGATTCATTCGATGCTTTTATAGAAATGATGTTCCCGCAAGAGGGCGTGAACTTTGATACCTACCTGGCTTGCTTGGATATGTTTAAAGACCAGCTACGCCAACAGGCTAAGGTAGGCAACTAATGGCCTACGCAGAAAAAACAGCAGTTGGCACCAGCCAAAGCGTTATGGAAATTGAGCGCACGTTAACCAAATACGGCGCCGACCAGTTCATGTATGGCACCAAGCCTGGCAGCGTTGCTGTCGGGTTTGTTATGGGCGGCCGGCAGGTGCGCATTGTCGTGCCGCTGCCAGATAAAGCCGATAAGCAGTTTTGGAAAAGCGAAACAGGCAGAGCCAGAACGGAATCGGTTGCACTTAAAGAGTGGGATCAAGCCTGCCGCCAGCGGTACCGCGCACTGGCATTGGTAGTTAAGGCCAAACTTGAAGCAGTTGAAGCCGGCATTACAACATTCGACGAAGAGTTTATGGCGCATCTGGTACTGCCCGGCGGTGAAACCGTTGGCCAGCGCCTGTTACCTGAAATCAACGAAGCGCAGCGCACCGGCAAACTGCCGCCTCTGCTGCCGCATGTGGGGTGATGTATGGACGCATTAGCAATATTAAAAGCAGCAATTTTAGACAGCACTAAGCGTTTTGCATTAGAAACTCACTGCGATTCTGATGAGATTTTCGGCCGGCACAATGGAGTATCAAACTCTTGTGCAGCGCATAAAGCCGGTATAGATAGAAAGGTGCTTTTACGTGAATTGCATAAGCTTTCTAAGGCTGGTGTTGTACTTCGATTCCCAATTCACAAAGGGCTTACTCTTTGGTGGCCAGCTGGCTATCTGGCAGAACTAAGAGCAGAAGCTAAGGCAGGTGCAGCATGCCACTAACTAAGAAGCAGCGCGAAGCGCTTAAACCAATGTTCGGCGGCCGGTGCGCTTATTGCGGCTGCAAACTGGGTAGCAAGTGGCATGCTGACCACGTTGAGGCTATTTATCGCGGCTATGACACGCCAACTGGATTAATGCGCCCACACAACGAAAGACTTGATAACTATTTTCCCGCATGCGTGCCTTGCAACTTATTCAAGACAACGTTTAGCGTTGATGAATTCCGCATGGAAATATCAAAGCAAGTGGAGCGCGGACGGAAATCGTCAGTAAATTTCCGAACAGCAGAACGGTTTGGATTAATTCAAGAAGTGCAAAAACCGGTAGTTTTTTGGTTTGAGAAGTATCAGCAAAAGGCAGGTGCAGCATGAAAACTGGGATTGTTTCAATAATCAGCCCAAAAGAACCAATTAGCACGGCATGGATCCGCCACGGTGAATGCCTTGATACTGGTTATGCACACTGCGCCTGGTACCACCCGCAATACAAGCTGTCAGCAATCAGTGCTGTGGAAGTACCGGACAAAACCATTGGGCCGGAGTATCACTTATCTGTGTCTAAATCAGGCAAGCGCTGCAGCGCTGTGGAGGCAGCGTTTGTTATTAAGCAGTTCGGCATGACAGATGCCATAGAAGATAACCACAGTAGCGTAGTTCGCAGTTACTGGCTACCGGTTGCAGACGATAAGAAAGGTATCGACTGTGAATGCAAAGAGCATGAAACGCCGGTAAGTGAAGGTGATTTTACTTGGCGGCCCATAACCAAAGCCAATGCAGAAAAGGCAGGTGTAGCATGAGCCAGCCGGAACTTAGCGCCAGCGGGCGCAAATACCGCCGCGATGCTGGTATACCGCTCGATGCGCCATTAGTAGGCGATGGCCGCGGTGGCAACTATCAAATCGATAAAGCCACTGCCCGCAAAATCTGGCGGGAGATAAAGCGACTAACCAAATTGCACCCGCCAAAAACAGTGCCTATATGCCAGATGGTGGCAGACAAATACAAGGTTAGTAAAAGTGTGGTGCAGAACATTAGGAACGGAGGAAGTTGGAACAACGTAACCGGCCTGCCCCGTAAGATATATTATTAACAGGAGCAAGATATGGCTTTAATAAAATTACCCGACGTTTTGAAGAAAGTGCCTGTTAGCAAAACAACCTGGTATGCCATGGTAAAAAACGGCGAAGCGCCGGCCTCGTTTAAACTGGGTGCGCGTTCGGTTGCGTGGTCAGAAGAGCAAATAGACGAGTGGATCCAGAAGCGCCAGCCAACGGCAGAAAATATAACAGTGCTGCAGTCATAATGCTGCAGCGCAAAGTTTTAATACTACAGTTAATACTACAGATAACTATAAAACAAACGAAAGCCGCAATATTAGCGGCTTGTCGATTCCTGCTGGGGCAGCCATATAAAACTTCATTTCAAACTTTAATCGTCCTACCGGCAAACTTGATTTTAGAACCTTTAATGTCCATTCTGGGGCTAAGTAATCTTTAACAAGATTAGCAACCAAAGGGCATTACAGATGAGCGTTGAAACAGAAAATACTGAACTTGAATGCGATATTAATCAGGGTTGTGACGCTATTGAGCTGATTATACAACCGCATGAAACCGATTTAGGTGAGTTTAAGGTTAAGCGCACTTTACCTACCCGGCAGCGTAAAATGGTCGGGCCCTGGATATTCTTTGACCATATCGGGCCCGCTGATTTTGCACCAGACTCCGGTATTAATATACGGCCGCATCCACATATTAACCTGGCAACCGTGACCTATCTGCTTGAAGGTGAAATACTGCATCGCGATTCGCTGGGCAGTTACCAGACTATTACGCCGGGTGATATTAATTTAATGGTGGCAGGCCGGGGTATTGCGCACTCAGAGCGCGAGCGGCCAGAGGTGCGCAGCAGCTCGCATCGCCTGCACGGTTTTCAGCTTTGGTTGGCACTGCCGGTAAAAGATGAAGAAATTGCGCCGGCGTTTTATCACTACCCTAAGCGCGATATTCCGGCGAAAACCGTTGATGGGGTAGCGCTGCGAGTGCTAATGGGCGAAGCCTATGGGGTTAAATCGCCGGTAAAAACCTATGCCCACACTTTGTATATTGAGGCGCACCTGCAACCAGGCCAATCGCTTACCCTGCCCGATTGCGAAGAGCGCGCGGTATATGTGGCCAAAGGCCAGCTGCAGGTAAAAGACACGCTGGTGCCAGAGTTTAGTATGGTAGTGTTTTCTGCCGCTGAGGGGGTGACTATTACCGCCAATCAGGATAGCCGAATTGCTATTATTGGCGGCGAAAATATTGGCCCGCGTTTTATCAACTGGAATTTTATTTCCAGCCGTAAAGAACGTATAGAGCAAGCAAGGCAAGACTGGGCCGCTGGCCGCTTTGCTAAAGTAGTGGGTGATGAGGAAGAATTTATCCCGTTACCGGAATAATACCTGGCTTAAACCGGAGTTACCGCCAGATACACAGCGTCTGGCGGGGTATTTAATTAAGTGTTTATTTCAGTGCTTATTTGCTGCTTTACTGTCGGTTTTATCGGCTTCGGCCAGCGTCTGGCGTATCATATCGACCGGAAAAAATACCTGCAGAGGCTGCTGCTTTGCTTGCTCCCAAATACTTTTAAGCAGTAAACGAAACCGGCTTATTTTAGTACCACGCGCCCGCAGGGCGATAGTCAGCGCCAGCGTAAAGCTAACCCATAAATTAACAAAGCCAATCAGCAATACAAACACCAGGTGCAGCAAAAAGTTCAGGATCCCGATTTCACCACTTACCGCACTGTAACCTAAATTGGCCGATGAAAACGCCACATGGCGGATATCCAGCGGTAAACCGGTTAAATACCCCAGATAGCCGGTCATGCCCAGTAACACACCAAAGAAAAAATTTCCGGCCAGCGCGCCATAGTTATCATGCAGGTAATCGGCAAAACGCTGCCGGTGGCTGTCGGACAGCAGCCGCTTTAACAGCGGATGGTGGTATAAACGTAACCTCAGTTCAAGGCAGTTGGCGCGGTTATCAAAGAAACCGGCAATAATACCGGCGCAAAACAGCCAGACACCGGCAATAGCGGCATAAAACAATGCCAGCCCGCTAACCGGTGACAACGATCTAAGCTGGTATGCCACCATCTCAGTATTCAATAGTGGTGTGCCGGTTATCAGTGCTGTAAGCAAAGCAATACTGCTGGCCAGTAATACTGCACTACTGACGTTACCCCATACCGCAGCCCACTGCGAGCGGTTTACGTCGATCAACAAGCCAGCCAATTTGCGGTTTACTGCCCTGCCGTTTTCACCACGTTCGACTTCCTGCGCAAAGCTGGCCGCTGTCATCGCGGGCTGTTTAGTTGCAATGGTGAAGTGCAGCATATGCACCAACACAAAACCCAGGCCATAGTTCAGGCTAACCAGTAAGGATTTATGTAACGGACTAAAGCCTTGGCCTTCAACATACATTTTAATCAGCGCCATTAGCGCAATAATAACGCCGGCACCTGCGGCAGAGCGCATCAGCGTGAAAAACTCTGCCCTGGTGCGGGTAATGTAATGCTCACCATGGCCACTTTTATTAATAGTGATACTTTTTGACAGCATCTGGGTACTGCTGCGCCACAATGCTGAAATACTGTTGTGCTCGCCGCTGGCTTCGACCAGCACCATTAGCATCACCTGCACTTTAACAGGCTGAGTGTCAGTATCGCTGGTAAGTACATCCAGCAGCATGTCGATGCGATCCAGCGTTTGCTCCAGCCGCTCCAGCAAATGCGCTACCGACACTGAACTACCCACACCGGCGCCACGACGCCGTAAGCGCTCTACCTGCTCACGCGATTGCTGCATCATTACCTGTAAATGTGCGGTGTCGTGCAATGCCTCATCCGGCTCACTCAACCGGCGCCGGCCACTTTCCACAAACAGATTCATTTCGCGGCTTAGCGCTATAAAAGGTGAGTCAATACTGCTAAGGCGCCGGTCCAGCCGCATCAGATCAGGTTCAATTTCTTCAGCCGCAACCCAGATAGCCAGCATTTCCAGTGCGTATAAACTTTCTTCACGAAAATGCGCGGTCATTTTCTGCAATGCACCCGCGCTGCAATGCTGAGCAATTAAACTAAAGCAGGCCAGCACGTCATCTTTATTGAGTTTATGCAGCCAGCGGGCGTCAGTTTTACCGTCGCACATTTGCACCAGTACATCAGCAAAATCATTCTGATCACGCGGGGCCGGATTAAAACGCTCGTATAGCCGCGAGCCCATTTCGCGCAAAAAGCCCGAGCGGGAAAATAAGCCTAAGTTAACCAGTGCCGGGTAAATATTTACCTCACCCAGCCAGTTAAACAGCACGTCGCCAATCTCTGCGCTGTGGCGCGGGTTATTTTGCAATGCCTCACGTAATTTTGCGGCCCGTTGCGCAGGCTCAGTACCAAACTCACTGTAACTCAGCCAGTCGATCAAGGTGCTGAGTAAAGTAACAGGACACGGCTGCGCCGACAGGCTTCTTACCAGCGCCACTGCGCTCAGTGTATCCATGCATGTTCTCCGCAGCTTAAAGATCCGGCGCTGATAATACCCGTATCAGGGGGCCAAATGCCAGTTTAGCAACGGCTCTGTTTAATAACTAACTTAACCTTGTTTTAGCTGTAGCTTATCGTTATCACTGCGCTTAATAATGGCTTGCACCACCGGCTGCGGCATAAAAGTACGGGCGGCAGAAATAACCTGCTTAGTACCAATGTGGATTAAGCGGGCATTTACCAGCACGCCTTGCTTGTGGGCCGTCATAGTACCGGTTATCACATAACGGATAGGCAGCTCGCCGCTTAGCTCAGTAAAATCACGGCTCAGGGCAAAATCGCCGCTGGGTGTTACCCGGATAAAATCAGTAGTTTTGTAATCCAGTACTACTACACCAAATTTATGCAGATCATAAATCATGGCTTCGCTCATGTGGTTACTCAGTACGCTGCCCTGATCCAGACCGGTATCTACAAAGGCAAAGTCAGTAACGCCTACTATACCGCCCTCCTCCATCTGACGCTGGCTGGACATTAGCTCGTGCACCAGCGCACGGGAATACTCGTTTGCAGTCAGCATTGGCTCGTTTTCTGCAGGCGAAGCCACCACTGCAGCCAGTTGGTAATCTGCTGCTGTATTTAACCGTGCACCACGCTCAGAGGTTGCAACCGCACTACGTGTTTGCTCTGGTTGTCTGGCACAACCCGCCAGCAGTATCAGACTAACAATAATTAATAAGGCTTTCATTTCTGCCCTCCTGTAAGGTCCTGCCGGTAGAGTTTGTCACCGCGTTTGCCTACCCGCTGCTGGCTCCACAATACGTTATGGGGCACATAGCCGCTGGCTGCGGCCAGTACCTGTTTATCCGCTATACTGATCAATCTGGCATTAACCAGATAACCATCTTCCATGGCGCTGTAAGTACCCACTAACAGGGTATCGGCATCGCTGGCGCTTTCTATATCGCTAAGCTGGCGCGACAATGCCTGCTCATGATCACCGCCCAGCAATAACTGCGCGCGTAAATGGTAGTCATATACTTTAAGGCCACGCTGACGGGCATGTGCCAGCATGCTCTCGCTAAGCTGATTTGCCAGCTGTTTTTCACCCGCATCCGCATCAGACAGCGACAGCGTATTTACCGGCAAAAAAGACGCCACGGCAATTTGTGGGGCTACGTAGAACATACCCTGCTGCTTTGGCAACTGGGCAAATAAGTTATCGGCCAGTTGTTGTGTGTAGTAATGCAACGGATATTCGCTCAGCGCAGGCTGATTTCTGGATTTAGCAAGCGGCACAGCACTGCTGCAACTTAGCAGCAGGCAGGCCAGCACAGGATAAAATAGCGCTTTCATAAGCAACCTCGGCAGAATGTCTGCAGAAGTTAAGCAAAATACGCGCCATAAAAAATGGCAACCTTTTGGCACTCAGATAGCAACGGGCGCTTTAATATGCGGATGCGCCTGATAATTGAGCAGCGTAAAATCAGCAATAGTAAAAGCAAAAATATCTTTTACCGCCGGGTTAAGCTGCATTTGCGGTAACGGATAAGGCTGGCGGGCCAGTTGGGTTTCTACTTGTTGCAGGTGGTTTGAATACAAATGCGCATCGCCGAAAGTATGCACAAAGTCTCCCGGCTGCAAATCACACACCTGTGCCACCATCAGCGTTAACAGCGCATAACTGGCAATGTTAAACGGCACCCCCAAGAAAATATCAGCACTGCGCTGGTACAGCTGGCATGACAGCTTGCCGTCATTAACGTAAAACTGAAACAACGTATGGCAAGGCGGTAACGCCTGTTTGCCCATGGCAGCATTTTCTTTTGGCGATACCGAGGTGTCAGGCAGCAGTGCCGGGTTCCAAGCGCTGACAATCAGGCGGCGCGAATCCGGTGTGCGTTTAATATCAGCAATAAGCTGGCTGATCTGGTCAATTACCCGGCCATCGGCGGCTTGCCAGCTGCGCCACTGCGCACCATATACCGGCCCCAGCTCACCTTCTGCTGTGGCCCATTCATCCCATATCGATACACCATTGGCTTTGAGGTATTCGATATTAGTTGCACCTTTTAAAAACCATAGCAACTCGTGAATAATAGAGCGCAGATGGCATTTTTTAGTAGTAACCAGCGGAAACCCCTGCTGCAGGTCAAACCGCATCTGATAACCAAACACGCTGATAGTGCCGGTACCGGTCCGATCAGTTTTTTTATGGCCTTGCTCCAGTACATGGCGCATTAAATCAAGGTACTGTTTCATACTTTTACTACCCGTTTAGCCGCTTTGTTGTTATGTACATAAGCAAAAATAATCAGCCCTATGCCGGCAATAATCATCGGTAACGACAGCCACTGTCCCATCGACATACCTGCTGACAACACGCCCAGGTGCGCATCGGGTTCACGGTAAAACTCCACGTAAAACCGCGCACTGCCATAGCCGGCAAGAAATAACCCACCCAATGCTCCTATCGGCGGGGAAAAGCGCCGGTACAGTATAATCAGTACAAATAGCACCACACCTTCCAGCGCAAACTCGTACAACTGTGAAGGATGGCGCGGTGCAGGCCCGGCGCCCGGGAACAATACGCCCCAGGGCACATCGGTAGTGCGGCCCCATAACTCAGCATTAATAAAGTTACCTAAGCGGCCAGCCGCCAGGCCAAGTGGAATAAGCGGGGCAACAAAATCGCCCAACTGCAGATAAGGCTTGTTATTCTTGCGGGCAAACCAGGCCATGGCTACCAGTACACCCAGCAGGCCGCCGTGAAATGACATACCGCCGGTCCATATTTTAAATAAATATAACGGCTCCTGCATAAACAGCTCGAACTGATAAAACAGCACATAGCCAACGCGCCCGCCGAGGATCACGCCTAAAAAGCCAATAAATAATAAATCACTAACCTGTTGCTCCGTCCAGCCTGAACCCGGCTTTTTAGCGGCCCGGTTAGCCAGCCACCAGGCAATGGCAAAAGCAATAAGGTACATTAAGCCATACCAGCGCAGGCTTACCGGGCCTACAGAAAATATCACCGGATCAATTTGTGGAAATGTAATATAACTTGCAGACATAGCTACCCTTAACTCAGAATCATTTTTGCGGATACCAACAACAAAAACACACCAAATACCCGCTTCATTGCCAGTACCGGCAAGCGTTGTGTCAAACGTGCACCAACAGGCGCGGTAAATACCGATGTCAGTACTATGCCAAATAGCACCGGCAGGTAAATATAACCAATAAAGCCCTGCGACAGTTCATAATGCTGCCAGCCGGCGATAACATAGCCCAGAGTACCAAAAACCGCGATAGCAATACCGCTGGCAGCAGCACAACCTATAGCACGGCGCATATCGACCGAAAAGTAATTCAGTACCGGTACAAACAAGGCGCCGCCGCCAATACCCAGCAAGCTGGCAATGCCACCCAGAGCCGATGAAATCAGCGCCACGATGCCATTATGCGGTAGTGCTCTTTTACCCACAGCCGAGCGCGATCCCAGCATGCGTAGTCCCAGCAATAACACTGCTATACCGAAAATAAGCTGCAATATATCACCGCTGATATTATGCGCCATATAGCCAACCAGCCAGGCCCCCATTGCTGCCCCCAGCATGATGGTACCAGCCAGTGACCAGGGTACATTGCCCCAGCGATGGTGCTCGTACACAGAGGAACTGGCGGTAACGATAATGGAGGCCAACGAAGTTGCAACAGCGACCAGCATGGCATGCTGTGGTGTAACGATATCAAAAGCAGGTAGCAACATAACCAGCACGGGTACCACGATAAGGCCACCGCCAATACCCAGTAAGCCGGCAAAAAAGCCAACCACAGCCCCCAGCACAATGGAGATCAGAACCACAGTAAGCACAAGCTTCTCTTCATGTTTAATAACGCAGCAGTATAACAGCCTGGCCGGATAAAAAGGTGGATATCAGGCACGTAACTGGCTTAGTAATTGTTTTTGCTCTAAAAAGCGCTGTACCTGCAACCGCACCTGTTTGGCAGACTGACAGGCAAGTACCTGTGGCAGTAACAATGCCAGTTCAGATAATTCTACCCGGCGCAGCAGCCATTTAATTTTTGCCAGGTTACTGCTGTTCATACTAAAGCTATTGTATCCCATCGCAGCCAGCAGCAGTATACCAGCCGGTTCACCCGCCAGCTCGCCACAGACACCGGTAGGAAACTGCAGGCCCTGCGCCTGTAAACTAAACTGATGCAAAGCCCTGAGTACCGCCGGGTGCATGGCATCGTACAAGCTGGCAACACGTGGATTGTTGCGATCTACCGCCAGCAGATACTGGGTTAAATCGTTGGTGCCAATAGAGCAGAAATCCACTTTACGGGCTAACTCTGGTAACTGATACATAATCGACGGCACTTCAATCATCACGCCGATTTTAGGTTTAGGCAGCTCAATAGCAAGCTCATCACTCACTTCAAAGCTGGCTTGCTTGATCAGCCGCACAGATTCATCAACCTCGGCCAAGTCAGAAATCATCGGCAATAATATATGCAGATTATCCAGCGCCAGGTTAGCTTTTAACATGGCTCGGATTTGCACCAGAAAAATCTCCGGGTGATCCAGCGTCAGGCGGATACCGCGCCAACCCAAAAACGGGTTTTCTTCAACAATACTAAAGTAAGGTAAAGCTTTGTCGCCACCAACATCGAGCGTGCGCATGACAACCGGTTTGGTTGGATAGTTCTCCAGCACCTTACGGTACAGCTCTATCTGCTCCTGCTCAGTTGGAAAACGGTTACGCATAATAAACGGAAATTCAGTACGGTACAGGCCGACACCGTCGGTATACACCGGGTTAGTGGTTTCCAGTTCAATCGCCAGGCCAGAGTTCACCATCAGGTTAAACTGCTTGCCGCATAATGATTGGGACGGCTGGGCTATTTCAGCCAGATAACGGGCGTTTAATGCCACATCTTCACTGATTAACCGTTGATACTCGGCACAAATGGCTTCTACCGGCGACAATAAAATATGGCCCTGATAACCATCTACAATCAACCGCTGCCCTTGCCAGTGCAGCAATGGTAACTCATCTACCCCCATTACCGCAGGTATGCCCAATGCCCGCGCCATGATAGCCGCATGTGAGTTTACCGAGCCTTTTAGCGAGACTATGGCAACCAGTTGCTCGCGTGGTACTTCTGCCAGCATAGTGGCGGTAACATTGTCGGCCACCAACACAACTTTTTCCGGCAGCTTAATTTTGCGCTGCTCAGTATCCAGCAAATTGTTCAGTACCCGCTGCCCCAGATCGCGTATATCTGTGCCGCGTTCGCGTAAATAAGCATCGTCCATATCATCAAACTGGCGGGCAAACTTTTCTACCACCCGCTTAAGTGCACTTTTAGCACACCAGCCCTCTGCAATTTGCAGCTCTATTTCATTACCCAAGCTGGCCGCATCCAGCAGCTGATGATAAACATCAAAAATAGCCAGAGCGTCAGCCGGTAAATGGCCACTCATTCGCTCCGCCAGACGGTTAAATTCTGCTTTGGTAATTTTTACCGCCCGATAAAAATGCGCCAGCTCTTTTTCCGGATCATCTGCGCGCTTTAATGAAATAGCGTTAAAGTCATTCGCCGGTTCCAGTACAAAAGCCTCGCCGATAGCAATGCCGGGCGCACCGGGCAAACCTTTTAACTGGCCGGTCTGTGTCTGGCTGGGGCTGCTTTCGCTGGCTGCCTGGCGCATCTCGGCATTGGCCAGTACTGACGCTAACTGCGCGCCCAGTGTAACCAGAAAAGACTCTTCATCCTCGTTAAATACCCGTTCTGCCGCTTGTTGAATAGTCAGCACGCCAAGCACTTTACGGTGATGGATAATAGGGCAACCAAGAAAGGCAGAGAAACGGTCTTCGCTTACTTCAGGGGTAACTTTAAAACGGGGATGCAAATGGGCTTTGGCCAGGTTAATGGGCTCTTCGCGCTGGCCTACCCAGCCAATTAAGCCTTCAGAGAAACCGATAGCAATATTACCGATAGCATCCGGGTTTAAACCGTCGGTTGCCATCAGCATAAAATGTTGTTGTTCATAATCGGCAAGGTACACTGAGCAACATTCCGTTGCCAGTGCCTGTTTTACGCTCGTCACTAAGCCAGCTAATGCATTTTGAAGCACTGGCTCTTGTGCTACATCCTGAACAATTCGCCGTAACTGGCCTAACATAAGAGCCTCGTCGTCACAGGTGCTATCCTGTTGAATTAACTTTTTTTCTTACCTTCGCGGCGTATAAACGGCAAAGCGACCGGAGCAAACTCTTTCATGACTTTTCGGTAAACTTCACGCTTAAACGCCACTACCTGCCGCACCGGGTACCAGTAACTGACCCAGCGCCAGCTATCAAACTCCGGATGAGTGGTTTTAAGTAAGTTTACATCTTCGTCAGCGCAGGTCAGGCGTAGCAAAAACCATTTTTGCTTCTGGCCAATACACACCGGATTACTGTCTTTGCGAATTAAGCGTTTGGGTAGTTTGTATCTTAACCAATGCTTGGTTGTGGCAATAATTTCCACATCATCAGCGCTAAGACCTACTTCTTCATTTAATTCGCGAAACATGGCTTGTTCCGGTGTTTCACCGTCATCAATACCACCCTGTGGATACTGCCAGGAATGCTGACCATACCGTTTTGCCCAAAACACCTGTCCCTGGTGGTTACAAATCACTATGCCGACATTGGCCCGAAAACCTTCGGCATCGATCACACAAACCTCTGGCGGATCACAAATCACTATGCCAAAGATTCTTTCATAAAGTCGCTACTTCGGCAAACGGTATTTTTGCCACACCTTTTACAGAGTTATCCACAGTTACGTTATTATGGCACCAACGAATGTGCACTTTTTCACAGGTACTGTTGATAAAACTGTGCATAGCCGCTAGTTAGCCGTTGCATAACTTGATATAGCAAAAAAATACCAGTCAGAACAACTGAGCATTAATTAATAAATTCAATTAGTTAATCATTTCCCGGCGCTAATAATTTTATACTGTCGCTGTGCGTAAGTTGGTTTGCTGTGTTTTTAAGCAGCCAAAGACTGTAAAAAATGCTAGCGTTATCCGGTATTTGCTAAAGGCGATGATAATGTTTACACCACCGGCCTCATTAGAAGAATTACTGGCACGCTGCCAGGCACTGGCAGGGCTGACTCTGGGACAAATTGCCGCACAGGCACAGTTGCAGGTTCCGGCTGACCTGAAAAAAGATAAAGGCTGGGTTGGTCAGTTGCTAGAACATGTGCTGGGTGCCAGCGCAGGTTCTAAAGCTGAGCCGGATTTCCCGCAATTAGGGGTTGAATTAAAAACCCTGCCGATAGACCACAACGGCAAACCGCTGGAAAGTACCTATGTTTGCGTAGCACCGTTAACCGGTGTGGCCGGGCAGCAATGGCATGAATCCTGGGTTTGTCAGAAACTGCAAAAAGTATTGTGGCTACCGGTGCTGGCAGAGCGGCACATTCCCTTGCCAGACAGAATGGCTGGCAGCGCGTTTTTATGGCAGCCAGACCCACGCCAGCAACAGGCCCTGCAGCAGGACTGGGAAGAGCTGATGGAGCTTATTAGCCTTGGCGGTATACATAACATCAAAGGCGCCACCGGCAAAGTACTGCAACTGCGCCCCAAAGCCGCCAACAGCAAAGCATTGACCGATGCCATAGGGGCAGATGGTGAGCCAATCCGCACCCTGCCTCGCGGCTTTTATCTTAAAGCCAGCTTCACTGCCAGCTTGCTGCAACAGCAGTTTGCCCTGCCGCTTAGCTAGTTTTAGCTAGTTTTAGCTAGTTACGGTATTTATCAACAATCTGGTTGTACCGGCCATTCTCACGCAGTTGGGCTAAGCCGGTATTAAACTGCGTAACCTGATCTGCAGATACCGATACCTGGCTAAACATAACATAGACATCAGAACTGCCAAGGCTGATATTATGCGCCTGAATGTACTTATCCAGGCCCTTACGCCGTAAAATTGCCGCGCCGACGAAGCTGTCTTCCAGCAGGCCATCTATTTCTTCATCCAGTAACCGCGCCATATTCAGCTCACTAATAATGGCGCCAACAAACAATGGCCGTAACTTATCATCAGCATATAGTTCAGCCACTTCGTCGCCATAATAATATTCATTTACTACGCCAACCTTATGTCCGGCAGCAACAAATTCTTTTAACCCGGAGTAAGGTAAACCGACTTGCTCTTTGCGGACATACAACTGAAAACGTTCCTGACGGTATGGATCGGAGAAAAAAGCAAACTCTTCCCGCTCTGCTGTTTTAGATGCCCCCAGTACAAAGTCTACATCACCATTTTTTAGCAATGTTAAAAGTTCAAGCCAGCTGCCCTGCACAACATCCAGCGAGCAGCCCATATCTGCAACCACCTGTTGCACCAGCTCAACATCAAGGCCGGTAACAGTATTGCCTACCGTCATATATTGGTAAGGCTCCCAGGCGTCTATGCCCATAGTAAAGCTGCATGATGTAAGTTGGGCGGGCGCTTCAGTGGCAGCAACAGGCATACTTTGCTCTGATACAGGTTTGCAGCCCGGTAACAGTAAAAATACGGCAACGACCAACAGCATGTAAGTTTTCATATTACACCTCAAGGCGTTATGTGACGCCCTAAGCGTAGTGTATAAGCCAGACTTATGCACACCTGATCAAAAGATGTTATGGCTGAGATTTAACGTACTACTGATATTAATACGGGCAGGACGCGACCGCGCCGGACAAAAGTCAGCAATGCTGATTAATGCCTGGGCGCGAGCGATAACAGTAAATTAGCGCACCGGTAACTCAAAACGGGCAAACATACGATCAATTTCTTCCTGATTGCGCAGCATATTGGCTTTTTCTACCACGTCTTTTGTCAGATGCGGAGCAAAACGCTCGATAAAATCGTACATATAGGTACGTAAAAATGCGCCTTTGCGAAAGCCGATTTTAGTGGTGGAAGCGTCAAACAAATGGCTGGCATCTATAGCGACTAAATCTTTATCCAGCGTTTTATCCATCGCCATAGACGCTATAACCCCAACGCCCAGGCCCAGCCTTACATAAGTTTTAATCACGTCGGCATCGGTAGCGGTAAAAACAATTTTCGGCTCCAGCCCTTTAGCGGCAAAAGCTCTGTCCAGCTCAGAGCGGCCGGTAAAACCAAATACGTAGGTTACTATCGGGTGCTGTGCGACATCTTCTACGGTAATTTTTCCACCAAGCTGCAGCAGCGGATGATCCTGTCGCACGATAACGCTGCGGTTCCAGTGATAACACGGTAACATCACCAGATCGCTGTATAAATGCAAGGCCTCGGTAGCAATAGCAAAATCGGCATCGCCGCGTGAAGCTGCTTCAGAAATTTGTTGTGGCGTGCCCTGATGCATATGCAACGACACCTTAGGATATTTATGCATAAAGCCACTGATCACCGGTGGTAATGCATAGCGTGCCTGGGTATGAGTGGTAGCAATATTCAGCTTGCCCTGATCCGGCAGCGTGTGCTCTTTGGCAACAGCTTTGATACTTTCAACTTTTGCCAGAATTTGCTGGGCTATATCAATAACATCGCGCCCGGCAGGGGTAACATGCGTCAGGTGCTTGCCACTGCGGCCAAAAACCTGAATACCCAGTTCATCTTCCAGCATACGCACCTGTTTACTGATCCCAGGCTGTGAGGTGTACAGGCTTTCAGCGGTAGAGGAAACGTTAAGATTGTGGTTCAGCACTTCAACTATATAACGCAGCTGCTGCAATTTCATGTGTCACTGGTCCGGTAATGGCATATCATTGCTCAATATACATATATGGCAGGATATTCCAACTAATTTTTATTTACGTACTTACTATAACTAATGGTAGCTAAAACAGGCGGTGCAGCTGTATTGCCAGCACCCTTATCGGAGGTTACATGACATCAGATGTTCAGGCCATAGACTTTGCTTCTGTATTGGCCTCTACTGTGCATGATATGAAAAATTCACTTTGCATGCTGATACAGTCTACTGAATTTATTCAGCAGGAAAGTCAGCAATTGTCTGAACCGGCAAAAGACGAACTGGCCCGGCTGAATTATGAAGCAAACCGGCTAAATTCCAATCTGTTGCAATTGCTGTCGCTGTACCGCCTGGAACGCAATCAACTGCCGGTACAAATTGATCAGCATTACATTGCTGATCTTGTTGAAGAGATTTTACTAAAAAATCAGTTTTATACTGAACAGCGTGGTTTTTCCATTCAGGTAGAACAAGCCGCTGACCTACACTGGTTTTTTGACTACGATCTGATGTCAAACCTGCTGAACGATGCCGTTGCTAATGCAATGCGTTATGGCAACAAGCAGATATTACTCAGATTCGGCCAACTGGCAGACAAATTACAGATAGAAGTGCATGATGATGGCCCCGGTTTTCCGGAGTTTATGCTAAATACCGACGCTCTTGATATGAATACGCCAGATTTGACCAATAACCACACCGGACTTGGAATATTTTTTGCTAAACTTATTGCCAAAGCCCATGGCAATAAAGGCCAGTATGGCGCAGTTGAATTGTTCAACGGTGGTATCTATCACGGTGGCGTATTCCGGGTTACTTTACCCTGAGTAATACAGATAGCTGTTATTTCAGTTGTTTTGTGATTAATATGAGTTGTAGAACCTGTCCATAAAGAGGTTGGAATGCTGGTAACCTTGATCATTACACTGATAATTGCATTGGTAATTATTGCCGTTATTGTCAGTGCTATTCAGCAGCATAAGGAACGGCTGGCAACGTTAAAACGGGCAGAGTACAGCAAGTTACGTGCTGTACTGGAAGACAGTGAAGAATTATTAGTAAATTCTGCCAATGTGCCGTTATCGCCTGCTGTCAACCAGATGCTGCTAAAACGTGTGGCTTTTACGCTGCGGGCCATGGTAGAGCTTGAACCTGGCGCCCGCGACCTTAAACAACGCCTGCAAGAAACTGAAAACCAGTTAACTGACACTAATACCGACACCAATGCCTCTGCTGAGTCAGTCACACTGCCAGACAACGACCAGCAACTGATAGGTATGATTAAAGGCATAAAGCGCCTGCGTACTGTGCTGCGCGGTGAGCACGCCAGGGGCAATGTTGATACCCAGATGGTTATTCAGGAAGATCGCCGACTGGAAGTACTACAGCTTCGCATTAATGTTGAAAGCCAGATTAAGCGCGGTAATCAGGCCCGTACCAATAATATGCTTGGCTCCGCCCGGCAGTACTTTGAAAAAGCCTTAACGGCACTGACAAATACGCCCCACCAGGACGACTACACCAGCACCCGTAAATCTGAAGTACTGCAAGCCCTAGAAGACATTGCCACTCAGTTAAAAGAGGGCAATGTGCGCGACCGTGAAAAGAAAGAAGAAAAAGAAAACAAAGATTTAGACGAGCTGTTTGCACCTAAACGCAAATGGTAACCTTATGTGATATACGAAACAGGCCGCGAATGCGGCCTGTTTTCTTACTGCTGGAAATGCCTCTGTAAATATCCCACTCTTAGCGGCTAGCCACTTATTTAGCCACCACCCATTTGCCATTTTCATACCAGGCAGCCCAACCGGTAGCTTTGCCGTCTTTTTCCGACATCACATATTGCTGCTTGGTTTTACGGCTCCAGCGCACTATAGCCGGGTTGCCATCGGGATCTTTTACCGGCGCATCGGCCAGATAATAGAACTTCGGCGATAACTGAGAGCGGTATTTAGCCAACTCTGCCACTAACGGCGCCCGGGTTTCACGTGATTTCGGGAAGGTAGATGCCGCCATAAACAAGCCGGCAGCGCCATCACGCAGCACAAAGTAGGCATCTGACTTTTCGCATTTCAGCTCAGGCAAATGTACCGGATCTTCTTTTGGCGGCGCGGCTTCACCATTGCGCAGCAGCTTACGGGTGTTTTTACAGTCACTGTTAGTGCAGCCAAAATACTTGCCAAAACGGCCTGATTTTAACTGCATATCGCTGCCGCACTTATCACACTCAATAAGCGGGCCATCGTAGCCTTTAATTTTAAAACTGCCCTGCTCTACCTGATAACCATCACAGGCCGGGTTATTACCACAAACGTGTAGTTTACGCTGTTCGTCAATCAGATAGCTGTCCATGGCCGTACCGCACTTAGTGCAGCGCTTTTTCTGCCGCAGCGCTTCGGTTTCCATTTCATCTTCGTCGCTGACATTCACTGCCACATCACCGGACACCAGGTTCATTGTGGTAGTACAGCGCTCTTTCGGTGGCAAGTTATAACCAGAGCAGCCTAAGAACACCCCGGTAGAAGCCGTACGAATACCCATAGGCCGGCCGCACGTAGGGCAGACAATATCGGTTAGCACAAACTGATTAACCCGCATACCGCCCTGCTCAGGGTCGTTTTCGGCAGTTTTCAGTTTTTGATAAAAATCACCGTAGAAGCTATCCAGCTCTTTACGCCACTGCGCCTGGCCATTGGCGATATCATCGAGCTTTAATTCCATATTGGCAGTAAAATCGTAATTCATCAGGTCGTTAAAGTTCTCAACCAGCCGGTCGGTAACAATTTCACCCATTTTTTCAGCGTAAAAACGCTTATTTTCTACCCGGACGTAACCGCGTTCCTGAATAGTTGAAATAATGGCGGCATAAGTAGAAGGCCGGCCAATACCGCGTTTTTCAAGCTCTTTAACTAAGCTTGCTTCGCTAAAGCGGGCGGCAGGCTTGGTAAAGTGCTGAGCGCTTATCAGCTGCTCCAGGCTTAGTATTTCGCCGGGTTTAACATCAGGTAAAACGTTGTCTTCTTCGTCTTTACGCTTCACTGCCGGTTGTACTTTGGTCCAGCCATCAAAACGTAGCACCCGGCCCTTGGCTTTAAGCTCAAAATCACCGGCCTTAACAATAATATTGCTTACATCATAAAGCGCTGGCGGCATCTGACAGGCCACAAACTGACGCCAAATCAACTCGTATAATTTGCGGGCGTCAGCTTCCATATCAGCCAGGCTGGATGCCAGTACGTTAACATCAGATGGCCGGATAGCTTCGTGCGCTTCCTGAGCATTGGCTTTACTGCCATAGCTTAACGGCTGCTCCGGCAGATATTTTTTGCCAAACTGTTCAGCTATATAATCGCGACAGGCAGCAACCGCATCGGCACTTAAATTGGTAGAGTCAGTACGCATATAAGTAATGTGGCCAGCTTCGTATAAGCGCTGCGCCAGCATCATGGTTTTCTTTACACCATAGCCCAGCCGTGTGCTGGCAGCCTGTTGCAGGGTTGAGGTAATAAAAGGCGCCTGCGGCTTACTGCTGCTGGGTTTATCCTCACGCTCCTGCACGGTGTAACTGGCTTTATTTAACAGCGCCAGGGCAGTATCAGCCTCAGTTTTGTTTACCGGCTTAAAGGCTTTGCCTTGCTGTTTAGTGACATCTAATTGCAATGCCTGCTTTGCTGCCGTGTGCGTATCAGCAGCTATAGTCCAGTATTCTTCCGGCACAAAGGCTTTAATTTCGCGTTCACGCTCTACTACCAGGCGCACTGCAACCGACTGCACCCGCCCTGCTGATAAGCCCCTGGCGACTTTTTTCCACAGTAAAGGCGACACCATAAAGCCTACAACACGGTCTAAAAAGCGGCGGGCCTGCTGCGCATTTACCCGGTCGACATTCACTTCGCCGGGTTCTTTAAAGGCATTCTGAATGGCATTTTTGGTAATTTCGTTAAACACTACCCGCTTAAACTTATGCTCATCGCCACCGATAATTTGCTGCAAATGCCAGGCAATAGCTTCTCCTTCACGGTCTAAGTCCGTTGCCAGATAAACGATGTCAGCTTTTTCTGCCAGCGCTTTTAGCTCTTTCACCACTTTTTCTTTACCGGGCAAAATTTCATAGCGCGCTTTCCAACCATGCGCCGGGTCTATACCCATGCGGTCGACCAATGCCTGGTATTCTTTTTCTTCTTTACTCAGCGTTTTACTGGCAGCAGATTTTTCTTTACTACTGCTGGTGGGTAAATCACGAATATGACCTACGCTGGACTTTACAACAAAGTCATTACCGAGGTATTTGTTAATTGTTTTCGCTTTTGCCGGTGATTCGACTATAACCAGTGATTTCGCCATCTTAATCCCGAGATCCCTAACATTTTGTGCATGCCAACTATGCTGCTTTTTTAACGTATATCCGTAAACCGCAGTTGTGACAAGTGAATAAACTCATTATTATGCAAACCAGCTCATTTTCAGAGCTGCCTGGCGAAACCTTCGCCAATCCAAATGAAGCATCCTCAAGCGGCCGCAAAAATAATAAAAACAGTGCCCTTTCCATACAAGGATATAAAGCAAAAATGAAATACTTCGAAGCAAACTTTGATGGGCTGGTAGGACCAACCCATAACTATGCCGGTTTATCTATCGGCAATGTTGCCTCACTATCTAACGCTAAAAACAGTTCCAGCCCGCGTCAGGCTGCCAAACAGGGCTTAAGCAAAATGAAGGCCCTGCATGACCTGGGTTTAGTACAAGGTGTGCTGGCACCACAAGAGCGGCCCGATATATATACCCTGCGCCGTCTTGGCTTTACCGGCACAGATGCACAGGTAATTGAAAAAGCCGCTAAACAAGCCCCGGCTGTGTTTAAAGCCGTTTGTTCGGCGTCCAGCATGTGGACAGCCAATGCCGCCACCATATCACCCTCTGCTGATACTGCTGATGGCAAAGTGCATTTTACCCCTGCCAATCTTACCAACAAATTTCACCGCTCACTTGAGCCTGTTACTACAGGCAAGATTTTGCAGGCAATGTTCCGTGATGCTCAACATTTTGCGCATCATACACATTTACCGGACAATGATCACTTTGGTGATGAAGGCGCCGCGAATCATACCAGACTTTGCAGCGCTTATGGCAAGCGAGGGGTTGAACTCTTTGTATTTGGCCGTTATGCGTTCGATAGCAGCCAACCGGCGCCAAAGCGTTTTCCGGCGCGTCATACGCTGGAAGCCTGCGAAGCCGTAGCCCGGTTACATGGTTTAAGTGCAGAGCATGTGGTGTATATGCAGCAAAACCCCGATGTGATTGATCAGGGTGTATTTCACAATGATGTTATTGCTGTGGGTAACCAGAATGTGCTGTTTTACCACCAGCAAGCGTTTATCGACAGCCAGCAAAAGCTAAGTGAATTGCAGCGTAAGTTTGGTAATGACACAGAGTTACACCTGATTGAAGTCAAAGACAGCGAGGTTTCTGTAGCAGAAGCGATTAAAACCTATCTGTTTAATACTCAGATGGTGACCTTACCCAGCGGTGAAATGGCCATTATTGCGCCGACAGAATGCCAGGATAGCCCCGCCGTATCGGCCTATCTGGCCGCGCTGACTGAGCGGGATACGCCGATAAAACAGATCCACTACTACGATGTTAAACAAAGCATGCGTAACGGCGGTGGCCCGGCCTGTTTGCGCCTGCGCGTAGCGATGAGCGAGCAGGAAAAACAAGCAGTAAACCAGAATGTGCTGATGAGCGATGCGTTGTTTACCCGGTTAAACCAATGGGTAGATAAACATTATCGTGATCAGATTTCCGAAGCCGACCTAGCCGATCCACAGTTGCTGTTGGAATCCCGCACAGCACTGGATGATTTAACCCAAATTCTGGCTCTGGGTTCGGTGTACCAGTTCCAGCAAGAATAAACCAGGTGCTCTAGGTAGAAAAAGGGAGCTGATTGAGCTCCCTTTTTGGGTTACTGCTTTTGGTTACTGCCCTTTATCAGTTTGCTATTGCACAACTTGCAGCAACCCCGTAAGGATTTGCAGCAGGGGCAGATGTCTCGTTGGTGGTATCTTCAGATGACACCGGTAAACCATAATTACGATAGGTCACATTCTCAGTACCGGCAGCAAAACCTGATACCTGTAGTCTGACATCTAACCAGGCTCCGACATCCTGAGGGTAAATAACGTTAAACACTGCAATCCCATTCTCATCTGCGGTAACAGTTGCAGGGACCGTTACCGGATTTCCCGGCGTTAACAGACCGTCTCCATTGATATCTTCTCCGGCATCGATCATACCGTTTAAATTTGCATCTTCGCTTACACAATCAAGTGGTAAATTGTTTGCGTCACGAACAGTGACGAACGGGACCCAGACTTTAAAAGCTGCAGGCGCTGGCGGAGACTCAACCCAATACCCTTTCCTGTATGCAACCGGCGCAACAGAGACATTCAGCGACTGATTCTGTACGGGGTTACCTGAACTATCCGTTACGATAACAGAAAACTGTTTTGCATAAGTACTGATACTGGGTTTAGTAATAACATTACCCGTGCCAAAACGGAAAAACAACGTACGTTTACCCACTGCAATGTCTGTCTCATCCGATATAGCGTTGTTGTTTTGCAATGCCGCTTTAATGACCAGATTCAAGCCTTCAACACCGGCGCCGGTATTAACGTCAGCTGTAAACACTGTAGAGGCTATGCCCTGAGAGTTAGTTACAGCAGTACCGTTACTAATAACACCACCAGCGGCATTATCCAGTGAGAAAACAACGACCTGGTTTTTCACCGGGTTATTGTTAACATCACGAACGATTGCGCGTATAGCGCTAGACTCGCCAGCACCAATCTGAGCCGGGAATGCCTGGGTTTCAACTTTGGTCGGGTTAACAGCAACAAACTCTACTACCTTCTTCGCGCTAACAGCATCCACGCCCACGCCGCCAGTTGCACTGATTGTTGCCAGCCCTGCAAATTGCGAACGTACAAAAGTTTGGGCCAGACCATTCGCGTCTGTCACATCCTGAGCAGTTACAGCACTCCCCAGATTAGCTGCAGCATCGGCAATTGCACCACGGGTAGTGTTAAATACAATATTTTCACCCACGTTAGCTGTGCCGTTAACCAACCACTCTACTGCAAGCTCCTGAGCAGTATTTAAATTAATTTCAAGCACTGCAGCTTCATTTGCGCCAGCCACAAATGCAAACTCATCCGCGCTAACATTTAGAGTAATTGTGCTGGTTGCGCCTAAGGCGGTAACCGTCAGTCTGTCGGTACCGGGATTCACTGCAGTATAAGTAAAGCTGGCCTTGCCGGCTGAGCCACCTGTTGCCGGGCTGGTATCGCTTAAGGTATTACCCAGAGCTGACGCTACTTCAACTTCGGTGTTTGGAATACCAATGCCATTTGAGTCTGTTAAGAATACATCTATTGATGTTGTATCCCCCAGCACCACTGAATTAGGGGCCGCCACCTCAATTGAAGTGCCAGACACAGCTACGGTTAACTGTGATGTTCGCTGTTGTACGCGTGCAGTAATTACAATATCGCGGTTGTTTTTGTTGGTTTGAGTAGTCAGAGTTGCCTTCGCAGTGCCGTTAGCAGCAGTTACTGCATCAATCTGCACTAATTCTCCTGAGTCACTTGCAAAGGTCACAGGAACATTAGGCACTACAACGTTATTGGCATCACGAACCAGTGCCGTCAGTTCTACTTTAGCGGACGCCCCAGAGCCCAACAGCAAGCTATCGGCAATTAATGCAACCGACCCCACCGTCACACCAACCTGACCACCGCCATCACCGGCAGAGGTAAAGCCAGCATTAGCCGTTGCTTCACCATAGATAGCGGATACGATACCCGCGCCGCTTTTACTGCCAACCAGCAGGCTGATAGTTGCCACACCATTACTATTAGTCAGTGCAGTGCCAGCAGCATTGCCTAACACGGCCAGCTCGGTATCACTAAGGGCAAAGTTGATAACCTGGTTCGCGACATTGCCGCTATTTGTCGCCGTTAGCGTTGCTGTTACTGTTAAAGGAGTTGCCTGGGCTAATGCTGTTGCAGCAGTGCCTGCAGAGTTAGTTATGGTTAAAGCGACACGGTAAACCGGTGTAGTACCACCACCGCCTGTGCCGCCGTCAGAGTCAAGAGTACCACCGCCACCGCAGGCTGCTAACATAGTTAAAAGCAGCGCAACGATAAGTTGCTGAACGTTTCGCATTAAAACTCTCCCAAGCTGTTTTTTTATTATATAGTTTTTGTTAATTCTGCATCTTAAACCAATAATCAGACAAGCGTGATAGCAATTATTAAAAAAAAACCAGCACAATCTGCCTTTCCAGAAGCCAACCTGTTAGGCTTAGCGCCACTGCTTAATTAAAACTAGTCTGATGTTATGACAGGAAATAAAAAACTTGGGTTAACTGCCCGTATTGTAATTGGTATGGCGGCAGGTATTTTGGTCGGCTTTTTCTTCAAATGGCTGCTTGCAGGCCAGGAAGAGCGGATCCTGTATATTTTGGGTATGGAGCTGCCACTTAAAACATTCTTTATTGATGGTATTTTTCATATTGGCGGCGAGATTTTTATTGCCAGTTTAAAAATGCTGGTTGTGCCGCTGGTATTTGTCTCTTTGGTGTGTGGCACCTGTTCACTGTCTGACACGTCAAGCCTGGGCAGGCTTGGTGGTAAAACTATCGGCCTTTACATGGTGACAACAGCTATCGCCATTACTCTGGCTATTTTTGCTGCCTTGTTGATAAACCCGGGTAAAGGTGTCGAAATGCACTCTGATGCCAGCTTTGATGTGAGCGAAGCGCCGCCGTTATCCCAGGTGTTTATTAATATTTTCCCCAGTAACCCTATTGAATCGATGGCTTCGGGCAATATGCTGCAAATTATTGTTTTTGCTGTATTGTTTGGTCTGGCTATGGCATTAAGTGGCAAAGCCGGTGAACGCTTGGCTGCTGTTTTTAATGATCTTAGCGAAGTCATTATGAAGCTGGTAACCCTGCTGATGAATCTGGCGCCTTATGGCGTTTTCTTTCTGATGGCTAAACTCTTTACCACGCTGGGCTTTGAAACTATCGCCAGCCTGATAAAGTACTTTGGCGTGGTAATGACCGTGCTGATACTGCATGGTTTGGTCACTTATGGCGTGATATTAAAGCTGCTTACCGGCCTGAACCCGCTTATTTTCTTTCGTAAAATGCGTGATGCAGCCCTGTTTGGTTTTAGCACCTCCAGCAGCAACGCCACTATGCCGGTTACCATGGAAGCGGTAACCAAAAAGCTGGGGGTTAAAAACAGCATAGCCTCATTTACCGTGCCGCTTGGCGCCACTATTAATATGGATGGCACGGCAATAATGCAGGGGGTGGCTACGGTATTTATCGCTCAGGTATTTGTAGTTGATCTGACATTAACCGACTATTTAATGGTAATAGTTACCGCCACGCTGGCCTCTATTGGCACCGCAGGTGTACCTGGCGTAGGTCTGATAATGCTGGCTATGGTGTTGCAGCAGGTTGGTTTACCGGTAGAAGGTATTGCACTGATTATTGGCGTTGACCGCTTATTGGATATGACCCGCACCGCAGTGAATATTACCGGCGATGCGATGGTATCCTGTATTGTGGGTAAAAGTGAGAATGAGTTCGACGTTAATGTGTTTAACGACATTAACGCCGGATGCAAAGAAGAAAGTGTCGATTTTCATCATTTGCGCTAACGGCTAAACTACTCATCTGCGCTAGTCGCTAAGCAGGCAGTGTACTCTGCCTGCTACCCTATCCTTGATTGCTGCATCAGTTTTTGCCACCAAACCGATAAAATATTTGCCGAACCCATACCGACTTTTTCGGCAATACCTTTGCGCAGCTGATACCGCACCTGAAACAGATCCCGCTGTGGCATTTGCGACAATAAATAAGCATCACTTGTCTGGATCTCATCCACCAGTTTAAGCGGCAAAGCCTGGTAGCCAAACCAGTGCTCACCTGTGGCAACCTGATCTATATCCAACTGTGGCCGGTGATCCTGCACAAACTGTTTAAACAACTGATGCGTTTGCTCCAGCTCCTGCTGAAATTTCTGCCGCCCTTTGTCATTGTTTTCTCCAAACAGGGTTACTGTGCGTTTGTACTCTCCGGCAGTAAATTGCTCAAAATCAATATGGCCTTTTTTCAATAACTTATGAAAGTTAGGTAATTGCGCAATCACCCCAATAGAGCCGACTATGGCAAAAGGAGCAGCCAGGATCTTATGGCCAATACAAGCCATCATATAGCCGCCGCTGGCAGCCACTTTATCAATAGCCACAGTCAGGCTTACCTCAGCTTTACGCAAACGGTCAAGCTGCGATGCGGCCAGACCATAGCCATGTACTACGCCGCCACCGCTTTCCAGACGCAGTAGTACTTCATCTTCTTTGCCGGCAACCGCCAGTATGGCAGTAACTTCTTCACGCAGCGACTCTGCCTCCCGTGCATCCATACTGCCGTGAAAATCAACCACAAACAGCCTGGGTTTTGTTTCCGTTTTTTTGCTCTGTTGTGTTTTTTGCCATTGCTTAAACTGTTTTTTATCCAGTAACTGCTGCTGCATATCTTCAGTTACAGCCTTGTACTGCGCAGTTAAATCGGTAAATTGCAGCTGGCCTTTTTTCGGCCTGGCTTTACCCGCAGCGGCACCGGCAATTAAACCAATAACTACTGCGATGGCCGCTACCAGTGTTACCGCTTTGGCCAAAAACATCCCATATTCGTATATAAACTCCAAGACAGGCTCCTTAATAACGTTTTGCTGCATTGTAACGGCTTTGGCAAAAAGAAAAAGCCCGGCGAACCGGGCTTTACATGATAGAACAGTACAACTTAGTTAGCAGGTGCTAATACCGCAGGGTTAGCCACAACCACTGCAGCCCCCTGAGTAGCCAGGAAGGATGCTACGTGAGTTTGCATTTCAACCGTGGCGGCTGCACTGCCGGCAGTTGGGTCAAGTAACGAGCTGTGAGAGCCAGCGGTAAAGCGGGCAATAACATTGCCAGCCAGTTGCTGTGGCCCGGCAACAGCGTTAATAGCGGTTGCGCCCAGCAGTCTGGCTAGCGGCTCAGTACCACCCAACGGCATACCTACCGTCTGGTTTGGAATAACCCGATCAGAGGTAGCTGAGTTAATACCCGAGCCAATCACTTCGGCAATGTATACTGGTGTCTGGCTGGCAACCAGTAACTGAGCATAGTTATTTGGATCGCCGGCATCGGTAATCGTTTGCGCTGCAAAGGCAAACTGAGAGATAGTGGCTCTGATAGCTGCCAGAGTGGCCGCAGTGCTTTCGCTCTGGGCCAGGCTGGCTAAATAGGCATCAACGTATTGTGCTGCACAGCCGGTAAAACTGGCCGGATTGGCCGCCACTGCCATACAGGGGCTTTCATCTTCCAAGTAATCGACAAAACCAGGCTTCAGGGTTTCTGCTCCCAGAATAACACTGGCACGGATCAATGCGCCAAAGCTGCCAGACTCAAGCAGGAAATTGGCTACCGCGCCACCTGGTACAGATAAGGCTGCAGATTTCATATTGTAAGCCGCATCAACCGCAGTAATACCTGAGGGTGCATTGGCAACTGCCACCGCTGACGAGCCAGTGATAGAGCCCAGTGACATCCCCAGCAACTGGACATTGGCCATATTCAGGCTAATACCGTTAATGCTGTTCAGTGCTAAACGCAGCGCCAGTGTATCGGCGATACTTTGCCGTAAGTTGTCGCGGGTAACCAGCAGGTTAGACAGGTTCATATACACGGTGGCATTGCCATTGGCTACACCACAACCTGGGCCGGAGGCATTAATATCGATAAAACCACGTGAACCATGTAAAGGCTGGTCAATCGCCACAGTGGCAAAACCCTGCTGCGTTAATGCCGCGGTAACCGCCAGCATATTTTCTTTGCAAGAAGTAATACCGTGCGACATTATTACAACCGGCCAGCCAGCAGCAGGTGCTGGTGCATTCGGCGCCGTCATAATAACGGCAACCGACTCATATGAATTGATTTTGGGGATCGGGTTAAATTTTGTCAGATGGCGGCGGCTATCCAGGCCAAGATCACGTAACTGCACGGGCTGTTGCGCCGTTAATGCCATACACACACCATCGTTCTGAGATTGTGCTGCAGCAGGAATAGTACCTGCAGGTGCCTGAGCCAAAATAGCGCCGCTATCGCAGGCAGCTGTCCAGCGGGTGCTTAAAGGCGCAGAGGGGGCAGAGCCAGTTTGAGCCCCTAAATAATAAGGCAGGTTAAAACTACCGCTATACAGCATCACATTATCAAAAGACGGATTACCGGTAAGCGGAGTTCCGGGGATCATTGATACCGGCCCAACAGCTGCTACTTCAAGTGCAGATGGCGCATAAGGCGAACCTGGGGCGGCCATTAATGATTTCACCGTTGCCAGCACATTTGAGATCGATTGTGTGGTCATTGCCGCAGTGTAGATAATGCTGTCTCGGTCAACACCTTCAGCCTCAATAACATCTTCAAAACTATTGATCAGCCTTTGTAATGATAACTGCGCTGGCGTGCTTAACGGCAGTGTTTCGTCATCTTGCTTTACCAGCTCATAAGATGTGGAGGGAGCAACAGAGTTACCATTATTGTCTTCAATTAATGAAGTCAGTACTGTCATATAAGTGGTAGCCGGTTTCAACGGCCGCAGGGGCACAACAGCTATGCTGTTACCACTGACAGAAGTAACAAAATCCTGACCAAAGGTCAGCTCTGCCACAACCTTACAAGCAAAACCCTGATTCGCCGTTCTGCACTCTTCTACTGTTGAAGTAGGGCCTTGCATTACCACTTCAAACAGCAACACTGCACCGGGCTGCTGCACAGAGCTGGCTTCTAAAGCCGCACCTGGCGCCAGATCTACAGCGATAGCATAAGGGCTTTGCGTAGACCAGCCATCTAATGCCCCTAACGCGACCTGTGGGTTAGTGTAATTAGGCTCTGTACCAGAGTCGGTGGTTAACGTGCCATCCGTTGTGCCTTGAAACAGTAAATCATTTGGCACAGACAGCCTTGGTGTGGCGGCACCCGGATCGAATACTACTCTGGAATATGGTTTAACAGTGTTGTTGCCGGTATCTTGCTTAATATCATCTAAAGAATCACCGCCACATCCGGTTAAACCTAATGCAACAGCAACAGCCACACTCAGTGTCAGCTTATTCATAGTTTCTCCCCTATCCTGTCTCTTATTTTTTATATGCAAAGCAAAAACTTACCTTGCTTATTGGAAGCCTGTTGTACATATAGCCTGTAACAGCTACGACCAGTTAAAGTTAACTCAAACCAGGCAAAATCGCTAGCTGAAAAATACAGAATAAACGAAGAAAGGTGCAAATAGCCCCGTTTGGGCGTATGCTTTCGCCGTTTTTGCAGCAACAGGTGATATTTTATGCACGATTATCAAGCAGCTACAGATGCATTAAAAGACAAAGTAATTTTAGTTACCGGTGCCGGTGATGGCATTGGTAAAGAAGCGGCGTTAACCTATGCCCGCTTTGGCGCCAGCGTTATTCTGCTGGGCAAAACAGTCAGCAAGCTAACCGCAGTTTATGATGAAATAGTGGCCAGTGGCGGCAAAGAGCCAGCCATAGTGCCACTGGATTTAAAAGGTGCTACCGCGAAACATTACCGCGATATGGCTGCCACTATTACCGCTGAATTCGGCAAACTGGACGGTGTACTGCATAACGCCGGTATTTTGGGTGTGCTCAGCCCGTTTGAGCATATTGACTTACCCACCTGGCAAGACATTATGCAGATTAATGTCACCGCGCCAATGCTGATGACACAAGCATTAATGCCGGTACTGAAATTATCCGCTCAGGCATCTGTTGTCTTTACCTCTTCCGGCGTTGGCCGCAAAGGCCGCGCATTCTGGGGCCCTTATGCGGTATCTAAGTTCGCCACTGAAGGCCTGATGCAGGTTATTGCAGATGAGTATGACAACAGTACCATACGGGTAAACTGTTTAAACCCGGGTGCTACCCGCACCAAAATGCGCAGCCGCGCCTATCCGGGTGAAGATGTTAATCTGTTGAAAACACCGGCAGATTTAATGTGGCTTTATGTTTATCTGATGAGTGACGACAGCGTTGCTGTTAACGGCCAGACGATAGATGCCCAGGTAAAATAGCTGCATAGCAAAACGGCCCCTTTCGCTGTAAGGCGCAAGGGGCCGTTTTCATTTACTTACTTTGCTGTATAAAACCAATCTAGCCTTTTAATACTGTTGCCACTGATTTAGCAAAGTAATTAATATTGCTGTGATTTAACCCGGCAATGCTGACCCGGCTAGAACCCACCATATAAATGCTGAACTCGCTGCGCAGGCGGTCAATTTGCGCTTTGTTAATACCTAAAAAGCTGAACATACCGTGCTGACGGGTAATAAAGCTGAAATCCTGCTGTACACCTTCAGCCGCCAGGCTGTCGATAATCAGCTGGCGGTAGTTGTTAATGCGATCACGCATTTCGGCCAGCTCCTGATGCCATAAGCTGGTTAGCTCATTGCTATCAAGAATATTGGCAACAATAATGGCACCATGAGCCGGTGGCATAGAATAAATACTACGCACCACGCTTAATAGGTTTACTTTGGCAACATCAGCTACTTTGCTGTCTACTGCAACGATAGATACCGCGCCAATACGCTCACGGTATAAGCCAAAGTTTTTTGAGCACGAACTGCACAGAATCATCTCATCAACATTATCTGCCAGATAGCGCAAGCCTTTGGCGTCTTCATCCAGGCCGGTGCCAAAACCCTGATACGCCATATCAACTAAAGGCGTAAAACCACGCTCTTTAGCAATATCGGTAAAACGCTGCCACTGGGCAAAGGTTAAATCCATCCCGCTGGGGTTGTGGCAACAAGCATGCACCAGCACTACATCGCCGGCCGGCACTGTAGCAAGCTCGGCAAACATAGCGTCTTCGTTCAGGCCTTTGGTGTCGTAATCGTAATAAGTGTATTCTTTTACATTCAGGCCAGCGGCCTTAAACATAGAGATATGGTTAGCCCAGGTTGGGCTGGTTACCCAAATAGTCGCATTCGGGTTGGCTTTTTTAATAAACTCAGCCGCTACACGCAGTGCACCGGTACCACCCGGCGTATGCGCCGTGGTAACACGGTTAGCCAGCAATACTTTGTGGCCAATACCAAACGCCAGCTTTTCAATATGCGCATTAAAACCTAAATCACCAGCCATACCGATATAGGTTTTGCTGTCTTCCTGCTTCAGGCGCAGCGCTTCTGCTTCTTTTACGCATTTCAGTACTGCCGTGTGGCCTTGCTCGTCTTTATATACCCCTACGCCGAGGTCTACTTTGTTCGGGTTTGGGTCTTCTTTATAAGCTGCCATTAAACCTAGAATTGGATCGGTTGCCACCGGTTGTAACTGAGCAAACATAGTGTTCTACCTGAGTTAAAGTTGCATGAAAAAAGCTGCGGTTATGGTAAATACGCCGGTACGGTTAAACACACCGCCACCAGCAGCGCCAGAGCATCCGCAGTAAATACGTTTTTATTAAAATCTTCGGCATCGACAATGCCGGCTATTTTGCCTGATTGGTTAAACAGAGGCAAACAGGCCTCTGCCTGCACTTTAGGATCGCAGGTGTAATATTCGCCACCTTTGCCTAAATAGGCCGCCACATCATTAATAACTTTGGCTTTGCCGCTTAAGCCTACCGTACTGTTATTGCTGATTTTGGCAAATTCGCTGTTTAACGGAAATTCAGCCCGCGATGGCGCACCATAATAAGCCAGTTTTACCAGCACCGGCTCGCCGGTGCCGTTGGTGCGGGCCTGATAAATACCAAACCAGTCCAGTGCAGAATATTCGCGGTAAAAGGCAGCAATAAGGCTTAGCTGTGTAAGTGCATGCTGATTGGCCGCGTTTTGCCCGCCCAGTACTGCCGTTAAATCATAGGGCTCATCTGCCAGTTGACCAAACAGCGAGCAGGCGCCGCCCTCGCCCAACTCCGGTACTTTATATTGCCATTGCACCGCAGGTGCAGCTGCTGCGGTTAAAAAAGCCTGTAGTGCAGTTTGGTATTGTTGTACTTTTTCAGCAAAAGCCGCTTGCGACATATCGCCCAGATACGCCTGTATACCGGCGCGTGCAACATAGTCTGATACAGAAACAGCATCTCGTGACATTATAGCCATCCAGATTTCTAAAAATTGCTGAACATTCTACCAGAAGCGGCTAAAAAACCAAGCCAGCCGGCAACAAGTTAAGGAAATTGTTGCTGCCGCTTCGGTGGATGTTTAAGCTGACAGTTCTGTAAAGTAAGCGAAGTAAAGTAAGCGAACCCACTTATGGCAGGTAATAAAATCTCACTGGCCGACTGGCAGGCCAAAATGAACCCGGCAGGTGCAACTGCTGCAGTAAAAGACGATCCTAATCTGGTGTACAGCACCGACAGCGGCAAAATAAATGCAAAACCCGCAGTCAAACCGGTGGCAGAAGCTTTTGCCGATGGCGCAGTGCGCATAAGGCGCGAAACCAAAGGCCGTGGTGGCAAGGCGGTATTAACCATTAGCGGCATTGCCAAACCACATGACGAACTGGTGGCACTGGCAGCTAAGTTAAAAAAGAAATGTGCCTGTGGCGGTGCGGTAAAAGATGGCGTGATTGAAATTCAGGGTGATAAGCGCGAGCTGGTAGAGCAGTTATTACAAGCTGAGGGTTTTAAAACTAAATGGGCCGGTGGGTAATCCAACCTTAGGAATCAGGAAACGAACCGACTTACCCACACCAACACGCCGTGAATACATCCCTGTAGGCTCGATTCCGGCATCCATGCCGTCAACGGTTGGTTTAGGGTAAGTCGATTCTCACCTTGTGCTATCAGCGCGATTTAAATCTTACTGCACCGCTTCACGATTATATGGCTGGCCAACGGCGCCGTTAAAAAAGCTGTCTTTTAACCAGTAAGGTCGCTGGATGGTGTTGGCAATATCCAGCGCAATATTAAAGTTAATATTGGCAAACACCGCACCAGCGTCATAGCGGATTGCACCGTAGTCTTTAATCAGGCTTGGAATATCATCTGATGGCTTATGATAGTGTTTGGCAAAAAAGCTGGCCCAGATTTTACCGCCGTCCTGCTTTGGATCCTGCGATTTAAAACCGGTCATTAAAAATACTGCCGGTACGCCTTTTTTCACCAGTGTATAGTGATCTGAGCGGGTAAAAATGGCCTGCTCCGGCATAGGATCGGCGCTTAGCGCTATGCCCTCTTTCGCCGCGGCGTTTTCTACCACTTTACCCAACGACGAATGGTTAGCACCAAAGGCTATCATATCGGCAAACGGGTACAGTAATACCGGCATATCCAGGTTAACATTAGCCACCAGTTTATCTATCGGCCGGGTGGGAAAATGTGCGAAGTAATCTGCGCCGAGTAAGCCTTTTTCTTCACCGGTTACCACCACAAACAAAATCGAACGCTTTGGTTTTACCGGCAACTGAGCAAATAAACGCGCGGTTTCCAGCAAAATAGACACACCGGCGGCGTTGTCCATGGCGCCATTGTTAATTTTATCTTCGTTGCGTAAGTCGTTGCTGTAACCAATATGATCAGAGTGCGCCGTGACCACAACGTACTCGTCTTTCAGTACAGGATCCGAACCCGGCAATACCGCAATAACGTTAGGGCTGGAAATATCCTCATGGCTGCTGCTACGGCTTAACGTCGCCGATACACCGAGCTCAAATCCCACAGGGTTTTGCTTGTTTTCCAGTTGCGTAAAAATATCCGCCAGCGATTGCGGCGCTTTGGCAAACAGTGCGGCAGCAGCTTCGTGGTGCACATAGGCGCCGCCTTTTAAATCCGGGAAGCTGTCAGCCGGTGTACCATCGGCTTGCAGCCACTCCATGCCCGGAGTATTTAAATACAACAGGCTGTTGGCATAAGGCCGTACTTTTTCCTGGGCCGGGGTGTGCACGGTAATAATACCTACCGCGCCGCGCTCTGCTGCTAAACGGGTCTTCTGGCTGCTTAAGTGCGCTGCTTCTTCACTTGGCAGGCTGTCCGGCCGGCCTGTCAGCAATACCACTATTTTGCCTTTTACATCCAGATTAGCGTAGTCATTTAAACCAAACTCTTCCGATACCATGCCATAACCGGCAAACACCAGCGGTGCGGTAATATCGGCCTGGGTGTACTGCAAACTGGGGCCGGTAAAAAAGGCTTTGGGGTAACTAAGTTGGGTATTTTTGCCATCGGCATGCAGGGTAAATTTCGCACTTTCCTGTGCTAAACGCGCCTGGCGCAGCGGCACTCGCTGGTAATAGCTGCCATTGTCACCAGCAGGCTCCAGGCCCAGTGCCTGTAATTGCGTGGCAATATACAACGAGGCAATTTCATGTTCTTTACTACCGGTTTCACGCCCGGCCAGCTCATCCGCGGCCAAAAACTGCATATGGGCTTCAATGGCTTTAGCGCTTGCAGCCGTAGCAGCGGGGGCTGGAACTGATGACTGCGTAGCAGTGCAACCGGCTATTACAGCCAATAGCAACGCAGCGGGTATAAATTTGCTTTTCATAGGGTTTCCTTTAAAAACAACAGTGCCAGCAAGAGCTGGCACTGACTTTACGGCAGCAGACTTATCTTAGTTTATCCGTTGCTTATATTTGTCGTGTAACTGCTTATGGCGGTTGTTTAAGTCAACTTCCCGGCCATCAATCCACAAGTGGGTTACCTTATGGCCGAGATAATCGAAAATATCGCCTTCAGACACTACCAGGCTGGCTGCCTTGCCCACTTCAATGCTGCCAATTTTATCGGCAACACCGGCAATTTGCGCGGCATTAATGGTAACAGAACGTAACGCCTGCTCTGGTGTTAAACCAAAGCTTATTGCCTGACCAGCTGCAAATACCAGATTGCGGGTATCCCAGTAACCATCCAGCGACAACGCGTAATTAACACCGGCATCCTGCAAGGTTTTAGGCACGGTAAAAGCCCGGCTGTAATTTTCATCACCACGGCTGGGTAAACCATAAGGTGCAGTGTAAATGACCGCCACTTTAGCTGCTGCCAACTCATCGGCCAGGCGCCAGCTGTCGCGGCCACCAACAATAGTCAGCTTAAGGTTGTACTCTTTAGCCAGCAACATAGCCTGGCGAATTTGCCGTTCGTCATCAGCATGCACAAACAGTGGCCGTTCACCTTTAAACACGGCCAGCATTTCATGCCAGCGCGAGTCTATGCCTCTGTTTAACCCGGCTTGCTCGGCATCGTAATACGCTTTTGCTGCCTGAAAATACTGTTGCAGTTTAGCCAGTTGCTCAGCATTGGCTTTGCGCACTTCGTCGGCCGGTTTTGGGTTCCAGCGCGAACCCAGCGTACTGGCATTAGGCCAGCGCACATGCAAGCCGGTGCCGTCAGCGACTACCGCATCCTGATAATTCCACGCATCTAACTGCATCAGGCTGGACTGGCCCATCAGCATACTGCCGTCCGGGTAAATCATGCTGTAGGCAAAACCATTGCTGCGAATGGTTGGGATAACCTCTGAGTCGGCGTTGTAGCCCACTTTAGCTTTAATATCCGGGTTAGTCTGGGTTACTTCACGCGAATCGTCGGTAGAGCGCACAGCTTCTATTTCAATTAAGCCCAGCTGGTTAGCCAGGGCTATCAGGCCCGGATACAGGTGTTTGCCGTCCAGCGCCAGCACTGTTGCACCTTGCGGCGCGCTCAGGTTTTGGCCAACAGCCGCAATTTTACCGTCCACAATTAATACATCACTGTCGGTTTTTACACCATCGGTTACGGTATGAATTGTCAGGCCAGTTAACAGTAACGGGCCTTCGGCGGCTTTACCCGGCACCATATCGTGTGCCAGTGCTTGTGCGCCGCTCAGGCTGCCCGCTAAGGCAGCAAACAGGCTTAAACAGGTTTTAGAAAGTTTCATGCTGCTGCTCCTTAGTGTTTGTGGCCATGAACATGGCTGTGAATATAACTGCCGATGTTCCACCAGTCGCCCTGATCTTCACAGTGCCATTCTGGTTCATCCTGCTTATAAGCATCTTTGCTGCCGGCTTTAGCGCTGTCATCTGCGCTCAGCACTTTTTGGATCAGCGCGGTTTTTTCAGCTTCAAGCTGTTGTTGCAGCTGTTTATCCGTATTGATATCAAAGTACTTAGTGCCTTCAATCCAGGTTTGTTGTGCCTGGCTGTATACCGATAGCGGATGGGTGTTCCACAACACAAAGTCGGCCTGCTTACCGGCTTTAATTGAACCGGTAACACTGTCTATTTTCAGCTGCATCGCCGGGTTAATGGTGACCATTTTCAGTGCTTCGTGCTCGTCCATACCACAGTACATTACTGATTTCGCCGCTTCCTGGTTCAGGCGGCGCTGTAAGCCGGCATCGTCTGAGTTAATGCTGACATTTACACCTTGCTCGGCCATTAAACAGGCGTTGGTTGGAATAGCATCCTGCACTTCCATTTTATACGCCCACCAGTCGGCAAAAGTAGAAGCGCTGGCACCATGGGCCTGCATTTCTTTGGCGGTTTTATAGCCTTCCAGAATGTGGGTAAAGGTGGTGATGTTAAAGCCCATCTCATCGGCCAGCTCAATCAGCATCAGAATTTCTGACGCGACATAAGAGTGGGTATGAATAAAGCGCTGCTTATCCAGAATTTCTACCAGTGCTTCTAAGCGGTAATCAATACGTGGCGGTGCGACCTGCTCGCGCTGGCGTTTAGACAGTTTGTCGTAAGCGGCCAGTTTGGCTTTGTACTCTTTGGCGGCAACAAAAGCATCACGAATGGTGGTTTCAACGCCCACACGGGTTTGCGGATAACGCTCGGTAAACGCATCGCCCCAGTTAGACTGTTTAACGTTTTCACCCAGGGCAAATTTGATGCTTGGCGGTGCAGCTTTCATTTTCAGACCCTGGGCATTTTCGCCCCACCGGAACTGAATAACCTGCGCCTGGCCACCAATAGGGTTGGCACTGCCGTGCAGCAGCTGCGCCGTAGTGGTACCTCCGGCTAAACCACGGTAAAGGTTAATATCTTCCGGATTTATTACATCGGCAATACGCACCTCTGATGTTACTGCGTCGGTACCTTCATTAACACCGGCCTCAATAGCGACATGCGAGTGCTCGTCAATAATACCAGGGGTAAGGTGCATGCCGGTGCCGTCGATAACGTCAAAACCACCTGGGGTGCCCAGGTTTTTACCAATTTTATCGAACTTGCCGTTGCGCACTATCACGTCGGTATTTTCAAGAATGCCGTCTTTTTCTGCAGTCCAGACTGTGACATTTTTAATATGCACATTCTGTTGTTTAGCCAGAGCCGGTAAGCCGTACGCACGGTTGGGGAACGTCAATTTAGACAGCATCACAGTGTCAGGCTTGCTGGCTGCGGTGTCGGCAGGGCTTTCTGTCAGCGGCTGGCGCTGCGCCGTTACCAGCTCGGTGCTGCTGCCAAGCTGCCATTTACCTGTCAGGCTGTTATCCGCTAACTTGCCGCTAAACTGCGCTACCTGCTTATCGCCGGTAAGCTCAGCCAGATTCAGGTTAAACTGCAACAGTTGCTGCTGGCTGTGAATATGCTCTAACTTAACGCTTTTTGCTTCAGCGCCGCCAGCCTGTAACACCGCAGAGCCACTGAGTTTATCTGCATGGCCGGTTAAGGTAACTTTAACCGCCTTACCCGCAACAGACAGCTGGTAATCACCGGCAAAGTCTACCGGGGTTATGGCTTTAATGCTGTGCTGCTGGCCACGCACCCAGGTAGCCACAATTTCACCATCAGCAAATAAATCGCCGCTGGCCAGTACTAAGTCGGCCTGATAACCGGGGGCAATTTTACCCAATTTGTCGGCTACACCACTCAACCGCGCCGGCACTGTGGTTAACGCAGCCAAAGCGGTGTCGGCAGATAAACCATACTGCACGGCTTTGCGTAAATTAGGCCAGAAATCCTTGGTGTCTTTTAACTTATAGGTCGTTAGCGCAAAAGGCACGCCAGCCTGCGCCAGGGCCGCAGCGTTTGCCGGTGCCCGCTCCCAGTGGCGTAAATCAGCCAGATTCACATCCAGCTGATCGGCCACCTGCTCTACCGCAGGTGCAGCAGGAAAGTTAAGTGGCAAAATAAGGCTGCGCCCGGTGGCTTTAATTTCATCCAGCCGCACATATTCAAAACCGGAACCAACCATAGCGGCATTGTTCAGTTTGAACTCGTTTAACAACAGGTGAGCACGCAATAACGATCTGTCGTCACCGGTTTCAAACACCGCGCCCTGCTGGTTGATATTGGCCAGGCTTTGCAGTGCCACATTAAACTCAACCGGCTGGTTAAAATAACGCACATCGGTTTTACCGTAAGCCTGGCTATACCAGTTGGCATCACTTAATGTCTGGCGGATAAGCGCCATACTGCCCATCAGCGATGACGGATAACTTTGCTTTGACGTGCCTTTGCTAAAGGCCATAAATTGCGGGCCATCGGCTTTTAACACCAACTGATTGGGTAAGCCTTCGCCTAAGGAACTGACAAAAGCCTGGCCACGGAAGATGCCGTCAAAGCGGGCAGACTGCGCAGCAGTAAAACCTAGCTTGCGTAAAGCCTCTGCGGCTTTGGCATCAGGCTTAAATTCACTTACCCAACGCTGCTGGGCATGAATGGCGTCATTGCTGGCATTGCCGCCTTTGCGCTCATTTTTATATACCGGCGCATCACGGTAGCTGCCGGGCTTGGCCGGCTTGGCTGCTGCAATACCATATTGGGTATAAGGGTCGATAAAACCCGGATATAACGTATAACGGCTGGCATCAATTTGCTGATACCCCGCTGGCACCTTTACACTGGTGCCTACAGCACTAATGCGGCCATCGGCAATTAATACGGTGGCATTTTCCAATTTTTTACCGGGTTCGGTATAGACAGTGGCACCGGTCAGGGCGATTAAATTGGGGGTTTTATCCTGGATACCTTGCAAGGGGCTGGTCTGGTCGGCGTGGCTACTGGCGGCAAATACCGTCAGCAGCGCTGCGCTTAACAGCGACAAACGCTCTGAAGTCATAACATGTTCCTGAATTAAGGGTTAACTGTTAACAACGTAGTTCAGGCGACTAAGCTCCTGCTCAGCCAGTGGCATGCTGAAGTAGTAACCCTGAACCTGATAGCAAGCATTTTTTCTTAGAAATTCAACTTGTTCGGCAGTTTCTACCCCTTCGGCTACTACGCGAAGATTCATCTTCTGCGCCATAGCAATAATCGCTGCAACAATATCCATGTCGTTGCGATCATCAGGAATATCTTTGACGAACGAGCGATCTATTTTCAGCTCGTCTACCGGAAAACGCTTTAAATAACTAAGCGAAGAATAGCCTGTACCAAAGTCGTCGATAGATAAAGACACCCCGAGACGCTTTAACTGATTTAACTGGTTAATAGCCGCATCGGTGTCGCCCATCAACATACTTTCAGTAATTTCAAAGATTAAAAATGCCGGGTTGGCACCGGTGCGCAGTAAAATACGTTCAACAATTTCCGGCAGGTTATCATCCTTAAACTGCCGCACAGATAAATTAATCGACAAGGTAACATTATGACCACGGCTATGCTGGCGTGATAAAAACCGGCAGGCTTCCCAGATAATCCACTCGCCAATTTGCACTATCAGCCCGGTGCTTTCGGCCACGCCAATAAACCGTAGCGGCGGCACCAGGGTATTATCCGGCCGTAACCAACGCAGTAAGGTTTCATAGCCAACAATACTGTTATCACGAATATCAATTTTGGGCTGGTAATACAGCAGGAACTGATGCTCACGGATGGCTTCACGCAGCTGGTTTTCAATTAGCAGCCGCTCATTGGCCGCTTCGTTTAAGTCATGGCTGAAAAAGTGGAAGGTGTTTTTACCGCGGGCTTTGGCTTCATACATGGCTAAATCAGCATGTTTGAGCAGCAGCTCTTCTTCTGAGGCATCTTCCGGCGCTACGGTAATACCAATACTGGCACTGATAGACACTTCATGGTTGCCCAGTTTTACCGGCGCAGCAAAAGCCTGCTGTAAATTCGCGGCAATGCTGGACGCCTGGCCCCGGTCAGTAATGCCGCTTAAAATAACGGCAAATTCATCGCCGCCCAGCCGGGCAATAGTGTCTTCTTCGCGCAAGCGGCTGATCAGCCGCTTGGCCACTTCTTTTAATAATTCGTCACCGGCATCATGGCCCAGAGTGTCGTTAATACGTTTAAATTCATCCAGATCAAAATATAACAAGGCAAAGCTGTAGTAGCCGCGGTGCGACATAGCAATGGCTTTGCGCAACTGATCGCGGAAATAACTGCGGTTAGCCAGCCCGGTTAGCACATCGTAATAGGCCAGTTGCTCCATCTTTTTCTGGCTTTGTTTAATAAAGGAGATGTCCTGCATGGCGCAGACATAGTTACTTATACCGCCTTTTTCATCACGGATAGGTGCTATGGCCAGTGACACCCATAACTGACGCTCTGCATGTTGCAGCAACATATCGCCGCGCCAGTGTTGGCGCTCAGCCAACGTATGCTGAATTTCCTCCGCCACGTGGTGCATTTCTTCGGCAAATAAGGTGCTAAGCGGCTGTAACTGTATTTGTTCTGTGGTGGTGCCAATCATCTCGGTCAGAAACGGGTTGGCGTACTCAATACGCAGCAACTGATCGGTTAGCACTATACCCGAGCTGGAAAAAGACACCGCTTTACTCAATTTTCTGGCTGAGCGCTCTGCCTGTTCTTTTTCTTCAATACGGGCATTTAAGCCGCTGACTAGGGTAGATATTTCATCAGACATGCGGCCAAAGGCCTGATTAAGCAGACCTATTTCATCGTTTTGTGTATCCAGCTGCACCTGTTCCAAGTCGCCACGGGATAAGCGGCTGATAGCACCGGATAAGCGGTTGATCCGCTTTAAGACAAAATGATAAATAACCAGTTGTAAAAACAATGCCACCAGCAACGCCACTGCAGTAAACACCAACACCAGGCGGGAGCGCACTGAACTAAAAGCAGTAGCAATATCGGCTTTATCAACGTAAACACTTAAATACCAATCTGCGCGCTCTACAACATCGGTAGCAATAAGCTTTTCCGGCGCCAGGGCTTGCGCCTGCATAACTTGCCGCGGGTTGGCAGCATACTGGCGCGCATACTGGCTAAGGCTGTCTGCGCTGGCTTCATCGGCTTGCAAAGGGGTATTCATTGGTGGATCGGTGCGTAAAAACTGCCGGGTTGAGCTGATAATCAGGCCCTGGCTGTCAAAAATCATACTATGACGGCCTTCCTGGCGCGGCAACATGGCCAGAATATCCTGCAGAATAAAATCCGTACCGGTAACCCCGACGAACTCGTCATTGACATACACCGGAATGATCAGGCTGGTCATCCATTTTTTCCAGATATTGTCGTAATACAGTGGCGTCCAGCGTGGTTGGCGTGCCGGGTTTTGCTCTGGTGTGGCAATGTTGTAAAACAGATCCTGATTAAAATCATGCTCGCTGCTTACCTGCAGCGCCCAGTCAGCCGGTGAAATACGGATAAACTGCTCTTTGGAAATAAAATAGAAGTTAAAAAACTCCTGCAACATCAGTGGCGAAAGCTGCTGCCACAACAAATCGGTTTTATCAAACAACGCGGCAACACGGGTATTGTAGTTTTGCGCGGCGACAAAAGCGCCGGAGTAATCATCCTGCACGCGGATACTGCCATCTGCTGCAGCTTTCATAGTGGTAGCGCCAGACAGCGATGCCAGACTAAGGCTGCGGCTAATGACCTGATTAGCCGCAATAGCTTTTTGTTCTTTTTGCAGAAAATTTTTGTTCAGTTGTAAAGCGTGGTTTGCCGCGCTGTGTTTCAGAGCAATTTGTTGTTGCTCAAATTCATTGGCCTCCTGCAGCAAAATAACTGCATAGCCTATGACAAAACCGGCAGTAACGATGGCAAGAAATACCACCAGCGCAAATTTGCGCCCCAGCGAGTCCATTCCTGTTGGTTTAATAAAGTTTACGTCCTTCACTACTCTGCCTGATTTTGAAAAAACTATTGATTATTGGCAAGATATCGCTTTCTATACCGACACGACGCAATCATTATTGCATGTTAATTCATCAAAAGAGAATGAAACAATGAAAAAACCCCTGTTAACTGTCGTTTTAGTATCTCTGTTATCTACCTCTGCTTTTGCCGGCAGCGCCTTTACTGAAGCCAAAGATAGCGTGAAATACCGCCAATCCGCATTCCAGCTGATCCGTCATAATATGGCTGATATTGCTGATATGCTAAAAGGCGACGTCAGTTACGATGCAGAGCGTGTCAACAAACGCGCTACCGCTCTGGCTACGCTAACAACCTTACCATGGGAAGCCTTTACTGTACCGGGTGCCGAGCAAGGCGGTGGTGATGCCAAAGCTGCTGTGTGGAAGAACCTCAGCGATTTTCAAAGCCGTGGCGAAAAACTGGCAACTGATGCACTGGCATTAAAATCGGCGGCTGACAGCATGGATCAGGCCGAAGTACGTAAAGCCTTTGGCAGCTTTGCCCGCAACTGCAAAGCCTGCCACGACGAATACAAAAACTAATAACGACAAGGCGCTGTTTACAGCAGCGCCAGCAATTTATGCCCCTGCCAGAAATACAACGCTACCAGTAACAGCCCAACCAGAATAAAGTAAACCGCGCTGTGTTTTACACCGTCAGCATCTGTGCTTGCTGCATTATCCTTGCCGGTAACCATTATCCACAGCACATTATGTACCCGCACACTGTGCCAGAGTGCTGCAATAATATGCACCGCAACCGCCGCCAAAAGAATATTAATATTGATCTTATGAATATCCGAGGCAATATCAACCCAGCTTGCCGGTAACAGGCTCACCAGTGGGCCGTCGCTCATATAACTGTTGTCAAAAGTGGCAAGCCCGGTGAGCAGTTGCACCAGTACCAACACAATCAGCAGCACTATCATATAAAAAGACGCCGGATTATGCCCTTGCACAGCATAAGGCTTACGCAGGTAATGCACTGCCGCAGCAGGTGTGGCGGCAAACTGGCTAAAACGTGCGGTTTTACTGCCAACAAAACCCCAAACCAGCCGTGACACCACCAGCGCCAGCAGCGTATAAGCCAGTAACTGATGCTGCGCTATTAAACCTTCTTCACCGGTGTACCACAGCCCCGCCAGCAACAGTACCTGGCTCCAGTGAAAAAACCGGATGGCAAAATCCCAGACTTTTACTTTTTGTGACATTGTGCGTAGTCTCCGTTATGCTAAGTTTTTGATTTTATACCAGAGACACAAAAAGATGAATTGGTGGAAATGGATCCTTGCCATATTAACTTTATTGCTGGCCCTCGCCGCTGCGGCAATTTATGCCGTGTTGTACCTGAGCTTACCAAGCTATGATGGCACACAGCCAAGCAGTATCAGTAATACCGCCAGGCTGGATCGCGATGCGCTGGGTTATCTTAGTATCCATGCCGCAAACCGCAGCGATGCCGCCTTTGCGCTGGGCTTTGCTCATGCGCAGGAGCGGTTCTTTCAAATGGATATACTGCGCCGCAATGCCGCTGGCGAGCTGGCCGAACTGTTCGGCAAACGCGCACTAAAGGCCGATCAGGCGTTGCGCCAACACCGCTTTCGCAGCCGGGCCACACAGGCGCTGGCTGCACTGCCTATTGAGGACAAACAGTTGCTGAGCAACTATAGCAGTGGTGTTAATGAGGGCCTGGCAGCCCTTAGCCGGCCGCCATTTGAATACACCGTGCTGCAGCAAACACCAAAACCCTGGCACGAGGCTGATTCGTTTTTAGTTATTTACAGTATGTATCTGGATTTACAAGGCAAACTGGGCCGCGACGATTATGCAATGACCCTATTAAAACAAACCGTGCCGGATGAGTGGTATCGTTTTTTACAGCAAGATTCTGATATCTGGCAGGCGGCGATAGATAACAGCAGGGTTGAAGCAGTGCCTGTGCCCGCCTCAACCTACCCACAGCTGCTAACTGACAGCCAGACTGCCTGTAACCTGTGCACAGTAAAAGATGCCACCGACATTGGCAGCAATAACTTTGCCGTAGCTGGCAGTTTAACCAGCCATGGCAGCGCTATATTGGCTGACGATATGCATCTGAGTATTCGCGTACCCGGTACCTGGTATAAAGCCCAGTTAAACTGGCGCGATGGCACACAACTGCGCACGGTTTCCGGCCTTACGCTGCCCGGCACCCCCGCTGTTGTGGTGGGCTCTAACGGTAATATTGCCTGGGGATTTACCAACAGCACCGCCGACTGGCACGATTTGGTTGTCCTGCAACTGTCAGACGATGGCAAACGCTACTTAACCGCCGACGGCTGGCAGGCACTGGAATATGTGTACGAAACCATTAAAGTTGCCAACGGGCCTGATCAGCCCTTGCAACTGGCACAAACCCGTTGGGGGCCGCTGGTGCGCTTTGGCGATAGCCCGGCCTATGCTTTACGTTGGGTTGCTTATGATATTGAAGCGGTTAATTTTAACCTGCTGCAGCTGGAAACCTCAGTAACAGCGCAAGAGGCCCTGCAACTGGCACCACAGGTTGGCATACCCACGCAGAACCTGCTGGTGGCCGACAATAAAGGCAATATTGGCTGGAGCCTGATGGGCCGTGTACCTAAACGCAACTTGCCAGATCTGGATACCGCACAAGACTGGAGCAACGCTGAATACGGTTGGTTTGGTTATATAGCGCCAGATGCCCAGCCACAGTTATTAAACCCCGACAGTAACCGGCTATGGACGGCAAATTCGCGTGTTATTGGCGCAGCTGACTATCAGCTGATTGGCAATGGCGGTTACGACTTAGGCGCCAGAGGCTGGCAAATTCAACAAGGCCTGAACGCGTTACATAGTGTCGATGAACAGGCCTTGCATAAAATTCAGCTGGATAACCGCGCACTCATGCTGGAGCGCTGGCAACAGCTGTTGTTGGAGGTGCTGGACAATGACACCGTGCAGCAGCATCAGTTGCAATCGTACCGCCAGCATGTGCTAACCAGCTCACAAAGTGCCAGCGTTGATGCAGTGGGTTACAGCCTGGTTCGGGCGTTTCGCCAGCAATTACTTGAGTTGCAGTTTGCCCCATTGTCAGCGTATCTGGAGCAGCATGGCGCCCGCAGTCAGGATCTGAAGTACTCACTGGAAACGCCACTTTGGGCCATGGTACAACAGCGGCGCACTGATACTTTACCGGCAAACTTCAGCAGTTGGGATGAATTATTGCTCAGCGCCGTGTTGCAAAGTAAGCAACAGCTGCAGCAAGACAACGGCAGCATTAACCAGAGCAACTGGGGTTATATTAATCAGGCCCGTATAAACCACCCATTGTCGGCTGCCATACCACTATTGGGCGGCTGGCTTAATATGCCGGCCACCCAACTTAACGGCGACAGCCATATGCCAAGAGTGCAGCGCCCGGGTTTTGGCCAGTCGCAGCGTATGGTGGTAGCGCCGGGGCAAGAACATAAAGGCATTTTAACCATACCGGCAGGTCAGTCTGGCCACCCGCTTTCGCCGTTTTACCGTGGCGATCATCAATACTGGTTAAACGAAGTAGCCTTGCCGTTTTTACCCGGCGAGAAAAAATATCAGCTGCTGCTGACACCTCAGGGTTGACTTTAGCCATCCAGACGGACTATGTTAGACGCCATGAAAATACTTAATACCGCGCTCAGCTTTTTTCGCTTTACCACCTTACACGGGAGGCGGTAAGCTGCGCGCGCAGTAATACCAGAAACCTCCCACGCCGGGAGGTTTTTTTTTGCTTACTTTTAGCTCAGACAAAGAGAATTAACATGGAACTGGATGAAATACGCCACGCAATATCTGACACCGACAAACAATTGCTGGCCTTATTGTCAAAACGACGGCAACTGGCACTGGCGGTAGCCGACGCCAAACTGGCACAAAACAAACCGATACGTGATCAAAAGCGCGAGCAAGAGCTGCTGCTGTCACTGATTGAGCAAGGCAAACCATTGGCGCTGGACGCGCAATACGTAACCCGGCTGTACCATGTGATTATTGAAGACTCAGTGCTACAGCAGCAGGCTAAAATTCAGGGCCAGCTAAACGGCACCAACAACCCGGCAGTACGGGTGGCTTTTCTGGGTGGCCAGGGTTCATACAGTTACTGGGCGACACAAAAGTATTTTACCCGCCGCGCCGAGCGCATTATTGAACAAGGCTGCGACAGCTTTAACGAAATAGTCCAGGCGGTTGAAACCGGCCATGCCGATTACGCCCTGCTGCCGATTGAAAACACCTCATCGGGCAGTATTAACGAAGTGTACGACTTACTGCAGCATACCCGGTTGTCTATTGTTGGCGAGCTGACTCACCCTATCGCCCACTGCCTGCTCGGTTTACCAGGCACAGATTTAAGCAAAATCCGCCAGGTGTGCGCTCACCCACAGGTTATTGCCCAGTGCAGCCAGTACCTGCAGGGTTTATCGCAAGTAAAAATTGAATACTGTGACAGCTCATCCGACGCCTTTAACCGTATTAAGCAGCAGCAAGACCCCACAGTGGTTGCCATTGGCGGTGAAGAAGGCGGCCAGCTATACGGTTTGCAAGTGCTTACCCGTGATCTGGCTAACCAGAAAGACAACGTCAGCCGTTTTATCGTAGTAGCGCGCAAACCGGTGACAGTAGCCAAAGCCATACCGGCGAAAACCACTTTTATTATGTACACCGGCCAGCAACCCGGCGCGCTGGTAGATGCCTTACTGGTGTTAAAGCAGCATGGTATCAGTATGGGCAAACTGGAATCGCGGCCTATTAATGGCAACCCGTGGGAAGAGATGTTTTACGTCGACGTGTTCGCCAACCTGAATGACTACGCCATGACCCGTGCCCTGGAAGAGTTAAATAAGATCACCAAATTTATTAAAGTATTAGGTTGCTACCCCAGTGAAGATATTGAGCCAACTCAGGTAACTGCCGGCTGATAACATGTGCTCAGGGGCTTAAGGTTCCAGGATCAGGCCCCTGCAGCACTACTCAAAACTATGTTAATAAACTAGACTTGAGCGGTTATTGGAACCATAAGGTTGAGCTTTTAATGCGGCATTTACTGTGTTTTTGTTGTTTTATTGCCGGGTTCGCCGCAGCAGCAGAAAAAGCCGTATTGCGCATGGCCATGCCTGATTACCCTCCTTACACCTATGTTGAGGATGGCCAATATCAAGGCGAGGGCTATGACGCTTTTGTATTTATTATGCAGCACCTGCAGCGTGATTTTCATATTTCACTTGTGCCAAATTATGGCCGCGCAGTACTGGATTTACAAAATGAGGTAATCGACGGTTTATTTTTAGCCTCGGAAAATGCCGAGCGCAACAGCATAGCCGTATTCTCAGATCCGGTAAGTATTACCCGCTGGACCTGGGTGTGGTTAACGCAAGAGCAAACGCTTACACCCGACAACAGCAACTTTGCCAGCGGTGCGATTGTATCGGCGCAAATTAATAGCAATATTTATCTATGGTTAAAAGCGCAAGGCTACCGCGTAGCCGGCGGGCCAAACAATATTCGTGATCTGTTTCGCTTGCTAAATAATCGCCGGGTAGATGCCATTATGCTACCGGAGCAAACCGCGTTAACCGTAATTAAGGAAAACAACTACCCGTTGCAGAACTATCAGTTTAAAACTATGCGGGAGTTACCTTTTGCCATTTACATCAGTAAGCGTTTTTTAGAAAAAGAACCTGATTTCATGGTGCAGTTAAATAACGCTATTGCCGAGTATCAGCAAAGCAGGAAGGCTGTGCCGCAGAACAACGAATAGCCATTCCGCCTCATATTGTTCCCGGTACACGTCACCTTCTTGCCATACTATCAAGGCTACAGCTGCTCTTGCAGAAACCGGATACAGGTTTTAACAGCTGCACTCATATGCTGGCGGTGAGCATACACCAGGTACACGGGCGCGGCGGGGGGCATAAAGTCTTGCAACAGCTCTACGAGGTTACCCGCTTCCAGCTCTGCTGCGACCTGGTAGCGCGGTAGCAAAGCAATGCCTAAATCTTGTTTCATGGCATGGATCAGCGCCTGAGAGCTGTTAACTCTTAATCTGCCATTTACCGGTACCACTATCGGCTTGCCGTGCTCAATAAAGTGCCAGCGTGCTTTTTCAGCACAAGCGCCATGCCAAAGGCACTGATGAGATGCCAGTTGATAAGGATGCAATGGTAGTTCCCGCCCGGCTAAATAGGCTGCAGAGCATACTACACTGTACGGCAAATCACTGACTTTACGGGCGATAAGGCCAGAACTTGGTAACGGACCGCAACGCACAGCAATATCGACTTTTTCAGCAATTAGGTCGACCTGCCCGTCATCTAGAAGAAGCTCTAATTCAAGTTCCGGATACAACTTTAGCAAGCTGGCAAGCAATGGTGCCACCTGCACCGAGCCAAATGTTACCGCGGCGGTAATACGCACCATACCACGCGGGCTATCCCGAAAACTGCCCAGATGCGCTTCAGCAGCGGCCGCCTGGGTAACAATTTGTTGGCAGTACTCGTAGTAAGCCTGTCCTTCCAGCGTCACAACCATGCTGCGGGTGGTCCGTTGCAACAAACGCAGGTCCAGATAATTCTCCAAACGGCTCACCGCTTTACTGACAGCACTTTTCGATAACTCCAGCAAGTCTGCAGCCAGGGTAAAACTACCTTGCTCCACTACCTTGGCAAAAATCAGCATATCGCCAAGCCGTTCCGGTTTCATACGCCACCATTGTTTCCCTTTGGAAACTCTGATTATAACCAGAGGCTATTAATTGAACAACCTGGAAACAGTAAACTGCAGGTATCAAACTTATGGAGCGGCACTATGAAAACGGCTTATCTGACAACCGGCAACCTGGCACAAGCGATTCAGTTTTATCAGCAACAACTGCACGCCGTTATACTGTCGCAGTCACCGCGCAGTGCCTTATTAAACCTCGCAGAGCATCAGCTGTGGTTAGCATTAATCCTGCCGGGCGAGCTAACCACCACATCAGCTAAAGAGCGCCGGGTGATACTTACACCAACCCTGGTAGACAGTATGATGAAACAACCAAACATCTTTTTTCATCAGTTTATGGTCCCGCGGCCGGTTAATAAAAACCAGCTACCAATGCAGTTAGTTGACCCGGACGGTCATCACTGGCAGATATACCATCAAGCCGAATCAGTGGCGCGACAATAGCAATGCCAGCCATCTGTCAGAAGCCAAACCTTAAGTGCCCAAAGGATGCCTTCAGGTCGGCGCAGGTTAGCTGCAAGCCATTTCTGCAAGCTGTCGTCTAAAGGGCTCCGACTCGTGCAAATAGCGGGTAAATGTGTCTCTTGGACGTTCGAGGTTATTAGCGGCCAACACTCTCGATGCCATGCCCCGATGATTACTGCCATGAGTTAACAAGTGCAGTAAGATTTCGTCTACTGCGAGTTGACCAAAGTTACCATCAATGAACCGGAATGAGATATTCCGCTTTAACTCATCAGGTGAAGACGATTTTGCAAAGTTAACTAACCAAGTGTCATGTTGTTCCATCCTCTGGCGTAACTCCGGCAGTGTTGGCGTTTCCTCCGTATTATCTGCTGTATACTGGTCAGCTTCGCCTAAAATACGACTGATGAACAAGCTATCAACGACCGTTGTATGGTTCAGGATACGAATGAAGAAAGTAGCATCACTTTCTGAAAGTTGTAAAAGTTGACGCTCTCCAAACATTAACAGCTCACTATTTGCCCACCTTTTGTATTCAAATGCTTTAGCAAACTGCATTGAACCTCTCCATTTTTCTATAACCTGAATCAGCGATACAAAATAAGCCTAACATCGTGCACAAGGTATTTAAAGCAACCAGAATTTTATCCCGCCTATTTCGGTAACCTGGCGAAAATAAAACATCTTTATCTTGTTAAAAATCAGGGGGCATTGCCATTCAACTTGCCTGCTATCGCATATGCGCATACCATATACGCATTAAGCACATGGAGACGCCATGATGAACCATGCATATAACACTGCCGCACCGAAAAAGCCGACTAATGTCAGTATTAACAGCGATTTGCTGGAGAAAGCGCGCGGTTTAAATATTAACTTGTCCGCCACGCTTGAGCACGCGTTAGCTGAGCAATTGCGCAGCGCCCAGCGTGCAAAATGGCTGAGCGAAAATAAAGACGCTATTGCAGCTTATAACCAGTTTGTTGAAACGAACGGTACTTTCAGTGACAGTGTCAGGAAATTTTAATGGCGCAGTTTACCGCTTACGCTAACAGTAACCCGGTTACGCAACAACAGTATCCGTACTTACTGGATATTCAAAGCGACTTATTAAGTGAGCTGAAAACAACGGTAGTAATACCGCTCTCTCCCGCGAAACTGGTTGCTGCTATCAGCCTGAGCCGGCTTAACCCCAGTTTGACACTAAACGGCGAACAACTTATCGCCATGACACAGGACCTCGCCGGAATTGATCGCCGCCAGCTCGGCGCTGCAGCGGGCGATTTATCCACCTATCGAAGTGAAATTATCGCCGCACTGGATTTTGTTATCTCGGGCATTTAGCCTCAGAACTGCGAGAGCGCATATGCTTAGCTCAAAACGGGAATTATTATCTACACCACCGTTTTTTTACCTTTCTTCGCTTACAGACTCAACTAACCAATAATTTCGTCTAATCTTAAAAACTAAATGGCCCACAAAATGTGCAAATGGCTGACGACATGACTACACATACCGACAAAATTCTTTCAGAAAATCACTTAGATGGATTACGAACCGCATACCGACAACATGCAGGAACATTTAGAGCTTGGTTAGTGGCATTTGGAGTCGCTTTGCCTATATTTTTGTCCAGTAATGAGACTATATGGGGCCTATTTTCAAAGTCACCCAATGCCAGGTGTATCGCTTACACATTTCTGTGCGGAATTTCTTTGCAAGTTATTCTGGCAATAATTGACAAATACAGTGACTTATTTTGCCTGTCTGCCATTATGGAATGGAAAGATAAAGACTCAGTTTCGACGAAATGTGGCGTATGGTGGATTAAAAACGATTGGCCAAGTATTGTCGTGGATATTGTTACTTTAGTTCTTCTCGGGATAGCGATTTTAGGAGTTATAGAAGTCTTGCTCCCAAGATAGATAGACAGCCCCCCGACTTAGAGTGCGTATTGATGAATATAGCTAACACTCGCTTTTTTATTAATTTTGGGGAAAGTACTTTTCAACATCGTTAATGTAAAGCTTAAGCAGATCACCGCGTTTTACACCGGCTGTACTATGGCCTAAATCTTTACGTACTGCAAAAAGTAAATCTTCTACAGCGCCCATGATTCTGGATGCCTCCGCAATCTTCGCTCCTGCGTTAATCTGTGATGATTCTGAAGTGTTTTGAGGAACAATTATTTGGTCTCTAAAATCTCCAAAAGCTTTAACCATATCCTTTGAGCCCCAAATTACTAGATCGCGCGTAGTATCAGCAAAAAACTGAACCATCTCTCTTTCTGAAGGAAACTTTTTACCTAATTTTTCCGCAAAAGTGATAAGAAAAATAAATTCGATAATTCGCTCATAAACGGGAACTTTCTTTTGTCTTAATTGTGCTTTTATCTCCACCTTATGCTCTTGCCTTTTTGAAAGCATTACGGTGAAAACTGACACGAGAACAGTAGCTGAGGCCGCAATTATACCTGCAGACAAAGTCGGGTCTATTGATTTGAAAAGTCCCCATACTTTGACGCAAGCAGCGTATAAAGCGACAAATACTATGCCTAATAGTACGAGTGATAACAGTGTTTTTAAGAGCTTTTTCATATCACCTCAACAACTAAAATAAATGGCTGCGTATCCGAATAATAAATACACAAACTGCACTGCTAACATTCTGAAAATTGTAAAATTAAATCCAGTCTAGGCCGCTGGTTGAATGTAAATCAAGCACTTTATCTTGCTGAAGCAATCCGATGAAAATTGTTGCTTACGATACAGCTGCCGAGCATAACTATGCTCCCTGACGGAGCTCAGCGCTGATATAACTCCAGTGGCAAGCCGTCGGGGTCTTGAAAGAAGGTAAAGGCTTTGTTGGTAAATTCGTCGATGCGGATTGGTTCTACTGCGACCCCATTTGCTGTTAGATAATCGGCAAACTCTGCAACACTCTCTACCACAAACGCCAGATGGCGCAGGCCTTGCGCTTCGGGTTGGCTGGGCCTGGTGGGTGGGTTGGGAAAGCTGAACAGCTCAAGCTGGTTACCGTTTGGCAGGGCTAAATCCAGTTTCCAGGAATCGCGCTCGCGGCGGTAATTTTCGGCGATAACGGTTAAGCCCAGCAGTCCGGCGTAAAACTGTTTTGAACGGGCGTAATCGCTGCAAATTATCGCCACATGATGGATGGCTCTAAGGGTTGGTCGTGGCATAAAAAGGGCCCTGATATTCTGACACAGCAAACTAAGGCCCAAAGTGTATCAGAGCAGCTTTTTCAGCTCACCTTTTAACTCTTTATCCTGTGTTGATGCCAGCAGCGGTTTTAAAATTTCTTCTGCTTTAGCCTGTTGTTGCTGCGCTATATATAACTGACCTAAACGCAATTTTGCCCAGTCGATATTATCTGCCGCTGGCTGCTGTGCAATAAACTGCTGCAAAGCGCTAATACCTTTATCAACTGCCAGCCCACTTTTTACTGCCGAGCGTCCAATTTGATACAGCGCCTGAGCTTGCGCAGCGGCGGCTTCATCATCGCTGGCCGGCATGGTCAATGCCTGCTCAAATAATGCGATTGCTTTGGCATGGTCATCAGTGCGTGAAAACGCTACACCACGCTGCAGGTAAGTTTCCGGCCGCTGCGTTAGCAGTTCGTCTTTGACTAAAAGTGCCTCAAAAACAGCATCGTCTTGTAAATCTGATGCATTTAACTGCAGTAAAGCCCCTTGTAAGGGGTCAAGAGGCTTTAACTGCTCTGCCAGTTGTAAGGCTTTGCCTTTATCACCACCGGCAATACCGGGCGCCTGAGCCAGAAAACTGCCCAGCGCAATATAGCTGCGCGGGTTATCCGGTGCCAGTTTAAGGGCGGTTTCGTAGGCTTTTTTACAGCGCTTGGCATACCCCAGCGCACTTAACATGCTGGCAGAAGATGCCAGATTACAGCTTACCGTGGCATACCAATGCTGATAGTCTGCGTTTTTGCTGTCAATCTTCACGGCTTTTTCCAGCAAGTCTTCTGCTTTGTCTGCGTTGTTTAACAGTGCCTCGGTTTGCCCCAGCAACGCCAGCAGTTGTGCATCTTTGGTTTTTTTAGTTACCAAAGGCGTTAATAATGCTTGGGCTGCCTGGGCATCTTTGGCTTGCCATAAGGCTTTAACCTGCGCGGTTAATGCCTGCGGATCAGTAGAACTGGCCAGCACGCTACTGCTGAGGATCAGGCCGGAAAAAAACAGGATGCTACGCATGATGATGCTCCGTATCGCGCTGCTGTCATTGAAGTAGCAAACACTATAAGGCACAGCATAGGTGCCTGACCATAGGTTAAAAGTAACAAAACATATTTTACCGCTTACAAGGCAATAACATCGCCTTTGGCCGGAATTTTCGCCGCTATGCCAAGCTGTGCCAGCTCCTGCTGCAGCACTGCTTGTGCCTCCGGCTCGCCATGTACCAGATAAAACTGTGGCTGCCCGCCGATGGCCTGCGCCCAGTCTAATAGTTCACTCTGGCCGGCATGGGCCGAAAAGCCACCGATAGTATGCACTTTGGCTTTTACCACTATTTCCTGGCCAAACAGTTTTACCCGCCGTTCGCCATCCACCAAACGCCGGCCCAATGTGCCCTGCGCCTGAAAGCCGACAAAAATCAGGTGGTTCGAGCTTTTCCATAAGTTGTGTTTTAAATGATGCACAATACGGCCACCATTACACATGCCGCTACCGGCAATAATAATGGCACCACCGCTAACACGGTTTATTGCCATTGATTCTTCCACACTTTCGGTCAGGCGCAGCATTGGTAGTAAATCCTGCAGTTGCATGCCTTTTTTAAAGCCAATGGCCGCTAAGTCTTTTTGCTCCAGGCTGTGCAGGTAGTCGTTGTAAATATTGGTAATGCTGATCGCCATAGGGCTGTCAAGAAACACCATGCGCTGCTTTAACCGGCCCTGGTGATGCAACAGTGCAAGGTAGTACAAAACTTCCTGCGAGCGGCCAAGCGCAAAAGCCGGAATAAACACATTGCCACCGTCTTTGTTGGCGTGTTCCAGCGCAGTAGCCAGCTCTTCCAGCGAGTTATCGATATTCTGGTGGTTGCGGTTACCATAGGTACTCTCCATCAGTACAATATCAGCCTGGCCGATGTCAGTGGGGTCGTGCATCAGCACAGTAGCCGGGTTGCCTAAGTCACCGGAAAACACCAGTTTGCGCATCGCTTTGCTGCCTTTAAGCCACAACTGTACTATGGCCGAGCCCAAAATATGCCCGGCATCAGCAAATTCCAGCTCCAGCTCCGGCAGCGGTGTAACACGCTTTTTGTAGCCTACGGTTTCACATAATTGCGCCACCCGTTCGGCATCGGCAACTGACAACACCGGGTCTTGCAGCTTTTTACCGGCACGCGCTGCTTTTTTGTTTTGCCATTCCAGATCTTTTAAATACAAATGCACTGAGTCTTTTAGCAATATTGGCAGTAGCTCAGCGGTGCCGGGGGTACAAAGTATTTTGCCGTCAAAACCGCGCGCCACTAACAGTGGCAGCAGGCCGCTATGGTCGATATGGGCGTGGGATAAAATGACTAAATCAATGTCTTTGGGCCGAAAGGCAAAATGAAATTTATGCCATTCACGAATTTGATCGGCGCCCTGCACCATACCGCAATCAAGCAAAATTTGCTGATTATTAACGCGTATAAGGTAGCAAGAGCCGGTAACCTGCTGCGCAGCGCCGACAAAAGTTAAACTGGCATTAAGCGGCATCAGTTGCCTCCTGGTTGTCTGTTAAAGGTTCAAACCGGCTTTGTAACGCGCCAAGCGATAACAAAGCCCGGGTGAGTTGCCGGGTAAAACGTTTGGTTTCCGCTAGGCGTAACAATTGTTCACCACCGGCATCTTTACTTACCCGCTCTTGTAATACTAAGGTGTATAACTGCTTTTTATTTTGCTCGCGCTGGCGCAGCAGTTCGCGGTAGCTGCTGCGGATCTGCCCGGCGTCGTCCGGCCAGGTTGCCCTGCTTAGCAGTTGCCACAGCTCAGCTTCGTTGTTAAACACTGCAACATCAGCCGCCAAATGCTGTGTCAGCACCGGTAACAGCTGCAGTGTCATTTCCAGTTGCAACTGGCTTTTTACCAATTCATTTAGCAGCATCGCCTCCCCGGCCGGCAAAGGCTCCCGGCCCAACCGGTGCATATAGCTGCTGATCTCAGCCTGTAAGCTGCGGATATCATCTATGCTTTCGGCTTCAGTGGGCAGAGCCTGCGCCAGGCGTGCGGCCTGAGCCGCAATAAGCTGGCCAACCCGAAGCAACTCAGCGCTAAGACCATTAATGGCCAGTGCCGGTATGGCCAGACTGGATGCATCCAGGTAGCGTAAACCGGCACTTGTCTGCCGGCGGAACTTCTTGTTCAGCCACAGCACCAGCCGGCCGGTTACCGGCCACATCAGCAATACGCCAAGAACGTTAAACAAAGTATGAAACAACGCCAGGCTTAGCGCCGGCTGCGGCGTGGTAAACATCCACTGCTGTAACAGGTTTATGCCCCACAGCAATGGCGTTAATAGTAGTAAGGCCACCAGCCCGGTTAACACATTAAAAATAACGTGCAGCCAGGCCAGACGTTTCGCTTTAGCCGTGGCAGCCAGGGTAGACATCAACGCTGTAGAGGTAGTGCCAAGGTTGGCGCCGATAACAAAAGCTGCAGCTAACGACAGCGGAATAATACCAGCCGACACTGCCGTGATAACCAGGGCTATTACCGCTATGGAGGCCTGCATAAGGGTACTGAGTAAGGTACCCAGCAGCACGCCGGCTAAAATACCCCATATACCCAGCTGTGCCAGACCGTTAAAATTAATATCGACAAAGGCCGTGTCAAAACTTTGTTTTAAAAATGCCAGCCCCAGAAACAGCAAGCCAAACCCCAGTAAGCCCTCCCCCATGCCCTTATTGCGGCTGCTGCGGCCAAACAGCTTTAACAACGCACCTACACCTATAATGGGTAGCGCCAGCGCATCGATCTTAAACTGTAACCCCACCAAAGCGATAAACCAGCCGGTCAGCGAAGTACCAACGTTACTGCCATAAATAACAAAGGCAGCATTTTGCAACGACAAAATACCGGCATTAACAAAGCCGATGGTGGTAACTGTAATAGCACTGGAAGATTGCACCGCCACAGTAGCAACAGTGCCAAAAGCCACGCCCTGCAACGGTGTATGGGTCCAGCGCTGCAAAAACTGCATCAGGCTTGGACCAGCGGCCACTTTCAACCCCTGGCTCATCCAATCCATGCCGAGTAAAATCAACCCCAGGGCACCAAAGGCCATTAAAACATCAGTCCACATTTATCATCCTCAGCAGTTGTGGCTTAAGCTAACAGTGAAACAAATAGAAAACATTAATCTTAGTCAAACAATAGCTTAGTTTGTTACCTTGCCATAGTATGAAGTTTGTTTAAGTGCCCTGGGAGGACAGTATGTCAGGCGACCCACATCAGTTACACGAACGCCATCTGGCGTCGGCACAGCAATCATTGGACGCTATTGCCAAACTGCAGGAACATAGCTCTTACCGGCTGGCGTTTGCCGATAATGAATTTTTAATGCAGGACGAACTGCGCCATGTAAGGCTGCAACTGGAGTATTTAAAGCCACAGCTGGTACTGGAGCAGCACAATATCAGCGCTACTATAGTAGTATTTGGCAGCGCGCGGTTTTTACCGCCTGAGCAAGCCAAAACTGCAGTAGCCCTGGCAGAACAACAATTTGCAGAAAACAATACCACTGACAACCAGCAGGCACTGCAGAGGGCTAAAAAGCAGTTAACTAACAGTAAATATTATGCCGCTGCCCAGCAGTTTTCTGCATTAGCTGCCCGCTTCAGTTGCTGCAACCCCGACTGCGCCATGACAATTATCAGCGGCGGTGGCCCCGGCGTAATGGAAGCGGCCAACCGCGGCGCTATGGATGCCGGTGGCGAAAGCATAGGCTTAAATATAGTGTTGCCAAGAGAGCAGCAGCCCAACCCTTACATTACACCGCAGTTTTGTTTTCAGTTTCACTACTTTGCCATTCGTAAAATGCACTTTTTACAGCGCGCCCGTGCATTAGTCGCTTTCCCCGGTGGTTTTGGTACTTTAGATGAGCTGTTTGAAACCCTTACCCTGATTCAAACCAGAAAAGCCGCACGGGTGCCGGTAATTTTGTACGACAAAGCCTTCTGGCAAAAACTGATTAACTTTGACTTACTGGTAGAAGAAGGTGTGATCAGCGCCTCAGATCTGGAGCTGATCCAGTATGCCGATACACCCGAGCACGCCTGGCAGCTGATACTGGATTACTATCATCTAACTTAACTGGCATTATAAAAGGCAGCTGACAAACCGGCGGCGGCCTAACTACGGCTGTCTGCGGCTTTTTGCAGTAGCTGTTTGCTCTCTTGCAAAAACTGGCCGGCCAGCTCGCCGAAAAATTGCTGGCCTTTACCAAACTGGGCCATTAAACCGGCTTTGTCTTTGGCTTTAAGTAACTGCAGCAATCCGGTAAAACGCTGCTGATAGCGTTCTAGCAGCTGTGCAACTTCGCAGGATGACAACATAATGTCGGCATACAGCTCGGCATTCTGGGCAAATAAGCGCCCTACCATCGCCAGCTCTAACCGGTAAATTGGCGAGCTTAGCTGCAACAGCTCATGCAGATCGGCGTTTTCATCGGCTAAATGCACGCCATACACTAAAGACGAAAAGTGCCGCATGGCCTGAATAAGCTGCATAGCGCTATCGTGCTCTGCCGCTTGTTTTACCGCGAGCTCAGCGCCCCAGACATTCAGTTGTTTTAACAACCACTGATATTGCTTTTCATCCCGGCCATGGCATACCACCACCACCTGTTTGACCAGGTTAGTAATATCGGGGCCAAACATCGGGTGCAGCCCTACTACCGGGCCGCTATGTTTAGCCAGCATTGCCGCTAATGGCAACTGCTTAATACTGGTAATATCGGCCAGTACGCAGTTAGCTGGTAAAGCCGGTAGCTTATTAATTAACTGCCCGGTTAAGGTAATTGGCACTGCCAGCAGTACCAGCGCCGCATCAGCACAAATCGCTTCTGCATCAGGCCAGTCTTGCTGCTCCAGCACGGCAACGTCGTAGCCGGAGCGTTGAAAAAGACTAACAAAGCGGGCACCCAGCGCACCAGCACCGCCAACTACCACCACTTTACCGCCGCCTTCACGGCAACATACAAAACCGCTTTCCTGGGTTTGATATGACTCGCGCATGATACGGCGCAGCACATCTTCAGTTAAATCGGCCGATACGCCAAGCGCCTGCGCCTGTTCGCGCCGGGCACTGAGTAACGCTTGCTCACGTTCGGGCACATATACCGGCAAAGCAAACTGTTGCTTAATTTTGCCTACCTGCGCGGTAACTTCAGCACGCTGCGCCAGCAGCGCGACCAGTTGACTGTCAATACTGTCTATTTGCTGACGCAGTGGTGCCAGTGCCTGCTGTGCTGTCAAATCTGTCATGTCAGGCGGCCACCACCGCCGGCTGCATTTGCTGGTGCAATGCCGCCAATAGCTGGGCTGTAGTATCCCAATCAATACAGGCATCCGTTACCGACACACCGTACTTTTCAGCTTTGCCGTCAATTAGATCCTGGCGCCCGGCAAACAGATGGCTTTCCAGCATAATACCGATAATGGCGTCGTTACCGGCCAAACGTTGGGCCAGCACATTTTGCGCCACTTCGCCCTGGCGGTTGTGATCTTTATTTGAGTTGCCATGGCTGCAATCTACCACTATACCGCGCGGCAATTTAAGTTTATCCAGCTTGGCCAGCGCTTCGCCAATGCTCTGCTCGTCATAGTTAGGTTTAGCGCCACCGCGCAAAATAATATGGCCATCCGGGTTACCGGCAGTTTGCACTAAACTCACTTCGCCGCGCTGATTAATACCAATAAAGCTGTGGCCGCTGGCAGCGGATTGCAGCGCATTTAGCGCGATATTTAAGTTGCCGTCGGTGCCGTTTTTAAAGCCGACCGGCATCGATAAGCCGCTGGCCATTTCGCGGTGGGTTTGCGACTCTACCGTGCGGGCACCAATGGCAGACCAGCTGATTAAATCCGACATATATTGCGGGCTGATAGGGTCCAGCGCTTCAGTGGCTGTAGGTAACTGCATTTCGACCATTTTCAGCAACAGCTCGCGGCCCCAGGTTAAACCGGTTTCCAGATCGAAAGAGTCATCTAAATGCGGGTCATTAATAAAGCCCTTCCAGCCTACTGTAGTGCGTGGTTTTTCAAAGTATACCCGCATCACAATGTACAGGCTGTCGGCATACTGCAACTGCAGTTGTTTTAACTTTTGCGCATATTCCACTGCCGCCAGCGGATCGTGAATGGAACACGGGCCGGTAACCACCAGCAGGCGCTTATCGCGGCCGTGTACTATATCGGCAATAGTGTTACGCGCCTGTTGTACAAACTGCGCGCCCTGTTCTGACAATGGCAGTACTTTCTTCAATACCGCCGGTGGGCTTAGCGGCTTTTCCGCCACTATGCGCAGGTCATCTACTATTTTACTCATGCTAAAACTCCGGTGTGCGGTGTTGCAGGCATTAAGCATAGGTAAAAACGCTAAATTTGCTAAGCGCGCCCTTACGTAAACTTTAATATACAACACGTAATCATTTAAATACGATTTGCAAATAGTAAAGATCCAAAAGCGGCGCGTCAACCCAACCAAGGCCAATAAAATCAAGATAGCAGCAAATAATTACACTGTATAAAATACGTATAGTTAAGTGTACAGAAAAAGCGTTAACCAGATTGGAGCAGTTGCTGATAAGCCTGTTGCAGTAAAATAAATTGCAGCTGCTCGCCACCGCGATCCGGGTGTAATTGTAACGCCTTGCTACGATAGGCTTTTTTCAGCTGTTGTAGCGTAAAAGTAGGTGTTAAACCAAGCAATGCCAGCGCCTTGTGTTGCGGCATAACATCTGCCGGCATAACCGACCGTGGCAGCTGTTGCCAGAAGGCCGCTAAGTGCTGGTCAAGTAATTGCTCTGTCATGGCATAAAAGTTCTGCCAGTTAAGATAATACTCTTGCCGGCCGGTATCGGCGTCAGGCGCCAACGCTTGAGTTAACGGCAGTAACTGTAGTTTGGCCAGGCCAATGGCTAAATAACCGTGACGCTGCGCCAGCCAATGTTGCTGAATGCGATATAACAGGTGGTACAGCACAAAATGCTGCTGAAAGCGTGCAAGATCAGCGCTTTGCAGCGTATCGTTGTGTAGTTTTAACCCCAACCGCGCTAACAAGTACTGTTCTTCTATCAGGCTATGCGCCGGGGTAAATCCCAAAATCAGGCTTTCCAGCTGGCCTTGCAACAAGTTAAGAATGGGTGTAGCCAGTGGTGCTTTAGTATCAGTCATAGTGTGCACTATGCCAAAAAGAAAAAAGGCCGACAAGTGTCGGCCTTTTAAGGGTAGCTTAGTTAAGCTTTTCGCGGATACGCGCTGATTTACCTGAACGATCGCGTAAGTAGTAAAGCTTAGCACGGCGTACTGCACCACGACGTTTCACGGTGATGCTGTCTACCATTGGGCTGTGCGTCTGGAATACACGCTCAACACCTTCGCCATTAGAGATTTTACGTACTGTGAATGCAGAGTGCAGACCACGGTTACGTTTTGCGATAACTACGCCTTCAAAAGCCTGCAGACGCGTTTTATCACCTTCAGTTACTTTTACCTGAACTACGACAGTGTCGCCCGGCGCGAACGCTGGAACGTCTTTCTTTAACTGCTCGTCTTCAAGCATTTTGATGATGTTTTGGCTAACTTTGCTCATAACAATCTCACTTTACCTGGAATTAACTGTCTTCTTGCTGCCCCGCCCGGCACTCTTGCTGATGTTCACGTTGGAACTCAGCCAGTAACCGTCGTTGCTCCTCAGTCAGAGCCAGGAGATTTAACATATCCGGTCGTCTAAGCCAGGTTCTCCCAAGAGACTGCTTTAAACGCCAGCGTCGTATATTTTCATGGTTACCACTCAGTAAAACTGCTGGTACCTGTTTGTCTGACAACACTTCCGGCCTTGTGTAGTGCGGACAATCAAGCAAACCGGATGCAAAAGAATCCTGCTCTGCTGATTGCTCATGCCCAAGTACACCAGGTACTAAGCGCGACACTGCATCTATCAATGTCATCGCCGGCAATTCACCGCCACTTAACACGTAATCACCAATTGACCATTCTGCGTCAATTTCGCTTTCTATTACGCGCTCATCAATGCCTTCATACCGGCCAGCTACTAACAGTAGCTTAGAACGTTGCGCCAGTTCAGCGACACCTTGTTGGTCTAATTTGCGGCCTTGCGGCGACAAATACACCGTGTGTACACCTTCACCTGCAGCTTGCTTGGCGGCGCGTATAGCGTCACGTAGCGGCTGCACCATCATCAGCATACCGGGGCCACCACCATAAGGCCGGTCATCTACAGTGCGATGCTTGTCCGTTGTGAAATCACGCGGGTTCCAACATTGCAGTTGCATAATGCCTTGCTTTACAGCACGGCCGGTTACCCCATATTGTGTTATTGCCTGAAACATTTCCGGGAATAAGGATACGACCCCTACCCACAGCTTAGTGTCATCCGGCATTAAAACGCGGGATCCCAGTCTACGATAATGCGACGCTCGGTTAAATCGACGCTTTTAATCACGCTATCGGTTAAAAACGGCAACAACCTTTCTTTCTGACCAAATGCATCGGTACGGTTGGCTTTAACTACTAAAACGTCGTTAGAGCCGGTTTCCATCATGTCGGTTACTTCACCTAAGTGATAACCCGCCTCGTTTATTACTGCTAAGCCCATCAGGTCTTTCCAGTAATATTCACCGTCTTCCAAAGAAGGCAGTGCCTGGCTTGCTACGGCAATTTCAGCATTTACATACTGCTGTGCCAGATCCCGATCATTGACGCCGTCCAGTTTCGCTATCAGGCCATTACTATGGCGCTTCCAGCTGGAAACCTGCACTGGTTGCCAGTTACCCTGAAATTTTATTTGCCAGGGTGTGTAATCAAAAATCCCTTCCGGGAAGTCGGTGTAAGCGTTAACTTTCAGCCAGCCATTGATGCCGTAAACTGCACCAAATTTGCCAAGAACGACTAAATCTTTCTCACTCAAGCTGACTACTCCACACGACCTTTAGCTAATTAAGCAGTTGCTTTCTTAGCGTTTTTTACCAAAGTTGCCACGCGATCACTCAGTGAAGCACCTTGTGCTACCCAATGATTAACGCGGTCCAGGTCCAGACGCAGTTTCTCTTCAGTACCGCCAGCGATTGGGTTAAAGAAACCCACGCGCTCAATAAAACGGCCATCACGAGCAAAACGGCTGTCCGCTACCACAACTTGGTAAAATGGACGCTTTTTCGCGCCACCACGTTGTAAACGAATAGTTACCATAAGGCCCTCTAATTTTATCGTTCAGGTTTTATCAAAAATAACAAAGCCCCCGGTTGGACCGAAGGGCTGCAGCATTTTACTGATTTGACGCTTAATTGCAAGGTATTTCGCGGCTTGGCTGCTATTGCAGCGTTATTATGGCAGTAAATAAAACCCCGCATTACAGCGGGGTTAAGTAAGGTTCTTGGCTGGTTAGCGCGGTGGCAGCATACCCGGCGGCAGTTTTCCGCCCATGCCACGCATCATCTTCATTAAACCGCCTTTACCCGACATTTGCTTCATCATCTTCTGCATTTGGGTGAATTGCTTCAGTAACTGGTTAATATCCTGTACCTGAGTGCCAGAGCCGGCGGCAATACGTTTTTTGCGTGAGCCTTTAAGTAAATCAGGAAATTCACGTTCTTTGGGTGTCATCGAGTTAATAATGGCTTCCATTTTCACAAACTGTTTGTCACCCATCTGGTTCATCGCACCAGCCGGTAAGTTTTTCATACCCGGCAATTTGTCCAGCATCGACATCATGCCGCCCATACCGCGCATCTGCACCAGTTGCTCACGAAAATCTTCTAATGAAAAGCCTTTGCCTTTCATCATCTTCTGCGCCATTTTGGCAGATTTTTCTTTATCTACTTTTTGCTCAAGCTCTTCAATTAAGCTAAGCACATCGCCCATACCGAGAATACGCGATGCCACCCTGTCCGGGTGAAACGGCTCTAAAGCATCGGTTTTTTCACCGGTACCCAAAAATTTAATCGGCTTGCCGGTAATATGGCGGATAGACAAGGCCGCACCACCACGGGCATCACCATCGGTTTTGGTTAAAATAACCCCGGTAAGCGGTAAGGCATCGTTAAAAGCTTTGGCGGTGTTGGCCGCATCCTGGCCTGTCATGGCATCTACCACAAACAAGGTTTCAATAGGCTTTACTGCGCTATGCAGGGCTTTAATTTCATCCATCATGTCACTGTCGACATGCAAGCGACCAGCAGTATCGACTAACAACACATCAAAAATGCGGGTACGGGCATAAGCAATAGCCGCATTAACAATATCAATGGGTTTTTGTGAAATATCGCTGGGGAAAAACTCTACACCAACATCTTTAGCCAGCGTTTCCAGCTGTTTAATCGCCGCAGGGCGATAAACGTCGGCAGACACGACCAACACTTTTTTCTTTTTACGTTCGGTTAAAAACTTAGCCAGTTTACCTACCGACGTCGTTTTACCGGCACCCTGTAAGCCAGCCATTAACACTACCGCCGGCGGCTGAGTATTCAGTGTCAGCTCTTCATTGGCCTCGCCCATCGCCTCTTCTAAGGCTTTGCGGACAATTTTCAGAAATTCCTGACCGGGTGTCAGGCTTTTGCTTACTTCCAGCCCTACTGAACGCTCTTTAACGTTAGCAACAAAATCACGCACTACCGGCAGCGCAACGTCGGCCTCCAGCAATGCCATACGCACTTCGCGCAGCGTCTCTTTAACATTGTCTTCAGTTAAACGGCCCCGGCCGGTGATATTTTTCAGCGTGGCGCTTAAACGATCAGAAAGATTCTCAAACATGGTTTTTCACTCGACAGCCATAATACGGCCGATTATATCAAACTCAAGCGGCAGAAGCAGCCGTTAAGAAACTGTTGATCGCAGCTATGGGCATCTGGCAAAAGTTGCAATACAATGGTTAGCCATTAAAACAAAAGGAAATGCTGCTAATGTCTACGGTGCTGTTAACTGCGCTGGCTTTAATTGCTTATCTGGTTGCGACCGGTTCGGTACTGCTGCGCATTTTTCATCCACAGGGGCCGCATTTTAAAACCACCTTCAGCGCAGCTATTATTGGCCTGGTGCTGCATATGCTGGTGCTGGCAACGATGTTGTTTACTGAGCAAGGGCAAAATTTTAGTTTGCTTAATGTCAGTTCTCTGGTGTGCTGGCTTATTACCGTGGCAATAACGCTTACCGCACTTCGCACCCCCACTATACTGCTGTTACCTGTGGTATATGGCTTTGCCAGCCTGGTACAGCTTGCTGTATTAACCTTGCCTCATAGCGTACAGCTACAACATTTTGAGCAAAATATTGTATTGCTGCTCCACATTATGCTGGCCTTTATTGCCTACGCCATTTTGATTATGGCTATGCTGTACTCGTTTCAGGTTAGCTATATTAGCAACCGGCTAAAGCAAAAAGACTTTGCAGCTATGACACGACACATGCCACCTTTAGTACAGGCAGAAGTGCTGCAGTTCCGTATTTTATTGGCGGGTACTGTGCTACTTGGCCTGGCGCTGCTGATAGCTGCAGTATTTATGGATAACTGGCTTGCCAAAGAAAACCTGCATAAAAATGTGTTCAGTTTAATTGGTTTTGGCGTGTTCGTGGTGTTGTGCTGGGGCCATGCCCGCAAAGGCTGGCGTGGTAAAACTGCTAATATTTTAACTATTACCGGTGCAGCCTTGTTAACTCTTGGCTATTTTGGCAGCCGTTTTGTACGTGAAGTGCTGCTAAATACACTTTAATTCTTGACTCACCTGCTACTTCGTAATATCAAGTACAGGTGTTTGGCAATACAGGTATTTGACTCTTGGACGACATATCGACGGGTACGCTATTTATCATTCTTGGCGTGCTCTTATTTTTATCTGCCTATTTCTCAGGATCAGAAACAGGCATGATGTCTGTTAACCCTTATCGTTTGAAACATTTAACAAACGAAAATCATAAGGGTGCTATCCGCGTAAGCGAACTGTTAAAGCGGCCTGACCGCTTAATCGGCTTAATTCTTATTGGTAATAACCTGGTAAATATTGCCGCTTCTGCTATTGCCACTATTATTGGTATGCGTTTGTACGGCGATGTCGGTATTGCCATTGCCACTGTGGCTTTGACGATGGTGGTGTTAGTATTTGCTGAAGTCACACCAAAAACCATTGCCGCCCTGCACCCGGAGCGCATAGCATTTCCCAGCTCTGCTGTGCTTAAATTACTGCTTAAAATATTTTATCCGCTGGTATGGCTGGTTAATTTTATTACTAACGGCATTTTGGCGGTTATGGGTATCAGCCCGGAAAAACATCAGGGTAACAGCTTAAGCGCTGAAGAACTGCGTACCGTGGTACATGAGGCCGGTGCTCTTATACCGGAGCAACACCAGAATATGCTGGTGGGTGTGTTAGATCTGGAAAATGCCACGGTTGAAGATATTATGGTACCGCGCAATGAAATTGTCGGTATTGATATTAACGATGACTGGAAAGATATAGAGCGCCAGCTGGCTAATATGCAGTACAGCCGCATTTTGTTGTTCCGTGACAACATTGATGATGCCATTGGCTTTGTGCACCCGCGCGAGCTAATGCGCCTGCTGATTAAAGAGCAACTGACTAAATCTACCCTGATGCGTGCAGTTAGCGATATTTACTTTATTCCAGAAGGCACCCAACTAAATACTCAGCTGTTAAAATTTCAGCGCACCAAAGACCGTGTCGGCCTGGTAGTAGACGAATATGGCGATATTCAGGGCCTGGTAACGCTGGCCGATATTCTGGAAGAAGTGGTCGGTGAATTTACTACTGATATTGCCAGCAATGACAACAAAGATATCGTTGCCCAGCCTGATGGCTCATACCTGATTGATGGGGGCATTAATTTACGGGATCTGAACCGTGAGATGCACCTTGAACTGCCAACTGATGGCCCGAAAACCTTAAACGGCCTGATTCTGGAATATCTGGAAGAAATACCCCAGGGTAAGCTAAGTATAAAGCTGGCCGGTTATCCGCTTGAAGTGGTAGATGTACAGGACAATATGATTAAAACCGTGCGTCTGTTGCCGCATATGAAAAAGCCTTAAAACGGCAGTAAAAAACCGGCGTTGCCGGTTTTTTTATACCAAGTTAACCAAGAAAAACGTTAGCCAAAAAACAACCGCCATAACCAGCCACGTTTTAGATCATCCTCACACCGGTTTAACTGCGCGGCATAGGTTTTGGCGCGGTTATCAACCTGTTTGGCAACATTAACCAGCCATGCTTTATTTTTGTATGTGCCGCGCCGGTAACCGCCCCAGCCTTCATGGTAATTCAGGTAAAGGTTGTAACCGTCCCATTTAGATATTTTATTAACCCTGTGGGTTTTGTCCAGATACCAGCCCATAAAGTCCATGGCATCAGAAAAATTGTCGCGGCTGGCCCAGAAGCGATCAGCCTCTTTAACGTATTCATCCCAGGTAACTGTTTTTGCTTGTGAATAACCGTAAGCACTGCTGGCCCGGCCGTAAGGGATAAAGCCTAAAAACCAGCGTATTGGTGGCCGGGCATTATGCCGGAAGCTACTTTCCTGATACATAATGCTCATTGGTACATGAATAGGCACACCCCACTTGTCCCGCATTTTCGCAGCAGCGTCGTACCAGTCGCGGTGTTCATAGAAGATTTCACACAGATTAGAGCTATTCTTTGGCGGCGGTGTGCTACAACCGTTGATAAACAGTACCGCTGTAGTGGCTAATATAAATGGTTTTATTTGTATCTGAACTTTTTTCATCCGACCGATTCTAACAAGGTGCACGGATGCAACCAAGTTTTATTCTCCCTGGATACTGTTACGGCTACCATTAGGTAGCCGTTTTTTTATCCTCACATTGCGGCACTTCAGCAAAATACTGCTCAATATACTGATCAAAACTCACGTTATCCTGCTGCTCAACCTGTTGTTGCGCCAGCAGTGACTGTGTAGCGGCTTCAGTAAACTGCTCAGCAGAATAATACTGGTACGGCTCCTGTAGCAACTGTTGGCGGTACGTTGCCGATAACTGCAAGGTGTAGCTGCTATTATCCTGTTGTTGTGACAGCAACTGGTTTAGTAATTTGCCGGAAAATGTCTGGGATGGGTCGAGCAAGCCCAGATAAAACTGTTTTAATGCGCCGCTGTAGCCTTGTGTTACATAAGCGCTATCCAGATACTGTGCCAGCGGCATCATATCGGCAAACAATTCTTCTGCCCAATCCAGCATTAAGCGAGGCTGGCCGTGCTGCAGGATCTCCAGATTAGTGCGCCGCCCGTCGGTGACAACCTTTTTCAGATTTTGCTCAGTAATAGTTTGCTCAGCAGCAGACATCGGCGGACTGTCCTGCAACAGGCAATACAACAGAAAAACATCCAGAAAATGCATCTGCTCTGCGCTGATACCGACACTGCTAAACGGATTGACATCCAGTGCCCGCACTTCAATGTACTCAACGCCACGCTTAGCCAGTGCGCACGTTGGCCGCTCGCCAGACTGGGTGGTACGTTTAGGCCGGATGGTAGAGTAGAACTCATTTTCTATTTGCAGCACATTGGCGTTAAGCTGCTGGTACTCACCATTCACCTTAACGCCAATATTTTTATATTCGTCAGACGGCATACTAATCGCCTGATGCAGGCCGGCAATATACTCAGGCAGGCTGTTATAAGTGATATTAAGGCTGGATTGCGCACTGTTGGTGTAACCTAGGTCACTCATACGCAATGAGGTAGCATAAGGCAGATACAACGACCCTTTGCCAAGCTCCTGAAAGTTGTACCGGCTGCTGCGCCCTTCCAGAAAAGACTTACACATCGCCGGAGACGCACCAAATAAATAAACGATCAGCCAGACATAGCGTTTGTAATTGCGGATAAGTGCCAGATACTGCTCGGAAATAAATGCCTGTAAGTCGCCGCTTTGCCCCAGAATTTGCTGATACTGTTGCCAGAAATCTTGCGAAAAAGAAAAGTTAAAATGCACACCGCTGATCGCCTGCATCATGCTGCCATAGCGATTATGCAGGCCTTTACGATACAGCGTTTTCATTCTGCCGACGTTAGAGCTACCATACTGCGCAAACGGAATTTGCTTCTGATCAGTAATAAAACACGGCATGCTGCCAGCCCAGAACTGCTCATCACCAATGTTCTTAATGGTAAAACGGTGAATGTCTGTCAGCTGTGCTAAAGTGGTATCAATGCTGTCGCTGACCGGAGTAATAAATTCCAGCAAGGATTCGGAAAAATCGGTCGTGATCCAGGGATGGGTTAAAGCTGCACCAAGCGCCTGTGGATGAGATGTTAATGCCAATTGGCCATCGGGCTTAACCCGCAACGTCTCCCGCTCTATACCGCGCTGAATACCTGTAATAGCATGTTTATCAGGCGCTGCATTCAGCTTAGCCAGACGTTGTTGTAAAGTTGAGCCCAAGGTAATTCCTTAATTGGTAGCTGATTGTGCTGAAATTGGGGCGCTAAGGCCAATCTCAAGACCGGTGCTTAATTTAGCCTGCAATTTCATTTTCAACAATCGAAGATTTGGTCGCTTAACCAACGTACGGGTTAAACCACCCCAGCCATGGCTGCAATTATTATGGTAATACATTAGACTTACCGGATCAGGTACAAGGTAACAACTACTTAAATAAGCAGGTGACATGAACCGTCGCAACACAAGTACTATAAACAAAGAAGTCAAATTCAGTGCGGAACAGGAGCTGGTTTCTACCACAGATTTACGCGGTGTGATCACCTATGCTAACCCGGCCTTTTGTAAGGTTGCAGGTTACAGCGCAGAAGAACTGGTGGGTAACAACCATAATATTGTGCGCCACCCGGATATGCCGGCAGCAGCTTTTGCTGATCTGTGGCACAAACTTAAGCAAGGCCAATCATGGCGTGGCTTGGTAAAAAACCGCTGCAAAGATGGCCGTTATTACTGGGTAGATGCCTTTGTTACCCCCATTTACCAACAGGGTAAACTGGTGGGCTATCAGTCGGTACGGGTAAAACCCGATGCCGCCATGGTAGAGCGGGCAAATAAAAGTTATCCGGCCATAGCTGCCGGTAAAATACCATCAGACTGGCGTAGCCGCTTTGGCTTAAAACGCCTGGTAGCCGTTACGCTTAGCCTGCTGCTTGCCGCTATTGGTGTTGCCAGTTTTGGCTGGCATTTTTTGCTGGCCTTACTGTTGCCGCTGGTATGGTTGCTTTGCTGTTATGACGAACTGTTTATTATTCCGGCACAGTTGCAACAAGCCAAAGCAAAATTCGACAGTGTCTCACGCTGGATTTACTCTGGTTTTGGCCCTTACGGCATTGCTGATTTTCAGCAAAAAATGGCCCAGGCCAGGCTGCGCACCGTTTTAGGCCGCGCCACCGACAGTACAGCAGCACTGAGCATCATTGCTGAAACGCAGGCAGAAGCCGTGCATATGACAGAGCAAGGTATTCACCAGCAGCATGACCGCTTAAGCAGTATTGCCGCTGCAACATCTCAGCTTTACAGCACGGTACAGGACATTGCCGGGCGTACTCAGGACACCCATCAACAGGTAAACGAAACGCATAAAATCTGTGAAGCGGCAAAAACCACCATGCAGCACACCGCCAAAACCGTACAGCAACTGGCAACAGAAGTTCAGGGTGCTGCAGCAACAGCCGACGGCCTGGCGGTTGAGGCGGAGCGGATTGGTATAGTGATGACCGAAATTCAGGGGATTGCCGATCAAACCAACCTGCTGGCATTAAATGCCGCCATTGAAGCGGCCCGTGCCGGTGAGCATGGCCGGGGCTTTGCGGTAGTAGCCGATGAAGTACGGGCGCTATCGTCGCGCACTCATAAAGCTACAGAGCAAATTAAACAGTCGATAGGCGAAATACAGCAAACCTTACTAAGTTGGGGTAAGGTTATGTTGCATAGCCGGCAGCAAGTGGATATTTGCGTAACAGAAACCCAGCACAGCGAGCAGCAGCTGGCCGAAATTTCACGGATGATTGATCATATTGCCCAGTTGTCGTCGCAAATTACCACAGCAGCAACCCAGCAAGGTGTCGTTGCCAATGACGTGCAACAAAGCGTTGAGCATATACAGCAAATTGCCCAGACCAATCTGAGCAATATTCAGATAGTGTCTGACAACAGCTCAGCCTTGCAGCAGCAAGCTGGCAAAATTGCTGATATGAATAAAAGCTTTGGCTAAAAACAAAAACTCCGCCGCGGCGGAGTTTTTTATGCGTGACTTATTTAGTGGATTACTGCCGGTTTACAGGCTCTTGCTGTCGTCTTTGGTAGCTGAGTCTGCCGCTTTAGCATCTTTGTCTGCATCAGCAAAGTCAGCATCATCAGAGTCACCCAGCACGTGTTCCAGTTTCAGTTTACGCACACTGCGAATTGTCGTCACCGGGCCAGAGCAGGCATAGATAAAGAATATACCAAACAGCATTTCTGCCGGGCGGGCAGCAATTACGACAAAAATCAGCACCACCATCAAAATGGTTAAAAAGGATACCCTGTCGCGCCAGTTCAGATCTTTAAACGAGTTATAACGGAAATTACTAACCATCAGTAAGCCGGTAACAATAGTCAGTATGCCCACCAGATAGCCAATGTTGTCACCATCAACCTGATAAATACTGCCGCTCCATACCATACCGGCAATAATAGCAGCAGCGGCCGGGCTGGCTAAGCCCTGAAAAAACCGGCCATCGGTAACACCCAGGTTGGCATTAAAACGAGCCAGACGCAGCGCCGCACAGGCAACATAAATAAACGCCGCCAGCCAGCCGAATTTGCCGTACTCTGCAAGGCCCCAGTTGTAAGCAACCAGTGCCGGCGCAATGCCGAAAGACAACATATCAGACATACTGTCGTACTGGGCACCAAACTCGCTTTGCGTATTGGTTAAGCGCGCTACACGCCCATCCAGGCCGTCAAAAATCATTGCGATAAAAATGGCTACAGCGGCAGCTTCAAAGTGGCCGTTCATTGACGACACTATGGCAAAAAAGCCAGAGAATAAACCACCCGTTGTCAGCAAATTAGGTAGCAGGTAAATGCCCTTACGCGGGCTGGTATCATGTGTTTTTGAATCAGGCATAAAGCAACTTCTACATTGTGGATTTACAAAGGATTATAAGGGACATACCTTAACATGGATAGCCTGAAGGCAAAAGTGACCGCAGAAGCGGCCACTTTTCTACCGGCAACTACCAGGTTAAACCTTACTGCTCACAATAAACTGCGCCCCGTTATGATCCAGCAGTATAGTGCTGCCGGGCGCTACATTACCTTGTAACAACGCTTGCGCCAGCGGGTTTTCCAGGTGCTGCTGAATAGCACGCTTCAGCGGCCTGGCACCATATAACGGGTCAAAACCTATTTCGGCCAGTTTATCCAGGGCCGCTTCAGTAATACTAAACCGATACTGCCGCTCGGCCAGTCTTTGCTCTAGCCTCGCCAGCTGTATTTTGGCGATACTGCGAATTTGGGCACTATCCAGCGGGTGAAACACCACTGTCTCATCAAGCCGGTTTAAAAACTCCGGCCGAAACTGCTTACTCAGCACCCCCATCAGCATATCTTTCATCTGGCCGTAACTGTATTCACGGTAATGCTCCTGAATAAGATCCGAGCCCAGGTTCGACGTCATAATAATAACGGTATTTTTAAAATCGACCGTACGTCCCTGGCTGTCTGTTAACCGGCCGTCATCCAGCACCTGCAGCAGAATATTAAACACATCCGGATGGGCTTTTTCCACTTCATCCAGCAGCACTACCGAATAGGGTTTACGCCGCACAGCTTCCGTTAAATAGCCGCCTTCTTCATAGCCGACATAGCCCGGCGGTGCGCCAACTAAACGTGATACGGCATGTTTTTCCATAAACTCAGACATGTCTATACGCACCATCGCATCGGGGCTATCGAACAAAAAATTGGCCAGTGATTTGGTCAGCTCGGTTTTACCCACACCGGTAGGGCCTAAAAACAGGAAAGAGCCTATCGGTTTATTCGGATCAGCCAGGCCAGCCCGCGAACGGCGGATCGCATGCGATACCGCTGTTACCGCTTCATCCTGGCCGATGACTTTTTCATGTAGCGCCTGCTCCATACGCAGCAGCTTGTCGCGCTCGCCTTCGAGCATTTTATTTACCGGTATGCCGGTGGCTTTAGACAATACGTCTGCAATTTCCTGCTCGGTAACTTTGTTACGCAGCAGGGTGTTTTCGTGCATTTCTGCCTGAGAGGCTAAATCGAGCTTTTTCTCCAGCTCAGGAATGCGGCCATACTGCAGTTCAGACATGCGCTGCAAATCACTGGCGCGGCGGGCAACTTCTAAATCTAGCCGGGCTTGTTCCAGCTCGGTTTTAATATTTTGCGTCCCTTGCAGTGCAGCTTTTTCTGACTCCCACACCTCATCCAGTTCGTTGTAGTGGGCATCAAGTTCGACAATTTGCTCCTGAATTGCATCCCGGCGTTTTTTACTGCCTTCGTCAGACTCTTTTGCCAGCGCGTTGTCTTCCAGTTTTAACTGAATAATACGCCGCTCCAGCCGGTCCAGCTCTTCTGGTTTAGAATCCATTTGCATCCGGATGCTGGATGCGGCTTCGTCAATTAAGTCGATAGCTTTATCCGGTAATTGCCGGTCTGACACATAACGGTGCGACAAAGTAGCAGCCGCCACTATCGCCGGATCGGTAATCTCTACTGCATGGTGAATTTCGTAGCGTTCTTTTAAGCCACGTAAAATAGCAATGGTGTCTTCCACCGACGGCTCTTCTACCAACACTTTTTGAAAACGCCGCTCCAGTGCCGCATCTTTTTCGATGTATTTGCGATATTCATCCAGAGTGGTGGCGCCTAAACAGTGCAATTCACCCCGCGCCAGCGCTGGTTTTAACATATTGCCGGCATCCATCGCGCCTTCGGCTTTACCGGCGCCAACCATGGTATGAATTTCGTCAATAAATAAAATAACCTGGCCTTCTTCTTTGGCCAGTTCATTCAGCACCGCTTTTAGCCGCTCTTCAAACTCACCGCGGTATTTGGCGCCAGCTAATAAAGACCCCATGTCCAACGATAGCACCCGCTTATTTTTTAAGCCTTCAGGCACTTCTTTATTGATAATACGCAGCGCCAACCCTTCAACGATAGCGGTTTTACCTACGCCAGGCTCGCCAATTAATACCGGGTTATTTTTAGTGCGTCGTTGTAGTACCTGAATGCAGCGGCGGATTTCTTCATCCCGGCCTATTACCGGATCCAGTTTGCCGGCCTCAGCACGGGCGGTTAAATCTATTGTGTATTTAGTTAATGCCTGGCGGGTATCTTCGGCATTAACATCGTCTACCTTCTGGCCGCCACGCATTTGTGTAATAGCCGTTTCTACATTTTCTTTGCTGACGCCGATTAAACGTAAAATTTTGCCCAGTTCAGATTTATCTTCAGTCGCCGCTAATACGAACAGCTCGCTGGAAATAAACTGATCTTTGCGTTTTTGCGCCAGCTTGTCGCACTGTTGCAGCAATTGTGCAGTAGCAGACGATAGCTGCAGGTTAGCGCCCTCGCCTTCAACCCGTGGCAGCTTGTCTATCGCCTGGCTAACCTTAGAGCGCAGTTCATTAAAATTAATCGCCAGTTTGTTTAGCAGCTCACGCACTGTGCCGCCTTCCTGATTTAACAAGGCAAACATCAGGTGCACCGGCTCGATAAACTGCTGATCACGGCCAAGCGCCAGCGACTGCGCATCAGCTATCGCTTCCTGGAACTTACTGGTAAATTTTTCAAGACGCATTTCTGGCTCCTACAAGCACAACACTGTTGCGTTATAAGATTGGGTGTTATTGCTGCAAATTCAAGCAAAGAAACGTCAAAAATTTGACTTGGATCAGGCTAACCAGATTGAACTGGCCATGCGGCCGGTTTGGCCGTCACGCCGGTAGGAAAAAAACAACTCACTTTGCTGATAAGTGCAGTACTGGCCACCATAAATATGCTGCACCCCACAGGCTTGCAGGCGCTGTTTGGCCAGCAGATATAAATCAGCCTGCCACTTGTTATTATTGCCGTTGCTAAAGGCCAGCGCCGCCTGTGCACTGTGGCCAATAAAAGCGGCCCGAACCTCTGGCCCTACTTCAAATGCACGTTGGCTGACAGCCGGGCCAAGATACACCAGTACATCAGCAGGTTTGGCAAAGTGCGCCAGTGTGGCTTCAATAACGCCGTCACACAAACCGCGCCAGCCAGCATGCACTGCCGCCACCTGAGTGCCGGCTTTATCACACAATAACAACGGCAGGCAATCGGCTGTCATAACAGTGGCCACTACACCGGGCTCGCAGGTTACGCTTGCATCGGCGGTATCCGCAATAGACGCCTTAGTCAGTACGGACACAGCTGTGCCATGCACCTGATTTAACCACAGCGGCGCTGCCGGCATCTGAGCCAGCAGTTGGTAACGACGCCGGTTTTCCGCAACCCGCTCAGGGTTGTCTGCCACATGATTGCCAAGATTTAAACTGGCATACACACCGGTTGAACAACCACCACAGCGGGTGCTGCATACTGCCCGCACATTGGCCGGAGCTGGCCAGTCAGGCAGTAACAGCGGGTTGTCAGACATAATCCAGGCCATGCTCTGCTGTATCGGCCCGCAAAGCAGCCGTTAGCTGCACCATGTCATCAGGAATAGGCGCATGCCATTCCAGGATCTCCAGCGTAATCGGATGAGCTAAACGCAACATGGCGGCATGTAAGGCCTGGCGTCTAAAGTTACGCAGAATAGTCAGTAATTGCTCATCTGCCTTACGCGGTGGCCGCGGCCGGCCGGCATACACAGGATCGCCAACCAGCGGATGGTTAACATAAGTCATATGCACACGGATTTGATGCGTGCGGCCGGTTTCAAGCCGCAAACGCAAACGGGTGTGAGCCCGGTACTTTTCCATCACGCGAAAATGAGTGGTCGCAGGCTTACCTGACTGGCTTACAGCCATATGGGTACGCTTTGTGGGATGGCGGCCTATCGGCTCGTCAATGGTACCACCGCCGGTCATGGCGCCATGGCATACCGCTTCGTATTCACGGGTAATTTCCCGCGCCTGCATCGCCTCAACCAAATGGGTTTGCGCCGGAATGGTTTTCGCCACCACCATTAAACCGGTAGTGTCTTTATCCAAACGGTGGATAATACCAGCCCGTGGTACTTCACCTATCCCCGGACAGTGGTGTAATAAAGCGTTCAGTAAAGTGCCATCGGCATTGCCAGCACCAGGATGCACAACCAAGCCGGCGGGCTTATTGATCACCAGGATATGCTCGTCCTCATAGACGATATTTAATTCTATGGCTTCGGCTTCAAAACGCTGATCTTCCGGCAGCTCAGCCAGAATATCAATTTGCTCACCACCGAGGAGTTTCTCCCTTGGCCGGTTTTGCATGGTGCCATTAACCTTAACTGCATCTGCCAGGATCCACTCTTTTATTCTGGATCGTGAATAATCAGGGAACATTTCGGCCAGAACCTGATCTAAGCGCTTACCAAAAAGATGCTCTGGTACAATTTCTGAAAGTTTTAGCTGTTTTGTCATAACGGAAGCAGTTATCCTGTGTGCAACCCCGGCAGGTCTGGGGTAGAATCGCAATAGTGTGTATTTTAGCGATTTTACGCCAGACTAGACAGCCATTTAGCTCAAGTAGTAACGGATTTTTAAATGAAAGCGAATTTTTTACTGATTTCTTTACTGGCATTAACCCTTACGGCCTGTTCCGGTAAACCGAAGGAAGCGGATACCAGTAATACACAAACCGCGCAAACCATGTATCAGCAAGCCAAAGAAGTATTAGATAACGGCTTGTACAACCGCGCTATTGAGCTGTTAATGGCAGTAGAAAGCCGTTACCCCTTCGGGCCTTTGGCCAGACAAGTGCAACTGGATTTAATATATGCCCATTATCAGGCTGGCGATGTACAAAAAGCGCTGGCCGGCATTGACCGTTTTATCCGCTTAAACCCTAACCACCCTGAGCTGGACTACGTGTACTACATGCGCGGTCTTAGCAATATGAAAGCCGACGAAAATGCGCTGCATAATATATTGGGTATTGACCGCGCAGACCGTGATTTAGCCAGCACCCGCCAGGCGTTTGATGATTTTAAATTACTGGTAAGCAGCTATCCTAACAGCAAGTACGCTGCTGAAGCGAAAAAACGCATGTTAAGCATTAAAGATGCGCTGGCCCGGCATGAACTGCTGATAGCTGATTACTATATGCGTCGTGGTGCTTATCTGGCTGCGGCTAACCGCGGCAAATATATTGTTGAGTTTTACCGCGACTCACCATTAGTTGAGCAGGCGCTTGAGGTAATGGTAGAAAGCTACGACAAACTGGGGCTGAGCAAGCTAAAAGAAGATACTTACCAGGTGTTAAAGCTTAACTTCCCGCAAAACACCAAATTTTAAGCAGACAGCCCCGCCATAGCGGGGCTTTTTTTAGCACTAAATAGCCTCTAATGCCTCGGCCAGTTTACTAACCCCTATTACTTCCATACCCGCTATCGGCTCTTTCGGGCAATTTGCCTGTGGCACTATTGCGCGCTTAAAACCATGTTTGGCGGCCTCACGTAAACGTTCCTGGCCACTTGGCACCGGCCTTATTTCGCCTGCCAGCCCCACTTCGCCAAACACCACTAAATCATTCGGCAATGGCTTATCACGAAAACTCGACACCAGCGCCAGCAAAGTAGCTAAATCGGCGCTGGTTTCGTTTACCTTAACGCCGCCCACCACGTTTACAAATACATCCTGATCAGCCATTTGTATACCGGCGTGGCGGTGCATAACAGCCAGTAACATAGAAATACGGTTTTGCTCCATGCCCAGAGTAACCCGGCGCGGGTTATTCAACGGTGAATAATCTACCAGGCCCTGAATTTCTACCAGCAGCGGTCGCGTGCCTTCCCACAGCACCATAACAATGCTGCCCGATTGATCTTCCTTACCGCGGGTTAAAAAAATGGCCGACGGGTTTTTTACCTCTTTCATACCCTGGCCGGTCATAGCAAATACGCCAAGCTCATTTACCGGGCCAAAGCGGTTTTTATTGCCACGCATGGTGCGGTAACGGTTGTCGCTGTCACCATCCAGCATTACTGAGCAGTCGATACAGTGCTCCAATACCTTGGGGCCTGCCAGCGAACCGTCTTTAGTAACATGGCCCACCATAATAATGGCGATATGGTGCTGCTTGGCAAAACGGGTTAAAAAGGCCGCACTTTCGCGTACCTGCGACACACTGCCAGGTGCCGACTGAATATCGGCCAGATGCATTACCTGGATCGAGTCAATAACCATAATACGTGGCTTTTCCTGCTGCGCCAGCAGGCAAATGGTTTCCACATTGGTTTCGGCCAGCATTTTAAGTGCATTGGTTGGCAAGCCTAAACGCTGCGCCCGCATGGCTACCTGTTGCAATGACTCTTCACCGGTTACATACAGTGCGCCGCCCTGTTGTGCCAGGCCACACATAATTTGCAGCAATAAGGTACTTTTACCGGCACCGGGATGGCCGCCAATTAAAATAGCCGAGCCCGGCACTATGCCGCCACCGAGCACGCGGTCGAACTCAGCAAAACCGCTGCTAAAGCGCGGTACGTCTTGTAAGTCTACTTCATCCAGCCGTACTACTTTTGCCACCGCCGCACCGGCATACCCTTCAAAGCGGGCATTTTTACTGCTGGCGGTACCTAAACGTACTTCACTAACGGTATTCCAGGCTCCACATTCTGTACACTGGCCTTGCCAGCGTACAAAGTCAGCGCCGCAGTCACTGCAGACGTAAGCGGTTTTTACTTTTGCCATAGTTTATTTTCTCAAGCTAAATGAAAGGCATGGATATTGCTTTTCAATTTGTAACAACGTAGCGTACTACAGATTATAACCCCAAGGTGCCGGTATTATGGCATTTAACCTGACTGAATTATGACAGCAGAAGATTTACAGGAATACGTCGGCGTTATTGACCGCATGAAAAGCTTGCTGAACTCAGCTGAGTTTGATCAGGTGTTCGGTTTATTGACATCCGATATTCCTAAATCCAAACAGTTCCTGTTAAAAATGGAACTAAAACGCATGGCACAGCCTTGCAATTACTTTATTGATTTACGCGGCCATGTTGATGGTGATGTTAAGCCTTATGAATATAAAGGCAAAACTCACTATATGGATAATAACGCTATTAAGGTGTTTGAAAACGGCCTGAAACAATACGGCGGTTATACCCTTGGCTTGTATGAGGAAGTGCGTAATACCGAAAACAACTTTCGCGTAATGCACCGCAAGGAAACCGAAGAGCGGGTAAAAAACGCCCTGCAGCAATCAGCAAGCGGTAAAAACCGTGAAGAAGAGGAAAATCTGTCACCCCAGGTGGCCGATGTAATTTCCTTTGGCAGCTATACCACCCGCCAAGACGAGCGGATGAATTATGCCATTGAAGTAGAAATAGAGCTGAATAAACAGCGTATGACAGCCAGCACCTCAGACTTATCGGTATCCGGCTGCAAGGTTAAATTAACCAAACCGGTAAAGGTTAATGTCGGTGCCGAACTAAAACTCTATTTTACCGGCCTGGAGCAGGAGTTTATGCTCGGCTTGTCAGACGGTGTAATGTATAAAGTGGTTGATACTGAGTCACAGGGCCAGAACCAGTATTTGCGTCTGCAACGCTTGCAAAATGACAATGAGCAGCAGTTTGCTGACTTTTTGCAGAAGTTTATCACCGGCAACAAGCGCCGATATAAAGTGAACCTCGACAGCGTATGCCACAGTATGCGCACCAAAGGTTATGAGCAGTTTTATCTGCCGCGCCTTAGCAGCCTGCCGGTATTTATTGCGGTAAAAGACGGCCAACCCATGCCGATGTTTGCCCTGACAACTGAATACAACCGCGCTATCTGGCATTACTTTCTCGATGAGCAACATCAGGCTATTTTTGACAGCCTGCTGTCGGTAAGACGGCTGAAGCAGTTGCTGCAACAAAGTAGTGAAGAAAAATCGACTATTCTTTATTGCTTTACCCACGCAGCGAAAGGGAAATTGTTTTTCTATTCTGCAACCAGTGAAGAGCTGGCGGCTTCTGAGCAGCTAAAAGAGTTATTTCTTGGTTTTGGTGCCAGCAAACCCAGCTGGCGGGTATTGCATTGCAACTTGCTGCGCACAGCGGCAACCATGGCAGAAATGCCGGCAACAGTGCCCGAACAGTACATGGTTAAAAAACCGGCGTCGCAAGTGCCGTTGATAAAAGGCTTGCTGCAGGATTTGCGCTACATTGTCAGCCTGACGGATATCAGCAGCACCAACAGCACCTTCTGGTATCAGAGTTATCAGGTGAACCAGCAACACCTTAAGCTGCTGGCCCAGTTTGGCCATAAAAAACGCCCCGACATTCCGTCCTGCGAAGCCATACCGGTGCAATATGTTAATCTGCGCTCAGAGTCACGCTATCTGTACAAAACTGCGGTAATGGTAAAAGATCCACAAAGCCAGACAGAGCTGGGTGGCCACAGCCGGGATTTTTCATCAAAAGGCTTACAGTTAGAAACAGCCTTACCGGTAAGGTTTAATAAAGGCGATATTGTGCAGTTGCGCCTGCCTGATATGCAAAAAATCAGCACCCGTCACAGCCTCAGTGAGCTGCCGTATGAAGTAATGGCTGTCAGCAAAAGCCATACTATTATGAACCTGCGCGCAGCAGAAACAGATGAACCGCATGTCGGCCGCCTGTTTTTTCAGCAACTCATTCAAAATAACCGCGCCAAACTCACACCGGCAGAAGAAAGCCCTAAATATCCCGGCCTGGCTGCAGCCTTACGCAATATGTACCTTAATTCACAAAATAGTTTTGCACTGTTTTTACACCGCAAAGGTATTCGCTATGAAATTAATACGGTGGCAAAAGGCGACGGCAACAGCAGCCTGTATCAGTTACTGAATTTGCAGCATCGGCATAGCAGCGGCATTGACCTGAATATGATCCTGCGCAATAACGCTGCCAGCCTGCAATTTGCACAACAGCTGAAGCAGATGAAACGTTTTGACAACGCCAGAAGCTACGAGCTTTTTATTGCGTTGTCAGCCGATATTACTGCCAGGAATATCGAACCAGATTGTCGCTATGATTATGAGTTCAGCTCTGAGCAGAAAAAACAGCAATTTGTGCTAAATGCGCTGCAACAAGGTAGCCTGTTTTGTTTTCGACTGACGTTGTCCCGTACCGGCAGGCCAGACACCGATTATATTGCAGCTGAAATGAACTATATAAGCGCCTATGCCATTCATAAAGCTAAACAGCTGGAAGAAGAGTTATGGAGTGTGGCAGGCGTGCTTGACGTTATTGATATCTCAGAAGAAATTCCCTGGCGTTATGGTGCAGCAGTAAATCCTGTTAGCCATAAAGTGCAACAGCAACAGCAGTTAATACTCCAGCTTCAACAACCAGTCACGTAATTGGGCAAAATGATCCTGCACTGCACTGGGGTGCGTCAGCATAGAAATATGGTCGTAATCCTGCTTATAGCCTGCAGAGCGGCCCAATAAACTAAACCGGGCCTGTGGTGCGGTTTCAGCAATAAAGGCTTTTACATCAATCGGATGGCCCAGCAAGCTGTCATTTTGGCCGGCGAAGTGCCACACCGGTGGCCACTGTGTGATTTTACTGCTGTGGCCATAGTCAAACTGATCAGTTAAATCAGTAAAAGCGGCACCTTCAATCCAGCTTACCGTGTCCTGCAAAAACTGCTGCGGCTCATCATCGGCACCAAAGCGCCATTTACGTGCCGGAAAATAACCGTACTTTTTACTTAACCAGGGCGCCAGCTTATTCCAGATCAGGTTAATTTTCAGCTTACGCTCCAGGCTTTGTACACTAATAACCCTTTTACTGCCAAAACACACCTTAGCAGCCACTTTAGCTGTAAGCTGCGGAAAACGCGCCAGGCTGGCAGCGGCAACTACGCCCCCCCACGAATGGGCAATCAGGATAACTTTTTGTTGATGTAACTGGTACACATGTTCAATTAATGCCGGAATATCGCGAGTGATCATTTGTTGCTGGCTTTGGGCAAAACCTTCTGACACATGTGGCTTTGACAAACCACGGCCGGCAAAATCAGCGCAATACACCATAAAGCCGTTATCGGCCAGGTAGCAGCCCAAGCCCTTACCCGACTGGCTGTAAAAGATACGGCCGTTTTCAATAGCGCCGTGCAGCATCAGCACCGGTGCTATGCCTTGTTGCATCGGCAACAAGCGGCGTAAATGCAGCTGGTATTGGTCTAAATCCAGGTAAAGCGAACTTTGCTGATGCTTCATGCTTAATCCAGCAGGTACAACAGCTGCAATAGCGAACCGTGCCGGATAGCCGCTTTAGCTTGTGCCTGCACTTTGGGCTTAGCATGAAAAGCCACACCCAGTGCAGCAGCTTTAAGCATAGGAATATCGTTAGCGCCATCGCCGATAGCAACGGTTTGGGTTGCTGCAATGCTATATTCAGCGGCAAGTTCATTGACCACGCGCGCTTTAGTGTTAGCGTCAACAATATCACCCAGCACTTTGCCGGTTAACTTACCGTCGGCAATCTCCAGCACATTGGCAAAAGTAGCGGTTAAGCCTAATTGCTGCTTTAACGCTTCAGTAAAATAGGTAAAACCACCCGAGGCAATAACAACCTGCCACTGATGCGCTTTTAAATGGTTAACCAACTCAGTTAAGCCAGGCATTAAAGGCACGCCAGCCAATACCTGCTGCAAGATATCCTCATCTGCGCCTTGCAAAGCCGCTACCCGTGCTATCAGGCTTTGGGCAAAGTCCAGTTCGCCATTCATCGCCCGCGCGGTAACAGCAGCCACCTGTTCACCCACACCGGCCAGTTTGGCTATCTCATCAATACATTCTATTTGTATCGCGGTTGAATCCATATCCATTACCAGCACGCCGGGCTTTGCCAGCACTGGCGCATCCGGCAGGTATACCAGCTCAATATCTAGCCTGACAGCCAACTCATTTAGTTGTTGCTGCTGTGCTGCGGTCAGCACAGCTGGCAAAGCTAACTCTACCGCCGCGCTAAGTTCAGGATGAGGCTGATATAAACGGCAAGCCAGTGCCGTATCTGTAGCACACAACTGCAGTATGTTATGTAGTGCACCCCAGTTAAGAGCATCGCCAAACAACCGCAGCACAGCCACTTTTGCCGGCTGTCCAAGCGCAAACTCCGCTGCATCCGGCAGCGCCAGACTTTGCTTACTGTGCAGCAGCAACGCCTCTTGTTGCCACTTAAGTGTATAACCTTGATTAACCGAAAGCTGCTTTACCGGTGATGTTGCCGCTTGTTGCTGCACGGGGATCTGATAAAAAAACGACACTGGATTACCTATACTTGGCGCTACAGCCGTGGCATGCTACGCGCATTAACGACTAGCTCAGCTGGCGCTTTATGGAAAATATGCAGAACGATATCCCAATACCGGACAGTACTTCAAGCACTATTAAGCTGTTGCAAATTGCTATTGCTGTTATTGGTATCTGGCTGTTATTGCATAGCTGGGTACTAACCCAACAGCAAGGTAAGCGTTTGTTGCAGCAGCAAAACAGTCAGTTAATGCAGGAAATGCTCACAGCGTTATCGCACACCGCCGCTTATTTAATAGAAAATGATCAACTTGATGGCCTGGAGCAACTGACACAGCACATTGCTGCCAGCCAGTATTTACATGATGTGGTGGTGTATGACGCCAATGGTGTGCGCATGAGCTGGTCACAAGGCAGTGCGCCGGCACGGCTGTTATATGGGCCAACCCAAACAGAGCAATTACAGGCAATGGTGCAAACCATTACTAAAGATCAGCAATTGTTAGGCTACATTAAACTGAGTTTACGGCTGGATGCGTCTTTAACGCCAATAAGCCTGTCATGGCAGCAAATGATGCAACAGCTGATGGCCATGTTGGTGCTGGCCGGTATTGTTGGCTTTATGCTACGCCGCGGTTTCTCGCGTTTGTCGCGTCAGTCATTGCGTTTACGCCGTGCTAAGCCTTAATACGTTAAGGCTGTTTTGCCATAGCGCCGCCGCTATCTGCTCGCGCGGCTCCGGCCGTAGTTGGCAAAAAGCGTCAAACACTAACGCCAGTTGGGCCGGGGTATTTACCTGGCCCTGAAAACCAGCCAGCGGCATGGCCGGTGCATCGGTTTCCAGCACAAAGCTTTCTAGCGGCAATTTTTGCACGGTGTTACGGGTTTTCTCAGCCCGTTCATAGGTAATAGTGCCGCCGATACCCAGCTTAAAACCCAAATCGATAAAAGCCATTGCCTGTTGCTGACTGCCGGAAAAAGCATGCAAAATACCGCCCTCAGAAAACTGTTGGCGTTTAAGCTCTGCCAGCAATTGCGGCTGGCTTTTACGATGATGCAGGATCACCGGCTTATTATGCTGTTTTGCCAGTAGCAGCTGCGCTGCAAACAGCTGTTGCTGTATAGCGAAAGTAGCTTCAGCTAACGCAAAATCCAGCCCTATCTCCCCTACAGCAACAATAACGCTGCTATGAGCTGTTAGCAGCTGATCCAGTGCAGCTACAGCCTCAGGCAGGTGCTTAGCCGCCCACCACGGGTGTATACCCAGCGCTATATGCCAGTGAGGCTGTTGTTTTTGTAAATCCAGCAGGTTTTGCCAGGCGGATTGTTGCACGGCGGGAATAACTAAAGCGGCAACACCAGCTTGTTGCGCCTGTTGCCAGTGCAGAGCTTGCGCTACGGTAAGCTCGGGTAAATCGAGATGACAGTGGGTGTCAAACAGCTTAACCGTAGCCGGCATGTCGCTGGTTAGGGACATAACCTGTCGATATCCCAGTGGTTATCCGCGATTTTACTGTACATAAAACGATCATGCAGCCGGTGCTCACCACCCTGCCAGAATTCAATTTTATGCGGGCGCACTAAAAAGCCGCCCCAGAATGATGGCAGCGGCACGTCGCCGTGCTCAAACTTGTGTTTTATCTCAGCAAATTTTTGCATCAGCGCCTGGCGGGTAGATACCGGCCGGCTTTGTTCTGACGCCCAGGCTGCCAGTTGGCTTTCTTTGGGCCGGGATAAAAAGTACTTCATCACCTGCGTATTCGATACCCGCTCCGCTGTGCCGTATACGATGACCTGGCGCTCCAGCGGGTGCCAGGGGAAATGCAGACATACCTTAGGGTTGCCGGCAAGTTCGGTGGCCTTACGGCTGCCCAGGTTAGTGTAGAAAGTAAAACCTTCGCTACTGACATCTTTTAACAGCACCAGCCGCTGTGACGGCTGGCCCTGTGCATCGACGCTGGCCACACACATTGCTGTAGGGTCCGGTAATTCTGCCGCTATGGCATCTTTTAACCAGAATTCAAACTGTGCGATAGGATCTGTATTGAGCTTATCCAAATCCAGTTTGTCTTTCACATAGCTGCGGCGAATAGCGTCAATCTTCATCTTTACATACGCTCCATAACCCCGATACCCAGCAAGTCCAGGCCCTGCTTAAGTATACGTGAAGTAATAATACTCAGCATTAAACGGCTGTCACGCACGGCCGGTTCAATACCGTCTTTTAACATCGGGCAGGCCTCGTAGAAGGTCATATACAAACTGGCCAGCTCGTACAGATAATTACATAGCAGGTTAGGCTGGGCGTCTTTAATGACCTGTTGCAGCGTTTCTTCAAACCGCAGCAGCTTCACAGCCAATTGTTTTTCCTGCTCTTCAACCAGGTTTAATGTAGCGCTAAAGCTATCGGTAATCTCAGCGCGGCGCAAAATACTGCGCACCCGGGTGTAGGCGTACTGCAGATAAGGAGCCGTGGCACCTTCAAAACTCAGCATCGCATCCCAGCTGAAAATATAGTCGCTGGTACGGTTTTTCGATAAATCGGCAAACTTCACCGCACCAATACCCACTTTACGCGCGACGTCGGCTACTTCGGCTTCGGTTAAATCGGTGGCTTTTTCCTGCACCACAGCTTTGGCGCGTACTACTGCTTCTTCCAGCAGCTCTGCCAGTTTCACGGTACCACCGGTACGGGTTTTAAATGGCTTGCCATCTTCGCCCATCATGGTACCAAAGGGGCAATGATCATAGGCTGTTTCCGCACGCAGATAACCGGCTTTACGGGCAACCAGTTCTACCTGTTTAAAATGCAGCGCCTGGCGGGCGTCAGTAAAAATAATCACCCGGTCAGCATTTAAATCGTGGCTACGATACTGGCAGGCAGCTAAATCAGTGGTGGAGTATAAAAAGCCGCCACCGGTTTTTTGGATAATAAAAGGCGACGGATTACCTTCTTTATCGGCCAGCTCGGCTAAAAACACCACCAGGGCGCCCATGCTTTCAACTGCCAGTTGCTGTTGTTTCAAATCGTCCACTATGCCCTGCAGCATGCTGTTATACGCACTTTCCGGCTTAATATCAGCATGGGTCAGGGTAACATTCAGCTTCTGATACACTTCGTCGCTGTGTTTAATGGAGGTGTCGATAAACAGCTGCCACAGCTTTTGGCAGTGCGCATCGCCACTTTGTAGTTTAACTACATAATCACGTGCTTTATCAGCAAAGCCCGCTTCATCGTCAAAACGCTTTTTCGCTTCACGGTAGAAGTCTTCCAGGTCGGCCAGTGCCACCTGTTCTAAGTCGATACCGGCAGCCAGCTTATCTTCCAGGTGCGCTATCAGCATACCGAATTGGGTACCCCAATCGCCCATATGGTTCTGGCGGATCACTTTATCGCCCCAAAACTCCAGTGTACGTACTACGGCATCGCCGATAATAGTCGAGCGCAAATGGCCAACGTGCATCTCTTTGGCCAGGTTAGGCGCCGAGTAATCCACCACTACCGTTTGCGGTGCCGTATTAGCGGTAACACCCAAACGGCTGTGGGCAGCGGCGTGTTGTAATTGCGTGGCCAGCCAGGCTTTGTTTAGCGTAACGTTAATAAAGCCCGGGCCGGCAATCTCTGCTTTGTCGGCAATATCGGCAAGTTCCAGCTTTTGCACTAACTGTTCCGCCAACTGGCGCGGATTCATCTTTAGCAGCTTGGCCGCGGCCATAGCGCCGTTAATCTGATAATCACCAAACTCCGGCTTGGTGCTTACGGTAACAGCGGCGTTGGTATCGCCGGGTAAGCCCAGCGCGACAAAAGCAGCCTGAGTTTTTTCGGTTAGTAAATGCTTAATGTTCATGCGCCCAGCCTGTTAGTGTTCACGGGTTTTGTGGAATTTAATTTTCGGGTAACGCTCTATCGACAGGTTCAAGTTGACCATAGTCGGCGCGATATAGGTTAAGGCATCGCCACCATCGAGCGCCAAATTCTGGCTGGCTTTGTTTTTAAACTCGTCCAGCGCTTTGGCATCATCACTGTACACCCAGCGCGCGGTGGATACGTTAACTGACTCATAAAGTGCATCAACGTTGTATTCCGATTTTAACCGGTGTACTACCACGTCAAACTGCAGTACCCCAACAGCACCAACGATAAGATCGTTATTATCCAGCGGCCGGAATACCTGCACCGCGCCTTCTTCGGATAACTGCACCAGGCCTTTTAGCAATTGCTTTTGCTTTAGCGGGTCACACAGACGAATGCGGCGGAACAGTTCAGGCGCAAAGTTCGGAATGCCGGTAAACTGCATATTTTCACCGGTGGTAAAGGTGTCACCAATCTTAATAGTACCGTGGTTATGCAAACCGATAATATCGCCAGGATAAGCTTCTTCCAAATGCTCACGATCGCCGGCTAAGAAGGTTAACGCCTGTGGGATCAACACATCTTTACCAATGCGCACATGGCGCACCTTCATACCTTTTTCGTACTTGCCCGAGACAATACGCAAAAACGCCACGCGGTCGCGGTGCTTAGGGTCCATATTGGCTTGAATTTTAAATACAAAACCGCTAAAGCCGGCCTCGGTGGGCTCAACTGTACGCGTATCGGTAGCGCGCGATTGCGGTGTCGGCGCCCACTGCGTTAAGCCATCCAGCATATGGTCGACACCAAAGTTACCCAGGGCAGTACCAAAAAATACCGGCGTTAACTCACCTTTTAAAAATAATTCCTGATCAAATTCGTTACTGGCGCCCTGCACCAGTTCCATTTCATCGCGCAGTTGCTGGGCGTAGTAACCAATGCGCTTGTCCAGCTCAGGGTTGTTCAGGCCTTTGATAATATCCACATCCTGGATGGTATGGCCCATACCGGATTTATACAAAACAATCTCATCACGTAAAATGTGATACACGCCTTTAAATTCTTTACCCGAGGCAATCGGCCAGGTAATAGGCGCGCAGGCAATTTTCAGTACGCTTTCCACTTCATCTAATAAATCAACCGGATCGCGGATATCGCGGTCCATTTTGTTCATAAAGGTGATGATAGGCGTATCACGCAGCCGCGTAACTTCCATCAGCTTAATAGTGCGGTCTTCAACACCCTTGGCGCCGTCGATCACCATCAGGCAGGAATCCACCGCCGTTAAAGTACGGTAAGTATCTTCCGAGAAATCTTCGTGGCCGGGCGTATCCAGCAGGTTTACCAGGCAATCGTTATAAGGAAATTGCATGACTGAAGTGGTAACGGAAATGCCGCGCTCTTTTTCCATTTCCATCCAGTCGGAGGTGGCATACTGGCCAGACTTTTTACCTTTAACGGTACCGGCTTTTTGGATCAGATGTCCGAACAGCAACACCTTCTCGGTAATGGTGGTTTTACCGGCATCAGGGTGCGAAATTATCGCAAAGGTGCGCCGGCTGTTTACTTCAGCTAAAAAGTTATCTGTGCTCATAATATCCAATAGTGTGTTACCGCAGGCATCCGGCTACGGTGTAGGGTAAAACCCAAAAGTAAATGATAATGCGGGCGATTATAGCAGCTTGGATGGCGCGGGCACAGAGTACAAATGCACGGTTGCGTTACAGAATACAACTCATCAGTAAGGCATCCTCTTTACCTGCACTACTGACGTAATAGCCTTTGCGTAACCCGGTTTTAGTAAAGCCGTAGCGCTGATACAAAGCGATAGCCGCCAGGTTACTGCTGCGCACTTCCAAAAAGACTTCAGTTGCCCCTCTGGTACGCCCTTCGTGCAAAAAGTGCTGCATTAGTGCGTGGCCATAACCTTTACCCTGCTCTGTGGGCGCAACGCAAATATTAAACAGCTCCAGTTGCTCTAAAATCAGCTGGGCAATATAAAACCCGAGGATATTACCGGCGTTATCCAGCAATTTGTAGCTGAAGTAACTATCGGCAAAACTGCTGGCAAAGGCAGCCTCTGTCCAGGGATAGTTGTTGGCTGCCTGCTCAATACGCAAAACCGCGGCGATATCGTCACGGCTTAATAACTCAACTTTATGCATGGCTACTTTGTTCAGAACTACTTTTCTCATAGCTACTTTGCTCATAGTTACTTTTCTCGTAGCTACTTAGCAGCGCCCATAAGGCTTTTTTCTGTTCAGCTTGTTGCAGTGCCGGCAACGGTGGTGTTAGCAGCTTATATTGATCGATCTGACTGTGCGCGGCGTCAGGCTCAATTTGCCAGTTCAGGCCATCGGTTAATGCCGCAGCAATATCCTGTGCTAATAGCTGGCTAAGATCCGGCGCTACGCTCTGTGATTCAATCTTCAGTGAGGTAATATTATCTGACGAGCTTTGCACTGATTTGCTTTCTGCTGCCGGCAATGGCCGTGTAGCAAAAGCGTCGGTTAATTTAACCGGCGAGATTTGCAAAACTTTTAACAGCTGCTGCTGAGAATAAGAAAGTGTTGTCATAAGGAAAAGTGGCAGGGGCAGAGGGATTCGAACCCCCAACCATCGGTTTTGGAGACCGCTGTTCTACCAATTGGAACTATGCCCCTGTAGCTGGTCGCGCCATTATACAAAAGCGGCCTCAAAGGTAAAGCAAAAAGCTGTGCTAATACATTCAACTGCATATAAAACGAGCATTCAGGGTTTAATCAGCTGCTTAGCCTAACATAAGCCCGGTAGTCTGCCTACCGGGCTGGCGCAGTATCAGTTAGTAGTTTTTTGCCGGTACTTTTCAAACCAGTGAATAATATAGGCCGGTTTGGCCATCATATTGCTTGGTCTGGTATGCAGTGCATGCGACGCACCCGGTACCCGCACCATAGCTGTATCTATGCCGCGTAATTGCAGCGCCTGATAATACTGCTCGGTTTCCGAGATGGGGGTGCGATGGTCGCTCTCACCGGTAAACAGCATAGTCGGCGTTTTTACCTTACCAACATGGGCAATTGGCGAATGCTTTAAATAATGTTCCGGCATCTCCCACGGCAAGCCCGGAAACCAGTACTGGCTAAAGTAGCTGTACATATCCGCATTTAATACAAAGCTGAACCAGTTAATTACCGGGTTTACTGCCACTGCAGCGGCAAAACGATCGGTATGCGCAATACTCCAGGTAGTTAACACGCCACCACCGCTACCGCCGGTAATAAACAGTTCTTTGTCATTAATAAAGCCTTTTGCCAGTACCGCATCAACGCCATCCATCAGATCATTAAAATCCTGGCTGGGGTAGTTATGATGGATAAGGTTAGCAAAATCTTCACCGTAACTGGTGCTGCCACGCGGGTTGGTATACAGAACTACGTAGCCCTGCGCCGCCAGTAACTGCAATTCCATAGCGAAATGCGGGCCATAGGCAGTATGCGGGCCGCCGTGGATCTCAAGAATAAGCGGATACTTTTTGCTGGCATCAAACGCTGGCGGGTAAATAATCCAGCCGTGCAGTTTGCGCTCGTCAACTGAAGAACTGTACCAAAACTCTTCAACTTTACCGATCTCGCGGGCAAACAACAGATCTGCATTCAAATCAGTTAATCTTTGCTTGTTGCGTTTATTAATTACCGCCAGCTCAGCTGGCCTCTGTGTATTCATCTGGGTGTAGGCGATGACGCCAGTAGCAGAAGCTGCAAACTGACCACCGCTATAGGGCCGGCTGTAAGAGCCGCCGCCTAAGTCATCCGCCAAGATAGTGCGCTTGCCGGATAAGGCTTGTTCCGCCAATATGCCTTTACCTTCGCTATCGTAAGAGATATAAAGCGCTTTGCTGTTAGCTAACCACTGAAAATCATCAATGGCTCTGTCCAGATCTTCGGTTATATTACGGATATTGCTGCCATCAGCATTCATCACATATAACCGGTTTGCCTGATGAGCCAGCTTACGATCATCATAACCGACATAGGCAATCAGCTTGCCATCAGGCGATACTGCCGGGCGTGAATCAGGTCCGTTACGATCAGTGAGTTGGCTCAGCTTACGATCTGCCAGTGTAAGCTGAAAAATCTCGCTGTTAACCGGCTGAGATTGCCAGTTATCATGCCGGTTGGCAGAGAAATACAGCGCTTTACTATCCTTTGACCAACTCAGCGCACCACCATGATTAAAATCGCCTTCTGTCAGTTGAATAGCAGAGCCACCATCAGCCGCCATAATATAAATATGCTGGTAACCGGTTTTCAGATAGCCGGCGCCGTCAGCACGATACTGCTTATTATCAATATAAATTGGCGATTTGGCCCAGTCAGCATTTTCCGGCTTGCCTGGTAACGTAACCGGCGGCTTAACCTGTTTAGGCGTAAACATGGTAAATGCCAGCCATTTGCCATCCGGCGACCAGCTCAGATTAGCCGGGCTTTGTTGCAACTGGCCTAATTGTGACGTTCGGCCACTATCAAGCCATTTAACATGAATTTGGCCGTTGCTAATATAAGCCAGACGATTATTATCCGGCGCCCAGCGTGGTGACGCTGCATTAGTATCTTTGTCAGTCAAGGCCTGCAATGTCTTACCGTCAGCAGAGCTTAACCATAACGTCATGCGGCGCCGATCAGTTTGCCTGTCCATCCAGTTGCGCACAAATACTATCTGCTCACCTTTGGCATCCGGCTGTGGATCTGATACAAACTCCAGTTCAAACACATCATCATATTGTAATGCTTTGGCGACAGCTGAGCCGCTTGCTGTGCATAACAATAATGCAGTCAAGCACACACCGCGGGTTATATATTTTAGATTCATCTTAGTATCCGGTTTTATAGTTATAGATGCCATTTGATACTAACTGAATAACTACAGGCGAGGCTATGATTTCGTTAAGGCGTGAAATTACAGAGATAAAAAGCAAAAAAGCCAACTCTGTCGAATAGCGGTGAACTACATTGCTCACCCCATCCATGGGGTTCGCCGTTTTGCACAGCTCTGCTGCCTAAGGAGAGCGACATGGAGGTTGCGAGTGTAAAATGTTCCTGACATTTTTGTCGCATAGCGTTCGCTCGCTCGGGCAGGTTTACCACCAGGGCTACATAAGCAAAAAAGCCCCACGCTTACGCGTGAGGCTTATTTACTTAATGAGGAGCCTGGCGGTGAACTACTCTCGCATAGCGAATGCTACACTACCATCGTCGCAGCTGCGTTTCACTTCTGAGTTCGGAATGGGATCAGG
>PGZF01000004.1 GCA_002840125.1 Gammaproteobacteria bacterium HGW-Gammaproteobacteria-15
TCTGCCAGAGCGCGAGCTGACAGCGATACGTGATGCAACAAATAAGGCCTGGGTGTTGGGAGATGGACGGTTTAAAGCGCAGATTGCGGCCAAGACTGGTCGTCGGCCAGAACCTTTGGGCAGGGGCGGAGATAGAAAGTCGGCCGCGTTTCGTAAGCATCACTAAAATCGCTAAGAATCAATGACTCTGACCCCATTGGTCCTGATGAATTAGCGGTTACCTTTGGGAGACGCTACTCACTTCATCAACAATTTGGTAAGGATGTAGGCTTTAATTCAACAATGTCAGATGGAATTAGTATGTCGAAAATGACAGTCGAATCTGCAATGCCCCAATCTGCAATTAGCAGGCTGTTGACGTTGGTATTGGGTATTAATAGTGTATCCCCGACTTTACAATTGTCGTCAGATCAAATCATAAGGAGATATGGTGAAGCTTATTATAATCTTAACTAGTTTACTTTTGGCATTGTCGTGTCATGCCGAGAGTGATGCAATACTAGAAGATCAATTAAGTATTTTCGGGGTGATGTTTGATGTTCCGCCGGGATACAAGCAAACTCGGAAGGGGAATAAAAGTTCCGCAATTTATTCCTTCGTAAATCCGAGAGTTAATATTGATGGTGAAGACAAAGTTGGGTATTTAACTTATAGCCATGTAAGTATATGCGGCGAGCTATGTAGCGCTGCTGGTGAAAACAAATATTTTATACTTAATTCAGCTTCTAATGTTGGGGAATACACTATAGCTATACACACATCTAATGACTTGGCAAAGGTTGAAGTCTATTCAATACAAAATGGGGATCATGTCTTGGTTGTCGGAGGGGATAAAGCCTTGTTTTATTCCTGGCTGTGTAAATTAGGAGTTGTAGTGGAATAACAGATAAACAGGAACAATTGCTACAGTAAAGCTGCATGGGGCGCCTTTAGTGCGGCCGCATTTTATGGCGTAGGCTCGGCCTTTGTTGGCGATGTGGCATTTGGCAGTGGTGCGCATATGTTAAAGACAGGAGTAGCGCAGTTTGCCGCACCAGGGATAGATGGAATAGATGCTGGAAACGATTTCAGTACCGGTCGTATAGCGTTATCAGCCATTGCCGGTGGCACAGCCTCGAAACTGAGTGGTGGTAAGTTTGCCAATGGTGCGGTGACAGGTGCGTTTTCGCGGATGTTTAATGATGAAGCGAAGCATCAATGGCAGAGATCGTTGCAAGCCGCACAGGAGGAGCAATTAGCTGTTGGCGCAGCGACCAAGGCACTTGGCAAGGTTTTGGGTTCGTCTAGACTTGATCTTGGAATAGAAATTGATAGCAATGGGAATATTACAACCTCTGCAAGTGCCAACCTCGATAAATTGAAAATTAGTATCAACTCTGATATGCAAGCAACAGTCCTGGCTGGCGGCCCTGATGGTTTGGTGGGGCAATCATTTTCGGTCCATGACGGGGCGGCTCAGAAAGCGGTTGCATCTTATGGGCTTATTGAGTTATCCGTTGCGAGCTTCGATAACGGTGTTATCAATTACGATGTGCAGCTGGGAGCAGGGGCTTATATTAGGTATTCCGGCGGGTTTGATCTACGCAACTGGGGAGCTACGGGGCAGTATATTCGAGCTGTTCATGCACGAGAGTCGTCGTTTAACAATTATGTTTGTAAGAACTTAAGGGGAGTTCAGGGATGCTAATAAATTTGCTATTTGCACTGGTATTTTTGGGAGTAGAAGTGCCCTCTGGTGTTCTAAAATGTTCTTGTGGTCATGGTGATATTGATGATGCCCTTGCGCGTTCAACAGAGTTGATTGTAAAACGAGAGTTTTCTGAAGGAGAAAAAATTTTGAGTTGCCTTCTTAAGGAAAATAACAACTTGAATTATCGTCAAAAAGTTAATGTTCTGAACGGACTGCTGGAGCTTAGCTATATTAATAGAGACTCGAAAAGTGCAGATATATATGGGCATAAATTGCTAAATCTGCTAGAGGAGAGCCCACAATATGATTATGCCAAACGCAGGCTAAAGGAAAGACTTTGTGAAAGCGAGGATTGGGCATCGACGCGAACATTATTTCAGGATGTATGTGCTTCGGGTGAACAGAATTAACTATCTCGTTTGTAGTGTTCACACAACGGGATCAGGTAAAACAACAGGGTTTTGGTTGATATTTGACCGTTTCTGGTTGTTAGCAGTAACCAATTTTGCAGTTTAGCCAGATTAGTTACTGTTTTTGCTCTTTTATAAGCTGAACTCCTGTTTTTTAGGCAGGGAACAGTGGTCATGCTGTCAGAAAGACGTACAAAGCGGAGCTACCTACCAATATGGTACTAAACCAGGCCAGTGCGGCCGTAACAGAGGCCCCAGAGCAGTAAGCCAGATTGGCACTACCAGCTACTGCTATGACGTAAGCGGCCAGCAGACGCACCAGTACAATAACGGCACCCTGGTGCGGCAGATAGACTACGACGCTATTGGCAAACCATCGCGTATCCGCAGCATGGGTACAGATGCAACGACAAACAGCTCACCGGGCGACAGCTTCTTTACCTACGATGGTAGCCGTAATGTGATTAAACGGCATGTAACCGAGCAAAGCTTCCGCGTCCTGCTCACGCCCCTTACCTACATCCATGTAGGCAGGGCAGCACCAAAACCATTTATCAGCAAGGTGGTGTCGAGTTAATCAAGGAAGGTAATAGCAGCACCATTAGGCGTAATATTGGTAATGCGATAGTAGAGGTAAGCGGCAACACCGCTACCACGCGTTATGTGTATAGCGACCATTTGGGCAGTGTGGATGTGATTACCAATGCCGCAGGCCTGATAGAGCAAAAGCTAAGCTTTGATGCGTTTGGCAAGAGAAGGCAGGTGTTTAACCTGAGCAACCAGCCGGTAGCGTTAACCCTGGCAGCGATACTAAAACTCACCAACAAGGGCTTTACCGGCCATTTGCAAGTAGACCATGCCAATGTGATTCATATGGGGGGCCGGATATACGACCCAGACTTAGGCCGGTTTATCCAGGCTGACCCAATCGTGCAAGACCCGCGCGATGCACAAAGCCTGAACCGGTATACCTATGTATTTAATAACCCGTTAAGCTATACCGACCCAACGGGATATGATTGTCATCACGTAAGAGGAAAGCAATGTAACTCAGCGATAGAGCAGCAGAAGGAAGATGCATTAAAAGCCACAAAGCAAACGCAAGGCAGTTCAAAGCCGGAAGAGGTTAGCAAAGGCAACCAGAGTGCTAATTTGCAGAATGCGGCTAAGGTGGTGAGTGGGCAAACTCAATCCCAAACTCAGAATAGTGGGCAACAGGAAGATATAAGGCGACAGGCTGAGCAGGGTATGCGCAGTGCAGCAAATGATGCCGGAGTAACAGATACCAACGAAGGTAGTGTTAATGCTAAATGGGGCAGAATTGTGCGTGATGAGCAGGGCAATCCAACGAAGATTGGCGTAAGTTGCGATATTACCTGTAGGAAGAATGCCGCTGATTTTTCCAGATTTACTTCAGATGATATTGCAATGTCGGTGATGGTTACAGGCTTCAGAGCAAGTCAACGAGAAACTGCTGAGTTATTAAGCTATCAGTTCTCGGCAATTGCTGTGGGTGGATATGCGACCACGAGACTAGCTATAACGTTCATCAACTTCGCTAAACTACCAGCTCCAGTTAGAAATAGCTGTATTTCGTTGGTAGCAGAGTGCATATCTGTTATGAATTCAGCAAAGCCGGGTTGGTCACCTTCGCTTCGTGAAGCCGAGAGTATATATCGGCGGCATCAGATGCTTCCTCGAATGAGGACGCATCATGGTGCTGGGAAACCAAAGTACCCTGTTGATAGCTCAGGAAACCCAATTATTTTCAGAGATGTACCATGAAAAATATTTATTTAGTCTTGTTTATTATGGCGTTGCTATCTGTGGTTGACGTTGCCATATGGAGTTTCCCTAATTTTTTCAGCGTGTCGGCTTACCTTAAAGTGGCAGTGCTTGCAGGATTAGCATACTCAAGTCATACAGACATGGATTATGCTGACAATAGTGAACCGACCTTAAATTTCAGGTACATTTCAGAGATGATCTTCCTCTTGTTCTTCTCTCTATGGTTTGCTCTGTTGCACCATGCAAATGTGGATTATATCAGTAAGGCATCTGGTTTCGGATTTATTGCTGGGGCATTTGCAATGTTCAGCTTAATCGTTGTCTTTGTTGAAAAACTTATGTTTGGAGGTATTTGGCAAAAACTTACTCTTCTCTCAATGAAAATATTTATGTACTCACTGTTAGTGCTTGGAGGATGTCTACTGGTGTTCGGTGAGTGGCGTTGGGAGTTAATATTTCTATTTGATCTGTTTTAATTCCCTCATTTTCATATGGATAGAAGGAATCAATAGGAGTAGAGACTGAGGTGTTTACGTAAAATTATCAGCCAAATCAAAAAGATGAACCAAGAAGAGTAACATTAATGCCGCTCATTGATTGGTTACCGCGCAAAAGCCACCTTATTACGGCCGGCTTTTTTGGCGCTGTATAGCGCTTCGTCGGCGCGTTTTAGCAGTTGTTCTGTGGTTTCGCCGGGGTTGCGGATGGCGCAGCCTAAGCTGATGGTGACATGCACGGTTTTACTGCCCGGCGTATTACCGCGTTGTTGTTTGCCTTGCTTGGTGTCTTGCGGCCGAGTTTGCTGGCGGATCACCAGTGGGTAGTCTGCGACTTTAGCGCGAACCTGTTCCAGTTTGTCTGCCAGGGTATCTTTATTGTTGTGGCGGAATACCAGCGTAAACTCTTCACCGCCGTAGCGGTATGCACTTAGGCCGCGCTCGCTGCCAAGCAAAGAGCCCAGCAGTTTTAATACCTGATCGCCAACATCGTGGCCGTAGGTGTCGTTAAATTTTTTAAAGTGATCAACATCCAGCATGGTAACGGCACTGCGCCGGCCAAGGCGGCTTAAATGGCTTAGCAGGGCGCGTCGCTGCGGTAACTGGGTTAGCTCGTCAATATAGGCCAGTTGCAGCATCTGGCTGGCCAGGCTGAGTAATAAACTTAAGCTGGCAGCCAATGTCATCCAGCCCGACATCTGCGGTTGTTGGATCAGCAGATAAAACAGCATTACTGCCAGCCAGGCAGCAAACTGACCCCAGCGCTGGCTGTTAGCAGCATAGAAATTTAATAACCCCAACCAACAGGCAGCGATCACTGCCATCCACCATAACTGGCCCCAACTAAGCAGAAATTGTGCTGATACCGGCTGGAAGAACGCTGCCGGCAGGGGTAACAGCGCCAGCCAATCAGCCAGTGGTAACAATAGTAATGCAGGTGGTGCCAGTAACATCAGCAGTAGCAGCACTACCCCGCGTGGGGTAAGTAACTGTGGTTTTTGCTGCAGTTGCAGCACTAACATCAGCACAGTGAACAACAGCGGCAAGGTAAAACTAAGGGCTGCAGTAGCAGACTCAGTTACCGGGCCTTGTAACGCCTGTTGCACCACATAATAGTGGCTGCCAAGCAAGCTAAGGCTGTATAGCCAGTGCCATTGCCGCATCAGGCTGGCCAGCATGGCGGTTAGCAGCAACATGGCATAAACAATGTGGGGAAACTGGGCGCTAATGGCCGAGGCCAGCGGCGCAAACTGCCATTGCAATAACAGGATCAGCAGCAGCGGTAACAGAACAAACAAATGCACCCAAACCTCGGTGATATTTAATCGGTAGCGTTAATAAGTAGCGTTAATTGGCGCTTTGTTGTGCTGTAGTCATACTCAGCACTTTACCTCTGGCATCACGCAGGGGTAATACCGACTTATTGCTGCCGGTTTTTCTGCTGCTGTCGGCTGCTTGCACTTCACCAACAAAGCGGCCACCCGGTTCAATGCTCAGATTGTCGCTGTAAATAGTACCACTTAGGACACCGGATTGCAGAATTTCAACCTGTTCGGCATAAAACTCGCCCTCGGCGCAGCCTTTGATTATCAGATGGCGGGCGTAAATTTTGCCCTGTACCCGACCTGGCTGGCTAATGGTTACTGCATGCACACTGCGAATATTACCTTGCAGGCGGCCGTCAATTTGCATATTGCAGTCCAGCATCAGGTCGCCCTGTAATTCACAGCCTTCAGAGAGCAATGTTGCATGTTTAGTACCGGTTTTATCCTGCGTAGCTTTAGCTGAAAACATGGTTATTGGCTTCCTGTGGCGAATGCTGACCGCCATTACAGCGGCATGGCGGGATAGCTGGTACGGCTGTGCATCCCGGTGAGTTTTTGCATTAGCTGGCGCTGGCTGGCCAGTAGTTTACCGCTTTTTTCATTCTGGGCGTGGCATAAGCGGGCTTTTAACGTCAGTTCCTGCAGTAACTGGCGGGTGCCGTGTTGCACCGGAGCCGGTAACCGGCTAACCAGCTGGCGCATGCCGTCGCGGTTATTTTGTAAACCAAACTGTTGCAGCAGAGCATCGCGTTCATTGTGGCTAAGCTCGAGCGCTGTCATCAGTTGCAGGGAATGCTGGTTCAACTGCTGCAGTTGGGCACTTTCGCGTTGGCTCATCAGTTCATACTGTTGTTCCAGCAACTGATTCAGCTGATCCAGCCGCTGCACATCCTGTTGCAGGCTGCTGATAAATTGTTTCAGCAGCTGGGCGCTCATCGTTTGTGCATTTCCAGCATAGCGCTAACCAGCGCGTCTTCATCCAGTTGTAACTCGCCGTTGGCAATAGCCTGTTTAAGTTGCTGCACTTTGGCCATATCTACACTGTCTTTATCTGCCAGGCCCTGAAAAGTTTGCTCCAGTGAACGGCTAAAGGCGCTCACCTGACTGACGCCAGCTTCAGGTTTACCTGCCACTGGGGTTTTTGCCTGCTCTGTGCTGTGTTTTTCCTGCCCCAGCCGGTTTACCGGATTTACCTGCAGCGGGTTTTTCGGATCTATTTGCATACTGTAAGTTCCACAATTTGGCTCTGATTAGATAAAGCGGCGTGATAATAACGAAACTTTAATTTATTTCTGCGTGGTTTCAGCATTATTTTCTCCGGTTACGATAGCGTCGATCACTTTACCGGAACTGACATTTTGCACACTGATCCGCTCGCCCAACTGGCCATCACTAAGCGCTATGGCGGTGATGGCGACGGCGAAACCATCGCCGCGGTACTGCACGGTGATCTGCGAGCCTTTTTGCACCAGATAAGCCGCCTGTAATAAATGGCGGCTAACCGGGCTGCCCGCACTGATACGGCGCTTTACTGTCATACCCAGCAAGGTGGCGGCATCAAACTCCAGGCCATGGCGTAGGCTACTGATATCTAACTCCTGCAGGCTGAGCATATCAGCTGTTAGCACTTCATCACGCTCCAGCGTGCGGCTGGCTACCACCAGCGGTAAAAACAATTTTACTTGTGCCACGGCCCGGCTTTGCCAGCGCTGCGGCGAGGTGCAACTTAGGCTATAGCTAACCCGGCCCAGCGGCGGCTCGGTTTGCTGGCGGCGGCTGATATCAAGGTTGTCGCAGCGGCTGTCACTTAACGCTGAGGGCAAATTAAGCTGAATATCCTGCTGCCGGGCTTTTACCCCCAACTGGCGTAAGTACTGTTGCAGTTCTTGCTGAATATGCTGTTTAAGCTGTTGCTCGGTCATGGGCCCAGGCAAGGCCTGCGCAGGCCAGACAATTAGCAGTAACAGCGCCATTATGCCGCAGGCCGCAGGAAAAACCACCCGCTTCCGCTGCGGAAGTGTTACTTCCGCTTTTGGTGTTGATTTTGGCATCTTCATATGGCAATTCATTGATACATATCGCTTTTTAATTGTGGCACAGAGCTTGTAAAACCCAAGGTAAGCAAAGGTAACCTGTGTAAAGAGAGCAACCTGAATATGTTTGATAAAGCGCTTGGTGTACACCCGTTTTCATTACAACTACGCCTGGACAGAGCTGAAATTATTGCAGGCAATCTGGCCAATGTCGATACGCCCGGTTTTAAAGCCCGGGATATCAACTACAAGCAAATTATGCAGGATGTGGCTTACAACATGAGCAGCGGCATAAACAAGCCGTATCAGGTAGCACAAAGCGGCCATCAGTTACTGTACCGCACGCCGTATCAGGCGTCTGCTGATGGCAACACGGCCGAGCTGAATATCGAGCAGGCTAATTTCGCCGCCAACAGCATGGATTTTCAAACCAGCCTCACCTTTATGAATATGAAAATCAGTGGCCTGCAAAAAGCGATTAAAGGAGAGTAAGCATGTCATTTAACAGCATTTATGACGTCAGTGGCAGTGCAATGCGTGCTCAGGTAATGCGCCTGGATACCATCGCTTCAAATTTAGCCAATGCCGACACCGCTTCAGCCACAGAAGCCGGAGCATTTAGGGCGTTAAAGCCGGTATTTGCTGCCTTATATAAACAAACGGCAGACAGCCAGAGTTTGTCTGCTGAAGTACAAATGCTGGGTGTTACCACCTCCAGCCGGCCGGTAGAGCAGCGCTATGAGCCGAATAACCCGTTAGCGAATCAGGACGGCTATGTATTTTATTCCAACGTGAATGTGCTCGAAGAAATGGCTGACATGATGTCTGCATCGCGCAGTTATCAAACCTCGGTAGAAGTTATGGGCCGGGTATCCAGTATGCAGCAAAGTGTGCTGCGCCTTGGCCAGTAAAGGAGTAATAGCGTGAGTGCAATCAGCGGCCTGGGTGCCGGTACTAATACCACTAATGACAGTACGATAGCAAAAAACGGTACTACCGGTGCAGAAGGGTTATCCACCATGTTTCTGGAGTTGCTGGTAGCGCAAATCAGCCACCAGAACCCGTTGGACCCAATGGACGGCACGCAATATGTCAGCCAGTTGGCTGAGTTTGCCAATGTTGAAAGCCTGCAAAGCCTGAAAATAGATTCCGGTAAAAACCTGGCACTGCAAAGTAGCCAGCAAGCATTACAGGCAACAGCATTAATTGGCACTCAGGTTGATGTTGCTGCTGAAACCATAGTGCTGGAGCAAGCGGGCCAGGTAAAAGGTGCGCTTAATCTGGGTGTTGAAGCCGACAGCATTGAACTGCGGCTGTATAACGCTGAAGGTAAATTAATGCAACAGCAAATGCTGCCGTACAGTGGCATCGGTACCTTGCGTTTTGCCTTTGATGAACAAGCTGCCGGTGGTTACTACGTGCAGGCCGATGCCTATATTAACGGACAGCCAAAACCGCTTACCACTTTGTTAAGTGGCGAGGTTGAGCGGGTGTCTGTCGGTAGCAATAAAGACGACATTATTTTGCAAGTCAATGGCCTGGGTAACCACGCTCTGTTAGATACCAATCAGCTGGCCTTTGGCAGCAACAGTTAAGGAATCAGTATTATGTCTATGTTTAATATCGGTTTAAGTGGGCTAAAAACCACGCAAAAAGCCCTGGAAATTACCAGCCATAACATTGCCAACTCTGGTACGGCCGGTTTTAAAAGTGGCAGCGCTGAATTTGCCTCGGTGTATAACGGCGGCCAGCGCGGCGGTGTCGATGTAAGTGACATTAAAGAAAATTTTACCCGTGAAGGCGGGGTGGTAAACACCGGCTCAGCGCTGGATTTAGCCATTACCGGTAAAGGTTTTTTTGTGGTTGCTGAAAACGGCCGTATGGCTTACACCCAGGCAGGCCGCTTTGATCTGGATAAAGATCAAAATATTGTTAACACCAGCGGCAACCGGTTGCAGGGCTATGGTATCGATGCCAATGGCAACCTGGTACCTGGTGTACTAACCGATTTAAAAATTGAAGCGGCGAATATTCCGGCCGAGGCCTCTACCGAAGTGGCTTTCTCGCTAAATTTAAGTTCAGCCAGTGATGTAATTGCCGTGCCGTTCGATCCTGCGGTAGGCAACAGCTATAACTATTCACAGTCGAGCGAAATATTCGACTCTTTAGGCAATAGCCATACTTTAACGCAGTACTTTGTCCATACCGGTCCCAATACCTGGCAGGCGCATTATTTTGTTGATGGCGCAGATCTGGCAACCCCAACCAACCTTACATTTGACGCCAACGGCCAGTTAACTGCACCGGCGGCACCGGCAACAGTGGCGCTAACTTACACCCCAACCACCGGGGCTGCAGTAATGGACTTTGGCATTAACCTAACCAACAGCACCCAATTTGGCAGCGGCTTTAATATTTATAAAAACGACGCTAACGGCTATACCGCCGGCGAATTTGCCGGAGTTGCAATAGCCGAAACCGGCGAAGTATTTGCCACCTTTACCAATGGTGAAACCAAGCTGCAAGGCCAGGTGGTGCTGGCTAATTTTGCCAATATCAATGGCCTGCAAACCGGCAATAAAACCGTTTGGTATGCCACTAATGAATCTGGCGCAGCCCTGTATGGCACACCGGACGCCGGTAGTTTTGGTGCTTTGTTATCGGGTGCCTATGTTGGCTCTAACGTAGATATCAGCGAGCAGTTGGTTGATTTAATGGCGTTTCAGCAAAACTACCAGGCCAACGCCAAAACTATCAGCACTGCCGATCAGATGATGCAGGTTTTGTTTAACGCCACCTAAAGGTAAGCCGTTATGGAACGCTTAATTTATACCGCTGTATCGGGTGCCGAGCTTAACCAGACAGCTCTGCGCGTTAGTGCCAACAATCTGGCCAATGTTAATACGCCGGGTTTTAAAGCAGATATTGAGCAGGCGCAGGCAATGATGATTGCCGGTGATGGTTTTCGCACCCGTTATCAGGCGCAGTTACTGCCGGTGTTTACCAACCTGGCCAACGGCCCGGTGCAACAAACCGGCCGTGATCTGGATATTGTACTGAGCGATGGCGGCTTTTTAGCCATAGCCGATGCCAACGGCAACGAAGCCTATACCCGTGCCGGTAACCTGCAGGTAGATGCCGACGGCCGCTTAATGCTAAACGGCTATGCGGTGCAGGGTGAGCAGGGCGACATAGTACTGCCGGAGTTTGGCGATATCGACATTAGTAGCGATGGCACCATTAATCTGCTGCCGGTAGGCGGTGGTGTTATTGCGCAGGAAGGCCGGTTGAAAATGGTCAGTGTCGGTAATGACACCCTGGTAAAAGGTCTGGACGGCTTGTTACGGCCGCAGCAGCAGGAACAACTGCCGGCAGATTTAGCTATTACCCTGCGTACCGGCGTGCTGGAAGGCGCCAATGTTAATGCGGTGGAAGAGATGGTAAACACCATGAATATCAGCCGCCAGTTTGAAATGAATATCCGCATGATGAAAACCGCTGACGAACTGGCAGTGGCCGGTAACAAGCTGGTTAGTGGCAACAGTTAACAGGAGCAGCACATGAATTCTGCCTTATGGGTTAGTAAAACAGGTTTAGCCGCGCAGGATATGCGCATGACAACCATCTCCAACAACCTGGCTAACGTCAGTACCGCTGGCTTTAAGAAAGACCGCGTAGTGTTTGAAGATTTATTTTACCAGGTACAACGCCAACCGGGCACTCAGGCTGATGAGCTAAACCAGGTGCCGTCTGGTATTCAGGTCGGTACTGGTGTGCGTATTAACGGCACGCAGAAAATTTTTACCGAAGGCAGCTTTGAGAAAAGCGACAACCCGCTGGATATCGCCATTGCCGGGCAGGGCTTTTTCCAGATTGAAAACCCGGACGGTGAAATATTGTATAGCCGCAGCGGCCAGTTTCAGCTGAACGCCGATTCATTGATCGTAAACGCCAACGGCCTGCCACTGCTGCAAAATATTGCGATACCAGAGAACTCCACCAGCGTAACCATAGGCCGCGACGGTACTGTTACTGCTGTAGTTGCCGGTCAGGCTGATCCGGTAGATCTGGGCCAGATTTTAACCGTTAATTTTGTTAACCCCGCTGGTTTAGAAGCGCTGGGTGGCAATTTATTCCGCGCCACTGCGGCCTCTGGTGAAGCAGTAGAAGGCGTGCCGGGAGAAGACGCACTGGGTGCCTTGCAACAACACACCATTGAAGGCTCTAACGTTAGCGTGGTTGATGAAATGGTCAGCATGATAGCAGTGCAGCGCGCCTATGAAATGAACGCCAAAGTGGTATCGGCAGCCGATGAAATGCTGCGCTTTATTAACCAGAGCCTGTAAGCCTATGAAAACCTGCAGCGCCTTAATCATCATCTTATTGCTAAGCGCCTGCGCCAGCCAGCCGCCGCTGGTACATGAAGCCGACTGGGAACAGGTGGTGGCACAGCGTAGTGGTGATGAACCGCTGCCAGGCCAGCAGCATGGCAGCCTGTACAGCGACCGTTATATGTTTACCCTGTACGAAGATAAACGTGCCTACAGGGTAGGCGATATTCTGACCGTGGAGCTAAATGAGCGTACTCAGTCGAGCAAAAGCGCCGATGCCAGTATAGATAGAAGCACCGGTATTAATGTTGGCGTGCCGCTGGTAGGTAATTTAAATACCTCAGAGCTGGCCATGCAACTGAACTCACGTTTACAGTTTGATGGCGAAAGTGCCGCCAGCCAGCAAAACTTCCTGCGCGGCTCTATTACCGTGCGGGTAACCGATGTATTGCCCAACGGCGCTCTGGCAATCCGTGGCGAAAAATGGATCAAGCTGAACCAGGGCGATGAATATATCCGTCTGCAGGGGCTGGTGCGGCCGGAGGATATTGATGTAACCAACCGCATATCGTCGCAGCGTATTGCCGATGCCCGCATCAGTTATTCCGGCAAAGGTGATTTAGCCAGTGCAAGCCAGGCCGGTTGGTTTACCCGTTTGTTTAACCGCTTTCTTAACCCGTTTTAACTGAGGTGTTATGAAACATTGTATAAGTGCCGCGCTGTTGCTGTTGTGGCCCCTGTTGTTACAGGCCAGGCCACTGCTGGATCTGGTAGATATTCAGGGCGTGCGCGATAACCAGCTGGTGGGCTATGGTCTGGTGGTAGGTTTGCCGGGCTCAGGTGACAAGGCGCAAGTCAGGTTTGCCGCCCAGTCATTAAATAATATGCTGAAACAATTTGGTGTGCAGCTGGATGAGAGCAGCTTACCGAAGTCAAAAAATGTGGCGGCGGTTGCTGTTACCGCTACGTTGCCGGCCAATGCCAGCCCCGGGCAAACCATGGACGTGACTATTATGTCGCTGGGTGACGCCAAAAGCCTGCATGGTGGCAGCTTAATGCTGACACCGCTACGTGGTGTTGATGGCAAAGTATATGCACTGGCGCAGGGTAATCTGGTGGTGGGCGGCTTAAATGCCACCGGCCAGAATGGCTCGTCGGTTACTGTTAACGTGCCCACCGCCGGTATTATTCCGTCCGGTGCTATTGTTGAGCGCAGCGTGCAGCAATTATATGACCCTGCCGCCCAGGTTGTGCTTAACCTGAAGCAACCCAATTATCAGACCGCGCGCAATGTTGTCACGGCCATTAATCAGGTGTTTGGGCCCGACGTGGCCAGAGCAGAGCACAAAGGTAAGCTGGTGGTCAGTGCACCGGTAGACGCCAACAGCCGCATTACCTTTATGTCGATGTTGCAGGACATTGATGTAGAAGAAGGCAGCCAGCGGCCACGCGTGGTGTTTAACAGCCGCACCGGCACTGTGGTAATGAACGATGTTGTGCGGGTAAAGCGCGCGGCAGTCAGCCATGGCAGTTTAACTATTACTATTAGCGAGCAGCAGGGGGTAAGCCAGCCGCTACCTTTTAGTGGTGGCACGACAACGCCGGTACAAAACAGCGCAGTGAATGTGCAGGAGCGCACCGCCAATATGATGCTGTGGCCGGAAGGGAGCTCGCTGGACGCTATAGTGCAGGCAATTAACGCGCTGGGGGCAACTCCGGCAGAACTGATGTCGATCCTGATTGCACTGGATAATGCCGGTGCACTGGATGCTGATTTGCTGGTGATCTGAATGAATATAACCCCTTTAACTGGTTACTCTTTACCTGGCGAGGGCCTGGCGATAGATCCGCGCGCTGCCGCAAGCATAGATAGCAATCAGGACCCGGCCGCCCGGCTGAGTAAAGCGGCAGAACAGTTTGAAGCGATATTTTTGCAGCTGGTGCTGAAAAATATGCATGCCGGCACCGACGCTATTGCCGGTGACAACGGCCTGTTTGGCAGCAGTGAGGCCCAAACGTTTCGCGATATGCACGATGCCCAGCTGGCACAGAACCTGGCCGCCAAGCAGCAGCTCGGCCTGGCTGAAGCCATAGTGCGGCAGTTGGGCGATGGCCTGGCGCAAACCGAAAATAAATTTAAGCAACTGGCCGAAGCCGTCGCTTTACCTGATAAGGCGGCGCTGAGTCTGGTTGCGCCAAAATACAGTAACAGCGGATTTAGCCAGCCATTATGGCAGGCTGACAGCGGCGGGAAACCCAGCTTATGAGTATGCTTTTAAACGGTGTGTCTGGCCTTAATGCGGCTAACAGTGCACTCAATGTGGTAGGCCAGAACGTGGCTAATGCTGCCGTAAAGGGGTATAGCCGGCAAACGGTGTATCTGGAAACTGCTGCCGGCGGTTTAAACGGCGTTAAAGTTACTAAGGTCGATCGCATCGTCAATGATTTTCTTAATGACGATATTTGGCGCACCAGTTCAGATTTAAGTTATTACGAAGGTTTTCAAAGCTATCTGGGGTATCTGGAACAAATTCTCGGCACTGAATCGCTGAACCTGAATGATGCCGTTGCCGGTATCAGTGCAGCTTTTAACGCGGCAATGTCGGCACCCGATTCTAACGCTTACCGCCAACAAGTGTTGTCATCAGCACAGGCTCTGGTACAAGACCTGTCGCAAATTAACGGTGCCTTGTCGGATCAACAAAACAAACTCAGCAAAGAATTAAGCAACCTGGCTGATAACAGCAGCTCATTATTACAACAAGTTGCTGAACTAAATAGCAAAATCAGCAAAGCGCAAGCGCTGGGGCAACCTACCGCTGAACTGGCTGATGCCCGTGAAGTGTTAATAACTGAATTATCAGGTTATATGGGCGTAGACATTGTCGATCCGGGCGATGGCAATATTAATATCAGCAGTAAAAACGGCGCCCCGCTGGTGGTTGGCTCTAAATCTGCAGCGGTCAGCGTAAACGGTACTGCGGTTAATGTAAGCTTTAACGGTCAGAACTTTGGCCTGAATGAGTTTGTCGGTGGCCGCATTGGCGGTTTACTCAATGTCGATGTAAACGTGCTGCAACCGAGCAAACTGCAACTGGAACAAATTGTCACTAATATTGCCGACTCAGTAAATGCGGCACTGGCAGAAGGCTTCGATTTAAACGGCCAGCCAGGGGAACCGCTGTTTTTGTACAACCCGGCTGATGTGCTGGGCACTATTAGGGTGAACCCTGATTTGCAACCGGATGGCCTGGCCTTTATCGGTAATGACGGTTTTGGCAACCCGGCCGGTGGCCGTGGCGATAATGGCAACATTGCTAATCTGGTGGCGTCATTAAATGGCGGCACAGCAGGCTATGATACGTTAATCGGCGATCTGGCTATTCAAAGCAAGCAAGTGCAAAGCAGCGTTAAAACTGCCCAGGTACTGAACAACAACGCTGTGGCTGCCCGTGACAGTGTTAGTGGTGTAAACCTGGACGAAGAAGCCGCTAACCTGATGTATTACCAGCAGCTGTATGACGCTAATGCCCGGGTGATCAGCACTGCTGATCAATTATTTAAAACCCTGATTAATATCTTCTGAGGCAGTGGCTATGCGCGTTAGCAGCAATCAGTATCATCTAACTACTATTCGCAATATTCAGCAGTCTACTGCTGAGTACAGTAAGTTATCTATCCAGCTGGCCACCAATCAGCGGATACAAAAGCCATCAGATGACCCTTTAGGTGCAGTGATGCTGTTAACGTTAAACAGCGAGCTGACTAAACTGGATCAGTACAAATCGAATATGAATGCGGTGCATTTTAATCTGGGCCAGCAGGAAACTCAGTTAAGCAGTATTGTCAATACGCTGTATTCAATACAGGAAATCGTCACAACGGCGGCAGACGGCACTATGGGCCAGGCCGAGCTGGAAGCATTTAGCCAGGAATTGTCGGTATTAGTGCCGGGTATTGTCGATTTACTTAATGCCAAAGATGGCAACGGCAATTATTACTTCTCAGGCAGTTTAACCGATGTTATGCCGTTTGAGCGCGATGCACTGGGCGTATATCAGTACAATGGTGATGACCGGGTACGTCAGATTGCGGTGTCAGATAACTCCAGTGTGCCGGGCAATATTGTTGGCAGCGCGCTGGACCCAGGCGTAACTTTCTTAAATCAAATGCAAACTTATCTGGATTTAATCAGCACAGCGCCGGCTGGCGGTGTGGGTGACGAATCCCGCGATATGCTGGGCCATATCAGTAGCTTTCTGGCTACGGTAAGCGGTGAGATCACCCGCATTGGTGGGACTTTAGCCTCACTGGACGAAATGGCTCTGGGTAATGATGATATAGCACTGTTTACCGAGACACTGCGTGATGACATTAAATTAGTGGACTACCCGGAGGCCTACGTCAAAATGAATCAGGCGATGGCGTCTTATGAGTCGTCGCTGAAGGTGTATTCCAGCGTATCCAGGCTTACCTTGTTTTCCTATGTTTAAGTAAGGTGCAGCTATGCAGCTATCCGGTGCGGTTGATAAGGTCAGTAACAGTGCGCTAACGCCGTTAAATGCGGCTGATCGCGCCGCTGTGATCAAGGCTGTTCGTGCTGACGATGCTGGCCGCACTGTTCCGGCATCGCGGCAATCGCGGCAGATACAGGTATTAAGTAAATGGGCGTTGGCAGCAGATGTCAGTAAGCAGCTTAGCCAGACTGATCAAACCGAGCGCAATATCCGCCAGGCATATCAGGCGCTGGAAAACCTGCGCCGGCAGCTGAATGCACCGGGTAACAGCAAGTTATCAGCGCAACAGCAACAGCAGGCACAACAGCAGTTAGCCCAGCTGGAACAAAAACTATCGCACAGCAGTTCAGGCCTTAATGCCGATTTAACCCCGGTCGGTGCTCAACCTGCACCGGTAAAAGCCAGCCTGGGCAACAGTATAGATTTACTGTCAGAGCGGCGCCAAAACGAGCAGGTTAGTATTTTGCTGGGCCGCAGTGGCAGTGCAGTTAGCATCAGCTTACCCGCTGGCCAAAGCGCAGAGCAAAATCTGCAGACTGTGCAGCAAGCCTTTGCCCGTCAGCAAATCAGTGTTGGCAGTGATCATCAGCAACAGCTGTATTTCTCTGCCGAAGCGCGTGATGCCCGTAAGTTGCAGGAGCCCTGGTTAATTAGTGGCCAGGGCGTGCGTGTTGCTGCAGGTAACCCGGTAACTGTCAAACTGCAGGCTGGTGACAGCACACTGGCTCAGTTGGGTAAAGCGGCGGCAACAGCCGACAATGTGCAGGCCTATAGCCAGCAAATTCAGCTGGCGCAGCAACAATTAAAAGATGCGCTGGGTAAAGTACAGGCACAGCGTGCCGCGTTGCAGGCACAACTGGTGGCAATTCAGCAAAGCCAGAATGATAACACTGAGCTTAATGCGCTTAGCCAGCAACTGCGTATTGAAATGCAAAGTGGCAGTAAAAGTGCGGTGTCGGTAGTGATGTCACAAGCCAATATTACCCGTAGCCTGGTTGAGTTTGGTTTGGGTTGACAGATTAATGATTAACGACTGTTTTGCGCAAAATATGCGCGTAATTGCCAGCCGCTGGCCCACACTGGCAGATGTGTTACACCAGGCGGCCGCTGAACAACACCGCCCGGCAGTGCAACTGATAGAAGGGCAGGACAACACCCTGCTGATTAACGGCATTCAGCTAACCAGCCGCCATAACCGGCAGCAGGAAGCCTTACAACAAATCAGTAAATTGCCGCGGCATTATCCCCACATTACCCTTTATGGCACCGGCCTTGGCGATATGCAGCAACAGTTGCTTGGCCGTGAAGGCCTGCAGCAGCTGAGCGTATGTATCTTAAATGAGCATATTTTTGCGCTGGTGCTGCAATTACTTGATCAGCGGCACTGGCTTAGCGATAGCCGGGTAACGTTGCAGCTGGCTGCCAGCCAGAACGATATTCAGCCACCCTTTGCCGTGTTGCCGTCGGAATTGGTATTGGCCAGTGATGGCAGTATGAGAATTCGTGATCGCTTGTACAGCGAGCTGGAAGCCGGTTACGCTGCACAGCGCTTAAAACAGGACATCAGTGCTTTTTTGCCGCGTTTGCAGCAAAACCAGCTATTTTGGCAGCATGATCAACCGGTACAGGCATTGTTTAACTCTTTACCGCCAGAGAGAGACGTTTATGTGATTGGTGCCGGCCCTTCGCTGGAGCAACATTACGGCTTTATCAGGCAAGCGCAGCAACAGGCCAGTGCAGCCCCTTTGCTGATCTGTGTCGACACCGCAGTAAATGCCTTGTTATCACAGGATATCAGGCCGGATATTATTGTTAGCCGTGACCATAAAATCACATTACAACATTTGCCCTGCAGCAGCTTAACATCGGCCAGTAGTTTGGTATATTTCCCGCTGGCAAACCCCGAATTGCTACAACATTTTCCCGGTAAGCGTTATGTTGCCTTAAGCGACGGTGCGGTTTTCGACCCGGTACGCAAACAATTAGCTGCCGCAGCATTATTCAGCCATGGCAGTGTAATACACCCCGCGGTGGATTTGGCTGTAAAAATGGGTGCTAAAAGTGTGCTGTTGTTTGGTACCGACTTTGCCTTTAGCCATAATAAAACTCATGCCAGCTGGCAAAACGGTGCTTTAGGGCCCGGATATCAGGCTGCAACCGAACAGGTGATTAACGGTTTTGGCGAAAAAGTACCCACCTTACGCAATTTGCTTACTTACCTGACCGGCTTAGAGCGTTATATCAGCAAACAATCTGCAGTGAGGTTTTTTAACACCTCTAAAGCCGGTGCGGTAATTGCCGGCACGCAATACCACACGGAGCTTACAACCTAATGCGCACTGTTGCTCAATGCGGGCAGCACGCCAAAACACTGGCGCTGCAGTTCCGCCTTGGTATCACCACGCAACCGGCACTTGAACTGGCAAACCTTGCCGGGCAACTTATTACGTTGTTTGCCAGCGCCACACCACAACAGATCGCTCAGTTACAGCAGTTGTTAACGGCAGTACTGCAGTGCCAGCAAAACCGTGACTGGTCAGGCCTGGCTGATTACCTTGAGTACGAGCTGCAGGAACTGCTGGCAGGCTGCTTAGCCTGATTTCGCTGGTCAACAGGGAAAATTAACCCTAATATAGTGCAATAATACAGAGCTAACCTGCTGTCTTGTATCGTTGTCAGCCAGCCTGAGATGCAACCGACAATGTTATACATTCAGCCTTGCCGGTAAGGAGTAAAGGATGCCCAGCGAAACTATTTTCCGCGTCCCATTATGGTTGTTCAGCTTCTCATTAATGTCATTGACACTTCCCGCCTGTGCCCAGCAAACTCAGCCGTCAGCGCCTTCAGCCGGAGCTGTAACATCTTATGGCGATTGCTCAATGATTGATTTTAAAGATATTGATGGTAGCGAGCTGACCAAAGCCGAGCTACTGGAGCGCATGGACGCCGATTTTGCTGCCAATCTGAATCAAAGTGAAAAATGTATGGCCGAGGCTATAAACAGTGGTGCCGGACGGATCAGTGCCGCAGGCGCTGGCACTGGCAGCGTGGCTGATGCCGCCGCGGGCACTAATGAACAGGCTGCGCAGTCAGGCAGTACTGAACCGACACAACATGCTGATAGTGCTAAAGAGTCTGAGAGCTCACCGTCAAAAGCAACCCAGAAAGGCAAAACCCAGCAAGGTAACTCTGCTGTGTGTGACACAGTGAAACAAGGCCTGGCGGGTGCGACGACTGACAGTGAGAAAAAACATTTCAGCGCTTTGATGACACAATATGGCTGCGAATAATTCAGAATGGCCGTGAATAATTTAGAATAGCTGTGAATAATTTAGAATAGCTGTGGATAATTTAGAAATGGAGCTGGCAATGCAACCTCGTTCTCTTTTGCAACACCATAAACATTGGCTGGCGGCCGCCTGTGCCCTGTTGGCACTGGCAATTAGTGGTTGTCAGTCTACCCAGACGAATGTTAGCAGCGTAGGCCCTGCTATTGGCGGCCAGCCAAAAACAGCGGAACTGGGTAAGACAGAGCGTGAGTTTAAGTATCAGTCGGCTATTTATCTGAATGTGGCCGTGCCGGTATTTGACCCAGGCATTCCGCTGGATGCCAAAGGCAACATTAATGACAAAAAAGTGGCTGAAGAAGATATCTGGCCACAGGTACGGCGGCTGGAAGCAAACCGCTTTGCCATTGATACCAAAAAAGCACTGGCGGCGACCAAAGTATTTGGTTCGATTAATGTTACACCAGACGCGTCGGTTTCTGCCGATGTGTATGTACTTGGCAAAATTAATTATTCTGATACCGAAACGGTGCGGATCAGCGTGCGGGTGATGGATGCTACCAACGATATCTGGGGAGAAAAGACCTTTGAGCATCAGGTAGGTGAAGCCTTTTACCGCGATGCGCTGCGTAAAGATCAAAACCCTTACGCGCCGGTATTTAACGATATTGCCGCCTACGTTTACGATTTACTGATTAAAAAATCAGAAGCAGATAAAAAGAAAATTCAGCAGGTGTCGGACTTGCGCTATGCCGCTATGTATAGCCAGGAAGCCTTTGCACCTTATATTGTCAGCAAAAGAAAAGGCTTTACCTCACGGCAAACCGTATATGATCTGAACGGCGCACCAGCAGCAAACGACCCTATGTTGCAACGGGTAAACTTACTGCAGGCCAAAGATGAGCAGTTTATTGACCAACTGCAAGACAGCTATGAAGCCTTTTATGCCGAATCAGACGAAGCCTATAGCAAATATCAGCGCGAAACCCTGCCGATTGCCGCAGATATCCGGAAGAAAAAAGCCGAACGCGCTACCCAGCAACTGGTGGCTGCCGGCAGTGCTGTGCTGGGCATTATGCTGGTGAAAAACTCTAATTCTGCTATCGGTGAAGTAGGCGCTATCGCGGCGGGGGCTGCAGCCATTTACAGCCTTAGCCAGGCAATACAAACAAACCGTGAGCTCAGTGCACAGCGCGATGTGCTCAGTGAAATGGGGCAAAGCCTGGATATTAAAGTAACCCCTCAGGTGGTGGAACTTAACGAGCAGAGTATTGAGCTGAAAGGCACGGCTACTGAGCAATACACCCAGTTAAGACAAAAGCTGTTAGAGATTTATCAGTTAGAAGCAACACCAAATCAGCAACTGTAAAGATGTCTTAAGCTTCAGGCAAGGAACCGGATGTGGCCAGAGCGTTAGATGACGTAATAAACCAAGATAAGCAGTCAAAGAAAGCTTTTTATCTCAAAGTTATAGCCGTTTTCTTTGCGATATTGTTGCTATTAGCTGTAGTGTGGCTGCTACTCACCTGGTTTGCCGCTTCGGCCCCGGCGGGCAGCAATACAGCGCCGCCACAGGCAGTGCCTTCTGCAACGGTGGGGCCTGCGGTGTCAGGCATGCCGGATGAACAAGCCCGCAAAGCATTACAGCAGCTGCTGTCAGACAGCAATAATCAGGTTAATCAGCTGGCGGCCGATCCGCATCTGTCTGCCTGGCAAAACGCTTCGGTAAACGCTTTGCAACAAAGCATGCAGCAAGCTTACCGGCTGTATGGCCAGCAACTGTACAGTGAAACCAGCATTTTGCTGCGCGATATTCAGCAGCAAAGCAGCGCACTGCAGCAAAACTATATCCAGGCTTATGAAACGGCTTACCAAACGGCCAGTGCCGCTTTTAGCAATACCGATCTGCCGGCGGCCCAACTTAATAACAGCCGGGCACTGGCCATAAACCCGTTATATGCGCCGGCATTGCAGTTGCAGCAGCGGCTTGATGTGGCTACCCAGGTGCAGGAACTCTGGCAGCAGGTGCGGGTAGCGCAGCTGGAAAACAATGTCAGTAAGCAAAAAACGCTGTTGCAGCAAATTCATCAGTTAGATCCGGCAGACCAGCAGGCCGCCCAACGTTTGGCTGCGTTAAACCAGCAAGCGCAGCAACAGTCATTTGCCGAGGTTGTGGCGCAGGCTGTGGCTGCACTGGATCAAGCCGATTACGCCGCAGCCCGCCAGGCATTAGCCCGGGCGCGCAGCATTGATAGCAGTCGCTCAGAATTAGTGAATTTACAGCGTCGGCTGGATAGCGCCGAAAAAGCGGGTGCGGCCGCGCAGGCTGAGCAGCAAATTCAGGTATTTATTGAGGTTGATGAATGGCCAACGGTAAAAATGCTGGCAGAAAATGGCCTGAAGTTAAACGCCGATAACCCGGTGTTGCAGCAGGCGCTGCAAAACGCTAACCAAATTATTCAGGCCGGGCAGCGGTTGCAGTCATTTTTAGCCAGCCCACAACGCCTTACTGATGCCAATATCCGTCAGCGCGCCAATGAAGCGATCACAGCCGCGCAGCCATTAACGGCACAAAGTGCCAGGTTGGCGCAGCAACTTAGCCAGTTACAAAGCTTGCTGCAGGCACAGGCGCAACCTGTGCCTGTGTTGGTAAAAAGCGATGGCCGCACCAATATCCGGGTGCTCGGGGTGGGCAATGTCGGTGAAGTGAAAGAAAAAACCATCAACCTGCTGCCTGGCACTTATCAGTTTGAAGGCAGCTGTAAAGGCTATCGTACAGAAATTATCAGCGTTGAAGTTAACCCGGCGATGCCAGCTGTGCAACTACAATGCAAAACCCGGATCTGAGAGGAATAAGCAGTGAGTCGGATTGATACGTCTATTGCATCAGATAAACGCAAGCGCAAATGGATCGTGCTCAGCAGTATTGTGCTGTTGGCGCTGGTTATGGCCAGCTATCTGGCCTGGCTGTTTTTATTAAAAGGTTTTACCGTAACGGTGCACCCGGCAGAGGCGGCACAAACACAGCGTTTTACGGTAGCGTCGGGCAGCGGCTTTTTTATTGAAAATAAACTGTATATGTTAGGCTCGCGCGCTGAAATTGTGATCAGCGCCGATAAGTTTGAGCCATTACAGCGGTTGGTGCTCAGCAGTGAGCAGAGCAACCTTAGTGTTACGTTACAGCCAATGCCTGCCAGTATTAAGCTGGATACAGTGCCTGAAGTGGCGGATATCAGCTGGACAGTTAATGGCCAGCTACACAGCCAGGGCCCGCTGCTGACAGGCCGTTTTGCGCCGGGTGAGTATCAAATTAGTGCCGAACACCCGCATTTTCAACCGCAAAGCCTGACACTGACAGCCGCTATTGCCGATGATATTGCCAAAACGCTGACATTAACGCCGGTACAGGGGGAACTGACACTGGCGTCGCGGCCGGCAGGGGCCAGCGTTACAGTAAATGGCCAGGCTGTTGGTAAAACACCATTAATTTTACCGCAAAGCGGCGGCAACTATCAGGTGCAGGTCAACCTGGAGGGGTACGAGCCGGTGCAGGATACTATCGACATAAGCTATCGTCAGCCAAAACCCGCACGGGATTATTTTTTGCAGCCGCTGCAGGCTGTATTAACCATAGCTGCAACGCCGCAAGACGGCGTCTTGCTGCTAAATGGCAAACCGGCCAGCAGCCCCGCCAGTATTGATGCCGGTAAAGCTTACACCGTGCGCTATGAAAAGGCTGGTTACCTGGCGCAGTCGCAAAGCGTTACGCTAAAACCGGCAGAGCAGCGTACACTGAATTTTGATCTGAAAGCAGAAATGGGCCAGGTGCGTTTTAGTGCAAACCACACGGCCGATGTACTGATCAATGGCAAGATGGTGGGGCAAACCCCGCTAACCTTGTCGTTGCAGGCATTAGCGCAGAATGTTGAATTTCGTAAAACCGGTTATCGTACCGTAAGCCGCACTGTTACTCCTACTCAGCGGCAAACGCAGACAGTACAAGCCGACATGCTGACAGAATTCGACGCCCGGCGCCGCGAAGGTAAACCCTTGTTTGCTCAAACGCTGGGCATTAGTCTTATTGAAGTACAACTAAAAGCCTTTACCATGGGCTCGCCTGCCAATGAGCCGGATCGGGGCCGTAACGAGCACCCGCTTAATGTTAATTTCAGCCGTAATATCTGGGTATCGGCGCATGAGATCACAGAGGCACAGTATGGTGCTTTCAAAGGGCAAACCGGCGGCTCTGCACTGCCGGTAACCCAGGTATCCTGGTTGGACGCCGTTAAATTCAGCAACTGGTTAAGCGTGCAGGAAGGGCTTGCAGTGTTTTATAACCTGCAAGGCGACAGGGTGGTGGGCTTTAACGCCGATAGCCCAGGCTACCGGCTGTTAACCGAAGCCGAATGGGAGTTTATTGCCAAGCATAATCGGCGCGCCGCCAGAACGACTTATGTGTGGGGCAGCGAAGATAGGTTGCGCGATAAGCAGGGTAACTTTGCCGATAAGTCGGTACAGGGCCAGCAAACTTTCTTTTTCCGCGATTATAACGATGGCTTTGCCGGTAAAGCGCCGGTAGGCAGTTTCCGTGCTGATCGGGCTGGTTTTTATGATCTGGACGGCAATGTACGCGAATGGGTGCATGATGCTTACGCGGTAACCGCGCCTGATACCAGCAAGCAGTATACTGATTATCGTGGTGCAACCAGTGGTCAGGGGTATGTGATAAAAGGGGCGTCTTATAAGTCTGGCCGCCTGAAGGAACTCAGAGCCAGTATCCGTAACGAAGGCAGCGGGCCGCAAGACGATGTTGGCTTTCGGATTGCCCGCTATCAATAGCCAATAGCAGGAGTTAACTATGAAAAAACGCATCATACTGGCCTTAGTGCTACTGGCAGTGGCAGGATCCGCGGCGGCCTATTTTGTATCACTGGATGCGCCACAGGATTTCCCCATTAATATCTGACGAGCGGAGCAGCACATTTATGCGTAACAAAGATTCTGCCGCCATGAACCCCGACATCCTGAGCAGTGTGTTGGTGCTGGCGGGTTGTTTTACTCTGGTGCATTTGTTTTATGAAGGCATAGTGCGGCCAACTGCGGCGGCTATTCTGGCTGCCGAGGGCAGCAGTGGTTTGTTTTCTATCTGGGTTATTGTCAAAGATATGGAGCAGCAGGTGTGTTTTTCGTTATTGCTGTTTTGCCTGTTTCTGATGGGCTATAAATTATGGCGCCTGTTAGATGAAGAAACCCTGTATACCCGCGACTTTCTGCGGGACTATGACAAAAGCCTGCCGCTGGACGTAGAGCTGGCGCTGTCAGAGCTGGAGGCGTCGTCGTACAAAAATAACCCGGCCATGGCAACCTGGATCAATTGTATCCGGCGTTTTAAAAACACCCGTAATGTGCAGCATGCTGCCGACGCTATTGAGTCCTCTGTAGAAAGCCTGGCGGCACAACTGGAAAGCGGTAACAGTATGGTGCGTTATATTATCTGGGCCATTCCCAGTATTGGCTTTGTTGGTACTGTGCGTGGTATTGGCCAGGCATTGGCGCAGGCAGATAAAGCCCTGGCCGGTGATATTGCCGGTATGACCGCATCGCTGGGTGTGGCCTTTAACTCCACGCTCGTGGCGTTATTTATCTCACTGATTTTAATGTATTTTATGCACATTCTTAATGGCAGGCAGGATACGATGGTGTTAAATACACAACAGTCCTGTGAGAAACACCTGTTAGCGCATTTGCATAACTGATTAGCAGCCTATGAGATTAAAGCGGCGCGCTGAAGATGGTTTTAATATGTCATTTCTGGATGTGATGGCATGCGGGCTGGGCGCGGTTATTCTGATTTTAATTCTGGTCGATTTTAACGCCTTTGTGCCAGAGCCCACTGACGAAACCAATAAGCTGCAGCAGGAGCTAAATGCTGCCCAGCAGCAGCGCGAGCAACTGCAGAAGTCGATTGATGAGCTGAATAACAAAATTGCACTGGAATCATCCAGCCAGCAGGATGTTAAGCTGTCGCAAAGCGATACCAGCAGCGATCAAAGCAAACTACTGCAGCAAATTTCTACTGAGCTAGCAGTAGTTGCCGATCTGGAAAAACAACTGGCCGCCATCGCCCGGCTGCCGGTACCTGATGCCAATGTGCAGCTAAGTGGCAGCGGCCAGCAAAATTATATTACCGGCCTGAAGGTAGAGGGCCAGGAAATTGGTATTTTGCTGGATAAGTCAGCGTCGATGATGGGTGAAAACCTGCTTGAAGTGCTGCGCTATATGGCATTGCCAGACAACCAGAAGCTGGCACTACCCAAATGGCAACGCAGCCGCCGCGCCGCACAGTGGCTTTTGGCCCGTTTACCAAAGAATGCCAAAGTAACAGTAGTGGCTTTTTCCGAAGACGCCATTATGTTAGGTCAACGCCCGGCCAGCTCTGCCCAGGTATCCGACTCAATGAACGCCATAGTGCGGGACATTGGCAAGGTGGTGCCCGGCGGCGGTACCAATTTGCAAATTGGCCTGCAAAAACTGCGCGAGTTGCACCCCAATGTCACTGATGTGTATCTGATCACCGATGGTTTACCAACACTGGGTGACGGCCTTGGCGTGCGTTGTCGCGGCTTGCTAACCAGTAAAAAGTCAATTTCGTCACAATGCCGGCAGGAACTGTTGGTCGAAACCGTTAAACGCGCTGGCCAGGGGCTGCGGATGAATGTGATTTTGCTGCCGATTGAAGGTGATCCTTATGCGTCGGCTATGTACTGGAGCTGGTCTCAGGTAACACAGGGTACCTTTTTGGCGCCGGCAAAGGAGTGGCCATAATGGCAGGGAGAGCACGTAGAATAAAACGGCCGCCGGTGGAAATTTTTACCCTGTCGTTTCTCGATATTATCTCCTGCGCCTTTGGTGCTGTGGTATTGCTGGTATTGCTGGCTAAAAACGGTGAAAGCGATACTGAACTTGGGCCTGACAATTTAAGCACTATGGTCGAACAGGTATTAGCGGCCCAGCTTAACGTTGAGCTGCTAAAAGGCGCGGTGTCAGACAAACAGCAGCAACTTGCTGCCGCGCAGGCCCGTTCAGCCTCGGTGACAGAACAGCTGAAATCGCTGGAATCTTCCATTCCCCGTGCGCAGCAGACGTTGCAACAATTGCAGGATCAGGCCAGCTCATTGCGTAATGAACTGCGCCAGGCCACAGCGATGCTTAATGTGCCTAAATCCACCGATAAACCGTCAGACGAAGTGGGCGGTATTCCGACCGATGCCGATTATGTAGTCTTTGTTATCGATAACTCTGGTTCTATGGTAGCAGGCAATAAATGGCAGCAGGTTATTAATGTCGTGAATGATATTTTAGTTAATCACCCGCAAATGAAAGGCTTTCAGGTGATAGCGGCCGACGGCACCTTTTTGTACCCCGGCCAGGAAGGGCAATGGCTGAGTGATTCAACCAGCATGCGCCAGCGCGCCATGGATCGGATGAAACGCTTTACCGGCGGTGGCAGTGCGCCGGAAGTGGGCATTTTACGCGCGCTGGACTTGTACAGCAAAACAACGGGCAAAGTTAGCCTGTATGTATTTGGTGATGATTACCGCTCATCCAGCCTGGATGCCATTGTCGGCACTATTACCAGCAAAAATGCCGACCCGGCCGGTAATCCGCGTTTTCGTATTCATGGTATCGGCTTTTACCGGCCCGTTGGTGGTGACGCCGCACAATTTGCCGCTTTTATGCAGGCAGTAGCTAAACGCAACCGTGGCGCTTTTGTCGGCCTGGCATTTTAGTTATACCGGCACAGCAAAAAATTCTTTTAAAAAAATTTTAGTTCCGCTGTACCGCCGTCGCTTTAACTCTCTGAGCATCAATCACAGGAGATTTCACGATGGCTTTATCAATTCAATCCAATGCAGCGTCAAAATCGATCCAAAACCAACTGAGTCGTACTAACAACGATTTATCGGTAGCGTTACAGCGTTTAGGCTCTGGTTTTAAAATTAACTCTGCTAAAGATGACGCAGCAGGTTTACAAATTGCCAACCGCTTAAATGCGCAGGTACGTGGCCAGGAAGCGGCTATTTATAACGCTAACAATGCGAACTCTATGCTGCAAACCGCTGAAGGCGCGTTTGAAGAGATGACCAACATTGCTTACCGGATGAAAGAACTGGCAACGCAAGGCGCCAACGGCACGAATAACACTTCTGAATATACTGCAATGGGTGCAGAGTTTGATGCACTGTCTGCCGAATTAACCAATATTATGGCCAATACGTCATACGGTTCAGGTACTAAGTTACTTGATGCTACCGACGGTAAATTTGCGGCTGCAGTAACACTACAAATCGGTTCTTCAGCTGATGAAACTTTAGATGTGGATATTGCAACTGAGCTGGGTGATGTTGATGGCGCTATTACCGGTCTGACCGGTCTGGCTGATCAGACAAACTCAGTTGCTACCATGGGTGAGATTGATACCCTGATCGATTCTATCGGTGCTGCCCGCGCTAACCTGGGTGCGACTATGAACCGTCTGGATCATACTATTAATAACCTGACTAACATGGTTGAAAACACTCAGGCTTCTGCTTCTCAGCTGATGGATGCAGACTTCGCCAAAGAAACCTCAAATATGACTAAACAGCAGTTACTGATGAACTCAGGTATTTCTGTACTGAGCGCGTCTAACAGCACAACACAAATGATTGGTTCACTGCTGCGCTAATACGCTGCCAGTGTAACAATAGCGGTATAACCCTGCCGGCTTTAGCTGGCAGGGTATTTTTCAAGCATTAGTTGGTGGCAAAAGGTATACACTATGGCGTCTTATTTAAGTATTGATCCCCAGACTCTGGCCCGCCAGTACACGCAAATTGACCGCGCCGGTAAAGATAATTTACTGTCGGCTAAGTCAAAACAGTTTACCGCCCAGCTTAATGCCATTAAAAAATTACAAACCTCTATGGGTAGCTTTTTAACCCAGCTAAAAGATTTTCGCAAAGCTGACAGCAGCCTGCTGGCTAATACCGCCAGTAGCAGCAGCGAGTCGACTTTAGCCGTTAAAGCCAGCGGTAAAGCCGTGGCAGGCAGTTACGATATTTTTGTGCAGCAACTGGCACAAAACCACCAACTGGCAATGTCATTTGACCCTACAGTCGCGTTGGCGACAGACGGCGAGCTTAATATTGATTTGGGTGGTAGTAGTTTTTCTGTCGACATGGCCGGGTTACCTGCCAATGCCAAACTGGCTGATCTGGCCAAGGCCATTAACAGCCATGCCGATAACCCCGGCGTCAGCGCTACGTTAATGCGCAGCGGCAATGAAACCTTTTTAGTGATCTCAAGCGATGAAAGCGGTGCAGCCAATGAGCTGACGCTGAGCTTTACCGCCGGTGCAGATGCCGCAGGAGCTGATATTACTGCGGCCCTGGCGGCTAAGCAGGAATTAAAAAAAGCTCAGGACGCCATAGTGCGTTTAGGTAGCGACAGTGCCATTAGCGTTACCAGCGCCAGCAACACCTTAACCGATGTGATTGAAGGTGTAACGATTGATTTAGTTAAAGCTCAGGCTGCCGGTGACAGCCCGGTAAATATTAAAATCGGCCAGGATCAGCAGGCGATTAAAGATAACCTGCAAAAGTTTATTGATGGTTACAATGGCATTGTTAGCAGTATTACCGGCGATGCCAACCTGAAAAATGACAGTATGGCGCGCAGTATACAAAGCCAGTTCCGCGCGGCTTTTCAGGGCGAAATTGATGGTAAAACGCTGTACAGCGTGGGCCTGGAATTTGACCGTAACGGTAAGCTGAGTATCAACAGTGACCGCTTTGAAAAAGCGCTGGCAGATGACCCGGCAGCACTGGAAGCCATGCTAACCTCTGATACCGGTGTATTGGCAAAGCTGGAAAAAACGGTAACACCCTACAGCAAAAGTTATGGTGGTTTACTGGGTGATAAGCAAAAAACGCTGCAGGCCAGCCTGGATTTAGTTACCGAGAAACAAAAGCGGCATGATTATTCCATGGAGTTAACCTTTAAGCGCTATCTGAGTCAGTTTACCCAGATGCAAATTACCATAGCGCAGCTTGAAAGCTCTATGGGGCAGTTCTAAATAGTGAGAGACAGCTTATGTTAGATTTTGGCAATGGTTATCAGGCTTATAAAAGTACGGCAGTAGAGGGCAAAGCTGCCGGGGCTGATATTCACAAGCTGGTGCTGATGTTATTTGATGGTTTTCTTGATGAACTATCGCGCACCGAGGGCCATATTCAGGCGAAACGTTTTGATAAAAAAGCCGCCGGTATTGAACGCATGCTAAAAATTCTTGGTGGGCTGGATGCGTCGCTGGACCAGCAAAACGGCGGTGAAGTGGCGGCTAATATGCAAAAGCTATATCAGCACTGCGGCCAGGCACTGCTCAATGCCAGCCTGAAAAACGATTTAACCTCACTGGATACCGTGCGGGTGATCATGACCAACCTGCAAGAAGGCTGGCAAGGGCTGGCACAAACTGCGGCCTGACAGATACCCGTCATCCTTGAAGCTGCAGTATATACCCCTATACTCCGGTATGGCTTAACCACCTGGATAACCTGAAAAACCGCGGCTTTGGCAGCGGTTTTTTTTGGCCCGATTTAACCGGAACCTGGCGGCAAGCGGTAGTGGCTTGCTTCCGATCAGCGGAAGTATTACTTCCGCTTTTTATCAGGACACTCTTAAAAAGACTTATAAATCATTGATTTGAATTGTGGCCTGACAGTTGCTAAATCATTCTGCTTAGCGAAGTTGAACAGGGGCTGAATGTGCCGTTAAACCATTTACAGGCAGTTGATGTGGCAAAACAGCTATTAAAGCTGCAGCAGAATTTACTGCTGGCAGCAAAGGCGCAGAACTGGCCGTTATTGCGCGGCCTGGATCGGCAGTTAATGACGTTGATCCAGCAGTTAGACCTTGCCGGTGCCCGCGAGCAATTTTCAACCCAGCTTAGCGCACTGCAGCAGAGTTATCAGCAGGTGTTAACGCTGGCTAAAGATGAACTGCACCGCACTGAGACGCAGATGAAACAATTTAATCAAAACCGGCCGGGTGTGCTGGCATATAAACAAACCATCGAAGGTGAAGGGCTATGAGCCAGTTACAGGTAGGCCAGCCAAGCGCTAACACCCGCGGCACAGCTGCCGGGGTATTGCCAAATCACAGCCTTGGCAGGAGCGCGGAGCAGGATGCTGAGAGCTCAGCGTTTATATTAAATCAGCCCGCTACAGCATCATCTTCAAACAGTTATACCGGGCTGCTGGCACAGTTGCCTGGCGCCGGCGGCACCGGCAATACAAATGGCACATTAACAGACACTGCACTGACAGCTATGCTGCCAGTGCCGGTTGAAACGCAAACCGATAACAGCGCGCTGGCGGAAATAGTAACAACAGCGATAGCTGAAAGCGCTGTTTTACCGGGTGCCATCAGTGCACAAACGGATACCTTAGGTGTCAGCGTGGTTGATAGTAGCGTTAGCGTGGTTGATAGTAGCGCAGAGACAGACGCTGACATCATACCTGACACGCCAGTGCTGGCTGAAAATCCTGCAGATATACTGCTGAACCCGTCGTTATTAGCCGCACTTAACTTTTTGCCGTTGCCAGTACTAAACCAATCGCGCACAGAATCGATGCAGCAAAGTGCTGTGGGGTTGCCAGGCTTTACTGACACAGACTATAAGGCTGCCGTGCTAAACAGCAGCAGTGCCTATAGCAATATAAAAAGTGTGCCACTGCCAGGCGCAGATACGGCCTTACCTATTACGCCAATGTCTTTGCAACACTTTATCCGCCAGGCAACTGAGCTAGTACGCCCGCTTAACCATGATGCTGCTGCAGTTAGCGGCATAGCTGGCGCGCAGCCTTCAGGTACTCATGCGGCATCTGCGGAACCGGCGTTTCAGTGGAAGGCTGACCAGCTGGGTTTACAAAGCAGCCAGTGGGGCCAGAAGCTGGTGTATTTATTGTCCGACAAAATCAATTTACAGCTGGGCCAGCAAATACAGCGTGCACAGATCCGCTTGGACCCGCCACAACTGGGGTTAATTGAGCTGAGTGTCAGTGTTGATGGTGACCGCACTACAGTGCAGTTGTATGCCAGCAATAACCAGATGCGTGAAGCCATGCAGCAAAATTTGGATCAATTGCGTCAGCAGCTGGCTCAGCGGCTGGGCAGTGAACAATTGCTTGATATCGATGTACGCCAACAATCACAACAGCAGTCCGGCCAGCAAGATGCTGCGCCTGAGCAAATTGCTGCCCATTTTGCTGACGACGTTACAGAGTTAAGCAGCTCAGCGTCAGCGCAGCTAACCACTGGCTGGCTTAACCGGCTGGTATAGGAGAATAGTAAGACATGAAAGCTTTAGTGTTAGTGATTGCAGCGGTGTTACTGCTGGCTGTTGGTGGTGGTGCAGCTTACTTTTGGTTTGGCCAACAGCAAAGCCAGACTGCAGAGCAGAACAGGCTACTGTTTTACCCGCTGGACCGCTTTGTTATCAGCGTCGACAATGCACAGCATTCGCGTTATCTGGTGCTTGAACTGACATTGCTGAGCCATGACAGCCAGGTAATGACACAGCTGCCTGATGCATCGCCGTTACTACGTAATACGCTGGTGGCGCATTTTAGCAATATCAGCCATGCCGACGTTAAAGACGCCTTTAAAGATATTCCACAGGTACAAGCTACGCTGTTGGATAAATTTAACCAGACCCTGCGCCAGAACAAGTTCAGTTATCAGATTGAACAGGTACTGGTTACTAACGTGTTTATTCAGTAAGGCCATTTTATGCTGGCAACAACCCAATGGTCTGATCCGGAACAACCGAGCAGTTTTAAGTTCAGCCCGGCGCAGGAAAGTGCCTTACTGAACCGTTACGGCTATCTGGTAAAACGGGCGGCGGCGCATTTACGCAGCCTGGTTGGCAGTATGGTAGATAAAGACGACTTACAGCAAATTGGTCTGATGGGCCTGCTAAGCGCACTGCGCCGCTATGGCCGTGATGTTGACGAACAATTTGAGTCTTACGCCTTTAAACGTGTCCGCGGCGCAATGCTGGATGAGTTTCGCCGCACCGACTGGCGGCCGCGTCAGTTGCGTCAGCAGTCGCATCAGTTACGGGACAAAAGCCGTGAACTTACCCGGCAACTGGGGCGGGTACCCACTGATGACGAGCTGTGTCAGGCGCTGGACATTGATCAAAAAACCTTGCTTGAACTGCAATATGTTGGCCAGGCCGAAGCGATGGAAAGCCTGGATTTATTGTTGGAGCAACAGGCTGAGGCTCAGCTTGGCAGCAGCAGTTTAAGCCAGTTCGAGCTTAAGCTGTCACTGACAAAGGCCATGGCGTCGTTGCCTGAACGCAATAAATTATTGCTACAGCTGTATTACACCCATGAGTTGAATATGAAAGAGATTGCACTGGTACTGGAGTTAACCGAGTCCAGGGTTTGCCAGTTACATAAACAATCGGTGGAAATGCTCAGCAAAAAGCTGGCGCAATGGTAAAGGTACAGGAAGCAGAACAATGCAAAAAATAGTAGGTTTTATTATCGTGCTGGGAGCCGTTGTCGGGGGTTATATGTTTGCCGGTGGTAATGTGGCAACATTATGGCAACCAGCTGAATTTCTTATTATTTTTGGTGCCGGTTTCGGTGCTCTGGTAGTGGGTAATTCCGGCTATGTGTTAAAGGAAATGTGGTCGCAGCTGAAATCACAGTTTATCAAACATAAAGACAGTGGAGCGCTGTACCGCGAGCTGTTGTTATTAATGTATTCGTTGCTGGATCTGGCCAAAAGCAAAGGCTTACGTGAGCTGGACGAGCATGTCGAAAACCCGCAGACCAGTTCGGTTTTTCTTGCCTATCCACTGGTGCTGGAACATGAAGCACTGGTGGTGTTTGTCTGCGATAACCTGCGCCTGATGAGCATGGGCAAACTAAACGCGCATGACTTTGACAGCCTGCTCGAGCAGGAAATTTATACCATTGAACAGCAAAAGTTAAAGCCTTCTGCCGCCATGGCAACCATTGCTGAAGCTATGCCGGGTTTTGGCATTCTGGCTGCGGTGGGCGGCATTATTATTACCATGCAGCATCTGGATGGCCCGCTTAGCAACATTGGTTATCACGTTGCGGCTGCACTTGTGGGTACCTTTATTGGTATTTTTGGCTGCTACTGTCTGATGGCCCCGCTAAGTTCTGCCATGGAGCAATACGTGAAAAAGCAGGTTGCACTGCTTGAGTGTGTACGCGCTATTTTGGTGGCTCATGCTAAAGGCCATGTGGCGATAGTGGCAACCGATTCTGGCCGTCGCATGATTAACGAAGAGCAGAAGCCGTCGTTTACCACGATGGAACAGTGGATTAACGATAAGGCCGCCTGATGAACAGCTCCAGCTCGCCGGTTATTATTAAGCGCAGTCAGCGCAGCACCGCTAAAGTCAAAGCTGGCGGTGCCTGGAAAGTCGCCTTTGCCGATTTTACGCTGGCGATGATGGCATTCTTTATGGTGTTGTGGATTTTAGAAGTCTCCAATATGAAAGAGCGCGCCGAGATTGCCAACTATATGCGCACCCACTCTATTTTCGAAGGCAGCCCGGCGCCGTTTGAACCGGGTAATAGCCCATTTCCGGTCGATTTAGGCGGCACCCCCTCAGTGGTAGATCAGAATTCTGCCAACACCTTGCCGCCGGATAACCCGTTGCCGGGTATGTCAGAGTATCTGCAGGTGCCCTCAGGTGACGACAGGCCACTGGCAGGTAAGGGCGATAAGCTGAATTCACTGATTGATGGCCAGTTCGACAGCCCGGCAGAACTGAGCCTGTTACTGCAAGCCTTTGAACAGGTAGCGGCCGAGCTGATGGCGCAAGAGCATATCCAACTGGACATAGTGCCTTCGGGCTTGCGGGTTATTATTCGCGATAACAAAAAGCAGCAAATGTTTATCCGCGGCCAAATGCGTATGACGCCATTTTTTGAAGACCTGCTGCTTAGCCTGGGCCCGGTGTTTAAAAAAGTACAAAACAAACTGATTATTTCCGGCCATACCGACAGCACGGCCTTTAGCGGCAGCCAGTACAGTAACTGGGAGTTATCCGGCGATCGTGCTTTGCAGGCACGCCAGGTGTTGGCCGCCGGCGGCATGCCGGTTGAACGGGTCGCGCAGGTGGCCGCGTTTTCGGCTACCCGGCCGCTAAACGAGCAAGATCAGGGCGACAGCGCTAACCGGCGCATTGAACTGTTGATACTCACCAGCGCCGCCGAAGCAGAATTAAACCAGCTGTTTTCCCCAGATAACCAGAACAACGCCGTACAGCAGGCTGCACAGGAAGCGCAGCGTAATCAGCCCGTTGGCCGCTCAGGAGTGAGGGTAGAAGATGGTAGCAACTAAGCCTGATGTGTCGCGCAAGTATTTGCGCTGGTACTTTAGTTCGGCAAATCAACCCCATGAAATTCAGACCAAAGGCATAGCGGTAAAGTTGTGGCAAAGCGGCTTATTTGGCAGCCAGATATGTCAGGCAGTGGTAAAAGACATGAGCCTGGGTGGCGCAGGTTTACTGGCGCCGCTGGCAAAAACGGTACCGGATATCATCATGGTTGAATATGACAACCAGTTCAAAATTAAAGCTGAGGTGGTATATCGCCGTCAGGTCAGCGACAAATTAGTGTTTCTTGGCATCAGCTGGCTGGATGCCAAGCGCGAACAGCGGCTGAATTTACTGCGCCGCTTAAGTAAAAAAGCCTACCGGGCATCACGCGATGCCGGTGCGACGGATAACGTAACTGCAGATGAATAAGATGAAAACTCCCACTTTGCTGATCCCGGCTGATCAGGCCGCCCACTGCCAGCCTTTTGCGCTGACACTGGACCAACGCCGTTTCAGCGCTGCCAGTAAACAGGCTAAACAGCGCTTACCGGATTTGGCTCAGGCGGTAGAGACAGAACTGAGCAAATTGCTGACTGATGTTGAATTTAATATTGAACTCACTTTATGTCAGGGCAGTGCGCTTGACAGCTGGCTGGCAGAGCCGGGTCGGCTGTTATTACAGTGTCCGGTGCTGGTGCCAACCGATACCAACTGTTATCTGGCGCTGGATTACACCAGCGTACACCATCTGGCTGATTTATCGCTTGGCGGCCAGCTTAGCAAAGTATTGCCCGGCGAAGAAAAAACCGAACTAAGCGCCTCAGAGCTGCGCATTTGCAGCCGAATCGCCCAGCGCCAGTTACAGGCCATGCAGCAGTTGTTGTTTAAAGAGCAATCAGCCTTACCGGCCAGTGCCGTAAAACAGCAAATGGAACCGGCCCGGTTTCAGTACCTGCCGGTAAAGGTGCGCTTGTTGCTTGGCAGCGATGTGATCAGCTGGTTTTTGTGGTTGCCGCTGGCATTTTTTGTAGCTCAGCCACACCACAGTGCTATCAGCACCAGCGCGGTAGATATATTGCACTGGCCACAGGTGCCGGTGCAATGCCGGGTTGAGATGGTGCGTAAGAAAGTTAGCCTGCGCCAGTTGCAGGCCTGTCTGGATGGCGCAGTACTGCCGATCGAATTTGGCAGTGCTATGACATTACAGCTTAACCAGACAGCGTTATTTCTGGGCAAAGTGGCAGAAGAAGCCAACAGCCTGGTATTCCAGATTACTGATATCGTTAATAAAGAGAAACAAGCATGAACGAAAACCTGAATAACAGCAAAGGTCTGGATGCGGCTTTGGCCGGGCTGGATATGATGGAAATGGACGATATCTTCGAGCAGGGGACTGACAGCGCCAGTGTTCCGGCTGATGGCTTATCGATGTTCCGTGATGTGCCGCTGACCGTCACTTTAGAAGTGGCCAGTGCCGAAGTTACGTTGGGCGAGCTTAGCCGGGCCAGTGTCGGTGATGTGCTGCCGCTGGACAAAGCCGTAGGCGAAGCGCTGGATGTAAAAGTAAACGGTGTGTTGTTTGCCAAAGCTGAGGTGGTGATGGTCGATGGCAAATATGGTCTTAAGTTTGTTAACCGCAAGGCGGCACCTGAGTATCATGAGTAAGCCACTGTTGACCTTGTTATTACTGCTGGCAGCTATGCTGCTAAGCGGTACGGCAATGGCAAATGATTTAACACTGTTATCGGTACGCGACACCGATGGCGGTCAGGATTACAGCGTAAAACTGCAGATTATGCTGCTGATGACCGCGCTAAGCCTGATCCCCGGCATGCTGATGGTACTCACGTCGTTTACCCGTATTGTGATTGTGCTGGCCATTTTGCGCCAGGCCCTGGGTTTACAGCAAAGCCCGCCTAACCGTGTGCTGATTGGTATTTCTTTGATGCTGACCCTGCTGATTATGCGCCCGGTGTGGCAAGACGTTTATCAAAATGCCTTTAAACCCTATCAGGCAGAAGAAATGACGCTGGAGCAGGCGCTGGCGCGTGCGGAGCAACCACTGCGGCAGTTTATGCTGGCGCAAACCCGTGAGAACGAGTTGCATCAGGTGCTGTTAATTGCCAAAGAACCCACCACTATGGCCGCGGCAGATGTGCCGCTGGAAGTATTAATGCCAGCCTTTGTGCTCAGTGAGCTGACCACAGCGTTTCAGATCGGTTTTATGCTGTTTATTCCGTTTCTGATTATCGACCTGGTGGTGGCCAGTGTGCTGATGTCGATGGGTATGATGATGTTGTCACCGCTTATTATCAGCTTGCCGTTTAAGTTAATGATTTTTGTGCTGGCAGATGGCTGGTCTATGGTGGCCGGTACTTTAGCTGCCACGTTCGGAGCGGCGCCATGACGGGAGCCAGGCTATGAGTCCGGAACAGGCTACTGAGCTTATTGCTCAGGCAGTGTATACCATCATTCAGATGCTGCTGGTGCTGATAGTGCCGGGGCTTATTCTGGGTATTGTGGTGGCGGTGTTTCAGGCGGCGACGTCTATTCAGGAGCAAACACTGACGTTTTTACCGCGCATGTTGCTGACATTGCTGATGGTGGTATTTGCCGGCCACTGGCTGATTAAAACCCTGCTGACGTGGTTTGCTAACCTGGCACAGATTATCCCCGGAGTATTTGGGTGAGTTCGTTAATTTCGCTGACAAGTGGCGAACTGATGAGTTGGATCGGCACCGTTTGGTGGCCTTTTGTCCGCTTGTCAGCACTCTTGTGGGCGATGCCGGTATTTGACAACCCTGCCGTTACGCCGCGTGCGCGTATTTTACTGGCGATGTTTTTAAGCTTTCTGGTTGGCCCCACATTGCCAGCCATGCCGCAGGTTGACCCCTTTTCGCTGGATGCGATTGTTATCACCTTCGAGCAAATTGGTTTTGGCATTATGATGGGGCTGGCCGTGCGCATTTTGTTTGAAGTGCTGGCCCTGACCGGGCTGATGCTGTCGATGCAAATGGGTTTGTCGATGGCGATGATGATGGACCCCGGCAGCGGTGACTCTACCTCGTTGCTGGGGCATTTGTTCTGGGTGATGTCAGCCCTGTTGTTCTTCTCTTTAAATGGCCATTTACTAACGCTGGCAGTGCTGGTTGATAGTTTTACACTGTGGCCGGTGGGCAGCGGCCTGTATCAGCTGAATATTACCGTGTTGCTGCAATTGTTTGGTTGGATGTTCGGTGCTGCTTTGCTGGTAGCCTTGCCGGCGGTGATTGCCATGCTGCTGGTTAACCTGACCTTTGGTGTGGCTACGCGCTCTGCGCCATCGTTAAATCTGTTTGTGCTGGGCTTTCCGATGACGCTGCTGCTGGGGTTTGTTTGTGTATTTTTAACTCTAAGCCAAACCGGTGTGCAATTTTCTGCGCTGACCAGCCATGTGCTGGACAGTATGCGTTTACTGATGGAGTAAGCCATGAGTGAACAAAACAGCGCCCAGGAAAAAACTGAACAACCCACCGAGAAACGGCTGAAAAAAGCCCGTAAAGATGGCCAGGTTGCGCGCTCAAAAGAGTTGAACACTGCTGTGCTGTTGATGTTGGGGGTAGCGGGTTTACTGTGGTTTGCTCAGTTATTGTTTACTTTGTTTATGCAGCTAATGCACAACAGCATGCAGCTGAATAAGGAAATGCTGGCAAATAATAAACTGATGCCTTTGGCAATAGGCCAGGCGTTTTTAGATATGCTTGGTGCCCTGATGCCGTTTTTATTGTTGTTGTTTCTGGCGATGTGGATTATTGGGGCCATGCCCGGTGGCTTTATCTTTTCCGGCAGTTTGCTCGGACCTAAGTTTAATAAGTTAAATCCGTTAACCGGCTTGGCGCGGATGTTCAGCATGAACGCGTTGGTTGAGTTGGCCAAATCAATTATTAAAGTGCTGTTGTTGGGTGGTTGTTTATATGGCTTTCTCAGCCAATTATGGACCCGCCTGTTGTTTTTACAGCGGCTGGATCTGACAACCGCATTGCAGGAAGGATTTGGCCTGTTATCCCTGAGTCTGATGATCACGGTAACCTTATTGTTACTGGTTGCGGCGATAGATGTGCCCTATCAGCAGTACACTATTTCCTCCAAGATCAAGATGACCAAGCAGGAAGTAAAAGAAGAGCGTAAATCCTCTGACGGCAGCCCGGAGATAAAAGGCCGTATCCGGCAGATCCAGTTTCAGATGGCCAACCGGCGCATTGAAGAACGGGTGCCCAAGGCGGATGTTATCGTGATGAACCCAACGCACTATGCTGTAGCTATCCGCTATAGCGAAAAAGATGCCAGAGCGCCCTATGTGGTAGCCAAAGGCATAGATGAAATGGCGCTACGCATCAAAGCTGTAGGCCAACGTCATCAGATTGAAGTGTTAGAAGTACCTGTACTGGCGCGGGCCATTTATTATTCTACCCGGGTTGATCAGGAAGTACCTAAAGGGTTGTATACGGCAATAGCCTATGTGCTGACCTACGTGATGCAGTTAAAAGCCTATAAACATGGCCGTGGCCAGCAGCCAGCACCTTTGCCGGCGCTGGATATTCCGAAATCGTTGTTAGACAAAGCTAATGTCAGAGGTAGTTAAACAGTGAACTGGCGTACTCTTACCCAACCTTATACTGCTATTCCCGTATTGTTACTGGCCATTCTGGCGATGGTGGTATTGCCGCTACCGGCCTGGATGCTGGATGCGCTGTTTACTTTCAATATAGTGCTGTCGGTGATTGTGCTGCTGGTAGCAGTATCAAGTAAAAAGCCGCTGGATTTCTCGGTATTTCCTACAGTATTGCTGGTGGCAACGCTGATGCGGTTAACGCTGAATATCGCCTCTACCCGCGTAGTATTGTTGCATGGTCATGAGGGTTCAGATGTTGCGGGCCGGGTGATCCAAGCCTTTGGTGAAGTGGTGATTGGCGGCAACTATGTTGTCGGTATGGTGGTATTTATTATTCTGATGGTGATTAACTTTGTGGTTATCACCAAAGGCGGCGAGCGTATTTCCGAAGTGGCTGCCCGTTTTACGCTGGATGCTTTACCCGGCAAACAAATGGCCATAGATGCAGATATGAACGCCGGCCTGATTGGCCCGGAACAAGCCAAAGAGCGGCGTAATGAAGTCGCCCGCGAAGCAGACTTCTACGGTTCTATGGATGGTGCCTCTAAGTTTGTCCGTGGTGATGCTATTGCCGGTTTAATTATTCTGGTGATTAACCTGCTTGGCGGTATCAGCATCGGGGTATTCCAGCATGGCCTGAGTATGGGCGAAGCCTTCCAGCGCTTTGCTCTGCTTACCATAGGTGACGGCCTGGTAGCCCAAATTCCGTCTTTACTGCTGGCTGTCGCTGCGGCGATTATTGTCACCCGGATGAATGACGAAGGTGAGATGTCAGATGAGGTTGGCAAACAGCTGCTGGCCTCACCCAGAGTGTTGCTGACCACCGGCGGTATTATGCTGATCCTGGGCCTGGTGCCCGGCATGCCGGCGCTGGCTTTTATCAGTTTTGGTTTGCCGCTGGTCTACGTTGCCTGGCGCTTACAACAGCGGGTAAATAAGGGTGAGTTGGTTCAGGCTGAGCTGTTAACCGAAAGTATAGCGCAAACACCAAAAGCACTGGGCTGGGACGATATTCCGCATATTGACCGTTTATCAATAGAGCTGGGGTTTCGTCTGGTGTATCTGGCCGACAAAGATAAAGGCGAAGAGCTGGTGCAAACCTTACGCGGTATTCGCAAAACCCTGTCAGAGCAAAGTGGCTTTTTATTACCGGAAGTACGGGTGCGCGATAACCTGCAGCTAAATCCGCAGGAATACCGCATTAAACTGGCCGGGGTGCCGTTGGCCAGCGGGCGGTTAAACCCGCAGCAGTTGCTGGCGCTTAACACCGGTGAAATTTATGGCCAGCTTGACGGCGAAATTACCCGTGACCCGGCTTATGGCCTCGAAGCGGTATGGGTTGATAACAATAGCCGCGCCAAGGCACTGAACCTGGGGTATTCGGTGGTTGATCTGGCTACCATTATAGCCACCCATGCCGGTAAGGTTATTAAAGAAAATTTATCTGAGCTGTTTGTCTATGAAGATGTCAAGCAGCTGAATAAGCGGCTGGCAGCAGTGGCGCCGGTGCTGGCAGAAGCACTGGATAAAGCGCTCAGCGCCACAGTACAACTGAAAGTGTACCGGCTGATGCTGCGGGAGCAGGTGAGCCTGGGCGATATTCTGACCATTGCCAGCACCTTGCTCGACAGCAGCGAAGTGACCAAAGATCCTATTCTGTTAACCTCTGATGTGCGCTGTGCGCTGCAGCGGGCGCTGGTGCGGCAGATCAGTGGCGATAAGGACGAACTGGCTGCCTTTACGCTGGATGAAAAGCTGGAACAAACCTTACAAAGTGCGCTGAATCAGGCGATGCAGGCAGGCAAAGTGGCGTTAGACAGTTTTCCGGTAGCGCCTAACCTGCTAAGCCAGTTTCAACGCAATATGCCGCTGATCTGCAGCCAGATGCAACAACAAGGCTATACCCCGGCATTAGTCGTCGTGCCGCAATTACGGCCGTTACTGGCGCGCTATGCCCGCACTTTTACGCAAAACTCGCTGGCTGTACTGTCTTATAACGAGATCCCGGAAACCTTACGGGTAAATGTAATAGGTGCTTTGGGCTAAAGGAGGCGTTTTGTGGGGCTGGGTTGTCATAGTGTTGTCACAGCACTGCGTTATGCTAAACGATGTATTTAGATAGTTGTGCAGGCTTTGTAAATAGTTAGTCAGCTTTTAAGCAAGATCTGGTCTGATTAGTTAACGCTGAAATGTGACCAAAGATGTAACAATAAGCGGTTTTAACTCTATGATCTTTAAGATCATGAAAGATCTTTTTAAAGTTTGACTTGCCAGATAGTGGTAATTTAGATATCTTTCATATTATTCAGTTTAGGTTCATAAATCATTTTAAGGTTTATGCGCCAGTTAAGATAATTAAAAGGCAAACTGCACCGAAAGGGCAGGACGCAAAGCCACCGGTCTACGGCGTTTAACAACGTTACGATAGCGGGGTTGCATTAGCTTGGCGACATCCTCGTGATGTGTCTCTGCCTGCGCGGCTGCCCGTGTTAGTGCTGAGCGCTTTCTATGCAGTTTTCCTTTTATTTTCTTAAACCAGTGGCGTATCGCGTTGCGATACAGGTTGCGGTTAAATAAAAGGGTATCAATGTGTCTTTGTTTTCTCTTAGCTTGTGGTTTAGTACTTCTGCAATCGGCACTGCCATTGCGGGCACTGTGCTGATCCAGCCAGCCGAGCAGGCGCAGTGGCAGCTTGACAGCAGTGCCTTTCATTGCCGTTTACAGCAGCGGGTTAGCGGGCTGGGCCAGGTGAGCTTTTTTCTGGAGCCTGGCCAGCAGTTGCAGCTTGATCTTGAACTGGCACAGCCTTATCCCGCCTTAGAGCAAGCCACTGTCGCCGCCCGCAGTGCCGATTGGCAACCGGATACTATCCAGCCTGAAAGCCTGCCTTATATGGCCGAGTTATATCATGAAAGCCAGGTAAGTTTCTTGCAGGCGGCGTTGCCGTTATTTCAGCAAGTGCAAGCCGGTGCCTGGCTGCAGTTTGAATTGGGTAATGGCCGGCAGCAGCAACAGTTGTTACTTACCAGCGTGCGTGGCCATGAAGCGGTAGAGCAGTTTCGTGGCTGCGTGGCGAAAATGTCGCCGCTGTCCTGGCAGCAGGCACGTGATACCGACATTGTTTTTGCCTCAGGCCAGCGTGTGGTCGACCGTACGCAATTGCCGGTATTGCAAAAACTAGCGCGCTATCTGCAGCTTGACCCCTCTGTGAAAAAAATTCTTATCGATGGCCATACCGACGACGTGGGTACGGTATTGGCTAACCGGCAGCTATCAAAAGAAAGAGCCGATGAAGTGGCAGCACGACTGATTGAACTGGGTGTAAAGGCCAGCATGCTGGAAGTACGCGCCCATGGTAATCGTTATCCATTGCTGCACAGCCAGGGTAAGGCTGAACAATCTAATCGCCGGGTGTCCATCCGGTTAATCCGAACCACTTCCTGAGCAGGATCTGACTAACCATGAATTCCCCCTACGTGTTATGGATAGACCAACAAAAACCCAATGCCGAGGTACAGCAATGTATCAGTGCTGAAGGTTACAGCTTATTACACACTCATACCGTAACTGAGATCATCAGCCTGTGCCATGACTACCAGCCTGCACTGGTATTTATTGACAGTGGTATGCCGCAAATGTCGTTACCGGATCTGGTCACGCTGGTGTACCGCAAGCTACCTGCTGCGCAAATTATCAGTATGGTAAATAACGACCAAAGCGAATTGGCGTCCGATACCTTACAAAGCGGCGCTATTGATTATTTACTTAAACCTTTTTTTGCCTCGCAGTTAAAAACCTCAATTCGTAATGCTACGGCCATGAGCAAGGGGCTGAAGGATTTAGTGGCTGTGTCGCATGCCAGCCGTCAGATCCTGCAACTGGCTAACCGGGCCGCGCAAACTGAAGCCAGCGTATTAATACTGGGCGAGTCCGGTACCGGTAAAGAACGCTTGGCGCAGTTTATTCATCAGGCATCAGATCGTGCTGACAAACCTTTTGTTGCCGTTAATTGCGCAGCTATTCCGGAACATATGCTTGAAGCCATGCTGTTTGGCTACAACAAGGGCGCTTTTACCGGCGCAGTCAGCCAGCAAATTGGTAAATTTGAAGCAGCCAACGGCGGCAGTATTTTGCTGGATGAAATTTCTGAATTACCACTGGCCCTGCAAGCCAAACTATTGCGGGTGCTGCAAGAGCGGGAATTGGAGCGCCTTGGCAGTAACAACCGCATTAAGCTGGATATCCGCGTTATTGCTGCCAGCAACAAAAATCTGCGTACTCAGGTCGAGCAGGGGCTATTTCGCGAAGACTTATTCTACCGGCTGGATGTTTTACCACTAAGCTGGCCGGCGCTGCGCGAGCGGCGTGATGATATTTTGCCACTGGCAGAGTTTTTTATTAACAAGTACGGCAACGGCAAATACCGTTTAAGCCGCGGCGCGGCCGACGTGATGTTGCAATACAACTGGCCGGGCAACGTGCGTGAACTGGAAAACGTAATGCAGCGGGCCCTGGTTATGGCGCGTGGCATCGAACTACAGATAGCTGATCTGAATTTACCGCAATGTCACCCGCAGGCTGCCGCTATTTGTGCCGGTTTGCTCAAGCAAAGTAAGAAGAATGCCGAGTTTGATTACATTCTCGATGTACTGAACAAATGTAACGGCCACCGCACCCGTACGGCACAGGCACTGGGTGTTAGCACCCGCGCCCTGCGCTACAAATTAGCCGCCATGCGTGAGCATGGTGTCGACATAGACGCATTAGCTTCTTAAGGAATTTATGATGATTTCACCAATAAACAGCCAGAACCAGATGCTGGATATGATGACAGCGTTACAGCAGGTTGCCAGTAATGAGCGCGTTGCACCGGCTAATAATGACAGCGGCATCGGCAGCGATTTTTCGCAGGTGATCCGCTCAATCAATCAGCAGCAGAATATCGCTGCTGACATGATGACAGCGGTAGACACCGGCCAGTCTGACGATGTGGTAGGCGCTATGGTAGCCAGCCAGAAAGCCAGTTTAAGTTTCTCTATGCTGCTGCAGGCGCGTAATAAGGTACTGAGCGGCATTGATGATGTAATGCGGATGTCACTGTAAGGACAATGTAATGAAAGGCGAAGTGATAAAACAAATGCCCGCGGCGCATATCGAGGGTAACTTTCGCGAGAAAGTCATTAACTTGTCTAACAGGTTTAACTGGTTACCGGGTGGCGACCGTAGCATAGCGTCTATCGCCTTACTGGCTACGCTGGTAGCCGCGACGATAGTACTGATTTTATGGACTTCGGCGAAAAACTACGTGCCTTTGTATGGTAATCAGGAGCATTACGACAAAGCCGGCATCCTGGAAGTGCTCGACAAAGAAAAAGTCGCCTTTCGGATTGATACCGACACCGGCAATATTATGGTGCCGCAGGATCGTCTGGCCGATGCACGTATAACGCTGGCCGCACGCGGTATTAAAGCCGCCATGCCAGAGGGGCTGTCTACCATAGGCGAGAAAGTGACTATGGGTACCAGCCAGTTTATGGAGTCTATGCAATATCAGCATGCGCTGGAAGGTGAACTGGCGCGCACTATTATAACGATGGACGGCGTGCGCAACAGCCGGGTGCATCTGGCCGTGCCAAAACGTAATTTATTTGTTGGCCGCCAGGAAGAAAAATCTGCTGCTTCAGTAATGGTTGATTTAGCGCCGGGTTACGAGCTGAAACCCAGCCAGGTTGAAGCTATTGTCAGCCTGATCAGCGGCAGTGTACCGGGGCTGGACCCACGCAAAGTGTCGGTGGTAGATCAGCGTGGTAAGCTGCTAACCGGCGAGTTGTATGACGACGCCCCTATTGGCAAAGAAACCGATAAAAAGCTGGCCTTTATTCAGAAGCTCGAACGCAATATTGAACAACGTGCCGCCATTATGTTGTTGCCTATTCTGGGCGATGGCAACTACCGCATTCAGATATCGTCGGATGTCGATTTCAGCGTGGTAGAAGAAACCCGCGAAGTGGTTGACCCCGCCTCAGTAATGCGGTCTGAATCAATAAAAACCGATACTATGCTTGATCAACTGGCAATGGGCATTCCCGGCTCGCTGGCCAATCAACCACCCTTACCGGCCAATCAACAGGCCGAAGACAATAACCAGCGGACCTCAGAGCGCAACGAAAGCAGCCGCCAGTTTGACAATGGCCGGGCGGTAACTCACACCCGCTTTGAAGTGGGCAGGTTAAAGTCGATGAGCGTGTCAGTACTGGTAAATGAAGCCGCTGCAGGCGATGCCGGCTGGACTCAGGCGCAACTGCAGCAACTGGGTGAAATGGTAAAAACCGCAACCGGTTTTCAGGCCGACCGTGGCGATCAGTTTAATATCACCAGTTTTGGCTTTGTTGCCGCAGAGCTGTCAAGCGAACCGCAGGCAGGTCTACCCTGGTGGCAGCTACCTGAAGTTAAAGAATATGCCCGCTATGTATTTGGCAGCTTAATAGCACTGGCATTGATCCTGTTTGGCGTGCGGCCTTTGGTTAACCATCTGATCACGGGCAAAAAGCAGCGCGAGCCGGAAACAGACCATGCTTACGCCACCTTGTCGGATGAACCCCTGCCAGCACTAAATGCGCAGTCAAATGCCAAAAGTGCCGCAGACAATAGCGCCGATGCCGCGCAGGGCGATATACCACAACCTGGCTTTAATGCGCTTAACCTGCCGAAAATTGGTTCTGAATTTGCTGAGCAAATCAGCCATATGCAGCTTTTGGCCAGTAAAGAATCTGACAGGGTAACCGCAGTGATTAAATATTGGGTAGAGCGAGGAGTCAGCATTGAATCAACTAAGGTCTGAACATAGCCGCACTATTACCGATTTAGATCGGGCGGCAATTTTGCTGCTAAGCATGGGCGAAGAAAATGCAGCCGGTATTATTAAAAAGCTTAGCCGGCATGAAGTGCGGGCATTGTCAGAGCGGATGGCGAAGATCACCAACGTAACGCAGGACGATGTCGCATTAATTTTAAACGACTTTTTTGACTGTTACCGCAGTGAAAGCGGTGTCAGCGGTGCCTCAAGGTTGTACCTGGAGCGGGCGCTGGACAAAGCCGTTGGCCGTAAACTGGCGCGCGGTATGCTGGATGATATCTACGGCGGCGCACTGGCGGATGATTTACGCCGCCTGGAGTGGGTACCCCCTGAGTTGCTGGCGCGTTTTTTAGAGCAGGAGCATGTACAAATGCAGGCATTGTTGCTGGCCTTTTTACCGCCCGAGCAAGCCTCAGCAGTTATAGCGCTGTTTCCTAAACAAAAGCATGACGACATTCTGTTTCGTATTGCCAGCCTGCGTGAAGTCAGCGAACACGTAATGGATGATTTACGCCATACACTGGAAGCCTGTATTGAATATGTGGGCGAACAGGTTGGTGCCCGCGTTAACGGCGTGGAAAAAGTGGCAGAAATAATGAACCGCTACAACGGCAATAAAGCCGAGGTAATGGAGCTGCTAAAACAACATAACGCCGAAACCGCCGAAGCGGTGCAGGATAAAATGTATGACTTTGCCTCACTGGCCCGCCAAAGCGAAGATGTGCTGGCTCACCTGCTGAACGAAATACCGGATGAGCTATGGGTAGTGGCCCTAAAAGGCTGCGAACCGGCCATGCTGGACAGCATTATGTCGGCCCTGCCAAAACGGCTGGCCCAGGTTTACCGCCAGCAAATTGAAGGCACCAAGGCGCAAACCGTTACCAAAGTGGAAGCAGCCCGGGCAGAAATCATGCGGATGATCCGCCAGATGATGGCCAAAGGCGAAGTGGATTATCGCTTATACGAAGAAGCGACACTGGGATAACTATGGCAGATCTGTATCGTTTTCCCGGTGTACAGCGTGATCTGAGCAAACAAAGCCCGGAGCAGCAACTGCAGCAAGCTTATGAGCGCGGCGTGCAGGAAGGCCGGCTACAGGGGGCAGAGCAAGGCCGGCTGCAGGCACAGCAGCAAGCCGAGCAACAAGCTCTGCAACAGGCTGATGCGCGCCAGCAACAAGCGATACAGCAGCTGCGCCAGCAGTTTGAGCAACAATTACAGCAGCTACAACTGCAGTTGCAACAACAACAGCAGCAACAGGAAAAACAACTGGCACAAGCCATATTTGAACTGGTTAGCCAACTGGCCACACTGACGCTGGAGGCTGAACTGAGCCTGCAGCCTGCGCACTTGCAGCAAGCTATCACCAGCGTATTGGCCTTATTACAGGTAAACGAACAGATCCATACTATCCGGCTGGCCCCAACAGACTTTACGCTGTGGCAGCAACTGGATATTGCCGCCCTTGGCAATATTAACCTGCAACCCGACGCCCGGCTGGCACCGGGCAGCGCTGAATTTGTCGGTTTGTCTCAGTTACATTTACTCGATTTTCGCCAGCGTTTAAGCCAGATGCTACCGCAGTTAAAGCAACAGCTTGAGAGCAGCCATGAGCCTGCTTAACCGCGTGCAACAGGCAGGCAGCCAGTTAGATGCCGGGGCCTTGTACCAGAGCTTTGGTACTCTGGTGCGGGTAAACGGCATGGTGCTTACCGTGGCCGGTGGCCAGTATACGCTGGGGCAGCGCTATCAGGTAGAAATGCCTGACGGCCACTGGGTTGAAGCGGAAGTGGTAGGCTTCGACCGTGAACAGGCCTTTTTAATGCCGCTGACCAACGCCAGTGCGCTGACAACCGGTGCCCGAGTAAGGCCACAGTTAAACGCGACAGCATTAACTGTAAGCCGGGCTTTGCTGGGGCGGGTGGTTGATGGCCTGATGCAGCCGCTTGACGGCGGCCCGGCTTTAACCAAAGGTGAACATATCAGCAGCCAGCTGGCCGCGGTAAACCCGATGCAGAAAAAGGGTGTAACCACGCCGCTGGATGTCGGTATAAAAGCGATTAATGGTTTATTTACTGTTGGTCAGGGCCAGCGGCTGGGCTTATTTGCCGGCTCTGGTGTGGGTAAAAGTAAATTGCTTGGCATGATGACACGCTTTACCAGTGCCGATGTGGTGATCGTCGGTTTAGTGGGTGAACGTGGCTGGGAAGTAAAAGACTTCATTGAACATAGCCTCGGCCCGGATGGCATGAAAAAAGCCATCGTCGTGGCGGCACCGGCCGATCAGTCACCGTTACTGCGTATGCGCAGTGCCGAGCTGGCGCACCGCCTGGCAGCCTGGTTTCGCGATCAGGGCCTGCATGTGTTACTGCTGGTTGATTCGTTAACCCGCTATGCCCAGGCACAGCGCGAAATTGCGCTGTCAGTTGGTGAGCCACCCGCTACCCGTGGTTATCCGCCGTCGGTATTTAGCAAGCTTACCCAGTTAGTAGAGCGTGCCGGTAACAGCAGTGACAGCAGCGGCAGTATGACAGCCATTTACACTGTACTGGCCGAAGGTGACGATCAGCAGGATCCGATAGCCGATGCCGCCCGCGCTATTCTGGATGGCCATGTGGTACTAAGCCGCGAACTGGCCGAGCGCGGCCATTATCCGGCAATAGATATTGGTGCCTCCATCAGCCGGGTAATGCCAAATATTGTGTCTGAGCAGCAGCTAAAAAGCTGTTACAGCTTAAAACGTTTATATAGCCGTTATCAGCAGGTGCAGGAGCTGATCCCGCTGGGTGCTTATCAGGCCGGCAAAGACAGCGAGCTGGATCGCGCCGTGGCCTTGTATCCGAAGATAGAGCAGTTCCTCTGTCAGGGCTTAAATGAACAGATTGATTTCAGCCAAACCGAACAACAACTGGCAACTTTGGTGGCGCAGCATGCTTAAAAAATATCTGCAAACGCAACAGGACAACTTTGATGTCATGCGCAGCCGGCATAGCCAGCTGCAACGTCAGGCCGAGCATGAACAGCAGCGTAGCAGCATGCTGACGCAACATATCAATAGTATGGAAACCAGCCGCCAGATGGTATGCAGCCTTAGCCTGCAGAATTTGTCGGGCTTAAAGGTGATCATGCATGATATGGCGCAGCAGCAGCAACACCGCAGCGATTTAGCGCAGCAGGAAGTAGCCATGCAGCAACAGGCCTGCAGCAAACAGGCAGCTTACAACCTGGCCATAGAGCAGGTGTTGGAAAAACGCCGCCAGCGCCAGTTACTGCAACAACAACGGCGCGAGCAAAAACAGCAGGACGAACTGGCAATGCAAATGTATCAGCGCCAGCGGGTTTTGGGCTAAGCCCAACGTCACGATAAAACTTACATTCCCACTGCTATATAGCCGTATTGCGGCTTACTTTTGTGCATCTTTCCCTATATCGGTTACTTTTTCCGCGATTTTTATTTTATCACTGCACGTTTTATAACTTTACTGTACCAACTGGACGGTATAGAATTTCGGCATTCTATACCAACCAGACGGTTTTTTTTTGGCTTAACGCTATAAACAGACCGGGGAGACTTAAATTGAGCAAAAAATCGCAGATTACTACCGCGCAGATCCTCTCTGCTGCATTAAATGTTGCCGCTGATCAAGGCGCCGGCAAGGTAACGCTTGATGCGGTAGCCAAAGCCAGCGGGCTGAGTAAAGGGGGGCTGCTATATCACTTTCCTACTAAAGAAGCGCTGATCAGCGCCATGATACAACAGCTGATAGATGAGACAGAGACAAGCCGCTTAGCGCTGATGCAGCAAGGAGACAATGTATTAGCCGCGGTGATAAAGGCACATGCTAATTTCAGTTCTCAGGTCAAAGGCAATACTGCCATGGCGATACTGGCAGCAGCGGCAGACCAACCGGCCTTACTGGCGCCCGTGCAGCAGATCAGCCGGAAAGTTATGCATGAAATTGCTGAGGCCAGTGGCGACAATTCTGAAGCGTTAATGTTGCTATTAGCCAGTGAGGCAATGATTTTTCAGGAGTTACTGCACATATCCCCGTTCAGTAGCGAGCAAAAAGCTAATTTAGATCGCTATATGCTTAGCCGCGCACAGGAGCTGATAAAATGAAACTTATGTCTATCAGGTATTTACTGCCAAGTTTGGCGATACTGTTGATGTTAACGTCCTGCTCTGAAGCTCCCGCTGAAACGGAAGCGGTAACGCTTGCTACGGTGAAGCTATACACTGTCAATGGTGATGAGCAGCTAAACAGCCGGCATTTTGTTGGCCGGGTTGATGCAGTCAGTACCGTTGATCTGGCGTTTCAGGTGGGCGGCCGTGTAACTGAACTGGCCGTGCAACAAGGCCAGATAGTACCAGCCGGTGAGTTACTGGCGGCGCTGGACCCGACCGATTACCAACTGGCTTTGCAGCAGGCTACTGTGCAGTTAGAGCAGGCCAGGCGCGATTTGGCCAGAGGCCAACCACTGCGTCAGCAAGGTATTTTAACCCCTTCTGATTTTGACCAATTGCAAACCAGCTACGACATAGCCAAAGTGACAGTGGAAAATGCCAAACGCAATGCAGATTACACCCGGCTTAACGCTCCCTTTGACGCTCTGGTTACCCGCAGGCTGATTGAGCGCTATGCCACAGTCGCAGGCGGAACCGCCGTGCTGCGGGTACAGAATGTCAGTGAGCTGCGGGTACATATTAATGTGCCGGAGCAAATTATGCGTCTGGTTAGCGACAGCAACGATTATCAGGTGTATGTGCGCTTATCCGACAAAGCCACAGAGCGCTATCCGCTGGTATATCGTGAGCACGCCACTGAGGCTGATCCGTTTACGCAAACTTATCAGGTATCTTTTGCTTTGCCCCGGATGCCTGATGTCAATTTATTGCCCGGCATGACAGTTAATGTCGTCACACAAAAGCAGCAAGCGCAGGGCAAGGTGTCTGTTCCGGTTTCTGCACTGGACACATCTACACCAGACCAATTTTTTGTCTGGCAGTATGATGCAGATAGCCAGAGGGTGCAGCGGATACCGGTGCAGGTAGGCACAATGCGTGAGCAGCAGGTTGAGATTTTAGGCGGCTTGAGTCAAGGCGCGCAGGTTGTTTCTGCCGGTATCTATCATTTGCAAAATGGCCAGCTGGTGCGGCCCTTTAACGCTTACTAAGCAGGAGCCGTACAATGCGAATTGCCAGTTATGCGATTGATAAACAGGTAAATACCTGGCTGCTGATCATGCTGTGCCTGCTTGGTGGCTTATGGGCGTTAATCACCATTGGCCGGTTGGAAGACCCATCCTTTACGTTAAAAGAAGCCATTATTACCACTGCTTACCCCGGTGCTACTGCTGCTGAGGTTGAAACCGAAGTAACCGAAAAGCTGGAATCGGCTATCCAGCAGTTACCACAGTTAAAGCGCATTACGTCAAAATCGATGCCCGGCATGTCGGAAATCAGGGCTGAGATGCAAGACAGATATGACGGTAATGCTATGCCGCAAATTTGGGATGAGTTGCGCCGCAAAGTTAATGATGCTCAGGCAAGTTTACCGTCAGGTGTGCAACAATCTGTAGTGAATGATGATTTTGGCGATGTTTTCGGTATTTTTTATGCCGTAACGGCCGAGGGGTACAGCGACCGGGAGCTATTGGAATTAGCGACATTTTTACGCCGCGAAATGCTCACTGTACCCGGCGTGGCGAAAGTACAAACTGCCGGTGAGCCGGAAGAAACTATCTATGTTGAAATTTCGCATCAGCGCTTGCTTGGCCTTGGCTTATCGCCGCAGTCAATCGTTGACACTCTGCAGTCAGAAAATACCGTAACAGCCGCAGGCTCGCTGCAGGTAGATGACAAGAGAGTGCGGCTGGTTAGCCGGCCCGGCCTGGATTCAGTAAAGGCCATTGAAAATGTCCGTATTGGTAACCCCGGCTCTACCGAGCAACTGAGTATCTTTGATGTTGCTAACGTCAGCCGTGAAAAAGCAGAAATGCCATCAATGTTGATCCGCTTTAACGGTAAGCCGGCATTTACGCTGGCAGTAGCAGGCCAGAGCGATGTCAATATTGTTGATGTGGGCAATGCGGTAGATAAACATCTTGCCAGTTTGCAGCAGCAGATCCCGCTTGGTGTTACCCTGCATCCGGTATATCAGCAGCATATTGTGGTTGATCAGTCGATTAATGATTTTATTGTTAATCTGCTGTTATCAGTGGTTATCGTGATAGCCGTGTTATGTGTGGCAATGGGCTGGCGGGTTGGTATTGTCGTTGGCGTTACCTTATTACTCACGGTACTGGGTACTGTGTTCTTTATGCGGCTGTGGCAAATTGAAATGGAGCGGATTTCACTTGGTGCGCTAATCATTGCCATGGGTATGCTGGTCGATAACGCCATTGTTGTGGCAGAGACCATGCTGATCAATATGCAGCGCGGTATGCAATCACGCCAGGCAGCCGGCGAGGCTGCGGCCCGGACACAGATCCCGCTGTTAGGTGCTACCGTGATTGGTATTATGGCCTTTGCCGGTATAGGTTTGTCGCCGGATGCCACCGGTGAGTTTTTATTCTCGTTGTTCGCAGTGATCGGCATATCGTTATTGTTAAGTTGGGTGTTGGCCATTACAGTCACTCCGCTGTTTGGCTACTATCTGTTTAAAGTTAATCCGGCTAATGTTGACGCCGACCCTTATGCGGCAGGTTTTTATCAGCGTTATGCCGGCTTGCTCCGGCTGGCGTTAAAACACCGGTTGCTAACCTTGAGCCTGCTGGTGGCGTTTACTGTCAGCAGTGTTATTGGCTTTGGTCAGCTTAAGCAGGTGTTTTTTCCGGCCTCTAATACACCTATTTTCTACTTAAACTACCATTTGCCGCAGGGCTCGGATATTAATGCGACATCACGTGACATCGCGCAAATTGAACAATTTGTGCAGCAGCAACCAGAAGTAGTGTCGGTAAGCAGTTTTATCGGCGGTGGCGCCAGCCGTTTTATGCTGACTTATGCGCCGGAACAGCCCAGTGCAGCTTATGCCCAGATGATCATCCGTACCCAACACCGTGATGATATTCCGTTGCTGATGCAGCGCTTAAGGCAACATTTGCCGGCACAACTGCCAGACGCTGAAATTTATACTGAGCAATTGATGTTTGGCCCAGGCTCTGGTGCCAAGTTGCAAGCCAGAGTTTCCGGAGCCGACGAAACTGTGCTGCGACAGCTTGGCCAGCAAATTGCCAACATTATGCGTGAAAACAGTAATATTACTGATATCAGGCAGAACTGGCGCCAGCGTGAGGTAGTGATAGTGCCTGATTTCAATGAAGAGCGGGCCAGAGTTGCCGGGGTTAGCCGCACTGATCTGGCGCAAGCTCTGCAATTTGCCAGCAGCGGCATACAAAGTGGTGTGTATCGTGAAAACGACCGTCAGATCCCCATAGTTGTGCGGCCACCTGCCAGCGAACGTTTTGATGTAGACCGTTTAAATGACCGGATGATCTGGAGTGCAGCAGACAATACCTATATTCCAATCACCCAGGTGATAGATGGCCTGATTACGCAAACCGAAGAAGCGAAGATCCAGCGCCGCAACCGCGTTCGCACCCTTACGGTCGAGGCTGAACCGGTAACAGGCGTAACTGCCGATCAGGCGTTAAAGCAAGTTCGGGCCCGTATAGAGCAACTGCCGCTGCCCACAGGATATAAGCTAAGCTGGGGCGGTGAATATGAAAGCTCTGCCGAGGCGCAGGCTTCGTTGGCAGGGCAATTACCGCTGAGCTTCATTGTGATGCTGGTTATCAGTATTTTGTTGTTTGGATCGTTAAAGCAACCGTTGGTGATCTGGTTAATTGTACCGATGTCTATTTGTGGTGTTACGGCCGGTTTAATGTTGTCGGGTCTGCCGTTTGGCTTTACGTCGTTGCTGGGCTTTTTAAGCTTGTCGGGAATGCTGATGAAAAACGCTATCGTGCTGGTAGATGAAATTGACCTGCAAATACAACAAGTGCCGGATAAAATTCAGGCCATAGTGCAGGCCAGCATGAGCCGGATCCGGCCGGTAATTCTGGCAGCACTCACCACTATTTTAGGTATGCTGCCGCTGCTGTGGGACGCGTTTTTTGACAGTATGGCTGTTACCATCATGGGCGGACTGGCGTTTGCAACCATACTGACGCTGGTGGCGGTGCCACTGCTTTATGCGATGGTGTTCCGTATTCGCAGTCATTCATAGTAGCTATGCCTCTGAGACAATAAAGCCACCTGCGGGTGGCTTTATTTTAAAGGCAGCGTTGGCCGTTACTTCACTACAAAATCAAAGTACTGCTCGGTATATACCGGTGGCTGGTGGGTAAAGTGCCACCATTCCATGCTGTATACCTTAAAACCGGCGTTGTGCATCAGGTTTTCCAGCAACTGCCGGTTGGCTTGTTGTGCGGCTGTAATGCCGGGGGCGCCAACATTAGATACCGGATCAAACATATCAAAGGCTGAGCCCATATCAATTGGCCGCCAGTTGCCGCTGCTATCTTTTGCCGCCAGTGTTAAATCTATCGTGCTACCGCGGCTGTGGCCGGATTTTTCGGCAATATATTCGCCCACCAGTTTATCTTTGCCCAGGTTAGGGTAGTACTGCGCTTTGGTGCGGGTATCGCTTAAATCGCTGGCCCAGCGCATAAAGTGGTTTACCGCCCGTTGTGGCCGGTAGCAGTCAAATATCCACAGCGTATAACCTTGTGCTGCGGCGGCTTGCTGCACCTGCACCAGCGCCTGAGCCGCATTTTGCTGCAAATAGCATTTGTTAGCCTGGTAACCGTCTACTTTACTGCCAACAAAATTCTCTGTACCCAGGTAGGCCATGCGCACCTGCGCCTGTGGTACTAAAGTGGCAATATCAATAAAGTCAGCCGGTACACCGGTTTGTGGTTCTACCGCCGCGCAACCGGTTAACAGCAATGCCGTTAGTGTCAGTGTCTTCATATCATCATCACTCCGGCCAGTAAGAACGCCAACAGCGCCAGGGCGCCGCAAAACAGCGCATAAGGCAGCTGGGTTTTCACGTGTTCGAGTAAATCACAACCCGAGGCGACAGAGCTTACTGCGGTGCTGTCGGATATCGGCGAGCAGTGATCGCCAAACACACCGCCGCTGAGTATCGCTGCCAGCACCAAAGACGGCGGCAGGCCAAGCAGCTCCACCATTGGCATACCAATCGGGATCAAAATGGCAAAAGTGCCCCAACTGGTGCCGGTGGTAAACGAAATTAACCCGCCGGCCAAAAACAGCAGGCATGGGATCAGCACCAGCGGCAGGCTGTCATTAACGATAGACGCAATAAAAGTACCGGTGCCCAGCAGTTTTAAACTACTGCCCAGCGCCAGCGATAACAGCACTATGGTAACCAGTGGCAGCAGTTCGCTCATACCTTTAAAGCCGATATCGACCAGTTGCTGATGCTTAAAACGTTTGCTAAACAACATCATGCAATATGCCACTAAACACGCCAGTGTGGTGGCATACAGCACTGACTGTGAGCCAGAGCCCGATACCAATCTGCCATTGCCGGTCATCAGCATAAAGCCCAGCATCGACGCCACCAGTGTTAGTAGCGGCACCAGCATAAAAGACGGATGGCTGGGTTTTACATCAATTTCGGTATGGGCCGACAGCGTATGCAATTCTTGCTCTGACTTACGCATCGGGCCATACACCTTGCCGGTAATAATGGTGTACAGCACTACCGTTAGCGTAAACAGCGCATAAAAGTTAAGCGGAATAGTGCCAATCAGTACTGACACAGCGTTGTCACCCAGTGAATAGTTGCTAAGCAGGCCCAGAATATAAGCGCCCCAGCCGTTAAGCAGAATAATAATGCAAATGGGTGCGCTGGTACTGTCGATAATATAGGCCAGCCGGGCCCGGCTCATTTTAAACTTGTCGAATAAGCCGCGTGAGCTGATACCGGCGGTAAGTGAGCTAAGGTTAGACTCGATAAAGGTAACTGAGCTGATAAAAAAGGTCAGCAGGCCAGCCTGACGCGGGGTTTTTGCTACGCCTTTTTCCACCAGCATTTTTACCGTGGCCGACACCCCGCCAGAGTCACGCATATAGGCCAGCAGGCCGCCTACCAGCAAAGAAAACATCAAAATACGGGCGTTGTCGCTGTCTTTGGTTACCGCAACAATGCGCTCCAGCGTTTGAATGCCGCCATCCAGCAACAAGCCTGGTCCGGCACCCTGACCGGCCTGCAAAAAAATCAGTAACTCAGCGCTGCATAACGATAGCAGCAGGGCCAGTATGACTTCTTTGCGCCACAGTACAATGACGATGGCGACCAGCGCCGGAACTAAGGTTAACCAATCAGCCAAAATGGCCTCCTGTTATTATTATTGTGTTTTGCTTTGCTGCTGAATAATTTATACCGGTTGTGTCACAGTGTCGCAAGCTTTGCCGTGGCTTTTGCGATAAAGCGGCCATTGCAGCCGATTGCGACAGTAGGGGCTATTCAGCGGTTTGCTGGTTCGCGATTAACTTGCATTTGTTAACAAAAGTGCGCCATGCTAGCAAGCTCAGGCAGTTAAGCAGAGGTGTAACATGCAAGGTGCTCTCAGTAGATTTTTGGCAACAGGGCTTCTGGCCGGCGTATTCAGTTTAACCATGGCGGTACAGGCAATGACAATGAATAGTTTATCCCCACAGCAATATAACGACATTAAGCAAAGTGCTCTGGATAAGCCGCAACTGGACTATGACGACATCGCGCCGCTGCTGTTGCAGCATCAGCAAAACCCGTTATTCCGTTTTACCAGGTTGGGGCAATCGGCGCTGGGCACACCAATCTGGCAAATAGACATTGGCACTGGCCCGGTAAAAATTCTGGCCTGGTCACAAATGCACGGTAATGAGTCTACCGCTACGGCGGCGCTGATGGATTTACTGAATTTTATGGCTGCAGAGCCGCAAAAAAACTGGCGTGACAACTGGCTGAGTAAAGTCAGTATCCGGCTGATACCGATGGTAAACCCCGACGGTGCCGCTGCCGGTTCACGCTTTAACAGCATGGGCATCGACATTAACCGCGACGCCAAAGCGTTACAAAGCCCGGAAGGCCGTTTGCTAATGCAGGCCGCCAAAGAGTTTAAACCGGATTTTGGCCTTAACCTGCATGATCAAAACCGCTTTTATGCCGTAGGCGACACCAATAAGCAGGCAACAATCTCCTTGCTGGCGCCGGCGTTTAACGAAGCAAAAGACATCGACGAGGCCCGTAAAAAAGCCATGCAGCTGATTGGCGACATGCGCGATCTGCTGGAAACTGAGCTGCCGGGTTATCTGGCCAAATACAACGATACCTTTTCCTGGCGCTCTTTTGGTGACACCTTTGCCGGTATGGGCATCAGCACTGTGCTGATTGAATCCGGCGGCCACCCGCGCGACGACAACCGCCAGGTAGCACGCAAACTTAATACCCAATTGCTGGTAATGAGCATTGAAAGTATCGGCAGCGGCGCTTATCAGCAACAGCCGCTCAGTGCGTATCAGGCTATTCCGTTTAACCGCGATGGCGGCATTAAAGATGTGCTGATTAATAATCTGGCTATCAGTGTGAATGGCAATAACGCTCAGGTAGATCTGGCGTTAGAGCTGGATACCAGCGGCGGCCAGGGGCGGGTGCGCGATATCGGTGATCTATCTATTTATGGTGCTTACCAGCAGTTTGATGCCAGCGGCCTGCAGTATCAGGCGCCTAAAGCTTACGCACTTAGCAAAGCCTTAACACTGGATAACGCCGCTTATATTGCGTTGCTGCGCCAGGGTTACAGCCACTTTAGCGGTGATGCTGCATTGCTAAGCAATAACTCCGATTTCCCGGTGGTGATAAACCCCAAAGGTTTGGCTACAACAACGCCGCAGCGGCATCGGTTAGCCACTTTTTTACTGCGCAATGACAAAGGCGTGCAGCTGGCGCTACTAAATGGCCAGTTGCTGGATCTTAACCGCGCAGCGTTATTGTATCCGTTGGGCAGTTAACCTTGCCGTTACTGTCACTTTGCTATACTGGCAGTTTAGCTAAACTGCCAGGAAACAAAAAAATGAAAAAACTCGCTTTAATTATATTGTTACTGCCAGTGTCAGCGTTGGCACTGCAAAACCAGGCCACCCATTGCCAGCTGGGTAATGCGGTGCGGGTTATAGAGGTGGTTTACCCGCAGGCAACTGAGCTGCCCTGCGAAGTGCAGTACAGCAAAGACGGCGTCACTAATGTGCTGTGGCGTGCCAGCACTGAAGCCGGATATTGTGAAGAAAAAGCGGCAGAATTTGCAGAAAAACAGCGCGGGTGGGGTTGGAACTGTGTGGCAGTAGCTGCCAGCAACTCTCAGGCTGATACTGAAAACCAGCCTGAGAACTAACCGCGTTTAACGATAAAACGCTTCAATAGTGCCTTTTAGTGTCATTAACAGCGGCTGGCCACGGCGGTCCAACGCTTTGGCTGCAGCCACTTTCACCCAACCTTCGCTGATGCAATATTCTTCCACATCAAAACGCTCTTTGCCGTTTAGCTTAATACCAATGTCATGCTCGAAAATTGCTGCCACATAATGCTTACTGCGCGGGTTAACAGAAAGGCGATCCGGTAACTCCGGGCGTGTAGTTGTGTCTTGAGTTGTAGTGTCGTTCATGGCTTAGGCCTATGGTAAATAAAATATGCGCCATTGTAGGCAAAGCAGGCATTGTGCTCAAGGCAAAACTACATGTACCTGTAAGGTATTGTCAGCCAAGGAAAAACGGCGTAATGTTTTAGGGGAAGTCCACTCCTTAAGATCTGCTCTCCGAGGGCGGTCTAAAACTCTAGGTATTCCCTCGCCACGTCGTGATAAAAGACAATCTATGTAAAATTGCCGTATTAAAAAATAAACCCCAGCTTTAAAACCGGGGTTTTCGTTATCAATCCAAGCTATTTTATTAAAGCAGTTTGTATAATGGAACCTTATACAGGTACGGGGTCGCCACCGCCACCGCTACAAACTGGAACATTGACAACAAATCGATAAGTTGAACCATCATCAATTTTTACAGACAATGTTTTGACACCAAACTCACTAAAATTAATTGATATCCATGAGTTAACTGGCCCAGAGTATAGAATAGATTGAGCTCCACCGGTCACATTCTTGACAACTACAGATGTACCACTAGATATTCCTCCAACATAAAGATGCCCAGTTCTTATACCTAGATCCCCTCCAACACCGCAGTTTGCATACTCATATGATGCAGATGTTGGAAAAGGTTGAATTGGGTGATATTCGACTCTCGTACCAACAACTTTATTTTCAATATAAGTTGTTGGTAAATCACCTACGCCGGAACATTGATAATTAAAATAAGGATTGTTAACTGGAAATCCATTCTGGGGATATTCAGCTAGATCCTGCACAATTAACACCGGGCGAGAAGTAATACTGTCCTGAATGTATCTTGTGTGAAATCTTTCAGCGATATAGTAGCCGTAGCTGCCTGGATTATAAATATCAGTACCATATCGGTATTGGTCGTATTTACATGTGTAATTACCACCGAAATGTTGAATCGCTTCTGTGACGGGCACAATTTTTTTCTCCCAATCATCATAAGCAGAATTTGCATAACTAAAGGTAGAAAAAAAGGCTAATGCAATTAATATGTTTTTCATTTGTGTCCCTATTTTTATTTTTGAGCTTTAGATGTTATTGATTTTTTATTTTTTGTCAACACTTGTGTTTTATAGGTTGCAATTTTTGATAGTGCTCAAGGTTGACTGAGTTTTAGCGACGCCGATACCGCAGGGCCTGACCCCGTGTGCCTTCGATGCATGTAGGTAAAAGGTGCAGATCCTAACTGCACCTGTTTAGATGAATGATGTAACTTTTTAACAATGATTATGTAAACTGAGATAACTCATCTGCAAACTGTAATTCCATACCTAAAGGCTTTTAGCAAATATATGAAGGTCATCATTGAAACGTTCGGTTTCTTCGACGAATGGAGTATGACCTGAATGATCGTAAATCAATGATTGAATATTTGGATTGAGACTGAGTGCTCTTGCCAGGGATGCTTTTGGGTTAATCAGTACATCGTGCTTGCCGTAAATGAAAAGCATAGGCACATGAACATTTTTTAGTCCTTTCTCAAGAGGAATACTCATTGACGGTACTGCGCGTTGCATTGGCCATGAAACAAGGGCAGCATTGGCCAGCAGACGTTCAAAAATGTCGTTGTCTGGTTGCTTATAAAAACACAGGCGTAGGAATGCTCGTTGGCCATCAAGGTGCGTTTTTTAAATTGTCAGAAATCATATCTCGATACTCATCAGGGTGTGCCGGAATTTGTCCTTCAGCTAGTTCTACTACACCACCGACATACATCACCCCACTGAGACGAGCATCAGTGTAGGCCGCCAGATAATTGGTGATTATTGCTCCACCCAATGACCAGCCGACCAACAAGGGTTTGTTTGCTTTGCTTCCATCAATAACAGCAGCTAGATCATCTGCCCAAAATTTGCCATTAAGATATGTGGCCTCAAGTTGGGGTTTATCTGAAATACCGTGCCCACGCAGATCAAAAGTAATTAAGCGGTAGCTCTGCAACTGTTTATCTTGTAACTGTTTTTCCCAGTTTAAGTGACTACCAAGAAGACCATGAATAAAAATAATCGGCTGACCATTTGGATTACCGGACTCCTGCACTGCTATCCTGACGCCATCAGGCGCTGTGACGTTATAGTGCTTATCTGCAGCGGCTACCGAGTTAGAAACCAGTAGCATAAATAAAGTTAGTAAGACTTGACGAGCGTTAAATACCTGCATAAATACTCCCTAAAATAATAGTTCCCAGTTATGCTAAAGCCTGACATTAGTGTTAGGGTCAAGTGTTATTTAATTGGGAGTGAGTATGCAGTTATCTATTGGAGAGCTTGCCAAAAAAACTGGAGTGAGCGTCAGGGCAATTCGTCATTACGATAAGCATGATCTTTTAACGTCACATCGTTCTTATAATGGCTATCGCTGGTTTCCTGAACATTCAGTAGCTCAGGTTCGACAAATACAACGGCTTATTGGCGCTGGATTCAGCATTGCAGAGATTCGCTCTTTTCCTGACTGCATGCGTTTAATTGAGGGCGCGGCTTTTTGTCCTGAAACTCAAGCACTACAACACAAGAGACTTACCGAGATTGAACAGCAGTTAGCTGAACTGGATCTTAGAAAAAAACGACTAATAGAAATGTTATCTCAGGACGCATGATTATTGGCAGCCTATTGATGGCGGTACCTGAGGTCAAAGAGAGGCTATTGAATAAGATGTTGACTATTTCGCTGCCTGCTTTACAACGACAAAGACAAAAAGACAGAACAACATTTATGAAACCGCAGCAGATCGTAGGGGCAGGCCTCAGACCATAGGCCTAACCCTGCGTGCTGCGGTAAGAAAAAGAGAAAAATAGGGCAGGTAGCCCTGTGTCTGTTGCCAACCTTTGACCAAAACCACTATGCACCATAAGATAGCTGCTACCTAACTCAACTAACAGAGTTCACCATGAAAATTGCTTTGATTATCATTGTTCTTGCTTGCATCGCTTATTACTTCTACAACAACGCCAACAACCAGAAAGCCGCCGCGCTGAACCATGAAAAAGGCAGTGCATTTTTAGCTGAAAACAGTAAAAAAGACGGCGTAAAAACTACCGCTTCAGGCCTGCAATATGAAGTGTTACAAAGTGGCAGTGGCGAAAGTCATCCAACGGCCGGCAGCACAGTGCGGGTGCATTACCACGGTACTCTGATTGACGGCACAGTATTCGATTCTTCAGTTGAGCGCGGCGAAACTATTTCTTTCCCGCTAAACCGTGTTATTCCCGGCTGGACAGAAGGTTTACAGCTAATGAAAGTTGGCGATAAATTTCGCTTTTTTATTCCATCAGGCCTGGGCTACGGCGACCGCAGCACCGGCAAAATTCCGGCAGGTTCGGTACTGATTTTTGATGTGGAATTATTTGAGATCCAATAAAGAACGCAAGCCTCGGGGGGCGGGCCTAATGCATGGCCCCCAATGCGCAGCTCTCACTCATTAAGCCTTCACATCAGCCCTTCACAAGAAACCCTGACGCGAGCAAATTAAATGCCTCCAGCGTTTTGGGCAGCATAGCCTGAGGATTAGCACTGGACGCTATCCAGAGAGCAGCATTTAAGGCCGCGCCATTTAACAGCATGGCGGCTGCTTCAGGATCTACCGGCTTTAAAGTGCCATCTTTAATCAACTGTTCAATGGTGTTTCTGGTCGATTGCAGGCATTTATTCTGGCTTGGCCACTGCGACGGGTCACCCAGTACTGAGGGACCATCCAGCAACACAATGCGCTGTACTTCCGGGTCTAGTGCTTTTTCTATATAGGCCGCGCCTTCAGCCAGTAAACCTAGCCAGGCATCACCGGCTTTGGCTCCGACAGATTTCGCATATGCCGCCATTTCAGAATCTATCTGATCGACAACAGCAGCTAACAAACCACGTTTGTCGCCAAAGTTATGATACAGCGCGCCTCGGGTTAGCCCGGCTTCAGCAGTTAAACTATCCATAGAGGCCCCAGCATAACCCTGCTGCGCAAAGGCGCGCCTTGCAGAGGCAATCAGCTTGTCACGGTTTTCTGCCATCTTTGTTAATCGGGTGCTCATTCGATACTCCTGTCACATACGGTATGTATGCCACTTGACATACGAGTTGTATGTGGCATATTCTATATACGCCTCGTATGTTAAACTAATTCAGCATGCAGGACCATTCAAACCCAAAATATTGTGCATCGTTATGTCTGTTTGCACAGCTTTGCAGCCAATTTGACTACTTCCAAAGAGAACTATGAAATGACGAAAAGAGAAGCCATTTTTCCAGCCAACAGACATGCACTTTATGAAGAGCATGGTTATTCCGCAGCAATTCGCTCAGGCGATTTGCTGTTCGTTTCCGGCCAGGTTGGCAGTCGGGCAGACGGCAGCCCTGAAGCGGATTTCGAACTTCAGGTTGAGCTGGCTTTTGAGAATCTCAAAGCCACTTTAGCTGCAGCAGGTTGCGGTTTTGATGATATTGTCGATGTCACCACTTTTCATACCGATCCACAACATCAATTCGGCACCATTATGAAAGTGAAACAAAAGATCTTTGGTGCACCGCCTTATCCAAACTGGACCGCAGTGGGAGTAACCTGGTTATCGGGCTTTGATTTTGAGATCAAGGTGATAGCCCGGATTCCGGGCTGATAAAACTTATACCCTCAAACAGCCAGCAACTAGTTGGCTGTTTTTTTAGGGCCTAACATTTTTAGTAAAGTGCGATCTTTTAGTTTCAGGTGATGATAAAACGCGGCGGCTGCATGGCCGAGAATTAATAGCCATACCACATAGGCTCCGCCTTGTTTATGGATAAAATCTATCGGCGCTTCAAACTGCTCAAAGCTCAGGCCCATACCATTGGCTACCACAGTCTGAAATAACCAGGTGTCTTCAAATTTGGGTATGTCGAACAGGAAAAAAAATTCAGTGGCTACCCCGGTACCCAGATAACCGGTTAGCGGCATAACAATTAATACGCCATATAAAGCAATATGCCCCAGATGCGCAGCTTTATGCATTAAGGCCGAGCCTGGTTCTGGCTGAGGTTGCGGGTTAGTTAAGCGCCAATACACCCTTAATACCACTAACACCGCAATAGTTACGCCAAAAGACAGGTGCAGTTGCAGTGCTGTCCAGTTTTCCGGCGTGCGCGCTTCGGTAAACCATTGCCGGTAGTAAACGCTGATATAAGCCAGCAAAAACAGCAGGGCGGTTAGCCAGTGCAGCGCTCTGGCGACATAACCATAGTGGGAGGCGGAGTTTCTAAGCACTGGGTATCCTGTTAAACAGAAGTAGCGGTTAGTGTGTTTAAAAGCACAGGATAAATAAAACACATTTTTTGAAGACAATGCTTTAAATTATCGAACCATGCAGCAAAATGCGCCAGCCTGCCCGGAATTTAAGTACAGGCAGGTCTGTGCTTTACAGGGCTTTGCTGCTACCCAGCAAAAAGGTCAGTGGCAGGTGCAACCGCTCTGCCCAGGCATTTTCGCTGTGTTCGGCGCCGTCAAAGCGCAGGGTTTGCCAGTTGGTATTGGTGTAACCTTTGCTGGCAATAATGGCATCGGCCTGAGCCTGCAGCGGCTGGTACCAGGAGTCCAGCGTGGCGGTGCCGTAGTCAAAATACAGTTTGTGCTTACCGGCTTCCGGCAATTTGTCGCGCAGATAGGCAAAAAACTGTGCCGGGACCGGGTTGTCCTGTTGCTCAAAACTGCCGGGCCAATGGGTAGATAAACAGGCCGCACCGCCAAATACCTCTGGGTATTCGCTAATGGCATACAGCGAAATTAACCCGCCCATGCTGGAGCCCATAACAAACGTATTGGCGGCATCGGTATGCACGGCATAGCGGCTGTCGATATAGGGTTTTAGCTCTTGTACCAAAAACTTAAGGTAGTTATCTGAGTAAACCGGCTGGCTAAACAACGAAGCTTGCTGCGCCGGGGTGTTTTGATACAACGCTTGTTGTTGCTCTGCGGTTAAGGCCATAAATGGCTGCTGCGGAAAATATTCACTGTGGCGGTGCGGGCCTGCGTTAAAAATACCTACCACAATAAAAGGCCGGGTTTTGCCTTCTGCCATCAGCGCGGCGGCAACTTCATCGACCCGCCATTCCTGTTGGTTCCAGCTGTTGCTGCCGTCAAACAGCATCTGGCCGTCGTGCATATACACTACGGCGTGCTTTTTCTTGCCGTTGTAGCCTTCAGGCAGCCAGATATCAATGTGCCGTGGCGGTACAAACTCAGAATGAAAATTTTGCAGCCGCTCAATACTGCCAGAGCTGACTTTGGGCAATTTGGCAAAAGCCGAGCAACTTAAAATAAATAATAACAGCGCAAGAAGTTTCATAACGGCAGAGCAGGCAGTGTTGAAGGTGCCTTATTTTAGCTCAAAGCCACCAAACAACCTACAGCTGAAGATAAAGCAGATAGCAAAACCGGCCCTGTGCTTAGTTTAGTTTAGCCGGGCCGGAATGGGTTAACGCGCCAGTTGTTGCTGCCATTTGGCCAGTGCATCCAGTTGTTTGCGCACCATGCCCTGTATTTTTTCATCAGTCAGATTGCCATCGTTGTCAAAGCTGCCGGTAAAGGCGTTGGCAAACACCTCTGGCTGGTTTAGCGGGTACAAATTCACATACACACATACCTGACGCAGATGATATTGCGCCCGGCTGGAGCCCATGCCGCCGCCGGCGCCCATAATGGCCACAGGTTTGCCAGTTAACAGCTGATTGTCTGGCTCGCGCGAGGCCCAGTCAATGGCATTTTTCAGCGCCGGGGCCAGCGAGTAGTTGTATTCCGGGCAGCCAAATAGCAAGGCATCGGCTTCGGCAATTTGTTTTAGCAGCTGTTTTACTGCGGCGGGTTTTTCAGCCAGGTCAGCATTGTAAAACGGCACTTCCAGCAGATCGGCCAGATGAATTTTCATGCCATCCGGCGCGTGCGCCTGGGCATAACGCAATAGCCCGCGGTTAGTGGATTTTGCCCGTAAACTGCCACAAATGGCCAGCACATTAATACTCATAATCAACTCCGTAAGTAAGGGTTTTAGTGGTGTCGTTCAACGTTAGTGTAGCTTATGGTGGCATTGGCGGGCTTTGGTTCAAAAAAACTGAATATTGAGTCCAAATTATTCCGCTTTTGTCGCCAGGGTGCCGGCGATAAGCTAGAGCCAACTAAAGACATAAGCGGGAGAAAGACAATGTTTGATATACGTTACGCTAAAGAGCGCGGTAAAGCCGATTTTGGCTGGTTGCAAAGCCAGCATACGTTTTCGTTTGGCAGTTACTATGATCCGGCGCAAATGGGTTTTTCGGCGCTACGGGTAATTAACGACGATTGTGTGGCACCCGGTGCCGGGTTTGATACCCACGGCCATAAAGATATGGAGATTTTAAGCCTGGTGCTGTCGGGCCGGATTGCGCATAAAGATTCAGCCGGTAATACCGAAATATTGCCAGCCGGCGAGTTTCAGCTGATGAGTGCCGGTAAAGGTATTTACCATAGCGAGTTTAATGCCAGTAAGCAGGACGAACTGACCTTTTTGCAAATATGGCTGCAGCCAAACCAGTTTGGCGGCGAGCCGGGTTATCAGCAAAAAGACTTTGGCCAAAAGCCGGGCCTCACGCTGGTATTATCACCGGATGGCCGTGATGGCAGTTTAACCGTGCTGCAGGATGCACTGTTATATCAGCTGATTTTGCCAACAGCGGCACAGCAACAGCTGGATATTGCGCCTGGCCGCAAAGTGTATATTCACCTGATAACCGGTGAACTGGATGTTGCCGGGCATACGCTACAAAGCGGTGACGGTATAAAAATCAGTGAGCAAACTGCACTGCAACTTACTGCCAGCACCGCCGCCAAGGCGCTGATTTTCGACCTGCCATAAACCTCTGGTTGTGTAACCGCCAGCCTGGCTTGCTTATTGTTTATTACGCAGTGAGCAAGCCATTTATTTTTTATGATTAGCCGCTAACAATAACATGATGATGCATATCCCTTTTGTGTTGATTATTCAGCCACTATAAAGGCTCAGCGGCGCAATATCGGGTTTTTGTACTGGTAAAGCGCTGTTGATTAGCTAAGTTATATGCTGGCGGTCAACATTGCCTGACACATTAGGGAAACATAATGTTAAAGCAGAGTTTGACTAAAAATTTAACTAAAGGTTTGGCTGTAACGGCCGCAATAATGCTGGCTGCAGGTTGTGACAATGCCGCTAAGCAGACGGAAAATAGCGAACCTGCGCAAAGTGTCACCCAACTGGCAGATGCTACGCACAATGCGCGTACCAGCCTGGATTGGGCCGGTACTTATCAGGGCATGTTGCCCTGTGCCGACTGCGAAGGCATTAATACCAAGGTAACATTAAATACAGATGGCAGCTATCAGCTGGAGCGGGTGTATGTAGGGAAATCGGCTCAGGTATTTACCGAGCAGGGCGTATTTAACTGGAGCGACATCGGCAGCACTGTTTTGTTGGAAGCTGAGCAGCCGGTACAATTCTTTGTGGCAGAAAATCAGTTGTTTATGCTTGATAAGCAAGGAAAGCGCATTGAAGGTGATTTAGCGGCACGCTATCGCCTGCAGAAACTAACGGAGTAAAGAATGAAGTTTGGGCTGTTATTATTGTTGGCAGTATTAAGCATGGAAGGGGCAATAGCACAGCCGAAGACAGGAAAACTGATCATTCATCACCCTCAGTTCCCACCTTTTATTTATCTTAACGGCCGCTCAGATCAGATAAGCGGTATTTTGCCTGAGTTGTTCGAACCGTTCTTCCGTCAGCAGAAAATCAGCAGCCGCTATGTATTTAATAACCCGCTACGCGCCGAGCAGGCATTGTATCAGGGCGAAATTGATGCCATGTTTGTTAACCCTGCCTGGTTAAGCCAGCCAGACGCATTAATATTTTCAGATGCGGTACTCAGTTACGACGATTACCTGTTTAGTTTAAGGCCTGAAGATGCGGTAATGGATTTAACCACGGCGCGGCAACTGCGGATCTGTACCCGCGAGCATTATATATACCCTGAGCTTGAGCCGTACTTTAACCAGCAGGGTTTTATCAGGGTGGATGCCTCCAGCCAGGAGGCGCAGCTGAAGATGTTGCTGAACGAGCGTTGTGACTTAGCCTACATGAACGACATTATTGCGCGCTGGCTAATGCAGCAGCAATTACAGCAAGCCACGCTATACCCGTTAGCACAGGCCGTTGCTAAAGCCAGTATCAGTTTAAGCCTGCACCCTAAATGGCGGGGGTTATTACCGGCACTCAACCAGTTTATTTTGCAGCAACAGCAAAGTGGCGCGGTGCAACAGGCCGTGTTGCGCCACCTTAACTAAGCTTACGGATACAGCAGGTAAGGTTGGCGCTGCTGTTTAAACTGCTGCAATGTGCTTTGCCAGCTGGCGCGTATTTGCTGTTCGGTTTGCCCCTGTTCAATTTGCAAGCGTAACTGATCAGTGCCGGCCAGTTTGTCCATAAAGTTAGCCGAAGTGAAAAACACTTCATCGTGCTGTTTAAATAACGCATGCCAGCGTAACAAGTACTGTAAATTCAGCCCCTGTGCTTTGGCCTGGCGTAAATCTTCGCCTAACAGTACTTTGTCCATCAGCGGTGGGGTTAACGCAGCACCGGGCGTGGATACCGGCATAAACTGAAAGCCGGACGGGCCAAATTTGTCATAACCAATCACCTGAAACGGAAACTCCGTGCCGCGGCCGATACTCAGTGGCGTGGCTTCAAAAAAGCCCAAAGATGGATACAGCGCTATGGCCTGATCATTGGGCAGGTTCGGGCTGGGCTTTACCGGTAACGAATAAGGCTGACTGCGCTGATAACCGCTTAGCGGCACGACATGCAGTTGCAGTTTATCGGCGTTGGCAATCCAGTGCTCGCCTTTAATCATCTGTGCCAGCTCGGCCACTGTCATACCGTGCAGCAGCGGGATAGGGTGCATGCCAACGAAAGACTGAAAGGCGCTGTCCAGCACAGGGCCATCTGTATAGGCGCCATTCGGGTTGGGCCGGTCCAGCACCAGCATGGCTACGTTATGCTCGGCTGCGGCTTCCATCATATAGTGCATAGAACTGATATAGGTGTAGTAACGCACGCCTACATCCTGAATATCAAAAATAACGATATCCAGCTCCTGCATCTGCTGGGCTGAGGGCTTTTTGCTGGCACCGTACAACGACAGCAGCGGTAAACCGGTTTTGCTGTCAGTACTGTTTTTTACACTGGCGCCGGCGTCATAGTCGCCACGAAAGCCATGCTCAGGCGCAAAAATACTGACAATATTCACCTTGTTGGCCAGCAGTACGTCAACCAGATGTTGCTGTTCGACCAGCGAAGTTTGGTTTACCAGCACGCCGACGCGTTTGCCCTCCAGCAGCGGCAGGTACTGTTGCAACTGCTCAGCACCGGTTTGCAGCTCTGCTTCGGCCTGCTGCGCGCCAGGGCGTTCTGCGTCGGGCTGGCAAGCCAGCAGACAGCAGCTTAGCAGCAGCAACAGTAGCGGTTTCATTCGGCTGTACCTTGCTGGAGTACTTTACGGATAAAGCCATGCTGCTGCTGCAATTGCTGGCGGCAGTGTTCAATGTTCTGGCCACTGAGAATATGCAAAATAGCCAGTTTGGCGCTCATGTCGGCGGCTTTTAACGCCTGGCGTGCAGTTTCCGGTGTGCAATCGGTGGCCTGCATCACAATACGTACTGCGCGCGCTACCAGCTTTTCGTTGCTGGCGTGTAAATCGACCATCAGGTTCTGATACACCTTGCCGCTGCGGATCATCGCCGTGGTAGTTAGCATATTTAAAATCAGTTTTTGTGCTGTACCGGCTTTCATCCGGGTAGAACCGGTAACCACCTCCGGCCCTACTACAGCACCAATGCCGATATCCGCCGCGCTTAGCACCGGCGCATTGGCGTTGCAGCTGATGGCAGCGGTAAAACAGCCGATACTGCGGGCATACGCCAGGCCGCCCAGCACATAAGGCGTGCGGCCGCTGGCGGCAATGCCGACCAGAATATCGTTGGGCTGCAGCTTTATACCTTGTAAATCTTCTACGGCCAGTTGTGGGTTATCTTCGGCCCCTTCTACCGCTTTGTATACGGCACCATTACCCCCGGCAATTAACGCCACCACCTGTGATGATGGCACGCTGTAGGTTGGCGGGCATTCAACCGCATCAAGAATGCCCAGCCGGCCACTGGTGCCTGCGCCCAGATACACCAGGCGGCCACCGGCATCAAAGGCTTCGACAATGCGATCGGCCACTGCTGCAACCTGCTCCAAACAGCTGGTAATACTTTGCGCCACGGTTTGATCTTCAGCGTTAATACGTTTGACGATCTCCAGGCTCGACAACAAATCGATATCCCAACTGTCGGGATTGCGTGCTTCTGAGCTCATGGCATCCAGTTGTTGTAGTAAAGAGTCCTGTTGGTTATTTGTCATCGCCGTTTCCTGAAAGGGGTAAAGAGTTTGTCAGTTGTGTTGCAAGAATAAAAGCACCATCCAGTGCGCTACCGCGTGGCGGTTGCAGCAAAGCGCGGCATTCTGTATTTAGCAGCGCAGCGGTAATATCGGCCAGGCCGCCTAACAAGACTACCGGCAGCTCAAATTGCTCACGGGCACTGTATAGAAGTTGGTGCACCGCTGCGCTGTGGCGTAGTAACAGCTTGTCGGCAACGTCGCAGCGCCCGGCATAGTTAAACACTAACGGCGCCAAAGTGGCGTAATCGTTCGGGCTGGCGGTTTTCAACCAGGGCAGTAACACCGCAGCGTCGTCGCCAATACTTTGTGCTACTGCCTGCAATAACGGGCTTTGCACACCGGCCAGGCTATCTACCTGCCATAGTAATTCGCGTACCGCTTGCTTACCCAGCCAGGCGCCACCGCCTTCATCGCCAATATTAAAGCCCCAGCCACCAACCTGTTGCTCAGCGCCGTCGGCCAACAGGCGCATAGCAACTGAACCGGTGCCCAGCGCAACTACCAACACCGGCTGGCCCAGATTAGCGCCATACAGTGAAGTTTTAGCGTCGGTGGTGAGTAAAAAACGCGCATAATGCCGGGCCAGCTGCTGGCAAGCCTGCTGATGTTGCTGCGGGTTACCGGCGCCGGCCAGCCCCATTACCGCTACCACTTGCCGGCTGTCGATACCGGCTTGCTGGCACAGGCTGGCACTGAGTAAATTAATATTACTCAGTGCCAGCGAAAAATCATTCGTCAGTGAGGCCGGGCCAGCTTGTTGCTGCCAGTGCTGGCCGGTGCTGGTATTGGTCAGGCGGGCCAGCGTTTTACTGCCACCACCATCAACCGCCAAAATCCACATTAGTTAACTCCTTCCATGGCACTGTGCTGCCCCACCGGCTTACCGGCCAGACACACCAGTGTAGCCACCAGGGTGCCAATACACAGCTGCCAGGTAAAACCTAAATCGAGCGCGGCCAGTTGCGGGCTAAGTTGGTGCAGAATATAAGGTTGCAGCAGCAGGGTCACGCAAAATCCGCTTAGCAGCGCCGCAGTAACAGAGTAGCGGTTGCCGCGTTGGCTAAACAAGGCCGTAAAAAATACCCCCAACAAGCCGCTGTAAGAAAACACCATTACGCTAAGCGCAAACGCCAGCAAAGGCATATCAGAATACTGCTGCCAGTAAAAACACAAAATAGCCATGGCCGACAGGGTGATAGCGGTAAACAGCATACCCAGCTGGCCAGCGCGGACAAAATGCCGATCGTCGGTAACGGGCTGACGCTTTAACCGCCAGGGTTTATACATATCAGCCACCAGCACAGATGACATAGAATTTAGCCCTGAGGTAATAGTGGATAACGCCGCCGCTATTACGCCAACCACCACCAGGCCGCGCAGGCCGGACGGCATTTCATTTAATACGTAATACATAAATACCGTGACTTTTTCCCCGCCGAAGCTGTCGGCAAAGCCTTGTGCCGGCTGGTATAAATCTGGCCGTTGGTAAAAGATATACAACAAAAAGCCAATCAGAATAAATACCAGCATAACGGGGATCACCATTAACGCAGAGCTTAGCAGTGCTCTGGCACCGGCTTTGCTGTCTTTGCAGGTGAGCGCACGTTGTGTCATGTCCTGATCTAAACCAAAAGCGGCAATATTCAGCAAAATAAAACCGGTTAATGCTGACCACATATTAAATACCCCGTTAGAGCTGACATCAAACCGCCAGTCGAACAGTAATAATTTAGACGGCCCGCCCTCTGCCGGCGAGCTAAGCGCCTGTATCAGTGTGGGTAAATCCAGCCCTATGCTGTGATACAGGTAACCCAGCACCAGCAACGCTGCCAGCACATAAACGCCGCATTGCAGTGCATCGGTATAAATAACAGAGCGGATACCACCGGCAACAGTACAGGCCAGGCCGATTACAGCCAGCAACACCACAGCCGCCAGCACGCTGCTGGCCTGAATATCGTTAAACAACAACATGGCTACTGCTATAGCGGCCATATAAAGCCGTGCACCGCTGGCAAACACCCGGCCAAATAAATACATTTTACCGGCATGATCTTTGGCACTGGCTCCAAAGCGCTGTTCCAGCAGTTCATATACCGTGGTGACCTTAAGCTGGTAATAACGCGGCAGTAAAAATTTAATCACGATAAAGGTAGCAATAAGGGCGCCGATATTGGTGGCGATATAACTTAAGTTACCGCGAAAGCCCATATCCGGGCCGCCAAGAAAGGTAGCCGCCGATTGCGAGGTGGCCAGCACAGACACCGCCACTACCCATACCGGCATGCTGTTAGCCGCCAAAAAATAATCATTACTGTTACCGGCCTTGCGGCGGTTTACATACCAGCCCGTCAGTGCCAGTATGGCGAAGTAACTAAAAAATACCGTCCAGTCCAGTAATGTCAGTTGCATGCGCGGCTCTTAACAGTGAAAAAGTGCTTAACCATACCATAATGTATAGTGAGTGGGTAAAGTATTCATTTAAATTTTACTTGAATGAATAATTTATTTTTGTTGTACTGCCTGCAGCTTTTGCCAAAATAACAGGATACCGCCGTGGTTGTTTTATCTGCTTGGAACTCTATGTCATGTTTGACCCGCGCTTCGTTACTGCTGCTCAGTGCCTGCAGCTTCACTCTGTCGGCCGCTGCTATGCCGGTTAAATCTGCTGTGCCCGCCGCCAGTGTAAAACAAATGCTGGGGCAAAAACTGATGCTGGACCTGCGCTACTACTGCGAGCAGCAGCCAGTAAATGGCCAGTGTCGCACACCCATGACAAAACTGCCGCCCGAGCTTGCCACGCTGGTACGTGATTACGATATTGGCGGCGTTATTCTGTTTGCAGAAAACCTGGCCGATGTCGGCCAAACCGTGCAGCTTAACCGCGATTTACAAAGCGCTGCGGCGGCATCAAAGCTTAAATTGCCGCTGTTTATCAGTATCGATCAGGAAGGTGGCCGGGTAGCCCGCCTGCCACGCAGTTTAGCTACGTCGTTTGCCGGTAATATGGCTATAGGTGCAACTTATGCGGAGCACGGCACTAAGTTTGCCACTGAAGTAGGCAAAGTGCTGGCAGATGAATTACTGGCGCTGGGCATTAATGTTAATTTTGCGCCGACAATAGATGTTAACGTTAATCCGCAAAACCCGGTGATTAACGTGCGCGCTTTTGGCGAAAACCCGCAGCAAGTGGCGGAACTGGGTAACGCTATGACCAGCGCCATGCAACAGCGCGGCATGATAGCAGCACTGAAGCATTTTCCCGGCCATGGTGATACCGAAGTAGACAGCCATTTAGGCCTGCCACGGGTAGAGCACAGCAGTGAGCAAATCCGCCAGGTAGATTTATATCCGTTTGCACATATTATTAAGCAGCAAACTCCGGGTATGATTATGACAGCGCATATTCAGTTTCCGGCGCTGGACAGCAGCACTTTTGTGTCTAAAAACGGCGAAAAAATGCTTAAGCCGGCGACGCTGTCGCGTACCATTTTGCATGATGTATTGCGCAAAGAAATGGGCTACAACGGTGTGATAGTCACTGATGCGCTGGATATGGCCGGTATCAGCAAATTTTTTACCCACACCGAAGCTGTAGTGCAAACCTTTGCCGCCGGTGCTGATATCGCCCTGATGCCGGTAAAACTGCAACACCCTGGCGAGCTAAAATCGCTGGCGGCACTGCTTAATGCGCTCGAAGCGGCAGTAAACAACGGCGATATTGCCAAAACGGAACTGACCGAATCTTATCAGCGCATAGTGGCGTTAAAGCAGCAGTATCCTTTATTACCGGCAGTGAAATCGGCTGCAGAACAAACCAAACTGGCCGGCAAACTGCTTGGCAGTGCTGCGCACCGGCAAAGCGAGCTGGCATTAGCCAAAGCCGCGATAACCCAGGTAAAACCGGCTTCGTCTTACTGGCCATTTAAACTCAGTGATACAAAAAAGCTGTTACTGATCATGCCAGACCAAACCAAAGCCCGGGCTTTAGCTGCCGCACTGCAGCATTACAGCAAAGATCATTTTGTTATCGACAGCATTAGCCTGCAACAAACCGATTTAGCCAGGGCCAGCGCGCAAATTGGTGCGGCTGATCTGGTGATCAGCGGTTTTATTGCCCCTATGCAAAGCCTGGCCGATATTGGCGGTATGGACGATTTAACCGGTATTGCCAATATTGCCGCCGCTTATGAGCGGCAAAGCCTGCAATACGAAGCTTTACTGCCACAGATTAAAGCGAAGAAAAAACCACATGTGTTTTTAAGTTTGCGCGCGCCTTATGATATCAGCCGTTATGGCCAGCATGCCGATGTAGTACTGGCAAGCTATGCCTATAACACCTCAGAGCAGCCAACCGCTATGGGTGCCGGTAATGCGGTATACGAAGCGCTGGCTCAGGCTTTACTTGGTCAATACCGTTTAAGCGGTAAGCTGCCAGTTACTGTTAGCGGGTATTAACACTATGTTTAACTGGTATCAGCGTTACGCCGAAGCAATACTTTCTGTGTTACCGGCCAAGCGCCTGTTGGCGCTGGATGCGCTGCGCGGGCTAACGATTACCGCCATGATACTGGTTAATAACCCCGGCAGCTGGAGCCATGTTTACAGCCCGTTACTGCATGCGCAGTGGCATGGCTGGACAGTAACTGATCTGATCTTCCCGTTTTTTATTGTGATTGTCGGTATGTCGCTGCAGCTAAGCCTGCAGCGGCAAAACAGCAGCGGCAATATTGCTGTGATAAAACATGCCGCAGTGCGCAGCATAAAGCTGTTTGCTCTGGGGTTGTTTTTAGCATTGTTTTATTACAATTTCCGCGACCCGGCGTACAACTATATTGAGCAGAAACTGCTTACCCTGCGCTGGCTGGGGGTATTGCAACGCATTGGCCTGGTATACTTTTTTACCGTGCTTATTGTGCTGTATTGCGGTACCCGTGGCCGTATCGGCTGGTTGATAGGCCTTTGTGTTTTATATCTGGCGGGCATGTTGTATCTGCCGTATCAGGATGCTCAGGGTAATCAGTTCCGTGGTCTGCTGGAGTTTGGCAACAGTTTTGCCGCCTGGCTGGATCATGTCGTGCTGGGTGCCAGCCATGTGTATTACCGCAGTGCCACACCGTTTGCCTTTGATCCGGAAGGGCTGTGGTCTACCTTGCCAGCGATCAGCAGTTGTCTGGCCGGGGTGTTAATGGCGCAGTATCTGCAAAGCGAGCGCACTTTGGTGCAAAAAATTCGTGGCTTATTGTTATTTGGTGTGGTGGCAGTATGGCTGGCAGAACTGTGGCATATGGGCCTGCCGATTAATAAAAGCCTGTGGACCCCCAGTTTTGTGCTGCTAAGCAGCGGTTACTGCGCTATCGCACTGGCGGCCTGCCTGTGGTTATGTGATGTTAAACGCTGGCGGTTGTGGAGCGCACCTTTTGTGGTGTTTGGCGCCAATGCCATTTTGTTTTTTATGTTTGCCGGTGTGGCGGCGCGCATACTGATGATGATATCTGTCGGCGATACCTCATTACACGGCTGGTTATTCAGCACTGTGTATCAGCCACTGTTTGGCGATTACAACGGCTCACTGGCGTTTGCGCTGAGCTTTTTGTTACTTTCCTACCTGTTAATGCACTGGTGTTATAAACGCGGTTATATCTTTAAAGTTTGAGTAGGTTGCGGTGATTTTTTCTGCCGGCTGCCAGCTTGTAATTTTTGGTGTAACCGGTTACAGTTATTTCTGTTGTGGATAAAAAGTATGCTGGCCAGCAGAGTTAGCAGCCACCAATGACAATAAAATCAACAGGAAAAACACCGCCATGCCTATCAGCATCCGACTTAAGTTGTCGCTAATGATGTTTCTGCAGTTTTTTATCTGGGGCGCCTGGTTTGTTACCATGGGTACCTATCTGTCACAGCGTTTCTCTGCCTCCGGTGCTCAAATGGGCATGGCGTATGAAACGCAGTCTATCGGCGCCATTATCGCGCCTTTTATTATCGGCCTGATTGCTGATCGCTATTTTGCCGCGCAAAAAATTCTGGCGCTGTTGCATCTGGTGGGCGCTGCCTTGCTGTTCAGTGCGGCCTACAGTGGCAGTTTTAGCAGCTTTTACCCCTATATTTTGTTGTATATGGTGGTGTATATGCCCACGCTGGCGCTGGTTAATGCCATTAGTTTTCGCCAGTTGGCAGAGAAAACCGCGCAGTTTGCCCATATCCGTGTGTTAGGTACTGTCGGCTGGATCACTGCCGGTTTGTTAATTGGCTGGTTTGGCTGGGAAGGCAGCCAGAACTTACAGTTTACCTTTATGCTGGCGGCCGGTGCGTCATTAGCGCTTGGCGTGTTTAGCCTGACCTTGCCCGACACACCGCCGCAGGCCACGCAGCAGCGGCCTACCATACGGCAACTATTGGGGCTGGATGCGCTGGCATTGCTGAAAGACCGCGCTTACCTGGTGTTTTTTCTGGCCTCGGTACTGATCTGTATTCCGCTGGCGTTTTATTATCAGAATGCCAATTTGTATCTGAATGATTTAGGCATCAGCGGCGCAGCGGCAAAAATGTCGCTGGGGCAGATGTCTGAAATTGCCTTTATGCTGTTGTTACCGTTATTTTTACGCCGTTACGGCATTAAAGCTACCTTGCTGGTAGGTATGCTGGCCTGGGTGCTACGTTATGTGCTGTTTGCCTATGGCAACAGCGGTGAGCAGTTATGGATGCTGTTTTTTGGTATTTTACTGCACGGTATTTGTTATGACTTTTTCTTTGTCAGCGGCCAGATTTACACCGAGCAAAAAGCCGGCCGTGAGATAAAAGCGGCGGCTCAGGGCCTGATCACACTGGCAACTTATGGCGTAGGTATGTTGTTGGGGTTCCGTCTGGCCGGTTATATCACCGATTTACATCACCTGGACAGCGGTTATCAGTGGTGGCAAATCTGGTTAATTCCGGCTGGTATAGCGGCGCTGGTATTAGTGGTATTTTTATTAAGCTTTCCAAAGCAGCGCCGGTTGCCGGTTTAACCGCAGCGGTGCCGTTACAGTAAAACAAGGTAATATATTTTCGGTGTTGTAACCGGTTTCAAGGGGTGGTAATGGCGCAGACAAAAGTCAGAATGGCGATGGTAGGTGGTGGCGAGGGCGCTTTTATCGGTGCTATACACCGTATTGCTGCCCGGCTGGATAATCAGATCGAGCTGGTAGCAGGCTGCTTTAGCAGTAAGGCTGAGCGCAGCGCTGCTATGGCGGCACAATTGGGTATCAGCACGGCGCGTTGCTACGATTCCTATCAGCAGCTGTTTGCCGCAGAAGCCCAACTGCCGCCAGAGCAACGGATAGAGTTTGTCACTATAGTGACACCAAATCATCTACATTTTCCGGTGGCTAAGGCCGCCTTGCTGGCCGGTTTTCATGTGTTGTCAGATAAACCGGCAACGTTATCGTTAGACGAAGCGCTGCAACTGCAGGCTCTGGTGCAGCAAACGGGCTTGCGCTATGGCTTAACGCACACTTATGCGGCTTACCCTATGGCACAACAAGCCAGATTACTGGTGCAGCAGGGCCACTTAGGTGCGGTGCGTCGTGTGGCTGTCAGCTATCCGCAAGGCTGGCTGGCAGACAAAGCCGACAGCGATGGCAGTGCTCAGGCGCAGTGGCGGTTAGATCCGGCCCGTTCCGGTGTCAGTGGCTGCTTTGCTGATATTGGCACTCATGCCTTTCAGCTGGCGGAGTTTATCAGTGCGCTGCAGGTAACAGAGCTGTGCGCTGATCTGGCTACAGTGATAGAGGGCCGGCAGCTGGACGATGATGGCAGCGCTTTGCTGCGCTTTAATAATGGCGCCCGAGGCACATTGCTGGCCAGCCAGGTGTGCGCTGGTATGGGCAATGGTTTACAAATTAGTGTGTATGGCGAGCTGGGTTCACTCAGTTGGCTGCAAGAGCAACCGAATCAACTGTTAGTGCAAATGCGCGGGCAACCACAACAAACCTGGCAGGCAGGCACTGACAATAGTTATCTGGCACCAGAAGTGCGGGCCTGTTGCCGTACTCCGGCGGGGCATCCTGAAGGCTATCTGGAAGCCTTTGCTAATATTTATCGTGACTTTGCGCTGGCATTACGACAACCCACAACCAGCAACCTCGCGGCAGGTATTGAACAGGCAGTGCGCGGCATGGCCTTTGTACAGGCGGCTGTGGTAAGCAGCAGGCAAAATGCGGCCTGGATAAGCCTAGCCGGGCAATACACTTTTACAGGATAATGAATTTATGCTGACAAGCAAAATTAAAGGGCCAGCGATATTTCTGGCGCAGTATCTGCCACCCGCCGGTGAGGCATGTACACTGGAATCATTATTACGCTGGGCGGCGGAACTGGGATACAAAGGCGTGCAACTGCCAACCTGGGATAAACGCATTTTTGATTTAGAACAGGCCGCGCAGAGCCAGCAATATTGCGATCAGCTACTGGCATTGTGCCAGCGTTATCAGTTGCAGATTACTGAATTGTCGACCCATTTGCAGGGCCAGTTAATGGCGGTACATCCGGCCTATAACGAGCTGTATCAGGGTTTTGCTCCGGCGCATGTACAAACCGAAGCGCAGAAACAACAGTGGGCTACTGAACAGCTATTACTCGCTGCACAGGCATCAAAACGGCTGGGCCTTAACTGCCATGTCACCTTCTCCGGTGCTTTGCTGTGGCATACCGTTTATCCGTGGCCGCAGCGCCCGGCCGGCCTGGTAGAGCAGGGCTTTGCCGAACTGGCACTGCGCTGGTTGCCGGTACTGGATGCCTTCGATGCAGCAGGCATTGATGTATGCTTTGAACTGCATCCGGGTGAAGATTTGCACGATGGCTTATCATTTGAGCGTTTTCTTAACGCCACCGGGCAACACCCGCGCGCCTGCATTTTGTATGATCCGAGCCATTTTCTGCTGCAGCAGATGGATTACCTGCAATTTATTGATTTTTATCATCAGCGCATCCGTGCTTTTCATGTGAAAGATGCGGAGTTTCGCCCCTCCGGTAAAGCCGGTGTTTATGGCGGCTACAGCAGCTGGCTGGAACGGCCGGGCCGGTTTCGTTCGCTTGGCGATGGCCAGATAGATTTCAATGCTATTTTCAGCAAACTAACACAATACGGCTACACCGGCTGGGCAGTGCTGGAGTGGGAATGTTGTTTAAAACACCCGCAACAGGGTGCTGCAGAAGGCGCACCTTTTATAACCAAACAGCTGATCTGTGTGGCCGAGCGGCCGTTTGATGATTTTGCCGGTGGCGCCACCGATGCCGGCCGTAACCGGCGTATTCTGGGGTTGAGCGAAGGCTGAGAATTTATACCCGTGCTGGCGGTGCGTGATAGCACCGCAGCAATGACAGACAAAAAATAACCAATCTGCTTGACAAAATTCTGTGCTGGATTTAAGTTTAGTGATGTAACCGGTTTCATTGGCAGTGATCACAGAATCACGCCAACACAATAAATATAACGAGCGGTACCGGCCAGCAATAGCTCTGGCTACAACAAGGGGAGCGTCAACGTGATCAGAGTTAACTCGGATGCGTTTTTTCGTGCAGCGGCGATCAGCCTGCTGTTGCTGGCGGCTGTTTCCGGCTGTAAACCTGCACCAACCACCTCCGAAGGCATCTCTGGTGCTGCTACAACTGATAAAACCACTGCAGACGTATCTGATGGCTGGCAATGGTTATTTAACGGCGAATCTGCCGAAGCCTGGACAGACAAAAGCGGCAACGCGATTGGTGAGCAGTGGCAAATTATCGACAACGCTCTGGTGCTTACCGCAGGTGGTGGTGGCGATATTGTCAGCAAACAAAGCTTTACCGATTTTGAGCTGGAACTGGAGTGGCAAATTGCCGCATCCGGTAACAGTGGTATCTTCTACAAGGTTAACAGTGCGGGTTGGTCTGGTGGTTTAGAGTACCAGCTACTTGACGATGATAACTATCCCGGCCATGACAATCCTATCCATTTCACCGCTTCGTTATTTGATATTTACGCACCGCAGGTTGATGCCCACTTACCTGCCGGTAGCTGGAACCATACCCGCATTGTAGTACGCCACCCGCAGGTTGAGCATTGGCTCAACGGCAAACTGGTACTGCAGTTTGAGTTGGGCTCCGCCGACTGGCAGCAGCGCGCTGCCAACAGCAAATTTGCCCCTAAGCATGATGTTGCTGCAGCTGAGCCCGGCCATATTATGCTGCAAGACCATAACGACAAAATAGCTTTTCGTCAGATCCGGATCCGCGCGTTATAACAGGAGCATGCTATGAAATTCAGTGGGATTAACCGCCGCCATTTTTTGCGCCGTACCTTTGCCGGTGCTGCTATTGCAGGCCTGGCCAGCCAGTTACCGCTAAGCTGGTCGGTGCTCGCGGCCAGCCCGGTGCAGCCAAAAATTTCGCTGGCACAGTGGTCGTTACACCGCCAGTTACGTTCTGGCCAGTTAAAGGTACTGGATTTTGCTGTAAAAACCCGGCGCGACTTTCAGCTGGGCGCGGTGGAATACGTAAATCAGTTTTTTGCTGACAAGGCGCAGGATCAAGTTTTTTTACGCCAGTTAAAACAGCGCGCCGATGACAGCGGTGTCAGCAGCTTATTGATTATGGTCGACGCTGAAGGTGACCTGGCGGCAGTGGAGGCAAAACAGCGCCAGCAGGCGGTAGAAAACCACTATAAGTGGGTTGAAGCTGCAGCGTTTTTAGGTTGCCATGCTATCCGCGTCAGTATTGCTGATAACGCCAAAACGGACGCCTTAGAGATGCAACAGGCGGCAGTGCTGGGCCTGCAGCAACTGGCGCAGTTTGCTGCACCTTTTGGTATCAGCATTATTGTCGAAAACCATATGGGCCACTCTATGGATGCCAACTGGCTGGCCACGGTATTGCAGCAGGCCGGTAATGTGGGCAGCCTGCCGGATTTTGGTAACTTTAGCGGCGATAAGTATCAGGGTACGCAATTACTGCTGCCATTTGCCAAAGGCATCAGTGCCAAGAGTTTTGCTTTTAATGAAAACGGCGCAGAGAGCAGTATCGATTATCATCGAATGTGGCAGTTGATCCAAAGCTCGGGCTATCAGGGCTATATCGGTATTGAATATGAAGGTGAAAATGCCGACGAAGATGCCGGGATCCGTGCCACGCGCGATTTATTGCTGGCAGTAGCCAATCATGCCGGGCGTTGAGGTTGAATTTAATGCCCGGTTTTTTGCCTGTTTATGTAACCGGTTACAAGGGGGTGTTCAACTAAGTAGTTCCAAGCCGGCAGGCCGTTAGCAGCCGGGCGGCATAATTATTATAACAAAGCACATTATGCAAAGTGTGCAGACGAGGAGAGTGCAAGATGTCAGGAGCATCCGGACAACAGGAATATGATGTAATCGTAGTTGGCTCTGGCGCCGGCGGCGGTATGTCAGCATTAATATTAAGCATTGCCGGTTTAAAGGTGTTAATGCTTGAAGCAGGGCGGCATTACGACCCGGTAACCGAAACGCCGATGTTTAATCTGCCCAAAGAGGCGCCGCTGCGCGGTGCCAGCACCCCGGACAAACCTTTTGGTTTTTATGACGCTACCATCGACGGTGGCTGGCAGGTGCCGGGTGAACCTTATACCCAGGCCAGCCGCGAGCCACAACAACGGTTTGACTGGTGGCGGGCCCGTATGCTGGGCGGGCGCACCAACCACTGGGGCCGTATTTCACTGCGTAACGGCGAGTATGACTTTAAACCCTACAGCCGCGATGGCCTGGGTTTTGACTGGCCGATAAGCTATGCCGATTTAGCGCCTTACTATGATAAAACCGAACTGTTAATTGGCGTGTACGGTGACACCGGCCACGGCCTGGAAAACACGCCGGATTCGCCCGAGGGCATTTTACAGCCGGCTCCCAAGCCGCGTGCTTATGAACTGTTGGCGAAAAAATCCTGTGATGAACTGAATATTCCGGTGATCCCGGCGCATCTGGCCATTTTAAGCCAGCGTCAGGATCACACCCGGCTGCCGGCGAAGCTGTTTCCAAACAGTTCGCTGGGGCAAAAAGTGGTGGCCGATTCTATGCAATCCCGTGCCGCCTGTTTCTGGGCTACGCCTTGTGGCCGTGGCTGTTCTATCAAGGCCAATTTTCAGTCAACTACGGTGTTGATCCCGCCGGCGCTGGCCACCGGCAATCTGACCATTATTACCGATGCTATGGTACGCGAAGTTACGCTGAATAAGGCCGGTAAAGCAGATGGCGTGATCTACATCGATAAAAACAGCCGCGAGGAAGTAAAAGTAAAAGGCCGTGCAGTTGTAGTCGCTGCCAGTGCGGCAGAAACGGCGCGCATTTTCCTTAATTCGCGCAGCCCGCTGTTTCCGGACGGCATTGCCAACAGTTCCGGCCTGGTCGGTAAATACCTGATGGATACCGTGGGTGCCGGTGTCGGCGGCCAAATTCCGGCGCTGGAAAACCTGCCGCCGATGAATGAAGACGGCTCCTCTGGTATGCATCTGTATCAGCCCTGGTGGCTGTATAAACAGCAAAAGGCCGGCAAGCTGAATTTTGCCCGTGGTTACCATATTGAAATGAGCGGTGGCCGGGGCATGCCGGGGGCCGGCGCTTTTGGTGGCCTGCAAAGCTTTACTGAAGGGGCTTACGGTGCCGATTTTAAACAGGCGTGCCGGCGCTATTACGGCACCTTTGTGCACTTTGATGGCCGTGGCGAAATGATCCCGAACGAAAACAGCTATGCCGAACTGGACCCGACAGTGGTGGATCAGTGGGGCATACCAGTGCTGAAGTTTCATTGGCAGTGGTCCGAGCATGAGATAAATCAGGCGGCGCATATGCAAAAAACCTTCGCCGACATTATTACCGGTATGGGCGGCAAGGTAACCAGCAACATAGAAACGGACGGCCGCAAAGCCATCATGAACGGCGGCGCCATTATTCACGAAGTCGGCGGCACCATTATGGGCGCTGATCGCAAAAAATCGGTGTTGAATCAGTATTGTCAGGCCTGGGATGTACCCAACCTGTTTGTCACCGACGGCGCGCCTTTTGCGTCCAACGCCGATAAAAACCCCACTCTGACTATTCTGGCGCTGGCCTGGCGCACCAGTGATTACATTGTTGAGCAGTTCAAGCAAAGGAATATCTGATATGGCAGACGATAACTACAACGACAACAGCAACAACACCAACTTAAAACGCCGTGATGCATTAAAACTGCTGGCTACAGCGGCCGTATCGATACCGGTGCTGAGTATGGCTGGCCATGCCGCGGCGGTAACGGCTAAAACCAAAGGCGCCGAGCTAATTTACCGGCCTACCGATCCGGATATGCTCAAGCCGGTAGTGCCCTGGTCCATGATATTAACCCAGGCAGAACTGGATGATCTGGCCGTACTGGCTGACATTATTATTCCAGCCGATGCGCAGTCGCCGTCGGCGGCCAGCCTGGGGGCGCAGCACTTTATTAATGAATGGGTCAGCGCGCCTTATCCGCAACAGAAAGCCGATCTGGTACTGGTACGTGGCGGCTTGGTTTGGTTAAACGGCGAAGCAAAAAAACGCTTTGGTAAAGCGTTCGCCAAACTCAGTACTGCTGAGCAACGACAAATTTGTGACGATATCCGTTACGAACCCAAAGCCGCCGCCAACCTGAAGCACGGCGCCCGCTTCTTTGCCAAAGTGCGCGATTTAACTGCCACAGCCTTTTACACCACGGAACCCGGTATGGCCGACATCGGCTATATCGGCAATAAACCTATGGCCAATTTTGACGGCCCGTCTGATGAGGTGCTGCGCAAACTAAAACTAAAGAGTTAAACCAAAGCCCTCCGCTAAGTGAGGGCGCTCGGGAATGACACAAGTGAAAAAACAGGGTTCTGACTGCGTTTAGGCGGTAAGAGAAACTCATTGCTCAGAACAATATTTAAAACTAAAAAAATGAGAGCAACATACTATGTACAGTAACAAAAGGTACAGTAAAACGGGGAACACTACACAGCCTGTAAGGCTGCGTAAACACCAACTGGCACAAGCTATCAGCCTGAGTCTGTTATTAACGGCTACTTGCAATACTGCGCTGGCTCAGGAAGCTGAGCCAGCGACAGAAACCAAAGCTGAAGCCGAAATTGAAGTAGTACAGGTACGCGGTATCCGGGCCAGTATGGCGGAGAATATGGCAATCAAACGCTTATCCAGCGCGGTGGTGGATGCTATTACCGCCGAGGATATCGGTAAGTTTCCGGATAAAAACGTTGCCGATTCCTTGCAACGCGTGCCTGGCGTGGTTATTCAGCGTGACGGCGGAGAGGGTTCAACCGTTAGTATCCGTGGTTTATCGTCTGATCTGACGTTTACCCAGCTAAATGGTAACTTTATTGCATCGTCACCCGGCGAACCCTCACGTTCATTTGATTACACCCTGTTGCCATCAGCGATGATCCAGACAGTAGAAGTGTTTAAATCGCCGGAAGCCCGTTTGGACGCCGGCGGTGTGGGCGGCACAGTGTTGCTACATACCCGCAAGCCGTTTGATATGGAAGCTAATTCCGGCGTGTTAAATATTGAATCGACCTACGCTGATGTTACCGATAAACACGAGCCACAGTTTACCGGGGTGTATTCGTGGAAAAACGATGCTGAGAGCCTGGGCCTGCTGGTGGGATATACCCGGCAAAACCGTACCAGCCGTGTGTTGTCGGGTGGTACCGATTCGAGTGTCTGGCGTTGGGGCGGTGTGGCCGATACGGCAGTAGATGTTAATGGCAATCCGGTAGACAACAACAACAACTGGGCTGCGCTGACAGATGCACAGGGCAATGTTTATAGCGGGGTCTGGTTTCCGCAGGTGGCCCGGGTTGGTGTAACCAAAGAAGAGCGCGATCGAGAAGGCGTACAGCTTACCGGGCAATGGCGACCTACCGACCGGCTGGAGCTGGGGTTTAACTATTTTGGTTTTACTCTGGGTCAGGACAGAACCCGTTCAGTGGTATCTATGCCGGAGTGGTCATTAAACCCTAATTTTCTTACCGGCGTAACGCTGGATGCTTCCGGCACCATCATTACCGGCATGGATTATACCGTCGGCGCCGGTGGGGCCGAGAATGATTTGCAGTTTCCCTGGATGAATGGCAGCTATGTCAGGGAAGAGTCTACCTCAGATACGTTCGATTTTAACTTCAGTTACGAGGGTGACAGCTACCGCTTGAAACTGATTGCCGGTAATACCAAAGCTAAAGGTGGGCCAACAGAAAGCTGGGATGTGGCGTATAAAAGTTCGAACTGGGGCGAAAACCAGCCCTTTATTGAAAATGCTGCACAGTACGCTGGCTGGTCAACGGGTGATCGTATGTCAATGTATATGGATCCTAACACGCTAACCAACCTGCTAAGTGGTGTCGGTGGCGGGCGTGACCCTGGCTCGTCTAACTCCAGCTTTGTGCGCAGTACGCTGGAAGAGCGCTACTATCAGCTGGATCTTGATTTTGATGTCGACTGGGGCATTTTCACGCTGGTTCGTACCGGATTAAAATTTCGTGATGCCAAATTGCACCGCGAAACCGGGAATAACTTCTTTCTGGCGCCGGATTTTGATATTGAAGGCGCGCTGGCCAGCGGCCGCGGTATTGATCAGTTCGACAGCTACCAATGGAACGGTGGCATGCCACTGGCAAAAGACGTATTAAAAACAAATGGCGAAGGTAATATTGCCGGTGGTTTTAATATTAACCTGATGCCAGTGATCGACTGGGACAAATACCGCGACATTATTTTAAGCAACTACAAACCCTATACCCGGATTGAAGATAACTTTGTCTACAACATCCGTGAGCAAGGTGAAGCCTTTTATCTGCAGGGCGATTTCAGCTTTGGTGATTTCCGCGGTAACACCGGTGTACGGGTAGTAAAAACCAAAACTACCGGCGAATCGACCGATCTATACACCTACTTCCTTGATCATACCGACGATGTAACCGGTTTACCTGTTACCGGCGACGCTCGCTTTGTTGAAAACTGGCAGTTGATATCGCAAACCACGGAAGAAACCTATGTGCTACCCAGCCTGAACCTGGTGTGGGACGCCGGCGATAACCTGGTGGTGCGCGGCGCGCTCGCAAAAGTGATGTCGCCGCCGGGCTACAGTGATTTGGGCAGCCAGGAGCGCATCAGCTTTGTCTCAGACGAATGGGCCGACGACCGTGCCGCCTTTAACACCCAGCCTGGTTTTAGCGGTAGTGGCGGTAATAAAAACCTCAAGCCGTTTGAATCGATGCAGGCCGATCTGTCGATTGAGTATTACTACGGCACCGGTTCGGCGGTGGGTATGGCGCTGTTTTACAAAGACGTTGATAACTTTGTCGTGCCGCTGATCATTGACTCGGTGCGCGATTTTGCTGGCCAGCCGGGTGTGGTTGAACCGGGCCAGATTACCATCAGCCCTTACAGCACGGTAGGTAATGGTACCAATGCAAAGTCACAGGGCGTAGAGCTGTTTATTCAGCATGCCTTTGCCAACGGCTTTGGTCTTAATGCCAACTATACCTACAACAAAACCAACCAGGCTGACGTTAATGTCGATGGCGAAAAATTTGGCGAATCGCCTTTAGTGGGCAGTGCCAAGTACCAGTACAACCTGTCGGCGTTTTACGAAACCGATAATTACAGTATCCGGGCATCGTACAACAAGCGCGGTGAAACGGTACTGGGCATTAACAGTGGTTTAAACGTGTATCAGGACCCTTATGATCAAGTGGATGTAAATGCCACCTATGCCCTGACAGAGCGCTGGCTGCTAAGCGCATCGGTAATCAACCTGACCGAATCTGAATCCACGTCCAGATTAGGCAATGACACCAATGCCCGTTTTTTAAGCAATAGCTACGCTGGCCGACGTTACTACGCCGGTATCACGTTTAATTTCTGAACCATGCACACAAAGAGGCAGAATATATAATGAAAACAATACAACAATGTCAGCTACTGTGTGCCATGGCAGTGGCATTAGGCACCTTAACCGGCTGTGGCAGCGGCGAAGACCCTGATGTCAACAATGCACCAACACCGGTATCAACCTCAGCTGAGGTAAATGCGAGCGCAGTAAAAGGTATTTTAAGTGGTGCCGCTGTCAGTGTCAGTGCTTTAAACGGCACTACGGTAAACAGCACCGCCGTACAGACCGACAGCAGCGGTATGGCCGCTACCACGCTAACGTCGGCGCCCGGCTATGCCTTTAGCGCGGTGCACAAGCTTGCGGTGACTACTACTGCTAACAGCAGCATGTTGTGCGATCTTAGCCTGTGCGGTGAAGCCACGTTAGGGGCAATAGTCGGTGCAGACGCACTGGGAACGGTGACATTAACTAACCTGTTCTGGCTAAAAGCGCCGCTTGGTGCTACTGCCGATGGTACTGCTGATGCCACGGTGCAGGTTAATGCGCTCACTACCTTTGCCAGCCAATTACTGGAAGCGGCGATAGCTGGCGGGCGCAATGTGTCGGCACTGGCTACGCTGGAGCCGGCGCAGCTGGAATACTCAGCGCAGCTGCTACGCATTCTCGGCGTAGATATGCCGGCAATCAACCTGATGCAGCAACCGCTGCAAAGTGCCGATAGCGCGGAAAACTTTGCCCAAAGCAGTAACCAGATGATTCGGTTATCCTTTGTTAATGCTGCCTTTGCCCACATTGGTGCTGAGGCAACTCTGGCCGATACGTTCGCTGCCGCAGCAACACAGGTTGCCCTGGCAGCAGAGGGGGATGAAGCAGCGGCTACAGCGCTACGCCAGCAGTTACTCGATGCATTGCAGGGCCATCCGGTACTGGCAGAGCTGGGTTTAACACCAGATAGCATTATTGATATTGAGCTGCCGTTAGTACTGGCAGATAACAGCAGCGGGCCAATTCGCGAATACACGACTGCGGCCTATTTAGCCGGCGCGCAAATTAGCTTCCGCGGTGCTATCAGCGATAGCGAAAGCGGTGAGCAAGCCTTTGACGGCAGTGCACAGACTAAATGGCTGGATAATACCGGCGTGCCCAGCGCAGCAGCACCAGCCTGGTTAACGCTGCAGTTTGCCCAGGCGCAGGCTATCAGTGTGTTGTCTATTACCAGCGCCAACGACGCGCCGGATCGCGACCCGGAAAACTTTAACCTGCAGGCCTCCAACGACGGTGAAAGCTGGTTTACGCTGGGGCAGTGGGCCGGTATCAGCTTTGAGCAGCGTTTAACGGCGCAGGATTTTGCTTTTAATAACAGCCTGCCGTACCGCTACTACCGGCTGAACATCACCAAAAATAAAGGCGATACCAACTTAATGCAACTGGCTGAAGTACAGCTGTTTGGCCCGGTGTATCCTGATCAAATCCAGCAAGGCGGCAGTATCAGCGCCAGCGGCGCCATTGGTGATGCAGAAAGTGCTGAGAAGGCGTTTGATGGCTTGCTAAGCACAAAATGGCTGGATAACACTGCGGTACCAACGGCAGAGCAGCCATCCTGGGTGCAGGTGCAGTTTAGCGAAGCAAAAGCTGTTAGCAGTATTGCTATCAGCAGCGCCAACGATGCGCCTGAGCGTGACCCGGAAAACATTAATTTGCAGGCCTCAACCGATGGCAGCAACTGGCTGACGCTGGGTGAATGGGCCGGTGAGAGTTTCGATAGTCGCGGCCAGCGCCGTTTATTCAGCACCAGTAATAGCCTGGCTTATCCGTATTACCGGTTGAATATCACTAAAAACAAAGGTGATAACAGCTTAATGCAAATTGCTGAAATTGAGCTTATCGGGCCGGCAGTGCCGGCGCTGAATCATGCTTTGGCAGCAACAGCGGTAACCTCCAGCGGTGCTATCAGTGATGCCGAAGCGGCCGGCTATGCCTTTGATGGCAACAGCCAAACCAAATGGCTGGACAACACTGCAGTGCCAACGGTGGCAGCACCAGCCTGGGCCAGTGTGGCTTTGGCTGAGCCGCAAGCGGTGAATATGCTGGCGCTGGTCAGTGCCAATGATGCGCCGGACCGTGATCCGGAAAACTTCAGCCTGCTGGCATCCAATGACGGCGAATCCTGGGTAAGCTTGGGCCAATGGGCCGGTATCAGTTTTAGCGGGCGCGCCGAGCGGCAAACGTTTGCCATCGCCAATGCATTGGGCTACAGCCATTACCGGCTGAATATCACTAAAAACAAAGGTGATAGCGCCTTAATGCAGGTAGCAGAAATTGAGCTGATTGGCCCGCAGGTACAGGCGCAGGATCACAGTGATAATGCTGCAGCACTGATTACTGAGCGTGCTGCTATCAGTGATGGCGAAGCGGGCACTATGGCGTTTGATAATAACCCGGCAACCAAATGGCTGGATAACGGCGGTGTACCGTCGGTTGAAGCACCATCCTGGCTGGAAGTCAGCTTGCCGGAAGCAGTGATTGTGAATACCTTTGCTATTACCAGTGCAAACGATGCGCCGGACCGTGATCCGGAGAACTTCCGTCTGCTCGGCTCAAATGATGGCACAAATTGGCAGCCATTGGGTGCCTGGGCGGGGGAGAGTTTCGCAGCCCGTGCCGAGCGGCGCAGTTTCAGCCTGCTAAATGGCCGTAGTTTCAGCCACTACCGCATTGAGATCACAAAAAACAAAGGTGATACCAGTTTAATGCAGGTGGCAGAATTTGAGCTGATTGGGCCGGTGCTATAAGCTGAAGCGTTGTTGTCATACAAAAGGCGCAGCTAAGGCTGCGCCTTTTATCATAAAGGTAATCTGATCGATGTTAACTGTAAGCTCTGCTCTGTTTGCCGGTATCGATGCCGGGGGCAGCCATTGCCGGGTGCGGCTGGAAGATGAAAACGGCAATCTGTTGGGTGAAGGTCGCTCCGGCGCTGCCAATCTTGGGCTGGGTTGGCTACAGGTTGAAGCCAATATCTGCCAGGCGCTTAATACCGCTTTGCAGCAAGCCGGGCTGGACAGCAGTGCTTATGCGCGCTTGCATGTTGGCGCTGGTTTTGCCGGTGCTCATCTGGCCGGGTTAAAAGCCACAGCGTTGCAGTGGCTGCACCCTTTTGCCAGCTGGCATGTTACCACTGACTTACATGCTGCCTGTTACGGCGCCCATGGCGGAGAGGCTGGCAGTGTGATTATTCTTGGCACCGGTTTTAGTGCTATCGGGCTGACAGCGCACAGTGAAACCCTGCTTGGTGGCTACGGCTTTCCAATTAACGCCGTTTGCAGTGGTGCCGGTTTGGGCTTGCAAGCTGTGCAGGCCGTGTTACTGGCATTGGATGGTCTGGCACCTGCGACAGTTCTGAGTACCTTGTTACAGCAACACTTTAATGGTGGTGCAGCACTAATGGCAGAACAACTACTGCATGCCACACCGCAGCAGTATGCTGAGCTGGCGCCGCTGGTGTTTCAGGCGGCGGATAGCGGCGATAACGTTGCGCAGGCTATGTTGCAACAAGCCTTCGATTTTATCACAACGCTTAACCAGCAACTGCCGCTAGGCCGCTGTTGCCTGCTGGGGGGCGTAGGGCAGCGTTTGCTAACCTACCTGCCGCAGGCACAGCGTAGCCGCTTTAGTGCGCCGCTGGCAACAGCAACGGTTGGTGCTATTTATTATGCCCGCCGCCAACTGGCAGTTGCTGCGCAGGAGGCTAAGCAGTATGGCGCAAATTGAAATTTGTCTTGATAGCGACAGCCGTTACCTTAGGCAGAATATCCGCACCGTTTGCGCCGCCGGTATTGACAGCATTGAGCTGTGCAGCCAGATGGCGCAGCAGGGCTTATCTGCCAGTGCGGACGCTTTGCGTCAGGCTCGTGCGGCCTGCAGTGCCCATACGCCGCTGCGGGTTATGCTCAGGCCCAGGGGCGGCAATTTTGTTTACTCGATAGCAGAGCAGCAGCAAATACAGGCGCAGTTACTCCAGGCAGCAAAACTGGGGGCTGATGGCATAGTGGTTGGCGCCCTGACGGCAGACGCACAGCCGGATCTGCCGTTTTTAACCAGCTTATTGCAACAGTGCCGCCAACTGGGCCTGGCTTGTACTTTTCACCGCGCTTTTGATGCCTGCGCCAGCCCGGCAGAAGCAGTAGAGCACCTGCTGGCATTAGGCGTACAGCGGCTATTAAGCAACGGTACGCCCTGGCAGCAACAGCAAAGCATAACGCAGGGCGTACGCCAGTTGGCAACCTTGCAGCAGTATATTGCCGGGCGGCTGGTGCTGGTGGCCGGTGGTGGTGTTACGCTGACTAATTTGCCGCAGCTGCAGCAAATACTTCACGACAATACGCAGCTGTGCTGGCACTTGTATTCAGCAGTGCTGACAGAAGATAAGGTAGATGCCGCTAAGCTTGAGCAACTACAACATTGCCTAACTAAACGGCCTAAACCAAACCGGCAACAAGGAGAGCCACATGCTTAAACGCCGCTACTTTTTAAAACTAAGCGCTATGCTGGGCGCGGGTGCTACAGCATCCGCTTTACTGCCCGGTTGTGCTGCAGTAGCGGCACCGGCTCGTAAACCTGTGGTGATAAGCACCTGGGATTTTGGCCTGCAGGCGAATCAGGTGGCATTTAATTTACTGCAGCAGGGCCAGCGCGCCGTTGATGCGGTGCAGCAAGGCGTAATGCTAACCGAAGCCGACCCCACCGAGCGCAGTGTTGGCTATGGCGGCCGGCCGGATCGTGATGGCAAGGTTACACTGGATGCCTGCATTATGGACGAATTTGCCAATATCGGTGCGGTGGCGGCGTTGCAGCAGATTAAACATCCGGTGGCGGTGGCGCGGGCGGTGATGGAGCACACACCACATGTGATGCTGGTAGGCCAGGGCGCGCTCGATTTTGCGCTGGCGCAGGGCTTTGTCGCCGAGAATTTACTCACGGCAGAGTCAGAGCAGGAATGGCGGCAGTGGCTAAAAGATGCCAATTACCGGCCAATCGTTAATATCGAAAATCATGACACCATAGGCATGCTGGCGCTGGACAGCCACGGCAATTTGGCCGGAGCCTGCACCACCAGCGGCATGGCGTTTAAACTGCACGGCCGGGTGGGTGATTCGCCGATTATCGGCGCCGGGCTCTATGTGGATAACGAAGTAGGGGCAGCCACAGCCACCGGCCATGGCGAAGAGGTGATCCGGGTAACGGGCTCTTTTTTGGTAGTAGAGCTGATGCGCCAGGGCTACAGCCCGCAGCAGGCGTGCGAGCAGGCGGTACAGCGTATTTATCACAAGCTGCAACTGCGCAAAGGCAATATAGCCGACACCCAAATTGGCTTTATTGCGCTGAATAAACAAGGTGAATATGGCAGCTATTGCCTGCAGCCGGGTTTTAATTATGCTGTGCAGCATCAGGGCGAAAGTAAGCTATACGCCGCAACGGCATTGCTAACAGGTTAAACACCGCGCTTTATCTAATGCGGCAGTAACCTTGGCATTTAGCTAACGCTGGCTTAAGCTGATGGAAGAATGCTAAGGCAAAATTTGCCGGAGATTAGATGATTAGATGTTACGCAGCTCTGCTGGCCGCTTTGATATGTGGCCAGCTTGCTGCAGCGCAAGGCCGTGAAGTTGTTGTGGGTGTGTATCAAAATGCTCCGAAAATTGTGGCTGCCGCAGATGGCAGCCCATCAGGTATTTTCGGCGATTTGCTGCAGGCAATAGCTGCAGAACAAAACTGGCGGATTAAAGCAGTGCAGTGTGATTGGGCGTATTGCCTGCAAATGCTGCAGTCGGGCGAAATTGATCTGTTGCCCGATGTTGCCTTTACCGAACTGCGTAGTTTGCAACTGGATTTTCATCAGACGCCGGCACTTTACAGCTGGTCACAGTTATATACCGCGCAAGGCGTGCAGCTGCAGTCACTGGCTGAACTGAATGGCAAGCGGATCATAGTGTTGCAGGAATCTGAGCAGCAGCAATATTTGCAAAATATGATTACGCAATCGGGTATGGATGTGGTGCTACTGCGGGCCCGTTCAATGGCCGAGGCTTTTGCGATGGCATCGGCCGGTCAGGCGGATGCGGTAGCGGCGAATCATTATTCCGGCCATTTTCAGCTGGCAAAGTATCAGCTGGAACAAAGTAATGTTATCTTTCAGCCGCTACAGTTTTTTTATGCCACCAAAAAGCAGCACAATCAGGATTTGCTGACGGTTATCGAAACCCACCTGGCGCAATGGCAAACCAATATCAGCTCACCTTATTACCAAATTCTGCAGCGTTGGGGTACCGAGGTACCCAAGCCCAAATTACCGGAAAAAGTCTGGTTGTTGCTGGCGATGCTTAGCAGCTTGCTGCTACTGGCGCTATGCGGCGCCTGGTGGCTGAAACGACAGGTTGCTGATAAAACCCGACATTTACGAGCCAGTGAAGAGCGGCTGAGCACAATACTAAACAGTGTTGATGCGCATATTTATATTAAAGATAATAAACTGCGCTATCAGTATATTAACCGTAAAACCGCAGAGTTGTTTGGTTGTGAACCGTGCAAAGCAATAGGGCGGCGTGATGACGCTTTTTTTGACCAGTCAACCAGCGCCAATTTACAGCAGAATGATTTAAAAGTGCTGCAACAAGGCATACGGCTGGTAGAGGAAGAAACCAACAGCTCACTGGACGGCCAGCAAACACGTACATACCTGTCAGTGAAGTTACCTTTAAGGGATAGCAATGGCGATATTTATGCACTATGTGGTATTTCCACCGATATTACCGAGCATAAACAGCACCAACAGGAAATTCATCAGCTGGCATTTTATGATGCGCTAACCGGTTTACCCAACCGCCGCATGCTGCTTGACCGGCTGCAACTGGCTGTGCAATTAGGCTTACGGCACAACAATACTGCCCAAGGTGCATTGCTGTTTATCGACCTGGATCACTTTAAAGATCTGAACGATACCTTAGGCCACGCTATGGGCGATCAGCTACTGCAACAAGTTGCCCAGCGGTTACAGGCTCACCTGAGAAAAGTCGATACGCTGGCGCGGCTGGGGGGCGATGAATTTGTGGTACTGCTGACCGATTTGCATCCTGATCCTGAGCTGTCAAGCCAGAAAGCCGGGCTCATTGCTGAGAAAGTTGTGCAGCTGTTATCTGAGCCATTTTTGTTGCAGCAACGGCCATACTCTATTTCTGCCAGTGTGGGGGTGGCGATGTTTTCGGATGGCTGCAACAGTGACGAGTTACTGCAGCATGCTGATTTGGCAATGTACGATGCTAAAGAGCGTGGCCGTAACAGCGTGCGGTTTTTTAACCAGCAGATGCAGGCAGATGTCAGCGCCCGCTCGGATATTGCCACCGGTTTACGCCAGGCACTATTGCAGGATGAATTTGTCTTGTATTTTCAGCCACAGCTGGAGCGAAACCTGGGTGTGGTAGGCGCAGAAGTATTGCTACGCTGGCAGCATCCGCAGCAAGGCATGATAGTGCCGGCCTGTTTTATACCGGTGGCCGAAAGCAGTGGCCAGATCCTGCAAATAGGCCGCTGGGTGCTGGAAAAAAGTTGCCTGCAGTTAGCTGAATGGGCCAGGCACAAAGACACGGCCCACTGGTATCTGGCGGTGAATATCAGTGCCCGGCAGTTACATTCTTCGGCGTTTGTGCAGGAGGTGATCAGTGCACTGGAGCAAAGCGGAGCCGCACCGGAAAAACTGGTACTGGAACTGACAGAAAGCCAGCTACTGCAGGATATCGATGTCATTATTGATAAGATGCAGCAACTTAATGCTCTGGGGGTACGTTTTTCGCTGGATGACTTTGGCACCGGCTACTCATCGCTCAGTTATCTGAAACTACTGCCATTAAAGCAGCTGAAAATTGATCGCTCTTTCGTACGTGATTTACTCACTGATCCTAACGACAAAGCCATTATTAAAACCATATTAGCGCTGGGGCAGAGCCTGGAACTGGCGGTTATTGCTGAAGGGGTAGAAACCGAAGCACAATACAGTAAATTGCTGCACCTGGGCTGCCAGCAGTTTCAGGGGTACTTTTTTGGTGAACCGATGCCGCAAACCAGTTTTATTACCCGCTATCGCCAGCGCCATGAAATGCAAAACTAACCTGCTAACCTTGCAATGCATTACGGCAGAGGGTTATCAACACAGCCAAAGCGCTGGTTAACTGGGTCACTGTGTTATGGCCAATGCCCAGCACCAGGCCACTGCGCGGCTCCGCATTAAACAGGTAGCGGCTAAGCGGCTGTGCTTTAATACCTTGCGCCGCAAGTTGTTGCTGTAAGCTGACATCATCAAGCCGTTCAGGAAATTCCAGCACTAAATGTAAACCGGCGTCCAGGGCGTACAAACGGCACTGCGGCAGACCTTGTTGCAGCAGCTGTGCCGCAAACTGCTTTTGCTGCTGGTAATAGCGGCGCATTTTGCGCAGGTGCCGGCCAAAATGGCCTTCGCTGATAAAGTCAGCCAGAGCGGCTTGCGGCAGCAGTGGTACATCGCCATGCAGCGCCTGCAAAATGCTGGCAGCCTGAGCGATAACTGCTTTGGGTGCGACCAGATAACCAAGGCGCAGCGCCGGAAACAAGGTTTTGCTGCACGAACCGGCAAACAACACCCCTTCACCCCCCGCCAGCCCCTGTAAGCTGGCAACAGGCCGGTGCTGATACTGAAACTCGCTGTCGTAATCATCTTCTACCAGCCAGCAATTGTGTTGGCGTGCCCACTGCAACACGGCCAGCCGGTTTGCCAGTGGCATAATGCCACCCTGCGGGTACTGATGCCCAGGCGTAAGGAATAGCGCTTTGGCCTCAGATGACAACGGCAGCTGGTTTATATCCAGGCCATGCGCAGAGCCGGCATCCAGATGCTGCACCTGCAACTCGCACAGCTGCAATGCCTGTTTCAGGCGTGGATAGCCGGGTGTTTCCATTAATACCTGCTGGCCTGCCTTTGCCACCAGCTTGGCGGCAATAAACAGAGCCTGCTGTGCTCCGGCGGTGATCAGTATGCTGTGCTCGTCACACACTACTTGCCGCGACTGACGCAGATAAACAGCCAGTGCCTGACGCAGCGGCAGATAACCCAGAGGCTCAGCAAAGCCGCTTAACTGCTCACGGTTGCCATGGCGCGACAGCAGACGCTGCCATAACGCATAAGGAAACTGCTGCAAAGCCGGTACACCGGGCTGCAGCAAGCCAGTTGCCATTCCCTGTTTTTGCGGTAAATCATAGTGGTTTAGTGTTAGCTGGTTAAGTGATAAAACCCGGGCAGGCTCGGGTTGAAAATACTGCTCTGGTACTGCAATGATCTGATAGCCGCGGCCTGGCTGGCCTTCGATATAGCCCTCTGCTACCAATTGCTGCAGCACCTGATTCACCGTGTTGCGGCTTAGCTTTAAGTCTGCGGCCAATTGACGGCTGGATGGCAGTAAGGCGCCATTGGGCCAGAGCCCCTGCAGCATTTGCTGTTGTAACAACTGGTATAGCTGCAGTTGCAGGCTACCCTGACCGCTAAGCTGCAGGTTGTCGGTTAGTAGGCGCAACTGGATCTCTCATTTTGTTAAAACCGGTACTTTTTACGATACCAGTTTAGTCGCTATGCTAACGGCAGTACAAGAGGGAGATAGCTAAATGACCATCGTATACCAACAGGAAAGCAGTTTTAACCTGGACGAAATGCTGGCGCTATACCGCGCATCAGGTATTAACCGGCCAACAGACGACAGCGCAAGAATGGCCATTATGCTGGCAAGTAGCAATTTGCTGCTCACCGCCAGGCAAAATGGCAAGCTACTGGGGCTGGCGCGCTGTTTAACCGATAAAGCCTATGTGGTGTATATCTGTGATTTGCTGGTAGATAAAGCTTATCAGCAGCAGGGTATAGGTAAAGCGCTGCTGGCAGCGGTACAACAGGCTACCGGGCCGCAGGTACAACAACTACTACGCAGCGCGCCTTCTGCCATGCAGTATTATCCTCAGGTGGGTTTTACCGCGATAGATAATGCCTTTCATATTCAGCGCCAGTACTGAGCAGGAGCCAGCAGTGTATCCACCCGCTTTTTATTACAGTGATGACCGTATACAACTGCAGACGTTTTTGCAGCAACATTATTTTGGTTTACTGCTTAGTAATAACGCCAATTTGAGCTACACACCACTACCGTTTTTATTTGCCTGGCACAGCACGGGTGATAAAGCGTACTGCCATTTGGCGCGTAATAACCCGCAGCTAAGCCAGCTGGATGCTGCTGAGGTTACTATTGTGATTCAGGGGCCGCATGCTTTTATTGCTGCCTGCTGTTATCAGCAGCAACCGGCGGTATCCACCTGGAACTACGCTCTGGCTGAACTAAAAGGCACAGCACGGTTGTTAGATGCAGAGCAAACGCTGGCATTAGTCAGAAAACAGGAAGCGCACAGCGCACCTGATATGGCACAAGCTGCTGAGTACCAACAAAAATTAGTTAACGCCATCGTCGGCGTTGAAATTAACCTGAGCAGTATAACGGGCCGTTTTAAGTTATCGCAAAACAAAACGCCTGCAGAGCAGCAGGCGGTTATCGATTATTTGCAGCAAACTGAGCAGCCAGCCACAGTATGGCAAATGATGCTATCGCAGCGTTAGCATCATTATTTTTATAGAGTTACCTGTATTCCGGCCAACGGCATGGTTTGGCCTAATACGTGCGCGGCAGCTGGTCTAACCCCAGCAGCTGTTCGGCAAAAAACAAACTAAGCACTGTACCAACAGAAATGCCAAGCAGCACGCCGGTTGCCGTGACACTAAACGGTAATGGCAATGGCTGGCTTATTACCCAGTGGCTTTTTAACACGGCAAAACTGACAACAAGTAATACCGCGGCTATGGGGTTAAAGAGCAAGCTGATAGGTACATCAAAAGCCCATAAACTGGTGGCATCTTTAAAGCGAAAATATACGTTTAACGTGGGCACTATGGCACAAATAAGCGCAGCAGCCAGCAATAGCCCAAGCCAAAGGCTTACGCCGTGCAATTCAATAACTTTATAACTTTTAATAGCACCATAAATAACAGCTGCGGCATATGCTAAAAAAGCAGGTAAAAGAAGTATGCCCATAGTTTAATCCTTATAAGCGCTCGCCATAGAGTGGCATTGTAATGGGTTTTAATCAGGCCAACGGCAAATGCTTACTACGCCGTGAGGAAAGTCGGGTCTTTCAATGTTTGCAAATACCTGATCCAGTTCTTCGTCTTTAAGATCGCAGTTTAGCGCAGCTAAGCGCTGTACCACGGCTTGTTGTGGCTTAATGCTGGACGTTGTCAGATACCAGAGCAGATAGGGGTGTTGGTTATGGTGGACAACAATAACCTGGCGGGTTCGCATTTCCCAAAGACTGCCGGGTTTTCTGGAGCGGATATTTTTTTCTGTAAAGCTAAAACGGCCTTTAGCATCGGTGGTAGTTTTATCAATATATTCTTTGTCATAGTTAAGCTCACGCGATACCACGGCACCCACTAATGGCTGGCCGTTAAGTAACACCTGGCCCTGCACCTTAGGTGATAAATGCACATCGTATTTTTTAAACCAGCTAAACATATCTGCGTTAACCTGCTGTGAAAAAGCAACGAAAATTAGGAGAAACCATCTCACGGTTTGGTGTTGAATCGATTTGTAACCACCATTGAAATAGCGCACTTCAGACTACTCGTAGTCTTTACTTTGTATAGGTAATTTACACAATGCGGAAACATATAGCGGTTCGACGGTGCTATTTATAATATACTCTTCAGGTTTTTTGGCTAAGTCACAATTTAAGTTGGCGAGTACCTGGCTAAGAGGATGTTGCAACAGTGCATAGTGGCTTTGCCATGAAAACAAGTTGATATATTCACCTTCTTGCCTGAGAAAAATACCGTGCTTTGCCAAGGTTGGTCTGCTGCGCTCGACCAGCCAGCCGGGACGCAGTGATCGAATACTGTGTGCCGGAAAACTAAAATGGCCTTTATCGTCAGTAGTTGTGTTGTTGTCTGCGTAGCTGCCGTATTCCAACTGGCGTATTATAGTGGCACCGGCAACCGGTTTCCCATTGTCTGTCAGCATGCCTGATACAGCAGGGCTGAGCTGAATATTAACGGCGCGAAAGCCGGTAAGTATTGGCACGTAAGAGAATATCGCCCCGAACAAACCGAGAGCAAAAGGCGCGGCGATGATAATAAGAGCCCATTTCCAGCTGACATAGGCCCATAGCAAGCTGGCAATAATACCAAATACTGCAATTCCACCAGTAATCATTACCAGCCAGTGCATCATCATCATGCCATACAAAATGCCGCCAATATCTTTACCGCAAAAATAGCACCGGCTTATACCACCATTTTTTTGCTCACAGCCCAGCAAACCAGCCATTAGGGAGCCGAGCAGTGCAATTAACAATGGTGAAAGACCAACTGCAACGCTAATGATGGCTAGGCGGGTAGGAGTCATTATTTACTTCACGTCTAAATAGAACAATGGCCAGCCAGATTGGTTGGCCATCAGTTTAAGTTACTCAAGATTCTCTAGCGCCAGACGCACGGACCGATATAAGGCACCTAAGGTTGCATCAAATACCCAGCGGATAAAACGCGCTGTAAGCTCGGTTACTGCAGTGGTTACTTTGCCGGCAAATACCAGCATATGGCCAAGTAAGCCTTTAATATCGTCCGCAAACTCGACAGATATTTTAGCAATATGCTCCATACTGCGTGCCAGCAAATCATAAAAAGTAAGAGCAGTACCAATACCTGCAGCAGCCATGATGACTGGCAACTGACCTGCTTTTTTCAAAATGGTCACCAGCGCATCGGTAATACGCAGAGCCCAATAAGTGGTATAAGAGGCTCTGTGCCGCTCAGCATAACGAAGGACAACAGATTTTGCATTTATGTTAGTCTGTTGCGCCACATGCTCCCAGCTATGAGTGTTGGCTGTGTTGATATAACCAGGATTACTTTCCATAGAATGATGAAACGGATTGATCATCATTCCCGGTGATAAAACAAATTCCTGCTTGTTAAAAGGCGCATGGATAAAAGGCCACACCGGAATCATTGGAATAGGGTCAGATGCATGTACGCAGCGAAAATGTTTATCTACGCTTGCAGTGGTTTTTTTAGCAAATTCAGTCAAGCCTACTCTTGGTGCTCCGAAGGTATATAAGCATACCTTGCCGCCATACTTATGTTTTATCCAATCTGCTGTCAGATGTGCAAGTGCACCACCTAAACTATGCCCAACACAATGCACAGTACCTTTTGCATTGGCACGCAGTAGTGGGTCCAAATTTTCTGCTAACACGGGTTTAATACTTTGAAATACTTTATTAAAACCAGCATGGATACGGGTCTGATTATCACCTGTAGCCAGACCAAAATGTAAGTCTGTTACCACATCGCGCAATTCTGCCGTTTTCCAGTTCATATAAGTACCACGAACAGCGACAACAGTGTCACCGTGGTATTGGTTTTTACCCTGTCCAATTACAGCGAAACCGGTTTTGCGATTTAACATGCGGGAGAACATACCACCAGAAACTCCCTGAACTGGGCCATTACTCAGATCAAAACTAAAGTTTTTAGTAATTTGTGGTGGTAGTTGTCCTAAACTGTAACCCGTTCTTTCTGCTGTGCGGATTCGGTAAGCGGCGTTCGCCAGTTGTGAAGCCATTTGAGGCGTTAACGTATTCATTCAACAATTTCCTTATTTGTAACCACACTCTCGTCAGCGAAACTGCATTTGCTGATAGCACCTAAATAAACACCTGGTTTTGCCGGATCAGGTTCCAGATCGTAACCAAGCTCGGGGTTGCTAAGCTCACACGTCATATTTTTGAGCAGCGTATTAAAACTTTTGAAATCAAGCGTATTTAAATTCGAGATACTAAAAATTCTCGTTATTTCAGAGCCTTGCTCTACAAATAGACCATGTCTGACATCAGTATCAAACATAGAATCCTTGACCCTAATGTTCTTGGCTGGAAAACTGAAATGGCCATCACTGCCTGTAACCTGCCGATCGGTGTATAACTCATCACCGTAATTCAGGTCCCGAAGTACAGTAATTCCCTTTACCGGTTGACCATGCAACAGGATCTGTCCCTGTACTGTGGGTGAAAGTTGTAGTTCTTTCTTTTTAAACCAGCTAAACATATCTGCGTTAACCTGTTGTGAGAAAACAATAAATACTAAAAAGCTCAATGCTGCTGCCAACAGTGGCAACGGCTTTCGCCAGACATTAGAAGTACGCATCCGGGCTCCGGCTGAAATGACGTTGCTAAAAGATATATAAATAATGCAATTTTGTAAATTAATTATTTGTGAAAGTGGGGTAAAAAGAAGATAAAAGATGGCGCTGCCGGGGTTGGCAGCGCTTTGACTAGCATGAGGTTAATAATCGAATTTATGTGCGCTGAAAAGTTGTTGTGCGGTAAGCCAGACATCGCCTACTTTACCGCCAGCTACTGGCTTGTCGTTAACATATAGCACTGGCGCAATTTCTTTGCTGGAGCTGGTAAGCCAGATCTCATCGGCGGCCAGCACTTCGGCTTCACTGATATCGCGCTCTTCTACTTTGATGCTGCTGTGTTTGGCTAAAATGGCCAGCAGAATCTGCCGGGTAATACCTGGCAGCAGTTTGTGGCTTAATGGCGGCGTGGCAATAACGCCGTCTTTTATGATAAATACGTTAACTGCTGCGCCTTCGGTTAAATTACCGTCTTTATCAAACAGTAATATCTCTTGTGCGCCCTGGCTGTAGCTTTGCTGGTAATGGAGCACATTACCCAGTAATGATGTCGATTTAATATGGCAGCGCTGCCAGCGTAAATCCTGGCCGGTAACCACGGCATAGGTGGTGGCTTTGGCTTTATCGGCCACCGGCTCGGGCGGAATGGCAAAGGCAAAGCCAAACACCGTTGGCGCTATATTGGCCGGAAAGGCATGGCCGCGCTTGGTATCGGTGCCGCGGCTAACCTGAAAATACACGCCGAGGTTATCGCCCAGTTCTGCACGGTTATCAGCCAGTAGTTTGTCGGCTATATGTTGCCAGTCAGCCTGGCTTAGCTTGGGGTCAATCGACAGTTGTGCTAGGCCGCTGTGCATGCGGTCAATATGCGGGCCAAAACCAACAAAGCGGCCGCCATAACTTGGGATCACTTCATAAATGCCGTCGCCAAATAAAAAGCCCCGGTCCATCGGCGATATTTTCGCTTCGCTGGCCGGTACAAAGGCGCCGTTTAAATATACTGTTGTCATAGCATTTCTCTCATCAAAGCTACTCAGATGTATGTTGAGCGGAATCGATATGCTCTAAACCAACCGTTGACGGCATGGATGCCGGAATCGAGCCTACAGGGACGTATTTACGGCGTGTTGGTGTGGGCATATCGGTTCTGCGGTTAGTCGGCACCTTGCAACACAGTGCACAAATCTTTAATCAGTTGTTCGCCTTCAGTATGCGCCAGGCCGTCTTCGGTCAGGGTATTTAACCGGGTAACGCCATCCACACTGCCTCTGGCTGATAAATACTGCAAAATTGCCAGCGGGTTGGCACCGGCAAGCAAGTTTTCGCCGCGCAATATCGACACCATTGCCGCCAGGCCCCAGGCTGCCCAGTTTGATACATCGGCAATGATCAGCTCGTCGCACTGGGTAACACAAGGCGTAATATTCAGTGCGCTAACGGCCTGCAGTACATTACCCATGCCAATTTCATTGCCGCCATCGCCAATGCCAATAGTCGGGCAGGGCGCCTGCGTCAGAAAATAATCGAAACTGGCACAGCGGGCGCTGATATCTTCACCGCGCATATTGGCGTAACGCTGCTGTGCATTAAAACCGGGCCGTTCGATGGATATCACCAGCTGCGGCTGTAATTCTGCCAGCGCTTTACTGGCGATGGCAGGCAGTGCTTCATACTGATTTACCGTAATTTGGTAGCACTGGTAATCGGCTTTTAATGCACTGTATAGCGGGTCACCACAGACAATAACCGGCTTTGCCCCCAACTGCGTGAGTAATTGATATAAAGCAATGGCGCCTACCGGGCCGTCGGTTTCAAAGGTATCCAGCACCGGAAAACCGGTGCCGATCAGCACAGTACCACGGCATTGGTTAATCAACCGCGCCGCACGCAGAACATAGCCAGGGCGTAAATGCGGTTTTAGTGCCGCCATACCGCGCAGGTTTTGCCGCACTAATAGCTGTTCTATCTGTTGGCTTAGCGCCAGATAATCAGGGGGCAGTGCTGTCATTACAGGCTCACCAGTTGGCTTGTTATTGCATCAGTACGTACTTTGGCTAAACAGAGTGCATTGTGAGCCTGTTCAGGGCTGATTGGGGTAAAGTACAGTTCTGTACCCGCCACCGCCTGTGCCAGCAACGCACAATCGAGTGAGAGTACGGAGCCAATTTTCGGGTAACCGCCCAGCGTTTGCCGGTCATTTAACAGTACTATCGGTTGGCCATCGGGTGGTATTTGTACTGCGCCGTAGCAGATGCCTTCTGATAACAACTGGCTTTGCTGACAACGGATGGCCGCGCCTTTGAGTTTGTAACCCATGCGATCGGCCTGCGGCGTCACTGTATAGCTGTTAAGGTAAAAACGCTGGAGCTCTGTAACAGAAAAGCTTTCTGCCTGATAACCTTCTACCAACCGTAGCGTCAGAACGCGGTTAAACTGTGGCTGGTAAGTCTGCGGCAGGCTTAGCAGTGGTAGCTGCTTTACCGGCTCTGCTGCCAGCAAATCACCTGTTTGCAGTTTATTGCCCTTTAAGCCGCCAATGCCTTCGCGTAGCACGGTAGATACGCTGCCAAACTGGGCCGTTATATTAAAACCACCGGCCACCGCCAGATAAGCCCGCAGGCCCTGGTTTACCATACCCAGTTCTATGACATCGCCTTGCTGTACTTTATGTACTGCCCAAAGCTCAGCCGGGTTGCCGTTAATTGTCAGCGGTAGCTCTGCGCCGGTAACGGCAATATAGCTGCTGCAGCCAGCTCGCAGTTGCAGGCCACCAACACTGCACTCTATCAGGGGGGCGTTACTGTGATTGCCCAGTAGCCGGTTAGCCCAGCGGGCTGAAGAGGCATCCATGGCGCCGCCGGTAGTTAAGCCCAGCGCGCTCTGGCCAAAACGGCCGTTATCCTGTAACAGGCTTAGCATGCCGGGGGCGATAACGCTAAAACCGTTCATAGCTCAACGCCTTGTAGTTCACCGCCCAGGCGTAAAAACTCTGCCTTATCTATCGCGACAAAGCGTACTTCATCGCCTACCGACACCGGCATAGCCGGACTGGCATCCGGGTTAAACATTGGTGTCGGGCACAGGCCGATTAAATTCCAGCCGCCGGGCGATTGCGCCGGATATACTGCAGTTTGCCTGTCGGCAATGGCGACAGCACCGCGCGGCACTTTGGCGCGTGGTGTGGCTAAACGTGGCATTTGTAATAGTGGGTCTACCTCACCTAAATAAGCAAAACCGGGCGCAAAGCCAATGGCGTAAACACGGTAACTGATAGCCTGATGCCGCTGAATAACCTCATCAATGCTGATATTTTTTGTCTGGGCGATAAGAGCTAAATCCGGCCCGCTCTCTTCGCTGTAATACACCGGTAGTTCTACCCGTTTACCGCTCTGGCTGTCGCGGTTTTGCAGCTGTGCCAGGCAGTGCTGCAACTGCGCCTGTACGCGAAAGTGATCAGTGCGACACGGGTTAAACATCACCAGCACTGAGGCATAAGAGGGGAGTACGTCGATAAGATCCGCTGCCAACTCTGCGCGGATCAATACGCAAGCCTGTTGTACTAGGGCGGATATGGTCGGGTCAATGCGCTGGTCAAAATACAGCATCAGAGCATTTTCACCGGCGAGAGTCAGCTGATACTGCGGCTTACTCATGCCCATACTCATTTTAACAGGGCCCTTATTTGCTGCACCTGGGCAATAGCGGCCTGGTTATCACCATGTACGCACAGTGTATCGGCGTTAAGTGCCAGTTGTTTGCCGGTTACGGTGGTCACAGTGCCATGTTTAACCAGCTGGGCAACCTGTGTCAGCATCTCATCAGCATGTAATACGGCGCCTGGCTGGCTGCGTGGTGTGAGTTTGCCATCATCGGTATAACGCCGGTCAGCAAAGGCTTCAAATAACAGGTTAACACCTTTGGCAGCAGCTAAATCGCGGTATTGTTGTTGCTGTGCTGTGGCCAAGATCATCAGTTTAAGTGGCTTATAATAGCGGGCAACGGCGTCCAGTACCGCATCAAATACAGCTGGTTTAGCCATCATATCGTTGTATAAAGCACCATGCGGTTTGACATAGCTAAGGCTTAACCCCGCGCTTTGTGCCATACCATCCACAGCGGCAATCTGATAATGCAGGCAGTTCACTATTTCGCTGTGCGACAAGGCCATACTGCGCCGGCCAAAGCCTTGCAAATCGGGGTAAGATGGGTGTGCACCTACAACAACACTGTGCTGTTTTGCCAGTTGCAAGGTTTTTGCCATTACATCGGCATCACCGGCATGAAAGCCACAGGCAATATTGGCCATATCAATATGTGGCATAACCTCGCTGTCCAGCCCCATTTGCCAGCTGCCAAAGCTTTCACCCAGATCACAGTTAAGTTTCATCTTCCCTCCGCAATGGAAAAATAATTTATTCATATTGCGTTCAATTTTAGTAATAGTCTAGTCGGATGCGACCAGTTGCTGCTGTCTGTTGGTTGCATAAGTCTATAAGCAGAGTAGCAAGTACATAATAGCGTAGGCGAAAACAGTCCTATTGGATGTCAGTGCGCTGACCTAACAGCCGGTTTTGCATTTCATGCAGCCGCGAGCTGCAACGGGCGAAGGCGAATGCCAGTTGTCTGGCCTGGTATAGTTCGTTAACCGGCACCTTGGCGCTAAGCAGTAGCAAGGTGCCTCTGTCGTAGCATTCATCTACCAGAGCGATAAAGCGGCGCGCTTCGTTATCCAGTTTGCTTACGTAATATTCTTTGTGCTCTCGCTGATAACAGTCTTCAACGCCGTGTACTATCGGTTTATCGGCCAGGTAGCTAAATTGCGGTACGCCGTGTACGGTAATGGCGGCGTATTGGCCACACAACGCCATATAATCCAGCTGGCTGCGCGGCCCGGCGCATAGGGCATTAAAGTTAAAACCAATAAGGCGTTGGTTATGCCACAGTGCTGGTACAGTGCGGTTTAGCAAGTTAATAGCTGGTAATGGCGCCAGCGGGCCACTTAGCTGTTCTGCTTTTTGCTGCAGTGTTGCCAGGCTGGCGTCCAACAGATAATACGGCCAGCTTTGCTGCTGGCGCAGGCGGTAATCTTCGCCACTGTCCAGCGTAACCACTTCACAGTATTGCTGCAGTAAGGCGATAGTGGGCAAAAAACGCTGCCGTTGCAGGCCGTTGGCGTATAGCTGCTCCGGCAAGGCATTCGAGGTAGTAACCAATACCACGCCAGCGTTAAACAAATGGCGCCACAGCGTGCCGAGTAACATGGCATCGCCGATGTCGTTGACAAAGAACTCATCAAAACACAATACCCGGTAATGTGCTGCCCACTGTGCAGCAATATGCTGTAACGGATCTGGCCGGCCGCTTAGCTGGTGCAGCTCCTGGTGGATGCGTGCCATAAAATGATGAAAATGCAGCCGGATCTTCTGCGGCGTTTGCAACTGTTGGTAAAACAGATCCATCAGCAGGGTTTTGCCACGGCCAACCGGCCCCTGAATATACAAACCGCGCAGCGCAGACCGATCACTGGTGCTACGGCCGGTACTTAGCTTTTGTGCCAGCAGCGATAAGCGTTGCAGCAGCTGATACTGGTTTTCGTCGTAACTTAGAGCTGCTGTGGCAACCTGTTGTTGATAAATAGTAACTGGAATAACAGCCTCTCTTAAGCGGTTGTCAGGTGTAGCCGGGTACACAATTATTGTCGCAATGTTCAGCGCTGGACGCGAATAAAATAGTGCTGTGCTAAAGTTTGTAGCATTGTTTGTAGCATTAACCTGATGGGAGCATAACATGTCAGTTCAACGTAAAGGCAGTTGCCTGTGTGGTAAAGTTATTGTCAGTGCGGCAAAAGCAGAAAGCAAAATAGGTGCCTGCCACTGCGGTATGTGCAGGCGCTGGGGTGGCGGGCCACTGCTGGCAGTCGATTGCGGTACAGACGTTAAGTTTAGCGGTGAGCAATATATCCGGGCTTTTCGTTCATCCGACTGGGCCGAGCGGGGTTTTTGCGCTGAATGCGGTACGCATTTGTTTTATCGCTTAAGCCAGAATGGCCAATATATTATGCCGGCAGGGCTATTTGATAACAGCGATGATTTAGTGCTCGATCATCAGGTGTGTATCGACAGCAAACCAGGTTATTACAACTTTGCCGAGCACACCCACAATATGACCTGCGACGAGATGTTTGCTGCGTTCGCACCACCGCAGTAGTGCATTTTGGCAAAACTGCTGTGACCTAAAGCAAACAGCTGCTAGCGCAGCCGTTTGCTTTCTTCTGGGCCAAGATAACTGGGCTTAAGGCCGCCGGTGTCAATCAGCAGTTTTTGCAGTACCAGCGCCGGATCTACCAGATAAATACGCAGTGTATAGGCACCGGGTTTAGTTACCTGTAGCGGGCTGCTGATAATACGCACACCATCCAGTACCGACTTCTCCCAAGCCTGCTGGCTGTTATCGGCCAGTGTATCAACCAGTTGCGGCGGGTTGTTATTTAGTGCCACGGCAAAACGCAGGCCGCGCCCCGGCACTAAGTCCAGCGTGGGTGCCACTATGCTGTGCAGGGTAAAAGTGCCTGTGCTATGAAAAAACAGCGGATACTCCAGATAAGGTGCCTGTTTTAGCGCGCCGGGTTGATAATCCGGTACTGTCATAGCCGACATCGAAGAGTGAGTGCGGCCATGGCCCGGGATTTCCTGCCACCAGGCTTGCTTATTATTAGCAACCGCCTTGCCACTGGCAGCTTCGATAGCAATATAGCCATCAGCTTCAACAAAACCCTGTGTTGCTGTTGTAGCGGGTTTTACTGCGGCTAGCTGTATTTTTGCCCCGCCCCAGCCGGTACCCTGAATATGCACTTCGGCGTTATTCAGCCCGGTTTGGGCTTTGCTCCAGTCAATGGATACGGCAATTTGCTGCTCAACAGCAATTTGGCCGCCGCTGTGGCTCAGTTTTACCCAGTCTGCCGAGGCTTTAGCGCTAAACTCAAACGGCACAGTGCCTTTATTAAACACTTCAATCACACGTTGTTGCTGGCCATGCGGATAAAAGCGATCCAGTGCCAGTTGCTGGCCCTGATACTCGCTTATTGGCCACGACAGCGGTGAACCTTCGGCAGCTACGCCCATATCAGCCACTGCCATTGGTTCAGCTACCGCGACAACAGGCATCAGGTTAGCCGGTGGATTACGCCAGTACGTAAAACCGATATGCGGCTGCGACATCATATGATTCCAGCGGCCATTGCCCAGGCTATGGTATTGCGCTGTCAGTTCGGCGTCGCGGTTAAACCAAAACCGCACCTGCTGCGCCCAGTAATTGGTACTAACCCGGCCCTGTGCGCCATGCAACTGGTTTATCGCCACTGCACGGTTTAGCTCATACACTGCCTGGCTGGCTTTTAGCGGATGCGCCACCAACTGAATAAAAGCATCATGCAGCTGCGGGGCTAATTGCTGTTGTACCTGATCTGCCGTGGCAACCAGTTGCGCCAGCTCATCGCTGATACGCTGCGCCTCACTGTAGTGAAAAATACTGTAAGTACCGGGCTCTACCGCTTCAGGCTTGCGCCGGCCATTATGACGGGTATAGCCCTGAATTAGCTGTGCGATCGTTGCCGCATGCGCTGTGCCAAATTGTTGTGTTGCCCAGTCAGTGGCAAATTGCTGTAAATTGTTAGCGTTAAAGGCATCCGGGTTCCAGGCCATACGTAAGAAAAAGTCGATAGGAAATTCCATCGGCTTTAAATCACCGACATTGACTATCCAGATGCGATCAGCCTGATAGTGCCAGGCCAGCTGCATTTGCTCCCATATTTTTGCCATCGGCACGGTATTGATCCAGCGATAGGAGCGGGGGTGGCCTACATAATCAAAATGATAATACACCCCGGCACCACCGGCCCGGTTACGCTCGCTGGCGGTAGGTAAGCGGCGGATATTGCCATAGTTATCGTCGGCCCACAGCAGGGTAACATCGTCCGGTACCCGCATGCCGCGCTCGTAAAAGCCCTGAACTTCTTTGTACAACGCCCATACCTGCGGCACAGTTTCAACCGGGCGGTCGGTAAAGGTTTGCTGCAAAATAGTGCGCTGATCGGCCACTATCTGCTGCAGTAACTCAATATTGTCACCTTCGCTCATCGGTTCGTCTTCCTGGCCGCGCATCCCCAGGGTAAAAATACTTTCCAGGTTTTTATGCCGCTGTGCGCCGTGTTGCCAGAATTTATAGATATTGTCGCGGTTGGTAGAGTATTCCCATGGCCCTTCGCCGTAACGGTTCCATTCTTTGTCGGCGCGCATCATCGGCTCGTGATGGCTATTGCTCATCACTATACCCATTTCATCGGCCAGAATAGCGTTTTGCCAGTCATCATCGGCAAAGGCGTTGTTCCACATCGCCGGCCATAAAAAGTTGGCTTTAAGCCTTTGTAACAGCTCAAATACATGGATATAAAACTGGCTGTTATAATCGCCGAATTTTTCATTTACCCAGTTGGTTAATGCCGGGTGTTCGTCGTTCAGAAAAATGCCGCGATACTTTACCTTTGGGGCATCACTAATGGCGGTGCCCGCCTTAATATACAGTTGTTCGCGTTTGATCACCGGTACATCGGCCCACCAGTGCCACGGTGAAACCCCAAGGGTTTCGGCCAGATCAAATACGCCGTAAATGGCGCCGCGTTTGTCACTGCCGGCGATGACCAGAGCTTGCTCTACGCCCGGCAGCGGTTGATCTACCACTTGAATAAGATAAGCTTCCCACTTGCCGGCAATAGTGCTGATATCCAACTTGCCCGCTGCTGCCAACTGATCCAGCAGCGGGTTATTACCCAGGGTGCCAATAATCAGCACTTGCCCGGCTTGATCATTTGGGGCGCTGTGGCTGATGTGCAGCTGTTTACCACTGACATTGGCGATATCTTGTTGCAGGCTGTTAACAGCCCGCAATAAGCCTTTATGATCCTGCTCTGCTACCAGAATAGTGGCCTGGCTGTTTTTGCCTACCAGAGCAAAGTCCGCTTTACCGGGTGTTTGTGCCAGATAATTACCCGGTAATGCATAAGTTTGCAGGCTAAACAGTACACAGCACAGCAGTAATACCCAGTGCAGTAGTAAACACGGTTTCATCAGTTGCCCCCGGTTTCCTGCCGGCTGTGTAAACCCAGCATGGTGCCAACAAAACCACCTGCTACCTGCGTGCTTAGCAGTGTAGCGTCCTGGGTGCCTGCCAGGGGTTGCCAGTCATCGTTGCCCGGTGCGTAGTAAAAGCTGATGCTGCCGGCCCGGCCGCTTATTTTCAGGCGGATTTGCTCAGTGGCGCGGGTTAGCAGCTGGCTGGCTATTTGCTGTGGTGCGCCGCCGTTGGCCTGTTCCAGAAAAATGATCACCTGCTCGCCCTGGGTTTTAACGCCCAGGTAGTAGTGATATTGCTCGTTCTGAAACGCCACTATTCCGGCAGAAAACGGGCCTGTAGAACCTTGGCCAGCAGGTAGCGCTAAGCTGGTGCTGGCATCAAAGTGGGTATGTTGCTGGCGCCGGCCGATAAACGCCGGCTGTTCTAATGAATCCAGCCCGGTGGCACCAGCCTGCAGCGTTAGTTGCTGTTTGTTCAGGCTAAGCCAGCTTTGGTCATATTTACGTAAGGTATTCCAGTTTACATCCAGTGTGCTGGCGCTGAAATCGTCACGCCAGTTAAAATTGCCGGTCAGCGGCTGTGGGGCTGTTTTCGTGGTCAGGCTGGCCGGAGCGGCAGGGCGGTAAGGTATCGCTTCACCTGCCGGTAAAATATGTGGCCAGCCATCTTGCCAGCTTACTGGTAATAAAAAGGTTTCGCGGCCAGTATTAAAAAAGCGTTCCTGATAAGCGCGGCTTGCCAGAAACACTGCCCACCAGCTGCCATCGGGTAATTGTACAAAGTCAGCATGGCCTGCTGTTGTGATAGGATCAGGCCGCTCGGGAGCCAGATCGCGCTGGGTCAGAATAGGGTTGCCGCTGTAGGGCACAAAAGGCTCGCTCAGGCTGCGGCTACGGAAAATGACCGCCGAGTGCTGATCTGCGGTGCCGCCTTCAGCACACAATAAATAATACCAGCCATCATGCTTATACAGGTGCGGTGCTTCAATCCAGATGGGCTTAGTACTCAGATCAACGCCACCATTAACTAATAAGCGCTGCGAGTCGGCTACAATTTTCTGGTTTGCTAGATCATACTCCCATAACCAGATGGCTTTATGGCCCTCGTACAGTGATTCGACGGGGTCGCCATTATGGGCAATATATACTTTGCCATCGTCATCAAAGAAAATATCCGGATCGATACCTTCCACTTCAGGTAGCCAGATTGGATCAGACCAGGGGCCTGCCGGATTGGTGGCGGTAAGAATAAAGTTACCGCCTCTGTCTACTACGGTGGTGATCAGATAATAAGTGCCGTCATGATAGCGCAGCGTAGGGGCGAAAATGCCGCGTGACACCTGTAAGCCGTCCATTTCCATTTGCGACTGGCGCGTTAGTGCATAGCCAATAAGCTGCCAGTTTACCAGATCGCGGCTGTGCAGAATGGGCAGCCCGGGCGTGTAGGTAAAAGACGACACCGTCATATAATAGTCATCGCCATTGCGGGTAATGCTGGGATCGGGGAAAAACCCCGCCAGCACCGGGTTCTGATAGGTGCCCTGCGCTAACGGCTCTGCAAACAGCGGGTCAAGCCCCTGATATTCAAACCAGTTAAATTGTGCGGCTGCTGGTGCAGGTACAGTTGCAGTGGTGTGGTTTGCCGTTGTATCAACAGCAGGTTGGCATGCGCTCAGGCAAAATATCAGCCCCAGCACCGATGTCAGTAACACCGCCCGATAGTTGTTTGTCATTTGTAACACTCCGCTGTTAATGCCGGGCCAGCCTGTGCGCTAGCCCGGAACATAAAAGGTAGTGTTATTAAAAGGAAAAAGGCCATATTCATCAATGGCCTTAGTGTTATGAAAATACGTCTGCACTGTGCGTTTTTTACGCAAAACGCTAATGTGGCAGGTAGCTGCAGCTGTACCAGTTAATCATTTACTGCCATGCCATTAAAGGTGTCATTGCGCTCAGTGCGGTACTCTTTTGGTGTCTGGCTGAAATGACGCTGAAATACAGCATACATATACTGCAACGACGGATAACCACATATTTTAGCAATCTCGGTGGGGTTAACCTGGGTTTCTTTCAGCATTTTGCAGGCTTTGTTCAGTTTTTGGTTATGCAATTCTGTATGAATAGAATGGCCCCGCTCTGAGCGAAAGCGTTGTTCCAGATTAGAGCGCGAAATACCAACAAAGTCCGTCACCTGCTCAACTTTGGCGCCACGGGTAGCATGGCGGCGGATGTAGTGCATAGCCTGAATCACATAAGGATCGCGTAGTGCTTTAAAATCGGTAGACTGGCGCGAAGCCACGCCCACCGGCGGCACCAGAATACGCTTATTACCCACGTCAATATTGTTCAGTTGCATATGCAGTAGCTTGGCGGCTTTGTAACCCATTTCAAAACAACCCTGGGTTACCGAGCTTAAACTGATACGGCTGAGGTAACGGGCAATGTCATCGTCGTCGATACCGATAATGGCAATATTATCCGGCACAATAATGCCAACATGCTCACAGGCCTGCAGCAAATGGCGGGCGCGTGAGTCGGTTACGGCAATTATACCTATAGGTTTAGGCAGGCCCTGGATCCAGTCGGTCAGGCGGTTCATCGCATATTGCCAGGTTTCTGGCCGCGTGCAGTGGCCCTGGTACACCTGGCAGTCGTAACCATCCTGAGCCGTTAGTGTGCGCACTGCATTTTCGCGCTCTTTTGCCCAGCGGTGCTGTTCATCAACCGGCACACTGTAAAATGCAAAACGGTCCAGCCCTTTACGTTTTAAGTGTTCATAGGCGTTTTGTACTAAAGCATGGTTATCTGTAGCGACATAGGGTACGGCAGGATAATCGGCTGCATCACTGTATGAACCACCCACTCCCACCAGCGGTTTAACCGAGCCTGCCAAAGCGCGCTGGATATTCATATCATCGAAATCGGCAATAATGCCGTCGCCGCTCCATTCGTGAATATGCTCCAGCCGGCAGAGAAAATCCTCTTCCAGATACAGATCCCAATCCACTTTGGAAGACTGCAAATAGTGCCCTATACCCTCAATAACCTGTCGATCGTAAACTTTGTTCGCATTAAACAACAACGTAATGCTGTGTTTGGCCTTAAACATATCCCCGCCCCGTCTGGTTTATCTGATTATTATTTTTGTTTTTTATTTTTAACTAAAATAGTGCAAGCGTGTTCAATATTAGACCAGCCAACGCGGCTGGCAAATGAGAAAACATAATTCAGCTATTAATTATGAATTTTCGTAATTGCTGCTGGCGGCAGGCTCATCAAATATGCTGCTATCAGCGCTAACATTCGGATAATTATTGCAAATGTATATAGGCATAGACTTAGGCACATCTGGCGTAAAGGTTATTTTGCTTAGCCGCACCGGCAGCGTGATAGACAGCAGCAATGCCGAGCTTTCGGTAAGCAGGCCTTATCCGCTATGGTCAGAGCAAGACCCACAGCATTGGTGGGCTGGCCTGCAGCAGTGCATGGCACAGCTAAGCCAGCGCCAGTCGCTGGCCGGGGTAAAAGCCATCGGGCTGGCCGGGCAAATGCATGGTGCCACTTTACTGGACAGCAATAATGAACTGATCCGCCCGGCCATACTGTGGAACGACGGCCGCGCCTTTGCGCAGTGCCAGCAGTTAGAGCAACAGGTGCCGCAATTGCAACAGCTTACCGGTAACCTGGCCATGCCGGGTTTTACTGCACCAAAATTGCTCTGGCTGCATCAAAATGAGCCAGAGCACTTCAGCCGTATCGCAAAAGTATTACTGCCAAAAGACTACCTGCGCTTTTGCCTGAGCGGTGATTATGCCTCTGATATGTCGGATTCAGCCGGTACTTTATGGCTGGATATGGCCAAACGGGACTGGAGCGACGCACTGCTGCAGGCCTGTGGTTTACACCGTGGCCAAATGCCGCAGTTGTATGAGGGTAACCAGATCACCGGTACTTTACTGCCTGAACTGGCGCAGCGCTGGGGTATGGCCGAAGTACCACTGGTTGCCGGTGGAGGTGATAACGCCGCCGGCGCTGTTGGCGCGGGTATTGTCAGTGCCGGCCAGGCGATGTTATCGCTTGGTACCTCCGGCGTGTATTTTGCGGTCAGTGCTGGTTTTATGGCGAATCCGCAGTCGGCGGTGCATAGTTTTTGCCATGCATTGCCCAATAGCTGGCACTTAATGTCGGTAACCTTAAGTGCGGCCAGTTGTCTGCAATGGTATGCCGATCAGGTGGCGCACGCCCCGGTGGCCGAGCTGTTAGCTGAGCTGGAGCAGGGCAATGCTGATATAAGCACCGATATTGCAGAACTGCCACTGTTTTTGCCTTATCTGTCTGGCGAGCGCACACCACACAATAACCCTAATGCCAAAGGCGTCTGGTTTGGCTTAAGCCACGGCACAGATCGCAAAGCACTCACCTATTCGGTATTAGAGGGCGTGAGTTTTGCGCTGGCGCAGGGCGCCGATGCGTTACATGCCAGTGGCCTGCAGCCGACAGAAATTAACCTTATTGGCGGTGGCGCCCGCAGTGCCTATTGGCGCCAGCTACTGGCAGATGTACTAAAGCTGCCACTTAGCTTTCGCCAAAGCGGTGAAGTGGGGCCAGCGCTGGGCGCTGCCCGGCTGGCGCAGCTGGCAATGGAGCCGAACACTGCAATGGCTGATATTTGCCCGCAGCCTGAATTGGTAAGCCGGCATCAGCCCGACAGCCAGCGCCATGCTGCGCTATTGCCGCGTTACAACAAATTCAAGGCACTGTATCAGAGCCTGGCCGGACATTTTTAAGCTACAGCTTCAAAGCCAGAGCTAATATTGCCTAAGTCATTGCTGTTGTGGCCAGGCGGCAAGTGGATGAGTCCCATGAGCATAGTAAACTATGTGATTGGGGCGAAGACACGCAGCCAACAACGCTACGGCTGCAATGACGACGGCAATTATGTTGAAAAGCACAAGATGGCTTTGAAAAAACATAATTGTGATAAGCCGCATCATTGCCCAACATTACACCAGCAGCATATGTGCAAAACCAAGGAGAGCAGCGTGGCTCAGTATTTCGATCAAGTAGATAAAATCGCCTATGAAGGTGCTGACAGCACCAATCCCCTCGCATTTAAACATTACAACGCCAGTGAAAAAATCCTCGGTAAAACCATGGCAGAGCACCTGCGTATGGCAGCCTGTTACTGGCATAACTTCTGCTGGAACGGCCAGGATGTGTTTGGCCAGTCCACATTTAACCGTCCCTGGCTGGTAGCCGGTGATGCTATGCAACAGGCAAAACACAAAGCCGATGTCGCCTTTGAATTTTTCCAAAAGTTAGGCATTCCGTATTATTGTTTCCATGACATCGACGTAGCGCCCGAGGGCAACAGCATCAAAGAGTACGTCAATAACTTTGCCGCTATGGTAGATGTGCTGGAGCAAAAGCAAGCACAAACCGGCGTTAAGCTGTTGTGGGGTACCGCTAATTTATTCAGCAACCCGCGCTATGCCGCCGGCGCAGCGTCTAACCCTGATCCGGAAGTATTCAGTTACGGCGCTACGCAGGTATTTCACGCCATGAACGCCACCAAACGGCTGGGCGGTGATAACTATGTACTGTGGGGCGGGCGCGAGGGTTACGAAACCCTGCTTAACACTGACCTGCGCCAGGAGCGCGCCCAGCTAGGCCGTTTTATGCAAATGGTGGTAGAGCATAAGCATAAAATTGGTTTTAAAGGCACCTTACTGATTGAGCCTAAACCGCAAGAGCCAACTAAACACCAGTACGATTATGACTCAGCAACCGTGTACGGCTTTTTAAAGCAGTATGGCCTGGAAAAAGAGTTCCGCGTCAATATCGAAGCCAACCATGCCACCCTGGCCGGCCATTCTTTTCACCATGAAGTGGCAACCGCTATTTCGCTGGGCATTTTTGGCAGCATCGACGCCAACCGCGGTGACGCACAAAACGGCTGGGATACCGATCAGTTTCCGATCAACGTGGAAGAGCTAAGCCTGGTGATGTACGAAATTCTGAAATCGGGCGGTTTATCTACCGGCGGGTTTAATTTTGACGCTAAGCTGCGCCGCCAAAGCCTGGATCGTTACGATCTGTTTTATGGCCATATCGGCGGCATGGACCATCTGGCCATGGCATTAAAACGCGCCGCCACTTTGCTGGAAAAAGATTTCCTCAGCGCCGCAGTTGCCGAACGCTACGCTGGCTGGAGTAACACGCTGGGTAAAGCCATTCAGAGCGGTGAGCACAGCCTGCAATCACTGGCTGATATGGTCGCGCGCGAACAACTGAACCCGCAAGCAGTGAGCGGCCAGCAAGAAAGGTTAGAAAACCAGGTTAATCTGGTGCTGTACCGCTAAGGTTGTGCTACCCCGTTGTTGTTGCCCGGCTTGCCGGGCTTTTTTTGGCTTATCAGCAACCTAACGTAGGCTTGTGACGCTTTAATCACCTTCTATCAGTTCTTATACTACTGGATTTACCAATTAAACTTCCTACTTGTTTAAGACGGCTTGAGTCGGGCGTAGTATCCGGCACGGTAAAGTATGACTGTGTATCCAGACAATAAAACCTATAAATGGTCATATTCGAAATTTTGGGGCAGTTTAAAATTAAATTTGATTATTTTCAGTGGTTTAATCCATATCTCGACCCGAAAACTGTTAGGCTGGTATTTTGCTGGTTAGTCTGGACGCAAAAGGCAAGACCCGATCTCCAAGGTGTTTACGTGATGCTAGCCTCTGGTGATTATCCGTGGACAGTAGTGCCGGTTGAACGGCGCACGGAATATATGCAGGCATTGGAAGCAGCTAGCGTTAAGCAAGACATAGTGCCGTTCACGCAGTTTTTGGCATCACTATTGGAAAAGAAATCGCTTGCAGATAGTTAACCTTTCGCCAGCTGAAAGCAAATAAGCACTGCAAGCGGCTGCCCCAGTGCGAGCTAGAACCGAACAGCGGCTGACAGGCACTGCTGGAGTATATTTAATTTTTATCTAACCCTGTTTATTGAGGATACCGGGGTTGACGTCAGTTTTAGCGTAGTTGCGGGGCAGCCGAAAATTAATTTGTATAATCAAACGGCATATAAAAAACAGTAAAACTCAGTTTATCGGCAGCTGAAGTTCACTGCCGATTGCAGCGCTTCCAACGCGGTTTTTTGCTGGTTAGTCTGCAAGCAAAAAGGCAAGACTCGACTCTGGGAGACTATGGTTGGCGCTTCTGCTGTTAATATGTTTCTTTTCAAAACCTCCGCGCCTGACTCTTTTGATTTTTAAAGGCAACCCGCTAAATTCTTGGTCCTGCCTGCCGTACTTTTTGCTTGCGGGAAGTCAGGGCTGCATATAGCTTAATAAGCAAGCACCATAACAGCTTGGAAAAGCCGTGCAGTTGATGAAAAAACTACAGCGTTATGCAATTTATTGCAGTCGGCAGCAACATGAAGCTGAAGACTTACTGCAGGATGCGCTGCTGGAAGCTGTCAGGCAAGGACGGGCAGAACTGAGCTTAGCCGTTAACCTGCGCTGGCTGCGAGGCGTTATTCGCCACTTGGCACTGGAGCGAGCTCGCAGTGCGGTGCGCAGCCGCCAGCGTGATACCGGTTACTACCAGTTGATGCCGCAGCAAGTGAGACAGCCGATCACGCCAGATACCCGCTGGTTAAAGCATCTGCCCGCAGGGCAGCAGTTGGTGGCGCGTTTAATTATGGGTGGGCATAACCGGCAGGAAATCTGTTACCTTCTCGGGTTATCTGATGTGGCGTTAAGGCAACGGCTTAGCGCTATACGCAAGCAGTTGCAATACCGGCAGCATAACCCGCACGAGTTTTGTATGCTGAAGTTGCCTTTGCCATACGGGCAGATCCGCCAGCAACTATTACCTCTGCTGGCGCAGAACGGGAAACTGGGTAGCCATGATCCGGATGGGCATTTATTTATTATTTCACACCTCACAAAAAGTAGTGTGGCGGCAACTTAGTGTCGGGCAGTTCGCCTTTATACATAAGGAACAACAAATGAAAACATTGCGCATAGGTACCATCGTTTATTATGTGTCTGACATTGGTCGTACAGAAGCTTTTTACCGCGGCACTATGGGGCTGGAGGTTCAGCGGATGGACGCCGACGACAAGGGCGAGCCCTGGTTGCATGCTTCTATTCCGGGAAATGTTGATTTGGTCTTTTTTAAAGGTGAAGTGAAAATCGGATCTTCGCCGATTATTGTGTTTGAACTGGCTGAAGATATTGAGCAGGTGGTCAGTAACCTGGCCGAAGCCGGAGTAACTATCGTTACACCCGTTAGCCATGCACCAGGTGGACTGTCAGCAGATTTCCTTGACCCAGACGGTTATATTTTGTCTGTTTATCAGCAAAGCGCCTGATAAAAATTGGCGGCAGCCGTGTCTAACGCGGCTGCCACTTATTTTTATAACTACTTATTTTTATAACTAGGCGCAAAAAAACTTCTCAAAATACTCCCCTCTGCTTACTTGACCCTTGCAACTTAAACAATTAAGATCTAAATAAGAATGCTTATCATTATTGATGTTTAACCCTCCTTACTTCTATTGGCCTTAATTTTATCTGAGACAGATTGTATGACCTTTCACATGTTACCCGGTTTTAGCACTGCGTCTGTTGCAGTGTTCTGTGCACTAGCTCAGCCTGCTTTTGCTGCTGTACAACCCATACAGGACACAAACGAATTGGAGCACATCGAAGTTAAAATTCGTGCGCCTTTTCGCGGCGATGTGCCATTAAGGCAGCAGCCTATTGCAGTGCAAACATTAACTAAAGAAGCGCTGGACGATGTCGGAGTCAGCAGTTTCGTTGAGGCACTCGACTTGTCTGCAAGCGTTGCCAGACAAAACAGCTTCGGAGATTTGTGGGACAGCTTTGCAATTCGGGGGTTAGTAGGGGATGAAAATATTCCATCAGGCTACCTGATCAATGGTTTTAATGCCGGACGCGGCTATAGCGGTACCAGAGATACCACTAATATTGAAAGTATAGAAATTATGAAAGGGCCTGGCTCTGCCTTGTTTGGTCGCTCAGAGCCAGGCGGCACTATCAACATAGTGACAAAAAAACCACAGTTTGACCGCGAAGGTTATTTGCAGCTATCAGCCGGACGTTGGGATAAATACCGTGCAGAAGGAGATTACACAGATGCACTCAGCGAGGATATTGCTATACGAATCAATGGTGCGTATGAAGACAATAAAAGCTTTCGTGACGAGGTTACATCCAGTAAAACAGTAATCACGCCGTCTTTACTATGGCTGCTTTCAGACTCAACCAAACTGGTATATGAACTGGAGTATGTCGAACAGGACGTTATTTTTGACCGCGGTATTATTGCTGTAGATGGCGATCCAGCCGCTTTGCCAGTGTCTAGATTTCTAGGCGAGGCAAAAGACGGTCCCACTAAGGTTGACGTGGTAGTACACCAGCTTACTCTGGAGCAAAAATTCGGCCGATGGGACTTGCTTAGCGGTGCTTACTACAAAAACTCATCATTTGTTAGCACTTCCAGTGATGCTGAGTTAGCGCCAGCTCGTCAGTTGTTTCTACAGGATGGGGAAACCTTAAGCCGCCAGCATAACCAGCGTGATTTTCAGACTACAGATTTAACGGTGCGTACAGAATTAAGCGGTACCTTCAGTACAGGTGATCTGGTACACCATTTATTGATTGGTGCTGATGGCTATCGTTTCGAACTGCACAAAGACTGGACCAGATTCCGCCCTGCGGTAGGCCAGACTGCATATAGCATCAATGTGTTTAACCCTGTTTACGGGCAAACGCCGCCGGCTGGCACAAGAATTTTCGATCAAAAAGAAACGCAGGTTTCTTACGGCTTATTTGTGCAGGATCAGATTGATTTAACCGCAAGCTGGAAAGTTCAATTAGGTGGCCGCTTCGATAGTTTCGAACAGGAAATAGACAACTACCTGACAGGTACTTCGTCCAGCCAGCATCAAACCGTATTTAATCCCAGAGCGGGCGTGGTGTACCAATGGTCAGACAGTGGGTCTTTTTATGGCAGCTATTCCCAGGGATTCAGACCCAATACCGGAGCTGATGCGAATAACAGGGCGTTCGCACCAGAAAAGACCAAGTCCTGGGAAATTGGCACAAAATTCAGCCTGGGCTCAATTCAGGGTAGCTTGGCACTGTTCCGGGCAGAAAAAAACAATATGCTAACTACAGACCCAATACTCGGGGTTTCTGCAGCCTTGGGTGAAGTAGAAAGCCAAGGCGTTGAACTGGAAATGTCAGGACAAATAACTGATTCTACAAGCTATTTAATTTCCTATGCCTATATTGATGCCTCTACGGCAACAAATATGATCAATCTGGATTGGGGCATTGAGCTACCCAAAGGCAGCCCGCTGCTAAACATTCCTGAACATAGTGCCAGTGCAAGGGTAAAACAGCAGCTGGATCTATTCGGTTATAGTGCTCATATGGGTGCTGAAGTGCAGTATATTGGTGCCCGTCTTGGAGAAACCATAGATCCGGACTATATATTGCCCGCTTATACGCTGGTGAATATCTTTGCCAGATTTGAACTGAGCGAGCAACTCAGCGCTCAACTGAACATCGACAATTTGTTTGATAAAACCCATTTTGTTAGTTCTTACTCAGCCATTTGGACAATGCCCGGAGCACCAAGAAGCTACAGTGCCAGCTTACGTTATAACTTTTAATAGCTAATGGCCGTGAGATACAGCTAACTATCCTGCTTGCCTGCTATCCAGGTGGGGGAGTCCAGCGGATCCGGAGCAAGCTTGCCCGCCAGGATAGAAAGGAGAGCAAAGACATTAATCAGCTTGTCGCTGGTTAATGTCTTAATGCTCAGGCAGTAAAACCTGTTTGCCAGCTTAGTTAACCCTGCATATCCTCCAGCTCGGTGCCTTTGGTTTCATGCACCATTTTCGCGACAAAGAATATCGAACAGAATGCGCCCAGCGTATATAAACCGTAAGCACCGGCTAAACCTATGCCGCTTAGCAATAGCGGAAAGGTCATGGTGATCAGGAAATTACTGCTCCATTGTGCCAGGCCGCTAACCGCCAGGCCTGAGCCGCGGATCTGGTTCGGGAACATCTCGCCCAGCATCACCCACATTACCGGCCCCCAGGACATATTAAAGAAAAACACATAAGCATTGGCACTAATCAGCGCCACCATACCCCAGTCGCCCAGCAGCAGGCGGCCGTTGGCGTCCTGATCGGCATTGGCAAAGGCCAGCACCATCAGCGCCAGCGTAATGGCCATGCCAACAGAGCCCCATTTTAGCAGCGGCTTGCGGCCAATTTTATCAATAACCAACAGCGTAATAACGCAGGCGGCAATGCTGAGTGCGCCGCTGATTACGTTGATCAGCAAGGCATCTGATTCTGAAAACCCCACCGCCTGCCACAGTACAGCGCCGTAATAAAACACCACATTAATACCAACTAACTGCTGGAAGGTCGCCAGGCCAATGCCCACCCAAACAATACGGCGTAATTTGCCGCTTTGCTTATCCACTAAATCGCGCAGCTGTGGTTGATGCTTGCCCTCCAGCGATTGCTGGATCTCGGTTAATTTGCGCGTTGCTGCACTGTCGCCATACAGCCGCGTTAACACCGTTTTCGCCAGTGCCGTTTTGCCCCTTAATACCAGAAAACGCGGGCTTTCCGGAATAAACAACAGCATCAGTAAAAACAGCATTGCCGGAATAAGCTCCATCCAGAACATCCAGCGCCAGGCGGCAAAGTCGAGCCACAGCACTGCAGTAGAAGCGCCGGCGAATTTTGCCAGCAGGTAGTTGCTGATAAAGGCCATAAACAGGCCGAAGATAATGGCAATTTGCTGTACCGTGGTTAACATACCGCGATAGCGCGCCGGGGCAACTTCGGAGATATAAGCCGGTGCCATCACCGACGCTGCACCCACGGCCAAACCGCCGAGAATACGGTAAAACACAAACTCCACAGAACTATCTGCCACGCCCGAGCCCCAGGCGCTGATAACAAAAAACACCGCCGCTACCTGCAATAAGGTACGCCGGCCGCTGACATCGGCGAGGCGCCCGGCAAAGAAAGCCCCAACGGCGCAGCCCAGCAGCATGCTGGCGACATTAAAGCCGGTGCCAGCACTTTGCGAGTTAAACGCCTGCTGCAGGCCATCAACGGTGCCGTTAATCACGCCGCTGTCGTAGCCAAACAAAAAGCCACCTAGGGTGGCGACTATGGTAATAAATAAAATAAAGCCGCGGTTATCGGCTTCTGCCACAGTGAGTGCTGCGGTTACTGAGTTAGGCTGCAAAATAATGACCCCTGTTATTGTAGTTATCTCTGTGCAGCATAAAGTTTAATCTGCACTTAAGCAGTGTGCTTGTTAAAAAACATAATTCTTTCAGTACATTTCGTTAATCCGCTAAGCGGCCTTGCATTGTATGGTAAGGTCAGATTGTCATTATAAAAGTAGCAATATCGATGATGTCAGCACCTAAGTCCCTGCTGTTATACAAAACGGTACTACTGGCTTGCAGCCTTTGCCTGATAGCTGTGTTATCGGCCTGTACAGTTAACCGGCCATCAGCACATATCGTGCCTGGGCAGGCAGAACAGGGCAGTGCTGTTAGTGGCCGTTACCCTAACTTATTTGCGCAGCAGGGCTATAGCCAGCAGGCCATTAACGACAAAATTAACCAGGCTTTTAACCAGCTGTTCTATGGCGCACCAGACAGCCAGGCGCTGTACTTTGCCGATGGCAGTAATGCTAATGGTGCCAAGGCGTATATTGCAGATATTAACAACAATGATGTGCGCTCTGAGGGCATGTCATACGGCATGATGATCGCCGTACAAATGAATAAACAGGCCGAATTTAATGCACTGTGGAACTGGGCTGTCAGCCATATGTACCACGCCAACCCGGCACACCCGGCTTATGGCTACTTTGCCTGGTCTGTAGGTACTAACGGCGTGGCGCTGGATGAAATGCCTGCGCCTGATGGCGAAGAATATTTTGCTACGGCGTTATATTTTGCCTCTGTGCGCTGGGGCGACGGGGCCGGTATTTACCAGTACAAGGCTAAAGCCGATGAATTGCTGCAGCATATGCGCCATCGCAGCATTATCACCGGCCAGACCCAGCGTGGCAACCAAACCGGCACTAACCTGTTTCATCCCGATTATGCCATGGTGCGCTTTACACCCGATTTAGCCAATGCCGACCATACCGATGCCTCATACCATTTACCGGCTTTTTATGAAGTGTGGGCCAGAATGGGGCCAGAAGCCGACCGGGCATTCTGGCAAAAGGCCGCGCAGGTTAGCCGCGATTATTTTAGCCAGGCCGCGCACCCCAAAACCGGCCTGACACCGGATTACGGCAACTTTGATGGCAGCCCCTGGGCGGCACCCTGGCGGCCGGAGTCGGCCGATTTTCGCTTTGATGCCTGGCGCACTGCCATGAACTGGTCGTTTGACTGGAGCTGGTGGCGCATGGATGCCAGAGCAGTAGAGCTAAGCAATCGGCTGCAGGCGTTTTTTGTTAGCGAAGGTTTAAGCAGCTACGCCAGCCAGTACAGTCTGGACGGCAAAAAGCTGGATAACGCTCAGCAAAGTGGCTTAGTGGCAATGAACGCTGTGGCCAGCCTGGCAGCTACCGGGCCGGATGCCGGTAAATTTGTGCAGGCCTTGTGGCAGCTACCAGTGCCTGAAGGCCATTACCGTTACTATGATGGCATGTTGTATATGCTGGCATTGTTGCATGTAAGCGGGCAGTTTCAGGCCTGGTTGCCTGCACAAACAGATAAAACAGAATAAAAACAACGATAATCAACAGGCAGGGACAGATGCAAACAGCTAGCTCAAGTGCCACAGCAAAACTCAGCACGACACAAAAACTCAGTGTGACAGAAAAAATCGGCTATAGCCTTGGCGATCTGGCGGCTAACCTGATTTTTCAGACACTGATGACCTTTCTGGCTTTCTTTTATACCGACGTTTATCAAATCCCGGCCGGCTCTGCGGCAGCGATTATCTTTTTCGGCGGTGTCATTGGTGCCTGCTTTAACCCGGTAATGGGCCTGATTGCCGACCGCACACAAACCCGCTGGGGTAAGTTCCGGCCCTGGATCTTATGGACAGCGGTGCCGTTTGGCATTATTGCCTTGCTGGCATTCAGCACGCCCGATTTCAGCCCACAAGGCAAAATTATTTATGCTTTTACTACTTATGTACTGCTGGTGCTGGTGTATTCGGCCAATAACCTGCCGTATTCGGCATTAAGCGGGGTGCTTACCGGCAATATGGCCGAGCGTAACAGCCTGTCGTCGTATCGCTTTGTGGCAGTGATGGTAGCGCAGTTTATTATTCAGGCCTTGTTGCTGCCACTGGTGCTGATCCTCGGTGATGGCGATAAAGCAGTGGGCTTTGAAAACACGATGACACTGTTTGCCTGTGTGGGCATCGCTTTTTTTCTGATCACCTTTATTACCACTAAAGAGCGGGTGCTTACCCTTAGCAGTGGAGCCTCCAGTATCCGCCAGGACTTAGGCGATCTGGTACGCAACAAGCCCTGGTTTATTCTGTTGCTGTTAACGGTGCTGGTGTTTATTACGCTGGCGCTAAAAGGCGGCATGTATATTTTTTACTTTGAGCATTATCTTAGTGAAGCCCATATTGCCGGTTTTCTGGACGACATTGGCTTTAACCGCTTTATTGCCGGGCTTAATGCCATGCTTACCGGTATGGGTTTAAACGAGTTTCTCTGGCCTAAAGATGCACCTACCTCCGGTTTTAGCCTGTTTAATGCCGGAGGCATTATCTGCATGATTATCGGCATTAGCTTTGCCAAGCCACTGGCCGACAGGTTTGGCAAGCGTGATGTATTTGCCGTGGCGCTATTTATTTCTACGCTGTTTATTTTGGTATTTTACCTGCTGCCGCCCGACGCCATTGGCCTGGTGTTTTTAGCGCAGCTGCTGCACGGCTTTTTTTACGGCATTACTATTCCGCTGCTGTGGGCCATGATTGCCGACGTAGCTGATTATTCGGAATGGAAAAACCATCGCCGCGCCACGGCCATTATTTTTTCAGCGATGATTTTTGGCCTCAAACTGGGGCTGAGCATTGGTGGTGCTCTGGTAGCCGGCATGCTGGCGCATTATGGCTACGATGCCCTGTTAACCACCCAGGCAGAAGACACCATTAACGGCATTAAATTGTCGGTCAGTTTATACGCGGCGCTACCGTTTTTACTCGGCGTGGCCTGCATGTTTATCTATGAAATTAATAAACGTAAAGAAATTCAGATTGAACAAGAGCTAAGCCAGCGGCGTGCCGCGGCCGGTTTGCTGCAGGGAGAATAACGCTAATGTCAGACACCAATTACCAGGCACTAAAAGCCAAAGCACTGTCGCAGCCATTGGTAGAGCATATTTACACTGCCGACCCGTCAGCGCATGTGTTTGACGGCCGTATTTATATTTACCCGTCGCATGATATTGATGCCGGCATCCCGTTTAACGACAACGGCGATCATTTTGCCATGCAGGATTACCACGTGCTGTCGCTGGACGGCCCGGATGCCAAAGCAGTGGATCACGGCGTAGCGCTGCATATTAACGACGTACCCTGGGCAGAGCGGCAAATGTGGGCGCCGGATGCGGCAAAAAAAGGCGATACATATTATTTTTATTTTCCGGCGAAAAAAGCCGATGGCCGCTTTCAGTTGGGTGTCGCTACCGGTGATAGCCCAACCGGGCCTTTTACCGCACAACCGCAACCGATACAGGGCAGTTACTCGATAGACCCGGCCGTATTTGCCGACGATGACGGCAGCTACTATCTGTACTTTGGCGGCATCTGGGGTGGCCAGTTACAGCAGTACCGCAATAATTTTTATGATGCGCAATATGCCGAACCGGCTGCCGATCAACCGGCGCTGGGGCCCAAAGTGGCCAGGCTGACCGACAATATGCTGGAATTTGCCGAAGCACCGCGCGAAATTTTAATTTTGGACGAACACGGCAAGCCCTTACTGGCCGGCGATACTAAGCGGCGCTTTTTTGAGGCGTCCTGGCTGCATAAATATAACGGTAAATACTACTTTTCCTATTCTACCGGCGATACGCATTTTCTGTGCTACGCCACCGGCGACAGCCCCTATGGCCCCTTTACTTATCAGGGCCGCATTCTGGAGCCGGTGATCGGCTGGACTACCCATCATTCTATCTGTGAATTTAACGGCAAATGGTATCTGTTTTACCACGACTCGGTGTTATCTGAAGGGGTAACCCATTTGCGCTCGGTAAAAATGGCTGAACTGCAGCATGACGCTGACGGCCGGATCCTTACCTTAACACCGTACCGCGACTAAACAGGAGGCACCGCATGGCCAGGCAACTGCTTGTAGCATTATTAGGGGTTAGCGCCGTATTTAGCGTGTTAGCACAACAGCCTTATCAGAACGCCAAGCTGAGCACCGAGCAGCGGGTGGACGATTTACTGGCGCGGATGACGCTGGAAGAAAAAGTCGCCCAGCTACAAACGGTATGGCAGCAGCGCCGTGGTATGGAAAACCAGCAACAGCAGTTTTTAGCCGGCAAAGCGGCACAAATTATCCCGCTTGGCATTGGCCATATTGGCCGGCCGAGCGAATTTAAAACGCCACAGCAAACGGCTGAATTTAACAACGCACTGCAGCGCTGGCTAAAAGAAAATACCCGGCTGGGCATTCCGGCGCTGATGCACGAAGAAGCACTGCATGGCTATGCCGCCTTTGATGCCACCAGTTTTCCGCAGGCTATAGCGCTGGCCAGCAGCTGGTCGCCGGACGATATGCACGATGTATATGCACTGGCCGCCCGCGAGATGCGCGCTACCGGGGCACACTGGGCCTTAACACCCATTTTGGATATTGCCCGCGACCCGCGCTGGGGCCGGATTGAAGAAACCATGGGCGAAGATCCGTACCTGATGTCGGCCATGGGCGTGGCTGCGGTACAAGGCTTTCAGGGCAAAACCGGTAAAACCGGCCAGTTTGCGCCTGATAAAGTGGTGGCGACATTAAAGCATCTTACCGGCCATGGGCAGCCGCAGGCCGGGCTAAATATTGCCCCGGCACACATAGCCCCGCGCGAGCTGCATGAAGTATTTTTGCCACCGTTTGAAGCGGCAGTAAAGCTGGCGCATGCCGCCAGTATTATGGCGTCGTACAATGAAATCGACGGTATTCCATCGCATGTTAACCGCGCTTTATTGCAAGATATAGTGCGTAAAGAATGGGGTTTTACCGGCGTTATTGTCAGCGATTATTTTGCTATTGAAGAGCTGAACAGCCGCCATAATTTGTACGATACCGAGGCCGCAGCAGCCAAGGCCGCTTTGCTGGCCGGGGTGGATATGGAAACGCCGGATCCGAAAACCTTCCCGCACTTAACGGCGCTGGTGCAAAGTGGTCAGTTAGACGAAAGCGCGATAGACACCGCAGTGCGCCGCGTACTTGCGCTGAAGTTCCGTCTGGGTTTGTTTGACAACCCCTATGTTGATGCCAGCAAAGCCAATGCGCTGGTAGGGGCTGCTAACGATCGCGATTTTGCCCGGCGTGTGGCCGAAAAGTCGATGGTGTTGTTGAAAAATAACGGCATCTTGCCGCTAAATGCCGCAAAAATTAGCAAGCTGGCGGTTATTGGCCCGCATGCCGATGAAGTGTTGCTTGGCGGTTACAGCAGTATTCCGCGCCAGACCGTAAGTATTTATCAGGGTTTAAAACAAAAACTGCAGGGTAAGGCGCAAGTGCAGTTTGCCCGCGGTACGCTTTTAACCAAAGCCTTAACAGCGACTAAAGCGCAGGAGGAGAATCAGGCCTTTATTACCTCAGATATACGCCAGCGCAGCCAGGCCGCCGGTACTTTTTCTATGCAGCGCTGGAATTATGATCCTATAGCACTGGCAACCGATAACGACCGTAAAGGCCTGCTGGACGAAGCTGTGGCCCTGGCAAAAACCGCCGATGCGGTGGTGCTGGTGTTAGGTGAAAACGAAGGCTTATCGCGCGAAGCCTGGGCCGAAAGCCATTTGGGCGACCGCACCAGTTTAGAACTGGTAGGTAACCAGCTGCAACTGGCGCAGGCAGTTCTGGCTACCGGCAAACCGGTAGTGCTGGTGCTGACTAATGGCCGGCCGCTGGCGCTGGGCAATCTGGCAGACAGCATGCCGGCAATTATTGAAGCCTGGTATCTGGGGCAGGAAACCGGCACGGCTATCGCCAATGTGCTGTTTGGCGATGTTAACCCGTCGGGTAAGTTGCCGCTGACATTCCCGCGCAGTGCCGGCCATATTCCCAGCTATTACAACCATAAAGCCTCTGCTAAGCGCGGCTATTTATTTGATGACATGAGCCCGCTATACCCGTTTGGCCATGGCCTAAGCTACACCAGTTTTACCTACAGCGATTTGCAAATTGACGCCAGCGGTGCCCGTGCCAACGGCGATGTGCAAATAAGCCTTACGGTGCAAAACAGCGGCCAGCGTCAGGGTACCGAAGTGGTGCAGTTGTATATTAATGATCCGCTGGCCAGTGTTACCCGGCCGGTGCAGCAGTTAACGGGCTTTAAGCGGGTGCCACTTAAACCCGGCGAACAGGCAACACTGCGTTTTACCGTGCCGGTTAACCTGCTGGCATTTTTTGACCAGCACATGCGCTGGGTAGTCGAGCCGGGCGAAATCCGCCTGATGCTGGGCAGCTCATCGGCAGATATCCGCTTAGAAGGCAGTTTTGTTATTAAAGGTGAGGTTACTGAGGTAGCTAACAACAAGGCGTATCTGAGCCAGGCCGTGATCAGCAATAAATAACCACGGTGGGCATATCACAACAAGATTAACCGCATCTGCGGGAGGAATTATGCAACAAAGCAAGCAATATCACGGCCGTGGGCAGCTGTCAGCCATGCTGACACTGGCCTTAGCCTGCAGTTTGGCGCTGGTTGGTTGTGCCGGGCAGGCGCCTGATGGCAGCAGCCAGGTAGCAGAAAAACCACAGATCCAGCCGCAAAACTGGCCAATGCAAAGCGCGCCGATTGCGCGTAACCAGCAGATAGAAGACAAAATTAACGCTTTACTCAGTCAGATGACGCCAGAGCAGAAAGTCGGCCAGATTATTCAGGCTGACATCGCCTCGGTAACGCCACAGCAGGTGCGCGATTATTATCTGGGTTCGGTGCTAAACGGCGGCAACTCGGCGCCGGGGCGCGATAACCGCGTTGGTGCGGCAGCCTGGTTGCAGCTGGCCGATGCCTTCTGGCAGGCCAGCACTGACACCAGCGATGGCAGGCCTTATATTCCGCTGATTTGGGGTACCGATGCCGTGCACGGCCACAGCAATGTCAAAGGTGCGACCATTTTTCCGCATAATATTGGCCTGGGCGCCATGCGCGAACCCCAGCTGCTGCATGCTATTGGCCGTGCTACCGCCGTTGAAATGCAGGTAACCGGGCTGGACTGGACCTTTGCGCCAACTATAGCGGTAGCGCGTGACGACCGCTGGGGCCGCACTTATGAATCGTACAGTGAAGACCCGGCGTTGGTCGCCAGCTATGCGCCGCATATTCTGCAGGGTATTCAGGGTATGCCGGGCGCGGCTGATTTTTTACGTGGCGAGCATATGCTGGCGACGGTAAAACACTTTTTGGGTGATGGCGGTACCGTAGGCGGCAAAGATCAGGGCGATAATATTGATACTGAAGCTGCCTTGCGCGACATACATGCGCCACCTTACTACACTGCCATTAAGGCCGGTGCGCGCGTGGTGATGGCGTCTTACAACAGCTGGCATGGCGACAAAATGCACGGCTTTGCCCCTATGCTGACCGACGTATTGGTACACCGGATGGGCTTTGATGGTTTTGTCGTCGGCGACTGGAACGGCCATGGCCAGATAACCGGTTGCACGCCAACAGATTGTGCGGCCTCGGTTATTGCCGGGCTGGATATGTATATGGCGCCGGACAGCTGGCAGGCGTTATATGCCAATACGCTGGCGCAGGTAAAAGATGGCCGTTTGCCGATGGCCAGGCTGGACGAGGCGGTACTGCGCATACTGCGCATTAAAGCAGAGATGGGCTTGTTTGAGCAGGTAAAACCCTCTGCGCGGCCACTGGCCGGGCGTTATGAGCTGCTGGGTAATGCACAGCACCGAGCTCTGGCACGCGAAGCTGCACGTAAATCACTGGTGTTGCTGAAAAATAATCAGCAGCTGTTACCGTTAAATACCACAGGCCGGGTGCTGGTAGCGGGCGATGGTGCCGATAATATCGGTAAGCAAAGCGGCGGCTGGACACTAAGCTGGCAGGGCTCGGGTAATGCCAACAGCGATTTTCCTAATGGCGAGTCTATTTACGCCGGTATCCTGCAAGCTGTTACCGCCGGGGGCGGCAGTGTTGAGCTTAGCGAAAACGGCCGTTACAGCCAGCGGCCTGATGTCGCCATAGTGGTATTTGGTGAAGAGCCTTATGCCGAGTTTATTGGCGATCGCAGCCATCTGGCGTTTGACGACAACCGTGGTTTGCAAATTCTTACCCAACTAAAAAGCCAGGGTATTGCTACCGTGGCGGTGTTTTTATCCGGCCGGCCATTGTGGGTAAACCCTGAGCTGAATCAGTCTGATGCTTTTGTCGCAGCGTTTTTACCCGGCAGCGAAGGCGGGGCGGTGGCCGATGTGCTGTTCCGCTCGCCCAGCGGTGCTGTGCGGCATGATTTTCAGGGCAAACTGTCATTCTCCTGGCCGGACAATGCCAAAGGCGAGCCGCTTAACGTGGGCGATGCAGGCTACAACCCATTGTTTGCTTACGGCTATGGTCTGAATTACGGCGATAACAAAGTGCTGGGGCCATTGCATGAAGAGGCTGGGATCAGCGCTGATCAAATGCTTAATGCCAGCCGTTATCTGCATGCTGGCAAAGCCGTAACACCCTGGCAGTTGCAATTGCTCGATCAGGGCCAGATCACGCTGGTAACAGACGCCCTGCATACCTCGGCCCGTGGCGCATTAACGGCCACAGCCACCGATCGGTTACAGCAGGAAGACTCGGTTACGCTCAGCTTTGTGCAACCCGGCACAGTGCTGCTAACCCATGCCGATGGTGTGGTGCTGGATTTAGCCCGCCAGTCTAACGGCGATATGGCACTGGAGCTGGAATACCAGGTGCTGGCACTTAGCAACAGCAAAGCTACGCTTGGCATGCAATGCGGCGACAACTGCAGTGCCAATATTGATATCAGCGGCCAACTGGCGCAAATGCAGGGCCAGGGCTGGCAAAGTATGAAAATTGCACTGCGCTGCTTTAGTGAAGCCGACAGCACCTTTGATATCAGTAAAGTTACCCGGCCGATGGTGCTGCAAGCGGGTGCCGGCCTGGTGTTACAACTGGCCAATGTGCGGCTGGCGCAAAACGAAGGCAACGCCACATGTGGCAACTAAAGCCCGGCAACAGTGTGGCAGGGCTCAGGCAAGCCAGTTTGTGTATTGCACTGCTGCTTAGCCCACTGGTAATGGCTGATATCAGCCTGCCAAAACTGATTAGCGATGGTATGGTACTGCAGCGTGACACCGCTATTACACTGTGGGGCTGGGCTGCTGCTGACGAAACAGTGGAGGTGCGCTTTAATGGCAAAGCCATTGGCCAGGCTAAGCCTGCCAGTGGCCGCTGGCAGCTTAAGCTGGCGGCGCAACCTGCCGGCGGGCCTTATCAGCTGAGTTTTCACGGCCATAACCAGATCACGTTGCAGGATATCTATTTTGGTGATGTCTGGGTGGCGTCGGGCCAGTCTAATATGGAAATGGAGATGGCACGCCTGGCCGAGGCCTATCCGCAGGACTTAACCGCCGCCAGCTATCCGTTAATCCGCCAGTTTAAAGTACCGCAACATTACAATTTTAAAACGCCACAGCAGGATTTCAGCAGCGGCCAGTGGGTTGCCGCCAGCCCGGACACTATTAGCGAGTTTTCTGCGCTGGCGTTTTATTTTGCCCGCGATCTGTTTGAACATTCTGTTGCCGAACATAACGGTGTCGCCATCGGCATTTTAAATAATGCGCTGGGTGGCTCACCGGTTGAAGCCTGGATGAGCGAGCAGGCGCTGCAGCCATTTCCTGATGCGCTGGCTGAAGCTATCCGTTTTCGCGATGATAAGCTGATCCAGGCGGTTACTGAGGCCGATAAGGCAAAAAATGCCAACTGGTATGGCGATTTACAACAGCGCGATGCCGGCTTAAACAGCAAAACGCCCTGGTATAGCACCGCGTTGGACGACAGCAACTGGGCCAGCTTTAGCGTGCCGGGTTTTCGGCCTGAGGCCTTTACCGGTGTCTGGTGGTTGCGTAAAACCGTGCAGCTAACTGCCAAACAGGCAGCAGAGGCAAATACCTTGCGCCTTGGCTCTATCGTCGATGCCGATGAGGTGTATATCAATGGCACCTTGGTGGGCAATACCACCTATCAGTACCCGCCGCGCCGTTATGCCATACCTGAAAACCTGCTTAAAGCAGGTAGTAACCTGCTGGCAGTGCGCATTACCGCCACCAATGGTAAAACCGGCTTAATGCCGGATAAACCCTATTGGCTCGGCACAGATAACAATAAGCTGGATTTAACCGGGCCGTGGAAAATGCACAGCTCAGCTGAGGCAGAGCTTTTGCCCGGTGATACCTTTATCCGCTGGAAACCGTTGGGCTTATTTAATGGTTTAACCGCGCCGTTAACTTACTTGCCGGTTAAAGGCGTGATCTGGTATCAGGGCGAATCTAATGTTGGCCAGTATGAGCAGTATCAGCCGCGTTTTACCGCGATGATCCGCGATTGGCGAGCAAAATGGGCGCAAAACAGCGGCCAGCAACAGCCGTTGCCGTTTTTATTTGTCCAGCTGGCCAATTATCTGGAAAAAACACCACAGCCTACCAACAGTCACTGGGCCGGGTTACGCGAAGCACAGCGCCAGAGCTTAACAGAAGCCAATACCGCTATGGTGGTGGCGATTGATGTGGGCGAATGGAACGATATTCATCCGGTAGATAAAAAAACCTTAGGCCAGCGCCTGGCACTGGCGGCACGAGCGGTGGCGCTGGGCGAAGATGTGCCGTATCAGGGGCCGCAGTTGTTGTCGGTACAGCCGCAGGGCAATAAATTGCTGCTTAGCTTTGATCAGCAACTGGTACTAAAACCCGGGCAGAGCTTTGCCATCGCCGGCAGCGACGGCAAGTATCGCTGGGCGCAGGTACAGCTGCAGGGCAAACAATTGCTGCTGTCGCACGCAGATATTACTGCGCTGGTACAAGTGCGCTATGCCTGGGCCGACAACCCGGATGCAGTGCTTTATAACACCGAAGGTTTACCGGCATCGCCGTTTACTGCCCAGCTAAAGTAATTGCAGTGGTAGCAAGGCGACAACTGAGCGAAACCGGAATAAAACCACTGGCAAAAGCCATTAACACCCGAAAACCTGTTAACGCTTTACTCACCGGAAATTGGGAGCGCCAGCGAGTAATTTTTCCGGTTGAGTAGTTTTTATGTGCCGCTTCATAGGTTAGCTGGTTTACAAAGCACCGCAGGAGCTGCTCCAGTTTTTATCAGAAAATCAGAGCCAAATAAGTATGGACGATGATATCCGCCCAGTACATTTTGTTTACTATCTGCTTCTATGTACGTAAGACACTGGTTTGTTGCATAAATCCCTCGATTTTCCAATACATCCAAGTGAGCTTCGGAAGTGCAATCCAAAATACTTCCGTCAGATAGAGTTAGCCATATATGTGCATTGAGTGGTGAATTTATTTGAGGGGCATTAAGCTCTTTTTGAATATTCTCATATGACATTTCACAGTAGATCTCACTATTACTCCAAAACCTATCGCCGATGGTTATGTAGCTTACAATTCCCAATTCTTTTTTTAAAAACTGGTTAAGCATTAGATGTACTGGAATACACTTTTGCGCTAAATCAAAAGACGTGCGATAGCCGATTGACTCTAACGCCAATGCGCTATTAAATAAAATTTTCTGTCGTTGCGAATTTGATATCGGCTTTGAAAAAGGAATGGGGCTTTGATCAATTTCGAGGCCGAACTCTTTGGTCTTCTTGACTGCATTTATACATCTGTCTTTATAATTCAATTGCTCTAACCTTGATAAGTGAAAATGTGCGAAGGTACCTAACGACCAAAGCAACAGCTGATCGAAGCGAGTTCAAGCCTCGCGAGAATAATGTTGCTTTTGCTTATGTACTTAAAATCTATCACCGGCCAAATATTTTCCATTGATTTTTATTTGAAGCTTAACTGTGATGAGTGCATATCCGAAAACCTGTATCAGATGCTCAACCCCGTTAATAGTGATTTTTCCACTCATTAGAGGGACGCTCTTCTTAACGGCAAAAAAGTCATTATTGGTTGCCACAAGATCATTGTTGTGGAAAAGCTTTGCACCCCCAAACCAAGTGTTTTCCACGGTGATCTTATGGCCTTGATATTCCCCAACAACAGTTTTCTTTGGCATACTTACTCCTGATGAATCTACACAGCGCCCAAAGCAGTGGTGCGCAGCCTTTGCATGTTATATATGCTGTACGGATTTAAATAATTAGGGTTAGATAAAAATTAAACCTTAAACCTTAAACCTTAAACCTTAAACCTTAAACCTTAAACTATCAGCTATTTAATTTTGATCTGTCCTCCCCGAGTCGAGCGCCCCACGTGCGCGTTTTTGATGGCGTTTGTTATACGTACTAACTTTGCCCATTCTTTTTTAATAAATATTTTTTGATTAAACGAAACCTATATGAATTTACTGGATAATTAGGGTCGGCAAAAGGGGGCGGAAACAATTAAAGTTAAGTTTGGCTAATCCATTATATTTCAGTTGCTTGCATAAGAAATGGTGATTATTAGCTCCGCCCCCTTTTTCCTGCATGCTGATATTACAGCGCCGGCACAAGTACGCTATGCCTGGGCTGATAACCCCGACACGCTGCTGTATAACGAGGCAGGGTTACCGGCTTCACCTTTTGTTTACCAGCCAAAGTAATTACAGCAGTAGCAAGGTGGTAAGTGATCGCGAACGGCCGTTTGTTATCTGATAGTTTAACCATGTGCTACAATGTCTGACATTGCAACACACTTTGGAGTAGTTATCATGAAAAGCGAAATGCTTAGCACACGCATAGATCATGACACAAAAGTCGCCTTTACCAGCATTTGTGATGACGTTGGGTTAAGCCCATCTCAGGCGCTCAAGCTATTTGCGCGTGCCGTTATCAATCACGGCGGTATACCTTTTGAGATTAAAGCACGCCAACCCAATGAAACCACTGCAGCGGCAATTCAAGAGCTGGCAGCTGGTAAAGGTCAGCAAAGCCAGTCTCTTGATGCCATGTTAAATGAGTTAACCGAAGGCAAAGTACGAAATGCTTACCCTTGAGTATTCAACTCAGTTTAAAAAAGATTTCAAAAAAATTGCCAAGATGCCTATTCCCGACATTCTGGAAGTTGGGAATATCATCTCTCAGCTGCAGCGCGGCGAAACACTCGCCGCAAAGAATGTTGACCATCCTCTGAGTGGAAATTGGCTCGGCTTTAGAGACTGTCACATCAAGCCAGACCTGGTTTTAATCTACAGAATTGCTAACAACACCCTGCAACTTGCCCGAATTGGTTCTCACAGCGAAATTTTTTAGTTACACCAAAGATCACTGAACGCCCGCAGCATGTGCGGCTTTGTAGTGAAGGTACAACCGCAACGAAAAAGCCATCACCGTTGCGTTGCCTGCGATTATTACGTGATTACAGGCCAACGACCCTATTCCAGTCTGCTATGTACATATACATTCGTTGAAATTCACTAGGAAGCAACATTCTATTATGTGCGATAAAATTGCGTGATTTTTCAAGCTCATCCATTCTCTGCTTAAGCCAATGCTGTGATGGGATTATGGATTCGAAGTGCTCCCACTTATTTAATATGACCTGCGCAAGATGCCCAAAATCCAGAAATCCAAGTAAATCTGTTTTTTCTCCTTCTAGCCAAGAATCTTGCTGCGCTGCTTGCTGTCTAGTTTCAGCATGTTGCTTTACTTTTGATGGCAACTTGTCGATCCAATCTACTCCCTCATTTTCTGAGAGAGTTTGCCGTATAAATTCGCGCACATGATTCTCGAAGGAAAAAAGTACTGCGTAAAGCCTCGCCATTTCAAGTGCATTATTTCTGAGATTAACTGGAAATGCTGATAACGCTTCAGCTAAAAGTCGTTCTTCCGTTTCTGTTTGGTCTGCTCCAATTTTGATTCCTGCCTTTTGAAAAACAGTCGCCTCGGCCTCAAACAAAAGGCCTCTAAACATGAAGTCACGCAATTCTTTGTATTTCAAAACAAGTGTTCCTTCAACGACTTAAATATCGCATTATAAACCTCGATATCCTTTGTTGCTGGTAGATGTATTTGAATATTGTAATGTAGCCCTGGGGTTTTTATGTGCACTTGTGGTGCCGTTACTGGGGGGGCTGGTTCAACATGTGGTAAAGCATGATCCTCAGCTGACTCAGAAGCTTTCTTGGGGGTTGGTTTTCCCTTTAAATCTGCCAGATCCAGTAGAGCAAAAAAAGTTCGCCTCATGTTCAAAGCAACATTATCGCTTGCGTTATGGTAACTCTTAAATTTTCCTTCAACTGTCGCGTGGTCCGCTGATGTTGGATTTTCTTTTATAAGAAATATGTCGGCGTATGCTTCTTTTAATGCTTCACCCATTATCCGTTTTGATTGGGAGTGGTCACGATAATCTTTGTAACGTGCGGTAGGTTTCCCATCTGGAGTCAAGAATCCGAGAGCTTTCAATAAAGGTATATATGCACGCTGTTTGTTTGACTTAAAGCCTAAGTCAATTAAAAACTGATGAGTAAATTGTGGCGGAGCCTGTCCATCTCGCAGCTTGTTAAAAAACTCACCTAATTTTCCATAAGCTTCTGTATATGCATTTGATAGGGCCAAAGTTGTCTCCTTTATTTATTCACATAACGCTTATTCAGCGGCTCAATCCATACTTCAATACGGGTTAGCCTGCCTTTGTAAATTTAATGTACAGAACACTACACCGCTTATTTAAAACTTACAATAACTTATCGGTACAGCTGATAGTTGTGCTGGCGATAAATACCGGTTAAGCCGCTGAATAAAGCTCGGGTAGTGTTTAGCCGTGCGCTGGCTGCATATCGATAAAGCTGCTAATAGTTAGCCGGCCTAAACGTGGGTTGGCAGATAAGCTGGTGTTTTGGTTAATAATGCCGCTGTGCAACGCATGGCGGCGGTAGATAATCAGCCGGTTAAAGATGCCTTGCTGCGCGCCAATTTGCTCAAATAATGCGGTATCGCCACCAATATAACCGTCGCTGGCTTTGGGCAGGTTAGGGCCATCGTTTTCGGCTTCCAGCGCGCGGTAATAGGCCATCGTGCGGCTGTCATCAATAGTTTCAAAGCCGGTTTTGCGGTGGCGGTAAAAGGCTGTACCGCCCTGATCGCCGTGAAATAAATAATGCACTGCCGCCAGGGCGTGTTTTTCTGTAGTGTCAAAATGCGGAATACGTTGCAGCAGTTTGAGTTGTGTCGGTGGTGTCGTTACCAGCGAAAAATGACACACCGAAAAGCCCAGCGCTGTTGCCGGTAGGGCAAAGTAGTCAATTAACGTGGCCTGCAGACTTTGCAGCATAAACTGGCGATAGCTTTCAGGTGCTGCGGAGCGCACACCAGGATAATAAGGTGAATTGGCCAAAAATTGCTGACCACAGGCGTACTCAACTAACGCTTCAGGCTGCGGTATAAAGTTATCTACCAGCAACAAGGGCGATTGTTCTTTGCCTGTGCTTAGCCGGGTGATCTGCATTTGCGCTTATGCTCTGTCAGGCGCTATGTCAGGTTAGACGGGCAGTACTGGCGCAAAAAGTCACGGTGCGACGGCAGCCGGTGTACGGCGCTGTTAATGGTGTCGCGGATCTGCTGTAAGTGGCGGCTTAATTCGCCATTATTCAAGCCCGCCACCAACTGATGATAACTTTGCGGTTGTAACCGCTGCCCCAGCATGACATGGCTCCAGGATTCGAGCCGGAACATCTCATCGCCGGTCTGGAAAGCGTGGGCACTTTCGCGGAACAGCTCTATACGGTGCGCCAGCGAATCCGGGATTGTCATAGTGCGGCAATAGTCCCAGAACGGGCTATCGTTACGTTCGGTCTGGTGGTAATGCAAAATAATAAAGTCGCGGATTTTCTCTACTTCAGTAATAGATTGCTGGTTATATTCGTCGGTTAGGGCTGGTGTAACGCCGTTAAAAGGAAACAGCCGCAGTAAGCGGATAATACCGCTCATAAACAGGAAAATACTGGTCGATTCCAGCGGTTCAATAAAGCCACTGGATAAACCAATAGCGACACAGTTTTTATGCCAGAACTTTTTACGCCGGCCGGTTTGATAACTCAGTACGCGGGGCTCCATAATCGCCGGTGCTTCCAGGCCATTCAATAAACGCTGTCTGGCTTTGTCGTCGGATAAATAATCGCTGGCATACACCAAACCATTGCCAACTCGGTGCTGCAGCGGAATTTTCCACTGCCAGCCGCTGTCATGGGCGATAGCCCGGGTATAAGGCGGTACAGTAGGGCCGGGTTCAGTTTGTACCACTACTGCTTTATTGCACGGTAACCAGTGATCCCAGCGCTCGTAACCGGTTTTTAATGTTTGCTCTATTAACAAGGCGCGAAAGCCGGTGCAGTCGATAAACAAATCGCCGGTTATTTCCTGGCCAGACTCCAGCACTACAGAACGTATATCGCCGTTAACATGCTGCTGCACCTGGGCAATTTTGCCTTCAATACGCACCGCACCTAATTCTTCGCTGAAGCGGCGTAAAAAGCGGGCATACCGGCCGGCATCCAGATGGTAGGCATAGTTAATGGTGGATTGTTCGGTTTTGGCAAATTTATGCTGTTTGGCCGCCTGTAACTCATAACAATAGTCGCCAAACGGGGCAGCTATACCCTGGTTTAAACCGTGTAAATAATAGTGCTGAAAATCACTCAGAAAGCTGCCTTTGCCGGTTACGCCAAAAGGGTGGAAGTAATGGTCGCCCTGCTGGCCCCAGTTTTCAAACGAAATGGCCAGTTTAAAGGTGGCATCGGTAGCCTGCATAAACTCCTGCTCGTTTATGCCGAGCAAATTATGAAACAGCTGCACCGGCGGTACGGTAGATTCGCCCACGCCGACCGTGCCTATTTCTTCTGACTCTATCAGCACTACATCAATTAAGCCTTTTAGCCGTTTTGACAGCGCGGCTGCAGCTACCCAACCGGCGGTGCCACCACCGGCGATCACTACTTTTTTAACTGTATGGTGTTGCATTGTCTGCTCCCTGTGATTTTTATAATATTTTTAGCGATTTAACCGGTTTAGCAGCATGGCTCTGAGCTGCCGCGCCTGCATATCATCCAGCTCGCCCAGTACACCGCGGGCGGCTTCAGGCAAATGTTGCCCGGCTTGTTTGGGGTCGTCAAAAACATAGTAATTTAACAGCGCCTGCCAGGCGCGGCGTTCATGCTCTGGCTTATCGCGCAGGCACAACAGGGCGTGGTATAACAGGTTCATGCCCGAGCCGGTATAACGTGGGGCTGTGCTCCACCAGTAATTAATTAAAATATTAAATGTGCCCGGTGCCTCTACCTGATGCCACCACATGCTGGGTAAATACAGGGCATCGCCCGGTTCTAACTCGGCTATCTGGCCTGCCGCCACGGCAGCAGGGAAATTAGGAAAACGCTGTAAATCCGGATTGGCAAAATCGACCATACTAATGGCCTGGCCACCCGGTGTCGGCTCCAGTGGCCCAGGGTACAAATTACTGATTTGTTCTGGTGGAAACAGGGTAAAACGGCGTTTACCCAGTACGCAACAGGCCAGGTTTTCTGAGGTATCGTAGTGGCAGGCGGCCAGTGAACGGTTACCCAGCCAGATGCTGACGCGGTCTGGTTCAGTGGCATAGCCCGGCTCAGGTTTGGGTAACTGCATATTATGCTGATCGGGCAGGGTGGGAAAATGGCTCTGCAACAGGTTAGATGCAATGTAAACAGAGGGGGGTTGTGCTTGTTGCTGCCAGGCCAATATATCGCGTAGTACCTGATCAACCTTACCTAAACTAACGGTAAAATTCAGCTTAGTGGCGTTGTCATTATAAAAATAGCGACCGTTCAGGCCGGGTTCGCCGTAATACACCTGAGTGGGCTGGCCGTTATAGTGGCTGTTAAGATAATCGGCCACTAAGGCCGGGTGTTGCTGCCCCAGTTGCACCATGGGCCAGTGGTTTACCAGGCCTTTTAGCACCACCGGCTGTTTGGCGTTGACGATTTCTGCCGGTAAAACACCGCTTTGGCAGGTGTCAACAATAGGGCAACGGCGGCTAATGTTCAGCATAACGCTTTGCTCATAACGGTTTGTCGGTTACAGCGGCGGCCTGTTGCCGGTTAAGCTGATTTTTGCGCTCAATTAAGCTGCGAATATTGCTCATTGAGTTAACAATGGCATACGCCAGTTGTAAAAAACCGGCCTGATGCAGTTGCTCTAACTTTGCACCACGCAGCGCAGCCAAACGGGCAGCGTTAATACAGTAATTGCCGGTCAGGCGGTATTTTTCGCCGTTGTCGAGGCTGAATTCTATATTGACCGGCTCTATCAGCTCCAGTTCGGTAAAGACAGCAAACATCGCCGGTGCTATAGCCAAGCCCTGATGAATAGCCTGCAGCCGGGCTGAAATATGCTCCAGATAAGGGCTGTTGCCACCTTGGGGTAAAAACAATTTCTGGCCGTATTGTTCACTGATTTTGGGGTGGTCCATATCTATATGTACTACCGGCTCTGGTGCTTCGTTCAGATCACTATTTTGGCGCTGAAAGCCAATCAGAAACGGGCCTTTTTCAATGCTGGCCGGAATATAACGGGCGTCCCAGCCAGACGGATGCTGGCTATTGAGGTATAAATTTTCATCTGCGGCAAAACCTAACAAAGCAATGGCCTGATACTTATTATCAGCAGCGTCACTGCGTAGCAGAATGGGGTACTCTTTTTGTAATTCGGTAAATTCGGTAGGAAATGCCAGTGTACTAGCAATGTTGTCGCCGTATTCTGCACCAAACCGGTGTAGTACACGGGTATGCTGGTGGCTGATATTATTTAATAGTGCATGTCGGGGCATTTTTACATCCTGTGTCTGCTGTATCGCAATAACTCCCGTCGGTCAGGAAAAGCCGCTGCAATAGCGGCCTGGCTTTTAATGTACAACCGATACAACATTCCCGCCAGTCTGGCTGGCGGGCTCAGTTGTTAGAAGTCGTAACGGACACCAATCTGATAGCGTGGCCCCAGATCCGTCAGATACCACAACATGGCTTCATTGCGGGCATGAGAGCGGCTGTTTTCGCCTGTCAGGTTCAGCACTTCGGCAAATACCGTTAACTGCGGGTTGATGTCGTAGCTGACATTAACGTCAATTTGCCAGTAGGCTTCTTCATATCTGGGGTTGTTAGAGCCACCTTTGTTTACTTCAGCCAGATACTTGTCACGCCAGTTCCAGGCTACCCTGGCTTGCCAGCTGTCTTTTTCGTAAATACCAATCAGGTTGGCGGTATCACTGAGGCCAATCAGCGCAAATTGTGATTCGCCAGGATCAGCGTTGTTATTAAAGCCAACGTCACCGCGCACTATGGTGTAGTTAGCCTGCACCCCAAAACCGCTTTCACCAAAGAAATGCTGGATAGCAAATTCAGCACCGTATATTTTCGCTTCGCGGTTGTTGTCGGGCGTGCTGGTACGGAACACCATTTCCGGGTCATCATCGTTAGCGCGTAAATCAAAGCCCGGGTTACTGGCTAAAAAGTCGATTTGCTCTTGCGTACCGGTAAACTGCGGGTTAGCGCCGTACCTGGCAATCATATCCGGATGGTTACGGAACTCATTAAAGGCCATCATGGCGAACAAATAGGTATCGTCCAGCGGGAAGCCGGCATCGCGCACCGCCTGGGCTGCAGCTATTGCCCGTGGCCCGCCGGTAACATCACGAATACCCAGCAGTGGCTGATCTACCTGGCGGCTGCCGATAAAGTTAATCACGTTTTTCTGAAACACCCCGGCCGACATATAACTAAACGGGTTGTAATACCATTCCAGTGACAAATCAAAGTTGCTTGATTCCAGCGGCAATAAGCGTGGGTTAGAGGCATCTGCTGTTGGCTGTGCGCCCAGCAGTGTAGAACCACCGCCGCCGCCAAAGTCAGACGCCGACACACCAAGGCTGCCCAAACCGGCACGGGCTATGGTTTTACTGAACGAGAAGCGGCTGACAAGGTCATCGCTCAGGTGCAGGGTGATATCCAGGCTGGGTAACAGGTAGTCGTAATCATTGTCTGCATTCGCCGGCTCTGGTGGTACTGTGGAATCGACATACGCAATGATGTCGTTATTATCTTCCCAACTGAAGTACACCTGGCTAACCAGTGAACTGGATTTAGACTTGGTTTTTTCATAACGCAGGCCGGTTAATACATCAAACGGCATGCCACCCAGTTCGCCGCCTAATGCCACCTGAAAATACACAGCTTTGGTGTCTTCTTCGACAATGTTGTCATACGACAATGAGCTTTCAACACCGGTAGGAATACCGGGGTATAAATCTAACGCAGCGGTGTATAACGCACGCGGATCGGCAATAAAGCCGTAGCCGCCTGGTCGTGCGCTGTAGTCGTCAAACTCGCCTGGTAAGTCGAATGGTTGAATTAAATCGCCAAATTCGCCGGGGTTGCCTACGTTCCAGTTACCCAGTGCAATATTATTACCGGCTGTCTGGATAGAGCGTGACTCCATCTTGCGCATTTCTACGCCAAAATCAAAGCGGCCATCGGCCAGCTCGTACATACCGTCCAGTTTAAGCTGTTTAATTTTGCTTTCCTGGCTGGCGTTACGAATACGGGCAATGGATGAGCCGACATCACCGGCATCTACCATGCCATTAGCATTAGCGCCTTTCTCCGGGATGGTGTCGTCATACACGTTTTGATAAGTGGGTAAATCGGCACCAAAGAACCACTCACGCGAGGTCACAATAGGTGCGCCTAAACCCACCGCCAGTTCGCCTGAACCGCGTGGGCCGGTACCGCGGCTGAACATTTCAGAGCTGTGGGCATCCAGCATCAGGGTTAGCGCATCATTAACCTGATATTCCAGGTTTAAACCGGCAGATTTCAGCGTATTGGTTTGCTCACGCCATTGTTGCTCATAGCCTTCATCTACGGCGCTGGCATAGGTTTCCTGAATATAAGACGGTGTTTTTACTAAATTATTGTCAAACTCTACCACCTTGGTATTGCTACCGGTTTGCATCCAGTTACCCACTTCACCACGGTGCTCAACCAGATTGTTCTCGGCAAAGGTATAATCTGCCGTTGCAGTAAAGTTGTCGACCGGCCTGAACTGTAACGTAAGCTGGGCATTGTCGCGCTCGCGCCGGGTATTGGAAAACGCATAGCGGATATCATTGGGCCGGGCATATAACTGGCCTTGCTGAGGTGCATTAATCACTTCAGTATCAGCGTTATTCCAGGTGCGGTCGGCATCGGCGATATCGTCCCAGTAATCTACCTGCCAGTCGTTAACGGTAGCGCCGGTGTAACCGGAGTCGCGCCGTTGATGGCTGGCCGATAAACTTACACCGAATTTGCCGTTATCCAGCGCATGGCTGAAGATGCCGGATATTTCCGGGGTAACATCATTGCCGGTGCGGTTAGTGGTGTCATGCACCGCTTTTAAGCCAACACTGGCTACCGTTTCTTCTGTATCCAGCGGGCGGGCTGTTTTAACGTTAAGGGTGGCGCCAATACCACCGGTGGCAATATTGGCTTTACCGGTTTTATACACTTCTACCGCGCGGATACTTTCTGACGCCAGATTAGAGAAATCAAAAGCCCGGGCGCTGCCGCCGCGGGTGGTGCCGTCCGCACCCGAGCCTGCACCATAAGTGGTGGCTGATGGCATGGTGCGGCCGTTCAGAGTAACCATATTATTGTCGCCGCCAAAGCCGCGTACTGTTACTTCAGAGCCTTCACCATTGGTGCGGCTGATAGACACACCGGTAATACGCTGCAGTGATTCTGCCAGGTTGGTGTCGGGAAATTTACCGATATCCTCAGCAGAGATGGCATCTACCACCCCCATTGAATTACGTTTTATATCAGCGGCTTCCTGCATACTTGACCGTACGCCCCGCACTTGTATTATTTCAACGTCTGCCGGTGTTACAGCTTCGGTCTGTGGGGCTTGCTGCGCGTACAACGGCATACCCGCGGTGCTGCCAAGCAGCAATGACACGGCTTTGGCCAGTGCTGTCCGGCTAAATTTTTTCCTGTTTTCCATTTTATCTACATCCCCTCGTGATTTGTTATAAGTCATTCAAATCAAACACTCGGGCAGCAGCGCTGTTATTTACTACAGATACTAGGAGCTGCCAGCATGTTCGTTTGTGCAGGTGCTGACCTAGCGGCTTCCTGCACATCCATGCCGAATAGCCAACCCCCGACAGTCATTGTAGTAATCTTGTCACTTCGGGGAAGTTGTCAAAATGCGTTACCTTCTTGCTTTTTTTATTATGTGCTGCAAATGCAAAGTAAAAACGCTGTGGCATGGCTGTGTTTTACTGCTTGTGGGGGTGGCTTAGGGTTGCTTATATTTCAAAAAGATATAGAAGATTCTTATTTGCTATTTTAAAGTTATTAACTGCCCGGCGTAAGATAGCGTTGTCGACTGCTGCGAGCGCAATACAACACAGCCTGAGCGGCCATGCACTGTAACAACAGAACAGGATCAACAGGTTATGAGTATCAGCATTGAGCAGGTAAATAAACGCTTTGGCGACTTTGTGGCGGTAGACAACGTTAATCTGAATATCAATACCGGCGAATTAACGGCACTGCTGGGGCCGTCTGGCTCGGGCAAAACCACTTTGCTGCGTATTATTGCCGGGCTGGAGCAAGCCGACAGTGGCCGTATTCAGTTTAATAATGAAGACATTACCGGCCAGCATGTGTCTGAGCGCGGCGTGGGTTTTGTGTTTCAGCACTATGCGCTGTTTAAACATATGACCGTATTTGAAAATGTTGCTTATGGCTTAACGGTAAAGCCGAAAAAATTTCGCCCCAACAAGGCCGAAATTACGAAAAAAGTGAATAAATTACTGCAGCTGGTGCAACTGGACTGGACCGCAGATCGCTACCCGGCGCAGTTATCCGGCGGCCAGCGCCAGCGTATTGCCCTGGCCAGAGCGCTGGCGGTAGAGCCCAAAGTGTTGTTGCTGGACGAGCCTTTCGGTGCGCTGGATGCCAAGGTGCGGGCTGAACTGCGCCGCTGGTTACGCCGCTTACACGATGAAATTCATGTCACCAGCGTGTTTGTCACCCACGATCAGGAAGAAGCGCTGGAAGTAGCCGACCGCATAGTGGTCATGAACAAAGGTGCTATTGAGCAGGACGGCACGCCAGAGCAGGTTTACGATCACCCGGCCAATCCTTTTGTGTATGAATTTCTTGGCAATGTAAATTTATTCCATGCCAGGGTAAAGCAGGGCCAAACCACCATTGGCAATGTGCAGCTGGCGTCGCCGGAGCATACCAATGGTGACGAGCAGGACGGTTTTGCCTATGTGCGGCCGCACGAAATTGAGGTATTTAAAGCGCCGGTAAGCGACGGGCTAAAAGTAAAACTGGATTTGGTGACCATAGTGGGGCCGGTGGCGCGGCTGGAAGTATTAACCGATACTGAGCAACAGCTTATTCATATTGAATTACCCAAAGAACAATTTAAACAGCTGGCGCTGGCCCAGGGCGATATCGCCTGGATCCAGCCCCGTTACAGCAAAGTCTTCCTTGGCGAAGGCATTTAATTTACAGGACTATACCTATGCACACTTCAAAAAAACTGGCGTTGCTGCTGTTTGCCGCCTTGCTGAGCACACCGCTGGCAGCAAAAGAGCTGCTAAACAGCAGCTATGATATTGCCCGTGAATTATTTGCTGAAATTAACCCGTTATTTATTGCGCACTGGCAGCAGCAAAGCGGTGAAACCTTAACTATTAACCAGTCGCACGGCGGCTCGTCGCGCCAGGCGCAGGCTATTTTGCAGGGGCTGCGTGCCGACGTAGTAACCTTTAACCAAAGCACCGACATTGATGTATTACACCAGCGCGGTAACCTGCTGCCGGCAAACTGGCGTGAACGCTTAGCCAATAATGCCTCGCCTTATTACTCCACCATGGCGTTTCTGGTGCGTAAAGGAAACCCGAAGCAAATCAGCAGCTGGCAAGACTTGGCTAAACCCGGCGTTGGCCTGGTATTTCCTAACCCAAAAACGTCGGGCAACGCGCGTTACACTTATTTAGGCGCTTACGGTGATGCATTGCAGCGGTTTGATAACGACGATGCCAAAGCCCGCAACTGGGTAAAAACGTTTTTAGCCAACGTAGTGGTATTTGACACCGGCGGCCGTGGCGCTACTACTTCTTTTGTTGACCGCCAACTGGGTGATGTATTGATCACCTTTGAATCTGAAGTAAACGGCATTATTAAACAATACCCGGATCAGCAGTTTGAGCGCGTAGTGCCGCCAACCAACGTATTGGCTGAATTCCCGGTCGCCTGGATTGATCGCAACATTCAACGCAACGGCACCGAAAAACAAGCTAAAGCTTACCTGGAGTTTTTATACAGCAGCGCTGCGCAGCAGGTATTGGCGCGCCACTTTTACCGGGTGCACGATGCCGACGTGGTTGCCGCTACTGCGGCGCAGTTTCCGGTAACTAAACTATTTAAAGTAGAAGATCTGTTTAGCAGTTGGGATGCTGTGCAAAGTACCCATTTTGCCAGCGGCGGTGTGCTGGACCAATTGCTGGCCGAGGGTAAACGCTAACCGTGACATTTTATCGCAGTTTTACCAGTAAGCGTGTGCTGCCGGGCTTTGGTATCAGCCTTGGCAGCAGTTTGTTTTTTATCAGCCTGGTTATTTTGCTACCCATTACCGGGCTAATAGTGCAAACGGCAGAACTCAGCTGGGCGCAGTACTGGGCTATTATTTCAGATCCGCGGGTAGTGGCCACTTACAAAGTAACATTGTCGGCGGCGCTGGTGGCCAGTGTGTTTAACTTGTTTTTTGGCCTGTTAATGGCATGGATCTTAACCCGTTACCGTTTCCCCGGCCGCATTTTGCTGGACGGCCTGATGGATTTACCTTTCGCCCTGCCAACAGCAGTGGCTGGCTTAACGCTGGCGGCAGTGTTTTCTACCCAGGGTTGGTTTGGCCAGTATCTGGCATTGTGGGATATAAAAGTGTCTTACACCTGGCTGGGTATAGTGCTGGCGATGATCTTTACCAGTGTGCCTTTTGTGGTGCGCTCGGTGCAGCCGGTGCTGGAAGAATTTGGCCCGGAATACGAAGAAGCCTCTGCTACTTTGGGCGCCAGCCCGTGGCAGACCTTTTTCCGTATTATTTTGCCGGAAATAAAACCGGCACTGCTTACCGGCACGGCGCTGTCGTTTACCCGCAGCCTGGGTGAATTTGGCGCGGTTATTTTTATTGCCGGTAACCTGCCGTGGCAAACCGAAGTCACCTCGCTGATGATTTTTGTCCGGCTGCAGGAATTCGACTACGCCGGTGCCAGCGCTATTGCCAGCGTGGTGCTGCTGGCGTCGTTAATTTTGCTGTTTATTATTAATGGCATTCAGCAACGCTACCAGCATATTACCGGAGGCGTGAAATGAGCCAAACTGCGCTTAACAGCTCACGCCGCTGGATCCGGCCGTTGTTAATCAACCTTGGTGTGGTGTTAACGCTGTTGCTGCTAGTGGTGCCACTGGTGTTTATTTTTGTCGCGGCGTTTTCTGCCGGTGTTGGCGGCTTGTGGCAAAACCTGACCGAGCCCGACATGCTGCATGCCATTGGTTTAACACTGCTGGTGGCGGGCTTAACGGTGCCGATCAATCTGATTTTCGGCACCCTGATCGCCTGGTGTGTTACCCGCTTTAGTTTTCCCGGCCGGCGTTTATTGCTTACGCTGATCGATATTCCGTTTGCCGTATCCCCGGTGGTGGCCGGTTTGCTGTATTTGCTGTTGTACGGCAGCAACGGGCCTTTTGCCAACATACTGGATCAGCACGATATACAGCTGATGTTTGCCTGGCCCGGCCTGGTTATGGTAACAGTATTTGTGTCTTGCCCCTTTGTGGTACGCGAACTGGTGCCGCTAATGTCGACACTGGGCACCGAGCAGGAAGAAGCCGCCGTGTTGCTGGGTGCCAGTGGCTGGCAGGTGTTCTGGCATATTACTTTGCCCAATATCCGCTGGGCGCTGTTGTACGGCGTTATTTTAACCAACGCCCGTGCGGTAGGGGAATTTGGCGCGGTGTCTGTGGTGTCGGGCACTATTCGCGGCCAAACCAATACACTGCCACTGCATATTGAACTGCTGCAGCAAGACTACAACACTGCCGGGGCCTTTATTGCCGCCGCCTTGCTAACCCTTATTGCTATTGCCACCTTAGTGGTAAAAGCGGTTTTACAGTGGAAGCTGGCCCGGCAGCACTAAGCTGCCATTCACCTGGGTGCTGTTTACACTTCTGCCGGTAATGCTGCGCCGCTGCTTTTGGCCAGGGTAATAAAAGTCTGGATGTGTTTATTCAGTTTTTCCTGCTTACGGTAACCGACATAAATATGTTTATGAATACCGCTGTTACCTAAACGGATCAGATGAATGGGCAGGCTGTTAGCGTACTCCAGCGCCAGCCATTTTGGCATAGCGGCCACGCCGCGGTTGGCCGCCACCATTTGCAGAATAATGTCGGTGGCTTCCAGTGTTTTATGCAGTTTGGGCATACATTGCGCCGGCAGTAAAAACTGCTGAAAAATATCCAGCCGTGCCGTTTCTACCGGGTAGGTTAGCAGCACCTGGTCGCTTAGCTGTGCCGGGGTTATCTGGCTTAAGCCATTTAGTTTGCTGTGCTGGCTAACCACCAATACCAGTTCGTACGGAAACACCGGCTCAAACACTATGCTTTCTTTGTTGATGGGGTCGGGCGTTATCAGCAAATCTATATCGTAGTTAAACAGTGCGGCCATGCCACCAAACTGAAAGCGCTGCTTTACGTCGATATCTACCCCCGGCGATTGCGCCAAAAACGGCTGTACTACTTTGAGCAACCACTGGTAGCAAGGGTGGCATTCCATACCCACGCCAAGGCTGCCTTTTTCGTTATCAGCAAACTGGCGCAGTGTATCGTCTATGCGTTCAAACTGCGGCAACAGCCGGTTGGCTTGTTCTAACAGGTAGCTACCGGCTTCGGTTAAACGGATATTGCGGCCATCTTTGAGCCACAAATTGATATTGCACTGGCGCTCCAGCTTTTTCATGGTATGGCTAAGGGCCGACTGCGTCAGGTTTAAGCTGCCGGCTGCCGCGGTTAATGAGCCACCACGGGCGATTTCGCGCAAAATACTCAGGTGAATTTTTTCAATCATGTTGTTCCCGCGCTCTCATGTATGAGAATTATTCATTTATAAATAGAAATATACCATTTTTAATCATACGTATAACACCTCACGTTTTATCTGTTTTTAAACTAGAGTTGTTTGATTAAAAAGTTGTTTGATTAAAAAATGCTGTACATCAGCGCACTTTAACAGCTCAGCAGTGTTAGCTCGGGTGTCATTGATTGTGATTACAAACCCTGACCCAACTTAGTTCAACACGGAGCCTCTGCTATGGCCACGAATTCACAACATCCTTATCATCCGATTATCTATGTCCGCGGCTTTGCAGCTACTCAGGGCGAGATTGAGGAAACCGTTGCAGACCCTTACATGGGGTTTAATGTTGGTTCAACTAAGTCGCGCGTGGCCTGGACCGGTGACGTCAAACGCTTTTACTTCGAATCGCCACTGGTGCGTCTGATGAGTGATCACAAGTATGAAGATGTTTTTGTCGACGGGGATGATTTGATTGCGGCTGAGCGCAATAATCACCCGGTGCCATATCGCAGTATCATTATTTACCGCTACTACGACGAAGCGTCTAAAGATTTTGGTACCGGTGAAACGCCGCCGATTGAGCACTTTGCCAAAGGGTTAGATCAACTTATCCTGCGCTTGCGCGATAAAGTGTGTGCCAATAAAGCCAATAATATGACACCAGCAGACTTTCGCGTACATCTGGTGGCGCATTCTATGGGCGGATTGGTGTGTCGTGCTTTCCTGCAAAATACTAAGCTGGGCTCGGCAGCCGCGCGCGCGGCGGTAGATAAGGTTTTTACCTATGCCACGCCGCATAATGGTATTGATATGCGCATTGTACGCAACATACCGGGCTGGCTTTCATTCGGTGATGTTAACAACTTCAACCGGGAGAAGATGGCGGCCTACCTTGATGTACCCAAGGGCGATGACGTAAGCCGGGTAAAAAACTTCCCACCTGAGCGGATCTTCAACCTTGTTGGCACCAACCCGCGTGACTACAACGTAGCGGGTGGTATTTCGGCCTGGGCTGCCGGGGACGCCAGTGACGGCCTGGTGCGCATTGAAAATGCCACTACCCACGGGCCGGGCATTGATGGCAAGGATGTCACCTCACCACGCGCTTTTGTGCACCGCAGCCACTCGGGGCACTATGGTATTGTGAATTCTGAAGAGGGGTATCAGAACCTCACCCGTTTCCTGTTTGGTACGCTGCGTGTTGATGGCATCCTGAATGTGGACGATATTACTCTGCCGGTGGAAGTGCAAAAAGCCTTCAAAGATGGCAAAAAGGTGCGGGCCTCATACCAGTTTGAAATTGCCGCCAGTGTGCGTGGTTGCCAGTGGCAGATGACCCGGCGCGAGGTGCGCGAAAATTCTGCTATCTTTCGCAGCTATGGTCAGCTTTTTCCCGGAAAGGATGGCACCGAACGTGTGCCGGACCGTGCGATGAGCCCGCACCTTTTTTCCGTATTTCTCGACCCCAGAAAGAGTGTGAAAACGTCGAAATCTGTCAGTTTTGCCTTTGATGTAAAAGTGCTGGTTCCCGATTACGAGGTGAACGGTGTGCTGTTTATGAAACGGCATTATGAGGGCGGTTTTATCTTCCGTGAGTTAATTCTGGTGGAAGCTTTTCCTGATGAAAACGCATTGGGGGGCTGGCGTGTCAAATATGGTTATCAGGATATCAACCCCGGTAAACCCGGCGTAGATGCAGATGTGCAGTTGTTAACCACGGGCGATGCGGGCCAGGGCTTTGTGTTTAATATTCCGATTGAACAGAAAACCCGTCCTGGTCTGCGCGGCGCATTACGTATAGAAGCCAGGCCCTGGTCCTGAGTAGCTTTGCTGCTAAGCATTGCCGCGAGGTGAAAAGGGGCAAAAGGGCTCATGGCAAACTACTATTGTTGATCTGCCGCTAAGAAGGCTTACTCTGTTTATCTTACTATCAAGCCCTTAACGCTAAACGGAGCCAACGGCCAATGAACACTGAACTCCTGTGCGTGCTGGCTATGCTGCTGTTGTGTATTGGTTGTTTTGCAGTGAATAAACCCCGCGCCGATGTTGTAGCGCTGCTGATGCTGGTGCTATTCCCGCTAACCGGTGTGCTGGATTTACAGCAAACGCTGGCCGGGTTTAGCGATCCTGCTGTTATTCTTATTGCGGCATTGTTTGTTATCGGTAATGGCCTGATACGCACCGGTATTGTATACCGGCTGGGCGATGCTTTGGTGCGGGTGTCGGCAAACAGTGAAACCCGGCTGCTGGTGCTGCTGGTGCTGCTGGTGCTGCTGGTGCTGCTGGTGCTGCTGATGTTAGCGGTGGCGCTCCAGTTTCTTTATCGTATGGCTCAGTGCCGATTGCGTCAGGTTCAGGCTGCTCGCTGCTGCCGTTAATGAACACCGGCGCTCAATTTCACGCAGAATGCTCAGATGAATTTTTTCGCTCATGCTGCTACCTATGCTGCCATGTATGAATAAATTTCATTTATAAGTGAAAATATACCATTTTTAGTCATGTATAGAAGCCTGCGCCGAATTGGGGGCAATTTGATAAGCCTGCTGGTAACAGAGTTAAACGCCACTGACAGGTCCCTTATGCGACAGCCTGACAAGTAGTGGCGCACTTGCCGTAATATTCTTGGGCAAAAACACTACGAGTGCGTAAACAGCATGGCAGTAAAAATAAAAAAGCCGACGAGAAATCTATCGGCTTATGTTTAATATCATGCTGACGAAATTTTAAAGCGATATCGTATGGTTTTATACCGAGCGTTTACCCCTAAGTTTTATCAGTTTAATTACGATGTAAAAAGGTGATGCAGGGGGGAAGAATACGCATAGCAAGAAATTATTGAAAGCTAAACGGTATCTTCCATCATTATAGAATTTGCAAATTAATCCCATTGCTAAGGTGGATAACACAGTATATAACACGATAGCGTGCGCTAAATCAGTAGCATTTATATATGTCATACAAACTCCTTACTTATACATAAGGCATTTTTCGGCGGCTTTGCATTCAACGTAGGATACTCTTCCACCTCCTTTATAACTATTTGTGGTAAAAACCAGCGAGGGAACATTGTATCGATCTGCTATTTCTAACAGCTGAAACATACTTTCAGCATTCGGTGCAAAAAATTGATCATTCCGTCTATAATCAAACTCACCACCAGTATGTGGTACTCTGTTGCCATTTTTATCAAAGGTTTCTACTAAGGTTAGATAGAATAATCTTGACGTTATCGGTGAATTCAGACCACTTAATCTCATTGTCGCTCTGGAACCATCACTAAAGATAACGTCCACAGAAAAAGCAATGTTCGCTAAGCTACCGCCCAAACTACCAATGCTCGCCCAATATAAAGCCCATGTCTGACCAGAAGTAATGTTAAGATTATAGTAATCACTTAATAACTCTTGTTTCTGAGAATTACCTATAACATCAAAAATACTGCCCGCCAATGAGGAAGGGATTTCTTTATTAGTATCAAAAAAACTCATCAACTGGACGTAACTATCTGTTGCTTTAGCCGCAGCTTGATACTCATGAGTTGTCACATTCGCCGAGATTACGTATTTTATAACTGGGGCGCCGGGCTCAATCTCAACAACAGCATTAAAATTTAATATAGTCCCGGTTGTGGGGTTGTAAACACTTATAACTTTATTGGTTGGCTTCGTGACGCCCTGTAAAACGGCATTACTGTAATCGTTGAATGAATTACAGGTGTAACATATCCTCAATTCATCTCCAGCATTTGAGTTAAAGGAAGTAACCCAAGTCGTGACAGAAAATAACGCAAATAAGTAATTTTTAAACATAAATTCACTTCTCCATGAACAATGTACATTCAAAAATATTCTCTGAATATTAATCCCTATTCGAGAATGATATTTTTACCATGAGGGTGTTTTTATTGCAATTTTTTTAAATTTAAAACATTTTTAAGTTAAATTAAAGCCTTTAGCCCTGCGCCGTGTTGATATTAGAAGCCAACTGCCTGAAAGGTAACCCATGCAGCGTATGGTCTGGTGCTGTTACTGGTAACGGGCATGGAGCAGTGCGAGCATCAGACTTGCCCGTAGAGCTAAAAATCAGGTTGTATGGATACATTTTGGGGTGACAAATAAGAGGAAATCGGTGAGCATTGTTTTTACATTCATGGCAGCATTTATGGTTTGAAAGTTTTGACGAATAATTTGATCGGGAACCGCCACGAATATTTCCCTCTCCTATAACTATTTGTTTTGCCTATACCATTCGTGGGGATTCGTCAGGTAGCGCACAGGCATTAACTTTCTTCTAACCGGCACCAACGCCGTTAATGTATCGGGGGGGTCCATGATCAGCGGTAACTGCCTTTGCGGCAATGTCAGATACGAAATAACAGGAAAAATGGGCGATATTGTACACTGCCATTGCCAAACCTGCCGTAAAGCCCATGCGGCGGCGTTTTCCAGTGTGGCTGCGGTTAACGATACTGATTTTCGGCTGTTGGGTAGTGAATGGTTAAAGTATTATCAGTCTTCGCCTGGCAAGCGGCGCTATTTCTGCACTAATTGTGGCAGCCAGATTTACGCTAAAAGAGACAATACCGCCCATATTATTTTGCGCCTTGGCTGCTTAAATGATACTGCGGCTACGCATGAGCTAAAACATATCTGGGTGTCGCAAAAAGCCGGCTGGTATAGCATTAACAATAATTTACCTGAGTATGCCCGGTTTGATTAAAAGGCGTGGATAATACCGGCCTAACATTAGCGCTATGGCACTGTCATATTTTGCTGCCATACTGTGCTGCAATTACCGCAAGGATCGTAAGCTTTATGTCACAGCCTGTAGCTTCTGCCCAACCCGCACCTGCAACGGTTAGCCTGTATAGCGCCTTTTTGTACTGGCTAAAGCTGGGTTTTATCAGCTTTGGCGGCCCGGCGGGGCAACTGGGTATGATGCACCAGGAGCTGGTAGAGAAACGCCGCTGGATTTCGGAGCAACGCTTTTTACATGCGCTGAACTACTGCATGCTGCTGCCCGGGCCGGAAGCGCAGCAGCTGGCTACCTATATTGGCTGGTTGTTGCATGGCACCAAAGGTGCGTTGATCGCCGGGTTATTATTTATTCTGCCATCGTTCTTTATGTTAAGCCTGCTGGCCTGGTTATATCTGGCGCATGGCGACGTGCCGCTGGTGCAAGGCATATTGTATGGCGTAAAACCGGCGGTTACCGCCATAGTACTGTTTGCCGCCTGGCGTATCGGTAAAAAAACCTTACACACTACTGCGCTTAAACTGCTGGCATTAGCAGCGCTTATTGCTATTGCGGTGTTTAAGTTGCCATTTCCGTATATTGTTATTGCTGCGGCGCTTATTGGCTTAGTGCTGATGCGCTGGTGGCCGGCGCAGCTTAGAGTACCACCGGCAACGCATGGCAGCGTTAAAGCCGGTGCTGCGGCAGATGCTGCGGTAATAAACGACAACACTGTATTACCAAAGTGGCAGTTGTTTAGCTGGCGCAAGTTTATCTGTGGCCTGGCGCTGGGCCTTGCTATTTGGGCTATTTCGCTCGGTTTGCTGGTGTTGTTGTATGGCTGGCATAGCCCGCAAGTGCAGCTGGGCTGGTTTTTTACCAAGGCAGCGCTGCTAACCTTTGGCGGTGCTTATGCGGTATTGCCTTATGTGTATCAGGGCGCGGTAGAGCACTACAGCTGGCTGAGCGCACTGCAAATGATAGACGCGCTGGCGCTGGGCGAAAGTACTCCCGGCCCTTTGATTATGGTAGTGGCCTTTGTCGGCTTTATCGCTGGTTGGACAGAGCAGCTGTTCGGGCCAAACATGCTGCCACTGGCCGGTGTGCTGGCCGCGGCTATTGTCACTTTTTTTACCTTTTTGCCGTCATTCCTGTTTATTTTAGTTGGCGCGCCGCTGGTTGAAAGCAGCCGTAAACAAGCGGCTTTTACTGCGCCACTTACTGCTATTACTGCGGCAGTGGTGGGGGTAATTGTTAATCTGGCGCTGTTTTTTGGCTACCATGTGCTGCTGCCGCAGGGGCTGGGTGGCAGTATAGACTGGCTGGCTTTACTGCTTGGCGTGGCCGCAGGTATTGCCTTATTTGGCTATAACCAGGGCATAATGCGGGTGCTGACAGTGGCAGCGTTGTTGGGTATGGTCACAACTGCCTTTTAAGGTTGCTGCATATAGCGGAGGTTGTTGGCAGTTAACAGCATGGTGCTACTTTTTATTACTGCCTTCGGGTACACTTTCAGCCATTTTGCGGCTGCTGTAACGGGTTAATTTATGACAGAATTTTTTCCGATAACTAACCCGGTTATCGTTTTTGCGCTGGTTGCAAGCCTGATCTTACTCTGCCCGCTGCTGCTGGCCCGCTACCGCTTACCTGGTATGCTCGGTTTATTGTTCGCCGGCGCGCTGCTGGGGCCTAATGCGTTAAATGTGCTGGCCCGCGATCAGTCTTTTGTATTATTCGGTACAGTTGGCCTGCTATACATTATGTTTATTGCTGCACTTGAGATAGATATGCAGCAGTTAAAACGTTCAAAGTTTCATACGCTGCTATTTGGTTTATTAACGTTTGCTATCCCACAGGCTGCCGGCACTGTAATTGCCTTGCTGCTGGGGTTTGACTGGCTGGCGGCTATTTTATTGGCCAGTATGTTTGCTTCACACACTTTGCTGGCTTACCCGATTGCCAGCCGGCTTGGCATTAGCCGTAACCCGGCGGTTACCACAGCGGTAGGCGGTACCATTATTACCGATACACTGGCCTTGCTGGTGCTGGCGGTAATTGCCACTATGGCCAAAGGCGAGCTGACCGAAAACTACTGGCTACAACTGGGTGTTAGCCTCAGCCTGTATATTCTGGTTATTCTGCTGTTGCTGCCCAAACTGGCGCGCTGGTTCTTTCGCAGTGTCGGCGGTGATGGGGTGGCTGAATTTGTATTTGTGCTGGCGATGGTGTTTATCTGTGCCAGTTTTTCCCATCTGGCAGGGGCTGAGCCTATTGTCGGGGCATTTTTGGCCGGTTTGGCACTTAACCGTATTATCCCGCACCACAGCACCTTAATGAACCGCTTGCAGTTTACCGGCGAAGCTATTTTTATCCCGTTCTTTTTATTGTCGGTTGGTATGTTACTGGATGTCAGTATTTTCCTTGCCAGCCCGCGCGCCTGGGTAGTGGCGCTGGCAATGGTGGGCACTGTTATTCTGACGAAGTGGGCCGCAGCAGAGCTGTGCCGGCTGCTGCTGGGTTACAGCCGGCCGCAAGCCCGGGTATTGTTTGGCCTGAGTGTGGCCCAGGCCGCCGCCACCCTGGCCGCCACCATGGTAGGTTATGAAATAGGCTTATTTGATGAGGCTGTAGTTAATGGCGCCATTTTAATGATTCTGGTGACGTGCTTTCTGGCGCCCTGGCTGGTGGATCGCTATGGCCGGAAAATTGCGCTTACTCAGCAGCAACAGCCGGAAGAAAGCAGCACAGAGCAGCGCATTATGGTGGCCTTATCGCCCGAGCAAGCGGCCGAGTCTTTTTTACAATTAGCAAAATGGCTGCGCCAGACCGGCTCATTGCAACCGGTTTACCCGATGACGATTGTTGAAGAGCGCAATAGTCAGGAAGCTAAGCTTAAGTCGGCTGAGCAGTTATTGGCAGCTGCGGTAAATTATCTGGCCGCAGCAGATATTCCGGCACAGCCGAAAACCCGTATAGATCTGAATATCAGCGATGGTATTTTGCGGGCCCGGCGTGAACTGCGGGCTACCGAGGTTATTGTCGGCTGGAGTGAGCACAGCAGCGCGTCTGAGCTGTTGTTTGGTTCAATGTTAAGCCGGTTACTGGCGGATCGCAGTTATACCTTGCTGGTTAAAAGACAGGTTGCACCGTTACAACATGGCAGAAAGCTGTGTTGGTTGTTGCCACCCAACGCCGAGCTGGAAGCCGGTTTTGCCGAAGCTACAGTGTTAATAAAGCGCTTGTGTCAGCAACTGGGGCTAACGCTGCAGGTGTATTGTCAGCAGGAGCAACAGGCGCGGCTAAAAGCGCGTTTTAAAACACTACCCGAACCCGAATGGCAGCTTGCTGCAGACTGGCTGCAACTGCCAGAGCAATTGCAACAACAAACCCCGGCCGGTGATTTACTGGTGTTATACGGCGTGCGTAAGGGCGGCCTGGCCTGGACACCGGCGCTGCCGGATCTGCAAAACCAACTGGCCAGCCAGTTTCCGGCAACCAACTTGCTGGTTATCTATCCGGCCGAGATCCAGGATACCAGCTTAATAGGCTAGCACACGCTTAGTAGCCATCTGAGCTTCCGGCTAGCTATATATCCAAGCGGCCGGTTATTTCTGTTTTATATAACTAATAGTTATCAAATCCTTCGGCGTCTGTTATTACAGGCATAGAATGCGCACATTGAACAACCCGCAATGTGAGCGCAATATGACATTACAACTTCCGGTGCTGGATTTAGCTTTATGGCGTGCTGGCGGTGAACTACGCCGCCAGTTTCTGGCGCAGCTGGGCGAGGCTGCACGCGATGTCGGCTTTTTTTATCTGACCGGCCACGGCATTACACAAACACAGCAGCAGGCAATTTTACAACTGGCTGCAGAGTTTTTTGCCCTGCCTCAGGCTGACAAAGCTGCCGTGCAGATGGTAAATTCGCCGCATTTTCGCGGTTATACCCGCTTAGGTGGCGAGTTAACGCTGGGTAAGGCTGATCAGCGCGAGCAGTTTGACATTATGGCCGAGCATAGCGCGCCGGTATTGCAAAAAGATGAACCGGCCTGGTGGCGTTTGTATGGCCCGAACCAGTGGCCGGCGGCATTACCGGCCATGCAACCGACGTTGCTGCAATGGCAGGATCAGTTAACCGATCTTACCGTAACGCTGCTGCGCGCCTTTGCGCTGGTACTGCAGCAAAGCGAAGACGCCTTTGACAGCACCATTAAAGATGGCCCATACCGCCATATGAAACTGATCCGTTATCCGGGGCGCAGTGCACCTGAGCAGGAGCAAGGCGTAGGCGCGCACAAAGACCCCGGTTATTTAACCCTGGTATTACAGGATGGCCAGAGCGGCCTTGAAGTATTAACCGAAAAAGGCTGGCTAAGCGCAGTGCCTTTGCCGGGCGCCTTTGTGGTGAATATTGGTGAGCTGCTGGAGCTGGCATCAAACGGTTATTTGCGCGCAACCTATCATCGTGTGATTAGCCCGCCTGCCGGTGTTGAGCGCCTGTCATGTGCCTTTTTTATGGCCGCGCAGTTAGATGCCACAGTGCCGTTGCTGCCATTGCCGGAAGCGTTGGCATTACAAGCCAAAGGCCCGGCCAGTGATCCGCTTAACCCGCTGTTTTATCAGGTGGGGCAAAATGTATTAAAAGGCCGTTTGCGCTCACACCCTGATGTGGCGCAGGCGCATTATTCGACTATTACCGGCTTAGATAAAAAGACCGCTGTTTAACGGACATAACTGATGAAATTTAAAACCCAATTGCTGCACAGTGGCGCCGGTGCCGACACACAAACCGGCGCCTTAACTACCCCAATTTACCAAAGTAGCACCTTTACCTACGGCACTGCGGCACAGGGCAAGGCACGTTTTGCCGGTGAACAGCCAGGCTTTATTTACAGCCGTATGGGCAACCCGACAGTGCAGGCGCTGGAACAACAACTGGCGGCGCTGGAAGGGGCCGACGAAGCACTGGTTGTAGCCAGTGGTATGGCGGCCGTTAGCAGTATTTTTTATGCGCTGGTAAGTGCCGGTGACGAAGTGGCCTTTATTGACCCGGTATACGGTGGCACCGCAGCGTTTTTAATTAATACCCTCAGCCGTGCTGGCATTAAGGTAAGCCGTTACCTCAGTGACGACGACTTAGTGGCCAATATTAACCCCGGCACCAAACTGGTGCTGTTTGAGCCCATTACTAACCCTAACCTGAAAGTCAGTGATTATCGCAAGGTTAAAGCTGCCGCTGCTAAAACCGGTGCCATTACCGTGTGTGACAATACTTTTTTAACGCCGTACTTATTTAAACCGCTTGCGCATGGCATTGATTTGGTGATGCACAGCGGCACAAAGTACCTCAGTGGCCATGGCGATATTATTGCCGGCGTGGTAGCTGGCCGCTCAGAGTTGATGCAACAGGTGCGTACCATAGCGCTGAAGCATATCGGCGCGCCAATAGGCCCGCAAGAAGCGTATTTACTGCAACGCGGCCTGCGTACATTGGCATTGCGGATGGATGCGCACTTAGCCGGTGCAGCAAAAGTAGCTGGGTTTTTAGCGCAGCATCCGTTGGTGGCTAAAGTGATTTATCCCGGTTTAACCAGCGACGCCGGTTACCCGGTACTGGCAGAAACTGTTGGTGCCTTTGGCGGTATGGTCAGTATTGAGCTGGCTGGCGGTTTCAACCGTGCTGCACGTTTTCTGGATCAATTACAGCTGTTTACCCAGGCGGTAAGCCTGGGCGATTTAGAAAGCCTGGCCTGCCACCCTGCCAGCACCACCCATGCTGCTATGGATGCTTCAAGCCGTTTAGCTGCCGGGGTTACCGATGATTTAATCCGCCTGAGTATTGGTGTTGAAGACCCGGCTGATTTAATTGCCGACCTGCAGCAAGCTTTGCAGGCATAAGGTTGTTAACGTATTAGGTATAAAACAACTTATATATTCTGGTTTTACTCGTCTGTCTCTGCGCGGCAACCGTTGGTTGCCGCGTCTCTTTTTACTGTTTCACTCCTCACTAGCATCTATTAGTAAAGCGTAATCTCATTATTTCTTTTTGATATAGATAATCATAATTTGCTATTTATTGGTTATTTGTATTCATGTTTATGATAAAGCCGTCAACCGCTGCGCTAAGGAGCACAACATGACAGTAACTGATGAAGCCAAAGATGCGTTGCCGCAACTATTGGTATTACTGGAACGGTTGGTGGGCCAGATAGAGTTTGGTTCGGTAGAGCTGATTTTCCACCATGGCAAATTAGTGCAACTGGAAAAGAACGAAAAGCTACGGCTGGAACATCAACCAAAATAGCACTGCCCGCTGACCGGACCACCGGAAGCCTTTGCCAATAATAAAATTATTAATAAAGGATTTCGGAATGAAGATCAGCACTTTAGTTAAACAGCTTACATTGGGCAGCGTATTGGCTGTCAGCAGTTTTATCGCGTCTGCCAATACCACTATCCTCAATGTGTCTTACGACCCCACCCGCGAGTTTTACCGCGAATATAATCAGCTATTTAGCAAACACTGGCCGGCTCAGGGCAATACGGCAGCCACAGTGCGCCAGTCGCATGGTGGCTCTGGCTCACAGGCGCGATCGGTTATCGACGGTCTGGACGCCGATGTCGTTACCCTGGCACTGGCATATGATATTGACGCCCTGCACAACAATGGCAATTTGATCCCGGCCGACTGGCAAAGCCGGTTAGATAAAAATAGCTCGCCTTATACCTCTACCATAGTGCTGCTGGTGCGTAAGGGTAACCCGAAAAACATTAAAAACTGGGACGATTTAGTCCGCCCGGATGTACAGGTGATTACACCTAACCCGAAAACATCAGGCGGTGCGCGCTGGAACTATCTGGCAGCCTGGGGTTATGCGCTAAAAGAATATGGCTCGGAAGAAAAAGCCTACGAATTTATAGAAAAGCTGTTTAAAAACGTGCCGGTGCTGGATTCCGGTGCCCGTGGTGCAACCAATACCTTTGTGCAACGTGGCATTGGCGACGTGTTTATTGCCTGGGAAAACGAAGCCATTTTGTCGGTAGAGCAGTTAGGCAAGGGCCAGTTTGACATAGTGGTGCCCAGTGTCAGTATCCTGGCTGAACCGCCGGTAACGGTGGTGGATAAAAATGTTGACCGCAAAGGCACCCGCAAAGTGGCAGAGGCGTATTTACAGCATTTGTACAGCGACGATGCCCAGCATCTGGCGGCTAAACACTATTACCGGCCGTCTAATCCGGCCATTGCCAGCCAGTATGCAAGCGCCTTTCCCAAAGTAAACCTGTTTACCATTGATGAGGTGTTTGGCGGCTGGACCAAGGCACAACAAACCCACTTTAACGATGGTGGCGTGTTCGACAAGGTTTTGGCATCTATCAATAAAAACCGTTAATTATCTGACCAAGGCGCTGCCGCTGGCAGCGCCTTTAGCGACCCGACAACGCGGAGCCTTATATGGCAACTGTAGTATCCCGAACTGTGATCCCCGGCTTTGGCTTAACGCTGGGTTTTTCAGTATTTTATCTGAGTTTATTATTTTTACTGCCGGTAGCAGGTTTACTGATTTTTACCCTGCAAATGAGCTGGGCCGATTTCTGGCGTGCTATCAGCCACCCGCAGGTGGTCGCCTCATATAAACTGTCGTTTCTGGCATCCTTTGCCGGAGCCACTATTAATGCAGTGTTTGGCAGCCTTACCGCCTGGGTGCTGGTGCGCTACCGTTTCCCTGGCAAAAAAGTGGTAGATGCACTGGTTGATTTACCCTTTGCCTTACCTACTGCAGTAGCCGGTATAGCGCTGGTCACACTGTATTCCACTACCGGCTGGGTAGGGCAGTATCTGCAGCTTTGGGATATCCGCATTGCTTACTCTGAAATTGGCGTGATTATCGCGCTTACCTATATCGGCTTGCCTTTTGTGGTGCGCACGGTACAGCCGGTACTGGCCGATTTTGAAAAAGAACTGGAGGAAGCCTCTGCCAGTTTAGGCGCCAGCCGCTGGACCACGGTAAGACGGGTGATATTTCCGGCGTTGTTGCCAGCACTGCTTACCGGCTATGCACTGGCATTTGCCCGGGCGTTGGGGGAATACGGCTCAGTTATTTTTATTTCCGGTAATTTGCCTTACCGCACTGAAATTACACCGTTGCTGATTGTGGCCAAGGCCGAGCAGTATGATTACCAGGGCGCGGCAGCTATTGGTGTGGTGATGTTAGTGGCGGCATTTTTGTTATTGCTGCTAATCAACGGTTTGCAGTGGTGGACCAATAAACGCAATGGAGGTGCAGCATGACAGACGTTAGCGCTGCAATACCGGCAAAAACGCTGCTAAAAGCGACGAGCGAGCCGCGCTGGGTGCGCTATAGCTTAATCAGTATAGTATTGCTGTTTTTAAGCCTGTTTTTACTGCTGCCGTTGTCGGTTGTGTTGTATGGCGCCTTTGAAGCCGGGCTTAAGGTATGGTGGCAGGCCGTTACCGAGCCCGATGCTGTAGCAGCCATTAAACTTACGCTGTTTGTACTGGTTATTGTGGTGCCGCTGAACGCTATTTTTGGTGTAGCAATAGCCTGGGCTGTAGCCAAGTTTGAATTTCGCGGTAAGACTTTGCTGGTATCTATTATTGATATGCCGTTTGCGATATCGCCGGTAGTGGTCGGGTTAATTTTCGTGATCTTTTTTGGCAGCCATGGCTGGTTGGGCCCCTGGCTACAGCAACACGATATCAAAATTATTTTTGCCGTACCGGGCATTGTTATCGTTATTCTGTTTGGCACTTTGCCGTTTGTAGCGCGTGAACTGATACCGCTAATGCAGCAACAGGGCAAAGATGAAGAAGAAGCGTCGTTAACCTTAGGTGCCAGTGGCTGGAAAACGTTCTGGTACGTTACCTTGCCCAACATTAAATGGGGCCTGATCTACGGCGTGGTGCTGTGTAATGCCCGCGCCATGGGCGAGTTTGGTGCAGTAGCTGTGGTGTCGGGTCGTATTCGTGGCGAAACCAATACCATGCCATTGCATATTGAAGTGCTGTACAACGAATATATGTTTACCGCGGCCTTTGCGGTGTCATCTTTGTTGACTGGTCTGGCGCTGGTTACCATAGTGATAAAAAGCTATGTGGAATACAAAGACGAGCGCAAGCATAAAACCGCCTGATGCTGGTGTTAAGCAACGCAGCCGTCACCTTACCTGTAGTAAGGTAAATTTATAAGTTTAGGGAAATTGCCGTCGTCAGAATACCGACAGCTTGCTGTTAGCTAAATCGGTTACCAGCATATGGCCCGGGCTATGGGTAATACAAAAATCCACGCCCGCATTGGCTATCGCCACCTGGGGGGTAACGCCGCAGGCCCAGAATACCGGTACTTCGCCGGGTTTTATGCTTACCGCATCACCAAAGTCCGGCTTGCTGATATCATTAATGCCAATAGCGGCCGGGTCGCCAAAATGTACCGGCGCGCCGTGCACCTGCGGAAAGCGTGAACAAATTTGTATTGCGCGGATGGCGTCGGCCGGCGTCATTGGCCGCATACTGACCACCATACCACCGTGAAATACCCCGGCCGGCGTGCAGGCGATATTAGTGCGGTACATCGGCACATTAACTTTCTCGCTGATATTGCGAATTTCCAGGCCGTCGGCCAGCAAGGACTCTTCAAACGAGAACGAGCAGCCAATTAAAAAGGTGACTAAATCATCGCGCCAGATATCACGCACATCGGTTACTTCATCTGTTAGCTGGCCATTACGGAAAATGCGGTACTTTGGCAGATCCGTGCGGATATCCAGATCTTTGGCCAAAGCCGGCATATCAATAGCACCCGGTGTGGCGGCCATACCCAGCAACGGGCAGGGCTTGGGGTTAAAGTGGCAAAACTGTAGAAAATCGGCGGCGTACTGTTTGGGTAATATCGCCATATTGGCCTGGACAAAACCCGGTGCAAAACCCGAAGTATTGCCACTAAAAGCACCACTGCGACACTGCTGGCGTAACTGGTAAGGGGTTAGTGCTGTCATACGAATGTCCTTTGGCGAAATCCCGCTGTTATATTGCGCAGCACAGCACCGGCCGTCCAGCGCAATACGGCAGGTTGCTGTAATTTATAGCCAGTTTTGTTATCTCAGGCATTACCATAAATTTCTTTATTGGCCAGCCAGCGTTTGATCAGCGCCAGGCTGGCAGGGCGGTTATGTTGCCATAACTGCGTGGCCAGTTGTTGTGCCTGTGGCAGTAAGTCGGCGTCGCGGGCCAGGTCGGCAATTTTAAACTGTAAAATACCCGTCTGGCGGGTGCCCAGTAGTTCACCAGGGCCGCGTATTTCCAGATCACGCTGGGCAATAACAAAGCCGTCGTTAGAGTCGCGCAATACGCCAAGCCGGGATTGCGCAGTGCGTGACAGCGGGGCATGGTACAGCAATACACAGTGCGAGGCAGTGCTGCCACGGCCAACGCGGCCGCGTAACTGGTGTAGCTGGGCCAGGCCGAGCCGCTCGGGGTTTTCAATAATCATTAAACTGGCGTTGGGTACATCTACGCCTACTTCAATCACGGTAGTGGCCACCAGCAGGTCTAATTCGCCACTGCTGAACTGCTGCATTACCGCTTGTTTTTCGGCAGCTTTTAACCGGCCGTGGATCAAACCAATGCGTAAGTCGGGTAGTGCCTGTTGTAGCAATACCAGCGTATCTTCGGCGGCCTGACTCTGCAGCGTTTCAGACTCTTCAATTAAGGTGCATACCCAGTACGCCTGGCGCTGTTCGTTTTGCACGGCGCTGCGCACCCGCTCGATAATATCATCACGCCGCGTATCCGGTATCGCCACTGTGGTTACCGGTGTGCGGCCGGGTGGCAGCTCGTCGATAATCGAGGTATCCAGATCAGCATAAGCAGTCATCGCCAGGGTGCGCGGTATCGGTGTGGCGGTCATCACCAACTGATGCGGATACTTACCTTCGATCCCGCCTTTTTCACGCAGGGCTAAGCGCTGGTGCACGCCAAAGCGGTGCTGCTCGTCGATAATAATCAGTGTTAAGGCGTTAAATTCTACCTGCTGCTGAAACAGCGCATGAGTACCTACCACCATTTTTGCACTGCCATCAGCAATGGCTGTAAGAGCCGTCTGGCGGGCTTTGCCTTTGGTTTTGCCACCGAGCCAGGCCACGCGGATACCCAAAGGTTCAAACCAGCGGGCAAAGTTAGCGGCATGTTGTTCGGCCAGCAGTTCAGTGGGTGCCATTAACGCCACCTGGTAGCCATTACCTATAGCAGTAAGCGCTGAGAGCGCTGCCACCAGGGTTTTTCCTGAACCGACATCGCCTTGTACTAAGCGTAACATCGGCAGGGTTTGGCTTAAGTCGTGGCGTATTTCACCGGTTACCCGCTGCTGGGCTTTAGTAGGCGAAAACGGCAGTGCGGCTAAAAAACGCTGCTGCAAGTTGTTGTCGATGTGCAGTGCTATAGCCTGTTGCTGTTGGCTTTGGCTGCGCAGTTTGTGCATGCTCAGTTGCTGCGCCACTAACTCTTCAATAATCAGCCGTTGCTGCGCCGGGTGTTTACCCAGTTCCAGTAATTGCAGGCTGGCGTCCGGTGGCGGCCGGTGAATATAGGTTAATGCTTCAGTCAGTGACCAAGGCTGGCGCAGCATATCGGCAGGCAAATATTCATCCGGCTGGCTGCGCTGTAAATACTGTAGCGCGGCATCGGTAAGGCTGCGCCAGGTGGCCTGGCGTAAGCCTTCTGTGGTGGGGTAAATGGGCGTTAAGGTTTCATTTACCTCGGCCAGCAGTTCGTCGTTGTGTACACGGTATTCCGGGTGCAGCATTTCCAGCCCGCGCGGCCCGCGCTTGGCCTCACCAAAACAACGCAGTAACACACCCGGGGTAACAGCGTTTTTCTGTGCGGCACTAAAATGAAAAAAGCGCAGGGTAAGAAAACCGCTGCCGTCTTTAATTTTTACCAGCCAGCTGCGCCTTTTACCCATTTGTATTTCACTGCTGGTAACCTCGCCCAGCACAGTGCCATGCATCAGCGGCATTAAATCGGCGATGGCATAAATGCGGGTGCGGTCTTCATAGCGTAGCGGCAGGTGAAACAAAATATCCTGTACGCTTTGTATACCGAGTTTATCCAGCCGTTCGGCCACTTTGGCGCCTACACCTTTAATGGCAGAAACAGGTTGTCTGGCAACAGAATCGGCTAACGTCATCAGGGCTGTATAGTTAACTGGGGGGCAGGTCTGGTTGGCTCGGCATATAAACGCTCTACCGTGCCGTCGTTTAACATGGTAGCCAGATGTTGGCGCAGTATCGGCTCCATGGCTGCATAAGGGCTTAGCCGTGACAAACCAACATGAATAAAGCCAGACTGGCCGCGGCTGAAGTCGATACCTGCATTACGAAATTTGTTATGGTAACTGCTGACACTGCCAATAGCCTCTGAGGTACTGACGGTAGGTGCGACTAAACCATCTACCCGGCCCCGTATTACCATTTCCAGCCCGGCTTCAATCGAGTCTACTTCAACAATCTGACGTTGTTTTTGCTTTAGTAATGTCATTAGCGCCGGTGAATAAACATAGCTGCGGATACTCACCAGTGTCAGTTGCTGCAACTGTGCTTCGGTTTCTACCTGACGCCTGTCATCCTGGCGGATAAACAGGCTTTCCGGCACCGTTTTATTGTAGGGCAAAAGGTGCATGATGGCGTCACGCTCGGCACTGAATTTCAGGTTAGACATTAAATCCACTTTGCCTTCTGCCATTAGCCGCAGGCAACGGGCTACCGGTGTTTGTGGTGTGAAAACCAGCTTAAAGCCGGCGCGGCGGGCTAACTCCTGCATTAAATCAACCGACGGCCCGTAAGGTGTGCTGACATCTTCATAATGATGAAAGCGGGAAAAATGATCCAGACACCAAAGCAACTGCGGTTCACTTTCACCCGGCAGCGGCTCTTCTGCCTGCACTGTTGCAGCAGCCAGCCAGCTGGCCAGCATAACGGTAACAGTAAGGCAGAGCAGACGGGCTTTGGTCATTGTCGGCCTAGTGTGTTGAGGGCACTTCCATTACGCCATCTATTTCAATCTGGCTGGCGCGCGGCAGGGCCGATACCTGTACGGCGGCACGGGCCGGGTAAGGCTCGGCAAAGTACTGGCTCATAATTTCATTTACCGTGGCAAACTGGCCAAGATCAGTAAGAAATATATTTACCTTTACCATGTCGTTCAGGCTGCCACCGGCGGCGTCACATACTGCTGCCAGGTTTTTAAATACCTGATGGGTTTGCTCGGCAAAGTTTTCTGATACCAGTTGCATAGTGGCCGGCACTAATGGGATCTGGCCGGACAAATACACTGTGGTACCAATTTTTACCGCCTGGCTATAGGTGCCAATGGCGGCCGGGGCGTCGCTGGTACGGATAATCACTTTAGACATGCTGCTTATTTCCTTCTGTAAACTTTTTGTACGTCTGGCATCACGCGGATTTTGCGCATTACATTGGCCAGATGCACCCTGTCACGCACCGACAGGGTAATTTTAATGACGTATTCACCGGTGTCGCGATCGTCAGTGGCTAAGTCCTGAATATTAGACCCTTGCGAGGCAATCAGGGTGGTAAGTTTAGCCAACACGCCCTGACGGTTAACAATAAACACGCGGATATCACACAGGAACTGTTTATCGCCGGTTTTATCCCAGCGTACCGGGAAGAACTTACCCGGCTCTTTATCCCAGCCTTTAATATTGCGGCAATCGGCCCGGTGCACGTTCAGGCCTTTGCCCGGTGTAGCGTTGGCAATAATATCATCACCCGGTATTGGCCGGCAGCATTTGCCAAAGGTTAGCAACATACCCTCAGAGCCAATAATAAAGGCTTTGCTTTTCGGCATCGGGCCGTTGTTGTCTTTGCTGCTGGATTCATCAGAGTCAAACTCGCCCAGCAGGCGCCGCGCTACGGCGATGGCCAGCTGATTGCCCAAGCCAATTTCACTGCAAAGCTCGTCTAATGATTTTTGTTTGGTGTTTTGCAGTACCTGTTCTATCCGCTCCGGGGCGATATCTTCCAGTTTAACTTCACCTAACGCCGAGCTTAACAAGCGCCGGCCCAGGCTAATAGATTCATTTTGTTGCTGTTTTTTCAGGTAATTACGAATACCCAAAATAGCCCTGCTGGTAACCACATAATTTAGCCAGTTCGCATTGGGTTTACCGCCTGGGCTGGTAACAATTTCTACTGTCTGGCCGGTTTCCAGCGGTTTATTTAACGGGTAAGGTCTGCGGTCTACTTTGGCACCTACGCAGCGGTTGCCAATGTCGGTATGTACGGCGTAGGCAAAATCTACTGCTGTGGCGCCGATGGGCAGCTCAACAATTTTACCTTTAGGGGAGAACACATACAGCTCGTCCGGGTACAGCTCTGATTTTACATTTTCGACAAACTCGGCGCTGTTACCGGCATTTTGCTGTAATTCCAGCAGGCTTTGGATCCACCTTCGGGCACGAATTTGCGCGGTAGTGTCCTGGTGCTGGCCGTTGGCTTTGTACATCCAGTGAGCGGCAATACCCTTGTCGGCCATTTCGTCCATTTCGCGGGTACGCATTTGTATTTCTACCGGTATACCGTGCGGGCCAATTAACGAGGTATGCAGCGACTGATAACCGTTTTGTTTAGGGATGGCGATATAGTCTTTAAAGCGGATTTCAATCGGCTTGTACAGGTTATGCACTACACCCAAAGTGCGGTAGCAGTGATCAACGCTGTCTACCACGACGCGAAAGGCATAAATGTCCATTACGTCGTTGAACATCAGCTCTTTGTTTTTCATTTTGCGGTAGATGCTGTACAGGTGTTTTTCGCGGCCGCTGACATCGGCATTAATACCGGCTTGTTCTAAGCGGCCTAAAATTTCATGCTGAATTTTTTCCAGCAGTTCACGGCGGTTGCCGCGTGCCTGCTTTACCGCTGTAGATAATGCGCGGTAACGCATAGGGTACAGCGCCTGAAAGCCCCAGTCTTCCAGCTCGTTTTTAATATTGTGAATACCAAGGCGGTTAGCAATAGGGGCGTACAGTTCAAGCGTTTCTTTAGCAATGCGGCGGCGTTTTTCTGGCCGCAGGGCACCTAAAGTGCGCATATTGTGGGTGCGATCGGCCAGTTTAATTAAAATAACGCGGATATCCTGCGTCATGGCCATAAACATTTTTTGCAGGTTGGTAACTTCAAATTCCTGATAGTCTTTGAACTTTACCTTATCAAGCTTACTTACTCCCTGCACCAGCTCTGCAACGGTATTACCAAACAGCCGGGTTAAGTCTTCTTTGCTTACCGGAGTGTCTTCAATAACATCATGCAGCAGGGCAGCCATTAAGGTTTCGTGGTCCATATGCATATCGGCCAGAATACTGCTTACGGCAACAGGGTGGGTTATGTAGGGTTCGCCGCTGGATCGGGTTTGTGGCGCGTGCGCATCCCTTGCCACTACATAGGCTTGTTGCACTAAGGCAACCTGCTCTGGCGGCAAATAGGCACTAATCTGGTTTTTCAGACCTTCAAATAAATACACCTGTGCTCCCAAACTGCGACAGCAAATAAAACACGCCGTTAAGCGCGGGATTTATTATGAATATACGTCTATTTATCACAGTTGCCAACGGCTAAACGCCGCTGGCCTGTAGATGGAGGGTTTTTAGTGGTCTGAACCAATAATGGCAGCTACAGCAGCCATTTCTGACGCTTCCTGCTGGATCTGGTCGCGACGTTCCTGCTCATCCAGTACGGAATTCGTAATAAAACCTTTTTCAATTTCGCGCAGGGCAACTACGGTAGGCTTGTCGTTTTCAACTTCTACCATCGGCTCTTTGCCTTCTACCGCTAACTGACGGGCACGGCGTGCGGCCACCAGAATTAAGTCAAAACGGTTACCAATTTTATCTACTGCATCTTGAACAGTTACGCGTGCCATTTACCACTCCAGTGTTCGGGCCATCACAAGACCGACTAGTTTACGCTAATTTGCTGTTTTCGCCAACAGTTGCTTAAGCAACGGGTTGTGCTTGCTGGCCTGGCTGCCATAGCTATTGCGCTGTGCCAGTACAATACGTTCAAACTCGGCTAAGGCGGTGTTAAAGTTATCGTTAATAATCAGGTACTCGTATTCGTCAGCATGGCTCATTTCACTGTGTGCCTGCGCCATGCGCCTGGCAATTACCTCGGCTGAATCCTGGCCGCGCTGGTTTAACCGCTGTTCCAGCTCAGCAAGGCTGGGCGGCAGAATAAAAATGCCTTTAGCCGACGGTGCCTGCTGGCGAATTTGCCGCGCGCCTTGCCAGTCGATATCGAGAAAAACATCTATGCCCTGGCTTAAGCTTGCGCGAATAGTGCTTTTTGACGTGCCATAGTAGTTGCCGAACACTTCGGCCCATTCTAAGAATTCATCCCTGGCGATCAGCGCTTTAAACTGCTCTACGCTGATAAAATGATAGTGCACGCCATCTTGCTCACCCGGCCTGGGCGCACGGGTGGTATGCGATACGCTGACCTGCATATCGTTATGATTTTTTAATAGGGCCTGGATCAGGCTGGATTTGCCGGCGCCGCTTGGCGCCGAAATAATAAACAGATTACCGGCAAGTTCCTGCATAGGGTTGACGCCTGAAAATGAAAGAATGCGGATTTTAGACGCTGTTGGCTGTTGCTGCAAATAAGATAATTGCTCCGCATAAGGCCGCAGGCGAAAATCGGTTTGCTCACATCAACACGCCGTGAATACATCCCTGTAGGCTCGACTCAGGCATCCATGCCTTCAACGGTTGACTTAGAGCAAGCCGATTCCCGCTTAATAGTCTGTTGGTAACTTTCTTTATTTCTTCGCTTTTGCTTTAACCGATAAGGTCAGCGTAAAAGTTGCCATCGGCTCGTCGCCATGTAAGGTCGGGCAGGTTATTACTACCGACACCGGCTTGTTTATACGCTCACCTGTGGCTAACGACTCGTCAATCATGGCGTCAATAATATCGCCATCATGGCTGGTAAAGTGCACTGTTGCCTCCGGCCGTTTTAAAAACTGGCCCTGCACATCTTTAAAAGCAAAATTGGCATTTACGCCACGCGCTTTGGCTTTACTGAACACTAAAAAAGCACCGGCTAAATCTGCACCTATAGCAAGGGCGCCAAAATAAATACTGCCTAAATGGTTTTTGGTGCGCCAGCTGTGTGGCATGGTGACTTCCAGCGTTTTGCTGTTCATGCGGACAATTTTTGGTGAACAAAAGCCAATCAACGGAATATAGCGCCAGGCGAATAATTTTAAGCCCCAGTTGGCTTTGCGCAGGGAAATGGCCATAGCATGGCTCCGGTATCGAAATTTGGCTTGAGCTTACACTGGTATGACCATTGCTGCAACCTGACCGTTGATGCTGCAAAAAATACCATTCGTCAGGTTTCTGTTGCCGGCGTTAAAGCAAGCTATAGTAAAGTCGAATTGAAATTAACTTTTTGCAGGTAGCGGATATTAATAAAGTGCGTTGGTGTCATCTGGTGTTACTTTTTTTCCTCTTACTAAGCTGTCTGAGTGTGCCAAAGGCAATTGCTTTGGTGCTGACACAGGATGATTACTTATACCGCATCTGGTCGGTAGAGGCCGGGCTGCCACAAATTTCAGTTACGGCAATAGCACAGGATGCTCAGGGTTTTATCTGGCTGGGTACGCAAAATGGCCTGGCCCGTTTTGATGGCCTTAATTTTAAGGTATACAACACTGCCAATACTCCGGCTTTACCCTCTAACCTGATCTCAGCACTGCATATAGATGCACAGCAACGACTATGGGTTGGCACTGTTAATGGCCTGGTGCGGTTGCAGCAGCATAAATTCAGCCGTTTGGATCAACAGCAGGATGCTCTTGGGGCAGTAAGCAGTTTTGCTGAGCTGGCTGACGGCACTATGCTGATTGGCGCAACACGGTTATTCCGTTGGCATGAGCAATTAAAACAATTACAGCCGGTAGCTGAACACGAGGGCCAGGTATTTCAGCTGTATCAGCAAGATGACACGGTATGGATTGGCGCACTAAACGGCTTTGCCACACTTAATGCTGATGGTTATCAGTGGCATCCGGCACCTGAGCAAGTGTCGGCCCTGCAAATTTCTGAGATAGCCGTGCAGGGTACGGATGTGTATCTGGGATCAAATCTGGGGTTGTTCAGCTGGCAAAATAAACAATGGCAAAAGCTAGCCTTACCGGGGCAGCCAACGGATACCCGCATAGAGTTACTCTACCGGGACCCACAGCAACAAGTTTGGGTAACCACCTATGAAAAGCTTTACAGCCTGCACAAAGGCGTATTAGTTGAAACTGATTTTGTCAGCGACAAGCATGGCAATTTTGTCTGGGTTGAAAGTATGTTGCAGGACAAACACGGCAATTTGTGGCTGGGCAGTCATTCTCATGGTTTAAAACGGTTACGCCGCGCATCAACCCAGCGGTTTAGCAGGGCACAGGGTATACCCGACCCTTATGTCTGGGCCCTGATGCCCTGGCAGCAGCATTTGCTGGTAGGTACCAGTAATGGTTTGGCGCTGCTGCAATACGGCCAGTTTCAGCCACTAATGGCCAACCAGCAGCTGCCAAGCAACTTTGTGTACAGCCTGTTACTGGACAAGCAGCAGCGGCTGTGGGTAGGCACCCGTGGCGGTTTAAGCCAACTGGACGGCACCACACTGGCCTGGCAGCGTAATTATGCGGCCATAGCCCATTTGCTGGTAACCACACTGGCGCAGGAAGGTGAACGTATTTGGGTTGGCACTAACGGTGGTTTGTTTTATTTGCAGCAGGATGAACTGCAGCAGCACGAGTTACCAGAAGTGCTGCAGCAGGCTAAAGTGCGGATGGTGTATCCGGACAGCCAGCAGCGGCTATGGGTTGGCACCGAGAATGGCTTGTACTTACGCGATGCTAACGGCTTTAACCGGGTCGACGATATGCCGTTGTCGGGCAGTTTTGTTAGTACCATCAAAGAACTTGCTGATGGCACTATTCTGGTAGGCGGCCTGGATCAGGGTTTTGTGCTGGGGCAGCCTGGGCAGTGGCAATGGTTTAACCAGCAAAATGGCTTACCCGGCAGCGGAGCCCTGCATGCTGAGCTGGTTGACAATCAATTGTTGATCAGTAATTTTCAGGGGTTTTACCGCGTAAATTACCGTAGCTTGCTGGAAGGCCGCGTAGAGCAGTTATATATGTTGGTTGATGATCGCAGGCCGGAAGCTGCCACCGATTCTCATCGTTGTTGTAATGGCGCCGGCAGCAGCAAAGGCGCAGTGCATCAGGGGCGGGTGTGGTATCCGACACTGGACGGCGTGGTATCTTTGCCGCTGCAACAGTTAATTCAGCATGGCCCTTTGCCTGAACCGGTACTGGAAAGTTTATCCGCCGATGAGCAGTATTATCGCAATAGCGAAGCCCGGTTAGCACCAGAGCAACGCGACTGGCATTTTCGTTTTACGGCACCTTACTATGTGCAGGCGTCATCAGTGCAGTTTCGTTACCAGTTGCAAGGTTATGACGCGCAGTGGATTGATGCCGGTAACCGGCGTGAGGCGTTTTATACCAACCTGCCACCCGGCCATTACAGTTTTATGGTGCAGGTGCGGGTGGCGGCCGATTACCGCTGGAGTGATGCAGTAACCATGGATATACGCTTAACGCCTTACTGGCACGAAACTGCCTGGGCGCGTGGTGTATTAGCTGTGTTGTTTATATTGTTGTTGTGGGGGCTGTATCGCTGGCGTTTACTGGCATTGGCCCGTTCGCAGCGCCAGTTAGCCAAACTGGTAGCTGACCGTACCCGCGAGTTACACCAGGCCAATGAAAAGCTAAAACTCATGAGTATGCAGGATGCCCTGACAGGCTTGCACAACAGGCATTATCTGGACAGCAATATTCAGCAAATATTAGCGCGTGCTAACCGCCACGCCGAACCGCTGATCTGGGTTTTACTCGATCTGGACTACTTTAAACGTATCAATGACAGCCTTGGCCATCAAACCGGTGACAATATATTAATGGTAGTGGCCGATATTTTGCGCCAGAACAGCCGTGGCTCTGACCATGTAGTTCGCTGGGGCGGGGAGGAGTTTTTATTGATCCTCGAACACAGTGAAGACGCCGAGTTAGTGTTACAACGTATTCAGGATGCTATAAGCCAATACCCCTGGCAAAAAAATATGGCCCTGCAACAACCGCTAACCTGCTCAATTGGCGCAGTGGAGCAGCTAACCGACTGGAACTGGCAGCATAGCCTGCGCCTGGCTGATCAGGCGCTGTACTGGGTAAAAGAGCATGGCCGCGATGGCTATATGCTGTTGCTGGCTGTTGCTCCGCTGCCAGCCAATGTGCTGGCAGACACCGCTTCCATAACCAGTTTACTGGCCGAAGGTAAACTGCACGCCATCAGTAACAAAGACTTTACTACGCAGCCAGGCTGACATTTTCGCGTTAGTGGCAACACTGTGAAGCCGGCTGCCCGCTGTGCTAAAATAGCCGCCTTTCGCCGCTTAGTTTGTAGCCGCGCCAGTAATACAGGAGCCTGTAGTGTCAGCATTATCAAGTTTATATCCGCAGCCGTTATGGCAATGGTTCGCCCAAATTTGTGCTATTCCGCACCCGTCCAAGCACGAGCAAGCCTTAAGCCAGCATATTCAGGCCTGGGCACGTGATAAAGGCTTAAGCGTACTGGAAGACAAAGTCGGTAACCTGATCATTAAAAAACCTGCTACAGCCGGCTTGGAAAACCGCAAAACTGTGGTTATTCAAGCCCACCTGGATATGGTGCCGCAGAAAAACGCTGACAAAGAGCATGATTTCACCAAAGACCCGATTGAAGCTTATGTTGACGGCGATTGGGTAAAAGCCAACGGTACTACCTTAGGCGCTGATAACGGTATTGGTATGGCATCAGCGCTGGCGATTCTGGGCAGTGACGATATTAAACACGGCCCGCTGGAAGTGCTGCTGACAATAGATGAAGAAGCCGGCATGACCGGCGCCTTTGGCGTAGAGCCAGGCATGCTTAAAGCCGAAATTCTGATCAATACCGACTCAGAGCAGGAAGGCGAAATTTATATGGGCTGTGCCGGTGGCGTCGACGCTGAATTTACCGTACCAGCTCAGTGGCAGGCACCGGCGGGCGGCGTAACGGCGTTTACCTTAAGCCTGACCGGGTTAAAAGGCGGCCATTCTGGGGTAAATATCCATTTAGGCCGTGGTAATGCCAATAAATTGCTGGCGCGCTTTTTGGCCGACAACGCCATGGCACTGCAATTGACCGTAGCGGCCTTTAACGGCGGCTCATTGCGTAATGCCATTCCGCGCGAAGCCAGTGTTAGCTTAACGGTACCGGCGGCAAAACTGGCGCAGTTACAACAAGCCGTAGCAGGGTTTGAAGCGCTGTTGCAGTTTGAACTGGCCGCCGTAGAGCCGGCATTAAAATTAAGCCTGATTGAGACAACAACACCGGCGCAGGTATTAACGCCGGCAGCGCAAAGCACGCTTATCAACCTGTTAAATGTGTGCCCTAACGGCGTAATGCGCATGAGCGATGAAGTGGCCGGCGTTACCGAAACTTCGCTGAATATGGGCGTGATCACCACCAAAGACAACAGCGTGCAGGTTTTGTGTTTAATCCGCTCGTTAATTGATTCCGGCCGCGATCAGGTGCAAAGCATGCTTAGCTCACTGGCACAATTAGCCGGTGCAGAAGTGAAATTCAGCGGTGCTTACCCCGGCTGGAAACCCAACCCGGATTCGCCGGTAATGGCGATAGTAAACCAAACCTACAAAGACATTTACCACAAAGATCCGGTCATTATGGTTATTCACGCCGGTTTAGAATGCGGGCTGTTTAAAAAGCCTTACCCGGAGATGGATATGGTGTCTATCGGCCCCACTATCCGCTTCCCACACGGCCCGGATGAAATGGTAAATATCAAAACCGTAGGCCAATATTGGCAATTGCTGTTAGCGGTGCTAGAGCGTATTCCAGAGCGCAGCTAAAAGCGGATAGGTGAAAGCATCAACACTAGATGCTTTCACCACAACGCCTGTTGTGTTCGCCACAGCAACTCGCAGCCACTGGCGTGTATCTCGTGTCGTTATCATTACTGATTAGTTGGCTTGCACCGCGGTACGCTGGCGCAGCAGTTTTATCAGCTGTGGCAGCATTAAGCCACATAGCACTATAGCCATACCGCTAATTTGTATCGCAGTGACGGTTTGGCCCATTATGATTGCTGTCAAAGCAGCACACACCGGAATTAAGTTAAAAAACAATGCCGCCGGTGCTGAGCCCAGCCGCTGTACTGCATTGAGAAAGAACACATAACCCACCACAGTGCCAAAAACTCCAATATAGATAACCGCCATGATCCCCTGTAGTGGCAACTGCAGCAATTCTGTAACCGGGTGAATACCGCCTTGTATGCTATTGAACGCAAGAATAAAGGCATCGCCCGCCAGCATGCTTACCAGCGTAAATGGCAGCAGGGGTAACCATCCGGTCACCTTTTGCGATGCAGTGGTGTAGGCCGACCATAACAACATCGCAATGATAATGGTAAGGTCGCCTTGATTAAACTGGAATTGCGCCAGTGTTTGCCAGCTGCCTTTGGTAATAACCAGCAGTACGCCGGCCAGACCAATGCTTAAACTAAGCGCCTGCGTTCTGCTTAACCATTTACGTGATAGTGCGGCCACCATCAACGCAGTGACTAACGGGCTTAAGGCCATAACTAAGGCGCCGTTAGTGGCAGCAGTATGTTTAACGCCGGTAAACAGCAATAAATTAAAACCACCTACGCCTATCAGGCTGATAGACAACAGCCAGGCATATTGCTTAACACTCAGCACCGGCCAGCGCTCACGCTTAACCAGCAGGCAGGCTACTAAACACAGCACGGCAATGCTGAAACGCCATACCACCAAAGAGTTTTGCGACATTTGGTCCAGCACCAGTTTTGATACAGGAAACACGCTGCCCCAGCAAAATATACTGACTAACAACAATAAAATGGTAACGAATGGCGATTGGCGGCTCATGGTATTGCTCTGGCAGTTTAACTTGCCGTATAGTTTATTTGTTTCATAAATAAAATAAATATCAACTAACAGCAGGTTAAATGCCAAAAATGAAACCTAACTACTCGCTGGACGATATGCGGCTGTTTTGGTTGGTGGCGCAAGCCGGAAGTTTTCGCCAGGCGGCTGAGCAGGTGGGTATTCCGCCGTCTACACTAAGCCGGCGTATTAATGCGCTGGAGCAAGCGCTAGGATTACGCTTGCTGCACCGCGATGCGCATCGTATTAACCTGACCGGCACCGGCCAGCAATATTTACAGCGTTGTGGCCCTTTGTTCAGCGAGCTGAATGATATTTCCGGTGATTTGCAGGCGGAGAAACATGAGCCTGCCGGTTTGCTGCGCATTGCAGTACCGGTAAATACCACTTACCGCTGGCTGGCGGGCGCATTGAATCAGTTTCAGTTACGCTATCCCAAGATTGATTTAGACATTCGCATGTCAAACTGGCTAATTGATGTTGGCGAACATGCTATTGATTTGGCGATCCGCGTAGGTGAGCCGGCATTGCAAGGCTGGATCGCCAGGCCGCTCACCAATGTGCAATCGTTGCTGTGTGCCGGCAGCCATGCCACGCAATGGCATCACATTCAGCACCCGTCTGAGCTGATAAACTATCCATTGGTTGTCAGCAGCCCGATTAATGTCTGGCGTTTTGAGCATCAGCAACGCCGCGAGCACTTTGACTTTCGCCCGCAGGGCAATGTCCGGCTGTTTGTTGACGATATGAATATTGCCATGCAGGCGGTGGAAGCCGGCGTAGGCATTGGTTATTTGCCGCGCCGGGTGGTGCAGGAGCATATGCAGCAGGGCCGGTTGGTCGCGTTGGCCCCGGACTGGCTGGGGCCGCTGCGTAAAACCTATCTGCTATACCGCGATCGCGATAACCAGCCGCTGCGCTTGCGTTTGCTTATTGAGCATTTACTGCAGGTTGCCCCGGCAGAGTATTAGTCTGGCTGAATAGCTGATTCAAGCCGGTATAAGTTAACGCTTGTTCTTCCGGTTGTTCAATTTGCAAAAAGCTATGGCAGGCTTGCTGATAGTAGTTGTAGCATTGTAAAAACAAAGCCGGCCCACTGCTTATACGTTTTACCCCGGCTTCATTCAATGCGCTATGCGTTGCATCTGCCGGCCAGCCCATCAGATTAATTGGCAATGCCAGTTGCCGGTGCAGTTGTGTTACTGCGGCTAAATCAGTTAATCCCGGTATAAAAGCGCCATCGGCTCCGGCCTGCTGATACCGCGTGAGCCGGGATATGCACTCATCGACTGCCGCATCAGCGCTGCACAGTTGGCTCAGATAGACATCGGTTCTGGCGTTGATAAACAGCGGCGTTCCGGCCAGCAACTGACGACAGGCCATAATTTTTTCAGCTAATTGCTCTGGTTTATCATGGCCATCTTCCAGGTTAATGCCAGCGATACCGGCTTCCGTCAATTGTTTCACCAACTGTGCCACCTGCCGTGGATCATCGCTGTAGCCTTGTTCAAGATCAATACTCAGCGGCACTTTACTCACCCGGAGCAAGCGGTGTGCTGCTGCTATCAGTTCAGTAGCCGGTAAAGCGGAACCGTCGGCATACCCCAGCGACCATGCCAGCGCTGCGCTGGACGTTGCCACTGCGACTGCACCTTGTTGCTGCGCCAGTATCAGGCTGGCCGCGTCCCAGACATTGACCAGAATAAAGGGTTGTGATTGTTGATGTAATTGCATAAAACGTTGCACTGCTGCTGACATAATGATTCTCCTGTTTGATGTGTCAGCAGTATGCTAAATAAGAAATCCGGTGATGTCTGGCCATATCCGGCACTGACCAGTAAATAGTATTTAAGTTATTGCTATGGGTATTTTTTCACAGTGGTAAAACCAAAGGTTGTAACCCTGATGTGCTCACCGCAGCAACTCCTTCGCTGCTGGTGCGCTCAGTCAGACACTCTGCGGTTGCGCTAACAGGGTTGCAACCTTTAGCGGTTTAGTTCTGTGCAGCATCGAGTAACGTAGATTTACCATCTGACTGTGAACCGCTTTGATCTGAAGTAACAGGCTCTGTTAGCGCAGCCATAGAGTGTCTGACCGAAGGCGTTAGCCTGAGGGAGTTGCTATGGCGAGCACATCAGAGCCTGGTACTTCGCCACATATTATCGTTGTACAACTCGAAATTTATTTAAATAATACATTGTCGATATCACATCAATAAGCAACTGATAACTAAACTGTATTTATCAATATTTTGCTGTTAAGTTAACAGCACTATTTTTACCCGGCGTAAAATGGCTTCTCATATTAAGGATGATTCGGTTTGAAACTCAGATATCTGTTTATGCTGTCTGTCAGCTTTAACGCATTTTCGCAGGCTTTTGTAGAGAAAGAAGAGGGGGGTGCCATAGGTAATGGCGGCATTCCGTGGGAGTTGTTTGTCGACCGTGGGAAATTGCTGGGTTGTATTTATGACAGCCGTTTTTATTCGCTGGGGTCCATTTTGGTGTTGGAATCTTTACCAAGGAAATGTGAACTGGCTTCTGATCGCACTGGCATGTGGGCGCAATTGTCTGAAGCCGAGATGTTGTTGTTTAAGGAAAATATTGAGACTCAACAAAAACTGGAAAGAGAGTCTACTTACATTGGTAAAGATCCAATAAACGAAGATGAAGCCCGGGTAATAAAGTATCTACGCCGGGCAAAAGCATTTGCTGATAAACAACAGAATTAGTGCTGCTTCAATCTTAAACTTGTGTTCACTGTTGAGGCGATTGCAACAAATAATCCAGCGCGCCAATAACAGCGGCTACCTGGGCCTGAATACATTGCTCCGGCGTGGCGCTTGGGCTGTCCGGGTACACTTCTGTGGTGCTAACCAGCGGCGCGTCGGTTACGCTGCCACATAAACCCAGGCTGGCTTTGGCATAGTTAATTACGCCAAACTGCGCAATTTTCTCGCCGATTAACTCGCCGTTTTCATCAGCTTCGGCAATATGCGTTACCTTTGCTACGCTGTCGATAATAGCTTTTTGCAGCGCCGGGCAGGGGTGTTCGGCATCATCTACCGTGTAGTAACCATCCGGAATATTCCAGTTGTTATTTACTGTGCCATCGCGGGCCGCTTTGGCCGGGCGAAACTCGCTGTTATCCGAGTCTGTGGTTTCATGTAAATCAATATGCAGCGCAAAGCGGGTGTTCAGGCCTGCCAGATACTGCTTTACCTGTTGTGCTTCAGAGGCTTTGCCATCGGCGCCAAAGCTGCGGTTCGGGTCTATTGCCTCGGGGTTCCAGCGGTTGATAGTTTCATAACCCCAGGGGCTGATACAGGGCAGCACCAATACGTTAACTTTGTCGCTGTAAGCTAGTGCTTTAGTTTGTAAAAAGCGCAATGCACCATGCACGCCACTGGTTTCATAGCCATGTACACCGCCGCTCACCAAAATGGTGGGTTTATCACTTTGCCAGTTACGGCTTTTTACCGCAAACAACGGGTAGGTTTTACCGCAAACGTGCTGATAATTCAGCTCGCCATATTGTTCAATATCAAACTCGTTTTGCAGCGCTGTAATCGCCGGTAATACTTCGTCAAAAAAGCTGCGCTTTATCTGTTGTTCACTCAGCCACTGTGCTTTTTCTGCCTCGCCCCACGGCTGGCCGACAGTGCCGATATGGTAAATAGTGTTCATGCGTATTCCTGTAATAAAGGCTGCCAGCGGCAGCGTAAAACGTGGCGTCACTATAGCATTGAACCTGCAGTGGCAGCCATGTTGCTGCGTTTAACGTAAACCCTGAGCGGTTCAACGCAAGAATGAAATAGTTAGCTTGCTAAGTATATTTCTGGCCATATAATACTTAGCATGCTAACTAATTTATAGGCGCGTAATGACTGAAATAACCAACCTTGCCGAGATGAAAGCCATGCTAAAAGTGCCGTTGGGGAACCAGATTGGCCGGGTGCATCGCTTATGGCGCAGCGCTATTACTGCATCAGTGCAATCGCTGGGTATGACCGACGCGCGCTGGACAGCCATGTTGCATCTGAAAATGTTAGGCGAAGGCGCTACTCAACAAGCTCTGGCGCAGGAGCTGGGTATAGAAATGCCGTCGCTAAGCCGCACCCTTAGCCAACTGGTAGAGCAGGATATGCTGCAGCGCCAGCCACACCCTACCGATAAAAGAGCGCAGTGTTTGTATTTCACCGCAACCGGGCAGCAGATGCTGGCGAAACTGATTGAGCGCACTATGCAAATCCGCCAGGCGCTGTACCAGGATTTAACCCCGGCTGCGGTACAGCAGTTGATGCAGTCGTTAGACATTATGGAACGTAACGCCCGTACTTTGCTGGTTGCTACCGCTACAGAGAATAACGCATGACACCGGATCAAATTTTTAAACGCTGGGTACAGGGGGCTTTAGCCGTATTTGTTATAGCCTTTGCCTATTTTATTTGTGCAGATATCTGGATGCCGCTAAGCACCCAGGCGCGGGTAATGCACCCGGTGGTGGCTATAGCACCAGACGTTAGCGGCCAGGTAACGCAAGTGCTGGTACAAAACAACCAGCCGGTTAAAGCCGGTGATACGTTGTTTACGCTGGACCCGCGCGCTTACTTGCTGGGGGTAGACAAAGCCGAACTGGCACTGGAGGCGGCAAAGCAGGAAAACACGCAGTTGGAAGCCGCTATAGCTGCAGCCCGTGCCGGTGTAACGGCGCATCAGGCCAGTGCCGATGAGCTGGCGTTGGAAGTAAAGCGGCTGGGGCAGCTTATTGGCAGCAAAAGCATATCGCAGCAGTTAGTTGATCAAACCCGCGCCAATTACACCGGCGCACTGGCACAGGTAGAGGCCGCTAAAGCACAGGTAAATGAGCTGGTGGTGCGCCGCGGGGCCAGCGGTGATGACAACCTGTTGCTGCGCCAGGCCAGCAATAACTTAGCCAATGCCAGGTTGAACCTGCAGTACACCGATGTACGGGCCAAAGTAGATGGCGTTATAAGCAACCTGCAACTGTTACCCGGCAACTATGCTACCGCCGGTAAAACACTGGCTGCGTTGGTGGCAGCGAAAGCCGATATTATTGCTGATTTCCGGGAAAAGTCGTTAATGAAGGTTAGTGTTGGTACTGCGGCCAGTATCATGTTTGACAGCCTGCCGGGCCAGGTATTTGCGGCAACGGTAGTGTCGGTTGATGCCGGGGTAAAAGACGGCCAGTTACCGGCCGATGGCAGCCTGGCTAACCCGGAAAGTTCGGATCGCTGGGTGCGCGATGCGCAGTACCTGCGTTTGCACCTGGGGTTAAATAACAATGATCAGGTGCTGGCGGCTTTACCCAGCGGCGCGCGTGCCACGGTGCAGCTGTATCCGGCTGAAGGCCCGGCCCGTTGGTTGGGGCAGGTGCAGGCGCGGTTTATCAGCCTGCTGCATTATATCTATTAAGGTAGCGGCTATGTCTTCGCCCCTGAGCATTACGCCAAAGAAATTGCAGCTAAGCAGCAACGATCTGCGCCAGTGCTTGCGTATTGCTTTTGCCGGTACTTTGGGTTTTGTGCTGTGTAAGCTAATGGGCTGGAGTTACGGTACCTTTTTTGTCGTTAACCCCATGTTGTTGCTGGGGCTGGTGCCGGTGCTTAATGCCCATATACTGCGCCAGTTTGTTGCCAGTACGCTGTTTGTCAGTATCAGCATTTTGCTATTGCAGGGCCTGTTTGGTGACAAGCCGCTGGCGATGACACTGCTGGTTATTTTGCAGTTTGGCTTTTTATTTCGTTGCATGACACGTGGCGTCAATTTTCTGTTTGGCGCCATGACCATGGTGGGCTTATCCATGCAGCTGCACTTTGCCAGTTATCCGGCGCCTGTTACCCTGGTCAGCGATATTGTGATGTCTAACCTGGTGGCCGGTGCGGTAACCCTGCTTATTACCTTTTTAATGTATACCCTGTTTCCTGACACCACAGCACGGCAAGGGCGGCAACTACCGGTTAAACCGCTAAGTAACCAGCGCCATGAGGTGATCCTGGCTACCACTGTGGCGACCTTATCATTTTTGGTGTTTCAAAGTTTTGATCTGGTTGATTCGCTGTCAGCGCAGGTGGCATCGGTGCTGGTGTTGTTTCCGCTGAACTGGCACGGTGCCGGTAAAGCCGGCTGGAACCGGGCAATTGGCACTTTAGTGGGCTGTAACGTCGGTTTGCTGATCCAACTGCTGCTGTATAACCATGCCGGTGTGCTGCTGTTTGTCGCGCTGGCAATGTGGCTTAGTATTATGCTGTTTGCCCGGCATCATATGTTTGAAGGCGGCCAGGCTGGTGCCGGTTTTGGTGCTATGACCACGATGGGCATTTTATTTGGCCAGTATCTTACGCCAGAAAAAGATCTGGTATACAGCGCGCTGTATCGCTTTAGCTCGGTGGCTATTTCGGTGATATGTACCTTAATTGCTGTGTATCTTATGCACCAGTTACTAAACCGCTTTAGCGCTACGCGGCTGCAAACCTAGCGGTTTAATGGCTGCCGCTATAAAGCAAAAAGACCCCGGGCGGGGTCTTTTCTGCCGGCTGTTTATTTACTTCAGATGGTCTTTTAACTCACGGCCTGCCTGGTCTAAGGCATCCTGCACTGCCGGTACGTCGCTTAATACATTCAGCAAACCAAAGTCGTGGATCATGCCGTTGTAGCGTACTGTGGTTACGGTTACACCGGCGGCATTCAGATGGCGGCCGTAGGCTTCACCTTCATCACGCAGCACATCCATTTCAGCCGTTTGGATTAACGCCGGTGGTAACCCCTTTAACTGCTCAGTAGTCGCCCGCAGTGGTGAGGCGTAAATCTCGTTGCGCTGCTCCTGAGAGGTAGTGTAGTTATCCCAAAACCACTGCATCATATTGCGGGTTAAGAAATGGCCCTCAGCATAAGTCTGATACGAGGTATTGTTAAAGCAGGCATCCGTTACCGGCCACAGCAACAGCTGGAATTTCAGTGCCGGTGTGCCTTCTGCTTTGGCTTTTAAGGCTACTACCGCCGCCATATTACCGCCAACGCTGTTACCGGCCACCGCTAAACGGCTGCCATCCACGCCAATCTCTTTACCATGCTCTGCCACCCATTTAGTTGCCGCATACGCCTGGTTAATCGCGGTGGGGTATTTCGCTTCCGGTGACGGGGTGTAATCAACATACACCGCTACCGCACCTGAGCGCTGTACCAAGTCACGGATTAAACGCTCATGCGTGGGAAAATCGCCCAACACCCAGCCACCACCATGGAAGAACATAAAGGCCGGTAATGTACCTTTAACGCCCTGTGGTTTTACAATCACCAGCTTTATGCTCTGGCCATCTACTTTAATGGTTTTTTCGCTGACATTAGCCGCCGGCAAAGTAGCACCTTGTTGCGCGCCCACCAGCACGGCACGGGCATCGGCTACTGATAACTGCTCCAGCGGTTTACCGCCGCCCTGGGCTAAAGCATTTAAAAAGCCCTGGGTGTGGGTTTCAACACCTGGTGAACCAGCGGCAAAGGCATTGCCGATACTTAAGGCTAACAGGCTGGCAGTGATAACAGTGTTTAATGTTTTCATGGTAGTTTCCTTAATTTATTCAGTTAGTTTATGTTCGTTTAGTATCAATATCGGTTCAGTTTGCCGTAGTTAGCGGCGGTTATTTCGTCGTGGCCGTGGCGGCTTCAACAATCAGCGCGGCAACTTTGTCCGGGTGAGATGTCATCACCACATGCGAGGCGCCCGGTACTTCAACGATGTTTTTCGACTTAGCCCGCTGTGCCATAAATTTCATTGCTACCGCCGGAATATTTTTATCGGCGGTGCCATAAATGGCCCATGACGGTAAGGTGTGCCAGGCGGGTTGGCCGGCGGCTTCTGTTAATGCCAATTCAGTAATAGGGCGCTGGGTAGCGGCCATCAGCACGGCATCGGCCGCCGGTACATCGGCAGCAAATTGCTGGCCGAACTTATCCTGCTGGATGTACAAGTCTTTATTGCCGTCTTTTAGTATCACCGGCGCTGCCAGTGTCGGGCCTAAAGTGCTGCCTGGGTAACGGCCTGACAATTCCAGTACGGTTTCGCCTTGCTCCGGGGCAAAAGCGGCAACATAGACCAGGGCGGTAACATTAGTGTTGTCTTGCACAGCGTTGCTGATCACCGCGCCACCGTAGGAGTGGCCAACCAGTACAACCGGGCCGCTGGTTTGTTTTACTATGCTGGCAACATAGTCGGCGTCGCCACTTAAACTGCGCAGCGGGTTAGCAACAGCCACTACCGGGTAGCCTTGTTGCAACAGGTTGGCGGCTACGCCATTCCAGCTGGACGATTCAGCAAAGGCGCCATGCACTAACACCACGGTAGGTTTTTCTGCGGCAAAGGCGGCACTGCTTAATGTTAAAGCTGCAGTAGCAACAGCAGCGGCGATGTGGCGAAATTTGAACTTAGTCATAATGTATTCCTTTTCAGTTAATAATGTTTTCGTTGGTTAACGTCATGCCTAAAGTGGCGTACTGCTTAGCTTCAATTCAGTTGCAAGCGTTGGGAGTATATTAGGCGGTTAATCTTGTATTTTGGCGTCATATTGTCTAAATTATGCTGCAGATAGTCTAAATGGAGCTGGGTATGGACAGGCTTTCAACCTTATTGGCGCAATTTGGTATGCACGCTACAACTTTTTATGCCGGACCTTTTAGTGGGGAACTGGCCTTTGACGCACAGGAACGCAGTGGCAAGTTGTATCTGTTTAATACCGGCAAGGCCCGCTTGCATATAGCAAAGCAGGATATTGTTATCAGCCAGCCCAGCCTGCTGTTTATTCCCCGGCCCTGCAAACACCAGTTAAGTGCGTCGGCGACAGACAATACCCAGCTTGTCAGTGCGGCGGTAAGTTTCGATGGTGGTTTGGATAACCCGTTAACCACGGCTTTACCCGATTATATGTTGCTGCCTGTCAGTGAGTTACCCATTCTGACCGACAGCGTATTGTGGTTGTTCAGCGAAGCCTCAGAGCAAAACTGCGGTAAAAATGCGGTGTTAAACCGGCTGTTTGAGTTGGTGATGATCCAGTTGCTACGCCATGTTATGGCCAATAGCAGTATGTCATCCGGGATGATGGCCGGGCTGGCCGATTTACGCTTAGCCCGCGCGGTTACGCTAATGCACGACCAGCCGGCCAAGCCCTGGTCGGTGGCAGAGCTGGCCAGCGCGGCCAGTATGTCGCGCGCCAGCTTTGCGGCGCAGTTTCATAAAGTGGTAGGTAAAACCCCGGCCGACTACCTGCTAAGCTGGCGCGTTAGCCTGACACAAAAGCGCCTGCGCGAAGGCCGGCCTATTGCGCTGATTGCCGATGAAGTCGGCTACGAAAGCCCGTCCGCACTGGCGCGGGCGTTCAGGCGTAAAACCGGCGCCAGCCCCAGAGAGTGGCTGCAGCAGCAATAATCATGTGCGGCGCTTAGTTAAAGTCTTGATCCGGTATTTCCGGCTCAGTTAAAAGCGCCAGCAATTGTAATGACTCCTGCCAGCCGGCATAGCAAAACTCCAGCGGTATTGCCTCGGGTATGCCGCTTTGTTCAATATTCAGTTCAGTGCCGCACAATACCGGCTTCAACCGGATAGTAACCAGCATCTGGCCGGGCAGGCTTGGGTCATCAAACTGATCGTTATAGCGGATCAGCTCGTTTGGTTTTAGCTCAAGATAAGTGCCACCAAAGCTGTGGCTCTGGCCGGTATTAAAATTGGTAAAACTCATTTTATAACCGCCGCCGACCCGCGCATCCATGCTGTGCACCTTGCCGGTAAAACCATGCGGCGGTATCCATTTGGCCAGCGCATCGGCATCTAAAAAAGCGCGGTACAACCGCTCTGGTGTGGTTTTTATAACCCGGTGCAGTATTACGGTATTGCCTGACATAATTAACCCCCTGTGTTAAACGCATTAGTTTGACGTATCACAGCTTAGTCGAAGCAGCAGGGCTGGATTCGACAGTTGGGGAGAAATTTGTTTACCGGTAAAGCGAATGCTGACGATCTGGGCGTTATACAAAAGCCGGAAAAATCCGGCTTTGTAAGGAAGCTGAAACTAGTTACACAATATCATCGAGCGCTATGCCAACATCGGCTTCAATGCGTTTGTACTGCGCTTTAACTTCAGCATAAAGCTGGCTTACTTCCATTAAATACTCTTCGTAATCAGCCCGGTCACGCAAGGTTTCACTGGTGAGTAGTTGTTCGTTATACCTTACCGCATCACGCAGCGCTTGCACCAACAAAGGCGCTGCGGCATTTGAAATTTCAATCATTTCGCCATCCTCCCAATTTGAGCTGCGAAAGACCTTAGCAGATTTCTGAAAGTTGCTATAGGCATATCGTGCGCCGGAGCAATAGTGTAGTGAGTTGCCATAAAGGTTTCGTTGTAAGAGTCCTTAACGATAGCCAATCCGTGCGGCAATGGTGTGCCTGCCGGAATGATGTAATGCACCCAGTCTTTGCCCTTTGGCACTCCGGGTTTATCGAAAGTAGAAATGCCGCGCGGCCAATGTTTTACTTTAACCCAGCCATTTTCAATTGTGATGTCCGGCTTACGCACTCTGCCATTTGACATCTTGAAGGGAGTTTCAATCAGGTCAAACAGGGACGTGTTTTTCTTAATATTCAAACCACGCCACAGATTCACAGGTACTGCACCATCGAAATAGCGTTCCAGTTCACCCATTGAGATAAAAACATCTTTTAAAACAGATTGTTGTTCCATGGATCTGGTTCCTTGTCTTCTGTGTGATTAAAAGGTTAAATTAAAGTGATTAATTTATGTTTTTTAACCGACGAAAGCAAGGATTGACGTTAGCGTAAATTTGGTTTTTTTGGTATCAGTTACAGAAGTAATACTGCAGATTTCAAGCACAGAAAGACGACTGAAGGCAGTTAGAGCCTATATCGAAAGTTGGATTGTCTGTGTCATCTCGTTTGTGCTTAGTTTAATGAAATGACACAGAATTTTGAACACTACCTACCCTATAGGTAATAGGCTCATTTTCTAAGAGCCATAAGTTGATTAGGTTGATATACATGGCAGAATGTCTCAATGCCTATTTTTATCAGCAAAGATGTTAGGTAGACAGCAATTGCATATATACCTATTTTTAGGCCAACTAAAGTACTCACAATCGCACCTGTTAGGTACTTTTTATCTAATACTGCCTGCAGCCCATTTGTAAACCACATTTTATAAACATCACTATTTTTATCGCACAGAGATTGCCAAATTACGGTCTGGAAAGCGGACAACAAACCTTTACCAAGTTTTTTCTTTTGCTGAAAAGTTGCGGGAGAGGGGAGCTTTAACTGCTCTTTATATGTCAGCAAATTCTTAGACTCTGCGTTTATTTTTTTTATAAAATCTAAAGCAGTTTCAGGGACGTTAGACCCCAACATCTCGAGAATCTCATCTTCATGTTTTGTTTGTATGAGTTTAGCCGCATCTTTCTGGATTTTTTCAAGGTCCATGCTTTCAGTTGTGTCAGTAGAAATTGATGCCAGTAGAGCTTCTTCATCAAAGCGCTTTGCTAGACTGATTTTAAAAGCAGAACGAGTGCTTTCTGACTTTATGTTTTTTTCACACCGTAAAGATTCAACCATATAAGGTCGAGCTTTATCAAAATCTCTATTTCTTAAATAGCATATAGCAAGAAGCGCAGTCGCTTCTAGGTACAAGCGAGTAGACTTTGAAGCTTTCTGGCGCACGCTAATAAAACCTTTTATCGCATAGTCAGTTTTACCTACTTCCATCGCTGTTTCAAAAAGCCAGTTTTTCGATTGCATTAGCCTGGTTTCATGGCCTGTTGGTCGAAGAATATTCTGTATATAATCAGTTAACTCCTCACATTTTTGAAGATCTCTCTGAGCGGCTGCAAGTTTTAGGCTTGGCTCCAAAAGTTGTAACTGTCTTTTCTGCTCTTTTGTAAGTGGTGGAATACTCATCTTATCCAATTATTTATTATTAATATTAGCAACTTAGTCAGTGCTCGCTAAGCTTACCTAAAAGTGAGTGTTTATTGTAATTACTTATTAAATACTTTTCGCAATTAATTCAGCTTTCAGCAGTCCGCCCTTTGTTAGCAGCTTGGCTGAAAAGTTGGGGCGGCGTTTGGCTTTGTAAGCATCGTAAATTTGCTTTAAGCCTTCAGCTGTTAACAGTGAAATATTCACTTCGGTATCCATCTCTGCAGACTCGATAAAATCCTGAGAAAAACTTGGCGCGATGATCAGCACTTGTGCCACACGCTTGCCCTGATTTTCACAGCGGGTTACATACGCTTTGATTTGTCTGGATGTTGTGGAATATTTGGCGAAGTCGCCATTTTTGCAAGTTTTTGCTTCGCCGATAATAATGTCATCATCGCTAATAGAAATAATAATGTCGGCTTTATCTTTAGCTGTATTAATTAATTTTCGCAGTTCTTCATCAACGACTAAATCAAGCTGCTCCAAAATCGTTTTCGTTGCTTCTTCAAATTTCACACCAACGTCAATTTCGTTAATTTCAATGCCAACAGCTTTAAGGGTAAGCAGGTCGCGCTTAGCCAGCGCGGCATAATTTTCGATCAGTTTGTCGTTGGCGTTGGCAAAAACTTCCAGAATATTGGACCTCGGATTGCCTTTTTTCGGCAACTTCAGATTGTCTCGCAACTCTTTTACTTCGTCATTATTCAGCAGGTACAGCACATCGTGTGGTGTGATACTAAGAGCCCTTAGCCGCTCGACATTGATTTCCTCGTTTTCCTCCAGCTCATACTCTTGCCTGATGCGCTGGGTCAGTAGTTCCGGGTTGCCTGCTGCATCCAGCCCCTGGAAGTTCTGCACAAGAGAATCGAACATCTCTTTATAACCGGTTGCGCTAATGGCATCAAATTCACGGTCGGCAGCGGTATTCAGACTTGCCAGAATCACGTCGATACGTTCATCCAGTGTGAAGCCGATTCTTTCTGCGTCGATATCTAAATCCGCTATTAACTGCTTCAAACGCTCCTTACGTTTATTTTGGTTGTCAGCGTCGTCATATAGATCACGCGATAGCATATCCCTCACAGCGATGCCTGAATGCAGAATATTACTTATTTTTTCGCCCCGGCTAACGCCCCGGATCCGTTTGCCGTAGCTTTTTAAAATGTTAGATAGTTCTGCATCAGACAGCACCCGCAAGATCCGCAGCAAGTGTTTATCGGCAAGCTCTTTGCCCTGAATTTGATTTAGCACGGCTACCACTTCGTCTGGGATAAGGACTTCCGAGCTTTTGCGATTTATGAATATGACACCCATATCACGTAGCTCCTGTAAGCAGTTGTCCACGGTCTGCTTGCCAGCTTTGATTGGCTCTGACAGGTGCTCAATAGCAACCAGTTCATCGTGAGAGATTTTCAGGTGGTGTGCCAGAACATTCAGAATGCTGCGCTCATCATCCGTGATATTGGCTTGACGATTAATTTTCTCATCGTTTTTATAGGCGATATTCAGACAATCGCGGAAAATCTTTAATCGATGGGCATGACCATAGTCCTCAGCCAGATTACTCTCGATATCCACCTGAATTTGCCGTGCGAGTGTATCTAATGTTTCCCACTCGCGGGCGTAAAGTTGTTCAATCCACGAAATACGCGCAATACCATTGCCATCACGGGTAAGGATATTTACCAGTAAAGCCATCGAAGCATCACATAGCGCCAGCTTCTCACGAATAGAATATTGGTACTGTGCCGAAACGGCATTAAATAGCTGCGTAATTTCACTGCCGGACGCATCTTTAATTTGGCGATTTACTTTGTTCAGTGCTTTTGAAATGACTTCATCATTGGTCGCGGCAGATGAGCATAGTTTATCCAGGCACGTAATAAACTTGGATTTTTCTATTTGGTTTAGTACAGACAGGATATGGTTAAGCTTCATAAGACTTCCTTTTCTTGTTGTTTTGCCAAATGAAGAGCTTCTTTCAAAAGTAATTGAAGTTCTTATTGTTTATTTGGATGTATCGAGTACCCAATCTAGAACATAACCTGTAGATGCGCAACTATACGTAGTATCAGCAACTGGTAAACAGCATTTATATGCGGGGGCTGCAATTTTTGTGTTCAACGATATTGCGCAAGTTCTTCCTGAATTTGCATAAACTCGTGGCGGGTGTTGGGTTGCAGCTCGCTTAGTGATCTTGCGATATTCACCTGCATGGTTACCTGAGCCACTTCCGCGACTTCAGGCGCAACTGCTTTATTTTGTTGTTGAGTAAACCAGTTAAGCACTTTGGCCAAATGCCAGATACTGCTGCTGCCGCTGTGCAGTGGAGCAGGAAAGCTCTGAGTATGGTTTAGCATAAGTTTACGCATATTTTGCCGGCTAAAGCCGAGTAGATCGGCGATATCGCTTAAGCCAACTAGATCAGGTGTGGCTTCAATAAGGGTTGCGTTCGGAACGACAGTTTTAACATCTTTAATTGCAGAAGTTATCGCAGCAAAAGCACTGTTGGCTTCACGGCTAAATTGCAGCGCGATACGGCCTTGCTGGCCGATACCAATAAGCGCGTCGTCACAGCCTGCCTGCGCCAACTGCTCTATGTAATTTGCCGCATCCTGATTCGCATCAGGCAAGGCAAACTTTAAGGTAAACTCATATAATGGCATTGGCTTACTCCTCAAAGTTTTGGTTTCGTTGTGCGGTGCAGTTATCTACCACCCGTTTAACTTGCCTGGCATGGTTAGCTGGATTTTTTGGTGTACTCCAGATGCTGGCAATACAAAATTCACCACAGCGGCAGCTATTGTCGTTATAAGGGCAATACATTCGCCCCCAGGCATGGCTACCACCAACATCAATCACCCAGCCGTGCTGTTCGGCATATTGCAATGCGTCTTCAATGTCTTTCTTAGGATGCTTTTTCCGTGGCACGTGTAATCCTCGTTGATTCTAGTTGCGCACACTTTGGTTGTCAAGTGACAACCTGGCGAGGTGCTGTTGTCATGTTTTTTGTTAATTTAAATTTATTAAATTGTATTAGCGTTTGCTTTGTGTAGATTAGCAGCGCTGTGAGCATGTGCAATGAACTACCTGATCAACTGCGCTAAGTTGACTAAAAACCCTGCCTAAACCTATTGCTGGCGCTGATACAACCAGCCAGAATAGCGCTACTTTGCTGTTGAGGTGGTTATGGTTAATCTGGCGCTGATGGGGGCTTTTATTCCGACATTTTTATTTGTGTCGGTAACTCCGGGTATGTGTATGACACTGGCAATGACATTGGGCATGAGCCAGGGCGTACGCCGAACCTTTTGGATGATGTGGGGCGAAATGCTTGGCGTGGGCTTGGTTGCTGTGTTGGCAGTATGCGGTGTGGCAGCGGTAATGCTGCAATTTCCGGGGTTGTTTCAGGGCTTTAAAATTATTGGTGCTTGCTACCTTGGCTATATTGGCCTGCAAATGTGGCGGGCTAAAGGCAAGCTGGCTTTGCCTAAACCGGGCGAGTTACCACCACTGATGGCGCGGCGTACCTTATTTAGCCAGGGTTTTATTACGGCAGTGTCTAACCCAAAAGGCTGGGCCTTTCATATGGCGTTGTTGCCGCCGTTTATTGATATTAAGTATGCATTTTGGCCGCAGTTGTTAGTGCTGGTGGCTATTATTGTGTTGCTGGAGTTTTTATCTATGCTGCTGTACGCCAGCGGCGGTAAAGCACTGGCACTGTTTTTTGGCAAAGCAAACCGGGTGCAGTATTTAAACCGTATTGGCGCCAGCCTGATGTTTGGCGTGGCGCTTTGGATGTTGCTGGGTTAACTGGCTAGCGTTTTAATGAGCCTGGCGCTTTTGCACTGCCTAAACCGCCACTGAGTACAAGTTGCAACGCTTCGGCGGGTTTCATTTCAATATTCCGCGTGCAGCTGCGGGGGATGATAATGGTATAGCCGCCTACGTTGTAAGCCATTGGAATAAATACCGCCAGTTGATCTTCCTGCATCAGCGACGACATCCGATCATGTGGCTGGCCGCCGTGCTTGGTAACAATACCAATTAACTCAATTTCAGACGAAGGCAGCTTAACCATCACCACCGAGCCATCGGTAAAGTTTTTGCCGGCCATTACGTCAATAATATCCTGCAGCATGCCATACACCTGTTTGGTGCCGGGCAGCTTCATTAAAATTTTGCCGGGCACCTGCCACAGCCAGTTAAAGCTTGGCCAGCGCGAACTGTAGCCAATGGCAGTGCATACCAGTAAAAACCCCAGTATTGCCATGCCCGGCAGGTACCATTCGCCGGGTAATACTACTTGCAGCACCGGATTTAACACCGTTTCAACCGTTAACAGCAGCCAGCGCAGCAGCTCGATAGTGATAACCAGTGGCAGAACAATTGCCAGGCCTTTAAATAAACTTTTAACAATGATTTTCATTAGGTTCTTATCAGGTTTTAGTAGTGCAGCTAAACAACGTGGCTGCAGCATAACAGTTATGCAAAGCCCTGTGCCAGCGCGGGTGTTATCGTGGTGTATAACCCGCGGCCAGTTTATCCAGTGTTACCTCACCAAAGCGTTGCAGCACCAGCGCCTGCGCTTCCTGTAGTACGTCGTCAATGGCCAGATTTACGGCTTTTTCTATCGGGCAGTTATTGTGCTCGTCGGTTAAGCCAATGGTAAATAACGAGCTTTCGCTAAGCGAGCGGTGAATATCCAGCAGTGTGATCTGGTGTAGTGGTTTGGCTAATGTCCAGCCACCGCCATGGCCTTTTACCGCGCTGACATAGCCTTGCTCGCGCAGCAACGACATAGTGCGGCGTACCACCACCGGGTTTGTGTGCAGCATTAGCGCCAGTTGGTCTGACGTAACGGCTTGTTGCAGCTGATGCAGATGCACCAGCACATGCAGCATGCGCGATAAACGGCTGTCTTTTCTCATTAGTTACTCTTTAAGCGCTGTAGTGGCGGCTATTCTACCGCAGTTTTAAGATACTTTTTATGTTACAAGAGTTGTCTTTGTGTTTTATGTAACTTATGATGTTTCGTAAGGCGGCAGCTTAATGTATTAGCTGTTTAAACCATCCGCTGTTTAATACAAAAGTGAGGTGCTCAAATGATATGGGATGCAATAGTGATAGGCGGCAGCTTTGCCGGGCTTTCGGCGGCTATGCAACTGGCGCGCGGCCAACGTCAGGTATTGCTGATTGATGCCGGTGAGCCGCGTAACCGTTTTGCGGCGCAATCACACGGTTTTTTTGCTGCCGACGGCGCTGAACCCGGTGAGTTACGCGGCCGCGCCTGGCAGCAGCTTATGGCTTACCCAACAGTGCAATTCCGGCAAAGCCGGGTTAGCAGTGCGCAAAAGCTGGCTGATGGCTATTTTTGTGTCCGCGATGAAACAGAGCAACAATACCAAAGCAAGGTGTTGATCCTGGCCACCGGGCTAACCGACACCTTGCCGGATATACCGGGTTTGGCGCTGCGCTGGGGTAAGTCGGTTATTCACTGCCCGTACTGCCATGGTTATGAGTTTCGCCAGCAACCTATAGCTGTTATTGCCGCTGGCGAAGCGTCGATACATCAGGCGGCTATTTTGCCGGACTGGGGCCCGGTAACCTATTTTAGCCAGGGTAAGTTTATACCCGATGCTGAGCAGCTGGCATTGCTGAAGCGCCGTGGCGTAACGCTGGAGCACACTGCCGTAACGGCGGTAGCAGGTGAAGGCTTGGATATCAGCCATATGCTGTTGGCAGATGGCCGCCGTGTGCCGGTAAAAGTGGTGTATGTGGCACCGAAAACGGCCTTTGGCCATATGTTGGCGCAGCAGCTTGGCTGCGAGCTGGAGCAAGGGCCGGCAGGCGCTTACATTAAAACCGATGCCATGCAGCTAAGTTCAGTAAGCGGTTTGTTTGCCGCCGGTGATATGGCCAGCCCAATGCATAACGGTATGCTGGCCGCCGCCGCCGGGGTTAAAGCCGGTGCGGCGGCGCATCGTTATCTGATGCTGGGGTAACTACCTTTTTTATTTGCCCAACCGGCTATCTGTTTTCCAGCCGGTTGTAGTCCAGCCAGCCGCTGTCTACCGGATGTTGGTGCATAAACAGTTGGTTGACCTTATCACTAAAGGCCCAAAAATCGGCTGCGGTGCGCCGTACGCCAAAGTTATCCAGCAGTTTGGCATAATCCTGCTCGCTGCTTATTTGCTCGGCCTGCGCCACCAGTTTGGCTAAATCGGCTTCTTTAACCCGCCAGAATGCATTGGGGTAACTGCCCAGCAGGCCGTACACTAAGGTCATATTATCCTGCGCCGGGTTACGGTTGTGTTCTTCAGCAAACAGGCTGTTTACGTTGTAATGCGCGCTGTTGCGGATCAGGGTAAACAGCTCTGGCGTGGCACCATTTGCCGGTTCGAGCATTATCATGGTTAATTCCGGCAAAATGGCTGCGCCGTGGCCACTGATTTTACCCAGTTGTGCCAGCAATGTTTTGCTGTTGGCGGTTAGCTTGCTGTTATGCAGCTGATAACGCTGCGGTTGTACGTCAGCCAGATGCAGCTGCAATAACTGATACAGTTCAGCCTTAGGGTTTTCGGTGTTATAGCGGATACCGCTTGGCTGATGAAAGGGGTTGATATCGCCTTCGATAAATTTAGTTAGCTCAGGGCCTGATTTTTGATACCAGGCGTTAAATTCACGCCGCCGCGTATCCGGCGGCAGCAGGGCAAGAAAGTTTGACTCGCCCTCCATGCGCAAAAAGTCCATATACAGCCGTGTCATTAACTGATGGCCATAATTACCGTATACGTCAAAACCGGCTACCAGCAGGTAGTGAATACGCTCCAGCAGGGCGTAATCTATTACCCAGGCTGTTTTCGGTGCCTGGCCTTGCAGGCCTTTTACTACGGTAGCGTTATCAAAGTGGCGAAATACTGTCAGGCTGGCATTGTGGTTATTACCGTCGCCATCCCAGATACCGTCGGTGGTAAGGTGTTGGCCATCTTTTAAAGCCTTGTTCATAAAATCGCTGCGGGCACGTAAATAATTACCCTGGCGCTTGGCAAAGGCCACCCAGCTCAGCGCCCTCGCAGTGCTTTCTTTTTCCGCCGGCAGCCGCAAATTATCCTGTTGCGACAAATAAAACGCTTCTACTTCAGCCGCGCCTGCCATCTCTGGCGCAACAAAATACACCCAAAAGTGGTCGTTAATTACATTTAGTGCTACCTGGCCTCGGCACACCGGGCCTTTAATATAACCCATAATGGTGTTTTCGGCGCGCTCCAGCATAAAGCGGTAGCGCGCATTAACCGGCAGTAGCACAAAGGCGGTAAGCGGGTTGGCGGCTACCTCCGGTTGGTAACCCGGCAATTTGCTCACCTGATAGTCGGCCTCAACAAACCATTGCTGCCATTTGGCCAGCAAATCAGCGTTAATGTCATAGGGTTGATGGGTTTTATTTACAATGGTAGCGTGCACCGGTTGCAGCCGGTAATACACCCGCCTTACGCCTGGATCATCAAACGGCCGGCGGCTGGCGATAACCTCAACCGGCTGGCCGGGCGGGGTTTTTGAACGTACCAGATTATAAAACTGCGGGGTTTGATGTTTTGTATGCAGCGCGCTGAAGTACAGCTGCGAGGTAAATAAATGCTCGTAAATATAGCGGGCACTGAGTTGCATGTTCAGGTTGTCGGCATTCAGCCATTGCTCCAGTTTGGCTACTTCGGCCAGCTCGTTGGCTGGCAGCGCGCCGGCCTGCGGCATAGCGGCCCCCTGTTTTAACCACTCAAGCAAGGCATCGTGTTCTGTACTGCTTAACCCCGGCAAACCATAGGGCATACCGGCATAAGGCTGGCTTTGCGCGTAGTGATCAAATTCTTCAATAGTGGGGCAGCTTTGGTTGCGATCGAGGCTGAAATCAAAAGGTTTAGGCAGAACATCACCCGGTGGCAGTGGATATTGCTGCTTTAGCAGCAGTGATCGCGCCAGTACCGACGCCTGCGTATTGGCTTGCGGGCTTTGTTGGCGCTCATTTAATACCGGAAAAAAGCCGCGCCCGCGCCAGGCGTCGCTGCCAAAAGCATCGGTAAATAAGCGGTTGGGGGTGGCGGCCAGCAGCCGCGCGCCGTCATACACTTTTTCTTTGTGCGCGCCGCGCTCTATGCCATCAGTGGAGGCCATATTCAGCTGGCAGGGCGAATCATAACAGGCGTGGCAGACCACGCAGCGGGCCTCGATAACCGGTTTAATATGCTTGTTGTAATGATCGCTCAGCAGATCGTCGCTGGCTGGTGCTGCGCGGTTAGTTACTGCGGCCTTGCCGTATTGTGCATCTAATTGCCGGCTGGCCAGGGCAGCACAGCCAACACAAACGAGTACTAAAATAATAATCAGGGTTTTGCGTGGTGTGGCTGTCAAATGCATGTTTTCTCCGCAGGGCCACGCTGTTTGGCGGGCATAATCGGCCAATACTAATGCCAGATGCGGGCGGATGCAAAAATTGCAGCTGGTGCGGGTGTTGCCGCGATAACCCCGCATTCTCAAAACCCGGCTGCTGTGCTAACCTGCCAGCATGTTGTTTTACCAGAGAAAGTGCATGCCAGAGCCCGGTTTTGTTGTGATCCACGCCAATCAGCTGGAAACGCTGCGCGAGTTGCTGGTGCAGTGGTTAAGCACACACCCGGTGCCGGTGCTGGGCACAGAAGAAATCCTGGTACAAAGTAATGGTATAGCGCAGTGGTTAAAAATGGCGCTGGCCGAAACCGGCAACGGCCACCCCGGTATTGCAGCCGGTTTGCAGGTTGAACTGCCTAATCAATTTGTCTGGCAGCTGTACCGCGCCGTGCTGGGCGATACTATTCCGAAAAGCCTGCCCTATGACAAAATTAACTTAAGCTGGCGTTTACTTGGCTTGTTGCCGCAGTTAACGGATGCAGTGTATGCGCCGCTAACACGTTATTTGCAAGACGACAGTGACGGCCGTAAAAGCTACCAGCTGGCGCTGCGGCTGGCCGATTTATTTGACCAGTATCAGGTATACCGCGCCGACTGGCTGCAAAGCTGGCGTAGTGGCACTAACCTGTTACCCAACAGCAAAAAACAGCAGGTAGCGCCCGATCAACTGTGGCAACCGGCATTGTGGCGCCTGCTGCAAAGCCAGTTAGCCACTGTGCTGGGTGACTCTGCTTTTTCCAGCCGCGCCGATGTACACAATATGGCACTGGCGGCGCTGCAACAGGGCCAACTGGCGCGGCCCGATTTACTGCCCGATCGCATCGTAGTCTTCGGTGTATCGTCACTGCCGCAGCAAACGGTGGAATTATTGGCCGCGCTGGGCGCGCAGCGCCAGGTGCTTCTAACGGTGCTTAACCCATGCCGGCATTTTTGGGGCGATATTAGCCACGCTAAAGATGAAATGCGTGCCGCGCAAAAACGCCATGGCCGCAAACCCGGCTTACCGCCAGTGCTGGATACCGACGCCTTATATCTGCATGCGCCGGTGTTGCTGGCTAGCCTGGGTAAACAGGGGCGTGACTATATCAGCCTGCTGGATGCATTTGATCACAGCGAGCGGTATCAGCACTGGTTTAACGGCCGGATAGATTTGTTCTCAGAACCGCTCAGCGATATCAGCGCATTACCGGTATTGGCGCAGTTGCAGCAGGATATGCTTGAGCTAAACCCCACGCCGCAGCCGCCGCGACAGTTAGCCAAAAGCGACAACAGCATCAGCTTTCATATTGCCCACAGCCGCCAGCGCGAAGTGGAAATTTTGCAGGACAACCTGATAGCCGCCTTTGCCGCCGACCCAACACTTAAGCCGCGCGATGTGATCATTATGACGCCGGATATCAGCCTGTACCAAAGCCATGTGCATGCGGTGTTTGGCCGGCTGGCGCGTGACGATATGCGCTTTTTGCCCTATACCCTGGCCGATCAGAGCCTGCGTGGCAGCCAGCCGTTAATGCTGGCGCTGGAATACCTGCTGGACTTACCTAACCAGCGTTTTACCCTGACCGAAGTATGCGATTTACTCGACGTACCGGCCATTCAGCGCCGCTTTGGCATTAACAGCGAAGCGCTGCCGCAACTGCGGCTCTGGCTTAGCGAAGCCGGCGTGCGTTGGGGGCTGGATAGTGCCCAGCGCGCCAGCCTGGATTTAGCCGCCCCCGGCAACAGTTACAGCTGGATGTTTGCCATAGAGCGTATGCTGCTGGGCTTTGCCATTGGCGATGTGCCTTTGTGGCAAGGCCGCGCACCCTACGCCGAAGTTGCCGGTTTGGCTGCCGCTGAGCTGGGCCCGCTGCTGCAGTTTATTCAGCAGTTAAAGCGCTGGCACCTGCTGCTTAGCGACACCACCGCGCGCAACCTGGCAGACTGGCAACAACTGCTGCTAAGTGACAACGGCCTGCTAAACAGCCTGTTCAATTTTACTGAAGAGCAGGATCAGCTTATTTATGCCAGGCTAACCCAGGGCATAACGCAACTGGTCAGCGCCGCACAAAGCGGTGATTTTAACGGCGAAATTCAACTGGCAGTGCTGCGCGAAGCCTGGCTGGAACAAGCCGGCAGCAGTGGCTTAAGCCAGCGCTTTTTGGCCGGCAGCCTGACCTTTTCTACCCTGATGCCGATGCGGGCGATCCCCTTTAAACGTATTTACCTGCTGGGGCTGAATGACGGCGATTACCCGCGCTCGCGCATGCGGGATGATTTTGACTTAATGGCGACAGATTACCGCCCCGGCGATCGCTCGCGCCGTGACGATGACCGCTACCTGTTTTTAGAGGCGCTGTTAAGTGCGCGCGACAGCTTATATTTAAGCTGGGTGGGGCGCGATATCCGCAATAACAGCGAGTTGCCGCCCAGCGTGTTGTTAAGCCAGCTTATGGATCTGCTCGATACCGGCTGGCAGCATCCGTCGGGGCAAAAGGTGTCGCAGGCACTGCTGCATAGTTACCCGCTGCAACCCTTTTCGCGGCACTACTTTAACGGCGATTACGCTACTTATGCTTATGAGTGGCAAAGTGCGCATCAGGCGGCACCGGCGGTTATAACCAGCGCCAGCCACAGCGACGAGCTGCCGCTGTTAAGCCTGCGCCTGCTGGATGACTTTTTAGCTAACCCCTGCCGGCACTATTTGCAGCAGCGCTTTAAAACCCGCTTTTACCGCAGCGAACTGGCCAGCGACGATGCTGAACCCTTTGTATTAAATGCACTGGAGTTATATCAGCTAAAACAGCAGTTGCTGCAGCAGCTGCTGGCCGAGCCGCAGCTGGATGTCGACGCCGCTATTGCCCAACTTGCACATGAGGCTAAGTTGCCGCTGGCGCTGTTTGGCACCCTTAGCGGCGCAGATATCGGCCGCGAAGCCAAAGTGGTATTTGCCCGCTACCGGGCCGCCGGTATTGACTGGCAGCGCAACAGCACCCCGCTGAAACTGGCGCTTAATTTAAGCAGCGATAGCGGCAGCATAATGCTAAACGACAGCCTGACCAATCTGTACCAAAGCCCGGCCGGCCAGCAGGCGTTATTATTGCTGCGGCCAACGGCTATCCGCAATAAAGGCGAGCTGCGCTGGCATACGCTGCGCAGTGCCTGGCTACAACAACTGGCTGCCAATGCCCAGGGCGAAGCAGTAAGCACCTGGCAGTTCGGCCTGGACGATGCCGTACAGCTGTTACCCCATAAGCAGCAACAGGCCACTGCACAGTTAACTGCCCTGGTGCAATACTGGCAGCAAGGCCTTAAGCAACCATTGCCGGTAATGCCGAAAACCGCGCTGTGCTTTGTGCAAACCCAGGATGAAGCCAAATGCCGTGAGCTGTTTGAAGGCGGCTATAACTTTGCCGGTGAGCTGGAAACCGCCCCCGAGCTGCAGCGCTATTACCCCGATTTTGCCAGCTTACTGCAGGCCGGTTTTGCCGACTGGGCGCAAAAGCTGTATGGCCCCTTGCTGCAAACCAAAGTAGCCGGTGACGACAGTGATCAAAGCCACGGGAGCAACGTATGAGCACGGTAATCAGCCTGGATGCTTTAAGCTTTCCGCTAAGTGGCAGCCGCTTAATTGAGGCCAGCGCCGGTACCGGTAAAACCTATACCCTGGCCGCGCTGTATTTACGCCTGGTGCTGGGCCATGGTGCTAACGTAACAGATGGCAGTGCCAATACAGAGCAGGCAGCCAGCGGTTTTAACCGGCCGCTGTTACCGCCGGAAATTCTGGTGGTTACCTTTACCCGTGCCGCCACGGCGGAGCTGCGCGACAGGATCCGCAGCCGGCTGGTCGAGGCCGCAGCCGCGTTTCGCAGCGGCAGTGCTGAGGAGCTGTTTCTCGCCAGCTTACTGGCAGAGTATCGCCCTGAGCAGTTTGCCGCCTGCGCCTCGCGTTTAAGCAGCGCCGCCGAATGGATGGACGAAGCGGCTATTTTTACCATCCACGGCTGGTGTCAGCGTATGCTGGCCGAACATGCCTTTGACTCCGGCATGAGCTTTGCTGAAGCGCTTAGCGATGACAACCAACAACTGCTGCACACCCTGGCCTGTGACTACTGGCGGCGCTTTTTGTATCCGTTAACCGACGCTGCCATATTGCACGAGCTGGGTAATGTCGCCAGGGCGCCGCAAGCCTTACTGGATGATGTCAGGCCCTGGTTGCAGGCCGATGCGGTTAACTTACGCTTTAATGCCGCCGGTGCGCCCCTGCCAGCACCATTAAGCCCGCAGCAGGCTGCCCTGCCGTTACTGCAGTGGCAGGAAACGCTGGATAGCCACTGTACACAACTACAGCAGGCGTTAAGCCCGGATGCACTGCAACTGCTGGACGATGCCTACGCCAATGGCTGGTTAAACGGCACTAAATACCGTGCCGCCAGTTGGCCGGCTGAACGGCAATGGTGGCAGGCCATGCTGGCAGAGCCGGCACAGCTGAACAGCCGTCAGGCCGATTTTTCCAAAATGGTGCAAAAGTTCAGCGCCGTGCGGCTGGCCGAGGCGCAGAAAAAAGGCCAGCCACTGCTTAGCCACCCGCTTTTTGACTTGTTTGCGCGCAGTAGTGCCTTGCTGGATAACAAACCTGAACTGGCGTTAAGTGTGCGCCACCATGCCGCACTGTGGCTGGCCGCTGAATTTGCCCGGCATAAACGCCAGCGTGCCGAGCTGGATTTTAACGACCTACTGCTGCAGCTGCACCAGGCCCTGCAAGGCGATGCCGGCACTGTGCTGGCTGCCCGTATTCGCAGCCAGTATCCGTTTGCCATGGTAGACGAGTTTCAGGATACCGATCCGCTGCAATTTGCCATTTTTCGCGCCATTTACCCTGATGTGCAAAGCCGCGATACCGGCCTGATTATGGTAGGCGACCCCAAACAAGCTATTTACAGCTTTCGTGGCGCCGATTTACACACTTACCTTAGTGCCCGTAGTTTAACTGCCGGGCGCCATTACAGCCTGGGGACTAACTTTCGCTCTACTGCGGCACTGGTCGACAGTGTTAACCAACTGTTTGTCCGTGCCGAGCAGCAGCGCGGCGCCTTTGGTTTTGGTGCGGCCGACACCACAGCGCTGCCGTTTTTACCGGTTAAAGCCAAAGGCAAAACTGACCGCTTACAACGCGATGGCAACACCGTTGCGGCACTGAATTACTGGCTAAGTGATATTGACCCGGCACAGCTGAAAAAAGGCGGCTACCAGAGCTTAATGGCCAAAGCCTGTGCCGATGAAGTGACGGCGCTGTTAGAGCAGGCCCGGCTTGGCAAGGCCGGTTTTGCCGCTAGCGGTGAAGCGCTTAAACCGCTGCAACCGGCAGATATTGCCATTTTAGTGCGCGACCGCAACGAAGCGGCTCTGGTGCGGCGTGAGCTAAGCGCCCGGAATGTGCGCTCGGTGTACTTATCTGATAACGAATCCATTTTTCAAAGCCCGGAAGCTTTAGCGGTACTAAGCTGGCTACGGGCCTGTCAGCAACCGGAAGATGAAAGCCTGCTGCGTGCAGCGCTGGCGTTGCCGCTTGCCAGTAACAGCGATGCGCAGCTGCAATACTGGCTTAATGACGAGCAGGCCTGGGAGCAGCTTACTGAGCAGGTGCGCGAGTTTCGCCAGATCTGGCGTTTTAAAGGCGTGCTGGCCATGTTAACCGCCTGGCTGCATTATTTTGCGTTACCGGCAAAATGGCTGGCGCTGGAGCAGGGCGAGCGGCGCTTAACCAACGTATTGCATTTAGCTGAACTGTTGCAAAGCGAAAGCCAGCAACGCGACGGTGAAAGCGGTTTGCTGCGCTGGTTGGCCGAACAGCTGGAAAACCCGAAAAGCGCCGATGAGCAGCAGCTGCGGTTAGAAAGCGATCAACAGTTAGTGCAGGTGGTGACGATCCATAAAAGTAAGGGCCTGCAATATAACCTGGTATTTTTGCCCTTTATCTGCGGTTTTAAACAGGTGAAAAAAGGCCAGCCGCAGCGCTATTTTGATGGCAGCCAGATGGTGCTGGATTTAACCCCGGACGACCATGCCCTGGCTCGCGCCGAACACGAGCGCTTACTCGAAGATATCCGCCTGTTATATGTCGCGTTAACGCGGCCGGTGTATGCCTGCTGGCTGGGGTTAGCCCTGTTTAGCGAGGGGGCGGCGAAAAAAAGTAAATTGTCGCAAAGTGCCATAGGGTATTTGCTTGGTGTGCCGGATGAGCCTGCCCTTAGTGATCTGCAAACAGCGTTGGCAGCACTGTCGTGGCAGTTGCAAGCCATACCGTCACTGAGCAAACTTACGCCAGCCGGCGCCAGCGCAGCGCTGACACCGGCGTTGCAGCTTAACCGCGCCCTGCTGAGCGAACACTGGTGGATTGCCAGTTACTCGGCGCTACGCAGCGGCAATACGCCGGCAGCAGAGCCGGCAACGGCGCTGCTGGCTGCCGATACCGCGCTGGATGCGCTGTTGCAGGAAGAGGCCAGCGAGCCGCTGTCGCACAGTGAACAGCAACAATCGATACATGATTTTCCGCGCGGTGCTGTGCCGGGTACCTTTTTGCACCAGCTGCTTGAAGATGCACAGCAGCAGGGCTTTGCCGCTTGCGATAGCGTTTTTACCGGCCAGTTGTTACAGCACAGGTTAACGCAGCACAACTGGCTGCAGTGGCAAAGCGTACTGCAACACTGGCTTACGCAAATGTTGCAGGCGCCGCTGCAGGGGGTTGCGCTTAATCTGGCGCAGCTGCACAAGGTGCGCGCCGAGCTGGAGTTCTGGCTGCAAAGCTGTGCGGTTAATGTGCTGACACTGGACCGGCTTATTACCGCATCCATATTGCCGGGTATGGCGCGCCCGCCGCTGTTGCCCGATACGTTAAACGGCATGCTCAAAGGCTTTATCGACTTAACCTTACAAGGCGCAGATGGCCGCTACTGGGTGCTGGATTATAAATCGAACTGGTTAGGTCCGGCAGATGCTGATTACAGCCCGGAGGCCATGCAACAGGTAGTGCTGGATAAACGCTATGATGTGCAGGCCGCGCTGTATTTACTGGCATTGCACCGGCTGTTAAAGCTGCGTCAGCCCGGTTACCTGCAGGCCCCGGAGCAATATATTGGCGGTGCACTGTACTGGTTTATCCGCGCACCACAGCAGGGCCAGTTGCTGCTGCCCGCCGGGATGACACTGCTGCGGCAATTAGATGCCTTATTTGCCGGCGAGCCGGTAGCGCCGGAGACTGATTATGCAGTTTGATTTATTTGCTCAGCAAAACAGCGGACAACCGCCGACGACATCCAACAGCGCCCTAGCGGATTTAAGCCAGATGCAGGTGTTGCTGCAGCGCTGGACCGAACGGCGTTGGCTGCGCGCCTTAGATGCGCAGTTACCGCAAACCCTGCATCAGCTTGCCGCCGAGCCCAATGCATTAGTATGGTTATTAACCGCCTTGTTATGTCATCAGTATGGCCGCGGCCACAGCTGTATTTTATTGCAGGATTTGCTGGACGATCCGGACGGCCTGCTTAGCCTGCCACCACAAAACCAGTTTTTACAGCGCTTTAGTGACAGGCCCTCTGCTATGTTGCAGGGCTTAACGCTGCAGGATTATTGCACTGCACTGGCGCAAAGCGCCTGGCTGCAAGGGGAAGCCGGTGCGCCGCTGGTCTTGGCCGACGAGCGGTTATATTTAAACCGGCTGTATCAGGCTGAGCAGCAGGTAAAGCAGCAGATCAACCGCCGGGTCAGCACAGTGCTGCCGTTGCCAGCGGCTGTTACGGCGCAGCTGGAGGCGTTATTCCCGTCAACCGCGACCGCGCCAACTGAGCCGGACTGGCAAAAGCTGGCCTGCGCTATGGCGCTGCAACGGCGCTTTGCCATTATTACCGGCGGCCCGGGCACCGGCAAAACCACCACAGTAGTAAAATTGCTGGTGCTATTGCAACAAGGCGCGGCTGTTAATCAACAGCGTGAGCTGAATATTAAATTAGCCGCACCCACCGGTAAGGCGGCGGTGCGGCTAACTGAGTCGATTAGTGGCGCTTTGTCTAAACTGCCGGCTGAGTTGACGATGGCAATACCGACGGAAGTCACTACTTTGCACCGCTTACTGGGCGCGGTGCCAAACCGGCGCAGCTTTAAGCATAACAGCGATAACCCGCTGCAACTGGATGTGCTGGTGGTTGATGAAGCCTCAATGGTTGATTTGGAAATGATGGCGGCGCTGTTAGCTGCGTTGCCGGAGCGTGCACAACTGGTGCTGCTGGGTGATAAAGATCAGCTGTCTTCGGTGGAAGCCGGTTCAGTGCTGGGCGATCTCTGCCGTGGTGCGGATCTTGGTGGTTACAGCAACGAAACCCTGGCGCTGCTTACACCCTTTACTGAAGTGCCATTGGCACAATGGCAGGGCGCTGGCACGGTACTAAATCAGGCTACAGTTATGCTGCGCCATAGCCACCGCTTTGATAGCCAATCCGGCATTGGCCAGTTGGCAGCCGCAGTCAATCGTGGTGATATTCAAGCCCCTGCGCTATTTACCCGGTTTGCTGATATCGAACTGTTAGCCGGTAATTCACCTGAAGCATTAAAAGCCACAGTAGTGGCCGGCTACCGCCAGTATCTGCAGCTGATGCAACAGCCGGCAACAGATCGCGAGCAATGGGCCGGCGCTGTGCTGGGCTGCTACAGCCGCTTTCAGTTACTGTGCGCACTGCGCAGCGGCGACTGGGGCGTGGAAGGGCTAAACCGGCAAATCAGCCAGTGGCTGAGCAGTGCAGGCTTAATTGATGCGCGCCAGCTCTGGTATGCCGGCCGGCCGGTAATGATACAGCGCAATAACTACAGCTTAGGCTTAATGAACGGCGATATCGGTATTACGCTGCAAGACCCGCAAAGCGGCCAGCTACGGGTAGTGTTTCAACTGTCCGACGGTACGCTAAAATGGGTATTGCCCAGCCGTTTAACCGAGGTGGATACCGCCTTTGCCATCACGGTACATAAATCGCAGGGCTCGGAGTTTAGCCACTGCTGCCTGGTGCTGCCAGCCGATAACAGCCCGTTGCTAAGCCGCGAGCTGTTGTACACCGGTATTACCCGTGCAAAACAGCAGTTTAGCTTGTTGTGCGCCAATCCGGCGCTGCTAACACAAGCGATAGCCCGGCGCGTCGCACGCAGCAGCGGCTTGTAGCTACTGGCTGACGGCGTAATTTGCTATATCTTCTGTTACGAAAACCAGGGCTTAATAAACTAAACTTGGACTATATTCCCACTATATCGACTTAAGTGGGAATATAGTCCTTATCTAAGTGTGCAGCGTTCAATTGAAATATAGCAATGGTTGGACTATATTCCTATAATAATGGTTTATATGGGAATAATATCCCACTTTGAGGTTTGCTATGCCGAAAAGAGATATGCATAGGGTGTTATTCCCGAAGCAACAAAAAATTCTTGTCACCTTTGGTGAGGATTTACTGCTTGCTGTTAAACGCCGGGGGCTGACTAAACAAATGATTTGCGACCGCAGCGGATTCGATAATAAAACCGTCAATAAAATATTTGCCGGCGATCCTGGTGTGGCGGTTGGTGCCTACCTGAAGGTAATGGCGGTACTTGGTATGGAAGATAACTTTGCCAAGCTTGCTGCGCATGATGAAGTGGGTATTAAGTTACAAAATATTAAGCTGTTGCAGGGGGGCAAATGAGCCGTACTGCAGTAGAAGTTTATGCGTCCTGGATGCCGATTGCTGCCCCGTTGTTAATTGGCCAACTAATCTTTGCCGAAACCAGCCGTGGTGGTGTGTTTAGTTTCGCTTATGACAAGCACTTTCTGACATCTGGCTATCGCCTGCAGATCGATCCTCAGTTAACACTGCACAGCGGCGAGTTGTACAACGACTCGCCGGATAAAAATTTTCGGGCTTTTCTCGATTCATCTCCTGATCGCTGGGGACGTATTCTAATGCAGCATCGTGCAGCGATTGAGCACCGCAAAGGCTTGCGAACTATGGCCAGACTAACGGAACTCGATTATCTGTTGGGTGTGCACGATTCTTATCGCATGGGTGGCATCCGGTTTAAAGCGGCGGGGACAACGGATTTTTTGGATAATAATGCTGAATTTTCCGCCCCTCCGATGACGTCATTACGCGAGCTCGAGTATGCCGCTATAAAAATTGAGCAGGACGACAACATTGACAGTGAAGACTATTACCGTTGGCTCAGGATGCTGATGTCACCCGGTTCTTCACTCGGCGGTGCAAGACCTAAGGCTTGCGTAACCGATGCTGAGCATCAGCTGTGGATTGCCAAATTCCCTAACCAAAATGATGCCGTTGATGTTGGTGCCTGGGAAATGGTTTGCCATCAGTTGGCGCTGGCTGCAGGGGTGGACATGTTCCCTTGTGTCATACAAAGGTACTCGTCTGAACATCATACTTTTCTCACCAAACGATTTGACCGTATGGGGGATAAACGCATTCACTTTTCGTCTGCCATGACGCAGTTGCAATACTATGACGGTGAGCGTTCAGAAGGTGCCAGTTATTTAGAAATCGCTGAGTTTCTAACTATCAATGGTGCGCAAACGAAGGCAGATCTGGCGCAACTATGGCGTCGGATTGTGTTTAATATCGCTGTGTCGAATACAGACGATCACTTAAGAAATCATGGATTTTTACTGACCAAAAAAGGCTGGAAGTTGTCACCAGCCTACGATTTGAACCCAACCACAGGCAAGCAAGGCTTACATTTGAATATTACCGATACTGCTAATGCTCTTGATTACAATCTGGCGTTTGCAGTAATTGATTTCTTCCGTTTAAGCCAGCAGCAAGCTAACTGCATTTATGATGAGGTGCTACACGCGGTAAAGAGTTGGCAACAGGTGGCAACCAGGCTTGGCATTAGTCGTAGTGAGCAACTCATCAAACAACAAGCCTTTAATCTGTAACTTACTGTTGCTGAGCTCTGTGCAACTGCAATAAAGCTGCTGCAAGTTCAGCGCTATTGGGTGGGTTACATCCCTGGCAGGCGATATTTAAACTGGCAGCGAGCATGGCCTGTTGCAGGCAGCTAGTGAGTTGTGCAGTGCTGATATGCTCTGCTGTTGGCAGGCCCAATTTTAACAGTGCCGCCAGTAAATTGGCCCAGAAGGTATCACCGGCGCCCACGGTATCGACAAAGGGCGTGGCCGGTATTACCGGCATGCTGATCCGGTGTGTTTGCCAATACAGGGTAGCGCCCTTGTCGCCTTCGGTCAGTGCCAGTAAGGCTGTTGGCGCTGTCGCCTGCAAGGCGCTAAGCGCTTGAGCGAGCGTAAGGGCAGGAAACAGCAGTTGTAAGTCTTCATCGCTGGCTTTAATAAAGTGGCTTTGTGCAATAGTCCTTAACAGCAAGGCGCGATAGGCCGTGATGTCGGTTACCGCATTAATGCGCACGTTAATATCCACCGCCAGTTGTATTTGTCTGGCCTGACAGGCTTGTATCACAGCGTCTATGCGTGCGCCATCTTGTGGCTCTAAGGCCAAAGATCCCAGATGCAGCAGTTTGCAAGCCGCCGGTAAAGCCGCAATTTGTTGTGCAGCGCTGATATCTCTGTCGGCAATGCCATGGCGATATAAGCTGTACTGTGGATGGCGCTGTGCATTGATACTGACCATGGCCAGCGAGGTAGGGGCGCTGCTGAAAAACGGCAGGCCGTAGCCGGCACCGTTATCCGCCAGATAGCGGGCAAACTGTTGGCCGAAATGATCTTGTGATAACGGCGACAAATAGCTCACGGCAATATGTTGTCGCGCCGCACCAATAGCAACATTAAACGGCGAGCCACCCAGGCAGGGGCGATACAAACCGTCCGCAGCGGGTAGCATATCAACCACATTCTCTCCAATAACTGCAAGCATGCTGGCTTCCTTTAATGTTACATTGTTAAATAAGGCAAAAAACGCTCGCCGACAATGGCAAAAGCATATAACTTAATTGATTAAGAAGATAGTGAAAAAGCACTGGCATGATGAGTAAATTAACCCTTAAAAGCGTGGCTAAAACCCTGGGTGTTTCCACTGCAACCATTTCCAATGCCTTTAACCGGCCGGATCAGCTGTCGGTAGCGCTGCGGGAAAAAATTCTGGCTGCCTGCGATGAACTGGGCTACTTGGGCCCGAATAAAGCCGCGCAGTCGTTACGTACCGGCAGCTCGGGCATAGTGGCGGTGATCTTGTCTGACTCGCTGGAATATATGGTGAGCGATCCGGTGGCCAGCCAGTTTTTGCAGGGCGTTAGCCGCGAGCTGGAACGGCATCATTTGCACTTACTGTTGTTCTCCGGCCAGGCGACTAACCTGGATGCGATCAGCGATTTTGTCGACGGCTTTATTTGCTATGGCGCACCGCGTAATAGCGGCTTAATTGCGCAGCTGCGCCAGTCAAAAAAACGCGTGCTAACGGTTGATTTTGACCTGCCTGGCCGCCCTTCGGTAAATATTGATAACGAACAGGCCGCTTATGACAGTGCCATGGCCGTACTGCGAGACAAGGATACTGTTGCCGTACTGGGCTTGCGTTTAATTGATGCCGCCAGCAGCCGGCCGGTGGCTGATACGCCGATGTGGGACAATCAAAGCTCGATAGCGCACCGCCGCTTAGACGGTTACCAAAGGGCGATGCAGCAGTGCGGCTTAACGCTGGCAGCCGATTATTTATGGCATATTCCCGAGAGCAACCAAAATTATGCCCGTGAGGCAGCCCAAGCCGTGCTGGCAATGACACCCAGGCCCACAGTATTGCTGTGTATGAGCGATTTAATTGGCCTGAGCGCGATGCGCGAAGCCTTGCAACTGGGGTTACGTATTCCGCAGGATATCCGCGTTGTCGGCTTTGATGGCATTGAGGAAACGCTGCGCTATCACCCGACGCTAACGTCGGTATGGCAATTCAGTGATGCCAAAGGCGAAGCTGCCGTACGGGCCTTTTTAAGCGCGGACGACAGTTCACAGTTATTGCCTTACCAGCTGCGCCGCGGCGAAAGCAGTTAATCAACGGCAAAAGCCGTTACAGCACGCTCTGATACAAGGCCTGCAGGCTCAGGCTTTGTGCCTCTTCACCGGCAGCTTGCCAATGGAGCGTGGCGTCTAAGCTGGCTAACTGAATATGCAAGCCGGCGCTGTGGCCCTGATAGTGCCACTGCAGCTGGTAGTCATGCTCTGTCAGCTGTTGGCTGAATTCGCCGTTAAACGCCGGCAGGCTGCGGCGCAGGCTAATGAACTGACACAGCGCCTTTACCACCGGTTTTTGCAGCGCTTGTTCAACTTTGGCGGCAGTTAAATAGGGCCGGCCAATATCGCGGCCGACGCGGCTTTGTTGCAACAATTCAACATCGTTTGGCATGGCCAGTAAGCCGGCATAATAAATTTGGCTGATGCCGGGGCAAAACAGCTGAATAGCGCGGGCCAGCAGATACTGCTGGTCGTTCTGGCCCAGTGCATCATAAAAGCTGCAATTCACCTGATATAAATCGACATTGTTAGCGGCATTGCCGGTAGCCAGCTTAGAGCTGCCTTTGCTATTGGCATGAATGGTTTCTACCAGGCTGTCCAGTTGCGGATCGGTCAGCAGCCCCGGTTGGCCTTGATAATCGGCGGCATCAACAATACCAATACCATCATGGGTATCCAGCACCGTGATGCAGTTGCGCGGCGCGATATCCAGCCAGTGTTTCAGTGCAGCGGCATTACGGCTGAACAAGGTATGCAACACCAGCGGTGGCAGGGCGAAGTCGTATACCATATCGCAGCGTTTAGCGATGTCGATCTGGGTTTGGTGATAACCGTGAATTTCTACCAGACACACCATGCCGCGCGCTTTGGCTTGCTCAGATAAGGCGGCAATAAATTCAAAGGTTTCCGGCAGCATAAAGCAGCGGCTACCGGCTTTTTTAATGGCATAACCGGCGGCATCGAGGCGGATATATTTGACGCCGTTTTCGGTAAAACGCTGCAAAATGGCCTGCAAATAGGCTTTACCGGCATCCGAGTTAACATCAATATCAATCTGATTAGCAGTAAAGGTGGTCCAAAACGGCACTGTAGTGCCATCTTTTAGGCTGAATTCTGTAAAAAACGGCGTCGGTCTTGGCCGGTATACGGCAGATAACTGCTCTGGCGGGGCATCGGCGGCAAACACTTTGTCGCGGGTTAAAAACAGCGGCCAGTAAGGCGATGCTTCACCTTTTTCCAGTACATCAACAAACTGCGGTGACTGCGCAGACATATGGTTAACAATCATATCAGCCATCAGCGGGTAGTCCTGTGCCAGGGCGCGGATATCGCTCCAGTCGCCCAGCCGGCTGTCTACGGCAGTGTGGTCGGTTGGGTCAAAGCCGGCATCTTCACCGTCTATCGGCGGGTAAAACGGCAGCAAATGCACACCATCAAACAGGCCGGCCAGCGGGCCTTGCAGCATGTTATGTAAGTCTTTGATTTTACCGCCGCTTAGCCGGTCAATATAGGTGATCAGCTGAATTTGGTTGGCGTTGTTCTGATGATTCATAGCATATATCCTGAAAAAAAATTTGCTTCTTAAACGATTAAGATATAGCTTTAAGCCAACGGACTCCTTTGTCAACCCCCGGCGCATAATAAACCCAAGCCGGCCTGAGAAAGCAGCTCGTACAAATAAGCCTTTCAGAGCGGTGCGCTTACACCGGCTGGTAAAAGGCCATAAACGGGGAAACACTATGCTTACTACGCAAGCGAAGCGTCAGGCTGTCGGGGCAGCTGTGACGTTAGATCACGCCGTGGGTTTGCAGCGCCAGGTGCGCTGGATGACCTACCTGATGTTTTTTGTTTTTGCCATGACCACCGATGCGGTGGGCGTGATCATTCCACAAGCCATGGCGGAATATCAGCTAACGATGTTTCAGGCCAGTGCCTTTCATTATGTACCCATGCTGACGATTGGTTTGGCCGGGTTGTTCCTCGGCCGGCTGGCCGATAAACTCGGCCGTAAAAAGCTGATTATCGTCGGTTTAAGCCTGTATGCCGTATCTTGCTATGCCTTTATGGCCGGCAACAGTGCGCTGTTTTTTATCTTATTAATGGGCTTGTGCGGCCTGGCGATTGGTATTTTTAAAACTGCCGCGCTGGCGTTAATCGGTGATATCAGCCCCGACAGCCAAAGCCATACCCGCACCATGAACACGGTAGAGGGCTTCTTCGCCATAGGTGCCATAGTGGGCCCGGCCTTAGTTGGCCTGATGATAGCGGCGGCTATCCACTGGACTGCATTGTATTTACTGGCCGGCTTACTTTGCACCCTGTTAGTGGTGATGTCGGCCCGGCTGCCTTATCCGCCGTATCAGGCATCTGCAGAGCAGGTATCGCTGCGCCGCTCCATGCTGCTATTAAAAGATCGCTACGCGCTGGGGTTTTCGCTGGCGATAGCGCTGTATGTTAGCTGTGAAGTGGCGATATTTGTTTGGTTGCCTACCTTACTGGCCGATTACGACGGCCTCTGGAGCCTGCTGGCGGCCCAGGCGATAACGGTATTTTTTATGCTGCGCGCGCTGGGGCGTTTTCTCGCCACGGCCATCTTAAACCGCTTTTGCTGGAGCAGCGTTATGGCAGTATTTACGCTGTGTATCTTTGTCTGCTTTGCCGCCAGCATGCTCGGTGGTAAAGCCGTTGCAGTGTGGCTGATGCCGTTGTCCGGGCTGTTTATGTCGATGATTTACCCGACGCTGAATTCCAAAGGTATCAGTTGCTTTGCCAGGCAACAGCATGGCGCTGTGGCCGGCTTGCTGCTGGCGTTTACTGCGCTGGCGGCGGCGCTGGCACCGGCGTTAATGGCCGTGCTGGGTGATTGGGCTAACGATGTAACCGCCGGGTTTTATCTGGCCACGCTGTTTTCCGCCATGTTAGCAGTTGCCATGCTGTACAACTGGTTGAAACAACCGGCGAAAGCCCGGTTAGAGCAAATGGCCGACTAACAGGCTTTTTCAGTAAACTAAGCTTAAACGATTAAGATTATATAAAAGACTATCGGAATATACAGATAGCCATTTCAACACGGGAGATAGACGATGCAACAACAAAAATTAACCCTGGCCTTAGTGGCGGCAGCAGTTAGCCTGGCGCTGACAACTAATCCGTTGCTGGCACAACAGGCAGAAACTAATACAAACGAGTCGGCCGCAGCACAATCAGACAGCGCTGGTTTAGGCTTTGAACGCATAGTGGTAACCGGTGCGGTGTCGCGCAATCAAACGGTGATGCAGTCCAGCGTATCGGTTAGCAGCCTGACATTAGACGATATTGCCGTGGCTACGCCGCGCAGTACGGCTGAGATTTTCCGCATGCTGCCTGGTGTGCGCAGTGAAGCCAGCGGCGGCGAGGGTAATGCCAATATCGCCGTGCGCGGTTTGCCGGTAGCATCCGGTGGTGCCAAGTTTCTTACCTTGCAGGAAGATGGTTTGCCGGTAATGCAGTTTGGCGATATCGCCTTTGGTAATGCCGATATTTTTCTGCGCGCCGATGCCACCTTGTCAAGACTGGACGTGATCCGCGGCGGCTCGGCCAGCACCACGGCCAGCAATTCGCCGGGCGGTATTATCAATTTTGTCAGTAAAACTGGTGAAGAAAACGGCGGCAGCATCGGCTTTACTACCGGCCTGGATTACGACAGTTTCCGCACCGACTTTGATTACGGCGGTGATATTAACAGCGATATGCGCTTTCATCTGGGTGGTTTTGTGCGCCAGGGCGAGGGCGTGCGTGATCCGGGCTACCAGGGCGAAAAAGGTTTTCAGTTAAAGGGTAACCTGACCAAAGAATTCGATACCGGCTATGTACGGCTGTACTTTAAGCATTTAAACGACAAAGCCACCAGCTATATGCCGATGCCAATGTATGCCGATGGCAGCTCAGTGCCGGGTTATGACGCCGGCTCAGATACGCTGCAGTCGGTGTATTTAACCCAAACCGTGCGCTTAAACGGTGCTAACCAAATCTCCCGCGGTGACCTGCGCGATGGCATGAACCCCAAAGTAAACAGCGTCGGCGTAGAAGCGGTGTTTGACTTAGCCGAAGGCTGGACGCTGGAAAACCGTTTTCGCGTTAGTGATGTCAGCGGCAATTTTAATACGCTGTTTCCGGCAGAAGTAGGCAATGCTCAGGGCATCGCCGACAGTATCGCCGGTGCCGGTGCTAATTTGACCTACGCCGTAGGGCCCAATGCCGGTGAGGCTTACACGGCAGAAAACGCCATGCGTATTCACACCTTTGATATTGAGATAGACGATTTTGGCTCTATCGTTAACGACTTAAAGCTGTCGCGCCGCTTTGGCGAGGTTGATGTTAATGTCGGTTATTACATTGCTGATCAAAGCATCAGTATGTCATGGTTATGGAATTCGTATTTAATGGCATTAAAAGGCGACAATGCTGAGCTGTTAAATGTTACTGCTGCAGACGGTACGGCATTTTCCGAACAGGGCCTTACCGCCTATGGTGTACCGTTTTTCGGCAACTGTTGCCAGCGCAACTACGACACTGACTACAGCATTAAAGCGCCTTATGCCGGCCTAAGCTGGGCTTTTGGGGATTTATCCCTTGATGCTAGCATCCGCCGCGATATCGGCAGTGCCTCGGGCACTTATGCCGGTGCGGTGCAAAGTAGCCGTGATATGAACGGCGATGGCGTAATCAGCCAGGTAGAGCAAAGTGTATCGGGTATCGATTTAGCCAATGCCAGCATCGTTAATTACAGCTGGGGCTATAATTCCTACTCGGCCGGGGCTAACTACCAGCTTAATAAAGACTGGGCCATGTTTGGCCGCATCAGCAAAGGCGGGCGCGCCAATGCCGACCGTTTACTGTTTGGCAAAGTGAATGCTGATGGCAGTGTAGCTAAAGAAGATGCGGTAGATGAAGTTACCCAGTACGAGCTTGGCAGCAAAAGCCGGCATGGTAATTTAAACCTGTTTGCTACCTTGTTTTTTGCTGAAACCGAAGAGCAAAATTTTGAAGCCACCAGCCAGCGCTTTTTCGACCGTACTTACAAAGCGCACGGTATAGAGCTGGAAAGCAGCTACCGCATCGGCGATTTTGATATGCGCGGCTCTGTTACCTGGACCGATGCCGAGATCAGTAAAGATGCACTAACCCCTGAACTGGTGGGTAATACACCAAGGCGCCAGGCAGATTTTGTCTACAACCTGCTGGCACGTTATTTCTTTGAGCAAGCCCAGCTTGGTGTCAGCATCATTGGCACCACAGCTGCTTATGCGCAGGATAATAACGATCTGAAATTCAGCGGCTACACCCAGGTAAATGCGTTTGCCAGCTACAACCTGGCAGAAAACCTGACCGTGTCGCTGAACATCAACAACCTGTTTGATGAAATTGGCCTGACAGAAGCCGAAGAAGGCTCAGTGCCGGAAAACGGCATTATCCGCGCCCGTACTATCAATGGCCGCAATACCTCTTTGGGTCTGGCGTATCGTTTCTGATCAGCCGGCCTGATATAAAAAACGGCGGGCTTTTGCCCGCCGTTGGCTTAATTTAGTGTTCACGTCAATATGCTAACATTCACTGACATTCTCAGCTTAGCGGAGTGAACTATGCAACAACGTCAGCAACAGATCAGCAAAGAACTGCTTAAACAAGGCTCTTATATCAACGGCAACTGGTTATCGCACACTGATACCTTTGATGTGGTTAACCCAGCTAACCAGCAGTTACTTACTAAGGTTGCCATCGCCGGTACCAACGAAGCGCAGCAAGCGGTACAGGCTGCCAGCAGTGCTTTTGCCGGCTGGGCAGCAAAACCGGCCGCAGAGCGCGCGCAGCTGCTGCAAAGCTGGTATCAGCTGGTGATGCAGCATCAAAACGACTTAGCCCGCATACTCACGCTTGAACAAGGCAAACCGCTTAGCGAGGCCAAAGGCGAAATAGCCTATGGCGCTTCTTATTTGCAATGGTTTGCCGAAGAAGCCAAACGCTTATACGGCGATACCATACCGGCACCCTCCAACGATAAACGCATTATCGTACAGCGCCAGCCGGTGGGTGTAGTGGCCGCGATTACGCCATGGAATTTCCCCAATGCGATGCTGGCACGTAAAGCCGCTGCAGCACTGGCAGCTGGCTGCACCTTTGTGGTTAAACCAGCACAGCAAACACCGTTATCGGCGCTGGCGCTGGCCGAATTAGCCCATCAGGCCGGTATTCCGCCCGGCGTGTTTAACGTGGTGGTAGGCACCGATGCCAAAGCCATTGGCGAGGTATTTACCGGGCACGCTAAGGTAGCCAAGTTCAGCTTTACCGGCTCCACTGCCGTCGGTAAGCAGTTGGCAAAACAATGCGCCGACAGCGTAAAACGGGTAACCATGGAGCTGGGCGGCAATGCACCCTTTATCGTATTTGACGACGCTGACCTGGACGCTGCGGTGCAGGGCCTGATGGCCGCTAAGTTTCGTAATGCCGGCCAAACCTGCGTTTGTGCCAACCGTATTTTAGTGCAGCGTGGCGTATATCAGGCCTTTGCCGATAAGCTGGCCATTGCTATCACTCAGTTGAACGTGGCTGATGGCTTAACGGCTGATAGCCAAATAGGTCCGCTGATTGACAGCAAAGCGGTAGCGAAAGTAGAAAAACTGCTGCAAAGCGCGCTCGATGATGGCGCCAAAGTGCTGTTGGGCGGTAAAAAACATAATGCCGGCAAACAGTTTTTCCAGCCGACCTTGCTTAGCGATGTTAGTGCAGAGATGGCGATAAGTAATGAAGAAATTTTCGGCCCGGTAGCGCCGTTAATGGCGTTTGACACCGAAACCGAGGCAATAGAGCTGGCCAACAATACTGAATATGGCCTAGCAGCGTATTTTTACAGCCGCGATATCGGCCGCGTGTTTCGGGTGGCGCAAGCGTTGCAATTCGGGATGGTGGGTATTAACGAGGGCATAGTCTCTAACGCCGCCGCGCCCTTTGGCGGCATCAAGCAATCCGGCTACGGTCGTGAGGGTTCTAAATACGGTTTGGATGATTACACCGATTTAAAATACCTGTGTTTGGGTGGGCTGTTGCGGGCGCTGTTACCATCAGCATCGGGCTAAGATATCGCGATTGATGAAGGCATTGCTTTGTACCGGCACCAGCGCTATAACAGACGCTGGTGTGCTAAAGAGTAAGTACCGTGACGAGCCAGGCAATAATTCAAAACGAGATCCAACTGGTGTATATCAGCGATCGTTGCGCCAGCACGGATGATATAGCGATTAATAAAATAAAGCTGCGCGCTGAGCCGAATAACCTGCGGCGTAATATTACCGGTGCCTTATTGTTTACTGAACGTTATTTTCTACAGTATCTGGAAGGCGAAGCCGCAGTAGTTGATGCACTGTATGCCAGTATCTGCCGTGACAAAAGGCACAACAATGTGCGGCTATTACTGCGTAAACCGATACAACAGCGGGACTTTTCCCGCTGGAGTCTGGGGGTAAAAAAATTACTCGATAACGAAGAAAACCAAGACTTGATCGCAGTACTGAATATGCTGGGCCAGGCCAGTAATATCAACGAAAGCCAACTCGACTGGTTTAAGCTGGCGTTAAAGTAGCGCAAGGCTACGACATCAATACCGTTAAATCCACGTTTGCCATTTTTAAGCCGAATTGTGTTTGTGAGGTGATTAGCATTGCTATTCGCTTCACGAGGTGCGCTGATTACCTGATATGTTTAGCCCGATTGGTTGAAATGGTGGGCAGGTGAAAACAGCTTCGGGAGCAGAAGTACCAAGTAGGGGGTCTTGCAGCAGATTCATCAGGTGTCTATACCCTGATAAAGGGAATATCTGCTGCCTGCGCTTTTAAGTAGGCTGTTCTCGCTACTATGTTGTCACTCAATGCCTGAAAATACGCAATATCGTCAGCGGTAATGTCCGATAGTTGTTTCAGGTTACTGATAAAAACATTACCGGAAAGTTGGTTAAGAACTTTATCTGCCAGCCCAGCTAACAGCCTCGATAATAGCTTTCTATCGATATCGCAAGTCTCTGCAAAGTCAGCCAATTGATAAGCGTGTATGGAGTCAGGTTCAAACTCATCCCCCATCGCCATGGCTAATACCTGCTTAAATTGTGGAAACATCGAGACGTTGACTAAATCATAAGCCGGGGTAAAACGGGTATTATTTTTATCGAAGTAAAGCGATACGTTTTTGCCGTGACTGTCGTAATTGCTGATCATTAAATTGAACAACTGCCAGTGGATCAGCCATTGTACGCTCTCTACTGGCGAAGACATTTTCCGACAAAATCCAAATAGCTTTGCTAAACTCGCGCCATCACGGATATGCTTAATGTCCCGGCCATCGCCAAGGTTGCGCTCATATTTGTAATCTCTGGGAAAGTTAAGTGCCTGGCAACCATCTATCACGTGACGTCTTAACACTTTGTTATTGTCTCTCACGTATTTGCGATCAAAGCGCTTAACGATAAGTGCCGGATGAGGGCCGAATCGCCTAAACGCCACGTCTGCTGTGGGTAAGCCAATTGCAGTTGAAAGCTTCATACAGAAGAACTCGTTTAATACGAGGTTTGGACAGTTTTTCTTTTCAAATTTCAGGATATGTGTAGAACAAAGTGAGCCGTCACCAAAGCCAAGGTTCCCTGCGTCATCAATAAAGACATTTAATTTGTCCTGCACGCCAGCTACACTGAGCCGGGGTTTGTCATCCCATGTCAGTAAGCCAAACTCTTCTTTAATATTGAGCCTTTCGATTAGCTCTTCTGCTTCAAGTAGCCTAAAGACAGGTTGCATATCATCTATTTGATCCTCTTGAGCGGGTCTAAAAACCATCGCACCTGCTAAATCTTTACCAATAGCACGCACTTGCGAATAGACGTTTTTTTCCGAAACCCCTAAGTTTTCAGCCAGCAGCTTTCGCGCTTCACCCTCTGGTAAAGCGTTATCAAGGTAGTTGTAGGCGACGTTTGCTGTATGCTGGTTATTAAGTGGCAAATGCGGTGAAATGGCAAAGCCCTGTTGCTGCCAATGCGGCGTATAGCTAAGTTTTAGTAAGTTTGTGCTGTTATCTAATGCCAGTGTGCCGATGACATCATCACCATAAGTTACCTTTAGTTGGTATGCGTCGATTTTTGTCATCATCAAATCCACTCCTTGCTGCCTGAGGAGGAGTTTGATGCCGGTGTCAGCTCTTTCGACGTCAGTTTAATGCCCAAGCCGTTTAACACAGAGAATACCGCAGCTAAGGTGCAATTCGCGTTGCCGTTTTCAATACGTGACAAGGTGTTAATGCCGATCCCACACAGCGCCGCACAATCGGCCAATTTAATGCCGAGTTCTGTCCGCTTCGCTTTAATCAGCTTCCCCAGTATCCCAGCGTTATCGATAAATACTGAGTTAGGCATGTCTGAAACCGTTACTTTCTTCGCCATGATTGGAGGGCTTCTTGCTTCATTAGTCACCATAACTGGTGATTATAGTTAGACTTTGAGAGATTTCAAATATAATCACTGATAACGGTGAATATATAGAGATGGTGGACGATTTTTTAAATAAATAACCGATAGCAGTGATTAATTGCTGCGTTGTATTAGAAAAAAGCCCTGTATTTGCAGGCAAATAACCGGGCTTTTTAGTTAATCTTTAAAGTGAAGAAAAGCTATTCCACGTTCTGGATCTGCTCACGCATCTGCTCAATTAATACTTTAAGCTCCACCGCGGCATTGGTGATCTCGGTGCTGATGGCTTTGGACGACAGCGTATTCGCTTCGCGGTTAAATTCCTGCATCATAAAATCTAAGCGCCGGCCGCAGGCGCCGCCTTTTTTCAGCGTGTGGCGGGTTTCTTTGATGTGGGCGTCGAGGCGGTCGAGCTCTTCGGCGACGTCAGATTTTGAGGCTAAAAACGCCATTTCCTGCTCTAAACGGCCTTGTTCAATATCGGCTTTAATCTCGTTTAAGCGATTTACAATGCGATCGCGCTGCCATTGCATGGCTTGCGGCAAATGCGTGCGCACAAAGGCTACCTGCTCGCCAATGGCGGTTAAGCGTTGTTGGATCATCTGCTCGATGGCATCACCTTCGCGGCCACGACCGGCTAAGAAGTCTTGCAGGGCGGCGTCAAAACCGGCCAGCAGTTCGCCTTGCAGGGCGTCTAAGTCTTCGGTTGGGGTCTCCATTACACCGGGCCAGCGCAGGATGTCGGCAATATTTAGTTGCGCTTGTGGCGCTTTTTGCAGTAATTGCTGTGCTTTTTGCAGTAATTGCTCAGCGAACACTTCGTTTAAGGTCAGTTCGCCAGCGGCCTGGTTGGCATGATAGCGCAGGTTAACTTCTATCTTACCGCGCTGCAGGGCGTTACGCAGTTTGTCGCGCAGCAGGCTTTCTAAGCCGCGAAACTGCTCCGGCAGGCGAAAGTAGGACTCCAGGTAACGCTGATTTACCGAACGGATTTCCCACTGGGCGGTGCCCCAGCTGGCTTTGGTTTCGTGGCGGGCGAAGGCGGTCATGCTGTGGATCATAAAAGGCTCTCTGGCGACAAATAAACACCGAGTATACCGCAGGATAACGGAATTTGGCGAATTGATAGCCCTTACCAGCATAACCTCTTATAATAACCGCCATTGTTAATTTCAGGAGTGCAGCTATGCGTCCAAGTGGCAGAACCGCCAGTCAGATCCGTCCCCTTACTTTTACCCGTCAATTTACCGCCCATGCTGAAGGCTCAGTATTGGTTGAATTTGGTAATACCAAGGTAATTTGTACCGCCAGTGTAATTGAAGGTGTGCCGCGCTTTATGAAAGGCCAGGGCAAAGGCTGGATAACGGCAGAGTACGGCATGCTGCCACGCGCTACCCATACCCGTAATGACCGCGAAGCGGCACGCGGTAAGCAAGGTGGCCGAACCATGGAGATTCAGCGCCTTATTGGCCGCGCATTGCGCACTGCAGTGGATTTAAAGTTGCTGGGTGAAAATACCATTACTATCGACTGTGATGTGATTCAGGCCGATGGCGGCACCCGCACAGCCTCTATTACCGGTGCTTGTGTGGCTTTAGTGGATGCATTAAACCATATGCGCGCTAAAGGCATTATTAAAACCAACCCGCTGAATTTTATGGTAGCTGCGGTATCGGTAGGTATTTACAAAGGCACGGCCGTCGCCGATTTAGATTACGCCGAAGACTCCAACGCGGAAACCGATATGAATATCGTGATGACCGAAACCGGCAAAATAATTGAAATACAGGGTACGGCCGAAGAAGCGCCGTTTAGCTTTGAAGAAATGCAGCAGATGATGGATTTAGGCAAACATGCCATCCGTGAAATTATCGACGAGCAAAAACGCGTACTGGCATAACAAGTAAAGGATACAACAGCATGATCAAGCCGTTTCAACGTGAATTTATTGAGTTTGCGCTGTCGCGTCAGGTATTAAAGTTTGGCAGTTTTACGCTGAAATCCGGCCGTACCAGCCCTTACTTTTTTAATGCCGGGCTGTTTAATACCGGTGGCGATTTAGCCAAATTAGGCCGCTTTTATGCGGCTGCGTTGCAGGATAGCGGCTTGCAGTTCGATGTACTGTTTGGCCCGGCTTATAAAGGTATTCCTATTGCTACCACTACAGCTGTAGCATTGGCGGACCATTATAACCGTGATGTGCCGTACTGCTTTAACCGCAAAGAAGCGAAAACCCATGGCGAAGGCGGTAACTTAGTTGGTTCGCAGCTAAAAGGCCGCATTATGCTGGTAGATGATGTCATTACCGCCGGTACCGCCATTCGCGAATCGATGCAGTTAATTCAGGCTCAGGGCGCTGAGCTAACCGGTGTGTTGATTGCACTGGATCGGCAAGAGCGTGGCCAGGGCGAGTTGTCGGCGATCCAGGAAGTGGAGCGTGACTTTAATACCAAGGTGATCTCGATTATCAGCTTGCCGGATCTGATCAGCTATTTAGCCGATAAGCCGGAGATGGCGCAGCATCTGGATGCGGTAAAAGCTTACCGCGCACAGTATGGTGTGAATGCTTAAGGATTGTCGGGCTTAGGAGTAGGGTTCCGGGTCAGGAAATGCTTTCTGCACCGGCTTCAAGGATCACATCCTTGTGCCCTCTCAGCCTGCGCGGCATCCATGCCGCTGTTTCGAAAGCACACCTGACCCTGCACCTGATGCTTCGGCTTTAGCCCGATACACAACAGTAATTAAGGACAGCAAAGATGTTAAAACCAAACGGTGTTGGTTTAGGGCGAATTATCAGGGCTGCAAAATGTTCGATGCAGGGTTTTGCTGCAAGCTGGAAGTTTGAGTCTGCCTTTCGTCAGGAAACCATCTTAGCTGTTATTTCTGTTCCGCTAGCGGCCTGGTTGGCAACTTCAGTTAGCCAGTTTGCGCTGCTGGTTAGCGTGTGGTGTTTAGTACTGGTGGTGGAATTACTGAACTCTGCCATTGAATCACTGACTGACCGGGTAAGTCTGGAGCGGCACGAATTGTCGGGCCGTGCTAAAGATATGGGCTCGGCGGCGGTGTTTGTCAGCTTAGTAATAGTGGCGCTGGTATGGGGCGCGGCGATTTACGAACGTTTCTTTTAAGCTGTTTCTGCTGCCGGAAAAAATACGGCTGCTTAAGGAAGGATTAGGTGTGCTTTGCTGCCTTGGCGTAAAGCAGTGTGGCTGGAAATGCTTTCTCCGCCGGCTTCAAGGATCACATCCCTGTGCCCTCTCAGCCTGCGCGGCATCCATGCCGCTGCTACGAAAGCACACCAGCCCCGCTGCAAGTAGTCCGGCGTTTAATTCAAGAGAACAAAGTCTGTTGCAGTAATACCCACTGATTAGCCCAGTGCTGGGTGGGTAAACGGCTAAAACCCGAGCGGACAAACTGGCTGAGTTTACCCTCTACCGTGGCCAGTAGCAGGTTAGCCAGCTCGCCCTCGTCGATACTAAAGCCCTTACCTTCACGCAGCTTACGCTCGCGCAGGCATTGCTTTAACTGGGTTTCCAACTTTTCAAATAGCTGGGCTACCCGTTCCTGCAAGCGTTCCTGCTCGCCTTGCAGGGCGTCACCGGTGAGGATACGGCAAATACCGGGGTTACGTTCGGCAAACACTAATATCAACTGCAGAATCAGCTCGGTGCGGCTGGCGGTATCTTTATGCTCGTCCAGAATGCCGTTGATGCGCGATAACAGCGTATCTTCGATAAACTCGATTAAGCCTTCAAACATCCGCGCTTTGCTGGGAAAATGCCGGTATAACGCTGCTTCAGATACGCCAACTTTTTCTGCCAGTGCGGCTGTGGTGATACGCTGGCCGTTATTGCTTTGCAGCATGGCCGCGAGGGCCTGCAAAATGTCTTCTTTACGATTACTGCGACGAGGTGCCGGCATTTAGGCTTTCCCAGATGAGCCAAAACCGCCTTCGCCGCGCTCTGTTTGCTCAAAGCTGTCGACAATATTAAATTCAGCCTGCACTACCGGCATAAATACCAGCTGGGCAATGCGATCACCCGGTTCAATGCTGAAGCTGTCCTTACCGCGGTTCCACATGGATACCATTAACGGCCCCTGATAATCTGAGTCAATTAAACCCACCAGATTACCCAATACAATACCGTGTTTATGGCCCAGGCCAGAGCGGGGCAGGATAGTGGCGCATAAATTAGCATCACCAATAAAAATAGATAAACCGGTAGGAATTAACGTCGTTTCACCCGGTGCCAGTGTCAGTGTGCTCTCCAGGCAGGCGCGCAAATCTAACCCGGCAGAGCCCGGTGTGGCATAGGCCGGTAACGGATATTCTGTACCAATGCGGGGGTCAAGGATTTTTAAATCAATGGCTTTTTTCATTTACGGCTTAACTCTTATTTTATTGATAATTAGTATTTTAATGGTAATTAGCTGGCGGAAAATTGAGCATAGATATGCTGCATTATCGCTTTGGCTAAATCAGCTTTAGGCTGAGCCGGTAATACCTGCTCGCCATGCTGCCATACCAGGGTGACAGCATTATGATCGCTGTTAAAACCCAGTTCAGTGCCCGATACATCATTGGCGCAAATTAAATCCAGCTTTTTGCGTGCCAGTTTATCTTTAGCGTATTGCACTACGTTTTGTGTTTCTGCGGCAAAACCTACGGTAAAGGGGCGCTGTACGGTTAATGCTGCAACGGCGGCAATAATATCCGGGTTTTTTACCAGCTTCAGCTCAATGCTGTCGCTGGCGGTTTTCTTCATTTTTTCACTGGCAACCTGTGCCACACGATAATCGGCCACCGCTGCGCAGCCGATAAAAATATCGTTTTGTTTCGCCTGAGTTAATGCAGCTTCGTGCATTTGCTCTGCGGTAGTAACGTCAATGCGTGTTACCCCTGCAGGTGTAGCTAACTGCACCGGGCCGCTAATCAACGTTACCTGTGCGCCCATAGCCGCGGCGGCTTGCGCTAAGGCAAAGCCCATTTTGCCGGAGCTGTGGTTAGAGATATAACGCACCGGATCAATAGCTTCGCGTGTTGGGCCTGCGGTAATTGTGATTTTAATGTTATTAAGTTGCTGTTCAGCTGAAAAATGTTTTTCTAATGCGCTAACCAGCTCTAAAGGCTCCAGCATGCGGCCTGAGCCGACGTCGCCGCAGGCTTGTTCACCCACTCCCGGGCCATAAATGTAAAAATTATGTGCTTTTAAAGTGGCTAAATTATGCTGGGTAGCTATGTTTTTATACATCTGCTGGTTCATTGCAGGCGCTACAGCAACAGGTGCCGCGGTGGCTAATACACAGGTAGTCAGCAAATCGTTGGCTAAGCCATGCGCCATGCGGGCGATGATATCGGCGCTGGCGGGGGCAATTAACACTATGTCAGCCCATTTTGCCAGCTCGATATGGCCCATGGCGGCTTCTGCTGCCGGGTCTAGCAAGCTTGTGCTTACCGGGTTACCTGATACGGCCTGTAGTGTCAGCGGAGTAATAAAGTGCTGGGCGGCGTCGGTTAAAATAACCCGCACATCCGCGCCACGCTCTTTTAAACGACGTACTAAGTCTGCACTTTTATAGGCGGCAATACCGCCGCTGATACCGAGCAAAATGTGTTTTTGGGCAAGGGTTTGTAACATGACAGAGACACCAGAACCGGAAAAAACTGGCGATAAGATAGCATGGAAACACAAATTCAGCATCAATTCAGGGAGGGATAGCATGAGTATTCGTCACTGGCCGGCCACCGAGCGGCCACGGGAAAAGCTACTCGACAGAGGCGCGACAGCGCTATCAGACGCCGAGTTGCTGGCTATTTTTTTACGCACCGGTATTGCCGGCACTGATGCCGTAACCCTGGCGCGGCAGTTGTTAAATCAGTTTGGTTCGCTAAGGCGGCTGCTTGGTGCCAGCCAGGCTGATTTTTGCTCGGCCAAAGGTTTGGGTGAGGCCAAGTTTGTGCAGCTGCAGGCTGTGCTGGAGCTGAGCAAGCGCTATTTGCAGCAGCAAATGCAGCGCGATACCGTGTTTAGTGAACCTGCAACCGTGAAGCGTTATTTGCAACATGCCATTAGTGGTGAGCAGCGCGAAGTCTTTCTTTTGTTGTATTTAGATAGCCAGCACCGGCTGATTAAAGCCGAGCCGTTATTTGCCGGCACTATAGATGCGTCGCCGGTGTATCCGCGTATTGTAGTTCAGCAGGCTTTAGCGCATAATGCCGCCGCTGTTATTCTGGCGCACAATCATCCATCTGGCGTGGCTGAACCAAGCCGGGCGGACAGAACGATTACTGAACGATTAATTCAGGCGTTAATGTTGGTAGATATCAAGGTATTGGATCACTTTATTGTGGGCGATGCTGATGTAATCTCCTTTGCAGAGCGTGGCTGGCTGTGAAGATCCGCTGGGATCCTTGCCGGATCTCTGCGCGCGGGCGAAAGATTTCGCTTGAATAAGGCGGCTTATTCGTGTATAAATTGCGCCCTCTTGTTTTGGGGCAACCTTCTTGGCCAGAAGGGTGATGACAGCTCGAGCTGATGTAATTTTGGAGAACTATTGACATGTCTAGAGTGTGCCAAGTAACTGGCAAAGGTCCGATGGTGGGTAACCGTCGTTCACACGCCAACAATGCTACTAAGCGCCGTTTCCTGCCTAACCTGCAAACTCACCGTTTCTGGGTTGAAAGTGAAAACCGTTTTGTTACATTACGTACTTCTACCCGTGGTATGCGCATCATCGATAAGAAAGGTATCGATGCGGTATTAGCCGAAGTGCGTGCTAACGGTCACAAGGTGTAAGGAAATAAAAAATGCGCGATAAAATCCGTTTAGTCTCTTCTGCAGGCACTGGTTTCTTCTATACAACTACGAAGAACAAGCGCACCATGCCAGAAAAGATGGAAATCAAAAAGTTTGATCCTAAAGTGCGCAAGCATGTGATTTTCAAAGAAGCGAAAATCAAGTAATCGAACACAGAAACCCGGCCAACGCCGGGTTTTTGCTTTTTAAAGCCTACCTAAGTTACTATGCCGCAAAGCTTTTGCCGACAGGTATGGTTATGTTAAAACTCTCCCGCCGTAACTGGAATAACGTACTGATTTTTGCAGTGCTGGTGCTGATGTTTGCGCTGTATGGCATTCCGCAGCGCTTATCGCAGTTTAATGCCCCTGAGCACCGCTTGATCCCCGCTGATAGTGAATTATTGATGGTAGCTTTTGCTAATACGCGGCTTATTAAAGCCGGCCCCCAGTGGCAGTTGCAACCCCAGCGCCAGAAACCGGTAGATGCAGCACAGCTGGCAGTGGCTTGGCAGCATAGTTTACTTAAGCCAGTTGAGGTGATTGCAGACAAAAGCCGCGTGCCGGTAGCGCAGGCCAGTGTGCAGTTGGTTGGGCAAACTGCGCCGTTAATTTGGTTATTGTATCCGGCTGCTGATACCGATGGCGGGCAGTTCTTATTGCAGCAAGCGGGGCAGAGTCAGTTTTATCAGTTAACTGCTGCACAGGCGGCGCAGTTGTTTTTAATCGATATGGCGGAGTAACAGTGCCGGAATTACCTGAAGTAGAAGTATCGCGCCAGGGTATTAGCCCTTATCTTGAAAACCAGCAGCTCGTTAACGTGGTGGCACGCCAGCGCCAGCTACGCTGGTGGGTACCTGATGAGGTGCTGGCGCAGTTGAACCAGCCTATTTTGTCGGTAACACGCCGTGCCAAGTATTTGCTTATTCAGCTGCCGCAGGGCGATATTATTTTGCACCTGGGCATGTCGGGCCATTTAAAAGTAATACCGGCTGATACGCCAGCGACTAAACATGATCATATTGATCTGGTATTAGCCAGCGGTATGGCACTCAGGTTAAACGATACCCGCCGTTTTGGTGCTGTGCTGTGGCAGCATAAGGGCGAAACCCACCCGTTACTGGCCAGCCTGGGGCCGGAGCCACTGAGCGATAATTTTAATCTGGCGCATTTAACGGCCGCGTTTGCCAAACGCGGTAGTGCCGTAAAACTGGTGCTGATGGATAACCATGTCGTGGTAGGCGTGGGTAATATTTACGCCAATGAAGCGCTGTTTAAAGCGGGTATTTTGCCGTCTAAACCGGCCAAAGCGGTAACAACGCAACAGTTAGCAAAACTGTTGCCGGTGATCAAAGACACGCTAGCCGCAGCCATTAAGCAAGGCGGTACTACGTTAAAAGATTTTAGCCAGGCTGATGGTAAGCCAGGCTATTTTGCCCAGCAATTGCTGGTGTATGGCCGTGGCGGCCAGCCCTGTTTAACCTGTGGTACGGAGTTAAGTGAAATTCGGCTTGGCCAGCGCAGTACGGTGTTTTGTCCGAAGTGTCAGAATTAAAACCGTTTTTTCGCAGTAACCCGCCATTGCCAGGCATCCAGCTCGGGGTTGTCGCTAAAAGGATGGGTTAAATCGATATGGATCATCGTGCCGCGGCTGGAATGCGACGACAGCAAGCGGATACCACCACCGACACCAAACAGCACACCATCATCGATATTGCTGTCAAAGTCTTGCTCGGCGCCCCAGCTGTGGCCGGCATCCACAAAGCTGGCAAAGCCTACGTCCAGCAATTGTAATATTGTCCAGTCGGTAAAGTAGCGGTACTCGGCTGTGGCGACAATACGGCTATCACCACGTTGATAATACAGCGGAAAGGCGCGCAGGCCGGTGTCACCGCCTAAATACAGAGCATTATCCTGAAACAGCTGACGGCCAAATTCAGCGTTAATAATACCGACAGCACTGCTGTGGTTATTCAACTGATGTACCAGTTGTAACTGATTACTAAACAGATGCTGGTTAATTTCTTTTAACCACAGTGCCTGATAACGGCTATTACCCAGTAAAAAGGTGTCACTGCTAAGCTGCCATACCTTGGCCAGTTCAGAATCCAGTTGCCAGCCTGGGTTGTCTGCACTAAGCCAGGACTGCAAACGGCCAATGCGTAACCGCGCCTGCCAGCCGAGGTTAATATCTTCTACCCGGTTAAACTGGTTAATATTGAACAGCTTTTTGTAGTCAGTTTGCAGCATCTGGTATTCCAGCCAGACAGAAGACAAATTGCGATCTTCCGGCGCGGAAAATTGGGTTTCCTCATTATACTGAAACTTGGTATCGTCCAGTGTTAACCCCACGTTAAGCCGGTGAATACGGTTGCCATGCTCTGCAATTTTATAACCGGCGTAGGTTTCAAACCATTTTTGTTTCCGGTCGTATAAATTAACTTCATCGCCGAGCAGGTAATCTTTAATTTCTTCTTTTTTCTGCTCTATATCTAAACTAAATGCCCAGTTGGATGACAGCCGGTAAAAAGGCCGGGTTAATGCAAAGTGGTAGCTTTCGCCGTCTGAGTTATCGGCATAGCGGGTGAGGGTATTCCAGTGTGTACCAAAGATATTCGGCGAGGCGAAACTCACCAGATAACCGCTACGTTCACTGTCTTTGGCGTAGTCCAGTTGTAGCTGGTTACCGGTACCCAGCAGGTTGTCGTCGGCAATGCCTAAGGAATAGTCGGTTTCACCCCCTTCGCTGCTAAAATCTATTTTCGGCAATAAAGACCAGGTGTCCCAGGTTTCTACCAGAATATCGGCACTTTGTGTATCTTCGCAGTAGCGGATCACATTGACAGAGGCTTCACGGATATAAGCGCGGCTACGCAGTAAGCGCTCGGTTTCTTCCAGATCATGCAGGTTAAGTGGCTCACCGGGCAGAAACAGCAAATCGTCCTGTATTGTAGGTTCTTTGGTTACAATGTGGCTGTAGTTAGCAAAGCGGTGCAGCCAGAAAGTGCCTTTTTCGTTCAGGTCGAATACGTTATTACGTTGGTATTCGATATTACCCACTTTAACGCCCTTGGGTAGCGCGGTATTACTTTGCGGGCTGACTTCAGAGCAGTCAGCCCAGCTTGTGCAGCAAAAAACAGCGGTTAATAAGCAGCTTAGACTGCGAAACATAAGCCTGCCCTCCTGGCTGACGGTAAAGGGGGTTCTGTAGCAATAGTGTTACCAGTTAACGTTATTTCAGCGCACTTAGCAAGTAAAGCCTATACCGGCTTGTGCTGTTTTACCGAGTCAGCAGCCTCTGTTGGTAGCGGTGTAGCTTGTTGTGCCAGATAAACGGTGCGCTGCGGAAACGGAATTTCAATGCCCGCTTGATCAAACGCCAGTTTAATTTCTTCCTGCAGGCTGTTGCGTAAATCACGGAAGTTTTCCCGCTTTGCCCATACTGAAAATTGAATATTCAGTGATGAATCGCCAAAGCCAAGAAATAAAAACATCGGGCCTGGCTCGTCCAGGCATAACGGGTTATTGTCAGCAACGTTCAGCATTACCTGGCGTACCTGTGAGATATTTTCTTTGTAAGCAACGCCTATTAGTAAATCAAAACGCCGGATCGGAAAGCGTGTCAGGTTGGTCATTTCGCTTTTAATCAGGCTTTCATTTGGAATACGCACATAAAGATTATCAAAGGTACGTAACTTTACTGATAGCAAATCTATCGATAACACCTCACCGGTGGTATTGCCTACCTTAATGGTGTCGCCCAGTTGGAAGGGTTGCTCACCAATCAGAAATAAGCCGCTAATCAGGTTAGAAGCTGAGGTCTGTGAAGCAAACCCCAGCGCAACCGATAACACACCGGCAGCGCCAAGCAAGACGCTAAGCGAAAAACCCAACTGCTTTAGCGCCGAAGCGATAAACAACGCCAGCAATAGCCAATACACCAGGCGTTTAAACAGCACCACATGATGCTGCGAAAAGCTTTTGATCAGAATACGGCCGATGGCACGTGACGCAAGGCCTGCGACAACAAAACCGGCCAGCAGTAAAATAGTGGCTTTTAACAGATGGCTGGCTTGTTCTGATTGCAGCCAGTGCAGTAGTTGTTCAGTCATATTGCCTCTGGGTTATTCAGCAAAAATATGGGTAAAGGCGCGGATCAGGCTATGTTTTTCCGCTACGGCCCGCGCCGGGCTGATCAGGGTTGTGCCGCTGGCATCAGCTGCCGACAAGGTGCCGGTTTTAAAGCGGGCCAGGCTGTTAGCGCCTTCGTGTTGCAAGGTTATCGGGTCGGTCCACAAATTGCCATCGGCCGAGCTGTATACTGCCAGGTAAGGTACAGGAATACTGATTTTACTCAACGACAGCATTTGCTTTGAAGTGTTTTGGATCACCACCGGCGTAATAGCGCGATGTGGCCGCAGCGGCAGCTCATTTTTATTGTAGCGGGCATGGGTTTTGTCGGCGTAGCATAATTCACCCACCTGAGTGGATGGGCCAAACCAGGTGTCGGATAAACGCGCAATAGCAATTTCCTGCAACAGGTATTCCGGCTGTTGCAACGACACCCGCACACTTACCGGCGAACTGATATACAAGGTGGTTTGTTCAGCTGGCGGAACATGCACAGGTTGTAGGGTTTTCACCACCACAGGCCTGTCCATCAGCACGGGTTTCAGGCACAATGCCGCCGGGCTTTGCCGAAACATATAACGCTCGGCTTTTAGCAGGGGCGGCATGCACAGCGCAGCTGAGCTGCTAAGTAATTCGCGCTCGCCAATGGTGCTGGCGCGTTCATATGCCAGCAACCACTGTTGCGTCTGGCGTTTAAAATAAATACTTAACGGGCCTATGTTAAAGCTCCAGCAACTGTCAGTGGCCAGTTCAACCGGCAGCCACCAGGCATTATCTGCTGAGTTTTTTGCTGTCATATAGTTTGCTCAATCATGATACTGCAGCAATCTTAGCAAGAAGACTGCATAAGTCCTATTGGCGTTTTGGCAATATTCAGTTGAGATTCACTGCTATGCTTTATAAAATAGCGCAATATTTTGCTTATTCAGCAACAGGTTAATTAACTTAGCCGGAGATTTACCACCCTTATGGACGTGCCCAGTAGTAGGCCTTGCCTGCAAACACCCATTTTCTGCGATTGTTTCGCCAATTGTGCCGCTTAGTGAGGTAGTTTTCAGCCCTTACTAAGCTTGTTTAGTAAGAGGTTGCTATGGAATTACCTGCGCTGATCAGCACGCTGCGCACCGCGCTGGAATCAGATACTGTGCATTTGCTGCGTGAGCGGCTGGATGACGTGCACCCCGCCGACCTTGCCAGCGCGCTGGTTGAGTTTGCCGCTCAGGATCTATGGACGCTGTTAACAGTGTTGCCAAGGGCTGAGCAAGCTGAAGTGTTTGGCTATTTATCGGCAGAAGAGCAGGTAAATTTATCCATAAATATCAGCCGCCGTAAACTGGCACCTATTATTCGCCAAATGTCTTCTGATGAGCGCGCCGATTTATTTAACCGCTTAAGCGACGAGCAACGCGAAACCCTGCTGCCGGCACTGGCACAAGCCGAACGCGAAGACTTACTGCGCCTGACATCACATGAAGAAGGCACTGCCGGCGCCATTATGACGTCTGACTACGCCATTCTTGCCGCCGAGCTGACGGTGGCCCAAGCGCTGGATTCACTGCGCCGTGAAGCGCCGGACAAAGAAACCATTTATTCTGCTTATGTGGTAGATGCTGCCCGTAAATTAATCGGCGTAGTGTCGTTGCGCGATCTTATTCTGGCACCGCTGCATATGCCGATAGAAGAGCTGATTAACCACGACCCTATCTATGCCAGTGTCGATATGCCACAGGAAGAAGTGGCGTCACTGATTGCCAAGTACGACTTACTGGCCCTGCCTATTGTTAACAGCGAACACCAGATGGTCGGTATTGTAACCTACGATGACGCCATGGACGTTGCCGCAGCCGAAGCAACAGAAGACTTTCACAAAACCGCTACCATCGGCAAGCTGGAAACCAGTGTTAAACAGGCAGGTATTGGCTTATTGTATCGTAAGCGGGTGTTCTGGCTGGTTATTCTGGTGTTTGGTAATATCTTCTCCGGCGCTGGCATCGCCCATTTTGAAGGCATTATCGCCAGCCACATTACGCTGCTATTCTTTTTGCCGTTGTTAATTGGCAGTAGCGGTAATGCCGGGGCACAATCGGGCACGTTAATGGTACGAGCATTGGCTACCGGTGAAATTAAACTGCGCGACTGGGGCTATTTGCTTGGTAAAGAATGCCTGGTAGCCGGTTTATTAGGCCTGACAATGGCGACCGCTGTAGTGGGGTTGGGCTGGTGGCGCGGGGGCTACGATATTGCTGTAGTTGTGTCGCTAACGATGATGTTGGTAGTACTGGCGGGCAGTTTAATTGGTTTGTCACTGCCGTTTTTACTCAGCCGTTTTAAGCTTGACCCAGCCACCGCCAGCGGCCCGCTAATTACCTCAATTGCCGACGTTGCCGGTGTGGTGCTGTATTTTTCTATTGCTACCTGGTATCTGGGGTTGTAAATGAGCATCGCCCAGAAGCTCTGCTTGAGCAGCGCAATCAATCCCGGTGAGTATCTGCAGTAATAATTAAATAACATACACCCGGATTGCGCTTAGTGCGGTAAGGGCAATATAGGTAATAGCCACAGTTGGTTTTAACGCCTGGCGCAGGTAAGACATTGCCAGCGCGGTGATGCCGCCGCGTTGATGCTGCCAGGCAGTGTGCCATTGCATACCAATGTCCTGGTTTTGTGCCAGCGCTTGTTCTAACTGTAACAGCCGCTCAGCGGTGCGCTGCTGTACTGTACGCAGCAAGGCTTCATGCAGCCAGAACAAGGCTATTGCACAAAGCTGAACGCGCAAACTACTGCCGCTATGCAGCAGCCAAAACCACACCAGCAGGCTAAGCAGTTTTAGCCACAGCGCCTGCATATCCATTTTGTCGTAACTCTGTTGCAGACATAGCCATTCCGACTGGGTGCGTGGGGTCATGTTAAACTCCTTTATATTCCGTTATAGGGTTGGTGGGCGTGCCATGCGCATGCAGCGGCTCTATATGTACACTAAGTTCAACGCCCAGCTGCTGCATGGCCAGTTCGGCGTCGTCAGCTAATTGATGCGCCTGCTCTACTGTCCAGTGGCCGGGTACCTGCATATCTACCTGAGCAAACTGCAGGGTGGCGGCAGAGCGGGTGCGCAGGTTAATAAACTGCACTTTGCCGCTGGCAAAATGCTCCAGCGCCTGTGCTATTTCACTGATGCGGCTATCAGGCAGGGCTTTGTCCATCAGGCCGTTTGCCGCACGATACAAAATGCCGCCACCTTCATGCAGAATATGCAGCGCAACGGCAATGGCCACAGCAGCGTCTAGCCAGTTGTGGCCGGTAAGCACAGCGAGGCCAACGCCGATAACTACGCCGGCTGTGGTCCAGACATCGGTCATCAGGTGCTTGCCATCGCCTTCCAGGGCCGGTGAATTATATTGCTTACCGCCTTTTAGCAACAGCATGGCAATAGCCAGGTTAATCAGACTGGCCAGTATTGTAAGCAAAGTGCCTATACCCAGTGTAGAAATAGGTTGCGGGTTAAGCAGCCGTTCAATAGCTGTGGCAAGAATTACCAGTGCGGCCAGAAAAATCATGCCGCCTTCAAAGGCTGCCGATAAATATTCCGCTTTGCTATGGCCATAAGGGTGGCTGTTATCAGCCGGGCGGCGGGCAATACTGACCATGATCAGCGCAAAACCGGCGCCGGCAACGTTAACCAGTGATTCTACCGCGTCAGATAAAAAGCCGACCGAGCCGGTAAGGTGCCAGGCCAGCGATTTAAGCGCCATAGTGGCGAAGGCACCAACTAAAGACAGCAACAACAACTGGCGCGGGCGTAAACTTAGCATGAGTATTCTATAATTTATCAGCGGCTTACTGCAGTGTAGAGTAGCCGCTGCCTAATGTCATGTACTGTCAGGCGTGGCGTTTGGGTAAAAACAACGATACCAGCACGGTAGCCACCAGCATGGCGGACGAAATCCACAAACATGCCGTTAAGCCCGCCAGCTGATATACCCAGCCGGATAACACCGTGCCAATGAGGCGGCCCATGGCATTGGCCATATAGTAAAACCCGACATCCAGTGACACGCCATCGCTTTTCGCCATGCTGACAATCATATAGCTGTGTAAGGATGAATTAATGGCAAATACCGCGCCAAACAGCAGCAGACCACCAAGTAAAGCGGTTTCTGCCTGCCATTGTTGCTCAAGTGCTATCGCAATAGCGGCTGGTATGGCACACAATAGCAGTGCCCAGAATGTTAAAGTGCGGCCATCAGGCAGGCGGCTTTTACTGGTAAGCAGGGGGGCCATACTTTGCACCGCGCCATAGCCAATAACCCATAATGCCAGAAAGCTGCCCACTGCCCAGTGGCTCCAGCCAAACTGGCTGGCCAGTGTGAGCGGCAGTGCAATAACAAACCAGACATCGCGGGCGCCAAACAACAGCATACGCGCGGCCGACAGCAAATTAATTGCCCGGCTTTTTGACAACAGCTCAGTAAATTTGGGCTTGGTTTTGCTTTTACCTAAATCGGCTTTCAGGCGCCATAAGCTTAGCAACCACATTGCGCTCAGCATCAGCAACATAAGCAGTATCGCTGTGCTAAAACCATATAAGCTCAGCAGTAAACCACCGATAAAAAAGCCTACGCCTTTAAGTGCATTTTTTGAACCGGTAAGAATAGCTACCCATTTAAACAAGGTGTTTTGGGCGTTGTCTGCCACCAACAGTTTGATGCTGCTTTTGGCGCTCATTTTATTTAAGTCTTTGGCGACACCCGATAACGCCTGCGCTGCCATTACCCAGGGCACAATTAAATACTCTGCCGGTAGCAGCAACATACCCAGTGCCAGTATTTGCAGCAACAGGCCGATATTCATGGTTTTATTCAGGCCGATGCGGGCACCCAGCCAGCCGCCAACCAGGTTGGTAATAACGCCAAAAATTTCATAAAACAAAAACAGCATGGCAATGGCCAGGCCGCTGTAACCCAGGCTGTAAAAATGCAGCACCACCAGCATGCGCAGCGCGCCATCGGTCAAGGTGAAGGCCCAGTAATTAGCTGTTACCAGCATATACTGGCGTAGCTGCGGGCTTAGTGTGCTTAGCATAGACGTGTTCCGGTTAGCATTGCTTAGTGTTTGTCCTGCAGGCCAACCAGTTTGGCCAGTTCAACCGTGCGGTTGGCGTAGCCCCATTCATTGTCGTACCAGGCATAAATTTTCACCTGGGTGGCGTTAACCACCATAGTGGATAGCGCATCAATAATGCTGGAGCGCGGGTCTGTTTTATAATCTACCGACACCAGAGGCCGGGTTTCATAACCGAGAATATCTTTTAACTCACCCTCTGCCGCGGCCTTTAGCATAGAGTTGACTTCATCGCTTGTGGTGGCGCGCTCTACTTCAAATACGCAGTCAGTTAACGAGGCATTGGCCAGCGGCACGCGTACAGCATGGCCATTTAAGCGGCCTTTAAGCTCCGGGAAAATTTCGGTAATGGCGGTAGCCGAGCCGGTGGTGGTTGGGATTAAGCTGCTGCCACAGGCGCGGGCGCGGCGTAAGTCTTTATGTGGTGTATCCAGTATACTTTGCGTGTTGGTTAAATCGTGAATGGTGGTAATACTGCCATGCTTTATACCCAACTGTTCGTGGATGACTTTTACCACCGGTGCCAGGCAGTTAGTGGTGCAACTGGCGGCGGTAACAATGCGGTGCAGGTCTTTGTTATACAGCTGCTGGTTTACGCCCATTACCACGTTTAGCACGCCTGATTCTTTAACCGGTGCGCTGACTACTACCCGTTTTACACCCTGATCTAAATAAGCCTGCAATACGGCAGTGCTTTTCATCTTGCCGGACGCTTCAATGACCACATCGCACTGTGACCAATCGGTATCGTTAATGGCTTTATTACCACTAACAGCAAGGGTTTTGCCGTTGATCAGGATGTTATCGCCTTCGGCCTGGGCATTGTGACGCCAGATGCCGTGCACTGAGTCAAAGTTCAGTAAGTGGGCAAAGGTAGCCGCATCGGCAGCCGGGTCGTTAATTTGTACAAATTCCAGCTCGGGCCAGTCAAACGCCGCACGCAGTGCCAAACGGCCAATACGGCCAAAGCCATTAATACCTACTTTAATTGTCATCTTGTTAATCCTGCTTGTTAACTATATTACTTAGTTACGTTTTTCGCTGGCGTAATCAGTTGCCGCGAGCTCAGCTACATAGCGCTGCGCGTTGCGGCCTGTCGCCCATCTGATTGAGTTTGCTAAGGTTATCAGCGATAAGGTCGCCGTTATTTTCTGCCGTAAGCTGCAGTACTGTTAATGCCCAGAGTGGCAGGTTATCGGCTAAGCGGTAAAACACCCACTGGCCGTGGCGGCGGTCTTGCAAAATGGCAGCTTTACGCAGCTGAGCCAAATGGCGTGAAATTTTCGGCTGGGTTTCAGTAAGCGCGGCAGTTAGCTCGCAGACGCACAGCTCTTGTTGCTGCTGGATCAGTAACAGGGTTTTTAGCCGGGTATCATCGGCCAGGGCTTTATAAAAACTTAACGCATCGCCAAGCTGCTCTGGTTTAGCGCGGTATTTCTGGCTGAACAGTAAAAAGTATTTTATCCGCTCGCTTAGCTCGTTTAACACCACATCAAAGGCTTTAGTACCGGCTTTGGCTTTAGGATCGGCAAAATCCCAGGCCAGAATTTGTGCTGCTTTTACCTGAGTAACGCAGCTTTGCCGGGCTTTGTCACACAAGGTAATGGCGTAGTCGAAATAGCGCTCACTGAGGCTGGCTAAATCTTTACTGCGCAGGTGTTCAGTTGACATATGCCGGCTGTTTAATACTTCAAATACCCGTGGGTCTACCGGTTCTGGCGCCGTACCGGCACTGAACACGTCAAACTGATCGCCAGCCATATGCCGGAACAAGGCTTCAGCAAGTTGTGAGCGGGCTGAGTTGCCGGTGCAGATAAAAATAACGGACTTTTTGCTCATGGTAATTACCCTTTGTATATATGCGAAATATCATATATTCATAATTTGGCATGTCAATGGCTATTGTTAATATTCACATAACTGTCATCTGGCCGCTTTACACTGCCGCCAGTTTTAAGCCGGACGTTGGGAGCGGTTATGTTGTCGAAGCTGAAAATCTCCAGCAGGGTACTGATACTGGGTGTACTGCCTTTATTAATGTTGTTGGTGGTGTTGGCTGGGGCTTTTTGGTCGGCACAGCAAAAAGATAGGCTGTTTAATCAGCTGTATGATGATCATCTGGCGATTTTGTCTGACGTTATGGCGGTGCAACAGATTTTGCAGCAAACCGCATTGCAGGATATCCGTAAATACCGCACCGGCTGGGCTTCAGCAGAGGCCACTGAACAAGTGATTAAACAACACATGGCGCAGGCACAGCAGCACTGGCAAGGTTTTGTGCAGAGCAGGCCGCTGCAGGACGACAGCGAGTTTTATACCGAACTGGATCAGGCATTTGCTAAAGCCATCAAGCATTATGGCGAATGGATTAGCTATGCCGGCAGCGATGCGCTGCTGGTGCGTATTTTGAACGAATCTACTGTTAACAGCGAAATTGAACTGAGGATCACCGGCTTTACCCAGCTGACTGAGGCTTTTATTCAGCAGCAACTCAGTGCCGCGGTAACTGTGCGTGACAGTGCGCAGCATTTTACCGGGCAACTGGTGCAGGCTTATGTAGTGGGTGGCCTGACGCTGTTACTGCTGGTGAGTGCGCTTATTTGGGCAATACAGCGCTCTGTATGCCAGCCCTTGCTGGCACTGCGTGATTTGTTGGTGCAAGTGGTTACCCGCTCTGATCTTAGCTTGCGGGCAAACGACAGTGGCAACGACGAGCTGGCGCAAGCCGCCAATGCGCTAAACCAGATGATGCAGCATTTTGAGCAACTGGTTGCCAAGCTGGGCCACAGTGCTGTGGCGTTAAACCAGCAGGCAGGGCAGGTATATGATATCAGTACTGAAGTAAACCAGAGTGCAGCCGTACAGGCGCGCCAGGCTCAGCAACTTGCCGCAGCTGCTGAGCAAATGAGCAGCAGTGTGCAGCAAGTTGCACAAAACGCCGGTGTTGCCGCACAGGCTGCAGTGCATGCAGAGCAGTTGTGTCACAGTGGCCATACGGCAGCAGATAAAAGTGCAGCAGGTATCACAGCACTGGCAGTGCAGTTACAGCATAGTGTTGAGGTGGTAAGTAGTTTGCAGCAAGGCTCCAGGCAGATTTCCGATGTGCTGGAAGTGATCGGTAAAATTTCTGAGCAAACCAATTTACTGGCGCTCAATGCAGCTATTGAAGCGGCCAGAGCAGGTGAAGCCGGGCGCGGTTTTTCTGTAGTCGCTGACGAGGTTCGCACCTTATCTGCCAATACCAAGCAGGCAACAGAATCTATCAATGGCATGATTACCAGGCTGCAGCAGCAGGCCTCTGATGCTGTAGAGGTAATGCAGCAGGCGCATACGCAGGCCAATACCAATGCGCAGTTAGCGCAGGATACTGGCAGCCGCTTTAATCAGCTAGCCGGCGCGGTTGAACATATCAGCAGTGCAAATGCACAAATACACACGGCCACAGCACAGCAACAGCTGGTGTCACAGAATATCGCCGCCACCATACATCAGTTAAACGACGAGGTAAGCCAGTTAAGTAATGAGGCCAGCCGTTCAGCCAGCGCCAGTGAGCAATTAACCCAACTGGCCGCCCAGCTAAATAACGATTGGCAGGTGTTTGCGACTTAATTGAAACTCAAATGAACAGCCTGGATATCGACCCATTTCGCTTCACCGCGCAGTAAGTCATTTGTGGCGTCAAGCATATTGCCATTGGCATGTAAATTCAGGCGGGTAAAGTTAACGTCGGGATAGCGGTCTTCATGAAACTGTGATGACCAGTTCCAGGGGCCATCTTGCCAGTCAGCTATTACCGTTGTTTCAGGTTGTGAATAGTCGAGGTAAGTATAAATAAATAGTGGCGTATTATCGTCAACATATGCCAATAACGGATGTTGGCTCATATCAACTGTGAACTTAAGCCTATTTTCTGTTTGACTCACCTGTACCATCGAGATTCCACTACTGCTGGTTAGGGTAAAATACCCTGCTGCTTGTTGACGCGGAATAAATGCCCAAATATTAGCTCCCAGCTCTGCCAGTGCTGTATTCGCACTTGAAGATTGCGAGTCTTTAAAGTGTAGTATCTGAATAGCAACGTCACCGGCGTCAACTTGGCCGTTTTGGTTGATATCAAAGTGTACGCCATATTGATACTCAACCCGTCCCGTTAATTGGGTATCGCGGTTTATACTTACATAGGGCGGTAAATAAGTTAAGTCGATAGTCAGCTCCATCTGCTCAATCCCAGAGTCATTGCTGCATCCGTTGGTAATATCGATGAGATTGCCGGCGAAAAATTCTAACGTTTCGCCGTCCTGACTGATTTGCAAATTAGCGCCATTCAATTTGAAAGTGGAATTACTCATCTCGCCCGTTTTAATGTCTTGGGCTACCGCAGAATTCGCTGTACTTGATACTATTTTAAAAAGTGAAGCTTCAATACAGCCGCTTGTAGGATCATTTACATAAGTTGTAATTGACTGTTCAGAAATCCCAACATAAGCATCGCCACTTAGCTGCCATAAACCATAGTAGCTTGCATTTAAGGGCGCTGGAATGGCTTCTGCACTAGTGTCTCCGGCATTACTGTCTGAGCCGCCACAGGCGGTTAATCCAAGGCTACTAATCAAGAGAGCTGGTAGAGTGAGTTTCCGTATTACTTTCATATTGATTTCCCTAAAATAAAACATGATGTTATCAAAAATGTAATTAGATGTACAAGTCGCTATCGGAAAAACAACCCGGTCACATGATTTTGGTATAGGGTGATATAACAAAGCTGCATTGCAGCCGCCTGTAAAAAGCTTTACACTTGCCGCGCAACCAAGGGGTGCAATAGCTGAGATGCCGCAAGGCGAACCCTTAGAACCTGATCCGGATTATACCGGCGGAGGGATGGTGCTAACTCCTCAAGCTGGTGTGATCTCTGTGTTTTTATGGAGATTCATACAAAAATGCGTTTTTTCCCATCGTTAATCGCTGTTGCGGTATGCAGCAGTTTTTCTATTCAAATTAATGCAGCTGAAACTGCCCCAGAGCCGGTCGATACGGCTATAGAGCGGATCCGCGTGCAGGGCGATTTTCGCCAGCAGGCAGTACAACAGGTTGCCGGTAGTATTGCGCTGGTCAGTGAGCAGGATGTTAAGCGCACTTCAGCGCAGCATCTGGATGACTTACTCAATCAGTTTGCCAATGTTAACTTTACCTCCGGCGCATCGCGTGGCCGCTATATTCAGATGCGCGGCATTGGCGAGCGTAGTGAATTTGTCGATACCATTAACCCATCAGTAGGTATATTGATTGATGGTATCGATTATTCCGGTTTAGGCATCAGTGGCATCAGTGATTTAGCCCAACTGGAAGTATTTCGTGGCCCTGAGGCTACCCGCTTTGGCGCAAATGCGCTGGCCGGTATGCTAAACCTGACCACCAAAGGCCCGACGGCAACGCCGGAGGGTAAGTTCAGTGCCACGCTGGCTAACTACAACAGCCGCCAACTGGCAGGCCAGTTTAGTAACAGTATTAATCAGCAACTGGGTTACAGTGTTTCGCTGGAACAGCAAAACTCAGACGGTTTTATCAATAACGCCTATTTAAACCGCGACGATACCAACAACATCGACGAATTTACCGGCCGTTTTAAACTGCGCTACCAACCGTCAGATGCACTGGCGTTGCAACTGATCACGCATTTTGTTGACCAGGACAACGGCTATGATGCCTTTTCGCTGGATCGCAACCGCACCACGCTGTCAGACGAACCGGGACAGGATAAGATCCGCAGCAAAGCGGTAGCACTGCAGGCTGATTACCGTGGTTTGCCGTTTGCTACAGTGCTGGCGCAACTGAGTTATTTAACTGCCGACAGCGATTATGGTTTTGACGAAGACTGGAGCTATGTTGGTATTCACCCGGATGAATATGCCACTACCGACCGTTACTTACGTAGCCGCGATCAACTTACGCTGGATTACCGCTTTATCTCCACGCCACAAGGCAAGCTAGGCAACAGCGACTGGGTATTTGGCCTCTATGCGGCCAGTAAAAATTTTGATTTAACGCGGCAATTCTGGAACTGGGATTTATGGCAAGCCGACAGTTTTGTCAGCGAACTTAGCCGCAGCAATGTTGCTGTGTATGGTGAGCTAAGCACGCCGTTAAGCAGCGGCTGGAGCCTGGTGTCGGGCCTGCGGCTGGAGCGTTATGACGATGACTACAGCGATATCAGCGGTAACAATATTAAAAACCACGACACTATGTGGGGCGCCAATTTAAGCCTGAATTATCAGGTAAATAGCCAGGCGTTAGTATACCTGCTGGCGTCGCGTGGTTATAAAGCCGGTGGTGTAAACGGCGATGCGCTGGCCAAAGCCGCCGATGACAGCTTAAGCGAGCTAAACAGCAAAGCCAGCTTTCAGCCTGAAACGTTGTACAACGCCGAGTTTGGCGTAAAGGGCAGTGCGTTGGATCAAAGCATTACCGCAAGGGTTGCGGCGTTTTATATGTGGCGTGACGATATGCAGGTAAAAGGCTGGCTTAACCCCGACAGCGGCCCGCAATTTGCCGGTTTTATTGATAATGCCGGTAGCGGCCGTAACTACGGCATTGAAATGGAAAACCGCCTGCAGCTGCATCCGCAATTTGCAGTATTTTTATCTGCCAGCTGGCTCAAAACCAAGCTGGGTAATTATGTCACGCTGGACGAAGAAAACTTCAGCGGCCGTGAGCAGGCCCAGGCACCGCGCTTTCAGTACAGTGTAGCCACAGACTGGTATATCACCGAAGCCCTTACCTTTAATGTCAGCCTGCAGGGTAAAGATGCCTTCTTTTACTCAGACGGCCACAATGCCCGATCGTCACGCTACGAGCTGTTGGGCGCACGTTTAAGCTACCAGCTGACAAACTGGGAGCTGGCAGTATGGACCCGCAACGCGCTGGATCAGGATATCGGTGTTCGCGGCTTCTATTTTGGTAACGATCCGCGAGACGGTTACGAGCCACATGTGTATGAGCAATTTGCTGAGCCACGCCGCTTTGGCGTAACGGCCAGTTACCAGTTTTAAGGCCAGTGATGTTTGAGGAGAGTGTTATGCAATTATCTGTTGAAATCAGTAAGTACCCGTTAGCCGACGATTATATCGGCCCGATTAAAGGCTTTATTGAACAGCTGAATAAATACCCGGACGCAACCGTGCTGACCAACACCATGAGTACTCAATTATTTGGTGATTACGATGCAGTGATGCAGGCCCTGCAGGCCTGTATTAAATGGTCATTTGAGCAGTACGGCAAAGTAGTATTTGTCTGTAAGTTTATTCATGGTGATTTGCGGCCATGAATGAGCTGATCACACAGGCTATGGCGCAGTGGCAGCTGATGCACAGCCTTGAGCTGGCGGCTACGCTGCTGGCGCTGGCTTATGTGATTCTGGCATTAAAACAAAGCCTGTGGTGCTGGCCGGCTGCGTTGTTAAGTACGGTGTTGTTTACCCACGTTATGTGGCAGTCGGCACTGTTATCTGATGCACTGTTACAGCTGTATTATGCTGCTATGGCGCTGTATGGCTGGTGGCGCTGGCAGCAACTGCGCCAAAGTGCACCGGATCAGCGTGGCCCGGTATACGAGTGGTCCTGGCAGCGCCATGCGGTATTAATTGGCGTTACTGCGCTGGCCGGTATAGCACTTGGCGTTTTTATGGCAAATTATACCCGGGCTGATTTTGCCTATCTTGATGCCCAAACCACAGTGTTCAGTGTGATGGCAACCTGGCTGGTAGCACGTAAGCTGGTATCAAACTGGTTGTACTGGGTGGTAATAGATGCGGTATCCATTTACGTTTACGCACAAAAACATCTGTATTTCCTCACAGGCTTGTTTATGCTGTATACGGTTATCGCTATTGCAGGGTACTTTATTTGGCGCAGTCATTATCAACAGCAACCGGCAGTGAGATTGAGCATGTAACCCGCTTATGCCAGCGGCTGGAGTTTTTTGTTGACCAGCCACCCCTGCAGGTGCGGGCGCTGTCTCATGGCGCCAGTAACCAAAGCTACTATGTAAAAACAGCGCAGGGCGAATATGTGCTGCGCTGTTATCCGGCAGAGTCTACCGTATGCCGCCAGCAGGAGTTACGCTGTCAGCACGCTGCGGCCGCTAAAGGGCTGGCCGCTACGCCTCTGTGCTTAAACAACCACTATCAGGTGATGTTAAGCGAATATATCCGCGGTGCTGAACCTTTCGATTATGCCCGCCATGGCGGTAGAGCTTTGCTATCTGTGCTGGCTCAGTTTCATCAGTTACAGGTACAAACCGCCACTTTGGATTGTGCCGTCTATTTACCACAATTACAGGCAGCGCTACCGGCCAATAACAGTGCCGATAAAACCCTGCTGGCAGCATTGCAACAGGCAGCGCAACAGCTTAGCAGCATGCAGCCTGATTTAGTGTTATGCCATCTGGATTTACATCAGGGTAATTTGCTTTGGGCCGCGGATACACTGTGGTTACTTGATTTTGAGTACAGCCAGCAGGCCGACAGCAGCCTGGATTTAGCCGCCATAAGTTTACATTTCAACTTAGATAAAACAGCAGAAGCGCAAATGCTGGCAAACTATGTCCGCTTACGACAGGGTAGTGAACAGGTAGCACTGTCAACTGAAAAACTACCCGCTGAAAAACTACTGGCCGAAAAACTGCCTGCAGCAAAGTTGGTGTATAGTGGTTTTTGCTGGCTGTGGTATCTGGCGCTGCCAGATTGCCAGACACAGGCAAACTATTGGCAGCAGCAGGTACAAGGTTTAGCGGCTGTGCAGTTACAAACCTCCTAAACGTTCAGCCAGCGTTTTGTAACGCTTTACATCCTCTTCGTTAAACAAGGGTTTACCTTCGCTGTCTTTATCGGCGGCTATCAGCAAATTTTCCCGTGCCAGTCGCTCTACTCTTACTGTTTGTACGCCAAGCAAATTTGCAACCTGCTCAACTGTCATTAATGCCATAACCTGATCCTGTTGATTAGAAAACTTACAAGTAATAGCCTAAAATCAGGCGTTTGTGAATAGCGAACTGATAAAGCCTGCTTAGCTCAAAGCAATGTTACACTCCGTTACACTTTTTTAAACTGCCGCTAATAGTGTTGTGGGATACAGCATGCTAATTTCATTTGTTACAGTTATAAAGAGCCTAATCATGAAAACAACATTCTATTCATTATTATTTACTGCGCTAATTAGCACTGGCCTGGCACACGCTGCCCAGCCAGCGGCACCGGTAGCGGTACAACAACCTTATACCGTTAAATCACCCAATGGTGACCGGCAAGACCCTTTTTACTGGCTGCGTGACGACAGCCGCACCTCGCCAACCGTGCTGGATTACCTGCAGCAGGAAAATGACTACTTTGCCGGATACGCCAGTAAATATCAGCCGCTGACCAGCAAACTGACTGATGAAATTATTGGCCGTATTAAGCAGGACGACAGCTCAGTACCTTATAACAAAGGCGATTACAGCTACTATCGCCGTTTTGAAACCGGCCAGGAATACCCGGTTTATGCGCGTAAGTCGTTAAAAGACGGCACCGAACAAATTATGCTGGACGTAAACCAGCTGGCGCAGGGTAAAGATTTTTATCAGGTGGCTAACTGGCAGGTAAGCCCGGATCAAAACCTGCTGGCCTATATGGAAGACAGTAATGGGCGGCGTCAGTTTACCCTTAAAGTGCGCGATTTACGCACTGGCCAGGATTTACCCGATCAGCTTACCGGCTTATCCGGCAGCCTGGCCTGGGCACAGGACAATAAAACACTGTACGTGATAAAAAACGACCCGGTAACCCTGCTTAGCACTAAGGTATTGCAACACACGTTGGGCAATGACCCGGCCAGTGCCCGCCAGGTATACGAAGAAAAAGACAACAGTTTTTACATGGGCGTCGGCAATACGCTGGACGACAAGTATGTGATGATTTACTCCAGCAGTACAGTGTCTGGCGAAATGCGGGTGCAGGATGCCAGCAAACCACAAAGCGAGTTTACTGTTGTCGCACCGCGCCAGCGTGATTTTCAGTATACGGCAGAGCATCTTAATGGCCGCTGGATTATCAATACCGACTGGGATGCGCCTAATTTCCGTTTAATGACAGTAGAAACCGCTAAACTGGGCGACCGTAATAACTGGCAGCCACTGGTAGCGCATGATGAAAAAGTGTTTATTCATGGCTTTGAAGCGTTCGGCAATTACCTGGCTATCAGCGAGCGCAGCGACGGTTTGCGCCGTATTAAAGTGATGCCATGGAACGCACCCGATAAAGCCTTTTATGTCGCATCAGACGAAGCAGCCTATGTCACCACCTTTGAAACCAACCCGGAGCAAAATACCGACTGGTTACGTTACACCTATACGTCACTGACGACACCACAAAGTGTGTATCAGCTGAATATGAAAACCGGTGAAAAACAGCTGCTAAAAGAAACCGAAGTACTGGGCGGTTTTGATAAAAATCACTATGGCACTGAGCGCGTATGGGCCACTGCCGCCGATGGCGTAAAAATACCGGTGTCTTTATTGTATAAAAAAGGCTTTAAAGCCGACGGTACTGCACCTTTGTATCAGTATGCTTATGGCTCTTATGGCAGCTCGTCTGATCCGTCATTCCGCTCTACCGTGTTCTCGTTGGTTGACCGCGGTTTTGTTTATGCTATTGCCCATATCCGCGGCGGGCAGGAAATGGGCCGTCACTGGTATGAAGACGGCAAACTGCTGAAAAAAATTAATACTTTTACCGATTACATCGCGGTAACCGATTATCTGGTAGCCAATAAATACGCCGCCAAAGACAAAGTGTTTGGCATGGGAGGCAGTGCCGGCGGCTTGCTGATGGGCGCAGTTGCCAATATGGCGCCGCAGAAATACCGTGCACTGGTAGCGCATGTACCTTTTGTTGATGTGGTTACCACCATGCTGGATGAAAGCATTCCGCTAACCACCAACGAGTTTGACGAGTGGGGTAACCCGAAGCAAAAAGCCTACTACGATTATATGCTGTCTTATTCGCCTTATGATCAGCTAAGCAAGCAGGCTTACCCGGCATTGCTGGTCACCACGGGTTTGCATGATTCCCAGGTGCAATATTTTGAACCCGCCAAATGGGTAGCCAAATTACGTACGCTTAAAACCGACAACCAGCCATTATTGTTTAAAACCAATATGGAGGCCGGTCACGGTGGTAAATCAGGCCGCTTTTCACGCTTAGCTGAGTACGCACAGGAGTATGCGTTTATTCTTAACCTGCTGGGGCAAACTGAATAAGCTGCTGCAACACCATACTAAGCCGGGTTAAATAGCCCGGCTTTTTTCTGCCCTAATGTTTATTGTTTTGCTGCTGTCGATAAGTTACGCAAATAAGATCAATTATCATTTGCAAATGATTCTCAGTTAGATTAAAGTTCGGCTCGCAAGTTAATAAGAATTATTATCATTAAGGAGCCGTTATGTCGTTGCCATTTAGCCGGGCTATTTTTTCTGCCGCTGTACTGGCAGGCAGCTTTGCCACCCCTGTTGCCGTGCAGGCGCATGTGCCTTATTTACAGCCCGCCAGTTTTGAGCCAATCCGCGGCGGCTGGGTAAGCCTGGATGCCGCCTTTGCCGACCGCTTTTTTATTCCTGAAGTGGCCTTTGATAACAGCCAGTTTAGTGTGCTGACACCGGCTGGTACTGCGGTTAAACCAACATTAGTGCAATACAGCCATACCCGCACTACGGCAGAGCACCAGTTAACCGACGATGGCACTTACCGCTTTAGCACCGGCCTGCGCTACGGCGCGGTATTTCATACCTATGAGCAAGATGGCGAGCGTAAAAACAGCCGCGATGAAAACTTCAAATTACCGGCCGGTGCCAAATCTATTGCGCATTTCCAGGCGGTAACCCGGGCTGAAACCTATGTCAGCAAAGGTGCACCAGACCACAACGCCTTAAAACCCGGTGGTGAGGCACTGGAACTGGAGTTTCTCAGCCACCCGAATGACCTCTATACCGACAGCACCTTACGGGCCCGTGTGCTGTTTAACGGCAAGCCGCTGGCACAACAGGCGGTAAATGCGTATTTCGTGGAAGCCGGTGCTAACGACGAAAAAGTGACGCAGCAACTGACGACTGATGCCGCCGGTATTATCAGCTTTAAACCCGAAAAAGCCGGTACTTACTTGTTGCTAAGCCGCTATCGCGCTGATGCGCCGGCCAGCGCCAAAGTGCCGCAATACAGTTACAGCTACAGCGTTGTGCTGGAAGTTACCCAATAGCGCCCACCCTTTAGCGCAGGAGTTTTACTCATGAACAAACAACATTTATATACCACCTTATTTCTGGCGCTAAGCAGTGCCTATCTGAGTGCCTGCAGTAGTACTGCTGCCTCTGACATGCCACGTTTAAGCGAGGCGCAGCAAAAGCAACTGGCAAGCGAGCGTGCCGGCCACTTGCGCCAGACTCATGTGCGCTTTAATGCGCTGGATAAAGACGAAGACGGTTATATCAGCCGCGCTGAATTTAACCGCTCTGGCGATTTAGCTTTTGAACGGATGGATACCAATAAAGACGGCGTGTTATCTGCTGCCGATCCTAAACCGGAACCGCGTGGTGAAGACACCCGATCAGAGCAAACACGCACAGAGCAAACCCGTCAGCAGCAGGCACAGCGCACTGAACAGCCAAGACGTGAACGCTTGTTAAAAATGCCAACCACCCATTCGGTTGACGGCATGCTGGCGATGTACGACAGCAATAAAGATGGCGTAATCAGCCGCGAAGAATATGCCAAAGGCCGTGCAGCACAGTTTGCGGCTACCGATGCCAATGGCGATGGCCAGCTGAGCTACGACGAATACGTTGCAGAATTTGCCGGCCGGCTCGACCAGCAAATAAGCCAGACCGGCAAAAAAGCCGACTAAGCCGCACTCAGGAGAACAGTAACATGGCTATGCAGTACACTTTATTGGCACTGGCGGTAACGGGTGCCTTTGCCACCCAGGCCCTGGCGGATAATGCCGCGCCAGAGCTGGATACCGTATCGGTAACCGCGCAGGCCCCGGCACAAACTCAGGCTAACAGCAAACAAACTGAGCAACTCAGCGCACAGCAGCTGCAACAGCAGCAAGCGCAAAATATTGCTGATGCAGTGCGCTTTGTACCTGGCGTCACCACTACCGATATGGGCCGCTTTGGCAGCAATGGTTTTAATATCCGTGGTTTAGATGGTGATAGGGTGGCCATTACCGTCGATGGTTTGTCGCTGGGTGAAACGCTGGACCCGCCCACTTTTGTTGCTTATGAGTTTTTCCGCTCCGCCAGAGGCGGAGTTGATATCGAGGCACTAAAGCAAATTGAAATTGTAAAAGGTGCTGATGCTATCGCCGCCGGCAGCGGTGCTTTAGGCGGTGCTGTGTTATTTGTGACCAAAGATCCGGCCGACTATTTAACTGCAGAAGGTGATGACAGCCATATTGGTTTGTCTGCCGGTTTTAGCGGTGCAAATGATGAAACCTCGTTCAGTGGCACTGTGGCTAACCGCAGCGGCAAGCTGGAATCTTTACTGGTGTATACCCGCCGTGATGGCAGTGAAACTGAAACGGCCCATTCTGGCGAAAATATCAGCGGTGCCGGGCGTACTATTGCCGATCCGCTGGATTATAGCAGTAATAATATTCTGGCCAAGTTGCAATATCAGCTAACTGATAGCCAGCGTCTGGGCTGGACCGGCGAATACTTTAAACAAAAAAGTGAACTGGACAACCAATCCCGGCTCGACAGCACTTATTTATCCCGCTTTGGTGATGATGAAATTGAACGCAAACGCTTTGGTCTGCAATACGAGTGGCTTGCCGCTCAGGCCTTTGCTGACAGCGTAAATGCAACGGTAGATTACCAGTCAAATTACACTAAAGGTTTAACCACCATGCTAACTACCGGTTGCAGCGGTGCAGTAAATGGTGGCGTGTCACCTTGCCTGCGCAGTGAAGACCGTGATTTTAAGCAGCAACAACTGAAACTGGCTGTGGCGCTGGATAAAGAACTGTTCGGTAACACCATACACCAGCAGTGGTTGTATGGCGGTTCGGCTGAACGGCGCAGTGTAGAATATTCTGCTGTTGACCGCCGTTATATTGGCCAGACAGATGAGCTGGCAAGCCCTCCGGTAATTGATCCGGATCAGGTGCCAAAAACCGACGTTACCGCACTTAGCCTGTATGCCCGCGATGTGATCAAGTTTGACCCGCGCTGGACACTGCGCCTTGGCGGCCGCTTTGACTCGTTAAAATACAGCCCCGAGTTAAACGAGCAATTTAGTGATGACAGCCAAACCGTAGCCGACGTCGATTTCACCGCTTTTACCTGGCAAACTAACCTGACCTACCAGATAGCTAAAGCGCATCAGGTATGGGCGCAGGCCGGGCGTGGTTTTAGGGCGCCAACTGTAGCAGAAATGTATTCACCCACCTCGCTGATCAGCCGCACCGAACAGGCTACCGGTATTGTCGTGGATGATTTATGGAGCAGCATCGCTAACCCGGATTTAAAAGCCGAGCGCAGCCTGAACCTGGAAGTAGGTTACCGCTATCAAACCGACAACCTGCTGCTGGGCGTATCGCTGTTTAAAGATCAGTACAGCGACATGATTGATACTGTTACCCGGATACAAAACCCTGATGTGGTATATGAAACCTGTACCCGTGGCGTTTGTACTGTGGCGCAGGGTAACCAGTACAACACCATTGATAATATTGGTGAAACTGACGTAAAAGGCGTAGAGCTGGAAGCCGCCTGGCGCATTAGCCGCGCCTTTAGCTCGCGTTTGGCTTATTCATATAACGAGGGTGAGAAAGAAAACGGCGACCCGCTGCGCAGCATTAACCCGGCTTCGGCAGTGCTGGGCTTTCGCTACGACGGTGCTAACTGGAACATTACCGCGAATGTCACTCACAGCGCGGCTAAAAAAGCCAAAGACGCCTACGACTCAACAGCAAGTGATTTTGAAGCAAAGCCTTATCTGACCGACAGCTACACCGTGGTTGACCTGATGGGCACACTGGACCTGTCGGAAAACTGGCAGTTAAGAGCCGGTATTTATAACCTGTTCGACGAAGAGTACTACCAATGGCAGCGGGTGCGTTTTGTTACCAACTGGGTAGGCAGTGGCGCGCGTGGTGGTGTACTGGCCGACGGTACCGGCCTGCAGCGTTACAGCGAACCCGGCCGTTACGCCAAACTGGCCATTAGTTATAGCTTTTGATGTTTTCTCCCGCCGCTATGCAACCGCTGGCGCAAAGCCTTCCCCCTGCTGTTAAAGCAGGGGGCTTTTTATTTACGCTGGTTGCAGTACTTAGTATGCATTTATTGCCGCTGGCCTGGTATCTGAGCGCAGATCAAAGCGCGGCGGTAACAGTACAACCGCCAGTATTAACCGGGGTGTTGGTATCACAACCGGCCTCGCAACAAGCAGCTGCGCCACCACCTGTAGCCACAGCCGAAGCGCAACCAGAAGTAAAACAAGAAATTAAGCCTGCAGTTAAACCGGCAGCTAAGCGTGAGCTTAAGCAAACCCAGGCAGAAAACCAGCCTGCCCGGCCGTTAGCACAAGCACCTTTAACAAAAGCAACAGCGCAGCCCAACACAACTGCTCAGCCGGCACCTGAGCAAAGTAAGCCGGCAGTAAAACCCAGCCACGCTGCCATAGCCGTGCCGGTTTCGGCGCCGGTGTTAAATGCTACAGCGCACTATAACGCGCCGCCGGTATACCCGCAGTTATCGCGCAAATTACGCGAGCAGGGCACGGTAGTGCTGGAACTTACCGTGCTGGTTAATGGCACCGTAGCCGATGTTATCGTGCTGCAAAGTAGTGGCTATTCAAGATTAGATCAGGCTGCGCTCACTGCCGTGCAGCACTGGCGTTATCAGGCGGCACGGCGTGGCGACACAACAATAGATTACCGCTACCGCCAACGGGTAGCATTTTCCTTAACCGAAGGAGTTAACTAATGACGCAACTAACAGACAACCCTTATGGCCTGGCCGCGCTTTGGGCGCAGGGCGACTGGGTAATAAAAGGCGTGGCGCTGTTGCTGCTGTTAATGTCGGTTGCCAGCTGGAGTGTGATCATCTGGCGCAGCCTGATGCTGTGGCGCCTGCGCCCGGCCAATAAAGCCTCGCGGGATTTCTGGCACGCGCAAAGCTTTGCCCAGGGTTTGCAGCTACTGCAACCGCACAACAGTGCCAGCCCATACCGTATGCTGGCCGAAGAAGGCCAGGCGGCGGTTGATCATCACAGCCTGCACAAAGCCGATTTACACGGCCAGCTAAGTTTAAACGACTGGCTAAACGCCTGTTTGCGTAACGCCATTGACGACAACGTACAACAACTGCAGCGCGGCCTGCCGGTGCTGGCGTCAGTAGGGTCTACCGCACCTTTTATCGGCCTGTTTGGCACGGTGTGGGGGATTTATCATGCGCTGGTTAGCATAGGGGTATCCGGCCAGGCCGGTATTGATAAAGTCGCCGGCCCGGTAGGTGAGGCATTAATTATGACCGCCGTTGGTTTGGCGGTGGCCATACCGGCAGTGCTGGGCTACAACGCTCTGCAACGGGCCAATAAAGGTGTTATTACCCGTCTTAACCGCTTTGCCCATCAACTACATGCGTATTTTCTCACCGGTGCTGCGCCTAAAGCCAGTGTCAGTGTGTTAAACACTAAGCAGGCCAGTAACGAGGAGAGTGCTTAAATGGCCTTCGCCACAGACTCGCAAAATGATGAAATTATCAGCGAAATTAATATGACACCGCTGGTTGATGTGATGCTGGTGCTGCTGATTATTTTTATGATCACCATGCCGGTATTAACCCAGACAGTGCTGGTGGAGTTGCCTCAGGCCAGTGCAGAGCCCGCAACAACAACCCCCGACAGCATTGCCATCAGCATACTGCGCGATGGCAGCGTACAGTGGAATAGCGAAGCGGTAACGGCCGGGCAACTGCAACACAAGCTGGCACACATAGCGCAGTTACCTGAGCAACCACCACTGCAGCTAATGGCCGATAAAGCGGTTGAATACCAGCATGTGCTTAACGTAATGGCACTGGCGCAGCAACTGGGCATTACGCAATTAGGTTTTGTTACCGAGCCGGTTGAATAACGCCAATGCAGAGCTGTTCACACGGCTGGCGGCTGACAAAAGGTAAATACAATATGGCTAACGGCAGTGTTTTTCTTCCGGGCTAACGCCAGTATTGGTCAGTTGTTGTAAATGGTTATAAAGCTGGGTAAGGTAAAATATCACTATTACAACGACGGCAAACCCGTTTTTAAGGCATTAAGCGGGTAAGAATCATGGTTACAGTATGCATAAAAACTTGCTCGATATTATAAATCGCCGTCAGTTGGTATCCGTAATGAATAAAACCAAATGGCGTGAACTATGCCAGGAATTTGGCGAGCGCCACTCACTAAACATTAGTGTTTGTTATAAATTGATTACCTCAGATCAGGTTCTGGGGTTCAGTCCTGTTTGGTGGGACGAGCTATTTGCCGAGAGTTCAGCGATAGAGTGGCTAGATTTTGACCCTGTGGTAAAAGAACACAGAGGCCGCCTTATAGCGGATAAAGAAACTGATGTTTCTGATGAGATATTAGCTGTATTTAAGAAATACGGAATTAAATACACTGTACAAGATTCTTATTTTCGGGTCTGGGGTTACCTGAAGCCCGGAGTTGATCCTAAATTCTCAGGCGCTATTACCACACCGATTTAACATGCTTAGCGCTATGTATTTTGCTGTCTGCCGGGGCTTTGTTAAATTCGTACGGTAGTCTGGTCGATGCAACTGCGACGACATTATCTACCGGTATAGATGGTACCTAAAAATAGTTTTAAGGGTATTTGCAAATGAATGGTGCCTCTCGCTTTGTTACTGGTTTGCGCCGTTTTCTGGCGGATCTGTCGTTTGAGATTTTTCTGTATGTGGGCTTAATCTCGGCTGCCGTGGTGTGGTGGCAAACAGGTTCGGTGTATGCTGCTATTGCTGGTTTTATCGTAGTAACTGCAATACTCGGAGCAGTTGCATATCAACTGATTGATGTGAAACAAGCGGAGGGGAAAAAACGTTCCTGGCTACCGCTATTCGGGTTTATCGGCGTGCTTGCCGTCGGTACATTGCTGGCTTACTTGTGGCAGTATTTCGCCTGAAGCTTATTGCATTATTAACACACCTACTAAGACTTTAGTCCCGATGTAAACCCTGGCATATTAATGCTAGCCTGCTGGAAACTATGCTGTTTTATAAGGCCTTGCAATGCCCTATACCCGTGTTGTGCTGTTAACCCTGCTGGCGCTTGTCGCCTTTGCCGGTAATTCGCTGCTATGCCGTGCTGCGCTGGCGCATACCCAGATAGATGCCGCCAGCTTTACCAGTATCCGGTTGGTATCCGGTGCTGTGATGTTATGGGCGTTGGTAGCATTGCGCCGGGGGGAATACAGCGGCCGGGGTAACTGGCTATCAGCGCTGGCGCTGTTTGTTTATGCTGCCGGGTTTTCGTTTGCTTATATCCAGCTGAACACCGGTATTGGCGCGCTAATACTATTCGGCGCCGTGCAAACCAGCATGATAGCCTATGGCCTGTGGCGTGGTGAACGCTTTAGTTTGTTGCAGTGGCTGGGGTTATTGTTGGCTTGCTCGGGGCTGATTGGGCTGTTGCTGCCTGGGCTGTCGGCACCGCCTCTGACCGGCGCTATGCTGATGATTGCCGCTGGTATTGCCTGGGGCGTGTACTCGCTGCGCGGTAAAGGCGCTGGCGATCCGCTTTCGGTAACCAGCGGTAACTTTATCCGGGCAGTACCAATGGCGCTGCTGCTAAGCGTACTGTTACTAAAGCAGGCATCGTTAGACAACGCCGGGGTAGGGTATGCGCTGTTATCGGGTGTTTTAACCTCTGGTATCGGTTATGCCATCTGGTATACCGCCTTACCGTTACTAAAAGCGACAACGGCAGCCACGGTGCAGTTAAGTGTGCCGCTGCTGGCGGCACTGGGTGGTGTATTACTATTGCAGGAACCGCTAACGCTGCGCTTACTGCTGGCATCACTGGCGATTTTGGGCGGCATCGGCCTGGTGGTGTTAGCTGCAAACCGTACACAGCTATCACGTTAGCTTTAAAGCAAAACCCCCACCGAAGCAGGGATTTATCTGATAGCGTTTTGCAGCCGTATTAGTACTTCGCTGCTACACCTTCGGCCGGCAGGGCGCCAAGGATAAACTCACGCAGGTCGTCGTTCGATTTTTTCAAATCTTCATAACGCAGGTACATCATATGGCCGCTGCGATAGCCTTTAAAACTGAGGCGATGCTTCATTTTACCGCTTGGGTCCAACTGCCACATATTGTACTTACCATCAAAATAGTTAGTGGCGCCGTCAAAGTAGCCGGACTGCGTCATTACTTTTAGATAGGGGTTTTGTGCCATGGCCTGGCGCAGGTTTTCGCCGGTGTTGTCATCAGATCTGTCCCACGGGTGCACAGGGCCGAACATATTGTATTTAATGTCGGTTTTGTATTTCAGATCATTGCGCAGATAGTGGTTAATCGCCGGGGTAAACGAGTGCAGCCAGGATGTTAGCTCGGCGTTGTAGTCGGGCCGGTCACCGGCATCGGTTTTATCAATACCTAAATAACGTGAGTCCAGCCGGCCGATGGTTTGGCCGCGGTCGCGTAACAGCTCTTTCCAGAAATAGTTGGTAGGAATATCCAGGTTATTTTGCAGCACTGCTTGCAGCGATAAACCCGAATAGCTGGCTACCTGCTGGGCGATACGTTGTTTTTCTTCATTGCTTATAGCATTACCTTTAGCCAGCGCCGGCAGGTAGTGGTTTAGCGTAAAGTTTTCTACTTCCGGCAAAATATCGTATAAGTCTTTTTGTTGCAGTTCACTGTTAAGCTTTTTGTGATACCAGGCAGTGGCAGCAAAGTACGGCAGGCGGTTGGCGGCTTTAACCGGGCCTGCGCGCTCTATGCCTAAGTCGGTAGGTGATACCAGAACCACACCGTTTAAGTACATCCACTGCTGGTTTTGCAGAGCCAGCGCCAGGCCGGATACACGGGTAGTGCCGTAGCTTTCGCCAATTAAAAACTTCGGCGATTGCCAGCGCTCATTGCGGGTAACAAAAGTATTTAACCACTCGGCCAGATATTTAACGTCGGCATTTACACCAAAGAACATTTTTTGCTGCTGATCTTTAGATGGCATTTTACCGTCTTTACCCGGCAATACGCGTGAGTAACCGGTATTTACCGGGTTAACAAACACAATATCGGCAACATCGAGCACAGAATACGGGTTGGTTTTAACGCCATACGGTTGTACCGGATAGCCTTCTTCATCAATAACCAGCGCTTTAGGGCCGGTGTAGGCAATGTGCATCCATACCGACGCCGAACCTGGGCCGCCGTTAAATGAAATCAGCAGTGGGCGTTTGCTACGGTCTTTAATATCGCTGCGCTGATAATAGGTATAAAACAAGGTGGCGGTGGGTACGCCGTCTTCATCCCACACCGGCTGGGTGCCGGTAGTAGCGGTATAGCTGAAGCGCTTGCCGTTAACTTCGGTTTTATGCTCTGTGCTTACATTGCTGTCAATTTCAATCTGGCGTTCAGTTGCCAGCACCACAGTACTGCACAGCAGCAGCAACAGGGCAAAAGGCTTCACTATTTTCATCGGACCCCCGCAATTATTGTTATAGGTAATAAATATCGCCATTCTGTTTACCGCAAAATGCCCGACAATTCAAAAGGCTTGAGACAAGCGCCCTGAAATCCGGCTTAAGCTTTAATGCGCTAATTAAACGTTAAGCTAAACGAGTTAATAATACGAATGGTTATCAGTAATATGTTATTGATTATAAACATAATTTTGCGATGGTGGCGATTTTGGTCTACACTGTGCAACAATTCTTGTCGCGACAGAAAAGGTACATTACATGAAAGGCAATCCGCAGGTGCTGTCTAAGCTAAATGAAATACTGACAGCCGAATTAACCTCTATTAATCAGTACTTTCTGCATGCCCGCATTTATAAAAACTGGGGCTTAAAAGCCCTTAACGATGTGTGCTACAAAAAGTCGATTAAAGATATGAAGCAGGCCGATGAGCTGATTGAGCGTATTTTAATACTTGAAGGCCTGCCCAATTTGCAGGCGCTGGGTAAATTACGCATTGGCGAAGACACACCGGAAATGCTGCAGTGCGATATGGAGTTTCAGATAGAACAACTGCCGCTGCTGCGCGCCACTATCGCATTATGCGAAACCGAGCAAGACTACGTTAGCCGCGATATTCTGACCGAAATTCTGGAATATGAAGAAGAACATCTGGACTGGCTGGAAACCCAGCAGCACCAAATCAGCACTATGGGGCTGGCAAATTACCTGCAAGCGCAGCTGGGAGGCGAGTAAATGAAAGGCAATACCAAGATTATCGATGCGCTAAACGTACTGCTGGCCAACGAGCTGGCCGCGATGGATCAGTACTTTATTCACTCGCGTATGTACCATGACTGGGGCCTGCACAAGTTATTTGAGCGCATCGATCATGAATTTGACGACGAAAAAGGCCATGCCTCCAGGCTGATTGAACGCATTATCTTCTTAGAAGGTGTGCCGGATATGAGCAAGCGAGATGCCATTCATGTTGGCAAAGATGTACCGGCGATGTTGCAAAACGATTTAAACGTAGAGTTCACCGTGCAAAAGCTGTTAAAGCAAACGATGGCGCTGTGCGAGCAAGAGCAGGACTACGTTACCCGCGCTATGTTACAACAACTGCTGGACGACACTGAGGTAGATCACGCCCACTGGCTGGAGCAGCAGCTTAACCTGATTAAACTGCTGGGCCTGCCCAACTATTTGCAGTCGCAGATGTAACGGCCAACTGCAATCGCAGATGTAAAAGCGGTGCTTAATGGCATGCAAAACAATGTTTTAGTTTTGCATGCAGTGCCGCCAGCTCAGCCTGGCCTTGCGGCTGATGCTGGTACAGCCGGGTTAGCGCAATTAACGGCATATACAACATATCCAGACACATCTGACGCTGTATTTCCGTGTGGTGCCGGTTTACGGCGCCTTCAGCCAGCGTAAACAGCGCATAGCGTAAACACCATTCCTGCAATAAGCTACTGCGTTGCCGCTCCAGCATAGTGGCTAACTGGCAGCAGCGGCAGCTGTAATCAGAAACCAGCCGGTGATAGTCGTCCGGCATTATATTGCCTTGTTTTAGCTGCCGGCTCAGGCGGCTGAAATCCTGCCATAGAGAACTTTGTATCAGCATAATGGGCTCCTTAATGTAGCGTGGCAGCTGTGGGCCGCACTGGCAGCGTTATTTCTGCCGGCATTGCAGGCGCTAACTGCGAAAAGCGGCACAGTTCGCGGCGTAAACTGCAACTTTCGCGCAGCAGTGCCACATTGGCCGGGTGGGTGGCAGGTAACTGCGCCTGCAGTTGCAGCACTTGCTGCAAGGCACGATTTAACGTGGCAAGACAGCGGCGCCAGCGTTGTTGCCGGGCATAGGTTTCGGCCAGATTCTGCACGCTGATCGACAGGCAAATAATGAGCAATGCAGTGCCATCGGGTGCACCGGGTATAAAATTGTCGGCCGATCTGGCCTCGTACTCCTGCCAGGCTTGTGTTAGCAACACCGCAGCCTGTTGATATAAATCGGCAGCCAGTACGTAGTGATCGTGCGCAAAAGCACTGTTGGCCTGACGGATAATGTGTTTCCAGTGTTCTATCGTATCCATATCACTCACCTTGTCGGGAACCTGACTGAAAATATGGCTTGTTTTTCGACTAAATGCAAATGATAATGGTTATCATTAATTGGAGGGTTGATATGAACTTTACGTTACCGGAACTACCTTACAGCTACAACGCACTGGAACCGCATCTGGATGCGTTAACGATGGAAATACACCACAGCCGTCACCATCAAACTTATGTTAACGGTTTAAATGCAGCGCTGGAAAGCAGCGCCTATACTGACTGGTCGCTGCAGCGCTTACTCAGCGAAATAGCTGCCTTGCCACAACCGTTGCAGCAGGCTGTACGTAACCATGGCGGCGGCCATGCTAACCACAGTTTGTTCTGGCAGGTTATGTCACCGCAAGGTGGTGGCGAACCTACCGGCGAACTGGGTGAAGCTATAACGCTGCACTTTGGCAGCTTTGCCCAGTTTAAGCAGCAATTTATTCAGGCCGCACTCAGCCGGTTTGGCAGTGGCTGGGCCTGGCTGGTAAAAGATCAATACGGTAAATTGCAGGTAAGCAGCAGTGCGAATCAGGATAGCCCGTTAATGGAAGGGCTAACGCCAATACTGGGGCTGGACGTGTGGGAACATGCATACTACCTGCAGTACCAGAATAAGCGGCCAGAGTATGTGGCAGCGTTTTTTAATGTGATTAACTGGCCCTATGTGGCGGGGTTATATCAGGAGAAGCAATGAAGCTAATGTTGTTGCAATGGCCTGCGCTGGGCTTGCGTAAGCTTGCTGGCCTGCTGATAGTGCTGGCTGGTGCAGGCTATGGTTTGCAGCAACTGGCGGTACTTATGCAGCAGCAAGCTAATGTGCGCTATGCCTTTTATGCCGGTATGGTAGCGGCCACAGCAACAGCAGCTGGTGCAATACCGGCGTTGTTTATGCGCCGGTTACAGCAAAAGTTGCTTGATGTGATGCTGGGCTTTGGTGCCGGCGTAATGCTGGCCGCCTGTATGTTTTCGCTGATCGTACCGGCGCTGGCTTTGTTAACTGACAGCGGCGCTTCGCCATGGCGCAGCTCTGGTAGTGTGGCGCTGGCCATTTTGCTTGGCGGTGCCTTTATGCTAATGCTGGAAAGGCTGGTACCACATGAACATTTTATTAAAGACGAAGACAGGCTACGCGGCCAAACCCTGCGGCGCAGCTGGTTATTTGTGTTTGCCATAGCGCTGCATAATATCCCCGAAGGGCTGGCCATTGGTGCGTCTTTTGCCAGTGGTGACACTGCAGCAGCCACTGCGCTGGCTACAGGTATCTCGGTGCAGGATATTCCTGAAGGGCTGGTAGTGGCAATGGCACTGCTGGCAGTGGGTTACAGCCGTACACTGGCGGTGGGCATTGCAATATTATCTGGCTTAACCGAGCCGGTTATGGCGATTGTCGGCGCAGCAGTGCTGGGTGAGTCCAGCCTGTTGCTACCCTGGGGCCTGGCTGTGGCAGCTGGTGCTATGTTGTTTGTGATCAGCCATGAAATGATCCCTGAATCGCACCGGCAGGGCCACGAGCTGGCCGCCACCAATGGTTTAATGCTGGGCTTTGTATTGATGATGTTGTTGGATACCGCTTTGGGCTGATAGCTTTATCCAGCAACAGTCTTACCCAACAAGTGTGCCGACACAATTTATTACAATCCAATGGTGGTTAGCGCTGGTAGTGGCTAGTTGTTTTCATTACATTGACCTTCACAAAAAGTAACAAGTTGTCTAATCGTGGTGGTTCAATGAAAAAAATATTCGTTATCAGTGCAATAGCGCTGGCTGTATTAACCGGTTGTGCCGGTGAGCGTAGCTTATCTGCCGATACGCGTGCTGCGCAGCAACAGGTACAGGGCCAGGTAGTGGTAAGCCCGAACGACAACCGTGCTTATAAAACCCTTGTCCTGCCGAATAAGCTGGAAGTGCTGCTGGTGTCAGACCCTACAGCGGAAAAATCGGCTGCAGCGTTAAGTGTGGGCGTAGGTTTACTGCAAGATCCCATGAGCCAGCAGGGTATGGCGCATTATTTAGAGCATATGCTGTTTTTAGGCACCGAGCGCTATCCTGATACCAAAGGCTACAGCGAATTTATGACCGCCAACGGCGGCGCGCAAAACGCCTACACCTGGCTTGATATTACCAACTACATGTTTAAGGTAAATAACAACGCTTATGACGAAGCGCTGGATCGTTTCTCCGATTTTTTTAAAGCCCCCAAGCTATACCCCGAATACGCCGATAAAGAGAAAAATGCCGTTAATGCAGAGTGGTCAATGCGCCGTGAAATGGACTACTTCGGCCAGTATAATTTATCCCGCCGCATGATGGGCAGCCACCCGGCTAACCGGTTTTTAATTGGTAACCTGGAAACGCTCGGCGATAAAGACGGTAGCCTGCTGCACCCTGAAACCGTAGCGTTTTATAACCAGTATTATTCGGCCAATATTATGAAAGTGGCCCTGCTAAGCAACCTGCCGCTAAGCGAAATGGAGCAACTGGCCAGCAAGCACTTTAGCAGTATTGTTAATAAGAACATTGAAAAACCTGCTGTAACCGCAGAGCTGGATTTTAGCCAGTTAGGCGGCAAGCGTATTCACTATGTGCCCAATCAGGACGTAAAACAGTTACGGCTGGATTTCACCATCAGCAACAACAGCGAACAGTTTGCCGTTAAACCCAATGAATTTATCAGCTACCTGCTGGGCTCAGAAATGCCCGGCACCCCGGCTGAGCAGCTAAAAGCCATGGGGCTTATTTCTAACTTAAATGCCAGCGCCACGCCCGACTTATACGGCAATTACGGCTCGCTCAGTATAGACGTAGAGTTAACCGACGCCGGTATGCAAAACCGTGAAGGCATAGTGGCCACTATCATGCAGTACATTGAACTGGTGAAGCAGCAGGGTGTAGACAGCAAATATTTCAGTGAAATTCAAACCAGCCTGAACAACCAATTCCGTTTTCTGGAAAAAGGCGACGAGTTTGGCTATGTATCTAACCTGGCCGATGCTATGCAAAAAGTGCCAGCGCGCAACGCAATAAATGCGCCGTTTTATTACCAGCGTTTTGATGCCAAAGCGATTGAAAATGTGCTGGCGCAGCTAACACCCCAGCGCCTGCGCGTATGGTATATCAGCAAGCAAGAGCCGCATGATAGCAGCCTGCATTTTTACGATGGCAAGTATAAAATTACCGATATCAGTAGCGAAGAGCAGCAAAGCTGGCAACAAAGCCCGCAACTGGCACTGAACTTACCGGCAGTAAACCGGCTGCTGCCAGAAAACTTTGAGTTGGTAGCGCCGGTACAGCAAGCCAAACCAGAAATTGTGCTACAGCAAAACGGTATTACCGCCTGGTTGTACCCAAGCCAGCAGTTTGCCAGCCAGCCGCGTGGTGTGCTGGAAATTTTTATCAATACGCCGGCACCACAACAGGATATTAAAGCCAGAGTAGCTCTGGCGCTGTGGCGCGACATGTTCAGCCTGCAGCAAAGTGTGCTGGCTACCGAAGCTGATATTGCCGGCATGCAGCTGCGTTTAACCGCCGGTAGCGGTATGGCCTTAACGGTAGCCGGTTTTACTGACAAGCAACCCGAGTTACTGCAACAGGCCCTGGCAGGTTTGGTGGTTAGTACTGACGAGCAAAGCTTTGCCCAGGCTAAAGATCGCTATATCCGTGGTTTGCAAAATCAGGGTAAGCAATTCCCGTTTTATCAGGCATTTAATGGCTACAACACACTGGTGCGCAATGGTAACTATGAGCCAGAGCAGCTAATTACTGCCGCCAACAGTTTAACCATTGCACAGCTGCAAAGCTTTATCGCCGATACGCTGGCGAATAACCAACTGCGGGTATTTGCCTTTGGTAACTACGATAAAGCCGCCATAAGCCAGGTGGTTGCTACCGTGCAACAGGCTCTGCCGGCGCAGCGCAGTGAACAGCCATACAGCCGCACAGCTTACTGGCAACCGGCCGCAGGTGAAAAACTGGTACTGCAAAAAGACATCGACGTTGCCGACGTTGGCCTGGTAGATGTGCATGTACACCCTGAAGCTTCCTATACCCAACTGGCACGGGCAACGGTGCTTAACAGCCATTTTAGTAATGTGGCTTTTGATAAACTGCGTACCGAAGAGCAACTGGCCTATGCCGTGGGTGGCACCGCCATGCAAATTGAAAACTACGTTGGTTTTGCCATGTATATTCAAACGCCGGTAAAAGGCGTAGCCGATATGCAGGCCCGCTTTGACAGCTTTAAGCAGCAATATGCCGCCGAGCTGGATAAGTTAACCGAAGATAACTTTGCCCAGCTTAAAGCCAGCACACTGATCACGCTAAAAGAGCCTACGAAAAACCTGCAGGACGAAGTAGGGCCATTAATTACCGACTGGTACCGTGAGAAATTCAGCTTCGACAGCAAACAACAGTTAATTGCCGCTATAGAGCAGGTAACACTGGAGCAGGTAAAAGCCTTTTACCGCGAAACCATGTTAAATGACAACGCAGCACGGATTTCGGTACAAATGCGTGGCACCAAGTTCCGCGATCAGCCGTTTGCCGATTTACCCGGCCAGACTAAAGTAACCGACGTGGCCGCCTTTCATCAGCAAATGAAAACGCAATAAGCCTGCAGTACACAGCAAAACGCAGCTTCGGCTGCGTTTTGTTTTAATAGCGCTCTGTATCACTACTTCGCACGCAAACTTTGATCTGGCACAGAACCCGTCTATGCTTGCTCTGACAAATTCGCTTAACCTGATGGCGTAATGACAACCCTATAAGTATTGCAACAGCGGTCATCTGCAATTTAAATATTTTTTCTAAACCATGTGTAGTACGTCTGCGTATTCTTCTATACCGAGCGTTGCTAAGTGTTTTTACTAAATCTGCCGTGGAGATCGTCCAAATGTTTTTTAACAAAGATAAAGAAAAGCAAGATGTTATCAGCGCAGCGGTAAAAACTTTGGAAGCACAGGCCCACAGTATTTCGAATTCATGTGCCGTTATTTATTTTTCGCCGTCTGGTGAAATACTCAAAGCCAGCCCGCTGTTTCTCAATTGTATTGGTTACAGCATAGATGAAATCCGGGGGCGGCATCACAAAACGTTATGCCCAACAGAGCTGGTTGAATCCGCAGAATACCGGCAGTTTTGGGCCGACCTGGCTAAAGGGCAGCCCAAACGGGGGTTGTTCAGACGCAAGCATAAAAATGGTGCCGATATCTGGCTTGAAGCGACTTATATTCCCATTATTGAAAGTGGGCAGGTTGTTCAGGTGATGAAAATTGCTAATGATGTGACTGCAGCACACGAAAAATCAGTAAGTAATTCGGCTTTTATTGATGCTGTAGAGCGTGCAAATGCGGTAATAGAATTTACCTCTGACGGCACCATCATTACGGCCAATAACAATTTTATCAATGCGTTGGGGTATCGAAGCCTTAGTGATATCCGCGGTAAACACCATAGAATTTTTTGTGGGCCAGAGTTTTACCGCGACAACCCGACATTCTGGCAGGAGCTGGAAAACGGCCAGGTAAAAAATGGTTTATTCCGCCGCGTAAGTGGCCAGGGAGATTCGGTGTGGATTGAGGCAACTTATAATCCGGTGTTTGACCATGCCGGTAAAGTCATTAAAGTGGTTAAGATAGCCAGCGACATTACCAAAAGAATGGAGCGGCAGCTGGCCATTCAAAAAGCGGCAGAGCTGGCACACAGCACCTCGGTTGAAACCGCTCAGGTGTCAGAGCGCGGCGCCAGCATTTTAAAACAAAATTTGCACAACTCAGAAAAAGTGTCGCAGGATATCAAACAATTAGCCGGGCTGGTGGAAGAGTTAAATATTCAGTCAGGTGAAATCTCTAAAATTGTCACTACGATAAAATCTATTGCTGATCAAACCAACCTGCTGGCGTTAAATGCCGCCATTGAAGCAGCCCGTGCGGGCGAGCATGGCAGAGGCTTTGCGGTAGTAGCCGATGAAGTAAGAACGTTGGCAAGCCGCACTACCAAGTCGACTGAAGAAATAAACCAGATGGTGAGTAAAAACAATCAACTGGTAACACAGGGCCGGGGCAGCATGTTGCAGGTTACTGAGCAGGCAGATAAAAATGCAGATCTCATTACAGAGGCGGCCAGTATTATTGATGAAATACTCAAAGGCGCCGACTATGTATCACATGTTGTTGGCGATTTGGTTAATAACTCAAACAGGTAACAGCGGCTTACTTGCCGGCGCTATGGGTTTTTTTCAGTGTGCTAATAAGGTTAACCGCCAATGCTCTGCCTTCGTCGGTCAGGCTATGGTAATGCTTAAGCAACAAAGCCAATTGTGCGTCTACTGCAGTGGCAGACGGGCTGTAATGGTTGCTTTGCTCCATTACCTGAGTATGGTTTTGTGCCTCAGCACTTTGGTACAGTGCCGACACCTGTGTATCCAGAGCGTGGGCGATAGCTTCCAGTAAATCCAGCGACGGGCGCTGCTCATCGCGCTCTATGCGTGACAAATTTCCTGCATCAGTTTCTGCGGCATAAGCAACATCCTCCAGGGTTTTCCCTAGCAGTTTTCTTCTATGTCTCAATATGTTGCCAATTTTCATCTCAGCGATTCTCGGTGCATTGGCAAAGATGCACAAAGCGGTTGCTGCAAAATTAACTTGATAAATTTGCGTAATACGCAATAATGTGAAGAAAACGTAAAAGCAAAGAGTGTTGTTGGCGGCATATTTGCTCTTGGCACCCAATCGCGTACGGGAGAGATCTCTGTTATGGACCGCAATGTTAACGCAAAGTCGGTAGCGCATATTGTGTTTAGTGAGAAAACTGTACACGGTGACAATATTCCTTGTGCTTACATTGACTTACGAAACCCAACTGAATGTATTCTGGAGCAGGATAAAACCGGGATCTGGCTGACTTTGGCCATTAAAGCAGAGCTGATGGACGAGTTGGCTTTAGCCTGGTGCCAGCAGCGTAAGTTTACCTGGAGTGACGCCGGGCAACCAGACAACATAAAAGCGTAAATTGCATAGTGCTGGTATGGTAAAGAACTTCTTAAAACGCATTACCGGCCGCGGCTTTCATGGCGGGCCAGATGCCTATAGGCGCTTTAACTATAAAGTGCTGTTAGATAAAGACTTACTGGCGTTTTGTATTCCGTGCACCAGCCCGATGGCATTTCCGGTGTTGTTTCCTTACCAAACGCCCGGCTGGTTCGAGCTACACACCGATCAGCGCCAGCTGCATCGTTTTGTCTGTATAAACCAGCAACAATATTGGTATAGCGGGCATTTTTTAAGAACGCACGGCGAACCGCTGGGGCAGCTAATGCTATCGATCTGGCTAAAGCAGGTGACAGAGGGTAAACGCATTGCACGGCATAATGTTGAGTTGTTAGGCCACTATCTGAGCGGGCAGAGCAACGATGCAAACGGCAGTTATATTTCTGGTAGAGCTGCGCAGTTAAAGCACGCTTTACAACACTACGAAGCCTGCAGACACAGCAATAAATTACTTGGCGGGCAAATGCAGCAATACGCTGCGTTACGGCACAAAGAGCAACTACCGCAGTGCTACAGTGTTAAAAGCTTTGGCAGCCAGCAATGGCTGCATTACACCCATGCCAGCCGGGCTTTTACCCGGCAGTATCACTACTATTGTTACCCGTTATCAGAGCAGTTTTACTTAAAAATCCGTTTTGCGTACAAAGCAAATTTACCGGCCTATTTTCACTACTGGCATGCCAACGCCCGTGCGGCACAGCAAAGCATTATGCAAAGCGTAAAGCTTAGACTGCATGATGTGTGACTTTACAAAATACGCTAGGATAGGCGCCTGACAGCAAATTTACCGGCAGATATTGTTCTGTGGCCGGGTTTTGAAGAGATTTACTAAGGACATCATATGAACAACAGCGCGCTTTATATCGCTCTGGAACATGCAGTACCGGGCTTTGTCGCGGCCAATGTAGTAATACCCGGGGTAGATGAACGCCAGGGTATCTATAAAGAATTGTTTTGGCTGGATGCACTGCTGGGGAAAGATTTTCATTGTTATGTTGAATGGAAAGAGTTTGATCCCTGGGCTCTGGCTAATATGAATAAGTTGGTGCCGATCCGCCAGGCCGGAATAACGCTTGTGACAGACAGCTTATACGATAAACACGGAGCTCCGCTTGGCGAGTTAAATTATTACGATGACGGTGGTTTCTTTCTGCCGGTTTTGCAGCAACAACTGCAAACTGCCAATTTGCAACTGCTGGAAATTTGTACCATACAAAATGGTAAGCCTTACCTACAGGAAAACCCACGTTTTATCTGCACAACTACCGACCCGGATAAAGTGGCGCAACTACAACAGTGCTTACAGCATAAAGGGCTTGTTCTTGTTGGTTGATTTAAGGTTATTACACATGCATACCAGGTTATTGTTATTAGTGCTATGCGCTGTTGTGTTGCTTAGTAGTTGCGGTGGAAATGTGCGCTGGATGCACCCGGATCCTACACCTGAGTTATTAATTAAAGCCATGACTGATTTACACGGCTTTCATGCATATGGCAGTTTGGGGGATGAAGATAACAGTTTACTCAGCAGTGAAGAAGCTGAAAAGTTATTGGCAGATACTACTTTGATTACCGCAGAAACCCCGAGCTTTCAGTTTGTTAGTTTTAGCGGGAGAACTATTAGTATTATGGGTTATAACCCTGTCTACCGTTTGCCGGGAGAAGATCACCGTAGTCCGATTATTTATCGCTACAGCGCTGAATTAAAACGCGCCAGATATGCACTACCACATATGGCACCAGTGTCTGGTTCGCTGATTATAACGTCAAAACCCACAGAAAAACTCACACTGTATGTACTGCCAATGGCCCGCCAGCAGATGGTTTACCCAAAGTTTAACGGGCAAATGACATTTGAATCATTCGCTGGCCGTTATTATGGGATAAGGGTGTTTAGCAGTGATAAAAGACCACATTATATTTTTTAGACACACTGAAGGTAATAAAACAAAAATAGTTTGAGCAATCACTTTAAACAGTGTTTTACCTGCCTGTTATCTGCTTATAAAGCACACTGCCGGTTTAAGGCTGCTGTGGCGCTATTCACATTTTTCTCTGTTTAAGAAAATTCAAACACCGGCACCGGTTTAGCCGGTCTGGCAGCTTGCTGGCAGCAAAAATCAGTGTATTGCAATCAAAGTGAACTGGTCTATCTTGTTGGTGGAGTTGTAATTAGCCTGACGGAAAGGGCGGCAGAATAATAACGATAATCTTAGCAAGAACCCTGTTTCAGCAGAGAAAAGACGAGGACAACCCAAATGAAAAAATCTACCCTGCTTTTGCTGGCGGGCCTGTTAAGCGGCGCTGCGCAGGCCGCTGTGGGCGGTTATCCGGTGGTATTGGTACACGGTTTTCAGCCGGATAATTTAGCCAGCCGGCCTACCGGCAGCCAGGTAACTAATAATGGTGCCGAGTATTGGGCCGAGTACTGGCGCGACCGCGCCGATGTGCGTATTGATTGGCCCTCGCAAGAGCGGGTGGCCGGTAAAATTGCCAGTGACTATGTTTGGCCTAAGCTGCAACAGCTGTCACAAAATGGCACCTGCGCCAGCGGCTGTATTTTTGTGTCGCACTCTACCGGTGATTTAGTTACCCGCTACATTATTGATAACCAGGCGTTGTGGCTGCAAAACGCGGGCTTACAACCGCTGAATATTGTCGCGACGTTTGATTTTGCCGGTGCTGGCGGCGGGGTAGAACTGGCCGATTTAGCGGTAAATGTCGCTGGTGGCTCCGGCCTGATTGATGGCGCACTGCGGCTGGCGATCTCATTATGGCTGGGGCAAATACCGTCACCGTCTAACATTGGTGTGTTAAACGATCTGCGGGTAAACACCGCACGCCAGTTAGCGGCCTTTCCCGACAGTCGGGTGCCGCGCTTACGTTTTGTTGGCGCCGGATCTGACTTTTTAGGTGCCACCGGCGCATTTCTGCCCGGTGAGGATGACGGCGTAGTGGCCAGCCATTCCAGCTGCGGTGCGGCCAGCGCCGGCAGCTTTAACAGTTGTTCACGTAGTGTAGCCTTTGACGGCAAGTTGGCATCGGTTAGCGGGCCAACCAGCTTTATGCCGTACCATTATCCGATGTTAATGAGCGAAGGCTACAGCCATAGCGATGTTATTGCCAACCGCGCTGCTGACGAAATAACTGCTGCCAGCAATAGTGTTAACTACCTCAATGGCGAGCGGCTGCAATTTAACACTTTTGAAGAGAACCGGGGCTGGTGGGTGTTTAGCTCGCGTTATCGCATAGTGCGTAACTCTGATAACACCAGTATGTCTGCGCTGGTGTATCAGGCAGCGAACTAGCACTAATGAAAAAGGCGGTATTGATAATAAGCCTGGCGGTGCTGGCAGGCTTATGGTTTTTCTGGCCAGGGCCGGTTGTGGTAGCAGAGCCTGAAACAGCAGCCCAGCCGGCAAAAGCGAAAGCTAAGATTATTCCGGCCAGCGTTAAACCCGCTGCACCACAGCAAGTAACAGTAACGGAGACAATTTCGGCACCTGTCAGCGAAAGTTTTAAAATACTGGCCAGCGCTTATGCCGCTGAGCTGGAGTTGCCGCCGTATTCCCGGCCGCTAAGCGCGGATGATGAACACCTGCTGGCGCCAAACCGCTATATCCCACAAACCGTGCCACTTGAGGGTAGTGCCAGCGCAACGATAGTGCTGCCAAAATTCCGTTTTAGCTACCCCGAGGCGATACCGGTAACGCTGCAGGTAAGCGGTATTCAGGTGTCGGATGTTAATGTGGCGCTAAGTGCGGAGGGTACAACAACAGTAGTGGCTACAGAGGAAATGCGCGGCACACCGGCTAACTGGTCGGCTACTTTTAATGCAGAGGCCGACTGGAACGGCGCTTTTGAAATCAGCGTGAGCTTTAGCGCCAACGGCCAACAGCAAGTGCTGAAAACCGGTATTGAATACAGCCACCCGGTAGCCACTATCACCGGCGTGGGCGACAGCCGCGGCGCTGGCAGCGATATGCTGATCCCGGTAAAAATAGCTGTACAACAAGGCGGTTACTACCGTTTACGCGCTAATTTGTTTACGGAAAAACGCCAGCCGCTGGCTTTGTTAACCGGCAACGCAAAACTAAGCGAAGGGCAGGGTGAAATAACCCTGCGGGCCTTTAAAGCGGTGCTGCAACAGCAAAGCGGGCCTTATATTTTAGGCACCTTTATGCTGGAAAAGCGCCCGGCAGTACCCGGCGAGCTAACCCAATATGGCGACAGTGAAAAAGCGGAATATCAGCTGGATTACTTTGCGTTAAGCCAGCTAACTGACGAACCCTGGCAACCCGATGCCGAAGAGCTGCAACGCCTGCAGTTTTTACAGCAAATGGCCGGGCAGCAATAACCGCCAGTGCAGTATTACCAGATCTTACCTTACATCCGTTGTTATGGTGGCGTTAGCCGACTGCGCCAGTAGCCCGGCTTTCTGGAGTGATGTGCAAAGGCAATGACTGTAATTACCTGATTGTTTGCAATGGTCACAATAGAGAAAGGGAATCGTTGCAGAATTAATCTTTTGGCACCCAGCTTAGCGGCTTTGCCAATTGCCGGTACGAGCGGTGGATTGGGTTCGGCCAGCGTTGCCGTTGCAAGCTCAAAGGCATTAATAAGCTGCTCTCCTAAACCGGGAAGTTCCAGCTCATACCAGGCTGCGGCTTCAATCAACTCTTCGGTTGCTTCCTTGCTAACCTTTACCTTCAAACTCAGCCCCTTATTTTGGCTCTTGCACGGGCGATGGCTTCATCTGCATCCAGTAGTTCAGCTTTACCTGATTGAATATCGTTTATCCTGCGGCAAATTTCCGCATCCCAAGCTTCTGTTACGCTAATATCGGCGGGCCCGTCTAAACTGGCCATTAAATCATGTGCAAGTTTAGCTCGCTGCTTTTCGGGAAGGGTCATAGCGGCATTGGTTATACTTTCAAGCTGTGCTGTTTCCATTGCATCATCCCACACATTGAACAGGGTAATACACAAATGATGTATCAAAATACTCCACTTAACAAGGCCGGTGTTTGTTTAGCTTACGCTGCAGGGTACGCCGGTGCATCCCCAGCAATTCTGCGGTGCGGCTGATATTGCCGCCGTGCTCGGCCAGCACACGGTGAATATGCTCCCACTCCAGTTGCTCGGGCGATAACAGTACGGCATTGTCAGCGGTTGCGCCGCTTTGCGGGTTGCCGGTTATAGCCTGTTCCAGTTGTAAAAAATCGACCGGTTTGGTCAGGTAGTCGTCTGCGCCCAGCTTTACTGCCTGCACTGCATTGGCAATGCTGGCGTAACCGGTAAGCAAAATAATACGGCATTGTGGTAATGCGGCCCTAATCGGGGCAATAAAGCTTAAGCCCGACTGGCTGGCAAAGCGTAAATCCAGCAAATAGGCCTGCGCCTGTTGGGCAATTAACTGCTCTGCGGTGATGGCATCGGCGTACGTGGTGACACTAAAACCGCGCTGGCTAAAGCGCCGGGCCAGTGCGCCAAGCAATACGCTGTCATCATCGACAATCACCAGGTGCATCAGTTATGCCCAACTTTTGGCCGCGGAATATCAATCCGTGTTAGCGTGCCGTTATCCAGGTTGCGCCGGCGCACTGTGCCGCCCAGCCGTTCAATAGACACATTGGCCAGAAACTGGCCAATACCCAGGCCCTGCTCACTTTGTTGTGGCAACTTACCCAGCTCGGCCAGGCGGTTGTCGGATAAGCCTTCACCAAAATCATAAATGCTAATACTAAAGCCACTGTCCTGCAGGGCAATAGCCACCTTTAGCTCAGCGCAACCGTTGGCCACACTGGCATCGGCGGCGTTATCCAGAATATTAATCAGCGCCGCGCCAAAACCCTGGCTGTCGGCCAGGGTAAAATCAGCAGCAGTAATGCTTTTATCAATAGCTAAACCAATGTCGGGCCGGCTGTTCAGCCAGCGGTCTATATGCTGCTCTGTTAGCACAAGCAGTGCCAGTAGCGCATCGTCGCGGCGTAAACTGCCGGCGTCCTGGCGTAGTTGCTGCACAATTTGTTGGCAGCGGTTTAATTGCAGGCGTAAATCGGTTAGCGCCGGGCTACTGTTGTCATCGGCAATTTCGTCGCAGAGCAAATTCATTGTCTGAATTGGGCTGGCTAAATCGTGGGCAGCATTAGCGGCAAAGGTAGCCAGCGCCAGCATTTGTTCATGGCGTACCTGCTGTTGTTGCAGCTCACTGATTTTACGTGACTTTAGTCGGATTAAATTGGCCTGGGCATTAATAAACCAGCTGATCAGAATGGCCGACAAAGCAAAAGCCCACCACATTTGCAGCATGTGCTGGTTAAAAGCACTGCCAGCATCGCTGCTATGCATGTGGCTGTGCTGGGCGTGCTCTGCTTGGTGCAGCAGTTGGTCTAAATCGGGAATGGTTAAATCGCCAATCAGCAACAACAGGCTGTAGGCCATGATGGCCAGCATGGCAATAACATAACAAACCCGGCCCGGCAGCATTACTGCAGCTACCGCTACCGGCAGTAATAACAACGCCACCAGGCCGTTACTTACGCCGCCGCTTAATAGCAGCAGGCAGCCCAACAGCAATACGTCCAGGCAGCAGCTAATGGCATAAATACGCGCCAGGTGGCTTTGTGCACCGGCAAACAGCCGGGGAATAACATTGGTAGAAATTTGCGTCAGCAGTAACAGCCAAATAAGCGGCCAGGAGCTGACAGGGTAGTCAAACAGCCAACCGGCCACAGCGGCGGTTGCTTCAAAGCCAATAAGCCCCCAACGAAAATTAGCAAATTGCTGCAGCTGGTGGCGCGGTGATAATTCGGTTGAGATAATCAGTTTTTGGGCCATAGCTTTACATCGGCTTCAGATAAAAAGACGGCTGCCAGGCAGCCGTTTGCAAAATGTCAGAAAAGACTAAACCATTGCAGCGGTAATGTCATGTCTGAGCTTTTAGTGTAACCCCGCCAGCGGTTTACGTCGCTGTGGCAAATTGTCGCAGCGGTGTATTGGTTTAAAACCGGCAGTTTGTTGCAGCAAAATTTCTACATCAGAAAAATTCTTGATTTACATTCAATTAGCAGCCTAGACTGGATAAGATTTTGGAACTTGCGGGGTCTTAGCACGCTACTCGCGGGGTTAGATCCTTTAAATGCCACGAGCAAAGGCCTATAGTATGAGGAAATTATGGAAGTAAGAGCAATTGATAAAGATGAATTGAATTCAATCCTCTCTTTGAACGAAGACCATTTCAATGATGTAAAAAGCAAAAGAATTGCCCCAGCCAAATTGCAAGAGACGTTTGTTGCATTCGCAAATTCTGATGGTGGGGATATTTATATTGGAATTGAAGACCAGAAACAAGCAGGTGAACGTGTTGTTGGTTTTTTCGGGCAGGAAGAAGCCAATGGTATTATTTCAACTCTCTTAGAGGATACAATTCCTGCTGTTGAAAACCTAAACATAGAGTTCTTGGCGGTGGAAAATAAAGGGCTTATCTTGCATATAGGTATTCCTAAAAGTCCTAAGGTGCATTACACCGCTGGAGGTGATTGCTATATAAGAGTAAACGCATCAAAGCGGAAAATAAAGGGCGATAGAATAACTCAATTAGGTTACTCAAAAGGTGCCGAGCCTTATGAAAGAAAAGCCTTAGATAATGTTGATCTAGAAGATATTGCCGATAGTGAACTACTTGCAAAATATATGGAACGTGTGGGAACTCAGCTTGAAAAGGAAGCGTTTTTAAGGAAACAACGCCTTCTGACTAAAAAGAATGAAGAGAGAGTCCCGAATGTAGGAGCTGTACTTCTATTTGATGAAGAACCACAGGCTACAATGGAGACGCGGTGTGCTGTTAAGGTTTACCGTCTAAGGACTACAGAAACAGAATATAAACGTGAACAGCTTGAAGAGATGCCGATTACTATAAATGGTGATGTGGAAACAGTTATAAAAAAAACCATTGAACAAGTTGCTAAATATATTGATGGAGCTTCCTTCCAAGATTCTGGAAAAATAATACAGCTTAGTTACCCTGCCGAAGCCTTGAAAGAAATTTTAGTAAACGCTGTGATTCATAGGGATTATAGTTTAAATGATGATATTCATGTTAGAATTTTTAATAATCGTATTGAAATTCAAAGTCCTGGTAAACTCCCAGGTTATATGACAATTAATAATCTTTATGATGAACGCTTCTCAAGGAATCCTAACGTCGTGCGAATGTTGCATAATCTTCCAGACCCAGTAAACCACGATATCGGAGAGGGTCTTGACACCGCAAAGAATGAGCTTAAAAAAGCGGGTCTAGTAGCGCCCGTCTTCGAAGAAAAAGATAACGCATTTTTGGTTACCATAAAGCACCAGAGGATAGCCTCCGTTGAAGAGGTAATATTGCAGTTCTTTGAGGAGAACCCCGGTGCATCCATATCAAATAAATTAATACGCCAACTTAGCGGAGAGGACGATATGCAAAAGGTTAAGATTGCTCTGCAAAAATTGCGGACAAATGGAGATATTAAACTTGAAGACGAAAATGCTACAGCATTTAACTATAGGTACATTAAAGGGTAAGACTAACCATATAATTCTTCCTAGCGCAGGCAGCTAAAAATAAAAGAACTGGGGGAGATCAAATTTAAACAGATTAAATTATGGTAAGTCATCAGGTCAGATTTTATATGGCTCTAATAATTCCCAGAAAATTTAAGGAGAGTAATTGAATTCAGAAATAACTCAAATAATTGGTGAAATCTGTACCGCGAATTCGCTTGGAGAGTCACTGCGTATATTTAATAGATATTCCAATCGCTTACAAAATTGTAAGATTATCTTCGCAGCGAAAAACGGCACTATTCCCGGATTTTCGATCAATCGTGATTTTTCTGATGGTTCAGTTATAAGAAGTCTTTTTGGTTCAGGTTCTGTTCTCGTGCTTGACCGTGAGACAATCGATGAGATGAAAATAGGGCGTGCCATCTACCCTTTTGACTATTCAATTTCATTGGATACACAGGCACTTAGTTATCTTGAACCCTATATATTAGGAAATAGCTCAAGGCTACCAAAAGATTTTGAGGAAATATTTAGATTTATATCGCGAGAAGATGTGAATGTTGACCCTCTGCCGTATATTCTCGAAAACTTACTAAACCTTTCAGATCCTGATAAGGCTGAGCGGATATTTGAAAAAATTAAAGCCTACGAAGTTCTCCGTACAATAGATGTTTACGCGTTAGATAACCTTGGTATCGTACAGTCTAAGTTAGATAATGCTGAACTTATTAAAAGAACACAAGAGCTTATCTCTATAATGTACAGAGACTTAAGTGACCAGAAGGTAGTGGATGGAGTAAAGTTTAATTTCGACTTTTGTTACTGGCACTTACTAGCGATGATTTCGATTCAGCTCTCGACACCAAAGATGTCGATTGAGGAGAAGTTGCGAGCATTGATTGAGCTTTGTGATTCAAAGCTAGCGACTTTAAGTTTAAGAGAGATAACCGTCGCAAAAGCATACTTTGAAAGAGGCCAAAATTTAACATTCTTTGGAAAAGTACAAAAAGGAAAAAAAGATCTGTTTAGTGTTGTCCAAGGTATGGCGTGGGATATGTGGCACATAAGACAAATGGAGAAAAATTTAACAATTAGACCATCATCAGAAGCTAGATATTTCTTCCCGTCATTTTTAACATGTGATAAGCGTCTGGTTGAGATTATTGAACTTTATCCTTTAAAGGCATGCGCTTACGATGATCGGGATCTCATTCCTATGCCATTTTTTGACGGTGACTGGCTAGCATCGTTATCATCTAGCAAAGATTTTATAGAAGGTCTTTATTCCATATATTTCTCGGATAAAGCTGTACTCTCACGGAATAAACGTAGAGACGAAGCAACTAATGTAATCAAGAATTCGGTTTCCGAGCTTGAAAGTATTGTCGCTGAGATATCAGGCGTAAACCCTTGAAATTTATCTATAACACATAGGTAAAACTGCTCTTCTGGCCGCATTAGCGGCCAGTCCGTTATTTATCAGCAACACGGTTGCCAACACATCCTGCTTTAGCGCCGCCTAAACCGCATAGCAAAGCCCATTACTGCCAGGGTTAGCAGCAATACCATAAAACCTACTACCAGCATATCGCGGCCTTCGCGGCCGAGTAATAGCTGCAACATGCCCCATTTATGTACAAAAGAAAAACTGTACCGCTCCCACTGGCTGGCGCGGCTTTGTTGCTCAATTAACTGGCTGCTGGCGTAAGCTAACTTATATAGTTGTATTGTTAATTTTTGGTTTTAATTAGGTTGATATTTGTGTCTTGCATTTTTATACTGCAAGTTCTTTTATAAGGAGATAGCAAGATGGCAGAGATTGAAGAGTGCGAGGAACTTTGTAAAGACAGTAAGTTTTTATCTGCATTAGACGTTGCTAGAGGCCAATTAGGGATGCAAATAAGGCTGGCGCATGATCCATTGACGGCAGACCAGATCAGAAAGCACAGATTTCTTGGGGCTGTTATGCGACTAGACAATAAAGGCGATTATAAATTAGGTACTATTGGTACTGATGCTTGGGATGGGCGGGAGTGTTACCAAAATGGTTTTGTTTGTTCTTGGCAGGACATTCTGGACGAAGCTGCAATTATTGTTGCAGCTCCGCCAAGTTACAGATTAACCAGCATTATGGGACGAGCCACTGTTGGTGATTGCAAGCAACTCTCAAAAAAGACCCGCACACCAGTTTTTCTGATTGGCACAGGAATGGATGCTTTGAAGTCGGTTTTTTACTGCAACGAGAATACATTTAAGAGGTTTAAGTAATGTTAAAAGCTTTGCTTGGTATTTGCTGCTTTTTACTGTCATCAGCTGTTGTAGCTGAAGAAAAATTCAACGCAGATCAATTTTATGGCAGTACTGAAGTGCTTCCTGTGAGCCTAGTTCAACTGATCGCTACCCCAGACAAATTTCTGAACAAAAGAATTCGTGTACGCGGACATTTCCTTAGTGCTGGCGATAGTTGGCTGTATTTAACATCTGATCATGCAAAATTCCGAGACAACAAATCAGCTATTAATGTATTGGATGATACTGAAACAGGTGAGCTGTATGACATGGAATGCAACAACGGATGGGTGGATATTAAGGGGTATTTCTTAGCAACCTTCAGAAGTGACCGTCGCGAGATTGAAGGGCGCTTAATAGTAGACAGTGTTTATTCACTCAATAAAGAAAAATACTGTTGGGAGAGAAAAAAGGCAGTACCTGTGGAACTGTTGAAATAAACCATAATAGTAAGGTTAGGTGTCAAAACTCTGCGAATATTCCAAGGGTGCTGCTGGCCGCGTTAGCGGCCAGTTTGTTATTTATCAGCAACACGGTTGCCAACACATCCTGCTTTAGCGCCGCTTTAGCCGCATAGCAAAGCCCATTACTGCCATTGTGAGCAGCAATACCATAAAGCCTACTACCAGCATATCGCGGCCTTCGCGGCCGAGTAATGGCTGCAACAGGCCCCATTTATGCACAAAAGAAAAACTGTAACGTTCCCACTGGCTGGCGCGGCTTTGTTGCTCAATTAACTGGCCGCTTACGGCGTCGATAAACACCCGGCTGTTAGCGTAGTCGAACTGCCATACCGGCAGGCGTTTATTGCGAAAATCGTAGTCGGGGCCAAAGTGGGTAACCAGGCTTTGTTTGGTTAGCTCTGTAGCACTTAAGCCGGTAAATTGCTGCGCCAGCAGCTGGGCGTAACGCTGGTCATCCAGTGGCGGGGCATCGGCGCTAAGGCCGATAAACTGCGCGCCTTTTTCACTTTGCTGGCCGTTAAAGCGGCTGGTGCGATCGGCCTGCTGCTGCGGGTTAAACTCTGACAAACGTCAGTACCAGTTAGCGCCGTTAGCCAGCACCAAACTGGCGCTGTTATACATCGTGCTTGCATCAATGCTTTGAGCTGTATCAACAGCAACCGGCAGTTGCTGCATGGGCGGCAGGGTTAAACCGGCTGTTTCAGCGGCAAGTTGTTTATAGCTAAAGTGGTAAATACCGCTAAGCAGATACAACATAACCGGAATAAACAACAGCCAGGATAACGCATAATGCCAGCGGCGCAGGCCGCGGCGTTTGGCATTGAAGGGCAGTTTAAGCAGCAACCAGGCACCGCTAAGGGTAAGTAACAGCGCGCTGCCAAGCAGTATGGCCATAATCACCATTTTTAACCTGGGTGTGGCGTCCAGCCATTGCCAGCTGTGAAACTGGCGAAATACTGCCTGTACGCTGGTTTTGTAAGGGTTGGTTATGCCGGCCATGCTCTGGCTTTCGGTATGAATATACAGGCTGAGGCCGTTGTGGTAATCCACCTGATATACCGGCAGCAGGCGGTTAACTGCCGGGTAGGCGTTATTAAAGGCGCTTAGCAGGGTTACGCTACGTACATTCTGCTCAGCCTGGCCGCTGTAATGACCTGCCAGCCAGGTAGCCATAGTTTCATCGGTGGGTGGCGGGCTGTTATCCAGCGCCAGATACTGGCGCGGCGAGGTTAAATCGCGGCTAAACTGCAGCACGGTGTGTTCACGGTAGGGCACCAGCTTTACCAAGGCCTGCGCCGGTAGTGGCAGGGCGGCCAGCTGTTGCATGGCCTGTTGTAATGTGTTGCCGGAAAGCTGCAGGCTGGGTGGGCGCATGGTAACGGCCTGCGGACCGGTCCAGCTCATAATGGGGTGCAAAATACCGGTTAAAGCAAAAATCATTAACGTAATGCCGCCCAGCCACAGCAAAATACGGTGCCACCTGATCAGTGTAGAAATTCTCATGCGTTTCGCCTTTAAAACAGAGTTAAGCGTTAAAAGTTCACCGTGGCACTGACAAACACACTGCGCGGCATGCCGGGGCGGTATTCAATAGCACTGGAACCGACCTGGTTGCTGGTGTAGGTAGAGTAGGTTTTGTCGGTGATATTCATTAGCCGGGCTGCCAGGGTAATATTGTCTGTTAGCGGGTAGCGGGCACGCAGGTGCCACAGGTCGTGGCCGTTGTAGGTATGGGTGTTGGTTTCGTCGGTAAAGTAACGGCCTACTTTTTGCCACTCCAGTTCCAGCCACAGGCCCGACACTGCCCGGGGCTGATAGCTCAAGCTGCTTTGCCACAGTTGTTTTGGCGCTTTACCTACATCATAGCCGGCAAAATTGCGGGTTTCGTTCACCGGCGGCACACAAACCGGCGGGAAGCAGCTAAACAGGTACTGAAAATCTTCATATTTTTGCCGGGTAAGGGAGCCACTGCTTTGCAGCTTCAGCTCGTCGGTCAGTGTCCATTGCAGCATCAGCTCAATACCACGATGGGTGGTTTCACCGGCGTTGGTGACTTTACGGCTGTTGGCGTCTATGTAAGTCACCACATCATCTTTAATGGTTAAATCATACAGGCTGGCATCCAGCTGAAGGCTGCCAAACTGTCCGCGCCAGCCCAGTTCGTGATTAACCGCGGTTACCGGCTCAAGTGCTGTGGTGTCGTTGCTGCTGCCGGGGCGGAATACCTGGCCTACTGAAGGCACCCGAAACGCATGGCGGCGGTTAGCGTACAGTTGCTGATTAGCGGCAAATTTCCATACTGCACCAGCCTTGGGGCTAAGCTGGTTGTAGCTTAGTTTCTGCGATGGCGGGCGTAACCAACTGCTGCGACCTACCTGTTCTGGTACGTCGGCATCGAGTAAATCGGTGTAATCGACACTAAAGTAGTCGTAACGTGCGCCCAGGCTGATAATCAGTTGCGGCGAGGCAAACCACTGCAACTGAGCGTAGGGCGACAGCACAGTCTGATCAGCGTCATACTGGTAGTTAGTGCGGCCGGTAACAGCGTAATCGGTGTAAATGCCGTCTTGCTGCGTTACGCTTATTTGCTGCTCGGCGAAGCTGGCCGGGGTGTAATCGACATCAATACCGGCGCCCCAGTTAAAGCTGTTATTGGTATGCTGGCGGTATTGTGCCAGCAGGCCGTATGACTTAAACCGGGTTTGCTGTAATACCGGATCGTAACTGAGCATCCAGCTGGGCATTAAGTCTGAGTGGTTATCACGGAAAAACGGTGTCAGCATCAGCTCGCTGCTATCCGATAACTGATGGCGCAGCTCGGCCGACAAACGCAGTGCCTGTACATCGCGTGCGCCTATATCGCCATGATAGTAATTACGCGCCGGGTTTTGCTGAAAATCGGTTAACGATAAGCCCGAGCTGCCGCTTTGATCTACTTTGCCAAAGCTCAGTAATGACTTTAACCGGGTATGGCTGCCCAGTTCGCTGTCCAGCCGCAGGTTACCGGACACGCGCATGTAGTCAGACTCTTCCCGAAAACCGTCACTTTGGGTACTGTTTAGCTGCCAGTAAAAGCTGTGGGCATCGTTTAACGGGCTGCTCAGGCTTAGCAAGCCACGTTGCCAGCCATCGCTGCCCAGTTCGGCCTGGGCTTTGCCGCTGAACTGTGCTGTTGGCTCAGGGGTTAAAATATTAAAAATGCCGCCAATGGCATCGCTGCCGTACAGCGCTGAGCCGGGGCCTTTGGTTACTTCTACCCGGCCGGAGTTGGGAATATCTATTTCATACAGGCCATTGTGGTTAAAAAAGCCGGTGGGCCGGGTGGGCAGGCCGTCCTCTAAAAACAGGTAAACGCCGCCGGTAGAAATAGGCTGGCGGATGGCTGTCATATGGCCTTCGCCGCCCAGATCATTAACATGCACACCTGATACCCGGTTTAACAACTCAGACGGATGGCCGGGGCTGACATTTTTAATGGTGTCTTCGTCTATTACCGACACGGCTTCGGCCAGGTTAACCAGGGCCTGCGCCTGGCGGCTACTGGTAACCACCATCACTTCAATATCCTGCTCTGCAGCCCCTGTCTGTGGCGGTAATACCAGTAATGGCAGGCCGATAAGTGCCAGTACGGTTTTGTGTGGTGTCATGCCCGATACTCATTTTATATATATGATTTTAATGAGATAAGGTAACAAAAAGGCGTGGCGCAGGGGATGCGGCAAATTGTCGCAGCAAAGCAATTGCCGTAGTAAGGCCTTGCGCCAGCTGGCGCAAGGGTGTTCCGGCTGGGGGTTAGGGGTTTTGTGGCTGCTCTGGTGGCAGGCTGGTGCTGGCTTCGGCGTCTTGCTGCGGGCTGGCTAGCGTGGCCTGATCTGAGGTTACCGGCATAGCGCGTGATTGCTGGTTAATCTGGTAAATTTGCTCGGTGTTGGATAAATCCTGCTGGTTTTTGATGCTGGCAATGGTCTCGCGATCAGACAGGAAGCCCTGAATGTCGTCCAGTATCGCCTGTAATTCCTGCGGGTTGTCCTGCATTTCCAGAATATGCCGCGGGTGTTCGACATTCTTGGCACCGCTGTCGGCAAAGGTGCTGCTCATAATGCGTGAGGTAATAATCCACGGCGTGAGCGATGCGCGCATAACGTAGTTTTCTGACGCGGTAGAGTCGTAAATGCCTTTACCTGTGGTTAGCTTGCTTTGGGTATAGGTGCCCTCGCACTTTAAATACACCAGTAAGGAGTCAAAATTCAGCTCGGCCCAGAAGGTGTGGCTGTAGGTTTCAAGCAGGCGGCCAAAGCTGTGGCAAATAAACCAGCTGAAAATCAGGCTTAAAATAAACTGGCTTTCATTAAACAGGTTAACAGCAAAGCCTTGTGTTACCGCATCAGACGGGCGGGCCAGTGCGCTGTATTCCCGTATCAGCTGCAGCACAGTTTCGGCCTCAAACAGTAAGTAAAACAGAATAAAAGGCCCGATTAACAGCAATATCTGGCCGGTAATGGTGGCCAATAGCCGCAATTGCTTAAATAGCGAGCTGTGTTCCATCGGGGCATAAGCGGGTTGGGTTTCTATAATTACTTCGCCACTAAAATCGCCTTTGCTTTCTGATTGCTCATTTAACTGCGGGTTTAGCTCGCGGTAGATCCGGTTAGGTATTTCTTTGTAGCGCCGGTTAGCCATCACAATATTGTCGATATTAACAAACAGCTCGCGCGGGTGAATATTTTCCTGCCAGTTAGCGCGGTATTCCGATACTTTGGTTTGCGCCTTTACCTGGGCAGTACGTTGTTTTAACAGTAAAAAGATAAAAGTGCCGCTGATGGCGGCAAATAACAGCACCAGCAACAGTTGTGGCACTACGGCGAAGCTTTCCAGCTCAGACTGCTGTAAATCAGCCACAAACTGCGAAATGTCACGCTGTTGCAGCAGATAGCTGATTAATAAACCCAGCAGCACCGGTGCCAGTATGGCAAAGGCCATAATTTTGGCCAGCTGCAGGTTGCCCTGGGTTTCAATGGTTTTTTCGGCTTTACGATACACCGTACTGGCACTGCGCCAGCTGATAATTAAATACACCACCAGCACAAACGAGAAAAACGGCAGCAGAATATCGCCGGTGTTGCCGGCCAGGCCGGTTAAGCAAACAAAGGCAGTTAACGCATAAGCCACCAGTGCAATAACGGTGGCAATTAAGGCGCCGGAAAAACGTTGTGCCAGATTACGCAGCGGGTAGGGCAGAAAAATAAGCTTAGGCACCAGCGTGTGCACCAGACGGGAGATAAACCCCACCGGCTCAACGAAGGTTTTATTTTTACGGCCCATCAGCATTTCTTCTAAGTCGGCGCTTTTATAATGCGGCTGTTCCAGCTTGGCGGTTTCGCGTTCGGATTTACTGTAATTCGGTGCCAGTGACGTAGGTACGCTGCGGCCAACAAAGAAGCGCAGCATCTGAAAAATACCGCCGCCCAGCGCGCGTAAACCGCCAGCCAGTAACATAAAGCCAATAGCGGCATAAAACCAGGCCAGGGCTTTGTCCTGTTGTACCAGGCTAACCACTTGCAGCAGCGGGTAAATACCAAGCAAACTGACCACTAAACCCCGTACTGCCCGCAGCAAGCCTTCGGCTTTAAACGGGTTACGGATCCCTAACGACTCACTACCATAATCATAAGCCATGGTTACTTCCTTTTATAAATCAGCTTGTTGAAAAAGAGACTATCTTGCCTGACTGCGACTTTTTTGCAATGCTCTGCCGGTTAGTTTTAGCCCAAAATGCGTTTGAGTGCGAGTTAATTATACGATGTGCCGGTTAAGTGCAGGCAGCTTGGGTTAAGTGGCTGGTAAAAAGAAAAAAGGGTGCCCGGTAAGCGCAGCACCCGCCAGGAAAACTAGTTTAAAAATTCAGCTATTTGCTCTGCCACAGCGCTAATGCCCACCACGCCATCAAGATGGCCCCAAATGCCGGGTATTTCCGCATAGTGCGGTGTAATACCGCCAGCTGTCATGGCGGCTGCGCTATGCTGGCTTAAGGCCGGTGGCAGCAGTAAATCGCCAGTGGCCGGTAAAAACAGCGTTTTGGCTTTTACCCGGCTAAGGGAGTGTTGCCAGTTATCGCCCATACCAGCGCGCCATAATTGCGATGCGCGCACTAAATACAATATATGGTTGGCGTCCTGATACGCTGCCCGTGCTTTGGCGTGTTGCAGCAGTTGATCCCAGGCAGCAAATGTTGCGCTGATATCCTGCCGTGGGGCTTTATCCAGCTCTGGTGCCGGGTAGCGCTGGTTAAAACCGGTAGGGTGCAGCGCGTCCTGGGTAATATACGCCAGCGCGGTGCTTAGCCCTTGTATCGGCTGGCCTTTGTCATAGTAGTTGCCGTTATGCCAGTTAGGATCGGCTTTTATCGGGTAAGCCCAGCGCTCCAGTTTTACTGCAGCGTAGGCGTCGATATAAGCGCTGCCGATAACCGGAATTAAGCGCTCAACTCTGTCAGGGTAGCGCACTGCCCATTCAATAGCCTGAAACGACCCCATAGACGGGCCGATAACCGCGTGCAATTTGCCAATGCCAAGGCTGTCGAGCAGGGCTTTTTGCACTTCAACAAAATCACCGATGCTGACCACCGGAAAACTTAACGCATAGGGTTTACCGGTAGCCGGGTTGGTGGTGGCCGGGCCTGTGGTAATAACATTTGGGTCAAACACATTGGCGTTTACCAGCGTATCGCTACTGATCACGTAAAACTTATTGGTGTCTATCGCTTTACCGGGGCCGATAATGGCATCCCAGTAGCCGGCGGTGCTGTCGTCTTTATGGTACTTACCGGCAGCATGGCTGGTGCCGGAAAAAAAATGGGTAATTAAGATAACGTTAGATTTATCGGCATTAAGCTTGCCGTAAGCTTCCCAGCCGATATTTACCTGCGCAATAGTGTGGCCGTTTTCAGTGCTGAAGTTGTGCAGTGTAAAGCGCTGTTTTTGCACCAGCATGGCATGTGCGCTGGCCGATAGCATAACGCAACATAATAAAATAAGCCTGATAAACATAGTGTTGCCTCCGGTTAAAACCACTGAAACAGGGCTATGGCCAGCATAGTGCCCAGTACCGGCATCAGTACGCTGACAACGGCAACCGGCCAGTAGGCATTTTGATGTGTTTCACCACAGATAGCACGGATGGTGGTAACCACATAGCCGTTATGCGGCAGAGAATCGAGCGCGCCGGATGAAATAGCCACCACGCGGTGCAGTTGCTCGGGGTCTACGCCGCGCTCCAGATAATGCGGCGCAATTTCCGGCAGGGCAATAACCTGGCCCCCGGAAGCCGAACCGGTTAACCCGGCTATGGCACTTACTGCGACGGCGGCACCCAACAGCTCGGGGCCGGGCAGGTGGGTCATGTAATCTACCACGCTGCTAAATGCCGGTGTTAGCTTGGCTACTGCGCCAAATCCCACTACTGCGGCGGTATTACCAATGGCCAGCAGGGCACCCAGTACACCTTCGTTGGTGGCGGCTGCCGGGTTGGCTAAAAAGCGGAAATTCAATAAATACAACGTGATTACACCACCGGCCAGCGCAATAATTAACGCGGCTTGCTGCAGACTGTCGTGCAGCAAAAAGGAGGTTACCAGTACCACCAGCAACGGCAGCAAGCCGGTTAGCCAATGCGGTAAGGGTTTATCACTTAATAGCGGATCACTGCTACGGGCGGTAAACTGTTCGCCCTTGCGCATGGCTGATTTAATCATCCACATTAGCGTAAAATAGCCGCCAACCGCCATAAACAGCGCCACAATAATACTTATCTGCCAGCCGGCATAAGGCGTGGTGCCAAGGTAAGGGATGGGGATCCAGTTTTGTATTTCCGGTGAACCGGCCGATGTCATGGTAAAGGTTACCGAGCCCAGCGCCAGCGCAGCAGGAATAAAACGCCGAGGCAGATTAGCGCCTTTAAACAGGCTTACCGCCATAGGGTAGGCAGAAAAGGCCACCACAAATAAGCTGACGCCACCATAGGTTAATACCGCACACGCCAGTACTATAGCCAGTACCGCGCGGGTGTGGCCCAGCCGTTTTACAATTGCCAGCGCCACAGCGTCTGCGGCGCCGGTGTGCTCCATTAATTTGCCGAAGATAGAGCCCAGTAAAAACATCAGAAACCAGGCGGCAACAAAACCGGCAAAACCAGACATGTAACCGTGAACAAAATCGGCTTTATCGGCCAGCTGCCAGAACGGAATACCATTGGTTATTGCTACCAGCAATGCGCACAGGGGGGCGGTAATAAACAGGTTAAAGCCGCGCATCGTCAGTACTATCAGCAGGCCAAGCCCGGCCAGCAATCCGATAAGACTCAACATCTTGTTATCCTTATTATCAGTTTCAGTTAGTCTGATACAGGACGGCAGGCATCACCATAGTACTAAGGTACAGGTTAAAAATTCTGCGTTTAGGCCTACAGTAAAGCTGCATAAATAATTACAAGATGATGTGAAATCAAACAGCAGGAGAGCCAAGATGGCCAATAACTATAATAGCGATGCACAGCACAAGTTTAGCCGTACCCTACTTAAACCCAGCTTAGTTGCACTGGCGATCAGCAGCTGCTTTGCCACTGGCGCCCTGGCGCAGGAAACTGCCACTGAGACCGATGCTGACATTAAACTGGAGCGCATTGAGGTTACCGCCCGGCGCACCATCGAGAATTTGCAGACAGTACCGGTTGCGGTAACCTCACTGGGTGAAGAAGAGCTGGCACAGCGCGGTATGGACAACATTACTGCTGTGGCGCAGTTTTCACCTAACACCACACTGCAGGTATCGCGCGGCACCAACAGTACCCTTACTGCTTATATCCGTGGTATTGGCCAGCAGGACCCGCTGTGGGGCTTTGAACCCGGCGTAGGTATTTATATTGATGACGTATACATGGCGCGGCCACAAGGCGCAGCACTGGATGTATACGACGTTGAACGGATAGAAGTACTGCGTGGCCCGCAGGGTACATTGTATGGCCGTAACACCATTGGCGGGGCGGTAAAATATGTTACCAAACAACTGACCGGCGATAACGAATTTGCGGTGCGCGGCACTGTAGGCACAAAAAACCAGCGCGACCTGAAAATTTCCGGCCAGACCGGCCTGACTGACAATGTGTTTATCAGCGGTGCTTTTGCCACCTTTAACCGTGACGGTTTTGGTAAGTTTTTAAACACCGGTGATGACAACTACAACAAAGAGCTGATGACAGGCCGGGTAAGCCTGCAGTGGAATGTTACCGATAGTTTTAGCATGCGGCTAAACGCGGATAAAACCGTGGACGATTCCAACCCGCGCGGAGGTTTTAGGTTGTTCCCCAGTGCACTGGCGCCAACAGATGCCGTGCCGGGCAGTGTGTATGATGCCAATATCAGTATGCCGGTAACCAATAAGGTAGAAACGGAAGGCCAGTCAATTACCATGACGCTGGAGTTGTCTGACAACTGGACGCTTAAGTCTGTTACTGCCCGGCGCGAAGGGGTAACCGATACCAATATCGACTTTGACTCTACCAGTTTTCCAACGCTGGATATTCCGGCGTTTTATGAAGACACCCAGGTATCGCAAGAGCTGCAGCTGTTATACAGCGACGATAAACTCAAAGTAGCATCAGGCCTGTATTATTACGACGGCGAAGCCTGCGGTGCTTTTGGCCAGGTAGTTTATGGCTTAAGTACCACTGAAAACGGTGGCTGTGTGCAAACCGACAGCATTGCCGCTTATGCCCAGGGCACTTATCAGCTGGATGACAAATGGTCGTTAACCTTTGGGGGCCGTTACACCAAAGATGATAAAGACGCCAACGTATACCGCTATGTTTATGCCGGTTATAAATTCCCGCGTGACACTGACGGCGTTTACCTGTCTACCCAGACCGAATTTAGCGGCAGTGAAAGCTTCAGCCATTTTTCACCGCGTGTGGGGGCAGAATATCAGTACAGCCGCGATCTGATGTTGTACGGCAGCTACACCAACGGTTTTAAATCCGGTGGTTTTGATATGCGTGCCAACCAGGCCATTAACCCCGATGCCGACGAGCCGTATCAGGAAGAAACCGTTGATACCTATGAACTGGGTATGAAAAGCGAGTGGTTTAATCAGCGTTTACGTTTAAATGCCGCGGTGTTTATGTCGTCTTACGACGATATGCAGGTTACCGTACAGCGCTCGGTTGAAACTGCGCCCGGCGTGGTAACGGTAGCATCACAGGTATTAAACGCTGCCAGCGCCGATATTAACGGCGTAGAGCTTGAGGCACAGTTTGCGGTCAGCCGTAATTTTGATGTAAGCATGATTGTCGGTTATCTGGATGCCAGCTTTAACAAAGTGGAATTTTTTGACCCGAACCAGCAGCAGGTGGTGGATGTGTCAAACGTATGGGCTTTTGCCAATACGCCTGATTTAACCGCAACCCTGGCCGGTAAATACACTATAGCTACTGAAATAGGTGAGTTTGTTATTACGGCTAATATGGCGCACCGCAGTGAAACCCAAATCTTTGAAGTACCGTCAATACTGGATTTTGGCAGTTACACCGTGTTTAATGCCGGCGTGAACTGGTATTCAAATGATGGCCACTGGGATGTGTCGCTGCAGGGTAAAAACCTGGGTGACAAACAAGCGCGTATTGCCGGTTATAACTTTGCCGGTGCAGTGCTGGATAACTCGGTACTGGGGTTCTATATTGACCCGCGCACTGTTAGCCTGAGTGTTGGTTACCGTTTCTAACTTATTAGCCAAACTATCTGATGATGCAGGTAGGCGGATATAAAATGCTTGCCGGGGCGAAAGCCCCGGTACATTATGGGCCAAAAGGCTCTGAACCGGATTTATGATTGCTTTAATTGCTGACGACCACCCGCTGTTTCGCGTAGCGTTATCGCAGGCTTGTGCCAATATTCTTGGCAGTGATGCCCTGCTGCTGCAAGCGCAAAACATGCAACAACTCTGGCCCTTGCTACGGGCGCACCCTGATACTAACTTTATTTTTCTTGATTTAAAAATGCCCGGCTCAGACGGTTTTACCGGCTTAAGCGCACTGCGCACCGAATACCCAGACGTACCGGTTATTATGGTGTCGGCAGAAGAAAACCCGGTGATTATCCGCCAGGCACTAACATTAGGCGCTGCCGCTTATATTCCCAAATCTGCGCCGTTAGAGCTGTTATCTGAGGCGATAGCGGCGGTACTAAACGGCGACAGCTGGCTGCCAGCCGAACTTGAGCAGGATGTGCGTAATGCCAAACCGCTTATTGACGAAGATTTTGCCCACCGCCTGGAGCAACTTACCCCACAGCAGTTTCGGGTGCTAAAAATGATTGCCGACGGCCTGCTGAATAAGCAAATAGCTTATGAAATGAACGTGCAGGAAACCACCATTAAGCAGCATGTATCAGCCATTTTGCGTAAGCTTAACGTTAATAACCGCACCCTGGCCGGTATTATGTTTGAAAAATTGAAACTGCCGGACAGCCTCTAGCGCAATAAACGCTGGAACAGCTTTTTCAGCGCTACCGGTTTTAGTGGCTTGAGTAAAAAGTAATAACCGGCGTTTAACGCTGTTTCACGAATGTGTTCATTGTGATCCGCCGAATGAATAATCACCGGTACATTAACGGCGAAATGTGCCGCCAGTTGTCCGGCAACTTCAACGCCGGTGGCGTTATTGTCCAGATGATAATCAAACAGCAGTAAATCGGGTGTCAGGCCTTGTTGCAACGCCTGCAGGGCTTCGGCTGGCTGGCCGATTGCGGTAACAGCAATATTCCAGCTGCGCAGCAGCTCGGCTACCGCTGAGCGTAACTGGGGTTCGTTATCCAGCAGTAATACTGTTTTACCGGCAAAGCTGGCGCTGATCTCATGCTGGGTTTTAGCGGCAATAACGGTAACCGGCGCCTGGGTAACCGGTACTGTCAGGCTAAAACAACTGCCTTTGCCCGGCACTGATTGCAGTGTTAACGGGTGGCCTAAAATAGTGCTGATACGCCGGGCTATTGCCAGGCCCAGCCCGAGGCCTTTTTGATCCTGCTGTTCACCTTGCTGAAACTCTTCAAAAATACGTTGTTGATCTTGTATAGCAATGCCGACACCGGTATCTATAACACAAATTTGCACAGCGTTGCCGCGCCGCTTTACCCCCAATAATACTTTGCCGCTTTGGGTGTAACGAATGGCATTGGATAACAGATTTTGCACCACCCGCTTTAGTAGTTTACGGTCGGTGCTTACTGCCAGTTTTGATGGCCGGTAGTGTAGCGACAGGCCTTTTTCCTGCGCCAGAACGCTGGCGTCTTTGGCGATGTCATCCAGCAGCGTCTGTATAGTTACCGGCTGGTGATGGGCGCTGATCACGCCCGAATCAAGTTTAGTCAGCTCCAGTATGGCACCGAGCAGCTCTTCGGCAGAATTTAAAGAACTGATCAGATTCTGGCTCAGCTGTTTCAGCTCCGGCTCGGTTTGTTTGTCGCGCAGCAGGCTGGCAAACAGGGCTGAGGCGTTAAACGGCTGCATTAAGTCGTGGCTGGCAGCAGCAAAAAAGCGGGTTTTCGCCTGTGTAGCGGCTTCAATTTTTTGCTGTGCCTGCTGTAACTGCTGGTTAAGTTGTTGCAGGGCCTGGGTGCGCTCTGTTACGCGCTGCTCTAATTGCTGCTGGGTGTCGATAAAAGCACTGACATCGCTGTAAGTAGTAACAAAGCCCCCGCCGGGCAGGGGGTTACCCTGCATTTCCAGTACGCGGCCGTCCTGCTGGCGGCGCTGAAATTTATAGGCGCTGCCTTGCTTCAGGTAGCTAAGCCGTTTGTTAATTTCGGCTTCTATGTCCTGGCTGTCAATCAGGCCGCGCTGCAGGTTAAAGCGGATAACATCGGCTACCGGCCGGCCCACTTCAACCAGGGCCGGAGGGTAGCTAAACATATCAATGTAGCGCTGGTTCCAGGCGATCAGACGCAGATCGGCATCTACTACGCTGATGCCCTGGCTGATATTGTCGATGGTGGATCGCAGCAGTGCCTGATTAAACTGAAATACCTGGCTGGCTTCGTCGACAAAACGGGCAACCGATTCCAGCGGCAGCGCGGCATGGCGGCCGCTGGCGTCCATAATCAGCCGCATAGAGGCACCACCTACGACGGCAGCTAAACTGCGCTCGGCGGCTTGCAGCAAATTAGCCGGTGCCAGCTGCTGCAGCTCGTTTGGGTCTTTTAAATTACGCTGTAGCAGGCGGCGGGCTTCTTTTTCTCCGGCAAAGCGTTTTACCAGCAGGTAGCAATCCTGCACGCTGAGGTTAAGTGGCCTGGCGTTATGCTGGGTAAGCTGGGTACGTAAAAAGCGGCCGCTTTCCAGCCATTCACCCACCCGTGTAGTGCTAAAACGGCTTACCATTAGCACTAATAAACAATTTACTGTCAGGCTTACCAGCACGCCGAGGCTAATCATGTCGATATTTAAGCCGAGCAGTTTTTGCGGTGCCAGCAGGCCGATACCAAAAGGCCCTTGCGTTAACCACTGATTGCCAAGTAAACCAGCCCGGCTGAGTTCAGGCAGTAAAATAATATAAGCCCATACCAGTGCACCGCCGCACAAACCGGCAATAGCGCCCTGACGGTTAATATTGCGGCTGAGCAAGCCAAGGATCAGCGCCGGGGCCAGTTGTGCTACCAGGGCAAAGGCGGTTAAACCCAGTTGAGCCAGGCCGGTTTCGGTGCCAATCCAGCGGTAATAAACATAACCCAGTGCCATAACGGCCAACATGGCAATACGGCGCAGTGTTGAAATTTTGATATGGCCGGACGCCGCAGCCTGGCGTGCCGGTGTGCGGTAAAGCAGCGGTGCCAGCAGTTCGTTGGTGATCATAATACCCAGCACCACAGTGGCGACTACCACCATACTGGTGGCGGCGGAAAAGCCGCCCAGATAAGCCAGCAGGGCGATATCGGTGCGCTGTGCCGCCAGTGGCAGTTGCAGTACCACCAGATCTATATTGGCATTGCTGCCCAGCAACATTACGCCTGCCAGCGCCAGCGGCAGGGTAAACATACCCATTAACAGCAGATAAAGCGGAAAAATCCAGCGTGCGCTGCGTAAATGCCCCAGATGCTGGTTTTCGACAAAGGTAACGTGAAACTGCCGTGGCAAACATAAAGTGGCGGCAAAACCCAGTAATACATGCAGCCAGTAGGTATGGGCTGGCAGGGCTTGTTGCTGCACTTGTTGTACTGCCGGGCTGAGCGCGGCCAGCTGGAATATCTGGCCGATACCGTCGTACATGCCCCAAAATACAAAGGCACCAATGGCCAGCAGCGCCAGCAATTTAACCAGCGATTCAAAGGCGATGGCTGTCATCAGGCCAGGGTTGGGCTGGTGGGCTTTGGCACTTTTGCTGACAAACAACAGGGCAAATACCGCCATCCATAAGCTGACATAAAGGCCGGTATCGCTGTACCAGGCCATACCCGGCGCGCTGCCAACCAGCGTATTAATGCTGGTAGATACCGCATGCAGCTGCAGCGCAATATAGGGTACGGTAGACATCAGCAGAATAAGTGTGGTGATCACCGCCAGGCTGCGCGAATGGCCAAAACGGGTAGCGATAAAGTCGGCAACCGAGGTGATACGGTAACGGCGGCAGGCAATAGCGATGCGGGCAATAAGCTTAAAGCCGAACCAGAACAGAATAAAAGAACCAATATAAGTAGGCGGCATCCACCAGCCGTTTACGGCAGCTTGTGCGGTAACACCATAAAATGCCCAGGACGTACAATAAATAGACAGCGCAAAGCTGAACACCCAGGGTGCCAGCGGGTGTTTACTGTTAATGCGCCTGCCAAAGCGGCCCACGCTAAACAAAATTAACAGATAAACCAACGAAAGCGCAGCAATGGTGCCAAGCCCAATGCTGCTGCCGTTTAGCATCATAAGTTCAGGCGCTGTCATCAGATAACGTAATGTAAGGATTGTGCCTGAGTTTTCGCCACCGGGCTAGCGTGCTGTCCAGCCGCCATCCAACACCAGGGTTTGCGCTGTCATATGCCGTGCGGCATCACTACATAAAAAGGCGGCAGTGGCGGCAATTTCATCAACACCAATAAAAGCTTTTTGTGGCATAGGCGCCAGCATGATCTGCTCTATTACCTGCTGTTCGGTCAGGTTATGCTCTTTTGCCTGGGCCGCAATTTGTTGCTCTACCAGCGGGGTTTTTACATAAGCCGGGCAGACAGTATTAATAGTAAAGTTGATGTCGGCGTTTTCCAGCGCCACCACTTTACTAAAACCGAGTAAACCATGTTTGGCAGCAACATAAGCCGATTTAAATGGCGATGCTACCAGCGCATGGATAGAACCAATATTAATAATGCGGCCAAAATTACGCTCACGCATGCCAGGCAGCATGGCGCGGCTTAGCATGGCCGGGCCGGTAAGCATGACATTAAGCAATAGCTGCCATTTTTCCGGCGGAAAATCTTCCAGCCTGGCAACATGCTGAATGCCGGCATTGTTAATCAGGACATCTGCCGGGTATTTTGCCGCGCAGTTGGCTATTGAGGCCGCATCGGTAACATCAAGCACAATGCCTTCTGCAGCAAAACCCTGTTGTTGAAGCTCGGCCACTTTGTTGTCGATACTGCTTTGCTGCAGATCGGCAAGAATAACCTTGTGGCCCTGGGCGGCGAAATGGCTGGCAATGGCAAAACCTATACCGCCGGTACCGCCTGTTACAAGAACCTGCATGCTGTTTACTCCGTAGTGAGATTGCACTTAGCTGATATCTGCCATGCTAGAAGCTGCGCAAACGCAGGACAACGCTACTTTAGTGCTATAAGCGCCTGTGTACATTATGTTGCGCTAAAACATTGAGGTACGACGTCATCCGGATGGCTAATTGACAGAATAAGGTATTGAGGTTTTGTGATGCCCGCCAGTTGTGCTAAATTTGCCGGCTTATAACAAAACTACATCCGCTTCCAGGGTTGTTTTGGCCGTCATAAATGTTATTTTTCAGCGTTTTAATAGCTTATTACGCTCTGTATGGCATAAAGCGGCATAATCAGTGTGCTAACCCTGATGGTTGTAGCACCGGATAAAGTCTTACGTTGAGGATACTTTATGTCAGCTTCTGACAATAACATAGCCGATAACGGCAAACGTGGTTGGTTTACCCGTTTTCTTGATACGGTAGAGTGGTTTGGTAACCTGTTGCCGCACCCTGTTACCTTGTTTGCGATGTTTGCCGTAGCCGTGGTGCTGGGCAGCGGTATAGCAGCATACTTTGATGTCAGCGCGATAGACCCGCGGCCGGAAGGTACTGCAGGGCGCGCGGCAGATGGCGTGATCCGCGTGGTTAACCTGGTTAGTGTCGACGGCCTGCAACGCATAGTGTCTAACCTGGTAACTAACTTTACCAGCTTTCCACCACTGGGTGTGGTGCTGGTGGCCTTGCTGGGTGTGAGTATTGCCGAACACTCCGGGCTGATTTCTGCCGCGATGCGGGGCCTGGTAATGGGCGCGTCTAAGCGTATGGTTACTGTGACTATCGTGTTTGCCGGTATTATTTCTAATACGGCATCTGAGCTGGGTTATGTGGTGTTAATACCCATGGCTGCCGTGATCTTTCACTCGCTGGGGCGCCATCCGCTGGCCGGTTTGGCCGCCGCTTTTGCCGGTGTATCCGGTGGTTATAGTGCTAACCTGTTTATAGGCACTGTGGACCCCTTGCTGGCCGGTTTTACCCAGTCGGCGGCCAATTTAATTGACCCAAACTACACCGTCGGGCCAGAAGCTAACTGGTTTTTTATGATCGCCAGTACCTTTTTTATTGCTGCACTGGGCGCTTTTGTTACTGAAAAAATAGTAGAGCCCAAACTGGGCAAGTATGATGTGCGCGAAGCGGCGATTGAATTGGGCGAACCGCAACTGGACAAACTGACCGCTGCAGAAAAACGCGGTTTAACAGCAGCAGGGTTGGCGTTTGCTGCGCTGGGTGTTTTATTAGCACTAAGTGTGGTGCCGCAATGGGGGCCTTTACGCCACCCGCAAACCGGCTTAGTTGCCGGTTCTCCATTCTTGCAGGGTATAGTGGTATTTATTTTTATCAGTTTCGCCATACCGGGTTATATCTACGGCCGTATTGTTGGCACCATGAAGACCGACCGCGATGTGATTAATGCTATGGCAAAAAGCATCAGCTCGATGGGGCTGTATATCGTACTGGTGTTTTTCGCGGCCCAGTTTGTAGCCTTTTTTGGCTGGTCTAATCTGGGGTCGATTCTGGCAGTAAAAGGTGCAACCTTGCTGCAGGATATTGGCCTGACCGGCCCGATGCTGTTTGTGTTTTTTATTGGTATGTGCGCGCTGGTGAATCTGTCACTGGGCTCTGCATCGGCGCAATGGGCAATTTTTGCACCCATTTTTGTGCCTATGCTGATGATTGTTGGCTATTCACCGGAGGTAATACAGGCGGCTTACCGGATCGGTGATTCTGTTACCAACCTTATTACGCCGATGATGAGTTACTTTGGTTTAATACTGGCGGTAGCGGCACGCTACAAAAAAGATTTAGGTATAGGTACGCTGATTGCCACCATGTTGCCGTACACCATGGTGTTTTTTGTAGGCTGGGTCATCCTGTTTTACCTGTGGGTGTTTGTATTTGGCCTGCCGGTGGGGCCGGGCTCACCCACTTATTACCAGTTTGGTGGTTAACCGCCTTTGTTCCGACGAAAAGCCAGCATCTGAATGCTGGCTTTTTTTATTCACTAACAGCAGTAGATTCACGCACCAGCAGCTCAGGAATAAATACCGGCTGTTTGTCTGACAGCATCTTGCTGGCATTAGGCTTAGCATGGCGGAATAACAACTCTGCTGCTTGCTGCGCTATGGTAACGTTGGGCTGATGTGCCGTGGTTAACGGCGGCCAGGTTTGGCGCGAAAACGGGCTGTTTTCAAAACCGGCAATGGCCAGCTGCTGCGGAATAGCAATATTCATCAGCCGGGCACTGAATAAAGCGCCGGCGGCAATTTCATCATTACAGGCAAAAATAGCACTGGGTTTTTTGCTCAGGTTCATCAGCTGTTTTGCGCCTTTTACGCCCGATTCAAATGAATAACTGCCCGGCACAATAAATTTGGGGTTGGGGGTAATACCGCGTTTAGTCAGCGCGGCCTGATAACCGGCTAAGCGCTCGCCGCTTGAGCTGTGTTCTTCGTCACCACATAAAAAGGCGATATCAGTATGGCCCAGTTCCAGCAGATGGTTAGTAATTTTAAAGGCGGCGGTAAAATCGTCTACCAGCACACAGTTACTTAACTTAGGTGACGGGGTAGAGCCAGAGATAATCCTGACAAAATGCACGCCGATTTTTTCCAGCGCTTCGGCAATATGTGGCATTTCAGAAAACGGCGGCGTTAGCACCAGGCCGGCTAAACGTGATTGCTGCACCAGATCTATCACTTCCTGCACTATATCCGGTGATTTGGCGTTGGTAGGGTGAATAAGCAGCTCATAGCCGTGCTTACGGCACGCATCAAGTAAACCACGTTGCATATCAATTACATAATAGGCATTAGGGTTGTCGTAGATATAGCCAATACTAAAAGAGCGGTTACTGGCCAGATTGCGGGCGGCGGCATTAGGCTGATATTGCAGCGCGGTAATAGCGGCCATCACTTTGTCATAGGTGTCTTTTCGCACCGACGGTTCGTTGTTCATTACCCGGGATACGGTTTTAATGGATACCCCAGCCTGGCTGGCAACATCATTAATGGTTACTTTCATGGTTTATCCCACGGTTTTACTACGTTAAGGCTGCCTATTATATCGCCATTTGCAGTAATGTTTAGTATAGAAATGACAGCGCTGGTCATCTGTTAGATCAAATTAAACTAATGGATACCTCTTTTTTAGCTAAACGGCAAATGTTAATTACTGCTGCGCTAAGTTCCATACTGCCTTAGCAAGCTTTATATCGGTTTAACTTTATGAATTAGTTTTAAAAAATTTACTTGTTGTGCTACTTATTTTGCTAACAGATTTTTGCTGTGGCAAAGAGGCGGCTAAATAAGCAAATAGCGTGTTGTGGGTAATATGGTTAAATTTTCGTCGTATTAGGTTTGCAAAGGCAATTTTTTTTGTGTATGTTCATTTTCAATGACAGCGTTGTCATTAAGTGTCCGGGATGAAGTAAAACAGTAAAATTAAAACAGGAACGGGAGAAGCATATGCAGCATAATAAAATTAATAAATGTGCCTTAGCAGTGAAGCTCAGCTTGTTGGTAGGAAGTGCCGCATTAACAATGCCAGCATTTGCTGCTGATCAGGTGGAAGCAACAGAACAGGTTGAAGTTATAGAAATCCGCGGTATACGCGCCTCACAAGAGGCTAACTTAAACGCCAAGCGTTACTCAAATGCCGTGGTAGATGTGGTTACCGCAGAAGATATTGGCAAATTCCCCGATAAAAACGTCGCTGAGTCGTTGTCACGTATTACCGGTGTCGGTGTAAGCCGTGAGTTTGGTGAAGGTGAAAAAATTACTGTACGCGGTGCCAGTTCATCTACTAACCGTACTTTGCTTAATGGCCAGACAGTAGCAACAGCAGACTGGTTTATTCTGGATAATCCAGGCCGTAGCTTTAACTACACTATGCTGCCCTCAGCACTGGTGTCTGATTTAGAAGTATATAAATCTCCGCTTGCCAGTATTGATGAAGGCTCGATTGGTGGTACGGTTATTCTGCGTACGCGTAAACCGCTGTCGATGGATGCTAATTCAGTCAATATTTCTCTGGAAGGGCAGTATTCAGAAGCATCAGAAAAATGGGATCCGCAGATCTCTGGCCTGTATTCATGGAAAAATGATGACGATAGTTTCGGTATTTTAGTGTCGGCTATTAAACAGGATCGTAAAGTTGTTCGTGAAGGTATTGAAGTTCTGGGCTGGCCAACTAACCCGGATTTAGATGCAAAAGTACCAAGCCATATTGGTGTGCCGCGTTTTGAGCAAGACCGTGAACGCGAAACCTTGTTTTTGTCGTTGCAGGCCAGACCAAATGACAATTTGGATATGGTGCTGAACGTACTGGATTCTAAAGTAGATGCTAACAATCAGAATCAGAACTGGCTGATTTTTGTCAACAACAACGCAGCAGCGTTGACAAACACTGTCATCGAAAATGGCAGTATAGTGGCTGGTGAAGTAGCAACAGGTGGTACTGCGGCATATAACTTTATTAACCGCGTATCTTCAACTGAAACCCGTTCTATAGACTTCGATCTGACTTACAGCGCAGAAACGTTTGAGTTACACACTCAGGTAGGCCATACCAAAGCCAAAGGTGGCACTTATCGCGAAACATCATGGGAGTATGGTACTCCGGCAGATATTACCGGTTACACCTTTGATTTGCGTGGGGGTAAACCATCGGCGTCAACTACGGTAGATGCGTCTGATCCTACTCAGTTCCGGCCGGGCTGGATCTGGGGTGGTGAAAAACCAACAACCGATGAAGAAACCTACGGCCAGCTCGATTTTACTATTCCAGTGCAAAAAGGTGCGTTTTCAGCAGTAAAAACTGGTGTTAAATACCGCACTGCGGAACGCACTCAGGACCGTATTGCTTATAGCTGGCATGGCCCACAAACCATGACGGGTAATGAGGATGTTGCAGGCAGTTACCTGGACCATATTTTTGCCAGCTGTTACGATTTAGCCCAATGCGGCCTGTTCAGCGGCACCGTTAATATTGATGCTGTAGTAAATGGCAATATGACACGGCAACTGGCACATAACCGTGCAGTTATGGAACAAATTGCTTTTGAAGGGTTGAATGGTGTGCCGGCAGATTACGCTAAATCACTTAATTTGCCGGAAATTTGGAGCGTTGAAGAGAATATTTTAGCGCTTTATGTACAAGGTGATTTTGAAGGTGAAGGCTTCCGCGGTAATGTTGGTGTTCGCTATGTAGATACCAAGCAAACCTCAGGTGGCTATGAATTCTCCGGTGATTCCTGGGGCTTGCTGACTATAGATCGTGAATGGCTAACACCAGAATACCTGGCTTGGGTTGAAACGGATAATGATTATAGTGAAGTGCTGCCCAGCCTGAATATTGCTTTTGATTTATCAGATGATCAGATCCTGCGTTTTGGTGCTGCGCGAGTGATGGCACGGCAAGACTGGAATAATATTTCGTCATCTATCACCTATGGTTCACTTGATGTCGCCCAGCCAACCGGCAGTGCCAGCAACCCAATGTTAATGCCACAAATTGCTGATCAGTTTGATATATCCTGGGAATGGTACTTTGATGCATCAGCCTTGTTTGCCGTAACCTACTTCCATAAAGATGTAAAAAGTTACCGCAGCTTCTCAACCTTTGTGGATGAACGTTATTGGGAAGAGGGCGAAGAATGGGTTGATGTTACTTTTACCCGTCCTGAAAATGGTCCTGGCGGCAAGACAGATGGTTTTGAAGTGAGTTATCAGCAGGCCTTTGGCGATTTTGGTGTCAGTGCAAACTACACCTATACCAATGCTAAACGCGATGAGACGCGCGATCTGGCTTCGCCGGGATCAGGTCTGGTTGAAGGGACTTCCAGACATATGGCCAACGCCAGCGTGTACTATGAAACGGATAAAATTGCTGCTCGTTTAATGTATAACTACCGTACCGAATGGTACAAAGGTTTGCATTTTAACGGTGATGAGTTATGGAATGACAGCTATGGGCAATTAGATGCCAGCTTAAGTTATAACCTGACAAACAATATTACCCTTTCCCTGGAAGCGGTTAACCTGACCAATGAAGAAGTTGTTGAATACAATACAGACAAAGCACGGTTGTTTTCTATCTATGAAAATGGTCGCCGTTTTGTTGCCGGTGTACGTATGAACTTCTGATTAGCTAAATGTTGACCGTAAAGCCAAAGGTTGGTACTGCTTAGCAGTACCAACCTTTATATTTTCAGCCACTGAGTGGAGACAATTATATGAAAGATATTACCCAGTGGCATAACGTCGATGAAGCATTGTTCCGGCAGAAGATTGTTCCGTTGCACCAGCCGGCAGTATTACGTCAGGCAGTAAAACACTGGCCTGCAGTACAGGCCGCTTTGCAATCAGATATGCAATTACAACAGTATTTTGCCGCACTGGATAACAGGGCTGAAGTAAATACTGTACTGGCTCATCCCGACAGTGGTGGGCGTTTAAGTTACAACGATACGTTGACAGGGTTTAACTTTGAGCGGCAAAAAGCGCCGGTTACTGCGGTTATCAATGAGCTGCGCAAAATTAATGGTAAAAAAGACGCTTTGCATATAGCTGTACAGAGTGCACGAACTGACGCCTGTTTACCGGATTTTCGCCGTTTAAACACTATGCCTTTACTGGCTGCTGATATTTGCCCCCGGATCTGGGTAGGAAACCGCATAATAGTGCCTGCGCATTTTGACAATGCAGATAATCTGGCCTGTGTTGTGGCAGGTTCACGCCGTTTTACCTTATTTCCACCAGAGCAGGTCAGTAACTTATATATCGGCCCGCTGGATTATACTCCGGCCGGAGCCCCCATTAGCATGGTTGATATGCTAAAACCGGATTTTTTCGCACACCCTAAATTTAAAACGGCGCTTGAGCATGCTCAGTTTGCTGAGCTTGAGCCCGGCGATGTGCTGTATATACCTACTTTGTGGTGGCATCACGTGGAATCGCTATCCGCAGTTAATATTCTGATCAATTACTGGTGGGGTGGCTCATTGGGGGATGATGCAAATCAGGCATCACCGTTTGACAGCCTGTTGCACACCTTAATGACAATAAGGCGGCTGCCACCAGAGCAGAGGCTGCACTGGCAGGCATTATTTAATCATTTCGCATTTCATGCCGATGGCAACCCGGTGGCACATTTAGCTGAAGCACAACAAGGTATTGCCGGTGAACTGCCGAACAAGCGTGACGCTAACATTAAAGATTGGCTAATAACTCAGTTAAAAACTATGTAAGTAGTGAAGTGTTTTGGTATTGATCCCGTTGTTGACTTAGCGCATGATAACAGCGCACTGCTGGTGGCGCTTGGCGTATACGACTTATAACAACATCTTTGCCATCAGTACTTCTCAAATCCATGAACAGAATAAAGAGCAGTTTATGACTTCAACACCTAAGATTGTGCCGTTAAATAAAGAACAGCACGCCGCAACTAAAATCAATAATAACAACGCGTTTTCTCATATCAGCAGCGAGCATTTATTACCGGTAGTGGTACACGAATTTGTTGTGGCCGGTGCTGAGTTCCCCATTGTATTTGTAAAAGCCAACGATACTTTTCAGCCGGTAGCTATGCTGGGCCTGGCTGCGCAGCAAAACCTGTTTATGCAAAATGACCAATGGCAGGCGCTGTATGTGCCGCGTGCAGCACGCAATTACCCGTTAGTACTGGTAAAAGATAAGCCGGATGGCGATCGCCTGATGGTAGGGCTGGATGAAAGCTCTGAGCGTGTAGGCCAGGCTGAAGGTAATGCCCTGTTCAACGAAGACGGCAGCGAAAGCGAATTTTTAACCCAGCGTAAGCAGCAAATGGCTGAATATGTTGATATGGGCATGATTACCCGTAACTTTGTAGAAAAATTACAAAGCCTGGAACTGATTAAAGAACAGGTATTAACGCTGACAATTAAAGGTGAAGAGCGCCGTATTAACGGTATTTACCTGATTGACGAGCCAAAACTGAATGAGCTGAGTGATGAAGTGTTTCTTGAACTGCGTAAAAACGGTTACTTAACCGCGATTTATGCCCAGCTGATGTCGCTGCAGCATACGCAGAAACTGGTAAAGAAAATCGCTGACGCCAGTTAAGTAATAAAGCTAATAGCTTGATGCTGTTAGCTTTATTGTTGGTGTTATCTGAAAGCCAGCTAGCTTAGGTTAGCTGGCTTTTTTATGCTCAGGGCACAATTTATATTCAGGGTCTAAGGTCGGGGATTACCGTGCGGCTTACGGTATTACCCAGACGGCTGCGCAGCCAAAGTGTAGCCGGTTGTACTGGCGCGGCATCGGGGCAGGGGTGCCAGTTCTGGCCCTGATCGGTACTGCACTCGGTGGTTAAAAACGGCAGCGCTGTATTGACCTGCAGTTGCTCAGCACTGAGTTTTACGCCCGGTGGTGGAAGGTAAAAACTGCTGTTATTCGCAGCCAGCCGGCCAAGCTCAACCTGGCTTAACCGTAAAGCAAACCGCTGCCAGTCCTGGCTACGCTGGATGCTGTTATTAGTGGCCTCCCAGCCGGCTTTATGCCAGGCGCGCTCTGCCAAAGCCAGCAGACGGGGGTAGATCATGTGTTCCAGTTGCTCTGCTGTGCGTATGGTTTCGCTCCATACCTGGCCCTGAATACCCAGAATGTTTTCTGCCTGCTTAAGTGCCGGCATTTCGCGGCCCACCAGCGCTTCTAAATCGGTAATCAGCGCGCCGCTGCGCGTAGTGTCGGCATTGGCGTACAAATTGTCTGGCATAAAGCCAAACACTTTGTCGATACTGCTAAAGCGGGTGGCCCAGTAATAGCCACGTTCGGCCGGGTTAGCTTCGTGCGGGTGATCAAAATACAAATGGGTGCCGGGCGACAGGATCACCTGATAACCATTATTAGCCAGCCGGTAAGCGCGATCGCCCACGCCCCATTCCCAGATATTGTCCCAGGCATTGGCGATTACCCGCTCGTTAGCAAACTGGCTGCGGTTAAAGGTATTTTGCCGGTCGTACATTAAACCGTCTTCCCAGCCTGCCAGTGCAAGGCCGCGTCGTTGGGTAATATCCGCCAGCCGGCTGACAAAATACGGTTTTAAATCGGCTACGCCTGTTACGCCATTGTCCGGCGTGCTAAACAGCTGCTGGCAGGCGGCAGAACCCAACCAGGAACCTTCTGCAACTTCATCACCGCCCATATGAAAAATATTTAGTTTAATACCGGCCTGGCGGTACATTTGTTGTAGCTCATACACCACTTTATCGACAAAGGCATAGGTTGAAGGCAGACAGACATTGGCTGAATTATCGGTGTAGTTTTGTACGCTAAGGTAACTGGAACTGTCGTTCGGATCAGACAACAGATACTGGCTGGCAGCTTGTGGTTGGCCTGCGGCTGTTAAACGGTTATAGCGTGCTTGCATGGCAACAATAGCTGCCCTGGCGTGGCCTGGCAGGTCAATTTCCGGTATGACTTCAATATGGCGCTCTGCGGCGTATTGCAAAATTTCAATAAAATCGGCCGTGCTGTAATAGCCATTACCAGAGCCATCGGTGTGTGGCCCGGTACCCAGTTGGGTAAGCAGGCAGCGCTGTTCGGTTAAATCAAAGCAACGCCTGGCGCCAATATCAGTCAGCTCCGGCAGGCCGGGAATTTCCAGCCGCCAGCCTTCGTCTTCTGTCAGGTGCAGGTGCAACTTGTTTAGTTTGTAGCGCGCCATATTATCAATTAGCCGCAGCGTCACCTCTTTGCCATGAAAATTACGCGCCATATCGTAGTGCATGCCCCGCCAGGCAGCGCGGGGCTGGTCGGTTATTTTGCCCGCGGGTAGCAGCAGTTTGTTGTCTTGTTGTTGCAGCAGAGCCAGCAATGACTGCACAGCATAAAAGGCGCCGGCGGTGTCTTTGCCGGTAATGCTGATGGCTTTATCGCTGATATCAAGCTGGTAGCCTTCTGCAGTAACAGCTAAGCCGCTATCAATTTGTAGTGTAATCACGCTGGTTTTTTTATCTGCTGCAGCGCTGCTGCCGGGCAGTGCTAAACCCATTTGCTGCAATTGTTGCTGCAGGTATTTTGCTTCTTGTGTCAGGCGGCCGCTGAAATGAATGTACCAGCTTGCATCAAGCGTGATACGGCGCTTGGCAAATTCCGCCCGCAGTGGCGTAGGGATAATACGGGTGCTGACATCATCGCTTATACGGGCGCTGTTTAGCTGCGCGTTGTGGCTAAACCGCAAAGCTGCGTCTACTACCGGTACCTGGTCCGGCTCGCCCAAACTGCGTAGCTGCTGCTGTGGCGTGTTAAGCGGCAACACAAACTGGCTGAAATCTTCAGTATCAGTATTGGCAAAAACTTCTGCCTGCAGCTTAGCAAAGGCAATAAAAGCGCGTGGCATAAAATCACTGTAACTTACCATCCAGGGGGCAGATTCAAATGCCAGTGTAAATTGCTGAGCAGGCTTAAGGCCGGCAAAACCCGCTATTGGGCGAATGCGGTGCAGGTCGCCCTGTACGTGTTCAATTTGCAGGCCATGCTGTTGGGTGCGTTCTATCCGGCGGATTAAATGAAAGTAAATTTGCCAGTCTGCTTCGCCTGCAGGCAGGGCAAGTGCAGAGTTATTCTGCAGGGTAATAGCTGCGCTAAAGCGTGAAGGTGCATGCAGCTGGTTTGACTGCACACTAAACAGCAAACTGCTGTTTTGGGCAAATTCTGCCAGTTGCTGCTGGGTCCATGCCGCCGATGCCGGAGCAGCAACCAGCATCAATAAAAATATCATGAAGCGCATAAAAAATTCCCCTGTTATGGCGGGTGCTATGCCAACTGCACCGGCTTGTTATTTTAGTATGTTAACAAACAACTTAGATCTCTTATGTAAATTTATGATTATATTGTTAATTTTAAATTTAATGCGGTCAGTGCCGTAAAATGCCAGTCTGTTTTTCAAACAAGACACTTGTTATTTGTCAGATTTATTATATGCTGATTTTTAAAAATGACAACGCTGTCAATTTACTTGGCTGACAAACAGCAAGTGATAGCAGACAGCCACAGTGATGACAGCCAGAGGCATCAACACAACTTGCAATGAGGTTATCAGGATGAGTACAGCGCTGAAGGCCGATACGCCTTTATATTTAGGAATAGACGGTGGTGGCAGTAAATGCCGCGCTGTTATTGTATCGTCAGATCAGCAAATTTTGGGTGAAGGCTTATCCGGCCCGGCTAACCCGTTGCGCGGTATGAAAGTGGCCACAGACTCTATTTTAACGGCCACCCAGCAGGCGCTTACCGTTGCCGGCCTGGCATTTAATGATATGTCGCGTTTAATTGCCGGTGCCGGTTTAGCTGGTGTCAATCTGCCGCAGTATTACCGGCTTTTTTCTGCCTGGCAGCATCCGTTTAAAACGCTGCATCTTACCAGTGACTTGCATATCGCCTGTATGGGGGCGCATCAGGGGCTTGACGGTGCAGTAATTATTGTTGGTACCGGTTCTTGTGGCCTTGCAGAAGTAAACGGCCAATTAATAGAGGTGGGCGGCCATGGCTTTCCTTATGGCGACAATGGCAGTGGCGCCTGGTTTGGTATGCAACTGCTGCATAAGGTATTACTAAGCCTGGATCAGCTGGCACCGCCTACACAAATGACAAGCTTGCTGCTACAAGAGCTGGGGGCCAGCAACAGTATTGAAGTGGTGTCGCATTTTATGCAGGCCACGCCAACCACTTATGCCAAATATGCGCCTTTAGTGTTTATTGCGGCAGAAGCCGGCGATGAGACGGCAATGCAGCTGGTGCGCCAGGGCGCAGAATTTATCAGTGCTATTGCCGACAGGTTACTGAGCATAGCGCCACCCAGGTTATCTTTTATCGGCGGTTTGGCGCATAAACTGCTGCCGTATCTGCCAGAACATATTCAGCAACAGGTTACACCGGCATTACAACCGCCGGAACTCGGTGCAGTGTGGTTTGCCCGTCAGCGCAGCCAACTGCCATCTTCCGTTATGTCGTTATAGGTAAGAAGTAAAAATGAGCAACAGTATTATGGCTCTGGAAGCCACAGAAGCGCCACAACGTATTGCCGAGCAACTGGCAGCCAACGCCGCTATCGTACAGCAGGTGGTAGAACACATCCGCCAGCGCGCGCCAAAATTTGTTTATATGGTGGGCCGTGGATCTTCTGATCATGCCGGGGTGTTTGCCAAATATTTAATTGAAATAGAAGTCGGCCTGCCAGTGGCGGCAGCTGCACCGTCTATCGCCAGTGTATACAACAAATCATTGCAGCTGGCCGACGCGCTGGTGCTGGTTATTTCACAATCGGGCCGTAGCCCGGACATTCTGGCACAGGTTGATATGGCTAAACGCAGCGGCGCTATGGTGGTGGCATTGGTAAACGATACCACCTCGCCGCTGGCTGAGCTGGTACATTACACCTTGCCGCTGCATGTCGGTGCCGAAAAGGCCGTGGCCGCCACCAAAAGCTACCTGGCTACCTTAAGTGCTATTTTGCAGCTGGTGTCGGTTTGGTCGGGTAACACTGCGCTGCAACAGGCTGTGCAGCAATTACCGCAAAGTTTGCAGGCAGCTATCGACTTGCCGCAGCAGTTAACAGCACAGGCGTTACAGAATGTGGCGCATCTGGTGGTATTAGGCCGTGGCCTGGGTTATGCCATTTCACGCGAAATTGCGCTAAAGCTAAAAGAAGTATGTGGTATTCATGCCGAAGCTTTCTCCAGTGCCGAGTTTTTACATGGTCCGGTTACGCTGGTAAAAAATCAGTTTGCTATTGTTGATGTCACTATAGAAGATGAAAGCTTAAGTGCGCACCGCAGCCAGATAGAAGACGTGCGTAGCCGTGGTGCTGCCATAGTGCAGCTGCATCATCGTGGTGTAAACGCCGATGCGCGGGTATTGCCCTTGTTGGTATTGCAGCGCTTTTATCTGGATGTTGAAGTGGTGGCGCGCAGCAGAGGCATTAACCCCGACGCTCCGCCGGGCCTGAATAAAGTAACCAAAACGGTATAACCCAACCTAAGGGTAATAAGTACATGCAGCAGTTAAGTGTCAGCCGCCTGTTTGACGGCGAAAAGTGGTTTGATAATGTCAGTGTCGTTATTAAAGACGGTGTTATTCAGGCAGTAACACCGGCAACAGGCGCTGTGCAGCAAGGGTTACTGGTGCCTGGCTTTATCGATGTTCAGGTTAATGGCGGCGGCGGGGCTTTATTTAATACCGCCCCCAGTCGGCAGACACTGCGCACTATGTTACAGGCGCATGCCCGTTTTGGTACCACGGCTATGCTGCCTACGGTAATTACCGACAGCGTAAGTGTTATGCAGCAAGCTGCCGATACTATTGCCGGCACTATTGCCGATGCCGAGCCCGGTATTATTGGTGTGCATTTTGAAGGGCCGCATTTATCGGTGCCGAAAAAAGGTGTGCATCCGCAGCAGCATATCCGGCAATTAAGTGAGGCCGAACTGGCAATATATGGCCGTACTGATCTTGGCATTAAACTGGTGACAGTAGCGCCGGAAAATATCAGCCCGCAACAAATACAGCAACTGGTCGCGCTGAATGTGATTGTTTGCCTTGGCCACTCCAATGCCGACGCTGCTACCGTACAAGCGGCACTGGCCGCCGGTGCCACCGGTTTTACCCACCTTTATAATGCTATGTCGCCACTGACCTCGCGTGAGCCGGGGATGGTGGGGGTAGCGCTGGCTGATACCAATAGCTGGTGCGGCGTTATTTTTGACGGCCATCATATGCACCCTGTTGCTGCCAAAGTAGCGCTGGCGGCGAAACCTAAAGGCAAGCTGATGATCGTAACCGATGCGATGTCGCCGGTTGGGACCTCAGACAATGAGTTTGCTTTTTTCGATGGCAAAGTAATCCGCGATGGCAACAAACTGACCAATGAGGCCGGTGCGCTGGCAGGCTCGGTGCTGGATATGGCCGCCGCCGTGCAGTATGCCGTGCAACAGCTTGATGTGAGTGCCGCAGAGGCCTTACGCATGGCGTCATTGTACCCGGCGCAGTTTTTGGCGCTGCATAACAAAGGCCGGATAGTGGCCGGGGCGCAGGCAGATTTAGTGTTAATTAATAATAACTGGCAGGTGCAGGCTAACTGGATTAACGGTCAGCCGGTGTTTGCTGCCGAATAGCATAATAATAAAAGCGGGGAACAAATATGGAAATGACAGCTGAGCAGGCAAAAAAGCGCAGCAGCATACTGCCAATGATCATAGTGGCGATGCTGTTCTTTGTACTGGGGTTTGCTACCTGGCTTAATGGCTCGTTAATGCCTTATCTGAAGCAGATGCTATTACTCACACCGTTTCAGGCATCGCTGGTGTTGTTTTCATTTTATATCGCCGTAACCTTTACCGCCTTGCCCTCAGCCTGGCTTATCCGCAAAGTAGGTTATAAAAATGGTATGGCGCTGGGCATGGCCACCATGATGCTAGCTGGCCTGCTATATATTCCGGCAGCTCAAACCCAGACGTTTGCGTTATTTTTGTTGGCGCAGCTGGTTATTGGTACCGGCCAAACCTTGTTACAAACTGCAGTAAACCCTTATGTAGTTAAAATTGGCCCGGAAGAAACCGCTGCTGTGCGTATCAGCATTATGGGTATTTTAAATAAAACTGCCGGGGTAGTCGCGCCTATTGTGTTTACTGCCCTTATTGCCAGCAGCTTTGTTGCACCAGCTGGTGCTGAACTCAGTGCGGAACAAATTGACGCTATGGCAGCCAGTTTAGTGTTGCCTTATCTTGGGCTGGCTGCCTTTTTGGGTTTGCTGGCCCTGGCGGTGAAATTTTCACCGTTACCGGAGCTGGAAAAAGAAACCACAGAAGGTAACAAAGCCGGCCAGATAAAAGCAGCACTGGCAAGGCCCAGCCTGGCACTGGGTGTGCTGGCGCTGTTTGTCTATGTTGCGGTAGAAGTAATCGCCGGTGACACCATTGGCCTGTTTGCGTTATCGCTGGGGGTGGAGCGTTATACCGTAATGACGTCCTATACCATGGGTTGTATGGTGCTGGGCTATATTCTGGGCATAGTACTGATCCCAAGAGTGCTGTCGCAGCAGGCAGCGCTGGCGGTATCAGCAGTGCTGGGCGTAGCGCTTACGCTGGCAATAGTATTGGGGGATACATCATCCTATGTTATTGCCAATACAGTGTTGGTGCCTTTTGGTGGTACAGCATTACCTGATACCTTACTGCTTATTGCGGTATTGGGGCTGGCTAATGCTATTGTCTGGCCGGCAGTATGGCCTTTGGCATTATCTGGTTTGGGTTCACTTACCAGCATCGGCTCGGCGCTGCTGATTATGGGCATTGCCGGTGGCGCTTTTGGCCCGCTGTTTTGGGGGCTGGCCAGCGGCAGCGCGCTGGGGCAACAGGGCGCTTATATTGTTATGCTGCCCTGTTACCTGTTTATTCTGTTTTATGCGCTTAAAGGCCACAAATTAACCAGCTGGCGTTAAAGCCAGAGCCAGCCTGATAGAGTGGTAGCTTAAAAGCGGTATTCCCAGGTTGCTGCCAGGCTGCCGCGCTTAACGCGCAGTTCTGGCTGTGGCGATTTATCGAACGCCCGGCCTTCAATACTTAGCAAGCCGTTAAACAGCGGTTGGCGGTACTCCAGCCTTAACTGCCAGTTTTTCAGCTCGGAGCTGGCAGCAAGAAACTCACCACGCAACACACTAACCGCCCAGCTATACCCGTCAAATGTCTGGTAGCGGTAACCTGCCGACAACACTCTGGCATCAGCACCATAACCGCTGCCGATCACCCGGCCATAGCGGCGATAGCCTTGCGGATAAATGTCACCTTCGTAGGCACAATCACCGGCCACTATTTGCTCTTCACAACGAATATAGGTGTCTGACCATTCTAAATTCAGTGTATGCACAGCGCTTTCACTGCCAAAGAAAGTACGCACGCCATACAGTTGCATTGGCTTACCTAACTTGCGGCCGCCGTTGTCGTCTGCCAGCTCGGTGTAAAAGCTGAACGGGCGGTTAAACAGCCTGGTATGAAAAGTTACATCCAGAGCTGCCAGGTTATCGGCGTTGTCATCATCATTTAATAACAACATATCACCGAAGGCATCCAGGCCGTTATCCAGTGTATCGCCGCCCCACTGGCTTACCCTTGATAAGCCAAGTTCCAGTTGCGGCAACGGCCGGGCGCTGAAACGGGCACCAAAATGTTTAATCTGCTGCGGTATGCTGCTGTGCTCACCCTGGCCGACAAAGGTAGTAAAACTCCAGGGGCCTAGCCAGCTGAATAACATAGCGTCACTTTTTTGCCAGCTGTGGCGGCTTAAGCGCAATGACGGGATCGGGCGGGCATTATTGGTTACCAGCAGCGAGGTTTGCTGGCCCGGCCCCCACCATAATGGCTGTTGATCCAATGCCAGCACCCAGTTTCCGGCAATAACGGCCATATAGCTGCCGTCATAGGTTAATTCCTGCTCGGTGCTGCCATCTTCCGGTTCGCGGTAGTTAACCTGAGTTTTCGCTGCCCAGTTATCGCCGAGATATTCTTTAAATACGCTGACACTGGCTTTATCAAAATACGTTTCGCCAAAGCTCTGATACAAAGAGGGATCTGAGCTGGCTTTAAGTTTTATACCGGCAATATAGTTATGCTGGTTCGCATTTAAGGCTGAGCGCACATGGGCCAACGCAAAGCGCAGTTCTTCTGTGGGCTGCTCCTGCGCCGCTGCTAAATCGGCCACAATGTTTTTCCACATTAGTGGGTAGGTATTTACCGGACCGGTAATGACACCGGCATGAGACAGCGTTTGCAGTGACTGGCGTAAATAGTTGTCTGTGGTATCTACCCAGGGCGCAGCCGCAACGGGCACGGCAAACAGCAATACTGTCAATAAAGAAGGTTTAAAGGTCATAATTTAAATTTAGCTTTTAACGCCTGTTCAACATGGCAAGGTACGAAACTGGAAACATCGCCGCCATGGCGGCAGACTTCTTTTACCAGCGTAGAGGAGATAAAGGTATTTTTTTCTGACGGTGTCATAAAAATACTGTCCAGCGCCGGGTTTAACTGGCGGTTCATACTGGCCAGCTGAAACTCATACTCAAAATCGGCTACAGCCCGCACACCGCGGATCAGCACCTGTGCTGATTGATCTTCAGCAAATTTAGCCAGTAAGCCCGAGAAGCCAATAACACTGACATTGCTGATGCCGGTAAAGGCTTGTTGTGCCAGGGTTACCCGTTCATCCAGACTAAATAGCGGCTGTTTACTGGGGTTAGCCGCTACTGCCACTATTACCTGGTCGAATATGCGGGCCGCCCGCTGTACTAAATCGGCATGCCCATTGGTAAGTGGGTCAAAGGTGCCTGGGTAAATAGCTTTTATTTTCATTGGGTTGTAAGCTTTCCTTGGCGAGGGCACAGCAGTGGCTGTCCTGCGACTAGAGTTTTTAGTCAATTTGGCGTTACTATAGCAAATTAATTTAGCTAACAATAAGCCTGTTTCGCAGATGGAAAAGAAGTTAAGAACTAAAGATAAAATTCTGCAAGCCAGCATAGAGCTGTTTAACCAGGTTGGTGAGCGTCAGGTCACTACCAATCATATTGCCGCGCATCTGGGGATCAGCCCGGGCAATCTGTATTACCATTTTCGTAATAAAGAAGACATCGTCCGGCAGATTTTTAAAGAGTATGCCAAATTGCTGGAAACCCGCATCAAGCCGCCATCGGATAAGGCAGAAGCCTTAGACGCCCTGGCGTGTTATCTGGACGCGGTGTTTGAGCTGATGTGGCGCTTTCATTTCTTCTATGCCAATTTGCCGGATATTTTATCGCGCGATCCCGCCTTGCAACAAGACTACCTGCAAGTGCAGCAAGGCGTGCTGGCGCGTGTTATTGCCGTGCTAAAAGCGCTGAAGCAATCGGCTGTGATCCAGATTGACGATGACGACATTACTGATCTGGCGCACAGCATAAAATTATTGGTGACATTCTGGATCAGCTATCTGAAAACCCAGGCACCGGATCAAGCTATTGATCAGGCCAGCGTATATCAGGGAGTGCTTAAGGTATTGCTGCTATTTAAACCTTATGCCACCGAGCAAGCCCGGCCACGTATCGCCCGTTTGCAGCAGCACTATGAAGCTCTGGCCCGGTAATACTGTTTAAATACTGATGTTTATGTAGTTTAAACTTTACACCAGCAGGTCTGAGCAGCGCTTTGGATAAGTTAAAAGCGCTGCAGGACAGCGCTATAAGCTTTACAATGGCGCCGTTTTTTCTGTTCTCTTACCCCCGCAACAGGAGGCTTTATGCGCAATGGCGCTTTTCTGCAACATCTACAACAACAACTAGACGATGTGAAAGCAGAAGGTTTGTACAAAGCAGAACGTATTATTACGTCTCAACAAAGTGCCGACGTTACCGTTGGTGGCCAACAGGTACTGAATTTTTGCGCTAACAACTATTTAGGCCTGGCCAATCACCCGGATTTAATTGCCGCTGCGCAACAGGGTTTAGCCAGCCATGGCTTTGGTGTAGCGTCTGTGCGCTTTATCTGCGGCACCCAGGATATTCATAAAACGCTGGAGCAACATATCAGTGCGTTTTTAGGCACTGAAGACACCATTTTGTACTCATCCTGCTTTGATGCTAACGGCGGTTTGTTTGAAACCATTTTAGGCGCTGAAGATGCGGTAATATCTGATGCGTTAAACCATGCCTCTATTATTGACGGTGTGCGCCTGTGTAAAGCCAAACGTTACCGCTATGCCAATAACAATATGCAGGAACTCGAAGCGCAGTTAAAACAAGCCGATGCTGATGGTGCGCGCTTTAAGCTGATTGCCACCGACGGTGTGTTCTCGATGGATGGCGTAATCGCTGATCTGAAATCAGTTTGCGATCTGGCCGACAAATACGGCGCCATGGTCATGGTAGATGACAGCCATGCAGTAGGTTTTGTTGGTAAAAATGGCCGCGGTACCCATGAGTACTGCGATGTGATGAACCGCGTCGATATTATTACCGGCACCCTGGGTAAGGCCCTCGGCGGTGCGTCCGGTGGCTATACCTCCGGTAAGAAAGAGGTGATTGAATGGCTGCGTCAGCGTTCACGGCCGTATTTGTTCTCTAATTCGCTGGCGCCGTCTCTTGTTACTGCCTCTATTAAAGTGCTGGACATGCTGGCACAGGGCGATGCGCTGCGGGCTAAGCTTTGGGATAACGCCAACTACTTTCGCGAAAAAATGTCTGCTGCCGGCTTTACGCTGGCCGGTAAAGACCATGCTATTATTCCGGTAATGTTGGGCGATGCCAAGGTAGCGGCAGAAATGGCTAAACGTATGCTGGCCGAAGGCATTTACGTGGTGGGTTTCTCTTTCCCGGTGGTGCCAAAAGGCCAGGCACGAATTCGCACACAAATTTCAGCAGCACATACAACAGAGCAACTGGATAAGGCAATTTCAGCCTTTATCCGTATAGGTAAAGACATGGGCGTGATCGCATAAGGGCGGGGCGTGAAAATGAAAGCATTAGCAAAGTTAAAAGCAGAACCGGGCATCTGGCAAACCGAAGTCGACAAGCCAGAGGTGGGCCCGAATGATGTGTTAATCCGCATTAAAAAAACCGCTATTTGTGGTACCGATGTACATATTTATAAGTGGGATGAGTGGGCGCAAAACACCATTCCGCACGGCATGGTGGTAGGCCATGAGTATGTAGGTGTGATTGAAGGTATGGGTTCAGAGGTGCGCGGCTTCAACATTGGCGACCGCGTCTCCGGCGAAGGCCATATCACCTGCGGCTATTGCCGTAACTGCCGCGCCGGTAGGGTGCATTTGTGCCGCAACACTATTGGTGTTGGTGTAAACCGTGCCGGCTCTTTTGCCGAGTATCTGGTGATACCGGCTTATAACGCCTTTAAACTGGCAGATAATATTCCGGATAATATCGCCGCTATTTTCGACCCGTTCGGTAATGCTGTGCATACCGCCTTGTCATTCGATTTAGTCGGTGAAGATGTGCTGATCACCGGTGCCGGCCCTATCGGTATTATGGCTGCCGCAGTGGCGCGCCACGTGGGTGCCCGTCATGTGGTGATTACCGATGTAAACCCATACCGGCTGGAGCTGGCACTGAAAATGGGCGCAACGCGGGCGGTAGATGTCAGCAAGCAGAATTTAAAAGACGTGATGAAAGAGCTGGGCATGACCGAAGGCTTCGACGTTGGTCTGGAAATGTCCGGCGTGCCGGCAGCGTTTCGCGCCATGCTGGATACGATGAACCACGGCGGCAAAATTGCCATGCTGGGTATTCCGCCTTCTGATATGGCAGTGGACTGGAACAAAGTTATTTTTAAAGGCCTGGTGATTAAAGGCATTTACGGCCGGGAGATGTTTGAAACCTGGTATAAGATGGCCAGCTTAATTCAATCCGGGCTGGATTTAACGCCAATGGTAACACACGAGTTGCCGATGGAGCGTTTCCAGGAAGGCTTCGACATTATGTGCTCTGGCCAATCCGGTAAAGTGGTACTGAACTGGTCTTAATAGCGTGAAATGAGCTAACCGCAAAAAAAAGCGAACTGAGGTTCGCTTTTTTTGTGTCTGTTTTTTTGCCAGTAACATAAAGTTACAAATGTATCTTTGAATTTAATTTAATCAAGATTTTGATTTAATTGGTTTTTATTAGTTGGATTGGTTTATGCATTGTACTGTTGCAAGCTATTGCATTTACTACAACCAATAACAAAATTCAGAGGTATATCCATGTTGAAGTCTATATTGTTTGCTCTATCAGCTTTGGTACTGAGCAGTCTTGCCGTGCCGCAGACCGTGCAGGCCGCACCTATCATGACACAAGAATTCCTGTTTGAAGATGGCACCAGCTTTGGTGTGTTATCTGTTGATCTGGATAACATTGACGAGTTCGGTAATGTACTTCAGTGGGAAACATTTGAGCTGTTCGGTTTTACCATCGGTGAGAGCTTCCTGTTTCTGGCAGAATATAACCCGTTAAATCTGGCTGCGGGTTTTACCTTCTTAAACTTCGACGTAAATGATATCTCCAACTCTTTTGCTTTCCAGGGCTTCTGGGACAGCGCTTTTGGTGAAGGTTTCATGGATATTTTCAGCACTGATGGTCAATTCCTTGATGCCGGTTCTTTCTACTTAAGTAACGTTACTTTAGTGTCTGAACCAGCAACGTTGTTTTTGATATTGGGTGCTGTTGGTGGTTTGTTACTGCGCCGCCGCCAAGGTTAAGTGTCAGCTTTTTTATCAGTGAAATTATTTGTGGTTAACAACTATGGTAGCTTGTTCACACATGTTGTCTCTGCTACAAGAGGCAGCATGGCTACCATGCTTGTGTTTGTAACCCATATTTAAGTGTCTGCTTTTTATACATGTCTGCCAGGCTGCTTTTGCGTTAAGCAGTGTTGTTGGCAGAGGTAAAGCAAACCAGGTTGAAAGAATCCAGGTTAAAAAATAGAGCTCGAATAAATATCGTCAGTTGCCGTGATAACTGTACAGCACTGGTTTAACAAAACCTTGCTGTTTGTGTTCACTGCTCTGATGGGTAATAAAAATAAACGGAGATATTACATGCGATTTAACAGAATTATGTCCAGAACTGCATTAGCAGTTGCGGTAGCGGTTGGCGCGGTCCACGCCAATGCACTGGCAAACCAATATGAAGTGACCATTGATCCAAGCCAGCTGCGTCAGCTGGCTGGTGATGACACAGAAGCAGCACCTTATATTGTTCAGGTTAAGGGTAAAAGTGGCGTAGAAAGAGCAGAAGAGCTTGGCGAACTGCTACCGGCCAGGCAATCAGTAACTCGGGCACTGAACCGCTATAATGCCGGTTCGGCCCGTATGCAAAGTTATACCGACAGCTTAAAAGCCTTTCACCAGCAACTGGCAGCACAAACTGGTGCTGTTGAGGTTATTTATTCTTACACCCATACCTTTAATGGTTTCTCTGCCAAAATGACGGCGGCGCAGGCTGAAGCAATGCGCAGTTTGCCAAATGTTATTGGCGTATGGCGTGATGAAGCTCAGCAACTGACCACTTCAAATACACCGGCGTTTCTGGAACTGACAGGCTCACCAGAAGGTTTACACACGCTAGGTGTGAAAGGCGAAGATATTGTTATTGGTATTGTTGATAGCGGTATTTGGCCAGAGCACCCGAGTTTTGCTGATGATGGCTCATACGGGCCGCTGGCAGGCTGGGCAGGCACATGTGATGTAGGTGAAGATGCTAATTTTAGCTGTAGCAATAAGCTGATTGGCGCCCGCTACTATAAAAACTCTTTTGAAAGCGTGTATCAGTTACAACCGGGTGAGTTTGTATCACCACGTGATGCCGATAACCATGGTACTCACGTTGCATCAACCGCTGGTGGTAATGAAGGTGTAACGGCAGTATTTAATAATACGCCTGTTGCCACAGTATCGGGTATCGCACCACGCGCACGTATTGCTATGTATAAAGCCTGCTGGAACAGTACCTATGTTAGCCCAACTGGTGTGAGGGAGCGCGGCTGTTTCTATGGCGATACCATGGCCGCTATTGATCAGGCCGTAGCTGATGGCGTTGACGTTATTAACTATTCTATTGGTGGCAGTTTAACCGATTTAACCACCTTAGCGGTGGCAGCCAAGTTGCGCGCTACTCAGGCTGGTGTATTTGTTGCAGTGTCGGCCGGTAACGATGGCCCGGGTGCAGGTACTATTGGTACTCCGGCACCGTGGGTAACCACGGTTGCAGCTTCTACTTATACTGGTACCAGTATTGCCAACGGTATTGAGGTATTGGCAGGCCCGTTGCAAGGTACTTATATTGCCGTTGAAGGCGGTACTTCCAGGCCATTAAAAGAAACCGGCGCTGTTACCGCAGATGTAGCGGTAGCGGCTCCACTGGACGGCTGTACGGCACTGACTAATGCAGCAAATATCGCAGGCAAATTTGCATTGATCCAACGCGGTAGCTGTGACTTTACCATTAAGCTGGGTAACGCTCAGGCTGCCGGTGCTGCTGGTGTTATCGTATATAATAACGTTGCGGGTTCTCCTATTGTGATGGGGGGCACAGGCAGTGTAAATATCCCTGCAGTTATGACTACGCTCAGTGCTGGCAACGCTTTTAATACTGAGGTAACCGCTGGTGGCACCGTCACTGTTACCATGAGTCCGTCAGTGTTTGTTACCGACGTGCCTGAAACAGGCAACCTGGTGGCAGACTTTTCGTCACGTGGGCCTAACTTAGCAACGTCTGATGTTATCAAACCTGATATTACTGCACCGGGTGTTAAAATTCTGGCTGGCGCGTCATCGCAGCCTATGTTAGCTGCACATGGCAACAGTTTTACCTATTTGCAGGGCACCTCTATGTCCAGCCCGCATATTGCTGGTATGGCTGCGCTGATAAAAGAAACTAACCCAAGCTGGACACCAGCGATGATTAAATCTGCGCTGATGACTACAGCACGGCAGAATTTAACCAAACAAAATGGTGTAACACCTGCCGATCCGTTTGATTTTGGTGCTGGCCATGCGGTACCAAACAAAGCAACCAACCCAGGTTTAACGTACGACATCAGTAACCTGGAGTACTTTGCCTTCCTGTGTGGTGTGGGTAACCGGTCTTTTGTTCTGAGTGCGAGTGGTTTCTCCTGTGACGCGTTTGAAGCGGCGAATTACGACACTGACCCAAGTCAGCTGAACCTGCCATCTCTGGCTATTGGCGAGCTGTCTGGTACAGAAACTTTATACCGTGAAGTAACCGACGTAAGTGGTTCTGCCTCAGTTTACACTGCAACAATTGAAGCCCCTGCCGGTGTTGATGTTACTGTAGTGGGTGGCAATAACATGTCAGTGCCTGCCAATGGTAAAGCTGCGTATGGCTTAACTTTTAAACCAAACCAAAGCGCTGTTATCGGGCAATGGGTATTTGGTGCTATTACCTGGTCTGACGGTGTGCACAGCGTACGCAGCCCGATTGCGGTCAGAGTGGTTCCACCAAAACTGATTGAAGCACCAGCAAATGTTACTGCGTCAGTAGTTGCTAAAGCTGGCCGGATCAATTTCCCGGTGACAATGAATTACACTGGCAATACCAGTGCCAGTATTGTTGGCCTGAATGCACCAGCAGGTTCCAGCCGCACCATTCCGCAGGATCCTGATAGTAATTTCAGTTTCAATGAGCCAGGCTTAGGTTTACATACTTTTGAAGTACCAGCTGGTACCAGAGTATTACGTTTCAGCTTGTATGAAGCTTTGGCCAGTGTGCCCGGTGCTGATTTGGATATGTACGTATACCGTTGTATTGCGTCGTCTTGTACTGCTGTAGGATCTTCAGCCAGTGGTGGCGGTAATGAGCAGGTAACATTACGGGATCCTGCACCTGCGGCTAATGGCGCTGCCGGTAACTTCTATCTGGTATTTGTGCATGCTTACGATCTGTTAGGTCAGGCTACGGTTAACTACACTATGCCATTATGGATAGTGGGTACCGACGCAGGCAATACCAGAGTAGCTGCCAGCACCAGAGCGATTGAAGGCCGTGCTAACCAGGTTACGTTACAAACGTCTAACCTGACCGCCAGCCCATTCCCATATCTGGGTGTGGTATCGTTCAAAGGTGCTGATGGCCTTGAACAGGCAACAACACTGCTTGAAGTAACAGCAAACTGATGGTGTGATAATTGAAGGGGCCCGGTTGAAAGACCGGGCTTTTTTTTAACTAAAACTGCCGCTGTACGGCTTAATAAGCTGGCCTATACTGAATAAGCGACTTATAACGCCCGGGAACGGCTGGGAGCTTGTTGTGCTGACAGCTACACGCAGTCAACCGCGGCAACTATTGTGGCTTAACGTACTGCTACTAATGGCTGCCTTAGTAAGTATTTGTGCGAGTGCCAATACAGTACCCCGTGCTGCAGCATCAGGGCCCGTTGATTACAAGCAGATTTTTATGTTGTTATTGTTGTTGCTGGTTATCGCATTACTCAGTTTTGTTACTCTCAGATTTCGTCGCACGGCTGCTGCCTTGCGGGCCGAAATAGCCCGCCATGCGCAAACCGAACAGCAACTGATTGAGCGTAATAAAGAGCTGTTGCAACTGGCAAGTACGGATCTGCTTACCGGTTTACTAAACCGGCGCGCCGTTATGCAGCAAGCCCTCAGTGAACTGCGCCGCGCTAAGCGCTACCAGAAAGATCTGGCCGTGCTAATGCTGGACATAGACCACTTTAAGCAAATTAATGACCAATATGGTCATGCAGCCGGTGACAAAGTGTTACGCGATTTTGCCGTGCTATGCCAACAGAGTATCCGCGACACCGATTTGCTTGGGCGCTACGGTGGTGAAGAGTTTATTCTGGTATTGCCGGAAGTTGATTTGCAAACCGCTATTTTGTCAGCCGAGAGGCTGCGCATGACAGTCTCACAACACTACTTTACGCTTACCGACAGTACAGTACTGCCGCTTAGTTGCAGCATTGGTATTGCCATGTACCTGCCGGAGCGTGACGATCTGGATAAGCTGCTCTTAAGGGCCGATCAGGCGTTGTATCAGGCCAAGCATCAGGGCCGTAATCGCTGTGCCGTGCAGCAATAGTAACTGCAAATACTAAATTGCCGGTTATACTGGCAATCTGCTTAATAAAGGATGTTGTGTTATGTTGTGTTGTCGTTTGTTGCTGGCAACCGTGTTGGTTACAGCAATAATCAGTGCTCAGGTTAAGGCACAAACCCGCTTTCGTGACACTATTCAAATTGCCGGTTCTTCAACTATGTTGCCCTTTGTCTCTATTGCTGCAGAAGAGTTTGGCTACAGTTTTGCTCAGTTTAAGGTACCGGTTGTAGGCTCGGGTGGGTCAGCAGGTGGCTTACGGCAGTTTTGTCAGGGGGTGGGCAGCCACACTATTGATATTGCCAATACATCCAGACCCATGCGCCCGGCCGAGCTGGCAGCCTGTAAAGCCAATGGTGTAGAAAAAATTCTTGAAGTTACGCTGGGTTACGACGCTATTGTGTTTGCCTCGCGCATCGACGCGGCAGCCTTTAATCTGACCCCCAGGCAAATTTTTCTGGCGCAGGCTGCTCAGGTGCCGTCGGCACAGGGGATGGTTGCTAACCCTTATAAGCGTTGGTCTGATATCGACACTAGCCTGCCTGAGCAACAAATTGTACTGGCTATTCCCGGCACAAATCACGGTACGCGCGAAATTTACGAAGAAGATATTATATTACCGGGTTGTCTGGCGATGCCGGCTGTGCAACAACTTGAATCTCAGGCCCAGCTTGGTTTTTGTAGTGCAATACGCAAAGATGGCAGAGTAATTGAAATTGCCGGAGATTACACCGAAACTCTGGCCCGGCTTGACGCCCAGCATGACGCTGTCGGGGTATTTGGGGTGAGTTTTTATCAGGCTAACCGCGATCGTATTAAAGTGGCCGCTATTTCCGGTGTGCTGCCCGCTACCGAAACCATTTTAGCCGGCGAGTATCCACTAACCCGGCCGCTGTATTTTTATGTCAAGCTGGCACATGTCGGGCTAACTCCCGGGCTGCTTGAGTTTAGCCGTTACCTGGCAAGCGATGCGGTATCTGGCGAAGACAGCCCGCTGCAAGACGCCGGTTTAATTCCGCTGGTGCCAGAGCAGCGCCAGAAAATGCTGCAGCGAATTATTACGCAACAATCACTTTAATACGGGCAACAGATAAACAAGGCAAAAAATATTGTTTGTCATATTGCTGCAATAATCATCAAGCACACTGCACCTCGTCAAAGTAATCCAATACTTATACTTAACGAGGACATCATCATGACATTGAATAACTTAACCAAACTGGTTCTGGCAAGTGCAGTAGCACTGAGCTTCAGCACTGTTGCGCAAACAAGCGGCCGTGACACTATCCAGGTGGCAGGTTCGTCAACCGTATTACCTTTTTCTTCTGTTGCTGCTGAAGAGTTCGGTAACAATTTTGCTCAGTTTAAAACGCCGGTAGTAGGTTCTGGCGGTTCTTCAGGTGGTTTACGCCAGTTCTGTCAGGGCGTTGGCACCAGTACTATTGATATCGCTAACTCATCACGCGCTATTCGCCCTGCAGAAGTTGAAGCCTGTAAAGCGAACGGTGTAAATCAGATCGTTGAAGTGAAAATTGGTTACGACGGTATTGTGTTTGCTTCGCGCATTGATGCCGGCACCTTTAAACTGGAACCTAAGCACGTATTTTTAGCGCAGGCTGCTCAGGTACCACAGAACGGTAAAATGGTTGCAAACCCTTATACCCGCTGGTCACAAATTGACAAGTCTTTACCAGATCAGGCTATTTTATTAGCTATTCCTGGTTCTAACCATGGTACCCGCGAAGTTTACGAAGAAAAGGTTGTAGTACCAGGTTGCCAAACGTTTGCTGAAGTTAAAGCGTTATCAAAAGACGATGCCAACAAGTTCTGCCTGGCGATGCGTACCGACGGTAGCGTTGTAGAAATTGCCGGTGACTACACTGAGACTCTGGCGCGTCTGCAAGCACAAAAAGATGCTGTTGGCGTGTTTGGTTTAAGCTTCTATGAAGCCAACCGTGACCGCATCAAAGTAGCAACAGTGTCAGGTATTGTGCCTACACTGGACACTATCATTGCCGGTGAATACCCGGTATCACGCCCGCTGTTTTTCTATGTTAAAGGCGAGCACATTGGTGTAGTACCAGGCTTACAGCAGTTTGCTGAATACTTTGTGTCTGAAGCCGCTTCAGGCTTTGGCAGCCCGTTAGAAGCCGCTGGCCTTATCCCGCTGGCTGACGCCGAGCGTGCTGAGATCCTGAAAAATATCCGCGCGAAGAAAACCCTGTAATATTACTGTGGTGTAGTTATAAAGAGCTGGCTTGCCAGCTCTTTTTCTTACTGTCATAAAACTGCAATTATTTGCAATTACACTTGTGCCACTGGTTCGTCATGCTCAATCAGACGCTTAATTGGAGCAACCATGAGTAATATTTCGTTGATGGTACTGTTACTGGCACTGATGGCAATTGCCTATCAGGTTGGTATGGTACGCAGTCGCAAGGTCGCGACGATAAACCCCGGTGTGCGCATGCACTCAAGGCCACAACACTACGGCATGATGGTTGGGCTGTGGGCTGTATTACCGGCCTTTTTTGTATTGTTAATATGGGCCTGGTTTGCTCCGGGTGTCATAAACACCATGGTGCAAGCCAGCTTACCTGCTGAATTCGCCACCATGGACGGCAATGAAATACGCATTATTATGCGTCGGATCAGTAATCTGGCTGCCAATTTCGGTATCGTTGCCGACGCGGCCGATTGGGAACTGGTTGCCGCTGAATATATGAAGCAGCTGCAACATAGCAGTACCATGCTGCTTACCGCGCTAATGGCAACACTGGCGTCGGCAGGGTTGGTGATCAGCTTCTACAAAATTCAACCACAACTGCGCGCCCGCCATCAGGTAGAGCGGGTAGTAAAAGTATTACTGGTGCTGTGCTCTACCGTCGCCGTGCTGACTACTGTCGGTATAGTGCTGTCGATGGTGGGCGAAACGATGAAGTTTTTCAGTTTTATTAAGCCGTCAGACTTCTTCTTTGGCACTACCTGGAACCCGCGTTTTTCTACTACCGGGGTGGGCGAAGGCTCGCTTACCGGCAGCCAGGGCAGCTTCGGTCTGTTGCCATTGTTATCGGGTACTATGCTGGTAGCGTTGATTGCGCTGGTGGTTGCCATACCGCTTGGTTTGATGGTAGCAATTTATTTATCTGAGTATGCACCGGCGAAATTTCGCGCCACTGCCAAGCCTGTTATTGAAGTGCTGGCCGGTATTCCAACCATAGTGTACGGCTTTTTCGCACTGGTTACGGTGGGGCCCTTTTTAACCGATTTTGGCGCTATGCTGGGGCTGACAATCCGCGCTACCTCGGCTCTGACGGCGGGTATAGTCATGGGTATTATGATTATTCCGTTTATCTCATCACTGACAGACGACATTATTACTCAGGTGCCAAAAACCATGCGCGATGGCTCGCTGGGGCTGGGTGCGACTAAATCGGAAACCATTATTAAAGTCGTGTTGCCTGCGGCATTGCCAGGCATTGTCGGGGCAGTTTTGTTGGCTGCCAGCCGCGCTATCGGTGAAACCATGATCGTGGTATTAGCGGCCGGTAATAGCCCGGCACTGACTGCCAACCCGTTTGAAGCGGTGTCGACAGTTACGGTAACCATAGTTAACCAGTTAACCGGCGACAACGATTTTGCCAGCCCACAATCACTGGTGGCTTTTGCCCTGGGTTTAACCTTGTTTGTTATCACGCTGCTGCTTAATGTGATGGCTCTGGTTATCGTCCGTAAATACCGTGAACAATACGAGTAACTGAGTATGAAAGTAGCAGAACCTCTTATCAAGCCGGTAATAACAGCTGGCGCAGTACAACAAAAAGTGACAGCGTCACTTGGCCGGCGGCATCGTAAAGAGCGCGTATTTAAAGGCTTTGGCCTGGCTGCTGTGCTTGCCAGTCTGGCTTTAGTGTTGATTTTGTTTGTTAATATTTTCTCCAAAGGTTTGCCGGCATTCTGGCAATCGACCATTACGCTGGATGTTTATTTTGACCCGCAAGTGGTTAAGATCAGCGAAAAACCGGTGCAAGCTGCAAACGAAAGCGATAACGACTTTCGCCAGCGCGATATTGAATGGCAAACTGAAGTGGGCTTTATCAATTTCAACCGTCTAATCACCGACAGCCTGGAAAAGGTGTTGCCTGATGCCACACAACACCGGCGCGATCTGCAACGTATAGTGACGTCTGGTGAGCGTTTTGCGCTGCGTGATATGGTGGTGCAGGATACCAGCATTATTGGCCAGACCCGCACGTTACACTTACTGACCGACGCTAATATTGATGTTTGGCTAAAGGGTAATATTGACCGCAGTTTACCGGATGCTATGCAGCAATTAAGCCCGAAAATGCGGCAGTGGGTGCAGCAACTGTCAGAGCAAGGCCTGATACAAAACCGGTTTAGTTTTGCTCTGTTTATGAATGCAGATTCACGTAGCTCACTGGCGTCGGCGGGTTTAGCCGGTGCCTTTATGGGCTCGTTGTATATGATGTTGGTGGTTATTATCCTGGCGGTGCCGATGGGGGTTGCTGCAGCAATTTACCTGGAAGAGTTTGCTCCGCGAAACCGTTTCACCGATTTTGTTGAAGTGAATATCAACAACCTGGCGGCAGTGCCTTCTATCGTATTTGGTTTGCTTGGCGCTTCGGTGTTTATTGGCTGGTTTAATCTGCCGATGTCAGCCCCTATTGTTGGCGGCCTGGTATTGTCGTTAATGACCTTGCCTACGGTAATTATTGCCACCCGCTCTACATTAAAAGCGATACCGCCATCAATACGCCAGGCTGCACTGGGGCTGGGGGCGTCAAAAATGCAGGCTATTTTTCACCATGTGTTGCCGCTGGCGATACCGGGCATTTTAACCGGCGCTATCCTTGGGGTGGCTCAGGCACTGGGTGAGGCTGCACCGTTGTTGCTGATAGGGATGAAGTCCTTTGTTGCCGCAGTGCCAGGCTCGCCGTTTGATCAGTCTACTGCTTTGCCGGTACAGATTTTCCTGTGGCAGGGTAATGAATTACGTAACTTCTTTGAAGCAAGAACCTCAGCCGCCATTATTGTATTGCTGGCGCTGATGATTTCATTAAACGCACTGGCGATCTGGCTGCGTAAAAAATACGAAAAACGCTGGTAATAGCTATGAATATGATGAATAACAACGCTTTACTCACAAAACCTGATTTAACAGCAGCGGAACTTACTATGAGCAATGTAGCGCAGGACAATGCAACTAACCTTAAAATCATCGCGCGTGACGTTAAGGTGTTTTATGGTCAGGCTGAGGCTGTAAAAGGTATTAGTATGGACATTGCCCAGAACGAAGTTGTTGCCTTTATCGGCCCGTCTGGCTGTGGTAAATCCACCTTTTTGCGCTGTTTTAACCGTATGAACGACACCATAGAACATTGTCGGGTTACCGGTTTAATTGAAATGGCTGGCCTGAATATTCACGACCCTGCCCTGGACGTAGTGCAGCTGCGGGCGCAGGTAGGTATGGTGTTTCAAAAACCAAACCCGTTTCCTAAATCAATTTATGAAAACATTGCCTATGGCCCGAGATTACACGGCCTGGCAGAGCGTAAAGCCGATCTGGATGATATTGTTGAATCCAGCCTGCGCCGCGCCGGTTTATGGAACGAAGTAAAGGATCGTCTGGATCAGCCCGGTACGGGTTTGTCTGGCGGCCAACAGCAGCGTTTATGTATTGCCCGTACCATAGCGGTTAGCCCGGAAGTAATACTGATGGATGAACCCTGTTCAGCGCTTGATCCTATAGCAACCTCTATTATTGAAGAGCTGATTGACGAGTTAAAACAAAACTTCACCATCGTAATGGTAACGCACAATATGCAGCAGGCGGCACGGGTGTCTGATAAAACGGCGTTTTTCCATCTTGGTGAGCTAATTGAGATGGGGCCGACGAATGAGTTGTTTACCAACCCGCAAAATAAGCGTACGGAAGACTATATTACCGGCCGTTATGGTTAATCTGGCTTGTTAACCCTTTATTGCTATTTCTGACAGGAGACTGGCGTTATGCCAAATAACAAGATCGGTGGCCATTACTCACAGGCCTATGATGAAGAACTGCAACAGGCAGTAGATCGCCTGGTAGATATGGGCGGGTTGGTACAACAGCAATTGCGTGACAGCATGACTGCTTTTACCACCGCGGATATTGTACTGGCAAAACAGGTAAAAAAAGGCGACCGTCAGGTAAACAGCTTTGAAGTGGATATCGATGAGCATTGTCTGGATATCCTGGCGCGCCGCCAGCCAGCAGCGACAGATTTGCGCTTGGTGCTGTCGGTACTCAAAAGTATTAACGATGTTGAGCGTATTGGCGATCAGGCCAAGCGTATTGCCAAAACCCTGCTTAAAGATGAGCAGGGAAGCCGGCCAAGTGCAGAGCAGCTGGCCGAGCTCAATGGCATGAGTGAAAAAGTGCAACTGATGTTGCAGCATGCATTGCTGGCGTTTCAGCAAATTGATGCTGATAAAGCGCTAAATGTGCTGCGTGAAGACAAAGCGATTGATGACGACTACAGCCGTATTATGCAGCAAAGTCTCAGTGCCATGATGCACGACTCACAACAGATCAGTGTTAGTTTGCAGATTTCCAACGTGGCTAAAGCATTGGAGCGGGTTGGCGATCATAGCCGTAATATTTGCCAGCATGCTATTTTCCTGAGCAAAGGCCGCAATGTTGCGCATCTGAACGACGATGAGCTACAACAAATCGTGGAGAAAAAACGCGATTAGCTGTAGCTGTTATCATCAGTAATACAAAAGGGGCTTTGCCCCTTTTTTGCTATCTGCAAGTTGTTATTCTGCTAACAGTTCCTTTGTCATTGCAGTCATAAATATGTCATTAAATTTTCATAAAAGTGTCGCTTTTTAGTTTGTTGTCTTAATATGTTTATAGCGTTTAGCAGCGTAATAAAAACAATAAACAGGCACAGGACACACTATGAAAAAAACAGCGATAGCAGTGGCAACGATCATGTCAGCAACGGCAACAGTGCATGCAGAACCTATTACCATTTACGGCCTGATTAATGTATCGGCACAATCTGTTGATGAAGGGGAAGGGCGTTTTTCTGAGCTGAAAAGCAACAACTCACGCTTTGGTTTAAAAGGTGACTATGCACTGGATGACGGCCTTACGCTGGTGTACCAACTGGAGTGGGGCGTTAATGTGTCTGACAGCAGCAGTAGCAATGTTACGGCCCGTAACCAATACATTGGCCTGGCGGGTGGTTTTGGTGAGGTGCGGTTGGGGCGGCATGATACTGCACTGAAAATGTCGCAGGCTAAAATTGATCAGTTTAACGATTTTGAAGGTGACTTAGGCGCCTTGTGGAAGGCTGAGGTACGCGCTAATAATTCTATCAGTTACTTCACGCCTGTTATCAATGGTTTTGGCGCTCAGCTGACCTACATTCTGGAGGATTCAGCCGACGCAGAAGATGCTTATTCTGCGGCGGTATTCTACGGTGATGAAGATCTTAAAACTATTAATTTTTATGTCTCCGTGGCGCTGGATGCTGAAGTAAATGGCTACGATGCAATGCGATTAAACACCCAGACCAAAATAGCCGGTATTAAACTGGGCGCCATAGTACAGCGCCAGGAAGACATTGAAACCGGCCTAAAGCAGGATGGCTGGCTGGTAAGCGCAGCTTACCCATTGGGTAAAACGGAATTGAAAGCCCAATACCAGACGCTGGAAGACGACAACGCCTTTAGTGTCGGGCTGGATTATAAAGCCGGTAAAAACACCACCTTATTTGCCTGGTACAGCAGCTTTAATTTAGAGACGCCAGAACCGGATCGTAATTATCTGGCCGTGGGTATCAAACACCGATTCTGATCTTAACCTGGTTCTGTTTGCCACTAAAAACGCCAGCCATTGTGCTGGCGTTTTCTTTTTATGGTTTAACTCAATATAACCTGTTGTTTTTAAATAACTCTACTTCCACTTTCTAACGCGCTTTGTTTTTTTGTACAAAAAATGCGCTGGGTCACATTGACGTTTCAGGCATTGTGTCTTAACTTATGAAAGCGCTTACATTGATGGTGAAAAATACTTAATCAAAAACCATCATTAAAAACTGATAACACGGGGAAGGATAGCATGAAAAAATCAGCACATTTGGCTGCGCTAGTTGGCGTGGGCTTGCTTATGTCAACTTTATCGGGGTGTGGCGGTGGTGCCGAAACGCACTCAGACTTTGATAATGTTGACGTAACACAACCGGTAACCGACTGGCAGCTGGTCTGGAGTGACGAATTTGATAGCAGCAGTATAGATAGCACTAAGTGGACACACGAAGTGAACTGTACAGGTGGCGGCAACAACGAAAAACAATGTTATACCGACAGCAGCGACAACGCCTATGTTGCCAATGGCATGCTAAATATTGTGGCGTTACCGGCAGAAGAAGGCGCTGAGCAACCTTATACCTCAGCCCGGTTGGTTACCCGCAATAAAGCTGATTTTAAATATGGCCGTATTGAAATGCGTGCTCAGCTGCCGTTTGGTCAGGGCAGCTGGCCGGCGTTTTGGATGATGCCCACCGATAGTGTCTACGGCGGCTGGCCCAAATCAGGCGAAATTGACATTCTCGAAGCGGTAAACCTTAAAGTCGTAGGTGAAGATGGCGTAGCAGAAGCCAATGTGCACGGCACCTTGCATTATGGCCGTGAGTGGCCGAATAACGTGTACTCAGGTAAATCGTATCAGTTACCCAATGGTGTTAATCCGGCAGACGATTTTCATACCTACGCCATTGAATGGCAGGAAGGTGAAATCCGCTGGTATGTTGATGGCTATCTGTATGCCACCCAACGCCAGTCAAAAGTGCGTTATAACGCCAACGGTGATGCGGTCGGGCTGGCGCATCGTGGCTGGTTTGCCGAGTATTTTAACATTGCCACCGGCGAGCTTGAAACACACTGGGATGCCGCACCTTTTGACCAGAAATTTTACCTGATCCTCAATTTAGCCGTAGGCGGTAACTGGCCGGAGAACGTTAATAACCGGGGTATTGATGCCAGTGCTTTTGCTGATGGCCAGCGTTTTCAGGTTGATTATATCCGTGTTTATGAATGTTCAACCAACCCTGTAACAGGCAAAGGCTGTGACACTGTGCGTGGTGGTTATGACAACCCGGAAGATGCGCTGGTTACCGGTTTGGCTCCCATCCCAACTGCATCGTCAGGCGTTGTGCAAAGCCTGACTATTTTTGACGGTACACCTAACCCGAACTGGGCTGCCTGGGACTGCTGCGGCGGCACAACGCCGGCACTGGTGACAGATGCACAGCGCGGTGATGTATATGAGTTCAGCGTTGGTGCTGCGCCTACAGTAAATGGTTTTACCAGCCGGGCAGAATTTCTTTCTCCACCTGGTGTTGCCTCACCATTTGATGCTTCCGGTATTACAGAAATTGGCTATATCCGCTTTGATATGCAGGTTACCTCGGCGCCGGGCAGCGCACCGTGGATATTTAAAGTAGAAAGTGTTGGTGCCAGCACGGCGGTAGAGCTTGAGCTTACAGCAAGTACCGAAGCGGCTGCACCGGTAACCGGACAATGGCAAACCTATACTTTTCCGCTGCAGATGCTGGCCGATGCCGGGTTAGATGTTGCCGCCATTGATGTAGTGATGATATTCCCGGCCTGGGGGCAGGGCGAAGGCGCGGTGTACCGGCTGGACAACGTTGAAATTACTCTGGATTATCCTGAGCTGGTGTTATTTGCCGATGAAGCCAACCCAGACTGGCCGTTATGGGACTGTTGTGGCGGTTCGGTACCAACAGAAGTAATGGATGATGCAGAGCACGGCACGGTAGCGCAGTTTAGTATTGGTGCCACGCCAACAGTAATGGGTTTTAGCAACCGCACAGAGAATGGGGGCAGCGGTGAGGTGTTTGATGCCAGTTTATTAACGAACGGCGGTGTGGTGCAGTTTGAAATGAAAGTGGTAAGCGCCCCGGCGAATGCCGCAGCTGCCTGGCTGTTTAAACTTGAAGCCAATGGCAGCGGCGATGGCGCGGTAGAACTGAATCTGGCTGACAGCGTGGAACAGGCTGCGCCCGTAACCGGACAATGGCAAACCTATACCTTTAATCTGGCAGATATAGCCGCCACTGGTTTCGATGTTTCTGCTATTGATGTGCTGATGGTATTCCCGGCCTGGGGGCAGGGCGAAGGCGCGGTGTATCGCCTGGATAACGTTATCATTAAGCAGCCGTAACGCTGACAAAAAACGAAGCGCCGGGTAACAGGCCCGGCCATTAATAACAAATTAAAATCAGTAGGGCCGTTATGAATAACAATATTTTTGCAAAAAGCCGTCTGGCTATGGCCATTTCACTTGTCATTGCCACAGGCAGCGCGCCCTTGCAGGCGCAAGATGTAGCTAACAACACTGCCGAGCCAGAAATTGAAGTGATACAAATCAGTGGTATCCGCGGCAGTTTAATCCGCTCTATGGACGTAAAACGTGAGGCCAATGGTGTGGTAGATGCGATATCAGCCGAGGAAATGGGGAAATTTCCTGACACCAACCTGGCTGAGTCATTGCAGCGGATTACCGGCGTAACGGTAAGCCGCGCCAATGGTGAAGGCAGCCAGATCACTGTACGTGGCTTTGGGCCAGAGTTTAACTTAGTCACCTTAAATGGCCGCCAGATGCCGGGCACCGGCTATACCCGTTCTTACAGCCTGGAAAACCTGGCATCAGAAGGCGTTAGCGCACTGGAGGTGCAAAAAACTGCCCGGGCAGAAAACCCCAGCGGTGGATTAGGTGCCACCGTTAATATTCTTACTGCCAAGCCGCTTAGCAGCCCGGGGCAGCGTTACAGTTTTTCTGCCAAAGGTATTTATGACTCATCTAATGAAAAAGGCGATGACATTACGCCTGAGCTGGCCGCACTGTACAGTAATACTTTTGCGGATGAAAAATTTGGTGTAGCCATATCGGTATCGCATCAGCAGCGTGATTTTCAGCGCCAGTATGCCAATATTCAGGGCTGGCAGGTACAAAATACCCTGCCAACGCTGGATGCTGCCAATGTAATTGACGCACGGCCGCAAGATAGCAATGGCAACCGGCTGGGGCCGGCGTTTTTCCCCAAAGATATGAACTATGGCATTGATGATGTGCAACGTGAGCGCAGCAATGGCCAGATCACCTTGCAATTTGCCCCGGTTAATAATTTTGTCGCAACCTTAGATTACACTGCATCTCAGGCTATTACCGGGGTAGAAACCATAGGCTGGGGTATTTGGAACGAGTTTGGCGGTAATATCAGGGCCTACGAGCTGGATGCAAACGGTACGGCTGTATACGCCGATATCAGTGGCAACGACGGCTCCTTCACTGCAAGTAAAGGCAGTACAGAGGTGCTGGCCCGCTCTGCCGGCCTTAATCTGGACTGGACCATCAGTGAAGATTTTCACCTGAGTCTGGATTATCACGACTCAGATAACAAAACAGATAACGGCGCAGATAAAGGCAGTGGTAACTATGGCCAGGTTATTATCGGCTCGGATCAGCTGAGCACTAAAATTTATGATTACCGTAACGGCGATATTCCGCAGGCCTCAATTTTATGGCGTAACGGTACCAACGAATTAACGCCGGCAGAGATGGACTCTAACTTCAGCCAGTTTACCCATTCGCCGGGCGAATCAGCCATCAAGCAGTTGCGGCTGGATGGCACCTGGTATAATTCTGTATTTAAAATTCCATTAGTCAGCATTAAAACCGGCGCGGCTTACACCAAGCAAACTATGGGCGGCTATACTGCCTGGAGCGGATTGCGCGGTGGCGCAGGCTTTAACCCCAGTTTTACTGCCATCTTCCCGGACAGTATGTTTGTACGCAACAGCACTGCAGGCTTTTTGGATCAGTTTAGCGGTGGCGGCTTAAATATGGCATCGCCCTATTATTACACCTACAGCTTTGATGAAGCCGTGGCCCGCCAGCGGGCATTTCTGACCGAGGCGGTGATGGGCGATGATGTATATGTGCCGGATGCTTATTTTGACGGTATTGACAGCGAAAGCTACGTTGAAGAAAAAACCACCAGTGTTTACCTGCAATCTGACTGGCAGTTTGATGTTGCCAGTTTTCCGGTGCAGCTGAATATTGGTGTGCGTTATGAAGAAACCGATGTGTTAAGCACGGTACGCCAGCCGGTACCATTGCAGGTTGTCTGGTCCAGCGCATCGGAATGGATTATGCAAAACGAAGCCGGCGAAGATACCTTTTTGGACCAAACCGGCAAACACGATGTGTTGCTGCCGATGTTTGATTTCAGGGTAGATTTGACCGATGACGTTGTTGCACGTTTCTCCTGGGGCAAAACCATTGCCAGAGCACCGCTGGGCTTGCTGGCAGGCGGCCGTAGTTTAAGTGGCAGCCCTAAAATTGGCTCGCGCACCGGCGGTGAGGGTAATACCAACCTGCAACCTTTTGAGTCAACCAACCTTGATTTGAGTGTGGAATATTATTACGCAGAAGGTAGCTACGCAGCTATTGGCTACTTTAAAAAGGATGTTAAAAACTTTATTGCCAACGACAGTGTCGATATGCAGTTTGAAGGCTTGCACGATATTTATCTGGGCCCACGCTATCTGACAGCACAACAGCAACTGATTGCTGGTGGTGATGCTAACCCCGATATTGGCGATATTTATCAGCAAATGCTGGTAAATGGCCACGGTACAGGGGCAAATAACGCCACTATAGTGCCAACTGCAGACGACCCGCTGATCACCTGGCGCATTACCCGGCCATTTAACAGTGAGAAGAAATCAGTAGATGGCTTTGAACTGGCAGTACAGTATTTATTTGGCAGCAGCGGCTTTGGTGTCGGGGCTAATGCCACCTTTGTTGATGGTGATGTCAAGTTTGATGTAACCAGCCTTGAAGTACAAGCGCCGTTAAACGGCCTGAGCGACTCGGCTAACTTTCAGGCGTTTTATGAAAACCACGGTTTATCGGTAAAAGTAACGTATGCCTGGCGTGACAGCTACCTGATTGGTGTTGGCCAGTCGCAGGGCTCGTCAGATGCTCCGCCGCAATTTGCCAAAACCTTTGGCCAGTGGGATTTAAGCGTTAATTACGCTATTAACGACAACCTGACCGTGTTTTTTGAAGGCATAAACCTGAACAATGAAACCGAGCAAGGTTATGGCCGCTACGAAGAGCAATTCCTGTTTGCCCGCCAGTATGGCCCGCGTTACGCGGTTGGTATGCGGTACACCTTTAAATAACGTCAGCACAACCACTTAAGTGTAACAAGGCCCCGCTAAAATGGGGCTTTGTTTTTTCTGCCATGCCGAACCAGGGTGGATATGCCCGGTAAGGTTAATTTTGTTTTCGTCATAAAACTGTCACCAAACAGACATCATACCGACATTTTCTCTGCCGATACTGTGCCCCAGTTAAACACAGGCACATCGATAATAACGACTATTCGGAGAGTAAAATGAAAACAATCAAATTTGGTCTGGTTGCTGCAGCCGTTCTGGCTTCTTTAGCTGTTCCGGCTATGGCTGCTGACGTTACCATATATGGCCGCGCCCATTTATCACTGGACTCACTGGATAACGGTGATGAAGATGGCACTAACGTGTCAAGTAACTCCAGCCGTCTGGGCTTTAAAGCCAGCACCAAACTGGAAGGCGGTTTAGAAGCCTTTGTACAAATTGAACAGAATATCCGTTTTGATGAAGGTTCTGGTAACTGGGCATCGCGTGATTCTTTTGTTGGTATCAAAGGCGATTTCGGCCAGGTACGCGCCGGTCAGTTTGATACTCCGTTAAAAGCTGTACGCAGCAAAGTAGATATGTTCGGCGACCGTATCGGTGATATCCGTAACTTAACCCGCACCAGCACTTCAGGCGATACTAATGCCAATATCGGTAACGTGTTTGATGAGCGTTACAAAAACGGCGTGCATTACCGCAGCCCAAGCATGAACAACTTCACCTTTGACTTACACTACACGCCACACAATAACACTGGCGCGACAGTAGACAACGTGCAGGAATCTTACAGCATGTCGGTAAGCTATGAAGTTAAAGGTTTTTATGCTGCTGTAGCATACGAGACTTTTGAAGGCCAAAACGATCTGGATCCAAGTGCAGTGCGCGTAGGTGTGTTTTATGACATCACTGATGCTTTCCGTTTAGCCGGTATGTATCAGAATGCCAGCGATGTACCAGGTGGTGACCGCAACGTATACGGTATCGGTGCCAGCTACAAAATGGGTGCTTATACTCTGCGCAGCCAGTACTACGTAGCCGGTGACAACGATGCAGACGACACTGGTGCTAACATGTTTGTTATTGGTGCAGACCGTAACTTCGGCAAAGATCTGTTGATGTACGTAGCTTATGGCGTAACAAATAATGACGATAATGCCAGCTTCCGTGTATCAGCCGGTGGCCGCGACACTCAACTAAGTACTGTTCGTGGTGAAAATGCAGCGGGCTTATCTTTAGGTATCCAATACAGTTTCTAAGCTGATAGTTGCTATTAAGCCCGCCTTCGTGGCGGGCTTTTTTATTCGGCTGCATAAATATTATTTGTTATATAAATGTTTATTTAGTTTTGTTTCATAAAATTGTCATAATTTATGCGCATAATAAGCGCATGCTAAACACTTCGGTAGAATACTATGTCAAGAAGAATCCTGGTTGTAGAAGATGAAGCGCCTATCCGCGATATGCTGTGTTTTGTGTTGGAACAAAACGGTTATCAGGCTGCAACGGCAGAAGATTTTGACTCTGCCATTAATGCACTGGTTGAACCCTACCCGGATTTAGTTTTGTTAGACTGGATGTTGCCCGGTGGCAGTGGTATTCAGATCGCCAAAAAAATGAAGCAGCACGACCTTACCCGTAATATTCCTATCATTATGATCACTGCCCGTGGTGAAGAAGAAGACAAAGTTCGCGGCCTGGAAGTGGGTGCCGATGACTATGTTACCAAGCCATTTTCACCCAAAGAGCTGATGGCCCGCATCAAAGCGGTGATCCGCCGTGTAGCGCCTACCAGCCTGGATGAAGTGATAGAAGTACAGGGCTTAAAGCTTGATCCGGTGTCGCATCGCGTAATGGCTTCTGATCAGGCTCTGGATATGGGGCCAACCGAGTTTCGCTTACTGCATTTCTTTATGACTCACCCCGAGCGGGTATACAGCCGTGAACAACTGCTGGACCATGTCTGGGGCACCAACGTGTATGTAGAAGACCGCACAGTAGATGTACATATCCGCCGTTTACGTAAGGCGATTTCTGTTGCCGGGCATGATAGATTAGTGCAAACCGTACGGGGCTCTGGCTACCGTTTCTCTGCTAAATAAAGGCTAAACCCTAACGCTATGCGCCAACTGTTATCAAAAAGGAAGGTATACACTAAGCTCTTCCTTTTTTACTGTTTTATTGCTCTGGTTGGCCTTATTTCTAACAGCCTGCTGCTGGCATTGCTTATTTTCACTGTGGCGTTACTGCTTTGGCATTACCATCATTTATTTTTAATGGATAAATGGCTGTGGCGTGACCGCAAATTATCACCGCCGATCAGCGAAGGCATCTGGGGCCATTTATTCGAAGGTATTTATTACCTGCAACGGCGCGACAGGCGTAAAAAGCGCGAGCTGCGCAATGTAGTGCGCCGTTTTCGTGACGGCGCCGAAGCCTTGCCTGAAGCCGTAGTTGTGTTAACTGACGACTGGAGCATTATCTGGAGCAATAAGCTGGCGCAAATTCTGGTAGGCCTGCATTGGCCGGCCGATGAGGGCCAGCGGCTGGACAACCTGATCCGCCACCCTGATTTCCTAGACTACTTAAAACATGCCAAGTTTGAGCAACCACTTGAGCTTGCCTCGCCGGTTAACGATCAACTGACGCTTGAATTTAATATTATGTCTTATGGCGCAGAGCAGTACCTGCTGATTGTGCGCGATATCACCCAGTTAAAGCAGCTGGAGCAAATTCGCAAAGACTTTGTCGCCAACGTATCACATGAGCTGCGCACGCCGCTTACTGTGTTGCAGGGCTATCTTGAAGTGATGGACGACGAACATCTGCCCGATAAAGCTATGTGGAAAAAAGCCCATAACGTTATGCTGGATCAAACCAAACGCATGGACTCTCTGGTGCAGCAGTTGTTAACACTGTCGCGTATTGAGGCCTCTGCCAGGGTACAGTTTGAACCGATAGTAGATGTGCCTGTTATGTTGCATCAGCTGGAACAGGAAGCGCAAACGCTGAACCGCGAAAAACAGCACAGCATTCGTTTTGATATTGACGACAGCCTGAAGGTTACCGGTGTGACCGAAGAGCTACGCAGTGCTTTCTCCAATCTGGTCACTAATGCCATTAAATACACCCCGGCCGGTGGTGATATTAGCGTTAGCTGGCAGCGCCAGCATTTAAAAGCGGTATTTGCTGTTAACGACAATGGCGAAGGTATAGCTGCGCACCATGTAAAGCGCCTTACCGAGCGCTTTTACCGGGTAGATCAGGCCCGCGCCCGCAATACCGGTGGCACCGGGCTGGGGCTGGCCATTGTAAAGCACGTATTGTCGCGCCATAACAGCCGGCTAATGATTTTCAGTGAGCCGGGCAAAGGCAGCAGTTTTTCCTTCTCAATACCGGCAGAACTGGTGCTGGGGCAGAAAACAAAAAAGCGCGAAGAAAAACCGCTGCAATAACAACCAAAGCTGCTACGGCGCGGTTTTTTTGCTGCGCTGCCAACAGCGATCAATTGCTTGTTCTGCCACCAGCCCTAGCACATCCTGCTCCAATGCATCGGCATGGCCTAAGAAGGTTTGCGCCAGTTCCCGATCTGCCAGCGCCGTAGCCACCAGGTCTACTGCATCAGCCACTGTGGTGCCGTGTTCGTAATACCTGACATGGTGGCGGGTATCCACCACTATATCAGCCGACTCCTGACACCATTTTTCAAACACTTGCTTTGCCAATTGCCGGTAACGGGCCTGGGGGCCACCAAATATTACGAAAAACGTATCAGCGGTAGCTTTGCCAAACTGCTCAGCTATTTTATCCAGATACAACAGCAGTTGTGTGGTTTCATCCATTGCACTTTGCAGCATTAACTGCGCAAAAACCGGCTCAAGTTTGCGGCTATATTCCAATATCAGGCCGTGATCAACGGTGCCATCGTAAGCCGCAGCATTGAGTAATTGCTGTGTGGCAGTAAACAGCTGCTGGCCGACGGCATCACCGGCCTCATGTTTAAGCTGTACGAGAAGGTTGTGCAGTAAAGCGGCTGCATTCGGCTGTGGCGTTTGCAGCAGCGTGTAGTACACCGCCATGGTGCTGTGGCTCAGCGTTTTTCGCCGATGATAGCCTGGGCCGTTAACGGTATATTCGCTAATACTGTCGCCACAACAGGCAATCAGGCGACTATCCATGCGCACAATCAGCAAAATATGGCCGTGGGTAATTTTGTCGGCAAAATGCTGCTTTCTTTTTGCATACTGCAGATGAAATAACTGATTAATTTCACCCAAGGCTGAATCTGCCGGTTCAGCCTTGGTGTCCTGCAACGTAATGTTCACCAACTTATCTGCGACCATTTTCATCTTAAGGCAAATGGTTACCGCCGGTAACGCCAATCACTTCGGCCGTTACATAGCTTGATTCCTGTGACGCCAGATAGACGTAAGCCGGTGCTAATTCAGCAGGTTGGCCGGGGCGGCCCATCGGTGTATTCTGGCCAAATTCTTCCAGTTTGTCTGCAGGTTGGCCGCCGCTTTGTTGTAGTGGTGTCCAGATCGGGCCCGGTGCTACGGCGTTTACCCGTATGCCTTTTTTAATCAGCATCTTAGCTAAACTTTTGGTAAAGCCGGTAATAGCGCTTTTACTGGAAGCATAATCCAGCAAACCGGCCGACGGTTGGTAAGACTGAATTGACGTAGTATTAATGATACTGGCACCGGCTGGCATATGCGGCAGCGCGGCTTTAGTGATCCAAAACATGGCAAACACATTGGTTGCATAAGTTTGCTGAAACTGCTCAGTGCTTAAATCGGCTAGTTCCTCAACGAACTGCTGCTTGCCGGCGTTATTGACCAGTATATCGATACCGCCCAGCTTTTCAGCCGCCTGTTGCACCAGGCTTTGGCAAAATTTTTCATCTGAAATATCGCCGGCTATTGCATAGGCTTTTACCTCAGCGGCGTGTAATTCTCTTAGCACGGTATGAGCATCTTGTTCTTCAGACGGTAGATAGTTAATCACCACATCGGCGCCTTCGCGGGCAAAGGCGATTGCCACAGCGCGGCCAATACCCGAATCGCCACCGGTGATCAGCGCTTTTCGGCCTTTTAATCTGCCACTACCCTGGTAGCTGTTTTCACCGTGATCCGCTTTGGGCGATAATATCGCATCAAGTGCGGGGTCTGGCTGGGTTTTATCGTAGTGGGTGTCATCTATCGGATACTGCTTGCGGGGATCTTGCATGCTGCACTGGTTTTGCGTCTTCATTTTGCACCTCCGGTTGAGTTACACAGAACGATACTAAGGGATATTAGCAAGGGGAGTAGCAGGTTTTGTGCCTATACGGCCAGATGAACAAATAGTCTAGTTGAATCAGGCAGACAGGCCGTTACCGGGCCGGTAGTGAAGGATAAAGCTGGGGTAGAAATTGAGCAGAGGTTGAATATCTTACCGGCGTAAAACGTAAAACTTTCATAAGCCAGCACAATGGCTGGCTGCTACAACAACAGCTGCCAATAGCCGACATCCAGCCATTGGTTAAACTTAAAACCTACCTGCTTAAACTCGGCTACCTGTGTCATAGCAAACTTTTTATGCAGCGCTATGCTGGCATCATTTGGCAGGGCAATACCGGCGATAACAGCGTGAATACCGCGTTGTTTTAACTGTGCAAACAGTTGCTGATACAGCATTGAGCCAATACCGGCGCCGGTGGCGGCAGGCGCCACATAGACACTGACCTCTACCGAAAAACGGTAAGCAAACCTTGCCCGCCATTTGGTGGCATAGGCATAGCCGGTTATATTGCCGTTGCTATCTTCAGCTACCAGATAGGGCAGGTTGGCCTGCAGTACTTCGCTGATTCGGCTTTGCATCTGTGCTGCATCAATTTTTTCGGTTTCAAAGCTCACCGTAGTATTGGTAATGTAGTGGTTATAAATAGCCACTATTGCTGCAGCATCATCAGTATTGGCCGCACGTATTTTTATCTTCGCCGGTTGCATCTTAGTTTGCTACTACCTGTGTTTTGCGAAAGCAGTTATTGTGATGATCATTTACCATACCGCAGGCCTGCATATGGGCGTAAATAATGGTAGAGCCAACAAACTTAAAGCCACGTTTTTTTAAGTCTTTGCTCATTGCATCTGATTCCGGGCTGGTGGCACGATAATCAGCCGGGCCGGCGATACTATTTTGCTGGGGTGTGTTGTTTACAAAGCGCCATTGGTAGTTGCTAAAACTGCCAAACTCGGCCTGTACCTCTAAAAACCGCGCGGCGTTGTTAATGGCAGCAGCTACTTTTAACCGGTTGCGGATAATGCCGGGGTTTTGTAGCAGTTCAGCCGCTTTGGCCTCATCAAAGGCGGCTACTTTTACCGGGTCAAAGTTGGCGAAGGCAACACGATAGCTATCACGCTTTTTCAGTACCGTGTACCAGCTAAGGCCGGCCTGTGCCGCTTCCAGCGTTAAAAACTCAAACAGTTTGTTGTCGTCATACACTGGCACGCCCCATTCGGTATCGTGGTAGGCAACATAATCCGGTTTGGTTAAATCTACCCAGTGACAGCGGCACGGTGTATTCATCTTGCGATCCTTATTTTTCCAGCTTTGGTGGCTGTGCCAGATAATCCAGCGCCAGGCCGGTTAATGCCCGCACGCCGTTTACCAGGGCGTCTTCGTTAACATCAAACATCGGTGAGTGGTTTGGCGGCACTTCGCTAAGCGGTTTACCTTCGGGGGAGATGCCTAAAAAGAAAAACACGCCCGGAATTTGTTGCTGGTAAAACGAGAAGTCTTCAGCGCCGGTAATGGGTTTAATAGAGGCTACACCTTTATCACCGGCGGCCCACTTCAGGCTTGGCATCGCCCACTCAGTTAACGCCGGATCATTCCAGGTTACAGCTGCAAAATTATGCACGTGAAAATGCGCTTCAGCACCGCTGGCTTTGGCAATATGCTCACTGGTGTGCGCCATGCGGGCAATTAAATCTTCACGCATTTCACTGTCAAAGGTACGAATGGTGCCTTCCAGCTTTACGTCATCGGGAATAATATTCCAGCGAATACCGCCATGTACCTGACCAAATGACACCACCGCCGGTGCTTTGGTGACATCAATTTGCCGCGCTGGTATCAGGTTAATGGCGCTGATTAACTGGCCGGTAACGTTGATCGGATCTATACCACGCCATGGTGATGAGCCATGTACTTGTTTGCCTTTTACGGTAATCTGAAAGCTGTCAGCGGCAGCCATAATGCCTTCGGTTTTTACCTGTAACTGGCCGGGCTCGCCGGGCCAGACATGCAGGCCAAAAATGGCGCTTGGGCTGGGGTTAGCAAATAAGCCTTCGGCCAGCATCATTTTGGCGCCACCTTCTTCACCGGCCGGCGGGCCTTCTTCGGCGGGCTGAAACACAAACATAATGGTGCCGGCAAGCTCAGCTTTTTGTTTGCTTAGCACTTCGGCTGCGCCCATTAGCATAGCCACATGGGCATCGTGGCCACAGGCGTGCATTACGCCGGTTTGCTGGCCGTTAAACTCACTGATAACTTTAGAAGCAAACGACAAACCGGTTTGTTCGGTTACCGGCAGCGCGTCCATATCCGCACGCAGTGCTACTACCGGGCCGGGTTTGCCGCCTGTTAAAATACCCACTACGCCGGTATGGGCAATGCCGGTGCGCACTTCTAAGCCGAGTGTTTTCAGGTGCGCCGCTACTTTGGCGGCAGTGCGTACTTCGCGGTTAGATAATTCCGGGTGTTGGTGAATATCACGGCGCCATTCTATAACCTTGGGCATTACCTGTTCAATTTGCTTGCTTAGCTCTTGCCGCTGCCCGGCAGCAGCTGTCGGCGTATGTAACAGCGGTAATAAAGCCAGGCTTAATAGTGACCAGCGCATAGTAACTCCATCATTTTTTATAGTGCTACTACCTTAAGCGCCCCTGATAAAAATGGCAATTGTTGCTGGAAAATTGCTGTTAGCTTAGGTAATGTCGGACCAGTTGCTTCAAAAACAGACGCAGGCCAATGCAGTTACATATTATTAAGGGATACATTCAGAACATTTATCTGGCGCAGGACGTGGCCGGCATATTGCTGCTTGATGGCTGCAGCCGTGCCGATATATCCACAGTGTGTGACTTTATCAGGCAGGAATTGGGCTTGCCGCTAACTGCGCTTAAGCTAATAGTGGTAACACATATGCATCCGGATCATGCCGGTGGCGCACATCTGTTGCGCCGTAAAACAGGCGCCCGTATTGCTTGTCATCCCAAGGCGTGCCTGTGGTACTCAGGCGTTCTGGGGCGCACGGCGCATATCATTGATGTTAGCTTAACCTGGTGGGTAGCCAACCGGCTGGGCAAACCCAAACGCCATATTTGGTATAACCCAATACTAAAAACGGATATGGTGTTGGCTGACGGGCAGCAGTTGCCTGATTTTCCAGACTGGCAGGTGATCTATACCCCTGGCCATACCGATCATGATTTGTCGCTTATGCACCAACCCAGTAAACAACTGTATATTGCCGATTTAATTGTGTCGGTTAAAAAACGCCTGGTGCCGCCTTACCCTGTTTGTCACCCTAACCAATATAAACAGTCACTTAAGCGCGTTAGTGCGTTGCAACCCAGTCGGCTGTATTTTGCTCATCTGGCACCCCGCACGGGCGACAGTATCAATTTTAACGACATTCTGGCACAAGCCCCAACCCTGCCGAAAAACCATTGGCATTCAATGCGTAACCGCATTTTGCATACGCTGGGCTGGCAAACAGGCCAACATTGATTAGCTATGCGCTTGCCAGTTGGGACGCTGCCTTGATAAGTGCCTGTACGTCATTACAGCCAGCCTTTCCGTTTAAAAAACCAATACGGGGCAAAGCCGGAAATCAGCATTAAGCCCAGCGCCCAGGGGTAACCCAGCAACCATTTCAGCTCCGGCATATACTCAAAGTTCATACCGTACGCACTGGCGACCAGTGTAGGCGGTAAAAACACCACTGCGGCAATAGAAAAAGTTTTAATGATCTGATTTTGCTGAATGTTAATGAAGCCTTGGGTGGAGTCCATTAAGAAGTTGATTTTATCGAACAAAAAGGTGGTATGTGACATCAGGGTTTCAACATCGCGCATGATCTCGCGCAGGGTTTCATCCTGTGCCGGCATGCCTTTTAAGTTGCGCAGCAAAAACGAAATATCCCGCTGGGTGTCCATCAGGCACAGGCGGATTTTACCGTTACTGTCTTCTAACCGCGCCAGTTTGCTGATTGCCTGATAGAGCTCTGAGTCTTTTTCTTCCAATACCAGATGACTGACTTGCTCCAACTGACGGTGAATATCTTCTAAGGTGTCGGCATGGTTTTCTACTTTTTGCTCCAGCATAGTAACCAGCAAATCGGCCGGATTACTACAGCTGACCTGGCCGCGGCGGGCGCGCAGGCGCAGTAAGCGAAAATCGGCAATATCGCCTTCACGAATAGTAATTAAGCGGCCTGGCTGTAAAATGCAGGCAACAGTAACAGTGTTGTGGCGGCCTTCAGAAGGAGATAAATACAACGAATGCACATGAATGCCAGCCTGATCGACAAAGCAGCGAGCCGAGGCTTCAATTTCTTCAACATCGTCAGACTCGGGCAGTTCTACGCTGAGTAAATCGGTTAACAGTTCGCGCTCGGGCTCGGTGGGTTCGTGCGCATCTATCCAATGGGCACTGCGAACCTGCGCTAAATCAGGTGTATCTGAGCATGCTGTCTCGCGGATAATGCCATTTTCAATGTTAAACAGCCGTATCATATGGCCTCCTTCGATAAGTCAGTTGCTCAGTTATTTACAATCAGTATGTTATTACAATTCAGGCCAAAGCAGATTTAGTTGTGGCTTAACCGGGTTGCTCTGCCAGTGCGGCAAAATACCCCTGATGCACTGCTAAGCCTAGCGCTTTGGGGCGCAGGCTTTGTACTTGTGCGGTGGCATCGGCTTTGCTGTAACCCAGTTGTATCATTAGTATCGCCGCCATTAAGCCAGTGCGGCCCGAGCCGCCTTTGCAGTGAATCGCTATTGTTTCACCTGCTTGTAACAGTGCCAGTATTGCAGCTTTATGCGCAGCAAATGCCTGCTCAAACGATTGTTGTGGCGCGCAGTCATCTTCTACCGGCAGCTGAAACCACTGTAAGCCAAGCTCGCCGCAAACAGCGCCCAGATTATCAACGTTATTCTGTGCTAACTCCTGCTGTGGCATCATGGTAATAATGGCCGCTGCACCGGCAGCTTTAAGCTGTGCAATGCTATCGGTAAGGCTTACGCCTTTAGTACCGGGGCAGGGTGTAAAAATCAGTTGGCCAGAGCTTAGCGCTAATATATCAAAAGGATGGCTCATATGTTGTCCTGTAGTAGTTTTTTATTCAGTTAGTTAAACCAGTGCCGGGTGCGGTTGGCAAACCATACCAGCGATAGCATTACCGGCACTTCTACCAGCACGCCAACAACGGTTGCCAGGGCAGCGCCGCTGTTTAAGCCAAATAAGGCGATGGCCACGGCCACCGCCAGCTCAAAAAAGTTAGAAGTGCTAATCATACAGGCCGGGGCGGCGATATTATGCGGTAGCCGTATTTTCTTCGCCACCGCATAAGTAATGGCAAAAATGCCGTACGTTTGAATTAGCAGCGGTATGGCAATCAGCAAAATAATCAGCGGTTTTGCCACTATAGTTTGCGCCTGAAAACCAAACAGCAGCATTACTGTGGCCAGTAAACCAATCATCGACCAGGGTTTGGCTTTAGCTAAGAATTGGCCAATGCGCTGCTCACTGCTGCCATTATTCAGCCGCTTGCGCGTTAGCACGCCGGCAATCAGCGGCAGCAGCACATACAGCACGACGGATAACAGCAAGGTTTGCCACGGCACTACTATATCGCTGACGCCCAGCAACAGTGCAGCCAGCGGCGCAAAGGCGAAAATCATAATAATATCGTTTACCGACACCTGTACCAGGGTGTAATTAGCATCGCCTTTGGTTAGCTGGCTCCAGACAAATACCATCGCGGTGCAGGGCGCGACGCCGAGTAAAATCATACCGGCGATATATTCATTGGCGCTTTGCGGGTCTACCCAGGCGGCAAAAAAAACTTTAAAAAACAACCAGCCCAGTGCGGCCATAGTAAAGGGTTTTACCAGCCAGTTCATCACCAGCGTTAGTATCAGCCCTTTGGGCTTTTTGCCGACATCTTTAATGGCGGCAAAATCAATTTGTACCATCATCGGGTAGATCATCAGCCAAATAAGTACTGCCACCACTAAGTTGATCTGGCCATATTCCAATGCGGCAATGGCTTGAAATACGCCCGGCAACAGGTTACCCAACAGCACACCGCCAACAATACACAGTGCTACCCAAACCGATAAATAACGTTCAAAAATACCCATTAACAGCGACCTTGTTGTGTAATTACAATACCAAGCCAGTTACCCGGTTACCCAATTACATAGTGCTTTGATTTACCCGTTTTGCTACTGCTTCTGCCGATTCTTTGCGCTCGGAATAACGGTTTACCAGGTAGTCGCTGCGACCGCGCACCAGCAGGGTGAATTTAACCAGCTCTTCCATTACATCAACTATGCGGTCGTAGTAGGGCGAGGGTTTCATCCGGTCGTTGTCATCAAATTCCTGATAAGCTTTGGCAACAGATGATTGGTTAGGAATAGTCAGCATGCGCATCCAGCGGCCTAATACCCGCAACTGATTTACAGTATTAAAAGATTGTGAGCCGCCACATACCTGCATTACTGCCAGCGTTTTACCCTGAGTTGGCCGCACTGCGCCAAGTGATAACGGGATCCAGTCAATTTGCGTTTTCATAATACCGGTCATGGCGCCGTGGCGCTCGGGAGAGCACCACACCATGCCTTCACACCATTCTACTAAATCGCGCAGCTCAGCCACTTTGGGGTGGCTTACGTCTTCGCTGTCTGGCAGCGGTAAACCTGCCGGATTAAACATACGGGTTTCTGCGCCCATGGCATCTAATAAACGCGCCGCTTCTTCTGTTACCAGCCGGCTAAACGAGCGCTGGCGTAATGAGCCATATAACAACAAAATACGCGGTTTATGCGCTGAAGGTTTATCGGCAAATACCAGATCATTATCCGGTTGTTGCAATAACTCTGGGGTGATATTAGGTAAGTTGTGCATAGGGTTACTCCTGATCACGAGATGGCCGATCACAAGATTGCGGCGTAAGCGGGCAACACAGGCCATCGCTGCCAGCAACGGTTGTTGCTTTATCGGCCACAAGCTGTAGCAGGCTCATTAGTGGTAACAAGCTGTTAAGGTTAAGCGAGTAGCACACGCGCGGGTGTTCTATTTCACCTGCCACCACGCCAGCGGCTTTTAAAATGCGCAAATGCTCTGACACTGTAGATTGTGCCAGGCCAACCTCGTGGGTTATCTCGCCGCCAATGCAAGAGGTTTTGCTAAGCAGCAAACGGATAATTTGAATGCGTGCAGGGTGCGCTAAAGCTTTAGCAATAGTGGCCAGTTGCTCATTGGATAGATCGTTTTCTGTGTTCATTTATTTTATTATCGTTATTCGACGATAAACGAAATTTACGCCTGTAAGCAGGCAATGTCAAATAACAAAATGAAAAAGGCGGGTGGTTACTGGGCGCTGCTAACAAACAACGATAACTGCTTACGGCTGATATGCAGGTACAAGTATTTTCAACTTGCCTTAAGTGCCACTTAATACCATAATTTGGTATCTTTAGGTATTTGAAGGAGTAGCAACTATGGCGAAGAATACCAGCGTGACGCTTGGCGATCATTTCGAAAGCTTTATTACGGGTCAGATTCAAAGCGGTCGGTACGGCTCCGCCAGTGAAGTCATTCGCTCAGCACTACGATTGCTGGAGAACCAGGAAGCCAAACTGCAGACGCTCAGACAACTACTGGTTGAGGGCGAACAAAGCGGTGACGCCGATTATGATCTGGAGAGCTTTATCACTGAACTGGACAGTGAAAGTGTCGGATGAAGACATTCACTCTTACACTCGCCGCCAAAACAGATTTAAAGGAGATAGCGTTATTCACTCAGCGCCGTTGGGGCATCGCGCAGCGGAATATTTACTTGAAACAATTTGATGCTGCATTTTGGCTACTGGCTAAAAGCCCGGAGATTGGCAAGTCCTGTGATGAAATCCGGCACCATTACCGTAAGTTTCCTCAGGGTAGCCATGTAATTTTTTACCAGCAAAGCGGAAGCCATAGCATCAGAATCATTCGCATCCTACATAAAGGCATGGATGTTAACCCAATTCTGGGTGTGTGATGCCCACATAATCCACGAGCAACTTGTTGTGAGTCAGTGGCCCTAGGATGTATTATTTATGGTACTTGTTACCTCTTTTCATCGATGTTCCATAACGGTTAGTTCAGAATCTGACTCTTGGTAACTTTGGATTAGCCCGTTGGTGATAACATTGCTTGCAGATCTCTTTTTCTTCACCATTGATTTTCCAATGATATGTTCGCTGTCTGTGGGGAGATAGATGAGAATTACATGAGTTACAGTTTTTATCGTTTGGCATGATAAACAACACGACGATCGCAATAGGCACGAAAATCACAGAAAGCGCTGTTATCAGTGTCTCATTGCCGTTCATTTATCCACTCCAAGCTCAACACTTATTCGACAAAAAGACCAAATTTTAAACGCTCGCTGGGCGGCCCGGGTTTTACCCCGGCACCACATCTACTAAGCCCGGGCAATCGAGTACAAAGGCAATTTTTTTCAGCGATTTTTGTTCCAGCATTAAATCGGCTGCCAGCAAGCTTTGTTGTGCTAACCAGTCTGTGCCGAGTTTAAGTTGCAAATACTGGCTACCGGCTTCGGCTTGTAGCTCTGGCAGCAGGTCGTCGCGGCGTTTCTGGTTTAGCAGCACTGCCAGGCGTAATAACACCAGCAGGCATACAACCTGAGGTAATTGATACAAACTAAAGGCCGGTATTTCATCGGCGCGGATTTTACGGCGGTGAAACCGCACCAAAGTGGCGATAAGTTGCTGCTGCTCCTGGTTAAAACCGGGCAGGTTGGCATTTTGCAGAATATAGGCCGAGTGTTTTTGCACTCCGGACGAGTTAATGTGCAGGCCCACTTCATACAACGTGGCGGCCCAGCCCAGTAACATGGCGTCTTCATCGGTCAGTTGCCACTGGCTGCGCACCTGGCTAAACAATAGCAGTGCGGTTTGGCTAACACGCTCTGCCTGTGCCATATCTACATCATAACGGCGTTGCAGGCTGGCCACGCTGTGTTCGCGTATATCCAGATGCTGCAGCCGGTCACTCATTTCGTACAGCACGCCTTCGCGCAGGGCGGCATCAATATAAACCAGTTGCTCAATTTGTAATAAGTTAAAGGCGGCAATCAGAATAGCCAGGCCAGAGCAAATCAGCAGTTTGCGATCATCTGTCAGGCCGGGTAAATCCAGTTGATAGCTGTTTTCCTGCTGCACCAAATGCTCTTTTAGTGCCAGCAGATGTGAAAGCTCCAGTGCATTGCTGCTTAAACCCATGCCGATAATAATGTCGCGGATGGTTTTCACCGTGCCAGAGGTACCTACCGCCTGTTGCCAGCCTGCGGCTTTAAAGCTGCTGACAATGGGTTCCAGTTCTTGCTCGGCCTGTAAAATAGCGCGGTTAAAACGTTTGTCGCTAATGCGGCCCTGGGCAAAATGCTGCAGTGCGTAGCTGACACAACCCATATTGCGGCTGCTAAGCCGCAGTGGCTGGGCGCCCTCGCCAATAGCAAATTCTGTGCTGCCACCGCCAATATCTATTACCAGCCGCCGACCGGAAAAATGCTCAAAATGCGCCACACCCTGATAAATAAAACGGGCTTCTTCCTGGCCGGAGATCACTTCTATCGGAAAGGGGAATACTGCTTTGGCGCGGCGTAAAAAGGTGGCTGAATTTCTGGCCCGGCGCAGCGTATAAGTAGCAATAACCCGCACCGATTGTGGCGCAAAAGGAATTAAGGTATCGGCAAATTGTGCCAGCACACTCAGGCCGCGCTCTATGGCTTCTTCACTTAATACCAGTTGCTCGTTTAAGCCTTCGGCCAGTTGTACTTTTTGTTTTTCGCGGTGTAACAGCTGGATATCGCCATCTACTACCCGTGCTATTACCATATGAAAAGAGTTTGAGCCCAGATCGACCGCTGCCATATAGGCGTGGTCGTCCGGGCGGTCTTTGCTTGGTTGGTTGTCGTTCATTCCGTCTCGGTATTGATCAGTTGCCCTTGCTGGCGGGCAAGATATTCGTAGATCTGCTGCTGCGAGCGGATACTGCGTTTATTGCCGCGTTTAACATAGGCATTACTTTGTTTGGCATCAATAATACGTGCCTTTACGTTGTCCCGCCACTGAATATCCAGAGTGTCTAATACTTGTTGCTTTAAACGTACATCGTATATCGGTACACCCACTTCTACCCGCTGGTCGATATTACGGGTCATCCAGTCGGCTGAAGACAGGTAAACATCTGTCTCGCCGCCGTTATGAAACACATACACGCGTGAATGCTCTAAGAAGCGGTCCAGTACAGAAATTACCCTGATATTCTGGCTTTTACCTGGCAAACCGGGAACAAGCGAGCACATACCGCGGATAATCATGCGGATTTTTACCCCGGCCTGGCTGGCGCGGTATAAAAGGTCAACAATTTGCTGGTCAACCAGGTTATTCACCTTTAGGAAAATTTCCGCTTTACGGCCACTCACAGCAAAATCGATTTCGCGCTGAATAAGCTGCATCAGCCGCGGCCGGCTCCAGGTGGGTGAAACAATCAGGTGGTTGAACTTATATGGCCGGTAGCTGTATTCAATAAACTCAAACACCTGGCCAACTTCTGCGGTAATTTCCTGATGGCAGGTAAATAAGCTCATATCGGTGTAAATACGCGCGGTTTTCTCGTTAAAGTTACCGGTGCCAATATGGCCGTAGTGCATAAGTTTGCCTTTTTCCATCCGGCTGATCAGGCATAACTTAGAGTGGATTTTCAGTGTGGTTAAGCCAAATACCACCTGGATGCCGGCTTCGGTCATTTTACGCGCCCAGTTGATATTATTTTCTTCATCAAACCGCGCTTTTAGCTCAACCACTACGGTCACTTTTTTGCCATTGCGCACCGCATCCAGCAAGGAGTGAATTACCCGCGAGTGTTTAGCCACCCGATACATGGTCATTTTAATATGCGTTACTTTAGGGTCGAACGAGGCCTGGCGCACCCATTCGGTAAAGTAGCCAAAGTTATGGTAGGGGTAGTGCAATAGAATATCACCGGCGCGGATGGCATCAAAACTGGTGGCGTACTGCTCAAACTCCGGGCTTTTCAGCGGCGGCATCGGTGGAAATTCGGTGCTTTGATGGCCGATATTCGGAAAGCTGATAAAGTCTTTAAAATTGCGGTAACGGCTGCCGGGAATTAACGAGTCGGTTGAGCTGGTGCCAAGCTGTTTACTCAGTACTTTAAGCATTTGCTCTGGCATGGCAGCATCATACACCAACCGCACCGGTTCCGATTTTAAGCGCTGGCGAATACCCTTCGACATTTTATCCAGCAGGCTTTGATCCAGGGTGTCGCTGATATTGTACTCGGCATCGCGGGTCAGTTTTAACGAGTAAGCCTGAATATGATCAAACTCAAAAAAACCGGCAAATAAATCAGCAATACAGTGCACGATAACATCGTCCAGCAGCAGTATTTGCCGCCGGTAGTGGCCGTTTTTCTTACGGGTATTTAAATGCAACGGCAGCTCAATAAAACGCGACAATTCGTTGGTAGGTACCTGCACTATGGCATATTCCGGTTTACCATTACCGGTCATTTCTACCATCAGGTAGGTGGTGTTGTCTTCCAGCGCCTTGGGTAAACTGACTTCGTCACCAGACAGAATCATCGGCGAAATATGTTTGATTACTTCGTCGCGAAAATAACTGCGCACCCAGCCGGATTGCAGCTCGGTAAGTTTGAAATTGTCTATTAATTCAATATTGTGCTTGCGAAGCTCCAGCTGAATATCCAGATAAATAGCATTAAAGCGCTGGCCCAGCTGCAGTACGCGCTGCTGAATTTCCTGCATCAATTCTTCAGCATCTTCCTGTTCGCTTTGCTGGTATTTTTTCAGCAGAATGCGGCGTTTAACATCGGCTACCCGCACACGGAAAAATTCGTCCATATTATTGGAATAAATGCCAAGAAAACGTAAGCGCTCTATCGGTGGGTTACGTTCATCGGCGGCTTCCTGCAGCACGCGGCCGTTAAAAGACAACCAGCTAAGCTCGCGGGGGTAAAGCGGAAATTCGCTGTTGGCAGCGTCGGTATGGTCCATGATCCAGCTCCTGACTACAACTGGCTATTACTCTATGGCAGTTTTGTGACAATAAGATGAACGCAGCTGAGGCTCAGCTGCGGTATAAATGTCAGGCCTGAGTTTCAATATCTACAACAATATCAGTGGCAATGGCTTCAAGTGCCCTGACCACTTCATCACGGCTAACGCTGGAGGGCAGCTCTACCGTGGCTACAGCATTAAACAGCGGAACACCCCAGTTTGGCGCACTTTGTTTGCTGCTTTCAAAATGCACTATGTTGGTACCTTTATGTTTAATAACCGATGACAGCTCGCGCACTATACCCGGACGGTCGTTACCGGTAATCACAAATTTCAGATGTTGCTGTTCGTTCAGGCTGCTGGGGATACCGTGCTGAATTTTAATATCCAGATCACTGATTTTTTCCAGTGCGGCGGTAAGCTCAGCTAAATCCTGCTCAGCAACTTCTACTTGTAATATACCGGCGAAATAACCTGCCAGATGGCTAAGGTTGCTGGCCATCCAATTGCCGTTGTGTGTGCTGACCACTGTTGCCAGCGTCTCGACCAAACCTGCTTTATCTTTACCAATTAATGTCAGTACTAACTGCTTCATGCGCTATTTTCCTGTCAGACTTAAATTAGCGTGTCGGCCAAAAACACTGTGGTTTGCCGCTTACACGACCTGAGTGTAGCGCCTGTAACCGATTTTTAAAATGTAGCCTTAACATTATTTGTAAATTTAGTAAGTTAAGCCTGTCAGGTTATAGCTATGCTGGCACTGCAGTTGCCTTTCTGCCTATACTTAAGCTGTTTTCGCGATGGCTCACACCCTTGGCTTCACCTTCTCAGACACATGCACGGAGTTCGCAGTGGATAAACTCAATTTAACAAAACATATTTCCAGTTCTTTTAATGAAGAAATTGACGAAGTGCGCAACCATGTAATGGCGATGGGCGGCTTAATAGAACAGCAGCTGAATAACGCGCTAATGGCCATTGCTGATGCCGATGCCGAGCTGGCGCAAAAGGTGATAGACAACGATTTAAAGGTAAATAACTGGGAATTGCAGATTGATAAAGAGTGCACCAGCATTATTGTGCGCCGCCAGCCGGCTGCCAGCGATTTACGCCTGATTATGGCCATTATGAAAACCATTGCCGATTTAGAGCGCATTGGCGATGAAACCCGGCGTATTGCCAGGGTGGCGCTGGAGTCGTTTAATTCAGAACAGCAGGGTTTACTGGTAAACCTGGATAATTTAGGCCGCCATGTGGGCCAGATGCTGCACGATGTGCTGGATGCTTTTGCCCGCATGGACGTAGAAACCGCCTTGCTGGTACATAAAGAAGATAAAAAAGTAGACCGCGAATACGAAGCCATTACCCGCCAGCTAATGACCTACATGATTGAAGATCCGCGCTCTATTCCAAAAATTATGAATGTGCTCTGGTCGGCCCGTTCGCTGGAGCGTATCGGCGATCGCTGTAAAAACCTGGCTGAGTACATTATCTTTTTCGTTAAAGGTAAGGTAGTGCGCCACAGCAGCGCCGAACAGCTGGAGCAAGATGCACGCAGCTGATTTTCCTCTGTTTTTACTGTACAACGCCAACGCCCTGACTAGACTTCTGCTCAGGGCGTTTTCATTGTGTATTCATTTTTCGTTTTTCATGCGCTTTGAATGTCGCTACAATGCGCGCCGACTATCGTCAAACCAACATACGAGGCCAGGCTATGCCAGCTAGTACTTTTTTATCCGTGTTTGCCAAATCACCGATTAAGCCAATAGAGGAACATATTCGCAAGGTGCATCAGGCGAGTGAATTGTTGTTGCCATTTTTCGATGCAGTGTATTTGCAGGACTGGCAAACAGCTGCGGACGTACGCAAAAACATCGTGGCGTTGGAAAAGGAAGCCGACAAATTAAAACGCGAAATCCGCGTTAATCTGCCGCGTGGGCTATTTTTGCCGGTAGACCGGACTGACATTTTAGAATTGGTGTCGCAACAGGACAAAATTGCTAATAAAACCAAAGACATTACCGGCCGTGTACTGGGCCGCGAGTTACTTATTCCTGTTAGCCTGCAGGCGGGTTTTAAAGCCTATGTGCAGCGTTGTATTGACGCTACCGCACTGGCCAGTGAAGTGATTAACGAGCTGGATGAACTGCTGGAAACCGGCTTTCGTGGCCGTGAAGTTGATCTGGTTATTAAGATGGTAGAACAACTGGATACCATTGAAGGTGACACGGACGAGATGCAAATCAAGTTGCGTAAAGCCTTGCGTCTGGCCGAGACAGAGTTAAACCCAATTGATGTGATGTTTCTGTATCGCACGCTGGAGTGGGTAGGTGATTTAGCCGACGTCGCGCTTAAAGTTGGTTCGCGTCTTGAAATTATGCTCGCCCGTTAATTTTAAAAGGTTTCCCTGATGGATATTATTCAATCATACGGTTTGATCCTGATTATTATCGCTGCCGTGTTCGGTTTTTTAATGGCTTATGGTGTCGGTGCCAATGACGTTGCCAATGCAATGGGTACCTCTGTAGGTTCTAAAGCGTTGACGATAAAACAAGCTATTTTTATTGCCGCTATTTTTGAGTTTGCCGGTGCTTATTTAGCCGGTGGTTCAGTTACCTCTACTATCCGCGGCGGTATCACCGACGCTTCTTTCTTTGTCGATGCTCCTGAACTGATGGTTTACGGCATGATCGCGGCGCTGTTAGCTGCCGCCACCTGGCTGATTGTGGCTTCTTACTTTGGCTGGCCGGTATCTACCACGCACTCTATTGTTGGCGCCATTATTGGTTTTGCTGCGGTAGGCGTGGGTATGGACGCCGTACACTGGGACAAAGTAGGCGGTATTGTCGGCAGCTGGGTTGTTACCCCGATGCTGGCAGGGGTACTGGCCTATATGTTTTTTATGAGTGCACAAAGGCTGATTTTTGATACCGATAATCCGCTGGCGAATGCTAAAAAGTATGTACCGTTTTATATGGCGTTTGCTGCCTTTGTGATGTCGCTGGTTACTGTGCAAAAAGGCTTAAGCCACGTAGGGTTAAATATCAGCACGTTAAATGGTTATTACATTGCGATTGGTATAGCGATAATAGTGGGCTTGATTGGTAAAGTAGCGATTGCCCGTATTAAGTTTGACCCGGCAGCGGATAAAAAAATGCAGTTTAACAACGTTGAACGTATTTTTGGTGTACTGATGATCACCACTGCTTGCTGTATGGCTTTTGCTCATGGTTCTAACGATGTGGCGAATGCGATAGGGCCTTTGGCTGCAGTAGTGAGTGTTGTCAGCTCTGGTGGCGAAATCAGCAGCAAGGCACAATTGGCCTGGTGGATACTGCCTTTAGGTGGCATAGGCATTGTTATTGGTTTAGCTACGCTGGGGGCAAGGGTAATTAAAACGGTAGGTACAGCTATTACGCATTTAACCCCAAGCCGTGGTTTTGCTGCTGAGTTATCAGCCGCTTCTACTGTGGTTATTGCCTCTGGCACCGGCTTGCCTATTTCTACCACGCAAACGCTGGTTGGTGCGGTGTTAGGTGTAGGTTTAGCCCGCGGTATTGCCGCGCTGAATTTAGGTGTGGTACGTAATATCTTTATCTCGTGGATTATTACCCTGCCGGTAGGTGCTGGCCTGGCGATTATATTTTTCTTTATCCTCAAAGCAATCTTTAGCATTTGATGCTTGCATAAAAACTGCAGCAAAAAAGAAAGCCCTCGTTAATGAGGGCTTTTTCGCAAACCGCTATGGCTTTATATCAGAGCGAAATCTAGCAAAGTGGATTCAACGGCCCAGACTTAGCGGTAATGCAGTGGTGTATTTTATCTGCTCCATGGCAAAGTTTGACGAAATATCAACCAGGCCTTCCGTACTACCTATCAGCTTTTTGTAAAAGCGGTCATAGGCGGCAATGTCGCTGACCACGACACGCAGCATATAGTCCCATTCGCCAGACATACGATAAAACTCCATCACTTCATCAAACTGGCTGACCGTGCGGGCAAATTTTTCCAGCCAGCCGCTTTCATGGCGTTGAGTTTTAATTTGTACGAATACTGACAGCCCCAAACCCACACGCTCGGCGTCGAGCAAAGCGACCCGGCTTCTGATATAGCCTTCGTCTTCCAGCTTTTTCACTCTCTTCCAACAGGGCGTCGACGTTAAGTTGACTGCTTCTGCCAGATCTTTTAATGCAATGGAGGCATCACGCTGCAATATGGTCAGGATCTGGTGATCAAAATTATCCACTTATAAAAGTCACATTTGGAGAAATATTTTCTAATATATCGCTATTTTAAGGAAATATCAGAAAAAAATTCTTTGCGATTCCAGTAGTATTTTTATACCTAGGCCACTATTCAGCCAAAGCATATTTACTGCTGTGTTGGCTGGAAACACCAACCTTGAACTTCGGTTAGTCAACTTTAACGGATGCTTTATGAAATCACGCCCAAATGCGTTCTCCACTCAGGTTATTCATGCCGGCGAGCAAGGTTGTCAGGCTGACAACGCTATTTTCCCGCCAATTTATACTTCCAGCACTTTTGTTAAACGTAATCTGGATGATAAGCCTGATTTTGCCTACGGCAGGGTGGGTAACCCCACCAGGCATGCTTATGAGTCATGTATAGCTGAGCTGGAAGGCGGCAGTGGCGCCGTGGCCTGTGCGTCGGGCATGGCGGCAACAGCTATGGTAATGGAGCTGTTACCCAAAGACAGTCATGTCATCGTAATGAGTGGTGTTTACGGTGGTACCTTTCGGTTGCTTGAAGATTATCGCAGCCACAGTTCCGGCATCACAGCCAGCTATGTCGACCTGAATGATTTGAATGCAGTAGCTGCGGCATGGCGTGAAAATACCAGGCTGATTTGGATTGAAACACCCACCAACCCGTTACTGCAATTGGTAGATTTAGCCCCGATAGCAAAGTTTGCCAAGAGCAAAGCCATTCTCAGCTGCGTCGACAATACCTTTTGCTCACCATGGAACCAACGGCCGCTGGGTTACGGCGTCGACCTGGTTATGCATTCTGCCAGCAAATATATCGGTGGCCATTCTGATTTGATTGGCGGTGTGGTGGTTGCAGCTGATGCTCAGCTGGCTGGCCGGTTGAAAAAAATCGCGATGGCGCTGGGCGGTGTGCAAGGCCCTTTCGACTGCTATCTGGCACTGCGTGGGGTGAAAACTCTGGATGTGCGGATGGAACGGCAATGCGCCAATGCCTTGCAACTTGCGCGCTGGTTACAGACCTGTCCGCTGGTTGAACAGGTGTTTTATCCCGGCCTTGCCAGTCATCCGCAGTTTGCGCTGTGTCAGCAGCAGATGCGCACCGGCGGTGCTGTGGTATCAATAAAAATTAGTGCAGATCGTCAGCAAATTAACCGTTTTGTCGAGTCATTATCTTTATTCTTGCTGGCAGACTCATTAGGCGGTGTAGAGAGCATGATTAACCATTCATCGAGTATGTCGCATTGTTCATTAACGGCAGAGCAAAAAGAGGCTATGGGGATCAGTGAAAACCTGTTACGGCTGTCTGTTGGCCTTGAACAGGTTGAAGATCTAATTGCTGATCTCGAGCAGGCGTTTGGTAGCATCAGATAAGGGCACAATAATAATTAACGATGCGGGAGTAAGGCAATGTCGGAACTAGGAGCCTGGTGCCTGATACCACCTTTTATTACTATCTGCCTGGCGGTTTTTAGCCGTCAGGTTATCCCTTCGCTGCTGATCGGTGCTGTTGCCGGCTTCTGGTTGCTAGCCGATTTTAACCCAGCGATGGGTTTGCAAAATTCCGTACAGGGTCTGGTGGACGTTTTTAAATCGGATGGTGCGGTTAAAACGATTCTGTTTGGTTTAATGATTGGTGGAGTTATTCATCTGGCCCGGGTTACTGGCGGTATGCTTGGGCTTATTGATTTGCTTAGCGAACGGGCACGGATTGCCAGAGGGCCTGTTAGTACCCAGTTATTGGCCGCGGCCATAGCCGCACTGATTTTTATTGAAAGTAATTTGTCATTATTAACCTCAGGTGCAGTAACTGGTGGCCCAGCCGCTAAATATAAAGTATCACGCGAACAACTGGCCTACGTGATGCAAAATACCGGGCTTAGTGTCTGGTCATCAGTGCTGATCAATGGCTGGGGGGCTGCGATGATGGGCATTATTGCGCTGCAGGTAGAGCAGGGCATGATCAGCGGTGAGCCGTTTACTATTCTGGCCCGTGCTGTGGGTTATAACCTGTTTGCCTGGGCATCCATCATATTGGTTTTAATTACCGTGCTTAGCGGTTTTGCTTTTCCTGCGATGCGCCGCGCGAATTTGCGCGCTGCTAAGGGCATAGAACTGCGCGAAGGCGCCGTGCCATTAGTGACAGGAAAACCAGAGGAGGAACCGCCAGGCGTTGTTGCCAATGCGTCTAATCTGCTGGTGCCATTACTGGCAATGATTGTATGTGTACCGATAGGGCTTTATGTTACCGGCGATGGCAATATCACCAAAGGTTCCGGCGCCACCGCTGTGCTATGGGCAGTATTAATTGGGCAGTTGGTGGGGTTTGTGCATTATGTGCTGGTAAAGCGAGAGCTTAGTTTCGACAGCTATTTCCGCCAGCTGCTGGTCGGCTATCAGACCATGGTGCCGCTGGCCGTGGTGATGACACTGGCTTTTCTGATCAGTAATGTATCTGGCCAGTTACAGATCGGTACTTATCTGGCACTGCATATTGATAGTTTTATGCCGGCCGGTTTAACGGCGGCATTTATTTTTGTCATTGCCGGGGTGATGTCGCTGTCTACCGGTACCTCCTGGGGAACGTTTTCTATAATGATCCCGATAGGTATTCAGGTGGCGGCAACCGCGGGGGCCGATCCTTATCTGGTAATTGGGGCGGCAATCTCAGGCGCTATCTGGGGCGATACTATCTCTCCCATTAGTGATACTGGTATAGTAACGTCTATCGCTACCCGGAATGACCATATGGATCACATAAGTACTCAATTGCCTTATTGTCTGGTGGCAAGTGCTTTGGCTCTCTGTGGTTTTGTGCTTATTGGGCTTGCCCAATCCTGGTGAATAAGACGGGCAATGACCAATGTCAATCAGCGCTAACACACCGCGTTTCAGGCTGTTTTGCCAGCGTCAGCATTATTGAATACTTGCAAGTCTAAGCAGTGTTCACTGCGGGCGACAAGACAGGAAACCATCGCATCGCCGCAGATATTTACTGCTGTTCTGGTCATATCCAGTAGCCGGTCAATACCGATAATCAGCGCTATACCCTCAACTGGCAAACCCACCGAGGTCAGCACCATTGCCAGCATCACCATACCTACTCCAGGTACGCCGGCAGTGCCGATGGATGCCAGCGTTGCTGTCAGGATCACCATCAGGTAACTACTCAGGCCCAGCTCAATATTATAAACCTGCGCAATAAATACCGTTGCTACGCCCTGCATAATCGCCGTACCGTCCATGTTGATGGTGGCGCCCAGCGGTATGCTAAAAGAAGCCACTTTATTGTCAACCCCCAGTTTTTGGGTGACGGTGGCCAGATTGCTGGCAATAGTCGCATTGCTGCTTGAGGTAGAAAAAGCAAATAAGGCGGTTTCTTTCATCTTGGTAAAAAACGTCAGCGGGTTTAATCTGCCCAAAACAGCAAGCAGTGTGCCGTATACCACGAAGGCATGTAGTACCAGCACAAACAGCACCAAGCCCAGATACCAGCCCAGGTTGCCAAGGTTCTCCAACTCTAAACTGGTAAATTGTTTCGCCATGAGAAAGAACACCCCATAGGGCGATAACTGCATAACAATATTTACCAGCTTCATTACTATGACATTCAGGTCTGCAAACAACTGGCGCATCCGTTCACCAGCGCTATCAGCAAGTGCAATGGATAAGCCAAATAATACTGCAAACACAATGATCTGCAGCATTTCACCTTGCGCCATCGCGGCGATAGGATTGCTGGGAAACATATTAATAAAAACCTGAACGGTTGAGGGCGGCAGTGATGGGCTGAAGCTTTGTTGTAGTGGTAAATTAATACCTGCTCCGGGCTTTAGCAGCAATGCCATACCAATGGCTATGCTGATTGCCAGCGCAGTAGTCAGAATATAAAGCAGTATGGTTTTACTGCCAATCCGGCCCAGAGTACGAATGTCCGTTAAGCTGCTGGTACCACATACTAACGACACAAACACCAGTGGCACTACCAGCATTTGCAGACTATTAATAAAAATCTGGCCGCCAGCGTGAAACACGCCGTCGATTAGAAAGGCTTTGATGTTCACCGGATTAAGCCCTAGCGGAAGGGGGTAATCTGGGATATCTGTCAGCAGATACTGTAAACTCAGGCCAACAAAGATGCCCAAGGCCATAGCAATAAGGATCCGCACCGTCAGGGAGGCTTTTTTAGTTGTAGTCATAATGGCTATCTTCTGAAAAACGTTGTCTTTGAAGGAGATTGCTTGTGGATTTGGGAAGGCCGGCAACGACCGGCCTTCGTTACTATTTTACTTATTCGGCGATAAAGCGAACATTATCCAGTTCAAACCAGAATACCTGGCCTGAAGCGCGTTTCGCACCAAACTTAACCTGATAAATCTGGCTCGACTCCAACTCTTGGCTGAGAGTTGAAAACGGTACTTCTATTGTCTGCCAGTCAGTTCCGGCAGTAAAGGAGGTGTTGGCTTTACTTGTGCCGCTGCTGATCTCCAGAATATACTCTTCACCGTCACCTCTTATATCAAAGCTGATGCCGTTAAAAGCGCTGGCATCTGCCGGTATTACACTGCCGGGGTTCAGTGGCAGCACAATATAAGCATATGGTTGTGGTTTTTGCGCCAGTTTTGCCGATACGTGTAACGCTTTGTTGTTTGCTGATCGTGTTACCGGCTGACTGATCACAAGGCTTCTGGGAAAGCCATAATCGGTTTCGGCAAGCCGCGTTGCCATGCCAGTGGTTAAGCCATCCTGACTGTCAAAATCATCAATTACTGTATTTGCTGCTACAGCCATAGGTGCTGCCGGACCTTGCTGGGTTGTCAATTTACCGGTTTTAACCACCATATTGCCATCAACAAACACATACTCGGTGTTACGATAGTCCGCGATCTTTTTCCATGGTGCACCTTTAACCAGCACAAAATCGGCACGTTTCCCCACTTCAATAGTACCCCGGTCATGCTTTAATCCCAGCACTGCGGCGCTGTTGGCTGTGCCTGCGATGACTGCCTGGGCAGGTGTTAAGCCAAAATCGACCAACAATTCGAGTTCTCTTAGCGTGGATTCACCGAAGGGGGTGGCACCAATGCCGGAATCGGTGCCAACCGCAATTGGAATGCCCGCTTTGGCCAGTAACTGCAAGTTATAGCGTGACATTGCCTGACGGTGCATCACCAGAGCTTGCTGCGCCTTGGTATTGTTTTGTGTTTTATCCGGCCGTGGCTCGTATACCGCCAGCGTGGGGGCATAATACAGCTTATTGCTTTGCATCAGGCTTACCAGTTCGTTATCGGCTTTTCGATCCTGAATAGCATGCACAATGGCGCTGACATTGGCTTCTGCCGCTGTTTTAGCGCCATCGACGGTGACGGTATGGGTTACCACCGGCAGATTCAGCTGTTTTGCTTCAGCGGTAATAGCTGACAAAGCATCAATATTAATACTACTGTTATTAATGCGGTTGCCATAACGCCAGCCGTCGGCAAACACTTTGATCATGTCCGGCTGGTAAGGCTGTAACTGTTTGATGGCAGTTTGGCCTTCCAGTGCGGAGGTCGCCAATCGGGTCATATTTTCATCACCCCAGTCGGCACCATGGCCACCCGGTGTTGCTGTGCGGGCGGTGTAAATCACATGCGGTGACACCAGAGTTTTGTGCCACTGTCGTTTAGGATTGAAGGACTCCGGCGCTGAGTGATAATCGGTTGCTGTGGTAACACCACTTTGCAGCAATAAGGTGGCGATATCGGCGCGGCTGACTCCGCCCATATTGGTCCAATGAACATGCACATCAATCAGGCCCGGCAGCATACTTAAACCTTTGCCCTCTACTACCTGTGTTCCTTCTGGCGTAGTAAGGTGGCTGCCAATACTCTCAAAACGCCCATTGCGCAGTAGTACATCGGCTTGAAAGGGTGCTTTGCCGGTGGCGTCAAATATCATAACGTTACGGATTAAGGTATCCGCCTGCACATCAGTTGCCAAAGCTCCCCAACTGCAGACGCTAAGAGCTAACACGGCAAGGTGGGTATACACTTTGTGTAATGTCATCTTTATTGTCCTTGCCGGTTATCTGTTAAGGCCGCTGCCGGTTGCAGGGTTTTAATGTATTTTGTTTCCAGTTGGTTTTGTCGGGAGGTTAACGGTTGCTTTATACCATTAATATACAGGCTGGTGAGTTCGGTTAGGGGTTCAAAGGGATCTCCGGACCAAATGGCTAAATTCGCCTTTTGACCAACAGCCACAGTACCGAAGTCGGTAGCGCCAAATACGCGGGCAGGCCTTACAGTGACCGCTTGCAAGGCGATGTCAAACGGCAAGCCACGAGCTACCGCCATCCCGGCGAAAAAGCGGATTTTACTGGCATCATGTGCGGATGAACCGCCTTTGAGAATAATATTTACCCCGGCTTGATGCAACTTGGCGGTATTTTCGGCAGAGGCTGCTATCTCATCAAAACTCGACGGTAGGTTATTGGTTGGATCAATAATCACGGTAACGCCCGACGCAGCAATGTCGTTCGCAACCTGCCAACCTTCGGCGGCACCAAGCAGCACCAACTGTAGTTTTTCCTGCTGGCTAAGTTGCAATAATGCCAGGATATCTGAGGCGCGATCGACTTTGGCAATCAGCGGCTTTTTCCCCTGGATAATTGGTAACAGCGCGTCCAGATCGACAACAGACCACTCTTTGGCAGTAAGCTCACCTTTGGCAAAAGCAGATTTATTGCGGGCATAACGCTTCACATCTGCCAGCTCGGCTTGTAATTGCACAAAGAGTGCGCCTCTGCCTGCGGCTTGGGTACGCATTTCCCACACCACGGCGGTTTGGGCGCTAATTTCGGGTTTGGCGCCGAGATGTAAAATTGCGGCTTGACCAGCAAAATTAGCATTACCGGCACCGGCATTAGGGATCACAATTGCACTACTAACTCCACCCTGTCGGGCTACGGCAATAGCAGTGGAGTGGGGGTTAATGGCGTACTTTACATCATAACCGGCGCTGACCGCTGCGGCTCGGCTGCCGGTTTCGGCTGCATTAGCACCGCCGCTGATTTCTACCATGCCCAATAAAGTATCGGTGGCTACCAGCCCTGGTGTGACGACTTTACCAGACAGATCCTGTAGTACTGCATTGGCAGGTAAGGTTAAATTTGTACCAATAGCATTAATTTTGCCGTCTTTAATTAACACTGTGATGTTTTCCAACGTGCCAGCCGAGGCCGCGGTATGTACTTTGACATTTTGCAGCGCGATGGTTTGTGCCGTTAATTGGCAACTGGTCAGGATGGCGATACTGATAAGAAAAGCATTTAAGTTATTCATTATTTGCCTCCAATGCGGGCTGCCCTAATAGAAAATCGGATTCCGGCGCAGTAGCGGCTTGTGTCCGATCGACCAGCAACACGCCGTCGATATACACTTTTTCGGCCACCGCATAGACACTAAAGGGATCGGCGGACCATACCACAACATCTGCCATCTTTCCGGGCTCCAAACTGCCAGTTCGATCAGCAATAGCCATTGATACTGCCGGGTTTAGGGTAATCCAGCGTATAGCTTCTTCCCGGCTGATGGTTTTATTTACCCGCTTAGCGGAGGCTATTGCCATGGCGGCTTCAATATTTAGCCGTTGGATCAGAGTTGCGCTATCAGAATGCAGCATGGTATGCACACCAGCCCACTCAAGCGCAGCGACATTCAGAGGCACAGCATCATAGGCTTCCAGTTTAAAGCCCCAGCGATCTGCCCAGGTAGCGATAGCGATATTTTCTTTTGCCAGTATATCGGCAATTTTGTAGGCTTCTGTCGCGTGGTGAAAGGCAGTAATGTTGAAGCCAAACTCCTTGGATAAATCAATCATCTGCATCATTTCGTCGGCGCGGTAGCAGTGGATATGTGTATCTATTTCACCTGCCAAAATACCGGCGAGGGTTTCCAGCTTCAAATCCACTTTAAAAGCGCTGCGGTCTTTAGTGGTATTGCGCCTTTCCAAATACGCCTGGGCGTCAATAAAGGCGCTGCGAAATCCGGCCATATTACCCATACGGGTGAAAGGATCATTGCCTCGGGCAGCATAGGTAATAGGGTTTTCGCCACAGGCCATTTTTGCGCCATAGCGGGCAGCAGGGAATTTCATCGCCTGCACACTTACTGCCGGCACATTTTTAATGGTAACACTGCGGCCACCGAACAAATTGGCAGAGCCTGGCAAAATGGCCAGTGTGGTTACGCCACCGCGGCGTGCTTGTTCAAAGCCTGGGTCTTGCGGCCAGATAGAATGCTCTGCCCATACCTCAGCGGTATTTTTTGCAGTCTTTTCGTTGCCATTACGCATTGACGGTACACCAGGGGAAGAAAATACCCCTAAGTGTGAATGGATATCAATAATACCCGGAGTTACCCATTTACCTTTGCCATCAATCACTACAGCATCGGCGGGTATAGCGATATTCTCACCCACTTGCAGTATTTTGCCATTTTGCAAAATCACGGTGCCGCCATTTAATTGCGGGCCAGCGGCAGTAAGTATGGTGGCGCCGACAATAGCTGTAGTGGGAGATGAGGCAGGTTTATAGGTTGAAGGATATGGCGCTTCAGGTTGAGCCTGAACCGCACCAGAGGCTGTCACCAGCGCTAAAATCAGTGCACGTGGGTTCATTGTTGCTTTCCTCGTAATAATATTTTACGTAAAAGTGATGTATAACTGCCCGGTGCCATTAAGGCTCCGGGAACGAGGCGTAATCAGAACTCCGTCTGGAACTGCACATAAAAGTAGCGTGGTGTGGCAGAATATAGCGAACCCATATAGCCGAATGTCTCGTCGGCCAGTGGCGGTGCTTTATCGAACAGGTTACGCACACCGATACGGATGCTGCTGTTACCCATAGCACTTTCATCAAAGCTGTATTGGCCGTACAGGTTTACCACAGTGTGATCGTCTACCCGGTAGTAGTTACCGGCACTGTCTGACATCGAGGTGTCATCCACTTCACCGACATAGGTGGCATTTGCACCTACACGAACCTGATTATAGGTCCAGGTTAATGACGTGGATAAACGTAGTTTAGGGTTGCCGTTTTGCTCTATCAGATTAGCCGTTTCCGGCAGTACAGTGCCAATATTAATAGTACCGGCATCACGGGCAGCATATAGCTCGTTAATGGCATCTGGCACACCCCGGTTATAGGTCAACAGGCGTGATGCATTCAGGCTGTAATCAAAATCACCGAAGCGGGTGCCGTACAGCTTCCAGATTAAGCCAAAGTCGATACCCTCAACCGTTTGTGGCTGTAAGTTCTGGTATACATCATCGACATAAAGCACTTGCCCTGCTGGTTCCAGGCCAGTGCCGGCAAAGCGGGCAATATCATCTGCGGTTGGGTCAAGCCGGATAACATTTGGGTTAGTTGTGCCTTGTACCCGGTTTAAATAATCCACTATCAGTGCATTACCCTCACCAAAAACGCCGACTATACCGGTTTGTTTAATTGACCAGTAATCTGCAGTAAAAGTAATGTTACCTAAAGCGTCAGGTAAAAACTGTGGCTGGATAACCGTACCTACCGTCCAGTTGGTTGACTCTTCCGGTTGTAATTCAGGGTTGCCGGCGCGACGTGCCGTGGCGACTGTATTACCACTACATTGATTAAAAGAGCTGATACGGCCGGCACGTAAATCGGCTTCACAGAGCAAATAATCCACCCTGGTATTGCCGCGAGTTACCAGCGTGGCGTTTACCTGTTCCAGATTGGGAGCGCGGAAACCTTCAGAGTAAGCACCACGAAACCGCAGGCCCTCTACCACATCCCACGCCAGAGCTGCTTTAGGTTTAGCTACGCTACCAAAATCGCTGTAATCTTCAAAACGTCCGGCAAGTTGTAACGACAGTGAACGCATTAACGGAATATCCATTTCTGCAGACACCAGCGGTATCGCAAGTTCGGCGTAAGCCGATGCGACTTTACGCGAGCCTTTATTGTCGGGAGTAGGGCTGACACCGTACAAATTACTTTCGTTCAGCACCCCGGTTACTGTATCTAACCAAGTATAGGTACCATCGACATTTGGGTCACGATCATCAAGCTGGGTTTCACGACGAAACTCAACGCCGGCAGCAATACCGATATTGCCAGCCCAGTTTTGCAACACATCAGCTTTAGATACGTTGGCGTCCCACTGAAATAAGGTAGTTTCGTTACGGCGGTTTGAGTCAATTAAAATGGCGTCTAACGCGGCCTGTGAACTGATGGTACTGTCGGCTGATGGATTAAGCGGATCGCCACCGTTAAAGGGGTTAAATGCATCCGGTGTGGAAAGCGCCAGATTGGCTTGTAAAGCGGTGGCGCTGACACCTTGCTGGCGGTCGTCGACAGTAGCACCACTATACAACAATGCTGTCTCCCAATCCCAACCGCTGGTTTCACCGCGCAAACCACCTAATAAGCGGAATTGCTCTGCTTTTACCCGTACTGTAGTGGGGCCTAAATCAGAAAATCGCAGCGCCAGAATACTAACAGGTAAGCCTGCCTCAGGCGCGTTAATATTGGCTAAACGGTTTGGATTGACTGTACCATCAGCAAACGTTACCGGGCCAAACGGGTTCCAGTAGTTTGTTGCCGGCACTGTCATCCGCATTGAGGCAATGCTAAACACCGAATCTTGTACGCTCTCGGTTTTGGCTTGATAGAAACCCGCCTCACCAAACAGCTCCATGCCGTTATTCAGGTCATACTTGGCCATGGAGAACAGGTTCAGCCGCTTAAGATCAGGTGTAACCGCAACAGGATAATTCTGCCGTGCATCCCAACGCATATTCAGATCGTCACCGGTATACGCCGGCGCACCATCATCAATACAACTGCCGTTGCCCAAATTGCTCAGACAACCGGCATTAGTGCCAGGCTGAACATGAAAAGCGCCGGCTGCGGTGGTTATTGCAGTGCCATCTTGCATTACTCTGACATTGCCCTGTGTTTGGAAAGAACCCCAGGGAGTAGTGGTAGAGTCATTACGCAGTGCTGCATTGCCTTCCCAAGGTGTGCCGACAAATAACGGACTTAAATCGCCTAAGGAAGTAAAGGTTTGATCGCTGGCACGCAATGCTGAGCGGTCAGTATAGTTAACGAAAAAGGTGATATTACCCATACCGTTGGCAATATCCTGGCCGAATAAACCGTTAAAGGTGACTTCATTCAGGTTGGTACCGGGCGCATCACCATACTGCACCTCAATACGGGCGCCGTCAAAATCATCCTGATATTCCATATTCACTACGCCGGCTACAGCATCAGAGCCATAAATTGCACCCGCACCATCGCGCAGCACTTCAACACGTCTGAGGCCGTTTACCGGCGCAGTATTAGAGTTAAAAGTTAATACTGGTGCTAAATTGTCACTGGCCTGGCTGCTGGGATAGTTAACACCACGGCGGCCATTTATTAATACCAGCGTGTTGCCTACGCCCAGGCCACGTAAGTCGACTGAACCTACGTCACCGCGGGCAAAGTTACTGCTAACCTGGCCGGAAGTCTGGTTAAAACTGACGTTGCCCATTTGCGGTATCGCGCGAAATAAGTCTTCACCGGAGGTTGCAGCTATAGTGGCAATTTCTTTGGCATCAATCACGCTTACTGGCAAAGAACCAGCAACGTCAGTACCGAAAATCCGGCTGCCAACCACGGAGATCTTTTCAACTTCTTTCTCTTTACTGCTGTTGGTTGCTTCTTGTGCTTGTGCTTCTGCCGCAATCAATGCCATAGCATTAATGGTCAGGATCAGACTTTTTTTTATTTTCATGCTGGTTCTTCCTTCCTAATGCTCCTAGTGAGCAGCTGATAAACTTGCTTGTCCTGAATTTCTGCCCGATATGTCGGGTCTTTTTTATTGAAAATACCACTTCGCATACACAACCAGCGCAGTGGGTATCAGATTGGGTGTTTCGCTTCCGGCAGTGACGGCAATTTGCTTGTTATATGCGGTAAGGCAAAACTCACTGCCGCATCTGCATGAATTTGAGTTGAGTCATAACCGGGCAAAGGTAATTCATCGGTTGAAACCAGTAGCTGAATTTCGGTGCAGCCAAGAATGACGGCATCAGCGCCGGCCTGTTGCGCATCCTGTACCATACGGATAATTTCCTTGCGTGAGTCCGGGCAGATCTGGCCGCAGCAAAGCTCGTCAAAGATAATCCGTTGTAACGCCTGGCGGTCTGCAACAGCAGGGACTTTGATATCAATTCCTAACCCGGCCATGCGTTGGTGATAAAAGCCATGCTCCATGGTGTATTTAGTTGCCAGCAGCAAAACATTTTTGTGGCCATCAGCGCTAAGCCGGGCTGCTGTTTCCGTAATGATGTCTATTAAAGGGATTTGTCGAGCGCCGGTTGCAACCTGATCAGCAACTAAATGCATAGTATTGGTGCAAATGAGTATGCAATCAGCACCGGCTTGCTGCAGACCTTTTGCTGCATCAGCCAACAGAGCTCCGGCTTGCGGCCATTGTCCGCGTTGCTGAAAACCGACGATTTGCGAGAAATCCAATGAATTTAGCAGTATTTTAGCCGATGCCAGGCCACCCAATTGAGTTCTGACTGCCTCATTGATATAGCGATAGTAAGTTGCTGTTGATTCCCAACTCATACCACCAAGCAACCCTATAGTTTTCATAGCTCTTATCCTGCCTAATTTCTAACCAATTACTAAGCTACAATAATTGCCGCAGAAAAGGTGTGCTTTTTTTGTACTAAATTGGCATTATTTTGCATGTAACACGCGCATATTGTATTAAGCGCGCATTTTCATTGCGTGATGAAGGTTTCTATTATTCTGTTTTGTTATATCTAATAACCAGGGGTGAGTATGCTTGATAAAATAGATCGTCAGATTTTGGAGTGCCTGCAGGAAAATGCCGAAGTTTCAGTGGCTGACATTGCCGATCAGGTTGCGTTGTCGGCATCGGCTTGTTCGCGCCGTATTATGCGTTTAAAAGAGGAAGGCTATTTCACTAAAGTCATTGCCTTACTTGATAGAAAAAAGGCGAACTTACCCACCACTATTTTTCTGATTGTACGAACCGGGTGCCATTCTGCAGATTGGCTTGGGCAATTTCACACGGCGGTTTCAAGTATTCCTGAGATAGTGGAAGTACATCGAGTAACGGGCAATTTTGACTACATTCTGAAAATTGTATTGCCCAACATAGAGTATTACGACGTAATTTATAAGCAGTTGCTGCAACAGATGGAGCTATATGACATGTCGGCTTATATCTCAATGGAAACAGTTAAATTGTCTTCCGGATTGCCAATAACACATATGTGACACAGGCTAACGGTTGACTATGCCGGTTCTATCTTTTTTGATGTAAAGCGCGGGTTTAAAAAGCCCTCATCACGAGGGCTTTTTTATGCTGGTTATATCGCTTATGGCTGGTATTCACTCACCAGCGTTAAGCCGCTTACTGCACGGAAGGCATATACAGAGAAATGCCAGACACCGGCTTGCGGGTTGTTAATAACGCAGGTTTCGCTATTGCCGTTTTTACTTGGCCGGCAATCATAGCTGCCGCTTGTAGGCTGGCTGCCATGCTTCACGTACAGATCGGCATCACCGCTGCCACCGCTGATCTCAACCGTTAGCTGGGCCATACCTTCTGGTACTTCCAGCGTATAGTGCTGCCAGGCACGGCGCGCTATGTTGATGTTGGTAATGGTTTCGCCACCGGCGTCTGGTAAATCCGGTGCGGTAAAGCTGCCGGTCAGGTTGACACCGGTAAAGGCGCTGTACGCTACCAATTTAACAAAGTAAGTACCGGTTTGTGCCGGATCAATAGCACAGCTTTCGTTATTGCCAAACAGGTAAGGCCGGCAGTCCCAGTTTGATGCCGTTGGCTCGCTGCCAAACTTGACATACAAGTCAGCATCACCGGTGCCGCCGTTCATGACAAATGACAGGTTGCTAGCGCCGGCAGGTACGGCCAGGGTATACAGCAGTTCTTCACCGGCTGCAGCGCTGATGCCCGATACTGTTACGCCATTGCTAAGCTCAGTGCCGGTTGGCGGTGGTGGCTCGTTATCGTCGCCATCGCCGTCACAGCCAAACTCGGCCAGATAATCTACCGCCGCTTTGGTTTGCACCAAACCATAGCCATAAGAGGTGTCACGGCCAGCCGCGCCTAAATCTTCTGCTGTTGCTGCTAAAGCACTGCGGATTTGCGCATTGCTGCAATCCGGGTAATGGCTCCATACCAGCGCTGCTACGCCGGCTACGTGCGGCGACGCCATAGAGGTGCCGTCCATCAGGCCGTAGTTAGACGGTTCAGCGAACAAGCTGGCATCATTACCTACTTCAGCAAGCAATAACTGGCCGTCTTCCTGCGATACGCTTAACGCTACTATATTAGTAGTGGGGGCATCACCTAAAGTACCACTGAAATTGCCTGATTCATTGTTATAAATAACTGCACCAATACCGCCACCGGCCTGGCATGACTCCACTTTTTGTGCGAAAGACACTTCGCCACGCTGGATCAGACATATTTTATCGGCAACGTCGGTACAGGTATTTACTGCAAGGCCACAGCTGGCAAGCTCAGCATTTAAACTTGCCATGGCCGAACCTTCCAGCGGGTTAGTGCTGTAAGTGGTGCTGTTAACCGTCAGGCTGGTTTCCAGGCCTGTGCCGGTAGGATAAGTACTCATTACGGCAACGCCCGGGCCTGCCAGTTCTACCTGTGTATTGCGCTGGGAGAAATCGGCGTGGGCTTTGGTGTCGTCAACTGCTGCAACAGAAACCACCGAATCATAAGATGCCGGATACGACATGGCGGTATTGCCGTCATTACCGGCAGCGGCAACAAGTAACACACCGGCGTCATAGGCGGCCTGCATGGCGTTGCGTTCAGTCACGTTTGAACCGGCGCCGCCCAAACTCATATTAATGACGGTAGAGCCGTTTTGCACACAGGTATCTACTGCATGTGCCAGAGTAGAAGAATAACCCCAGCCACCGGCGTTAAATACTTTAATAATATGCAGTTTTACGTTGCCGTTGGGCAGCACACCCACAATGCCGACATCGTTATTCAGCGCAGCGATGGTACCGGCTACGTGCGTGCCGTGTGGGCCACCGGCGTCAAACCAGTTACCGGTGCCGATATCATTGGTGCCGGTGACATTGGCAGCGTTAAAATCTTCATGCGGTAAACCCAGGCCAGAGTCGATAACACATACCGTCTGATTAGAGGCAAACTGGTCACTAACCAGATCGGCCTGCACCATGGTGTAACCGTAAGGCACTTGCTGCGACATAGGAAAACGCGGTAAATCGCGTTCGACATATTCTACATTAGGATCTGCTTTTAATGCTTTAACCGCGGCAGGGCTTAGCTCGGCAGCTATGGCATTACGTTTGGCCAGCACATGGTGAACCCGGGCACCTTGCCGGCTTAAGCGTTCACTGTTGCTGGTTAGTACAGACAGCGCATTGTCTTTTGCTGCTTTACTGCGGTTTAACAGCGGATCTTTACTCAGGCTGTTGTCTTTATATTTTACGATATAGCGCTCGCTACTGGCTTGTTCTGCCGCCTGGCGCAATGAGTCTGTTGATGCGGCCATGGCATTGGATATCGCGCTTGCCAATAAGCTAACGCCGATCAGTAGTACAGTGTGATGTGATCTGGACATGTTCACCCTCCAGGTGATTTTTATAGTTTTTAAACTGTCAGAACCCGATACAACGCGGACGGCAAAACTCGCAAACGGGGGGGAACTATTGTATTTACCTCAGTTATTGCCACAGGGTTGTTACCTGCCAGTTTCACTGATCTAATACAATTAGCTGTTTACGCTATAACAAATAATACTGTTATTCAAACTCATGTTTACATAAAAGCAGAAGATATCACTTAAGGTGTTGAATTTGTGTTTACTAATTTTTATCAGTTGTAATTTTATGTGCGGCGTAAAATTACCGGCTGCCGCTTGCATAGCACTGTTATCAGGCGTAAAGTTTAACCACTTTTGTAGAATGGCATCTTTGTTTTTAATCGGAATAAATAATGAAACGTTTGCCCAGTATTAAACAATTGCAATACCTGCTGGCGTTACATGAGCACCAGCACTTTGGCCGTGCTGCAGAAGCGTGTTATATCGGCCAGTCAACGCTCAGTGCGGCTATTGCTAATTTAGAAGAAACCATGGATGCGCAGCTGCTGGAGCGCGATCATAAAACCTTTATTTTTACCCCGCTGGGCGAAGACGTGGTGCGCCAGGCGCGGCATATTATTGAGCAGTGCGGTGAATTAACTGAATTTGCCAAATGCCAGGGCAAGCCGATGACAGGGCCGTTCCGCTTAGGTTGCATTCCCACCATAGCGCCTTTTGTCCTTAGTGAAGTGATGGCGTTGTGCCGCCAGCGTTACCCTGATTTACAGTTATTGCTACGCGAAGACACCTCTGAAAACTCGTTGCATGCTTTAGCTGAAGGGCGGCTGGACATGGTGCTGCTGGCGCTGCCGTATGAAACCGGTGCGTTTCACACTGAAGTGTTATCGCAGGATGCGTTTAAACTGGTGCTGCATAAAGACTGGCTAAACCGCGGCTTTAATCAGGATATCAGCCAATGGCCGGATGAAAGTATTTTTCTGCTGGAGCGTGAGCATTGCCTGACTAACCATGCGGTAAAAGCCTGTGAGCTGGAAGACAGCCGCAAGGTTAACCCATTTTTTGCCACCAGCCTGCACACCTTAACCCAGATGGTAAACAATAAACTGGGCGTGACGTTTATGCCGCAGATGGCGATTAACAGCGGACTGCTGGACGGCACCGAGTTGGTTACGCAGGCACCCACAACCGGCAATGCTTACCGTGATATCGGCGTGGCCTGGCGGCCAACGTCAACCAAAGCGCGCAGCTACCGGCTGATGGCCGATTTGATTAGCGAAGTGCTGCAACAAAAGTGCCGTTAAGGCAGCTGTTCTGCTAAAATGCCGGCTGTTTTTTTACAGCCGTGCCCTCTGGTCGGTAAAGCCAAGGAACCTTTTATGTCAGTTACTTCTATGCCAGTTACTTCTGTCCCGGTTAAAAGTATGCAAGTCAGTGATTTTTCATTCGAGCTGCCCGAGCAGCTTATTGCCCGTTTTCCCAAAGCCGAACGTTCATCCAGCCGCTTACTGGCCATGGACAAACACAGCGGCGTGCTACAACACCATATTTTTAAAGACTTAGCCGATTTTTTACAGCCAGGTGACCTGTTGGTATTTAACAATACCAAAGTGATACCGGCGCGGCTGTTCGGCCAGAAAGCCTCCGGTGGCAAAGTAGAGGTGCTGGTAGAGCGCATGCTGGACGATAAGCGCTTTTTAGCCCACGTTCGCGCCAGTAAAGCGCCCAAGCCTGGCACAGAGCTGATACTGGAAAACAGTGCCAAAGTGGTAATGAACCAGCGCCACGATGAGTTGTTTGAGTTGGAAGTAACAGGCGATGAGCCGGTACTTGAGATGCTGGAGCGTCTAGGCCATATGCCGCTGCCGCCTTATATCGACCGGCCCGATAATGCTGAAGATAAAGCGCGTTATCAAACGGTATATAACGAAAAACCGGGTGCCGTCGCCGCGCCTACAGCCGGGCTGCATTTTGACCAGCCGCTGCTGGATAAGCTTAAAGCTAAAGGTGTTGAATTTGCTTATGTGACTTTGCACGTAGGCGCCGGTACTTTTCAGCCGGTGCGGGTGGCCAATGTACTGGAGCACAAGATGCACGCCGAATATATTGAGGTGTCGCAGCAGGTGGTAGACGCCGTGGCCGCCTGCAAAGCGCGCGGTAACCGGGTGGTAGCCGTGGGTACAACCTCGGTACGTTCGCTGGAGTCGGCGGCGCAGCAGGGCGGCGGCAATTTGGTGGCCTATAACGGTGATACGCAGATTTTTATCTATCCGGGCTACGAATTTAAGGTGATTGACGCGCTTATAACTAACTTTCATCTGCCGGAATCTACGCTGATTATGCTGGTATCTGCGTTTAGCAGCCGCGATTATGTAATGAATGCCTATAACACTGCTATTGCAGAGCAATACCGGTTTTACTCTTACGGCGATGCGATGTTTATTAGTTAAGCCTGCAAAAGCTGGTTGAATCCGCAGGCCTAAATATGTTTAGCACATTGCTGGCAGAGCAGGGGCCGGGTGTTCTTATGCAGCAGCGGCAGGGATGCCGCGGAGGCTGAGACAGCACAGGGATGTGCTGTTGAAGGCGGCGAAATAAGAATTTCCCGGCACCTGCCTTTGCACCAAATTACACGATTTCATAGTCGTTTAGCTTATGGCGTTTAAGCTGCTATAATCGGCGGCGCAAAAAAGCCGGACTGTTTTTCCGACGTATGAGGATAGTAATGAAATTTGAATTAGATACCACAGATGGCAAGGCCCGCCGTGGCCGGCTGATCTTTGAGCGTGGTGTAGTAGAAACGCCGGCCTTTATGCCGGTGGGTACTTACGGCACCGTAAAAGGCATGACTCCGGAAGAACTCGACGCTACCGGCGCACAAATCTGCCTTGGCAACACCTTTCACCTAATGCTGCGCCCCGGCACTGAGATCATCAAAAAACACGGTGATCTGCACGACTTTATGCACTGGCATAAGCCTATTTTGACCGACTCCGGTGGCTTTCAGGTATTTAGCCTTGGGGAGCTGCGTAAAATTACTGAAGAAGGCGTTAAATTCCGCTCACCCCTAAATGGCGAGCGCATTATGTTAACGCCGGAGCGCTCAATGGAAGTGCAGCGCGATTTGGGCTCAGATATCGTAATGATTTTCGACGAATGTACGCCGTATCCGGCCACCGAGCAGGAAGCGAAAAAGTCGATGGAAATGTCATTGCGCTGGGCCAAACGCAGCAAAGATGCACATGGCGATAACCCTGCAGCATTATTTGGTATTATTCAGGGCGGCATGTACCCGAACTTGCGGGATGTATCGCTTAATGGCCTGGAAGATATCGGTTTTGATGGTTATGCCATTGGCGGCTTGTCGGTAGGCGAGCCTAAAGAAGATATGATCCGTATTTTAAACCACACCACCGGTAAAATGCCGGCGCACAAACCGCGTTATTTAATGGGTGTGGGCAAACCGGAAGACATCGTTGAAGCAGTGCGACGTGGTATAGACATGTTTGACTGTGTTATGCCAACCCGTAATGCGCGCAATGGTCATCTGTTTGTCAGCACCGGTGTGGTAAAAATCCGCAATGCCAAATACAAAGATGATATTGGCCCGCTGGATGCCGAATGCGACTGTTACACTTGTAAAAATTATTCCCGTGCCTATTTACACCATCTGGATCGTTGCAACGAAATTCAGGGCGCCCGGCTTAATACCATGCACAACCTGCATCATTACCAAAAGCTGATGCAAGGATTGCGTGCAGCTATAGCCGCTGGTAACTTGGAGCAGTTTGTTGAACAGTTTTACACTAAGCGCGGTTTGCCGGTTCCGGCACTGCAAGCAATTGATACCAATACAGAACAACATTAATCACAATTAGGGGACACTTATGAGTTTATTTATCAGCAATGCATACGCCGACGTAGCCAGCCAGCCAGCTCAGGGCGGCGGTTGGGACCTTATTATTATGCTGGTGGCATTTGGTCTGATTTTTTATTTTCTGATCTACCGCCCACAGGCCAAACGCGTGAAAGAACACCGCAACCTGATGGCCGCGTTAGGTAAAGGCGATGAAGTATTAACCCAGGGTGGCCTGATTGGCCGCATCAGCAAAATTGCTGAAGACAAAGACTTTGTGGTCATTGCTCTGAACGACACCACGGAAGTAACGGTACAAAAAGCGGCGATCAGTGCGGTACTGCCAAAAGGCACACTGAAATCACTGTAAGCCCGAAGAAAGGATAACCAGGTGTTAAATCAAAACCCACTTTGGCGCTATATCGTTGTTATCGGCATGCTGCTGCTGGCGCTGGTATATGCTTTGCCAAACTTATATCCGGAAGATCCGGCGCTGAATATCAGCGCCACCCGCGGTGGCACCGTGGCAGAAGAAACCCGCTTGCAGCTGGAGCAAAGCTTCCGTGCGGCCAATATTGCAGCTAAATCGGTGGTGTTGGAAGAAGGCCAGATACTGGCCCGCTTTAACAGTACCGAAGATCAGCTGCAAGCCCGCGAAATTGCCAGCCAGCAACTGGGTACTAACTTTGTTACGGCGCTTAACCTGGCACCAGCCACTCCAGACTGGTTAAGCGCTATTGGCGCTACACCCATGAATTTAGGCCTGGACCTGCGTGGTGGTGTGCACTTCCTGATGGCAGTGGACATGAAAGCCGCGCTGGATAAAAACCTGAACGATATGGTGCAAACCTTCCGTGCAGACTTACGCGAAGATAAAATCCGCTACCGCAATGTTCAGGCTGATATTGGCCGTGGCCAGGTGCAGATAAGTTTTCGCAGCCCTGAAGATGTCACAGCTGCTGAAGCCGCACTGAGAAAGCGCGATCGTGAACTGGTGTTCAGCAATGGCAGCGACAACCTGACCTTACTGGTTAGCATCAGCGAAATCCGTTTAAAGGAAATCCGCGAATATGCATTGGAGCAAAATATCACCATTATCCGTAACCGGGTAAATGAAATTGGTGTGGCCGAGCCATTAGTGCAGCGCCAGGGCTCTGATCGCATTGTCGTGCAGTTGCCCGGGGTGCAAGACACTGCTTCGGCGAAAGAAATTCTGGGTGCCACGGCATCACTGGAGTTTCGTCTGGTGGATGAGCAAGGCGATTTATCGGCCGCGCTGGAAGGCCGGGTACCGCCTAATTCAGAACTGTATTACACCCGTGATGGCCGCCCGCTGTTGCTGGAAAAACGCATTATGCTTACCGGTGAACATATTACCGGCGCCAGCTCTGCATTTGACGAATACAGCCGGCCGCAGGTTAGCATTAAGCTGGATGCCAAAGGCGGCAATATGTTATCTGCCGCTACGCGCGATGCCATCGGCAGGCGTATGGCGTCAGTGTTTATTGAGTACAAGCCTGGCACCGAAATTGGTGAAGATGGCAACCCGGTACTGATTAAACAGCAGGAAGTGATTAACGACGCCACTATTCAGGCCCGTTTAGGCCGTGATTTCCGCATTACCGGTATTTCCTCACCGGGCGAAGCGCAAAACCTGTCTACGTTGCTGCGGGCAGGTGCCTTAATTGCACCGATCCAAATCATTGAAGAGCGCACCATAGGCCCAAGTTTAGGTAAAGAAAACATTGAGCTGGGTGTCACGGCTATTCAGTGGGGCATGGTATGCGTGCTGATCTTTATGGTGATTTACTATAAAGCCTTTGGCCTGGTAGCAAACTGTGCACTGATAGCCAACCTGGTGCTGATTGTCGGCATTATGTCTATGATCCCGGGTGCGACATTAACCTTACCTGGTATGGCCGGTATCGTGCTTACTGTAGGTATGGCGGTAGATGCCAACGTGCTGATATTTGAGCGCATCCGCGAAGAGCTGCTGGAAGGGCGCTCAGTGCAGCAAGCTATTCACCATGGCTATGACCGTGCTTTTGCTACCATTGCCGACTCTAACATCACCACCTTGTTAGTGGCGCTGATCCTGTTCGGTATCGGCACCGGGCCGGTAAAAGGCTTTGCGGTAACGCTGGCGATAGGTATTCTGACGTCGATCTTTACGGCGGTAGTAGGTACTCGCTTATTAGTGAATTTATTCTGGGGTGGCCGCCGCGTGCAGTCATTACCGATATAAGGAGTACGGCATGAGAATATTTTCCTTTACCCAGCCGCTTAACTTTATGCGGTTAAAATGGCCGGCGATAGTGCTGTCGACCTTGTTAATTCTGGGCTCGTTTTTTTCTATTGCCACTAAAGGTATTAACTGGGGCCTGGATTTTACCGGTGGTACTGTCATTGAAGTTGGCTTTGCTAACCCGGCTGATTTAACAGCAGTAAGGCAAACCCTGACTGAAGCAGGCTATGGCGATGCGGTAGTGCAGTTGTTTGGTACCAGCCGTGATGTGCTGATCCGTATACCGCTACGCACTGATGTAGAGCAGGCAGCAGTGGGCGACAGCGTAATTAAAGCGCTTAATGCCCAGCAAACTGAGCCGGTAACAATGCGCCGGGTTGAATTTGTCGGGCCAAGCGTAGGTGCCGAGCTAAAAGAAGACGGCGGCCTGGCGATGCTGGTGGCGCTGATTGGTATTTTGCTTTATGTCACTATGCGCTTTGAATGGCGTTTGTCAGTAGGTGCTGTGGCATCACTGGCGCATGATGTCATTTTAACCATGGGCCTGTTTTCAGTATTGCAGCTGGAATTTGATTTAACGGTGCTGGCCGCGATACTGGCGCTGATAGGTTACTCGATTAACGATACCATCGTAGTGTTTGACCGTATCCGCGAGAGTTTCCGTAAATTGCGTGACACCAGCGTTGACGACACCATTAATGATGCCATTACCTCTACGCTAAACCGTACGGTTATTACGTCATTAACCACAGTGCTGGTATTAGTGGTGCTGTTTTATATGGGCGGCGCGCTGATACACGGTTTTGCCACGGCTTTACTGTTTGGTATTGCTATCGGTACTTATTCTTCTATCTATGTGGCTAGTTCAATTGCAGAAATTCTCGGTATCAGCCGTGAAGATATGCTGCCACCGCCACCGGTAGAAAAAGAAGGTGAAAATACCGACGCCTTACTGTAACGGCTTTACTGTACTGCTGTACTGTAATTGCGGCGTTAAACATGCTAAAAATGCCGGTCACTGACCGGCATTTTTCTTTTTAACGCCGCCAAATTAAGGATAACCGTACTATGAGTAAACAACATGCGCCGGCCTTTCTGGCACTGGTAGAGCAAGCCAAAGCCCAGATTAAAGAAATTAGCATTACCGAGCTGCTTGAGCATAATCAGCCTTATGTGCTGCTGGATATCCGCGAAGATCATGAATGGGCGCAAGGCCATCTGCCAGAGGCAATGCACCTGGGCAAAGGTATTATCGAGCGTGATATTGAACAAACGGTGCCGGACAAAAAGCAAAAGCTGGTGTTGTACTGCGGCGGCGGCTTTCGCTCAGCGTTATCAGCGCAAACGTTGCAGCAGATGGGTTACCAGAATGTATTTAGCCTGGCGGGCGGTTTTCGCGATTGGTGCGAACGTAAGTTGCCGCTTGAAGTACCCGTAGCCAGTAAGGGTTAACAGATGAAAAAACTATTAACGCTATTGTCAGCAGCGCTGCTGCTAAGTGTTTCGACGGTACAGGCTGATACGTCGGTATGGCAGGTAAGCAAAGGCGAGCAGCGCTTATATATTGCCGGTACGGTGCATTTGTTGCCACCAGAGCAGTTTCCGCTACCACAGGAATTTAGCCAGGCTTACAGCCAGGCTGATATGCTGGTATTTGAAACCGACGTGCGCGAGCTTGAAACCGCTAAGGGTATGCAATTGCTGATGCAACACGCTATGTACAGCGATGGCCGCAGTTTGTCGCAGGTGTTGTCTGCTACTACTTATCAGCAATTGCAGCAGTATGCTAAAACTCAGGGTGTTGATTTAGCACCGCTAAACAACTTTAAACCCGACTTTGTGCTACTGACGTTAATGCAGGTTGCCTTGCAAAAAGCCGGTATGGCTGGCGAGGGGGTAGATATGCATTTTCTTAAGCAGGCTGTTGCCGACAATAAACCGATGTTGTTTCTGGAAACAGTAGAGCAGCAACTGGCGATGTTGCTGAATATCTCGGCAGAAAACGAAGATGCGTTTGTCACGCAGAACCTGCAGCAATTATCGGAGCTGGAGAGCGAATTAACTAAAATTATAGCGGCCTGGCGCAGTGGCGATACCGACACTATGGCTGCCCTGGCAATGGCCTTTACCGATACGCCTGAAGGTAAGCTGTTTTATGATGCACTGTTAGTGCAGCGCAATAAAAACTGGCTGCCGCAGCTGGAGCAAATGCTGGCCACGCCGGAGGTAGAGCTGGTATTAGTGGGGGCTTTGCATCTGGCGGGTGAGGCCAATGTATTGCAGTTGCTGCATGAGCAGGGCTACAACATTACACAGTTGTAGCACTTGCTGCTTATAGTCTGGAACCCCGATGCGCAGCCACAGAGTGTCTGAGCAAGCCAGGGATGGCTTGCGAGTTGCTGTGGCGAGCACAGCGGGCGTTGCAGACTATGCAGCGTTGTCTAGCGAGACAGCGTTTCTGTCAGGTGCGGGCGAATACCTTTTAACATAGCTGCCAGTACTTTCGGGCTGGCGGCTACAACATTGCCACTGCGTAGCTGGTTATTGCCACCAACAAAATCACACACCAGGCCACCGGCTTCGCGCACAATTAACTCACCTGCGGCGATATCCCACGGCTTTAAGCCAATTTCAAAGAAACCATCAAAACGGCCGGCAGCAACATAGGCTAAATCCAGCGCGGCAGAACCGGTACGGCGGATGTCGGCAGCGTCTGTCAACAATGACGCCAGCATGGCGCCATGCGCAGGCATATGGGTTTTGTTTTTAAACGGAAAACCGGTAGCCAGAATAGTACCCTGCATATCGGCCAGGTTAGTAACACGAATACGGGTACCGTTTAACTGAGCGCCACGGCCACGGGATGCGGTAAATAGCTCGCCGCGCAGTGGATCAAAGATCACTGCCTGGTCTAGTTTACCCTGATGTTTTAACGCGATAGACACCGCAAAATGCGGAATGCCTTTAATAAAGTTGGTGGTGCCGTCCAGTGGGTCAATGATCCATTGAAACTCACTGTCGTTGTTGCCGTAATCACCATGCTCTTCACCGACAATACCGTGGGTCGGGAACGATTTTTGTAACACCTGAACAATAGCTTGTTCGGCTTCTCTGTCGACATTGGTAACAAAGTCGTTAGTGCCTTTTTGTACTTTCTGAACCATATCAAGCTGGCCACAGGCACGAGCGATCACGTTACCGGCGCTGCGGGCAGCGCGAACCGCGATGTTTAACATCGGATGCATAGCAATTACCTTATTTTGAAAAGAGCTGTGTAAATTTCGGTCAAAAGAGCGGCGCACATTGTAACGGCTAACAGAAAAAAGTAAAGGTAAAACCGCCTCTGCGGTTTAACTTGCTACAGTGTGCCCGGCACTACTCAGAACTCTCGCCGGGGCTTTCTACCGGGTTAAGTGTTCTTACCAACGCCCGCACATCCATGCCGCTGGGGTGTTGATATACCCGTAAGCCAAATTCCGGCAGAATTGACAGCAAATGGTCAAAGATATCTGACTGAATGCCTTCGTAGTCCAGCCAGGCCGTGGTATTGGTAAAACAATACAGCTCCAGCGGCAGGCCGTCTGCCCCCGGCGATAACTGCCGCACCATAGTGGTCATGCGTTGATGAATGCCAGCGTGGTTTTTCAGATAATGTAAAACATAGGCCCTAAATGAACCCAGGTTAGTAATGCGGCGGGTGTTAACCGGCTCTTTGCCCTGCTCGGCCAGTTGTTGGTTCCAGTCGTCAATCTCCTGCTGTTTGGCAGGTAAGTAATCCTGTAATAAACGAAACCGCCCCAGCCGGCTAATTTGCTCTTTATCAAGAAAATGCACGCTTTGCTGGTCCAGCATAATGCTGCGTTTAATGCGCCTGCCGCCAGATTCCTGCATACCGCGCCAGTTTTTAAACGGATCAGTCATAAAGCGGCGGGTAGGAATAGTAGTGATGGTTTTATCCCAGTTCTGAATTTTGACCGTATGCAGCGCAATATCAATTACGTCGCCATCGGCATTTAACTGCGGCATTTCTACCCAGTCGCCTACGCGCAGCACGTCGTTAGACGAAATTTGCACGCTGGCTACCAGTGACAAAATAGTGTCCTGAAATACCAGCATTAGCACAGCAGCCATGGCCCCCAGGCCCGACAGCAACAGGAGTGGCGAGCGGTCAAATAACGCGGCAATAATCAGCACCAGCGCAACGGCATACAGCGCAATGGTTACCACCTGAATATAGCCTTTTATCGGCTTGGTTCTGGCATCCGGCCGCTGCTCGTATACGGTATTCACCAGGTTCAGAATACTGGCTATGGCCAGCGCTATGGTCAGAATAACAAAGGCGTTGCAAACATTAACTACGACTGTGACCAGCCCCTCTGGTACATGAGGTACCAGCTTGATGCCGATAGAAATAATCAGGGCCGGTACTATATTGGCCAGCCGGGAAATAAAGCGGAAATCTTTAACCAGATGGTGTGAATTAAGGCTGGTACTTTTAAGGGCACGGAGAATACCGCCGATCAGGATCCGTTTAACAATAAAATTACCCAGCCAGGACAACAGCAGCAGAATGCAAAGTGAAATGCCAAGCTGCCACTGCGGGTATTGCTCAAACCATGCCGAGATATCATTCAGGGTTGCTGTCACTTTGTTCCTCCATCAGGCCGGGGCGGTTAGCTCCGGCAGTTGTTGCATGCCCGCTGGCCAGCGGCGTTGCGGGTTTTAAGTCGGGGCTTTGCCTGCCGTTACGCAAGTCCCGGTATACTGCCGTGCGCATCAACAACATCGCTGTTACCGGTGCAGTTAACATGACAAAAGCGGTGATCAATAGTTCATGAATAACAAGCCGTTGTTGCAGTACCGTGAAATACAACATGGACGCCAGCAAAAAACTGCCGGCACCAAAAGTTATGCTAATGGCCGGGCCGTGAATGCGCTGATAAAAATGCGGTAACCGTAGCAAGCCTAAGGTACCTACCAGCGTAATAAGGCTGCCGCAGATCAGCAGCAGTGCTACCGGTATGGCTAACCAGGGGGAAATATCCTCGGGAATATTTATCATTCGATAATCTCGCCACGCATCAGAAATTTTGCCAGTGCCACAGATGACACAAAACCGGTTAGTGCTATCAGCATGGCCCATTCAAAATACACCAGACTGGCAAAGCCAATGCCCAGCAACAGCGCAAACAACATGGCGCAGATCCACAGTGTATCCAGCGCCAGCACGCGATCCTGTGCGGTTGGCCCTTTTAGCAGGCGCAGCATACACAGCAGCATGGCCAGCACGATACAGAACTGGGAAAAATACAGGCTGATTTCCAGTAGCAGTTTCATGATGCCTCCCGGGCAAAAATAGCTATCAGCGGGCTTTCATAGCGTTGTTTAATGGTGTCTATCCACCAGTTTTCATCGTGTAAATCAAATACATGCAGCGACAATTCATGCGTGTCCTGCAGAATTTCCACCCACACCGTACCGGGTGTACAGTTAATCAGGCAGGATAACACTGCCAGGCCTGTTGGGTCGTTCAGATCCAGTGGCACTTTAATAAACTGCGAATTGAGCTTGTTTGCATTACTAAACAAAATAATGCGGCTGACATTAAAGCAAGAGCGGATAATTTCCAGCAAGGCCCAGCTAAATAAGCGCAATATGGCAGCAGGCTTGCCTATGCGGGCTTTAAATGGCTGCAAAGGTGCCGCCAGTAACGGCGCGGCAATAGCCAGAGCACTGCCAAGTAGCAGGTGGGCCGGTTCCAGTGTCTGATTCAGCATTAACCACAACACCAGTAATGCCAGTGATAGTAACGGCGAGGGCAGCCAGCGGGCTATAAGCCTGTGGGTCATAAGCCTGTGAGTCATAGCCCCTCCTGGGTTGTAACAACCGGATGTTGCAGCACCCGTTCAATATAAGCCGGTGTGTGTTGTAAATCGGTGCTGACACGGTCCAGCAGGTTAAACAGCGGGCCAGCCGTAAATACCATACTGACACCCAGCAGCAGTATCGCCAGTATTGGCAGGGCTTCTGTCGGGTGCAACCGCAGTGGTACGCTGTTGTATAAGGTCCAGAAGGTACGCACGCCAAAGCGCATCAGCGCAATAATGGCGCTAAGGCCTGCCACCAGCAGTAAAGTCAGAATAAGCCAGCGTACCCACAAGGGGGCATGTGCAGTGTTGCTGTCCAGTAAGCCATGTAAAATACTGAACTTGGCAACAAAACCTGATAACGGCGGTAAGCCAGCCATAATTAATGCGCAGGCCGCAAATGCCAAACCAAGAAATGCCATTGCCGCCGGAATAACCACACCGGCGCTTTCCTGGGTATCTTCTTCTACGGCAAAGGCCTCCATACTCAGCGCCAGTACACTGGCTGCCGGGGTGTAAATGCGGTCGGTCAGTTCAGTCAGCATAATAAAGGCGGCTACCGCCAGCGTAGAGCTGATGAGATAAAACAGCGCTGAGCTAAGCAGCGCTGCGTCACCATAGCCAATAAGTGCCAGTAAGGTGCCTGACGAAATGACTGCACTGAAACTGGCGATACGGCGTGGTTCCTGGCTGGCCAGCAAACCGACAGCACCAAATGCCAGTGTTAACACGCCGCCACATAGTAAAACGCTGCCACCAAAACCGGCTGAAGCCCCGGCATGCTCAGAAAACAGCAGCCACCACAGCCGTAAAATAACATATACCCCCACTTTGGTTAGTAGCACCAGCATAGCAGCAACCGGGGCACAGGCGGCTGAATAAGTAACAGGTAACCAGAAACCCAGCGGCCACATAGCACTTTTGGTTAAAAATGCCACCGCCAGAATGGCAGCACCGGTTTGCAGGATAAAACGGTCTGTATCGTCCAGTGTGGCAATTTTTAACGCCAGATCGGCAAAGTTCAGGGTGCCGGTAGCCGCATATACCAGTGCGATACCGATCAGGAAAAACAGTGAGGCAACCAGGTTCACCACAATATACTGCATACCGGCCCGGATACGGCTGATGTTATAACCGTGCAGCAGCAAGCCGTATGACGCGGCCAGCATCACTTCAAAAAATACAAACAGGTTAAATAAGTCAGCCGTTAAAATCGCGCCGTTAATGCCCATTAACAATAACTGGAACAAGGTGTGAAAGTGCACGCCAGTTTTCGACCAGCGGCTATAGGAAAATACCAGTGTAGCAGCGCCAAGCGTGGCCGTTAGCAGTAGCATGACGGCGGCCAGCCGATCTGCCACCAGCGCTATGCCAAAGGGGGCCGACCAGTTAGCAGCCAGATACACCGCCATATCGGCAGGCCACAAGCCGCTTTGTGCCTGCATCAGCAGCTGGATGGCCGTTAACAGCATAACGGCGGTACTAGACAGGTTAATTAAAAATTTCAGCTGGTGATGGCGTTCATTAATAAATACCATCACTGCACCGGCCAGCAGCGGTAACAGGATGGGTAGCATCATTAAATGCGGGTTCAGATACATCATTCTGTTGAATCCCGTTCTTTGCCGTCAACGTGGTCGGTGCCGGTAAGCCCGCGTGAGCCCAGCAACACCACCAGATAAAGTGCGGTGGTAGCAAAACCAATAACAATAGCGGTTAGCACCAAAGCCTGAGGTAACGGGTCGGCGTACAGCGAAGGGTCTACCACTTCGCCCTGGATAATGAGCGGGGGTTTATTTACCGACAAACGGCCGGTAATAAAAATAAACAGGTTAACTGCATAAGACAGCAGCAATAAGCCGGTAATCACCTGAAAACTACGCGGGCGCAGAATTAGCCAGATACCAGAGCCAAACAGCACACCGATGGATAAAGCAATGGTTAACTCCATTAACGGATCTCCCTGCTGGTTGTGGCGTTGTTTTCCACCGGTGCGCCCGGTACCCGGTGGCTACGCACAGACTGGTGCGCCAACGCTATCAGGATCAGCATGGTGGTGCCGACGACGACGGCAAACACTCCCAGATCAAAAATAAAGGCAGTGGGCAGATGTATTTCACCCAGCAGCGGCAAGGTTAAATGCGCGGTATGGGTGGTAAGAAACGGATAACCAAACGCCAGCGAACCCAGACCGGTAAAACAGGCCAGGCCAATACCCACAGCTATCCAGCGGTGTGGGTTAAGCTTAAGGCGCGATTCAATCCACACCGTACCGGCCAGCATATACTGAATAATCATCCCAACAGCGAAAACCAAACCGGCAATAAAGCCACCGCCGGGTAAATTGTGGCCGCGCATAAAGAAATAAGCCGCGCTGATGCCAATTACCGGCAGTAACAGCCGCAGGTAAATACCGGGGATCAGCAAATAACCGCTGTTAGCTTGCTGAGCAGGTGTTTGCCGGCTGGCCGGGTCGACCTGATTCGCTTGCTGCGCTGGTATGCCGATGCTCTCGGGCGCCGGGCGAAACCGTCGCAGCAGCGCATACACTGTGAGCGCCACTATGCTTAGCACGGTAATTTCGCCCAGGGTGTCAAAGTTACGAAAATCTACCAGCAGCACATTAACCACGTTTGTGCCACCGCCACCGGGTACGGCGTTGTCGAGAAAGAAGTTACTGATGGTAAAGTTAGCCGGGTGCAGTAGCACAAAGTAGCTAATAACAAACATTACGCTACCGGCAATAATGGCAATAACCAAATCGCGGCTGCGGCGCAATTTGTCACGGTTACTGGCAACCAGGTTCATTTTGCGGGCCGAAATCCTTGAAGGCAGCCAGCGCAGGCCCAGCAATAGCAGCACTGTGGTTACGGTTTCTACCATTAATTGTGTCAGCGCCAAATCGGGGGCTGACAACCATAAAAATGTCAGGCTGGTGACAATACCGGTGCCGCCTACCAGCATTAAAGCTGCCAGCCGGTGGTACTTAGCCTGCCAGGCGGCACAAACCGCACAGGTACAACCTATCAGCCAAAGCAGTGCAAAAGGCAGATTAATATTTTCAACTGACCAGGCGTGGGTAAAATCCGGCATGGCCTGCAGCATCAGCGCCGAGGCAAATAACCCGGCCAGCACCAGTAAAAACAGCTGCGGCTGCAGCCGTCTGCTGCTAAACAGCCGCTCCAGCCTCGCCGCCGCCGACGCCAGTATTAACATACTGCTTTCGTAAGCCTGCTTGCCGTTAAAACGATACAACAGTGGAATATGAGCACTTTGCAGCAGGTTAAACCGGTATTTGAGCACTTTAAACAGCAGTATGCCCAGCGCAAATGCCAGTACACTCATGATCAGCGGTGCATTAATACCGTGCCATATGGCCAGGTTGTAATCGGGCAGGCGCTCGCCCAGCACTGAGGCTGCAGCAGTTTGTAACGGTACACCAATGCTCAGTTGGGGGGCTATGCCTACAATCAGGCAGCACAATACTAACAGCTCAACCGGAAACCGCATCCAGCGTGGTGGCTCGTGTGGCTGTTTGGGTAACGCCGTTGCTTTGGCACCAAAAAATACGCTGATAAAACGCATAGAATAGGCGACACCAAAAACACCCATTAGCACCGCCGCGGCAGACATCCACCAGTTAGAACTGGGGCCCACCTGCAGTGCCTCGGCAAAAAACATTTCTTTTGATAAAAAGCCGTTTAACAGCGGTACGCCCGCCATCGCGGCGCTGGCAACTATGGCTAGAGTGGCGGTGTACGGCATTAAACGCGACAAACCCGACAACTTACGCATGTCGCGCGTGCCGGATTCGTGGTCAATAATACCCACGGCCATAAACAGCGAGGCTTTAAAAATGGCGTGGTTAAGCGTGTGAAAAATAGCGGCAACCATTGCCAGCGGCGTGCCTATGCCAAGCAGGCAGGTAATCAGGCCCAGATGGCTGATAGTAGAGTAAGCCAGCAAGCCTTTTAAATCATGCTGAAAAATAGCCAGATAAGCACCAATCAGCATAGTACAGACACCGGCAGTGCCGATGATCCAGGTCCACTCTGGTGTGCCGGCCAGTACCGGCCATAACCGCATCAGCAGAAAAATACCGGCTTTTACCATTGTGGCCGAGTGTAGATAAGCTGATACCGGAGTCGGCGCCGCCATCGCATGTGGCAACCAGAAATGAAACGGGAATTGCGCACTTTTGGTCAGAGCGCCCAGCGCAATCAGCACCAGTGCCGGTAAATAGGCCTGATGGGCACGAATAATATTGGCAGAAGCCAGCACGGCATCTAAATCATAACTGCCGGCAATATAGCCCAGTAACAACACACCAGCCAGTAAACACAGGCCGCCAATCGAGGTAACAGTAAAGGCCATCCGCGCGCCGCGGCGGGCATCAGCCCGGTGGTGCCAGTAACCAATCAGTAAAAACGACGTCAGGCTGGTGAGTTCCCAAAACATCACCAGCTGGATCAGATTGCCGGAAATTACCACGCCTTGCATTGCGCCCATAAAAGCCAGTAAAAAGGCGAAAAAGCGCGGCACCGGATCTTTGGGCGACATATAGTAGCGGGCATACAGCACCACCAGCAGGCAAATACCCTGAATAAGCACCGAGAACAGCCAGGCCAGGCCGTCCATGCGCAGTACCAGGTTAAGATTGAACATGGGCAGCCAGGCCAGTTCATGTTTTATAACGATACCGCTACTGACTTCCGGATACAGACTAAAGGTTAACAGCAGGCCGCAAAGCGCAATAAATGCAGCAAACCAGGCTTCACGGTTTCGTGCATAGGCCGGCATGCAGGCCGCAATAATACAACCGAAAAAAGGCAACAGAAGCAGCAGAAGTAGCGTCATATTTCTCCGAAATCAATAATACGCCGGGCAGTGTGGCGTATGAGGCTGAGTAATGTGTCCGGTACAACAGCCATAGGATCGGGAGATAGCAGGCGCAGGTGTTGTTATTTAACCGGGGTTTGTCAGGGTAAATTGCATAAAGTTGTTGTTTTTATTAGTCATGCCGCAGCGATTATATTAACAGCTATCTGGTGGGTCAACCTGACGGATGGTAGCATGGCTGGTATTTTTTCGGTCGGTTTAATCACGGAGTTCACCTGAATGGCACAAATATTCAGCAATGTGGCAGTTAGCCGTACCTTGCTAATTTTGATCCTGTGCGCCGGGGTATTTTTCTTTATTGGTTTTCTGGTGCCGGTATTGGCTGCGCTGATTATCTGCTTTGCCAGCTGGCCTTTATACACCCGTTTGCTGCATTCGTGCGGTAACAGGCCGGCACTGGCGGCCAGTATAGCCATTTGTGCCATTATGCTTGGCCTGGTGATCCCGCTGGCATTGGTGTTTTCTTATGCAATGGAAGAGATTCGCACCTGGATCGGCTGGTTATTACACGCTAACCAGTTTGGTGCGCCGGTGCCGCTGTGGATTGCTGAGCTACCACTGGCAGGTAGCTGGCTGGCCGAACAATGGCAGTTGTATTTATCACAACCCGGTGAGTTGGGGCATATTATCAGCGTGGTAAGCGGCCAGCATTTGAGCGGTATTTCGCGCTGGGTGTTAATGTTTGGCTGGAATACCGTCGGCTTTTTGCTTACGTTGCTGTTTATGCTGATCACCTTGTTCTTTTTATATAAAGACGGCGACAGCTTGTCGTCGCAATTGGATCTGTTAGGCGAGCGCATTTTGCCAAGCCGCTGGCAACGGTTTTCCCGAGTGGTGCCCGCCACCATTAGCTCTACCGTTATTGGTATGACAGTGATCGCCATTGGTGAAGGCGTAGTGCTTGGCGTGGCATACTGGATAGCCGGAGTGCCCTCACCGGTGGCCTTTGGCGTATTAACCGCTTTTATGGCGCTGATCCCCGGTGGTGCGCCGCTGGCGTTTACGCTGTTGTCGTTGTATCTGGTAGGCACCGGCGATATGACGGCCGGAGTAGGGTTATTTTTATGGGGCAGCATCGAGCTGTTTATTGTTGATAAAACTATCCGGCCCACTTTAGTGGGCGGGCCGATAAAGTTGCCGTTTTTACCCACCTTTTTTGGCTTGATTGGCGGGGTAAAAACGATGGGGCTGGTGGGCTTGTTTGTTGGCCCGGTACTAATGGCCTTGTTGGTAGCCATATGGCGCGAGTGGTTAATTGATAACGACAGCACACCTTCCCAAAACTAGCTCTTCAGGCTACCGCAACAGTTATTTCCAGTACTGCTCAACGGTGATATTACCCGGAGTGCGGCGCAGGTTTTTCTTCAGGCCCATGCTTTGTAGCAGATCTTTGGTGTCGGTAATAATTTGCGGGTTGCCACACAGCATAACTTGCGAGCGCTCATTCAACGCTTGCCTGCATGCCTGTTGCAACTCACCCGTTTGAATCAGCTCTGGCAGGCGTTTATCTAATGCGCCAGACATGGCCTCACGGGTTACCACAGCTTGATAATGCAGCTGGTTCGGGTACTGATGCTGCCAGTGCTGAATATATTCGCGATAGGCTAAATCGGCGATGGTGCGCACAGTATGTACCAGCACGATATGCTTAAAACGCTGCCACAGCGTATGAGTGCCCAGCATCGATAAATACGGGCCTATGCCGGTGCCGCTTGATATTAACCATAAATTATCGCCATCGGGCACCTCATCCAGGATAAAAAAGCCCGATGCAGGCTGGCTGACATCCAGTTTGTCGCCCATTTTCAGTTGCTGCAGCAACGGTGACAGCAGGCCATCGGCCACGGTGCTGACTAAAAATTCTGCTTCACTGCTGCCGGGGCTGTTGACCAGCGAGTAAGCACGCTGCACCCGGCCATCCGGGGTATCGATGGCCAGCCGGACAAACTGGCCGGCGATAAAGTCAAACGGCGGTGTTTGCACCTTAATGCTGAACAGGTTGGCGTGCCAGTGATGATTCGCCGTTACCGTGCCGCTAAGCCATTGCGCCATAATTAGTTTCCTTAAACTGAGCCCTGCCTTAGCCTAGCTAACAACAGAGGGTTACTCAAATAACTTTTTCTTTGTCAGCACACTACTGGTGTATGCAAAACCGCTAAACTAATGCTGCGCTGCATGCTATGTTATTGCCAATGTTTATGAGCACAGCAGTTACTATGAGCAGCACCTTTTTCTTCGGCGAATGGCAGGTTGAGCCGGCAGCTAATACCTTACGGCGTGGTAAACAGCTGCAGCAGCTGGAACCCAAAGCCATGGATGTACTGGTATTGTTATGTCAGCACAGCGGTGAAGTGCTAAGCAGTGATGATATTGTCAGCCAGTGCTGGCCTGCTACCGACACCGGCGATAACCCGCTGCATAAAACCATTAACCAGCTGCGCCGGGCGCTGGGTGATACGGCTACCAGCTCCAGCTATATTGAAACCATTCGTAAACGTGGTTACCGCACCCTCGCAGAGGTGCGTTTTCCGCTGGGGCAAGAACAAAGTGCCCAGCCGCAAAGCTGGCAGGGCGGTTCACCCTTTCCGGGCTTGCAGGCCTACGACGCACGTTACGCTAAAGTGTTTTTTGGCCGCGGCGCGCAAATTGACACCTTATTACAACGTATAGCGCAGCAGGTGCAGTATGGCCGGGCATTTTGTTTACTGCTTGGCCCCAGTGGCAGTGGTAAATCGTCATTAATTAATGCCGGTGTTATGCCCAACCTGATGCAAAGTGGTGGCTATAACGGTATCCAGGTAATGGACTGTACCAGCCTGGATTTAGCAGACGTCGCGCAGCAACAGTTATTTAGCAGCCTGGCCAGCGCCTTGCTGGACTGGGAGCAAGCCGGTACACCGGTGTTTGCCGGTGAAAGTGCCGACAGCCTGGCGCAGCGGCTGTTACAAAGCCCGGAGCAGGTGATCCAGCAGTGTCACACTGTGCTGACGCAACAAAGTCAGACTCGCCAGCGTTTTGCCCTGTTTGTCGACCGGCTGGAAGTGCTGCTGTCGTCCCCCCTTTTTAGCGCAGATGAACGCAAAACCTTTGTCGATTTACTCGAGCAGTTTGCCAACTCCGGCGCGGTATTGGTGTTAAGTGCCTGTCGCAATGAATTTTACCCATCTCTGGTGGCTTACCCCAGCCTGATGGCAGGCAAGGGCCGTGGCGCCCATTTCGATTTGGCCCCACCGGGCCGCGCTGAGCTGCTGCAGATGATCCGCTTACCGGCACTGGCGGCAAATTTAAGCTGGGACACCGATCCTGACACCGCCATACCACTGGATGAAATGCTGTGCAGCGAAGCAGCCAGTAACCCCGATGCGTTGCCGATGCTGCAGTACACCCTGCAGGAACTGTATTTGCAGCGCAGCAAAGATAACCGCTTGCTGGTGTCGGTATACAAAGCACTGGGTGGTATTGAAGGCGCCATTGGCAAAAATGCCGAACAGGCTATTAAAGGTTTAACCGCAGCGCAAAAAGCCAGCTTACCGCGGGTATTGTCGCTGCTGGTAACCCTGCGTGAAGACGAGCAAACCATTACCAGCCGCAGCGGCCGTGTGCAGCAATTGCAAACCGACGACGAGCGGGCACTGGTGCAAACCATGGTAGAGCACCGCTTGTTTGTATCGCACCTGCAAAACGGCGAGCCCTGCTTTAGCATAGCGCACGAAGCACTGCTGCGGCGCTGGCCGAGGGCAACGGCCTGGATCACCGAACACCATGACAGTTTAAGTGTAAAAAGCCGTTTGCATCATTTAACCAACCGCTGGCAGGCTGAGGGCAAAAACAGCGCCTATCTGCTGGCAGAAGGTAAACCGCTGCAAGAGGCCCTGCTGTTGGCAAACAACAGGTTATTTCAGCTTGATACAGAAGAAAGTGGCTTTATTCAGGCGTCAGCAAAAAAAGCCCGCATGCTGCGCTGGGGCCGGCGAATGACTGTCGCGTTATTGTGTGTACTAACCTTTACTGCGGTAATGATGAGTTTCAAAAGTTTTGAAGCCGAGCAGCAAGCCCAGCAAAAGCGGCTGGCCGCCGAAAACCTGCTCGGTTTTATGGTGGGCGAGTTCGCCGATAAACTGCGCAGCATAGGCCGGATGGACTTACTCGATGGTATCAGCAATAAGGCGCTGGAGTATTTTAGTGATTTCTCTTCTGCGAATGATCATTTAACTGCTGAAGCCCGCTTTAAACATGGCCAAACGCTGGAAGCGATGGGCGAAGTAGCCTATTCACGTGGCAAAATTGATGAAGCCGTTGCGGCACTGCAAGCTGCCAGAGTTAAGCTGCTTTCGGTGTTGGCTGAGCAACCCGATAATTTAGAGTTATTAAAAACCTTAGGTGCTAATGCTTTCTGGCTGGCGCAAATTCAATATGATGCCAGCAACTGGCAGGCGGCGAAGCCAGAGTTTGAGCTGTATTACCAATACAGCGAGCGGATGTATCAGTTAGCCCCAGACGACTTAGACGCTATTATGGAGCTGTCTTATGCCACCAACTCGCTGGGTTCACTGGCGATGGAGTTGCAGCAGTTTGATATTGCCAGAAACTACTTTGAAGAATCTTTGCGCAAAAAACTACAAGCTAAGTCTAAACAGCCAGAGAATCTTCGGTTTTTGGCTGACATAGCCAATGCACGCTCTTGGTTAGCAAGTGCTGCACAGGCACAAGGCGATATTTTAACAGCTGTGTCAATTCATCAGCAACTACAACGCGACCTGAGGAATACAGGGAGAACTTTGGAACCTTATTTACTGGATATTCAAGCCAGTAGCTATCAGATATTAGCAAATTTATTAGGTTATCAAGGAAAAATAGCGGAAGCTCGAGCAAATGCAGAACTTGGCTTTGTAGCAATTTCTAAAGCTCTAGAGCAAGATCCGGAGAATAATATTTGGCAGAGGATAAAGTACTATTACCACTTCCAATCTCTGAAGTTTTCAAGTGAGATGGATGCTGAACAAATAGAAGAAAATATTAGACAGCAGAGCATCATGCTTAATAGTGATAAGTTTGCTTGGTCAGAGGATAGTATTAAGGATATAAAAGGCAAGCAGTGGCTTGCTGCGGCTGCGCTTTTAGATAACTTAGGGGAGTTTACGCAAAGCAAGCGATATGCTGGACTTGCTCAAGGTGTCTACAGCGAGCTTGTAGAGCAATACTCTGAGAATCAAGATTATATAGCGTTTTTATCGGATAGTCAGCTAGTGCAAGCGAAGGCTTTGACTGCTTCTAGTCAAAACGATGCTGCTGTTGAACTTTGTCGACAGATACAGTCTCGTTTATCCACTATAGTGAAAAATAACAAAGACCCTCAGTACAGTATTACTTATGTCAAAGCTCTGGATTGCCTCGGTGAGCTTGATACGCAGCCTATACTTATAAATATGTTGCAGCAAAACGAAATATTAGATATCAGATTTTAACCACAGCTATAAGGGAATACACAATGTTAGATACAAATGGTACCGCGACATTTTTTAAAGTGACGGTGATGCTAGAAAATGGTGAGCCAGTATTTAGTTATACCGATGTTGATGGTAAGCCTGCCACTGGCGATGTACAAATTACTGAAGCAGGCACTATTACCTACCAACTAATTGATCGCACCGGGCAGGGGTTAAAGTTTGTTGGTGCAGCTTTTGTAACTCCATTTGATGGTATTGTTGATGCCATAACTTTAAGTGCCGATGGGCAGTTGCTGCAGATTATTGACTTAGATAAGACTATTGGATGCACTAAGTTTCAGTTTGTATTAAGTAATAGCACTAATACATTGATGGTGTTAAGTCCGGACCCAGAAGTAATTAATCGGCCGAAATAGCGTTCATATACTACTATCCAAAGTTGTAGGTTCATTAAATGCAGCCCCGTAAGGGGCTTTTTAGTCTTTGTAAATCAATGTATTAAATCAGAAGGTTGTCAGAAGGTTGTTTATATAGCTAAAGGTTAAAGTTTGCTGCAGATAAGCCAACTGTAGCGAGATACCCTGATGACTAATTCTAACCGCAAAAACGATCTTCGGCCGTTGGCACTGAATGACGACAGCTTATGGTCTGATGATGGCTGCAAAGATTTATCACCGGGAATGGAAGTAGGCAGTTTTATTCAGTACCTGGCTGAAGCTGTATTGGTGGTTAGCCCCGATGGCGTTATCGAGTGTGCCAATGCCAAGGCAGCGTTATTACTTAACTGCGTAGACAAACCGATGATTGGCCAGCAATGGCCGGAGTTTTTAACGGGCCGCTGCCAGCAGCAGTATCACGGCCTGGTGAAAATGGTGGCTAAACGGGTATTGTCGCTACAGGCTGGCCCTGCTGAAATGGCGCTGTGCTGCGCCGATGGTGAAATAAAAGATATTGAGCTGTCGGTATCGTTTTTGCCTGAACCCGAAGCGCACTTAGTGCTGGTAATGCGCGATCTTACGCGCTACAAAGCCGAATATGAAAAACTGCGCCTGCAGGCTTCTACCGATGCGTTAACCGGGCTGGCTAACCGTCGTGCTTTTGACGAACAGTTGTTGCAGCAGTGGCAGCAATGTACCACTGCCAGACGACCGCTGAGTGTGGTGATTATTGATATTGATTTTTTTAAGCAGTTTAACGATCGCTACGGCCATATTCAGGGCGATGCCTGTCTGCGTAAAGTGGCCGGTGCCATAGTGCAGGCGATGCCGGTAGATGCCAAGCTGGCAGCCCGTTATGGCGGTGAAGAGTTCGCACTGATATTGCCGAACCATAATGAAATAATGGCACTGCAGGTAGCTCGTGATGTACAGCACGCCATGCGCCAGTTGCAGTTTACCGACGCTGGCTTACCTGCCACGCTAACGGTGTCAGTAAGCCAGGGTATTGCCACCGAAATTAACGGCCAGTACCGCACCAGCATGGCATTGCTGTGTGCCGCTGACACTGCGTTATACCGCGCTAAGGCCGATGGCCGTGACTGTATTAACGCCAGTTGTTAGGAGGCGGCAAAGCGATTGAGTGCGATAGCCTGAAGCAAGGCGGGAGATATCGCAGGCGGTGCAGCGCATTTAGCAAAAAAATGTGCTGATAAACTTCTGATACGGTTTTGTTGATATTTAATAAATTAATATTAATCAGTTGCTTATATTTGTCTCGTCTGAGATTTTTGATATCCGTAAAAGCTTCCAGATATGGAATAGTGTTTTAACTGGTGTTGCTAAAGGATAGCCGGTAGTACGAACGCAGCTAAGCCTCGTTTGTGCTGGTTATGCACCACCGGTATCTGCCGGTGATAACAACACACCACTATTCTATTGTTCGGAGAGTCAGATATGGATCACTTTTACAAACTTGCCGTTGCCACTGTGCTGCTGTTAGCCATGAGTACGCATGTTCAGGCGAATACACGCTGTAAGGCTGGGGCAACCTTCACTAATGAAACAGTAGACTGCGGCGGAACCTATGTCACGGGCGGCTCGTGTTCCGGCGATGGCGATGGCCAGTCGGCTGTAATCATTCTTAAAAATGCCACTATCAAAAATGCCAAATTTGCTCAGGGCCGGTCCAGCAAGGGGATCTGGTGTGAATCGGGTACCTGCAATGTTGACAACGTTACCTTTGACGAAGTTTGCGAAGACGCGGTCAGCACCCGTAAGGATGGGGTAACGCTGAATATTAAAAACAGCACCTTTAAGAATGTGATGAGTAAGGATAAAAGCTACGGCGGCAAGCCCGACAAGTTTATTCAGGTAAACGGTAAGAATGTGAAAGTAAATATCGAAAACTCTAACTTTCATATTGTGCCGGCCAGTGGTTCAGTACCCGATAAAATAACCGGTAAGGCTGGTAAGGTGGTGCGTACCTGTGGCAACTGCAGTGGCAACGAAGGACCACGTACCATCACCATGAAAAATGTAAACGTATACGGTCCGATTGATGCAATCGCCGGAGTTAATGCCATGTACCGGGGGTTAAATTCCGGTATACGCGATACTATCACTATTACCAACCTGAAAGTGCAGGATTACCAGGCGCCCAGTGGCTCTGCGGTTAAGTCTACGCCGGAAATCTGTCAGGAGTTTGAAGGTATTGACAAGAACAAGCATTCAGGTGATTCGCCCAAGTTGGGCCAGGCCTGGCAAACCACCAGTTGCAAAGTAAGCACAAGCAACGTTTCCAAGCTTTAACCTGAACCCTGCTCTCTATAAAGCAGGGTAAGGTTGCGGCGGTACTTACACCGGTAAATTAAGCAAACACGGTAACGGTCTGGCGGCTGATGGCTGCCAGCTTACCGTCTGGTTGCCAAAGTTTTGCGGCAATATGATGATAACCATCGGCACCATATTCAATTTCTGCCAGGTAACGCCACCAGTCGGTATTGTTAAACGGCAAATCATGGGCAATAAACTCAATGGTCCAGGTCAGTGAGCTGGCAGGCGCAGGCTGATTAAGTAGCGTCAGACTTACTGGTGGCCAGGCATCAACCAGTGCCAGCAGTTCCAGAATACCGGCTTGTTTGCTTTCGTTGCCGGCCATACGAATATCACCACCCAGCTCACGTACCTTGCTGGCACTAAAGGGTAATTGCCCCTGCGCAATATGATAATCAAAGTGCAGGGTAAACTCCGGTGCCGGGCCTTGTTTTGGCAGTACCTGTATTTGCTGTGTTGGCCATTGTGGTGCGCTATCTGCCGCAAGTTGATGGGCAGACGGGCGCGCGGCGCCAAAGCTTGCCAGCAGTATCAGTGCAACCTGGCCATCCTGTTCAATTTCTGCCTGAGCCTGAATAACCGACTTGCCCTGGCGCAGTATACGCCGCTGCACTGTTGCTTTGCCGGCATTTAACGGGGCAACAAAAGACACCGACACGGAGCGCAGTGGCATAGCATCGGGTATCAGCGGCAGTAAGTGCGCCATTGCCAGTGCGGCAGCCATACCGCCAAATACGGCCCGGCCCTGGCCCCAGTGTGTTGGTACCTCAATCACAAGGCTGTCAGGTTTATCCGGGCCAAATTGCTGCATTACCTGAGAAAAATGCATGTAAATACTCCGTATTAAAGACAAATATTAACGCTGTCAGTGCACCAGTACCGACCAGAGCATTTTAAGGCTGAGCAACATCAGTAATACGCCAAACACCCTTTTTAACGTTGCTACCGGTAATTTATGCGCCAGTTTGGCACCAAGCGGTGCACTGATAAAACTGGCTGCAGACATTAACAGTACGCCGGGTAAATACACCAGACCGACTGCGTAGGGCAGCTCCAGCGCCGGCTGGCTGTTAAGCATATAGCCTGCGGTACCGGCAATTGAAATAGGTAAGCCTACGGCAGCAGAGGTGCCAATGGCTTTTTTAATATCAATACTGCGCGAGGTAAGGTAAGGCACTGTTAACGAGCCGCCACCAATAGACACTATGGCAGATACTGCACCAATACCGGCGCCAACAACAACCTGCTCTGGCTTAGATGCGTGTTTTTCACCGCCGGTGGGCTTTTTATTACGCAGCATATTAACAGCGACATAGCCCATAAAAAGGGCGAAAAAAATAGCCAGGTATAACGAGCTGACCCTTGCGGCCAAAAAGGTAGCCAAAAAGGTGCCAAGAATGACCCCAGGCGCCATAGTTCTAACTACCTGCCATAGTACGCCGCCTCTGGCATGGTGCGCGCGCATGCTGGAGACAGATGTCATAACGATAGCCGCCATTGACGTACCCAGTGCCAGATGCACCACATGCTCTGCCGCTATACCCTGTGCCAGAAAAATGCTGGTAAGCAGCGGCACCATAATACCGCCACCGCCTATACCCAACAGCCCTGCCATAAAACCGGCAAAACTGCCTAACAGTAAAAACGCCAATAACCACTCAATAGCCATAACAAACCTTAAATTATTAATGTAGCCGCTTATATTTCCCGGCTTGGGGAAACGGGCGAAAACATCTTATCTGATCTGAAACTGGCTTGCTGAACACTTTTTGTCATAAATTTGCCTTACAGCCATGCTATAACTGCGCCGCTATGGATAAATACTTATATTTCTTACGTCATGCTACTGCAGAGGTGATCCGGCCCAATCAGCTGGACATAGACCGCTGCCTGATAGAAAAAGGTCGCTTACAGGCGCGCCGAGTTGCTGCTTTTATGCAGCGGCACGGTATTGTCGCTGAAGCTGTGCTTAGCAGCCCCTATCCACGGGCTGTGCAAACTGCGGCTATTGTCTGTAAAGAAGCAGGCTTCGCCGCCGCCAGCGAGCAAAGCTGGCTGGCGCTGGAAACGCCAACCGATGTTGCCTATGCCCGGTTAATTGAGCAACTTGCTACACTACCGGTGCACAGCCTGCTGGTAGGGCACGAGCCAGATTTTTCCGCTCTTATAAGCCGGCTGCTGGACAGCGATAAGCTATTGCTTAACATCCGCAAATCGTCGTTAACCTGTATTGGTTTTTGTAGTGAAAGCGGCAGCTTTGAATTGCAATGGTCAGTACCAGCGCGCTTTATGTAGTAACAAAGGTGTATAGCAGCTTATCAACCCGGCTGTGTTGCCATTAGCTAAGTAGTGCGGCACAGTAAGTAAAAATTCTTACCCTTGCGGCTATGCAGCACTATTTATTTGTTTATGGCACCTTGCGGCAAAACGCTAACCATCCAATGCACCAGCTACTGGCACAACATGGCCGCTTTGTCGCTATGGCGCGTTATCAGGCCAGGCTTTATCAGGTAGATTATTACCCTGGCGCAGTAGCCTCGAATAATTCTGCCGATCAGGTAGTAGGGGAGTTGTATCAACTACAACTGCCAGAACTTCTGCTGCCCGCCTTGGATAATTACGAAGAATGCAGCCCTCAGTTTACACAACCACACGAGTATCGGCGTGAACAAAAAAGCGTAATGCTGGAGACTGGTGACAGTGTTGTCGCATGGGTCTATGTGTATAACCGCAACACCGACGGACTGGCGTTAATTCAAAGCGGCGATTTTCTGGCGCAGTAATACGCTGATAAAAAAAGGCCGCAGCGCGGCCTTTTTTACAACTAACGCCGGTACTTAATGGCGGAAGTGGCGCACACCGGTAAATACCATTGCCATGCCGTGCTCGTCTGCTGCGGCAATAACTTCAGCGTCGCGCATTGAGCCACCTGGCTGGATCACTGCAGTAATACCGGCTGCGGCAGCGGCGTCGATACCGTCGCGGAATGGGAAGAAAGCGTCTGAGGCCATTACTGAGCCTTTTACTTCCAGCTTCTCATCGGCAGCTTTAATACCGGCGATTTTGGCGCTGTATACGCGGCTCATCTGGCCGGCGCCAACACCAATGGTCATGCTGTCTTTTACGTACACAATGGCGTTGGATTTAACAAACTTAGCTACCTTCCAGCAGAACAGTAAGTCTTTTAACTCTTGTTCGGTCGGCTGGCGCTTGGTCACTACTTTTAAGTCTGCAGCAGTGATTTTGGCCTGATCGCGATCCTGCAACAACATACCGCCGTTTACTTGTTTAATATCCAGCGCGGTAGCGGCAGCGCTGAATTCACCACATACCAGCAGGCGCACGTTCGGCTTAGTGCCAACCACTGCTACGGCAGTGGCGGTAGCGGAAGGCGCAATAATTACCTCAACAAACTGACGGCTGACAATTTCTTTTGCCGTGGTTTCATCCAGCTCGCGGTTAAAGGCGATAATGCCGCCAAACGCTGAGGTTGGGTCAGTCTGGTAGGCACGGTTATACGCCTCCAGAATTGAATCACCAATGGCCACACCGCAGGGGTTAGCATGTTTAACAATTACGCAGGCCGGCTCAGCAAACTCTTTTACGCATTCCAGTGCGGCATCGGTATCGGCGATATTGTTGTATGACAATGCCTTACCCTGCAGCTGTGTGGCGGTAGACACTGACGCTTCAGTAGCGCCGCTCTGCACGTAAAACGCCGCGCTCTGGTGGCTATTTTCGCCGTAGCGTAAGTCTTGTTTTTTAACGAACTGGCTGTTGAAAGTACGCGGGAACTTAGTCGCCGGTTCGCTAGGTGTATCGTAGGCCGGTAACATGGCGCCAAAGTAATTGGCTATCATGCCATCGTACTGTGCGGTGTGTTCAAAGGCACTTATGGCCAGGCTAAAGCGGGTGGCGTGGGTAGTGGCGCCGCCGTTGGCCTGCATTTCTGCCAGCACTGTGTCGTAGTCTTTGGCATTAACAACAATAGTCACATCTTTGTGGTTTTTCGCGGCCGCGCGCACCATAGTCGGGCCGCCGATGTCGATATTTTCAACCGCATCTTCCAGCGTACAGCCAGGTTTAGCCACGGTGCTGGCAAACGGATACAGGTTTACTACCACTAAGTCGATAGGGCCGATATTGTTATCTGCCATTACCGCTTCATCTACGCCGCGCCGGGCTAAAATGCCACCGTGAATTTTCGGGTGCAGGGTTTTTACCCGGCCATCCATAATTTCCGGGTGGCCGGTATAGTCAGACACTTCTGTAACCTTAATGCCTTGTTCGGCCAGCAGTTTTGCGGTGCCGCCGGTAGAAAGAATGTCTACCTGTTGTGCGGCCAGCGCACGGGCGAATTCTACGATACCGGTTTTGTCAGACACACTTAGCAGTGCGCGGCGGATGGGTCTTAATGTCGTCATGCTTAGACTCTCTTGTAGCTTGCAGAAATCAGATTTTAACCTAACCAATAAAAAAGCACCCGAAGGTGCTTAGTGGCGGGGCGCTGGCCCCGCAGTGGCATTAACTCATGCCGTACTGTTTTAGCTTCTTACGCAGCGTACCGCGGTTGATGCCCATCAGGTTGGCGGCGCGGGTTTGGTTACCGCGGGTATATTTCATCACTTCTTCCAGTAACGGACGCTCTAATTCAGATAATACCAGTTCATATAAATCGTTAACGTCCTGACCGTTTAATTGCTGCAGGTAGTTAGCTACGGCTTTTTGCGCGGCAGTGCTTAAAGCTTGTGGCTTTTCCTGCGTTTGTACGTGGGCGTTAGTAATAAATGGCGAAGTAACGTTCGAATTAAACATTGCTTTTCTCTTTTACGTTAGGTTGCTGCTAGTTGATGAAAATAGTTATTTAAGGCGTCAAGCTGCTGTTTAGCACACTCAAGGCCATTGAATTCACTACGAAAATCTCCGAGCGTGTCGTGCTCGGCTAAATACCAGCCCACATGCTTGCGGGCAATGCGGGAACCGGCAAGCTCACCATAAAGCTGGTGTAAACCCTGCACATGTTCCTGCATGATCTGACGTACTTCGGCTATGCCGGGGGGCGCCAGTTTGTCGCCAGTGGCCAGATAATGCACCACTTCGCGGAAAATCCATGGTCGTCCCTGCGCTGCGCGGCCAATCATAATGGCGTCAGCACCGGTGTAATCCAGCACATAGCGTGCTTTTTCCGGCCCGGTGATGTCGCCATTAGCGATGACCGGGATCGACACACTTCGTTTAATGGCGCGGATGGTGTCATACTCCGCTTCACCTTTGTACATGCAGGCGCGTGTCCTGCCGTGTACTGCCAGCGCCTGTATGCCGTTATCTTCGGCAATACGGGCGATCTGAATACCGTTTCTGTGCTCTGGATCCCAGCCGGTGCGTATTTTTAACGTAACCGGTACCTTAACGGCATCGACTACAGCGCGGACAATTTGCTCGACTAACTCCGGATACTGTAATAACGCAGAGCCAGCCAGTTTCTTGTTCACTTTTTTCGCCGGGCAACCCATGTTGATGTCGATAATATCGGCACCGATGTCAACATTATATTGGGCGGCCTCAGCCATTTGCTGCGGATCGGCACCGGCAATCTGTACCGAGCGGATACCTGATTCCTGCCGGTGGCCCATGCGATTTTGTGATTTTTCGCTTTGCCATACCAGCGGGTTACTCGACAGCATTTCAGATACAGCTAATGCAGCACCAAAACGCCGGCAAAGCTCACGAAAAGTGTGATCAGTTACTCCGGCCATCGGAGCACAAATTACCTTGTTCGCTAACTGATATGGACCTATGCGCACCACTGAATCCAAGGCTCTACCCGTAAGGGGCGCTAAGTTTACGGATTTTTGCTGCCAAAGCAAAGGCTATTATTTAAACAAAAGTGTAAATTTACTGGCCTTTGCGGTCTTGACATTCGCTAAACGGCTGAAAACTGGTGTTTTGTATAGCAGAATTAACGGTGGCATGCGGGGTAGCGAAAATGAAAATTGTAGTGCTGTTGGTTTTATCACCAGGCCAAACCGAAACGGTTTGGCCCTTTTCTTTGTCTGGTCAGGTACCCAGCCAGTCTACCTGGCCGCGCGCCTGGCGCCGCTTAATCATCAGCTCTTCAATCAGCGGTGTTAAAATCAGCTCCATCGCCAGGCCCATTTTGCCGCCCGGTACCACCAGCGTATTGACACGTGACATAAAAGAGCCGTTGATCATTTGCAGGTAGTAGGGGAAATCAACATGTTTAATGCCGCGAAAGCGGATCACGACAAAGCTTTCATCCAGTGACGGTATATCTTTGGCGCTGAACGGGTTAGAGGTATCTACGGTAGGCACACGCTGAAAGTTAATGTGGGTGCGCGAAAATTGCGGCGTAATATGGTTAATGTAGTCGTCCATACTGCGCACTATGCTGGCCTGCACTGCCTCACGGCTGTGGCCGCGTTCAGAGGTGTCACGGATAATTTTCTGGATCCACTCTAAGTTAACTATCGGCACCATGCCGATCAGCAAATCAACGTGCTGGGCGACATTATGTTGTTCGGTCACGGCGCCACCGTGCAGGCCTTCGTAAAATAGTAAATCGGTATTGGCGCGTAAATCCTGCCATGGGGTGAAAGTACCGGGTAACTGGTTGTATGGCACAGCCTCATCAAAAGTATGCAGGTAATGGCGTATTTTGCCGCAGCCGGTTTCGCCATAGCTGACAAAGAAGTTCTCCAGCGCGCCAAAATCATTGGCTTCAGGGCCAAAGTAGCTAATGTACTTGCCAGCTTCTTTGGCTTTACGGATCTCTACTTCCATTTCCGGCCGGCTGAAACGATGAAAACTGTCACCCTCAACAAAGGCTGCATCTATATCCAGCGTGCGGAAAATATGCTGAAAGGCGGTAGAGGTAGTGCTGGTGCCGGCGCCGGAGGAACCGGTAATAGCAATAATAGGGTTTTTGTGTGACATAGGCGCGGCCCGCTAAGTTAACTGAACCTCACCTTAAAGCATCCCGTTAAGCCGGTGCAACTGTTTATTACTCTGTTAAACACAGCATTGCCGCTAAGTTATTGAAATAGCTTAGCGGCAGCTGGTATCAGAACTGAAAGGTGGCGATGAGAGGATCATGATCAGATGAGCGGTATGGCGTGGGGGCGTAAAGCAACTGTTGCAGATTGTCGCTTTTAAATTCCACGTTGTAATCCAGCAATACCGGCTCATCGGCGTTAATAGCCCAGTGCTGCATAGCGGCCAGTTTTTTCGCCAGCGCCGGGCTGGCCAGCGCATGATCCAGTGAACCGGTACGGCCACGATAGACATACGAATACTGCAGGTCTGTTTCGGCTTGCAGGTATTTCCAGCCTTGTTGTTCCAGCATCCGCACCGGATCTTCCAGACGGTACGCATTTAAATCGCCGAGAATAATCTGTTTATCGGTTTTTACGCCGGTAGGTTGGCTGGCAAGCCAGTCACTTAGTGCTTTAGCTGATACAGTGCGCAGGGCGTTCCAGCATGCCTGGCCATCATGCTGATCGGCATCTTTCGACGCGGCGTCTTTCGGGCAGCTGCCTTTAGACTTAAAGTGGTTGATGCTGACAGTAACCAGCTCATTTGACTGCAGATGACGGAAGCTTTGCGCCAGAGGAGGCCTGCTGCCCCAGTCAAAGGGTTTACTCAGCAACATAGCGGCATTACCTTCCACGCTAACGCTTGACGGCCGGTACAGTAAAGCAACTTTAATGGCATCAGAGCCGGGTTGCTGTTTAGTGATAATAAAGCGGTAAGGTTTGCCGGCCACTTTATTCAGTGCGGTAGTCAGGCTGGCCAAAGCGCCTTTTTGGCTGTAGCCGTTGTTCTCTACTTCCAGCAGGCCAATGACATCGGCATCCAGCGCTGCCAGCGCTACTATCAATTTCGCCTGCTGCCGTTCCAGTTCTGCAGCTGTGTCGGCACCGCGGCGGGTAGGGAAAGGTTGTGGCTGGCCTTCGCCATTAAAGTAGTTCAGCACATTAAAACTGGCGATACGCAGCGCTTTGGCAGGCTTTTGCTGCGGTTTTGCCGGGCGGGGATTGTGCACGCTGAACTGAGGCATTTTGGTTGGCAGCAGCCGGTAGCCACGTTCGTCTTGCAGCAATACGCCCTCAACACCACTTAGGCTATCGCCGATACGTAAAGTGTTGTCTGCGGTTAAGCCGCCAGCCGGAAACAATACCGGGTCCGGGTTTTGCTGGTACAGGCCATCGTCCAGTACCAGCATATGCCGCTCTTGTTGTACTGTAGCCAGTGCAGTGGCGTCTTTGCCTGGCAGCATTATTTCAGTTGCTGTCATCAGGCGTTTATCAGCCAGTGTTATTTCACCATAGCGGCCCAGACTGTAAGTATCATTAACGGTAAGGGGCTGCTCAAAACGTAACCAGGCACCTTCCAGTTGCTCCCAGTTTTGCCCGGCCGGTAATGGCAGCTTCAGTGTAAACGGCTGTATGTTTGAAGAATGGCCGCAAACACTGATCCTGCTGACGTCGGTCAGGCTGGTAAGCTGGTTAATTTCGGCAACAGTGCCGCTTATTTGTAGTAACTGACCCGGCTGATAAGTAGTGGCTGCCTCAGCATGCGCAATAAACAGGCTTGATGACGCTGCACTGTTACCCGGTTCAGTAGCCCGTAGCACTATACCGGCCGCTTTGCTGTCAGGATATACTACGGCGGTGACGACTCCCCGTGTAGTGAGCTGTTGACCTGCCAGCGGGCTACTGTCACCGGTACCCTGAATATCTTGTATAACGGTATAGTCAGCAGTGCATTCAGCTACCGCCGCTGCGCTTAGCAGGGCGGTGCTTAATAGTAAAAATGTACTTACTTTCTTCACTACTTTTGCTCGCGGGCGATGGCACGGTAACCTATATCGGTGCGGCAGAACATGCCGTCCCAGCTGATTTTATCTGCCAGCTGATATGCCGCCTGTTGCGCTGCAGTCACATTGGCGCCCAGGGCTGTGGCACACAGTACGCGGCCGCCATTGGTTACTACGTTAGTGTCTTTTAACTCAGTACCGGCATGAAACACCTTGGCGGTGCTGCTGTCTGCGCCATCTAAACCACTAATAACTTTACCTTTGGCATAAGTATCAGGGTAGCCACCTGCGGCCAGTACTACGCCTACTGCGGCCTGCTGGCTAAACTGGATCTGTTTACCGGCCAGAGCAGTTTGGGTAGCAGCTAAACACAGCTCTACTAAGTCAGATTCCAGCCGCAGCATAATCGGCTGGGTTTCCGGGTCGCCAAAGCGGCAGTTAAATTCCAGCACTTTGGCGCTGCCGTCCTCAGCTATCATCAAACCGGCATATAAAAAGCCGGTAAATACGGTGCCTTCTGCAGCCATACCGTTTACGGTGGGGTAAATAACATTTTGCATTACCCAGTCGTGTACCGCTGGTGTTACCACCGGTGCTGGCGAATAGGCGCCCATGCCGCCGGTATTCGGGCCTTTGTCGGCGTTATCACGCGCTTTATGATCCTGTGATGAGGCAAACGGCAGGGCCGTAGTGCCATCAACCATCACAATAAACGAGGCTTCTTCGCCGGTTAAAAACTCTTCTACCACCACACGGCTGCCGGCATCGCCAAATTTGTTGCCGGATAACATATCGTCAATTGCTGCTGCGGCTTCGTCTTGCGTTTGTGCAATGATCACGCCTTTACCGGCCGCTAAACCATCGGCTTTAATTACTACCGGCGTACCCAGCTTTTGCGCAAAGGCTTTAGCCGGGGCTGTTTCGGTAAAGTTTTGGTAAGCCGCAGTGGGAATGTTGTGACGGGCTAAAAAGTCTTTGGCAAAGGCTTTGGAGCTTTCCAACTGCGCAGCCGCCTTGGTTGGGCCAAAAATAGCTAACCCGGCAGCGCGAAAGGCGTCAACTACGCCTTTGGCCAGCGGTGCTTCCGGGCCGACAATGGTCAGCTCAATGTTTTCTTGTTGCGCAAATGCCAGCAGGGCTGGCACATCATCTGCTGCAATCGCAATGTTGGTCAGGTTGCTTTCGCGGGCAGTGCCGGCGTTACCCGGCGCAACAAATACCTTGCTGGCTAAAGGTGACTGCGCTGCTTTCCAGGCCAGTGCATGCTCGCGGCCACCGCCGCCAATTACCAATACTTTCATTTAGCTTTCCGTTAGTTATTCAAAAAAAGTGTGCAATAAAGGTTATTCAATACCCGCTTATTTAGTGACAGGTTTGCGAAACTTCAGTGTCATGCGGTCACTTTCGCCGATGGTCAGATATTTTTCTTTATCCTGCTCTTCTAAGCGCAGTACTGGCGGTAAGGTCCAGACGCCGCCCGGATAATCTGCGGTATCTTTCGGGTTAGCGTTTATTTCGCTGCTGCTGTCAAAAACAAAGCCGGCTTTTTCTGCCAGCTTGATGGCTAACTGCTGTGGAAAATAGCCTGTTTTCATCCACTCGCCGGTCATTTTATCTGCCGGTAAACGGTGTTCTACTACGCCCAGCACGCCACCAGGCTTTAATGCTTTATAGAAGTCTTTAAAAATGGCGACCATGCCGTCATCTCCGCCATTGCTATACCAGTTATGCAGATTACGGAAGGTTAATACCACATCAGCACTGCCAGCAGGGGCAATAGCCGCGCTGTTGTCCGGGGCAAAGTCGGTTAATTGCACGCGGTTGTATATTGGGTTAGCGGCCAGTTTTTCGACAAAGGCAGCGCGGTTGCGTTTGTAATAATCGGAGGTACTGTCGGCAGGAAAATGCGCTGCATAGTAAGTACCGTGCGCGGCCAGTAACGGCGCCAGAATTTCAGTATACCAGCCACCACCCGGGGATATTTCTACTACTGTGCTGTCAGGTTTAACCTCAAAAAACGCTAAGGTAGCCACCGGATTACGGTATTTGTCGCGGGCGACATTTGCCGGGCTGCGGCTTTGATGATCTACTGCTAGTTGCAAGGCTTCAGTGTGATCAGCTGTTCGGGCATCGGCAGTAGCCAGCGGGCTTAACAGAACAGCGGACAGCGCAAGAGCAAGTTTTATTGTTTTCATCTTCGTGGTTCCCTGTTGTAAAAGTGGCGCTAGTGTAGCAAAACAATGAGCAAAAAGCAGGTTGCGCTAACGCATTAATCTGTATTATTCAGATGGCCAGACTGCTATTTTCTCGTCAACAAATGCGCAAGGCTATGCTAGAATGCCAGCCCTTTTACGCGGGAAGCCTTATGTTAAACCAGATCCGTATCATTCTTGTGGGCACAACCCATACCGGCAATATTGGTTCGGTAGCCCGCGCTATGAAAACCATGGGCTTGTCAGCGCTGTATTTAGTGGCGCCCAAAGAGCTGCCCGACGGCCAGGCCTATGCGCTATCTGCCGGTGCCAGCGATATTTTAGCCAATGCTAAGGTATTCGATACGCTTGAACAGGCGATAAGTGATTGCAGTTTAGTGGTAGGCAGCAGCGCGCGTTCACGCACCTTAAGCTGGCCAATGCTGGAACCGCGTGAATGTGGTGTTAAAGCGGTGCACGAAGCTGCAACCCATCCTGTAGCGCTGGTGTTTGGCCGTGAAAGCAGTGGCTTAACCAATGAAGAGCTACAACTGTGTAACTACCACGTTTGTATTCCGGCTAACCCGGAATACAGCTCGCTGAATCTGGCGATGGCAGTGCAAATTGTCACTTATGAAGTGCGCATGGCCTGGTTACAACAAGCCTTACAGCAGCAAACTGCTGACGATGTGGCCTATCCGAGCAGTGAGCAAATGAACAGCTTTTATCAGCATCTGGAACAAACGCTGAACGACACCGGCTTTATTATCCGGCAGCATCCGGGTGTGGTTATGACCAAACTGAAACGTTTATTTACCCGGGCCCGGCCGGAAGAGGCTGAATACAATATACTGCGCGGCATTTTAACCTCAGTGCAGCGTTATGGCCGCAAGGCTCAGGGTGACAAGGAGTAGCGCATGTTTGCTGGTATCAAAGAAGATATCAAAAGTGTGTTTGAACGCGATCCGGCTGCACGTAGCAGCTTTGAGATATTAACCACGTACCCTGGTTTGCACGCCATCTGGTGGCATCGTGTTTGTCATAAATTGTGGCGGGGCAACTGGAAATGGCTGGCACGTTTTTTAAGCACTATTGCCCGCTGGCTTACCGGTGTGGAAATTCACCCGGGTGCCAAAATCGGCCGGCGTTTTTTTATCGATCACGGTATGGGTGTAGTAATAGGCGAAACGGCTGAAATTGGTGATGACGTTACCCTGTATCATGGCGTCACACTGGGCGGCACCAGTTGGAATCCGGGCAAACGTCATCCCACTTTAGGCAATGGGGTGGTTATTGGCGCCGGTGCTAAGGTGCTGGGCCCGTTAATAGTGGGCGAAAATGCCCGCATTGGCTCTAATGCCGTAGTGGTAAAAGATGTACCGGCAGGTAGCACTGTAATCGGCATTCCGGGCCGTATTGTGGCCAAAGCTGATGTTGAGGTCAGTGCAGAGCGCAAACAGCTGGCACAAAAGTTTGGTTTTGACGCCTATGCCGTGGCGGCCGACAACCCCGATCCGGTTGCCAATGCTATAGGCCGTATGCTGGACCATATTCAACTGCTGGATACCAAAGTAGGTGAGCTGTGCCACAGTGTTAATCAGCTGGGAGGCAATGTCTGTGAAGAAGTACCGACAGTGAATATTGAAGAAGAAGACTTTAAGTTAGCGGAACAGCGCGCGGCGCAAGATCGCAAACGTGATGTAGAGGCCTTTGATCCAACCATTTAATGGAACCTTAATCCTGAATACCTGACTAATGCAGTAGGTTATTAATACTTGACTAAAACAGTCGGGAATGTACAATGGCGCCAGTGTTTTCAGGGAGCAAACCATGAGATTAACATCGAAAGGCCGCTACGCGGTAACGGCTATGCTGGATGTAGCCTTACATACAGCAACCGGGCCGGTGCCCCTGGCTGATATTTCAGAGCGTCAGGGCATTTCGTTGTCATATCTTGAACAATTGTTTGCCCGCTTACGTAAACAAGGCTTGGTTAGCAGTGTGCGCGGGCCTGGCGGTGGTTATCAGCTGGGGCGTGAGGCTGGCAGTATTTCGGTATCAGACGTGATAAGCGCGGTGGATGAGTCTGTAGACGCTACCCGCTGTCAGGGCAAATCTGACTGCCATAGCGGTACCCGCTGTTTAACCCATACTCTGTGGAGTGATTTAAGTCACCGCATTGAAGATTTTCTTACCGGCATTACGCTGGGCGAGCTGGTAAATAAGCAAGATATACAATACCTGGCAAAACGGCAGAACAGCCGTATTGTAAAGAACCCGGCAACTGATATCGAAGTCAGCTGCCAGCTGTAGGCAACACGGAGCAAATAATGAAGCTACCTATTTATCTGGATTACGCTGCAACTACCCCGGTCGATGCCCGGGTAGCAGAAAAAATGATGCAGTTTTTAACAATGGACGGCGAGTTTGGTAACCCGGCGTCGCGTTCGCATCGTTTTGGCTGGCAGGCAGAAGAAGCGGTAGAAATTGCCCGCAGCCAGATTGCAGAGCTGGTAAATGCTGATCCACGCGAAATTGTATTTACCTCAGGTGCTACCGAATCGAATAACCTGGCGATTAAAGGCGCAGCCGATTTTTACCGCAAAAAAGGCAAACACCTGATCACAGTAAAAACCGAACACAAAGCCACGCTGGACACCATGCGCCAACTGGAACGTGAAGGCTACGAGGTAACTTACCTTGAGCCGCAAACCGATGGCATGGTCACCGTTGCTATGCTCGAAGCGGCTATCCGCCCGGACACATCAGTAATTAGCGTAATGTTTGTTAATAACGAAATTGGTGTGGTGCAGGATATTGCTGCCATTGGCGAGCTGTGTCGCAGCAAAGGTATTATTTTCCATGTTGATGCGGCACAAGCGGCTGGCAAGCTGGATATTGACTTACAAACACTGAAAGTAGATTTAATGTCGTTCTCCGGCCACAAAGCTTATGGCCCTAAAGGTATTGGTGCGTTGTTTGTGCGGCGTAAACCACGTATTCGTTTAGAAGCGCAAATGCACGGTGGCGGCCATGAACGTGGTATGCGTTCAGGCACTTTACCAACGCACCAGATTGTCGCTATGGGCGAGGCCTTCCGTTTAGCCAAGCTGGAAATGCACGATGAAATTAAGCGTATTACTGCGCTGCGCGACAGGCTGTTAAACGGCGTAAAAGATATTGAACAGGTATTTTTAAACGGTAACCGTGAACAGCGCGTGCCACATATTACCAATATCAGCTTTAACTATGTTGAAGGTGAGTCGCTGATTATGGCATTAAAAGACATTGCCGTATCATCAGGTTCTGCCTGTACATCTGCCAGCCTGGAGCCATCTTATGTACTGCGCGCCCTGGGTATGAGTGACGAGTTGGCACACAGCTCTATCCGTTTCAGTATCGGCCGGTATACCACCGAGGCGCAGATTGATCACACGATCAAAATTGTGCACCAGGCGATTGAAAAACTGCGTGCAATGTCACCACTTTGGGACATGTACAAAGACGGCGTCGATTTAAACACTGTAGCCTGGGTTGCGCATTAAGCGCGCTGGCTGCACACAGAGGTAACTATCATGGCATACAGTAATAAAGTAATCGATCACTACGAAAACCCGCGCAATGTCGGCTCATTTGATAAAGATGACGACACTGTTGCTACCGGTATGGTAGGCGCGCCGGCTTGTGGTGACGTAATGAAGCTGCAAATTAAAGTTAATGCTGCGGGCATTATCGAAGATGCAAAATTTAAAACCTATGGCTGTGGCAGTGCTATTGCTTCCAGCTCACTGGTAACCGAGTGGGTTAAAGGCAAAAGCCTGGACGAAGCTCAGCAGATCAAAAACACTGACATCGCCCAGGAGCTGGCGCTGCCACCGGTGAAAATTCACTGCTCTATTCTGGCTGAAGATGCTATTAAAGCGGCGATTGCTGACTATAAGCAAAAGCACGGAGGCTAAATACTATGGCTATTTCGATGACAACGGCAGCCGCCGAACGGGTACGCAGTTTTTTGCAAAACCGTGGTAAAGGCGTGGGTTTACGGGTAGGCGTTAAAACTACCGGTTGCTCTGGCCTGGCTTATGTTCTGGAGTTTGTCGATACGCTCAACGAGGACGATCAGGTGTTCGAACAGGACGACCTGAAGCTGATTGTCGACGGCAAAAGCCTGGTGTACATAGATGGCACTCAACTGGATTTCGTCAAAGAAGGCCTCAATGAAGGCTTTCAATTTAACAACCCTAACGTGAACGGCGAATGTGGTTGTGGCGAAAGCTTTACTGTTTAAGCATTTAATTTAAACACCTAAGGGCCGGATGAATTACTTTCAGCTGTTTAATCTGCCGGCGAAGTTCGACCTCGACTTAACTGAGCTCGGTTCGCGTTATCTTAAGCTGCAAAAGCAGTTTCATCCGGATCAACACAGTAGTGGCTCTGAGCGGGACAAGCTATTGGCAGTGCAGCAGACCGCCAATATCAACGACGCTTATCACAGCTTAAAGCAGCCGTTAATGCGGGCCGAACATTTGCTGGCCCTGCGCGGTTTAAAAATAAGCCATGAACAGCGCAGTTTTACTGATCCGGTGTTTTTAATGCAGCAAATGGAGCTGCGCGAGCAACTGGCTGAGATAGAGCAAAGCGGCGATCCTGATGCGGTGATTGATACTATAGAGCGCCAGTTGCAGCAGCAGAAAAAACACTTGTTGCAGCAGTTAGCCACGGCCTTAGACAGTGAAACTGCAGAGCAGGATCAACTGGCGGCAGACCTTATTCGTAAACTAAAATTCTTCTTTAAGCTGCAGCAAGAGCTGGAGCTGATTGAACAGCAACTACAAGACTAAACAACACTATGCTATTACAAATCGCAGAGCCCGGACAAAGCGCTGCGCCGCATCAGCACAAGCTGGCGGCCGGTATTGACCTTGGTACCACCAATTCACTGGTGGCAACAGTACGCAGCGGCGAAGCCAAAACACTGGTTAACAGCCAGGGGCGCGATATGCTGCCATCGGTGGTGCGTTATACTGCCGATAGCGTGGTGGTAGGTGATGCCGCCATGGCATCGGCGGTAAATGACGCTGAAAACACCATAGTGTCAGTAAAACGCCTGATGGGTAAAGGTTACAACGAAACCCTGGCGTTAAAAGACAAAGTGCCGTATCAGCTGATTGATCAGCAAGGTTTAGTTGCCATTAATACCGTGCAGGGCGTAAAAAACCCGGTGGAAGTTTCGGCCGAAATTCTGGCGACGCTGGCCAATACCGCCAGTGAAACCTTAGGCGGTGAATTAAACGGCGTGGTGATAACCGTACCGGCCTATTTTGATGACGCCCAGCGCCAGGCTACTAAAGATGCCGCCAAACTGGCCGGTTTAAATGTAATGCGCCTGCTAAATGAGCCCACAGCAGCAGCACTGGCTTATGGCCTTGATTCCGGCCAGGAAGGTGTGATTGCAGTATACGATTTAGGCGGCGGCACCTTTGATATTTCTATATTACGCCTGCGTCGTGGCGTCTTTGAAGTATTGGCCACCGGCGGCGACTCGGCCCTTGGCGGTGATGATTTTGACCATGCTATTGTCGGCTATTTGCAGCAGTGCACTGGCGAGGCTGAATTATCACACCAGGCAATGCGGCAGTATTTAACCACAGCGCGCAGTATTAAAGAGCAGTTAACCGACAGCGATACGGTCAATTTTTCTCTGCCTGTGGCAGGCCGCCAATTCAACGGTACGCTAAGCAAAACAGAATTCGAACAGTTAGTAGCCCCCTTGGTTAAAAAAACCATCCGCGCTTGTCGCCAGGTGCTGCGCGACGCCGGTTTAACCAGCGCTGAAATTGTTAAAGTAGTGATGGTGGGTGGTTCTACCCGCGTGCCGTTGGTACGCACTGAAGTGGCCACATTTTTTGCCACTGAACCGCTCACCTCTATTGATCCGGATAAAGTGGTCGCAATAGGTGCGGCTATTCAGGCCAATGTGCTGGTGGGTAATAAGGCGGACGGCGATACTCTGCTGCTGGATGTTATTCCGCTATCGCTCGGCCTTGAAACCATGGGCGGTTTAACCGAAAAAATTATTCCGCGTAATACCGTAATACCGGTAGCGCGGGCGCAGGAATTTACCACCTTTAAAGATGGCCAAACGGCAATGGCACTGCATGTGGTGCAGGGCGAGCGTGAACTGGTAGAAGACTGCCGCTCACTGGCCCGCTTTGAACTGCGCGGCATACCTCCGCTGCCAGCCGGTGGTGCTCATATCCGCGTCACTTTTCAGGTAGATGCCGACGGCTTATTAAGTGTTACCGCACAGGAAAAATCTACCGGTGTGCAGGCCAACATCCAGGTAAAACCGTCTTACGGTTTAAGCGATGATCAGGTCGCCACTATGCTAAAAGGCTCAATGCAGTATGCGCGGCAGGATATGCAGCTGCGGTTATTACGTGAGCAGCAGGTAGAAGCCGAACGGGTACTGGAAGCGGTGTCGCAAGCGCTTAAAGCCGATGCAGCCTTATTAAGTGCGCAGGAGCTGACCAATATTAACCAGGCGCTAACAACCCTCGCAGAGGTAAAACAAGGTGATGATACCGCGGCTATTAAAGCGGCGATTGAGCATACCAACACATTAACTGATGACTTTGCCGCCCGGCGCATGGATCAATCAATCCGTAGTGCGTTAACAGGCCATAACGTGGACGAGGTATAACAAATGCCACAAATCGTATTTTTACCCCATGCCGAGCTGTGCCCCGAGGGTGCCGCAGTAGAAGCCAAAGCTGGTGAAACGGTATTGGATGTGGCGCTGCGCAGCGGCATTTCGATAGAGCATGCCTGTGAAAAATCCTGCGCCTGCACCACTTGTCACGTTATCGTGCGCGAAGGGTTTTATTCACTAAATGAAAGTGAAGAGCTCGAAGACGATATGCTGGATAAAGCCTGGGGCCTGGAACCGGAATCACGCTTAGGCTGCCAGGCACGTATTGCTGATGAAGACCTGGTAGTAGAAATTCCAAAGTACACCGTCAATATGGTTAGCGAAGGCCACTGATTTACCCGCCTTGGTAACGAAACGGCCTGCAGGGCCGTTTTTTTATGCCAATAATCTGTTATTACTCAATAAAACCAGCGCTTTGCTGGTGATTAATGAAGGTTAGGCTAGGATCTGGAAGACAACGATAAAAGACGGAGTAACTATGTTAAAAAAATCTCTGATAGCGGTAACGTTATCAAGCTTATTGATCGCACCGGCGTTTGCTGATCTGACTATAAATGGCTTTGCGTCAATTAAAGCCGGTATAACACTGGACAGCGACGACACCCTGTATGGTTATGATGATAGCCTGGACTTTAAAAATGAGAGCTTATTTGCTGTACAGCTAATGTCAGATTTAGGCGAAAAGCTGTCTGTTACTGCGCAGTTAATGGGCCGAGGTGCAGAAGACTTCGATGTTGAATTTGAATGGGCTTTTATCAGTTATCAGCTTACTGAAGAAATACGTATTAATGCTGGCCGTTTACGCACGCCGTTTTATAAATACTCTGACTTTCGCGATGTGGGTTACGCCTACGACTGGCTCCGGGTACCACAAAGCGTTTATGGCTTAGGCTTTGACAATATTGAGGGTATATCTTTTTACCACACCACGCAGCTAGGCAGCTTTGATTCTAACCTGCAGTTAATTGCCGGAGCTTACGATGGCGATGCCACAGTCAGCGGTAATAGTGTTGATGCCGAGATAAAAAATGTACTGGGCGTGGCCTGGGAGTTGGGCCGCGACTGGTACAGCCTACGTGCTGCCTATTTAAGGGGCAAAGTAACCATTGATGCTCAAAGCGCTGAGTTACAGCCTGGTGTTACTTTTGGTACTTTTTTTGCGGGCTTAAGCGGCGCGGGTTTTGCTACGCTGGTAAACGAAATTGATATTAACGAAGAAGATGGTGCTTTTTTTGGTGTTGGTTTTACTGCTGACAAAAACGACTGGCTGCTGGTGGCCGAGTACACCACAGTAAAAGTGGACAACAGTTTTATTGCCAATCAGAAAAACTTCTACGTATCGCTTGGTCACCGTTTTGATAGCATAACGCCCTATGTGTCTTATGAAAAAGAAGATAATGAGGCCAAAACGGAAATATATACTCCTTACCTGGCAACATTGCCACCACAATTATTAGTGCCGGTAGCGGGCATAGTGCAAAGCCAGGCCCGTAAAGCAACTACTTACAATCTGGGTTTACGTTACGACTTCCATCCTTCGGCGGCGTTTAAACTGCAGTACAGCTCTGAAGATAATAAAATCGCTGATCTGCGCCAGGATGTACTGGCGTTTGGCGTAGATTTGGTATTTTAAGGGGGCTTTATGCGTACAATTAAAACAGTTTTGTTGCTAGCCACCCTGCTGTCAGGCGCTGCAGTTGCAGATATTGCTGTAGTGGTTAACCCGGCCAATGCCAATGCGGTGTCAGCAGATGATTTAAACCGCTTGTTTTTAGGCCGTGCCAGCAGTTTTGCCGATGGTAGTAAAGCCACACCATTGAATATGGCCGAAGGCAGGCCGGCACGTGAAGAGTTTGACAGCAAAGTGCTGAATCGCTCCGCTGCCCAGCTAAAGGCCTACTGGTCAAAGTTAGTATTTACCGGTAAGGGCACACCACCGAAAGAACTGGCTGATGATGCAGCGGTTAAAGCCGCTGTTGCTGCCGACAGCAGTGCTATTGGCTATATCAGTAGTAGCAGTGTTGATAGCAGCGTGAAAGTGGTTGCCAGCTTTTAAACACGTCATTGTCATAATTAGCCGCGATACTGATGGTTTAATACCTAAGTTCGCGGCTTTTTTGTCAGCAAAAATAGGTTTTTTTTTGCAACTAGCGTATAATTTGCCGCCTTAAATTTGAATCATTCAGTTTAATTACCAACTTAATCAGGAGCCTGTTATGGCGTTAGAGCGTACTTTTTCAATTATCAAGCCGGATGCTGTTGCCAAGAACGTAATTGGTGCTATTTATAACCGTTTTGAGTCTGCCGGTTTACGTATCGTTGCCGCTAAAATGCTACACTTAAGCCGTGAACAGGCTGAAGGTTTCTACGCTGAACACAGCGCACGTCCATTCTTTGGTGCTTTAGTGTCTTTCATGACCTCTGGCCCGGTAATGGTGCAAGTGCTGGAAGGTGAAGACGCCGTGCGTAAAAACCGCGAAATCATGGGTGCGACTAACCCTAAAGATGCTACTGCCGGTACTTTACGTGCTGATTACGCCGCCAGCATCGACGAAAACGCTGTACACGGTTCAGACGCTGCAGCTTCTGCCGCGCGTGAAATTGCTTACTTCTTCACTGAAGCTGAGCTGTGTGCCCGTACCCGTTAAGCGTTAATCGCCTGCGGTAACGGACTAAGGGGGCAACAGCCCCCTTAGTGCATGTTGGTACAGTGTTTTATGGTTATTGTTTATTGTGGTAAGGAGCGCTCTGCAAATGACTGAGCAGCAAAACAAAATTAATTTACTTGATTTAACCCGTGCGCAAATGCAGCAGTTTTTCGTCGATATGGGCGAAAAGCCGTTTCGTGCTGATCAGGTAATGAAATGGATTTACCACTTCTGTATCGATGATTTCGATAAGATGAGCAATATCAATAAAGTATTGCGGGAAAAACTCAAAGCCCGTTGTGTGATAGAAGCGCCGGTCGTGGTAACGCGGCAAGACAGCAGTGATGGCACCATTAAGTTTGTTATGGGCTTAAGCGGTGGCCAGGAAGTAGAAACTGTCTGGATCCCGGAAAAAGACCGCCGCACTTTGTGCGTGTCATCTCAGGTGGGTTGTGCACTGGATTGTTCGTTTTGCTCAACGGCACAGCAGGGCTTTAACCGTAACCTTAGCGTGGCAGAAATTATCGGCCAGGTGTGGCGCGTTGCGCAAATCATCGGCAGTTATGGCGATACCGGCGACAAACCGGTCACTAACGTAGTGATGATGGGCATGGGTGAGCCATTGCTTAATCTGAATAACGTGGTACCGGCAATGGAATTAATGCTGGAAGATTTCGGCTTTGGTTTATCCAAACGCCGGGTTACCCTAAGCACCTCTGGTGTGGTGCCGGCGCTGGATTTACTGCGCGATAAAATTGACGTGGCGCTGGCTATTTCTCTGCACGCGCCAAACAACGAGTTGCGTAATGAACTGGTACCGGTAAACCGCAAGTACCCGATGGAAGAATTCTTAGCTGCCTCAAGGCGTTATGTTGCAAACTCGAAAGCCAATGATAAGGTTACCGTAGAGTACGTCATGCTGGATGGCGTGAATGACAGTATGGAGCAGGCGCACGAATTGGCGCATGCGCTGAAAGATACACCATCGAAAATTAACCTGATCCCGTTTAACCCCTATCCGGGGTCGCCATACAAGCGTTCGAGCAATTCCCGGATTGACAGATTTAACAAAGTCTTACAAGAATACGGCTTTACTGTTATTGTACGTAAAACCCGCGGCGACGATATTGACGCCGCTTGCGGCCAGCTGGTTGGCGATGTGATTGACAGAACAAAACGATTGATCAAAAAGCAGCAAAAAGGCCAACCTATAGCAGTAAAAATGCTGCCATAAAGCAAGGAAGGGCGCGTGTTAAAGCAGAAATTTTTCATTGGTGTAGCACTGTGTAGTGGATTAGCACTGACCGGATGTGTGTCAGAGCAAAGCTATGTCGGTACTGATAAGCCAGTGTCAGATCGCTCTTTTGACAATATAGAAGCCGCCCGCACCCGTATTTCGCTGGGTCTGAACTACCTGCGCCGGGGTGACACCTCGCAGGCTAAATATAATCTGGAACGGGCCCGCAGCTTCGCGCCTAATTCAGCTGAAGTGCACAGTGCTCTGGCGTATTACTATCAGAGCGTTGGCGAAGAAAAACAGGCGGAAGAGTATTTTCGCCTGGCCATCCAGAAAGACGCTAATTACGCTGATGCCTACAATAACTACGGTGCTTTTTTGTGTCAGCTGCATCGCTATGATGAAGCCGAGCAGTTATTGTTAAAAGCGATTAGCCGGCCGGGTTATATCCGCGTAGCGGAAAGCTATGAAAACCTGGCGTTGTGTAAGTTGCAGCAAAATAATTTCAGTAAAGCCAAAACCTATCTGGAAAGCTCAGTCAGCCATAACACTACCCGCATTACTTCGCTGACAATGCAGGCCGGATTATCCTACGCTATGGGGGATAATCGCGCCGCGAAAAACCAGTTAGACCGCATTTCACGCCTTGGCCGGGTTTCTGCCCGTACAGTATTGCTAAGTTACCTGATTGCCGAAAAAAGCGGTGATCGTGACACTATGCAAAGCGCTGAGCAGTTATTGCTGACGCTATACACGGACTCGCCGGAAACCCGGTTATTGTTACAGGGCCGTTTAGCTGACAGCGAATTTGAACAACTGCGCGAGCGCTATAAAGACAGCCTGATGGCCAATATTGTGTTGCCGGATGACAGTGCAAAGCAGCAAGTACCAGCACAGCCGGTAGATAACCCGAAGCTGAAAATAGTCAAACGCAAAACGGCTGAAGCAGATACTCAGGTTGCTGCTGTGGTGGCGCAAAAAACCGTTAAAAAAGCCACGCCAGTGCCTTCTGCCGCAGCGTCGGTACCAGCGGCGGCTCCAGCTCAGTCATTGAATAACAGCATCAGCGCTATTGCCGGTAGTTTAACGCAAAATAACGCTGCGCTAACCACAGCGGCACCGCAGCCTGTAAACTTACCGCAGGAAACAACACCGGCACCGGCGCAAGCCGTTGCTAGTGAAACCGCGCCTGAACCGGCCATTACGTCAACCACAGCAGCTGCTGAGGTAAATCAGGCTGCTCAGTCAGAGCAGCCGGCTCCAGTAGTGCAGGAAACTGCGACAGCAGCGGCGGCGACCGGGTCAGAAACGTCAGCAACCAGTGGCGTGCCGTTTCATATCGTAAAAGAGGCTGAATCGTTATATGCCATCTCTGTGCAGCATAATATCCGTTTGCCGAGTCTGATGCAGTGGAACCAGTTAACACCGGCTTCAGTAATTAAGGCTGGACAAAAAATATGGCTGGCTGAGGTGAGCCCTGAGCAATTGCAGGCAGCGCAACCGACCAGTAAGCCCGCGGTTATCCAGCAGGATATCAGCTCGCCTTATCATCAGGTAGCAAGCGGTGAAACCATGTTTGCTATTTCGTATCGCTATAATATCCGGCTGGACAGATTTCTCAGTTGGAACAATCTAACCGAGCAAAGCAGGCTTAAGGTTGGACAGCAGGTGTATATTGTCGACCCGGCCAGTATTGAACAATGAATAAAGAACCCGAAAATGAAACAGTAGCAGAGATCAGCGTAGGCCAATTGCTGCGTCAGGCGCGTGAACAGCGCAAATTGACCATACAGCAGGTAGCGTTGCAGCTGAACCTGAAAGCAGAGCAGGTCGAGCGGCTGGAGCAGGATCAACCCGACGGCCGCACACTGGAAACCTTTGCCCGTGGTTATGTGCGTGCTTATGGCCGCTTGCTGAAACTACCTGAAACAGAACTGATGGCAGCACTTAGCCGCCAGACCGGCTCTGCCGCATCTACTGCCAAACCCATGCGCACTTTTTCTAATCGTACCGCCCATCAGGCGACAGAAAACCGTTTTATGTGGCTGACGTATGCCATTATCGCGTTGTTGCTGGTGTTGCTATTTGTCTGGTGGTGGCAAAGCGCGCGTGAAAATACTGCAGATAGCAGCTCAACACCAGCCAGCCAGCCAGTTGAGGCCAGAACGCCGCAGCCAATAACAGAAGTACCCGCCGCGCAGGCTACAGATGAACAAGCCGCTAGCATGGGCAGTGCAGCAGATAATGCCATTTCCGAGCAGCAACTGAATGAAATGTTGCAGCAACTGGTACCACCGTCAACAGAGGCGGTGCCTGCACCAGAAGTGCCGCAGCTGGACACACTGGAAATGCGTTTTAGCGAAAACTGTTGGATAGATGTGGTTGATGCTGAAGGTAACCGGGTAGCTTATGGCACTAAGCAGGCAGGTTATATTATGCAGCTTACCGGTACGGCGCCTTTTGTTATTACTTTGGGCAACCCCAGTGTGGTAAAAATTAATTTTAATCAGCAAGCCTTTGATATGTCAGCCTTTCCAGGTGGCAGAGTGGCCAAATTTACTATTCCTGAGTCAGAATAAGCATGTTTGCAGAAAATCCTATTAAACGCCGTCAAAGTACGCAAATCCGGGTGGGCAACGTATTAATTGGTGGTGATGCGCCAATAGCAGTGCAGTCTATGACTAACACCCGCACTACCGATGTTGCCGCTACCGTTGCCCAAATTCAGGCTATTGCTAAAGCCGGGGCCGACTTAGTGCGGGTATCAGTACCAACCATGGAGGCAGCAGAAGCCTTTAAGCTGATTAAGCAGCAGTCACCGATACCGCTGGTGGCCGATATTCATTTTGATTACCGCATTGCACTAAAAGTCGCTGAATATGGCGTAGATTGCCTGCGCATTAACCCGGGCAATATTGGCCGCGAAGATCGTATCCGCGCTGTAGTAGATTGCGCACGGGACTACAATATCCCCATCCGTATTGGCGTAAATGGTGGCTCGCTTGAAGCTGACATTCAGGAAAAATACGGCGAACCCACGCCACAGGCGTTGGTAGAATCAGCCATGCGGCATGTCGATATTCTCGATCGGCTGAATTTTGATCAGTTTAAAGTCAGCGTTAAAGCATCAGACGTATTTCTGGCTGTTGGTGCGTATCGTTTACTGGCGCAACAAATTAAGCAGCCGCTGCATTTGGGTATTACCGAAGCAGGTGGCGCCCGCGCCGGGGCAGTAAAATCAGCGATTGGTCTGGGTATGTTACTGGCCGAAGGTATTGGCGACACGCTGCGGATATCATTGGCGGCTGATCCGGTTGAAGAGGTAAAAGTTGCCTTTGATATTTTAAAATCGCTGCGCATTCGCTCACGCGGAATTAATTTTATTGCCTGCCCGAGTTGCTCGCGGCAGGAATTTGATGTGATCAAAACCATGAACCAGCTCGAAGAGCGGCTGGAAGACATTACCGAGCCTTTAACCGTGTCGGTGATAGGTTGTGTGGTGAATGGCCCGGGCGAAGCCTTGGTGTCTGATCTGGGCGTTGCCGGTGCCAGTAAAAAAAGTGGTTTTTACATTAACGGCCAGCGGCAAAAGCTGCGGCTGGACAATGAGCAAGTGGCTGATCAGCTCGAACAGCAGGTACGTGAATACCTGCAGCAAAAAATTGCGGTGCGTCAGCTGGATTAAGCCGGGCAACAGGCTTGGTGTTTAGCCCTGTTACGCCTATAATCGCGGCTGTTTTTTAACTCAAACCGATGGAAGTTTAATTTTGTCGAAGCAAATTCAGGCCATTCGCGGTATGAACGATTGCCTGCCGCAGGATACTGTAGCCTGGCAATATGTTGAACAGACACTGCGCCAGACAGTGGCCAGCTATGGTTACAGCGAAATTCGTTTTCCTATTGTTGAGATGACCGAGCTGTTTAAGCGCTCAATTGGCGAAGTAACTGACATAGTGGAAAAAGAGATGTACACCTTTGCTGATCGCAATGGTGACAGCCTAACACTGCGCCCGGAAGGCACCGCCTGCTGCGTACGCGCCGGTAATGAGCATGGTTTGCTGTACAATCAGGAACAACGGCTGTGGTACACCGGGCCAATGTTTCGCCATGAACGGCCACAAAAAGGCCGCTATCGGCAGTTTCATCAGTTTGGCCTGGAAGCTTTTGGTATTGCCAGTGCCGACATTGATGCTGAAGTGATTATGCTAAGTGCACGGCTTTGGCAGCAACTGGGCTTAACGCCTTATGTAAAACTGGAGCTGAATTCGCTGGGTTCAAGTGAAGCCCGCGCCGCCTACCGCGACGCTTTAGTGGCGTATTTAGAACAACATAAAGCGGTACTGGATGAAGACAGCCTGCGCCGTATGTATAGCAACCCGCTTAGGGTGCTGGACAGCAAAAATCCGGCACTGGCAGATATACTAGCTGCTGCGCCTAAGCTGGCAGATTATCTGGACCAGGATTCAGCAGAGCATTTTGCCCGTTTAAAGCAGTTGCTGACCCAGGCTGGCATTGAATTTAGCGTAAACCCACGTTTAGTACGCGGGCTGGATTACTACAACAAAACCGTATTTGAATGGGTAACCACAGAACTGGGCGCACAAGGTACTGTTTGTGCCGGTGGCCGTTACGATGGTTTAGTTGAGCAATTAGGTGGCAAAGCCACACCAGCGGTAGGCTTTGCGCTGGGGCTGGAGCGGCTGGTGTTACTGCTGCAAACACTGCAGTTACTACCTGTACTGCCGTCCGTTGCTGATATTTACCTGATGGCACTTGGCGAACAGGCTGAACTTGCGGTACTTTCTGTTGCCGAAAGGCTGCGTGCCAGCTTGCCGGATAAACGCATTATGGTGCATTGTGGCGGCGGCAACCTGAAAAAACAAATTAAGCGGGCTGATAAATCCGGTGCGGCCATTGGATTGATCATCGGCGAAGATGAACTGGCACGCGGTGAAATCACAGTAAAATGGTTACGTGAAGACAAACCGCAACAAACAATTTTATTAACAGAACTGGCGAATACGCTGGCCCTTACAGCATAACGGGCCTTTGACGTAAAACGGAGCAACGCAGTGGAAATTTACAGCAGTGAAGAACAACAGGTAGAAGCAATTAAACGTTTTTGGCATGAGTACGGCAAGGCGATCCTCGCCGGTGTGGTACTGGGCCTGGCGGCATTATATGGTTTTCGTTACTACCAGGCCGAGCAGCGTAACACCGCTGAACAGGCATCAACGGCATATAACCAGTTACTGCAACAACGTGAAGCCGGCAGCAGTGAAGACTGGCTGACTCAGGCGCAAAGCTTTGTGGCGGGATCTAAAGGCGATAATTACGCTGTGCTGGCGGCGTTGATAACGGCAAAAGAAGCGGTAACAGCTAAAAACTATGATGTGGCAACACAGCAGCTGAACTGGGTACTGGCTAATGCCAAAGAACCGGCATTACTAGCGGTAACCCAACTGCGTCTGGCGAAATTGCAACAGGAACAGGGCAGCTATGATGCGGCGCTGAAAACCCTGGAAAAGGCCATGCCAGCGAGTTTTGCTTCTTTGCAGGCTGAACTTAAAGGTGACATTCTGGTACTGGCAGAAAAACTGCCAGAGGCAAAAGCAGCCTATCAACAAGCGCTGGCAACTGCAGGACAAAATCAGCAGTTGCTTCAGATCAAGCTGGACGAGCTGGCGCACGTCACTGCAGTGTAAAGAGGTAAGCGTGAAATTACAGTTAAAACAGGTCTTGCTGCTTAGTGCAGTTATACTTGCCGGATGTTCCAGCAAAGAAAAGCTGGTATTACCGCCGGTACAGAACAGCATCGATCCTGATGTCGTATGGAGCACCAGCATAGGCTCAGGTGTTGCACATTATGAATCGTCATTAACACCGATTATTGTCGGTGATACCGTATACGCTGCCAGCCGTGAAGGCCTGGTTGCCGCGTATAACCTGGAAAATGGTAAGCGTAAATGGCAGTTTGATTTGCGCAAACCAGCCGGCAGTTCATTCTGGCGCGGCATTAGCGATGTGTGGTCTGGCGACAATGCCCGTATCGCCGGTGGTTTAAGTTACGGTTACGATAAAATCTATTTTGGCACTGAAAACGGCGACGTAGTTGCCTTATCTGCTGATGGCGAGCTGGTGTGGCGCTCAGAAGTAAAAGGCGAAGTACTGGCCAGGCCTGCTGTAGGTGAAGGCCTGGTGGTCGTGGCAACCGGTGCCGGCACTCTGGTGGCACTGCACCCCGACACCGGTGAAGAGCGCTGGCAGTTTGAAAACGAACAGCCTGCGCTTACTCTGCGTGGTGTCAGCGATCCGGTAATAGAAGCCGGTGGTGTAATATATGGTTCTGGTAACGGCCATATTGGCGTGCTGATCGCTGAACGGGGTTATCAGGCATGGGAAGAACCGATAGCAGTGCCAAAAGGCAGTACCGACTTATCCCGTCTGGTGGATGTTGACGCGCGACCATTAGTGGTTGGCGGCACGGTATACAGTATTGCCTTTAATGGTGAGGTGGTCGCGCTGGAGCTGCGCACTGGCCGTCAGTTATGGAAACGCGACTACGCCAGTTTCCGCAATATGACAGTGGCAGGTGATACGTTGTATCTGGTGGATTCTGTAGGCCGTATATATGCTCTGGATGTACGCAGTGGTTCAGAAAAATGGTCACAGTTTGGCCTTAACAAACATTATCTGACCGGCCCTGCTGTATATAAAGACTACCTGGTTATTGGCGACAACAAAGGCAATTTGCACTGGGTGAATCGTCAAACCGGTGACTTTGTTGCGCGCCAGAGTATGAACAGTTCTGGTTTTTACACCGAAGCGGTTAGCAATGGCAGCTATGTGTTGGTGCAAAGCCGCAATGGTAAGCTAGTCTTATTACAAACGCCTTAAACCGTTAACAGCGGTTAAAGTTTTAAACAGGCCTGTATCGGGCCTGTTTTGTTATTTTTGAGGTTCACATAATGTTGCCTGTCGTTGCCCTAGTAGGGCGAGCCAATGTCGGTAAGTCGACACTTTTTAACCGCTTAACCCGCACCCGTGATGCGCTGGTAGCAGATTTTCCCGGCCTGACCCGTGACCGCAAATACGGCTCGGTAAAGTATGAAGGGCTGGAATTTATTGTGGTCGATACCGGCGGTATTGATGGCAACGAGCAAGGCATTGAAGTGGAAATGGCAGAGCAGTCGCTTAAAGCCATAGATGAAGCTGACGTAGTGCTGTTTATGGTTGACGCCCGTGTTGGTGCCACCGTAGGTGATGAAGCCATTGCTGCGCATATTCGCAAAGTGGAAAAAAAGGTATTTGTAGTAGCCAATAAAACCGATGGCCTGGATGCTGATACCGCAGTGGCCGATTTTTACAGTTTAGGTTTGGGCGAGGTGTACGCCATTGCTGCCGCCCACGGCCGTGGCGTGTCGGTGTTATTAAACCAGGCCTTGATCCCGTTATTAAGCGAAGAGCAGCAAAAGCTGCTGGCCGGCGAGATTGAGCCTACCGAAGGCCTGGTACTTGAAACCCTGACCGAAGAAGAAGCTGACGCCGAAGCGGCACGCCTGCGTAGCGAGCATATTAAACTGGCTATTGTTGGCCGGCCGAATGTGGGAAAATCTACACTAACTAACCGCATTCTGGGTGAAGAGCGGGTGGTGGTGTTCGATATGCCCGGTACCACGCGCGATTCTATTTATATTCCTATGCAGCGCAACGAGCGCGAATATACCTTAATAGACACTGCCGGTGTGCGCCGCCGCGGCAGAATTGACGATATGGTAGAGAAGTTCTCGGTAGTTAAAACGCTGCAGGCCATTGAAGATGCCAACGTGGTGATTTTAGTGCTGGATGCCCGCCTGGGTATCTCGGATCAGGATTTAAGTATTTTAGGCTTTGTGCTTAATGCCGGCCGTTCACTGGTTATTGCGGTGAATAAATGGGATGGCTTAAACGACAGCATCAAAGAGGAAATTAAGCGCGAGCTGGACCGCCGCTTAGGTTTTATCGATTTTGCCCGGCTGCACTTTATTTCTGCTTTGCATGGTTCTGGTGTCGGTAACCTGTTTGAATCAGTTGAAGAAGCCTTTGATTCTGCTACCAAGCGCCACAGCACCGCCTTGTTAACCCGTATTATGAAAATGGCGCAGGAAGATCACCAGCCGCCTTTGGTGCATGGCCGTCGGGTAAAACTGAAATACGCCCATGCCGGTGGTTACAACCCGCCACTGGTGGTTATTCATGGTAATCAGGTAGACGACCTGCCAGATTCCTACAAACGTTATCTGATGAATTACTATCGTAAGGCATTGCAAATGATGGGCACGCCCATTCGCATTGAGTTCCGCGAGGGTGAAAACCCGTTTGCACCAACCAAAAAGAACACTGAAACGCCGCTGCAAAAGTACAAACGCGAGCGGTTAATGAAAGCGCGTAAAAAACTGGACCAATAAGGACCAACGGCATGAATTTTCGTTTCCCGGTTATTGTTATCGATGAAGACTTTCGCTCAGAGAATATCTCTGGTTCTGGCATTCGTGATTTAGCTCAGGCCATCAGCAGCCACGGCTTTGAAGTAGTAGGTTATACCAGCTACGTCGATTTAAGCGCCTTTGCCCAGCAGGCCAGCCGTGCTTCGTGCTTTATTTTATCGATAGACGATGAAGAGTTTGGCACCGGCAGCGCCGAAGAAGTTGCCAAAGCGTTAAGCGAGCTACGTACTTTTATTAAAGAAGTACGCAAGCGCAACGCCGATATTCCTATTTTCCTCTATGGTGAAACCCGCACCACCAGGCATGTACCGAACGACGTACTGCGTGAGCTGCACGGCTTTATTCATATGTTTGAAGATACGCCGGAGTTTGTCGCCAAGCACATTATCCGTGAAGCGAAAAAGTACCTGGATGCGTTAGCACCACCATTTTTTAATGCGCTGATGGATTACGCCTCTGACGGCTCTTACTCCTGGCACTGCCCGGGCCACTCCGGTGGTGTGGCATTCTTAAAAAGCCCGGTCGGCCAGATGTTTCACCAGTTTTTCGGTGAAAACATGCTGCGCGCTGATGTCTGTAACGCGGTAGATGAATTAGGCCAGCTGCTGGATCACACCGGCCCGGTAGCTGAAAGTGAAGCCAACGCGGCGCGCATTTTCAGCTGCGACCACTTATTCTTTGTTACCAACGGTACCTCTACGTCTAACAAGATGGTGTGGCACTCAGTGGTAGCACCGGGCGATATCGTGGTGGTAGACCGTAACTGCCATAAATCGATACTGCACTCGATTATTATGACCGGCGCGGTACCGGTGTTTTTAATGCCAACGCGTAACCATTACGGCATTATTGGCCCGATCCCGAAAAGCGAATTTTCGCCTGAGGCCATTGCGAAAAAGATTGAGGCTAACCCCTTTGCCCGTAATGCAAAAAACAAAAAACCGCGCATTTTAACCATTACGCAAAGTACCTACGACGGTATTTTGTATAACGTGGAAGAAATTAAGCAGGAGCTGGGTTCAACCATCGATACGCTGCATTTTGACGAAGCCTGGTTGCCGCACGCCAGCTTCCATGATTTTTACAAAAATATGCATGCGATAGGTAAAGACCGGCCGCGCTCAGAAGACACCTTAGTGTTTGCTACCCAGTCTACGCATAAGTTATTAGCCGGTTTATCGCAGGCATCGCAAATTCTGGTGCAAAACGCGCAGAACCGTAACCTGGATACGCACCGCTTTAACGAGTCTTACCTGATGCACAGCTCTACCAGCCCGCAATATGCCATTATTGCCAGCTGTGACGTTGCCGCAGCGATGATGGAAGCACCGGGCGGCACTGCGCTGGTAGAAGAAAGCTTAATGGAAGCGATTGATTTTCGCCGTGCGATGCGCAAAGTGGATGCCGAATTTGGTGATGACGATTGGTGGTTCCGCGTCTGGGGCCCGGACGAGTTACCGGAAGAAGGCCTGGGCACACGTGATAACTGGACTTTGCACGCCAAAGACAGCTGGCATGGTTTTGGTGCGATAGAATCGGGCTTTAATATTCTTGATCCCATCAAAGCTACCATTATTACTCCAGGCTTAAACCTGCACGGTCAGTTTGATGAGCAGGGCATACCGGCGGCTATTGTTAGTAAGTACTTGGCCGAGCACGGTATTATTATTGAAAAAACCGGCCTGTACTCGTTCTTTATTATGTTTACCATCGGCATTACCAAAGGCCGCTGGAACTCAATGGTTACGGAACTGCAGCAGTTTAAAGACGACTACGATCAAAACCAGCCGATGTGGCGTATTATGCCGGAGTTTGCCAAAAAGCATCCGCGCTATGAAAAAGTTGGCCTGCGTGATTTATGCCAGCAAATTCACAATATGTACCGCAAGTTTGACGTGGCCAAAGTCACCACCGAAATGTACTTATCTAATATTGAAACCGCGATGACCCCGGCCGATGCCTGGGCCAGAATGGCGCACCGCGATATTGAGCGGGTATCGATTGACGAAATTGAAGGCCGCGTAACAGCCATGCTGGTAACGCCGTATCCACCGGGCATACCGCTGATGGTACCGGGCGAGCGCTTTAATAAAATTATTATCAGCTACCTGCAATTTACCCGTGCCTTTAACGGTGCCTTCCCAGGCTTTGAAACCGATGTACACGGTTTAGTGCGCGAAATGGTAGATGGCGAGCTGAAGTACTTTATTGACGTCGTTAAAGAGTAGTGCTCATAGCTTAGTGGTGAGTGGTGAGTGGTGAGTGGTGAGTGGTGAGTTTGTAGTGTTGAGTTTTTAATGCCGAAGCTACGTTAAGCGTCTGAAAAACCGGGATGGTGTTATGCCTTCCCGGTTTTTTTATGGTTGATTACTTTTCGATAAAGGCTTGTTCAATCACGTAATGGCCCATAGTGCGCGAATTGGCTTTTAAAAAACCGCGTTGATCCAGCATACCCATCAGCTGCTGCAACATGGCATCGTTGCCACATAACATAAATCTGTCGTGCTGCGGGTTAAGGGCTGGCATGCCAATATCGGCAAGTAACTTACCATTGTTCAGTAGATCGGTAATACGGCCTTGATGTGGCACGCCGTTTTTCACATAGTCTTCCCGAGTCACTGTGGGGTAGTAAATCAGCTTTTGGCGAACTTCTTCACCAAAGTAAGGGTTGTTAGGTAACACACTTTCAATTTCATGCTGGTACGCCAGTTCTGAGTGCCAGCGCGTGCCATGCACCAGGATGATTTTCTCAAAACTTTCGTAAATAAACGGGTCGCGTATGATGCTCATAAAAGGCGCCAGCCCGGTGCCGGTACTTAATAAATACAAATGTTTACCGGGAATAAGGTAGCCGGGTACCAGGGTTCCGGCAGGCCTTACCGTTAGCATAATCTGGTCGCCGGCTTTGATATTCTGCAGCCTTGATGTCAGCGCGCCGTCTGGCACCTTGATGCTGAAAAACTCAAGCTCTTCATCATAATTAGGACTGGCAATACTGTAGGCGCGCATTAAAGGCCGGCCATCAACTTCCAGCCCAATCATGACAAACTGACCGTTTTCAAAGCGAAAAGACGACTCGCGCGTGGTTTTAAAGCTAAACAGGGTGTCATTCCAGTGATGAACATCGGTGACAATGGCATTAACAATATTACGCATAACAGTCCTTACTTAATGGGCCTGAGCGCAATTATGCCACAATGCAAAAGATGATAATAGTTATCATTAACGTAAAAAGCTCGCTACCGCCAATGCAGTTACGGCAACAGCGCTAACAACTGCCGTTCTATGGCAAACACATGCTCGTCATGCTCATTCATATCACGCAGTGCCTGCGCCAGTTTTAGCACGTACTCACTATTCGGCCTACTCGCGCCAAGCGTATCGACCATATCGGTTATTTGGCATATAACCTTCAGTGTAAAAATAATGTTTATTTATGGTGTGTTTTTAGGTGTTTTTTCGACTGGTTAGCAAAATGAAAAGGACTGCAATATGCCTAAAATTTATGAATATCTGGGAATAATACTGTTCTTTTACAGTAACGAGCATGAGCCAATTCACATCCATGGCAAGTTTCAGGGGGCTGAGTCTAAAGCTGAAATTCATATGTTAAATGGTCGTATTCACAGAGTCGTAATTAAAGACAAAGGCACCGGCCTTGAAAGCAAAAAGCGCAAAGAGTTTGAAGAATTTGTCCATGCTTATGCTGACGACATAGTAAATAAATGGGTAGACTATTTCGTTAAGAAAAAGCACATTAGCCCGCAACTTATTACACAAAAGGTGAAAAATGTCCGCACTATCGGTAGTTAATGCGCAGCATATAACGGGACATATTCTGGACATCACGTTTAGCGATGGCCACAACTCTGTTGTCGACTTTGCACCCTTTATCTTCTCAGTTGGTCATCCGGACTATGAGCCGTATAAAAAGCTGGACAACTTTCTGGCTTATAATCTGGAAGATGGAAACCTGAACTGGGATGATTACACGATGATTTTTCCGGTTGAAGATCTGTACCACAATCGTCTTATCAAGCGCCCTGCATAAAGGGCGCTACGCTATTCGAATAGACCATAAACGGTAATTTGTTGCCGGTTCTTACGTTATTATCGATCCAATTGCTTTAACAGCTCGCGCTCAATAGCAAACACATGCTCGTCATGCTCATTCATATCGCGCAGCGCCTGCGCCAGCTTTAGCAGGTACTCACTATTCGGCCCGCTTGGGCCACGGCTTCTGGCAATATGTGCGGCAATTTCAGCATCACTGGCCGGGCCTAAATACGCTTCGTTATCGGCGCCGGCTAGATACACCACGCCTTCAGTTTCACCGTCTTCATGTAGCCAATGTAGTGGCGTAAACACACGCAAATAACCGTTTTTCTCGCGATGGTCTAAATGCTCAAAGGTATCGGGTGTTACCTGATACGCCATACCGACACAGCGTGCGCCGGGCGTTTCAACCAGGGTTAACACCCGGCCAGGCGCCTCCGGCGTACCACGATGATCATGCGAGCCCTGCCAAAACCGCCGTTCCCAGCCATAAATGCAGGCCGGTTTAGCGTCCAGATAGGCAAAGTCGGTTTTATAAATCAGCGAACCATAACCAAACAACCACACCGCATCCAGGTGGTGCAACGGCTGGCGCTGTTTATTCAGAGAGATGGTGTTATGTGACATAAAGCTTCTTTTTCGAAATTAGGCTACTAGTTTACTCGGAGTAACTGCGGTAGGGTATGACAGATTCATAAATTAGCTGTTCCGATAGTTGGTTATATACACGAAAAAAGAAATGTAGAGTGTGAAAAAACGGCTTTCACAGCTTAAATTAACAGTATTTCTTCTAGTAAAGTGAGGCGAAGGTATTTGGAAATTCCAGCAAAATTCATCTATGTAGGCTTTATGGATTTGTTATGCGATGCCATTTTCAATTATAGAAAGGCTAATGAGGCTAGTGATTCATATGAAATAAACCGAAACGCAAGAGCCTCGATCACTGCTTCATTTCTATCGATAGAGTGTTGTGCAAACATTCTACTGCAAGAATTAAATTTAGCAAAATCAACCTTAAAAGATTACGACCGCCTCCCGTCTTTATCCAAAATAGAAACGTATTTTCATATTTCTGACTTTGGATGCTCTATCGATAGGGGAGATAATAGAGTTTAGAAAGTTAATGAACTGATAAAACTGAGAAATGATTTTGTCCATCCCAAAAGTCAGAATATCAAAACTGGCATTGGCTTGCCCCATGACCACGGTGATGTGTGGATGTTGCCAATGAGTCTAGAGGGGGAGCTTCATAAAGAACTTGGGATTCCAAAATGTTCGATGTTCTGGAGTGCGTATAATGCGTTATCTGTGCTTCATACGATCTTTGATTTCTATGATTATCTCTTTGAACAGCTGATTCCTAAAGATAGTAAAACGCCATTATTAGTGAATAGAATTGAATTTAGGAATGTTGTCATGCCAAATTCATTTTCAGAGTTTGATATAGAGCTATCTAAGGCGAAAGAATTAGGCCTGAAGGTTGATGCTATTATTGGAAGGATGAACAATTAGCAATTTAGCTAGCAAAAAAGGAAAACAGAGTCGTACACTTTTGTGTTAATTAGCACTGGGGTTTATGGCTCTTTTGCTTGATAAACAGCCATTAGTCACTAAAATATGGCTTAACAACACCCCTCCCGTTACCCGTAAGATCAGCGCCCTGTGAGGGGTTACTTTTTTCTGGCACTTTCAAAATCGACATGTTCATTATGTTGTACATGTTTGGGCTTGCGGCTATACTTGTCCCGTAAGTTGTACATGTGGAGGTGGTATGAGAATTGTGTCTTTTACGGAAGCAAGAAATAGCCTGAAAGCGGTATTAGATTCTGTCGTTAATGACGCAGATACAGCGGTGATTACTCGCCGCGATGCACAAGATGCTGTTGTTATGTCGTTAGACTACTACAACAGTCTGATGGAAACGGTGCACTTACTGCGTTCACCGGCAAACGCTGAGCATTTGAATCGTTCAATTGAGCAATTCAAAGCAGGTAAGGTAAGCCGCAGAGACTTGATTGATGAGTAGTCGTTTACTGTCATGGACTGACGAATCCTGGAGCGACTACTTGTATTGGCAAACCCAGGACAAAAAAACGCTTAAAAGGATAAACAAACTTATAAACGACGTTAAACGCTCACCGCTTGAAGGTATTGGTAAACCAGAGCCGTTAAAGGAAAACTTAGCTGGTTTTTGGTCGCGGCGTATAGATGATACGAATCGATTGGTCTATGCCGTTGATGATAATACGATTACTATCATCTCCTGTCGTTACCACTATTAGCACAGGGCGGCTTACACGTTACTGTACCGGACTAACAAAGGCTTCGCCGTCAATTAGGCAAAGCCTCATTCAGTTTTGTCACTAGTGCAGCATAGTGCATCTAAAAAATATAAATAAACCCGATGCCTACTTCGGCTTCGTAGTTGCTGCGGGCGATGGGGCTGTGGCGCACGTCGCTACTGAAATGCTCATATAGTGCCTCGCCGAAAATCTGCCAGTTCTCGCTGATTATATGCCGGTAGTTGTAATCAATCCCGATTGAACGTAAACCGCCACTTAGCCTGGTTTCATCCAAACCGGATGCCAGCGACTGCTGCGCCGTTATGCCGAAACCTGTATTGGCATATTTGCTGTCGTGAAATACCGCTACCACGTTAATCTCAGAACCGGAACCGTCGATTTTATCGCCGAAGCGGCGGCCGATACCAAACAGGCCAAGGTTGCCGTTATCACCGGTGACCAGCCGGCTTACCAACCAATAACGCCAGTCGTTGCTAAAAGCACGACGTGCCTGCAGCACTAATTCAAAGCCCTCTTCGGTGTCACCCAGTCCATTGAGGCGGCCATCGTCAGAGTCGTTTTCTTCCCGGCCCTCATCAAAGCCTATTAAGGCTTCCAGCAGCCAGGTGTCAGAGCGCAGGCCGCGCCAGCCTAGTGCTTCACCGGCAAAGTAGAAAATATCATTGCCACGGCGCCACTGCACTGCGCCGGCTGGCTGTACTTCAAAACCAAATTCGTCCGACCCTTCGTAGGCGGTTTCATATTCAATACCCAAACCCAGCCCGAAAGCCCAGCCGTCATTGCCACGGGTAAAGTCGTCGACTGAGGGTAAAGGTACCAGCGCTGTTTTGCCGTCTTGCGCTAAAGCGGTTTGAGGGAAAAAACCATGTAGTAAAATGATTAACATTAAACCGGTAAACTTTTTCATCAGAAATTTTTCCTATATCAGTTCGCTGAACAGCAGCCGGGTGGATGGTTAGTTTGCAGATATACGTGTAATTTTGCTGACAGATCTCATGTTGACGCTTTTTATTTGAATTTCCGGTTTGCACTGATTTTTTATTAAGAGCAGATGAAAATTAATATTTATCTTTAGCAGAGCCTTGCCAAGCTTGGTGTGTGAACGGGGCGAAGGTGAAGTGAAATACTTTATTTAGCCGAAAGAGATAACAGTGACAGGCTCAGCCTCTTCGGAGGCTGAGCCTGACTCTTAATTGCTGGCCCAGATGGCTTGCCAGGCTGTTACTTGCAGGCGTTCGACAAAGTCATTGAGCTCTTTATTGTCGTTTTCGTCAGCATTGATCAATACGATCAGCGCATTACGGCTGGCTCTGTGTAGCAGTAATAAGGTTGTTACGCCTGGGTCTGCGCCGTCATGCGAGGCGTAAGAATGATCCAGGCTCCAAAAATAGCCGATACCTTGCCCCAGATACTCCTGGTGCAACGGGCTGAACATGATGTCTTGTACTTCAGCGGTAATAACCGGGTGATTATCAGCTAACAGCGCCATGGCAAATTTGGCCAGATCCTTTGCTGAGGCTGTTAAAAAACCGTCTGGCCAGGTATTGGCAGCATAGTCAGGATAAGCAATAAACTCACCGTCAGATTTGGCGTAGCGCCGCGCTGTGTTGGCAATGCTGTTGCCTGTCAGATCCCAGCGGGTTTGCGTAAGCTGCAACGGTGCTGCCAGTTTCTCTGCAAAAAGCGCTGGGTAGGGTTTACCGGCAGTAGCCGACATCAGTAAGGCTGCCGTTGCCGCCCCAACGTTAGAATAAGCAAAATTATCGCCCGGTTGTATGCTGTTATCCTGCTGGTAATTACCTCTGGTATAGCGATTACCAGACTGCTGCAGGTAGTTTGGCAGAAATACCTCCAGTGCCTGATAGGCCGGTTCCGGGCATTTAAGATCAGAATAAAACAGATTGTATAAGCTACTGCCGTCATCACTTTGAAAATAGCCACAGTTAAAGTATTCGCTGTCTATAATACCGCTGGTGTGCGACAGCAAGTGCTTAAACAAAATAGGCTGAGAAAAGTGTGCCGGTGGTGTCAGTTCAAAACCAATATTGGCGGAAACAGGTAAATCCGGGCTAATTTGTCCGTCAGCTGTCATTATCGCTGCCAGCGTGCCATTAAATACCTTGCTGACCGATGCCAGAAAAAACGCTGTGTCTGCAGTAACAGGCTGATTTTCGCTGGCCTGGCCGAACCCCTGGCTATAAAGCAGTTCACCATTTTTCAGCGCGGCCAGCGCAATGCCGGGTAGTATTTTTTGCTGTAAGGCTTCTGTTATCAGCGCTTCTACATCGTTAAAGCTAAACGGCATGGCAAAGGATTTATTCACTAACGACAGCGCTGTGTCGTAAGCCTGAACTCTGGATAAGGCATTATCTTGCTGAGAAAATACCGCCGTTTCAATATCAGCCGGTATGCCGGTTACTTCGTAGCTATTGCCCTGAATATCCAGATAACGCTCATTAGATAAGGTTAACAGCCAGCCGTTTGGCAGGGTGAGTGGCAGCATATCTGACAGAGCCCCATTGCTGGCTTCACCGAGCAGGGTTACCTGCGGTAAGCTTTTCATCATTATGCTAAAGGTTTCTGCTGCCGAAACACTCAGTTTGCTGTTAATCAGTAATACCGGTTTGCTATAGGTCACTGCAGCAGGGGTAAGATTGAGGCTGAGTAAATCGGTGGTGGCCAAACGGTTTTTGGCCTGTTTTTGCAATACAGCCTGGGGCTGTGTTAAAAAGTAGCGTACAAATTCGCTGCCAATATCGTCATAACCACCTTCATTAAAGCGATTGTCGATAATAATGGCGTCTGTGCCGGTAAGATCTGCCATCATGGCCGAAAAAGCGGCTGTTGCCAGGTTAAAATCTTCGGTGACATCACGCTCATCGGCAGCATAACCTCCCAGGGCACCCAGCATAATATAACCAACGTTATTGTCGCTTTTTGCCCACCATAACGGTTGCTCTGTGTCAGCTTGTGTTAACGCTTTGCCAGCATAAAGCTGCATCAGTTCCAGCGCTTTGGTGCGCATTTCAGATAACAGCTCCTCCGTTGAGATCTCTGTCGCTGCAGCATAATCAGCAATAGCATTGGCAGGTGCCGCACTATACTCAACTTGTTCACCATTGATTTCAGCCGACAGCGTAGTATGACTATCATTAAAACCCGTTAGCATTTGGGCAAAAATAGTAAACAATTCTTCATTAGTTAACTGCTCGCTGATCAAGGGGGCATACTGCTGATAGCGCTGTTGCCAGTCTATTTGGCGCTCTGGCAAAAATGCATAAAGATCGTTGATGGTGTGCCAGAACAGCTCAAAATTCTGCGCCGGGCTTTGTGTTGGCGCCACAGGATTGCGACATTTATCCGGTAAGCGGGTTATACGATTGAGTTGCACCGGAAAGGCCCGGGCGCCCGGCATGGTAAAGCTAAGGCGGCGGCCTTGTTCAGTAAAGCGTGGTGCTGAAATGTTCAGATCGGCCAGGGGGCCTTGCTCTGCGCGCCAGCAAAATTTGTCCAGTGCATGGTAAATCTCATAATTACTGTGGCTAAACACTATAATGTTGCCATAACCCGCCTGCTCGTATATGCCGGTTAGCTTTGCTGGTTTTAGCACGCTGTCTTTCGGTTTGTTGTTGTCGCTGCCGCACGCCGCCAGTATTAATACCGTGCTAAGCAGTGCTAGTGTCATTCTTGTCTTCATAACAGTTTTCTCTGGGCTGGTAATAACTGCTTGCTACTTTATAAGTAAGCGCCAGCCAGAGCTGTATCAGGCTTGTGTGGTTTTTGTACAAATTGTGTCAGCTGCAAGAGTTTAGATACAGGCTGAATCTGGCACCCGCTAAGATGGGATCTTGGTCTACCACTATCTTACCTTTATGCCATTTGATTATTTCTGCGCTGATCGCCAGCCCCAGGCCAAAGTGCGGCTGGCTGTCCTGTGCTGTACTCTGTGATGTGTTGTCCAGTTTTACGAAGGGTAATAATACGTTTTGGGTATCTTCTGCCGCTATGCCCGGGCCGTCATCACTGATGCTAATCAGCAGCTGTGATGCTTTGGCTGACAGGGTAATTTGCAGCTGGCCGCCGGCAAAACGACAGGCATTGCCAACAATGTTATTTAGCGCCCGTTCCAGCCAGTGCGGGTTAATCTGGCTGTATAACGCTGGCTCTGTCATCAGTAATGACAAGCGCAGTTGATGCTGCAGCATTAACGGCTCGATACTGTGAGCATATTCTGTTAGCCAGTGCTGCATAGTGTGCCGGCTAAACTCCAGATTACGTGCCGTACGGGACAGGCTGGCAAACTCCAAAAAGGAATTTACCATGGCTTCCATTCTGTCTACATCCTGCTCCATCCGCAGTAATAGTTGTTGTTTTTTCTCCGGGCTTGTTGCTTCTTGTACTGCCTCCAGACCAAACCGTAAACAGGCAATGGGCGTGCGCAAATCATGCGACAGGCTTTTGGCCAGCAGGCGGTTTTCATGCAGCAACTGGCTGATTTGCTCTGCCATCTGGTTAAAGCTGTGCTCCAGCCGGGGAATATAGCTAAACCGGGAATAGGGCTGGCGGATATGCAACTCGCCTTTACCAAAGCGCTCTGCCAGCCGGGTTAATAAATTAAGCCGCTTAACCAGAGGCCATAACCACAGCAGCAATAACACTGCAAAACCAGCATAAAGCGCCAGTGTCAGCCATAAACTCAGCGGATGCTGTTGCTGCTCCGGCGGTAATGCCAGTTTCAGTAACCACTGCGGATGAGCGGGTAGCTGTTTTACCAGATAATCCTGCTCATCGCTGGCCAGGGCTAAGCCGCCCGGTGTCGCCAGTTGCTGTGCCAGCTCTGCCGGTAGTGCCAACGCATGATAAGGCTCCAGCTGTAAATTCAGGCCAAGTGCTGCGGCCTGTTGCCGGTAATGGTCTGGCAGCTGAGTTTCAGTCAGCGACTGGCTCTGGCTAACCATATAGTCCAGCAGATGGGCTGAAACAGTGCCGGCACTAGACGGTGCCGGATCGCTATCTATAATTCTGTCAATCAGATAGCCCAGCAGAAACAGCGATAACAAGCTGGTTAGCAGTAAACCACTAAATAGACGGGTCATGCGTGCTGCCAGGCGTCGGCAACAAACAAGTAGCCTTTGCCCCAGATCGTTTTAATCCGCTGCGGCTGGCTACTGTTGTCTGCCAGTTTACGGCGCAGTACAGAAATCAGCATATCGATACGGCGGTCAAAACCATCGTAGTCGCGGCCGGTCATTTCCAGAAAAACCTGTTGTCTGCTCAATACTGTGCCGGCATGGCTGGCCAGATACCAGAGCAACTTGAATTCGGTAGCCGAGAGCGGAATTTCGCTACCTGCCAGACAAACCCGGTGTGATGATAAATCCAGTAATAACTGATCAAACTGCAGTAAGGGCTGCTGTGGCTGCGTTTTCTGTTGCCGGCGCAGTATGCTGTTTAGCCTGGCCAGTAGCGCTCTTGGCCGAATAGGTTTTACCAGGTAATCGTTAGCACCGCTTTCCAGCGCCAGCACTTCGTCCAGTTCTTCGCCTTGTGCCGTGAGTATTAAGATTGGGATATCCGACTGCTGCCGGATCAGCTTGCAGACTTCAAGCCCGTTTTTGCCCGGCAGCATCAGATCCAGCAGGATCAGATCGGCGGCGGCTTGCTGCCACTGCGTTGCCGCCTGATCGCCGCGGCTGAAATGTTCTACCCTGAAACCTCTGGAGCAGAGAAAATCGCTAATCCAGGCTGCCAGTGCCAAATCATCTTCAACCAGTAATACGGTAGCGGTTTGTTCCAGAAGGGTATCAGCAGACATACCAGATCCTAAGCTGCATGGGTTAAGTTATAGCGGGCTACTATAGCGCAGCCCGCTGCAGAATAGTGTCGGGAAAGTGTAACAACATCTTGAATCAGAACCACAGCTTCATGCCCACGTAGGGAAACAGGCCCATATCTTCGTCTTTGTTGATGTTGTAGCTTTGCTGCTCGGGCTGATTCAGCAGATAGTAGCCGCTGATATTACGGCGGTTATAAAGATTACGCACGGCAATGGTATATTCGGCCGGGCGGCCAAACAGCGTGCTTTGTTTACGCAGTTCAACATCCAGGCGGTGATAAAATGGCAGCCGTTTGCTGTTTAGCTCACCATATACCGGCAGCAGATAATCCGGGTGATAAGGATTCGGTTTGGCGCCGGTAATCGGGGAGTAAAGATTACCCGAACGCCCGGTAAATACCGCACCCAGTGTCCAGTCATTGCTCAGTTTATAGTTAAGCACGCCATGAATAACCAGCGGTGTATCCAGACGGTACGGGGTATTTTCCCCTGTAACCGGGTCTTTGCGTTCTGATTGCGAAAAACTCATCGCCAGCCAGCCTGACCAATTGCCGGGTAATTCTTTTTCCAGCATCAGCTCCACGCCACGGCTGTATCCTGTAACGTCACTAACGTAATGTAGTTGTTCTGGATCTTCAGCAGGGTTAAGTGCTCTTGGTAAGCGCTGCATGTTCTTGTAATAGAAATCCAGTAATAGCCGCCAGCTATCAAACTGATAGCGCAAACCGGCGGTGTAATGGTCAGAACGGGGTGATTGCAAATTGCGGTTACCAATTTTCGGCAGGGATTTTTCAATATCGGCCAATTGCTGATGGCGCCCGGCACTGGCAACCAGTTCCAGTTTATTGGTAACAAACCAGCTGATATGGGTTCGGGGCGCAAACAGGCTGTCGCCAGTGTAATCCTGGTGGTCATACCGGCTGCCGAACTGCCATAACAGATCCGGCGTTAGCTGCCAGTCTGCACTGATATACAGCGTTTGGTACTGCATGCTCAGCCTGTCATCGTCCTGCTCCCGCTCACCGCGGTTGGCCTCGCAGTCTGGTTGGTGATCAGTGCAGTAGTACAGAATCATATCGTAGCGGTAATCGGCGTTCAGCCTGCCTGCTTCTGCACCGGTTTGCAGTAGCACAGTGCTGCTTAGCGGTTGTTGCCAGCGGATCTGCAGTTCAGTATTGTTCTGGTTTAGCTGATAGAACTGGTTGTCACCGAAGCCACCCTGTTCACGCTGATTAAGCTGTAACAGTGAGATAGCGAGCAACTGCTGCTGTTGGCCAAAGTATTCATAGCGTAGCTGCTGGCTGTGCCAGTTGCTGTTAAGGTAAGCATCGCCAATAAAATCCGGGTCAATCCGGCCTGCTTCCGACGCTTCAGACAGGTTAATCCCGGCTTTTTCACCCACCCCCAGTGCAGTCAGCGTCAGTTTATGCTGGTCTCCCGGCCGCCATTGGTAGCGAAGCTGGTAATCATTTAATACCGGCAGCTTGGTAATGGTTTCACCGTCTTCTAATTCTTCACCTTTTTCAGTGAAATATTGCAAGGTACTGTGCCGGTAAGCAGCATAGACGCTCTGGTTTTCACTCAACGAACCTTCAACCAGCGCTGAGGTGCGCAGCATGTTCAGGTCAATGACGCCACCCAAAGGCTGTGCCTTGGGATCGCGCAGTGCCACATCAAAAACTGCACCGGTGGCGTGGCCAAACGGCGCCGCAAAGGCGGCAGGGTAAAGGGTGAAATCACGTAACAGCTCGCTGTTAAGGGCACTACCGTAAAGCTGGTTCAACAGCGGGCCGGTACGTTGGCCGTCCAGCATAAAATGGTTATCTCTTGGTGACGAACCTCTTACTGCCGGGGCACTGTCTGTGGTGTCATAAACCACGCCCGGCAGGGTGTATAGTGCCTGAATGGGATCTCCCATTAATCCGCCAATATTCAACAGCTTTTGGGTATCTTCATTTACCTCTGTTTGCGGCATATTGCGCCGACCGCTGATGGTCAACCGTTCAACTGTTTGCTGATGTTGCGCTGTAGTTTCAGTTGGCTGGGCACTGGCCATTGCTGAAAGCATTGCCAGATTGCTGAGCAGCATTGGCATTAATAGCGGTTTAGCAGGCATCATACTTATATGTCATCCATTAAAATATAGTTGCTGCTATTGTCTGACGGCAAAACATAAAGTGCTGTAGCGGGGTTGTCGGTAAAATGTCAGTAAGTGTCAGAAGCGCCGCCACAATCGCTTTTTATGCGCGCTTTGTACCCAGCTAACTTCAATTCTGGCGGTGGCCAGTACGTGCAGTTTTTGTTCGGAGTCCGTCATTTGCCATAAAATTAACTGGCGGCTTTGCATATCTTTGAAATGCCATTGCCACTGAGCTGAGGCTGTATTGTGCCAGCATTGCAGCTGCTGTTCATCCAGATACAGGCAGACGGTTAGGGGCTGTGAGATTGTCCAGGCTGTCTGAATTTGGGCATGGCATTCCCGTCCTTGCTGCAAGGTAACGCAATTGCTGGGGGAGGCGCTAAGTAGTGCTTCAGCCTGAGCCGGTTGCCAGAAAAGGCTAGCCGCTAGTAGCAATAAGCGGTATCTAAAAAACATAACGTATCAGCACAAATGACACCACTTCCGGGTTGTTCCGCGTTAAAGGGCTGTCAGTAAATGCCTGTGTATACCAGTTAATGCCAGCGCCTAACTCGGTGATCCAATGTTTGTTCAGCGGGTACACGCCGACCAGGCCGTTATGCCAGCGCCAGCCGCTGCCACTTTGATACTGTGGGCGCCCGGAGCGGACTTCTGCCGCAGTTACGCCATAGTAGTAATTTACCAGCTTGGCGCTGTACCAGCTCAGTTCGCTGTTAAAGTACAGATCCCAGTTATGCTGTTCAAAGCGGAAGCCATAAAACAGCCGGAGCATATCGCCATGGTGGGTGGTGATATCCTTATTAACCTGCAATGAAAGCAGCTGATTGTCAGTCGTATAAAACTGATATCGCAAGCCGGGCATAAAATCACTTTCGCGGTTATGCAACCCTTCAAGTTTGCTGCTGCTAATACCGTCGCCACTGGCGACAGAGTAGCCGAACCCATCATGGTAACTGGCCATAATCAATGCCAGATTATGCCGCTCGCTATTGCTCAGACGATAACCCAGCGTGAAATCATCAAGCAGCCGGCCACTGCGTACGCCAAACAGCTGGCCACTGCGCAAGCTGGGGGTTTCTGCAAACCAGTTTTTATATTCAAAATCGAACAGTAATTGCAGTTGCGGTATGCCATTTCGCGGGCTGTCCATTGCCGGCAGCAGGTTGCGGTTATGGCTAACACCCAGCCCGACACCGAACTGCCAGTTAAAAGCAGACTCTTCTTCTGCCAGGCTAATGCTGCTGATTGTCAGCAGCAAACCATACAGTAACAATAACCACAGTTTCTTCATCAGGGGGGACTCTGGCGCAGATAATATAAAACTACAACCTTAACCCTTCTGCCAACTTATTACTGTATAAGAAATGTCAGAACTTAGCTGCGGCTTACCTCATCGACTATTGCACTGATACTACCCTCTGCCAGTCGGGCGGTAATTTTATCGCCGGTTTTAAGCTGCGAGGCTGAGGTCACCACCTGCTGTTTTTCATCAAAGGTAATACTGTAGCCGCGCGCTAAGGTTGCCAGTGGGCTTACTGTATTAAGCTGGCTGCTTAACTGCGCCAGTTGTTGTTTGCTTTGCTTTAACTGCAACTGCTGGGCGTTGGTTAGTCGGCGCTCCAGCTGGTTAATATGCTGGGTATGCGCCAGTAAGGTTTTAGCCGGCGATAGCTGGCGCAGGCTTTTATCCAAATATTGCTGCTGTTGCTGTGCAGCTTGCACAGCGCGTTTAGCGCTGGCGCTTAAGCGCAGCTGCAGCTCGTCGAGGCGTTGTTGCTGTTGTTGCAAACGGCGTTTCGGGTGCAGGGCTAACAGGCGTTGGCTAAGGTTTAGCAGCTTAGGCGCGACCTGCTGCATGCGGCTGCGCTGAGCTTGTAACAGGCGGTTTTTTAGCTGCAATATGCGATCTAATAAATGCGACTGATCCGGTGAGACTAATTCAGCTGCAGCAGAGGGCGTAGCCGCGCGCATATCGGCGACAAAGTCGGTTAGGGCAAAGTCGATTTCATGGCCTACGGCACTGACAATCGGAATAGGGCAGGCGGCTACTGCACGGCATAGCTGCTCATCGTTAAAACACCATAAGTCTTCTAATGAACCACCGCCACGGCCGATAATTAATACATCCACTTCATTGCGGCGTATTGCTGTGCTAAGCATATTGCGCAGTTGTGCTGCGGCGGTTTCGCCCTGCACCTGAGACGGATACACAATAACTTCAATACCCGGCGCGCGGCGGTTTAGCACGGTAACAATATCGCGCACGGCGGCGCCGGTGGGAGAGGTAATCACGCCAACGCGCTGTACCTGCGTGGGCAGGGCTTTTTTCCGTGCCGGGTCAAATAAACCCTCGGCCTGTAGCTGTGCTTTTAGTTGTTCAAACTGCTGCTTTAATAAGCCGGCGCCGGCGGTTTCAATAAATTCAGCCAGCAGCTGATATTCGCCGCGTGGCTCGTACACACTGATGCGGGCGCGAATAAGCACTTGCTGGCCATTTTGCGGCCGGAAGCTGCTATTGCGGTTAGCCATTTTAAACATGGCGCATTTAACCTGGGCGGCGCTGTCTTTTAGCGAAAAGTACCAGTGGCCACTGGCGGCCGCGACAAAGTTTGACACTTCGCCCTGCAGCCACAGCGTTTGAAACTGCAGCTCCAGCGTAAGGCGTACTTCACTGTTTAACCGGGAAACACTATAGATATCGGGGTTTTGCATAAAAAACGTACCAGCAGCTGGCCTGACAACGAAAACGCTAGAGTAACATAAAACAAAAAAGCGTTTGTGATACGCACGCAAAACCGTTAAAATTGCGCCGCAACATTCCCTATCTTTTCAGCCACAGCGAGATTGTTGCAATGCTCAGGATCAAACAAGAAGCCCTTACCTTTGACGACGTGTTATTGGTACCGGCGCACTCTACTGTTCTACCTCATACAGCCGATTTACGCACCCGACTGACTAAAAGCATCACGCTGAATATTCCTATGGTTTCTGCGTCTATGGACACAGTAACCGAAGCCCGCTTAGCCATAGCGCTGGCACAGGAAGGTGGCTTAGGTTTTATTCATAAAAACATGACCATCGAAGAGCAGGCCGCTAACGTTCGTAAAGTTAAAAAATACGAAAGCGGTGTGGTGTCAGACCCGGTAACGGTAACGCCGGATATGAGTATCCGCGAAGTGCAGGCGTTGGCCCAGCAGTGCGGCTTTTCCGGTTTTCCGGTGGTGGATGCCAGCAATAATCTAGTGGGCATGCTGACCAGCCGCGATATGAGCTTTGAAGCCAACAATAACGAAATCGTCTCCAGCCTGATGACGCCACGCGAGCGTTTGGTCACCGTGTTGGAAACGGCGCCGCGTGAAGAAGCCTTTAAAAAGATGCACCAGCACCGGATTGAAAAAGTGCTGGTAGTTGATAGCGAATTCAAATTAAAAGGCCTGATCACCGTACGTGATTACTATAAAGCTGCCAGTAAGCCTAATGCCTGTAAAGACGAGTTAGGCCGCTTGCGCGTAGGCGCCGCCGTAGGCGTGGGCCCGGGCACCGACGAGCGTATTGCTGCGCTGGTAGAAGCCGGCGTGGATATTCTGCTGATCGATACCTCACACGGCCACTCGCAGGGCGTTATTGACCGCGTAAAACAAACCCGTGCCCAGTACCCGGATTTACAAATTGTCGCTGGTAACGTGGCTACCGCCGCCGGCGCTAAAGCGCTGGCAGAAGCCGGTGCTAATGCGGTGAAAGTGGGCATCGGCCCGGGCTCTATTTGTACTACCCGTATTGTTACCGGTTGTGGTGTTCCGCAAATTACAGCGATCTCTGAAGCGGCGATGGGCGTGGCCGGCACGGATGTCACCATTATTGCCGATGGCGGTATCCGTTTCTCTGGTGACATCGCCAAAGCCTTAGTGGCCGGTGCTAACCTGGTGATGGTGGGTTCTATGTTTGCCGGTACCGAAGAAGCACCGGGCGAAGTAGAACTGTACCAGGGCCGCTACTATAAATCTTACCGCGGTATGGGTTCACTGGGCGCTATGGCGCAGCGTAACGGCTCGTCAGACCGTTATTTCCAGGGCAGCAACAACGCCGAAAAACTGGTACCGGAAGGCATAGAGGGCCGTGTGGCGTACAAAGGCCCGATGGAAAACATTATTCACCAGCAAATGGGCGGCCTGCGTAGCGCCATGGGTTTAACCGGTTGTCCAACCATTGACGAGCTGCGCACCAAGCCGGAGTTTGTCCGGGTAACTTCTGCCGGTATGGGCGAGTCGCATGTGCACGATGTGCAAATTACCAAAGAAGCACCCAACTACCGCTTAGGCTAAACTGTTTACTGTTTTATCGGCTGGCTAACCCCAGCCGCTTTACTTTTTAAAGGTCGCTATGAACAAAAACATTCATCACCACCGCATCTTAATCCTCGATTTTGGTTCGCAATATACCCAGCTGATTGCCCGTCGCGTGCGCGAAATTGGCGTTTATTGTGAGCTGTGGGCCTGGGACGTTACCGAAGCACAAATTCGTGACTTTAACCCCACCGGTATTATTTTATCCGGCGGCCCGGAAAGCGTGCACGAAGCTAACTCACCACGGGCGCCACAATATGTGTTTGAAGCCGGTGTACCTGTGCTGGGTATTTGTTACGGCATGCAAACCATGGCCGAGCAACTGGGCGGCAAGGTGCAGGGCTCGGATATGCGCGAGTTTGGTTATGCCCAGGTAGAAGTGGTAGCCGCCAACGATTTATTCGCTAAAATTGAAGACCATGTCGGCAGCAGCGGCAATGCGCTGTTAGATGTGTGGATGAGCCACGGCGATAAAGTAGTACAGGTGCCGGACGGTTTTATTACCTGTGCCAGCACAACCACCTGCCCGCATGCTGGTATGGTAGATGAAGCGCGCCAGTTCTACGGTGTGCAGTTCCACCCGGAAGTAACCCACACCCGCCAGGGCCAGCGTATGCTGGAGCACTTCGTGGTGGATATCTGCGGCTGCGACAAACTGTGGACACCGGCGACGATTATTGAAGATGCCATTATCCGTTTAAAGCAGCAGATTGGTAATGATCAGGTTATTTTAGGCTTGTCCGGCGGTGTTGACAGCTCAGTAGTGGCCATGTTGCTGCACCGTGCTATTGGTAAAAACCTGACCTGCGTGTTTGTGGATAACGGCCTGCTACGCTTAAACGAAGGCAAGCAGGTCATGGATATGTTTGGCGACCATTTTGGCCTGAACATTATCAAGGTAGACGCCGAACAGCGCTTCCTGGATGCTTTAGCCGGCGAAAACGAGCCGGAAGCCAAACGCAAAATTATCGGCCGCGTCTTTGTTGAAGTGTTCGACGAACAAGCGCAAAAGCTGGAAAATGCCAAGTGGCTGGCGCAGGGTACTATTTACCCGGATGTGATTGAATCAGCCGGCTCGGCCACCGGTAAAGCGCACGTGATTAAATCGCACCATAACGTCGGCGGCTTACCGGCACATATGAAGATGGGCCTGGTAGAGCCACTGCGCGAGCTGTTTAAAGACGAAGTGCGCAAAGTCGGTTTAGAGCTCGGCCTGCCCTACGACATGCTGTACCGTCACCCGTTCCCGGGTCCGGGTTTAGGTGTGCGCGTACTGGGCGAGATCAAAAAAGAATACTGCGACATTCTGCGCCGTGCCGATGCCATCTTTATCGAAGAGCTGCACAAGGCTGAGCTGTACCACAAAGTAAGCCAGGCCTTTGCGGTATTCCTGCCGGTAAAATCTGTTGGCGTAATGGGCGATGCGCGTAAGTACGACTGGGTAGTATCACTGCGGGCAGTAGAAACCATCGACTTTATGACAGCACACTGGGCACACCTGCCTTACGAGCTGCTGGGTAAAGTATCTAACCGTATTATCAATGAGATCAACGGCATATCCCGCGTGGTATATGATATCAGCGGTAAACCACCAGCAACGATTGAGTGGGAATAACAGGTATTCAAACCTGATTAAAAAAAGGCGCTTCGGCGCCTTTTTTGCTGTTATATTTTTAACTTAAGCCCGCATGCTGTACTTTCTGTGATGAAAATAATTATTGGAGGCAAATGAAAAACTCCGCAGCGCTTGAAAGAATTACCAAGGCCAGAGAAGCTGAGAAAACAATCAGAAGCTCATTTATAGAAAGGGAATTTAAAACTGATCTTATCAGGAAGATTAATCATCTCGTTATAGATGACGTTCATGTAGATGAAGCAGCGCTTTCTCAGTTTGGCTGGACATCTATTTATACCGAAGATAATGACGGATATTTAGATTCAGAAATTGATTTACTAATAAACTGGTGCAAAGAGCAATCCTTAGATCCTATATTTGTTACATCCCCTGCCAGAATAAGAGCTGGCGAGAACAGTAAAGTGCTGGTGATGGAGCTATGTTCTCCAAGTCCTGAAATATTTATTGCAGTGCAAAGTGGAGATTGGATGTTTGATGAACTATCTGATCTTGCACAACAACGCTTGGCTGATTGGCGGTCTGATGTCTATTTTACAGCATCGTTGGACTTTTTAATTTTGTTAGAGCATGGAGCATACGGGACAACCACAATCTGCGGTCCGAAAAGCTTCATAGAAATGATAAAAGCGGAAACTGCACATGGGTTGTACGAATGGAGTTTCGGCACAGTGCCTAAAGCGAACAAGGGTAGTGCTTTTCCTAAAGCCTGAATGTTCATGCTGATTAGTGTTGCTGCGAATTTTTAAAGATAAGCCTTTACTTAATGAGGCTTGTGAAGGGGTTTATGACCACAGTCGCTGATTTGTATATTGCGTATCAAAGTAAGTTAATTTACTCATGCTTGGAAAATTTCAATGTCATGGACGTGATGGGAGGATATGCCGGCGGACAGTATGCCAAAGATGATAAATTATGGTGGGCAACCTCAATAGACTTTTTATATAGAAACCTAAAGTCAGGTTTAATCGAAGTTGATACCAGTCCGGGGGATTTCTGTTACGAGAGCATCGGTAATTTATGCAGGTATTACATGGATGCGGGACCAAATCAGAATGATCTTGCTGCCTACATCTACTTTTGTGCTTCTGATGTTTTGGATGGGCTGGTGTCAAAATATGCGATGAAAGATTGGCAGTATGTTAATAGCCGGGTTAATCGGGACTTTATGAGTGAGGTAGAAAAAATTTATGTTCGCTCGGATGTTGGATTTGATAGACCGCTTTTGTTTTAGTGCTGCCACTTCATTGACTATTCTAAATAGGAGTCCAGAATGATCTCTGGCGTTGCAGATTACGCGGATGAACTCAATTCACTATATGATGTGGTTGGTTTTGCAATTTGTGGATTATCGGATGGCTGTAATCAAGCTACCTGCTTAGCCTATAGTTTTCTTGATGAATTGTTTGAAGATGACAATCACCCTTATATTTCGGGTGAGCCCGGTTGGTCAATTATCCGGGTTAACTTATTAACTTTTGAAGATAAATACAGTGACTCTCCTTTTGAGGGTAAGAGTTTAGAAAGTCTATCAGCTCTAAAAAATGCAGGTGAAAAAGAAGCCTACTGGATAGATGATTTGAACAGCAGCCAGAGAGAAACGGTAGTTAACAATCAAACTTTCTGGCTAGCTGTTAGAAATAGTCTTATTGCTTTTCGTCAGCTGTACCCTGGCAGGGAAGATGAAATTGATGAAGGTTTCAGACGTTATGCTGAATTTCTTCTTCCTGAAAACCCAAGTCCGTGAAGATTGGCTATATTTCGCCAATAAGGTTTTCTAAAGTTAAGTAACATTACTAACTGATACTGGGTAAATCCACTACGCACTCTCTATAATCTGCTAACCAACCGCTGGTGAAAACTTTTATGACTGCTTTTACTAACCAAATTGGCCAGATTGCGCTGACGGTCAGCGATGTCGATACTGCGCTGAGCTTTTATCGCGATATCTTAGGCTTGCCGTTTTTGTTTCAACCCTCACCGCAACTGGCGTTTTTACAGGCAGGCAGCACTAGGCTGATGCTCAGCACGCCGCAGGGCGCTGGTGTAGTGGGCGCTAATTCGGTAGTGTATTTCAGTGTTGCGGATATCGGTGCAACCTACGAGGCTATAGTCGCCAAAGGTGCTACGCCGGAGCGCGCGCCGCAGTTGGCGGCGAAAATGCCGGACCATGAACTGTGGCTGGGGTTTGTGCGTGACCCGGATGCGAATCTGGTGGGCCTGATGGAAGAAAAACGCTAACAGCGGAGAGCGGATAATGCGTAATATAAAACAACTTCACTTCAGTATTGTGATTAATGCACCGGTGCAAACGGTGTGGCAACGGATGTTGTCTGACGTTGGTTACCGTAACTGGACCTCGGCATTTTGCGAAGGCTCGTATTTTAAAGGCAGCTGGCAGCAGGGGGAGACCATACGGTTTTTATCGCCGTCCGGTGATGGCATGGTGGCGACTATTGCCGAACATACACCACTGCAGTTTATCTCGATTAAACATCTGGGCTTTATTGTTAACGGCCAGGATGATTTTGATAGCGAACAGGTAACAAGCTGGGCTCCGGCGTTTGAAAACTACCGCTTTGCCAGCGTAGCCGGTGGCACTGAGGTCAGTATTGAGCAGGATATCGCGCCTGAGTATGAGCAATATATGCAGGATACCTGGCCCAAGGCACTGCAAAAATTAAAGGTGTTATGTGAGCAAAGCTAAATGCTGAATTAGTACTGAAATAGTGTTTTAGAATCACAACTACACTGCACTTCTTCACATCAGTGATAACAGGCAAATTTGCACAAATAATTAATAAATCACTATTCAGCTGGGTGCTAAACACTTAGTATTGGCGTGTTATTGCAGTGTATTGCCACCTGATAGTGCATAAAATTGATAATTGTTAATAGACCGATACGAGATTTGAGCTTTGCTATCAATATTACTTGTAGATGATGACCATGAATTCACCGAGGTTGCCTCCCACATTATAGATTTTCTGGGGCATACCGTGTCTGTCGCTGGCAGTTTAGCCGAAGCGAATGAGTGGCTTGAGCACAATAGTTTTGACCATATTCTGCTCGACTTTATGCTGCCAGACGGCAGCGGTATCCATTTGATGGATAGAGTCCAGCACCTGTTTCCTGTTCCCAAAGTCACCTTTATTACCGGACACCCGTCGGTAAAATCCATTATTGCTGAGCTGTGTGGGCCCAAAGTAGATTATTTGTTAAAGCCGATACAGCGCGAGTGTTTAGAGCGGGTGCTTAACCCGGCCAGGCAAAAAGCGAAAAAATCGTCTGCTGCTCAGTTTGAGCTGCATTTTGGTTGTCTGATTGGTGAGTCGGCGCCGATGCAAGCACTGTACACCATGATTGAGCGTGTCGCTGCATCGAAGGCTAATGTGATGTTGTTGGGCGAAAGTGGCGTGGGTAAGGAACTGGTTGCTTCAGCCATTCATCATGCCAGCAAGACTGCCGGTGCGTTAGTTGCCACAAACTGTGGCGGCTTATCGAAAGAGCTGATCAGTAGCGAGCTGTTTGGCCATGAAAAAGGCGCTTTTACCGGCGCAGTCGCGCAAAAAACCGGTGTTTTTGAGCGTGCTCAGGGCGGCACATTATTTTTAGATGAAGTAACCGAAATGCCGCTCGATATGCAACCGCACTTATTGCGGGTATTAGAGACGAAAAAAATCGTCCGGGTAGGTGGCAGTAAAGAAATTGCTGTAGATTGCCGGGTAGTATCGGCCACTAACCGCAGCCTGGAAAATATTGCCGAAAAAAATATTCTGCGGGAAGATATTTATTTTCGCCTGGCGGTATTTCCGATTGAAATTCCGCCGCTCAGAGAGCGTGCTGCAGACATCCCGCTGTTAGCAAAAGCGTTTTTAGCCAGCTTAAATGACGAGAACGGCACAAACTACCAATTTAGCCAAGCCCAGCTGCAGCGGCTGGCCAGCTTTGATTGGCCGGGTAACGTCAGAGAGCTGCGCCATACAGTGCACCGCGCTTACATTATGAGTGATCCTGCTAAGGATGAGATTGAATTACCCGCCTCGTTTGCGTCTCCGTTTTCTGCGGTACAGAAAGAAAAATCCGGCCTGACGGCGGGCAAAACCATTGATGAAGTCGAGAGAGAGTTAATTTACCTGACATTAAAAAAAGTTGGCGGAAACAAAGCTATGGCTGCCGATATGTTGGGGGTAAGTGTGAAAACCTTGTACAACCGGTTAAGTGCCTACGGTGGCTTAGGGGAATTTAGCTAGTTATTAACTGGGAGAATGTAATGTCTGACGCGAAAGTGGCTGAGTTAGCTAAGCAAGTACATGATATTCGCAAGCCGCTGAATCGGATCTCGATGCAGGCAGAGTTAATTAAGCTGGTACTGGAAAACAATTTGCCGCCGCAAAAAGCGATTGAAGCGGTGGATAAAATATTGCAGTCCTGCCAGGACTGCAGTCAGTTACTGGAAAACTTGTCAGATCCATCAGTGTGACGCAATTACAAAGAAAAAGGGAAGCATAGATGTCAGGCAATCTGTTAAACGGCCGTACCAGCTGGTTTTTACTGGGGGCGGTGATGATGTGCCTGATTGGCTTCAATGCCTATCTGGCAATCAGTTCGATTAAAGAGTTAACCGCTACGCAAATCAGTTTGACCAACACCGGCGATAATATTGTCAAACTTGATGATTTGCATTTGTCGGTATTGGCGGCTGAGTCTGGCCAGCGGGGCTACTTGCTTACAGACAATATCATCTATCTGGAGCCTTACCAGGCGGCATTAAGCCGGGTAAAAGCGCAAATGGCTGAAGTTCAGGCTATTGAATCTGAGATACCGGAGCAGCAACTGCGCATCAATGAGATTATCCGCTTAACCGAAGCCAAAATTGCTGAGCTAACTGAAATAGTCGGGCTGGCGCAGCAAAATAAAGATGCGCTGGCGCTCAGATTACTAAAAACTAACCGCGGCAAGAATATTTATCTGGAGTTTCGGGCATTATTTGATGTCACCCGCCAGGTAGAAAAATCTTACCGCGAAAGCTTATTTCTGCGCCTGACTAAAGGGCGGGCCGATGCCCAGCTTAACTTTATTTTATTTGGCGTACTGAGCAGTGTGCTGGTGATACTGATGCTGATCCTGTCATCTAGTAATGTAAAGAAAGAGCGAAAGTATCTGGCTGCACTGGAAAGCAAGAACGAAGAGCTGGCGCTGAAAGTGGAAGAGCGCACGCAGGAATTACGCCTGTACTCGGAAGAATTAAGCCGAAGCAACCGGGAGCTGGAGGATTTTGCCTTTGTTGCATCCCATGACTTACAGGAGCCGTTGCGAAAAATTCAGGCCTTTGGTGATCGCCTGGAGGCATCATTTAGTCAGGAATTAGGCGAGAAAGGCCTGGACTATATGAAACGCATGCGTAACGCGGCGCAAAGAATGTCGCTTTTAATCAATGATTTATTGGATTTCTCCCGCATCAATACCCGCGGCCGGGATTTTGCACCCACCAATTTAACTGACGTGGTTAATGGCGCACTGGACGATGTTGAAATTGCCGTGCAGGAAAGCAATGCCCAAATCAATATAGGTACTTTACCGGTAATACAGGCTGATAGCAGTCAGCTTAGTCAGCTGTTTCTTAATCTGTTGTCAAATTCGCTGAAGTTCCGCCTACCGGACAGAACACCGGTTATTACTATTACTGCTGCAGTGCACCAGCCTAATATTATGCAGCAGGCCATTTGCCCGGATTGGCATGTAATAACGCTGACAGATAACGGCATTGGCTTTGCAATAGAGTATGCCGAGAAAATCTTTACGCCGTTTCAACGCCTGCACGGCCGTTCAGAATATAAAGGAACCGGCATTGGTCTGGCGGTATGCCGACGGATTGTAGAAAGACACAGAGGGTTAATTTACGCATCGGGTGAGCCGGGGGTTGGCGCCACTTTTACATTAATTTTGCCTGCCGACGGCACACCGTTTGGCAGCAGGGGAGAAACTGAATAATGCCACTTACCAAGACACGGCCAATTACTATTTTAATGGCTGATGATGATGAAGATGATCGATTACTGACACAGGATGCGCTGCGGGAAAGCCGGGTACTTAATTCACTGTATTGTGTTGAAGACGGCGTAGAGTTACTGGAATATCTGCGCAAAGAAGGCAAATATGCCACCGGTGTACCCTGTCCGCGGCCCAGCCTGATATTACTGGATTTAAATATGCCACGAATGGATGGCCGTGAAGCACTGCATAATATTAAGAATGACGATAATTTGCGTGGTATTCCTATCGTTATTCTTACCACGTCAAAACAAGAAGAAGACATGGTGCGGGGTTATAATTTAGGCGCGGCGTCGTATATCACCAAGCCAGTAAACTTTGAGGGCCTGGTAGAGCTAATGCGCACCCTGGGTAAGTATTGGGTAGAGTTTGTTGAGTTACCAGTACAAGATAATGACTAAACAGGTAAAGCCGGTTCTACAGGCAAAAATCCTTCTGGTAGAAGACGATGAAGATGACTACATCATTACCCGTAGTCATCTGGAAGACTTAACCTCGTTTGACAGCCATCTGACGTGGGTAACAAACTCACTCGAAGGATTGCAAAAGCTAACCGAAGGTAACTTTGATGTCTGTCTGCTGGATTACCAGCTAGGCGCTGAAACCGGTTTATCGTTGTTAAAACAGGCAGTAGATAGCGGCATATCTACACCCATTATTATGCTTACCGGCCAACCGGATAAGCAGCTTGATTTACAGGCACTGGAATACGGTGCTGCAGACTTTTTAGTAAAAAGCGAATTAAGTGAAGCGAGGTTTGCCCGGGCAATACGCTATGCATTAAGCCGCCGGGAATTTGAACTGGAACGTTTAAACCGGCTTCGCCTTGAAGCGGATAACCGGTCAAAAGATCGGTTTTTAGCTCATCTTAGCCACGAGCTCAGAACGCCGCTGTCTTCTATTTTAGGCTACACCGAGTTACTGCTTGAATCAGACCATACCGAAGATGCGCGACCCGAGCTGAATATCATCCTGAATAATGGCAAACATTTGCTGAGTTTGTTAAACGATATTCTCGACCTGTCCAGAATTACGGCGAACAAACTGGAACTGCGGCCCGAGCCCACCAGTTTACGCCATCTGATGCTGGATATTTATACCCTGCTTAAAGTTACCGCTATTGATAACGGGCTTGAATTAACTGTTAATTCGTTAACCCCATTACCGAGGTTGATCACTGTAGATGGCACACGCTTACGCCAGGTGTTAATAAATTTGATTTACAACGCGATCAAATTTACTGATGCCGGCAGTATCACTGTTGACCTGTGGATGCAGCAAGACGCCGCAAAAGAAATGTTGATGTTTCGCATAACCGATACCGGCGTAGGCATTCCGCAACGACAACTTAAAGATATTTTTGCGCCCTTTACCCAGATAGAAGATTATCTTACCCGGAAAAAAGGCGGCGCAGGCCTGGGGCTGGCTATTTCCTCAGAGCTTATTCAGCGTATGGGGGGCAGCATTGATGTGGTGTCTGAAGAAGGAAAAGGCAGTGTATTTACCTTTTCGCTGGACCCGGGCGATATAACGGATACCCAGCGCAAACCATTGAGCCTGGAACCGTCACTTAACAATATTGGTGGCGCGCACAATAAGCTGGCTTTAACCGGCGAGGTGCTTATCGTTGATGATTTGGCTGACCTGCGCAAGCTGTCTGCACATTGGATCCAGGCTACAGGCGCGTCAGTAGACTTTGCTGAAAATGGCGCCGAAGCGATTGCCAAGGTAAAACACAAAATAGCATCAGGCAGCTATTACGATCTGATCCTGATGGATTTACACATGCCGGACATTGATGGCAGAGAAGCGACAGTAGCTATCCGTCAAACCGGTTATCAATATCCTGTGGTCGCGCTTACAGCAGCAATGGCGAAGGGGATCCGCCAGCAGCTAACGGCGTTGGGCTTTAATGACGTGTTGTCCAAACCAATCACGAAGAATCAGTTGTACCGTGCACTACGCTGCTATTTAACCGGCAATTCGGCATTAACAGATAATGCTGCATTAACAGACACCAGTGCAGCAGATAGTCTGCCGTTGCATTTTCTGGTGGTAGAAGATGATACTGAAGCTGCACAATTAATGCAGATACTGCTAGAAAGCCTTGGGGTGAAAACTACACTGGCACACAGCGCAGAAGAGTGTATGCGGGAACTGGCCTTACTGCACCGGTTTGACAGAATTTTGCTTGATCTGGGGCTGCCAGATAGCGACGGATTGCAGCTTATCGAGCGCATTGAGCACAATTATCCTGACAATATTGTGATTGTGGTAAGTGGACATGAGCATGATGTTGCTGCATCCGGCAGCGCCATCGTCCAGCAGAGCCTGTTAAAACCTATCACTAAACAGGCACTAAATCGCTTAGTGTTAACATGCCGCTAAGGCACGACTAAAGTATTCATATCCGGTATTGGTATATAAATCAAACAATTGTTGGCAGTTTTGGCGCTGACACTGCCATTTAAACATTGTAAATTCTGCATGTTGCGATGTTAGTATTACAATTTTATAACGGCTTAAAATAGGTCCGGAAAAATCATTTTAATTTAAGTGATTGATTTATAATGCCTTATTTTTATTTTCGAAACTGGTACAAAGCTTGTAACCGTTAAAGTGAACTAAGGCCAAAGTGCCTGTTGCTATTAGCTGATTTAACGGAGTTTACAATGAAAAAGTCATTTTTAGCGGTTTTTACTGCATCGTCTCTTATCGCCACTTCGGCTTATGCCGCTACACCGCAAGAAGATATTGATCATATGGGGATCTACGTTGGCGCCGCCTATGGCTTACTGAAAGTAGACGGTGATGACCAGGATTTTGATGAAGAAGATAACGCTAGCCGGTATTTTGTAGGCGCCCAATTTAATCAGGTGCTGTCTTTAGAAGGTGGTTACATTGACTTTGGTAATTATGGTAACAGCATTTTTAACACAGATTTAGATGGTTACACTCTGGCGTTAAAAGCCGGTTTACCGGTAACCGAGCGTTTCACTGTGTATGCACAGGGCGGTAATATTTGGTGGAAAGCCGACATTAATGCCACCGATGACAGCGCGGATGTGGATGGCTCAGACATATTTTATGGTGTAGGAGTGTCTTTTGCCCTGACGCAGAATCTGGCTCTTCGTCTGGAATACACCCGCTTTGATGTAGAATTTGACCGTGATGAGATTGGCATCCTGGCTGAGATTGATAGCTTCGATACCAAAGTGGACTACGCCAGTATCGGCATTCAGTACACCTTTTAAGCTTGCCGCACTACTTAGAATCAGCACAGCCGGGTATAACTGCCCGGCTGTCTGCATTTGGGACTTCGCCTGATTGGCATGGCTGAACTTTGTTTCCGGCCATAGGTCTGACAGTAGGTTTGTACTTATTTGAGTAACTTAGCGGAGTCAGGCGATGGGTAAAGTATTACAGCTGTGGCGTGATAACCGCGGCATACTGGTGTTTTTAAGTTTAATGTTTGTCTTCAGAAGTGCGGTGGCAGATTGGAATGATGTGCCATCGGGCTCGATGCAGCCAACTATTGAGATTGGCGATCGCATTTTGGTTAATAAAATGGCTTATGATTTACGCCTGCCTTTTACCACAGTGTCGCTGGTAAAGCGCGCTGATCCACAGCGCGGCGATATAGTTATTTTTCTGTCTGAAGCTGCCGATAACCGGCTGGTAAAACGTGTTGTGGGTGTGCCGGGCGATGTAGTGGCGATGCAACATAACGTGCTGAGTATTAATGGCGAGCAACTGGCATATCACCAGCAGGCTGAGGCACTGCAGGCCTCTTCAGCTACCGACGGGGGCAGCCAGCTGTTAAACGAGCAATTGGGTGATATTACCCATACGGTAAAGCTGGCCCCTGTTGCCACCGGCCGTGATAGTTTTGCACCGGTACGGGTGCCGCAAGGCCACTACCTGGTATTGGGTGATAACCGCGACAACAGCGCTGATTCACGGGTAATTGGTTTTGTACCACGCGATGAAATTGTTGGCCGGGCCAGCAGTGTATTGTTTTCGCTGGATCACGATAATTATTACCTGCCCCGTAGTGGGCGTTTCCTGGCGGCGTTGTAAGATGCTGGCGCGGATTATCTGCACTTTTGTTTTCATTTTGTAAAATAGTTGCTTTACTTTAATCTGATTAAAGCTAGCAGCCTGCAGGGACCACATAATGAAAACGTCTGTATTATTGTTAAGCGCTTTACTTAGTCTTACAACTATATCTGTTACTGAAGCCTGCACCCGCGCGGTATATAAAGGCCAGGATAATCTTATTCTTACTGCCCGCTCGATGGACTGGCGAGATGAGATCCCGGTTAACCTGTGGTTGTTTCCGCGCGGCATGCAGCGTCAGGGTGAGGTAGGGGCCAACTCAGTAAGCTGGACGTCGAAATATGGTAGTGTAATAGCCAGTGCCTTTGATATTGCCAGTGCTGACGGGATGAATGAAAAAGGCTTGGCAGCCAATTTGCTCTGGCTGGTAGAGTCACGTTACCCGCCATATGATGGCAGCCAGCCCGGGTTAACTGTGGCAGCCTGGGTACAATATGTGCTGGATAACTTTGCCAGTGTGGCCGAAGCGGTTACAGCCATGCAGGCAGAGCCTTTTGTTGTGGTATCCTCGACTATTCCTGGTACTGACCGTTTTACCACAGTGCATTTGTCGTTGTCTGATGCCAGCGGAGACAATGCTGTATTTGAATATATTGACGGCAAGTTGGTGATCCATCATGACCCGTCTTACACCGTAATGACCAATTCGCCGGTATTTGAGAAACAGTTAGCGATAAATGAATACTGGCAGGAGTTGGGTGGCACTACTATGTTGCCAGGTACTAACCGCGCAGCAGACCGTTTTGTCCGGGCGTCGTTTTATTTAAATGCGCTACCGCAAACCAATGATCCTGTGCTGGCAGCCGCCAGCGTGTTTAGCCTGATCCGCAATACGTCTGTACCCTATGGTATTTCGTCGCCTACTGAACCCAATATTTCTTCCACCCGCTGGCGCTCAGTGGCCGATCATAAATCGCTGCGTTATTACTTTGAAACGGTATTTACGCCCAATACGTTCTGGGTTGAATTAACACAAGCTGATTTTCGTGCCGGGCAGCCGGTACGCAAGCTGGCATTGGATAAAAACCAGAGCTATGCCGGCAATACCATTAAGCAGTTTAAAAAAGCCACGGCATTTCAGTTTGCCGGCTTGGAAAATCTCGTTGATTAATGTGCTATTTGCCATTTTATAAATGACTGGGTTTACTTGGCAGATAGACAGATGTTAGTTTTAGTCACGGCACTTTAGTTAACTAATAAGCACCTGATATGGATAATATTCTTAACGAGCTGACGCAGTCTATTGGCGAAGACAGCCTTGAACAACAGGTTAGAGCGCTGATCCAGCTCTTGCAGCAGTCAACCGGTTTGGAGTCTGCTTATTTCACCCGTATTGATTTAAGCAAAGGCCTGCAGCACATCATGTATTCTTTAAATACCGGTCAGCTGCAATTAACAGAAGGGCTGACAGTTGACTGGAATGATACCCTGTGTAAAAGAGCACTGGAGCAAAACCAGTTTGTGACGAATGATGTGGCTGTGCGTTGGGGCGATTCGGCCGCAGCGGCTCAGCTGGGGATCAATACCTATGTCAGTGCCCCGGTGCAACTGTCCGATGGCATGTTATATGGTACCGTTTGTGCTGCCAGCACAGAAAAAACAGTGGTATCGGCCGGCAGTGCTACTTTACTGCAACTGATTAGCCGCCTTATTGCCATGCAGGTTGAACGCGAGCAGTTGCTACAGCAGCTGGAGCAGGAAAACCGGCAGTTTCGCAATGTGGCACTCACTGATCCATTAACCGGGCTGGGTAATCGCCGGGCGCTGGAGCAGGAGCTACAACGCACTATAGCAAACAGTCAGCGTAATGGCAGTGCTGTATTTGTTGCTTATATCGATTTAGATAACTTTAAGCTGATTAACGATCAATACGGCCATGACGCCGGTGATCGGTTTTTACTGGCTATCAGCAGCAAGTTAAAAAATGACCGGCGTGAAGGCGATTTTATCGCCCGTATTGGTGGTGATGAATTTGTTATCTTTGGCTTGCTGACAGGTAATAATACTACTCAGGCTGCAAAAAAGCTGCGCCAGCAGATTTTCGACAGTACCTGTGGCAGTTTTGATATTACTGATACCGTGCTGCACTATGGCGGCGCCAGTGTAGGCTTGGCTGTTGCCGAGGCAGCTGAGCCGGCAAGTAGCTTGTTAAAGCGCGCTGATAGTGAAATGTATCAGCAGAAAAAACAGCGGGCAGCCAGCCGTAACACAGCTAAGCGTTAAAGCCGTTTTTGTGCGCTCAGGCGCACCCATTCTTCCTGCATGGCTATTGGGTCAAAGCTGAACTCATCGCTGTAAGCGTCAATGACACTTTGTGCCTGGCTTTCTAAAATGCCTGACAGTGCCAGTTTGCCACCGGGCTTTACGTAGCTGCTTATCACTTGCTTTAATTCGGCCAGCGGCCCGGCGAGGATATTAGCTACTACAACATCAGCCTGAAAATTGCTCGGCTGATCTTTGGGCAAATACAGCTCTATCTGGCCTGCAACATTATTGCGTTTGGCGTTAGCTGTGCTTGCTTCTATTGCCTGTGGGTCGATATCAACACCAATTACCCGTTTGGCGCCGAGCTTTAACGCTGCTATGCCCAAGATGCCGGAGCCACAGCCAAAATCAACTACGGTTTGCTGTGGTTCTATGGTGGCATCCAGCCACTGCATACATAGTGCAGTAGTAGGGTGGGTGCCGGTGCCAAAGGCCAGGCCAGGGTCTAACATTACGTTTACTGCTGTCGGGTCCGGGATATCACGCCAACTGGGGCATACCCAAAGCCTGGTGCCGAATTTAATCGGATGGAAGTTATCCATCCACTCGCGCTCCCAGTCTTTATCTTCCAGCTGCTCCAGCTTGTAATCGACACCGTCTTTAAAGAATGACACCTGCTCCAGCTGCTTTACCACCTTATCCATCGGATGCTCAGCGTCAAACAGGCCAACTACTATGGTATTGGTCCAGTAAATCACTTCGCCTGGCATTGGCTCGTAAATCGGGGTGTCCTGTGCATCGACAAAACTAACGGCCTGGGCGCCCCAACCCATCAGCATATCGCTGACTTGTTCGGCTTTTTCTTCGTTGGTACTCACGCGCAGTTGGATCCAGGGCATAATCAGTCTCGCTTATAAAAATTTGCCGCATTATAGCAAAAAGGCCGCAAAAGCGGCCTTTAATCTGTGTAAGCTCAGGCTTACTTAATACCCAGCTTCTTCTCTAAATAGTGGATATTAGTACCACCTTTACAGAAGCCTGCATCACGCATAATGTCTTTGTGCAACGGGATGTTGGTTTTAATGCCGTCTACCAGCAGTTCGTCCAGTGCGTTACGCATCCGGGCAATAGCGATATCGCGGGTTTCACCGTAGGTGATCAGCTTGCCTACCATAGAGTCATAGTTAGGCGGTACGGTGTAATCGGCGTAAATATGCGAATCCCAGCGGATACCATTACCACCGGCCGGATGGAAACGGGTAATTTTACCCGGCGACGGAATAAAGGTAACCGGATCTTCAGCATTGATACGGCACTCTACGGCATGGCCGCGAATAACAATATCTTCCTGCTTTAGCGTCATTGGCATGCCTGAAGCAATGCGCAGCTGCTCTTTGATCAGATCAACGCCGGTGATCATCTCGGTAACAGGATGCTCTACCTGAATACGGGTGTTCATTTCAATAAAGAAGAACTCGCCGTTTTCAAACAGGAATTCAAAAGTACCGGCACCGCGGTAATTCATTACTTTACAGGCATCGACACACCGGCCGCCGATAAAGGCGCGTAATTCTGGCGTAATGCCCGGTGCCGGTGCTTCTTCTACCACTTTTTGGTGGCGGCGCTGCATAGAACAGTCGCGCTCACCTAAATGGATAGCATTGCCCTGGCCATCAGCTAAAACCTGAATTTCGATATGGCGTGGGTTTTCCAGGAATTTCTCCATGTACACCATATCATTACCAAAAGCGGCTTTAGCTTCGGCTTTGGTCATCTCGATAGAGCTAACCAGTTCTTCCTCGCTGCGCACCACACGCATACCACGGCCACCACCGCCACCGGCAGCTTTAACAATGATCGGGTAGCCAATACGCTTGGCAATAACCATATTAGTGGCAGGATCGTCGCCTACTGCGCCGTCAGAACCCGGTACACAAGGTACACCGGCTTTTTTCATCGCTTCAATAGCGGAGACTTTATCGCCCATTAAGCGGATAGAATCCGGGTGCGGGCCAATAAACACCAGGCCGCTTTCTTCTACCTGCTGGGCAAAATCAGCGCGTTCGGCTAAAAAGCCGTAGCCAGGGTGAATAGCCTGAGCATTGGTAACTTCAGCGGCAGCAATCAGCGCCGGTATATTTAAATAGCTTTGCGGTGATGCCGCCGGGCCGATACAAATGGTTTCGTCGGCCAGCAGCACGTGTTTTAAATTACGGTCTACCGTAGAGTGCACGGCCACCGTTTTAATGCCCAGCTCTTTACACGCACGCAATATACGCAGTGCAATTTCGCCGCGGTTGGCAATCAGTACTTTTTCTAGCATCAGTCTGCCTTTTGCGTTATTCAATCACAAAGAGTGGCTGGTCAAATTCAACCGGCTCGCCGTTTTCTACCAGAATTTCTTTGATCACACCGGCCTTGTCAGACTGGATCTGGTTCATCATTTTCATTGCTTCAACAATACATAAAGTATCGCCAACCTTAACGCTCTGGCCTACTTCAACAAAGGCTTTCGCTGTTGGCGATGCGGCGCGGTAGAAAGAGCCTACCATTGGCGATTTCATAATATGGCCACTGATCGCTTTTGGCGCTTCAACGGCTGCCGGTGCAGCTGCTGCGGCCGGGGCAGGTGCCGGGGCGTATTGTGGCGCCGGAGCATAGTGCTGCATAGGTGCATATTGCGGGGTAGGGCCGTTACGGCTAATGCGTACCGACTCTTCACCTTCGGTGATTTCAAGCTCGTTAATGCCAGATTCTTCTAACAGCTCGATCAATTTTTTAATCTTTCTAATATCCATGTCTTTTTAGCCTGATTAGTTATTACTGTTTGGTTGTTTGTAACGCTGCTACCGCCGCATCAAGTGCGTAGTGGTAACCTTTGGCACCAAGGCCACAGATCACCCCTTTGGCGATATCAGATAAATATGAATGCCGGCGAAAACTTTCGCGCGCGTGCACATTAGACAAATGCACTTCAATAAAAGGAATGGCCACGGCCAGCAATGCATCACGAATAGCAATACTGGTATGGGTAAAAGCACCGGGATTAATCAGAATATAATCCTGCTTGCCCAGGCTTTGTTGAATAGCAGTCACCAGTTCGTGCTCGGCATTAGATTGTAAATGTGCCAGTTCGACACCTTTTGCCGCTGCCTGTTCCGTCAGGCCGGTGATAATATCCTGCAAAGTGGCGCTGCCATAGACTGCCGGCTCGCGCACACCCAGCATATTCAGGTTAGGACCATTCAACACTAAAATTCGATAAGTTGCCGCCATTTGTGCGTTATTCCCGCTAATTGTTTTGATCCGGCCCTATCTTGCCAAAGCTAATGATTAATTGCATCTGTTTGACAGAATTCTGTCGCAGACAGAGCCATTGGCTTAACAATAGCGCCTTATTATAGTGAAATCGTGACAAATGGCAGCAAAATACTGGTCTTATCAGCCAGAAAGCGGTTGGCAGTAGGCGGCGCCGGCTAAAAGCGCCGCCCTGAGTTTACTGTTGCAGTTGTGTCAGATGGGCAGCAAAGTCGGTTGCGTTCATAAAACCGGTTACCCGGGCAGTGCTGAGTTCTTCACCCTGCGGGCTGAAAAACAGCAGGGTAGGTAAACCCAGCACCTGATAATTATCCAGCAGCGCCTGATCTTTTCGGGTCATCTTGGTTACGTCGACTTTAATCAACTGCATCTTCTGCATTTGTGCCTGCACTTCGGCTTTGGGAAAGGTTAAATGCTCAAACTCTTTGCAGGCAATACACCACTCAGCATACAAGTCTACCAGGGTGTAGCGTCCTTCGCTGGCAGCAATTTTTTGCTGTAGCTCTTCCAGTGAGCTCACCAGTTCAAAACCTGCCTGCTGTTGCTGCGTAACTGCGGCTGTTTGTTCTGTAGCCGGCCACCAATGTTTCAGGTTCAGGTATAGTGCTGCACTAAGCAGCAGCTGACCAAGAATTAACATAACCGCTTTGGCACTGTTATTTTGCAGGCTGAACATCACCCGGTACAGGTAAATAATAAAGCTGAGTAACAGCAAAGACCCTATAGCCAGGATATAACTGAACGGTAGCATCCGCTCCAGTAAAATAAGCGGTACCGCCAACAGCAGGAAGCCGAAAGTGGCTTTTACCGCATTCATCCAGTTACCGGCTTTAGGCAGCAGTTTACCGCCGGAGCTGCCCAGAATAAGCAGTGGCAACCCCATACCCAAACTTAAGATATACAACGTAACCGCGCCCAGCAGCAAATCACCGCTTTGTGCTACGTACAGCAGCGCCGCAGACAACGGTGCCGTGGTGCAGGGCGATGCAATAAGGCCAGACAGCGCACCCATGGTAAAGGCACCTTTGTGCGAGCCACCTTGCTGTTTGTTACTCACGCGGCTGATTTTTTCCTGCCAGCTGGACGGCAGGCTTAAATTAAATACGCCAAACATCGCCAGTGCCAACAGTACAAAAATGATACTGGCAACAATTAATACTGCCGGGTGCTGCATATAACCCTGAAACCGCACACCTAAACTGGCTACTACTAAACCTAATGCCGAATAGGTAATGGCCATGCCCTGCACATAAGAAAACGACAGTGTAAAGGCGCGTTTGTTAGACAATTGCTTGCCCTGGCCGACAATAATGCTGGTTAAAATGGGGTACATCGGAAACACACATGGCGTAAACGCCAGGCCCAAACCCAGCAAAAAGAAGCCGGCCAGTGTCGCTAAACCTGCGCCGTCGCTAAGTTTTGCTGCCAATGTATTCTGGCTGGATACCGGCACGTTGCTCTGGTTAGCTGCGCTGCCTGGGTTAGCCGCTGTGTCTTGATCGGCGTTAAGGGCAATTAGTGGCAGCTCTTTGGTTACCGGCGGGTAGCATAAACCGGCTTCGGCACAACCCATATACTGAATTTTAAATACCGCATCGTCGCTGACATCCGTTAACGGAATGCGCAGAGTTAACTGATGAAAATACACGTCCGACACGCCGAAAAACTCATCTTCTATCTGCATGCTGGCCGGATAGCTGGGGTGAGAAAAACTGACAGCAATACCGCCCAGTTTTATTTTATCTTTATACAGATAATAGCCATCGGCGATAGTCCAGCTGACAATCAGCTCATTTTGCTTTTGTACAAAATCAAACGCAAATGCCTGCTCTACCGGCAAAAAGCTATCATTGGCGTTGAGCAGGCTATTGAGCACAGAGTTTTGTTGGGCAGAGGCTGGCGCGAGCAACGCAAACCAGAATAAAAATGGCAGAACAAACACTTTATACATCAACTTATACTTCCTCTTAAACGCCATAGCGTTGTTATCGTATTACACTAACATGAGCTTACTATACGCTGATAGCCGCCATACGGCTTTATCAACGCGACCAACATCACCTCAGCAACATCACCTCAGTACAGACCTGCGGCGGGGTGGGTTTATTTCAATAGCGGTAAATTTAATCTGTTTGCCTTAAGCGCCAATGAAGAAATTTTCGCTTTACCCCTTGGATTTTTTTCCGCAGTGCCCCATATACCGGGCAGACAATTTAACACCCATGTTAAAACACAAAATAGCTTTAGGAGATAGAGCATGAATATTCGTCCATTACATGATCGTGTCATCATCAAACGTTTAGAAGCTGAAAGCAAATCAGCTGGTGGCATCGTCTTAACGGGCGCTTCAGCGGAAAAATCTACCCGTGGTGAAGTGGTTGCAGTTGGCTTGGGCCGTGTTTTAGATAACGGCGATGTTAAGCCACTAGACGTTAAAGTTGGTGACAAGGTGCTGTTTGGTGCTTATGTAGAGCGCACAGAAAAAATTGATGGTCAGGAATACGTGATCACCAAAGAAGACAATATCTTAGGTGTAATTCTGGATTAATTTTCCTGTAAACCTTACAACGATTAACTGAATTTAAGGATTAAGAAAATGGCAGCAAAAGACGTACGTTTTGGCGATGAAGCCCGTAACAAGATGCTTAAAGGCGTCAATATTTTAGCAAACGCTGTGCGCGTAACACTGGGTCCGAAGGGCCGCCACGTAATTCTGGATAAGTCGTTCGGCGCACCGATGATCACCAAAGATGGTGTATCGGTAGCTAAAGAAATCGAGCTGGAAGACAAGTTCGAAAATATGGGCGCGCAGATGGTGAAAGAAGTTGCCTCTAAAGCCAATGACGAAGCCGGTGACGGTACTACCACTGCAACGGTGCTGGCACAAAACATTATCAACGAAGGTGTAAAAGCCGTTGCTGCCGGTATGAACCCGATGGATTTAAAGCGCGGCATCGACAAAGCAGTTATCGCTGCGGTTGCTGAGTTAAAGTTACTGTCGCAGCCTTGTGCCGACAGCAAAGCCATTGCGCAGGTAGGTACTATTTCTGCTAACTCTGATGACGAAATCGGCCAGATCATTGCCAACGCGATGGACAAAGTAGGCAAAGAAGGCGTGATCACTGTTGAAGAAGGCCAGGGTTTAGCCAACGAGCTGGACGTGGTTGAAGGTATGCAGTTTGACCGCGGCTACCTGTCTCCTTATTTCATCAACAACCAGGAAGCTGGCCAGGTAGAACTGGACAACCCGTACATTCTGACTGTTGATAAGAAAATTTCTAACATCCGCGAATTGCTGCCAGTGCTCGAAGGCGTGGCTAAATCAGGCAAGCCATTGCTGATTGTTGCTGAAGATGTTGAAGGCGAAGCGTTAGCAACGCTGGTAGTAAACAACATGCGCGGTATCGTGAAAATCTCTGCTGTTAAAGCACCGGGCTTTGGCGATCGTCGTAAAGCCATGCTGCAAGATATTGCTACCTTAACCGGCGGTACTGTAATTTCTGAAGAAATTGGTATGGAGCTGGAAAAAGCTGGCCTGGAAGAATTAGGTACTGCCAAGCGTGTGGTGATCACCAAAGATAACACCACTATTATTGATGGTGCGGGTGAGCAAAGCGCTATTGATGGCCGTGTGAAGCAAATTCGTCAGCAAATTGAAGAAGCAACGTCAGACTACGACAAAGAGAAACTGCAAGAGCGTTTAGCCAAACTGGCTGGCGGTGTTGCGGTGATCAAAGTTGGCGCAGCTACTGAAATTGAAATGAAAGAGAAAAAACACCGCGTTGAAGATGCTCTGCACGCAACCCGTGCAGCAGTAGAAGAAGGCGTGGTGCCTGGTGGTGGTGTAGCGCTGGTACGTGTAGCAGCCAAACTGGTTGACTTACGCGGTGCCAATGAAGATCAGAACCACGGTATTAAAATTGCGCTGCGCGCTATGGAATCGCCACTGCGTCAAATCGTTGATAACGCCGGTGACGAGCCATCAGTAGTGGTTAACCAGGTGAAATCTGGCACGGGTAACTACGGTTACAACGCTGCCAGCGGCGAGTACGGCGATATGCTGGAAATGGGTATTCTGGACCCAACCAAAGTAACCCGTTCAGCACTGCAGTTTGCTGCCTCTGTTGGCTCACTGATGATTACCACTGAAGCGATGGTAACAGAGCTACCAAAGAAAGATGCCCCGGCAATGCCTGATATGGGCGGCATGGGTGGAATGGGCGGCATGATGTGATAAAAATGTAAGTGCCCACTTACCAGAAAACCCCGGCTTTATGCCGGGGTTTTGTTTTTTATCGCTGTGGCTTTTATCGCAACTGGCTACATTTTTATACAAAAGGCTACAGCATTCAGATGTCATTCAAGGCTATAGTGAGTAATGTTGAGTAAACTTATTACCGGCCGGCAGCTCTAACTAAAGTGGTTACAGCTGGCCATTGGTACAGGAGACAAACGATGCGTACAACAATATTACTATGCAGTTTAGCTATGGTGCTTGGCACGGGGGCTGTACAGGCAGGTGAGGTACAGATCAAATGGCAAGACCCTGAGAAATTCACTGATATTCGTCCGGCGAATGACAGCCGTAAAGCGTTTCGCGAAAGAGTGATTAAAAAGTTTGACGGCTTTTTCAATGATATGGCCACTCAGTTACCTGAAGGCTATAAATGGGAAGTTACAGTAACTGACGTCGACCTTGCCGGTGACGTGGATTATTTTATTAGTAGGAACGGTAATGCTTTGCGTGTGGTGAAAGATATTTACTCACCAGCTATCCGTTTTACTCATGTGCTGCGGGATAAACATGGTGAAGAAGTTGTCAGTGGTGAAGAGCGCTTACGTGATATGGGCTTTATGCAGTCATTACGTTCAGCCAATGATAACGAAGAGTTTCGCTATGAAAAGCAGATGCTGAACAATTGGTTTACCAAAGAATTGCAGCCAAAGGTTGAGCAGTATGCCTTAGCCTTACCTAAGGTAAGCACAAACTGAGTTCAGGGCCTACAGGCGTTGTAGTAACACCTGACCGCTGCAGCTTATTACCCTGACGAGATTTACCCTGATACTAAGGTTAGGTCACCAGAGTGCGAAACTCTGCAAGTGTAGTGTGCAGCTGCTTTAGTTGCTGTACTACGCGCTGTAATGTCGCAGTATTAAACTGCTGACTTTGGCGCATAGCGGCAACCTGTTCAGCGGTTTCTGCCAGATAAGGCATAAAGCGGTTGCTGGAGGCCTTAAATAGCTTATTGTCGGCAAAAATACGCTGATGTTTGGCATGGCCTTGCTGTTGCAGGCTATCCAGCAGTGCATCAGCGTCCAGCGCTTTGCGGTACAACTCTTTTAAGTTGTCATCAAGTTGATTAAGTAAAGTGTCCATAATACGGCTTAGCTGAAAAAAGTGGCGCTATTATGCCATAAGCCCGGCGCCGCTTCAGCAGACTTGCTGTGAAAGCCCGTTTTAACGGGTATTTTTTTCCCTGCCCGTTTCTTTAGTATACGTTTTGTTATATTATCTCTTTTCTTTAATTCAGCTGTCAGAGTGAGTATCGTGTTAGCAACGGTTAGAAACGTATTCGATAAAGTAGGTATTACAGTGACATCGCTTTGTGCCATTCACTGCATTATGCTGCCGATCATTTTGCCGGTTTTGCCCTTACTGGGCCTCAGCGTTGGCCATAATCATGCTTTTGAGCGCGTGATGTTGCTGGTTACCATAGTGCTGGGTTTTATTGCTTTGTTTATTGGTTTTCACCGTTATCACCGCAAGCTGTACCCGTTTTATTCATTGTTTTTAGGTGTGTTTATATATTGGCAACGCGATGTGTGGGGCCATGAATATGAACACGCTGTTTTGATCGTGGGTGCATCCTTGGTGGTATTAGCGCATGTGATGAATATGCGCTTGTGTAATAGCTGTAAAAGCTGTCATGATCACTAGGTGTTAAAATGTATAAAAAAATCCCGCTACGGCGGGATTTTTGCTTTATAGCCTTAGCGTTTTTCTGCCAAGCGCTGCCGGCTTCTGGCGGGATAGTTGCTGAAAATACCGTCTACGCCATATTGCTGCATGCGGGCAATATCATCAGCTTGATCCACGGTATACACATACACTTTTAAATCGCGCGCTTTGGCATTGTCGACAAAAGCCTGATTAATAAAGCTGACGTCACAGTTTACCGAGTATGCTTGCAACTGCTGTGCAAAAGTGGCGTAATCCAGTGGCAGGCTGGCAGTAAGTGCTCCCAGCTTTAACTCAGGCCTGGCTGCCTTAAGGGCGGCGAGTAGGTGATGATTAAAAGATGAGATCAGCAGCCGCTGGTCGTCAAATTGCAGCTCCTGCTTTGCTTTACCCAGTAAGGTCAGCAGCGGTGCAACGGTGTTTTCACCTTTTAATTCGATATTCAGCCACAGCCGGGTGTTGTGCAGTAACTGCAATACCTGCCATAGCGTTGGAATACGCTCGCCACGGCCGGCATCCAGTTGCATCAGTTGTTCTACAGAGTACTGGTAAATACTGCCTGTGCCGTTAGTGGTGCGGGTTAAGTGATGATCATGAATAACAATCAGCTCGCCCTGCACGGCGAATACGTCTATTTCTATAGCGTCAGCACCCTGCGTTATGGCTTGTTCAATAGCCAGCAGGGTGTTTTCCGGGTATTCACCACTTGCACCACGATGAGCGATGATTTGCATAAAATGACCTCCATTTCTCCGGACGCTGTCTGCCACTCCGTACATTTCTTCTGTGACACGCCGTAAACCCTTCCCTGGGGGCTCGATTCGGCCATCCTGGCCTGCAACGGTCACAGAAGAAAGTACATACGCGTCAGCCAGTAACGCTGTTATATCAGTTTAGTTCAGCAAAAGGTGCACCCATACGAGTAACTGTACCGGGTTGCTGATCGGCTAAAAACTGCAGTTTATTCGCCGGAAAAGCCAACACGACTGTTGAGCCCAGCTTAAAGCGGCCCATCTCGGCGCCTTTTTCCAGCGTAATGGCATTTTTACCATGTGCCGGATAGCTCCAGCGAAACACATTTTTACCCGCCGGTGGCGTTACTGTGCCGGCCCAAACCGTTTCAATACTGGCCACTATCGTTGCACCTACCAGCACTAATGCCATAGGGCCAAGCTCAGTATCGAAAATGGTTACTACGCGCTCATTCAGCGCAAATAAATCCTTTACGCACTCTGCGGTTAATGGGTTAACCGAGAAGAGTTCTCCTGGCACGTAAATCATCTGGCGCAAAGTGCCCCGCACAGGCATATGAATACGGTGATAATCTTTTGGTGCCAGATAAATAGTAGCAAAGTGGCCGTTTTGAAACGGCAATGCCGTGGCGCTATCCCCGCCTAACAGAGCCTGCAGCGAATAATTGTGGTTTTTTGCCTGAATAAGTTTGCCATCAACGATAGGCCCAAGCTGGCTGATAGTGCCATCTACCGGATGGGCAACAATATTAGCCTCTGTAGCCAGTGGGCGAATGCCATCTTTTAACGGCCGGGTAAAAAACTCATTAAAACTGGCGTAATCTTTAGCGTGTTCAAACTGTGCTTCCGCCATATTAATGCCGTAGGCTTTAATAAAACGGTTAATTAAAAAGTGGCTAAACCAGCCCAGTTTTGCCGCGGCTAATTTGCCGGCCAAACGGGATATAAGATGTTTAGGCAATAAGTATTGCAGGGTAATTTTTAAATTATCCATTATGTTCTCTGTATAAAGTTAAAAGTGATTCGGTTTGTCCTGCGCCATACTGGCAAGAATTTTTAAATAGCTGTCATAGCGTTCCTGGCGAATGTCTCCGGTTTCTACTGCATGCTGAATAGCGCAGCCAGGGTCGGAAATATGCTTACAGTCACGGAATTTACAGCGCCCAAGCCAGGGGGCAAATTCAGTAAAACCGCGGGTAACTTCTTCTGCTGTTAAATGCCACAGTGCAAATTCACGAATGCCCGGCGAGTCGATTAAATCGCCGCCATCCGGCAAATGGTACAGGCGAGACACCGTAGTGGTGTGCTGCCCCAGGCCGGAGTTGGTCGATACTTCCTGTGTCAGCGCTTCCAGACCTGGCATTAAGTTGTTCATTAACGACGATTTACCCACGCCAGACTGGCCGACAAAAATGCTGGTACCGCTGTGCAGGTAACTAAGCAATTGCGCCATACCAACCCCGCTTTTGGCGCTTACCAGCAAAAAGTTATACCCCAGCTGTTGGTACAACGCCAGTTGCTGCTCTGTGGCAATAAACTCATCAGCGCTGAGTAAGTCGGCTTTATTAATCACCAGCAGGGGTTTAATGCCGGTGATCTCTGCTGCGACAAGGTAGCGGTCAATAATATTCAGCGATAGTGCAGGCAGAATAGCCGACACAATAATCATTAAATCAATATTGGCTGCCACCGGTTTTAAGCCGTCGTAAAAATCTGGCCGCAGCAGCACAGAGCTACGTTCTTCTACCGCATCTATTACGCCATCAATGCCGCCGGTGGGCTGCAAAGCGCGGCGCCATACTACGCGATCACCGGTTACTAAAGAGGCAACCGAGCGGCGCATATTGCAACGTACCACGGCACCGTTGGTATCTTCGACATCAGCATGCTGGCCAAAACGGCTTAATATCAGGCCGGTTTCAGTGGCGGCAAAGCTGTTGTCATCAACAGATTCGACACCTTTGTTTTTTGGCGCACGTAACCGTTTGCTGGCATTGTCGGCAATACGTTGTTGCTGGCGCTGGGTAAGATGTTTTTTCTTTGTCACTGCTGCTTTTATCGCTCTGATGTAAAGGATGCTATTACTGCTAAGCTTAGGGCGTGTATGATACCTGCAATCTGTTAATGAACAAAGCAGCAACGAGTGTAAGGGTTTTTGATGAGTGTAAATGACAATAATCTGATTTGGCTTGATTTGGAAATGACTGGCCTGGAGCCAAAAACCGATGTCATTCTGGAAATGGCCACTATAGTGACCGACAGCCAGCTGAATATTCTGGCTGAGGGGCCGGTTTTTGCTATTAAACAACCAGACGATGTGCTGGATAATATGAGCGCCTGGTGTGTTGAGCAACACGGTAAAAGCGGTTTAACGGCGCGTTGCCGGGCAAGTACTACTACGTTGGCAGATGCTGAACAGCAAACTATCGCGTTTTTACGCCAGTATGTGGCGGCAGGTAAATCGCCAATGTGTGGCAACAGCATAGGGCAGGACCGTCGTTTTCTGGCGGAGTATGCGCCAACACTGGAAGCGTTTTTTCATTACCGTAACCTGGATGTCAGTACAGTCAAAGAGCTGGCACGGCGCTGGCACCCGGAGGTGCTGAAGAAAGTACAAAAAGCCGGCAGCCATCTGGCACTGGATGATATTCGTGAGTCAATTGCTGAATTAGTAACCTATCGCGAGCATTTTTTCAAATTACCGCAATAAAGTGCTTGCATAAGCTAACTGATTTTGTAAAATGCGCGCCATCACGACGTAACAACGTCAGTTGATGCGAGTATAGCTCAGCTGGTAGAGCGCGACCTTGCCAAGGTCGAGGTCACGAGTTCGAACCTCGTTACTCGCTCCAAATTCGATGAAAAACCGCACCTTGCGCAAGCACAGTGCGGTTTTTTGTTTTCTGCGATATAGTTAATGCCTGTTTAGCTTAACATCTGGCAGCTATGTCTGAATCGCCCTGCGTGCGTAACTGTTGCCTGGATCAGCATGATTGCTGCCTCGGGTGCGGCCGGTTATTAAACGAAATTATAGAGTGGCACAGCGCAGACAAAGCACGGCGCGATACGATCTTGAACCTGGCTGCACAGCGTCTGACACAGCGCCAACAATTGTACGCACTCAGGCGTCCCGCGGCAGACCCTTCTGAATAATCCTGACCAAACGCTCAGTGCTGCGCGGTATTAATGACTCTGCCTGCCAGCTTTTGCGTTTTTGTTGTGCTAACGCCCAGTGAATATGTTCGGCTACCAGCTCGCTGGCGCTATCAAGCTTAGCGCTTAACGCCTGCACAATGTCAGCCTGATAAGGCGCGTTGCCAAGTGCCACGGCAATGTTGCGTTGCCAGCGCTGATAACCAATGCGACGGATAGCGCTGCCTTCGGTATGGCTTAAAAACTCATCTTCCTGCCAGGCAAATAAACTAAGCAGGCTTTGGCTTTGCCATTGCGGCCGGCGCTGAAAGTCGCCTTCAATACTGAGCGGTGCGGCGCGGTTTTCCGGGCAAACTAACTGACAATCGTCACAACCATAAATCCGGTTGCCCAGTAACGGGCGGAATTTTTCCGGAATGGCGCCTTTAAGTTCAATAGTCAGATATGAAATACAGCGGCGGGCGTCGACTACATAGGGTTCAACGATAGCGCCGGTGGGGCAACTGGTAATGCAAGCCACACAACTACCACAGTTGCCCTCATGTGGTGTATCTATTGGTAAAGGCAAATTGACCAGCAGTTCGCCTAAAAAAAACCATGAACCGGCTTCCTGGTTTAGCAATAAGCTGTGTTTGCCTATCCAGCCAAGCCCGGCCTGTTGTGCCAGCGGCCGTTCTAAAATAGGGGCAGAATCAGTAAAAGGCCGGTAGCCCAGTTCTGCCACCTGCTGGTTAATACGCTCGCCCAGTTGTTTTAGCCGGTTGCGGATCAGTTTATGGTAGTCTCGCCCCAGCGCATAGCGGCTGATATAAGCCTGAGTCGGGTCAGCCAGATTGGTGGCAAAACCGGCCCCTTTGGGTAAATAGTTCATCCGCACACTGAGTACCCGCAACGTGCCGGGCACCAGTTCTGCCGGCCGTGCCCGCAGCATGCCGTGGCTGGCCATATAATCCATTTCGCCGTGGTAGCCTGCATCCAGCCACTTTTGCAGCTGGCGTTCAGCATCCGGCAAGGAAACGCCGGTTATACCCAACTGCGCAAAGCCCAGTTCCTGGGCCCAGCGTTTTATCTGCAATGCCAGTGCGGCATAATCTGTTGTCATGCAAAAAGCCGGTTAAAAAACACAGTGTAATTTAGCATAAACAGCCCTGTGCCGCCTAGTTGGCCGGGAACTTGCTATCAGCAGATTAGGTCATAGTCGCGACAAGCGGTTTTACTGGCTCAGCAGGCAACTAATTTGTTAACATGGTGCGGTTTTTGTGCGACAACAGAGAAAATGCCGGTGCAGCAATTTGAAAGTGTGTTAAAGGATGAACAAGCAACCTTAGCGTTAGCGTCACGTGTGGCTTTGCTGGTGTCAGGTGGGCAAACGTTATTTCTGCAGGGTGAGCTGGGGGCGGGTAAAACCACTTTCAGCCGGGGCTTGCTTAATGCTCTTGGTCATAAGGGCACGGTAAAAAGCCCCACCTATACTCTGGTTGAACCCTATCAGTTGCCAACGTTAACAGTGTTTCATTTTGACCTGTACCGTTTACGTGATGCTGAAGAGCTGGAGTTTATGGGCATCCGCGATTACTTTCGCAACGACAGTGTATGCCTGATTGAATGGCCACAGCAAGGCATGGGTTATTTACCTGTGGCGGATCTCAACATACACTTATTATTCGAACAAGAGCAGCGGCGGGTAAGGATAAGCGCTAATACCCCAGCCGGAGCCAAAATGCTGAATGCACTAAACAATGAAAACGAATAATTATAACAACTTACAAAGTTGCATGCTGTTGCTGCTGGCCTTGTTCAGCATGGCCAGTGTAGCGGCTAATCAGGTGCAGGGTGTAAGAATTTGGCCATCGCCGGACAATACCCGGGTGGTATTCGATTTATCTGGGGCACCGGAGCATAAATATTTCACGTTGGATAACCCGTACCGGTTGGTTATTGATCTGAGTAATATTAAAGGCGGCAGTAATTTACCGGCAGTGTCGGGAGAGTCGCCGTTAATTAAAGCTATCCGTAGCAGTGGCGATGCCAACCGGATGCGTATCGTGCTGGATTTAGCCAAATCAACCAAAGCCAATGTATTTGCTTTGTCACCCACACCGCCTTATGGCCACCGCTTGGTGGTTGATTTACCGGACGACCAGCCCGCACAGAATATACCACCACCGGCCATCCGGGCGGCACGCGATATTGTTATTGCGATAGATGCAGGCCACGGCGGTGAGGACCCGGGTTCAATAGGCCCAAGTGGTTTTTATGAGAAAAATATTACCTTACCTGTTGCCAGGCAGCTGGCGCAGTTAATCGACCGTCAGCCTGGCATGAAAGCCATGATGGTGCGTACCAACGACTACTATATTCATGTTAACCGCCGTACTGAAATTGCCCGTGGCCAACAAGCCGATCTGCTGGTGTCTATTCATGCCGATGCCTTTACTACACCGCAACCACGTGGTGCTTCTGTGTGGGTGTTGTCGTTACGCCGTGCTACAACCGAAGTGGGGCGTATGCTGGAACAGACTGAACGGCACTCTGAGTTACTGGGTGGTGTGGCAGAAATTATTAAAGATTCTGCCAATGAGCGGTATCTGGCGCAAACTGTGCTGGATTTATCAATGAACCACTCCATGGTGACGGCCTATCAGGTAGCAGGTGAAGTGCTGCAAGAGCTGGGTAAAGTTGCCCATTTGCATAAAAAAGAGCCACAGGCTGCCAGTTTTGGCGTCCTTAAAGCGCCGGATATTCCGTCTATTTTGGTCGAGGTCGGTTTTATTTCTAATCCACAAGACGAGAAGCTAATGCGTTCGTCAGCTCACCAGGCTAAATTGGCGCAATCGCTATTTACTGCGCTAAAACGGCATTTTGAAAAATCACCACCAGCCGACTCATTATTTGCCCAGCAACGAGCCCGTGAACACCGCGTGAGTGCCGGTGAATCTTTGTCGTTGTTGGCTCAGCGCTACAATGTGTCTATTGATGAATTACGCCATCTTAATCAGCTTACCAATGACAGCATCCGCGTTGGCCAGACACTGCGGATCCCATAACTATGCCTATTCGTATTTTACCGCCGCAGCTGGCTAACCAGATTGCGGCGGGTGAAGTGGTTGAACGCCCTGCATCTGTAGTGAAAGAGCTGGTAGAAAACAGTCTGGATGCCGGTGCTGATCAGATAGAAATAGATATTGAAAAAGGCGGTAGTAAGCTTATCCGGGTGCGTGACAACGGCAGCGGTATTGCAGAGCAAGAGCTGGTACTGGCATTAAGCCGGCATGCCACCAGCAAAATTACTGATTTGAATGATTTGGAAGCTATTACCAGCCTGGGCTTTCGTGGCGAAGCACTGGCCAGTATCAGTTCAGTATCCCGCCTGACATTAACCTCAAAAACCCTTGAACAAAGTGCGGCCTGGCAGGCCAGTGCCGCCGGGCGCGATATGCAGGTAGAAGTGCGCCCGGCAGCGCATCCGGTGGGTACCAGCATTGAAGTGCTGGACTTATTCTTTAATACTCCGGCACGGCGTAAGTTTTTGCGCACGGATAAAACAGAATTCAGCCATATTGATGAACTGATAAAACGGCTGGCGTTAAGCCGTTATGATGTGAGCTGGCAACTGAGCCATAACGGCCAGGTAGTGCGCCGGTTAAAGGCGGCTACAACTGAAGAGCAACGGCAAAAGCGGGTAGCGGCGCTTTGTGGCCGGGTGTTTGCTGAAAACGCGGCTTTTATTCAGAATCAGTATGGTGATGTACGCGTGTGGGGCTGGATAGTACAGCCGCAAGCCTGTAGCAGCCAGTTGCAGTGCCAGTACAGCTACGTTAATGGCCGGATGATGCGGGACAAGCTGTTAAATCACGCTATTCGCCAGGCCTATGGCGATATGCTAACCGCGGATCAGCAGCCCGCATTTGTAGTATATCTGGAGCTTGATCCCCGTCAGGTCGATGTCAATGTACACCCGGCCAAGCATGAGGTGCGTTTTCATCAGGCACGGTTAATCCACGATTTTGTGGTATCAGCACTGGGCGATGCGTTGAGCCAGTTAACTGCACCGCAGCCAGCCGAAGATAGGGTTAACCGGGTACAGGAAACATCAGCCTACAACTACCAGCCAGAGCAACCGGTCAGCAGTCAGGTAGGCCGTGGCAGCAGTTATGCGCCCCGTCAGCCGGGAACCGCAGCGGTAAAACGTGAGCTGTCATACTGGCAGCACAGCCATAAAGCGGCAGATGCACAAACAGAAGCACCGGCAGAACTGCAACCTGCAACTGCTGCATCAAGCCCGGCTGCACAAACTAAAATAACAGATGCGCCGTTGATTGTACGTAACCGTTATTTGCTGAAGCAATATGCAGATGACGTGCTGTTAATTGATCTTGTGCCCACCTTGTCGGCATATTTTGCTGCCAACACTTTAACAGCCATGCCGTTATTGCTGCCATTGCGTATCAGCATCAGTGCGGTGCAGCTACGCACACTTACCCAACTGGCCGACAGCTTTAGGCGGGCTGGTTTTGATATGTTGCTTACTGACAATACCGTGATAGTGCGCGCGGTGCCTGACTGGCTGCGACAAACTGTGCTGGGGCACTGGCTGCCGTTATGGTTTGAGCAGTTAGTACAGCATAGCGACGATGAGGTGGTCGGTGTTTTATTGTCGATGTTACTTAATGCTAACGGGGTAGCAGCCGTCACGGTGTTAAGTTCAGTGCCGCAAGTATTATCGCTGCCTGAGTACTGGTGCTGTGCGCCTTTGCAACTGGATACCACACTAAGTTTGTTAACAAGGCAACAACCATGAGCCGGATACAGCGCGATGTGATTTTTCTGATGGGGCCAACCGCATCAGGTAAAACGGCTTTGGCAACTGAGCTATATCAACGTCTGCCTGCAGAGCTTATCAGTGTTGACAGTGCGCTGGTTTACCGCGGTATGGATATAGGCACTGCCAAACCCACAGCGCAGGAACTGGCAGTAACACCGCACCACCTGATCGATATCCGTGATCCGGCACAAAGCTATTCTGCGGCAGACTTCCGTACAGATGCGTTGCGTTTAATTGCTGAAATTCAACATCGTGGTAACATCCCCATCCTGGTTGGTGGTACTATGTTGTACTTTAAAGCCTTGCTTGAGGGTATTTCGCCGCTACCAGAAGCCAACGAGGCAGTGCGACGACAGTTAGAGCAGGAAGCCGCAGTAAAAGGCTGGGCCGGATTACATCAGGAATTAGCGCAGATTGATCCTGTATCTGCACAGCGTATTCACCCGAATGACCCGCAGCGTATTAACCGGGCATTGGAGGTTTACCGGCTGACCGGACGTAGTTTGACAGATTTAACTGCAGAAAAAGGGGAACCTTTTGCTTTTGTGGCACACCAATTTGCGATAGCGCCGGAGGATCGTGCCGTGTTGCACCAGCGTATTGCGCTTAGGTTTGAGCAGATGCTGGCGGCTGGTTTTGAACAGGAAGTTGCGGCACTGAAAACCCGGCCGGATTTACACCCGGATTTGCCCTCTATGCGCTGCGTAGGTTACCGGCAAATGTGGGATTATCTGTCTGGTAATAGTAGCTATCAGCAAATGAGTGAACGCGGTATAGCAGCAACCCGGCAACTGGCAAAACGACAGTTAACCTGGTTGCGTGGCTGGCCTGATCTGACATGGCTGAAAAGTGAAGCGCCGGTGTCAGAAAACTTGCAAGCCGTTTTATCTTCGCTAAGCTAAATAAGATATAGAAAAAGACGTTTTAACAACTTGAAATAAAAAAAATAATACCAATATAAGTCGGACTAATTAAAAAAGGAAAGCGGCACATGGCAAAGGGCCAATCTTTACAAGACCCATTTTTAAACACCTTGAGACGGGAGCGTATTCCGGTATCAATTTATCTGGTGAATGGCATTAAACTTCAGGGTCAGATCGAATCTTTCGATCAGTTCGTTATTCTGCTGAAAAACACTGTAAGTCAGATGGTATATAAGCATGCCATTTCAACTGTGGTACCGGCCCGCGCGGTCAATACCATGGTAACTCACAGTAATGGCCAGGGTGATGACGAAGAGGACGTGGAATAATTTCAGGGGTTAGTCGCTTGTCTGACATTAGCGTGGTACCGGAACAAGCGATCCTTGTCCATGTAAACTTTTCGCAGCAGCATGTCAGTGAGGATTTAACCGAACTGAAATTGTTGGTGTCTTCCGCCGGTGTGCAAACGTTGCAGGTTATTACTGCAAGCAGAAGTGCGCCTGATGCTAAGTTTTTTGTTGGTTCAGGTAAGGCCGGCGAAATAGCAGCACTGGTGGAAGAAACCGGCGCTGATGTGGTTATTTTTAATCATGCGCTTAGTCCGGCACAAACGCGGAACTTAGAGCGTTTATGTCTGACCAGAGTTATTGATCGTACCACTTTGATCCTGGATATTTTTGCCCAGCGCGCCCGTACCTTCGAAGGTAAGTTGCAGGTAGAACTGGCACAGTTGCAGCATTTGGCTTCCAGGTTGGTGCGCGGCTGGGACAGCCTGGATCGGCAAAAAGGTGGTATTGGCCTGCGCGGCCCCGGTGAAACCCAACTGGAAACTGACCGGCGTTTACTGCGGGAGCGGGTAAAAGCGCTGCAAAGCAGATTAGCAAAGCTGACAAAGCAACGTGAACAGGGGCGTCGTGCCCGGCAACGTTCTGAAGTGCCGGTAGTGTCTGTAGTAGGCTATACCAACGCCGGTAAGTCGACGTTATTTAACCGCATTACCAAAGCTGATGTTTATGCTGCTGATCAGCTGTTTGCCACCCTTGACCCCACTTTACGCAAACTGAAATTAAAAGGCGTTGGCGAGATTATTCTGGCCGACACTGTCGGTTTTATCCGGCATTTACCTCATGATCTGGTGGCGGCTTTTAAATCGACATTGCAGGAAACCCGTGACGCCGATTTACAGTTACATGTGGTGGATCTGTCCGATCCGCGCAAAGATGACAATATGCAGCAGGTCGAACTGGTGTTGCAGGAAATTGAAGCAGATCAGCTACCACAGCTGGTGGTGTACAACAAAATTGACCTGTTGCAGCAATTACCACGTATTGAGTACAACGAATACAAGCAACCGGTAGCGATATATTTATCTGCCGTGAGTGGCGCCGGGGTAGATTTGCTGGCGCAGGCACTGAGCCAGTTGTTGTCAGAGCGGTATCTGGACATAGCACTGCTGTTGCCTCCGGAGCAAATGCACTGGCGTGCCAGGTTTCACCAGCAACATAGTATTGAGCAAGAACAGTTTGATGCTGATGGCAATTGTCAGTTGCAACTGCGGTTAAGCGAGTCGGTCTGGAACCGTTGTCTTAAGCAGTCGCATGGACAATTAGAAAACTATGTCGTCAGTAAGCCGGTTATTTGATACATTAACCCTTATTTTGCAACTTAGAATGGAGTAAACCATGGCTTGGAATGAGCCGGGCAATAACGGCAAGAATAACGACCCCTGGAAACAGGGTGGTCGTGATCAGGGCCCGCCCGATTTAGATGAAGTGTTTCGCAACTTTGGCAAAAAGTTAGGAGGCATCTTCGGCGGTGGCAAGTCTACAGGTGGTAGTAGCGGCGGTGGTGCTTCTGCTGCGTTGGTACTAATACTGATTGTCGCTGCTCTGGTATGGGCCTTCAGTGGCTTTTATACCATTAAAGAATCTGAGCGTGGTGTCGTGCTGCGTTTTGGCCAGTATCACGATGAAGTCGGGCCCGGTATTCACTGGAAGCCTACCTTTATTGACAACGTGTTGCCGGTTGATGTGACCAGTGTACGCACTTTGCGCAGCGATGGTTTTATGCTGACTCAGGATCAGAACCTGGTACGGGTTACGTTTGAAATCCAGTATCGCGTATTCAACGCCCGTTTATATAAGTTTTCGGTGGTAGATGCTGACAGCAGTTTAAATCAGGCAACTGATGCGGCCCTGCGCTATGTTATTGGCCACTCCATTATGGACGACGTATTAACACGCGGCCGTGAAGTTGTGCGGCAGAACACCCGCCAGGAGCTCGAAGGCATTATTCAGCCCTACAATATGGGTATAGCACTGGTTGATGTTAACTTCCGCGATGCCCGGCCACCGGAAGAAGTGCGTGATGCCTTTGATGATGCGATTAAAGCTCAGGAAGATCAGGAGCGTTTTGTTCAGGAAGCTCAGGCTTATGCCCGTGAAATTGAGCCGCGTGCCCGTGGTCAGGTTAACCGCGTAATGCAGGAAGCTGATGCGTATAAACAGCAAATTGTATTAAAAGCGCAAGGTGAAGTTGCACGCTTTGAGAAGCTGTTACCGGAATATCTGGCAGCGCCTAAAGTAACCCGCGATCGTATGTACATTGAAACGATGGAGCAGGTATACAGCAATACATCTAAAGTGCTTTTGGATGTTAAAAATGGTAATAATATTATGTATTTACCTCTTGATAAGATGATTAATCAAGGCGCTGGCAGTTCAACACCGTCAGGCAGCCTGCCGTTGATCCCATCGCGTAGCAGCACTGACAGCAGTAGCAGTTCAAACCGGACTGACAGTTCGCGCAGCACAACAACACGCAGCGGCGGCCGGGGGTAAGATATGAAAAACTTTACTATAGCCATTATCGTCATTATTGGGTTTATCTTTGTCTCCGCCCTGTTTGTGGTGCCTGAAGGCCAACGCGCCATTGTGATTCAGTTTGGTAAAATTCAGCGTGATGCTGAGCAAAACGTTGTAGTGTATGAGCCAGGCTTACATTTTAAGCTGCCGTTTATTGAAACTGTGCGTAAGTTAGATGCCCGGGTACAAACATTAGATGATGCGCAAGATCGCTTTGTAACTGCTGAGAAGAAAGACTTGCTGGTAGACAGCTATGTGAAATGGCGTATCAATGACTTTGGTGCCTATTTTCTGGCAACCGGTGGTAATATTGCGCAAGCAGAGGTGTTGTTAAAACAGTATATTAACAACGGCTTACGTACTGAGTTTGGTACCCGTACCATTCAGGAAATTGTGTCAGGCGAGCGTGCAGAGCTGATGCAGGGTGCTTTACAACAAGCGGGCGCTGCGTCAAGAGAGCTGGGTATTGAAGTTGTTGACGTGCGGGTAAAGCAGATCAACCTGCCGCAGGAAGTCAGTAGCTCTATTTTCGCCCGGATGGAAGCCGAGCGTCATGCTGTGGCACGTGAGCATCGTTCCCGTGGTATGGAAGAGGCCGAGATTATTCGCGCCGACGTTGATGCCCGGGTTACTGTTATGGTGGCCGACGCCGAGCGTAACTCGCGTACCGTGCGCGGTGATGGTGATGCCTTAGCAGCCAATGTTTATGCCGAAGCCTATAACAAAAATGCCGAGTTCTTTTCGTTTGTTCGCAGTATGGAAGCCTATCGCAAAAGCTTTAACAGTAAAGACGATGTGTTGGTGGTACAGCCGGATAATGAATTCTTTAAGTACATGAAGTCAGATCAAGTACAGAACTAATAGTGTTGTATAAGAAAAAGGCCCGTTCAGGGCCTTTTTTGTCTCTGACAGGGTCATTGGGGGAGTTATGTACCAACAGTTTTATCAGCGGTTTTTGCAGGCGAACCAGGGCAAGCAACATTTTGCCTGTCACTCACATCACTATTGGCCGGATGTTACCCGCGATGCCATGTTGGCATACTGGGACGATACCGCCAGGCTGGTAGATGATAAATGGCGCTATATTTTTGGTGAAAAAGTACCGCAAACCCAGCAATTAATTGCCGACATATTGCAGTTGCCCCAGGCTGAACAAATTGTGTTTGCCCCCAATACTCACGAACTGGTGATGCGTTTGCTTAGTTGTTTTGATTTACGCCACCCACTGAGAATTCTAACCACTGACAGTGAGTTTCACAGCTTTTCGCGGCAGGTAAAGCGTTTGGTGGAATATGACAACGTGCAACTGGATATTATTCCAACCGAGCCTTTTGCCAGCTTTACACAGCGCTTTAGTGACGCTGCGGCAGCAAACAACTATCAGTTGATTTTCTGCAGCCAGGTCTTTTTTAATTCAGGTTTCGCTATTACCGATTTATCCGGCTTGGTACAGCAATTAGCTGCCGCCAGCGATGCGATGATCGTGATCGACGGCTATCATGGTTTTATGGCCTTGCCGACAGACTTATCGGCAATTGCTGAGCGCGTTTTTTATCTGGCCGGCAGTTATAAGTATGCGCAGGGCGGTGAGGGCTGCTGTTTTATGGCCGTGCCGCTGGGCTGCACAGCGCGGCCGTTATATACCGGCTGGTTTGCTGAATTTGGTACTTTGGCGGGCGAGAAATCTGCCACCGTACTGTACAGTGAAGATGGTTATCGTTTCGCCGGCTCAACGATGGATTTCTCTGCTTTATATCGCCTCAATGCCGTGCTGCGGTTATTTAAGCAGCAGGGCATCAGTGTTGGCCGTATTCATCAGTACGTACAGCAGTTACAACAGGTATTTTTAGCTAAAATAGCAGAGTTAAAGCATGCTAAGTTAAATTTGCAGACACTGCTGCGGCATGATTTGGCACACCACGGCCATTTTTTAACCTTCCGTTTGGGCAGTGCAGCTGAAGTGGCTGAGCTGGCAGCACAGTTAAAACGCGCCGGTATTGAAACCGACTATCGCGCAGATCGTTTACGGTTTGGCTTTGCTTTATACCATAACAGTGCGCAATATGATTTAACTTGTCTAACTCATGGGCATACTTAACTGACTGAATAAAAACCATTAATTTAGCCGCTGAGAAAAAAGCGGCTTTTTTTCCTCCAGACGGCTGAAACTTGGTTGCCAATTTGGTAGAATCCCCGCCTAATTTTTCCCATGATGTAGGAACCATGGCCAAAAACGTCGTAGTGCTCGGCACCCAATGGGGTGACGAAGGTAAAGGTAAAATCGTCGATTTATTAACAGATAAAGCAAGCTTCGTGGTGCGCTATCAAGGCGGCCATAATGCAGGGCATACTTTGGTTATCGACGGTGAGAAAACCGTATTACATTTAATTCCGTCAGGTATTTTACGTGCCAACGTGAAATGCGTTATTGGTAATGGTGTAGTGCTGTCCCCTGAAGCGTTCTTAAAGGAAATGGCCATGCTGGAGCAGCGTGGCGTACCGGTAAAAGAGCGTTTACTGTTAAGCGAAGCCTGCCCGCTGATTCTGCCGTTCCATGTTGAACTGGATAAAGCGCGTGAATTGGCCCGTGGCGACAAGCCTATCGGTACTACCGGCCGTGGTATTGGCCCGGCATACGAAGACAAAGTTGCCCGTCGTGGCTTACGTGTGGGGGATTTGTTTAACCCGACGCTGTTTGCTGAAAAGCTGAAAACGCTGATGGATCTGCATAATTTTACCCTTACGCAGTACTATAAAGTGCCAGCGGTGGATTATCAGACCACGCTGGACAATGCGCTGGCTATTGCAGACATTTTAAAGCCGTTGGTAGTAGATGTTACTGATTTGCTTGACAAAGCGCGTAAAGCCGGCCAGGAAATTATGTTTGAAGGGGCTCAGGGCACACTGCTGGATATTGACCACGGTACCTACCCTTATGTTACCTCGTCTAATACCACAGCTGGTGGTGTAGCAACCGGCGCTGGTTTTGGCCCGCGTTACCTCGATTACGTGCTGGGTATTGTCAAAGCTTATACCACCCGTGTTGGCTCAGGCCCGTTCCCGACAGAACTGGGCTGTGCAGTAGGTGAGCATTTAGGTGTAAAAGGCCATGAGTTCGGTGCGACTACCGGCCGTAAACGTCGCTGTGGCTGGTTTGATGCCGTAGCCGTTAAGCGTGCAGTGCAATTAAACAGTATCTCTGGCTTTTGCTTAACCAAGCTGGATGTATTAGATGGCCTGGAGACAATACACATCTGTATCGGTTACAAAGATGCGGCAGGTAATGTAACTGACGTTCCGCCTATGGCTGCAGAAGGCTTTGAACTGGTAACACCGGTATATGAAGAAATGCCGGGCTGGAGCGAAAGCACCTTTGGTGTGCAGCAACTGGAGAACTTACCGCAGGCAGCGCGTAACTATATCAGCCGTTTAGAGCAACTGACCGGCGTGCCTGTTGATATAGTGTCAACCGGCCCTGATCGTGTTCAGACTATTGTACTGCGTCATCCTTTTGCCTGAGGCATCTGTTTGTTAAGTTGTGCCGTATAAAAAACGCTGCCACCTGGCAGCGTTTTTGTTTATGCTGATAAAAAGCGAAACATGGAGTTACGGTTATGCGCATTTTTACTTTGTTAGCAGCGTTAATAACGCTTACCGCTTGTGGTGGCGGAGGCAACTTAGATACTGACAGCACAGGGCAAACCAGTATTTGCCAGCGTACTGATATTAACTCTCAGGTGTTTTGTGCGTTGCAGCGCGATTATCTGTGGTACCGTGATTTGCCTGCTTCAATTAACCCAAATAGTTACAGCTCGCCCAATCAATTATTGCAGGCTGTCGCAGCGCCACAGGATCGCTACAGCTTTATTCTTACCCGGCAGGAATATGAAGATCGCTTTATCAACGCTACCTTTTTCGGCTACGGTTTCTCCAGTGTCAGAGCAGATAATAATACGGCGTTGCAAATTGCGTATGTATATGACGACGGTTCAGCGGCTCAAAATGGCCTGCGCCGCGGCGACAAAATAATTGAAATTGAAGGCGTTAGTGTTGCGCAGTGGCTAAGCCGGCTTGATGCAGGCACGGCAACCAATGAGGATATTTACGGCCCGAACGAAACTGGCGTAGTACGTAACTTTGTCTGGCGTAAGCCAGATGCCTCTGAGCGGGTAGCAGATTTTATTAAAACGGAAGTTACTACCAATACCGTGCTGCACCGCTCTGTAACTACACAAGGCAGTAAACGTATTGGTTATCTGGTGTTTAATACTTTTATTGAATTATCTGAGACGGAACTGGAAGAAGCCTTTGCCTATTTTGCTACGCAAGGGGTTAATGAGTTGGTACTGGATGTGCGTTACAACGGCGGCGGCCTGATCCGGGTGGCAAACCAACTGAGTACACAGATTGCACGAAACTTCGTTCAGGGCCAAGTATTTCTAAAATATCAGTTTAATGACAAAAATACGGCAAAAAATAGTACTACCCTGTTTGCGCTGGGTGCCGGCAGAACGGCTCTGAATCTGCCCAGGGTATTTGTGCTGACAACCCAAAGCAGCTGCTCATCCAGCGAGCTGGTAATTAATTCTCTGACACCTTTTGTTAATGTGGTGCAGATAGGCAGTGCAACTTGTGGTAAGCCGATAGGGCAGCAACCGGATATTATTGGCAACTACGTGTTGTTTGCTATTAACTTTCAAACGGTAAACGCGCTGGATCAAGGTGGGTACTTTGATGGGTTACAGCCTAACTGCCCGGTTAATGACAACATTATCGGAGATTGGGGTGTTGTTACTGATCCTTTGTATGCAGAGGCAGTTAATTATATTGCCAGCGGTAGCTGTAGCGATGTAGCCGTAAGTAGTGCAGCAGTGCGTGCTGAACAGGCAAAACCAAAGCTGGCTGCGCCCTGGGTATTAAATAATGAGCAATAAAAGGCGTGAAGTTTGCTTAAAAAAAGCCACTTGAGGCCGATAAAGCCTAAGATAACAATTTTCAGGCGCATATTATGACTAAAATGCTATGGTTGGTGCTGGCGGTTCTGACACTGCAAACGCCGTTAACACAGGCTCAGGAACTTGAAGCCGTGCAGTTATATTCTCAGGATGAACTGTTGGCATTGATCCGTACCAACAGCCATCTTAAGCGTGTACGGGCCGATGATTGTCAGCTGGTGCGTGATATCGAAGCCCGGGCGGATATTATGCAGTTGCCGGCTTATCAGTTTTTATATGGCGATATGCTGGCCTATGCGGTTTGTGTGCCACGTAATGTAGAACGAGGCTGGGACCTGATGCTGCAAGCCGCAGGGCAAGGCTTACCTGAGGGGTTAGAACAAGTAGGCCGTTATTATCATATTGGCCGCTTTGTGCAGCCCGACACAGATAAAGCTATTATTTATTTGCGTGAAGCCTCGGCACTGGGTAATTTAAAAGCGCAGTTACGTTTGGCGCAAATATTAATTGACGGCCATGGCAGTCCGGTAGATTTTGAACAAAGCTATCGCTGGTTGCATAATGCGGTAACGGCAGATGCCGGTACACATAAACAAATACAACAGTTGCTTGGTAAGTTAAGCCAAAAAATGCCCGCAAGGGTAGTGGCGAATGCCAAACGGCCGGTAAAATGAAGTTCATACTCATAACCCGGTTTAGCTGTTACACTTAACACAATTTAGGAAACAAAAGATAACTTAATGACGGTAAATGATCCGCATCTTGCGCGTGAGCAGGAAAAATACGACAACCCTATCCCCAGCCGTGAATTTATTCTCGAGCATATCGAAAAACGCCAGAGCCCCGCTTACTTTGAAGAATTAGTTGAAGAGCTGGGTTTAACCGACGACGATGCTATTTTCGCGCTGAAAAAACGCCTGCGCGCCATGGAGCGTGACGGCCAGCTAATTTATACCAAAAACCGCCGCTATGGCCTGGTCGATAATATGGACCTGGTAAAAGGCACGGTATTGGGCCACCGCGAAGGTTTCGGCTTCTTAAAGCTGGAGCAGGGTGGGCCGGACTGGTTTATTCCCAATTTTGAGATGCAGCGCTTGCTGCACGGCGATATTGTGCTGGCGACAGCGCAAAGCGTAAATAGCAAAGATAAAATTGAAGCCCGCGTAGTGCGGGTATTAGAGTCGCGCGCCGAGCCAATAGTAGGCCGCTACTATAAAGATTTCGCCTTGGGCGTAGTAGTGCCGGACGACCCGCGCATTACCCAGGATATTGTTATCCCTGATGGGGAGCAGGGCGAAGCCCGGCACGGCCAGGTGGTGTTGGTAGAAATAACCCAGCGGCCATCAAAGCGGGTGAATGCAGTAGGTAAAGTCACCGAAGTACTGGGCGAGCATATGGCGCCGGGTATGGAAATTGAAATTGCCATTCGTAATCATGGTATTCCACATGTGTTTTCTGATGCGGTATTAAAACAAGTGGCTAAGTACGGCGAAGAAGTGCCGGAAGCGGCCAAGCAAGGCCGTGTCGATTTAACCAAATTAGGCTTGATCACCATTGATGGTGAAGATGCGCGCGACTTTGATGACGCCGTTTACGCTGAAGCCAAAGACAACGGCGGCTGGCGGTTATGGGTTGCCATTGCCGATGTTAGTGCCTATGTGCTGCCTTATACCGTGCTGGATAACACCGCCATAGAACGCGGTAATTCGGTGTATTTCCCCGATCACGTAGTGCCTATGTTGCCGGAAGCGTTATCTAACGGCCTGTGTTCGCTTAACCCGCATACCGACCGCTTATGTTTAGTTGCCGACATGCATATTAGCGCCAGCGGTAAACTCGACAGCTATCAGTTTTATGAAGCGGTGATGCACTCCAGTGCGCGCTTAACTTATAACAAGGTGCATAAGATACTGCAGGGCGACCCTGAGTTACGAGCGCAATATGCCGCGAACCTGACCAATATTGAAACGCTGAACAGCCTGTATAAAAAGCTGGCCAAAGTACGCGGCCAACGCGGTGCTATAGAGTTTGAAACGGTAGAAACCCGCTTTGTGTTTAACAGTCACCGTAAAATTGAGCAAATTGTGCCGGTGCACCGCGTTGAATCGCATAAGATCATTGAAGAATGCATGATCATGGCTAACGTGGCGGCGGCACGCTTTATTGAAAAGCACGAAGCCCATACGCTGTTTCGTGTGCACGAGCGTCCCGATGCCGACCGCTTTGATAACTTCCGCCGCTTTTTAGCTGAGCTGGGTATCGACGCGAATTTATCAGCCGAACCGACACCGCTGGAGCTAACGCAAACTTTGGAGAAGATTGGCGACCGGCCGGACCGCGAGCTGATAGAAACCACTATGTTGCGCTCAATGAAACAAGCGGTGTATCAGGGCGATAACCAGGGCCACTTTGGTTTGGCGCTGGAGGCTTATGCGCACTTTACCTCGCCAATCCGCCGTTACCCGGACTTAGTGCTGCACCGTGGCATTAAAGCCTTACTGGCCAAGCAAGGCCAGAAAGTCACCGGTGCCCGCGAATACACTGAAGCCGAAATTACGCCTCTGGGCGAGCAATGCTCGATGACCGAGCGCCGCGCTGACGATGCCACCCGCGAAGTAGCTGACTGGCTTAAATGCGAGTATATGCAAGACCATTTAGGCGCAGAGTTTGACGGTGTTGTATCTACCGTTACCAGCTTTGGCCTGTTTGTACGCTTAACCGAACTGTATATCGAAGGCTTGGTGCATGTCACTTCGTTGCAAAACGACTACTACCACTTTGACGCTGAGCGTCATACGCTAAGCGGCGAGCATGGTAAAGTAACCTATCGCATGGGTGATTTGCTAAAAGTGAAAGTGGCAGCAGTTAACCTGGAAGCACGCAAGATTGATTTAGTCTTAGTCGGCGAGCCAACGCGGGTTGTCAGCAAAGAACAAATTAAAGCGTCAAAGCAAGGTGCAGCCAAAGGCGGCAAACGCGCTACCGGTAAAGCAGCACCTGCCGCTAAAGGTGCTGAAGCTAAGCCCAAAGGCGCGCGCAATATTACGGCGCGTAAAAAGCCACGGCGTAAAGCTAAGTAATAAGGTAAACTGCCGGCCTTTTTTAAGTGTCGGCATTAAGGGTTAACAATGAGCGCAGATCTGGTCTTTGGTATTCATGCGGTAGGCGCATTACTGCAACGTGCACCGCAGGATGTGCTGGAACTGTTCGTGATGAAAGATCGCGACGACAAGCGCATGCAGCCGTTAATTCAGCAGGCACGGCAAAACGGCGTATCAGTGCAGTTTTGTAACCGCAAAACCATGGACGATATGGTTGGCGGTCAGCATCAGGGCATTATTGCTAAAGCCCGCTTACAAAGCAGTGGCAGCGAAGCCGATTTAGCCGCCATTGTTGAGCAACAGGAAAAGCCGTTTATTCTGATCCTTGATGGCGTAACCGACCCGCACAATTTAGGCGCTATTTTACGCAGCGCCGATGCCGCCGGTGTGCATGCAGTGGTGTCGCCAAAAGACCGTTCAGTAAAATTAACCTCAGTGGTGCGTAAAGTCGCCTGTGGTGCAGCAGAGAGCGTGCCTTTTATTACCGTAACCAACTTAGCCCGTACCCTGCGTGAATTGCAGGACGCCGGTGTTTGGGTAGTCGGCACCGCCGGTGAAACCGATACCAGTATTTATCAGGCTGATTTTAAAGGCCCGTTGGCGCTGGTACTGGGGGCCGAAGGCGAAGGACTGCGCCGTTTAACCCGCGAAACCTGCGACAGCCTGGTAAAAATTCCGATGTTTGGTACTGTGTCCAGCCTTAACGTTTCGGTTGCTGCCGGTATCTGCTTATTTGAAGCCGTGCGCCAGCGCCAATAAACTCCCTGCATTATTGCTTTGTGCGATAGCAAAGGTTAGGTGTTTCGATTGCGCAGCCACAGAGTGTCTGAGTGAGCGCGTAAGCAGCGAACGAGTTGCTGTGGCGAGCACAGCGAAATAGCTAGCCTTGCTGTTTTCTGGCCGGTAAAAGTGAGTGCTATGCTCGCCACAATGACACCTCGGGCAATCCTGCCCTCAGTGAGGCGGCTCAGCTAAGCTTACCAAATTCGTTCCCGACGAATTTGTCCGCCGCCTTCGCTTACGCGAAATGGGTTTGTGGCTGCGCTATCACTCGCTTTTACCTGCTTAATCTTTCAAATTGATTGCTTTCTGCTTGTTATTTACCCGCTAAGTCCGTAAAATACGCGACCTTCGGCCATACACCTAACGTTCCTTGCCTCCATGAGAACCCCGGCCGAGTTCCCCCGAGGCTTACTAACCGTAAGGAGCTACAATGCGTCATTACGAAATCGTTTTTATGGTTCACCCTGATCAGAGTGAACAAGTACCTGGCATGATTGAGCGTTACACTGGCGCAATCAAAGAAGCGGGTGGTTCTATTCACCGTCTGGAAGATTGGGGCCGTCGTCAACTGGCTTACCCAATCCAGAAGTTGCATAAAGCTCACTATGTTCTGATGAACGTAGAAGCACCACAAACTGTGATTGATGAGCTGGAAACTAACTTCCGCTACAACGACGCGGTATTACGTAACCTGATTATGCGCACTGACAGTGCCGTAGTTGAGCCATCACCAATGGCAAAAGTACGTGATGAACGTCGTGAGCGTGCTCCTCGCGAACATGAAGAGCAAGTAGCAAACGAAGAGTAAGTTGTTGTTAATGGACAATAGCACCGTACTGGTTGGCAGTATCTGCCGTCAACCGGAGCATAGCGAAAGTCCTGCGGGCATACCGCATACGGTTTTGGTGTTAGAACACCGCAGTAACCAGATGGAAGCCGGCTTAAACCGCCAGGCTTATGTCAGGATACAGGTAGTACTAACCGGAGCCGCACTAACACAACATACCCGACAGTTAACGTTGGGCAACATGGTAAAGGTGACAGGTTTTTTAAACCGCCACCAAAGCCGCAGCGGACAAGCTAAGCTGGTGCTGCATGCGCAACAAATTGAACAAATAAGTTAGGAGACAGGCAAATGTCACGTTTTTTCCGTCGCCGTAAATTCTGCCGTTTTTCTGCAGAAGGCACTGTAGAGATTGATTACAAAGATACCGTTGTTCTGAAAAACTACGTTACAGAAAGCGGTAAGATCGTACCTAGCCGTATTACTGGTACCAGCGCTAAGTATCAGCGCCAACTGGCTCGTGCTATCAAGCGCGCACGCTACCTGGCTCTGCTGCCTTACAGCGACTCACACAGTTAATACAGAAGGGGTATAAGCAATGCAAATTATTCTGTTAGACAAAGTCGCTAACCTTGGTGGTTTAGGTGACAATGTAGCTGTTAAGTCAGGTTATGCTCGTAACTTCTTATTCCCACAGGGTAAAGCAGTTCCGGCTACCAAGGCTAACATCGAGAAATTCGAAGCCCGTCGCGCTGAATTAGAAGCTAAATTAGCTGATGATTTAACTGCTGCGAACGACCGTGCTGCTAAAATTGCTGCGCTGGGTGAAGTGACTATCGCTTCTAAAGCCGGTGACGAAGGCAAGCTGTTCGGTTCAGTTGGCACCCGTGATATCGCTGATGCGATCACTGAAGCCGGCGTTAAAGTATCTAAAGCAGAAGTTAAACTGCCTACAGGTACTTTACGTGAAACTGGCGAGTACGAAATCGACGTACAGTTACACGCTGAAGTTACTGCAACTGTAAAAATTGTAGTAATCGCAGAAGCTTAATAAGCTTTAAAGCGCACTGTATCTGCAGTGCGCTTTTCCCTTCGTTTCTCCCGCTGTTGTTTACCCGCTCTGTTTAGTTAAACTGCTAAAAAATATCTGACACTTTGCTTTGTGATCTGCCTTAGGCAGGTTAGCATTATGCTGTTTTCGCTAACTGAAACAGGTGTTATGAGTAGTATCAAAGACAAACAGGTTGCTGCGGTTAAAATGCCGCCCCATTCGATAGAAGCTGAGCAGTCGGTACTTGGCGGCTTAATGCTGGATAACGAGGCCTGGGATCGCGTGGCAGAAAAAGTCGTCGAGCAGGATTTTTACCTGCGCGCGCACCGCTTTATTTTCGCGGCTATGTCGCGCCTGGCTGAAGCCACCCAGCCCATTGATATTATTACCGTATCGGAAAATTTAGAAGCTAACCTGCAACTGGACGATGTCGGCGGTTTTGCTTATTTAGGCGAAATTGCCAAAAATACCCCCAGTGCCGCCAATATACTGGCCTATGCCGAAATCGTGCGTGAGCGTGCCGTGGTACGCGATATGATTTCCGTGGCACATGATATTGCCGACGCCGGTTACGACACTCAGGGCCGCACCTCGGCTGAGCTTTTGGACTTTGCCGAAACCAAAGTATTTAAAATTGCTGAACAGCGTACCAATGCCAATGAAGGCCCCGAGCCAATTAACAGCATCCTGGCCAAAACCATTGAGAAAATTGACGAGCTGTTTCGCTCACCGTATGACGGCGTTACCGGCGTATCTACCGGCTATGTCGATTTAGATAAAATGACCAACGGCATGCAGCCGTCAGACTTAATTATTGTTGCTGCCCGGCCATCGATGGGTAAAACAACCTTTGCGATGAACCTGTGCGAGCATGCCGCCATTACCTCGGATAAGCCGGTGCTGATTTTCAGCTTAGAGATGCCATCCGAACAAATTATGATGCGTATGCTGGCCTCCTTAGGCCGCATTGACCAAACCAAGGTACGTACCGGCCAGTTAGAAGATGAAGACTGGGCGCGGCTGTCTTCTGCCATAGAGCTTTTGAACACCAAAGGCAAAATGTATATCGATGATGGCTCGGGGCTAACGCCGACTGAGGTACGCTCACGAGCACGGCGCGTGGCGCGTGAGCATGGTGGCTTAAGCATGATTATGGTCGACTATTTACAGTTAATGACCGTGCCGGGCATGAGTGACAACCGTACGTTGGAAATTGCCGAAATTTCCCGCTCATTAAAAGCGCTGGCAAAAGAGCTGAAAGTGCCGGTAGTGGCACTGTCGCAGCTAAACCGTTCATTGGAGCAACGCGCTGATAAACGCCCGGTAAACTCTGACTTACGTGAATCCGGCTCTATCGAGCAGGATGCTGACTTAATTATGTTTATCTACCGCGACGAAGTGTACAACGACGATAGCCCGGATAAAGGCACCGCAGAAGTGATCATAGGTAAACAGCGGAACGGCCCGATTGGCCGCGTGCGGTTAACCTTCCACGGCCGGTATTCGCGCTTTGATAACTACGCCGGTAGCGCGCGGTTCGAGGAAGATTAATGCTTAGCCGCCGGCCACAGGCTACTATAGACTTAGCTGCGCTTGAGCATAACTTCGCGCGCGTAAAGCAACTGGCGCCTGGCAGTAAGGTTCTGGCGGTGTTAAAAGCCAATGCCTATGGCCATGGTATGTTGCCGGTAGCTCAGGCGTTAACACAGGCTGATGCTTTGGGCGTAGCACGGCTCGATGAAGCCTTAGCACTGCGTGCCGGTGGTATTGCCAGGCCGATAGTGTTGCTGGAAGGCTTTTTTCACCCGGATGAACTGGCGCAAGTGGTTGCCTCTAACCTGCAACTGGTGATACACCATCGCGACCAGGCCGAAGCCTTACTGGCGGCAACGTTAGATGCGCCGGTGCGGGTGTGGCTAAAAGTGGATTCCGGTATGCACCGGCTGGGTATTTATCCGCACGAATTTAACCAGCTGTATCAGCGTTTGAGCCAAAGCAGCAATGTGCAGGGGCCGCTTAGGTTAATGAGCCATTTTGCCAGCTCAGACGAATTGGACAAACCGGCTACCGCTAATCAGCTGGCATTGTTTAAGCACATTACGCAAGGCAGTACCGGTGAGCATTCATTGGCTAACTCTGCTGCCGTACTAAACTGGCCGCAAAGCCATGGTGACTGGGTGCGCCCCGGCTTAATGCTGTACGGTGTATCGCCCATGGCGGATGCTGTGGGCACTGATCACGGTTTAAAGCCAGTCATGACGCTCAGTAGCAGCGTTATAGCGGTGCGCGAGGTTAACGCCGGTGATGCTGTAGGCTATGGCGGCAGCTGGATAGCTGCGCATAATACCCGTTTAGCCGTGGTAGCGATGGGCTATGGTGATGGTTACCCGCGCGGCGCCGGCAATAATGCCGATGTATTAATTAACGGCAAGCGTTTACCCATTGTTGGCCGGGTATCGATGGATATGATTACTGTCGATATCGGCAACGAGGCAGTAGCCGTGGGTGACAAAGTGATCCTGTGGGGCAACGATTTACCGGTAGAGCAACTGGCGCGCTGTGTTGACACCATCCCTTATGAGTTGCTGTGTAATATTACCAGCCGGGTCCAGTTTAGTTATACCCATAGTACTTAAGACCCATAGTACTTAAAGCTGTAACTTCAATTACTTTTGGTACACGCAAACCGGATATGTTAAACAACAACGCCAGCTAATGCTGGCGTTGTGCGGTACAGGATGGCAGGTTACTTATCAAAGCTAACTTCAATATGCACTTTGCCAAAGTCCGAGTCGAATGGCATTAATACTTTCGCACCTTCAGATTTATGCGAAATAGTGTGGTTTTTACCGGACACTACCACAGGGGTTGCCATGGTAAAGTCATAGCCTTTTTCACCTAAAATACGCTTGGCACCGCCGGTAACCATATTGGTTATTTCACCTACCATGTCGGTAACATCTGCTGTAATACCTTTTGGCCGTTCGCCCAGCATGCGAAACATAATTTCCACAGCCAAGGATTCTTCAAAGGTAATAGAAAATGAGCCTTTGGTTTGCGGGCTAACCATACCTATTAAACCAGACACATCGCCACGCGCAACTTCGTCTTTTTTTATACGGGGTTGTCCTGGGGTAATAGTGGTATTGGCCATAGTGCTTAGCACATTGACTAAAGACGATAAAAACGGATTTATAAATTCAACATTCATGTCAATGCCTATCAGAAAACAGAACTAAAGCGAAAGCTTGTTTAAGATTAGAAACCTTTTTGTCAATGCACAAGCCAGATCCTTGATACAGATAAGTTTTATTGTTTGGCTTTACATATTTTGCACAAACCATGTGCTTCAATGGTCTGGTGTTTGATAACAAACCCCTGAGATACCGCCTGACGGTTAAACTCGTCTTGCAGCAAACTGGAATGTAGCTCAGTGACATTACCACATTGATCACAAATTAACAGCTGTGCCGGGTGATGCTGGCCAAAATGATGGCACAACATAAACGCATTGCTCGATTCAATTTTATGAATAAAGCCCTGCTCGGTAAGAAACTCTATTGCCCGGTATACCGTAGCGGGTTTTGCGCCGGGCTCAGTTTGTTTTAACTGCTCAAGCAGTTCATAGGCGCCAATGCCGCCGTTAAGGCCGGCGAGCAGGCGAAACACTTTTTCGCGGATAGATGTAAAGCGGGCACCATTTTGTTCGCAAATTGTGCGCGCCCGGTTAACCAGAGTTTCCGTCGACATTTTCAGCTCCTGTCAGCAGTTGCTGGCAGTGTACCATAACAAAGCTTAACTGCCACGTACGCCATACAGTGCAACAGGATGAAAATGTGGTTGTTTATAACCGGTTAATTTGTTCTTTTAACTGGTAACTTTTGTCTGTAACAATGCTTTCCAGAGTAGCTATGCGTTGCTTCAGTTTTTCTTGCTCGGCTCTGAGTTGATCTAATTCTGCGCTACCCGCTTTGCCCTTATTATCGTGATATACCTTAAAGGCTGATAATCCTATACCGCCAATAATGGCCAGTGCAGCTATTTCGAAAGGTCCCATTGTATGCTCCTGTTATTCTCTGTAATAGTTTAATGGCATAGTGTGCAAATCAGATGCCAACTAATAATATGTATATATATCAGTTGGATGTGCTTGTGATCTAATTGATAACAATGGTAAGCACACAAAAGTTTAGCCAATTTCACCATAATATAGTGGTAAACTCCGCCACCAATCTAGCAATTAATTGTAAAGCATTATGACTGATGAAGACTGGATGCGCCGTGCTATCGTGCTGGCAGCTAACGCCGAGCAGCAGGGCGAAGTGCCGGTTGGCGCTGTGCTGGTGAAAGACGGTAAAATGATTGCCGAAGGCTGGAACCAGATGATCAGCCTGAATGATCCATCAGCCCATGCTGAGATGCAGGCGATACGTGCCGCGTCTGCCGTTATGGCTAACTACCGCTTGCCGGATTGCACCTTGTATGTAACGTTGGAACCATGCAGCATGTGCGCGGGGGTAATGGTGCATAGCCGGATTAAGCGGTTGGTGTTTGGCGCGACAGATTTAAAAACCGGTGCGGCGGGCTCGGTGCTTAATTTAGTGCAACATGGCCGGTTTAATCATCAACTGGAAGTGGTGTCCGGGGTGTTGGCTGCAGAATGCGCCGCACAGCTGTCAGCGTTTTTTCAACGCCGCAGGCAGGAGCAAAAAGCAGCTAAACAGCTTCGGTTGCCTGATTAAAAAAGCTCAGGTAATGGCGCCGGCGCTGATGCAACTTGGCCACCGCAATATTGCGTTTAATACGGCGCCTGCTTGAGGCAATATTAGCCAGGCGGCGTTTCGCTCTGATCTGGGGTTTCTTTCGTTTTAACATAAAAAGCCTGCATCGGGAGAATTATGCTTACTATGGATGCGTACCGGCCCGGTTTCAATAGCTGCTTTAATTGTTGTCCTGTGGTGGCTCTGGCAATATTTCTATACTGAGTTGCTCGGTTAAGCGCTGTTTTTGCAGCTCCAGCCGTTGCTCTGCCTGCTGGCGTTCATCTACCCACAACAAGGTGTCGTAGTAACGGCGGATATTTTCAACATAAGTTACCGCTTCATCACCACGGGCATAACCATATTTGGTGGTTTGATAGACATTTTTTTGCCGCAGCAATGGCAGGCGCTGTTTTACATCCAGCCATTTATCCGGATCAGCGCCCTGGCGCTGGGTAATAACGCGCGCATCTTCAACATGGCCCCAACCGACATTATAAGACGCCAGTGCAAACCAGAGCCGGTCAGGCATGGCAATACGCTCTGGGATCCGGGTAACCATCCGGTGCAGATAACGGCTGCCACCCAGTATGCTTTGTTCAGGATCTAGCCGGCTGGCAACACCCATCTGCTGGGCGGTAGGCAAGGTTAGCATCATTAAGCCGCGTACACCGGTCGGGCTTTTGGCTTTGGGATCCCAGTGCGATTCCTGGTAACTGAGTGCGGCCAGTAAGCGCCAGTCCAGCTCACCGGCATATTGCATAAACCAGGCTTTAAACTTTGGCAGCTGTTGCTCTATAGCATCGATATACACCAGCGTATCTACGTAATCGAACAGTTGCACATGGCCAAAGTAGCGATCTTCCAGTGCAATAAGTTCGCCGCCCTGATACATAGCACCAAAGAACTCAATTAACACGGCATAAAGCGAATCATCGCTGCTATCTGCCAGTAACCAGCTAACCGGCAAGTTGTCGCGTACGGTGAAGGCAATACTCAGGTTAGGGTAAAAGCGCCGGTTCAGTGCCAGCTGGTTTGAGTCGGTCAGGGTGTAAGCAATATTACCGTCAACCACCTGTTGTAAAATCTCGTCGGCATCCAGCGTTGGGTGTTGTTGCCACTGTAAATCCGGTTTGTCCAGGCTTAGCTGTTGCAGTGTTTCGGCATGGCTGCTGTCTTTTACTACAACTACAGTGTCGGTCAGGTCGTCCAGCGAGCGGGGCCAGGTATTGCCTTGTTTAAATACTAATACTTCATTTATCCAGCGATACGCCGGTGATGAGCGATACTTGCCTTTGCGCAGTTCTGTTAGTGTCAGGCCACCGGCAATATAATCAACCTGGCCGGTTTGCAGCTTTTGCAGCAGTTCGTCGAGTTGGTAGCTGGGAAATAATTCCAGTTTGACACCAAGTTTATCGGCCAGTGCCTGGCTTAATTCCAGCTCGAATCCGGTTGGACCGTCTATACCAACATAATAGCTGGTAGGGCCGTGCAAAATGCCGACCTTTAAGCTATCACGCTGATATATCTGGTAAAGCTGGCTTTGTGATGGCTCGGGGTTACACCCTGCTAAACACAGTAACAACAGCAACCAGGCCTGACTTTTCCACATCTTTACTAACCTGCAATGTCACGTTCTGCGCTGTTATAACAAACTTCTGTCGCCGCGTCAGTGTTTACTCATACCACTTGAGCAGAAATTTCTTTATAATGGCGCGCCTGTTTTAGGTTCCATCGTCGTTCAATCCACGGGAAAAAAAGCCTATGTTGATCCTGCGTGGTGCGCCAGCACTGTCCGATTTCAGAATTCAGAAGTTACTAGACCAATGCGCCCAGAGTGGCTTAACCATCAGCGGTATTTATGCTGAGTTTATGCACTTTGCTGATGTTAGCAGCGCATTGACTGACGCCCAGCAGCAAACACTGGATAAATTGTTAACCTATGGCCCGGCCATAGCCTGCCATGAACCACGCGGCCAGTTAGTGCTGGTAACGCCACGGCCGGGCACTATTTCGCCCTGGTCATCTAAAGCGACAGATATCGCCCGTAACTGTGGTTTAACGCCGGTTTCGCGTTTAGAGCGTGGTATTGCCTATTATATTGAAGCTTCTGCAGCCTTAACGGCTGAGCAACTACAGCAGGTTGCTGCCTTATTGCATGACCGCATGATGGAAGCGGTGTTTAGCGAGCTTACCCAAGCGCAGGCACTGTTTACCAAAGCTGAGCCTGCAGAGCTTAGCACGGTGGATATTAAAAACGGCGGCCGTGCGGCGCTGGCTAAAGCCAATATCGATATGGGCCTGGCATTGGCCGATGATGAAATTGATTACCTGTTTGATAACTTCACCGCGCTTGGCCGTAACCCGAACGACATCGAGCTGTATATGTTCGCTCAGGCGAACTCAGAGCATTGCCGGCATAAAATTTTTAACGCCGACTGGACTATCGACGGCGTACAACAGCCTAAATCGCTGTTTAAAATGATTAAAAACACCTTTGAGCAAACGCCGGACTATGTGTTGTCTGCCTACAAAGATAATGCTGCGGTAATGGAAGGCTCTACCGCTGGCCGCTTTTTTGCCCAGCCCGGTAATTTAACTTATCATTATCATCATGAACCTATTCATATACTGATGAAGGTAGAAACCCACAACCACCCAACGGCTATTTCGCCCTATCCGGGAGCTGCAACCGGTTCTGGCGGTGAAATTCGTGATGAAGGCGCCACCGGTGTCGGCTCTAAACCTAAAGCCGGTTTAGTTGGTTTTTCGGTATCTAACTTACGTATTCCTGGGTTTGAACAGCCGTGGGAAACCGATTTTGGCAAGCCGGAGCGTATTGTATCAGCGCTGGATATTATGCTGGACGGCCCTTTGGGCGGCGCGGCGTTTAATAACGAATTTGGCCGCCCGGCCATTAACGGTTATTTCCGTACTTATGAAGAAAAGGTACCCAGCCATAACGGTGACGAAGTACGCGGTTATCATAAGCCGATTATGATTGCCGGTGGTTTAGGCAATATCCGTGCTGATCATGTGCAAAAAGGTGATTTACCGGTTGGCGCAAAACTGGTGGTATTAGGCGGCCCGGCAATGAATATCGGCCTTGGCGGCGGTGCGGCATCTTCAATGGCGTCTGGCCAGTCGGCAGAGGATTTAGACTTTGCCTCAGTGCAACGCGAAAACCCGGAAATTGAACGCCGTTGTCAGGAAGTCATTGATCGCTGCTGGCAGCTGGGAAGCGAAAACCCTATCGTATTTATTCACGATGTTGGCGCCGGTGGTTTATCGAATGCCTTCCCTGAGCTGGTTAACGATGGTGGCGTGGGTGGTAAGTTTGAACTGCGCAATGTACCAAACGACGAGCCGGGCATGTCGCCGTTGCAAATCTGGTGTAACGAATCGCAAGAGCGTTATGTAATGGCGATACCGGCCGACAAGATGGCGGTGTTCGAGCAGATCTGTAAACGTGAGCGCGCACCTTTTGCCGTTGTAGGCGAAGCTACAGCAGAACAACATTTAACGCTGACCGATACCCATTTTGGCAGCACGCCCATTGATCTACCATTAAACGTGTTACTGGGCAAAGCGCCGAAAATGCACCGCGATGTGCAAAGCGCACAAACCGCGGGTAAAGCACTGGATTTAACCGGCGTAACGGTAAAAGACGCGGCAGAGCGTTTATTGCGTTTACCGGCTATTGCCGAAAAAACCTTCCTGGTAACCATTGGTGATCGCACGGTAACCGGTTTAGTTGCGCGTGATCAGATGGTTGGCCCCTGGCAGGTGCCGGTAGCTAACTGCGGTGTTACTGCTGCCAGTTACGACACCTACCACGGCGAAGCAATGGCAATGGGCGAGCGCACGCCGGTGGCGCTGCTCGATTTTGCTGCTTCTGCCCGTTTAGCGGTAGCAGAAGCCATTACCAATATAGCCGCCACTGATATTGGCGATCTAAAGCGGATTAAATTATCTGCCAACTGGATGGCAGCAGCCGGCCACCCAGGCGAAGACGCCGGTTTATACGCCGCAGTAAAAGCCATTGGTGAAGAGCTGTGCCCTGCACTGGAAGTGACTATTCCGGTGGGTAAAGACTCTATGTCAATGAAAACCAAATGGCAGCAAAACGGTGAAGAGAAAGCCGTGACCGCGCCATTATCTTTAGTGATCACTGCGTTTGCCCGCGTAGAAGATATCCGCAAAACGGTCACACCGCAGCTGCGCACCGACAAAGGCGATACCAGCCTGCTGGTAATTGACTTAGGCCAGGGCCAGAACCGCTTAGGCGCGTCCTGTTTAGCGCAGGTTTATAAGCAGCTGGGCCAGACGCCGGTTGATTTAGACAGCCCACAACTGCTGATTAACTTCTTTAACGCCGTGCAGCAATTAACCCGCGAGCAAAAACTGCTGGCCTACCATGACCGTTCAGACGGTGGTTTATTTGTTACGCTGGCCGAAATGGCCTTTGCCGGTAAAGCTGGTGTACGTGCCGATATCAGCGTACTGGGTAACGACGATATGGCGGTGCTGTTCTCTGAAGAGCCGGGCGCGGTTATTCAGGTTGCTGCAGCGGATCTGGATTACGTTAAGCAGCTACTGGCACAGCATCAGCTGGGCAACTGCAGCCATGTGATTGGCAGCGTAAACACTAATGACGAGCTGGTATTCAGCCGTGGCGATAAAGTGGTATTAAGCGACAGCCGCACCCGCTTGCGTTGTATCTGGGCAGAAACCACCTATCAGATGCAGGCGCTGCGTGACAACCCGGCTGGCGCCAGGCAAGAGTTTGACGCCAAAGCTGATGTTGCCGATCCGGGCCTTAATGTAAAACTAAGCTTTGATTTAAATGCCGACGTCGCCGCGCCGTTTATTTTAAAAGGTGCTGCGCCGAAAGTGGCCATTTTACGCGAACAGGGCGTTAACTCGCACGTAGAAATGGCTGCGGCGTTTAACCGTGCCGGTTTTACCGCCGTTGATGTGCATATGAGCGATATACTGGCGGGCCGGGCTAAGTTAGCCGATTTTAACGGCTTAGTGGCCTGTGGTGGTTTCTCTTACGGCGACGTACTGGGGGCCGGTGAAGGCTGGGCTAAATCAGTATTGTTTAACGACATTGCCCGTAAGCAGTTTGCTGAGTTCTTTGCGCGCCAAAGCACCTTCTCGCTGGGGGTGTGTAACGGCTGTCAGATGATGTCTAACCTCAAGAGCCTGATCCCAGGTGCTGAGCTGTGGCCACACTTTGTGCGCAACAAGTCTGAGCGCTTTGAAGCCCGTTTTAGTCTGGTAGAAATACAGCAAAGCCCGTCGTTGTTTTTTAACGGTATGGCCGGTTCACGTATGCCGATTGCTGTGTCACACGGTGAAGGCCATGCTGAGTTTGCTTCATCTGAAGCACTCGCCAAAGCCAACCACAGCGGCACGGTTGCCATGCGCTTTGTGGATCACTACGGCAAAGCCACTGAGCAATACCCGCAAAACCCGAACGGCTCGCCAGCCGGTATCACCTCGCTTACCACCACTGATGGCCGCGTAACGATAATGATGCCACATCCGGAGCGGGTATTCCGCGCCGTAGCCAATTCATGGCAGCCAGACGGCTGGCAGGAAGACAGTCCCTGGATGCGTATGTTCCGCAACTCGCGGGTTTGGTTAGGTTAAGCTAACTAAGCTGTAATAATGAAAAAACCTGCTGCGGCAGGTTTTTTTATGACTAGCGAAAAGATAAATGCATTAGCCGTCGGTATTACGGCGGTGTTTACCTACATCAAGCCTTTTAAAAATGCTACTACACTGCGGCCCAGTGCGCTTAAGGCGTAGCCGCCTTCCAGTGCGGCGACGATACGGCCCTGGCAGTGTTGGTCGGCCAGTTGTTTTAGCTGCTGGGCTATCCACTGGTAATCGGCTTCGGTTAGCAGAAACTGCGCCATATCATCTTCGCGGTGGCCGTCAAAACCGGCGGATACCAGAATAAGCTGCGGTTTAAACGCATTAATGCGCGGCAGCCAATGCTGCAGAATTTGTTCACGCCAGATGGCTGGTTTGCACAGGGCTGGTAGCGGTAAGTTTTCAATATTACTGGCGCTTGGGTGTTCACCGGTATTGGGGTAAAGCGGATACTGAAAGGATGAGCAAAACAACACCCGCTCATCAGCGGCGAAAATATCTTCAGTGCCGTTGCCGTGATGCACGTCAAAATCGACTATGGCTACCCGGCTAAGCTGGTAGTGCTCAAGCGCGTAAGCGGTTGCTACAGCGATATTGTTAAAAATACAAAAGCCCATAGCCTGGCTGCGCGTAGCATGGTGGCCCGGTGGGCGCACATTACAAAACGCCTGCTGGTTGGTGTCGCTCATAACCTGATCTACCGCGTTAATGGTAGCGCCTGCAGCGTGCAGGGCAGCATTGAGGCTATGTTTCATCATCTGGGTATCAGGGTCTAGCCAGATATGGCCATCTTCTGGGGTTTTGTGGTAAATTTCATCAACATACAGCTTATCGTGTACATGATATAGATCTTCTGCTCTGGCAGGTGTGGCGTCGCGCTGTTGCACAATAAACTCCAGGCCAGAGCGGATCAACTGATCATTTATCGCACTTAGCCGGGCAGGTTGTTCCGGGTGATCATCGCCGGCCTGGTGTAAATAACAGCTGGGGTGGCTAAACAGGGTAATTGCCATCCGTTATGCTCCGCTGGTTTTGCTGGCTGAGCGGGGCAGGCGCAGCTGCAGGTTAACTTCTGTGGGTTCGTCCCCCGGCAGGCGGCTAAAACCGGCTTTTTGGAATACCGCCAGCATGGCTTTATTTTCTGAGCGTACGTAGGCTGTCATGCTGGTTAAACCGCGTAATTCAGCAATGGTGATCATCTCCTGCAACAGGCGTTTGGCCATGCCTTTGCCCTGATGCTTTTCCCGCGTAACAAAAGCCACTTCGCAGCTTTGGTTGTCGTTTAACAGGTAATAACGGCCCACAGCCTGAATTTGTACCGCTGAGCCTTTTTGTTTCACAATGCACAGTGCTAAATCGCGGGATTGATCAACGCCCACCAGGGTACAGGATTTCTCCCGGCTCATTTGCGTTGGCACGGCGCTGTAGCGCAGTTGCAGTGTTTCTTTGGTGTGTGAGTAAAAAAACTCCTGCAGGCGGCGTTCGTCAGATGGGTTTAATGGCCGAAGATCAAATTCTTCGCCATCAATTAATAGCTCTTTAAAACCGACATCACCCAGCTCTGGTACTTCCATGGGGGTGTGCAGCTGGTAATGCGGTACCCAGTAATGCTTACGCACTTCTTCCAGCAACTGCTGGCGAAACTTCGGGTGTGCGACCCGGATCAGCTCCAGTGAGCGTTCGCGGATACTTTTACCGCGTAGTGATGCCACGCCAAACTCGGTAACCACATAGTGTACATGGCCGCGCGAGGTTACCACACCAGCACCTTCAGAAATAAAGGGGACTATGCGTGATATAGTGCCGTTTTGCGCAGTTGAGGGCAGGGCGATAATGGGTTTGCCGCCACTGCTCATGGAGGCGCCGCGGCTAAAATCTACCTGGCCACCAATGCCGCTGTAAAATAAATGGCCAATAGAGTCGGAGACAATCTGGCCGGTTAAATCAACTTCAATGGCGCTGTTAATGGCCACCATATTGTCATTACGGGCGATATTAGTCGGCGAGTTCACATATTCGCTGGGGTAAAAACCCAGATGCGGGTTGGCATGGACAAAATCGTACAGTGCCCTGCTGCCGACACAAAAACTGGTTACCGTTTTGCCCGGATGAAAGGTTTTTTTGCGGTTATTCACCACGCCTTTTTTAATCAGTTCCATTACACCATCGGTAATCAGTTCGCTGTGTACGCCAAGATCTTTGTGGTTACCCAGGTAGCGCAGTACGGCATCACAAATTTTGCCGATACCAATTTGTATCGTGGCACCATCTTCTATCAGCAAAGACACATACTGGCCGATCCGCTCAGTAATGGCATCAAGCTCGGGCGCGGGCATTTCTGGCAGTGGTTGGTCGGCATAGAAAAAGCTATCAATCTGATCGCGGTGAATAAAAGCCTGGCCGTAGGTGACCGGCATGGCGCTGTTAACCTGGGCGATAACTTTTTTGGCTGATTTGGCCGCCGCTGATACCACATCTACCGATACACCAAGCGAGTGATAACCATGCTCGTCGGCCGGGCTTACCATAATTAATGCAGCGTCCAGCGGTAATACGCCGTCGCTGAATAGCGAAGGAATGTCTGACATAAAGCAGGGGGTGTAATCGGCACGGCCTTCGGCAACGGCCTGACGCACTTTGTCGCCACCAATAAACAGTGCATTTACTTTAAACAGTTGCTGGTGCTGCGGCTCTACCCACTTGTTGTCTGCCAGCGTGTAAACCTGCACTATTTCAATATCGTGCAGCTGTTTGGCGTTGGCTATCAGATCATCAATCAGGGCGGCGGGGGTACTAGCATGCGAGCCAATAAAAATACGGTCGCCGGATTTTAACAGCTGTTGCCAGTTCAGCTTAGCGGGGGCTTTAGCCACTGTTATGCTCCGTGTAGTGTGATACAGCTATAGAATAACAGTTTAGGCTAAAAGGCAACCGCGGCGCAGTCGCCTTTAGTCTAAGTTATTGCTTTATAACTTCCAGCGCAGGCCTACCATGGCAACGTAGGGGTCTATGTCAACATCAACGCTTTGCACTGTAGTGCCATTTACCTGAACCCGGCCGGTGGTGTCGATATCCATTTTGCTTACCATCAGGTGCAGGCCTAAGGTGTCGGTGAGTTTAATGTTTACGCCAGCTTGTAATGCCAGACCAAAAGAGCTTTTCAGTTTTAGCCCGACCTTGTCGTCAGCGCCGGCGACTTCCAGCGCGTTTAAGGCACCAACCAATTGGGCATCCGCTTTTTCATTAAAAAACTCTGTGTAATTTAACCCGACACCAATGAAGGGATCAAACATCTGATGCTGTGGCATAAAATGATACTGTGCCAGCAATGTTGGCGGTAAATGCTTAGTTTTACCTACTTTTAAGCCATCGATCGCCGAGCCTTTCACGGTAATATCATGGCTGAACGGGGTAGCGGCAATCAGTTGTACTGCCCAGTTCGGGTTAATGCGGTAGTCAAATGTCAGGCCCAACTGGGTATTAGTATTAACGCCAACAGCAGTGGAACCTGATGGCAAACCGGCCACCTGCTCAATAACGTTTAAGCTGGAGCTGCTGTCGTCCGGCGCTACAGTAATGGCGCCTACGTTAATCGCAAAGTCGGCAGAAGCAGGTGCAGCGGCTAACAGTGAGGCAAGAGTGATAATGGACAGGGTTGTTTTCATAATGATCTCCACAGATAAGTTCTGTGGCCAATTGTCCGCTTTGCTCAGCAGAGAATATTGGGCTGGATCAATAAAAAACGGGGCTAATGTGAATTCAGCCCCGTAGTTTGTTTTATATCAAATAAAGTAAGTATTACTGAATTTGCCGTGCTGGTCGCTCCTGCCGTTGTACGGTAGGAGCCTGGCGCGGTTCACGTACCTGCTGCTGGCTTGGCTGGCGCACAGCAGGCGTTTGTTGCTGTACCTGAGGCTGCCGCTGCTGCACAGCCGGCTGCTGGTACTGCTGCCGTGGCTGTTGTACCTGAGGTTGTTGTTGTACTGCAGGTTGGCGTTGCTCTGCTCTGAGCTGGCGCTGCTCAGTGCGCTGAGGCTGTGTGGTTTGCACATCACGCTGGCGCAACTGTTCAGTGCTGATCACCCGCTCTGAACGTTGCTGCGGCACAGCCGGCTGGCGCTGCTCTTTTAATTGCTGGTTAAGCTGCTGCTGGCGGCGTTCATCGCGGTTAACCTCGGTTGGCCGTACCCGTTGCTCCGTTAAGACATTACGTTGCTCTGTTGAGGCATGGCGTTGCTGGCGCTGGTTGTTATCGTTTGCCTGCCATTCACGGTTCGGCATTCTGACCTGCTCAGCTGTTTTACGCTGATAATGCTGCTTGTTCTCGCGCACGGTGACACTGTTGTTTACACGGGTATGGCGCACCGGTTGGCCCTGCACTTCACGGGTTGGCTGGCGGTAACCATAACCTGCGTTGTAATCCCGGTTTAACCGTTCATGGCGGTAATGCACACCACGGCGATGTTCGGTGTTGTGGTGCCAGCGGCGGGCATCCACGTAGTGTCTGTGGCGTACCGGATAATAGCGCGGTGGTTTGTGGTAATAGTGGTGGTGTACTACCACATGGCGATGATGCCAGTCGAAGATACTAAAATAGAACCAGGGCCGCACATTCACACTTATGCCCCAGTGAAACGGGCTGTGGCGGTAATACACCCCTGCGGTATGCCAGTATACCGGTGGGTGTGATGGCCACCACCAGTCGCCGTACACTATGCGGGTGTCGTACACCGGCACATAGACGACTTCTTTGCGCGCAGGCTCAATAATAATAATCTCACGCTCGCGCTCTACCACCACGTGTTTGGTGTCGTTTAGCGAGCCATTGGCATAGGCCTTTTGCCGCAAATTCTGAATGCTGGCCATTACCTGCGCTTCATCGGCTAAAAACGCCTCGCCAAGCTCCTGGGTCCAGTCCAGATCATTGCTTAGCCGTTCCAGTAACTGTGGAAAAGCCACCAGCGCTTTTACGCTTGGATCCCAGCTTTGCTTTTCTACAGCATCGACGGCGGCTTCGCCGGTCAGTTTAGGGTTATCTTTTACCCAGCGGGCAGCCTGTACCACCTCCAGTGGGTAGGTTGCGGCAATCAGCACATGGGTTAATACGGTATCGGGATACAGGGCTACCGGCGCCAGCATTTGATCCAACTGCGCCTGCGACAAGGTTTCTTCTTCAGCCCGGACATCAAACGACTGGCTAACCAGCAGCACGCACATCGCCAGTATCCGGCTTAGTTGCAGCATCAGGTTTTTCATCTTGCTATCCTCAGTTTCACCGTGAGTAAATTACTGCACCGACGGCTTTTTGTACAGTGTATAGCTTATAGGGGGATGTGGCTGAATTGAAACTGAACTTTACTGAACCTTTACATAGCAAAACCGGCAGCCAAAGCTGCCAGTTTCAATGAGGCTTTAACCGGACTATTCTGCGTCGATATAGCGCGCTTTTTTACTGGCTTTTAGCATGGTCATATCTACCAGTACCAGGCCGTCAACACAGTTGGCAAAACCAGGGTCTGTGCCAAAAGCGAGAAACTTTACACCGCCCGGTTCGCACAGTTCGCTGTACTGTTTATACAATGTGGGTACGCTAACGCCCATATTGGCCAGTAAATGTTTTAGCTGGGTAAAATCCTCGAGGTAGTTGTCGCCGCTAAAGTGCTGCTGTAATTCAGATAAAATAGCCTGCGGCAGCTGATAGGGTTGTTTTGACACAGCTGCGCAGGCTGTATCGCTAAAGTACAGGCTGTAAAAGTACACCATAAGATCGCGTGCTGCCTGCGGGTAGCTGTTCGACAGGCTGACACCGCCAAACAGATAGCGAATATCCGGGTTACGTTTTAAGTAAGCGCCAATGCCGTACCATAAATATTCCAGGCTGCGTTTACCCCAATAACGCGGTTGTACAAAGCTGCGGCCCAGTTCTAGCCCGGCATCAAGATACGGCTGCATATTGGCATCAAACTGAAATAACGATGCAGTGTATAGGCCATTTTCGCCGTATTCAGCCAGCACTTTGCGGGTGTTGGCAAAGCGGTAGGCGCCGACAATTTCCAGATCGTCTTTATCCCACAGGATCAGCTGCTCGTAGTGGCTGTCAAAGCGGTCGATATCGCGCCGTAAACCACTGCCTTCGCCTACTGCCCGAAAGGCAAATTCGCGCAGCCGGCCAATTTCGCGCAATATTGGCGAGCTTTGCTGGTGGCAGTACAGGAAAATTTGCTTGCCATCACCGGTTTGGCCGAGTAATTCGCAGGCTTCAACAGCTTTTTTCAACGTAATACGGTCTTCCGGATGAGCAATGGCGCTTTGGGTAATAAATAGCGGGGCTTTATCTTTAGCCAGCCGGTACAGGTGTTTTTTAAACAGCTTTACTTTGGCCTGAGTTTCCAGCGCCATATTGGCAAAGGCTTCGTAAGGGATCTGCTCACCAATGCGCATTTCCAGCTTTTTCCGCTGCTGCTTAAACATTTCTTTTACCAGCAGCATGGTCGCCAGTGGCTTGTACAGCATAGAAGCACCATAAAACAGTGCAGAATTACGGCCATCAATAAAGATAGGTAATATTGGCGCTTTGGCATTGCTGGCAAAACGTAAAAAGCCGCTGTGCCATTTGCCATCACGGATGCCCTCCGGGCGCAGGCGCGATACCTCGCCCGACGGAAACAGGATCAACGCACCTTCAGCGGCTAAATGTCGCTGAATATTATCCAGTGCCCGCCGCTCTGTGCCGCCGCTCATATTATTTACCGGCAGTAATAAGTTATGCAGCGGCTCCAATGCCATCAGTAGCTGGTTGGCTACTACTTTAACATCGGGGCGGACATCGCTTACCAACTTTAACAGCGCCAGGCCATCCAGCGAGCCAATAGGGTGGTTTGCAATAATAACAATGCGGCCGGAGGTGGGGATACGCTCGATTTCGTTGTCGCGCACCGAATAGCGAAAGTTAAAGTAGTCCAGTACCTGTTCAACAAACTCCAGCCCTTGTAAATGCGGATAACGGCTGGCAAAGGCAATAAAGTCCTGCTCATGCAGCAAACGGCGCAAGGCGCCTTTTACCGGTTTATACAGCCATGGCTTGTTTGACAGCTGAGGCAGGTTTTGTGCAAGCACTTGTTCGACACTGATCATGGTTCGCTCCGATAGCACTGCAGTAGGCTGCGCTCAGGCTAAAGCGGTTGTATGACAATTCAGTGTCGGATTTATGGCAGTTTGCTGAAATTTCAGGCGGCTTTCTTACTGCTGGCAGCAAGTGGCAAGGCGGCAATTTTTTCTGCCTGCTCAGTCCAGTGATACAACGCCAGGCTGCCATCGGGCTGTTCAATCAGGGCTGTGCAGCTGTCAATCCAGTCGCCATCGTTGCAGTAAATAATACCTTGTTCCAGGCAGATTTCGGCATGATGGATATGGCCGCATACTATGCCATCAAAGCCACCGCGTTTGGCTTTGGCAATAGCAGCAGTACGATAACGGGCTATGGCTTTTTGTGCGCCCGGTACCTTACTTTTAATATAGGCTGCCAGGCTAAAGTAGCCGCCCCCGGTTAACCGGCGCATACGGTTGTACCAGCGATTTAAAAACAGTAAAAAGTCATACAGGTTGTCACCGAGCCAGGCATGCAAGCGGCCAAAGTTAACCTCTTTATCAAACTCATCACCGTGCAGCAGTAACAATTTTTTGCCCTGTGCTGTGGTATGGCTGGCGCGCAGGGCAATGCGGATATTACCAAAGCTTTTACCGGCATATAACCGCATGGCTTCGTCGTGGTTGCCGGGGATATAGACTACCTCTACACCTTGTTCGGCTTTATCCAGCAAGCAGCGCAGCACTTTGTTCTGGCTTGGGGTCCAGTGCACCTGTTTACGCATGGCCCATAAATCGACAATATCACCAAGCAGATAAATGGTTTGAGCCTGAGTATGTTCAAGGAAGCTCAGCAGATAATCTGCCTGGCAATCTTTGCAACCCAGATGAACGTCAGATAAAAAGATAGTGCGGCAGTTCAGCATCAGTCTGTACCATGTTATCTTCAGGCGCTGCCAGCATCAGCGCGGGCTGTGTCAGTGATATGACCAATTTATGAAGCTTTGGTGATTTGATATGGTATTAACAGCGCGGATGAAAGCAGTTTGCTTTCATCCGCTGCCGGATTAGTTGCTACGCAGAGAGTGAATTGCAGGTTTGCTGGCAACGCCCCAAACTGCCAGAATGGCAGTTGCGATGGCGATAGTACAGATCAGCCCAACAGGAATAATAAACGATGACAGTTCAACTGATACAGTGAACCAGGGTTTGTTCTTCACGTAAGTTAATAGCGCTAGTAATAGGGCGGTGCTGCAGGTTAACCCTATTAAAACGGGTACCATAGTATCCTTGCAAACCAATGCCATGATCCGTTTTGGTGTGGCGCCAATGGCCAGACGAATACCCAACTCAAATTTACGTAAGGTCATGCTGTAACTTAATACACCATATACTCCTACTGCTGCTAAAAACAGGGATAATAAACCCAGTATCGCCGTCACCCAGGCAGATATTTTATCCATAGATATTTTCAGCTGATGAACATCATTCATCGAATACATATCGTACAGATAAATTTGTGAGCTGACCTGAGCTGCCAACTGATTTAACTGTGCTGCAGACAACTGCTGGTTAGGTTTATACGACACCATATAGGTTGCGCCACGTAGCATAGGTACATAGATGCGTGGCATATTAAGCTGGTTTGGGATAGTTAAATCTTTTACGATACCTACCACGTGGTAAGGCACGGACTGATTGTTAAAATAAAACGGTTTGCCAAGGGCAGAGCTGTCTGGCGACAACATTTTTGCCATCGTTTCATTAATCACCGCTACTTTGTCACGTGCAGTAACTTCTTCGGCTGTAACATCCCGACCTGCAATAAAAGGTAGTCCCACTAATGGCATATAGTTTTCATCTATAGTTCCGATGCCGGGACCTATAGATATGCCACCACCAAGCTCTGATGTAACTGCGGTGGTCCATTCAATATTTACTGTTCTGGCCATTGGAGCATTACTCGCAAGACTGACTTTTTCTATCGCATTGTGTTGCTCCAGTTGCCTTGCTATTGCCTCAATGTAGTTTCGCCGTTCTTCTGCCGGTGCCATCACCAGCTCACCAAGGTCAAAATCCAGAAACGTTTTCGATTCAGTAGTAAAGCCCAAGGGTGCTTGTATTGCTTTGATAGCAGAGCTGAATACTTGAAGGTTACAGCTGATTAATACACCACACAGAGTAACCTGGCTAATAATCAGGAGATTACGGATGCGAGAGGATATTTGTAAACCTGCACCTTTACCGCTGGCCTGTAATGTTTTATTAAGTTCTCGATAGTTGAGCTGGCTGGTAGTGATCAGAGAGAAAATAGCTGCCAGTACTATACCTATGGTCCAAGAGAATAAGACAGTAGGCAAATTCAGCGATAACTCTGCTACTCTGGGGAGCTGTGTTTGCGCTACGGATATCAGCAGGGTATTACCAAGATGAGCGATCACAATCGCCAGTGTGCTGGCAGCTAACATCAGCATCAGAATTTCGGCAAAAATTACGCCGAAGATATGCTGACGTTTTGCTCCCAGAGCAATCTGGATCACGATTTTACGGTGGTTATTTGCTGCGCGAGCCAAAATAAGGTTGATGATATTGACTGCTGCTATTAATACCAGCACCAATACTCCTGCGAACATCAGTAAGACTCTGGAGCGAGAGTCGCCCATAATAACGTTTTCAAAGCTACGCAAACTAACAGTGATTCTCCGGCTATCAAAATAAGGTACACCGGTTACTTCTTCACGGAATCTTTTATTAATCAGTGTAGAAAGGTTATGTTCTGTTTGGCTGACAGACTGACCTTCGTTCAGTTTAGTCACCAGATAAATCTCAATAAAAAACATACCCCAGGCAGTATCGTCTCCAGGTGGAAGTGGGTTAAAGTCCCATGGCAACCATACCTGAGTATTGCGGCCTGTTTCATGTAGTTGTGGCTCGACAAAGTTTTTTGCCGTAACGCCAACAATATTGAAACTGGTGCCGTTGAACATCATTTTTTCGGACAGGATATCTGGCTTGCCTTTGTATAAATCCTGCCATAGCTGATAACTTATTACGGCAACTGGCACCTTGGAGTGCAAACCCTCTTCTGCTGAGAATCCGCGCCCCAGCACATACTGCGTGCCTAACATTGAGAAATAGTCAGGCGTGATAAAATTAGCTTTTAATTTCGGTTTGGCGTCATCATTTGTCAGTACTGCTTCACTATATTTGATAAAAGCACGCTGTTCGAACTGATCAGTCTGTTGATATAACTCCATTAGACCAGGGTAGTTCTGGGCATTATTGAATCTGAGGCGGCCATCGTCGTGGTGTGTCCAGTTGGTGACATAAAGCTGTTGTTGATCCGGATAGGGAAGTGGTTTATACAGCAGTAAATAGTTTAGGTTAAACATGCAAACCAGAGCGCCCAGCGTCAGACCAAAAGTCAGTACTATCGTCGACACATAACCGGGCACATGTTTTAAACTATTGGCAGCCGTTCTGATAAAGTAGCTGAACATATTAACTAGCCTCCGCTAATATACCGGCCTTGTCGGTTATCTGGCCATCCAGCAGATGTAGTTTACGGTTCGCCATCTCTGCGTAACGAGGGTCATGTGTCACCATACATAAAGTTGTTCCCTCTTTATTGAGTTGCATCAGCATAGCCATAACGGCATCACCATTTTTTGAATCAAGGTTCCCGGTAGGTTCGTCAACCAACAAAATGGCAGGGTTGGCGATCAGTGCTCTGGCGATTGCTACTCGCTGTTGCTGCCCACCAGATAACTGGTTAGGTTTATGTTTGGCGCGGTGCGCCATATCAACCTTTTCCAGACATTGCATCACCCGTTTCTCAATTTCGTCTTGCTTCGGCGCTTGCTGTGCATAGCGTAATGGCAAGGCAACGTTATCAAATACGCTTAGTTCATCTATCAGATTAAAAGACTGAAAGATAAAACCAATTTTGGCGTTGCGGATTTCTGCTGCCTCTGTGAGCGAAAGACGGCTGACGTCTTTATCTTCAATCAGATACTGACCATTGCTGGGCATATCAAGTAGCCCCAGAATAGACAGCAGAGTAGATTTACCACAACCAGACGGGCCACAAATGGAGACAAAATCGCCGCTGTAAATCTCCAGATCTATTCCTCTGAGAGCATGGGTGTCCATTTCATCAGTGCTGAAAATCTTGGTAATTCCCGCCATTTTAATTTTTAATTCGCGCATAACCGTTTCCTTTTCATTTAGTTTGTAATACTTATGCGTTTGCTGTCAGTAAAGCCTGTCATATCCGACACAATAAAGGTGTCATTGACAGCCGCACCTTCAAGCAACTGGATATATTTTCCGGCGTCTTCGCCGTAGCGAACCTCCGAGTACTCCGCCAGTTGTCGTGTCTGATCCAGCTTGTACAGACTGTTGCTGGAGTTAACCCGCACATTTACCGGCCGGTCTATGTACAGGGTGTTTTTAAGCTCAGCAGTGTAAATAACCGCATCAACGCTCAGTTCAGGTCTTGCTGATGCAGGTAATTGTGCTGCGGTGAACTGGATTTCTATCGTTACCGTGCCTTCTTGTACTTCAGGGGTAATACGGCTGACTTTGCCAGGGAGCAGATCCCGGCGGGTCGTTACTTCGGCCAATTGACCTACACTGATTCTTTCTGCCTGAGCTTGAGGTACTCGGATTAGTGCAAGCAGGTCTTGTTCGCTACCTACCAATGCCAACTCTTGCCCTGCAGCAATACTTTGGCCTAACTCTACCGGGAGCCTTTGTAATATGCCGTTAATACCAGCTTTAACAGCCAAAGCATCAACGCGGTTTTTGACAGTGAGGTATAGTGCTTCGGCTTGGTTAATCTGCTCTTGCTGAATATTCAGCCCTTCCTGATTAACCTGTTTTAACTGCGCTATGCGATTTTGCTGGATGCGCATGCTGTCATGCAATTGCTCTTGCTCCAGTACAGTAGTTTTATAGGTAAGTTGAGATACCACCCCTTTATCAACCAGTTCTTGTTCTGCTTCTCGACGCAATTTAACCATGTTGAACTTCGCCACCATCTCTGCCAGATTAGACTCCTCCGCTAACAACTCACGCTGATTGTTCAGCTCCAATTTGCGCAAATTAGCTTTCTCCTGATTTAACTGCATCCTGGCACGCTCCGTTTCTTCGTGCAGTTCAGGATTATTCAGCTTCATTATGATGCTATCGGGCGTAACCTGCGCGCCAGGGCGAAGGATAATTTCTTCTACGGTGGCAGACGTGAGGGAGGTTAGCAGCTTCTGCTTGTGCGACCTGAGCACGCCATAGCCCTGCACTTGTACACGCAGATCGCCTTGTTTTACCGTACTTAGCACCAGCTGGTTGCGGTTGACTTGTCGGTGAGACTCTTTTCCCATCAGCAGGATGGCGACAATAGTCACCACAACTATGCAAATCAGCAACATCGCTTTTTGTTTATAGTTGGCGTGGGCAGATTTTTGTTTTACCACGTCCATATACGGCTCCTGTAAGTTTGAAATTGAACAGACATAATTAGCTGTTTGTTGCTGCAGCAGTGCCTGACTGCTCTTGACTACCAGCGTCTTCATGCTCTGGATCTGGCTCATCGCTGATATGGCGGATTTGTTTATTGCTGTAACCCCACAAAGCAAACAGCATTGGCAATATAGATAAACAAATTAACATCAGGGCGATACCCCGGCCTGGTCCAGTGCCTATTATTGGTCCAATAGTGTTGGAAACAATATTGTTTCCACGCATTACTGGCTCAAACACAAAGTCTGCCAGCGGGCCGGCCAGGAAATCGCCAAGTGGAATGGTAAACTGAGCAAACATACGGCGCAGCGCAAACACCCGCCCCTGTACACCCGGAGGAATGCGACCTTGCCAGATTGCCTGACTGCAGCCATTAATCATCGGTAATAAGAATTTGAAGCAGAATAAGCCGAGCATGATTAGCCAGATTGACGGGTAAATACCCAGTAACAGCAAGCAAAAACCCATTAAAAAGCCGCTGCCCAAGATACCGTGGATCTTTTTGTCGGGGCCTCCGGTTGACGCCAGATAAAATGAACCCAATAACATACCGATGCCACCGACCGACAACACCATACCAATCTCAGACTTATCAGCGAAGAAATGCAGCATCGGCAGCACTGAGATTGTGCCCATACTAACAACGAAGTTGATCAGGCAGAAAAATACCAGTAAATAAACCAGATCTTTGTGTTGAAACAGATAAGCCCAGCCCAGTTTAAATTCCTGCCACATACTGGAGCCTTTCTTATCATTCTTAAAGGCTTTGGCTTTAGGAATTTTAACCAGAATTAACGTAACCATGGCGATGACATAAGTGCCAAGGTCAATCAGTAATATAGTGGTCAGGTCGGTAAAGGCCAGTAAGGCTCCTGCAGCTAATGGTGCGATAATCATGCTGCTGGAGTCAGCAAATTGCATCAGGCCGGAGACCCGGCCATAGTCTTTACGCTCTACCAGTGAGGTGATAGCAGCAATGTTAGCGGGAGCCTGAAACGCAGTAGCAACTGAACTGATAAGTACACAGACATAGATATGCCAGAATACTAAATTATCGTTCATGTACTGGATTGCTATATAAAGTGTTACCAGTGCCGAAATAGTGTCGGTAAGAATCAGGATCAATTTCCGGTCATAGCGATCAATAATGGCACCTATCCAGGGCGCCAGTAGCACCGCTGGTAAGCCCGCAATCACCGCTATCATGGTAAACGAGGTAACAGAATCGGTTTGCCCCAGGATCCACAGCCCCAGTGCGAAGCTGGTCAAGCCTGAACCGAGGATAGAAAACAGCTGACCAGTCCACATCAACTGGTATTTTTTCATGCCATCGCTGGCGCCCTTAAATTGCAGTAACATTGAAATTATCCTCTTATAACTTATTGTAATTATTTAATATTTCTAATATGCATTGCTTGCAGTCTGCAGCCAGCTGTTCAATTCGTTCGACACGATAAATGGTGTTGCTAAACTCCCAACGAATGGCCATAACCCCTTCTTTGATGTACACCCCTACCGCCAAAGGTCTTAGCCGTTTAGTTTGATGATCCAAACCATAACCGCCAAAGCCGTCGATCTTGCGCAACACGCGCAAATCGGCTTGGTTATCATGGCCAAAATAGTTGAAAAACACCTGTGGCTCAGGGGTTTGGTTAAAATGTTCAATTAATTCCTGATCCTGATTCAAATAGCGCAGTACACCATAGCCAATGCCGCCGTTAGGGATAGCTCGCAGTTGCTCGTTGATAGCTTTAATCGCAGCCACAGGATTGCTGTTATTGCCATAGTCGAGGAAGGCAGGGTAAATCGTATTAAACCAGCCAACTGTGCGGGACAAATCAACATCGTCAAACAGCGCTTCTTTACCATGCCCCAACAGATCTATCATCAGACTGTTTGATCTACAGCTTTGTTTGAAGGCATAAACAATGCTGGTCAGTAAGATTGCATCAATCTTGGCGCCGGTTATCTTGGGGACTTCGTCGAGCAATATAGTGGTTTGTTGTTGATCTAACTGGACATAGACGCTCTGCGAGCTGGACATCAGGTTTTCGCCAGCAGGAAAATCCTTGCTCAGTTCGGCGGCATATTTTCGCTCCGGCAACAGCCAGTATGGTCGCTGTTTTTTCATTTCATCGCTGTAGCCCCAGGCTGATAGTTTTTCAACCCACTGCTTAAAAGAGGTACCTTTTTCTGGCAGCTGTAACGGCTCATTGCGGCTATATTGGCGATAGCAGGTCTCAAAATCGTCAATAATGATGTGCCAGGAGCCGATATCAGCCAGCATAAAATGGCCGAATAAAAACAGTGTAGGTTTGAGGTCCAGATTACAACGATATAAACAGGCCTGAAATAATGGCCCTTGCTGTAAGTCCAGCGCGGTAACGCTGTAATAGATGCGTCTGCCTAATTGGCGTTCATAGTCAGCTTGATCTTCAGCATCCAGGACAATCTGGTTTAGCATCACCTGGTCTGGAGGACTGTCACAAATCAGGCTGGGTTGATTTGAGCCTGCATCAGACAGACGCATTCGCAAGCTGTCATGCCGGGTTAATACATGTTGCAATGCACGTTCAATGGCATTCAGGTCAAAGTCATTGTCCCGTGGTTGCAAATACACCCCAAGGGTATGAAACTGGGGGTTAGTATGTTGCAGGCTGAGAAAATGACGTTGGGCCGGAGTCATCTTTACCGGGCCTTCGACGGGATCAAGTTGACGCAGTATTTGTGTCGTTAGTGATGCCTGAGCCAGCAAGCGCACTGTTTTATGCTGAAACACCTGCCGCGCAGTCAGGCTGATATGGCATAATTTGGCCTTTGATACTAACTGGATTACCAGTAAGGAATCGCCACCCAGGCTAAAAAAATCATCTTCAATGCCAACGCGTTCAGTTCGCAGAATTTGCTGATACAACTGACATAGTGCCGTTTCTACATCGTTTGTCGGCGCAACATAAGGCACACCACTTTGGATCAGGTCTGCTGAAGGCTTTGGCAGCGCGCGCCGGTTAATTTTACCGTTTGGCGTTTGCGGCAGCTTATCCAGCTGAATAAAAATGGCGGGAACCATATATTCTGGAATATGTTTTTTCAGATAAAGCCGTAAAGTGTCAGGCCCCAGTGCGGCCACGCTGGCAGTAAAGTAGCAGACAATGCGTTTATCACCGGGTTTGATTTCATGCACAACCGATACGGCTTGCTGTACCTGAGGGTGTTTGTTCAGCGTGGTATCAATCTCTCCCAGTTCAATCCGGAAACCCCGAACTTTTACCTGCGAATCAGCCCGACCGAGAAAAATAATATTACCTGCGCTGTTGTAGCGGGCTAAATCTCGAGTACGGTACAGCATGCCTTGACCACTTATCGGGTCAGCCACAAACGCATCTGCGGTCAGGTCTGGCCTTGCCATATAGCCGTCGGCTAAACAGTGGCCGCCAATAAAAATTTCACCGGGCACGCCAACAGGAACCGGCTGCATTTGCTCATCCAGCAGATACATCCGGGAGTTTTCAATTGGTTTGCCAATGGTGACGGCGCCGTTTTCGCCATCCCCGCTTTCAATACGATGCCGGCTGCACCATACCGTTGCCTCGGTTGGGCCATACAGGTTCCAGAATGACGATGAGCGCAGCAGCAAAGTTTCTGCCAGTTCAGGCGGTAAAGCTTCGCCGCCGCAGAGTATGCGCATATCGCGTTTACCCTGCCAGCCCATGTCCAACAGCATGCGCCACATAGACGGTGTAGCCTGCATAACGCTGATATTATGTTGTTGTATCAACTGCAAAATGCAATTGGCGTCCTGTAACTGTTCTTTGTCAGCCAGTACCACAGTGCCGCCATTAATCAGCGGCAGGAAAATCTCTAATACGGCGATATCAAAGCTGATAGTGGTAACGGCCAGCAGCTTTTCACCGGCTTTTACGCCCGGCGCCCGGCTCATCGCTTGTAAGAAGTTCACCACGGTCTGATGGCGGATCATCACGCCCTTGGGTAAACCGGTTGAGCCTGAAGTGAAAATGACATAGGCCTGATCGGTTGGCTGCGCCTTAGCAACCAGTCCTGAAACGGGGAGGTCGCCATTATGCTGTAGCGTGCCGTCAGCGTTAAGTGGCAATGCAGGCCAGTTACCGACAGGTACCTTGGCTACCAGGCTGGGCTGTGTAATCACTGCCGCGATGCTGGCGGTGTCAAACATATACTGTACCCTGTCCTGCGGGTAGCTAAGGTCAATCGGAATATAAGCGGCACCAGCTTTCAGCGTGCCAAGCATGGCGACAATCATGGCGGCATTGCGTTCTGTCGCAATTGCAACATAGCTGCCACGACCAACACCTTGCGCCAGCAGATGTTGCGCCAGCACCGTACTGAGTGTATCCAGTTGCTGGTAGCTTAAGGTGGTTTCGCGGCTAACTACTGCGGCAAGATCCGGTGTTGTTTGCGCTTGGCGCTGCACTATTTGGTCCACGGTGTCGTGACTGGCAGGCAACACCTCACCTATACTCCAATGCTGCAGAATTTGGTGTTTTTCCTGTTCACTGAGCAGACTAACGTTTGCCAGCTTTTGCTGGGGCTGAGCAAGCAACCGTTGCAGCAACAGGGTCAGATGTTCCGCCATCCTGCTTATCGTATCGCGGTTAAATAAATCGGTGTTGTACTCAATAAAGCCGTTCAGCTCACCGGTATCATTAAAATAAAACGTCAGGTCATATTTGGCTGTTTGATTTTCGGTGGTGAGTGCTTGTAGCTGCAATGCCTGGTTTACCGGTGCTGTAGTAGCTTGCTCGTTATCGGTTGAGTTCTGTGTATTGTTCAGGATCAGCATCACCTGGAAAATAGCGGCCCGGCTCATGTCGCGTGGCGGGTTCAGTTCTTCTACCAACTTTTCAAAAGATACATCCTGATTGGCGAACGCATTAAAAACAGTGGTCTTTTCCTGCTCCAGCTGTTGCATAAAGTTGAGTTGCGGGTCGACGTAGGTTCGAAATGCCAGTGTATTGGTAAAGAATCCAATAACATTTTCCAGTTCGGTACGGTTGCGGTTAGCGATTAACGTGCCAATGGCAAAGTCATCCTGACGGCTGTACTTGTGCAGCAGTATGCGCAGTGTGGCAAGCATCAGGGTAAAAGGAGTGGCACCGGTGTTGTAACTGAGTTGTCTTAGTTGACTGCTTAGCTCTGGTGCAATACTAATAGCGACGGAGTTGCCATTATAGGTGCGCTCTGACGGCCTTGGTCTGTCGGTATACAGTTCCAGCGGAGCAACGTCGGCCAGCTTATCCTTCCAGTAAGTCAGTTTGTTCAGTAGCAGTTTTTCCTGAGCATCAGAGCGCTGCCAGCAAGCATAATCGATATAGCTATAGTCGGTAATACCACTTGTGGGCTGAGTATCAGCCAGTTGGTCGTAGCATTGGAAAATTTGCTGGATCAGTAAGGCGTGTGACCAGGCGTCAAAGGCAATATGATGCACATTGATATACCACAGATAGTGCTCGTTGCTGATATGGAACAAACGGCTGCGGAAAACACCGTCATGCTGCAGATCGAACGGCGTATGTCCATCTTCTTTAATTTCGCGCAGCGCGTCACTTTTGGCTTGTTCTTCACCCCGTTCGGTTAAGTCGACTAGGGGCAGAATGGTGTGGCCTTTATTGCTGATGAAATCTGCCAGACTAAGAATATTCTGTCTTGCTGTGCCATCCACTTCGCGATATTGACTACGCAGGATTGGATGAAATTCCAGTGTCTGTATCACAGCCTTTGTCAGTCGCGCTGTGTCCACCACGCCTTTTACCGCATAAACCATCGGTATATTGTATTCCGGGCTGGCTGGGTCAAACTGTGACATAAACCAGATACGCTGCTGTTCATGGGACAGAGGGTAATGTGCCGCATGCCCGGCTTTGGGCAACTGTGAGGCCGTAGCGGGTGAACTGCCCTGGCGTTGAGCCAGACGCTGCATTAATAGCGCTTTTTGCTCGGGTGACAGTGCCTTAAGCTTTTCTTCTATGTCCATCGGGATATCCATTCTTGTTATATTTATCCGGTTATCTCAGCCATCATGGCTAACAGTTCATCTTCATCTACCGCTTGTAACTGCAGCTCGTCCAGCCGGTTTGCTAATTGGTCCAACCGCTGATGAGCAAATAAATCACCGAGCGCCAGCGGCAGATGCTCGCCGAACTGACGACGGATTAATGCCAGCAGTTTCATCGCCAGTACTGAGTTGCCACCCAAACGGAAAAAGTTACTGTTACGGCTGCTCACATCAATACCCAGCAGTTTTTGCCACAAGGTTGCTAATTGTTGTTCAGTGCTTGTTGCCAGAGCTTGCTGCGGCAGTTGTTCAGTAAGTTCGCGCTGGCGCAGTAGTTTCTTGTCAACTTTCCCGCTTGGGGTTGTAGGTAGGGCGTCCAATTGCTGCCACAGTGTGGGTACCATATAAGAAGGTAACCAGGTGGAGGCGTATGCTGCCAGACCATTGGTATCTAATTGTCGTGAAGCGGTAAAAAATGCCACTAATAATGGCTCGCCATTCCTGGCCTGACTCAGAACCACAGCGCAGGCGGTAACGTCGGCGTAACGTTCAGCGATAGCCTCTATTTCTGTCAGCTCAATGCGATAACCATGTAGTTTGACTTGCTCATCAAGTCGCTGCAGATACAGCAAGCGGCCATCTGCCAATTGTTTTACTAAATCGCCGGTACGATAAAGACGTTCCTGTTTACCGTTGTGCCACTGTTTGGTAGTAAAACGTTCGGCAGTCAGTTCGGCTTTGCCCCGATAGCCCAGGGCCAGATTGTCGCCAGCGATATACAACTCGCCTTTGCTGCCAATAGTGGCCAGTTCAGCATTGGCATTCATGACATACAGCCTGTTGTTGCTGATTGCCAGGCCGGTACTGATTAAATTCAGGTCATCCGCGGTTATTTGCTGACATGATACCCATACCGTGGCTTCGGTTGGGCCATACATATTCCACAACTGCCGGCCTTTATCCAGCAGCCGTTGTGCCAGCACTTTTGGCAGCGCTTCACCGCCTGTCAGCATGGTTAGGTTAGCTTGTCCGGTCCAGCCAGATTCCAGCAACAAGCGCCAGCCAGCTGGCGTTGCCTGCATAATACTGATCTGATGTTCCCGTAAATGCCGGGCAATACTGCTGCCATCCCGGTTTTGTTGATGTGGCAATAACACCAGGCAGGCGCCATGTAGCAAGGGTAGAAACAGTTCCAGTACTGAAATATCAAATGAGACTGGCGTCACTGCGAGCAGTTTGTCGTTGGCCGTGATGCCCGGTTTATCAGCCATTGCGTGCAGGAAGTTCAACATGCTGTGCTGGCTGATTTCTACGCCTTTAGGTAAGCCGGTACTGCCCGAGGTATAAATGCAGTATGCCAATTGCTGAGGCTGGCCTGGTAAATGCGGTAATAGTTGTGCTGACGTCTGTTGCAGTTGTGACAGCAGCAATACCGGCGCGCCTTGCAGTCTTAGTGTGCTATGTAGTTCATCGGTAGTGATAATGGTACGCGCAGCGGCATCAGTAACAATATATTGCAGGCGTTCCTGCGGATATTCCGGATCAAGTGGCAGGTAAGCCGCCTGGCAGCGGAAAATCGCCAGCAACGTAATAACTAGCTGGCTATCTCTGGGCAGGCAGACAGCGACTAAATCACCAGCACTAACACCCGTTTGATAAAGCTGGGCGGCCAAGGTGTCAACTTCAGCTTGTAATTGTTGATAGTTGAGCTGGCGGTCCGCCGTTACCAGCGCCGGTTTATCAGCAGAACGTGTAGCAGTATCGGCAAACCAATGGCTCAGATTATCAAATGTTGGTGCGCTGTTATTACCCGGTTTAGGTAACTGTGCCATAAACGCCGCTTGTTGCTCTTGCTCCAGCGTCGCCAATGGCCGGGCCGTATTTTCAGCAAATTGGCAAAATAACTGTTGTAGCCGCGTTACCATCAGTTCAACTGAGGCCGGCAGAAATAAATCTTCGCTGTACTCAATAAAACCGCTTAAGTTATCGCCCTGTAAAGTCAGACTGAAACTTAAATCAAAGCGGGCACTGTGGTTATCACTATCAGGCATAGCCAGCGACAGCTGTTCTGTAATGGCCTGTTCACTATGGCTGGCAGCAGCGTTGTGATTAAAATTAAACAGTACCTGAAATAGCGGATTATGGCTGGTACTGCGTGCAATATTCAGCCGTTGCAGCAGTTGTGGTAACTGCAACTGCTGATGCTCAAAGCCGGTTAAAATTTGCTGTTTTGCCTGTGCAATCAGTTGGCTACAGGTCATTTCCGGTTGCCATTGCAGCCGGATAGGTAAGGTATTCAGCAGCAGACCTATCAGTTCGCTGTATTGCGTGTTGTCACGGCCAGATACCGGGATACCAATAACAAAATCGTCCTGGCGGGAAAACTCATGTAATAGCTGAGCACAAATGGCGAAGCTGAGCATATACAGTGATGCGCCGCGTTGTTCGGCTTGTTGTTTTAAGGCGTTGACGCAATCTGCAGTAAGCTGAAAACGGCAACGGGCACCGCGGAAGCTCGGCTGCGGCGGACGAGGAAAGTCTGTAGCCAGTTCTAGCAGTTGGGGTACATCTTTTAACTGTTGCTCCCAGTAATCCAATTGCTGTTGTTGCCATTGTTGATAATCAGTATGCTGTTGCCACAATGCAAGGTCTGCCATTTGCAATTGGGGTTGTGCTGCTTGCCAGGGCTGTTGCTGCACCAACTGTCGATAGCCGTGAGCAAGTTGACGCAACAGTAATTGGAAGCTACTGCCGTCGGCGTTAATATGGTGCATTACAACACCCAGCGCATGGCGTTGTGGTGCCAGCTTATATAACACAAATCGATATGCGGGTGTGGTTGTCAGGTCAAAGGGGATGTTGGCATCAGCGGCAAAGCACTGTGGCAGGGTATCGGCTGTGGTGCAGAGATCACGCTCGCTAAATTGTAGTTCTGTACTGTGATGTAAACGCTGAAACACTGTGCCGTTATCTTCAACATAAGTGGTGTGAAATGCGCCCTGTTGCTGCGCTATTTGCTGCAACACCTGGCGCAAACTGAGCGTATCTAATTCGCCGTTCAGTTGCAGCAGCATCGGCATGTTGTAGGCTGCACCACTGCCGTCTAATTGGTGTAGCACCCACATTTGCTGCTGGCCCGCTGTCAGCGGAAACAGGTTTTGCTCTGGCTGACGTAATAACGGAATAGCAGGTTGTACACCGGTTTGCTGACGTACCAACTGCGCCAGCGCCCGGATAGTCGGCTGCTGAAAAAACTGTCGCAGACTGATATTGCTGTGCAGACTGTCTTTAATCCGCGCCAACATAGACAGCGCCAGCAGTGAATGACCACCGGCGCTAAAAAAATTCTGTGTCATCTGCAGCGGTTTGTCGGGTAAAAGCTGTTGCCAGATCTCCAGCAAAGCGAGTTCTATAACATCATCGCTAGATTGTTCTGCATCTGAGCTGAAGCTTGTATCCGGACGTCGTAGTTTGACCTGATCCACTTTTCCTCTGTTAGTAAGAGGTAAGGCATCCAGCAAGACTAAATGCTGTGGCAGCATATATTCGGCTAACTGCGACTGCAAATACTGGCGCAGCCCAGTCAGTTGCAGAGTATTGTCGGCAGCCACCAGATAAGCGACTAGCTGTTGTGGCTCGACGACCATGACATAGCACTGAGCGATAGCACCATATTGCAGTATTTTCTGACGAATACCTTCAAGCTCAATGCGGTAGCCACGTAGCTTAATTTGTTGATCGTTACGACCGGCAAAGCAGATGTTGCCATCGTCTCTGAAGTAAACACGATCGCCAGTGGCATACAGTCGTTCGCCGCTTGATGGATGATGAATAAATTTGCTGGCGCTAAGTTCGGGCTGGTTATGATAGCCCAGTGCCAGATTATCACCGGCAATATATAACTGGCCGGTAACCCCGGCAGGGACCGGCATCAGATCTGCATTCAGCACATAAAGCCGGTTCGGTAATATCGCTTTGCCTATTGGCACTTCAGGCAGCGACTGATCCTGCGGTGTTACCCGATGTAAGCTACAGCTGATGGTAGCTTCACTGGGGCCATAGGCATTAAACAATACGGCCTGAGGTGGTGGTGTTAAGCTAAACCAGCTTTTTACGGCAGCACCGGTTAATTGTTCTGTGCCGATAACAATTTGACGGATACAGGCGGGCAGCGGCTGCAGTGCCTGTAGCAAGCTGCTAATCCAACTTTGCCAGTAGGCAGTCGATAAACTCAGATGTTCAATCTGATACTGGGTAATCAACTGTTGCAGCTCGGCAAAAGTTAACGTCTGTTGCTGAGCGGGCAATAGCAGGTGGCAGCCGGCAATTAATGGCGGGAAAATTTCTTCCAGTGCCAAATCAAAAGATAATGCTGAGCTTTGTAAACTGGTGCGACACTGGCTGAGCTGATAATGCTGTACCATGCTGCTGGCGTGGTTGCTCAGTGCCTGCCGGCTAACAACTACGCCCTTAGGCGTGCCGGTTGTGCCGGAGGTATACACCAGATAAGCCGGTTGGGTGAACTGGATTTCTACTACAGCCGATTGTTGCAGTAGCTCGGGCGTTAATGTTATCTCAATAGCGCCAGCGTCTGGCTGATCAGTCATGGTCAGACATGCCTGACTATCCTGATATAAAAATTGCTTGCGATCGGCGTTGATATCACGGTCGACAATCACAAAACAGCCGCCTGCGGCCAGCACTGACAGCATGGCAACAATGGCGGTTAATCTGTGCTGGCAACTAATGGCTACCACCTTACCTGGTTCCAAGCCATGTTGCTGTAATAGGGCATTGTAGTGCTCTACCAGTTGCCATAGCTGGCGGTAGCTCAATTGCTGAGTGGCATTGGTTTGGGTCAACGCGCTTTGTTGCGGTATCCGATTAACTGTCTTTACCAGTGCCGACAAAATATCTTGTTCTGCCGAACCAGTGATTGGCGCATGGCTTAGCAACTGTTGTTGCTGAGCCAAAGACGTTAGCGCAATTTGTGCCAATGGGCGTTCTGGCTGCTGAATAACCTGTTGCACCAATTCGACATAAAATTCGGCATAACGACTGATATCACCTTCGCTGAATAAGGCTTTGTTATATTCAAAATAGCCATGGAAACCACTGTGCTGATATGTCAGCTCCAGCGTCAGATCCAGCTTGGCATAGTGTCGTTGTATCGCACAGCTTTGCCAGTTGTTGTCGGGTGCCGCTACGGCATCTTGCAGTGCGTTATACGAAAACATAACCTGAAACAGAGGATTACGATTAATATCGCGCTCTGGTTGTAACAAGTCCAGGATCTGTGAGTAGCCCAGTTCCTGATGTGCCAGGCATTGATAAAACTGCTGTCGTACCTGCTGCACGTACTGCCCGGCGGCCGCCTTGCTGTCTATAGCGGCTGGCAGCAATAACGTATTGGCCACTGCGGCAACAAAATGCTTTAGCTGCGGTTGATCCCGGTTTAACACCGGAGTGGCGACAATGAAATTGCGCTGGTCGCTGAGCTTATGCAACAAAATATTAAACACAGCCAGCAGCAGGTTAAAAGGGGTGATGTATTGTTGCTGGCAAAACTGGCTGATTTGTGCAGAGACATCAGCCGGTAAGCTGAAATAATAATAATCGCCGTCGTTGCTCAGTGCAGCAGTTTTACGGCTCAACTGTAATTGCGGTTCGCAATCTTGCAGCGTGTTTTGCCAGAACTGTTGTAACTGTGCAAGCTCTGCCGGTTGTTGTTGCTGCAGGTACTGCTGCATATCTATAGCCGGTAGCGCTAACGCTGGTACCGCGTGTCCCAGTAACTGACGGTAAAGCGTGTGTAACTCTGCCAGGAGCAAGTTTAACGCGTAACCATCGGCGACAATATGATGAATGCATAGTGTTAACAGAAACTGCTGCTGTGGCATCTGGTACAGCGCGCAGCGAAATGGCAATTCTGATGACAAAGCAAAACCTCGTTGTGCATCGGCGCTGGCCAGCGCTTTGGCTTCGGCTAAGGTTGTCACGTCAGTCATTGCGATCAGTGGTGTTGTCGCAGGTATGGTGTGTTGCCTTGGGCCATTACGGGTGTTGATAAAGCGGCTACACATCGTCGGGTGGCGCTGCGTCACAGTGTAAAGCGCCTGCTGCAAAACGGCCTGATCCAGCGGCTCAGTAATCAGTAGCGCTTTAAAAATATTGTTCAGGCCACTGCTGTGCTCTAGTTGCTCAATAAACCAGAATCGTTGCTGAGCCGCTGACAATGGCAGCAATGCTCCCAGCTGTTGTTTGGCTTGGGCCAGCTTTTGCAGTTTCTCTGCCCGGGTCATTGTCGCCGTCATGATTCAGTCCTGCTCTGCCAACACGGCGAGCATAGCGTCCAGCTCTTCGTCAGATAAGCTCTCTAACTCCTCAGCGTTCGAACTTGTCGTCGGCAATGGGCTAACCAGTTCAACAGTGGTGGTGATGGGCTGTTGTTCTATTAACACCGCCAAGGCTGCGATAGTGGGCCTGTGGAAGAAGTCCAGTAAACTTAGTCGTACACCAAATTGCTGATGAATGTCAGCGATAACCTTCACTGCAACCAGAGAATGGCCGCCTAAGCTGAAGAAGTTCTGCTGCACGGTGATATTGGTTTTACCCAATACCTGACTCCAGATCTGCTGCAGACGACACTCAGTATCTGTCACTGGCAACTGTGCCTCACTAGCAGGTAGCTCGGTGCTGCGTTGGTTCAGCAAGGCTGTTTTATCGACTTTCCCCACTGTTGTTAAAGGAAGCTGTGGTAACAAGCTGATACTGGCGGGTTGCTGGAAAGGCTGTAAGGTCTGCTGGCAATAGCGCATTAGTTCTGCACTACTGATATTGCCGTCAGTACTGGCAAAAGCAAACAGGGTCTTACCCAGTTGCGGATCATCATCAACAACGACGGCAGCCTGCTGAACTTGCGGATGCTGACGCAGGATCTCTTCTATTTCCAGTATTTCAACCCGAAAGCCGCGGATTTTAATCTGGCTGTCACGTCTGCCGACAAAGCACAGTAAACCGTCCTGGCTGTAACGTACTAAGTCACCTGTACGATATAAGCGCTCAGTGCGTTTAAAGTCACCCTCACCCAATGTCAGTTCAATAAAACTGTCTGCCGTTGGCGCGTCAAGCCCCAGATATTCTGTCGCCAGCCCCAGGCCTGCCAGATACAGCTCGCCGGTGGCACCATAGGGTAGTAACTGCTGATGTTGATCCAGAATATAACCACGGCTGTTACTGATGGCATAGCCAAGTGGCACCGAGGTTAAGTGCTGCCACTGTGACAGCGTGTCGGCGCGCATCGGGTAGCAATAGGAAAACGTGGTATTTTCGGTTGGGCCGTAGCCATTGATAAGCGTTAAGTGCGGGTAGTGCTGCAGCACAGTACGTACTTTTTCCATCGATAACACATCGCCGCCTGCTAGTAGCGTATGCAGGTTATGCAATGGTCGCCCTGTAAAGTAATCAGCAAATGCATGGAATAAACCGGCTGTCAGCCAGAGGATACTGATGCGATGTTGCTCCAGAGTGTGCTCCAGCGCGTCCAGTGTTAGCTTGGTTTGGGCAGGAACAATCAGGCTGGCACCATTTAATAAGGCGCCCCATATTTCCAGGACTGAAGCATCAAAATAGACTGAAGAGTGTTGTAACAGGCGATCTTGTTCGGTGATTGTCAGGAACTGATTATTTTTAACCAACCGAATAACAGCCTGCTGCGGCACGCACACACCTTTTGGCCGGCCGGTGGTGCCAGAGGTGTAAAGTACATACGCCTGTTGCAGTGCGCAGGAATGGTTAAAGCAGGCTATTACCTGTGCTGTTGGTGCGGGTAACGGCAGTACGCGGATGCTGGCAGGGCAGTGCGCTAATAATGGTTGCTGTGCCAGAATTATCGGCCGGCTTTGCAATTGCAAGTCGTTGTACATTGCGCTAAGACGGTGCTCACCTGCCGTCAAATCCAGCGGCATGTAACTGGCACCCAGGCGCAAACACGCCAGCATAGCGGCATACAATTCCATGCCGGCGGGCAAGGCCAGACCGACAATCTGCCCCTGCTCAACATTATGCTGTTGTAAGTAAGTCGCCAGTTGCAGTGAGCGTTGCTGTAATTGCAGATACGTTATATCGCCTGCTGCCGGGCAAACTACGGCAACACGATCTGAATGCAGTAAGACTTGTTGATCAAATAATGCAGGTATTGAAGCGTCCGGCAGTGGCTGGGCAGTATTGTTTAGCGCAAATAACTGCTCCTGCATCGACTCAGGGCTTACGGCACTGAGCTGATTGATTGGCTGCTCCGGCTGCTTGGTCAGATTGTCCAGCAGTTGCAGGTAGGTATCAATCATATCCAGAATGGTTTTACGGTTAAACAGTTCAGTGCTGTATTCCCAAGTGACTACGGCATAGGCAGGGCGGGTGCTTACTTTACCAACCCGCTGCTCTGCCTGTGGTGCAACAATGATGTTTAGATCAAGCTTGGCTGATTTATTAGTTTTTACCTGCGCCGTGACTTCCAGTCCGCCGAAGTTAAGATCAGGCACTTCTGCATCATGAAAGCTGAACATAGTTTGAAATAATGGGTTTGCATGCCCGGTGCGGCTGGGGCAGAGCTTTTTCACCAACTGCTCAAAGGGCATATCCTGATGTGAGTAGCCCCCAAGGCAGGTGGTTTTAACTCTGTCGAGTAACTGCAAAAAGTTAGGGTTGCCGCTCAGATCGGTGCGCAGCACTATGCTGTTAACCATCATGCCGATAATGGGTTGCAGCTCTGGCAAACTGCGTGATGCCGCGCCAGCGCCGACGCAAATATCCGTTTGCTGAGAGTAGCGGGACAGCATCACGTAATAAGCTGCCAGCATCGTCATATACAAGGTGTAACCTTGTTGCTTACTGAATTGACGTAACTGGCTGTACAACGTGTCTGGCAGATGAAACATTTCTGAATCACCGCGGAAGCTTGGTACAGCAGGGCGGGCATAATCATAAGGTAGCGCCAATTGGGTTGGGCAATCGGCCAGCTGCGTTAACCAGTATTGCTCCATCTGGCTAAAATAAGGTCCCGTTAAGACTTCCCGTTGCCACAAACAAAAATCGGCATAGCTTATGTGTAGCGCCGGTAAGGCATGGGCAGTGCCGGCCAGTTTGGCCTGATAAATACTTTGCAGTTCTTTTAAAAATAAACCCACTGACCAACCATCGTGTACCAAATGATGCTCAACCTGGATAAGTTGATAGTGGTCGGTGTCCAGTTGCAGCAATTTCCACCTAATCAGTGGCAACTGACTGACGTCAAAAGCAGTTTGGCTAAGTTCATCAAGTAAGCTTTGTGCATAGGTTTTTTTATCCTGGGCATTTAAATGCATCAAGGATTCCAGCTGTAACTCGACGTCGAAAGGCTTGCCAGTCCGTTGAAAAGGGATGCCGTCTTGCTGATGGAAACTGGTGTGCCACAAATGCTGTCTGGCAACGATTTCCGTTAAGCTCTGTGCCAGAATTTCGGGCTGTAAAGGACCTTTTAACCAGAAAGTTAACTGAAAATTATAGGCTGTATTTCCTGGCTGCAGTTGCTGTAAAAACCACACCCGTTCCTGTTGAAATGACAGCGGGATATCACGCTGTGGTGGGTAGGGTTTGATTGCCGGCAAGGTAAACGCCTGCTGCTCCTGAGCTTGTTTTTGTTGTAATAAAGCTGCCAGTTTAGCCAATTCCGGCTGCTGAAATACTTCTGTAAAACTCAGGTTCAGTTGTAGGTTTTTTCTTACTTCAGCAATCAGCTTTGTTACCAGAATGGAATGTCCGCCAAGACGGAAGAAGTGGCTTTCTGTCGTCAGTGGCTGATCACCCAGCAGTTTTAACCAGATTTGTCCCAGTAACTCCTGATAAGGATCAGAGAAACAGCTAACCTGCGTCAGTTCGAACTGAGGAATGGGTAAGTGTTTGCGATCATACTTTCCTGTCAGAGTTTTCGGCAGTTGATTCAGTTGTACTGACGCTGACGGCAGCATGTAGTCGGGCAATACTGCTGCCAGAAACTGTCTGATCTGCAGATGTGATAATGGTACGGCTGCGACATAGTATGCTGCCAGCTGCCGGGCGTTGTCTTCATTGGTAAAGCTTGCTACCACACATTCACTGATGTCTGGGTGGGTAGATAGCAACTGCTCAATCTCACCCAATTCGACTCGATAGCCGCGGATCTTCACTTGAAAATCTTTACGTCCCAGATAAAACAGCTGATCGTCCTGATAGTAACCCAAATCGCCGCTGAGGTAGGCTTTGCCCGCTTGCGGCAACTGGACGAATTTTTCTGCTGTCAACGCTATCTGATTCAGATAGCCAAGCGCTAATCCCGGGCCACTTATTGCTATTTCACCAATACAACCTGGGCTAAGTAATTGCAAATGTTCATTGACGATATACAAGGCGCTGTTATCAATAGCCCGGCCGATAGGTAAGGCGGTATTGTTTATCCGGTAATGACTTAATTCGGTACGGCTGGTAATCACGGTGGTTTCAGTGGGGCCGTAAGTGTTGTACAACGCCGGATTTAGCTGATACTGCAGACAATATTGTTGCCACTTTTTGAGGACGCCGGGTAATGCTTCTTCACCGCCGATAATAACGCTTCTGATCTGTGGGCTTAGTTTCACCTGCTCTTCTTCGAGCATGGTCGCTAAATGCATCCAGTAGGCGGTAGGCAGGTTCAGTATGGAGATCTGCTGTTGCTGTAAAAATTGGTTAAAACTGGCCGCCGAGCCAAGCACGTTATCATCTCTTATCACCAGACTGGCCTGACTGAATAATGTAGGATAAATTTCTTCAATAGCCGTATCAAAGCTAACCGAGGCAAACTGCAGCGCATGATCGCCAGGCTGTAAATGGTAATACTGCGCCGCAGATAAGGCGTAGTGACATAAAGCACCGCGTGATACTGCAACACCTTTGGGTGTGCCGGTAGACCCGGAGGTATAGATCACATAGGCTTCAAGTTGATTGTCAAAAATATGCTCTGAGCTGGGGGCCGCGCTTAGTGGCCCATCTAGCAGAGAATCTGTTGACCAAACCGGGATTTGATCTGCCTCGGTGCTGCTTTCACTGATAATTAATACCACAGCGGCATCTTGTAAAATAAATTGTTGCCGCTCCAGTGGCATGGCGGGATCAATGGGTACGTAGCTGGCGCCAGCTTGTAAGCAAGCCAGGCTGGCAATAATAAACTCGGCTGAGCGGGTTAACCGTAACGCTACACGTTGTCCCGGGCCAATATTCTGAGCCTGTAATTTTTTTCGCAGTGTTTCGACATGTCGGGCCAACTGCAAATAGCTAAACTGCCGTTTGCCATCGACAAGCGCCAACTGCTCTGCGGCGGTTGTTAATTGGTGTAGCTGTGATGACAAATGTTGCTGGATTAACTCTGGCTTGCGTGGGCCTTTGGCAATCCGCTCCAGCTGTTCGCGCCGTGCGTCCGTGAGTAAATTCAGTTCCGACAACGGTGTTGTTGCCTGTGTCATACACAGCAACATTAACTCGTGGTAATAATTCAGTAATAGCTGCACCTCAGTGTGATCATAATGCAGGTTGTCGTAGCTGGCCCAGATGCTGATGGTGTCTTTGACACTGACATACAGCGTTAAAGGATAGTGGCTCTGTTCAACACCTTGCTGTTGTTGCATAACCACAGAGCGATTGTTATCACCGGTGATTATTTTTTTCGGATAGTTCTGAAATATAAACAAGGTAGAAAACAAAGGTTCAGTAACCGCAATGTTGATACTTGCTTTGATTTGCTCAAGTGAAACAAATGCATGCTCCCGGCCTTCTGCCAATTGCTGTTGCAGCTGCTGTAACCAGTTAATAAAACTTAATCCGGGTAACGATTTAATCGCAGTTGGCACTGCATTGCTAAAGAATCCCGCAGTACGCTCGATACTGTCAATTTCTGCTGGCCGGCCTGACACTACTGCGCCAATAATGCTATGTGTCTGGTTACTCGCAAGGTTGTTCAGATAGCCAAACACACCTAACATAAAAGCGTTTAACGTCATGCCATTTTGGCGGCAGAACAGCTGTATTTTTTGGCTATTTTCAACATTAATCTGCTGACGCAATACCGTTTGTTCATGGTTACTGCTGTAGCTTTGGCTAGCTTGCTGTTTTAAATGTAATGGCGGTGTCGGATCACAGTCTTGTAACTGCTGTTGCCAGTATTGCAAAGAGGCGGCATGATCGCGTGCCAGCAGCCATTTTACGTATTCTTTGTAGTCACCGGCTGGTGGCAGAACCAGCGGGTCTGCAGTTAATAGCTGATGTAGAATCGCTTCAACCTCATTGCTGATCAGCGCCATCGACCAGCCATCAAGTTGCAGATGAGTAAAACTGAAGATTAGTTCAGCGCTGCCATCTGGCAGTTTAAAATAATCTATTTGCAACGGCGGTTGCTGGTCGAATTGGAGTTCATATTGCCGGGCACGCAATGACAACTCTTTAATACATTGACGGCAATCGTTGTAATTCAGATGACTAAGATCGTGCTCTTGCCAGTGCAGAGGTGCATGCTTGAGAACGATCTGAAACGGCTGGGATTTGTCCTGCCAGCTGTATATTGACCGTAACACCGGGTGACGATTGACGACATGTTGCCATGCTTGTTTTAGATTGGCTAAACACAAGGTTTTATCGACAGTAAATTTCAGCTGTTCGCGGTAACTCAGGTCACCTTTGTTCGCATTTAGCAAATAAAACAGCAATCCTGACTGGGTCGGTGACAAAGGATAAATAGCCGCGATGTTTTCTGTAGACTTCATGTCATTGGTCCTGGTTATTATTTTTATTCTTATATCAACGGGCTGAAAACTCTTTTAATATGGCTGTCAGGTCGTTGTTGTCGCCATCTCCTGTCAGCAACATGTCGATACCGTCGACTTGTATCTCAGTGACGTTTTCAGTCAAAGGTGTAAGGAGTTGGGGTAAGTGAGTCGTCAGATCTTCAATAGTCTGATGGCTAAATAACAGTTTGTTATTCATGTCATAGCCTTGCTCACGCAAGAAACGCACAATTTTGACTGCGGAAATAGAATCTCCTCCAAGGGCAAAAAAATTGTCCGTAATACCAATATCGGTTTGGCCGGTAAGTTTGCGCCACAGCTCAACCAACTGACATTGCAGGTCAGTTTTAGGTGCTACATGACTATGACGGTGTTGGTTCAACGCTAATGCTGCCAGGGTTTTTCGATCAATTTTTCCGCTTGGCGTCAATGGCAATTGCGGCAAAATGACCAAGCGCTCAGGCAGCATATAAGCTGGTAGTTGCTGCCTGAGCTGCAACAGTAATTGCAGTTCGTTATCCTGAGTATCGGGCTGTTTTGAGCAATAATAGCTAACCAGTGTGGAACCCGCGCTGTGTTTATGTAGCACTGTTGCAACTTGTTTAATATTCGGCAGCGTCAGCATTACAGCGTCAATTTCTGTCAGCTCTATTCTAAAACCACGTAGTTTGATTTGCTCATCAGTACGGCCGAGGCATTGCAACTGGCCATCAGAAGTAAGGCGGCCTAAATCGCCGGTCAGATATACCCGTTTTTCACCATCAGCCGTTTTAATACTGATAAAACGGCTGAGGGTTAATTCGGGTTGACCGTAGTAGCCTGAACTGACGCCATCTCCTGCAATCGCAATCTCGCCGGTTTGGCCAAATGCACATAGTTGGTGGCTCGGCGTCAATACATAGATCTCAGTGTTAGCGATCGGTCGGCCGATAGTGATCTTGTTTTGTGTCATGTTATTTACTGCAGCCATGCTAGACCATACGGTGGTTTCGGTTGGCCCATACATATTCCACAGAGCGGCTGTTTTTTGTGTCAGTTGGTTAGCCAATTGTGCTGGCAATATTTCACCGCCACTTAGCGCTTTCAAGCCTGGCTGACCTTTCCAGCCAGCATCAAGCACACTTTGCCAGCCAGCAGGTGTGGCTTGCATCAGACTGATATCCCCTTGTTCCAACCGTTGGCACAAACTAAAGCCGTCTCTTTGTTCCTGGGCTGCAATTACCAGGCAAGCGCCGCTAATCAGTGGTAAAAAGAGCTCCAGAACTGAGATATCAAACGAGATTGGAGTTACTGCAAGCAGTTTATCCTGGCTGGTAATGCCTGGCTGTTTTTGCATCGACAGTAGAAAATTTACGACATTGCAGTGTTGTATCGCTATGCCTTTCGGCTGACCAGTAGAGCCTGAGGTAAAAATCAGATAAGCCGTTGCTGCTGCGCCTAAATGGGTGGCTGCTGGTCTTGACGTTTGTGCACGCTGTAATAAAGTTTCAGGCGAAAAGCTATGTTTGGCGCCTAATTCTGTTGCTGATTCGATAGTGTCACTAATTAACAACGTGCAATTAGCCCGCTGATAAATATATTTTAACCGCTGCAGTGGGTACGCTGGATCAAGGGGGACATAGGCTGCTTCAAGTTTCATCAACGCCAGCATAGTACAGACCATCAACGCGGAGCGTTCAAGCATAATGCCGACGTGATCACCTGATTTCACTCCGTGATGAGCTAGTGATATTGCTATACGTTCGCTGTACAGTTCCAATTGACGATAAGTCAGGCACTGCTCTGCTTCTATAGCAATACTGTCAGGCGTCGCTTCAGCTTGTTGCGTAATAAGTTGATCTAAACGCAGACTTTTCGGATAGTCGAAATTTGTCGCGTTATACTGCTTTAGCCGGGCAAAGTCCCGCTCTGTAACAAGGCTGATCTGAGCCAGGTCAGTTGCTGGTGCCAAAATAAAAGTATGCAGAAACTGGCAGAATGCCTGAGCCAGTTGTTCGATGCTACTGGGCAAAAATAAATCTGTTTTGTAGTCAAAATTAAATGCAATATGCTGTTTGCTGACACTGGCGTGAACCGTCAGATCATACTTGGTTGTATTTCTGCTAATTGCTAGTGCGGTTGCGCTGTCTTGCTTGTTATCCGTATTCTGTTGCCCCTGCATATGCATGGAAAATAATATTTGAAACAAGGGGCTATACAGTGGGCTGCGTTCAGGTTTTAGTTTCTCCAACAGGGTTTCAAACGGCACAGACTGCCAGTCTAGTAAGTTCAGGCTGAGCTGACGAGCTTGTTTCATCACGTCTAGTCCCGTCATGCCGGCAGTAAACTGGCTGCGCAATACGGACAGGTTAAGGAAACAGCCAACCACCTGTTTAAACTTGTCTTGAGGCCGCAAAATACTTGGTGTGCCGAGTACTATGTCATCACTACGAGTCCAGATGCTGAGAAAAGCAGACAGTGCACCCTGAAATAGCATAAAAGGTGTCAATTGTTGTTGTTGGCATAATGCAAAAGCGGCTGCTGCTAAATCTGGCTCCAGGTCGATTTTATATTGAGCTGCGGCATTACTGGTCAGTGGGCTGTAGGGAAAATCCAGTGGCAGACTGTGCAGCGCAGGAGCGTCGGTAAGTAATTGCACATAGGCAGCCAGGTGTTGCTTAAATGCATAGGAACGTAAATACGCCTGTTGCCAGTATACATAGTCAGCATATTGCACCGGCGCTGCGCTCTGCAGTACGTTGTTTTCGGTCAATAACTCTTCAAGTAATTGGGTTACTGAGCTTTCATCTACGGCAATGTGGTGAATATTAAGGTAAATAACGGCATGCTGTTGCGGCAAACGGAATAGGATCGCCCGCAATGGCAGATCTTCGGCCAGATTGAATGTTTGTTGATTATCCAGCGCTATTCTGGCTTGAGCCTGAGCGATGGCGTTTTGGTAAGGCAGATATGTCAGATCTTCAACACTGAGCTGCAATTTGTCTGGGCTATCTACTCTCTGATACAGCTGACCTTCTTTCTCTGTAAAAACACAACGCAGCACATAGTGCCGTTCGACCATTGTTTTTAGCCGTTCTGTAAATGTTAACAGATCTACTGAACGCGGCAGCAACAGTGCGACAGGGATATGAAACTCAGTACTGCCATGTTCTAACTGATCAATGGTCCAGATACGCTGCTGACTGGTTGATACTGGCAGGGGCTTGCAGTAATCCGGCATATTTGCAGCTTGCTGCTGCAGATAGTGAAGAATGGCATCCTTGTGCTCCGATAACTGCTCCAAAAGCCCCCTGTTGGGTTGTGGTTGGTAAGCCCGGTAACCCAATTTTCCATTTTCCAGAAACAATTCAATATCATGCTGTTCTGCTTTGCCGATCAGATGCTCAATATTCATAGTAATCACTTACTGCAGTACTTATGTACTGTGTGCTCCCTGTCTGCTGATAATTTTGTGTCAAAATAGAAACAAAAAATGAGTTGTTACTCTAATTTGTATTTGTTTTTATATTTTAGGTTTGAGACTTTAACTAAAATAATTTCATAGTCAACAGATGTTAATGGGTACATTAAATTTAACTTTTTGTTGCTGTAAGTGGTGCTTTACGGTTTTTGTGTTCTCTTGCATTTAACTTGTGGATTGAAAAAATTGCTTTATTAGCTGATGATGTGAGGATAACAACAACTATAAAATCGTATTATAAAAGGATTTGTTTGTGATTAATGAAACAAAATCAGCTATTTACTCTGCATTTTTGGCGTCTTCAGCTACCTTCCCGACGAGTATCGCAGTTGTATCTGAAACAGAAATAATAAGTTACGAAGAATTAACTAAAGAGGTTGATTTTTGTGCCGCTCAACTTGCCAGATTCGGCATAAAGCCGGGGGATGCCGTTGGCGTGCTATTGGAAAAATCTGTTCGGTACCTAACTGTTTATTTGGCAGTGTGTAAGTTAAACGCAATATTTGTTCCGTTAGATCCCCAAGCACCTACTGAGCGCACCCGCTATATGGTCGAAGATGCTGGCTTGGTATTACTGGTAACCGACGAGGTAAAACAGTATGCGGAACTCTTTAGTGTCAGTTGTAGTAACCTGTTTGATGATTTTTATGTTTTTGATTTTAATGTGAATTATAAGAATTATGTTGTTGATGGCTATATTATTTACACCTCAGGTAGTACAGGACAACCAAAAGGGGTGCTGGTAACTAACCAAGCGCTGGCAGCTCACCTGAAACAAGTATCTACCCATTTTTCGTTATCTGCTACCGATACCCTGTTGCATATTAATGCTTTTACGTTCGATGCTGCGCTGGAACTGCTGTGGCTTAGCTTGATGCATGGGTGTTGTTTACATTTGAAACAACTTAAACAACTTAGCATCCCTGAGTTTTATCGCTATACCCTCAAGCACCAGATTACGGCAACTGACGTGCCACCTGCTTATCTGATGCTGTTACTTGAGGGGGCTACAGCTAAAACGTATTGGCATAACAGTACGCTACATACAGTGATTGTTGGTGGCGATGTGTTACCGCGGCAGGTCATCGAGCGCTGGCAGGAATACGACTTATTTGGTCGTTGCCGCTTACTTAACGCCTATGGTCCGACAGAAACGGTGATCTCGGCCTGTTATCATCTCTTGAGTGTTGCGGATTTACAGGCAACGTCTGTGGCAATAGGCAAAGTGTTCGCCCCACGGTTGTATAAAGTTGAACCGGTAGAGGGATTTGCTGCGCACGAAGGTGAATTGCATATTGGTGGTAGTTGTCTGGCCGAAGGTTATATCAACAATCCACAACAAACTGCTGAAGCTTTTTATCAGAACGAGCAAGGTCGCTGGTATCGCACCGGAGACATTGTAACCCGCGATAAGTCCGGACTACTGCGATTTGTCTGTCGGCGTGACCAGCAGGTGAAAGTGCGGGGCTTCAGGGTTGAACTCAGTGAGATTGAAAATCAACTTAATGCCCATCCTGCAGTTGCCGAGGCGGTCGTTGTTAAGCTGCCTGAGCAGGATAGTCTGGTTGCTTTTATGCGGGCGAGCGGTAATTTACAGCCTGACTGGTCTGAGCTTAGTGACTGGTTAGCGTCGAAGTTACCGGGCTTTATGGTGCCGTCGAATGGCGGCTGGTTGGAGAGCTTGCCATTATTAAGCAGTGGTAAAGTGGATCGTCGGCAGCTGTTGGCTATTAAGCTTCCAGCGCCTGCGCTGGCTGAACAACAGTTTGCCGCTACGGAGCTGGAGAGTGATTTGGCGCAGTTATGGCGGGACATACTAAATTCTGGTCCGGTCAGTGTTGTGCATAGTTTTACCGAGTTAGGTGGCCATTCTATCCAGCTAACGCGGATGTTAGCGCGCTTGGCACAGCAGTATGGGGTTGAGCTGAGTTTTGCACAGTTTGCAGAACATAATAGTGTGCGTAAACTTGCCATCTGGCTGGCGCAACATCAGCAACAACGGCAAGCTGTATTACAGCCGATGCCGTTGCCGCAGCGGTTTGCACCATCGGCCGGCCAGCAACGGATGTGGCTGAGCCACAGTTTGTCTTCGCAACAAGAAACGAATACTGTGCAGTCGGTGATCTATTTTAGTGACTCACTGCAAGTCACGGCGTTGCAACAAGCGCTTACTAACTTAGTTCAGATACAACCTCAATTGCGTACCCGTTTTATTATGGACGCTGCAAGCAATAATTTATGGCAGGAAACCTTGCCTGCGCCCGCAGACATACTAAGTTTGCAGGACTGGTCCACAACTGAGAGTGCCAGCGCGCAGCTAAACGATTACATACTGACAAAAAGTCGCCGGTGTTTTGATCTTGCAGCCGGCGCTCTGTTTGATGCTGAGCTGGTTTGTTTGCCAAAGCAGCGGGTATTGATCCTGACCTGCCATCACATTATTACTGATGGTTGGAGTATGGATCTGCTGCTGGAGCAACTTGCGGCGTTTTATAATCAGTATTGTGGTGGCGCTAAAGCAGCGTTAGACACAAGCTGGCATTACGCGGATTATGTACAGTGGCAGCATCAGTGGCTGCATTCAGATGCGGCTGAGCGTCAGCGCAAGTTTTGGCAACAGCAACTACAAGGTGCCCCGTCACTACATAGTTTAGCTACCGATTATGCCCGGCCACAGCGCCAGAGTTTTGCCGGCAGTCAGCTGCAGGTAGTGTTGTCTGGCGAGGTGTCTGAGACCGTCCGGCAATTGTGCCATGAATTGCACGCCAGTCCTTTTAGCCTGCTACAAACCCTGTTTACCGTCTTGATAGCCAGATTCAGTGCCACCGATGATGTGGTATTGGGCACGCCGGTGGCAAACCGTCGTCTACCTGAGTTTGAAGGTATAGCCGGTTTTTTCGTTAACAGCCTGCCTCTGCGGTTACCGTTGTCAATGCAGCAAAGCTTAGTGGATACGTTACAACGTGCCAGACAATATATACTCGCCGTGCAGGATCATCAGGATTTACCCTTTGACGACATCGTAGATCTGATAAAGCCAGAACGCAGCTTAAGCTATCATCCGCTGTTCCAATTGATGTTTAGTTTCCGTGATGCAGGCTTTAGTGGTGAGTTGACCCTGTTCAATGGCGTGAACGCTACGCTGGCCGAAAGTGCCAGTGTAGAAGCAAAATTCGATCTGACATTGGAAGTTGTGTCTACCCCTGCAGGTTTCCAGTGCAATTGGATCTACGCAACCGAGCTGTTTGACACGACAACCATACAGGCATTGGCTGACAGTTATTGCTATTTGCTGGAAACCTTAACCGAACAATTGCACCGGCCCCTGGCAGAGTTAGCATTGACATCAACCGAAAACCTGGCGGAGCCGGGCCTATTAGGGCAGGTCACCAGCGGCACTGAACTGGGTCAACAGCTGGCAAGGATCGCAGAAAAATATGCCGACAAGTTGGCATTACAATTTAACACTGAACAGCTCAGTTACCGCGATCTGGACCAACAGTCGTCTCAGCTGGCGCATTATTTGTTAGCTCAGGGAGTGTTGCCAGAGCAAATTATCGCTGTGTGTACTGAACGCTCTGCTAGCAGTCTGATTGCCATTTTAGCGGTACTTAAAACCGGCGCTGCATACTTGCCGGTCGACCCGGCCTATCCGGATGAGCGCATCGGACATATGCTCAGTGATAGCGGTTGTCAGTTAGTGCTGACACAGCAAAAACTGCTGCCCAGATTACACAACCATAGTGCAGTAATCGTGCTGGAGCACATTCGTTTAGAAGATTATCCACATACCCTGCCGAATATAGTGCTGCAGCCAGAGCAACTGGCCTATGTGATCTACACCTCAGGCTCTACCGGTAAACCCAAGGGGACGTTGTTACAGCGTGGTGCTTTGCTGGAACTGGCGTTGTCGCTGCAGTCTCCGCTGCAACTGGGCCCGCAGTCCCGTGTGCTGCAATATGCCACTGTCAGTTTTGATGCCGCCACTTTCGAGTGGATTATGGCATTTTGCAACGGCGCATCGCTGCATGTGTGTGACGAAACTCAGCGTCTGGATATGCAGGCGCTGGAACAAAAACTGTTGCAAGAACATATTACCCATGCGGTATTGCCGCCTGCACTGCTGGCACATTTGAATTGCCGTGACGACTACGCACTGCAGGCGTTGATGGTAGGGGGTGAAGCCTGTAATGAACAACAGGCGTGGCGCTGGGCTGAGCGGTATGCGTTGTTTAATGCTTATGGTCCGTCTGAATGTACTATCGCCGTAACTTTAGGGCCAATTTTGCCGCAGCAGCGCATTACGTTGGGGCAAGTATTACCGACTGCCCGGCTATATGTGCTGGATGACGCCTTGCAACCTTTACCTGTAGGTGCAGTGGGCGAGCTGTATATCGGTGGGCTGGCTGTCGGCCGGGGTTATCTGAACCGGCCAGAGCTAACAGCAGATAGCTTTATCAATAGCCCGTTTAATGCCAATGAACGTTTGTATAAAACCGGAGATTTGGTGCGCCTGACGCCACAGCTGGAACATCAGTTTATTGGCCGCAGAGATCATCAGGTAAAGCTACGGGGTTACCGGGTAGAGCTAGGAGAAATTGAAGCCTGTCTTAGCAGGTTGCCACAAATTCGTGAAGCGGCAGTGCTGTTGCAACAGGACAAAGCGGCACAACCGGTACTGGTTGCATATTATGTGCAACAAGGCATTGGTGCAGCAGACATGGCAGCAAGTGCGCAACTGCTGCGCGAGACATTGGCAGCACAATTGCCAGCCTTTATGGTGCCAGCACACTTTATAGCAATGTTATCGTTACCACGTAGCATCAATGGTAAGCTCGACCGTCATGCTTTGCCGCTACCAGACTGGCAGCTGACTGAAGCTGTGTTTAAGCCAGCGACAACGGCAACTGAGTGCTGTGTGCAGAAAATCTGGGCTGAGTTTTTGCAGCTGAATATTGAGCAAACCTCTGTAGACGCTAACTTTTTCGCTTTGGGGGGGCATTCTCTGCTGGCAGCCCGGGTCGTTAGCGCCATAGTGCAACAAGGCTACGGGCACTGCAGTATTCGTCAGGTGTTTGAACTTCCCACTATCATACAGTTGTCTGCCTGGCTGGATCAGCACCGCAGCACTACTGTATTTGCTTCGCCGGCGTTACTAACTGCCGCCGGTGTGGCCTCAGCCGCACAACGGCAGATGTGGCTGCTATGCCAGTTAGAACAACAGGCTGCAGCTTACCATATCCCGCTGACTATCGAGTTTAACGGTGAGTTAGATAGCGCCAAGCTTGACAGTGCTTTAATACAACTAATTGAGCGGCATGATATTTTACGTACAGTGTACCGGCAACAACAGGATCAATTGGCTGTGGTCACATTACCAGTACCGACGACACTGCTGCAGTACAGCGAACCCGGCGCCGAGCAGGATGCGACGACGTGGTTGGCAGCAGAAGTTAACACTATGGCGTTTGCGCCTTTTGATCTGGCAGCAGATTATCCGATCAGAGCTAAAGTACTGCGTATTAGCCCTCAGCGTTATCAGTTGCTTTTATGTCTGCATCATATTGCGGCCGATGGCCATGCCGTCAGTTTGCTGCTTGGCGAACTGGCAGCGTTGTATAATGGTGCCAGCCTCGAACCGGCGGCTATCAACTACGGCCAGTATACCGCCTGGCTGCAGCAGGATGACGTTGTCACAGCTATACAACAGCAAGGTATATACTGGCAGCGGCAGCTGGCAGAGCTACCCGTTTTGCACCAGTTGCCCACTGATTTTATCCGGCCGGCACAGCAGCAGTATCGTGGCGATCTGCTGCACTCGCAGCTTGGCTCCTCATTACTATCAGCGCTGAGCAAGCTGGCGGCAGAGCAACACACTACGCTGTATCAGCTATTACAAAGCAGTTTTGCTATTTTGCTGGCGCGGTATAGTCAGCACAGCGATATCGTGATGGGGACGCCGGTGGCGAACCGCACTGAAGAGTGGCAGCAGACACTGGTGGGGTATCTGGTTAATACGGTTGTTGTGCGTAGCCATATTGATTTATCCCGCAGTTTTATTGAGCAATTGGTTGAAGATAAACAGCAACATGCTGCTATGCTGGCGAATCAGCAGTATCCGTTTGAACAACTGGTCGAGGAGCTCAATCCAGAGCGCAGCCTGAGCTACCATCCGCTGTTTCAGATCATGTTTAGTTTCCGCCAGCAGACCGGCTATAGCCCCTGTTTTGACCAGCTGAAGTGCACTGTGCAAGACAGCCCTGCGGGTATCGCCAAGTTTGATTTGACGCTGGATGCGGTGCAGCATGATGATTGGCTGCAACTGAACTGGGAGTTTGACAGTGCGTTATTTCGACCGGCTACTGTTGCGCAGCTTAGTCAGGCATTTCATCTGCTGTTGCAACAACTGGTAGAAGAACCGCAGCATAGTTTGGCCTCGCTTCAGCTGGCTGACATTAGCACTCAACCCTATACAAAGCAGATCTCGGGCCGTCCTTATCGCAGCCTGCTATCAAGGTTATCGTCGTATGCTGCAGTGAAGGGGGATGCGCTGGCATTGGTGTGTGGTGAGCAGCGGCTGAGCTATAAGCAACTGGAAAGCCAGGTTAGCCGTCGGGCACGTTATCTGGTGGAGCAGGGGGTTAAACCGGGCGATATTGTTGGCATATGGCAACAACGTGACGCGGCGCTGGTGGTCAATTTGCTGGCAGTGCAACAAGCGGGAGGCGCTTACCTGCCGTTCGATGAGAGCACGCCGGTTGGCCGGGTAGCGCAGATAGTGCGCCAGGCGCAAGTGGGCTTTTTACTGACAGACACC
>PGZF01000007.1 GCA_002840125.1 Gammaproteobacteria bacterium HGW-Gammaproteobacteria-15
ACCTGATCCCATTCCGAACTCAGAAGTGAAACGCAGCTGCGACGATGGTAGTGTAGCATTCGCTATGCGAGAGTAGTTCACCGCCAGGCTCCCAATTAAAGCAAAAGGCCTACCCTAACCGGTAGGCCTTTTGCGTTTAAACGCCACGCCAACACTGCCAATAAAAAGCCCGCATTAAGCGGGCTGATTTTGCAGGAAATATTAGTTATTGCGATGCAGGTTACCGTGCACGTCATAGCGCCAATCGGCATTTTGCAGGGCTTTTAGGTGATCAGACGCTTGTTCTGCCTCTAATGCATTAATAAAGTGGCCATTTTTGTCCAGAAAGATCAGCCATTGTCTGGCCGTTTTATCAATATCAGCTTCGCTGACAAAAATATGCATGCCCAGATAGTTGGTAATATTACCGCGCCAACCGTGCTGCACTTTAAAGATATAGCGGCCTTGGTAGTCTGGGTGCAGGTAGTTGGCTTGCTGCACTGCGCTTAGTTGCTGTCTGTCTGCAATATTGGCCCAGGCGATGGCATGGCTACTTTCTATCAAGGCTAATGTTTGTTGTTGCGCTTGCTTGACGTGCGATGCGCTAACCGAGCTTTTATCACTAAGAGGCTTACTCAGTGGTGTGGCTATTTCAAGTGAAAACAAGGCTAAGTCATAACTATCCAGCAGCGTTTGAAATGCTACAGCATCCACGCAGTCATTCAGCTTTACTATATTTTGCTTAAGATCTGCTGTCTGCTTTGGATCTATATTAAGTAGTTGTTGAATATCAACAGTATGCACTTTTTGTTGCAGCAGTTGCTGCAGTTTTGAGCGCTCTTTATCGGGCTCTGATATTACGCCCGCCAGCTTTGCATCGGCTTGTCGGCACTGCTGATAGAAGCGGTTAATCTCTTCTGAATAAAGCGCGCTGCTGAGAGCGGATTGTAGCGTTCTGCGTTCTGAACCAGAAAAGCTTGCCGTAGTAACAGGCATGGATAAAACGCTCAGCAGCGGAATAATAGCGATCATATAGAATAAGTACCCATTACAGAATGGTTGCACCTTAGCCTGATTAACCGAAAAAAGGAAGTAATGGCAGCGTTGATTAGCCGCCGTGGTTATATTGCCGTAGATATCAGTTTTGCGATATGTTGGCGAAAAAGCGCTAATGCGGCGTTTTTGTTGCTAAATCCATATTGCGTAAGCAAATTAGGCCAACTGCTATGTTGCCAGTAGAGGCTGCAAAGTGGTGCTGCTAACTCTGGCGGTAAGGCATGGTAATGTTTGCAAAACCAGCGTTGCAGAATAGGCTCGATCAGCTCGTAAGGCCGTTGATTGCGACAAAAAAGCGCTAATTGCTGTAATTCAGCTTCTGTCAGTGCTGCGGGCACTGGCAACGGCTTAGCCAACTGCAGTGCAAGATTGGCATTTAGCAGCGGGTACTGGCCTGATAATGTCAGAAACAGGTTATGGCCAAACTGCCGGTTAAGCTGTTGTACTATCTTGCTACCTGCATCGCCATCTGCGGTAACGGGTTTTAGCATCAGTATGGAATATTCTGCACTGGCTTTATCTGAGCTGACCCCAAGGCGTATGGCCTGATAGCCATTGTGTTGCCAGAACTGCAACAGCTCTGTACTCAGGCCAAAGCTGGTGCCAAGGTAGCGGATGTTTTGCTGTTTGGCCTGTTCGCTAACAAGCCCCAATAGTCGTGTTCCCAGGCCTTGTTTTTGCAACGTTGGCTGTACGGCAATGCGCATTATGCGCCATAAGCTTAAGCTGGCAAGTTCAGGTTGAGCAAGGTGAAATGCCAGGCTTTGTGCCAACAAATGGCCTTGTACACGGCGCTCGCCAAGATATATCTGATTCGCCAGCTCTGGCGGAATATCGCCCTCGTGACTAATCAGCACACAGGCCAGCACCTGGCTATTTTGCTCCAGCGTAACGACCTGTAGCCTGGGGTTATCCAGCAGGGCAGCCAGATCTTTAATCTGAGTCTGGTAATGCGCCAGGCTTAACAGGCTAAATACCTGTTGCAGCTTATTGCTATTATCCAGCCAATCTTTCGCCTGATAAGTCAGCGTGCTGATTTTATTTTTCGCAAAATATGTCAGTTCATTGCTGCTTTGGCGCAGCAAAAAGCAATTAAAGATTAATTGCTCCAGTGGATCGGCCTGTTGATAGCGGATTGGCTGCTGTATTTGCAGTTTGCGCCAGCCCGGGCATTGCTGATTAAGATACTGCTGAAAACGCAGCTGAAAGCCCCGGCCAGTGCCTTCGTAACCGTGCTCAGTGGTGGCAAATACAATGCGGCTAAAACGCTGCAGTAGTTGTTGTAATACCGGCGTGGGTATGGCGGCGGCTTCATCGACTAATAATAAGTCGGCGGTGATAGAGCTGCGCAGCAGTTCATCAAACGGGATAAACTGCAGGTTACTGTGTTGTGCTGCCGGAGCAAGCTGCGAAAAGTGCATTAAGGCTGTAGCTGCCGCTTGCGGCGAGGGGGCGGTAATAATAAGCAGTTGTTTGCCCTGTGCTGCCAACTGTGCTGCAGCAATACCCAGCGCTGCTGATTTGCCGCGGCCACGGTCAGCTGCCAGCACCAGTGGCCGGCGGCGATGGCCACTAACCACATGCAAGATTGCCTCAACAGCCGCTTGTTGCTCTACGGTAACGCAAGGTGCTGCGGCCTGATAAGGCTGTGCTGGTGCAGGCCAGCTCAGCGGCTTTGTAATATGCTGCGCATTGATAAAGAACGCATTTTGTTGTTGTAACTGAGTAAGCCAGAAGGATAAAAAACCGCCCTGATGTGTGCTTGCTTCGACCGGGTACGGCAGCAGGTTTTTATGTGCCGGGTTAGGTTGTTGTTGCCAGCGGGCAAATGGCGGACATAACAGTAACCAGATGCCGCCAGCTTTAACACAGCCGGATGCTGCCGCTACCAAGTCAGCATTAAAACCGCTAAACGCATTGATCACTAGCACATCGCATTCGCTGCCCAACAGCTGATAGTTGTGCTTTGCACCCAGTCCAATAGCATTGACCGGGGCGTTATCACCAATCCAATACAGTGTGCTGTATTGCAGTTTAGCCAGCAGCTGCTGAGTATTGCTGAGCAAGGCTGCTGATTCGCCCTGCCATACAACCGGCAAACGGATATGCCGCTGCACGGCCAGTTGCTGCCATTGCTGTAGCTGAGCCAGCAGCGCAGCTAACGGCATTTAGCCCACCGCCTGCAACCGGGCATAAGCTGTTACCAGCCATTTGCTGCCCAAATCGTCGAAATTAACCTGAATGCGCGACTGGCTGCCGGTGCCTTCATAGTTCAGTACTGTGCCTTCGCCGAATTTATCGTGCAGCACCCGCTGGCCCAGCTTAAAGCCGGTATTTTCAAAGGCGACATGCGAAGCGGCGCTGCCAAAGCGGTTAAATTGGGTGGGCCGGCTTACCTGAGTGGTCAGGCGGATTTCTTCTACGTATTCAGCCGGAATTTCACGGATAAAGCGCGACGGCTTATGGTATTGCTCCTGGCCATATAAGCGGCGGCTCTCAGCGTGGGTTAAGTACAGCTTTTTCATTGCCCGCGTCATGCCGACATAACACAGCCGGCGTTCTTCTTCTAACCGGGTCGGGTCGTCGCCACTTTGCTGGCTGGGGAACATACCTTCTTCCAGGCCGCAGATAAACACCAGCGGAAACTCCAGCCCTTTGGCGCTGTGCAATGTCATCAACTGCACCGCATCAGAATGCTCTTCTGCCTGGTACTCACCGGCTTCCAGCGCGGCTTGCGATAAAAACGCTGCCAGCGGCGTCATATCCTCGGCGCGGCGCTCATCAAAGTTCTGACAGGCGGTAATAAGCTCGTTTAAGTTTTCAATCCGCGTTTCGGCTTTTTCGCCTTTTTCTGCCTGATACATGGCATACAAGCCGGACTGCTTAATGGCATGTTCGGCTTGCTCATGCAGTGGTAACTCTGCTACCTGAGTATCTAACTGCTCAATCAGCTGCATAAAGTTATCAATGGCAGAGGCTGCCCGGCCGGTAAGCTGCTTTTGTGCCCGCATTTGCTGCAGGCTTTGCCACAGCGTTTGCTGTTGGGCACGGGCGTATTCACGCACCTTATTTAAGGTGGTATCGCCTATGCCGCGCACCGGCGTATTAATAACACGTTCCAGCGCAGCGTCATCCTGGCGGTTGTGCAACAGCCGCAGGTAAGCCAGCGCATCTTTAATTTCCTGGCGCTCATAAAAGCGCAGGCCGCCGTAAATACGGTAGTGCAGGCCTTCCTGAATTAATGCTTCTTCCAGTACCCGCGATTGGGCGTTATTGCGGTATAAAATGGCCGCTTCGCTTAAGCGATCGCCCTGTTTGTGCCAGTCGCGGATGCGGCCAACAATAAAACGCGCTTCATCCAGCTCGTTAAAGGCGGTGTACAGGGAGATCACTTCGCCCTGAGCGCCGTCGGTCCATAAATCCTTGCCAAGCCGATCAGTGTTATTGGCAATAACGGCATTAGCGGCTTTTAAAATGGTTTCGGTAGAGCGGTAGTTTTGCTCCAGCCGCACGGTGTCTACATCGGGGAAGTCTTTTAAGAAGGTTTGGATATTCTCAACCCTGGCTCCACGCCAGCCGTAAATAGATTGGTCATCATCACCGACTATCATTACCTTGGCGCTGCTGCCGGCTAACAGACGTAGCCACTGGTATTGAATGGCGTTGGTATCCTGAAATTCGTCTACCAGGATATGGCGAAAGCGTTGCTGATAATGGCCGCGTACTTCGCTGTTTTGTTTTAACAGTTCAAAACTGCGCAGCAGTATTTCGGCAAAGTCGACCAAACCGGCACGGTCGCACATATCCTGATAAGCCGCATAAATTTTTACCATCTGCTGCAGGCTGAAATCGCCGGCGGCGTCGATCATGCCAGGGCGCAGGCCATCGTCTTTACGGGCATTAATAAACCACTGAATTTGCTTGGGCGGCCAGTGCTTTTCATCCAGGTTCAGCGCTTTTAATACCCGCTTAACCAGCCGGTACTGATCGTCGCTGTCGATGATCTGAAATCCCTGCGGTAAACCGGCTTCCTGATAGTGCGCGCGCAGCATACGGTGCGACAAACCGTGAAAGGTGCCCATCCACAGGTTGTTTAAACTCACGCCTATGGTGCTTTCAATTCGGCTGCGCATTTCCTGGGAGGCTTTATTGGTAAAGGTTACCGCCAGCAAACTGTAAGGCGCCACCCGTTCTACCTGCATTAACCAGGCTAAGCGATGCACCAGCACGCGGGTTTTGCCACTACCGGCCCCGGCCAGTACCAGCATATGTTGCGGTGGTGCTGCCACCGCATCGCGTTGTTTATCGTTCAGCCCGTCCAGCAGGTAAGATACATCCATCAGAAAGTCTCGCTAAGCACAATGGCGGCCATTATAGCAGCCCAGCTGTGGAGGCCAAGCGTAGTTAGTGGATATATAACCAGTTAGTCAAATAATGGCTCTGTATCCTGTTGTTACTGTTAATGTCTTTCTTTATAGGTATTGGCAAAGGTTAAAATTGCCATACTGATGCAGCCAAAAATAAAAAAACCTGCAGTTACAGGAATAAGAGTACCGTTATACATCTGGCCTATCACTGTGCCTATGCACATCGACATAATGGATGACACAGAGCCAATAATAGCGGCAGCTATGCCTGCCACATGACCCATTGGCTCCATTGCCATCGCGTTGATATTGCCAAACACCAGACCAAAACAAAAAAACAGCACCGCAGCGTAGATTAAAAACATCCACAGCTGTACTTCAATAGCTAAATGCAGCACTAAAAACAGTGCTGAGCTGACAATAATGCCCAGCACAGCGCTGTTGGATAAATGCTGCATACCCCATTTTTGCACCAGACGCGAGTTCACCAATGAAGCTGCGCCAAACACAATAGCCAGCAAGCCAAAGTACAGCGTGAACAGCTCGCCTGTTTTAAATAAGTCCTGAAAAATTTGTTGCGCTGAATTCAGATAGCCAATAAAACTACCGAAAAACAACCCCATACAAATCATGTAGCATACAGTGGGTACATTACGGATAACTTCTTTAAAGCCTGCGGCAAAGCCCTTTTTGCTCATCGGGATACGATGCGGTTTGGGCAAGGTTTCTTCTAAGCGGCAAAAAATCCACACCACGATTAACAGCGCATAGCCGACATAAAGCAGAAAAATGTCACGCCAACTGCCAACCCATAACACGGCTTGCCCCAGGCTTGGCGCTAAAGCCGGCACCATGACAAAAATCATCATCACCAGCGACATAATACGCGCCATATCATTACCGGAATATTTATCCCGTACTATAGAAATAGCCGAAACATAAGGGCCGGAAACGCCTAAACCCTGAACAAAACGACCGAATAGCAAGGAGTTGATATCATTAGCGAAATAACAAATCACAGTACCCACTAAAAACAGTGCTATACCGCCGTTAAGCACTTTCTTGCGGCCGGTAGCGTCTGACAACGGGCCGCAAATCAGCTGGCCTATCGCCATACCAAAAAACAAGGCACTGACCACCAATTGCGCCTGATTCGGATGGCTCATCGCAATATCAGCCCGAATAGCATCTAACGCAGGCAATAAGGCATCAATAGAGATGGCAACAATAGACATCATAAGCGCCACCAGTAAGGTAAATTCACCGGTAGAAATACGCGACTGCGGCGCATGGGTAGAGTAATCAGACATTCACTGTATTCCTTGTTTAAGCCTGCCGGGGAGAAGGCAAGGGGAGTCTGGCTTTTTTTCAGGCCAATGGCGTTAAGTAATATAAACAACTTTAACGCTAATCGGCTGGCGTTGCGCTAAATCGACAGCTGCCCCGGATGTTGTGCTCTGGGTGATACGCCAGCATGCCATTCGGTGCCTGCCAGCGGTTAGGATTGTTAGATCACAACAACGCGGATAATTGCGATACGTCTGTCAGGCGAATATGCGGCAAAACCGTTACAGCGCTTTGATAATGATCCAGCCATGCAGCCTGACAACCGGCGTTTAGCGCGCCCATAACATCGGCGCGGTGGCTGTCGCCAATATGCAGTATTTGCGCAGATTTTACCTGTAAGCGCGCGGCGGCGGTTATAAATAAGTCGGCATAGGGTTTCATCCGGCCATCAGGGCCAGCCTGCAAACTGAATGCAAATAATTCGCCGATACCCATTTTATTAATACAGGCATTACCATTGGTAATGGCGATTAAACGATACTGTTTTGCCAGCGCACTGAGTAGCTGCGTTATGTCGGGTGATACTGTGATCCTGGTACGGGCATCAAGAAAAGCAGCATAACCCTGTTCGGCAACGCGGCGCGCCTCAGGGCGGGCCAAACCCAATTCAAGCAGGCCGGCTTCAATGCCAAGCAGGCGCCAGCGACCAATATCATGCCGGATCTCAGGTTCAATACTGGCCAGCTTTAACCGTTGTTGCCACCAAAACGCACTGTCAGTGGCTTTACTGGCCGGAGCTTGTTGTGCCAAAGCGCTCAGCATAGCCTGTTCGGCTGCGTCGATAACCGGTTTGTTATCATACAAAGTATCGTCTAAATCAAACGACAATACGCTAACCGGGCTTAGTGCTTTAAATAATTGCATATTCGTTACCATGTTGCTGGCTGAAATACCTGCTGCCAGTTCACAGCAGTTAAATGCTGACTAAACCAATTCAGAGCCTGGCCCTGACTATGCTTTTGCCATGCCAGATACACCGGAACTTTATCTCTGGGTATACTGCAGGCTTTGGCTATCAGTTCACCGCGCGCCAGCTCTTCAGTGATCAGATGGCGCGGTACAAAGCCAATACCCAGGCCTTGCTTTTGTGCGTCTATTTTTGCCTGCATATTACTGACAATCACGCGCTGGCGGGTGTCGAACAAGCCGGACGAGCGCTTGGGCGCGTCCAGCGCGGAGTCGGCCACAATAATGGCGGCGAACTGCTGCACATCTTCAATACCGACAATGCGATCCAGCGCCGCCAACTGATGATGTGGCGCAACCGCAAACACAAATTCTGCTTCGCCCAGCGGTAGTAAATTAAACTGGCCTTTAGGCAAATCGCCGGATACGCCAACAGCGATATCTGCGCGGCCGGTTTGCAACGCTTCCCAGCCGCCGGCCATCACCTCTTCTTTTACCAATATCTGGGTAATTTTACCCAGTTGCAGAAACTGACCAATTACATCCAGCAGCGGTGCATTAGGAATAATGCTGTCTTTGGCAATCATCAGCTGGGTTTCCCAGCCGGTATCCAGCTGCTTTACCGCATTTTGCAGCTGGTTAGCGGCATGCAATAAGGTACGGCCTTGCTCCAGCAGCAACTGCCCGGCCGGAGTTAACTGCGCCCGTTGTTTACTGCGATCAAACAAGGCCACGCCTAAATCAGATTCCAGCTTGGCAATGGTGTAACTCAGTGCCGACGGCACCTTGTACAGCGCCTCAGCGGCGGCGGCAAAGCTGCCCTTGCGCTCTATGGCATCCAGTGCGCGTAAAGCGTCTAAACTCAGTACGTTATGCATAGCAGGCTCATTTAAAGCTAGATTCAAATATTTTGAATAGTGTAGTCAAAACATTGTGCTTTTGCCGCAAAAATTATCCGGTTATAGTGACTACATCGACGCAAAGTGTGCTGTCGAGAGGCAGTAAACTTAACTTTAAATAATTTGGCAGGTGAAACTATGGCTACTTCAATCGTACAGAAAATTTTAAGCTCTAATGCTGGTGTTGCGGCTCTGGCACTGCGGGTACCGGTGGGTATTATTTTCGCTGCGCACGGTGCGCAAAAACTGTTTGGCTGGTTTGGCGGCTACGGCCTGGCAGGCACTGGCGGCTGGATGGACAGCATTGGTTTATCACCAGGTATTGTTATGGCGTTTTTAGCTGGCGCGGCAGAGTTTTTCGGTGGTATCGCGCTGGTACTGGGCCTGTTAACCCGCCCGGCTGCCCTGGCTCTAAGCATTGCCATGGTTGTAGCAATAGTAGCTGTGCACCTGCCAAACGGTATGTTTATGAGCAACAACGGCTACGAATTTGGTTTAGCCCTGTTAGCCGCCAGCGTATCGCTGCTGTTTAGCGGCGCCGGTAAATCCTCGCTGGATAATCTGCTGGCCAAGCGTTTTAACTAAGACTAAGTACCAAAGAAAAACGCCCGGTTCCGCCGGGCGTTTTTATGTTCACGTTATTAGTCCGGATGTGTAAGCCGAACCGGTTTGCTCACACCAACACGCCGTAAATACATCCCTGTAGGCTCGATTATAAACTTCATCCGTGAAGTTTATCCGGTGGACCAGCTTCGCTGTTCAAATTCGCTCCTGGCGAATTTGTCAGCATCCTGGCCTGCAACGGTTGGCTTAGAGCAAATCGATTCTGCTTTTGGTTGTCTCAGTCAGATCAGCCGGATTTTTTCTTTGCCCTAGGATGGGCGTTATCGTACACCTTGGCTAAATGCGCAAAATCCAGATGGGTATATACCTGAGTGGTGCTCAGGTTGGCGTGGCCGAGTAGTTCCTGCACAGCGCGTAAATCCTGGCTGGATTCGAGCATATGGCTGGCGAACGAGTGGCGCAGCATATGCGGGTGTACATGCTGGTTTAAGCCCTGTTGCTTGGCCCATAACTGCACCCGCTCGCGTACATGGCGGGTGCTGATGCGTTTATGCTGTTTGCTGATAAACAGCGCATTGGCATCTTCTTGCGGCAGCTTAGTGCTAAACGCCGGCCGTTGCTTTAACCAGTCTTGTACAGCGGCCAGCGCAATCTTACCTACCGGCACTATACGCTGTTTACTGCCTTTACCTGTTACCCGTAGTAACTGCTGTTGCCAGTCAATATCGCTGATATCGGCATTTACCAGCTCTTCTAAGCGTAGGCCGGATGAGTAGAACAGCTCCAGCATGGCTTTATCACGACAGGCAAGAATGTCGTCGCTGCTGTCGAAACTCAGCAGGTGGTTTAGCTGATCCACATTAAGGTTTTTCGGCAGGCTGCGTGCGGCCTTAGGTACCGATAAATACTGTGCCGGGTTATCGCTGCGTTTAGCCTGCGCTTGCAGATAGCGGTAAAAACTGCGTAGCGCTGCTACTTTTAATGCTATGGTGCGGGGTTTGGCACCGCTGCGGCGCAGGCCGATAATATGCTGTTTTAACTGATCTTCTGTCAGGTTCAACCAGTGAGTGTCTGCATCAGCGATACTAAGCGCCAGTTGCTGTAACTGGCGCTGATAGCTGTCCAGCGTTTTGCTGCTATAGCCACGCTCAAACTGCAAATACTGTAAAAAAGCCTGCAGTGGCTGTTGCCACTGCGGCGATAAGGGGGTGTCAGGCTGCGTCATAACCCGGTAACAGCTGGGCTAAAATGGCAGCCAGATGGCTGATAAACAGTTTGTCCATCGAGGGCTGAAAGTGGTCGTCCTGCTCGCTGCCAAAGGCCAGTAAGGCCAGTGGTTGTTGCTGGCTGCTGACCAGGATCAGTGCTACCGAGTGGATGTGGGGCGCAAATAAACCCTGTTGTTCTTCTTTGTTTAACCGGCCTAAATAGATACCGTGCTGGTTAAGCCGGCGTGACAGCAATAGCTGAAACGGGTTACGGCTTTGTTCGTCACTAAAACGTAGTAAGCGGCATTCCTGCACATAAGGCATGGCGGCGGTAAATTGTTGCAGGCTGGTTTCGGCATCCTGCAGGTTGGTGGCCTGATGCAATTGTGCCTGTAGTTGGTTAAACGCCAGAAATATTTGTTCATTTTGCCGTGCTACTGACATTAACCGGGTTATGTCATCTTCCAGCGCCTGAATTTTCTCGCGCTGCAGCTCCAACTGGCGCTCTACCAGCGACACACTACCGCGCTGCTGATGTGGCAGGCGTAAACTGGCCAGTAGCTGTGGGTATTGCTGAAAAAATTCCGGGTGATCCTGCAGGTAGTCGTACACCACATGGGCGGCCAGCAGGTCTTTGTCCTTGGTAAGGCTATCGTTCATAGCTGTATTTGTCCGTCATAAACATGTTCTGCCGGGCCGGTCATTTTTACCGGTTGGCCCGGGCCATTCCAGCGAATCTGCAGGCTGCCGCCGGGTAAGTCTACCCGTACCTGCTGCTGTAATTTTTTTTGTAGCTGGCCTACCACTACCGCAGCGCACGCGCCTGTACCACAAGCCAGGGTTTCGCCAGCACCGCGCTCCCATACCCGCAGTTTAATATGGCCTGGGGCGACTATTTGCATAAAACCAATATTAGCGCGCTCGGGGAAGCGTTCGTGATGCTCAAATAACGGGCCCTGCTGGTGCACCAAGGCAGTGCCGACATCATCTACTTCTACCACGGCATGCGGGTTGCCCATTGATACTACGCCACAAAGAATAGTGTGTTCTTCTGCGCGCAGTATGTAGGTTATTTCCTGCTTTTGCGCTTTAAACGGCACCCGTACCGGGTCTAGCTGTGGCACGCCCATATTTACCGTAACCTGGCCATCGGCCTCGACATACAGCATTATTTTGCCGGATTTAGTGCTAACGCCAATTTTATGCTTATTGGTTAAACCCCTGGCGCGGACAAACTTAGCAAAGCAGCGCGCACCATTGCCACATTGCTCTACTTCAGAGCCGTCGGCGTTGAAAATTCGGTAGTGGAAATCCAGCTCAGGATCATAGGGCGGCTCTACCATTAGCAGCTGATCAAAGCCAATGCCGGTATTGCGGTTCGCCAGCGCTTTAATCTGCTCTTTGGTCAGAAACACATTCTGGCTTACGGCATCGACCATCATAAAGTCGTTACCCAGGCCGTGCATTTTGGTGAAATGTAGCAACATAGCGCCCTTAATTAATCGGTAATGACTTGTTCGCCACGCCATAAATCCTGCCACTGTTCGCGAGCACGGATTAAATGCACTTTTTCGCCGTCAACCAGTACCTCGGCGGCACGTGGGCGGCTGTTGTAATTAGAGCTCATGGTAAAGCCATAGGCACCGGCTGAACGCACCGCCAGAAAATCGCCCTGGGCTATCGCCAGTTCGCGGTCTTTACCAAGAAAATCACCGGTTTCGCACACCGGGCCGACAATATCGTACAGCGCAGGCTGCGCCGAGCTGTTAATTTCCAGCGGTACTATCGCCTGCCAGGCACTGTACAGCGCCGGGCGGATTAAATCGTTCATAGCGGCATCAACAATGGCGAAGTTTTTCTCCTGCCCCGGCTTTAAAAACTCTACTTTGGTAAGCAGCACTCCGGCATTGGCCATAATGGCGCGGCCCGGCTCCATAATCAGCTCAAGCTGCGGGTAGCTTTTTAGCCGTTCTACCACTTTGCCAAGGTAATCGGCCGGCGAGGGTGGGGTTTCTTTGTCATAAGTCACGCCAAGGCCACCGCCAATATCAATATGTTTTAACGCTATGCCATCGCTGGCCAAATCATCAATTAACGTCAGCAGTTTTTCCAGTGCGTCTAAAAACGGTTGGGTTTCAGTTAACTGCGAGCCAATGTGGCAATCTACACCTACTACTTCAAGGTGGCTGTAACCGGCAGCTTTACGGTAAATATCGCGGGCCAGCAGTATATCAATACCAAATTTATTGGCTTTTAAACCGGTAGAAATATAAGGATGGGTTTTGGCGTCAATATCCGGGTTAACCCGGATAGAAATAGCCGCTTTTTTATCAATGCGGCTGGCCACCAGTTGCAGGCGGTCCAGTTCAGCAACAGATTCTACATTAAAGCACTTAATACCCAGCTCCAGCGCAAAACGCATTTCGTCTTCTGTTTTAGCCACACCGGAGAACACCACTTTTTTCGCATCACCACCGGCGGCAATAACCCGGCGCAACTCTCCGCCAGATACAATGTCAAAGCCGCTGTCCAGTTTGGCCAACAGGTTTAAAATAGCCAGGTTACTATTGGCCTTAACGGCATAGCACACCAGGCTGTGCGGATGCTTTGATGCAGCACTGGCAAAAGCCTGATAATGCTGGGCAATGGTAGCGCGTGAGTAAACATAGCAGGGCGTGCCAAATTCGGCGGCAATACTGCTTAAAGGCTGTTGTTCTGCAAACAGGCGGTTTTGCTGGTAATTAAAATGGTCCACGTTGTTCATCCGTTTGTTGGGTTGGATTAGCGTTGTTTTGCTGCGGTTCTGCCACTTCAGGTGCCGGTTGTGGTAAGGTAAGCGGGCCTTTTTGACCACAAGCACTCAGCATGCTGCACAGCATAATGACGGCAGCAACAGTTAACAGCGGACCTTTGGTTGTAAAAGCGTGCATGATGTTATTTTTTTATGGTGGTTGCGCTCTATAATCGCATCCTTAGCGATAAAAGCAAACAGGTGAAGCAGATGAATGACCTAGAATATGATGAATTGGCCGACAATACGCTGTTGGCAGTAGAGCAGGCGGTAGAAGATGCCGATGCAGATCTGGATTATGAATCGCATGGCGGCTTGCTTAGTATCAGCTTTGCCGACCACAGCAAAATTATTATCAATAAGCAGCCGCCGCTGCACCAACTGTGGGTGGCAACTAAATTTAACGGCCATCACTTTGAATGGCATGGCGATAAGTGGATTGATAACCGCACCGGTGCCGAGTTCTGGCAACTGCTGAACGAAGCCGCTGCTAAGCAGGCGGGTAAGCCTCTTGATCTGGCGCCTTAAGCGCGCTGACGTTTTGGAATGGTGTAATGGCGTTACTTCCTTTTGTTGATGTTAAAGCGCAGGGCGACACCCGCTCTGCAGTAGTATGGCTGCATGGCCTGGGCGATTCCGGCCACGGTTTTTCGCCTATAGTGCCCGAACTGCGTTTACCGGCAGATGCCGGCGTGCGGTTTTTATTTCCGCATGCGCCAGAGCGCCCGGTTACCGTTAATGGCGGTATGCGGATGCGTGCCTGGTACGATATTAAAACCATGGATTTAGCCAACCGCGCCGACGAAGATGGCGTGCGCGAATCTGCCGCTGCAGTGCAGCAATTGCTGGATAAACTGATTAGTGATGGTATCAGCAGCGAGCGCATTATTCTGGCCGGTTTTAGCCAGGGCGGCGTTATAGCGCTGCATTTATTACCGCGCTTGCCGTATAAACTGGCAGGCGTAATGGCGTTGTCTACCTATATGTGCGCGCCAGACAAGTTAAAAGAAGAAGCCGGCAATATTAATAAAGCCACGCCGGTTTTAATAGCGCATGGCAGCCAGGACCCGGTAGTACCAATGGTAGCAGGGCAGCAGGCATTCCATACGCTGAAAAACGCCGGTTTTAATGTTAGCTGGCACGAATACCGGATGCCACATAGCGTATGTGCGCAGGAAGTGGCCGATATCAGCAGTTTTATTCAGCGGCGTTTACTGAACCCGATAGCAGGTTAATATGAACAACATTCGTATCGCAACGCGCAAAAGTGCGCTGGCGCTGTGGCAGGCCGAGTACGTTAAAGCTGAGCTGTTGCGCCATCATCCGCAGCTGACAGTAGAGCTGGTGCCAATGTCGACACAGGGCGACAAAATTCTTGATACCCCGCTGGCCAAAATTGGCGGCAAAGGCTTGTTTGTTAAAGAGCTGGAGCAAGCCATGCTGGAAGGGCGCGCCGATATTGCCGTGCACAGTATGAAAGATGTGCCGGTGGATTTCCCGCCCGGTTTGATGCTGCATACCATCTGCCCGCGGGAAAACCCGCAGGATGCTTTTGTTTCTAATCAATTTAAAAGCTTAGATCAGCTGCCGCATGGCGCCGTGGTGGGTACATCCAGCCTGCGCCGGCAGTGTCAGATAAAAGCCTTGCGGCCCGATTTAACCGTGCGCGACCTGCGCGGTAATGTGAATACCCGCCTGGCAAAGCTGGATAACGGCGAGTTTGCCGCTATTATTCTGGCCGCAGCGGGTTTGATCCGGCTGGGCTTTGAGCAGCGGATAGCCAGTTTAATGCCGGTAGAAACCAGCCTGCCAGCCAATGGCCAGGGTGCAGTAGGTATTGAATGTCGCAGTGATGATATTGCCGTGCAGCAACTGCTGGCACCGCTGGAACACGCGCCAACCCGCAGTTGTGTGCTGGCCGAACGGGCCATGAACCGTAAACTGCAGGGCGGATGTCAGGTACCTATTGGTGCTTTTGCCGTAATAGAAGGCGATAGTCTGTGGCTGCGTGGCCTGGTTGGCGCGGTGGATGGCAGCGAAATTATCCGCCATCAGTTGCGTGGCCCGGTAGCACAGGGTGAGCAACTGGGAGCCGAACTGGCAGAATACCTGCTGTCGCAAGGCGCAGACCGCATTTTACAGGCGGTATATCAGGCTGCGCCATGACAGAGCGCACAGCAGCAGATGCCATACCGTTTTTAATTACCCGGCCGGCCGGTAAGGCAGATAACCTGCTGGCCACGCTGGACGAAAGCGGCATTGCCTATTTGTATCAGCCGCTGATCACCACCGCGCAGATGGCGCTGAAACCGCAGGACCAACAGTTTTTGCAACACGCTGATATGCTGATCTTTGTTAGTGTCAGTGCAGTAAGTTGTCTGCAAAATCAAACAGATGCTGCTTTACTTAAAGCACCGTTATTTGCCGTAGGCCAAACTACGGCATCGGTTTTACAGCGCTGGCTGGCGCGTGAAGTAACAGTACCTGAAGATCAGCGCAGTGAAGGTTTGCTGCAATTACCGCAGCTGCAACAGGTAGCAGGTAAACAAATAGTGGTAGTGCGCGGTAATGCCGGTCGCGAACTGATTAAACAGGGTCTGGTAGCCCGCGGTGCGACAGTACGTTATGTGCAAAGCTATAAGCGCGTGCCGCTGCCGCTGGACGGCGCTTTACTGTGCCAGCAGTGGCAGCTGGCTGGCATTCGATGTATTGTGGCTACCAGCAATGAGATTTTACAGCAGTTATTCAGTGTGATCAGCGCCGGACATCACCACTGGTTGCAACAGTGTGACTGGGTGCTGGTTAGTCCACGCATGCAAGACAGTGCTTTAGCGCTTGGTATCGCTGCTGAGCGTATTACGCTTGCCGATAATGCCAATGACAGTGCTTTACTGGCTGCAATAAGCCAGCTTAAGAGGGAATATCAATGAGTGACACCTTAGAGCGTGCAACAGCAGAGCGCGCAACAGAAATGGACGCGCCATTGCAGCAGTTAAAGCAACAAATAGAAACCGAACCTACAGTGCGCAGCAAGGGCAGCTTTACGGGTGGTTTAAGTTTATTGCTGGTACTGGCGCTGGGGGGCGGTTTAGCCGCAGGCGGTTACTACTGGGCATGGCCACAATGGCAAAATTTGCAGCAGCAAACGCATACCTTGCAGCAAAATCAGCAACGCTTAACTGATCAAAGCCAGCAACAACAAGACAGCAGCACGCAATTGCAACAGCAGTTACAAACAGAACAACAGCAGCGTTTGGCGCAGCTTGAACAAAACCTGGCGCAACAACAGCAACAACTGGCAGCGCAAAGCCAGGCACAAATTCAGGCGCTACGGCAGTTAGTGCAAGAACGCGACAGTGCACCACCAAGGCACTGGTTGCTGGCAGAGGTAGAATATCTGCTGCAACTGGCGTCACAAAAAGTCTGGTTAGAGCTGGATTTCGCTACCGCCCGTGCATTATTGGCCAGTGCCGATGAAAAGCTGGCTAATCTGGACGACCCATCGCTGTTACCTGTACGCCAGGCCATAGCGGCAGACAACGAGCAGTTAAGCCACATTACCCTGCCGGATTTAACTAAAGTACATATTCAGCTGCAGCAAATGCGTAAAGCAACTATGGCGTTGCCTTTAAAGCTGCAGGACAAAGTCGCCCAACCTGAGCTTAAACCAGACACCGACATCCAAAACTGGCGCCAGACGCTGAGCTACTACTGGCAGCAAAGCTGGAGCAAATTAATTCAGGTACGCTCTGCCGTGCCGGAAGATTACTTTAGTTTAACCGTCGAACAACAGCTGATGCTGCGTATAAGTTTAAATCAGCAACTGCTGCTGGCTGAACTGGCGGCAATGCAAAAACAGCCACAGGTATATGCTGCAGCATTGCAGCAAGCTAGTGATCAGCTGCAGCGTTATTTTAGCAGCGAAGATGAAACTGTTATGCAGTTAAGCCAGCAACTGGCTAAGCTGGCGGCGGTTGACGTTGCTGTGCCGCAGGCATCGCCGTTAACCAGCCTGGCACAACTGCAGCAATATCAGCAGCAACTGACGGAGAGCGGCTTATGATCCGCTGGCTATTGCTCATTCTGGTGCTTGCAACCGCAATGTTGCTTGGGCCTTCACTGGTAAACAACCCCGGCTATATCAAAGTTATTCTGGCCGGGCGGGTATTTGAAATGACCGCGCTGGGTTTAATTGTCGCGCTGTTGTTGGCCGCTGTAGTGTTGTGGTTAGTGACTATGCTGCTGCGCAAATTATTACGCTTGCAGCATCTGTCGTTTAACTTTTTCCGCTGGCGCCGCCAGCGCAAAGCGCAGCAGGCCTTTGAGCTGGGGCTGCAGGCTTATGCCAAACAGCAGTGGCAACTTGCCAGCCAGCATTTAACCAAAGCCTGCGCCGATGACTTTATGCACAGCGAAAAACGCCTGATGGCTGCTTACGCTGCGTTTTATGCCGGTAATGTCGCTTTGGCCAATAGCCATATTGAAACCATGGCCGAAGACAGCAGCAGTACCGCTTTTATCCAGGCAGATTTACTGTTACAGCAAGGCCAGGCCGCGCAGGCATGCGTGTTACTGGCTGAAAAGGTAACAGCAGATACCGAAGACAAAGGCCTGGGCCAGCTGTATTTATATGCACTGCAGCAAGCCGGACAATGGCAGCAATTATTGCAGATGATACCGGCGGCGATTAATCAGCAATGGTTTGACAAAGATAAATGGCAGCAGCAGCGCTTTAATATTTATCCGGCGGCAATAAGCCAGCTAAGCCAGCAACAGCGCTTTGATGAAAGCGCAGAGTATTGGCGAAACTTACCGGCAAAAGAGCGCAAATCTACCGCCGCGAACATTGGCCGGGCCTGGGCACTGGCGCAAAGTGGCCAGAATGATGCGGCTGAAAAGCTGCTGTTAAGCCATTTACAACTGGCGGAGCTGCCGCAGTTGTTGCCTTACATCCGGCAAATACCGCTGGGTAAGTCGGTGCTGAAATTGCGTAAACAAACCCAAAGCTGGTTGCATGATCATGGCAGCAATGGCTATTTATATGCGCTACTGGCTTATCTGGCACAGCAGGAAGGTGAGCTGGAGCAAGCCGAACTGGCGCTGCAAAAAGCCCGGCAATACGAGCCCAAACTTGGTTGACAGCAATGACTGATAACAACCTGACCGGACTGGCGGCGCTTAGCCCGCCGCAGGCCAGGGTGTTGCTGCTGGGTAGTATGCCCGGTGCCGCCTCGCTGGCGCAGCAGCAATACTATGCTCATCCGCGCAACCTGTTCTGGCCGATAATGGCAGAGCTGGCCGGATTTTCTGCGAACTTGCCCTACCCTGAAAAAGTGCGCGCACTTAACGCCAGCGGCATTGCTTTATGGGATGTGATTGCCAGGTGTCAGCGCGCAGGTAGCCTCGACAGCGCTATTCGTGATGAGCAAGTAAATGACTTTGCCGGTTTTTTTGCTAACCAGCCCAATTTAGCCGCTATTGGCTTTAACGGTGGCAAAGCCTGGCAAAGTTTTAAACGCCATGTTCTACCGCTACAGATTGTACCTGCTGGTATTAAGCTGATTACGCTTCCCTCTACCAGCCCGGCCCATGCGGCGCTGGATTTTAATGCAAAACTACAACAATGGCAGCAACTTAGGCCTTTTTTGCTTAACGTAAATTAACGCTTTGGCCGTGGAATTAATTTGTGCCCTCCGGGTCTGATGTTAACTTAACCACCGCTGCACGGACTGCTAATTTTTGTCAGGTGTTATTTCTGCTGTAAAACGCTGGGCTGCCGACTATGCCGGCGCTGCGCTGTTGGCTTTGCTGCTGCATGCGTTACTGCTGGCCTATTTGTTACGGCTTGAATTTACTCAGGTGCCGCCGCCAAAACCTGCTGCGCCAGTAGTGTCGTATTTATATCAGCCACCACCAATACAGGCTGTTGCAGCGCAAGCCGAAAGTAATACCCGCGCACCAGTGCCGGCGCCTGCTGCGTTACCTACTGAGCTATCCGTAGAACCAGAGTCGGAAGTTACTGCGCTAGCCAGCGCAGATAGCTCATCCACTCCGGTTGAAGCAGTGCAAGAAAAACAGCCGGCAGCGGTTGCTACATCCTTTTCGGCACCTTTTTCAGCACAGCCAGAGCAAAGCAGTGCTACCGGGCTGGCTCAGCGCGCCTTAAGCGGTGCTGCAACACCGTCTGCCCGGGCGATAGAAGATGCCGCAACGGCCAGTTACCAGCAGTTCTTGCAGGCGCAGCAACAACCGAAAATGACAGTAGAAAGGCGGCATCAAGAGTTAAGCGCCGATCCGGCGCAGCAAGTGGTGGCGCAAATGAATGATGGTAGACAAATTATCCGCACCAAAGACGGCTGCCGCATCGCCGACCCGGCTAAAGACGGCTTTGACGGCCTGATGGCTTTAAAAACCGTACCTTGCGGCGATGAAGCAACAACCAGCGAACTGTTAAAACAGGCGCTGGAAAAACACCTGAAGCGCTGATTATTGCTCTGCGATATGGTGTTCTAAACGGGCTTTCAGTTCGCCGTCAATCGCCACTGCTTTGCCGGTTTTCTGATCCAGGCAAACAAAAGTGACCTGCGCATCAGCGGCAATAGCATCTTTACCGGCAATACGCACTTCTTGTGTTACTACAGCGCTTTTGCCGCCAACCTTGCTAAAACGGGTAAATACTTCCAGCTGATCGCCCATAGTGGCCGCCACGCGGTAGTTAATATTAATATTTACAATTACCCAGGCCAGGCCGTGTTTGGCAAACCAATCAATATCGCCGCTGTCTTCCAGATAACCCCAGCGGGCTTCTTCTAAAAACTCCAGATAACGCGCATTGTTTACATGCTGGTAAATATCTAAATGGTAACCACGTACTTTAATCAGCGTTTTATGTATCATATCAAATAAACCGTAGGGATCAGAGAGCTTTGATTGTTGCATAGATTAACTGGCCGTACCAGTTTGCAAGTGTATTAGAACTTCGTTTTGCACAAAAATTTTACAATTAAACGGTATTTATGTAGTTTAGATGAAGCTGATTGGACACAAGGATTGAGTTATGCGTTACATGTTAAGTTTGTTATTGATGTTAGGTACTGCTGTGCAAGCTGATATGCTCAGTGCGTTAAAAGCCTATGAGGAAAAAAACTACACCGAAGCACAGTTGCAGTTTGCTGAGCTGTTACCTCTGGCTAATGAACAGGCAATTTTTAATTTGGGGGTGATGGCATACCAGGGCGAAGGGCAGGAAAAAGATCTTAACAAAGCACTGGCGTATTTTATGCTGGCGGCAGAGTTAAAGCATGAGCAGGCAGCAACATTGCTGCTAAACTTATCTACTAAGGCGTCAGAGCAGCAGTTAGAGCAGGCAACGCAGCAGTTTGAGCAGCTAAAACGCAACTTAGTGATTGCAGCAACAGATTTAGATAAACCCCGCGATGTCAGCCTGCCGCAACCGATTAAGCGAGTGCCTCCAGAGTATCCAATAAGTGCAGCAAAAAATGGCCTGTTTGGTTATGTAAAAATGCGGTTTCTGGTAGATGAAGCTGGCTTAGTTACGGCAATTGATACCCTGGATACTTTTCCGGAAAATACCTTTGAAAAGTCGGCGGTAAAAGCAGTTAAAAAATGGCGCTATGAACCCAGCGGACAACAGCATTTAATGGAGGTCAGACTTGATTATTCGTTGGGTAGAGGTGTGAAAGTTTCGGCAGTAGAGAAAATAGCTTTGGGCAATAGACTTTGGGATTATGCAGTATTAGGGGCACCACGACACCAGTTGGCTTTAGGTACTTTACTGTCTCTTGTTGAGATACAAAGTGGTAATAGCTTTTGGTATGACCCTGAACTGCCATTAGTGGCACAAGCCGATTTTTCGTCATTTGAAAGTCTTGCGACATTAAAGCCTGCCTTCGATGGTTTTTGGGGCAGTGCAGTAGTGCGTGTTGCACAAGACGGTACTATTACCGAGCAGATTGATGCTACGTTTGATGCCAAAAGCGAATTAACCAGTTTGGTTGGTTTAAAGCTCAAAGGTAAAGTTGAAACTGATGTATACCGAATTTTGCGCAATTCAGATGTTGTAGGTTCTAGAAGTATAAGTGTCACGCCATATTTAAGATTGTCCCGTTCAATGTCTGGTATGTTCTGGTGGGAGCAAGCGGCGAAGAACGGCAATATCGATGCTCAGCGGATTATGGCTGCTTATGACAAACAGTGGGAAGGCTATTTACTTAGCAAAGATGATGCAGAAGTTATGGCATGGACCGGCACCAGACTCATCTTAGAGGGCCAGCGTGAGCAAGGCATGCAGTTATTGGAACAGGCAATAGCGAAGAACTATGAGCCTGCAACAGAGCTGAAAAAGCAGTTTATGTAGTTTTCGTTTGAATTAAGCAGAAAAACGCCCATTCAGGGCGTTTTTTCTATCAGATATAAGCAAAGGCATCGGCAAACATATGCTCGCGCTGGGCGCCTTGTTCAATAAAGGCGCTGCGTACTACACCCGCCATAGCAAAAGGCCCGGCTACGTAGATATCGTAAGCTTCCAGTGAGACAAAATCATTTAACACGGCTTCATGGACCATACCGCTGCGGCCCTGCCAGCTGTCATCCGGGTTTTGTACTACCGGAATAAAGCGGTACTTGCTGTTTTGTGCTGCCCAGGCCTGCATGATATCGGCATGGTATAAGGCGCTGTGTTCGCGTACGCCCCAGTACATAAATACCGGCCGGTCAATGTTTGCTGCGGCTATCGTTTGCGCAATGCTGTAGATATAAGAGAACCCGGTACCACCGGCCAGCAGAATCAGTGGCCGTTCGCTGTCGGCGCGAAACTGGGCATTGCCTAAACCAACTTCAGCCTGCACCGGTTGTTGCAGCTGATGTTGTTGCATCAGATGCGCAAGTGCCTGGCTGGCGTAAGGATCGGCCACTGCACCACCAATATGCAGTTCCAGTTGGCGCTGGCCCGGTATACTGGCGATGGAAAAAGGCCTTTTATCGCTGTCGCTTAAGCACAGCTGCAAATACTGGCCACTGGCAAAACTGACCGGTTGTGCCGGCGTTAACAACACCCGGTTTACGGTTGGGGTGAGGGCTTCAATTAAATCTACATTACAGGAAATTGTTGTCATAGTGCTCTTCGCAATGGCCTTACGGCTTAGCCACGGATAAAAGGGTGGTGTAAAACCAGATCAGTATTAGGGTAGGCTAAACAACAGTAGGTAAACTGCTGTTGTTTGTCCAGTTCAGTTAGCGGTTGCGGTTCTTTGTAGTGTACCTCACCACTTTTTAGCTTACAGACACAGCTGGTGCACACACCCTGGCGGCAGCGGTGTGGAAAATCTATCCCACTACGCAGTGCTGCCGCCAGGATGGTTTCATCTTGTTGCACAGCAAAGCTCAGCTGCGCCGGGATGATGGTAACCAGATAACTCACAGCTGGGTGTCCTTTACCGGCAATGTAATACCCAGTGTGGGCCAGATATCATCTATGCGCTGTTTTACTGCCGGGTCCATTACTATCGGCTCGCCCCATTCGCGCGTGGTTTCACCCGGCCATTTATTGGTGGCATCCATACCCATTTTTGAGCCTAAGCCGGATACCGGCGAGGCAAAATCCAGGTAGTCGATCGGCGTGTTTTCTACCAGCGTGATATCGCGTGCCGGGTCCATCCGGGTGGTAATGGCCCAGATCACATCCTGCCAGTCGCGGGCGTTAATGTCGTCATCGCAGACAATGACAAATTTGGTATACATAAACTGGCGCAGAAACGACCATACCCCCATCATCACGCGCTTGGCGTGGCCGGGGTATTGTTTTTTCATGGTCACGACGGCCAGGCGGTACGAGCAGCCTTCGGGTGGCAGATAAAAGTCGGTAATTTCCGGAAACTGCTTTTGCAGTATCGGCACAAAGACTTCGTTTAGCGCCACGCCCAGAATGGCGGGTTCATCTGGCGGCCGGCCGGTATAGGTGCTGTGATAAATAGGATTTTTGCGCTGGGTAATATGGGTAACGGTAAATACGGGAAAGTTATCCACTTCATTGTAGTAACCGGTGTGGTCGCCGTACGGGCCTTCTGGCGCCATTTCGCCCGGCTCTATGTAACCTTCGAGCACAAATTCAGCGCTGGCCGGTACCTGCAAATCGTTGCTGACACATTTTACTACTTCGGTATTGTCGCCGCGCAGCAAGCCGGCAAAGCCGTACTCTGATAAGGTATCCGGCACCGGTGTTACCGCGCCTAAAATGGTGGCAGGATCAGCGCCCAGTGCCACGGCTACCGGAAAACGCTGGCCAGGGTTGGCTTTTTGAAACTCGTAAAAGTCCAGTGCACCGCCACGGTGTGACAGCCAGCGCATAATCAGTTTGTTTTTACCCAGTAATTGCTGGCGGTAAATACCAAGGTTTTGCCGCTCTTTATGCGGCCCCTTAGTAACGGTTAAACCCCAGGTAATTAACGGCGCGGCATCGCCGGGCCAGCAGGTCATAATAGGTAATTGCGTTAAATCAACGTCGTCGCCAGTGAGTACAACGTCCTGACAGGGCGCTTTCTTAACCTGTTTGGGCGACATATTCAGCACCTGCTTAAAAATAGGCAGCTTGCTAAAGGCGTCTTTTAAGCCTTTTGGTGGTTCGGGTTCTTTTAAAAACGCCAGTAATTTGCCTACTTCGCGCAGGGCGGAAACATCTTCCTGGCCCATACCCAATGCCACCCGCTGCGTGGTACCAAACAGGTTAGCCAGTACCGGAATACGGCTGCCTTTGGGATTTTCAAATAAAATGGCCGGGCCGCCGGCACGCAGGGTACGATCGGCAATTTCAGTCATTTCCAATACCGGATCTACTTCTGCTGTTACCCGTACCAGTTCGCCACGTTGTTCCAGCTGTGCAATAAAATCCCGTAAATCTTTATATTTCATAGCGGCCTTTTAACAGCAAAAGGGCATAGTTACGCCACAAATGCCACTTAGATCAGAATGATGACATTATACAGCTCTGTGCTGCTCATGCCAGTTTTAGCCTGCTATGCGGCTATGATGTTTAAAGCGGGTATTGGCAAAAGTGCAGATCGGGACAATATCACTGGCAAGATAGCGTTAACAGCGTTAAAGTCAGGTCATCAGATGGCTAACGTTAATCAACAGTTTATGCAGTTTCCCGACAGTATTAAGCAGCAAACTTGCAGTGATTGTTTAAGTGGCGCGGCGCTGGGTTTTCAGATCCGCATGGCGTTTCAGCCGATTATCGACTGGCAAACCAAAGCCGTATTTGGCCATGAGGCACTGGTGCGCGGGCCGCACGGCGAGGGTGCGGGCTGGGTGTTTCAGCATATTAATGACAGCAATAAATACTACTTTGATCAGGCTTGCCGGGTAAAAGCCATAGAAACAGCGGCTCGCTTAGGCTGTAACAGCTTTTTGCATATCAATTTTTTGCCTAACGCGGTATACAACCCAGACACCTGTATTAAGGCTACCATTGAGGCCGCCGATGTATACGGTTTTGACTTGCGCCGGCTGATTTTTGAAGTAACCGAAGGTGAGCAAATTCCGGATAAAGCACATTTAAATCGTATTTTTCGCAGTTATGCCAAGCGCGGCTTTCAAACCGCCATTGATGATTATGGCTCTGGCTACGCCACGCTTGACTGGCTGGTTGAATTAAAGCCCCATATTCTGAAGCTGGATATGCAGCTGATCCGCAATATAGAGCAAAACCCGGCCAAGCAATTTATTGTTGAGCAAACCATAGCACAGTGCGAGTTGCAGGGTACTAAAGTGTTGGCAGAAGGCATTGAAACTAAAGCCGAACTGGATTATCTGACCTCGGTGGGTATTCGTTATCTGCAGGGTTATTATTTTGCCAAACCCCAGCTGGAAGTGTTGCTTGAAAGCGATGAGATTGACAACCTGCTTTAAAAAGGCGCCTTCGTTTTATCAAAAAAGGCGCCTTGGTGTTGTCACAATCGGTGTTATCAGAAGTTGTAGCTTACTTTGGCATAAATTAACCGACCCGAGCGGCCATACGGTGAGTAGTTAGAGTAAGGTGTATTTCCAGTGCTGTTCAGCGACACCGGAAAGGCCTCAGGGTATTGATCAAAGATATTATCCATACCTACCGCCAGCCGCCAGCTGTCAGTTACATCAAGTCTGCCTTCAATATCTACCAGTGTTCTGGCGCCCAGCGTAAAGTCTGTTGCAGCTGTGGTGCCCGGTGTTAGCACCTCGCCATAACGGGTGGCCCGCAAGGTAGCGCCAACCCGATCATGGCTCCAGTTTACAATAGCACCCAGTTTGTCTTTCGGGTTGCCTTTTTCAAAGGTCAGTACGTTTACGCGGCCAAATAACTCAGGTGCCGGGTCCAGTGCGGCCAGCTCGTCGGTTTGTGGCGTACGGGTAACTTTGGTTTCGTTGTAGTTAGCCACAAAGGTTAAATCAAAATCGCCCAGCGCATCGGTAGGTAAAGCCCAGTTTACAACCAGATCAATACCTTTGGTTTCAGTGTCTACCCCGTTAATAAAGAAGCGGCCGCCACCTATGCCAATAAAACCCTGCTCAGTAAGATAATCACGCACATTAGCGGCGGTAAGGTTTTCTGACAGCACGATACGATCGTCAATATCAATCTGGTAACCATCAATAGTGACTGACACATCACCAATACGGAACACGGTACCTAACGACAGGTTAACCGATTTTTCTGCGTCGAGCGCCTGGGCGCCTAACGCTACTGCAACCGGGTCATTAACCGGAAAGGTAGTGATATCAAAGGGTACACCGTTGATAAAGTTGGTTGAGGTACTGGTAAAATATTGCTGTTGCAGCGACGGTGCGCGAAAGCCATTTTGCAATGAGCCGCGTAGTGCAAAGCTGTCGGTAATATCGTAGCGCAGCGCCAATTTACCGGTAAGGTTGCTGCCAAAGTCGGAGTAATCTTCGGCCCGTACGGCAACAGAACCCAGTACGTTATCAGTCAGGTTAGCTTCCAGATCGACAAAAACACCAACAGAATGGCGGCTTTCATTTACCTGATTAGCCGGCCTGAAACCGGGAAACACTTGAGCACCCGACTGGGTAGGGTTGCCGTTGGGCAGTAATACACCACCGTTGATGTAAGAGCCTGGCTCGCCGGCAAAAATAGTGTAGCTTTCACGGCGCAGTTCAACCCCTGCAGCCAGGTTAACCGGTGAGGCAAAGGCCGGTACGTCGAATGACGTTACGGCAGAAAAGTTACCTACAACCTGGTCATAGTTAAAGCCACCGGCGTCAAACTCGGTTTTGCTAGCCGGGCCAATAGAGCGATTAACGGTGTTTTCAATGGTAAATTCCATTTCGTTAAAACCGTACACAACCGAAGCGTCAAAGCTCCAGTCGCCCATATCCCACTCATAGCCCACTGCTGAGCTGGTGTCGGTGACATCGGGGGCAATGATGGGCAAAAAGCCATCCGGGTGTACTTCAATCACGTTGCGGTCATCTATTGCCCGGCGAAAGAAACCGCCGGATTTTGCCGCTCTGTCCTGGTAACTCAGCCAGCTGTACAGTTTGCCGGGGCCTACATTCAGGCCGGCATTTACAAACAGGCTAAACTGCTGCACTTCAGGCTCGCCGTACCAGGCGTTAAAACGTTCTATGGTTGCTTCACGCGGGTCAAACGCACCGTTTATAAGCGGATATTGCTGGCGATGATCGTAGCCGCCGCGCTCGGTGCGATCAGCATCTTTATATTCAACCGCTACCGTAACAAAGCCCTGATCGGCCAGGTTAAAGCCTTTCCAGCCGGACAAATTCATCGTTTCGCCATCGCTGACACCACGCTCTATCCGATCCGGGGCACTCCAGTTGGCACCAGCCGGTGGTGGGGTAGTGGGCGTGGTGTAGTTACTTTCGCGGTAACCGTAAGATGCGGTAAAATTGCCGCCCTCACTGGCTTCACGCAGGCGCACGTTTAACACCCCGGCAATAGCATCCGACCCATACTGGGCTGAGGCGCCATCGCGTAGTACTTCAATAGCACTTACCGCGCCCATTGGGATAGTATTCAGATCCACTGCCGACGAACCCCGGCCCACAGTGCCGTTAACGTTAACCAAAGAGGCCGAGTGGCGCCGCTTGGAGTTAACCAGCACCAGTGACTGATCCGGGCCCAGGCCGCGTAAAGTTGCTGGGCGAATCGTGTCAGTGCCATCGGCAAGGCCGGGGCGGGGGAAGTTAAATGACGGTAACGCCACCGATAGCGCCTGGTTCAGCTCTGTTGTACCAGAGCGCTCCAGTGTAACCGCGCTGACAATATCGATAGGTACGGCAGTATCGGATACCGAGCGGCCTGCTACACGGGTACCTGTTACCACAATTTGCTCTATTTTTTCGTCTTCTGCTGCTGTGGCAGAGCCTGCTTGCTGCGCAGATAACCCCGGGGTAATCAAAACTGCAGCAATAGCCAGTGTTAATGGTGTAAGGGTAAAGTTGCGCATCTGTTTTTCTCCTAGTTATTTTCAAAACCCTAGATGTCGTTGCAACCTTTGTCAAACAAGGCTTGGTGAATTCCAGAGTTGGCTACGCGCTTCAACTATTACTGCAGCAGACGACAAGCGTTTAACCTTATGGCAATATAGCAGCTATATTGCAGACATCCAGAAGTCTTTATACCCGACTTACATTGAAATGGTTTACTGACAAGGGCAGAAAAATGAAAAAAGATACCCGGCTTATTCATGCAGGCCGCCGCAAAAGCTATACCGGCAGTGTAGTAAACCCGCCAGTGGTGCGGGCCTCTACCATAGTATTTGATACCTTTGCCCAGTTAAAATACGCCACGCAAAACCGCGGTAACCGGGTACCGTTTTATGGCCGCCGCGGTACCGACACCCATTTTGCCTTGCAAGAAGCCATCTGCGAGCTGGAAGGCGGCGCCGGTTGTGCGTTGTATCCCTGTGGTGCTGCTGCCATTAGCGGCGCACTGCTAGCGTTTTTACAAAGCGGTGATCACCTGTTAATGGTTGACAGCGCCTACGAGCCAACACGCAGCTTATGTGACAAGCTGCTGGCCGGGCTGGGAATTGACATAACCTATTACGATCCGCAAATAGGCGCGGCTATTAGTCGTTTAATTAAACCCAATACCAAAGTGATTTTTCTCGAATCGCCAGGCTCGTTAACCTTTGAAATGCAGGATATTCCGGCCATTACCACCGTGGCGCGCCAGCATAATATCGTGACTATTTTAGACAACACCTGGGCGTCGCCCATTTTATGCCGGCCGTTTGAGCTAGGGGTAGATGTGTCTGTGCAATCGGCCACCAAATATATTGTTGGCCATTCTGATGTCATGCTGGGTACCGCCAGTGCCAATGAAAAACACTGGCCGCAATTGCGTGAGCTCAGCTACTTAATGGGCTACTGCGCCTCCGCCGATGATGCCTACACCGCACTGCGCGGTTTGCGCACTTTGTCGGTACGGTTAAAACAGCACGAGCAAAGCGCGCTTAAAGTAGCTAACTGGCTGGCGCAAAGGCCGGAGGTCGAAACCGTGCTACACCCGGCACTACCAACACACCCCGGGTACAGTATTTTTCAGCGTGATTTTAGCGGCAGCAACGGCCTGTTTTCGTTTGTGTTAAAGCAGGGCAGCCAGCAGCAGGTGGAAGCCTTTGTTGAAGGTATGGCGCATTTTAAAATGGGCTTTTCCTGGGGTGGGTTTGAAAGCTTAATTACCGCCACTATGAAAGTGCAAAACCTGCGCAGCGCCACCATCTGGCCTTACAGCGGCCCGTTAATCCGCCTGCATATCGGCCTGGAGGATGTAGAAGATTTATTGGCAGATTTGGAAGCAGCGTTTAGCCGGTTTAATCAGGCAAGCTGAGGTAGTACAGCTAATTCAAGCAGCAGCGGTGAATTAACAAACCGCTGCTTTAATTATGCGATTTCACGACTTTAAATTTCGACAACCGCTGTTCTTTATCAATAGCAATATCTTCAGCCACCGTTTTTTCTGGCATTAAGTCACTGGCTTTTTCCGGGCCGACAGATCTTCCAACACCAACATCGTGACATTCTTCAGGAATATCAGCGTTAAAAAGCTCTTCAGCTCTTTTTCTTAACTTTTCGAGTAGCCATTCGTCAAATTCAGGCGTACCTACAGGCGGTTTTTCGATATGCATCAGTTACCTCACAAATTACGCCACAAGTACGTTGGCACGTTGCTAGCCTTGCCTTGTCGCAACGTAAAACCAAAACTTTCGTAATACTTTACAACATTAGCATTCACAGGCCGCATTATGCGAATTTGTTCAGCACCAATAAGAGATGCATATGCTTCACATGCTAAAACGGTAATTTCAACAACCTTGCGCTTTAACGGATGATTTTCAGGAGCCCCCTCTAAAACGTCAAGCCGCATTTTAGAACCGTTGTACGTTGGTTTGCCGACAGATAAACCGCATAGCTGAGTATTGGCATACCAAATTGCCAAGTCGAATCGCTTGGGGTGGCGATAAGCGTATTTTCTAAAACCTGTGTCTCCGCTCCAACTCCACACGGCATCATCGCTACGAGCCAGGCTAGCCTCCCATCTTTCAGCATGAGCAAGCGATAAAGAGTCTATTTGCTTTAGCGAGACTCTGTCAGCGTAGGTTGGTGAAATTACTTTCTGAGCCATTTCCAGGCTCTTTGCTCTAAATTCATCATAGTGTTTTTCAGTAAGTGCATGCGAGGCTTGCATATGTATTTATCCTTTGATTTGAAACTTAGATGACTTAATTTTACATTTAAACCTCAAAAAATAAACATGTAAGCGGCTTTTGACTTTGGTTTGAGTTTATAGCAACGGAATAGCTGTTTCTATTGCATAACCGCGAAGGTAACGGTTTGATACTTATCGAGCAAGTACAGCAGGAGGGGCGTTTGATGAGGCAGGCGACTGGCAGATAAAGCAGTTTATCTTGATGATGGACAACAGACTGGCCGCCAACGCGGCCAGAAGAGCGGTTTTACCTAGAGACTCCGGGAAGGCTTATATGTGTTATGTGTTTTCATAGTTCTTGAGCACTCTGTACTCAGTACTGGTAGATGGCCACAAAATAACTTTGTAAAGATCATCAGCGTCTTCCCATTCCTCGATTATTGAGCCGAGACCTTTCGCTAGCGAAAGTACAGAATACTTACCCGGGGCGATTTCGATTTTTGCAGCATCAGGAAGGTAGTCAGTACAGCCGAAAACAGTACAGTGTCCTGACTTTATAGCGAAGTAGCCCAATGCTGCATGATCCCACTCTTCCAGATTTATTTCTGGCTCAACCTCGTAGACCTCAACCTCCAGCGGAACATCAACATTTCGGAAGGTGCCGATCGCGAGAGTATTGGGCATGATGCCAAGCTTTATATTTAGTGCCTCTTTCGTCCATATATTTGACGTATCATCTACAGCTTCCGCATCCATCAGGTATACCTGAAAGTAGTCAGCGAATAATTCAAATTTATAACTCTTCATCGCTCCCTCTGGACACATAACGATGCCCGCAGCGGCGAGCGTAGCGAGTCCAGCAGCCGAAGGCTGCGTGTTGCCGTGCCTTGTTATGCATTCCTGACACCACACTCAGAATTTAATAACTTACCAATTGCTATAAGCTGGTTTTTCACGTCTAAACCATGTTTCAACGCATCAATAGCCCATTTTTGCTCATAAGAATTGCCAGAGTAAGAAAAAGGTTTAATTCTTATTGAAGCTCGACCTTCAAGCAAATCTAAGTGGCGATTAAATTGAACAAGATTTCGATGTTTAATTGTATTAACAAAGCTATTTACATACTGATACTCGAAACTAGCTAAGATTTTTTCGAGTTCACTTCGAACATTTCCATTGGGTAAAGCTTTAAATACCTTGCAAATATCACATAAGTGAATTGGTATAGGGTCATGTACCAAAAGAGCATTTAGTAATTGAGCTAAAATATCATACATTGAACGCACATTTTGAAGAGCAGCGTGCAAGTGGGCTTGGACACTTATAACTTTATTTTCTAAGTCGTTTTTTTCAGAGCCCATAGAAAAAACTAGTTTCATAGCCATTTCAGGGGCAACTGAATCTAATGTACTGAGCACACTGAATGCTTCATCCTTATGGAACTCGAAGATATCAATAGTTCGAATTACAGAGTCAAGGTATTCAATGTAATTTTTCGGTTGTTCGCCGATTAAATCTAGATGATTTTTTAGCTCTCGAACATTCCACATATTTCCACCAAATGCAGAACAGCTTAATAGTTTGGACCATACACGCTTTCACGCAATGAACGCTCCCTTCTATTTATTGTAGAAAAATCAAACTATCGAAGAACACTGCATTAATCAACAGGATTTTAACGGCTCGGGTGTGAGTGTGGATAAGCAGGCGGCACTGCCGCCTGCTGCTTAGCTTAGAAGCTACATTTATTTACGCCGGCGTTGGCCAGTACGTGGGCTTTTACCTGGTTGGTGGCTAACAGGTTAAAGCTGTAGGGCAGGTTTAGCACGGCTGTTGGCTGTACATTTGGTCCGGCGATAATGCCGTCGCTGGGGTATTCCTGCCAGGTAATATTGCTAAAGCTGTTACCGCGGGTGTCCCAATAGCCATAGCCGCTGGAGTAAAATGACACTATGGGGTTTTTCGCGTTTTCAAACACATTGTTTTCAATGCGAATTACCGCACCCATCCGGCTGTTGATACCGGTGTCCTGAATGTCGTTGTAGTAGTTATTGTAAATATGGCCCTGGCCAAAGCGGAACAGCGGCAGGCGTGAATTTACCTTATGCCAGTGGTTATGGTGAAAGGTAATACGGCGGTTGTAGTTGTCGGAATCACTGCTGCCCCACAGCGAGGTTTTCCAGCTGTCGTGCAGGTAGTTGTAAGAGATAGTTACATTATCAACGTCTTTTTTGCCGCTGATCAGCTCGTCGTAAAAATCTTTACCTACATCCAGGCTGTTATAGATTTCGTTGTGGTCAATCCAGATATTGCGCGCCGGGCCTTCAAGGGTAATAGCATCTTTATCGCCGGTGTTAACGTAGCGCAGTTTAAGGTTACGGATAATAATATTATTAGCGCGCCAGATTTTAATGCCGATACCGTCAAACAAGGCATTGTTGCCCACACCGATAATGCTGACGTTATCCATGTCTTTTATATCGAATTTACTGACACCGCCGGAGTTGCCCGGTGTAATGGTGCCGTTAACACGGATAGTCAGCGGCCGGTTTAGATCGCGGTTTTGCAGTGCCGATACCAGCTGGGCGCCGGTGCTTACTGTTACCGTTACTGCATTGCTGCCGCTGCCGCCGGTAGTGCCGCCGTTAAGCGAGGCATAACCTTGTGGTGCTGCCGCGCAAGAGGTGACCGGGCCGGGTTCAGGTTCGGTAGGGTCGGTTGGATCTGGCGGGTTGCCGCCTCCGCTGTTTAGATAAACTTCAAACTCAGCAATACGCGGCGCACCGCTGGCGGTCAGTATTTCCAGGTTGAGTTTTTTCGTGCTTACTGTGCTGAAGTTAACTGTTCTGTGGCTGCCTATGCTGGTACCGGTAGCCAGTACTGCGCCATTGTCATTATTTACCAGCCGCCAGCTGGTTACATTGTTACCCTGCTCACGCAGTATCACCTGGTTAGCGCTGATAGCGCTGCTCCATTTAACCGACACCCGTTGCCCGCTGTTGCTGGACGGCTGCCAGTAACTTTGCAGGTTGGCGTCTTTTACATCGCCATAACTGACACCGCTGGCTTTGCTGGAACCATCAGCACCAGCGCCGGGGCCGGTGATTGCCAGGTTATTTGCCTGTGCCAAGGCGCTAAATGCCAGTGCTGTAGTGAGTACCGACAAGCGTATTGATTTGCCATATTGCATTTGCCTTATCCTCTGTTGATTTATTTTTTGTAGCACCGCTGTTGTCGCTGGTGCGGGTTAAGCCTGCAACAGGGGGCTAATACTGGCTATGCCATATCTGGAAGCTGGGGCGGATATCAGAATTTTTTCGCAGTGATAAAACCAACACCTTGATCATAAAAGGTAAATTAAAAGTAATGTTTGGCATGTAATAAATTTATCAGACAAGTTTTTCTGCTGATGCAGGCCTTTGGGTAATTGATCTGCCTCTTGGCTGACATACAATGGCGCAGCGATTAAATTTGAGGTGCAGCATGAGCAGTGAAGTAGTAACAACAGCGCCGTCGGTACGCCAGCGGTGTAAGCATTTTATTGAAAACAATACCGTGCAGCGGCTGCTGTTGGCGTTGATCTTAATTAACGCTGCCACCCTGGGGCTGGAAACTATGCCGGGCGTGATGGCTGTGGCGGGGCCGGCAATTTACCTGCTGGATAAAGCCATTCTGAGCATCTTTGTGCTGGAAATTACGCTACGGCTATATGTACACCGGCTGGCCTTTTTTAAAGACGCCTGGAGCTTGTTTGATTTTATCGTGGTGGCTATTGCGTTGTTGCCTGCCAGCGGGCCATTTTCGGTATTGCGGGCGCTGCGTGTGCTGCGGGTACTGAGGGTGTTAACTTTTGTGCCATCAATGCGCAAAATTGTCGGCGCTTTGGTGCAATCACTTAATGGCATGCTGTCAATTGCTATGGTGCTGGGCCTGGTGTACTACGTAGCGGCAGTTATGGTAACCAAGTTGTTTGGTGAGGTCTTTCCTGACTGGTTTGGCAGTTTAGGCGCGTCACTTTATACGCTGTTTCAGGTGATGACACTGGAAAGCTGGTCTATGGGTATCGCCCGGCCGGTGATGGAGCAATTCCCTTATGCCTGGCTGTTTTTTGTGCCCTTTATTCTTATTGCCACCTTTACCATGCTTAATTTGTTTATAGCGGTCATTGTTAACGCTGTACAAAGCATGCACGAGGAAGAACATCAGGCCGAACACGATGCCGATAAAGCGACCCAGCAGCAACTGCTGTTACAGATGCAGCAGTTACAACAGGAACTGATAGCATTGCGCTCGCAGTTAAAAGCGCCTACTGCAGAATAAAATCTTCCAGTGACTGGCCGGTTAATTTACCGATTTGCCGGAAAATATACCAGATAGAGCCCAGTAGCATAATCATGCTGGGCACCACTATTACCGGGTAGCTAAGCCAGGTCATCCGGCCCAGCTCTTCGGCATAAGCGGTGGTGCCGGGTTGGCTTACCACTATGGCTTTGGCCAGCACATAATTCAGTGCCGATGACATAAAAAAAGACGCCGCAACAATATAACCGGCCCGTGCCATGCGCCGGTCAAACTCTGCGCTGTTATTCTGCGCCGCTAAGGCCTGATGCAGTTTGTCGGTATCCAGCAGCTCGGGGTTGATCAGCAGTTTTTTTACAAAAGGATAGGGCGTGTATTGGCTTACCAGCACAATAATGCCAATTAAGCCCGGGATCAGTGCTTCTTTTATCGCAATATAAGAAGGGTCAAGCTGTAGTAAACTAATACCGCCGGTAAGTAATACGCTGACAATACCCAATACCGAAAAAAAGTTAACCTTGCCGGATTGTTTTAATTCCCACACACCAAACAGCAGTGGAAATGCCAGCGCAACCAGCACTGCCCATACCGGCCCCAGTGCATCTTCACCGCTAAAGCGACTTAAAATTACCGCCGGGATCACAACGTTAATTAGTAAATTGCTAAGAAAGCCGGATTTTTTCTGCTTAGCAGGTGCGGTTGGGTATTGCTCAGTTGTCATGGTGCTTACCTTAATCTGTATTGCCGGCAGTATACCAAGGTTTTGCCCTTTGCCCAGCAACTAAGCGTCAGGCTATCTGGCCGAACAGCTCTGCCAGTGCTGCCCGGTGGCGGCGTGACATAGTAAGCAAAGTACCACACTTTAACACGACTTCGGCATCGCCTTTATCGCCGGGGCGTAATTCGATGATGTCGCTTTTACGCACTATAGACGAGCGGTGAATACGGGCGAAGATGGCTGGGTCCAGTTTGCTTTCTATCGCGGCCATGGTATCGCGCAGCAGGTAGCTTTTTTGCTGGGAATACACATGAATATCGACATAGTTACCGGCACTTTCAATCCAGCTGATATCGTTAACTTCAACTATACGCAACCGGCCCGGATCGCGGATAGTTATACGCTCTATGTAGCCGCTGTCTTGTCCGGCTTGTTCATTACTGCGGCTTAGCCTATCAATAATTTTGCCACAGGCTTTAAACAACGCCTGCTGAAACCGCTCGGCACTAAAGGGTTTAAGCAGATAATCCACGGCGCTTAAATCAAAGGCAGTAACAGCGTGCTCGGCATAGGCGCTGCAAAAAATAACGGCGGGCTTATTCGCCAGCTGTTTAAACACATTAAGGCCATCGAGCCCCGGCATTTGTATATCCAGAAAAATAATATCCGGCTGATGCAATTCTGCCAGGCGCAGTGCGTCGGTGCCGTTGTCTGCTTCAGCAGCTATTTCAAATTGCTGCTGCTGACTTAAAAGGTGTCTTATGCCAGCCCTGGCTAAAGGTTCGTCGTCCACTATTAAACAGCTTAGTTTCATATCCGACTCGGGAAAATTAACGGCGTGGAACAGTTCTGACCAGGTTAATGAGCGTCAGTTCCCTGTCCCATGGGGCTTAAAGGGCGCGCAGTGTAGCAAAACAATGCCGCCGGTTGCACTGTATTGGCAGTGCAAAACCGGTGTTTCATCGCAAAGAAGTTAACATTTTTATACAAAACGTTTTCTCGCTTCGAAAATGGTCCCTTTTGTCACTTAAAGTCTCGCTCTGACGTCATTGTTGTTGATTGAGGTACATGTTGTCGCTAGCGTCAGCAAGGAACTGAAAAAGTTCCGTATTAATAACAATAAATTACGCAAATGCTGTTTTACAGGCATCCAGAGGGATAAAATGAGAACGAATAAACTGACACACGCTGTGCGCGTTACCCTAATGACTTCGCCATTGCTATTATGCGCAACTCCGGGGATAGCTGCTGCTGAGTTGGAAGCCGCCCAAAATGTTGAACGTATCGGAGTAACCGGTTCGCGCATTAAGCGGATTGGTGAGCTGGCGCCAACGCCGGTAACCGTTATTACCGGGCAAACTATAGTGGAATCAGGTGTAACTAACGTTGCGGACTTACTGCACAAGTTACCTGGCACGTCAGTAGGTTTAGCGCCGGAAACTACCAACAATACTATTTTCGCCAGTGGCTTAAACAACACAGATTTACGTGGACTGGGCAGCAACCGTACCCTGGTATTGGTTAATGGCCGTCGCTTTATTGCCGGTGCTCCGGGCTCCAGTGCAGTAGACCTAAACAACATTCCTACCTCGATGATTGAGCGTATGGAAATTACAACCGGCGGTGCATCAGCTATCTATGGTTCTGACGCTATTGCGGGTGTAGTAAACATTATTACCAAAAAAAGCTTTGACGGTGTTGAAGTCGATATTTCTACTGTGAGAACTGAACAAAGTGGCGGCGAAGAAGAGTTCGCGTCCTTCACTTTTGGCTCTGACGTGGGCAAAGCCAGCTTTATTACTAACGTAAACATTAGCCGGCAGCACCAGTTACGCGGTGATCAGCGCGACTTTATGTTAAACGGCCCAATTACCATTGCTAACCCGGCGTTAGTCGGTTACACCGGTGATGAAGTATTACCGGGTCGCGTTGTTTGGCGCACCGGTACTACCTCAATCCGTAACTGGAGTAAGACAGGTAACTTCACAGTTGCAGGCCAGCGCTATACCTTTGATAAAGACGGTAATCTGAAGCCGTTTGCTGAAGGTGAGTTGCCACCGGCAGGCATCCCGGGTACGACCAACCAAAACAACTATTTAGGTCGTGATGGTGACGGCTACGATAGCATTGCGCACACTTACCTGAGAACGCCGTTAAAGCGGTTAAATTTTGCTACCGTTGCCAATTATGAGTTTAACCAAGATCATAATATGACGGTTGATGTTAACTTCTCCCGCACCCGGGCTTACGGTGAAAGTTCACCGGCATTCCTGGCGTTTTCAGTCTCAGGAGAAAATGCGTTTTTACCGCAAGATGCCCGCGACCTAATTAACTCTACTGCAACAAAGCGCGCCAGTTTTAATTATCTGGCGGCAGATTTCGGTAACCGGGTATACGACCAGGACCGCACTCTGGCACGTGTAGCTATAGGTTTTGAAGGCATTATTAACGATTCATGGAGCTACGATGCCTACCTTACTACTGCTCGCGTACAAGCCGACTCTACCTGGTATGGCGAGTTATATGAGCAGCGTTTTTACGATGCGATAGATGCAGTAAACCTGAATGGTAATATTGTATGTGCTGATCGTGCCGCTTTTGATTTTAGCCGTGAAGTTGATGGTGAAACCGTTAATTACAAAAAGGGTGATGTAGTAGGCGCGAAAGCCGGTTGTACACCGTTGAATATCTTTGGCGAAGGTTTATACAGTGAAGAAGCTTATGCCGCCATTTCTACCGATGCGTCGCGCCGTTCTTCCATTGGCCAAACCGTTGTTGGCGCCTCAGTAAACGGCGATATTATTGAGCTGCCAGCGGGTTATTTGTCTGCCGCATTTACCGTTGAATATCGTGACGAGCGCGCTTCAACCTTACCTGATCCGGCAATGCGTGCCGGTGAGTTGTTTGGTAACCGCTCAGAGCCGTTGGATGGCGATTTTAACGTTGCTGAAATCTCTGCTGAGTTCTCGGTACCCTTAGTTGAAGGCGTGTATCTGATTGACCAACTGACTTTAGATGCGGCCATTCGTTACATGGACTACTCCACATCTGGTTCAGACAACGCTTGGAAACTAGGTTTAAACTGGGCAGTAAATGATGACTTGCGTGTTCGTGTAGGTAAATCAAAATCAGTACGGGCACCAAACATCAACGAACTGTATGCGCCACCAGGTCAAACCTTCCGCGCGTTCAGAGATCCATGTGCGGCCAGCGAGATTGCTACCGCCAATGCCACTTACAAAGCCAATATTGTTGCTAACTGTGCAGCGCTGGGCATTCCAACAGACTGGGAGCCGTCAGATACCTGGAAGCAATCGAATAACTCTGGTTACATTCGCGGTAATGAAAACTTATTTAACGAAACAGCAAACGATATTACTGTTGGCTTTGTTTACACACCGTCCTATATCGATGGCTTAAGTATCACTGTCGATTACTGGAAGTTTGATATTAATGACATGATCCAAAGCTTTACCGGGCCGGACGTAGTGCGTTACTGCCACCAGGCAGATGGCATTAATAATCTGTATTGCGATCTGATAGAACGTAATACTGATACATTTGAAATAGACAACTACTTTGAATCGCCAATCAACTCTGCCAGCAGCAGAACCTCTGGTGTTGATATTGAAGCTGCTTATGGCTTTGATTCATCCCTTGGTAAAGTGGATTTCCGTTTAATCAGCACCTATCTGGAAAAGCGTGAATTCAATTCCACCGGTGTGGCAGAAGATTTAGTGGTGTCTACCGGTGAGCAAGGCCGTCCCCGTTGGCGTCATCGTTTTACCACTAGCTACAACTACGAAGATTTCTCTGCAGTATTAACAGTAACTCACCGTAGCAGCACAGTTAATGACAGAGAGTGGACACCGAGCCAAAACAATTACAACGACATTGCTTCATACACGCAGTTCGACCTAACCAGTCGTTACAACGTGACTGACGATTTACAACTAAGGCTGGGTGTGTTGAATATGTTTGACCGCGTACCGCCAACGTCGCCATTTGCCTTTAACAACAGCAATGGTTACTACGACTCGTTAGGCCGCCGGTTAACCGTAGGTGTTAACTACAGCTTCTAATCAGCTACGGTTTTAACGTTCAAAGCTAAGGCTTCCCTGCGGAAGCCTTTTTTATTATTGGTCGGTACAAATGAATACAGCTTATACCGCCAAAAACTGCTTATCCTCCGCTTAACCCTTAATGCATGCCCGCGGCGTATTTGTGCTGGTATTGGCAACAAAAGCACAGTAGCGTCAGCGCCGGAAAAACCACCACTTATAACAACGGCAGTCTCATTGAAGGCTTCCAGGGGGAATAACATGCAAAAATCTATTATTGGCAAAGCAGTGCGCTTTGCTTTGCTGGCTGCGCCATTATCTGCAGTAGGCTTCAGTTCTGTTGCAGTAGCGCAGGAAGAAACTGCCAGGGTTGAACGTATTGAAGTAACCGGTTCGCGCATTCAGCGCCAGGACATGGAAACTGCATCACCTATTACGGTAATTGACGCCGCCGCTATCCGCATGGAAGGCTTTACATCGGTTGATCAGCTGCTACAAGCACAAACTTCTATGGCTGGCGCTGCAGTAGGTTCAACTACTAACAACGGTGCTGACGGTGTTGCTCAGGTTGACTTACGCGGTATGGGTTCACAACGTACCCTGGTATTGCTGAACGGCCGTCGTATGGTTAACTCAGGCTCAGGTGCTGACAGTGCAGTAGATTTAAACTCTATTCCGGTAGCGATGATTGCCCGGGTAGAAATTTTAAAAGATGGCGCTTCTGCAGTATATGGCTCTGACGCCATTGCCGGTGTGGTAAACATTATTACCAAAAAAGATTTTGAAGGCTTTCAGGTTGATTTAAACGGCAGCAGCACAGACAAAGGCGACGGTGAAACCGGTGAGCTAAGTGCACTGTATGGTTTTAGCACTGACCGTGGTAACTACACCATTGGTGCGGCATATTCAGACCGTAAAGGCGTTATTCAGGCAGACCGAGACTGGACAGAGCCGGGTGACAGCTCGTTTATTCCAACCGGTACTCTGGGTGGCAAGGTGCAGAACGCACAAGGGGAGTGGGTAGCCCGCGGCGCCGGTTACGATTTCACTAAAGACAGCTGGTACCAAACACCAAGCAAACGTTACAGCTTGTTTGCTAATGCGACACAAGAGCTGGGTAATGACCTGGTATTTACTGCCGATGCGCTTTACACCAAACGTAAATCTGATCAGCAACTGGCTCCTCAGCCAGGCGATATTATGTTGGATGTCTGCGGTGCGCCGGGTGCTGATCTGGTTAACTGTATTACGCTGACACCTGCGATGACTGCCGGTGGCCTGGCAGCAGATGATACCGGCCGTATTAATTACCGCCGCCGCACTAACGACGTTGGCCCACGCGTATATGAGCAAGACACCGACACGCTGCGTTTATCTACCGGTTTAGCCGGCACATTGGATGTACATACCGGTATGAACTGGGATGTGTCTTACACCTTTGGTAAAAACAAAGCGGATACTTCTGTAGCCAATTCAATTAACGCCGTAAATATGGCTGATTCTGTATATGCGAATCAGGCTGCCTGGTTTAGCGGTGCGCCATTAACACCGGCAATTGTTAATGAAATTGGCTACCTGGAGCAGGCCAACGGTGGTAATAAACAACATATCGTTGCCGGTGTATTAAGTGGCGATCTGTTTGATTTAAGCGCTGGCGCTGTAGGTTTTGCTATCGGTGCTGAGTACCGTCGTGACAGCGGCTACTACAACCCGGATCCGGTAATTGTTGCCGGTGAAGGTACCGCAGCCCAGCAAGATCCTACCAATGGCAGCTACGATGTAGTGTCGTTCTATCAGGAAGTTAGCGTACCATTCAGTGAGAAACTGACCGGTGAATTTGCGTTGCGTTTTGATGATTACTCTACCTTCGGTAAAGCCAGCACCTGGAAAGTGGGTTTAACTTACGAGCTGTCTGACGAGGTTATGTTCCGTGGTGTGGCCGCTACCGGTTTCCGCGCACCTAACGTAAGTGAGCTGTTTGGTGGTAACACTGGTTCTTATGATTACCTGGATGATCCATGGGGCAATGAGCAAGACCCGCAAATTCTGGTGAATTACACTTCAGATGCCAACATTGAGCCGGAAGAGTCAGAATCTTTCACTGCCGGTGTGGTGTTATCACCTGCGCAAATTGACGGCCTGTCAATGACAGTAGATTACTGGCGCTTCAAAGTATCAAACGCTATTACGCGTTTAGATGCACAAGCCGGTTTAAATAACTGTTTTGCCGGTGATGTTACTGCCTGTGAAACCTTCAGTATTACACCACAGGGCGATTTATCTAACTTCACCAACCCGTTAACTAACGTCGGTGATCAGGATACCAGCGGTATAGACTTAAACATTGCCTATCGCTTTGAAGGTTTAGGCTTGACCTGGAACATCAATAACGACACCACCTGGTTACTGAAGTTCAAACAAGACGGTCTGGAATACACCAACACCATCGATGGTAACTTCGGTGGCTATGCTGAACTGCGTAACAACTTCAGCATCCAGGCTGGCCAGGGTGACTGGAGCGTAACGTACTTTAACCGTTATATCGGTAAAACAGAGTACTTAGCTGACGGTTCACGTATTGACGCCGTGCTGTACCACAATATTGCGGCCAGTTACTTTATTACTGACGGCCTGAGTGTATCACTGGGTGTGAAAAACCTGACTGACGAAGAGCCATCACGTGTTGCTAACGGCAGCGACGGTGGCACAGTGCCGGAAGTATTCGACACTATTGGCCGTCAGATCTATGGTGGCGTAACGTACAAGTTCTAAGTTTTTGTTGTTGTAATACGAAACCCGCCGTAATGGCGGGTTTTTTGTCTTCGTTGTACCGCATCGCTTAGGCCGATGCTTGGCGCAGCGGAGCAGTACTGCTTGTTACTGCCCACTACCTAGCCGGGTACACCCTGCCGCTGTCGGGCATCACGCCTTTACCCATACGGATCTCCAGTACCGCCTCTACTTGATCGCGGCCACCACTGCTTATGCCGACCTCATACTCTGGCCGTGTTACGGTTCGGCTGCGGCAGGCCAGCAGTGAACAGTCTTGCACGGTGGTGTGTTGGTAACCCGCGCCAGCATGGCTTGCATTATTTTGCTCACGCTCTAGCAGCGTTTCTTTATCTACAACGGCAAACCAGTCATAGCCTTGCGCTGCGGTAAGTTCTGCCGCCCGGCGCAGCGCGTAGGCTTTGGCTTTACCGCTGTCGGCATCGGCAGACTTAAATATAACGCGGTAATAGTTATCGCTTATTTTCTGCTCACTGTAGCCGTAGCCTCTGCCATTGGCAGCCCGGTAATCAGGCTGGCTGCTACAGGCTGTCAGTAATAAAACGCCCAGCAGAGCACAGGTTTGCATAAAATTTATCTTTGTCATGTTACACCTCCTGCTTGGGTTAGCGATTAGTTTTGTTCAGGTACTGTTGTTCGGCGGTGGCGGTAAGCGCCGGGCCTGCCATCATGTTGTCCAGGATGTTGTCTACTATACTGCCGCCACTGGCAGTCTGGTATTGCCCCTCATTAACAACGCCTGACAGCTCAAGATTTACGCTGGCATGCTGTCGCCACCGGCCGTTGCGGCGGCAGGCGATGTTTTCGCTTAGCTCTGCCTGGCTTTGCAGGCTGTACTGGCGGCAAAAATCGCCTTGCTGGTTAATAAAGCTCAGCCGCGGCGTTAGCTGCTGCTGGGCCAACTGGTAGCCCTGGCCGCTGGCGGCACTGTCGAGTAACTGCACCACATCTTTAGTTAAACCCGCAAGCGCAGGCTGGGCCGGCCCGCTAAGTTGTGATGCACCATAACCGGCGAATAAGGCGATGCAGGCCACAGCGGCAGCATGGCGCTGTAATTGTTGCTGGGCCCGGCGCCACAGCGGAAACGGGATCACCTTGGCATTGCCGGGTGTTTCCGCCAGCTTTGGTACATCCTGGTGTAGCAACTGTAAAATGGCCTCTGGCATCGGGCGCTCGTCAATTTGTGTGTAATGCTGTTGTACCAGGCTGTCCACCATTGCCAAATCGGCCAGGCGCTCGGTTAGTTGCTCATCGTCCAGCAGTTGCTGGCGCACGGCATCCATCTCTGCCGGGCTTAACTGTGCGTCTAAAAACGCCGATAACATCTCATCTGACAGCATCATGCCAGGCCTCCGTTAAGTTTTAGTGCGCCAACCATGGCCACGCGGGCACGGGCCAGCCGGCTCATAATAGTACCGGCCGGGATCGCCAACACAGTGGCGGCTTCCTGATAACTTAAACCCTGTACCGCCACCAGCGATAATACCTCGCGCTGCTCATCGGGCAGGGTGTTCATGGCGGCGTTAACCTCTGCCAGCTGAATGTCGTTTAGCATATCCTGCTCGCCGTCGCTAAAATTTTCCTGCTGTAAATCTACTTGTCGCGTCGCCTGCTGGCGCACCTTTTGCGCACGGTAGTCGTCGATCCACAAGTTACGGCAGATTTTAAACGCCCATTGTGGCAATGGTACTCCCTCGGCTGGCGGCGTATTTAGTAGCCGTAATACGGTGTTTTGCAGCAAGTCATCGGCGTCAGCCATGCTGCCGGTCAGTGAGTAGGCAAAGCGCCTTAGCGCCGGTAACAGCTGTTTTAGTTCTGCTTTCATGATTAGGTTATACTCCTGTTTACCCTGATAACGGTTCAGCAGTAAAAGTTATTCCAGCCTATACGGAATTTTTTTTTCTGCCAGCCGTTACTGTTGTAACTACTGACTAAAGTTGCAGGGATTATCATGCGCAAACACCCCCGTTTCGTGGCCTTATTGCTGACATCAGCCTTACCCGGTTACAGCCAGGTATTGCCGGTTGAACCGCTACCCCAGGCGGTCGCACCCGTTGCAGAGCGCGTGCAGCGCCAGGCCGAGCTATTGCAGCGGCAAGCGTTGCAACAGGCGCAACATCAACAATTGCTACAGCAATTGGCAGAAAAAGCGGCTTTACCCGATCCGCTAACCACCTTGCCCAAAACGCTGGATGTGCTTAACAACAGCGGCCAGCTGCGCTGGCGCGAGGTAGAAGTAGAGCACGGCTTTCGCGCGGTAGAGCGCGAGTGGTTGCTGTTGCTGTCAGCCCAGGAGTGGCAGCAGCTAAGTGCACGCTGGCCACAATTGCCCGGTTATGTGCAAGCGCGCACAGCACTTGATGGTATTGGCTTGCTACTGATCACGCTTAAAATACCGCCACAGCTGGATTCGTCGGCGCAGCTACGACAACAGTTTGATGCTGAGTTAGCCGCTATGGCAGGGCGTAATCATCTGTATCAGCCCCAGGCGGCCATTGAAACTTCAGCCGCTGAGGCAGCTGTGCCCACGGCAATGTGCACAGCGCCGGTGACCCTGGGCATGGTGGATACCGCGATAGCGCTGCAGCACCCGGCCCTGACGCAACAAGCAGGCCGGCTGAGTATAGTGCAACAAAGTTTTTTACCCGCTGACATAGCCCAAAGCTATGGCCATGGCACAGCGGTCGCCGGCGTGCTGGCGGCACAGCAACAAAATAGTCCCGCGTTGTTACCTAAGCTGACGCTGTACAGCGCCAGTGCGTTTTACCCCAGCAATAACTATCAGCAATCGGCGACGCTGGCCCATGTATTACAGGCCCTAAACTACCTGGTGCAGCAGCAGGTTAAGGTTATTAATATGAGCCTGACCGGGCCGGATAACCCGGTGCTGGCGGCAACGGTGGCACAATTAGCAAAGCAGCAGGTTATTTTGGTTGCCGCTGCCGGCAATGGCGGGCCGGCAGCGGCGGCGCTATATCCGGCCGCTTACCCACAGGTGCTGGCGGTTACCGCTGTTGACAGCCTGGCGCAGTTATACCGCTGGGCCAATCAGGGCGATTATATCGACTTTGCCGCGCTGGGCGTAAAAGTGCCGGCACTCAGCACTGCGGGCGATTGGGCGGTGCAAAGTGGCACCTCACTGGCTGCGCCGGTAGTGAGCGCGGCGGTAGCCTGTTTGCTGGCGTTGACACCAGGCAGCTCATTGGCAGACATTAAACAGCAACTGATACAACAGGCCCGCGATTTAGGCGGGCCGGGTAAGGATCAGCAGTTTGGCTACGGCTTACTGGCCGCGCCATTAAAAGCTCAGCTGTAGTGCTAATGAGCTGCGGGTTTCGCGGTAATCTGCACTTTGTAGCGTCGAGCTAAAATCGCCATGTTCAAGCTTGGTTAATACCGCCAGCTTGGCGCTCAGGTTAAGCTGCCAACTGGCTTCGAACTGGCTCTGGTTATCGCGACGACGGCTTGCGGCAGCGGTATTATCGTCTGGCTGAACCGCGCTATAGCTGCGCTGTGACCATTTAGCACCCAGTTGCAGCTTATGCTCGAGCTGCCACAGTGGGTAGCTGGCAGAAAACCGGACTCTTATCCCCGGCGCCTGATAACTAAATGCCGGATCGCGGCTATCCTCGTCGTCATATAGCAACCCCAGGGTGATAAAGCGCTGAGCGCTGGCGAAAAACCAGAACGCATCCAGGCTGGCGCTGGCGGTGCTGGCATTGCGCTCGCTAAAGCGGGCGAAGGTTTTATCGCTGAGCGTGATGGCCGGGCGCACAAAGCTGCTGTCACCGATACTGTGCATGCTATACAGGCTGGCTTGTTGCAGTGTCAGAAAGCGTGCCTGCGCTAAATCGGCGCTGGCATAGTACAGGTTAGCGCCAATCGTGGTCGCGCCCAGCTGGTAGCTGGCATCCAGATGGGCCAACTGCAAGCGGCTGTCGAAGGCATCAGCCTGATGGTAGTTTTTATCCTGCACACTGTAGCCGCCGTCCAGCCGCAGCGCCGGTGTGGTTTGCCATTGCACCCTGATGTCGGCTTCGAGCAGGGTGGCAACATCAGATTGGCCACTGGCTTGCTCAAGCTCGCTAATATTCACATTAGACTGTTGCTCCAGTCCGGCGCGGACACTGGCATGAACGCTGAGTGTGTCATTAGCCTGCACTGGCAGGCAACACAGCAGGCACAGCGTAGCCGGTGCCGCGATAAGGCGGTTTATAAGGGCCATAATTATCTCCTGCAACACGATGTTGCGCCGGCATTAACCGGCGCATTGTTGGGGGGTTATAAGCCGGTAGACAACTTAATGGTGTTACGCACTGTATTGCTTACCTCTGCTGATACTGCCTGGCTAACCGTTTGCGCCACAGCCGCATTGGTGCTTTGTTGTATCAGCTGGCTGGTATTGCCGATAAGCTGTTGCTGCAGCTGTTGGCTGGTAGCGGCAGCCAAATCGGTATTTAACTGCTGGCTGGCACTGGCCGCTGCGGTTACAACAGCGTCACTGGCAACGGCTGGCTGCAGCTGCGGGCCCGGCCCGGTTAGCTGGCCGACGCTGTTAGTCAGCACAGTCTGCGAGGTCGCAGCCACACCGCTTAATTGAGCCGCTGCGGCGCCGGTAAGTGCTGCGCTGCCTTCAGCGCTTGTACCCGCTTCAGTTTGCATTGCCGCCATGTTGGTATTGGCATTAGCGTTAGCTTGTTGGTTGCTGCTTACCGTGGCAGAACTGTTGCTGAGATTAACTTGCAGCTGGTTTGCTGGGTTACTTTGCGCCGAAACACCCACCTCAGCAGCTGCCGTTAAGGCAGAGAAACAGGCAATAGCAATCAGGCTTGGAGTCAGTAGTATTTTCATGGTGAGATCCTCGTTATGTCGTCAGTGACATAGCGATAACGCGACAGCCTGGGGTTTTATTCCCGGCTAATACAAAAAAGCGAATTTGTTTTGGTTATTTGGTATTACCAATTACGTTGCCCACTTTGTAATCAATCATAGTTGAGTACCAGTACATAACGCGCTAGGGTGGTGCAATACGTGGTAACAGAGGCAACGACAATGGATCACTACGCAGCACTAAAAGCCAATGTTGGCTTGCTGGGAACAAAGCTGGGCGACACTATTCGTAGCCAGTTGGGCGATGCACTGCTGGAGCGGGTTGAGCAGATCCGGTTATTATCCAAGGCGGCACGCCAGGGTGATGAATCACAGGCCGACAAGCTGAAGCAGGTACTGCGCAGTTTAACTGACGACGAATTATTGCCGGTAGCACGCGCCTTTGCCCAGTTTCTGAATTTAGCTAACCTGGCAGAACAGCACCACACCATCAGCCGTATTGGCCATACCAGTATTGAAAAACCCGAGCCGCTGCAGGAGTTATTCAGTTTATTGCAACAGAAGCAACTGGACAGCAGCAAAGTTGAGCAGGCAGTAGCCAATTTATCAATTGAGCTGGTACTAACCGCGCATCCAACAGAAGTATCGCGCCGCACTCTGATTCATAAACTGACAGAAATAGCCGCCTGTTTAACCGAACTGGAGCAGGAGTTAACCGCTGCGGCGCAGCATAAAGTAGAGCTGCGTTTAAGTGAACTGATTGCTCAGGCCTGGCATACCAATGAAATTCGTGAGCAACGGCCTACGCCGGTTGATGAAGCTAAATCGGGCTTTGCTGTTATTGAAAGCTCATTGTGGCAGGCGGTGCCGGATTTTCTGCGCGAGCTGGATACCAAGCTGATTGACGCTACCGGCAAAGGGCTGGCACTGGACGCCGCGCCGGTGAGGTTCTCTTCCTGGATGGGCGGTGACCGTGACGGTAACCCTTTTGTTACCGCTAAGGTTACCCGTCAGGTGTTGTTACTCAGCCGCTGGAAAGCGGCAGACTTATTCGCCAAAGATCTGGATTTACTCAGCAGTGAGCTGTCGATGTATCAGGCCAATGCGGCGCTGCGCGAAGTGGCGGGTGATGCCAGTGAACCTTACCGGTTGGTGCTGAATAAATTGCGCACTGGCTTATTACACAGCCGCGACTGGTTAACCGAAGCGTTAAAGCATGACCGTCTGCAACGGCCGAACGACTTGATCTGGCATAACCAGCAATTGTTGGAGCCGCTGCTGCTGTGTTATCAATCGTTGTTAGATTGCGGTATGGCCGTTATTGCCAATGGCAAATTGCTGGATACGCTGCGCCGGGCTTATGCCTTTGGCCTGACCTTATTAAAACTGGATATCCGCCAGGACGCCGGCCGCCATGCACAAGTGTTTGGCGAGTTAACCCAGCATCTGGGCCTGGGCGATTATGCCGCCTGGGACGAAGGCGCCCGCCAGGCATTTTTACTGGCCGAGCTGGCCAACCGTCGGCCGTTGTTTCCGAAAAGCTGGCAGCCGTCTGCTGATGTGCAGGAAGTACTGGATACCTGCGATATTGTTGCCCGCCATGGCAGCGAAGCGCTAAGTACCTATGTTATTTCCATGGCCGGTAAACCGTCTGATGTACTGGCCGTACAACTGTTGTTAAAAGAAGCCGGTATTAGTTTCCCGATGCCGGTAGCACCGTTGTTTGAAACCTTAAGCGATTTACAAAATGCACCGGATTGTATGCGCAAATTGCTTAGCATTGACTGGTACCGTGGTTACATTAATGGCAAACAGGAAGTGATGATTGGCTACTCTGACTCTGCCAAAGATGCCGGGGTATTTGCCGCCGCCTGGGCGCAGTACAGTGCCCAAGAAGCCCTGGTAGCCATTTGTCAGCAGGCCAAAGTACAACTTACGCTGTTTCATGGCCGTGGCGGTACTATCGGCCGTGGCGGCGGCCCGGCGCATGCCGCTATTTTGTCGCAACCGCCGGGTTCGTTAGCGGGTGGTTTACGGGTAACCGAGCAGGGCGAGATGATCCGCTTTAAATTCGGCTTACCGCAATTAGCCGAGCGTAGCCTGGCATTGTATGCCAGCGCTGTGCTTGAAGGCATGCTATTGCCGCCACCGGTGCCAAAACAAAGCTGGCGCGATTTAATGCAACAACTGGCAGATGATTCCTGCGAGGTATACCGCGGTGTGGTGCGGCACAATAAAGACTTTGTGCCGTATTTCCGCGCTGCCACGCCCGAGCAGGAACTGGGCCAGTTACCGCTGGGTAGCCGGCCGGCCAAACGTAACCCCAGCGGCGGGGTAGAAAGCCTGCGGGCAATACCGTGGATTTTCGCCTGGTCGCAAAACCGGTTAATGTTGCCAGCCTGGCTGGGCGCGGGTGGGGCCTTGGCTAATGCTGCGAAGCAGGACAAAGCGGCGTTGCTGGATGAAATGCAGCAGCAATGGCCATTTTTCGCTACCCGTATGTCGATGCTGGAAATGGTGTTTTTAAAAGCCGACAGCGAAATAGCGGCTTATTATGACAAAGTGCTGGTGCCAGACGAACTGAAGCATTTAGGCCAAAGCCTGCGCAGCCAACTGGCCGCTGATCGCCAGTTGCTGCTGAAGCTTATTCATAGCGATACCTTAATGGCAAAAGAAAGCTGGATTAGAGAATCAATAGTTCTGCGCAATACTTATGTTGACCCGCTGCATATTTTGCAGGCTGAGTTGTTATATCGTGTGCGCCACCAGCCCGAGCGGGTAAACCCGATGATGAGCCGGGCGTTAATGGTTACCATCGCAGGTATTGCCGCCGGTATGCGCAACTCTGGTTAAACAAAAGCGGCTAGGGGCTCGTTAGTTACTGAGAAAACCGGCATAATCTGCCGGTTTCTAACTGCGGGATAGCATTTACCCACACCGACACGCCGTAAATACGTCCCTGTAGGCTCGATTCCGGCATCCATGCCGTCAACGGTCGGTTTAGAGTAAATCCTATCCCCTGTCATACTTCAGAGCATCGTCACTATGGGTTTGTATGCGTTATTAGCGCTGGTATCAGCAGTGGCGATGGCCAGCAGCGGTATTATTGCCCGCTTTAGCGGCCTGGCAGCGGCTGAGCTAACGTTTTACCGCTTAGCAGTTGGCGGTATGTGTTTGTTGCTGTTTGTCGGCTTAACCGGCCGGCTTGCTGTACTTAAAGGCAAGCCCGACTGGCGCATGGCAGTAAACGGCGTAATGCTGGCTGGTTTTATGCTGAGTTTTTTAATGGCTATTGAATATATCAGCCTGGCCAATGCCATTATGCTGGTGTATCTGGCACCGCCGCTATCAGCTTTTATTGCACATTGGTTACTGCAGGAAAAGCTCGATTTACCCGACACCAGCCTGATAGTACTGTCGTTCCTTGGCTTTGCCATGTTACAGCAATTTAAGTTTGATCTGGTGTTAGACGCCGCACAGCTCCCCGGCCTTATCTTTGGCTTGCTGTCGCTGTTTACTTATAGCGGCTTTTTACTGCTGAACCGCCGTGCCCAGCCTGCGCACTCACAATTGCAGCGCACGTTTTACCAGCTGATGATCGGAGCCTGCTGCGTACTACCGTTTTTAACCGGCATAAGCGTACCTGAGCCAGCTGATGTTATCTGGATAGCTTTGGCCGGTATTTTCCCCGGTTTTATTGCTATTTACTGCGCCATAGTGGCGCTACAGCATTTACCCACCCGCGTTTATGCCACCCTGGCCTATCTGGAGCCGGTTACCGTTATTCTGGCCGGTTGGTGGCTGTTTAACGAAAGCTTAAGCACATTGCAACTTGGTGGTGTGCTGTTGATTATCCTGACCGGTTTGCTGCTGGCGCTGCGGCATAAACCGGCCCCGTCAGTGCTGATATTAGCAGAGCGCGCTCAGGTGTAATTGGCCGGCTGCTATAGTTACAGTACTGTTGCCTAAAGCAAAACCGGAGAATGGATGAAAGCACTGCTAGTAGCAATTATGTTGTTTTGGCTGCCAGGTTATGGCGTTGCTATGCCACAGGATAATAGCGAAGCACCACCCATTAAGGTGGTAAATGCCACTCAGGATCAGGCTATAGTTGAGCGCCTGCGTGCTATTACTACCTCGATATCCGGTATGGAGCATATTGAGATCAGTGTACAGGCCGGAGTGCTGACGTTGAGCGGCGAAGTTGCTAACACCCAACTGAAAAGTGAAGTGGCAGCGATTGCCAGCCGGCTGGAAGGCGTGGTGCATGTGCAAAACCAGCTGCAGGAGCAACTGGCCGTGCGTTCCCGACTGGAGCCTGCCGCTGAGAAATTCCGCGAAATGCTTAGTACTACGGTGCAAATGCTGCCTCTGTTATTGCTGGCAGTGTTGGCGGTATTAGTATTTTGGCTGGTGGGCAGCTGGTTGTCTAACCGTGGGGCTTTATTGCGTCGGTTGGGGCTAAGTGAGCTGGCGACCAATCTGGGTATGCGCTTTGTCCGCCTAATTATTACTGGTATTGGCATTCTGATCGCCCTTGAGTTACTGGATGCTACCGCGCTGGTTAGCGCTATGCTGGGGGTGGCGGGGGTTATTGGTATTGCGCTGGGTTTTGCCTTTCGCAATATTGTAGAAAACTATCTGGCCGGTGTATTGCTAAGCACCCGCAATCCTTTTGCTATTGGTGATGCTATTCAGGTAAACAATATGACCGGTAAAGTAATGCGGTTAACATCGCGTGATACCGTGCTGATGACATTGGATGGTAACCACTTACGCATTCCTAACAGCCTGATTATTACTTCGCCAATGACCAATTTTTCCCGTAACCCTCTGCGCCGGTTTGAATTTAACGTTGGAGTGTCTGTCGATCTCGATTTACTTGTGGTGCGCCAGCTGGCTATTGTCACTTTGCAGGCTATGCCAGGTATTTTACCGGATCCCAGGCCACGTGTACTGGTGCAGGAGTTAGGTGATAGTGCCGTTACCGTGCGTGTGTTTGCCTGGGTCGATCAACGTGAAACCGACTTTTTAAAAGCCCGTAGCGAAGCTATCCGGCTGGTTAAAGCTGCTTTTGATAACGCTGGTATTGAAATGCCAGAGCCGATTTATCGTATCCATATGGCAGATGTGAGCTCAGAGCACGGCAAAAAAACTGTGCAGCCCGGAACATTTTCCACCGGGCCAGAGACGCCTATCGATCCGGCAGTTGATGTCAGTACCGACGACAGCATCGAGCAGCAATTAGAGGCCGAGTTAAGCCAATCAGACGAGCAAAACCTGCTACCGGCAACCAAACCAAGCCGCGCCGGTAGCACTTAGGTTAACCTTGTGCGCGCGGCACAAAGTCCAGCACGGTGGCATTAATGCAGTAACGCGGCCTGCCATTGGGGCCGTCGTTAAACACATGGCCCAAATGAATACCAGACACTTTGGCGCGTATTTCAGTGCGGCGCATGCCATAGCTGTTGTCCGGTTTTTCAATTACTGCGCCGTTAACGGCTTTGGTAAAGGATAACCAGCCGGTGCCGGAGTCAAAACGGTCGCGGGTGTCAAACAGAGGCGCCCCGCTTAGTTTGTCGGTAAAAACGCCGTCCGGGGTGTTTTTAAAAATTTCATACTGCTGGCAAAAGCGGCCGTCGGTGCCTTTATCAAACGCGACATCAAAAGCCTCAGTGTCGCCGAGTTTAAATTTGCCTAACAGCAGGTAAAATTCGTCCGGGTTTACGTAGCCCTGGCGGCCAAATACTTCTTTGCCGTCTTGCAGCAGAATAATGGTGGGTGTAGCCCAGGTTGGGGTTTTTAGCGTTAAGCCATTAACGGCACTGGCGTAGCGAAAATGTAGCGGAATATCACCCTGATAACGGTTTGCTACCTCGGCTTTAAATTTCTCACAGTACGGGCAGTAGTTTTCAGAATCTATCACCAGTATATGCTTACCGCTGAGTAAAGCGCTGTTATCCACCGCTGCAGTTTGGCTTTTATTGTCGCCGGCAAAACGCACGCCGGTGGAATGATCGGGGCAGTAGCCGTTAGGGTTTTTCGCGATATAGTCCTGATGATACTGCTCGGCCGGGAAAAACTCGCGTAGCGGCTTTATTTGCGTGGTAATAGCACCGTAACCTGCCTGGCTTAGCAGTAACTGATACGCGGCCTGCACCTGCCGGGCGCTGTCAGCCTGTTGCTGGCTGTTAGTCAGGATAATTGAGCGGTATTGGGTGCCAATATCATTACCCTGGCGGTTTAGCTGGGTTGGGTCATGCATTTCAAAGTAGCGCTGCAACAAAGTAGTCAGGCTGATTACGGCCGGGTTAAAGGTAATTCGCACCACTTCGGCATGGTTGTTCGGGTTATGCTGGTTGCGCTTTTGCGTAATGGCGCGATAAGTAGGTTCGACACCATTGCCATCGGCATAGCCGGATACGGCATCGATTACGCCGTCCATAGCTTCAAAACGTTTTTCTACCCCCCAGAAACAGCCGGCACCCACTACTATAGTGTCGGTATGGCGTGTGGCCGGTATAGTGCTGTCCTGTGCCTGTGCGGTACTGCCAAGCAACATCAATGCTGCAAAGAGTTTTAATAATGTGGATTGGGCCATAAATACCTCTGCCTGTGGTTACGTTTTGCTAATTACGTAACAGACAGGCAAAAGGTGCATTTGCTTTCAGCCTGGCAGTTAATTCAGTCGGGCAAAGGCGGTAACATGCTGCAGTGTTTGCTCAATATCATCACTGCTTATTTGTAAATGGCATACCCAGCGCACGCGCTTAATAGCGCCGTTGGTGCTCTGGTAATTACTGCTGGTAAGCCTGATACCGCATTCTGCCAGATAGGGCAGTAAGCGCTCTGCCAGCTCAAGGCTGATATCGGTAAATAAAATATTGCTCTGTACCGGCAATACACTAAGTTGGCCCTGCAGTGCCGGTAACTGTGCCGCCAATACGGCTAAACCATCGGCTAAACGGCGGCAGTTGACGTGATCATCGGCCAGGCGGGTGATGTTATTTTCCAGCGCATACAAGCCGGCAGCGGCTAAAATGCCGGTTTGGCGCATACCACCGCCGAGCATTTTGCGCACCCGTTTTGCCCGGGCGATAAAATCGGCTGAGCCCAGCAATAATGACCCGACCGGACAGCCTAAACCTTTAGATAAACACAGCGATACCGAATCAAAACCCGTGCACAGCTCGCGGGCCATTTGCTGTGGCGTTGTATTATGTCGTGGTGCCAGCACCACAGCGGCATTCATCAGCCGGGCACCGTCTATATGGCAGGCCAGGCCTTTGTCTTTTGCCAGTGCTGCCACATCGCGCATATAACTAAGCGGTAGCACTTTACCGCCAACCGTGTTTTCAATCACAATTAAACGGGTGCGGGCAAAATGCGGATCATCGGGTTTTATTGCGGCAGCAATATCGCTTAGCAACAAGGTACCGTCGTTTTGCAGCTCCAGCGGTTGCGGCTGGATAGAACCCAATACCGCCATACCACCGCCTTCCCATTTATAGGTATGCCACTGTTGGCCAACAATGGCTTCATCACCGCGCTGGCAATGGCTCATCATGGCAATAAGGTTAGTTTGGGTGCCGCTGGGTGCGAACAGTGCGGCTTCAAAGCCAAGCATGTCGGCAGCGTAGCGTTGTAATTCCAACGTGGTGGGGTCGTCGTTAAATACGTCATCGCCTAAAGCCGCGTTGAGCATACGCTCTTTCATGGCAAGAGAAGGTTGGGTTACGGTATCGCTGCGAAAATCCGGCATGTGCTGCTCCAGAAAAATACTATGGCAACAGACTAAGTGGGGTAAAGCAAGTGTGCAATCAGAATCGATGAAAGTGCAGATTTATTCGCTGGATAAAAGTGATGTGAACGCCAAAGGGAGAAGCGGTTTGCTCTAAACCAACCGTTGCAGGCCAGGATGGCCGAATCGAGCCCCCAGGGATGGGTTTACGGCGTGTTGGTGTGAGCAAACCGGTTCGTCCAATGCAGACGAACCGGCTGTTGTAACTAACTCAGCGATTAATAAAAGCTGATTTTAAAATCGACACCAAAGGTACGTGGTTCGTTCACAAAACCGGTCAGGTTGCTAAAGTCGATAGCACCTTTCAGGTTGTCCTGATCGGTAATATTGCGGCCAAACACGCCTACTTCGTAATTACTGTCGTAATTAACATAGGCTATGCGCAAACCGGCTTCGTAGTTATTGTTTGATTTAAACTCAGCTGACTCATACAGAAACAGGTTGGTTTTGCCCTGTAACTGATAATCGCCGTAAACATAAATCTCACCACCCTGTACCGGGAAATCATAACGCGCATTTAACGTCAGAATGGTTTTCGGCGCCTGCGGGAACGGGTTGCCGTTGATTAGCGCTAAATCCTGCGCATTAAGCGGGTCCAGCACGGTACACAGGCCAGAGCCGCACGGTGCTACTGTTAAATTGTCGTCTTTCAGTTCGGTTTTATTGTAGCTAAAACCACCGCCCAGGCTCAGGTTGGCCAGCATGCGGTAATCAAAGTCAACCTCAAAACCGTAGCCTACGCCTTTGTCGGCGTTAATCAGCTGGTTGCCTTGTGTTTCACCACCAATGGCAGATAACTGAATATCGTCAATAGTGTAGTAGAACACCGCACCGTTCAGGCGCAAGGTGTTGTCCAGCAAGTCTGACTTAGCGCCTACTTCAAATGATGTAATGGTTTCTGAATCAGCGACTGACGGCGGTGCTTCGAATGCCACATCACGGCCCTGAATAGACTGGGCGCGAAAGCCTTCCGCCACACGGGTAAATAAGCTGGTTTTATCGGTTAAGCGGTAGTTGGCGCTTAATTCCCAGCTGATTTGGTCGTCAGATACCTTGATTGGATCATACTGCTGAATTTGTGCAGCACCGATAACCAGAGCAAAGCCGTTAACATTTTGCTGGCCTACCGAGAAAGTTTTTACATCGTCGGTATAACGGATACCGGCAGTAACATCCAGATTGTCGGTGAATTTATAGGTGGTTTGGCCAAACAGCGCCCAACTGGTATTGCCGTGGAACACTTCAGTGGCACCAAAGAAACCATCAATACTGTTGACACCAAAGGTTGAGTCGAAGTAAAAACCACCGGCTTGCCAGCTTAGCGGGCCAGAGGTGTCGCTGGCCAGGCGGATTTCCTGCGTGTACTGTTTTAAATCTTTTAACTGATCTTCAGTGACCGCATTGTCCGGGTTAGCAGAACCGGCCTGGCCGGGATTACCACCATCAATATCGCCAATACCACCTCCATCTGCACGCTCCAGTGCTGAAATGCTGGTAAGTGTCATGCCATCAAAGCGGAAGTCAAACTTCAGTGAGGCGCCCCAGGCATCGTAACTCTGGCGATTGTAGCCATGAGCGTCATAAGCCACGGTATCGCGATCATAGTTTTCGTTTAGCTTGTCGCTGCCCGGAGTCAGAATATTTTTGCGAAACAGGCTCGATGTGCCGTCGTAATTGCGGGAATGTACATTTAACAGCGCATCGAAGTCGGCTGTTTCATACAAAAACTGTAAGCGGCCGGCGCGTTCATTGTAACCACCCATAACGTCGCTTTCGCCGGTGTAGCTGTTGTCTACCCAGTTGCTGCGATGCTGTGATAATAATGAAAGACGGGCGGATAATTCGTCGGTTAAACCGCCACCTGCCGCACCTTCAAGGTTAAATTGGCCGAGGGTGCCAGCAGTGGTTTTAACATAGGCATCAAAGTCCTGGGTTGGCTTTACGCTGTCAAATTTGATAATGCCGGCCGTAGTGTTGCGGCCGAATAGCGTACCTTGCGGGCCGCGGATCACTTCTACCTGTTGCACATCAAACAGCGGGAAGCTTTTTAAGATCACGTTTTCCATCACCACGTCATCCATAATAATGGACACCGGTTGTGATGCAGCTAAGTCAAAATCAGTATTACCCAAACCACGGATATAAAATCGTGGTGCCGCACGACCGTTAGAGGTTTCGGCATACAGGCCTGGCACCTTAATGGCCAAAGCTGTAATGTCATCACCGGAAGAGAAAATGGTGTCAAACTTTTCGCCGGACAGGGTGGCGATAGAGATTGGCACTTCCTGAATACTCTGGCTGCGCTTTTGCGCGGTAACAGTAATGGTTTCCAGTTCCTGTTGCTTGCCGCCTTGGTTTTTGTCACTTTCCTGTGCCATTAACACAGGAGAAAAACCAACAGCTGCACTAAACAGGCCAGCCTGAATGGCCGCTGACAACACCGACTTAGTAAATAGCTTCATTAAGGTGAACCTTTTATTGAGGATTACGATTGTTTTGTATGCTTGTTGTAACGAACACTTTGCTGGAGTGACCACAGCAGTTGTTACGTTTATACCGGCTTAATATAGCATTTTGTCGCAGAAAATACTCAACTTAGCGTAGTTTGGCGGTTATTTTGTCAGCGGTTTGATCAAAACCGGTGTAGGCTCGTATCGATACACAGATGCACTATTTGAGAGCGGTATCTATGAGAGAGCTATATACGTGAGAGCTAGATACGTAAGAACAATGCGCAGGGTAATTTTTCTGCTGTTTTGCAGCAGTGTGCTGATAAGCGGGCATGCAGCTACCACTGGCTGGCAAACGGCAAAACAGCTGAAAGCTGAACTGGTCAGTGAATATCAGCAGGTAACACCGGGGCAAACTATGCGGCTGGCACTGCATTTTGTGCCGGACGAGGATTGGCATACCTACTGGCAAAACCCTGGCGACTCCGGCCTGGCTACCAGCCTCAGCTGGCAACTACCCGATGGTGTAACGGCTGGCGATATTCAATGGCCGACACCACACGCCATCGCTATACCGCCGTTGGTAAATTACGGTTTTGAGGGCAGCACGGTTTTGCTGTCTGATCTTAGCGTTGCGGCTGATTACGCCGCTGACACTATTGATATTCAGTTGCAGGCCGACTGGCTGGTATGTGAGGAGATCTGTATTCCGGCCGAAGCACAATTTAGCCTGACATTACCGGTGGGCAGCGACGCTATCTTAGCGCACGAGTACAGCGCTTTATTTAGCCAGGCAGAGCAGCATCTGCCGCAGCCGCTTAATATCAGTGGCCAGTTTGATACCTCAGGCGGGGCTTTTTCTGCCGTAATTGACTGGCAGCAACCGACAGACATAACGGCGTTTTTTGTGGCAGCAGCAGAGCTGGTTGATCATGCAGCAAAGCAGCAAATCAGCCAGCAAGGGTCGCAGTTACTGCTGCAACAACCATTAAATACCTATTTTTCCGGGGTGGGCGATAAGATTGAACTGGTATTGGTAAGCGCAGACAGCGCCTACAGTGTGCAACTGAGCAAAAGCGAACAACTGGCAGGCAACGGGAGAACTGCAGCGGAAATTCTGGTTACCCAGGGCCAGCAAAGCAGCACGGCGCTGTGGTTAATTTTACTGATGGCTGCCGCCGGCGGCCTGATCCTGAACTTAATGCCCTGCGTATTTCCGGTATTGTCGCTAAAAGCGCTGAGTATTGCTGCCAACAGCGCACAACAGTTACAGCAAAAGCGTGATGCCTTATTTTACAGTGCTGGTGTAATACTCAGTTTTGTTGCCTTGGCACTGCTGCTTATTATGCTGCGTGCGGCCGGAGCTGCCATAGGCTGGGGCTTTCAGTTACAAAGCCCCTATATGGTGGCGTTGCTGGTGTATTTGTTGTTCGCGCTGGGGTTAAGTTTATCCGGCGTTGTGCAGTTTGGCCTGGGGCTGATGAACACCGGCGGCGCACTTACGGCCGCTAAAGGTGGCAAAGGCTCGTTTTTTACCGGCGTATTGGCAGTGATAGTAGCCAGCCCTTGCACCGCGCCTTTTATGGGCTCTGCGCTGGGCTATGCGGTAACCCAGAGTGCACCGGTAGCGCTGTTGGTATTTGCAGCGCTGGGCCTGGGCATGGCATTGCCGTTTTTGTTGTTGGCGTTTATACCGGGTTTTGCCCGCATACTACCCAAACCCGGCGCCTGGATGGACACATTAAAGCAGGTGCTGGCGTATCCGTTGTATTTAAGCGCAGTATGGTTGTTGTGGGTATATGGTCGTCAGGCCGGGGTTGATGCTCAGGCATTGTTGTTAGTTGGTTTAGTGTGCATTGCTGCAGCATGCTGGCTGTGGGGCCGTAAGCAACTGGCTCAGGCTGGCCGCGTTGGTGCAGGTTTTGCGCTGCTGCTGGTGTTGCTTGCACTGGCGTTACCTGTACTGGCACCACAACCGGCAGCACCACAGGCACAAAGCGGTGATACACAACACTGGCAGCCGTGGTCAGCTGCCACCCTTAAGCAATTGCGGGAACAGGGTAAACCGGTGTTGGTTAATATGACCGCCGACTGGTGTATTACCTGCCTGGTAAACGAGAGGGTGGCGCTAAATACCGACAGCAGCAAAGCCGCGCTGGCATTGTATGATGTGACTTACTTAAAAGGCGACTGGACACTGCGTGACGGCGGCATAACCGAGTATTTACGTTTGTATCAGCGTGATGGTGTGCCATTGTATGTGATGTACTGGCCGGGGCAGCCGCCACAAGTGTTGCCACAGATTTTAACCCCTGACACTTTGTCGCAGACGTTAGCGCGGCTGAGTAGTCAACCTTAACGGCCTGACAGGCCCGGATAATAAAGGAGTAAACATTATGAAATTACGTCATCTGGTACTGGCTGCTTCGGCAGCATTATTGTCGTTGGGTTTAAGTGCAGCACCACAAGTAGGTGCACCGGCGCCTGACTTTACTGTGGTGGATACCCAAGGTAATAGCCATAGCTTAAAAGATTTTGCCGGTAAAAATGTGGTACTGGAATGGACTAACCATGATTGCCCGTTTGTAGTGAAACATTACAGTGGCAATATGCAGGCACTGCAGAGTGACCTGACCGGGCAGGATGTAGTATGGCTTACCGTTATTTCATCGGCACCGGGCAAACAGGGGCATGTTAGCCCGGCTAAAGCAGATGAGCTTACCGCCAGCCGCGATGCAGCACCTACTGCCGTAGTGTTTGATGAAAGTGGCGTAGTGGGTAAAGCCTATGATGCCAAAACCACGCCGCATATGTATGTCATAGATAAAGCCGGTGTACTGCAATATATGGGTGGGATAGACAGTATTCCGTCTGCCAAAGTGGATGATATCAGCAAAGCCACACCACTTTTTGCCAACGCCGCTAAAGCTGTACTGGCCGGTGGAAAACCCGACCCCGCCGTTACCAAGCCTTATGGTTGCAGCATTAAATATTAATTTGCTGCCAACACAGACACCACAGCCAGATAAATGGCTGTGGTGTCTTTTTGATGGAGGCCTTTTAATACCCCAGGTTAATTTTGCAGATATCGTACCAGCGTGAGTACCTGGTCAATACCTGCCAGCTCGTTACGCTGTATAATCAGCTCACGCCCCAGTTTCAGGGCTTTGTGCTCACTCTGCCCGCGTAAGGTGCCGTCGCTGATACTGTCTAAATCGGCAACATGCGCCAGGCCAACTGTGCGGCGGATTAGCTCACAACCGGCATAACCCAGAGTATCGCTAAACACCCGTTGTATAAAGCGTTGCTGGTATAGGCTGTTTTGCAGTGTCGGTTCACGGCACTCATTGCTCATCAAATGTTTAAACTGCTTTTCAAACTCCTGCCATAGGGTTGGCACTTGTGAGAGCAGATAATCCTGATGTTGCTGGCGTGCTGCGGTATCTGGTGTCAGGCCAAAATGGCCAAGATAATTCAGCAGCAAATTACCGATCAGGCTGCCGGTATCAAAGCCGATAGGGCCATAAAAGCCAAATTCAGCGTCGATCAGTTTACAGTTATCGTCATTAATAAAGATGCTGCCGGTATGCAGATCGCCATGCAGTAGTGCCTGTGGCTGAGATAAAAAGCCGGCTTTTAGCTGCGCTACTTCGGCTTGCAGGGCTTCGTCGTGCCACAGTTGCAGGGCGTCATTCCGTATTTCACTGTGAATATTATTACGCTCGTGGTTGCAGTAGGGGTCGGTAAAGAATAAATCCTCAGTAATCAGGCACATTTCCGGATTTAAAAATTGGCCAACCTGCTGTTTTTTATTCGGCCCGGTGAGGGCAAAGTCGCTGGTGTAATACAAGGTGTTAGCCAGATAAGTTGCCAACTGTGCTGCCAGATGGGGGAACTGCTTACCGGCCACCAGCTCGGTGCGTAAAATGCGGTAGTCTTTTAAATCTTCCATCAGGATGGCGGCGAGAGCGGCATCGTAGTGCAGCACTTCTACTGTATGGTCCGGGCACAATTTGCGGTGTTTTAACAACACTTCGGCTTCAATGCGGGCGCGCTCTATAGTCAGCGGCCAGCTTTCGCCTACACAGCGGGCATAAGGCAGTGCCTGCTTTACAATAAGACTGGTGCCTTTGTCGTTTTCAACCCGAAACACCAGGTTCAGATTGCCGTCACCAAATTCTTCGCAGCTTAATTTACTGTGATCGCCAAACAGACCGCTGTGCTCATCGGCAAAGCGCATTGCATCGTCAGTGGTAAAGGTTCGGTAGTCAGTCATTCCGGCTCTCATCGCTTGTGTTGAAAATAGCAGGGCTGCATAATCGCAAACCTTATAGACGTCTGCAACGCCAAACAGGAATAAGCTATGAAAAACTTAACTGCACTGAGCCTGAAAACTGTACAGGGTGAATTGTATGTGCTGGATCAGACCTTATTGCCACAACAACAAAAATGGCTGCTGTGCCATACAGTTAACGACATGGTAGCCATGATTAAAGCGCTACAGTTGCGTGGTGCTCCGGCTATTGGCATAGGTGCAAGTTTGTTACTGGCGTATCGTGCCAGTGTGGGCGATAGTCGTCAGCAATTGTTGCTTGATGCTGAAGTACTGCGCGCCGCCCGGCCCACGGCAGTAAATTTGATGAATAACCTCGACAGCATGATAGTTGCGCTGCAACAACCGGATTTTAAAACCGCTGCCATTCACTGTGCCGGGCAACTGTTTGCTGAAGATGTACAGCTATGCCTGGATATGGCACGCCATGGCGCAGCACTGGTGCAACAGGGCGAGCAATTATTAACGCACTGCAATACCGGCGGCCTGGCTACTGCCGGGGTAGGTACAGCCCTTGGCGTAATTAATCTGGCACATCAGCAGGGTAAAAATATCCGCTTGTGGGTTGATGAAACCCGGCCATTATTGCAGGGTGGGCGTTTAACGGCATGGGAATGCCAACAACTTGGCATTCCGTATCAGCTGATTTGTGACAATATGGCCGCGATGCTGATGGCTCGTGGTCAGGTTGATCGCATTTTCGTCGGTTCCGACCGCATCGCTGCCAACGGTGATTTCGCCAATAAAGTAGGCACTTACTCACTAGCGGTGCTGGCGCATTATCACAAGGTGCCGTTCTACGTGGTGGCACCGCATACCACGGTAGACTTAGCCTGCAGTGATGGCAGCGCAATACCGATTGAGCAGCGTCACGGCGATGAAGTACGGGGTGTTAGTGGGGCTTTTGGCACAGCGATTTGGGCACCGGAGGATGCGGTGGTATTTAACCCGGCGTTTGATGTAACGCCTGCGGCGTTAGTTACCGGCTGGGTGCTGGATACCGGCGTTTACTCACAAGCTGATATCGCCGCTGGGGTGTTAACGCAGTTTGCTCAAGCATAAGAACAAAGCAACAGCTGCAACACTCGCCTTGGCTCGTCACAGCAACTACTCCGGGCGTCCAAGCCCTACGCAAGCCAGCTAAAGCTGTTCAAATTCATTCCCGACGAATTTGTCGCTCACGCTGGCGCGCTCACTCAGACACTCTGTGACGCCCAATTCGAGGTTCCAGCTGTTCGCTACCGCGTAGATTCCGACGCAAAAAAAGCAGAGTTACACCGGGGAGTAGTAACTCTGCATACACGGGGGAGTGTAATCGTTGCCGCAGTGAACAGGCGCTTACTCTGTTTACTGCCGGTTGTTTCCTTTGAGGTTAATGCAGGCGCTTACTCTGCAATAACCTTTGTTACTGTTACATCGCAGAAGTTACTTACTCTGCTGACACCATCGCGATGTCTAAGCCGCTGTTGGCTTTGTTCAGTGCTAACTCTAACCGCTGCAGGTTGTGCTGACTTACGTCGCTGCGATTTAATTCAGCTGCGCGTTTAAAGTCGGCCAGTGCTGACAGGTTATTGTTTTGTAACAGGCGCAGTACGCCACGGTTAGTCAGAGCGTAAGCACGCATTTCGCGCTTCTCGCTGTTGCTGACATGGTGGAACTGCTGTGCTGCAGATACTGCGCTGTCACATGCATCTGATGCCTGCTCCAGTTTGCCGCTTTTGGTAAAGCCAACGCACAGGCTCATCTGACGTGAGAACTTATCCACTTCAGCACTGCTGTTTAAGGTTTCACTGATACCCTGGTCAAACTGACCGGCCTGTAAGGCGGCTACGCCAGGAGTATCTTCAATAAGTACCATTTTATAGCCATTGGTGTTGGCTGATGCGAGAAATGAACCCGAGGCCATCAGCATCAACGCCAAAGAACTGCCTAATTTAACTGATCTCGCTTTCATAGTGTGTTGCTCCCAATTTCCCATCCAGGCAGCCGCTATCGGTCTGCAGGTGTAAGTTTGAGCAAAAGCACTAAACTTGACAAACGATAAAAAAAAATGCGACAGGTGAAATAAATTCACCTGTAACGCACTAATGTTTGTCATACAACGAAAGAGGGAAGAGGTTTACTTATCTAAATGAAAGCTTTGCAGGATCCAGTCGATCAACAATTGAATTTCCTCGCGGTGGGGCTCGTTGTCGTGCCGCACCAGGTAATAGCGATCGCGGCTAAGCAGTTCCTGCTCAAATAAGCGTTGCAGGCTGCCATTGGTAAACCAGCCATTGCTGATGGGCAGCGGGATCAGTGCTACACCCAGGCCTTGCTGTGCTGCCCGCGCTACGCTGAACATGCTGTCCAGCTGAATAATTTGTTTGGGCCTGAAATTATGGTAACCCACGTGTTCTGCCCAGCGATGCCAGGCATAAGGCCGGGCCTGATGCAGCAGCAGTGGTACCTTTTCCAGAATGCGATAGCCCTTGCTGTGCCATTGCTGGTATTGCTGGGCATTACAAGCTGGCACATAGCTTATAGGGAATAAGTCGTAGGCGGTGTTTTCTTCTGGTTTTTTACCCGACAGGATAATCGACAGATCGGTATATTTCTGGCTGTCGCGGCGTGATTTTACTGTTTCCAGCTTCAGGTTAATGTTGGGGTATTGCTCGGACCAGCCAATAAGCCGCGGCACGAATAATTCACTGGCAAAAAACTCCGGCATCGAAATGCTGACTTCCAGCATACGCTGTACCTGGCTGAATTCTCCTATAGTAGCCGCCAGCTGCTGCATAAGTGGTTGAATAGACTGGTAAAAACGTTTTCCGGTTTCTGTCAGCACTATGGCACGGGTCTGGCGTTCAAATAATTGCAGGTTGAGGTTGTCTTCCAGCTGTTTAATCTGGTGGCTTACTGCAGAAGGTGTCAGGTACAGCCGTTTTGCCGTTTCTTTAAAGCTTAAACAGTCTGCCGCGACACAAAAACAACGCAGGCCGCGCATGGGTGTATGCATGGGCATTATGTAGCACTCAATCTCGTTTGTTAGTCGCTGGTTATAGTCGACGAAGGTTGCATTATCATTAACAACACTGAATTTATGCTTAATGCGCTGCATAAACTGCACCAATGCTGATCACACGTAAAATCATGGCTTAGTGATTTGCAATGATGGCTGACTGCGCCAGTTTAGCGCAGCGGCTGCATTAAAATATAGCTGTTGGCAATAAAATATGTAGATAAATTGTTATTTAAATCAGTATGCTGGCGCAGGGCTATGCCAGTAAGGGAAAATGGCGGGCGATACTACTACCGGTAAAGTTTGCTACCCAGCCGTCGGCATTATTAAACAACCGGATGGCGGTAAATTCTGGTTCACTGCCCATATCAAACCAGTGCGTGGTGCCGGCCGGTACACTGATCAAATCGTTCTGTTGGCATAATACCTGATACACCTTGCCGGCAATATGCAGGCAGAACAGGCCCTGACCACGGACAAAAAAGCGCACTTCATCTTCACTGTGAGTATGCTCTGCCAGAAACTTTTGCCGCAATGCGGTTTTGTCAGGGTGATTAGCGCTAAGCGAAATAACATCCACCGTAATATAACCACGCTCGTGCTTTAAGCGCTGAATATCTGCTGCATATGCCTGCAGTATGTCGTTGTTGCTGCTGAGTGCGGTTACCGGCGCACCGGCTTGCCATTGCTCAAAACGGATACCCGCTTTGGCCAGTTCAGTGCAGATATGTTCATTGTCGCTGGTGTCAAGCAACGGGGTTATAGCGTTATCGCTGGCATAAACAGTTAACCGGCTCATGCTATCTGCTCCTGGATCTGGTCAAAACTATCGGCAATGGGGTGATCTGCTGCCGGCTGGCCTTCACGGATCAATTGCACTGTGGCAATACCCAGCGCTCTGGCAGCATCAAGTTCGGCTATTACATCAGACAAAAACAGTACCTGTTTCGGCGGTAGCTGCAACTGCTGCAAAATAGCGGCATAAGATGAAATATCGCGTTTGGCGCCAATGCGGGTGTCAAAATAGCCGTTAAACAGCGCCGTTAAATCGCCATAATCACTGTACTGAAACAATAACTGCTGCGCCTGCACAGAACCGGAGCTGTAAACATAAAGTTTGATGCCAAGGCTATGCCAATGTTGCAACTGTGTGGCTGCATCGGCATACAGGTGGCCGGTAAAAGCACCACTTTGGTAGCCATGCTGCCACACCATACCCTGTAACGCTTTTAACGGCGTAACTTTTTTATCTTCAGCTATCCATGCCAGTAATTGAGTAATAATCTGCTCTGTGCTGGCGGCTGGCTGCTGCATCAGCTCGCGGCAGGCGGCCAGCGCCGCTGCAACGTCGGGCTGCGCAGTATTAGCCCGGATAAAAGCGGGCAGCTCACGGGTGGCATAGGGGAAGAGTATATCTGTAACAAAACTTATCCGGCTGGTGGTGCCTTCAATATCAGTAATAATGGCGGAATACTTCACGGTTTACCTTGCTAGCTTTAATCGTTCCAGCTCGCAGTTTATAAGAAACTCCCAGCCTTCTAAATGCCTTTTTGCCTGTTCCAGACTGTAACCCCAGACATAAAGGCCATGGCCGCGCACCAATAAAGCAAAATTCAGCGGTTGCTGCTGCCAGCGCTGCGCGACTTGTTGTGCCAGTGCCGGGATATCCTGAGTATTGTCAAACAGCGCCAGCGGGCAGGGCGTTGCATGGCTGTTGTTGCCACTAATGGCTTTTTGCATTTCGTAACCCTGAAAGTCATAGCTGTCCTGGTTTATCAGCTGCGAAAATACCGTAGCATGCACAGAGTGCGTATGTAGTACGGCTTTAATCCGGCTGTCCAGCTGATAAAGCTGGGCATGCAGAGCGGTTTCGGCAGACGGTATGCCGGGGCAGGTTAGTTGCCCATTTTGCCAGCTAACGGGGAGTAAATCTTGCGGGCTTAACTCACCTTTGTCTTTGCCAGAAGCTGTAATCAAGGCGCTGTGCCCGGTGCTGCGGATAGAAAAGTTGCCGCCGGTCGCAGGCACCCAGTGCCGGCTGGCGATCCATCGCCCTAACGCGCATAAAGCGATGGCATTGGGGTTAATCTGATGCAGCTGGGCAGAGTCATTCATTATTATCAGGCCTGGTTGTTATACGTTTGAACGTTTAGATGTCTATACATAAAACGGGCTAAATGATAGCATTCAAGCCGGTTTTCGCAACTTTTTCTTGCCAGCATGACATTCAAAAGCAAACTGCCAACCGTTGGCACGACTATCTTCAGCCAGATGTCGCAACTGGCTGCTCAGCACCAAGCCATTAATTTATCTCAGGGTTTTCCCGATTTCGCCCCCGACCGTTTATTGCTGCAGTATTTGAGTGATTACAGCCAGCAGGGGTTTAATCAGTATGCGCCAATGCCGGGTATAGTGCCGTTGCGTGAGCAAATTGCTGCTTTGGTGCAGCGCTGTTATGGCCGCTCAGTGTGTGCCGAACAGCAGGTAACAGTAACAAGCGGCGCGACCGAAGCCTTGTTTGTTGCCATTAGCGCTGTAGTGGCTCCGGGCGATGAAGTGATTGTGTTTGACCCGGCATACGACAGTTATGCGCCGGCCATTCAGTTAAATGGTGGTACAGCAGTACATATTGCGCTTAATGCGCCGGATTACCGCATTAACTGGCAGCAGGTGGCGGATGCCATCACTGCCCGCACCAAACTGATTATTGTTAATAGCCCGCATAACCCAACCGGTATGGTGTTTAACCTTGGTGACTGGCAGCAGTTGCAGCAGCTGGTGCTGCAGCATAATTTGTACTGCATCAGCGATGAAGTATATGAACATATGGTATTTGATGCTGCGGTGCAGCTTAGCGCCAACAATTTTGCTGAACTGGCGCAGCGCAGTTTTATCATATCGTCTTTTGGTAAGACCTTTCATGTTACCGGCTGGAAACTGGGCTACTGCGTGGCGCCGGGCGCATTAACGGCTGAGTTTCGCAAAATACATCAGTATGTCACCTTCTCCAGTTTTACTCCGGCACAGTATGCTATCACAGGTATGTTGCAGCATCAGTCGCAGCAGGTCAGCTGTTTGGCGGCGTTTTATCAGCATAAGCGTGATCAGTTTGTCAGCCTGTTACAAAGCAGCCGGCTACAGTTGTTGCCTTGTCAGGGCACCTATTTTCAGCTGGCAGATTATAGTGCTATTAGTGAGCTGGACGATGTGGCGTTTTGCCGCTGGCTGACAATTGAGCACAAAGTGGCGGCAATCCCGCTATCGGTGTTTTACAACCAGCCGCCACAGCGCCGAATCATCCGTTTTTGCTTTGCTAAACAAAGCAGTACGCTAGAAGCTGCTGCGGAGGTGTTATGCCGGATATAACAACTGCGATTAATGTTGCACTGGTGCAAACCGCACTGGTATGGCAAAACCCGGTGGCAAACCGGCAACAGCTGGCAGAGCAAATAAGCCGTATTCAAGGGGCGGATATCATTTTATTGCCAGAAATGTTTACTACGGGGTTTTCGATGCAAAGCCAGCATATTGCTGAACCCGAAGGCGACACCCTGGGTTGGCTGCAACAACAGGCACAGCAGATTGGCGCGGCGCTGGTTGGCTCGGTGGCAACCCGCACAGATAATGGCTGTGTTAACCGCTGCTATTTTGTTACGCCAGAAGGCCAGGTAACGGCCTATGACAAAAAGCATCTGTTTCGCATGGCAGGTGAGCACCAGGCTTATATAGCGGGTGATCAGCGTGTAGTAGTGAGCTGGCGTGGCTGGCGTTTTTTATTACAGGTATGCTATGACCTGCGCTTTCCGGTGTTTAGCCGTAATTGCCATGATTACGATATAGCACTGTATGTTGCTAACTGGCCGGCGGCACGGCGTCATGCCTGGCGCACGTTGTTGCAGGCACGGGCAATAGAGAACCAGGCCTTTGTACTGGGCTGTAACCGTGTTGGTACCGACGGCAATAACGTGGAATATAGCGGCGACAGTCTGATTGTCGATTATCTGGGGCAGGCTGTCGCAGATCATGCCCCGGCACAAGCCAGTGTGCTGCGAGCTACGTTAGACTATGCACAGCTTAAACAGTACCGGCAACTATTTCCGGCCCATCTTGATGCTGATGCTTTTGTGCTGAGCTAAGCTTTTACAGTCCTGCAGTATTTTCCTTTACCGGCATTACAAGGAGCGGCTATGTCGCGCTTACACCCCACCGCGGTGATCTTCAGCGGTTTTTTCTTATTGGGTAACCTTATTATTCTCTGGGGTATGTTACTGCCCGACATGGCAAAAGCGTTAAATATGGCACCGGCGATCAGCGGCGTGTTTTTCAGCTTAATGTCGGTAGGCACTATTGTCGGCGCCATCATTGGCGGTAAATACGTACAGAAGTTTCATTTTCTGCGCTTATTTGCATTTTTAGCCATTACTGAATCGATTTTGTTAAGCCTGTTATCGGTGGTGGGCAACTGGCAGTTGCTACTGCCGCTGATTGTATTGGTGGGGCTGACTTATTCAGTGATGTTTACCATAGGCCATACTCTTATTGCCCGGCTGTTTGCCAATAAACGTGCCGCCATGATGGGGCTGATGGATTTTATGTTCAGCCTTGGCACCTTAACGGCACCGCTGTGGGTGGTGATGCTGTACTGGGTGCTGGATGACTGGCGCTGGCCAATCCGCATTATTGCGCTGTGTTTACTGCTGGTTGGCTTGTATAGCTGGCAGGTCGCCAGAATGCAGCCGGTGTTGGCCGGGCGCAGCCCCAGTGGCGGTAAAAGCCTGTCTTATATTACCGTGCTGCGCCAGCCTATTTTTTTACTGCTGTTACTGGTGATGGTAGGGTACGGCGCAGCAGAATGGGGCCAGGGCAACTGGTTTGTCAGCTACGCGGTAGATGGTTTGGGCTATCAGGCTGAAAATGCCCGCTTGCTGTTGGCCTGGTTTACCGGCGGTATGGTATTAAGCCGGCTGGGCTTTGCGCTGCTGTTGCGCTGGTTAAGCAGTGCCCAGCTGATGTTGCTGTTAGGCGCTTTTACTGTTGTTGGCGCTTTTGTGGTTAAGTTAAGCGCGGGCAGCGAATTGCTGGCGCTGGGCAACTTTCTGCTGGGGCTTGGCGTAGGTGGTTTGTTTCCGTTGATGTTATCCACGGCTATGGATCTGGACAGTGACAATGGCCCGGTATTATCCGGCATTGCCAGTATCGGTAGCTCAATTGGTTTCCAGTTTGCCGGTTTGTTAACCGGTGTTTGGGCGCAGCAGGCCGGTATTGCACAGGCATTCTGGTTGATACCACTGGCCAGTATCTGGCTATTTGGCTGTTTATGGCTGTTTCAGCGCCGTTTAGGCAGGGCTTGACCACAGCGGTATTCACAGTAACACTATACGGCCATAACTAATATGAGTTTAACCAGTGAGCGAAATTAACTGGGCTGCCCTGCAACAGGCAGCACAACAAGCCGCCGCGCAGGCTTATGCGCCTTACAGCAAATTCCCCGTTGGTGTGGCAGTGCTGGCCGAAAGTGGCAAAATTTATACCGGCTGCAACGTTGAAAACGCCTCATACGGTGGCACAGTGTGCGCCGAGCGCAACGCTATAGGTGCAGCTGTAGTAGCAGGTGAGCGCAAATTTACTGCGTTGATGGTATACACACCTCAACAGATGTTAACGCCGCCGTGCGGTATCTGCCGCCAGGTTATTGCCGAATTCTTTAGCCCCAATGCACCTATCGCCAGCTGCAACCATTTGCACCAGCAGCAAAACTGGAGCTTAGGCGAATTACTGCCGGCGGCTTTTACACCCACCTATCTGGCCAACAGCACTAAAGTTGGAGCTTAATACATGATCCCGCAGGAAATTATTAAAACCAAACGTAGCGGCGGCACTTTAAGCCAGGCCGAAATTCAGCAGTTTGTCCGTGGTTTAACTGACGACAGCTTCAGTGAAGGCCAGGTGGCCGCATTGGCAATGGCCATTTACTTAAATGGCATGCAAACCGACGAAATTGTAGCGTTAACGCTGGCGATGCGCGATTCCGGTACAGTATTGAACTGGCAGGGAAAGTTAAACGGCCCGGTTGTGGATAAACACAGCACCGGTGGTGTCGGCGATAAAGTTACCCTGATGCTGGCACCTATGGTAGCGGCTTGTGGTGCCTTTATGCCCAGTATTGCCGGCCGCGGTTTGGGCCATACCGGTGGCACCGTAGATAAGCTGGAAACTATTCCCGGTTACAGTTGCACCCAACCGCTGGAAAAAATTCAACAGTTACTGCCGCAACTGGGGTGCGTTATCGTGGGCCAGAGCAGCCAGCTTGCTCCGGCCGACCGGCGTTTATATGCCATTCGTGATGTTACCGCTACAGTGGAGTCTATTCCGCTTATTACAGCGTCTATTTTATCGAAAAAGTTATCTGAAGGTTTAGATGCACTGGTAATGGACGTAAAAATTGGCAACGGCGCCATTATGCGTACCGTCGATGATGCCTCGGCACTGGCTAGCAGTATTGTTAATGTGGCCAATGGTGCTGGCGTGCCAACGCGGGCACTGCTAACCGATATGAACCAGATTTTAGGCACTACTGCCGGCAATGCGCTGGAAGTGATCGAGACGCTGGATTATTTAACCGGCAAATACCGTGAGCCACGCTTGCATCAGGTGACGCTGGAGCTGGGCGCTAATATGCTGATGTTGGGTGGTTTATACCCAGACAAGGCGAGCGCTATTGCCGCACTGGAACATAGCTTAAGCTCGGGTAAAGCAGCTGAAATTTTTGCCAAAATGGTAGCAGCTTTAGGCGGCCCGGCTGATTTAATTGAAAAACCCCAGCACTATTTGGCCGTCGCGCCGGTGGTGCAGGATATTATCGCCCCCCAAAGCGGTTACCTGAATTACAACAATACTGTGGGCTTAGGTATGGCGGTAGTACGTTTGGGCGGTGGCCGTTCGCACCCCAGCCAGCAAATTGACCCGGCAGTAGGCTTTAGCCATATTCTGCCAACGGGTAGCAAGGTACAGCAGGGCGACGTGATTGCCAAAGTACATGCTGCCAGTAAAGATGCAGCAGTAGGCGCGGCAACGGAGTATCTGGCTGCACTGAGTGTAGCAAGCACGACAGCGCCGTATCCGCTGGTGCACCATACTATTGGTTGAGAGAATGGTTGAGAGAATGGTTGCGTGAGTGGCTGATTGACGTTGTGCCCCGTTATTGACTACAGTTAAACCAGTCAATAACGGGGTGCATCCATGCTATTACGTTGTCTGCTTTTGCTGCTGGCCAGCAGTGCATACGCTAAGCCACAGCTTACCTGGCTGCAAACCGACTGGCCGCCACATCAGATTGTCAGCGGCCCGTTTCAGGGCCAGGGTACCTTTGATTTACTACAACAACAGATTATGGCGTCATTGCCGCAGTTTAGCCATCAAACCCGTTTGGTTAGCCTGGCACGGTTGGAGCAGATTTTTCAGCAGTCAGAAACCGGTAGCTGTGCGCTAGGGACTTTATATTCAGAAGAACGTGCACAAAACCGGGTTTTCTCTGTACCTATGGCAGTAGGGCCTGCTGTAGCAGTGGGTTATATTGCCGGTAAACTGACGACACATCCAGCCATGCAGCCCGATGGTGTTGATATTCGCATGCTGGCGTTGGATAAAACCATCCGGGGCGCGTTTCAACCCAACCGGTTATATCCCGACGTCATTGCGCCGCTGCTGCTGCACCCCGACAGCAATCTGAGCAGCCACGCCTTTACCAGTGAGATCAATGCTGCAGGCTTGCTGGCGGGTAACCGGGTGGACTATGTGGTGGAGTATCCGGAGCGGATGCAGTATTACAACCAGTTGCTGCCTGAAACCGCTGTATTAGAGCACCGGGCGATAGTGGGCGCTAATGTTGCCAGTGTGTCTTATATTACCTGTAGCCAGGATAGTATAGGGCAGGCTGCAATCGAGGCGATAGATCAGGTATTGCCAGTGTTGTGGCAAAGTACGGAGTATTTGCAGGCGATGCAGCACTGGCTGGATAGCAGTGCCCAACGCCGGTTGAGCACTGATCTGCAGCACCTGCAGCAGACGTTAATGCAGCTTAAGCCGCGGCCGCACAATGCGGTTGATACGGGCCACTAAACTGATCACCAGCATTTTTATCCAGCCGTGCAGCGCAACCTGATGCATACGGTACAACGAGATATAAGCCAGCCGGGCAATACGGCCTTCTATCATCATGGCGCCACCAACTAAGTTGCCCATTAAACTGCCGACAGTACCAAAACGGCTGAGTGAAATGAGCGAGCCGTGATCTTTATAGCTAAAGTCGCGCAGGGGTTTAGCATTTAACTCAGCCAGAATATTAGTGGCAACCAGGCTGGCCATCTGGTGTGCCGATTGCGCCCTTGGCGGTACCCATTTATTGTCTGGCAGCGGGTAACCGGCACAATCGCCAATGGCGTAAATGCGGTTATCCAGCGTGGTTTGCAGCTTACTGTTTACCACTAGCTGATTGATGCGGTTATTTTCCAGCCCGTCGAGCTGATGCAGAAAATCCGGTGCTTTAATCCCGGCAGCCCACACCATCAATTCAGCATCCAGACGCTCATCGCCTAATTGCAGCCCGTTGGCATCGGCTGCGGTCACTTTTGTACTGGTGCGCACATGCACACCCAGCTTTTGCAGCTCTTTTAAGGCTGCAGCGGCGATTCGTTCTGGTAGCGCGGGCAGAATACGCGGCCCGGCTTCTATTACACTGATATTCAGCCGGCCTTTACGTAAATCGGCAAAGCCATATAAATTCAGTTCTGCTGCGGCATGATATAACTCGGCGGCCAGTTCAACCCCGGTAGCACCGGCGCCCACTATAGCGATATTTAATTTATCTTTGGGGTGGCCGGGTGAATTCAGCTTTAAATAGGCACCCAGCAAATGGCGCTGAAAACGCTGCGCCTGGGACGGGCTGTCTAAAAAAATACAATGCTCAGCCACACCCGGCGTATTAAAGTGGTTAGATACACTACCAATGGCCAGTACCAGATAGTCATAGGCCAGCTCACGCGCCGCCAGTACCTCTTCGCCATCATCGGCATATACCGGCGCTAAAGTAACAGTTTTTTGCTGCCGGTTCAGGCCGTAAAAGCTACCGAGCTGAAAATCAAAACCGTGGGTTGCGGCATGGGCCCGGTAACTAAGCTGATCAATTTCCACGTCCAGTGTGCCGGTGGCAACTTCATGCAGCAGCGGTTTCCAGATATGGGTTTGGTTGCGGTCAATCAGGGTGATATGCGCTTTGTCTTTACGGCCAAGTTTATTGCCTAAGCGGGTTGCCAGCTCAAGGCCGCCGGCCCCTCCGCCAATAACCACTATGCGCGGGCGTGTCATATGCTATTTCCTTCTGTGAAAAATAAAGCAGTACAACGTCTTGCCGTTAAACCACAGGCAAGAAAAAACCGGCACGAAGGCCGGTTTTGTCAGTTAACTTTTTTGCCGTTTCATGGCATCGAAGAACTCGTCGTTGGTTTTGGTCATCAACAGACGGTCTATCAAAAACTCCATACACTCGGTTTCATCCATCGGGTGCAGAATTTTGCGCAGGATCCACATCTTCTGCAGCTCTTCAGATGAAGCCAGCAGTTCTTCCCGGCGGGTGCCGGAGCGGTTAAATTCAATGGCCGGGAATACCCGACGCTCAGCAATTTTACGCGACAGGTGCAGTTCCATATTACCTGTACCTTTAAACTCTTCGTAAATCACTTCGTCCATCTTCGAACCGGTATCTACCAGCGCAGTAGCGATAATGGTTAAGCTGCCGCCTTCTTCAACATTACGTGCCGCACCAAAGAAACGTTTCGGTTTGTGTAGAGCGTTGGCGTCGACACCACCGGTTAATACCTTGCCTGAGCTTGGAATAACGGTGTTGTAGGCGCGGGCTAAACGGGTAATAGAGTCAAGCAGGATAATAACGTCTTTTTTGTGCTCAACCAGACGTTTGGCTTTTTCAATCACCATTTCAGCAACCTGCACGTGGCGGCTGGCTGGTTCATCGAAGGTTGAGGCGATCACTTCGCCTTTCACCAGCCGTTGCATCTCGGTTACTTCTTCCGGCCGCTCGTCGATCAGCAATACCATTAACACGCAATCCGGATGGTTAGCGGCAATAGACTGAGCAATATTTTGCAGCAAAATGGTTTTACCGGCTTTTGGCGGCGCCACAATTAAGCCGCGCTGGCCTTTACCGATAGGGGAAGCTAAATCCAGTACCCGGGCGGTAATATCTTCGCGGCTGCCGTTACCACGCTCCATGCGTAAACGTGAGTTAGCATGCAGTGGGGTTAAGTTTTCAAATAAAATCTTGTTGCGTGCTTGCTCCGGGCGGCCGAAGTTAACTTCGTTTACCTTTAACAGTGCAAAGTAGCGCTCGCCTTCTTTGGGCGGGCGGATTAAACCGGAAATGCTGTCACCGGTGCGCAGGTTAAAGCGGCGGATCTGGCTGGGTGAAACGTAAATGTCGTCCGGGCCAGCTAAGTAAGAGCTATCGCTGGAGCGCAGAAAACCAAAACCGTCCTGCAGGATTTCCAGACAACCATCACCGAAAATTTCTTCGCCGTTCTTGGCGTGGGATTTTAAAATGGCGAAAATAATGTCCTGTTTGCGCAGGCGGGCCATATTTTCCTGGCCCATAGACTCAGCCAATTCAACCAGCTCGCTAATTGGCTTCAGTTTCAGTTCTGTTAAATGCATATTGATTGGGTTTCTTGTTGATATATAAACAGGGTAATGCTTATCGGTTCGATAAAAATAAGGTTTGGAAGTGGTTTTTTCGACAGACAAGCGTGGTTTAGAACGTTTAATTGGCTACACAATAGCAGTTGGCTATTGGTGCGTCCAGCGTTGAAACAGAAAAAGGCGTATAAAAATACGCCTTTTTTCAATTTATTCAGATGTTACCGTCAAGAAACTCTTTTAACTGAGTTTTCGACAGGGCTCCAACCTTAGTGGCAGCAACCTGACCGTTTTTAAATAACAGCAGGGTAGGAATACCACGAATACCGAATTTTGGTGGCGTGTTCGGGTTGTGGTCAATATTCACTTTAGCCACTGTTACTTTACCGGCATATTCTTTTGCCACGTCTTCCAGAATAGGAGCGATCATTTTACATGGACCACACCATTCCGCCCAGAAATCGACTAAAACCGGTGCATCGGCTTTTAGCACGTCGGTTTCAAAACTGTCATCAGAAACCTGTAAAATATTTTCGCTCATTAATGTCTCCGCTAGTACGATGCAGCCCGGCTGCAAAAAAGTGTTATCAATTTAAACGTGGCTGTTCCTTATTGCAAGCGTAACGGTTATGCTTAGCGCCGTATGAATAAAACACACTTAACTTCGCATAAATTCGCCGATTTCGCATTGGCGCCACAGGTTCTTGACGCGTTAACCGCGCAAGGTTACGGCTATTGTACGCCCATTCAGGCCCAATGTTTACCACTAGCGCTAGCCGGGAAAGATATTGCCGGCCAGGCCCAAACGGGTACGGGTAAAACACTGGCGTTCTTAACCGCTACTTTCCACCATTTACTTACCCATGAGCCCAAAGGTTCTGGTCAGCCGCGTGCCATTATTATGGCTCCTACGCGTGAACTGGCGGTACAGATCCATCAGGACGCAAAAATACTGGCTGATAAAGCCGGTTTACGTCTTGGCTTAATTTATGGGGGCGAAGGGTACGATACTCAACGCCAGCTGTTGGAAAATGGCGTAGATATTTTAATTGGTACCACAGGTCGCTTAATAGATTATTTAAAGCAGGGCTTGTACGACTTATCCCAAATTCAGGTAGTGGTGCTGGACGAAGCTGATCGCATGTTCGATTTGGGCTTTATTAAAGACATCCGCTTTATGTTTAACCGTATGCCGCCGGCGACAGAGCGCTTAAGCTTGTTGTTCTCAGCTACCTTGTCTTATAAGGTACAGGAACTGGCGTTTGAAAAAATGAACCAACCGGTGCATATCCATATTGCGCCGGAAGAAATGACCGGTAGCCGTATCAGCGAAGAGCTTTTTTATCCGTCAGACGAACATAAACTGCCATTGCTGTTAACGCTGATGGAAGAAGAGTGGCCGGATAAAGCCATTGTATTTGCTAACACCAAACACTGGTGTGAAGAAGTACACGCCTGGCTGGAGGCTGATGGCCACCGTGTTGGTTTACTTACCGGTGATGTGATCCAGAAAAAACGCCTGCGCATTTTAGAGGATTTCACCAGTGGCAAGCTGGATATTCTGGTCGCCACAGACGTTGCTGCGCGTGGGTTGCATATTCCTAAAGTAAGTCATGTATTTAACTACGACTTACCGGACGACTGTGAAGACTATGTACACCGCATTGGCCGTACCGGCCGGGCCGGTGAAAGCGGTAAAGCCATTAGCTTTGCCTGCGAGCGTTATGCGCTTAACCTGACAGCGATTGAAGACTATATTCGTCATGCTGTGCCGGTAAGCCAGTACGATGCCAGCGCCCTGCTGGATGATATTAAAACGCCGAAGCCGCGGGTTCGCCGCCGCGCCGGTCAGGCCAGAACCGGCAGTCGTAGTGGCCCGGGCGGACGTAGCAGTAATGGCGCAAGAGCTCCTCGCAACCGTCCTCGTTAATCCGGCGCTGTCTGCCGACCAATCACCGCATCAGGATATCTATGCGGTGATTGATCTTGGCTCAAACAGCTTCCATATGCTGATGGTTAAGGTTGTTGGTGGCTCGGTGCAGGTTATAGGCCGGGTAAAACGCAAAGTACGCCTGGCCGCCGGTTTAAATGAAAACCTGGTACTTAGCCGCAAAGCGATGAAACGCGGCTGGGAATGTTTAGCCTTGTTTGCTGAACGTTTGCAGGATATCCCGCCGCAAAATATCCGTATTGTTGGCACTGCTACATTGCGGCTGGCAAAAAATGTTAAAACCTTCCTCAAAGAAGCCGAGGCCATTTTAGGCCAGAAAGTGACGGTGATCAGCGGTGAAGACGAAGCCCGCATTATTTATCTTGGTGTAGCCCACACTTCAAACAGTGACAGCAACCGGCTGGTGATCGACATTGGTGGCGCCAGTACTGAAGTGGTGATTGGCGCCGGTTTCACGCCGCAACTGTTGTCCAGCCTGAATATGGGTTGTGTCACTTATCTGGAACGCTATTTCAGTGACGACGAGCTCAGTGAAGATAATTTTAGCCAGGCCATAGCTGCAGCAGAGCAAGAGGCGGCATCTATTGCCGAGCAGTACCGGCAAACCGGCTGGCAACTGGCAGTAGGTGCATCCGGTACTGTGCAGGCGATGCAGGAAATACTGGTTGCTCAGGGCAAAGATGAAGTAATTACCTTAAGCCGGCTGGAAGATATTATGCAGCAGGCGCTGGCGTGTGGCCGGATGGAGCAATTGACCATTGTTGGCCTGGCACAAGAGCGTAAGCAGGTATTCCCGTCCGGGCTGGCTATTTTAATTGCGTTGTTCCGTAAGCTGCATATCAGTGGTATGACATTGTCTGGCGGTGCGTTGCGTGAGGGCGTGTTGTACAGCATGTTACCGCAACTGCAACATACTGATGTACGCAACCGTACTGTTGCCAGTTTGATGGTGCGCTATTTTATCGACCAGCGCCATGCCGAGCGGGTAGCAGAAATGGCCTGCGAGCTGGCCAATCAGTTACAAAGCCGCTGGGATCTGCAGAAGTTTGAAGGCCACAGCATGCTCAGAAGTGGTGCTTTACTGCATGAACTGGGCTTACTGATCGAATATAAAAATCACCATCATCATGGTGCTTATATTATTAATCATTCCGATTTGCCCGGTTTTACCCGCGCCCAGCAGCAACTGGTGATGGCGCTGGTGCATAACCACCGGGCTGATATCAGCCGCGAAATTATTGCCCGCCAAACTATGACATCAGTGCTGCTAACGGTACGTTTAACACGTATTTTACGCCTGGCAGTGATTTTATCTATGCGGCGGCGGCATGAAGTATTGCCGCAGGTAAATATCAGCAGCAAAGGCGAGCAATTAACGCTGAAAATGCCGGAAGGTTGGCTGGATCAGCATCCGCTGATGCGGGCTGAACTGGAGCAGGAAATGCAGTACCAGCAACAAACTGGCTGGGAACTCATTATAAAGTAAGCGCTGCTGGCCGGGTAAATATTACCGCAAAGCGTGTAATTTTTGCGCAGCAGCCCGCTGCCAAAAGTTATGGCGACGGGCCGCTAAACAAGCGCTGACACATCTGGACTGCTCATTTTTACGGTATGATACCGCATGCGATCGGGCTGCCGCTGCTACCAGAAGGCGAGGTCGTGTAGTCATCAGCTTGCTGATGCACCACCAGAGTTCTGTCTTTTACATCCTCCAGTTTCATCCGTCCGGCAGTCACTTCCTGCTGGTTGCCGTTGCTATCAACACGAATCATCGGTAAGTCGCCAAGGTGGCCTTGTCCGTCCGGGCCGGCATGCTGGTTAGTATCCGCCGGGTCCAGATGGCCGCCAGCACTGGCAGCTGCCTGCCGTTCGCCATCTTTTATTGCGGGCTCACAACTGGGGTTCTGGTGGACATGAAAACCATGTTCCCCCGCCTGCAATCCCTTTAACTCTGGCTTAAACACCAAGCCGTCAGCTGTTTCAGTGATGGTAATGGTTCCGGTATTGTCACCCACACCGTCTGCAGTAACTTTATTCATCCGTACTTTAACGCTGTTGTCGGTTTGTTCGCCAGCATTGCCGGGCACTGGTGCCGGTGTGCTAACACCACTTGGCGCCGAGGGTGGGTTTGGATCCGGGTTGCAGCCCAGTAACAGGCCTGCAGCAAGTAACGGCAAGGGCAATATCCGCAGTTTCATAATAACCTCCTTCAGTATCGGGTATGTAACAACAACTACTGCTGGTGGGTTGCAAATTCAGCGCCAACACTGGTCGCAGCAAAAATGGCATGAGCTTTGCCTTTTAACAGAAACAGCAAATTGTGCCGCCAACAGGAGACATGTTATGCCTTATAACAAGCGCAGCGAATTGCCCGATAGCGTAAAGGACACTTTACCTGCCCATGCACAGGATATTTATCAGGCAGCGTTTAACAATGCCTGGGACGAATATGCCGATCCGGATAAGCGCCGTGGTGACGACGGCCGGGAAGAGGTAGCCCATAAAGTAGCCTGGGCAGCGGTAAAGCAGAGTTATGAAAAGAATGAGGCGGGGAAATGGGTGAAAAAGTAACTGATATTGCACGGAGCCCGAATGCCTTATCTTAACGTGGATGAAGAACATCAGTTGTACTATGAGCTGCAGGGAGACCCTACGGCAGAAGTACCGTTGTTGTTTGTGCACGGCGGCCCCGGCGCCGGTGTCAGGGCCGATGATAAACAGCTGTTTGCCGGGTTGCAGCGCCCGGTGATTTACTATGATCAACGGGGCTGCGGCAAGAGTAAATTTGATCAACGGCTGACTGCTAATACAACTGAGCATTTAATTGCAGACATAGAATTGCTGCGCCGTACCCTGACAGTGGAACAACTGATACTGGTTGGTGGCAGTTGGGGCAGTACCCTGAGCTTACTGTATGCCATCCGTTATCCGCAGCATGTGGTAAGAATGGTGTTGTGGGGCATCTTTTTATGCCGGCAGCAAGAGTTGGACTGGTTCTACCTGCATGGCGCAAATCAGTTGTATCCGGAAGAGTATCAGCGCTTTGTTCAGCAGGTAGATTATGCCAGCGACCCTGTCGCAGCTTATTTTGAACAGTTATCCAACCCCAGCCAGCAACAGCAAGCCGCTATCAGCTGGGCCAGGTGGGAAGCAGTAAATTCTTTTCTGACGCCAGACGAAGCGCAAATAGCGCATTTTAGCGAAACAGACAGCGCCCTACCGATGGCCTTACTTGAAAGCTACTATTTTAAACAGCAGGCATTTTTGCCGCCGGACTACATTTTGCATAACAGCGCACGCTTGCAGGCCATTCCGGTTGATATTGTGCAGGGCCGCTACGATACCATTTGCCCGTGTGATGCGGCCTGGCAGTTATCCAACCGGCTGTCGCAGGTTCAGCTGCATATTTCACCGCTGGCAGCGCATGACGCTACTGAGCCGGAAAATTTCCGCGCCCTGCGTGCGCGGTTGCTGGCTCTGGATCCGGCGACGGGCAGATGACAGTACTGGGGTTCATCGGGTGTACAGCTTGGCAAGCTATACCTGTTAATACTATACAGGTTAACGATGTGTAAATAATTAACGAAGCAGTATAACCTCAGGGGAATACTTTATTGTGACATCAAACACTGCACAAAACGGTAAAACGGCGAAGAGCGATGCAAAGCCCCGCAGCAAAATGTCGGCACTGCTCGGTGTTGGCGGCAGCATATTGTTTGTCGCCATCGTGCTGGTATTACTGGTGCATTTTGGTGTGCATGAAGAGGTGTTGCATCTGCTGCAGTGGTTTAAGCAGCAGGGCGCCTGGGCGCCGGTGCTGTTTATGCTAATTATGGCCGCTGTAGTGGTATTACTGCTGCCGGGAGCGCTGTTTACTGTGGGAGCCGGTTTTGTTTTTGGCGTGGCGGCAGGCTCAGTTTATGTATTGCTGGGCACCACTGTTGGTGCTGTGTTAGCGTTTTTGATTGCGCGCTACTGTTTTGGCCAGCGTGCCAGAGAATTTGTTATGGCGCGGGCGAAGTTACGGCTGGTAAACAACGAACTAACGCCAAATGGCTGGAAGATCGTGCTTTTAACCCGCCTGATCCCGTTTTTCCCCGGCAAAATCTCTAATTATTTTTTTGGTTTAACCCAGTTCTCGTTGCGGGGGTATATCGGTGGCTCGTTGCTGGGCTTTATTCCGTTTACTGTGCACAACGTGTATCTGGGTTCATTGATTGCCGATATCTCCAGTTTTGATTTTACCTCACGTGAGCGCTCAGTATGGGAGTGGGGCCTGTATGCCGGTGGTTTGCTGGCTGCTGTGGCTGTGATTATTTATCTTAACCGTCTGGCCAGCCGGGCGCTGGCGCAGTATACCGAACAAGATCCGCAGAAGGAGCCTGACTGATGACCTGGCTAAAATGGCTGCCGTGGCGTTATGTGGTGCGTTATGTTGCGCACAAACATGGCTTTATTGACCCTATTGCTTTGCTGGCGCGGCTGCATAATTTTGCCCAACCGTCAGAAGTGGGTGAACCGATTGAGCTGCTGCGTGCCGGTGTAGTGTTTCATGCCCGCGGCCTGATTAACAGCCGGGTGATCCAGCACAATTTGGACTGGGTGTGGCCGTACTGGATTGAGCGGCAATTTGACCCTTATGATGCGTCGTTTATCCCGCGGGCATTTTCCATTACCCATATTAACCTGACCCACCGTAACTGGACGGCGATAGGGTTGCCGGATTGCCCTGAATTGCCGATTGTCGATCCCAGAGGCCTGCTTACACCATTTCTGGATGGCTGGTCGTTGGACGCCTGGATTATGCCACAGCAGGGCGAGTATTTGTTGCCGTCCAGAGCAGTGCAGTGTCAGCAGCAACTGCGCATGGCCGGTGATATCAGTATCCGTACAGAAACTGTGCTGCATGGTATGGCGCTGGTGGCTCAGGCATCTGTCGAGCTTGAGGATGGTATTGCGGTATGTAAACTGCGGTTGCGGGCAAAGTCTGATCAGCAGGGCTATCTGGTGTTGGCGCTGCGGCCACAAAACCCGGAAGGCATTAGCTTTATTCACCGTGTAAAGCTAAATTCAGCGCGGACTGCCTGGCAGGTTGATGATAATAAGCGGGTAGAGTTCAGCCGTAAGGCTGAGCGGCATCATGTCTCTACCTATCGTCAGGGTGATGTTTATATTCATCTGAACGATGCGCAGGAACAGACCGACGGTGTCTGTGATGTTGGTATGGTGACTGCTGCGGCGTTGTTTGCGCTGCCAGCTGACGAGTGGCAGGAGCTGGAAGTCTCGGTGCCGCTGACAGCAGAGCGCAACGAACAACTGCAAACAGATGCCTGGCGGCAGGAGCAGCAGAAAACCTGCAAGCTGACCTGCCCGGATGCCCACTATCAGTTTTTGTATGATGCTGCTGTGACGTCGTTAATTTTGCACTCGCCGGAAGATGTGTATCCGGGCCCTTATACCTACAAAAGGTTCTGGTTTCGGGATGCAGCTTTTATTATTCACGCCTTACTGTGTGCCGGCCTGACTGAGCGGGCCGAGCGGGCACTGAATCAATTTCCGCCACGCCAGACGTTACTGGGTTATTTTCGCTCACAAGAAGGCGAATGGGATGCTAACGGGGAAGTGTTGTGGATCCTCAAACGCTATTTTGATATGACCGGCCGGAAAATGCCTGCCGACTGGCATGGTCCGGTGCAAAGCGGCGCGCGCTGGATAATCCGTAAACGTTTGTCCGATAAACCCGATACGCCTCACGCTGGCCTGTTACCGCCGGGGTTTAGCGCTGAACATCTTGGACCAAACGATTATTACTACTGGGATGATTTTTGGGGCGTTGCCGGTTTACAGGCCGCTTCTGCCTTATTTGCCAGCACAGATCTGCAGCAGCAACACGAGTTTGCCGAGGCGGCTACCAGCTTTAGTGCTGCAATAGATAAAAGCCTGGCGCAGTGTGCGCTGCGTTTAAAGCGGCCCGGTATGCCGGCATCACCTTACCGCCGTCTGGATGCCGGAGCCATTGGTTCACTGGCGGCGGGTTATCCGGTGCAATTGTGGGCGCCTGACGATCCCCGCCTGCTCGATACTGTTGAGTTCTTGCTGCAGCGCTGTTTTGTTAAAGAGGCCTTTTATCAGGATATGATCCACTCAGGGCTAAATGCTTATTTAACCCTGCATGTGGCGCAGGTGTTATTACGGGCGAAGGACCCACGCTATTTGACGTTAATGGATGCGGTGGCTGCACTGGCGTCACCTACGGGGCAATGGCCTGAGGCCATTCATCCGGCTACCGGCGGCGGTTGTATGGGCGATGGCCATCACGTCTGGGCGGCTGCCGAGTGGTTGCTGATGATACGTAACTGCTTTGTTCGTGAGGAAGGTCAGCGCTTGGTGTTATGTGGTGGTGTGCCCCAGCGCTGGCTGGGCCCGCAAACGCCAATTTATTTTGGCCCGGCGCCCACCAGTTTTGGCAGTATCAGTGTGGAGATTACGGTGAGTACTGAAAGTGGCGTTTTAGTGAAATGGCAGGCTGACTGGCATAACGGTAGTGTACCGGCAATGGAGATAGCCTTACCCGGGTACCAGACAGAAACGGTGCAGGCTGTAGCCGGCTCTGTGACGCTAAGTAAACAGGAGGCATAACAGATGAATATTGCGATCTTCACCAATACTTTCACCCCGCATGTTGGTGGGGTAGCCCGCTCGGTTGAAGCCTTTGTGGCAGAGTATCGCCAGCTAGGGCACAAAGTGCTGGTGGTAGCACCGGAGTTTGCCGATATGCCCCAAGATGAAACAGATGTAGTACGTATTGCAGCAATCCAGAATTTTAATGCCAGTGATTTCTCTGTGGCTCTGCCGATCCATGATCAGCTCAGTGAAATACTGGATGCGTTTGCGCCGGATATTATTCATTCTCAGCATCCGTTCCTGTTAGGTATGACAGCATTGCGCACGGCCAGGTATCGCAAGCTGCCGCTGGTATTTACGCATCACACCCTGTATGAGCAGTATACCCACTATATACCCGGTGATTCTGCCACTATGCAACGCTTTGCCATTGAGCTGGCAACCCGCTATGCCAATTTATGCGATCAGGTTATTGCCCCCAGCCAGAGCATTGCTGAGATGTTGCAGCAGCGCGGCGTCAACACGCCGATAGAAGTGGTACCCACCGGCGTGTATCCACAGCGTTTTGCCAGCGGTGACGGTGCCGCTGTACGCAAGCAGCATGCTATTGCCGCAGATGCCACTGTGATTGGACATTTAGGCAGGCTGGCACCGGAGAAAAACTTAGCCTTTCTGGCCCATGCAGTGGCAAATGTCGCCGTAGAAAAGCCCGAAGTGCACTTTTTGGTGATAGGCGCCGGCCCGTCTGAGCAGAAAATTGAGCACATCTTTGCTCAGGCTGGTGTCGCCGACCGCTTACATATGACCGGTGTTTTACAGCAGCAAGCCCTGATAGATGCACTGCACGCGATGGATGTTTTTGCCTTTGCTTCATGTAGCGAAACACAGGGCATAGTGCTGACAGAAGCGATGGCCGCAGGGCTGCCTGTGGTGGCGCTGGACGCCAGCGGTGTGCGTGAAGTGGTACAGCACGAGCGTAATGGCTTGTTAATACAGGAGCACACGACGACTGCCTTTGCCAGCGCGCTGAAGCAAATAACGGCGGCGACAGCACAGCAGCGTGAAACATTAAAGCAGGGCGCAAAAGCAACGGCAGAAGAGCATGCTATGTCGCGCTCAGCGGCAAAAGCGTTACAGTGCTTTCGCGCTTTGGCTGAGCATCAGCCGGGTACGCCAAGGGCAGAGCGGGACTGGGAAGATGCGCTGGCCTGGGTAAAAGCAGAATGGGATATTCTGCGCAGCATGGCTGAAGCCGGCACGGCTGCGGTTGGCAGCACGTTATTTGCTACCAGTGAGGAGTAGCGGGCAGTTAATCACTTTTTACCGGGATAATGGTGTAAAGCGGAGGAGTATGATCATTCGGGTTTCAGTATGGCTGCGCTGGTTAAGACGGGCAGTAAGCCGCAGCCGCTGGCTGGCGAGGCTATTACAATTACCGGTTTCAAAAGGGTCGGCCGTGCGGCCGGGGCTGATTATGCTGCAAATAGACGGCCTGTCCAAAATTGAATTAGAGCGGGCGCTGGACCGCGGCGAGATGCCGTTTTTACGCCGTTTACTACAGCGGGAACACTACAGCCTGCATGCTCAGTACTCTGGCTTACCAGCAACGACGCCGGCGGTACAGGCTGAGTTATTTTATGGTATCCCCGGGGCAGTGCCAGCCTTCTCTTTTTGTGACCACCGTACCGGTAAGATAGTGCGTATGCTACAACCTGATACTGCGGCACAGGTAGAACAGCGCTTGGCCGGGCAGACCAAAGCGGCGCTATTAAAAGATGGCAGTGTCTATGCTGACATGTTTACCGGCGGTGCTGCTGAATCACACTTTTGTGCCTCTTCCCTGGGCTGGGGCTCTGCCCTGCGTAGTGCCAATCCGCTGGTATTACTGGTGTTGTTTATTAGTAACTTTTACAGTGTACTGCGCATTATTGGCTTATTTTGTCTGGAAGTTGGCCTGGCACTGCGCGACTTTTTCCGTGGGCAGGTAAAAGGACATGATTTTCTGACCGAACTGAAGTTTGTACCGACACGGGTTGCGATCTCTATAGTGTTGCGTGAACTGTGTGTTATCGGCGGCAAGATTGATCTCAGTCGCGGCATGCCCATAGTGCATATTAACTTTCTCGGTTACGACGAGCAGTCACACCGGCGCGGGCCTTCTTCCCGCTTTGCGCATTGGACGTTAAAAGGCATTGACGACAGTATCGCCAGGTTATGGCGGGCAGCGCACCGTTCTGAGTGGCGTAACTATGAAGTCTGGATCCACTCTGATCATGGGCAGGCAAAAGTCGTCCAGTATAGCCAATTGCACGGCTATCCGTTGCAACATGCGGTTGAGCAGTGTTTTGACAGGCTCTCATCGGAGTCACCATTAGCGCGGTCTGCAGCAAAAGGCGGCATTCAGACCCAGCGTGTCAGATTACTGGGTGGTAAACGGGTGCAGCGTGTGTTTGCGGTCGAGCGCAGTGAAGACAGTGAAGCCGACGATGGCATCAAAGTCGCGGCTTTAGGACCTGTTGGCCATATCTATGCACCGCAGCCGTTATCAGAACCTGAGCTGCATTTTATTGCTACTGAACTGGCGACACGTTATCAGGTACCGATAGTGCTGACGGTTGAAAGCGAGCAGTGTTTGCGGGCCACGACCAGCGATGGGGATTATTATTTACCTGAGGACGCTGCTAAGTTGTTCGGCAGCGAACATCCGTTTCTGGACAGCCTGAGCGATGATTTGCTGCGGTTGTGCCATCATGCCGATGCCGGTGATCTGGTGGTGATGGGCTGGCGTGAAGGGCTGACACCATTGACCTTTGCTGATGAGAATGGCGCGCACGCCGGTGCCACGCCGGAGGAGACCACAGGTTTTGCGCTGCTGCCTGCTGATGTTGCGCTGCCACCGGCAGGCAGCCGCTATATGCGGCCGCACGATTTATATCAGGCAGCGCTGCACTATCTGGGCCGCACAAGCCGTCAGCCGGTGACACGTGACAAAACACGAGCTGACACTGCTGAAGGCTTACGCGTGATGACGTACAACGTGCATAGCTGCATCGGGCTGGATGGCAAGGTTGATGTCGAGCGCATCGCCCGCGTCATAGCACTGGCTAACCCCGATATCGTCGCGCTGCAGGAGCTGGATGTCGGGCGGGGCCGCAGTTTGGGGTTGGATCAGGCCCAGCTGATAGCGCGCAAACTGGAGATGGAGTTTCATTTTCACCCGGCGATGCATCTGGAAGAAGAGCAATACGGCGATGCCATTTTAACTCATTTACCGCTGAGGTTAATCAAAGCCGGGCCATTACCGGGACTTGCTGACAAGCCGAAATTGGAGCCGCGAGGCGCGATCTGGGCTGCCGTAGAGTTTAATGGCCAGGAAGTGCAGATTATTAATACCCATCTGGGGCTGCAACCCCGCGAGCGGCTGGCGCAGATTGACTGTTTATTGGGCAAGGACTGGCTGGGCCACCCTGATTGTCGCGGGCCGGTGATATTATGCGGTGACTTAAATGCGCAACCAAACTCGGAGGTATGCCAGCGTATTAAAGTGCAGTTGCACGATGCTCAAACAGCGCTGAAGCCGCACCGGCCTGCTGGCACCTTTCCCAGCCGGTTCGCGGCGCTGCGGATAGATCATATTTTTGTCAGTAAGGCGCTGACAGTCACCGGCATTGAGATACCTGGCACACAGCTGGCAAAGGTCGCATCAGATCACTTACCCTTGCTGGCGCAGCTACGGCTACCCCGCCACTGTGGTACAACGGCTGATTAAGCCTGTTTTAGCCAAATGGCTGCTTTCTTAGCGAAATAGGTCAAAATGCCATCGGCGCCGGCACGTTTAAATGCCAGTAATGACTCCATAATAACCGGTTGCTCTGCCAGCCAGCCATTTTGAATGGCGGCCATATGCATGGCATATTCACCACTGACCTGATAGGCAAACGTCGGCACGCCAAATTCATCTTTTACCCGCCGGACTATATCTAAATAGGGCATGCCGGGTTTCACCATCACCATATCGGCGCCTTCTTCCAGATCCTGCGCCACTTCGTGTAACGCTTCGTTGCTGTTTGCCGGATCCATCTGGTAGGTTTTTTTATTGCCGCCTTTTAAATTACCGGCGGAACCTACCGCATCGCGAAACGGGCCGTAATAGCTTGAGGCATACTTAGCTGAATAGGCCATAATGCGGGTGTTAACAAAACCAGCCTCTTCCAGTGCTTCGCGAATGGCGCCGATGCGGCCGTCCATCATATCAGAGGGGGCAACAACGTCAGCTCCGGCTTGGGCATGCGACAGTGCCTGCTTAATCAGAGCGGCAGTTGTAATGTCATTTATTACATAGCCATTATCATCAATAATGCCGTCCTGGCCATGAGTGGTAAACGGATCCAGCGCAACATCAGTAATAATGCCAAGCTCAGGCACCTGTTGTTTTAGCAACCGCACCGCGCGTTGTGCTAAGGCTTCCGGGTTCCAGGCTTCTTCGGCCTGCAGCGACTTTTTATCTGCTGAGGTAACCGGAAATAGCGCAATGGCCGGAATACCCAGTTCTACCAGCTCTTTTGCTTCAGCCAGCAACAGGTCGAGGCTAAGGCGCTCAATACCGGGCATAGAGGCAATGGCTTCGCGTTTATTATCACCTTCGATAATAAACATCGGGTAAATTAAGTCATTCACCGTCAGCTGGCTTTCCGCCATTAAGCGACGGCTGAAATCATGTTCACGCATGCGGCGTAAACGGCTGGCGGGGAAGAAACGGTTAGTATTCATGTAGCTCTCCTGTGCGCTCGGGGCTAATTCTACGTTGCCCGGGCGGATAACTCTGTACCTGATTTCTACCGTTGGCTTTAGCGCTGTATAAGGCTTTATCGGCGAAATTTATATATTCGTCACAATCGCTATGTGTACCCGGAATCGCGCTGTAACAACCCGCACTTAGCGTAACAACCGGTTGCTGGGTGCTGCTATCCAGCTGTTGGCGGATCTGCTCCGCTAAATCTGCTGCGCCATCCAGATCGGTGTTGGGCAGTATCAGGGCAAACTCTTCACCGCCGTAGCGGCATAGCTTATCGCCCGGCCGTTTAACTAATTGCTGAATTAAGCGGGCGACGGTTTTTATCACCTGATCACCGGCCAGATGGCCATGGTTGTCATTAACTTGTTTAAAATAATCAATATCCAGCAATACCAACGCAAGCGGGCGCTGTTCACGGCGGCTGCGTTTTAATTCAGCATTCATCTGCCGGTTAAAATAGGCGCGGTTAAATACACCGGAAAGGGCATCAGTTTCGGTTTGTTGCTGCAGTAACTGGTTTTTTTCTGCCAGTTCTTCCAGTGCAATTTGCAGTTCAAAACTGTGGCTGCGTAGCTGGCTCTCCAGCTCTGCGGCGGTCCGTTGCCAACGCATGAGTTTAATAGCGCCAAGCACACCTGTGATACCAATGCCGGTTATCATGCCTATAAAAAAGTACGGCAGCAGTTCAGGCATAAGCAGTGCTCAAGCTATGTTGAAAACCAAATAAACGGCGGCTGTTTTGCCATGTCAGCGCAGCCAGTTCGTCCATACTACGGTTAGTCAGCCGGGCTACCATTTGGGCAATAACCGGCAGGTAGGCCGGTTCATTGCGGCGGCTTTTGGGTTTAGGCTGCATAGTGCGGGGCAGCAGATAAGGGGCATCGGTTTCCAGCAACAGCTTGTCAGCTGGAATATAGTTCAGTGCCTGATGCAAGGCTTCACCACGGCGTTCATCACACACCCAGCCGGTAATACCAATATAAAGCCCCAGTTCCAGATAAGCCTTTAACTGCGTTACATCGCCGGTAAAACAATGCACTACGCCATGGCTGACTTGCTGTTCTTTTAGCATGGCAAGCTGAGTAGTAAAGGCATCCCGCTCATGCAGGTAAACCGGTTTACCACACTGGCCTGCCAGTTGTAATTGTTCTGCAAAAACCTGTTGTTGCTGATCTCTGGGGGAGAAGTCACGGTTAAAATCGAGACCGCACTCGCCAATAGCGACCACTTCAGCTTGTCTGCTTAAAGATTGCAGCTGTATCAGCCAGTCAGGTTTAACATTGGCTGCCTGATGTGGGTGTACACCAGCGGTACTAAAACAACCGAGGTGTTGCAGGCAAAAAGCACTATTCTGCCTGCTCTCGTCAATATCGCTGCCAATCAACAACAGTTGAGCTACGTCAGCCTGTGCTGCCCGCTCAAGTACAGCTGCCCTGTCGCTATCAAACTGGCTGCTGAACAGATTAACACCGATATCACACCACATTACTGTTCGCGCCGGACACGGATAGTACGGTTATTGCTGTCGTTGCCAAGAAAAAAGGAACTAAGCACACCGCGTTTTATATAATGTTGCTCACCGGCAGCGATTTTATAATAGTCGGTGCCGTTCTGGCGCCAAATCTGGCCGTTATCAAACTCGACAATCAGCTCGTTGCGTGGATTATAACGGACCTCTTTAACAAGCAGGTAAATTTGATCCGGTACATCTGTATCTACTTTGCGATTTTCAATACCAAAGTCTGCTTCAGGCCTTTTTGGGCCTGTGGTGTTAGCCGCGGGTACAACTGGAGTTGGCGCTACAGCAGTTGCTGTTGCCGATGTAGCAGTATGACTTGTTACCACGGTACTTGCTGTGACTGCCGAAATGGCATCATAACAGCTTAAACGACGCAAAGCATTTTGCTCAGCACGACAAAGCTCAAGTGCCTGCTCTAAAGGTATGGCGGCAGCAACCGGCAGGCTGGCAACGGCAACTACAGCGGCTAACATTAATTTCATCATGAATCTTCCTGTTTTTCTTCTGTTTTTTCGGTAATGGCTGGTTGATAAAAGCGGCTCAGTGCAAGGCCAAGTTCAAATAATAACCACATAGGTACCGCCAGCAAGGTTTGTGACAGCACATCCGGCGGGGTTAGCAGCATGCCTAAAATAAAGGCGCCAACGACAATATAAGGGCGTTTTTCTGCCAGCTCTGTACGGGTGGTAACGCCGGTCCAGACCATCAGCAAAATGGCTACCGGAATTTCAAACGACAGGCCAAAAGCAAAAAATAGCTTCAGCACAAAATCAAGGTAATTGCTGATATCGGTAGCTACTGTGACACCTTCAGGTGCAACACTGGTAAAAAAACCAAAAATAATTGGAAAGACAATAAAGTACGCAAAAGCTATACCGCTATAAAACAGTAAAGTACTGCTTATCACCAGTGGCGCCATCAGCCGTTTTTCGCGGCTATACAGCGCAGGGGCTATAAACTGCCATACTTGCAGCAGGATGTAGGGAATGGCAACGCATATAGCAACAATAAAGGTTAATTTGAATGGTGCAAAAAAGGGCGCAGCTACATCGGTTGCAATCATGCTGCTGTTTTCCGGCAATACCGCCATCAGTGGCTGTGCCAGTATATGATATATTTCTTGTGCAAAAGCGGCCAGACAAGCGAAGACAATTATTACCGCCACTACGCAGCGCAGCAGGCGGTTGCGTAGTTCGATTAAATGTCCGAGTAAGCTGTCGGGATTGGGGTTAAAGCTCATGTTTATTATCTTTACTGCTGGTTATCGAAGAAATGGGCTTGTTTACATCTGCAGCCGCTTGTTTCAACTCTGCCAGCGCAGCTTTTTCCTGCTCTGTCAGGTTAAGCAGGCCTTTGGCTTCAGCATCTTTTAATTTCTGATGCAGTTCATGGGTGCGCAAATCATCATTTAGCTCTGCCTGCATCTGCTGGCCAAACTGCTTAATACTGCGCACGGTTTTATGCACCGAGCGAATAGCACCAGGCAGCCGCTCTGGCCCCAATACCAGCAAGGCAACAACGCCAATAATAACCAGCTCCCAGAAACCCATTTATACTTTATCTTTAGTGTCGCTGGTCTGAGTGGCCGCATTTTTATCAGTGCTGCTACCCGCTTTACTTTTTTCATTCAGCTGTACTGGTTGTTCTGCTGCTTCATCGTCAGATGGCGAGTCTTTAATTGAACTGCGAAACCCCTTTATTGCCGAGCCTAAATCTGTGCCTATACCGCGCAGCTTTTTGGTGCCGAACAGTAAAACTATGATGGCTAAGACGATAAGTAACTGCCAAATACTAATATTGCCGAACATGCTGTTTCCTCTGATTAATGCCGGACACTGTCTGTGTCCGGCGCAGTATATGTCGTTGTTATGACAAATCTGTTATCGCACAAACGCTTTAACGCCAAAGCCTACACTTACTGCCAGCAATAATACTGCCAGAGTGTGGTTGCCGATACTGAACACTATACTAGCACTGATCAGTGCCGCTGCTGCAAACGTAGCCGCAACTATTTGTTGCCTGGCTTTTTGCTGTTGGCCGGCCAGGTGCTGCAGCTGGTGTAACAGTTGTCTTTGTTGTCTGGGGCCTTGCTCGAGGTACTGGTGCAGCAGATTTGGCATCTGTGGCAATTTTTCTGCCCAAAATGGCAGGTTTTCTTTAACCTGACGCCATATAGCCGGTAAACCAACCTGTTGTTTGACCCAGTTTTCCAAAAATGGTTTTGCTGTTTTCCATAAATCCAGTTGCGGATACAGCTGACGACCCAGGCCTTCAATATACAACAGTGTTTTCTGTAATAACACCAGCTGCGGCTGAACTTGCATATCAAAACGCCGGGCAGTGCTGAACAGGTTCAGCAGTACATGACCAAAAGAGATTTCGGCCAGCGGCTTTTGAAAAATAGGCTCGCATACGGTGCGAATGGCGCTTTCAAACTCTTCTACCTTGGTATGGGCTGGTACCCAGCCGGAGTCCACATGTAACTGGGCCACTTTTTTATAATCGCGGTTAAAAAAGGCAACAAAGTTTTCTGCCAGATAACGCTTATCTTCAGCATTTAAGGTGCCGACAATGCCACAATCAATACCAATGTATTTTGGGTTTTCCGGGGTTTCGCGGGAGACAAAAATATTGCCCGGGTGCATGTCAGCATGAAAGAAGCTGTCGCGGAACACCTGAGTAAAAAACACTTCCACGCCACGTTTGGCCAGCAGCTCCATATCAGTGCCTTGTGCCTTAAGTGCCGCAATATCTGCTACCGGTATGCCGTAAATACGCTCCATCACCATAACATTGGCACGGCTGTAATCGCTGTAGACAAAGGGAATGTATAGTGAGTCTGAACCGTCGAAGTTACGCCGTAACTGAATAGCGTTGGCAGCTTCACGCTGCAGGTCCAGTTCATCCAGAATAGTTTTACGGTATTCCGAAACCACTTCGCGTGGTCGTAAACGCTTACCATCGGGCAAAAAGCGTGCTGCTGCATCAGCCAGAGTATCCATCAGGGCTAAATCTGCCAGGATCTGTTGTTTAATGTCCGGCCGGATAACTTTAATCACAACATCTGCCAGGCTGCCATCTGCCTGCAGTAGTTGTGCGGTATGCACCTGAGCAATAGAGGCTGATGCCAGCGGAGTCTGGTTAAAGTCAGCAAACAGCTGGGCAATATCATCCAGTTCCAGCGCCTGTTCGATCAGCTGCTGTGCCTGGGCACCGTCAAAGGGTGGTACTTTATCCTGTAGCTTGGCCAGCTCGTCTGCTAGCTGTGGCGGAAACAAGTCGCGTCGGGTTGACAACATCTGGCCGAATTTAACCCAAACCGGGCCCAGGCTTTGCAATGCCAGCCGCAACCGCACGCCAACAGGCTGGTCCGGGTGGCGGTTACGCAGCCAGAACAAACTACGGCGCAACATCCGCGCATACCAGGGTTGCCATTGTGCGGGGATCAATTCATCCAGGCCGAACTGCAACAAGGTTTTCTGGATTTGATAAAAACGGCTGATACGCACTATAACTCCTGAAAGGCTTGCAGTTGTTGCTGCATCACATCAACTTTGGCTGCCAATTCACTGACTGCGCTACTAAACCGCGTCATCTCAATAGCAGTGGGGGTTAATTGCAGTTCATCTTGTGCCAGTTCAGTACTAAGCTGATGCAAAGCTGTGGTTTTATCACTCAGATACTGGTGTATATGGCGTAAGCTCAGCGCAATTTTATGCGCGCTGGCATCACCGACATAAGCAGACAGTGTTTGCTGCCAGTCTGGATCAAGTTGCTGGAAAAAATGGCTGTACTGCTGCGCAACCTGAATATCGCCGTCTATCTGCAATGCATCGGCTTTTATCAGCCGGGTTAGCTGGCTGGGGTCACGTAGCAAACGCAGGCTGGCTAAATCAGTTTCTATTGCACAATCTACGGTTTCGTCATGCTGGTTAAATAAAATGCCCTGAGCGCTGGCACTAAGTACCAGCGTAACCGGCCACTCCCGTAGCCGGAACGATAACTGCTTACCATATAAACGGTTAAGCCTGCCTGCAGCCAGAGGATCCATAGCAATTAACCTGGCCATGGTTTTTTCTGCCACGGCGCACAGTAGCTGGGGCAGTAAAGGTAACATCAGAATTTATAGCCCCGGTGCAATGCTACTATGCCGCCGGTCAGGTTGTGGTAGCTGATTTCGGCAAAACCGGCGTCCTGCATCATGCTTTTCAGCGTTTCCTGATCCGGATGCATACGGATAGACTCAGCCAGGTACTGATAGCTTTCTTTGTCGTTGGCAACCAGCTGGCCAATAGTGGGCAGTAGTTTAAACGAGTACAGATCGTACACCTTGCTTAGCCATTGCTGTTCTGGTTTAGAGAACTCCAGCACCAGCAAACGGCCACCTGGCTTTAATACCCGGAACATAGAACGCAGTGCTGCGTCTTTATCCGTTACGTTTCGTAAACCAAAACCAATACTGATAATGTCAAAACTGTTATCGGCAAAGGGCAGGGCTTCGGCATTGGCCTGCACATAGTCAATATTGTTGACTAAACCCAGGTCACGCAGTTTGTCGCGGCCCACATTAAGCATAGAGGCATTAATATCTGCCAGTACAACCTTACCTGTTGGCCCAACCCGTTTAGAAAACAATGCTGTGATATCACCGGTACCACCGGCAAGATCAAGCACTTGTTGGCCCGGGCGTACACCGCTGCAGTCGATAGTGAACCGTTTCCACAGCCGGTGAATGCCAAGCGACATTAAGTCGTTCATCACATCGTATTTGGCGGCGACGGAGTGAAACACATTCGCTACCATTGACACCTTCTGCTCGGCGGCAACGGTTTTAAAGCCAAAGTGCGTAGTGTTAGGGTTCTGATCTGTCATGCTGCAGGCCTGTTGGCGAAGAAATGTGGCTAGTGTAAAAGATAAAGCTGCGCCAGCCAACTTATCTGTTGGCTTTTATAGCCTAAGCAGGCAGAGCCAGCATAGTTTCGCTGGCAACCTGATTACGGCCGCGCTGTTTGGCCAGTGTTAATACGTCGGTAGTGCGTGCTAAAAACTGATACCAGTTTTCACTGTGCTGATACAAAGATACACCTAATGAAATCGTTACTTTGGGTAAGGCTTTCTTACTGCGGGCTGAGACAAAACGCAGTTTTTCCACACCGCGGCGCACCTGTTCCGCAATTTCACTGGCGCTGCGTAAATCGACATCCGGCAACAGGATCAGAAACTCTTCTCCGCCCGCCCGTACCGGTATGCCACTGCTTTGCACATAACTGCTGATTTTACGAGCTACTTTCGACAAAATAACGTCACCAATAGCACTGCCATAATCCTGGTTAAAGCGGCTGAAATGGTCCAAATCTATGGCAATGGCGGCAACGCGCCGGCCAGGTTGCTCAGTAAACCATAACTCCAGTTGGTGCTGCATTGCCGAGCGGTTATATAAGCCGGTTAGCGGATCCAACTGCCGTTGTAACTTAAGTTGCTCCAGTTCATGCCGTAACTGATGGCTTTGCTGGTTGGCTTGTTCCAATTGCTGTTGCAACTGATACTGGCCGGAGCGGAACTCCTGCGTTTGCTGGCGCAGTTGTTCAACCGCTGAAAGGATATTCTCGCCATTTTGCTGTTGTTGCTGCAATTGCAGTAAGCTGAAATCCAGCTGTTGCAGGTAATCGGCAACTTGCTCGGCAGCAAGATCAGTATAACCGGTAAGGCGGCTGACAATACCCGAGGCATCCTGCAGCAGTTGTTCTTGTTGTGGGTTGGCCGGGGTGAGATAACGGCTATATAAATCCGCCATAATAAAGTCATCAAACGGAGTTTTCGCACTCAGCTTATGTTCAATAGCAGTGCACAGCCCAGCGTGATGACCGCTGATATAATCGTAGCACACAGCATAATTTACCGGATGAGCTGCAAGGCCGGCACGCTGTAAAAAAACTTTTACCTGCGCGGCTTTCTCGCTGGCTTGTTCCAGTGAATCCTGATACTTCATAAGACCACGTATAACTCCGCTTGCAGGCTCCTGTATCATGCCTGAATTGTTAACGAATGCATCGCTAAGCCCATAGTACGCGATTCTATGCGACAGGCAACAGCTCTGTCTGACAAAAAAACACAGCTGTTGAATTTAACATCAGATTGGCCGGATTATCGACACTCCGCCAACCATACTTTGGTAGTAAAAACGGTAAAAAGCAGCTTTGTCTGGTTTAGTTGCCTGTAATCTGTGAATAAAGCAGATACAATCGAAGCGTCTTTTTTGTGGGAATAACCAAAATGAAAACCACTGTAAATATTAAATCACTGTTTTTAACTGTAATGTGTACAGTTTTATTGTCGGCGTGTGCAACAACGGCGCACAATAGTGACCAGCAGTTTACCGAACTGGCAAAACAACTGTGGCAGGCGCAACAGCAACTAAATGAAACAGCGCCGGGTGAGCTGACCGATATGTCGCCACAGGCGCTGGAGCAGCGCCACCAGCAGCGTCTCGGCTGGCAGGCCCGGCTGCAACAGGTTAATGTGAAAACGTTGTCTGAACAAAACCAGATTAACCATGCCATTTTAGCCTATCGTCTGGCCGATCAAATTGATGAATACCGCTTTGGTGCTCATTTAATGCCGTTAACATCAGAATCCGGCTTTCATACCAACCTTGGCTTTATGGTGCAGCGTGGCAGCTTTAAAACGGCAGCCGATTATCAGCACTATCTGCAAAAACTCGCTGCCATTCCCCGTTATATGCAGCAGCAAACTGACTGGATGAAGCAAGGTCTGGCCAAAGGCGTAACCCAACCTAAGGCTGTGCTGAAAGGCTTTGAACAAAGCATTATTTCCTATGTTGTACAGGACCCGACGCAAAGCGTGTTCTACCAACCTTTTAACCGTAAACCGGCATTTATCAGCGAAACTGAATGGCAGCAGCTTACCGCTCAGGCCGTGGAGCAGATTACACAGGCAGTAAACCCGGCCTATCAGGCGTTTTATGATTTTATGGTTAATGAGTATCTGCCCGGCGCCAGAGACACTATTGCTGCCAGCGCTTTACCAGATGGCGCAGCGTTTTACCAAAACCGGCTGGAGCATTACACCACACTAAAGCTGACACCACAGCAGGTACATCAAACCGGCCTGGATGAGGTAAAGCGCATCCGGGCACAAATGCAGCAGGTAATTGATCAGCTTGGCTTTACCGGCAGCTTTGCTGAGTTTATTCAGTACTTGCGTACCGATCCGCAGTTTTATGCCAAAACTCCTGATGAGTTGATGCGCTATGCGGCTTATCTGGCGAAAAAAGCTGATGCCGAACTGCCAAAATTATTTAAAACTCTGCCGCGCACACCTTATGGTGTAGTGCCGGTACCGGCAGAAATTGCCCCGAAATACACGACTGGCCGCTATTCAGGGCCGACGCGTGATGATCAGGCTGGTTTCTACTGGGTGAACACTTACGCGCTGGACCGCAGGCCACTATACGAAATGGAAGCACTGACTCTGCACGAAGCTGTGCCGGGCCATCATTTACAGATTGCACTGGCGCGTGAGCATGCCGAATTGCCAGATTATCGTCGCAGCTTTTATACCTCAGCGTTTGGCGAAGGCTGGGGGTTGTACGCTGAGTATCTGGGGCTGGAAATGGGCTTTTATCAGGAACCCTACAGCAATTTTGGCCGCCTGACCTATGAAATGTGGCGTGCTGCACGGCTGGTGGTTGATACCGGTATGCATACCATGGGCTGGAGCCGTCAGCAGGCGATAGATTTTCTGGCGCAGAACACTGCTTTATCGATGCATAACGTAACAACCGAAATAGACCGCTATATCAGCTGGCCGGCACAGGCGCTGTCTTATAAGTTGGGTGAAATTACCATTAAGCAGCTGCGCGCTGAAGCCGAGCAGGCATTGGGCGAGCGCTTTAATGTGCGCGAGTTTCATGACGTGGTGCTGAGTAATGGCAGCGTGCCGCTGGCAGTGCTGGAACAGCAGGTGCGTGCTTACATTGCCCGCCAGCAAAAAAGTTAGCTATACAGTCTGGCAGCAACCGGAATAAACAGGAAGTAAAGCCGCATGGTGTGGATGTTGTTGATAGGCGTGTTAGTTTTAGTGTTGCTGTACATACTGTGGCAGATGGAGCTGATTGGTAAAACAAACAAAAGCCTGCAAGCTAAGTTGCAACAACGTGAGCATGAATTATTGCGTATGCAGCAGGCGGTGTTTCAGCTGGCCGAGCAGCAAAAAATGCTGCTTGAACAGCGGCTAAGCAAGCTGGTAGTGGAGTCGCGGTTAAGTAAGCAGGAAATGGCGGCGATACAATTGATATGTCAGTTATTACCGCTGGTTACCCGCGAATTCTGTAGCAAGGCGGTACCGGCACAACAAACCATTAAATTGTATTTACGTCAGCATAAAACGCTGGAGTTTGGTCAACTGGAATTGATGATGATAAAGCATAGCCGCCTTACGGCATTATGGCAGAACAACAGCCTGATATCGTATTTGCAGTTATGTACCGTTGCCGTAGCGCTGGCAGAAGAAACTCAGGCGCAGCTTAACAGCGCCTGAGTTCGTATTCAGTGTCGTAGAATAACGCTGGGCTCGGTGTCTATCTGCCCTTCAATATCAATAGCGGCTATTTTGCCATCTGCTGTCAGCACCGCAAGGTTACCTTCGGCCATATGGCGAACGAACAATAAATCGTAACCAAATCGCTGTAACTCAGCGACAGAAAACTTTTGTGCCAGATTAAGATCTTCCCAGAAATAATGTATATCCTTATCCATCTGGCGCCGTTCGTGTGTCATGTCAGGCTCCAACTACCAGGGATAACAGGTTTCAGGTTACATCAGGTATGCGGATCAGACAAGCTGCATTATGGTTTGCCATTGCGCTTCGTTAACCGGCATAACAGAAAGCCTGCTGCCTTTTTGTACAACAGGCAGCCCACTGAGCTTAGCCGAGCTTTTTAGTTTGTCCAGCGAAATTATCGCCGGCAGTTTGCGTTCAAATACCAGATCAACGGCTATCCAGCGTGGGTTATCTGGTGAAGATTTACTGTCAAAATAAACACTTGCCGAATTAAACTGGCTGGGATCAGGGTAAGCCGGGCGCACAACTCTGGCAATACCAGCTACTCCGATCAGTTTGCAACTGGAGTGGTAGATAAACACCTTATCGTCTAGCTTCACACCGTCACGCAGCATATTACGCGCCTGATAATTGCGCACGCCTTCCCATACTATTGCTGTGTCGGGGGCATTGGCAAAATCATCAATACTGCATTCAGACGGTTCTGTTTTAAATAACCAATAAGCCATCTTTGCTGATCTCCGTAGTTTGCGGCAGAATATCATTATATTTTACCGCAACGGAACAGAAGGTGGGGCTATGAGTCAGGTATTACAGAATTTGCTGGCATTACTGAAACTGGAAACCATAGAGCAGGGGCTGTATCGAGGCCAAAGCCAGGATTTGGGTTTTAAGGCGGTATTTGGTGGCCAGGTGATGGGGCAGGCATTATCTGCAGCAAAAGAAACCATGGCCGAAGAGCGCAAAGTACATTCGTTTCATTCTTATTTTTTACGCCCTGGTGACGCCAGCAAGCCGATAGTATATGAAGTTGAAAATATTCGTGACGGTAAAAGTTTTAGTACCCGCCGGGTAAGTGCCATTCAGTTTGGTAAACCGATATTTTATTTAACGGCGTCCTTTCAGGCAGAAGAAAGCGGTTTTGAGCATCAGGACTCCATGCCAACGGTTCCTGGCCCTGAGGAGCTGGTATCCGATCTGGAGTTTTATCAACAACACGCTGAGCTTATTCCCGATAGCCTGCGCAGCAAGTTTATTTGTGAAAAGCCGATTGAAATGCGCCCGGTGGATTTTCAAAACCCATTTAAGCCACAAATAAGTGCCGCTAAACGCTATGTTTGGTTTAAAGCCAATGGCGCTATGCCGGATGATTTACGCGTACATAAATATTTGCTGGCCTATGCATCTGATTTTAACTTTTTGCCTACGGCATTGCAGCCACATGGTAAGTCGTTTATGGCGCCTAATATGCAGGTAGCCACTATTGATCATGCCATGTGGTTTCATCAGGATTTCCGCTTCGACGACTGGTTGCTTTATGCCGTAGACAGCCCCAGCGCGTCGGGCGGCCGTGGGCTGGTTCGTGGCCAGTTTTTTAACCGCGACGGTGTGCTGGTTGCTTCTACCATACAAGAAGGGGTTATCCGCGCTTACCCCACCAGCCGCTAAGGCGCTCTGGTGGATACAATGCTGTGGATGCTTTGCAGTACTTCATTGCGCAGTAAACGGCTGATGGTGTCTTTTAACTGATGCAACTGCGCGGTAGCGCTGACACGGCTTTGCTCATCGGTTTGAGTGTAGCCGTTGTCTTTAAGTGCATTGAGTAATGTACTAAATAGCTGTTTATCGTAGTATTCCGGCGCAGTAATACCATGCAGGCTTAACAGGCGCTGTGCCAGTTCATGGCTGTGCTTTTCCAGATCAGCGCGGCTTTGCGGCCCCTGATTTTCGATCAGCTGCAACACCATGGCATAGCGCTGTAACGTGTGCTCGGCATTGTTGGCCAGCAAGCTGAGCATAAAGTAACCATTACTGTGCTGTGTCGGTGCCCGGTACCTGTCGCCGTCTTGCTCCGCCAGCCCGCCAGCAACCAGATGCTGCAATATGCTACTGCAGTATGCCTCAACCGGGCTGATATTAAGAAACAGCTCCTGTTGCAGCAATGGATACAACTGCTGTACCACGGCATCCAGCTGCTGCAGGCTGATATCCCGCTGATGCAGAATGCTGCTGGCAATAATGGCTGGCAGCATAAATAAATGCAGCACGTTGTTACGATAATAACTGAGTAGTATCGCATTGTTGTCTGTCAGGCTGATTAACTGGCCAAAACTGTCACTGTGTTGCTGCACTTTTTGCAGGCTAAGAGCATGCTCGATCAACTGCCCGGCAGACTCTTGCGGCAGCGTCATTTGCGTATGGTAAGGTGCGCCGCGCTGCAGCGCCAGATAGAAATCTATTTGCTGTTCCAGTTCAGTGCGCGTTAGTGTGTGTTTGTCTGTTGCCAATAAACACAGGGCTATCAGATTGATGCTGTTCAGCGCCGCAGCCTGATTAATTCGCTGCATCATGTTGTCGGCCAGTTGCGCAACTACCGGGTTGAGCCATTGCGGTTTTTGTACTTCCAGCGCATCTATATCCTGCTTCCAGTCAGGTACATGCTGGTTCAGATAGTTATTCAGTGTTACAGGTTCGCCAAAGTTGACATAACCATAGCCGTAATCACGCAGGTTACGGATGGCTTTTATCACACTCCAGGCCGATTCCTTCTGCTTGCCGGAGCCTTTTAACTCGCTCAGGTAAGTGTTTACTTCCATCACATGCTCGTAGCCAAGATAAACCGGTACCAGCGTCACCGGCCGCTCTATACCGCGCAGCATAGACTGCAACGTCATCGCCAGCATGCCGGTTTTCGGTTGCAGTAAGCGGCCGGTGCGGCTACGCCCGCCTTCGGTGTAATATTTTATTGAATAGCCTTTGCTGAACAACTGGCATAAGTATTCACGAAATACCGCAGAATACAGTTTATTACCGCTGAAACTGCGCCGGATAAAAAATGCGCCACCCCGGCGGAATATGGTGCCGGCAGGCCAGAAGTTCAGGTTAATACCGGCAGCAATATGCGGTGGTGCCAAGCCTTGCTGATAAATAACATAACTTAGCAGCAGGTAATCCATATGGCTGCGATGGCAGGGGATATAAACAATTTCATGGCCTTTTTGTGCCAGGTCACGCAGCATATCAGCGTTATTTACCTTAATGCCGGTGTAGAGTTTATGCCATAACCAGCGCAGCACTCTGTCACCTACGCGCAGCGTTGATGCCCGGTAGTCGGCGGCAATTTCCAGCAGCAGTTTACGCGCTTCGTGCCGGGCGGCTTTTACCGGTATGCGCTTGGCTTTGGCTTCATCATCAATCGCTTTTTTCAGCGCGGGTGCTGCCAGCAAAGCATTAAATAACTGTGGGCGGTTAACCAGCTTAGGTCCGTTCGCAGCCAGGCGCTGACGATAAAAATGAAACCGCGACATACGCAGCAGCTTGTGTGCGGTTTGCTCGTCGCTGCCAAATTGTGCTGCCATTTGTTGTAGCGATACCGGGCGGCTAAACCGCACCAGGCTGTGGCGGCCGGATAGCAGCACAATTAATAATTTTGCCAGCCAGTTGGGTGCATGCGCTTCACCTATCAGGCCTTTAATACTATTTTCTTTACCCGGTGCCCGGCCCCACAATAGTGATACTGGTACCAATTGTGCGTTTAGCGCCGGATCAGCCAGATGGGCCTGCAGTAATGCCTGGCCCTGAGCCAGAGCCGTGGTTTTGCCACGTTTAAATAGCAGAGTATGCGGCTTTTCCAGAAACAACGTGCGCGGGTGCATGCTGCCGTTCAGGCTGACATTGTCATTTGGATCCGGCAGCGCCAACTTGGCACAAATACGCCTTATTGCTGCCAGATCTGCGGCAGATTCGGTGGTGCAGATATAAAACAGCGGGCGGCTGGTATCCAGTGCCAGCTCGGCAACCGGTTGCTCCGGAACAACTTTGTACTTCAGTAATGGCCACATCGGCCATTTTAACAAGGCAGCAAATAACTTAACTGGCCGAAACATAACTGACCCCCTGGAAAAAAGGCGCTTAGCATAGCATGGAAGCGTTAGCGGGAAAATTGCCTGCTGCAGGCCATACTTGCATTTGCACTATGGCTGTATATACTGACAGTATTCACTGTACAGGTAACCAGCACTATGAGACCTCTGACACCAAGACAGGCAGAAATTCTGCAATTGATAAAAACTTATCAGCAAGATAGCGGTATGCCACCAACCCGGGCAGAGATCGCCCAGCAGTTAGGCTTTAAATCGGCAAATGCGGCTGAAGAACATTTAAAAGCGCTGGCAAAAAAAGGCGTCATTGAAATGATGCCTGGTACGTCCCGCGGTATTCGTCTGGTAGACACCGACGAGCCTGAGCAACTGGGTTTGCCATTAATTGGTAAAGTGGCCGCAGGCCAGCCGATCCTGGCAACAGAGCATGTGCAGGATTATTATCAGGTAGATGCCAACCTGTTTAAACCTCATGCTGATTTTTTGCTACGGGTACAGGGTATGAGTATGCAGGATATTGGTATCCTCGACGGTGATTTGCTGGCCGTGCATAAAACCAGTCAGGCGCAGCCTGGTCAGGTTATTGTGGCCCGTGTAGATGAAGATGTTACCGTTAAACGGTTTCAGCGCGACGGCAGCACCGTATTACTGCAACCGGAAAATAAAAACTTTGACGTGATCAAAGTAGACTTACGCGCTCAGCATTTTGCCATTGAAGGCTTGGCTGTAGGCGTTATTCGTAATGGCAGTTGGTTATAATTTGTACTAACCTCAATAGGTTATTTGTTAACGGGTGCTGGTATGACCACTAAGGTTTGCCGGCGCTTTTGCTATTTAGGGGTTTACACTGAGACGGATTTGGATAATTCTTAGGCTTAAACTGATTAAAAAATAACAACAGGGTCAGTTTTTGGTTTCAGCGCTAGCCCCGAAACCACAGGTAATAATAACAATAATAAACTGATGAAACTTCATACATGGGTTCGGTGTGGGTGGGTAAGAACCGTGTAGTACTGTGTACTTAGTTTCTGCAGTTTGCTTTGCAAAATGACAGAGGAGAAGTCCAGTGACGAAAACGCGTAGTCTTCGTTGGTCGCTGCCAACCCTGCTTTTAGCTGCAACCGTTGATGCAACAGATATGCCCCTGAATATGACCAGGGGCGTAACAGAAATCAGTCAGCAGGTTTATGACTTGCATATGACCATTTTCTGGATTTGTTGTGCAATTGGTGCAGTGGTGTTCGGGATCATGTTCTGGTCTATCGTTCGCCATCGAAAAGCGCGGGGAGTGCAGCCAGCCCAATTCCATGAAAGTACCAAAGTAGAAATACTCTGGACCGCTATACCGGTATTAATTCTGATCCTTATGGCCATTCCGGCTACTAAAACTCTTATTGCTATGGAAGATACCACAGAGGCTGATGTCACTGTGCTGGTAACCGGTTCGCAGTGGAAATGGCATTACAAATACCTTGAGAACGATGTTGAATTTTACTCTTTACTGGCCACGCCCAAAGAGCAGATTACCAACAGGTTTGCCAAAGGAGAGAACTATCTGCTGGAAGTTGACCGGCCGCTGGTGATCCCCACCGGCAAAAAAGTGCGTTTTCTGATGACCTCTGATGATGTTATCCACTCCTGGTGGGTACCCGCCTTCGCGGTAAAAAAAGATGCCAACCCCGGCTTTATTAACGAAGCCTGGACCCGGGTAGATGAGCCCGGTATTTATCGTGGCCAGTGCGCTGAGCTATGCGGCAAAGACCATGGCTTTATGCCAATAGTGGTAATTGCCAAGAGCCCGGCTGATTATGAGCAGTGGGTTAATGGTGAAGCCGAGCGCATTGCAAAAGCAAAAGCTGAAGAGCAAGAACTGCTGGCAATGAATATGACTATGGAAGAGTTGATGAGCGTAGGTGCCCGTACTTATACCGCCTATTGTGCAGCTTGCCATCAGCCTAGCGGTGAGGGTTTGCCTGGTATTTTCCCGGCGCTTAAAGGTAGTAGCATGGCACTGAATGATATGCCGGGTCATATCAATATCGTGCTGAATGGTAAAGCCGGAACCTCGATGCAGGCTTATGCCAGGCAGTTGAGTTTAAAAGAAATTGCTGCCGTAATTACCTATGAGCGTAATGCCTGGGGTAACAATACCGGTGAACTGGTGCAGGCTGCTGATGTGCATGCCGTCATGCAAGGTAAAGGGGAATAACCGATGAGTGCAGTAGTGACAGATCATGAGCACGAACATCATGACCATAAACCCAGCGGCATAAAGCGCTGGTTATATACCACCAACCACAAAGATATCGGCACCATGTACCTGGTGTTTGCGCTGATTATGTTTTTTATTGGCGGCGCTATGGCAATGGTGATCCGCGCTGAGTTATTTCAGCCCGGTATGCAGTTTGTTGAGCCTAACTTTTTTAACCAGATGACGACAGTGCACGGCCTGATCATGGTATTTGGTGCGGTAATGCCGGCCTTTACCGGGCTGGCAAACTGGATGATACCGATGATGATTGGTGCGCCGGATATGGCGTTACCGCGGATGAATAACTGGAGCTTCTGGATCCTGCCGTTTGCATTTTTAATTCTGTTAATGTCACTGTTTATGCCCGGCGGCGGCCCAAGTTTCGGCTGGACTTTCTACGCACCGTTATCAACCACCTATAGCGGTGACAGCACGGCATTATTTGTGTTTTCAGTACACATTATGGGTATATCGTCCATCATGGGTGCCATTAACGTTATCGTGACCATCTTTAACCTGCGTGCGCCGGGTATGACCTGGATGAAAATGCCTTTGTTTGTCTGGACCTGGCTGATTACCGCCTTCCTGCTGATTATGGTCATGCCGGTGTTAGCGGGTGTGGTGACTATGGTACTGACCGATAAATACTTTGGTACCAGTTTCTTTGATGCTGCCGGTGGCGGCGACCCGGTGCTGTTTCAGCATATTTTCTGGTTTTTCGGCCACCCTGAAGTGTACATCATGATTTTACCGGCCTTTGGCATAGTGTCGAGCATAGTGCCCACCTTTGCCCGCAAGCCGCTGTTTGGTTATGCCTCTATGGTGTACGCCACCTCCAGTATTGCGTTGCTGTCATTTCTGGTGTGGGCGCACCATATGTTCACCACTGGTATGCCGGTAGCCGGGGCGCTGTTCTTTATGTACTGCACCATGCTGATAGCCGTGCCCACCGGGGTAAAAGTATTTAACTGGGTGGCCACCATGTGGCGTGGCGCTATGACGTTTGAAGTGCCAATGATGTTCGCGCTGGCGTTTATCGTGCTGTTTACCATCGGTGGTTTCTCTGGCCTGATGCTGGCGATTACTCCGGCAGACTTTCAGTATCACGATACCTACTTTGTGGTAGCGCATTTCCACTACGTGCTGGTAACCGGTGCAGTGTTCTCGATTATTGCTGCTGCTTACTACTGGTTACCCAAGTGGACCGGGCATATGTATGACGAAAAGCTGGGGCAATGGCATTTCTGGTGCTCTCTGATCTCGGTAAACATGCTGTTTTTCCCGATGCACTTTGTTGGTCTGGCAGGTATGCCGCGGCGTATTCCGGATTACGCGCTGCAGTTTGCTGACTTTAATGCTTTTATCAGTATTGGTGGTTTTCTGTTTGGCGCCTCGCAGCTGATTTTTGTGGCGGTGCTGGTGAAATGTGCCCGTGGCGGTGAAAAAGCCACCGCGCAGGTGTGGGAAGGGGCTGAAGGTCTGGAATGGGAAGTACCCTCACCGGCGCCGTATCACACCTTTGAAACGCCACCGGTCATTAAGTAGGAGCGCGTTATGGCACTAAAACATAAACCGTTAACCTTTAAGCTGGCTGTAACCGCTTTGGCGATGTTTGGTTTTGGTTTTGCGCTGGTGCCGTTATATGACGTGTTCTGTGATCTGACCGGTTTAAATGGTAAAACCGCCGCGACGGCTGCCAGTGCCGATGCGGCACTGATTGATATCAGCCGTGAAGTGGTGATTGAGTTTATTGCCCGGCCAAACAAAGAAATGCCCTGGGTGTTTAAGCCTGAGGTGCGCCGTATGACAGTGCACCCCGGTGAAATTCATCTTATGAATTATCTGGCTGAAAACCCAACGGGGCGAATGATTGTTGGCCAGGCGGTACCCTCAGTGTCCCCTGGTCAGGCCGCGTTGTACTTTCACAAAATAGAGTGTTTTTGCTTTACCCAGCAGCAGTTAGCGGGCGGTAAAAACATGCTGATGCCGTTACAGTTTTATGTCGACCCGGCACTGCCCAGTCAGTTTTCCACCATTACGCTGTCGTATACGCTTTATGACGTAACCAGCGCCTGGACGGGTGACACTGCTGCGTCGTCACAACTTGGGGAATAACATGAGTAAAACATACGAAAAATATTATGTTCCCGCCCAGAGTCCATGGCCGATAGTTGGGGCTGTGGCGCTGTTTTTAATTGCCTTTGGCGCAGGTAACTATGTTAACGAAGTGACCAGGCAACAACCGGGTTTTGGCGGCTATATGCTGGCAGCCGGTTTTGTCGTACTGATTTTTATGCTGTTTGGCTGGTTTAAAAACGTTATTGATGAATCGATGAGTGGTTTATACAGTGCGCAGATGGACCGCTCATTCCGCCAGGGCATGAGCTGGTTTATCGTCTCTGAAGTGATGTTTTTTATGGCGTTCTTCGGCGCCTTGTTCTACGGCCGGGTAATAGCGCTGGATTGGCTTAGCGGTGGCAGTAATAACGCCATGACGTTTGAAATTTTGTGGCCTGGCTTTGAAGCTATGTGGCCGCTGGTAAAAACACCGGGTGGCATTGAAACCCAGGCTATGCCAGCTACCGGCTTGCCGCTTATCAACACTGCTATTCTGGTTATTTCCTCTGTTACGCTACATTTCGCCCATACCGGGTTGGAGCAGAATAAACGCGGCCAGCTTAAAATAATGCTCCTGGTAACCTTATTACTGGGCATGATTTTCCTCGGCCTACAGGTGTATGAGTATATTCATGCCTACCGTGATCTGGGGTTAACACTGGCATCAGGCTTTTACGGTAATACGTTCTTTTTACTAACCGGCTTTCACGGCATGCACGTGACACTGGGGGCCATTATTCTGTTATTTGTGTTTTTCCGGGTGCTTAAAGGCCATTTTACGCCAGAAAAACACTTCGCCTTTCAGGCTGCGGCCTGGTACTGGCACTTTGTTGATGTGGTATGGCTGTGCCTTTACGTGTTTGTCTATGTGATCTGATGCTAGTAAGGCCTGGGGTTCTGGTCTAAGAACCCCAGCGCCTGCGCGATAAAGATCAGTATCAGCACCAGGGCAGAAAACATCACGCGGCGACCGAGATAGCGCGACATTTTTACCTCTGGCTCAGGTTGTCGCAGCATCACCAGCCCTGCACGCACCAGGTTAGCAATAATAAAAAGTAGTAGCGCTATGATAATAATTTTAAGCAACATAAGTAACGCTCTCCGGGGTAGGTGTTATGCGCGTTAAACTGGCTAACCAGGTTTTCGCACTTAATACGCTGTGGGTCATTCTCACTTTGACTGCTTTTGCCATTTTAATCAACTTGTCCTGGTGGCAGCTAAGCCGTGCCGCTGAAAAAACCGAACAGCTGGCACGGTTGGCACAATTGCAGGCAGAGGGTGCCGTCACGCCGGCGCAATTAAGCCAACTGGCGGCTACCGACATTGATGGCGTGCCGTTAAAAGGGCAAGGCAGTTGGCTGGCGCCTTATGTCTGGTTGTTGGACAACCAGATTGTTAACGGCAGAGTGGGTTACGACGTAATAGTGCCGGTGCGGGCGGCGGGTATGGCCAGGCCATTGTTGGTAAATCTGGGCTGGCTGGCCGGGGCTGACAGCCGCGACATACTGCCGCAGCTTGATGTTGCCAGTGAGTTTGCGCTGGACGGTTTACTGCGTACGAAGGTAGATGGCCTGATATTGCTTGGCCAGAATGCTGAAGATCACGGCCAGTGGCCGATGCGGATCCAGCAAATAGATTATGCTGAACTGGCGCAGCAAAGCGGCCTGGAGCTTTATCCGGCTTTGTTATACCAACAGCAGGCCAGTGCTTTTACACCACACTATCAGCCGGTTGTATTATCACCAGAGAAGCACCGTGGCTATGCGCTGCAGTGGTTTTTACTGGCAGTTGCCGTAGTGGGCGTAGCATTAGCCGCCAGTCATCAGGGGAAAGCAAAACATGAATAAGAAAAAATTTCTGCTGTTATTTGTCTTGTGTTGCGCTTTGCCATTGCTGGCTGCCAAGCTGGTGCTGGAGTTTGGCTGGTTTAATAGTGGCGTTTCCAGTAAAGGCGAGTGGCAGCAAACTGAAGTGTTTCTGTTAACCGCAACAAATGCCAAAGCACACTGGCGGCTGGCTGTTGCCCCCAAAGCCGAGTGCGACAACCAGTGTCAGCAGGCGTTATTTACCATCCAGCAACTTTATGTCGGGCTGGGGCGCAAGCAGGTGCAAGTGCAGCCTGTGCTGATCAGCGAGCAGATCCCACCGGAAACTTACACGGCTTTTACCCGCCATAGCGCTGTTCAGCCTGTGCCAGAGGCGTTACAGAACCGCATTTTACTTATTGATCAGCAAGGGCTGGTGTTGCTGAGCTATCCGGTACCGCTGGCACAAACTGAACTGGCAAGCACTGCCAGTGCTATCCGGCAAGACTTACTTAAACTGCTTAACTATGATCGGACTAGCGTATGAGAGCGGATCAGCGCATGAAAACACAACAATGGCTGGCGACCATCGCCGTTTTTCTTACCATGGGCGTTATTTTACTGGGTGCTTACACCAGGCTGACAGATGCCGGGCTTGGCTGCCCGGACTGGCCCGGTTGCTATGGTTTTTTAAAGGTACCCAAGCAGGAGCATCATATTGCGGCAGCGATGGAGGCATTTCCACAGCGGCCACTCGAGCCGCATAAAGCCTGGAACGAAATGGTGCACCGGTATTTTGCCGGCAGCCTGGGGCTGTTAATTGCGGCAATATTTTTTGTCGCTTTATTGCGCAAACAAAGTAGCAAGTTAATACCCACAGCTTTGCTGGCGCTGGTGGTGTTTCAGGCGGCGCTCGGCATGTGGACCGTAACGCTGAACTTACTACCGCTGGTGGTAATGGGGCATTTACTGGGCGGTTTTACGCTGCTAAGCCTGCTGGCCGCGTACTGGTTAAAACTGCACCCCGACTACCGGGTGTACGAGCCGCAGCTGGTATCACTGAAACCTTTTGCCATACTTGCGGTTGGCGTGCTGACAGTGCAGATAGCACTGGGCGGCTGGACTGCAGCGAATTATGCGGCGCTGGCCTGTATAGAATTACCGGTATGCGAGGCAGGCTGGCTGCAGCGCATGAATATCAGTGAAGCCTTTGATCTACACCTGGGGCATGACGACTACGAGTACGGTGTGATGTCGGCTGAAGCCCGCCAGACGGTGCATGTATTTCATCGCCTTGGGGCTGTCGTGACGCTGGTAGTGCTGTCGGTTTTTCTGCTGCAACTGTGGCGCCGTGTTACCAGCACCTTATTAAAGCGGCTTACTTTAGCAGCTGCCGGGTTATTGCTGCTGCAGTTTAGCCTGGGTGTGCTTAACGTTGCGTTGCATTTACCGCTGGCTAATGCGGTGGCGCATAACTTCGTGGCCGCTAATTTATTAATGTTGCTGGTAATAATTTGCATGCAATTGCGTGCAACTAACACTACCGGCAAGGAGAGCTTATGACAGCCATTACACGTTCACGCGCGGGCATCAACCGGGCACGCGACTACCTGGAACTGACCAAGCCTAAAGTGGTGGCCTTACTGGTACTGACAGCCTGGGTTGGTATGATGCTGGCAGTGCCTGGCTTACCGGATTTAATCACTTTGCTGGCGGCGACACTGGGTATCGGCTTATTATCGGCAGCTGCTGCAGCGATAAACCATGTGGTAGACAAACGCATTGATGCGCAGATGGCCCGCACATACAGCCGGCCTGTGGCTAAAGGCCGTGTCAGTGCCACTGAAGCTACTGCTTTTGCGTTTAGCCTGGCACTGCTTGGTTTTGTGCTGTTGTATCTGGCAGTAAATGCCCTCACTGCCTGGTTAACGCTGGCCAGCCTGTTTGGCTATGCGGTGGTGTACACCATGTTTTTAAAGCGCGCTACGCCGCAAAATATCGTTATCGGTGGTTTGGCCGGTGCAATGCCGCCGTTGCTGGGCTGGACAGCCATAACCGGCGAGATCCACAGCCATGCGCTGTTGCTGGTAATGATTATTTTTGCCTGGACACCGCCGCACTTCTGGGCGCTGGCCATTCACCGCCGTGATGATTATGCCAAAGTGAATATGCCAATGTTGCCGGTAACGCATGGCATTGAATTTACCAAAAGCGTGATCTGCCTTTATACGGTGTTGTTGTTTATTGTTTGCTTAATGCCTTATCTGGTCGGTATGAGCGGTGCTATTTATCTGGTAGGCAGTGCAGTGCTTAACCTGCGTTTTATGCAGTACGCCTGGAAACTGAAATTTAATGCCGATGCCGGTAATGCCATGGCAACCTTTAAGTTTTCTATTGTCCATCTGATGGTATTATTTCTGCTGTTGTTAGTGGACCACTACTTTAAGGTATCGCCAATCTATGTTTCGTAACTTGTTTTATGTCGCACTTGCTGTAGCTGCAATGGTCGCCGGTGTGTTGTTGTATCAGTTTTCGCAGGCCAGCGCTGAGCCCGAGCTGGCGCTGGTTTACCCGCAGCCAAGAGCCCTGGCAGACTTTACGCTGACCGACCAGCATGGTGAAACAGTAAACCGCGAGCGTTTGTATGGTCAGTGGACTCTGGCCTTTGTCGGTTACACCTACTGCCCGGATATTTGCCCGTTAACCCTGGCTAAACTGGCCGGTGTACAGCCCGATTTAGCAGCAATGGTAAAGCAACCGCTTAAAGTATGGTTTATTTCGGTCGACCCGAACCGGGACACCACCGAACAACTCAATAATTACGTCAGTTATTTTGAGCAAGCCAATGTACTGGGCATGACAGCAGGCCATGATCAGCTGTTTCCTTTTGTACGCCAGCTTGGGCTGATGTATGCACTCAGCAGCACGACACAGGCCGATTATCTGGTTGATCACAGTGCATCTGTGGCGCTGATAAACCCGCAGGGGCAACTGGTAGCTATGTTTAAACCACCAATGCAGGTGGGAGAGCTGCCGGTTATAAACGCCGAGCAGCTATTGGCAGATTTTCCGTTAGTGCTTAACAAGCTTAACGCTAATTAAGCCACGGCTGGGAATACCAGTAAAAATAGCCTTTATTGCTCAGAGATGGCGCGGTGCAGTTATAACGGCTGCGGCCGCGGTTCAACGCTTTGCTGGCGGTAACAGTAAAAGTACTATCGTCCAGCCACTGCGGTTGCAGAACTTCGCTACCGGCAAAACATTGTAGTTGGTTGCGGTTAAAGTCGTCTGTTTGTAGTGACAATTTAAGCTGCGGTGGGTTTGCGCTGATAACCGGGTTAACGCCATGATAGTCGGTAATATTAAACGCCAGTGTGCGCAGCTTTTGCGCTAAATCTTTTAAATCAGCATACTGGCCGGCTGCCGGATAGCGCGGAATACGGGTTAATACGGTATGGTTGCCAATAGCGCCGGATTGCTGGCCAATACCGATGAAACCCAGCTCGGTAACTAACTGTTCCAGTTCACGGCTGTATTCGCCATAAGGATATGCCAGCCATTGATGGCGCTGGCCGGTTACCTGTTCAATTTTATCTTCTGCTGCCAGAATGCTTTGTTTCATCCGTTCACGCCACTGCGACTGGCTTTCACCCGCTTCGGGCCTGGCCATATGCTCATGCCGCATAGCATGGTTTGCTACCAGTACACCGTCGTCCGACATTTGCTTTACCTGCTGCCAGTTCAGCAAAGGGCCGTCGCCTTTTTCTATGCTGCCGGGGCTGATAAAAATAGTGTACGGATAACCAAATTCCTGCAGGATAGGGTGCGCCGTGGTGAAGTTGTTTTCGTAGCTGTCGTCAAAGGTAATTACCACACTATTAGGTGCAATTGGCTCGCCTTTTCGCAGCTGGCCGATAAGTACATCAAGGCCGATAACCTGAAAGTTATTGTCTTTAAAGTGCTGTAAATGGCCACGCAATTCATCGGCGGTAACACTGCTTACACGCGGAGTATCGCTGGCAACATGGTGGTAAATCAGCATTACAGCGGCCTGTGTCGGCAATGTCAGGCTAAATAGTAATGCAACAAAACAAAGAAGGTTTTTCATCGGCAAGGCACCCGCATGGCAATAAAACGAAGCCGTTTTATAGCACAAGCGGGCGTTAAACGCAGCTTTAGTCAGGTAAGCGGCTTGGATCAGTAGTAAGAGTGTTCGCCACGCTGGTGCTCGGTGATGTCACGCACGCCGTTCAGCTCACCGCTAAAGCGGTTTAGCAGCTCTTTCTCAATACCTTCTTTCAGTGTCAAATCAACTTGTGAACAGCCATTACAACCGCCACCGAACTGCAAAATGGCTACGCCATCTTTAGTCAGCTCCATTACGCTGACTCTGCCACCGTGGTTAGCCAGTTGCGGGTTAATTTCGCTGTCAATAACGTACTGCACCCGTTCCATTAACGAAGCGTCGTCACTCACCTTGCGTACTTTGGCGTTTGGCGCTTTTAATGTCAGCTGCGAACCCATCTGATCGGTAACAAAATCAATGTCGGCGTCCACTAAAAACGGCTGGCTTTCAGCGTCTACTACTGCATCGAAACCGTTAAAATTCAGGGTTAAGTCGGTGTCTTCTACTGCGTCCGGCGGGCAGTAAGATACGCCGCACTCCGCTTGGGCGGTGCCCGGGTTAACTACAAACACCCTGATATTGGTGCCTGCCGGTTGCTTTGACAGCAGCTTGGCAAAATGCAGCTGTGCCTGTTCTGAAATCGTGATCATAATAGTACCTGACTAAATTACTAGGTTAATGTCTATGATACTCCTCCTGTTTCTTTGAAGCCAGCCCCGCTTGAGTTTTGCCGCCTGATCTGGCTAACTTAGCCGCAGCCAAAAGGATATCATTTATGAAATATTACATTACCTTGAGCGCTTTTCTGCTCAGTTTTTGCAGTGCCGCAGCTACTACATATGTGCCAGCGGTGACAGATTCAAGCCTGCCAACACCACAACAGGTGCTGGGGTTTCAGGTTGGCGAATGGCATGCGCGCCATGACCAGATCCAGCGTTACTTTGAACAATTGGCTGCCGCGTCTGGCCGGGCCCAACTGGAAGTGATTGGTTACACTCATGAGCAGCGGCCTTTGCTGCAGATGATCATATCATCTGAGCAGAATTTGCAGCGGCTGGAGCAAATCCGGCAGCGACATATTGCCGCCGCGCGCCGTGGCGAAGCCCCTGACAGCGATGCTCCGGTGATTATCTGGTTGGGCTACAGCGTACATGGTAATGAACCCAGTGGTGCAAATGCAGCTGTTTTACTGGCGCAGTATCTGGCAGCTGCCGACAATGATGAGGTGCGCAACTGGCTCAATAATGCCGTTATTCTGCTGCAACCAACGTTAAACCCGGATGGCCATGACCGCTTTGCGCTATGGGCTAATATGCACAAAGGTGCGGCGCCTGTAGCAGATCCACAGCATCGCGAGCATAACGAGCCGTGGCCAAATGGCCGGCCCAACCATTACTGGTTTGATTTAAACCGTGACTGGTTATTATTGCAGCACCCGGAAAGCCGTGCCCGCATCGCCCAGTACCAGCAATGGCTACCCAACGTGGTGGGTGACTACCATGAAATGGGCACCAACAGCAGTTACTTCTTTCAGCCGGGCATTCCCAGCCGAAATTATCCGCTAACGCCTAAGCGTAACTTTGAGCTGACCAGTGCGCTGGCAAAATATCATGCTGCGGCTTTAGATCAGGCGGGACAGCTGTATTACACCGAAGAAAGTTTTGATGATTTTTATGTTGGCAAAGGCTCTACCTATCCTGATATTCAGGGCAGCGTTGGCATTTTATTTGAGCAAGCCAGTAGCCGTGGCCATTTGCAGGACAGTATTAATGGCCCGCTGAGTTTCAGTGCCACTATTCAAAACCAGCTGACTACCTCTTTATCGACTATCCGTGGTGCGGTAGATAACCGCCGCGAGCTGTTGTCTTATCAGCAGGAGTTTTATAAATCTGCGCAGCAGCAAGCGAAAAACAGTAAAGTTAAAGGCTATATGCTGAGCGAAAGTGCGGATCAGACACGGTTGGCGGCCTTGCTGGATATATTGCAGCGCCATCATGTTGAGGTGTATCAGTTAAGCCGCGACTGGCAGGACGAAAATGAGAAATACCCTGCGCTCAGCAGCTACTATGTGCCACTGCAACAACCCCAATACCGGCTGATTAAAGCGATGTTCAGCACAGAGAAGAACTTTCCTGATAACACCTTTTATGATGTATCAGCCTGGACCTTACCGCACGCTTATAACATCAGCTTTGATACGGTAAACCGTGAGCCGGCACAATCGAATCTGACCGAAACCTGGCAAACCCGCCCGGCAGAGCCTGCGGCGCTGCCCATGGGTGCCTATGCTTATGCGTTTAGCTGGCAGGATCAACAGGCGCCTTTGCTGTTACATGCCCTGCTAACAGAAAAGCTGGTAGTGCGCTCTGCCATGGCAACCTTTACTGCACTCAGTGGCAATGGCGAAGTTAGTCTGCCAGCCGGCACCATGGTGATTGCGGCAGGCTTGCAACAGCAAGCCGACTGGTTTAACCGTTTGCAACGTGTACAGCAGCGCTTCTCACTGCCGGTGTATGCCATTAATTCTGGCTTAACGCCGCAGGGCAGTGATTTGGGTAGCAATAATTTTGCGGTAGTTAATTTACCCAGGGTATTACTCATGGCTGGGCCGGGTATTAATTCGACTGAAGCCGGCGAAGTCTGGTACAACCTGGAACGGCTGGCCGGAGTGTCGCCATCGATGGCGGAGCCCCAGCAATTAAAGCAACTGGATCTCACCCGCTATAGCCATATAGTGCTGCCGGATGGTAACTACAGTAGCTGGCGCGACAGTGAAGTTGCTTTGTTAAAGCACTGGCTGGATAACGGCGGTGTACTATGGGGGCATAAGCGTGGCGCAGCCTGGTTGGCACAAACCGGTTTGCTTAAAGCCGAGGTGTGGCAGGGCGCGGAAATGAGCAGCCTTATTCCAAACAACGACCTGAGCTACAAAGACAAAGAGTTGCTGGCAGGGAAACAACGTATTGCCGGAGCTATTTATCAGGCCGAGCTGGATTTAAGCCACCCGCTGACATTTGGTTTTACCCGTGCCACCTTGCCGGTATTTAAAAACAGTACCTTCCTGCTGCAACCATCAGCCTTCCCTTTTGTAAATGTCGCACTTTACAGCGCCACACCACAGTTGGCTGGTTACACTGCGCCAGAATATGTACCACGGATCAGCCAGAGTGCAGTTTTACTGGCACATAACGTAGGTAAAGGCCGGGTTATAGCTATGTCAGACAACCCTGTATTTCGGGGTTATTTTTATGGCTCCAGCCGCTTATTGGTGAATGCGCTGTACTTAGGTAGTAGTTTCAGCACGGTAACAAATTAGGGCTTGTTGACGTTTCAGGGTTATTTTTGCAGCAGTCTGGCCGGTTTTTATGCCAGGCAGTGCGAGTGCAGTGTAGTTATTCTACATAAACGAGTACTAACGCAGCAGAAAGACCGGCCAGGCGCTGCCCTTCGGGTTCGTCTGGCGGCGCTCTGCACTTTGTCACTCGTCGCTTATTTAGAATAACTAAACTTCGCTCCTTGTTTCGCGTTCAGAACGCCGCCAGAGCGAACAAAATTTAATCTCGAAACGTCATCAAGCCCTAGTCTGCCAGCGTTACCGCTATGGTCCAAAGGCTGATCTGCTTAGCGCCATGGCGGCGTAACAAGCGGCATAGTTCATTGGCGGTAGCGCCGGTGGTAACAACATCATCCACCAACGCCAGCTGTGCAGGCACAGTAAGCTCAGGGTGCAGGGTAAAGGCATGGCGCAGGTTAGCCTGGCGCTGTTTGCGGCTGAGGCCAACCTGAGCTTTTTGTTTGTCAGGGCGCTGTAATAATGGCAGCAGCGGTATGCCGAGGGTGGCTGCTGCTGTTTGTGCCAATAGCTCTGCCTGATTAAAACCCCGCTTGCGCTGCCTGGCCGGGTGCATAGGTACATAAACAATAGCTTCGGGTAGTTGATGGCATTGTGCTTTGTATTGTGTCAGTAACGCCGCAAATTGCTGTTGCAACAGTTCTGCGGCGCCATAATCCTGCTGAAACTTCCAGCGCTGCAACCAGTGTTGATAAGGCTGGCGGTAGTAACCCACACTCAGCAGGGCGTCAAACCGTGGTTTTTTCAGGCCTCTGGCTACCTGCGGCAGCCACAACAAATTAAAGTGACAAAGCTGATACGGCAATTGCGGTAACGCCTGCTGACAATAAGTGCAAAGCTGGCAGCCGGAGCTGTGCACCGGTAAACTGCACCACAGGCAGGGTGAGGGTAGCAGCAAGTGCCACAAGCGGCCAAACTGAGACAAAAGTTGGTTTAGCAAATCAAATTCCATTTCAATTTACAATTTGGTAACTATGGCAGAGAAAATGACTTCAGACAAACCGGTATTGGTATTGTTACATGGCTGGGGAGTAAACCAGGGCGTCTGGCACGGTGTGGCGCAGCAACTGGAAAGCCAACCGGACGGTAAAATACAGTTGCTCACACCTGACTTACCTGGCTTTGGTTTATGCCGCGACTATCCGCAGCCTTATCAGCTTGATGCTGTGGTGGAGATGCTGGCAGCGCAGATCCCGGCGCAAAGTTATGTTTGCGGCTGGTCGTTAGGCGGCCTGCTGGCAATAGCGCTGGCACACCGTTATCCGCACAAAGTAAAGCGGTTGGGTTTAATTGCTGCATCGCCCTGTTTTATGGCTCAGCAAAACTGGCCTGGCATGGCAGAAGCCATTATGCAGCAGTTTGCCCGTGCGTTAAGTGAAAATCTGCCTCTTACCATCGAGCGCTTTTTAGCCATTCAGGCTATGGGCAGCAGCAGTGCCCGCGCAGATATAAAAGTGCTGAAACAGGCAATAATGGCTTACCCGATGGCAGATATCGCTGCGGTGGAAGGTGCACTGCAATTGCTTAAACTTGACCTGCGACAGCAGTTTGCTGCATTAACCCAGCCTGTAGCAGGCTTTTTTGGCCGCTTAGATTCGCTGGTGCCAGTAAAAGTCACCGATTTACTGCAGCAATTGCAGCCGCACGGCCAGTTTGTGGTGGCAGCCCATGCATCGCATGCGCCTTTTATCTCGCATCAGGACGAGTTTATACAATGGCTTAAGCTGTGGCTTAACTGAACGCGGTGTTGCAGCTAAACCGCGATACTGTGGGCTGGCTTTCTTTTTAGCTGGTTTTGGTTAATAATTAGCCACTATAGCTAATGTTGCAGGAGTTGTACCATGGACATTCGATCCGCGTTGTATTCTGGTGTGCAGGGGTTTCAGCGTGCCAGTGCAGGTGTCACGGATGCGACAATTGATATTAACCGCCAAACCCGTGCTAACCGGCTAAATGAAACTGAGCAGGCCGTTACACAGGCTGTGGTCGCAGAGTCGCCGCGCCAGTTGCAAACCGCTGAACAACCCGGCTCGCTAACCAGCAGTTTAGTGCAGTTAGGTCAGGAAGAGCGTAATGCTCAGGCCAATGTAAAAAGTATTCAAACCGCCGACGAGGTATTGGGTACTGTGATCGATATCCGGGTCTGAGCAAAATGCTGGTATCAAATTATCCTAATGTGAGTATTAATACCGCCAATCCGCCAACGGAGATGGCGCGGCGTGATGCTGTGCGGCGGGATTTATTTGAACCGGTAAAAGAGACCGCCAAATCCGGTGCAGAAAAACCGGTTGCTACCGATGAAAAATCCCGGCCAGGTGGTAACGGCGGGGCGCAGGTTAACCTGTACGATGCCAGCGGCAAAGAAACAGAAACCCAGCAGGCGATAGATGGCCGGGGCGAAAATGCGGATAATCAGCAGAAAGACGGGAAAGGTGAGCAAGCACCAAAGCAACAGGCCGAACAGCAGGAACAACAAGAGATCCAGGAGCTTAAAGCACGGGATCAGGAAGTAAAAACGCATGAGCAGGCCCATGCGGCAGTTGGTGGCCGTTACGCTGGTGCGCCAAGCTACTCTTATGAACTGGGCCCTGATGGCAAGCAATATGCTGTCGGCGGTGAAGTGCAGATAGACATTTCGCCGATACCCGGCGACCCGCAAGCGACAGTACAGAAAATGCAGCAGGTACGCGCTGCCGCATTAGCCCCGGCAGAGCCTTCGGCGGCAGACCGACGTATTGCGGCAGAAGCGGCTCAGCGCCAAATTCAGGCACAGGCCGAACTTGTTAAGCAAAATTCAGCTGCAGGGCAAAGCAACGAGACAGAACAAACCGCAGCCAGTAACGGCTTTGCCGAACAGGTCGCGCAAACCGATATCAGCTACAGTGTGTCAGATAACAACGGCGGCAGCGCCGTGGTATACCCGCAGCGCGATACGCTGGCCAGTTCAGCGCAAATGCAACTGCGGCGTAATGTTATTGCCGGTTTTTATCAAACGGCAACAGAGCCGCAAATTAAGCAATCGCTGCAACAGGTTTAACCTTCCGTCCTTTTAGCAAACAGCCAAGCCAAAACTTATAACCTACTGAATAATATTAAATAGATTAACAATAGATAATAAAACGGCTGAAAATAGTGCTGCCAGCACGGGCTGTTGATTGTTCCGCTTGCCTTCTTACTTCATGCTGCCTGCCACACTGCCGGACGCTGTCTGCTGCCTGCAGTAATCTATTTATCTGAGTACAACACAGGAAAAGACTATGGCTCGATGGATTTTCAGTTTTATTATCATTGTCCCCATTCTGGCATATTGCTGGTATCTGTATGGCAACAGCATAAACCCTGCAGGAATACCAACTTCCGTTCGCAATGAACCGGCGGCGCTGAGTTCAAATACTGCTTTGGACGATGGGCCCTATGCCTTTTTCAGTAAAAGTGATCAACAACTTGAGCTGAAATGGCTTTGTAACGAACAACTAATTGAAAAAACACAACAGGTAAACGACGTTATCAAACCTGTCTGCGCCTACCCCAGGGACATAAACGTGCGCCAGCATTACACGCTGGAGCCTTTGTTTCGTTACAGTGCTGAGAAAGTGGCAGTGATCAGTGATGTTCACGGTCAGTATGACGTTATGACACAGCTACTTACTGCTAATGCTGTAGTTAATAGCAGCCTGGACTGGGCGTTCGGTAATGGCCATCTGGTGGTTGTGGGTGATGTGATGGACCGTGGCGATAAGGTAACCGAAATTTTGTGGTGGCTGTATCAGCTGGAGCAACAAGCCGAGGCAGCAGGCGGCAGGGTACATTTATTGTTGGGTAATCATGAAACTATGGTGCTGTACAATGATTTACGCTACATCAATAAAAAATATCAACAGGTTGCCCGGCACCTGGGTACCGATTATAGCGGGCTTTACAATGAAAACTCAGTATTGGGCCAATGGCTACGCAGCCGGCCTGTACTGGCACAGGTTAACGATATGCTGTTTGTGCATGGTGGCCTGCATCCGGACTATCTTTCGCTGGGCATGTCGATGTCGGAAGTCAATGAGCAGTTCAGGCAATCGTTAGGTATTGCCCGTGACAAGCTAAAAGAGGTGCCGGTGCTGAACTTCTTATATGGCTCTTTGGGGCCCTTATGGTACCGCGGTTACTTTCGTGAAGAAAACGCCATTTCAGAGTCAGTACTGGCACAACTGCTATCTACGCTGAATGTAGGTAAAATCGTGGTAGGGCATACCTCAATGGATGGTGTGTTCTCGCATTTTGGTGGCAAAGTTATCTCGGTAGACAGCAATATTAAACAGGGTAAAGGTGGTGAAATATTGCTGTGGCAAGCCGGTGTTTTGCAGCGCGGTACAGTGTCTGGTGAGCAATTGCCCATGCGTACGTTGTTGGAAAAAGACATTCAGACTAATTAAATAACCCGTTTACTCCTGGCATTTGGCCGCTGTTTATTTTGCAGCGGCTTTCCTATCTCATTGATTAATAAATGATAGATATTAAATAGAGTTAGAACTGTTGAAGAAAGGAGTTGGCTGTCATTGCATTGACATACGCCAGGGAGATAAACCTGCTCGGAGTAAGCCGGTGGTTTTTCCGTTATTGCTGGTTTACCTGCCTGATAGCGCGTCAGGAATGCTACACACAAAAATTCAGTGACAAGAACTTGGGAATAACATAATGAATAAAAACACACCAGTGGCTCTGGCCATTAAAACAGCAATGCTGACAGGGTTGTTTGGCAGTGTTGCTTTTACCGCCGCCAGTTATGCACAAGAGGCTACAACAAACGCCGTAGAGCGTATTGAAGTAACGGGCTCCCGCATCAAACGTACTGATATGGAGGGCGTTGCGCCTGTTACTGTTATTACAGCTGAAGATATGGAGCTTAGTGGTTTTAGCAATGTGGAAGAGGTGTTGCAGGCGTCAGTAGCCAACGCGGGCCGAACCATTGAAGGTAATGAAAGTAGCTGGACCCAGGGCGCTTCAACCATCAACCTGCGTGGTATGGGGGCTAACCGGACATTGGTACTGGTGAATGGTAAGCGCGTACCACAATACCCGGCTGCAACAGGCGGCACGTCAAACTTTGTTGATACGTCTACCTTTCCCACCAGTGCGGTAGAGCGGGTAGAAATTCTTACCGGTGGCGCTTCAGCTATTTATGGTTCTGACGCCGTAGGCGGTGTGGTGAATATTATCCTGAAGAAAAAGTATGACCGTACTACAGTTAACCTGCGCCATGAAAATCCGCAGCACGGCGGGCGTGATCGCACTAAGGTATCGTTAACTTCTGGCTTTGAAACCCGTCTGGGCCAAACCATGCTGGTGCTGGAATACAGTGATGATGAAATTCTGCGTGCCGGGCAACGTGAGTTCACGCAAAAAGGCGGACCTGACGGTACAGACACCCACAGTTCTACTTCTGCCTATTTACGTGACTACGACAAAGTGTTTCATAACGTTGGTGTGTCAGGTTCTGCGGCCAGCTACATTATGGCTAACCAGCAGCAGTGTGCCGAGCTGTTTGGCGACCGGGGTATCTGGAATGACGAGGAAAGCCGTTATAAGTGTCGTTACGATGCAACAACGGATGATGGCCTGCACCCAGGCAAGAAAGAATATAATCTGGTACTGAACCAGTCTGGTGACTTAAGTAATAACTGGCAATACAACCTGTTGCTGCAAGGCAGCGATAAAGAAACCATCCGTGGTAATGGGCAGAAAAGTGTCAGCCCGACCTTTTATATGGATCGGAATAACCCGGGTAACTACAGCTACAGTGCAACAGATTTTGAGCGTACCCGTGAGTTCCGGGTTTACCGGCGTCTGGATGACTATGGCCAGATCCGCGACTACACCGGCAAAGAAAAGAACATGAACCTGTCGGCCGGCATTAACGGTCAGATTGGTGACTATGATCTGGAAGTAAGCTGGGCATACGGTAAGAGTAAGTTTGACCGCTATGGCCGCAACCAGATGCGGGCAGACCGGCTGCTGGATATTATCAGCTTTAATCCGGCAGATTCTGCTTCCCCGGATAAATGGTATCCGCTGGATAAGATGACACCAGAACAAGCTGAGTATTTGTACGCTGAAACACTGACAGATGCCGGCTCTGGTATGAACCAGGTACAGGCAGTACTGACCGGTGATCTGCTGGACACCGCCAATGGCCCTATACAGTTTGCAGTATCAACAGAATGGGCCCGAGACTGGTATTATGACAACAAAGACGAACATACGCTTAGTGGCAATTTGTTAGGCCAGGGCGGTACTCATGGCCGTGGAGAACGCAAGCGCTATGCGGCTGCCGGTGAGTTGGCTATTCCGGTGCTGGACCGCTCATCAGGTTTAGGCAAAATGGACGCCAGCATTGCAGTGCGTTTTGATAAGTATGATGACAAATCAGATGTTGGCGGCGCCCTGACACCGCAGGTGGGGCTTACTTATCAGCCGCATGAAGACTGGTTGCTAAGAGCTAACGCAGGTCGCAGCTTCCGGGCTCCGGATTTACATCGTATGTATGCCGGGGTTAGCCGTTCGTTTTCCAGCACCACCATCAAGGTAGATCCTAACCATCCGGTTGGCGTGGATGACAACTATGAATCTATCAGCGCTGGCAACCTTAATCTGTCAGAAGAAAAAGGTAAGTTCTGGAATATTGGTGTGGTAGGGCAGCTAACCGAAAACATCAGTACTACAGTAGATTTCTGGCGTATTTCGCTGGATGGTGCCGTATACACTGAAACCGTTGATCGGATTTTGCAAAATCCTGCATACGATATGACCGGACAAGCGTCATCCTGTAATGATCTGACGTCTATCGGCTATATTACACAGCAATTACCAGGGCAGGAGTACCGCGATGTACTATGCGTACGCCGCGGTATTATTAACAGTTCTTACGAGTCTTCTCAGGGTATAGACGGCGAACTGGCTTATAACCTGGATCTGAACAGTGTTGGTAAAATCCGTTTAAAAACCAATTTGTCCTATACCTTGAAAAAAGAGTATCAGGCATTTGATGGGGGCGAGCGGGTTGAAGAAACACAAGATGACTACCTGCCAGCATGGAAGAGCACGGTGTCGTTGAACTGGAGCCTGCAGGATCTGAGTGTAAACCTGAGCTGGTACTATCTTGGCACCGCAGAGGGTTGGAGCACCTGGACACTGCCTGACGGCGCTGGCAACAGCTATCAGGAGCGGGTCTGGAGTAAACTGGATGCGAACAAAACGCTTAACCTGAACAGTAGCTACCGCTTTAGCCAGGATACCAAGCTTACATTAGGCATTAATAACCTGACCGACAACATGCCGCCAGTTTATGCCGAAGGCCACCCAAATCGTAATGATCACCCGTATTACCGCAGTAACATGGGCTATAACGTGATTGGCCGTACCTTCTATGCGGCACTGGAACACCGTTTCTGATCGCAAACCCTTCGTTTTAGCCCCGGTAACGGGGCTTTGTTATTTTTCAGGTGGTGTGATGGTTCGTATTTGGTTAAGTATATTAGCTTGCCTGGTATTGCCGCTGCAGGCGCTGACATATCAGCAACCGGATAGCCGGTTGGTACAGTTAGCGGATGCCGGCAGCAGTGCAGACTGGCAAGTATCGGCCAGTGGCAACTGGTTAATTCAAACTGAAACAGCGGCTAATCCGGCGCTGGAGGTTTTACAGCAACATTCGGTTGGGTTGGCAGGGCTGCAAATTAATCTGGCCCAGCTTAGTGCCGGTTTAGGCCGGGGTTACCAGCAAATCAAGGTGCAGCATCTGCACCAGCAAAAGCGCTATCAAATCGTTGCACAAGCACATCAGCGTTTGTTTAGCCCACGCTTATCACCAGACGACAATTGGCTAAGTGTGGTAGTAGCAGAGCAGAATGGCGTGTTTATTGAGCTACTCGAGCTTAAAAACGGTAAACGTAAACGGTTACGCCAGCGGCTGAATGCCGTATTGGGTATTCAATACCAGTGGCTGGCTGATAGCTCAGGCCTGATTGCGGCAGTGGCACCTTCCGGTAGCACGCCAGCTGAGCCTGCGGCAGTTGTGCAGCCGAGAACTCAGGAAACCAGCGGTAAAAAAACGGCACTGCGTACTTTGCAGTTGCTGCTGCAGTCAGAAAGCGATGCGGCTTACTTTGAGCAGTTAATTCAGACAAAACTGGTACGGATTTCAACCCGCCTGAAAAGCTCTGTTATTGCTGAGCTGCCGCTACACAGCTTCTCGTTGTCGCCGGACAACCGGTTTATTCTGACTCAGAGTATTGTCAGGCCCTATTCCTACCGTGTGCGTTATAGCAACTTTCCGCGCCAGGCCGCGGTATATAACCTGCGTGGTGAAAAAATAGCAGAGGCTGGCGGGCTGGCGTTGCATGAAAGCGGTAAAACCCGTGATGGGCGGCGTATCATAGCCTGGCAGCCCACACAGCCTGCAACCTTATACTGGGTAGAAAAAAGTGATGATAAAGCCAGTAAAGACGCAATCTGGCAGTGGCCTGCCCCTTTTTCAGCACAACCGCATAAGCTGCATGATACCGCCTGGCGTTTTAAACGTCTGTTATGGTCAGATAATGCACTGGTGGTGTTATATGAAAGTGATGCCGATACAGAGCAGGAACGCGGCTGGGTTTTTCCCGCGGGTTTTGGCAGTGATGCACAGCTTTGGTATCAGCGTAATATCAAAGATCATCAAGCCCTGCCGGGAGAGCCGGTACTGACTAATAACCGTTATCAGCAGCAGGTAATGCAGCAAACAGACAGCGGGGCTTTTTTTACCACAGGGCGCAACAACACCTTGCAGGCCGAGTTGCATACGGTACAACCGCAATCTGCTGAGCGGCAGCTTATCTGGCGCTCTGCCAGTGACACCGAAGACACTATGCTGCAAATATTACCGCACGGTGGCATCTTATTTACCCGGCAAACGCCGGCGCAGCCGCCCGAGTTATTTAAGTGGGCAGCAGATGGCACCACATCAAGGCTGGTTGCCCGGCATCACCCGGCACCGGCTTATCAGCAGATAACGCAGCAATGGCTGGAATACCAGCGCGCCGACGGCGTTAAGCTTAGCGGCAGGTTATATCTGCCAGCCGGTTATGATGTTTCAATGGGGCCTTTGCCAGTGTTAATGTGGGCTTATCCGCGGGAATATGCGTCGGCAGAACTGGCCGAACAACGCACCGTGCCAGACCAGCGTTTTGTCAGTTTCAGACCCAACAGTGCCCAACCTTATGTTGCCCTGGGCTATGCAGTATTTGATCAGGTAAGTATGCCTGTTATCAGCAAAAGTACGGCTTTGCCAAATGATGATTTTCTGCCCCAACTTACCGCAAATGCCGAAGCCGCCGTTGACACACTGGTAAAGCTGGGAATAGCCGAGCGGGGTAATATTGCCGTGGGTGGGCATTCGTATGGTGCTTTTATGGTTGCCAATCTGCTGGCGCACACCGATCTTTTTGCCGCCGGTATTGCCCGTAGCGGTGCTTACAACCGTAGCCTTACCCCATTTGGCTTTCAGTCAGAAAAGCGCAGTTTGTGGCAAAACACTGCGCTATACACGGCGATGTCACCGTTTTTGCACGCCGATCGAATTAAAGCGCCATTGCTGCTGATCCACGGTGAAGCGGATGCTAATTCAGGCACTTTTCCCCTGCAGTCGGAGCGACTGTTTGATGCGATGCAGGGGCTTGGCAAGGCTGCCCGGCTGGTTTTACTGCCCTATGAGGGGCACCATTATCAGGCCAGAGAATCGGTTTTGCATGTATTGTGGGAGCAGCAGCAATGGCTGGCCAGGCATCTTAATGCCACGCCGGCAATGCAGTTACTGCAGGCGAAAACGCTGGCAGAATAAGCCCTGCTGGTTTGTTAACAATTACAGCTGTTTTTCTACCCGTCTGTGGTAAGATTTGACGGGTAGACCTAAGCAGGAAAACCTAGATCGGGAAGGCATGACAACGCAGCAATCTTTTTATCTGGCTGAACTGTATGTTAATCCGGCTGAACTTAGCATTCAGGCCCCGGCAGGGCAACAAACATCAGTACAACAAAAGCCGATGGAAGTACTGGCTTTTCTGGCGCAGCAATATCCCGCGCTGGTTAGCCGCCAGCAGCTAATTGACAATGTCTGGGCTGGCAATGCCTATGTGGGTGAAAAAGCCCTGACTAACGCAATATGGCAGCTGCGCAATGTGTTTGAGCAACTTGCCGATGCAGAGCTTATCTGCACTGTCAGAAAAAAAGGTTATCGCTTAGCGGTTGCGCCGGTTTATCAGCCGTGTAATGGCGTGGCCAAAACAGCAGAGCCCGCGCCACCAGCCGCTAACAATAAGCTTGTTGCCCGGCGCAGCTACAGCCTGTTTATAGCCGTTGGTCTGGTTATACTGGCACTGATTAGCGCCGCTTTTTATTACCCTTTTAACCCGCCCAATGCAGCTGAGCCTGAGGTTTCCCCGCTGACGAAAGGCAGTGGCCGTGCCATGTTTCCGGCGTTGTCGCCGGATGAACGTTATCTGGTATTTAGCTGGCGTAAGTTTGAAGCCTCCAGTGATTTATACCTGCTGGACTTGCAGGACAATGGTAAGCCGCCACGGCAGTTAACCTTTAGCATAGATGATGAGAGCCGCCCGTTGTGGGCAAAAGATGGCAGGCATATTTACTATTCCAGCAAAACGGCAGTGTATGGTGAATGCTACATTATGCAACTGGATATCATCACCTTACGCAGCGAAAAGCTTACTGCCTGTAACCGGCACAGCACTGTGTATATGGATATTTCTGCAGACGGGCGTTACCTGGCCTTTAACGGCAGTGTAACCCCTGAAGGCGCCAGCCTGTATCAGCTGGATTTACAAAACCCCGAGGCAGAGCCGCAACCTGTGCCATGCCAGCAAAATTGTCAGTACCGGGTCAGAGATCTGACGTTTTCACCTGATGGCCGTTATCTGGCAATAACCCGTCGCGCTCACCGGCTGTCCGAAGAAATTTATCTGCATAATCTGGCTTCCGGTGAAGAGCATAAGCTGACCTCAGGTGAGGAAGATATCATGGGGATGGTATGGCATCCCGATGGCGAGCGGGTGCTGTATGCGGCTTTACGGCATGGCAAACGGCAGGGGTTTGTGCTGAATGTGGCCGATAAAACTACCGTATCACTTGATTTGGATGACTTTGCCTGGCCAACCCGCATTACTGCCAGTGGGGACGTGTATTACCATAGCAGCAGTAATGTACCGCAGCTGGGATACCTGCCGCTGAATAAAGGTGTGACCGGCGCTGTGTTTCCGCTTACCGCCGCCGAAGCCCGCTATGAAGCGCCGCACTACAATAAGGCTCAGCATGCGCTGGCTTATGTCAGTAATGAATCTGGCTATATGGAAATATGGCGGGCCGATGCTTATATGGAAAACCGCCAGCAACTGACGCGCCTGCACGGCATGGTTAAATACCCGCAATGGTCTAATAACGGCCGTTATATTGCGTTTGTAGGCCGTTTTCCGGCAGAAGAAGAAGATAAATTGATGCTGCTTGAAGTAAAAACCGGCCAGTTAACTCAGCTTAAAACCGGCGCCCGCTGGCATGGCCAAATTAGCTGGTGGTATGACGACAGTGCAGTAATTTTCTCGCATGGCAGTAACTTGTTCAGTATTAATATCAGTAGTGGCGATATTAACCAACTGACAGTAAAAGGCGGTATTGGCGGACAAATGCCGGCTGCTGACCGGTTTTATTTTAGTAAAGGACGCAACCGGGGCTTGTGGCAGTTATTGCCCGATGGTAATGAGGTGCAACTGCTCCCCGGCAGTGTGTTCAGCTCCAGAACGGCCTGGACTGTAGCGGAGCAAGGCATTTATTTTTTGCAGCAAAAGCCAGACCAGTTACTGGTAAGTTACTACGATACCGGTAACGGCCAGCTCAAGGACCTTATTCTGTTACCGCCAGATTTACTGCATTTGCTGAGTATCATGAGCTTTGATGCAGAACATCAGCGCTTACTGTTTGAACTCTCTATGCATCCGCGGGCAGATATTCATAAGCTTAGCCATCCGTTGTTGCATTAAATAGCAGCTCTGCCTTTTAAGCAGAGCTGCTTAGCAGCAAGGTTATTTCTTCAGCTTGGCAAAGGCCTCTGCAAAGGCATTACCCATAGCAGCATTGTTGTCGACCGGCTTGGCCTGGCGTGGCGCTGCGGGTCTGTTACTTTGCTGGCGGGGTGCGGTTTTATCAGCACCTCTGTCCGCATTTTTCGGCGCCGGTTGTTCGTCCATCCGCATGGTAAGCGCAATGCGTTTGCGTTCAATATCGACTTCCAGCACTTTTACTTTTACCACGTCACCGGCTTTGACTACCTGATGCGGATCACTGACAAATTTATCGGTCAGCGACGAGATATGCACTAAGCCATCCTGGTGCACACCAATATCAACAAAGGCGCCAAAGTTAGTCACGTTAGTCACTACGCCTTCCAGCAGCATACCGGGCAGCAGATCTTTTAAGGTTTCAACACCGTCTTTAAAGCTGGCAGTTTTAAATTCCGGGCGCGGGTCGCGGCCGGGTTTATCCAGCTCTTTTAAAATATCGCTAATGGTTGGCACACCAAAATGCTCGTCGGCAAAGGCTTTGGCATCAATGCTTTTTAAGAAGCTGCTGTTACCGATGATCTGATCAACCGATTTTTGATGGGCACTGATAATTTTCTCTACCAGCGGATAGGCTTCCGGGTGCACCGATGACGCATCCAGCGGGTTTTTGCCGTTGTTAATCCGTAAAAAGCCTGCAGCCTGTTCATAAGCTTTTGGCCCCAACCGTGGCACTTTTAGCAGCTCTTTACGCTCGTTAAAGCGGCCATTGCTGTCGCGGTAGAACACAATATTTTGTGCCAGGGTTTTATTTAACCCCGCCACACGGGCCAGCAGGGGAACCGAAGCGGTGTTTAAATCAACGCCGACCGCGTTTACGCAGTCCTCTACTACGCCGTCGAGTGATTTAGTCAGCAGGCTTTGGTTTACGTCGTGCTGGTACTGGCCAACACCAATGGCTTTGGGTTCAATTTTTACCAGTTCTGCCAACGGGTCTTGCAGGCGGCGGCCGATTGATACTGCGCCACGCAGAGAGACATCCAGATCCGGAAACTCCAGCGCCGCCAGCTCAGAGGCGGAATAGATTGACGCGCCGGCTTCTGACACCATAATTTTTTGCAGTTTTTGTGCCGGCAGCGCTTTTAATACCTCGGCGGCCAGTTTGTCGGTTTCACGCGATGCGGTGCCGTTGCCTATGGCAATCAGTTCTATTTTATGTTGCTGACACAGTGCTACCAGAGTGCGCACCGATTTATCCCACATATTTTGTGGCGCATGCGGAAATATAGTGGTTTGGCTGAGCAATTTACCGGTTTCGTCAATGGCGGTTACTTTAACGCCGGTACGCAGGCCGGGGTCCAGCGCCAGTGTGTTGCGCATACCGGCCGGCGCGGCCATTAGCAGGTCTTTCAGGTTGCGGGCAAATACTTTAATGGCTTCTTCTTCGGCTTTTTCGCGCAGTTCGCTCAGCAGGTCATTTTCTAAATGCAGGTGCAGTTTTACTTTCCAGGTCCACTGTACTGCTGTGCGTAAAAACGCATCTGCAGCGCGGCCTTCATCTTTAATATTAAAGTGGCTGGCCACCATTTGTTCGCACAGGCTGTGGGCTGTTTCTTCATTGGCATCGGGCACTAATTGTAATTGCAGCACACCTTCGTTACGGCCGCGAAACATGGCCAGCGCACGGTGCGAAGGTGTGGTTTTCCAGCTTTCAGTATGCGCAAAGTAATCGCGGAATTTAGCCCCTTCCTGCTCTTTACCGGCAACCAGGGTGCTTTTTAATACTGCATGTTGTGCCAGGTGCTGGCGCAAGCGGGCCAGCAGGTTAGCATCTTCAGCAAAGCGCTCCATCAGAATATACTTAGCACCATCAAGCACGGCTTTTACATCGGCAAAACCAGCATCGGCGTTAATATAGGCTGCGGCTTCTGTTTCCGGGTTCAGGCTTGGGTTCGCCATCAGGGCGTCGGCCAGTGGGGCAATACCGGCTTCAATCGCAATCTGGCCTTTGGTGCGGCGTTTGGCTTTATACGGCAGATATAAATCTTCCAGCCGGGTTTTGTTGTCGGCAGCCAGTATGTCTTGTTTTAACTCAGCGGTTAATTTGCCTTGTTCGTCTATGGTTTTTAAGATCACCTGACGGCGCTCTTCCAGCTCGCGCAGGTAAGTTAAACGCTGTTCCAGATGCCGCAATTGCGTATCGTCCAAACCACCGGTCACTTCTTTACGGTAACGGGCAATAAAAGGCACTGTGGCGCCTTCTTCCAATAGCGCGATAGTCGCGGAAACTTGCTCTGGGCGGGCGGCAATTTCTGCTGCAATTTGTTTAACAATCATAGACATAAACAAAGAATTCCTGATTAAAAAGCACCATTAAGGTGAAAAACATCAAACTAAAAACACGGCAATATATGCCGATTGTCCACTTTGTGCGGCAAAAAATCCAATCCGGCGCTGTTTTGCCGCGATCAGCTGTAGCGTATTTGGGTAATAAACCACAGTTTATTACCGGTAGGGGTAGGTACCAAGGCTTCATCGTCTACGGTTTTTTTCAGCAGTGCCCGCGCCATGGGGGAATCAATAGAAATGTAATCTTTGCGACCGTATATTTCATCCGGCCCGACAATACGAAAATTCAGCTGTTCGCCCTGTTCATTTTCAATCTCAACCCAGGCGCCAAAAAATACCTTGCCGTCTTGCTGTGGTGAGTAATCGACTACCCGCAGCACTTCCAGCCGTTTGCGTAAAAAGCGGATACGGCGATCCGTTTCACGCAGCAGCTTTTTATTGTACTGATAATCGGCGTTTTCACTGCGATCACCCAGGCTGGCAGCCCAGGCCACTTTGGCAGTTACTTCGGGGCGTTTTTCCCGCCATAAATAGTTCAGCTCTTGTTGTAAGGCTTCAAAACCTTCACGGGTAATTAAATCGGTGCGCATGGTGTTGGTGTCGTTCGGTGAAAGCCGGCCACAATGGTAGCAGTTTTTGCTGTTACTCAGCTATAGCCAGCCACAGAGCGTTATACAGACAAACTTTGTAACATAAAGAAGCACCAAGGTTTTTCGCCGTGACGGTTTTTTCGTTTATAGTGAAGCAAATATTGTGGAGGCTTCACTATGGCCAGTTCAGAAACACCGAAAATTCTGGTAGTTGACGATGATATGCGTTTACGTGCCTTGCTGGAACGTTATCTGGTTGAGCAGGGTTATATAGTACGCAGCGTAGCAAATTACGAGCAGATGCAACGCCTGATGGAGCGGGAAAACTTTCATTTAGTGGTGCTGGATTTAATGCTGCCGGGTGAAGATGGTTTGTCTATTTGCCGCCGTCTGCGCCAGCAGGAAAATGAAATTCCGATTATTATGCTAACGGCAAAAGGCGATGAGGTAGACCGCATTATCGGCCTGGAAATGGGTGCCGACGATTACCTGCCCAAGCCGTTTAACCCGCGCGAACTGCTGGCGCGTATCCGTGCAGTAATGCGGCGCAAAAGCAAAGAGCTGCCGGGAGCCCCCAGCCAGGCCGAGGGCATGGTGGAGTTTGGCCCGTTTAAATTTAATCTGGCCACGCGCGAAATGCGCAAAGGCGATCAACTATTACCGCTCACCAGTGGCGAATATGCGGTACTTAAAGTGCTGGTAAGCCACCCGCGTGAACCGTTATCGCGTGACAAACTGATGAACCAGGCGCGGGGCCGCGATTATTCCGCTATGGAGCGCAGTATCGATGTGCAGGTATCGCGCCTGCGCCGCATGTTGGAAGATGACGCCGCTAACCCCCGCTATATTCAAACGGTGTGGGGCCTGGGGTATGTGTTTGTACCGGATGGCAGCGTCAGTTAGATGCGCTGCTTCCCGCGCAGTGCCTTTGGCCAGACCGTTTTCCTCATTGGCCTGTTGCTGCTGATTAATCAGTTGGTATCTTATCTTTCGGTGGCGTTTTATGTGATAAAACCCACTACGCAGCAAATTAACCACCTGATTGCCAAACAAATTAAAGTGGTTTTTATTGATGTCGGGCATCAGCAATCGGTTTTATCCAATGAGCTGACAGAACGTTTTCGCGAAGCCACCGGCATTGAAGTGTATACCGAGCAGCAGGCATTGCAGCAGGGCCTGGCAGAGGCCAGTTACTACGGTTATTTCTCTGATCTGATGTCGCGTGAACTGGGCGGTGCCGCTGAAGTGCGCGTAGCGCAGGGCGAAACCTATGCTTTTTGGGTGCGGCCACCACAGGCTCCACATTACTGGGTAAAAGTACCGCTTACCGGGCTGGATGAAACCGACTTTTCACCACTGACGTTTTATCTGCTGATGATAGGCGTGCTCAGTGTCGGTGGTGGCTGGTTGTTTGCCCGCCAGTTAAACCGGCCACTAAAAAGCCTGCAGCAGGCTGCATTACAGGTAGGCGGCGGCGAATTCCCGCCACCTTTGCCAGAGCATAAAGGCTCTACCGAAATTATTGCCGTAACCAAGGCTTTCAATTATATGGCGCGCGGTATTCGCCAGCTTGAGCAGGACAGAGCCTTGCTGATGGCCGGGGTATCGCACGATTTACGCACCCCGCTAACCCGTATCCGGTTGGCGTCCGAGATGATGCAAGAGCCGGATAACTGGATTCGGGAGGGCATTATTAACGATATTGAAGATATGAACGCCATTATCGACCAGTTTATCGACTACCTGCGCCACCACAAAGAAGAGCCCGGCCAGAAAGAAAACCTTAATACCCTGGTACGTGAACTGGTGCAGGCCGAGCATTTGCAGCAACGCCACATTGCCACCGTGCTGGCAGATAATTTACCCGACGTGATGTTAAGGCGAATTGCCATAAAACGCCTGCTCAATAACCTGCTGGAAAACGCCCTGCGTTACAGCGATGGCGATATTGAAATAACCACCGGTTATGAGCGCAACCGCAAACGTATTTACCTGCAAATTCGTGATCATGGCCCCGGCATACCGGAAAGCCAGATGAAAGCCATGTTTGAACCCTTCACCCAGGGCGATGTTGCCCGTGGCAGCGGTGGCTCGGGCCTGGGGCTGGCTATTATTAAGAAAATAGTCGATATGCACCATGGTGACATTACGCTGCACAACCACGCTTACGGTGGCTTAGTGGTAACGGTGTATTTGCCGGTAAGATAGTACTTTGATTTGTAAAGGTTGTTGCAAAAATAGCCAAAAACAACTTGTCAAATTGTAATTATTTGTATATCTTGCAACCGTTCAGCTTGAGTTCACACTTAGAATAAGTGTTTCTTCCCAGGCTAAGACAATTAAAAGGCAAACTGTACCGAAAGGGCAGGACGCAAAGCCGCTGGTCTAACAGTATTGTTAAATACTAATGATGGCAGAGGTTACATTAGCTTAGTCGCATCCCTCTGATGTACTGCAACGCTGCCCATGTGCAGCAGTACTCATTTGCGCTTTCTGTGTAGTTTGTCTTTTATGCAACCGGAAATTTATTTTTCAGTATCTGTGCGCGTTTAACGCTCAGGCAGATTATTGCAGGGAAGATTTAACAGTGATGTTGCTGCGGAATATACAATTGGGCGTATCTGAGATACTGCTTACGTCTTTGCTGGTTGCGTTGTGGTGTACTGCAAGTGCTTTGCACGCGCAGGAACATTCATTATCTGATCACGAGAAGATGCTAAAGCAGGGGCTGGATCGTCTTGAGCATCAGATAGCGCCTTTGCGTGAACGGCCTGACGTTCGCCTGCAGCAGCCTAAACAGGCCACAACAAACTTCTCTGATATAGAAACTGCCGGCAATTGTTTTGATATCTCTGCTATTCACCTGCAGGGCGCTGAGATTATTTCTGCCGCTTTAATCGAAAAAGCAACCTTACCTTATCTGAATCAATGCCTTGGGCTTGAGCATATCAATGCGCTGCTTGGCGTAATATCTAATTTGTATCTCGAACAGGGCTATGTAACCAGCCGTGCCTATATAGCCCCACAGGATTTGTCTGACGGCAGTTTAGATATTGTTGTGATGGAAGGTGTGATTGAGGGCATCAGCTCTGCCGACGGCAGTATCAGCCCTACCCAGCTGAAGTGGGCTTTCCCGGCATATGCTGCAACAGTGCTTAATATCCGCGATATTGAACAGGGCGTAGAGAATTTAAATACACTTGGGCAAAACAACGCCACGGTAGCGCTTAACCCCGGCGCTGAACAAGGCGGTACCCAGGTGGTAATAACTAACCAGTTATCCAAAGCCTGGCGCGGCTCGCTGGGCATTAATAACAGCGGTGTTGACAGCACTGGCGAGTATCAGCTGGATGGCAATCTGGTGTTTGATAACCTGTTGGGGGTAAACGACACCAGCTTTTTTTCCGCATCAACCAATATTGGTAAGCATGAGTTGCCTCATGCGTTATCCCGCAGTTATGCCATGTCCTGGTCAATGCCGGTGGCGTACTGGCAGTGGTCATTACAAAATAGTTTTTATGAGTATGAACAAACGGTTATTGGCAATGTTGTCAATTTTTCTATTCATGGCTCGTCACTGAACAGCAGTATTCAGCTTAATCGCACGCTATACCGCGGCCAAACGGGTAAATTGGATCTCTCAGCCAGTTTTATCCGCAAAGACAGCAAAAATTACATTGAAGATGTATTTTTGGAAACGTCGTCCCGCACGCTTTATATCTGGGATCTGGCTGGCAGTTACCGGCACTTTTTACCTCAGGGCACCTTCAGTGTTAATGCCCATATTAATAAAAGTGTGCCTTGGTTTGATGCAAAACAGCAACTGGTAGCAGCAGAGGATGACTTTCAGTTTACTAAGTATCAGCTGAATCTTGGTTATAACACTCAGTTTCACCTGGGCTCTATGCCGGTGCTCTATGCTGTGGCTGCTGACTTTCTTTATTCCCCTAAAGTGATCCTGGCATCAGAAGGCCTGACAGTAGGTGGCCGTTACTCGGTGCGGGGCTTATCTCAAAGTAGCTTGTTTGGTTACAAAGGCGGTTATATCCGCAACGACTTTAGCTTGCCCTCAGAAACCTCGTGGCCCTGGCTGGACCAGGTGCAGTATTACGCTGGTGTTGATATTGGCTCATCAAATTTACCAGAGTATCCGGACAGAGGTTCTGAGTGGGTGGCGGGTTCTGTCGTCGGCATTAAATTGTACGACCGTAATCTCAGCGTAAATATTTCTTATGCCAGAGCACTACGAGTGCCTGATTTTTTGCAGCAAAAACAACAGGAAATAGATTTTTCTGTCCGGCTCAGTTTTTAAGGTAAGGAAGCGAGCATGTTAACCATGAAATGGCGTGTCATAGTTGCCAGAACCCTAATCCTGGTAATGGCGGGTAATCCGGTTATTTTTGCTGCGCATGGTATGGAGCGCACAGCTAACGAGCATCTTGTAAAGCAGGCGACAGAGCAGCGCGAGATGGTTCGCATGCGGCAACAACTGGCCGCTGCACAGGTGAGAGCTGCACAAACCGCGGCGCAGGCAACAGCGCCGACAAGCACAGGTGTCAGCCTGGCAAATGGCCAACAAGCCGGCATTAAAACATCGGCTAATGGGACAACAGTTATTGATATTGCCGCCCCCAGCCAGCGCGGTGTGTCGCATAACCGGTTTAATAATTTTAATGTACCGGCACAAGGCCTGATCCTTAATAACAGCAAAGATCCACTGATTTCTGTACTGGGCGGCTGGACTGACGGTAACCGTCGTCTTACCGGCGGTACCGCCGGCCTTATTCTGGCCGAAGTAACCGGCGGTAGCCGTTCCACTTTACTGGGCTATACCGAGGTTTTGGGAGATGCAGCAGAGTTTGTGCTGGCAAACCCCAATGGTATTACCTGTAACGGTTGTGGTTTTATTAATACGCCACGTGTTGTGCTGGCTACCGGTATCCCTGATCTGTTAAACGGTGAACTGATCGGCATTAATGTCTCTGGTGGTGATGTGCGTATCGACGGCGCAGGCCTTAATGCAGCGAATGTCAGCAAGTTTGACATCCTCACCCGTGCCATGCAGCTAAATGCCGCGCTATACGCCGATGAGCTGAATATTCGTACCGGCAGCAATTACTACGATTTTCGCACCGGTCAGGTGCAGGCAAATGCAGAACAGGCCGCTGGTAGCTCTGCTTACCAGTTTGCGTTAGATGCTTCAGCGCTGGGCGCCATGTATGCCAACAGCATTAGCCTGATCGGTACCGAAAAAGGTTTAGGGGTGCGCAGTGACGGGCTGATTAACAGTGTTGATAGTTTAGAACTTAGCGCTGATGGCAAACTGCAGCTAAAAGATACTGTTGCTGGTGGTAACCTGGCACTGCGCTCACAGCAGGCCGATATTGTTACCAGCGGCACTACCTATGGCCAGAATGTAAATATTGAACTGGCAGGTACACTGCATAACAGCGGTGTCATTGCCGCTGCAGACACTATGCAAGTGGTCGCTTCCGGCATGCAGCAAAGTGGCGATCTGATTGCCGGCGTTAATTTGCAGGGCGAGTGGCAGCAAAGTGCCTCGCAGCAACTTACTATTAGCGGTGAGCTGGTTAATCAGGGCCGCATTATCAGCCAGGGCCAGCAAACGCTGGCAGCAACCAGGATACAGAACGGCGCAGGTTCGCTGTTACAAGGCGGCGTTGCAAATATCTCCACACAATCGCTTAATAACCAGGGCGTTATTAATAGCGCCAGCCTGACATTAAATGCCAACTCTGCACAGAGTTCCGGCCATATTCAGGCGCAGCAACTTAATATCAATGCCCGGCAGTTTAGCTTGCTCGATGGCATGGTATATCAGTCTGGCACCGACGGCCGTTTTAACTTCAGCGGTGAAAACCTGCTGCTAGCCAGTGGTTTACTGGCGGCTGACGGTGTCACAAACGTGATTGCATCAGGTGAAATACGTAATAATACCAACTGGTTAAGTACCGGTAATGCCGGCATTAGCGCAACAAATATCATCAACAGCGGCACCTTGCAGCTGCTGGCCGGGGCTGACGTAACGGCAGATACATTAAATAACAGCGGTAATATGCTGTTTGCCGGTGAACAGGCGGCTGCACTTAACATAAACAATACACTAAATAATCAGGCGGGTTTGCTGCAATTTAGTAGCAACGCCGTGCTGTCCGGCGCAACTATTAATAACGATGGCGGGCAAATTTATCATCTGGGGCAGGGTGATCTTTCAGTTAAGGCTGCCGGGCTGTTAAGCAACCGTGGTGGCCAGATACTTAGTAACGGCAATATGGCGCTGGCAGCTGTGCAAATTGAGAACCAGCAAGGTACCCTCAGCGCTGAGCAGCTTCAGCTTAGCGCAACCAATATTAATAGCCAGGCCGGCAATATACAGGCTACGGCGCTGGACGTAACGGCACAGCAGCTGAATAACCAGCAGGGCAGTATTGCTGCACTGGGCGAGTCTGGCCAGAGTTTGCAGTTAAACATTACCGATACACTGGATAACAGCCAGGGCTTTATATTGGCTAAAGGCCAGCAGCTAAGCCTTAGTACTCAACAGCTTATTAATGATCAGGGCTCATTGCTGTTGTCTGGCGCTGATGGTTTAACCATTACTGCCACCGGGCAGTTGCGTAATCAACAGGGCTTGATCCATAGCGGTGGCAGCCTGCTGGTGAATACTCCCTTGCTTAATAATGAGCAGGGTGAGATCAGCGCCAGAGATATCAACGTGGCTGCTGCAAGGTTGAATAATCAGCAGGGTGTGATTGGTGCACAACAGGTAACATTAACTGGTGCTTACCTGAACAACCGGGCCGGTAACATTGGTGCGTTTTCAGCAGCTGGTAACAACCTGACATTAAACTTTAGCCAGGCTATCGACAACAGCGCACAAGGTATTATTCAAAGTGCCGCTGACTTTGCTGCAATAACCAGCCAGCAACTGAACAATACAGCGGGCAATATTGTACTGGCCGGCAGCAATGGCAGCCTGCAGTTAAGTGCCGCTGCACTGCAAAACCAGCAGGGTCAAATTCAAACTAACGGCCAGTTGCTGTTAACTGCAGTTGATGTGAATAATCAGGCGGGTTATATCGCTGCACTGGGCGATGTCAGTATTACCGCAGCAGGGGTAAACAACAGTGCCGGCCAGATTTTGGCAGACAAGCTGCTACTAAACACAGAGCAGCTAACGAATACCGACGGCATGATTCTGGTGCAGAATGAGCTGAATTTACACAGCCCGTTGCTGGCTAACCTGCGTGGCGTTATCTCAGCACAAACACTTAATATAACCGGCAATACGCTGGATAACACCGGCGGGCAACTGTTGGCAGCCGCAGAGCTGAATATCAACACCGGGCAGTTAACCAACCTTGACGGTGTTATCAACAGCCAGCAGACGCTGCAGCTAAGTGCAACAGAGCTAAATAACCGCTCAGGTGTAATACAAGGTGTTAATTCGTTTAATGCTCAGGTGCAGGGTAGTACTGATAATCACAGCGGCCAGTTACTGGCTGGTGATAACCTGCAATTACACACCGGGCTGCTTAATAACGCCCAGGGCACCGTGGCTGCCGGCGGGCAACTGAATATACACACCACAGAGTTACAAAATACCGCGGCTGGCGTAATCAGTGGCACAGCGTTAACTATTACTGCAACCACGCTGCGCAATGATACCCAGGCCAGAATAGAAGGACAGCAACTTCAGTTGACCAGCCGGGTTATTGATAACGCCGGCACCTTGCTGGCAGCGGGCCAGCAGGGTGATTCTCTGGTGCTGCTGACGGATGTGCTGAACAATCAGGGCCGCATCGAAAGCCATGGTGAAAACCTCAGCCTGACGAATGTGCAGCTTAATAACCAGCAGGGGCAAATTTACCATCTGGGTACCGGCGTGCTAAGTATTGAAGCACTGGGGCAATTACAAAACCAGGCCGGGCAGTTAATTACCGCAGGCCGGTTAGTGTTGCAATCTGACACTCTGCTCAATAACAGCGGTGTAATTGAGTCTGCTGGCAGTATTAACCTGAATCACCGCATTATCAACAATGATGGCGGTAGAATCCTGGCTGGCGGACCGCAGGGCAGTGTTATAACCAGCGAAGCGTTATTAAACAACCGCGGCATTATTGCTGTAGACAGTGAACTGTTGAATATAACCGCGACAACGTTAGCGAATAACAGTGGCTATATCTTTGCTAATGGTGTGCTGGCTGTTAACACGAAGGAACTGGAAAACCGGCAAGGCGAAATATTTGCCGGGCGTTTTGTATTACGCGCAGATGAGTTTAACAATACCGGTGGCACTCTGCTGGCAAACCGTGAGTATGGTGAGTCGTTTGACATCAGTATCAGTGGCATTTTGCATAACGAAGCCGGGCAGTTATTGGGCGCCGGGCAGTCAGCACAGCTTAATACCGGTATATTAAACAATAATGCCGGGGTTATCGCGCTTGCCGGAACAGATGTACTTACTGTTGTTGCTAATAATGTAAACAACAATACCGGGCAGATTTCTGCTGGCGGACAACTGGCGTTGCATGCTGATGCACTGCAATCAGCAGGGCAGATTAGTGCTGCTGATATTAACTTTCAGGTTGACCAGCTGAATAACAGTGGCCTGCTAAGTGCAGAGCAAAGCATACAAATTTTTGCACAACAAATAGATAACAGTGGTCAGTTGGCTGCCCGTCAACTAACTATTTCTGCTGATATTGCAGTTAACAGTGGCACTGTGCTGGCATCTGCCGCAACTGACGAAAGTTTGCAGTTTAATCTCCGGCAGTTACATAACAGCGGCACTATAGTCACTAACGGTGCAACGCTCAGGCTCAACCCCATCAAGTTTAATAATGACGGCGGCACCTTATTACATGCCGGGACTGGGGTGTTATCTATTGAGACACTGGACATACTGGATAACGTAGCCGGTGCCATCATCACTAACGGTGACCTTTTGCTTGTTGCCGGGCAACTGAATAACGAACAGGGTTTATTACAGATTGCCGGCGCTGCCAACATAGATGTGTCGGCGTTAGATAATCTTAACGGTGACATACTGGCACTAGGAAACGAGAAGTTGGCGCTTACGGTTCAGCAATTGCTGGATAATCGTGCCGGGCGGATCATTGGTGGGCAACTGGAGATAAACAGCGCCAATTTGCTTAACCAGGCCGGGCAATTGGCGGCTGTTGGAGGACCTGGGCAAGCGCTGAGCCTGCATATCAGCGATACCCTGGATAACACTGACGGACAAATATTAAACACCGGGCAGAGCGCGCTGATTAGCAGTAATCATCTGATAAACGCTAATGGGCATATTCTTCAGTCTGGCGATGGTAGCCTGCTGCTGCAGGCAAACGTACTCGATAATATTACAGGTGGGCAGATCAGCAGTAGTGGCACATTGCAGCTACATGTCAGCCAGGTTACCAATACTGCAGAGATAGTATCTGCAGATCATGCAGATATTCAGGTAGATAGCTTAACTAACAGTGGTTTGATACAGGCTGGCAGCCTTAATGTTAAGGCTGAAGAGCTGACTAACCGTCATGGCCAGTTACTGGCGCTGGGTAATACCAGCCTTATACTGGACGTTGCCGGTACGCTGGATAACAGCGATGGTTATATTGCAGCTAACAGTCAGCAAGTGGCTATCAACGCTGCAGAGGTAGTTAACCAGGGTGGCAATATACAGGCACGCCATGCACTAGCAATAGACACACAGCAACTCAATAACCAGCAAGGTCTTATCAATGCTGCGGATGCCACTTTAACGCTGGGTGTATTGGATAACACCGCGCAGGGCGAATTGCTGGTGGCAGGGCAATTAGATTTGGCCAGCCAGGAAGTGAATAACAACGGCATCATCAGTGCCACCAGATTAATTGCAGATGTAGCGCAGCTAACAAACCAGGTGGATGGCCGGATAACGGCAGAAATGCTGCAGCTGTCAGGAGGTTTACTGCAAAATAGCGGATTGATTTATGCTGATAATCTGCAATTGCAGGCAGAGCAACTGCATAACAGTGGGCTGCTGCAGGTGTTGCAACAGGGCAATATTAATGCCGTGACGTTGCTTAACCAGCAAGGTTCGATACTTAGTGGTGATGTACTGGCTATTCAGAGTGGGCAACTGAGTAATTCCGGCGGTTTATTGCAAGGGAACCAGGTTCAGATTGATAGCCTGCAACTGTTGAACGACGATGGCCATATTCTGGCTTTGGGTGAGCAAGGGCTGACAGTAAATGTTGCTGAACAGCTGGATAATCTGGATGGCATTATATATAGCGCCGGTGAACACTCGCTGGTGAACGCTGCGGTGTTGAGTAATACCGGGTTAATCAGCCACAGCGGCACAGGTAATCTGCAACTGCAGGGCGGCGCCTTACATAACAGCGGCCAGATAGAAAGCGCTGGGCAACTGCAACTGGCAGTAACAGAGCTGAACAATGCAGGCCAGTTAAATGCGGATGCTTTGGCGATACAGGGCACTAACTTAACCAACAGTGGTGTAATGAATGCCGGGCAGTTATCGCTGCAGGCGAACAGCCTGGTTAACCAGGGCGAACTTAGTGCTGCTGAGGTACAACTGCAACTGCAGCAACTGGATAACAGTGGCCTGCTGCTGGCCACTGGTGATGGGCAGCAGAGCTTGCAACTGGCTGCAGAGCATGTGCGGAATCAGGGCATTATAGCCAGCCAGGGAGCAGAACTGCATTTGCAATTATCCACGCTGGATAACAGCGATGGTCAGTTGCTGCACTTTGGTGCTGGTGTACTGAGTATTGATACATTGCAGGCGCTGACGAATCAGCAGGGCCAGATTTACAGTGCCGGTAATCTGGCTCTACAGGCCGACAGTCTGGATAACCGCAGCGGGGAGCTGCAGGCGCAAGCGATTAGCCTAAGCAGCACACACCTGGATAACCGTAGCGGCCAGGTGCTGGCTCTGGCGCAGCAGGGTAACAGCCTGACCGTACAGGTAAACAATGTGCTCGATAACCGGGCCGGTACTTTATACAGTGCCGGGGGCGAAGCTACAGTAACCGCAGATAGCTTACTGAATGCCACAGGCAACGTGGTACAAGCCGGCAGTGGCCGTTTAACGCTGAGCGCAGCTATGATAGCTAACGGTGCAGACGGTGTTATTGCCAGTAACGATGCGTTATGGCTGGAAGCACAGCAGCTTGAGTCGGCCGGCCAGCTAAGTGCGCAAGAATTACATATTCAGGCAGAGATGCTGGTTAATAGTGGTGCTATTGAGGCGGCTAATCTACAACTGGGGGCAACCAATACAAGTAACAGCGGGCTGATTGCGGCACAGCAACAGCTGCAGCTGACAGCCGGTATGCTAACCAACAGCGGCACTATTTTTAGTGAAGGTAACTTAACCCTTACCAGCGACCAGATAACCAATGCCGGTACGGTAGCGCAATCCGGTATTGGTGTGCTGCATCTTGACGTACTGGACAGCCTGAACAATCAACTTGGGCAGATTATCTCTGAAGGTGCCTTATTATTGACTGCCGGCACTATTAATAATAATCGGGGGCTTATCCAAACTGAGCAGGGGGCTAGCATTGTGGCCTCTAACCTGCTGAACCAGAACGGCAAAATACTGGGTATTGGTGCGCCTGAGCTGGCTATTAATGTGCAGCAAACGCTGGACAATACCTCTGGTATTATCGGTGCAACAGATATGGTGCTGTCTGTTGGCAATCTTATTAATAATGCAGGTGTGGTGCAGGCTGAACAAGCAAACATCATTGTTGCAGCATTTAACAATAACAATGGCCGGTTGTTTAGTGATCAACTGCAAATACAAGCAGGGGAGCTGAGTAATAATGCCGGTCTGATAGTTGCCAACGACAGCCTGTTACTGCAGGTAGATCAGGCACTGGATAACAGCCAGGGCGAGCTGATCATCACTGGCGGTAATGCCAGTATCACTGCAGGCACCCTCAATAACGATGACGGTATTATCAGCCAGTTAGCCGGGCAGAGCCTGCAGCTTAACAGCAGTGTTATAGCGAATAACGGCGGTACGTTACATAGTGCACAGCAGTTAAACATCAATGCAGCGCAGCTTGACAACAGTGGCCTGGTGGATGCCGCTACGCTGATTGTTGTAACCGACAGCCTGACTAACAGTGGCACTATTCAGGCTGAAAATGCCCGGCTTGGCAGCACGCAACTGGTAAATGAGGGCCTGTTACTGGCCACCGGTACTGTGGGTGAATCTCTGCAGCTTGACGTTGCTAACGGTGTTGTCAACCGCGGCCATATTCAAAGCCATGGCCAAAATCTGATACTGCGCGATGCACTGGATAATGATACCGGCACGCTGGTTCATGCCGGTAACGGCGAATTGCAGTTGGCACAATTATCCAACCGGCAGGGTACGGTGTATGCAGGCAATGCACTAACAATCGCCGGTAACGTGTTAAATCTGCAAGGCATACTGCAGGCGCAGGGCGCGGTAAGTATCAGCGGCGGTGAGCTGGACAACCGTAGCGGCGTGGTTCGTAACGGTGGCAATCTGTTGCTGGATGTGGCTGCGCTGGATAACCGGAACGGCGAGCTGAGCACTGAAGGCGGGCAAGCGCAGTTGCAGGTTGCGGGCAGTTTGTTAAATGCCGGAGGCACTATTATCAGTGCTGGTTCGCAGTTGGAAGTGCACTCTGCAGAGGTGGTGTTGGGTGATGGTGTTATTGCCGGTCACGGCCTGGTGAATATCGCTGCCGGGCAGCTTAGCCTTAGTGAGGGCGGGCAAATCAGTGCCGGGCAAACGTTAGAGCTAAGTGCGGATACACTGAGCAATCAGGGTTTGTTAAGTGGGCAAAATGTGCTTGTGCAGGCAAGCGTACTGGATAACCAAAGCGGTGTAATAGAAGCTGCAAACAGCCTGCAAGTGGCAGCCGGCTACGTTAATAATACCGCAGGTACCCTGGTAAGCCAGGGTGAACTCAGCCTGGATTTACAAGGCCAGCAAGATGGTATTGCCCTGAATAATAATGACGGCCAGATTATTGCCAGTGGCGTTTTAGCACTGGTAACGCCTTACGCGGTAAATAACACTGCCGGGCAGTTGTTAAGCGAGCAACAACTGCAGGTACGGGCAGGCGCACTGAACAACAATAGTGGTGAGATACTGGCCGGTAGCGGCTTAACGGTTAATCTGGATACGGTGTTAGATAACAGTGGTGGTGTGCTGTATACCCGCCAGGGTGATATGGTACTGACAGCCCAGAGCCTGCTCAACGATGCTGATGGCTTAATACTGCAGCACGGCGCCGGCCAGATGCAACTGACGCTGGATACGCTTAACAACACTGGTGAAATAGGTGCCGGTACAGTATTAGCGGTGACGGCACAGCAGTTAACCAACAGCGGTTTAATACAGGCCTCAACCGTTGAGTTGGCGGCACAGCAACTGCGCAACAGCGGGAATTTGCTGGGTGATAACCTGTTTATCAGTGCTAACCAGCTTAATAATACCGACGGCACTATAGCGGCACTTGCCACCGACAGCGTGCTGCAAATCAATGCTGCTGAATTAAACAACCAGCGCGGCCTGATCCAAAGCCGTGGCAATACTTTGCAACTGAATACTGTGCTGAATAATCAGCAAGGCGATGTGGTTTTGCTGGGCAATGGCACGCTAAATATCAGTGCCCTGGCGAATAACCAACAGGGGCGTATTCTCAGTGAGGGCGCGGTAGCATTAGCCGGTGTGGTGAATAACAACCAGGGCCTGGTGCAGGCGGCGACAGATCTGCAGCTTGCGGGCACTGACATTAGCAATATTGCCGGTGTGATGCATGCCGGTGGCGAGCTGAATATCAGTGGTAACAGTCTGATTAATCAGGGCGGTAAAATTTCTGCTGCCGGGCAACACTATCAGTTGGCTATCAGCGGTGCTATAGACAACAGCCTTGACGGCATCCTGACCACTGCCGGTAATATGCAGATAACGGCAGCCAGCTTAAATAATAGCTCCGGCCTGATTTACCAGCAGGGCGATGGCAGTTTACTGCTGCTGGTAGATAGCACGCTTAATAATAACGACGGCACTATTGCTGCAGCTGATCTGGCAATAACGGCAGCCCAGCTGAGCAACAATGCAGGCCTGGTGCAGGGCGGGGCTGTGGACATCAACACGGCGCTACTTAACAATAATGCCGGCATGATTTACCAGCAAGGCAGTGCCGGCGCTGGCCAACTGAATATTAGTAGCGGCAGTTTAAGCAACGATGCAGGCCAAATCTCAGCGCTGGCTGATGCCAGCATCAGTGCCGGCCAACTTAGCAATAATGCCGGCCGGATAGAAAGCGGCAGCACACTAAACCTTAGCGGTGGTGCACTGAATAACGATAGTGGCAACCTGGTTGCCAATAATATCGATATGCAACTGACAGGCGCACTGAGCAATAATCAGGGTACCTTGTTTGCCTCAGATACGCTGAGTATTGCCGCAGACAGTATTAATAATACCCAGGGCACCTTAGCCGCTAATGCTGATATTCAGCTGACAGTAGCTACCGGGCTTACCAACAACCAGGGCTTATTGCAAGCCGCAGACAACCTTGTCGCCAGCGCACAGCACATTGATAACAGCGGCGGAACCATACAGGCCACAGCGGCCCAGCTAAATGCCCGGCAGAGTATTAATAACACAGCAGGTGTTATTAACGCCCAGACACTGGCATTAAGTACTGCCACGCTGAATAACAGTTACGGTGTTATTCTTGCCACCGACACCAGCGACAACTCGTTGCAGCTAACTAACGTTGCGCAGTTAAACAACAGCAACGGCACCCTTGCCAGCCATGGCCGCAACTGGGATTTCACCCTGGCGGGCCTTAACAACGACAACGGCAAACTGTTACATCTGGGCTCAGGTACTTTTACCTTGTCTCAGGCGGGCAATTTAGCCAATACCGGCACCATAGCGTCAAATGCCAATCTGGTTATAAACGCCGGCAATGTTAGCAACAGCGGTACTTTGCAGGCACAGCAACAGCTGCAGCTTAATTCTGCTCTGGCTAACCAGGCCGGTGCCGTGCTGGTAGCCAATAATATAACGGTTAATGCTGCCGGCAATACCATAACCAACGCCGGCAGCATTTCTGCGGCGAACAACCTGCAGCTGGACGCCGCCAGCCTGAATAACAGCCATTTACTGTATGCCGGCAATAATGCGCTGGTAAATGCTGCCAACGTTAGCAACAGCGGTACCTGGTCGGCCAATAACCTGAATGTATCCGGTTTTAACCTGTTGCAAAATAGCGGCCGCATTGAAAGCAATACCGCAAGTTATGCCGGTAATACGCTGCAAAATCAGGGTAGTGGTGTGCTGATTAACGCTGCCACTGCGGCCAACAGCTTGCAGCTTAATGTGGCACAGCTAACCAACAGCGGCACCCTGTATAACAATGCCAGTGATATGAGCTTTGGCGGCAACCTGAGCAACAGTGGCAGCATTATTCATGCCGGCACGGGCAACTTACTGCTTGGCAATAACGGCAGCATCAACAATGCTGGTGGCAGTATTGCCAGCGCAGGTTTGGCTACCATTCAAAACAGTATTATCGGTGCCGGTACCGTTTATGCTGAACAGGGTATGCTGATCAACGGCAGTGGTACCTTTACCAACAACAGCCAGCTGTATACCAAAGGCAATATGCAGGTAAACAGTGCGCTGCATAACCAGGGCGGCAGCCTGCTAAGTGATGGCAATCTGACCATTAATACCGCAGGTAGCGTGACTAACAGCGGCAGTTTGCAAGGGCAAAACCTTAGCCTGACTTCGGCTGCGCTAAACAATAACGGCGGTGTTATTACATCGACGGGCACTAATAATGCGCAAATCAGTGCGGCCAGCCTGAGCAATAACAACGGTGTTATTCAGGCAACCAATAATAACTTTACTATCAGTACCCGCAGTGGCGAGCTGAATAACAGCAATGGTCAAATCAAGCACGGTGGTAACGGTGTTCTGACGCTGAGCAGCGCCAGCCATTTAAACCAGCAATCAGGCCTGGTGCAAAGCGCCGGCCAGTTAGTGATAACGGCGCAGGGTAACCTGGATAACAGCTATGGTGTGTTATCTGCCAGCCAATACCAGCTTACCAGCAGTGGCACCCTTACCAATAATAACGGCCAGATTATTGGCACTGGCAGTGGTTCAAGCAGTATTCAAAGCGGTGCTTTACATAACCGCAACGGGCACATTGCTGCCAATGGCACTAACCTGACACTTAATACCGCGGCACTGGATAATAACAATGGCAGTATCCTGCTGGCCGGCACCGGTAATCTGGCCATTACTGCCAGCTCGGTAGCCAATGATGCGGTAAATTCACGGATTATCAGTAATGGCGGTATCAGCCTCAATAGCGGCAGCGCGCTTAATAATGCCGGGGTTATTTCTGCTGCCAACCTGTTTACGTTAACAGGTACTAACATTACCAATAGCGGCACGCTGGCCAGCCGTAGCGGTAAGGTGGATATTGACAGTACCGGCACGGTAACTAATCAGGGCGTAATAAGCGGCGCTACTGCCACCGAGCTAAATGCGGTCACGCTGAATAACGCTGGTGGCACAGTGCAATCTGACGGCACTGTTGCTATTGCAGTAAACAGCCTGTCTGCCGGCCAGATTTATGGCCGCGATCTGCTGCTTAGCAGCAATAACAGCATAACATTGCAAAATGGTGAGCTGTTAAGTGCCAGCCGTAACCTGCAGTTAAACAGCAATGGCAATATCACAAACAGCGGCAATATTATTGCCAGCGGTACGTTAAATGTAGACGCTACAGATCTAACCAATAATGCCACTGGCGTGATCCGCTCCGGTGGTAATGCTGTGCTCGACCTTAACCGGTTAACCAATAACGGTATTGTCAGCAGTAATGCGGTATTAACGCTAAATGCCGCGAATACCACCAACACTGGCACCCTGGCTGCGGGTAGCCATTTAGATATTAATGGCAATATCGACAATAGCTACCTGCTGTTTGCCGGTAGCTTGCTAACCATCGATGGTAATGTCAGCAATACCGCCAATATTTACTCCAACCAGGACGCTGTTATTTCAGGCGCCACGGTAACCAATACCGGCGGTACTATCGCCGCAGCTCAGGACTTAAGCATTAGCGGCACTATTCTTAATACCTATAGTGGAGACTTCTTTTATACCAAAGGTAGCCCCACCACAACGGAGTCGTACTCTACTAACTTCAATGAGTTTAATAACCGATTTTCAGAGAGGTTTGAGAGCTGGACTGTAACTAGAAGTGTCAAAATTAGCGAGACACATGAAGCGGAACTAAATGGTAAGGTTGGTGTTATCGCTGCCGGGCGGGACTTGAGCTTAAGCGGTAATATTACCAATAACTTCAGTAGTATATCCGCATTAGGCAATATAGTTCTGTCAGGTAGTCATTTTAAAAATAACAGCGGGCAAAACAAAGTCACTTCTGAAGTGACAGTTATAGAGGAGAATTGGACCAACCACTGTCTGCAATGGGTGTCAAGGCCTGAAGGTGGGGGGTGGTGTTCAGAGCCCGGAGAGCCTCAACTATTATCGGAAACAGTACAAAGTACATACTCAGAAACTATTTTCAGTGGAGGGAGCACCTACGGCACTGTAGTGGCTGGCGGAAGTATCAGCGGCAATTTGTCCGGAGAGGTTGAGCTAAATGATGGTGCACCAGTCTCCGCCAGCGGCAGCAATCTAAATACTAATGCCAATGGCAGCAGCGGCAGTGCTTCGCGTGGTAATAATGCCGGTGCCATTAATGGCAGCACCGTTGCCGTTAACCGCAACAATGGTACTAGCCAGAATACCAGCGGTGCCAACCGCTCTGCCAATGGTGTAACTGCCGGTAATAGCGGTACTGTTGATGCCGAATGGCGCGACAGCAATGTTAGCCATACCGGCGTGCAACCAGGCAGCCAGCCGGATAATGTAGGCATTGGTCAGGTAGTTGGCACTACCGCCCGCCAGATTAATACGCTGGACGCTGCAGGGCAGATAATAGTCAACAACGCCGAACTACAAGGCCAGCAACAGCAGGTAGGGCAAGTTGGTAGTGCAACGCTGCAATCTAAGCAACAGGCCGGCACTGGCAGTAGTGACAGCACCGGTGAAGTTTTGCCGGCACAACAGGTACAGAATACCGCTGTTGCCTTGTTACAGTTGGACAAGCTGTCAGGTCAGAGTGCTGAGCCTTTATCGTACAATGAATCAGGGCAGGACATAGTTCAGCAGCAGGGTAGTAGCTTTAGCAATACCGGCCCTGTTGCAGCCACACCCCAAACGGCACAGCAACAAGCTAATGTTGCTACAGTTGGCGCTAACCAAACAGCCAGAGTCTCTGCAGATAAAGCAGTAGATCCTGTGCCGGGCACACCTGGTGGCGATGGCTCCTGGCAAATTAACCCGAAAGACGCAGGCACCGCTGTTAGCAGCGACAACCGCCAGCTTAATGCCGGTGATATATTGCATGGCAATGATCTAAACGCGGGTTCGGCGCAGTTAGTAGCCACACAGGGCGACGTGCGCAATGTACAGGTAACTGATCCTGCACGGCAGCAGGCTAATGCTATGCAGCTGGGTATGGGTGCGCAGGGTATTGGCTTTATGTCACCGGATATGGCTGCCAGCTTACGGGTGTCGCAAGGCACTGCACCACAGGGCCCTGGCCAGCAACAAGGTGGTGGCCTGGTCGGCAACGGTAATATCGCCGGCAATGGCGACTATAACCCTGATTTAATTATCAAAGGCCTGGTAGATAACCAGCAAGGTACGCTTGCGCAGCAGCAAAGCGCTACACAAGGTAACAGCGCTACCGGATATAGCGCCGGGCAGCAGGTTGGCCAGAATGTGTTTATTACCGATGAGCAAATGCGCGTGCTCACCGAAGATTTGGGTTTTGACGCCAACGCCATTAATAAAGGCCAGCAGGCACTGTATGCTGCTATCAGCCAGAACGATTTACTGGCCGACGGCGTAACCTTAAGCGCAGGCGGCACTATCGATATTACCGCCGATGCCGGTTTTAATATCAACAGCGGCATCGCTGCCGGTGAAGGGTTGGTTCTGCGCAGTGAAGGCGGCCTTAATATAGGCAACCTGGGCTTTTTCGACAGTGAAAACCTGCTGGGCCTGCAACTGGGCGGCGATTTTACCAATAACATGAACCTGCAAAGCAATACGCTATGGCTGGATATTGGCGGTGACTTTACTAACCTTGGCAGCTTAACCGGCAATGATGTGTTAAGTATTAGCGCCGGTAACAATCTTACTAACCTTGGCAGCTTAACCGGCAATAATGTATTAAGCATTAGCGCCGGTAACAATCTTATTAACCAAAACCTGCTAAGCGGCGGCCATGTGCTGTTAAATGCCGGTGGCGATATTATTAACCGTACCGAGTTTAGCCAGCATACGGTGGAGTTTGCCAACGGCAACAGCACCACCTACACCACGGTAGGTAAAGCACCGCAAATTATTTCCAACGACAGCCTGAGCATGACAGCCGGTAATAATATCGATCTGCAAGGCAGCAAGTTCAGCGCCGCAGGCGATATCAGCCTCAATGCCGGTAACGACGTACTTCTGGGCGCAGTAGAAAAGCTTAGCGGCCACGAGAAGTACTTTAAAGGCGGCCACGATATAGAGCTTAACCGCACTTATGATGTGGTCAGTTTTGACGCCGGTGGTAATTTAAGCGTGGTAGCGGGCAATAATTTGCAGTCTGAGGGGGCGGTGTTTGCCGCTGTTGGCGATGTTGAGCTGGCTGCCGGTAATGAGATGAACTTGCTGGGTGTAGTGGAGTACCACGAAGACCGCGAGCAGCGCACCAAAAAAAGCACCTTTAAGAAAACCGTTTATATCGATGAAACCTACAGTGCCGAGCATCAGGGCTCGGTCATTGTTGCCGGTGGCAATGTCAGCCTGAATGCACAGCAAGGCGCTGATGGTCTGCAACTGCTTAATTCCGGCAATGTGTTGCTGGAAGGCACTTACATTCAGGCTGGCGGCAATATGGTGGCTTACAGCGGCGGCGAGTTAAATATTGTCTCCGGTGAAGAGTGGCAGGCTGAAAACCATGTGAAGAAAAAAAGCATGTTTGGCGGTTTGTTCGGCTCTACCAAAATCAGCGAAACCGATGTGCAGTACCTGGGCCATGCTGAGCTAAATGCCGGTGGCGATATGGTGTTGTTAGCGCAAAACGATATTAACGTACTGGCAGGCCGTATTAACGCCGACAATATCGTGGCGCAGGCCGGTTTTGGTAATGAAGGTGCCAAAGCGGCAGATATTAATATTCTGGGGGATACCGAAACAACCTCGCTGTACCAGGAGACCCGCCGTAACGGCCTGGCGCTGGGCTTTAGCGATAACTTTTTATCGGTCGCCAAAGAAACCGCTAACGAGAACCGCACTATTCAAACCGATTATGTCGGCAGCGTCTTTACCGCTAAAGACAATATGGCACTGAGTGCCAGCCGCGATGTAAATATAGTCGGCTCAGAGCTGCATGCCGGGGGCAATTTGCTGCTGGATGCCGGCCGGGATATTAACGTGCTGACAGGCCAGGGCAGCAACAGCAGCTACAGCCGCCAGACTGAAACCAAAACTGGTATCGCCATCAGTGCAGACAGCAATACCTTAAGCGTATTTGCCGGTGACGACACACAAAAAGATGCTTTAACCAGTAACAGCACTACCCAAACGGGCAGTGTATTAACGGCAAATAATGTCCATCTAACTGCCGGTAATAACCTGCTGATATCGGGCAGTGATATTGTTGCTGTAAATGATATCCGCCTCAGTGCAGTAAAAGATATCAGCATCGTTACCGCACAAGAGCTGTTTAACCAGCAAACCGAGCATAGCCATATCCGTGACGGCTTAACGGTAAGCGCTAATTACAATATTGGTAATACTGTCGATGCTATCAGCAATTTAGGCCAGGGCGGTGATGCGGTCAGTGTTGCCAGTTCGGTAATGCAGGCTGCCGACACATTAAATAACGCTGGCCCAAGTGCCGGTGCGCATTTAGGCCAAACCACCACAACCACTACCAACACCGTGCAACAAGGTATCGCCAAGGGCAGCAGCTTAACCGCCGGTGGTAATGTTACGGTTAACGCCGGTGGCGATGCCTTGTTTGAAGGCGCGCAGGTTAATGCGATAGGTAATATTAACGTTGATGCAGAAAATATCAGTGTTATAGCCGCGCAAAACCGCAGTGGCAGCAAACATAATACGGAGTATCTGCAAGTAGGCTTAAGCCTGAATGCCAGTACCACTAATGTCAGCTTAACGGCCGGGTTCAGCCAGTCAGACAGTGAGCTGAATAACCAGAACACCGATGCAATGGGCAGCAGCCTGAATGCCGGTGGTAACGTTAACTTAAGTGCCCGCAACGATTTAGCCATTATAGGCAGCGACATCAACGGCGATGACAGCGTAGCGCTGACAGCCGGTAACGACATTATTATCAAAGCGGCCGAAAATCAGTTTAGCAGCAACAGCGAAGACAGCCATTTAAGCGCCGGGGCCGGGGCTAACTTTGGCTCTAAAGGTGTTGGCTTCACTGCCAATATGGCCATGGGCGAAGGCGAGCTGGACCGCGAAGGCACAACCTACAGCAATAGCCATATTACAGCGGGTAAAACCTTAACCGTAAAAAGTGGCAACGACACCACTATCGCCGGTGGTAACCTGGCAGCAACCGATGTGGATATGGATATCGGCGGTAATTTAACCGTGGCCTCTGTGCAAAACACCAGCCAGGTAGAAGGCAGCCGCTGGGATGTCAGCGCCAATATCACGGTAGGTGCCGGCGCCAGCGGCGGTGCCAGTGTCGGTTACGGCGAAACCGAAGGTAGCAGCGCCTGGGTCAATGAGCAAAGCAGCATTATTGGCTCAGGCTCAGTCAATATCCGTACCGAAGGCCATACCCAGATAGACGGTGCAGTTATTGCCAATATTGATGAAAACGGTAACGACCTGGGTAACTTAACGCTGGATACCGGCAGCCTGGCGTATACCGACATTGCCGACCATGACAAAGAAAAGAGCTACTACCTGAATGTTGGTTTTACCATAGGGGATGACACCAGCACTAACCAGAAAGAGAGCAACACCAACTACAACGCCAGTGGTAATTACAGCAACCACGACAAAGAGCAAATCAACCGCGCTACGGTGGGTGAAGGCAGTATTATTGTTCGGGACAACCCAGGGCAAGACCTGAGCGACTTAAACCGCGATACCAGCATTGCGCAGGAAATCACCAAAGACGACAGCAAGGATGTGAACCTGTACGCCAGCACTACGGCGCTGGATAGTTTGGGGAATTTGGTAGAAAGCGAAGAGAAGCGTAATGAGCAACTGAATAAATGGAAAGATAATGTTGCCAGTGTGGGCAGTACCGAAGCCTGGGGGCAGGTTGCAGAAAATGTAACTGATGTGGGTGAGGATATTGCCACCACTTATAGCAAACTGAATGAAAAAGATGCGCTGGGTTTTGGCAGCTTCGTTGACGGCCTGGATGCCAATCACAAAATGACTCAGCTGAAAAATGACCTTAAGCGTACCGAAGAAGGCCAGGCCCTGCTGGAAAAACTGAAAAGTGATGACCCGGATGAGCGTTTGGCGGCGCAGGCTGCAATAGGTAATCTGGCGCAAACCAAGTTTGGTATCGACCCAAGCGACATTTTGTTCTATTCCGAACAAGAAACTGACAGCGCTTCACTGAAAAGTACCCTGCTGGCAGATGTTAAAGGCGGCACTGTTATCGAGCAGGGGCATGACGAGTATGGCAATATCTTTGTTAATGTTGATAAAGCGACAGACGCCAAGGATATGGCAAACACCATAGGGCATGAGGTGTATGAAACCTATACCCAGCAAACCGGTGGTGCCAATGATGCTACCCAGGAAGTTATCGCCAATATGGTGGGCAACCAGTTTGCTAACCGGCTGGACCAGGCTGTAGGCGGCACGTTGGGTAGTATCGGTACCGGCGGTCTGGCAGGCAGCGCGACAGTGCAGTATGGCAATACCCGCGCAGATAATGTTGGTAATGCGCAGATGGATTACCGGCAGTTGCAATCGAAAGAAATGCAGGCAATTAAAGCCACGGCTCCGAAGATGGCGCAAGAAGAAGGGATTAGCCCGGAAGAAGCCGAGAAACGAATGGCAGAAGAGCTGCTCAGCCATCTTGATGCCAGCTGGGCCAAAACTTATGCTGCCAATGGGCGTGAGGGTGATGATACTGCGCTGAATTATCTGGCTGAAGCCTTGGTTGGCCTGGGTGAGCAATATGACGTTGCTCGTAGCGATATTCCGGTTGACGGCATGGCACTACCCAGAGCGGAAGGTCAGGATTTTACGGCAGAGGAAGTCAAGCAGCACCTGATAGGCTTTAAAAATGAGCATGCCAACGAATACAACAACCGCACGCAAGATGGTGAAGGTTTATTGGCAACCGGGGCGGAGACGCTGTTCTCAGAGCAATGGCAGTTCTACAATAAGAATTTGGCGGTAGATAAAACACCGGATATGGGGGATGCTGCGTTAGGTGCGTTGGCGGGCATCATGGATACCGGCGCTGGTGTTACGCAAGGTTTGGTTGATATGATATCAAACCCCCGGGCTGCGGCAGAAGGTATGTCGCAGGGGTTGCAGGAGCTGATGTATAGCGTTGCGACTGATCCAATAGGCTATGCATTCTCTTTTTCAGACAAGCGGAACGAAGGGCGCATAAACGCCGCACTGGATAACCTGCAGGGAGACTCTTTCGGTGCAGCCCGTACCGGAATGAACGCGGATTTAGGCTTTTTGCTGGATGTAGGGTTCTTGCCGGTTGGGAAGGTTGGTGGGTTAGTGAAAACCACTAATCTTCCAGGTGCGCCCTTAACGGGTACGGGGGTTAAGTGGGGTGAGGGAATAAACAATCAAGGGCTGCCTTGGGAGGGGTATGTAATTGATACTCAAGATTTGATATCACCCGGAGTAAACAACTTCAAAACATTTGATGGCTTTAACTTTGAATGTAGTTTGGCCGTTAGCTGTAAAACGATGAATCTGAATGCCCCTACTTATACGAATAATGTAAGTAGCGTGTTTAATAACATCAAAGGTTATGTGGATAGTGCAGTGAAATTTACAGGAGATGATAAGAAGGGCTTTGCTGTTACTGGTCCAGATGTTCCTAATCGTACTATTGAATTGGCGATACCACCTAGTCCGTCGGCAACACAAATTCAGCAGTTAAATAAGGCTTTGGAATATGCCAGAGAGAAAGGAATAGCATTGAATATTACCGAGGTTAAAGATTGATGAAATCAAAAGCAGTTTTTGTTTACTTGCATGATGCAACCCTTTTAATGGGAGCGCGCTCTGGTCCAGGCGCGCCGGTTCAGGAAGACTGGAGTGCGCCGGTAAAAAAAATAATTTACGCAGACGCCACAGATCAAGAGATCGGTGACTTCGTCAAGGAACTGTTTGAATACAGTGTGAGAAAAGATTTAGCTGACTCTAAAGATATTATGCAGGCTCACATGAAAAGTATGGGTGTAAAAACACTAAAGTCGCTTTATAAGAATACTACCAGTGTTTCGTGTCATTGCAGGGAAGGTACTATCAGAATTACTGCAACTCGGCAGAACAGATTGGGAGGGTTTGAGTTTATTGCCGGCCAAGAAGTCGTTTTACCTGAAAGTGCTTTATCAAGTGAGATTGGTCGTGCGGTAAAGGAGATGCTTTCTAAAAGCAGGACCAATTTTTGATTTTCATGTTCCGTTGTCCCGTCCAAGTGTCCAAGTAAGTAATCCCGCCATTAATCACTGCCATTTTGCTGAAAAAACCAGCAAGGTGGTGGTGGGTTTGTTTCAAACTCCTTAAATCTAGTCAAGTGTAAACACTGCCCTGATGATTGTTAACGCGGCCCGGACAGGGGATGTCCGGGCCGCGCTCAGCATGAAAGATAAGATGAGTTTGTAGTGGGAATTATAGAACTCAATTTATTAATCCGTTTCCATGTACAGTATTAGGTGTCTCATCTACTTTGATTGAAACATAGTTCTGAAAATAGTTGTATTGCACTATGTTGTGGCGTGATAAATCTCGATTGTCGGCAGAGCTACCAAAAGTGTACCCGCTATCATCTTCACAATAGTTACGATTACCGTTTCTGGAGGCTAGCCATACAGCCCAAGTGTTAGCCGGAGATGAACTATTAAATGTATTGCCTTCGATCAGGTTATAATCAGGTGTTTGATGTCTGATTAAGCCTCTTTCGCCACAGTTGCGATAGGTATGAACAGCACCTTTAGAAATTCTGTTAAATACATTATTTTTTATAACATTATGTGCCGAACCATCTACAGCAATAACCTCACGCAGCCGGGACGCTGTATCAAAGATATTATTCTCTATCGTATTAAAAGCAGTTTCTGCTTCCAGATATATTACGGCATGCTCAGATGTTCCGATAAAGCGGGAATTTCTGACTGATAAATTTGTTGTACCTATGTGAACATACAGCTTGGTCTGATCACCGCCAAATGTAACATTGTTGAACGTTATATTCTTCGGAGCATAAAACTGTACTCTTTCTATATGCCAAAGCTGGCGCGAGCTTTCTATAACGTTGTTAAAGTAATTTGGATTTGATGCCATGCCATTTACTATCACCTGTTTATTAATAGTGCAGTTTTTAATGATCACATTTGACGGTGATGGATAGTCGTAAGTATTGGTGTAGGGATTTAAAGTAGTGCCAGCTTCAATTGATATGCCATTCTCAAGTGTCGCTCCTCTACAGTCATACACTACGCCATTACCTTCCAATCCTCTTATATGTAGTCTTGGTATTATGCGGTCGGTGGGATTTAATGTAAGGTTGCAGTTCGTTATAACTCCTGAAGCACTTACTGAGTTTAGCAAAGAGGCTTTCTGGCTTGTAGTACAGTCAGTTGCTTCTGAACTGGCTGACAAAGGCCGTGGTATAGCATATCGACCAGAGTTTTTGAGTAATCTATTGGGGCCGTGCTGAGAGATGCCATGAATATATACAAATTGCCCCGCATATTTTGCTACATCAGACGCGGGTAGTGTTGCCAGATATCGATGGCTGGTGTTACTGGTATGACATACTTCATTTACAAGTGTTTCATTCGCTCTGTTGGCTAGGACCCCTTTGTACAGCTTACCCTTGCCAGCTTCGGCACCCAGGTATATATGTACTGACAACGCTCTCTCGTCACCATCGTCACAAGCCCAGCCCCATATATCAACTGAACCATCAGTATTTAGTCTCGTACCATCAACGTAACCTTTCAGTCCATAAGCAATTGCCTTTGCTGGCAATAGGATCAATATCGCCAACAAACAGATAAGAAAGTAATTTGTCTTTCCTGACATTATGTTTTACCTCGGATAAGAAATTAAATGAAAGCGAAATGTAACATAAAAGAAGATCCCCTTCTAGGGAGGACAGATTGTTCACATTTAGGAAAAAGACGGAAATAAACACTTGACCTTAAGTTAGCTTGAGGTAATAACTTTTGGTGCTGTTTTACTGCTGCCAGCTTCTGGCAGTGGTTAAGCTAAACTGTTAGCGGCAATTTCAAGCTTATAGGGGGTAAAGTGCAATCTATTATTCAGGTAAACAACTTAAGCAAAACCTATCCATCCGGTTTTCAGGCGTTGCAAAACATTCAATTGGATATTCGCCGCGGTGAAATATTCGCTTTGCTGGGGCCGAACGGGGCTGGCAAAACTACTTTAATCAGTATTATCTGCGGCATTGTTAACCCAGGCGAGGGTACAGTACTGGTAGATGGGTTGGACATAGTGCAGCAGTACCGCAAAGCCCGCCAGCGCATAGGCCTGGTGCCGCAGGAGTTGTCGGTTAGTATCTTTGAAACAGTATGGGATACCGTTAGTTTTAGCCGGGGTTTATTTGGTAAACCGGCTGACCCTGCCTACCTGCAGCAACTGCTGCGTGATTTGTCACTGTGGGATAAAAAAGACAGCAAAATTATGACGCTGTCCGGCGGCATGAAGCGGCGGGTTTTAATTGCCAAAGCGCTGGCGCACCAGCCGCAAATTTTATTTCTGGATGAACCTACCGCCGGGGTCGATGTAGAGCTGCGCCGTGATATGTGGCAGATGATCCGCCGGCTGCGCGACAGTGGTGTGACTATTATTCTTACCACCCATTATATTGAAGAAGCCGAAGATATGGCCGATCGCATTGGCGTGATCCGTGCCGGCAAGCTGATTCTGGTAGATGACAAAACCAGCCTGATGCAAAAACTGGGTAAGAAGCAATTGCTGTTGCAACTGACCACGCCATTACCGCAAATCCCGGCTGCGCTGTCGGCCTATCAGTTGCAGTTATCTGCTGATAACAACCAGCTGATATACACCTTTGATGCGCAGCAGGAGCAAGCCACGATCACCAGCTTGTTACGCCAGTTGAATACTCAGGGCATAGAGTTTAGTGATCTGCACACCAGAGAAAGCTCGCTGGAAGATATCTTTATCAGCCTGATGGGAGAGGCCGCATGAATGTTTACGCCATTAAAGCCATTTACCTGTTTGAGTTAGCCCGCACCTGGCGCACGCTGATGCAAAGTATTGCCTCGCCGGTGTTATCTACCTCGTTGTATTTTATTGTGTTTGGCTCTGCCATTGGCTCGCGGATGGTCGCCATCGACGGCATTAGCTACGGTGCCTTTATTGTGCCGGGTTTAATAATGCTGACGGTATTAACAGAGAGCACGTCCAACGCTTCTTTTGGTATTTATATGCCGAAATTCTCCGGTACCATTTACGAGATTTTATCGGCACCGGTGTCGGCGGTGGAAATTATTCTGGGCTATGTTGGCGCGGCAGCCAGTAAGGCTATTTTATTGGGGCTGATTATTTTGCTGACAGCGCAGTTTTTTGTCGATTTCAGCATAATGCACCCGCTATGGATGTTAACCTTTTTAGTGCTTACCGCCATCAGCTTTAGCCTGTTTGGTTTTATTATCGGCGTGCTGGCTAACAGCTTTGAACAACTGCAAATTGTGCCGTTGATGGTGATCACGCCGCTAACCTTTTTGGGTGGCAGCTTTTATTCCATCAGTATGCTGCCCCCGCTATGGCAACAAATTACCTTGTTTAACCCGGTGGTGTACCTGATCAGTGGTTTTCGCTGGAGTTTTTACGGCGTGGCCGATGTGAATGTTGGCCTGAGCCTGGCGATGATCCTGCTGTTTATGGCCAGCTGTATTGCGGTAATCTGCTGGATTTTCCACACCGGCTATAAAGTTAAGGTGTAAGCCCATTAACAGCTGGCAGTGCGGCTGTTAGCTGTTCACTCAGCGCTTTAGTAATGGCTTGATCCTGCCAGTACAGATTATGCGACAACGGGTTCCAGCTGGCGGTTAACCAGCTGAAAAAGCCACCGCCGCTGGCGTTAACTTCAATATCGGTTACCAGAGCGGCATAGCCGTCTGATAACTCAGCCAGTGGCCAGCCCAGCACATCGTCTTTGTCGTAGTAGTTGTGCCAGATAAAAGTGCTGCTGGGCTTGGTGAAAGGAATGATTTGCTCCATGGCGTGGGCGGCAACAAAGATCGGAATATTGCAGCCGGTGGTGATAAGGCTCACCAGCCGATCACCGCGTAAAAATGCGATATCCTCCTCTGTTAGCAGACTATCGCCGCTGATAGCCGCCTGATAGCGCTTTATATCCCGCCAAATGCCGGCTGCCGGTTTTAGCCCGGCTTTGGCTTGTTGCGCATCCCACAAGTAGCACGACAATACATGGCAGCCTAATGAATGTGCCAGTAACACCAGCTTGCCGTCGGTGGTTAACTGCTGTTTTGCCAGATACAGCGCGCGGGCTATTTTCAGCTGACTGTAATGATACAAACTGTGTGGGTGTTCTTTACGGTGTTCCAGCGCCGCGGCGTCGGCAAAACCAAATAACATAAAGCGGCGCAGTTTACTCCAGCGCAGGCGTGTACCTGTAGCCTGCCACACCCGCTGCTCGTTGTATTGCAGTAAGTCCTGATAATACACGGTGCCGTAATACAGCGGCACAGTGGAAACGCTTTGCTGTAACCGGGCAAACAGTTTGTCAGCGTAATCCGGCTGGGTTTCGCCCATGCCATGAATGGTAACCAGTGCTACGGTTTTCATCGCTCAGGCCTGTTGCTGTTTGCGCTGTTGCTCCAGATAGGCATACAGCTGCTCGGTAAAAAAGCCATGCATTAAAAAGCGCTGGCCTAAATTCCATGGCCCGACTAAATAATGCGGAAATTTGTTATAGGCCATCTCACGCAGGCTGTTGTCGCCAACCAGCTCACCAATGCGGATAGCAATGGATTGGTCGAGATTAAAGCCGTTTATTGCATCGCGGTATTCTTCGCGGGTAAGCAGCAGGCAAAATAAACACATAAACAGCGCATGGGCGCTTTCAAAATCGAGCCATTGCGTACGTTTTTCGGTAAATTCAAACTTTGCCATATCAATGCTTTGCCAGTGCTGCCAGTTAAGTTCGCCAGCTGCTAACGGCTGCTTTGGGTGGTGCCAGCTGCCAAGCTCAGCAAATAAACGAAACAGCTGCTGATCATGCTCAACAAAGCTGGCCTGTTGCATATCGGCAATGCTTTTGGGGTACAGCTGTACTGGTGTAAAACCGCTATTGGGGCTATTGGGGCTATTGGCGGCGAGAAAGTTCAGCACATTAGATTCAGTAGCATAGTGGCGCAAAATCAGTAAGTTGGCCTCTTTGCTGACAAAATGCGTACAAAACCAGCAAATCAGCTTTTGCAGGCTGTTATGCGCACTAAATTGCGGCAATGGCAGGCGCTTAAACAACCAGGTGATATGCAGCAAAATAGCAAAGATAAACTGCAGCAGCGGCCTTACGCCCCAACGAAGCGGGTTTTGTAAGTCTTTTAACCATAAATCCAGCGCCGCTTGTTCGATGGGCAGCGAGTTATCGTTGGCAATGGCTTTTAAATAAGCGCTTGGGGCCTTGCGGTTGCTGTTATGACGATCAGTAGTCATGCTCAACCTCTTCCAGTTGCAGGCAATACAGCCTGGCGGTAACACGGGCGGTGCGCACGATACTGCTTAATTGCGCCGGGCTGTGGCATAAGCGGTCAATTAACTGATACAGCTTTTGCATGTGGTCGTCATCATTCGCACCGTGGTAGCGCATAAAGCGGGTATAGCTGCCATCACCGCCGCTAGCCTTGTCGATTTTCGCTGCCCAGTCGTTAGCCATTTTCTGCCCCAGGCCTTCAATGATCCACATGGCGCCAATTAAATCGACCGGATTCGGCTGGCTGGCGCGGTACATTAAAAAACCGTGCAGCGCTTCAGTGCCGATATTACGCGGCGCGTTTTGAATGTCGCTTAAGCTGCCGCCGGCGGCAACGTAATCGCGCTCGAGCATTTCATAGTCGCGGTGCTCTTCACGGGCGTGGCCGATAATGGTTGAGCGCACGTCGCTGTAATCGCGCTCAAAACTTGAGGCGCAGCGGCTGATCCAGCGCGAGCCCTCTATTACCTGCTGGCGTAAGTGTTGCAGTAGCTGGCAATAGTCGGCTTTGCTAAACTGGCCGCGCTCCAGCCGTTGCAGCAGCGGCACCCGGCCGAGCTGGCGCTCAAATTCAAACCACACCCGCATCAGCGCCTGTAAACACTGTTGGCCCTGCGGGCTAAGTACTTGCTCTGTCATTTAAGCCTCCACTACGGTCAGTTGCATATAGGCATTATTAAAGCGGCCGCTTTCCGGCACCATACAGATAATGGTATCGCCGGTTTTGTAGCTTTGCGTGCGGCGAAACTCGTCCAGCATAATAAAAATAGAGGCGCAGCCGGTATTGCCGCGGCTGTATAAATTGCTGTACCACTTCTGTTCGGCGATGCCAACACCGGCGCGCTGCAGCATATCGAAGATTTTGCCGCGAAAATAATGCGAGGAATAGTGGCACAATACATGGTCGATCTTGTCCGGTTGCACGCGGCCCTCGGCGATTAAGCGCAGGTAACCATCAACCCCCAACTTAACGATATTTTCCAGCAGGCGCACATCCTGGCGAATTAACAAGGCGCCGGCGGCTTCCGCTTGCGCATAGGTAGCGTAGTCCTGCCAGCTTTTGCTGTGGTCGCTGTCTGTCGGGTAACCCACGCTCATACATACCGGGTAGGCGTCGGCATGCGAGAAACTGCGGATCCAGTCAATACGAAAACACTGGCCGCGCGCCCGGGTTTCCAGCAGCAGTGCACCGGCACCGTCAGAGAGCATCCAGCGCAGAAACTCGGCGTTAAAATCCAGTTCTGTGCCGGCGGCCTCATAACGGCTGGCTTTAAATAAGCGCGAGGTCAGCTCGCTGGCCACCACTAAGGCATTGGGCTGCTCGCCGGCTTTAAGGTTAGTAAAGGCCGCTTTTAGTGCCATCATGCTGCCGGAGCAAATGCCGTGGCTGCTGTGCAGCTCAATATCACTTAAGCCCAATTCAGCCTGCAGCATAGAGCCAAAGCCCGGCAGCACCACATCGCCCTGGCTGGTGGCGGCGCTTAGCATCTTAATCTGGCGTTTGCCGATAAAGCTGCCGGTTAAGCAGTGCTCTGCTGCCCGTGCCGCCATTCCGGCGTTAGAAAACAGGGTGTTGTGCTTAGCATCAATAGCGTAATGCCGCGTATGAATACCGTTAGACTGCAAAATGCGCCGCTTTAACCGGCTGGGTTTGCCATGTACTAAACCCAGCAGCGGCTCCATTTCGTCATTACTGATAGCCGGGCCGGGTAAAAAGTGGCCGCTGGCGGTGATATACACACTCATGCCTTCGCCTTGCGCTGTTTTAGCGCTACCCTTAAGCAGCGCAGATTCTCTTCCATATAAGGCAGCACGCACACCACTGCCATAAAGCTCAGATAATAGGGCAGATAAGTATCACCGCCATGGGCGTAAGGCATGCGCTGGAAATAAAACTCGCCCTGCCAGTTAAATGTCAGCAGTTTCACCACCACCGGGTAGTTAATCACGGCAATTAACAGCAGCATATACAGCGGCAAGGTGGCTAAATAATTATGCGCATGCATTTCCCACAAGCTGATATGGCGCTTGGGGGCGGCGTAATGTACGTCGTAGTGGGCTACGGCTTCGTGCGCCAGCCAGGCGGCAATGCAAATCAGCATTATCAGCACATTTACCTTAAATAGCAGGCAAAGCAAAATCGGCACAGCCATTTGCACGCCCATTAACGAGTGAATAAGCGACTCTTTTAAGCCCGAGGTATGTTCAATGCGGGTGGCGCGGTGGCAGCACCAGTCAACAAAACCGGCAATACCCCAAAGCGGCAGAAACACATACAACATTAACTGAATAAGCAACTGACTGGTTTGCAACACCGGACTCCTGTTGGTGCTAATACTGCGGCGTACTATAGCGCAAGGTTAATGGTTTGTAGATTATTTTATCTGCAGAGTGTGTTATCCCTTAGCTGTATTGCAGTAACAGGCAGGCAAACACCACATTTTTATAGCCATCACTGGTTTTATACTCGCGGTAGCCGTTAGCCGGTGCTATCGCCAGCAGATAACGCTGGCCATTTATAACACACTGCTCTGTTACGCTGCCTTGCTGCGCCCTTTGGTATAACGCTGCTGGCAACGGTAAGCGGGCGCCAATTTGCCAGTTAGCATGGCTGGCAGAAATAATCTTACCTGCATGGTCAATATAACAGGCACTGTAGCCCGTTTTAATGTCGCCCTGCTCATTTTTGGGGAGAATATCGTTTAGCATTGCCCTGAATTGGGGCAGGCTGTCAAACACCAGACCTATACCGCCGATAACCTGCTCTGGCTCTGTCGGATGGAACAATGCCGCATTGTAAATATAGGTAGCCTGCTGCTGGTACAAGGCGCTTGGCACAAAAGTGCTGACGCTGTATTGCTGTGGTTGTGTCAGTTGCAGGCAACCGGCGGCGCCGGTGCTATCGTCAATTTTACTGATGCTGGCAGCGGCAGTTGAAATGGCAACTAGTTCCTGTGCTGTGTCGTACAGATAAATAGTGTGATACACGGTATATAAACTATTGATGTAATTCAGCTCTGTTGACAATTGTTGCTGTTGTGCGGCATCTACAGGGTTTTGGGCTAAAGCCTGGCGAAAACTGGCATTTTGTGCCCACCAGCGGCAGTCGTTTGCCCGCTCGTACAGGTTGCGATCCATAATGTCGGCCGCCAGTTCTGCCAGCGTGGTTAATTCCTGCAGCAGGCTGTGCATAATGGTGGCGCCCAGCTCGTCGATAGACGACGAAAACACCTGATAAATATTCTGGCCTATACCCCTGATGGCATTAAGCACCGGGATAAACTCTATAGCCTCTTTGCGCGCTGCGGCAATTTCGCCATTTAGCACAATTAAACTCAGTTCGTCATTTACGTGCATGGACTCACGCTTGATGGCTAGCAACGCCGGGAACAGCTGGCCATCTGCCGTGCTGCCTGAGTTGTCGCTGTTTACCAAACTGGTGGCAAGCAGCTGTAGTGGTGTCCACATTTGTACCTGCCAGCCGGGGCCAAAATATTGCTGATACCCGCGGCTGTTAGCAAAGCTCACCAGATAGCTGTGTTGTTCGTGTTGTTGTAAATTCAGATAATTTGCCACGGCAGCCTTGGTTTGGGCGGGCAATTGCGCCGGGTTAGAGCTAAACGCTACGGTGCCGTCAGCATTAACCAGCGCTAAAATACTGTATGGGTTTGCTACCAGTAATTTGCTGAAAATGGTGTTTAGCTCATCTGCGATATTAAAACACAGGCACAACACGCCAAGCGGCTGGCCTGTATCACCGTATACCGGTTGTGAGTAGATCAGGCTTAAGCTTTTATCGGGCTGTAAATCGCTATAGCGGCAGGTTTCGCTGTAATTGCGACCACGCTCAAGGCTGTATTGCAGCAGCGGGTCGGCCGAGTGGGTTTGCTTATACTGCTGGTTTAGTCGCAGCATAATGGTGCCGTCCAGGCCCAGTAATACCACATCGTCATAGACAGAATAATTGCCGACATAATGCTGCAGGTGCTGGTGCAACCGGCTGCGCAGCTCTTCGTCAGCCGTGGGTTGGGCCATAAAATGGCAAATTTGCTGATCTGTTGCCAGAAAGCCAATATCGGCAGTGCGTTCAAACAGGTTGCGGATTAACACATCTATTGCCATCTGGCAGCAGGCTTTGTCGTGCAGCAGCACTTTTTTAGTTTGTTCCTGCAGCAGGTTATCAATAAGGGTATGTTGCAGCTGATTAAAGCGCCGCTTAGTGATATCCATACTGGTAAGAATGTCAGAGCCAAGGCGCAAACTGTTAATTTTGCCTATCAGGCTTACTTTTCCCCACCAGTCGTCCAATTGTTGCAGTTTTTGTTCATGCTGCAGCACGCCTTGCATGCTGGCTTTAAGTATTGCTTTATGTCGTTCTACAAATAGCTGCATAACCAGTTACTACTCCGGGCTTCTAGCCCTTTGGCTGTTCCGCATAATTTTATGCAAACTATCTGCCAGAGTTAAATCAGCAGGGGCCCGGGCGGGCCCCTGTGATGGTGTTACAGGTATTGCTGCAGAAACTTCAGATAAGCTTGCTGGGCGGTAATGCGGTTGCTCTTTTTCAAAAAGCCGTGGCCTTCATCCGGAAACAGCACATATTCTACCGGTACGTTATTAGCGCGAATGGCCGCGACCATCTCATCGCTTTCTACCTGCAGTACCCGCGGGTCGTTGGCCCCTTGCACCACCAGTACTGGTTTTTTCACTTTATCGCCGTGGAACAGCGGTGAAATACGGCGCAGGCGTTCGCCGTCTACCGCCGGATCACCCAGCTCAGCGTACAGTGATTCACGAAAGGCTTCCCACCAAGGCGGAATGCTCTCCAGCGTGCGTACCCAGTTGGTTACACCAAAAATATTAATGCCCAGCTTAAACTCGTCGGTAAAGGCCATAGCTGCCATGGTCAGGTAGCCGCCATAACTGCCGCCCATCACACCGATGCGATCTGTGGCCACCCAGTTAAGGCTTTGCAGGTACTTTTTGCCATAGACGATGTCTTGTAAATCGTCTTCGCCGTGGCGTAAATCGTCCAGATGAAAGAAGGTTTTACCATAACCGGACGAGCCACGGTTATTCACCGCTAACACGGCATAACCCTGGTTTACCAGATGCTGAACAACAGGGCTGTAGCCGGTGCGTGACTGGCCGCCCGGGCCGCCGTGGATCCAAATCAGTGCCGGTACTTTTGCTGTGGCACTTGCCTGCTTGGGTTGATACAGCAATGCCGGTATGGTTAAGTCATCAAAGCTGTTGTACCGCACGACACGGCTTTGCACCAGATTGCTTTCATCAATGCTGCTGTCCAGTGCCTGGGTTAAGCGCTGAGCCTGGCCGTCGCCCAGCTTCCAGACATATAAATTAGACGGGCTGTTGTCGGCATTCAGGTAAAAGCTCAGGTACTGGCTGTCGGCCGAAAAGGTTACGCCACGTAAATCGCCCGCTGGCAATGGTGGTAATTGCAAACTTTGGCCACTTTGTTGCTCAGTAATGCTAATGACGGTAGAGGCATCGGCATTAATACCCTGTACCTGATATTTATTGTCATCACTGAAGTAAATAAAGCTGATGTCCCAATCGGCGCGGCTGTACGGGCTGGTTTCACCACTGGCCAGGTTATAACTGTAGGCGGCAACAAACTCGCTGTTACCGTCGGTGCCAAACAGCAGGGTGCTGCTATCCGGGGTAAAGCCATATACGTTATGTGACACATTACCTTCATGCTTTGTCAGCAACGTGGCGCTGGGTTCTTTTGCCTGTAAGTCTATCAAAAACAGGTTGTTATCGGCATTGTTGCGCTCTTTGCTTAATGCCAGATAACGGCCGTTTTTACTGACCGCATCAATGCTGTAACCGTCGTTGTTTTCGTATATCAGGGTACGGCTGTAGTCGGTGCCGTTGTAGTGATATAAATCGAAAAACCGTGCGTCGCGCTCATTGCTGGCAATAAAAAAACTGCCATCGTCATGCCAGCCGGCAAAGGCGGCTTTTAGTTTGTCGCCTGGGGTAAGATCGCGCACTGTGCCATCAAGTTCGCGCAGATAAATATGGTTTAGCTCGTTGCCGCCCTGATCGGCGGTATACAGCAGGCGATCGTCAGCCGGAAACCAACCGACAGGGAACGCCGGATCGGTTGCCGATTGTGTTAGCGGTTGCCAGTCTTTGCCGTCCAGGCTAACCCGGTACAGGTTAAACACGCCGCTTTCGTCGGACGCGACCAGCAGAGCACTGGCATTATGGTTAATGTCGTTGCCCAGGTAAGTTTTAGTGGCAAAAAACTGCTCTGCGCTGTACTGCGGTATCGCGGCACTTACGCTTGGTTCGGCCGTATTGCCGGCGGTAACAGTGGTGGGTGGCGCTTTGTCGCAGCCGGTTAATATAACCGAGCTTAACAGCAGGGCGAGGGTAAGACGCGATAGCATGGTAATGTCCTTATGTCGGGGTAAAACACTAAGTCGCGACTGCCTGCTCTGCGACGGCTTGTAATGCCGGTAACCGGCTGATGTAATAAAATTCTGCTAACAAAATTGAGCAACCGCTAGCGTATAAACTTCTGCACATAAGAGCAGCTGGCCTGCAGCTGATACTGTTGTGCTTTAGCCCATGCCAGACCGTGGCGTACCAGTTTCTCTGCCAGCCCTTTGCCGCGAAACGCCGGAGGGACAAAGGTATGGTGAAAATTAATCAGGTTGCCGGTTAACTGGTAATCCAGCACGGCCTCTGCACCATCGAGGGTCATAACAAAACGCTGCTGCTGCGGCTGATGTGCAATAGTGGCTTCTGTCATGCGTCTTCTCCCAGCCAGGGTGTTTGTGGCAATTGCGCCAGATGGGCGGCATAACGTTCTAAATTAAAGCTTTGCTGATGTTCAATCACATCAATCATTTCAGGCGCTAAGGCGCAGGCGATCAGTTCAACCGCTTCCTCCCGGCTGTGGCCGGTCATGCGCAGGCGCATTAGGGTTTCAGTAACTTGTTTCGGATAATTGTCGGCCAGCTGGTTTTCTACTACTTCAAACAGCATGGCTTGATCGAGCAGTTCTTCGCTCATAAAGGCCTCAGTATTGCATTTGTGCATTGTATTGTAGTTGCGCCAGTATGGAATATCTGCAGGCGCTTGCCAATCGGCTGCGGAAAAAAGCTTACACCAGATAGTATTTAGCTGTGGCTTTGGCTAAGCTGGGGCGCTCTGCAGTTTGGATTAAGAACAACCTATGCAACAGGAAAATTATGGCTGGCGCGGCCGTATGCAGGCGCTTGGCCCCGGTATTTTAATGGCTACGGCGGCTATTGGTGGCTCGCATCTGGTGGCGTCTACGCAATCGGGGGCCTTATTTGGCTGGCAGCTGGCCTGGCTGATTTTGCTGGTTAATGTGCTGAAGTATCCGTTTTTCCGTTTTGGTGTTGAATACACGCTAACCCGTAAAGAAAGCCTGCTGGTGGGGTATCAGCGTAAGGGCCGCGGTTATTTTTACAGTTTTATTGTGCTGAATATTATTGCTGCCGTGGTTAACACGGCCGGAGTACTGCTGCTAACCGCCAGCCTGTTGCAATATGCGCTACCGGGCAATTTGTCGGTTACCTTATTGTGCTGGGGCATATTGGCGGCCTGTTTGCTGATTTTGCTGCTGGGCCACTACAAAGCACTGGATAATGTGTCGAAGCTGATCATGATACTGCTGACATTTACCACGCTGATCGCCGCGGTAATAGCCTGGCACAACGGCGCCCAGGCTCCGCATGACTATGTTGGCCCATCGCCCTGGACACTGGCCAGCCTGGGCTTTTTGGTAGCGCTGATGGGCTGGATGCCGGCACCGATAGAAATATCGGCCATCAGCTCGTTGTGGTTAAAGGCCAAACAACGCCATACCCATATAACCCGCGCTCAGGGCCTGTTTGATTTTAATCTGGGCTATTGGCTTACTGCCGCGCTGGCACTGGTATTTTTATCTTTGGGTGCTTTGGTGCAATACGGTAGTGAGCAACCTATTGCGCTGGCAGGCAGTGCTTTTGCCCAACAATTAATGAATATGTATGCCAGCACTATTGGCGATTGGGCGCGGCCGCTGGTGGCGCTAATTGCCTTCTTATGTATGTTTGGTACCACTATTACCGTACTGGACGGTTATGCCCGCACTTTGCATGCCTCTTTTGCCCAACTGGGCTGGATTAAACACCCGGCGGCGCTGAACTACTGGCTGATAGCTCAGGCCGCTTGCGGCATGGCAATGATCCTGTTTTTTAAAGCTGCTCTGGCCCCTATGTTAACTTTTGCCATGACACTGGCATTTTTAACCACACCGGTATTTGCCTGGCTTAACTACAGCCTGATGCGCGGTGACGGTGCCATAGTGCTAAGCTGGCCGCTGCGGCTGCTTAGCTGGGCGGGGTTATTGTATCTGAGTGGTTTTTCATTACTGTTTTTAGGCTGGTACAGTGGTTTACTGGGTTAACTGAAGGATTGGCCAATGGGGTTTAGTACAGTGTTGTTGTTTTTGTTACAACTGCTGCTGATTTTACTGGCTGCACAGCTTATGGGGCGGCTGGCGCGTTTTATTGGCCAACCCAAAGTAGTGGGCGAGATGATAGCCGGTGTGCTACTTGGGCCGTCGTTGTTTGGCTGGCTGGCGCCACAGTTGCAGCAAAGTATTTTTACCGCTGACAGCCGCAGCTGGCTGTACTTTGGTGCCCAGCTTGGCGTGGGTTTGTATATGTTTCTGGTAGGGCTGGAATTTAATACCCGGCTGTTCAAACATCATGCAAAAAGCGCTGTCAGCGTATCATTAGCCGGTATGCTGGTACCTTTTGCCTGCGCCGCCTTGTTATGCTTATGGCTTACTGACACACCCGGGCTGTTTGCTGCCGATATTTCTTATTTTAACGCCGCCTTATTTATGGGCGCTGCCATTGCTATTACAGCTTTTCCGATGCTGGCGCGCATTATTTATGAGCGTGGTTTAGCCGGTACACCACTGGGCACTATGGCGTTGGCAGCCGGTGCCATAGATGATGCCGCCGCCTGGCTGGTGCTGGCTTTTGTGCTTGCCAGCTTTGGCGGTGGCGCAGAGTTATTGTTTAAAGCGCTGCTGGGTGGCGGTCTATATGCTTTTATCATGCTCACCAGGGTACGGCGCTGGCTGCAGCCGCTGGCGGATAATATTGCCCGTAATAACCATATGAGTTATGTGCAGTTTATTGGCATTATGCTGTTATTTGCCGTGTCGGCTTACAGTATGGATTGGGTTGGCCTGCATGCGGTATTCGGTGGCTTTTTACTGGGTATTGCTATGCCGCGCGGCGTAATCGTAGAACAACTGCGTAAGCGGCTGGAAAAATTCACTATTTTGCTATTGTTGCCAATGTTCTTTACTTATTCCGGCCTGAACACACAACTGGATGTGCTGGGTTCATGGCAGGTGTTATCGGTAGCGCTGGTGGTGCTGGCTGTTTCTGTATTTGCCAAAGGTGTGGCCTGTTGGGCGGCAGCCCGGCTAAATGGGGCAGATAACCGCACGGCCATGGCCATAGGCGCACTAATGAATGCACGCGGCCTGATGGAGCTGATTATTATTAATATCGCGCTAAGTTATGGCGTTATCCAGCCGGCGTTGTTTTCGATTATGGTGGTCATGGCGATTGTCACCACGCTGATGGCATCGCCGTTATTTCAGTGGGTATATGGCAGGCATCAGCCAAAACCAACGGCAAGCTGAAGTTGCCGTTGGTGCATGCATAATGCCGGTTAAAAACTACAACGCCAGGGTTTTTTCGCCGCGGGCAATGCCCGAAGCGCCGCTGCGCACTACTTCCATTATTGGCGTAGTGCCAAGCGCCTGGATAAAGGCATCCAGTTTGTCGCTGGTGCCGACCAGCTGAATGGTGTAGGTGGCCGGGGTTACGTCGATAATCTGGCCGCGGAAAATATCGGCACAGCGTTTTACTTCTTCACGCTGGTTGCCGCTGGCTTTTACTTTTACCAGCATTAACTCGCGCTCGATATGTGCCGCTTCGCTGATATCTGACACCTTTACCACTTCAATCAGTTTGTGCAATTGTTTACTGATTTGCTCTATCACCTGATCATTGCCATGGGTTACCAGGGTTAAGCGTGACAGAGTCGGATCTTCGGTGGCGGCCACATTTAGCGAGTCAATGTTATAGCCGCGCTGGGCAAACAGGCCAACTAAACGGGCTAAAGCGCCGGATTCGTTTTCCAGCAGAACAGAAATAATATGCCGCATGTTAAGTCCTCTCTGTTTTGCTTAAAAACATATCGTTCATGGCGCCACCCGGCACCTGCATCGGGTAAACGTGCTCTTTCGGGTCAATATGAATATCCAGAAACACCAGCCGGTCTTTTAATGCGAAGGCGCGCTCCAGTGCTGGTTGCAGTTCTTCCGGTGTGGTAACACGAATGCCAACATGGCCATAGGCTTCAGCCAGTTTGACAAAGTCGGGTAGCGAATCCATGTACGAGCTGGCGTAGCGCGACTCGTAATTCATATCCTGCCACTGTTTAACCATGCCTAAATAGCCGTTATTCAGGTTAATAATTTTTACGCCTAAACCATATTGCTTACAGGTAGACAGCTCCTGAATATTCATCTGAATAGAGCCTTCACCGGTAACGCAGACGACATCGGCATCGGGATAATTCAGCTTGACGCCCATCGCGGCCGGCAGGCCAAAGCCCATGGTGCCAAGGCCGCCGGAGTTGATCCAGCGGTTGGGCTTATTAAACTTGTAATACTGCGCGGCAAACATCTGGTGCTGGCCTACGTCACTGCAAACATAGGCTTCGCCTTTAGTGATTTTACTAACCTGCTCAATCACATATTGCGGTTTTAACAGCGCTGCTGTGGTGTCGTAGCGGCCACCATGTACGGTGCGCCATTGTTCTATTTGTTGCCACCATAGCTCCAGCGCCGCGCTGTCTAACTTTTTCTTTTTTTGTTTCAGCAGCGCCAGCATATCGGTTAGTACCGGCTGCACTAAGCCAACGATAGGAATATGTGTATTAATGGTTTTACTGATGCTGGCCGGGTCGATATCAATATGAATAATGGTCGCGTCCGGGCAGAATTTTTTGGTGTTGTTCGTTACACGATCATCAAAGCGGGCACCCACAGCCAGAATAACATCGGCATGGTGCATGGTCTGGTTGGCTTCATAACTGCCGTGCATGCCCAGCATACCAACAAACTGTTTATCATCGGCCGGGTAAGCACCTAAGCCCATAAGAGTGTTGGTTACCGGCAGGTTTAGCAACTTAGCCAGTTCGGTTAGCTCGTTTGACGCGCCACCCATAATTACACCGCCACCGGCATATAGAATAGGTTTTTTCGCTGCCAGCAGTGCCGTAACGGCTTTTTTAATCTGGCCACTGTGGCCCTGCTGTTTTGGCTGATATGAGCGCAGGCTAATCTCGGCAGGATAGTGATAGGCAAATGTCTGGTTTGGCATGGTCATATCTTTAGGGATATCCAGCACCACCGGGCCCGGCCGGCCGGTTTGCGCGATATGAAAGGCCTTTTTAATTAGATAGGGAATATCTTCGGGGCGGCGCACTGACATATTGTGCTTACAAATCGGCCGTGAGATACCCAGCATGTCGGTTTCCTGAAACGCATCACCGCCAATTAAGTGGCTCATCACCTGGCCGGTTAGCACCACCATCGGAATAGAATCCATATAAGCGGTGGCGATGCCAGTTACTGCATTAGTGGCGCCGGGGCCTGAGGTTACCAGTACGACGCCGGCTTTGCCACTGGCGCGGGCGTAAGCATCGGCCATATGGGTAGCGGCTTGCTCATGTCGTACTAAGACATGCTTAACTTTATTTTGCTGAAACAGCGCATCGTAAATATGTAATACAGCGCCACCCGGGTAACCGTACAGGTATTCGACACCCTCATCGGCTAGGGCGCGTATTACCATGGCGGCACCGGATAACATTTCTGTTGCTCTGGTGGAGTCGGCTGACTTATCGTCTGGCTGGGTTTGGCTGGTCATTATGCTATCTCATAGTTTGCTGTGGCAAATACAACACGCCACGGCTTTGCAGGCAAAGACGCGGGTGAATTTTCCTAAAGCAGCCAAAGGCCGCTTTAATGCTGTGTGCTACGTGGACTGGTTAAACAGGATAAGCTGTTAAACTCAAACTATGGCGCTATGGTTATTTGCTGCTGAGCAGTCATTTTTGTGCGCTGTATTAATTTACGTGATAGAAGGCCGGATGTCGATGTTTTTCCGTCGCTGTAGCGGCTATTGTCAGCACTTACAAGGCTTGCAAAGCCACGGCTCTGCCCACATAGTAGAACACAATTGAATTTTGATTTGCCAGCACAGGATTTTCGTTTTATGCACCAGCCTATCATTGATGTTTCTATTAATAACGCCCGTGAGGTACTGGACGCCTCTATGCAGAAACTGGTGTTGTTCCAGTTCTGGTCGGCTCGCAGCGAGGGTTGTAAACAGCTCAGCCCGATACTGGAGCGCATAGTACAGCAATATCCACAGCAGTTACTGCTGGCCAGGGTAGATTGTGACAAAGAACAAGACCTGGCTATGCAGTTTGGTGTGCAGTCGCTGCCAACTGTTATGATGATTAAACAAGGCCGGCCGGTTGACGGCTTTGCCGGGGTGGAAACCGAGCAGGTTATCCGCGATAAACTGGCCGCTTACTTACCAAAACCGGAAGATGATTTACTGGCGCAGGCCGAACAACTGCTGGCAACACAAGACTACGCCGCTGCCTACCCGTTGCTAAAAGAAGCGTTAACCCTGGCACCTGAGCGCACTGAAATAAAACTGTGGCTGGCTGATGCTGCTGTTAGCCTGGGCCAGCTGCCGCAGGCAGAAGCGCTGTTAAGCGAGGTTAAACTGGCTGATCAGGACGCCTTGTATAAATCGGTGGTTGCCAAGCTGGAACTGGCTAAAGAAGCTGCCGACACTCCGGAAATAAAAGCGCTGGAAACTGCACTGGCGGCAGAGCCTGATGCTGCACCAAATAAAAATGAACTGAAAGAAAAACTGGCCGTGCAGTATCAGGCGGTACAGCGCAGTGAAGAGGCGTTGGCACTGCTGCTGAGTATTTTGCAACAGGATTTAAACTACGGCAGCAGCAAAAAGCTGTATCTGGATATTCTGGCCGCACTGCCAAAAGGCGACAGCGTGGCCACGCTGTACCGGCGTAAATTATACAGCCTGCTGTACTGATACCAGCAAATGCTGTTGTTACTGATGAAAATCAAGCCAGATTTGCCTGATCTGGTTTGACAGCGCCATAGGATCAAACGGCTTTGCTACCACATCAGCGGCGCCCAGTGCTTTGTAAGACGCAATTTCATTGCTTTGCACCTTGGCTGTCATAAATACCACCGGTACTTTGGTTAAATCGTACTGACTTTGCAGTTGTTGCAGTGTAGTAGGGCCATCCATGCCAGGCATCATCACATCCAGCAAGATCAGTTGTGGTTTCACTGTAGGGTAATCGGTTAATGCCTGCCTGCCGCTGCCGCAGGTATGCACGCTAAAACCTCCTACAGCCTCCAACGCAATTTTCGCCACCTGCTGAATAGATGGATCATCCTCTACGTGCATAATACGCTGTAATTCTGTCATTCATCTGCCTCCGGAAGTTCTGCCGTGCTGGCCAGTGGCAGTAATAAATAAAATTCACTGCCGTTATCTTGTTCTGATTGAAAGCCTATTTCGCCCTGCATATGGCTCATCAGCTGTTTGCTGATAGCTAACCCAAGCCCGGTGCCGCCTTTGCTTTTAATATCAGAGCTGTCAGCCTGAGAAAACTTGCTGAATATATGCGGTTTAAACTGTTCGCTGATACCACATCCGGTGTCTATTACCCGGATCAGCGCTTTGTCGCCCTGTTGCTGCACAATAATATTAACCTCTGCCTGGGGCGGTGAAAACTTAGCGGCATTTGATAGCAGGTTAGCCATAACCTGCTGCAGGCGCATACTATCAACATTCACCCACATATCTGCTGATATAGCCTGTAGTTGATAGGAAACCTGATACTGCTGGGCATAGCTCTGGTTATCACGTAGTGATGTTTCAATGATGGGTAGTAATGGTTGTGGCTGAATATCAAACAGCATTTTGCCGGCAATCAGTTTATCCATATCCAGCAGATCATTAATCAGCAACTGTAATTTTTTTACGTTGGCCTGTGCCAGTTGGGTCATCTGTGCAGCTTGCTGCGGCAGTGGGCCAAATACCTCACCATGCAATAAACCGATAGCGCCACTGATGGCGGTCAAAGGTGTGCGCAGTTCATGGCTTACGGTAGAGACAAACTCATCTTTAAGGCGTTCTATTTTCTTTCTTTCGGTAATGTCGCTGATAAAACCGTACCACAGCACGCTGCCATCTGCCTGGCGTTCAGGTACTGAGCGTCCGCTTACCCAAATCACTTCACTGTCAGGTCGTTGCACCCTGTACTCCAGTTTCCACAATGTAAGCTGCTGAGCAGAATCGGCAATACTGTCATATACCAGGTGAGCATCGTCCGGGTGTAATTGGCTAAATACGGGACTGGCATCGTGTTTCACCTGTTCCGGGGTCAAATTATAAATATCTCTTATACCTTCACTGCAATAAGGAAAGCAGCTACTGCCGTCGGGCGCTAGCTGAAACTGAAATACCATGCCGGGTAGCTGGCTGGCAATTTTGTTTAACCGTTCGCCAGCTTCAATTTGGGCATGGCGTTTTAAATTTTCAGATTGTTGTACTTCCTGCAATAAGCCCCTGATTAACCGTTTAAATTCTGAAAGCAAAGTTAACAACAGTAGTTCGCTGGCTAAAAATGCCAGTACCCAGCGTTGTAGTACATCGCCAGTTGGATTAAGCCGGTAACCGCGCCATGCCAGGTAGCTAAATAGCAGTAGCAATAATATGCTGCCCAGCCAACTGATAAAATTAGTGGTTCTGCTAACGCGTTGATTTATCATAGCGGCCTTAATGTAAGCGGACTGCTTTACTATAAAGCACAAGCGCAAGAGTGGCAAAACGGCGGGCAGATATTTATGAGCAGTACATTAACGCAGCAATTTCAGCAGCTAAGCGCGGTACTGCAGCAATACCGGCCGTACTGGCAGTTGTTGCCATTCGCCTGCGACACTGTGCCGTGGCCGGATGACAAACTGCTGCAGTTGCTGGCTGGTTTGGATGATGGCCTGGTAAAGCAGATTGACCAAAGCCGCATGTTGCAACAACAGTACTTTTCAGCCTTTTTCCCGGCGTTATTTAGCTTGCCTGCCGTAACAGTAGCCGCCGCTACTGCGCCACTGCCAGCTTTACCATTCTGGCTGGAAAACGGTATTGGCGGGCGTAAACTGCAGCAAATTACGGCATTGTGCCAACAGTGGCCGCACAGTGAATTGCCGGTGCTGGAATGGTGTGCCGGCAAAGGGCACCTGGGCCGGATACTGGCCCATCGTTTTACTGTGCCGGTAACCAGCGTCGAATGGCAGCCTCAGTTATGTGAAGATGGTGCAGTATTGGCAGAAAAATACCAGCTGCCCCAACAGTTTATTTGTGCCGATGTGTTAAGCGCACCGCTTGATGCTGTTTTACAGCCACAGCAGCATATAGTGGCGCTGCACGCCTGTGGCCAGTTACACATTACAATGCTGCAACAGGCGGTGCAGGCAGGTTGCCAGCAGTTACAACTGGTGCCTTGCTGCTACCATTTAATTGCACCAACGCACTATCAGCCGATGTCGGAACTTGCTTTACAGCACAACTTGCAGTTAAGCAAAGACGATTTAAAGCTGGTAGTGCAGGGCCAGGTAACGGCGGGTGAGCGGGTAGAAAAACTCAGAGCAACCGAAGTATTGTGGCGGCTGGCTTATGATGAACTACGCACAGAGCTTACCGGACAGCGCCATTACCGGCCGCTGGCATCGGTTGGCAAGCACTGGTTCAGCGGCAGTTTTAGTGCTTTTGCCTGCTGGGCGGCGGCACAGCATCAGTTGCAGTTACCGGGCGTGATAGATGAAGCGGTTTATCTGGCGCGGGCGCAGCAACGTGCAGCAATAGTTCAGCGTATTGAATTGGTAAGACACCTGTTTCGCCGGCCGCTGGAGTTATGGCTGGCGCTGGATAAGGCCCTATATTTACAGCAACATGGCTATAACACCCGTATCAGTGAGTTTTGTGATTATCAGATAACACCGCGCAACCTGCTACTGACAGCTACCAGATAAGCCGGGGCTAGCAGGGTAGTTGATCGGGTGCGGTGGTTAACACCTGAGCCTGATTATAATGTTGTATCAGCTGGTCTTTATGTTGCCAACGCTGGTTAAGCCATAACTGAAAGCGTTCACGAAACTGCTCATCGTTAAAATAATCGCCGATAACCTGTTGATCTACAGGTAGGATCTCTACCTGCACCACCACCCGTTTTAACTTACCCATCAGCATATCCATAGCCACATGCTGCGGGTTATCGGGGTAAAGCAGGGTAAAGTCTAATATGGCATTAAACTGCTCGCCCATGCTGGCTAAAGTGAAGGCAATACCACCTGCTTTGGGGGGCAGCAAATGCTGGAACGGGCTGTGTTTGTCTGCTTGTTTTCTGGTGGTAAAACGGGTGCCTTCAACAAAATTGATAATGGTGGTGGGCACGGTTTTAAATTTTTGGCATGAGGCGCGGGTAGTGGCAATGTCTTTACCTTTAAGTTCTGGCCGTTTAGCCAGTTGCGCCGGGCTGTACCGCTTCATAAAGGGCATATCCAGTGCCCAGCAACCAGTGCCTAAAAATGGCAGCCATTTCAGCTCGTCTTTTAAAAAAAACTTTGGCTCGGGTATACGGCTATGGGCTACTGTGCTGACAACCGGAATATCGAGCCAGCTCTTATGATTTGAAATAAGCAGATACCAGCTTGTTTTATCCAGCGCTTGGGCACCGCTTATTTGCCAGTCAACCTGATTAAACAGGTTAATCAAGGCGGTGTTAATTGCTGTCCAGCCGCGATAACAGCCTTTGCCCGCCAGTGCGGTAACACGGTGCACAGCTTTAAACGGTAGTAGTAATTTGATGATACCCAGCGGCGTAACCAAAATACCCCATAGCGCCAGATTTAACGCAAATAAGCTAAAGCTGAAAGGTAACAGCAACCAGCCGGGTAAAAAACTTAGCATTACTGCTTATCTCCCTGTTTCAGCGCGGTTAGCTGCAGATCTTTATGTTGCCATAACTGGTTTATCCACTGCTGAAACCGCTCGCGGTACTGGCTATCGTTATAGTCGCCTAACAGCTCGGGCGTTATAGGAATTACCCGGATTTGCACGGTAATATCGCGCACTTTGCCGGAAATATAGTCCCAGAAACTGGGAATGCCCTTGGGGTAATGAATAGTGATGTCGAGAATTTTATGCAGTTGGTCACCCATAGCCCCCAGCACAAATGCCATACCACCGGCTTTGGGTTTAAGCAGGTTTTGGTAGGGGGATTGTTGTTTACGATGTTTTTCCGGGGTGAAGCGGGTACCTTCAACAAAATTCATAATCGCTGCCGGTTTAAAGCGAAACTTATGGCAGGCTTTACGTGTGGTTTCTATGTCTTTGCCCTGTAAATGCGGATTTTTTTGCAAAAAACTTTTGCTGTAACGCTTCATAAAAGGGAAATCCAGTGCCCACCAGCACATGCCTATAAATGGCACATATATCAGTTCTTTTTTCAGAAAAAACTTAATAAACGGAATATTGCGGTTAAACACTTTTTGCAGCACCAGAATATCCGCCCAGGATTGGTGATTCGCCAGCACCAGATACCAGTCTTTCAATGACAGTGTTTCCAGGCCTGATATTTGCCAGCGAATACGGGTAAATAGCCGGGTGGTGAAGTTATTAACGCTGATCCAGGCCACGGCACAGGCATCCAGCAGGTAAGTCATCCAGCTTTGCCAGCGGGTAATCGGCGGTAGCTTTAATATTGCCAGCAGCATAATGGGTATGCACCAGAACAACGTATTGACGATATAAAGCAACAGTGAAAGCGTGCCCGTTAGCGGGCGGGGTAAAAAATGCAGCATAACGACACCTATAACAACACCTGGTATTTGTGGCCGGCCTGATTTTCGCCGGTTAAAAATAATAACAGCAGGCTCGCCTGCTGTTAACACATCCGATGAGTAGCTAGTTTACCTTAATCTTCAAAATAGGTGTAACCATAAACACCGGCTTTTAATTCGTCCAGCAGTTCATCTTTTTTACTGGCGCTCATATCCAGCTTGGCTAGCTGTTTGCTGTAGGAAGCAATCAGCTTAATGGCGTCAAACTGCACATAACGCAGTACATCGGCTACTGTATCGCCTTTAATGATATTGGTCAGTTTATAGCTGCCATCATCGGTCAGTTCAACGTGTACGGAATCTGTGTCGCCAAACAGGTTATGTAAGTCGCCTAAAATTTCCTGATAGGCGCCTACCATAAACATACCTAGCAGGTACTGCTCGTCTTCTTTATATAACGGCAGCGGCAGGCTGGGTTCGATACCATTACCATCGGCGTAACTTTTCAGCTGGCCGTCAGAGTCACAGGTAATGTCCTGAATAATGGCACGGTGGTCCAGCGGCTCGTTCATCCGCTCCAGCGGCATCACCGGAAACAGCTGGTCAATACCCCAGGCATCCGGCATAGACTGGAACAGCGAGAAGTTAACGAATAGCTTGTCGGCCAGCTTTTCATTCAGCTCGTCGTGAATAGAGCGGTGCGAGCGTGCGGTCATGTCCAGATTAGCTTTTACTTTGTTAATGGTAGCAAAGTAAATTTGCTCCAGTAATGACCAGTCTTTTAATGTCAGCAGGCCATGTACATACTGGGCATGGGCATCGGTAAAGTAGTGCACCGCATCGTGGTAAGCTTCAATTGCTGTGCGTGGTGTAACGTTTTGGTAGGCTTCCCACAGGCCGAGGATCACTGTTGGTGAATCTTCACTTGGCTCTGGCAGGTTCACCAGCCCCGGCGCACGTTCAATATCAATGGCATCGGTTACCAGCACAGCGTGGTGTGCCGTCATAGCACGGCCAGATTCGGTAATAATATTCGGGTGTGGCAGGTCGTACTCGTCACACACTTCTTTTAAACCATTGACCACATTACGGGCATATTCGTACATGGTGTAGTTCATCGAACAGGCCGAGCGTGATTTAGAGCCTTCGTAGTCAACACCCAGACCGCCACCAACATCGACAGTGCTGATAGGCACGCCCAGAGTGCGCAGTTCAGCATAGTGACGGGCACATTCACGAATAGCGTTGTGGATATCGCGAATATTGGCAATTTGTGAGCCGATATGAAAATGTACCAGTTGCAGCAAATCCAGCTTGCCGGCATCGCGCAGTACATCAATAGCCTGCAGCACCTGGGTTGCGGTTAAGCCAAACTTGCCTTTCTCGCCGCCGGTGTTTTGCCATTTGCCTTTGCCCACCGAATTTAAACGAATGCGGATACCAATACGGGGCGCAGTGCCTAAATTATCAATTTCACGCAGCAGAGTTTTTAACTCAGACAGTTTTTCTACCACCACATAAACGGTGTGGCCCATCATTTGGCCAATAGTAGCTAAGCGCAAAAATTCGCTGTCTTTATAACCGTTACAAACAATTTGCAGTGGCTGATCGGTAACACCTAAAATAGCCATCAACTCAGGTTTACTGCCTGCTTCCAGGCCCACTTTACCGCTGTCGTGGCTGATCAGACGTTTTACTACTGAGAACTGCTGGTTTACTTTGATTGGGTAAACCGCAGTGTACTGGCCCTGATACTCTTTTTCTGCCTTGGCGCGCTGAAAAGATTTAATCAGCGTATCTACCCGGTGTTGCAGAATGTCAGTAAAACGCACCAGCACAGGTAAGGTTAAGCCTTCCTCTTTAAAACGTGCCGTCAGCTCAGGAAAACTGATGCCTGTTTTACTGTGATCCTGATCCGGATAAGCCACCAGATCACCATCAGTATTAACATCAAAATATCCTTCACTCCATACCGCTACGTTATAGATAGAGCGTGCTTTTTCAGTACCCCAGTCGGCCATTGTCGTTCCTTTAAAATTAAGATGTGCATAGTTTAAGGCCAATACGGCAAAGCTGCAGCAAAAAACATCGAAATATTTGTCCTTGGCGGCACAAGCAGGCAAAATATGCGGCTATTTTGTTTTGAGGGTAATACTATGTCTGGCGACAACAATTGGTTCACTGAAATTTTCGCCCCCAGCGGCAGCGCCTTTGGTTTGGCTATCACGAAGAAACTGGATGAAGTTCAGTCGCCGTTCCAGAAGATTGAAATGTTTGAAACCACCCATTTTGGCAATCTGATGGTGATTGACGGCGTTATTATGCTCAGCAGCCGCGACAATTTTCTCTACCACGAAATGCTTAGCCATCCGGTGTTGTTTACCCATGCTAACCCGAAAAACGTGGTGATCATCGGTGGTGGAGATTGCGGCACCCTGCGTGAAGTATTAAAACATCCCGGCGTGGAAAGCGTAACGCAAATTGATATCGATGAGCAGGTTACGCGAATGGCCGAAAAGTATTTCCCGGAATTGTGTGCCTCGAACAACGACCCACGCGCTACGCTGAAGTTTGATGACGGTATCAAATACATGCGCGAAGCTGCGCCGGAATCGGTAGATGTCATTATTGTGGATTCAACGGATCCTATCGGGCCGGGCGAAGGTTTGTTTAACCGGGCATTTTATGACAGCTGCCGCAAAGCACTGCGCCATGGCGGCATTTTAGTGCAACAAAGTGAGTCGCCATTGATCCATATGCCGTTACTCAAAGATATGCGCAGTGCCATGCTGGATGCAGGCTTTGACGCACTGCAAACGCTGTTATTCCCGCAAATGGTGTATCCGTCGGGTTGGTGGACATGTACTCTGGCGCGCAAAGGCGCGGCGTTTAATGGCTTTCGTGAAGCCGATGCCGCTCAGGTACCATTCAATACCGATTACTACAATGCCGAAGTGCATAAAGCGGCGTCAGCCTGGCCTAATTTTATGAAAAAAGCACTGCAGAATTAAAGCAAAGCAGATGCAGATGGCAGCATCTGAAAACGCATTAAAGCAGTCTAAATAAATACCTGGCTTAGCTTGCCTATTTGGCAAGGTTTTTGTACATTTATTGCTCATTAACGGGGTGGCAAATGATAAAATACGCTTGGTTATTATTGTTAGGTGCGTTTTCAGCACAAGCCGCTGTCTACAAGTGTGAGCAAAACGGTGTTGTAGAGTTTAGCCAGTTTCCCTGCTCAGGTGATGCTGAAACAGTAGATATGCGTCCGCTTGGCACCGCCATGCCTGGCACCCGCGGTGAATACAAGCAGCAAGTGGATGCACTAAAACGTCAGAGCCGGTTTGTTGAATTTCAGATAAGTTCGCTGGAGCAACAGAAACAGCAGGATGTTGAAGCGCTAAAATCAGAACTTTACAAACTGCGCCGTAGTTTCCCCAAAGCAGAAGAACTGGTTGTGCTGCAACAAAAAATTGATCGTACAGAACAGTTATACAACGAGAAAATTGCTGCAGAAAAAGCCTCACTGGCGGGCCTAAAACTCAAAGTGGGCAGCCTCGAACGGCAATATGTACAAAATTAATGCATTAATCTGTTATGAAAAAGCCCCGCATCGCGGGGCTTTTTCATTACCAATCGTTAACTTGGTTGGTTATTGTTTGTTTATGTGATTGAAAATGCCTTTTTATGTTATTTTTTTGGAGTTTGTGCTACATAGTTAAAGCTGCTTAAGCAGTTGATGACAAACAAATAACAAAAAGGATACATATGAAAAAGTCATTTAAATACTCCATTTGTGCGCTAGCGGTCAGTTCGTTGTATTACAGCAACCTTTCGGTTGCCCAGCAGACAACCAGCGAGGCTGAAGCCAGGCAAGTCGAACGCATTGAAGTAACTGGTTCACGCATTAAACGTAATGATTTAGAAGGTGCAGCACCTATCGATATTATTAGTCGTGACGAAATTGCGAAATCTGGCTTCTCAAATTTACAACAACTGCTTGAGCGGACACCGGTAGCTGGCACAGGCACTTTCTCTACCCGTGGTAATAATCAGGATTCTACGGCAAACGGTGGCGCAGCTATTAGTCTACGAGGTTTCGGCTCAGACGCCACTTTGGTACTGATTAATGGCCGGCGTGTTGCGGTCAGCGCTTTCGCTGAGAATATTGCTAATTCTTTTGTGGATATTAACTCAATCCCGGTGGCAGCTATTGAAAGAATAGAGATACTGAAAGACGGCGCGTCGGCGGTGTATGGTTCTGACGCAGTCGCTGGTGTAGTAAACATTATTCTGCGTAAGGATTTTGATGGAGCTGAACTGAGCATCAGTCATGGAGGCACGACCGGGCCCTCTTATGATGAAACCTCTGCCAGTTTGGTGTGGGGAACTCAAACAGATGATGCTAACGCGACGCTTATTCTTGATTACTTTAAAAATACTTTGATTACAGGTGCCGAAATGGGGCGCTTCGGTACAGCTAATCAGGAGCCTTATGGCGGACAAGATCTTCGGTCATCTCGCGGCTTCCCTGGTAATTTTATTGTCAATGGTGAAACCCGTATTGATCCAGATTGCCCCGCTAATCAAACTTTTGGCCAAACGTGCGTATTTGACTATGGTCCTTTTGGCATGGTAATCCCAGCCGCAGAAAGGATTGGGGCCATTTTCCAAGGCAGTCAAAAGTTTACCGATAACCTTGAAGGCTATCTGGAGCTTTCTGTACAGCATAACCGTTCTCAGGCTTCAGGTGCTGCAACGCCTTTGGATGGGGATGCTGGACTAGTCGTACCTGCCTCGCATCCTAACAATCCGTTTGGAGCAGATGCGTTTATTAACCGATTCCGTACAGTGGATGCTGGGCCTCGTGTCTGGGATATTGAATCAGATTCTTTACGCCTGGTCCTGGGGTTTCGTGGCCAAATAAAAGAGTGGGACTGGGACATCTCTGCACAAAAAGGCCGAAGTGAATCGATGCAAACTGGTAGCAAATCTCAAGGCTGGGTGCGCACAGATTTCCTGCAAGAACAAATTAATCTGGGTAACTATAACCCCTTCGGCGGTACATTCAATTCACCCGAGGTCATTGATGCGATAACTACATCGTTGGTACGCCGTGGTGAGTCTCACATTACCGCCTATGATGCAAGTATTAGTGGAGAAGCATTTCAGCTGGGGAATCAGACGATTATGCTGGCTGCGGGTGTAGAGTACCGTGAAGAGGATGCTTTTGACCAACCAGATGATCAATTTCAGCGTGGTCTAATCTTCGGTACTGAATCGGTGTCGGCGCAGGCGGCTCGTGATCAGTATGCTGCGTATCTAGAGTTGTTGATACCAATAGATGATGCGCTCGAATTCACCATTGCAGGCCGTTACGATCATTATAGTGATTTTGGTTCAACGACTAATCCACAACTGACTATGAAGTGGCGCCCGCTGGATAACTTCACTGTACGTGCTTCATTTGGTCGGGGCTTCCGCGCGCCTTCGTTAGCGCAGATTGGTCTGGGTCCCTCACAAGAGTCGGTATTTTTTACTGATAGTTACCGTTGCCCAGTTCCTGACGCTGGTAATGCAGCTTGTGCGCCCACAGACTACACAATAGTGTTTGTCGGTGCTGAGGGACTACAGCCAGAAAAGTCTGAGACCTTTAACGTGGGCTTTGTCTGGCAGATAAATGATGAATTTGATATCACAGCCGATATCTGGAGTATTACACAAGATAACAAGATCGATAAAAATGAGTATGAAAATGTGTATGAGGCGGAATGTAACAACCAGAACAGCACTATTTGTTTGAGGTTGGCTCCTTTGCCCGGGCAGACCCTTGGGGAACTGTCGCGTATATTTAATAGTTATATAAATATCAGTTCGCAAGAAGCAACAGGGCTCGACCTTTCAACGTCATATCGACTTGCATTACAGGATATGGGCTCATTGCGTTTTAGTCTGGATTGGTCATATATCAGTAAGTTCGAGAAAAACGGTATAGATTATGCTGGAGAATACAATTATCCACAACATCGCTGGTTGGCCGCTGCCGACTGGAGCCATGGCGATTGGGGCGCTGTATTAAGTCTGAGTTACATCGGAGAGTTTGAAGACTACTCCCCAGCGAGTGAAGTAGAAAGCAGTCGGACCAGAACAGTTAAAGCTCATGCGTTACTTGATATTCAGGGACGTTATAACTTGAATGACAAAACCCAGCTAGTGCTAGGTGTAAATAATCTGTTTGATGAAGACCCGCCATTTGCGATTGGTGACGGTGATGCTGATTTATATGGTTATGCCTCCAGAGTACACAACCCTCGCGGTCAGTTTATTTATGGAAAAATAACGTACAGATTTTAATAACTAATAATGAGCAGCGCCGTCAGGCGCTGCATTTTCCATGTCAATCAACTTCAGATAGACAGCTTTCAGGCAGATACATTACTGTCGGTGTGCTTTTCATACAGGGTGTGGATGAGTTCATCTTCGTAAGCAAAGCGTTCTTCCAGTGCTTGCCCCAGCTCAGACAGCTCGCGGTCAAATGCCGCACTATGCTTGGTGCTTAAATGGTCGGCGTAAAGATCATTAAAATTCAAGGCTAAATCAGTCGATATCGCAATCTTTGGATACAGGCTGTCAGCCAGCTTACGGCTGTCAGTGCCGTTTACTGCACATTCTGACACTATACGTTCATACACTTCGAAATGTCCGGCAGATAAATAGTCTACCATCAACTGGCAAAACTCCTGCACTGCTGCTTGCGTAGGTAAAGTGGTACGTTTGCTGTCAAAAGGCGGCAATGCAGCCAGCTTACAATAACTGACAATAAGTTGTTGGCGCTCGTCCAGCCAGTTGTCTATGGCGGTAAGCGAACCACCCCATTTTTGTCGCGCGGTCTGCACACGAGTGTACATTGCCTTCTCCTTCAATGCAGCGTTTGCTGCAGTTAACTCTAATTAAATGAATTTCGCACGAAAGATCAACCGTTTTTTTATTGGTCAGCCCAGTGAACGGCATTATGATAGCGCGAACTACAGGGTACAGCAGAGAACCACTTATGATCAAACACAGTATCAGCTTAACGCCAAATCAGCATGGACTCTGGTTTGTCGTGAACCGGGGCCGTATCTGGGTTAATGCCGAGCGTCAGATCCCTCAAGGCATGCTAAGTGCATTAACATTGTCAGCAGAGCCGGAGCAGATATGCAGGCTGGGGGAGCTGGCAGGGCAAGATGCCTATCTGCTGGTGAACCATGACCATATTGCTGATGAAAATGATTGGGTATCGCCAAGAGACTTGCTAAGCGCAGGTGAACAAATATTCTATCTGGCAGCAAGAGCTGTGCAAGTAGCTTTATTTCTACAGACCCACCGCTTTTGTGGCCAGTGTGGTAGTGCCATGAGCCTGGTAAGCTGGGAGCTGGCGGCACTGTGTAACAAGTGTGGTCATCGCTGTTACCCCCGCATCGCGCCTTGTGTGTTAGTGGGCATTATAAAAGACAAACAAATCCTGCTGGCGCGTTCCAGCCGGCACCGTAAAGGCTTTTTTTCTATTCTGGCAGGTTTTGTTGAGTCCGCAGAAACATTGGAACAGGCGGCGGCGCGTGAGGTGAAAGAGGAGGTAGGCGTTGAGATCACCAATTTACGTTATGTTGGCAGCCAGCCATGGCCGTTTCCGCATTCTTTAATGGCAGGTTTTATTGCTGACTATGCCGGCGGCGATATTGTCTGTCAGCCACAGGAAATAGAGGAAGCGCACTGGTTTGATTTAGCTTTGTTGCCAGAGGTGCCGCCAATACAAACGCTATCAGGGCAAATTATTCACCAGCTGCAGCAAATAGCAGGCAAATAAAAAATCTTCCGGAAAGATTTTTAACAATGCGCAGCAGTGGCCCATGAAGGTTTGCGCCATGGATGGCAGAAAATAAAAAAGCCACATAAAGTGGCTTAACTAAATGGTTTGCATGGTCCCGTTTAAACGGGCTTCTTGCTTGTTATTCTTCACTAGCGCAGCAATGTTATAGCAGATCGATTTGTTGATGACAAGCCCTAGCATAAAAAACCTGAACGTAGCATTTACAGCGAAAACATAGTCGCTGCGGCTGCAGAGTGTTAAAATGGCGCCAATCCTGTGAATGGCGGACAATATATGCAATTAAAAAATGATCGGTACCTCAGAGCTTTACTCAAGCAACCGGTAGACAGAACACCGGTTTGGATGATGCGACAAGCCGGGCGCTATCTGCCTGAGTATCGTGCTACCAGAGCTCAGGCCGGTGACTTTATGTCACTGTGCAAAAACCCGGAGCTGGCGTGTGAAGTTACGTTACAGCCGTTGCGTCGTTATGCATTGGATGCCGCAATTTTATTCAGTGATATTCTTACCATTCCTGATGCCATGGGCTTAGGACTCTATTTTGGCGAAGGCGAAGGCCCTAAATTTCAGCGGCCAGTACGTGACTTTGTTGATATTGCCAATCTGCCTATTCCGGATCCGGAGCAGGAATTGCGTTATGTGATGGATGCGGTACGCACTATCCGCCGCGAGCTGAATGGCAGTGTGCCGTTAATTGGCTTTTCCGGTAGCCCCTGGACATTAGCAACTTATATGGTTGAAGGCGGCAGCAGCAAAACCTTTGGTACAATCAAAAAAATGATGTTTTCCGAGCCGGAAGCACTGCATTTATTGCTGGATAAGCTGGCGCAAAGTGTAGTGTTGTATCTGAATGCGCAGATAGCGGCTGGTGCCCAGTCAGTGATGATTTTTGATACCTGGGGCGGCGTATTAACACCGCGTGATTATCAGGAATTTTCACTGGGCTATATGCAGCAAATAGTGGATGGTTTAACCCGTGAAGCTGACGGCCGCAAAGTGCCTGTAACGCTGTTTACCAAAAATGGTGGCTTGTGGCTCGAAGCAATCGCCAATACCGGCTGCGATGCTTTGGGGCTCGATTGGACTATCAATATTGGTGATGCAAAAGCTCGCGTTGGCGATAAAGTTGCGCTGCAAGGTAATATGGACCCGTCAATTTTGTTAGGTTCACCAGAGCGTATCCGGCAGGAAGTACAAATGATACTGGATGGTTTTGGCCAGGGAAGCGGTCATGTGTTTAATCTGGGCCATGGCATTACGCCTGATGTAGACCCTGAACGCGTCAGCGTTTTTATTGATGCTGTGCATGCATTTAGCCGCACTTATCATATGAATACTGATCTGACTGAATAAGCCGGATAACCCCCCGGTGTTCAACCGGGGGCTGAGTTTAAACTGCTAAAATATCGTTAGTTTGTGCTTGTTGCGACAGTTTGGTAATCGGCGAGTAAATCTTCAAAGTTTTCAATGGTCCAGTTACGCCGCTTTGCTTCTTCTATTGCTTGTTTGAGCATCGACTCGCCACGGCTTTGCTGGCCAAGTTCAATAAAGGCAATACCTAAAATGGATAACAGATTTGGGTTGCTGGCATCGGCAGCGCGGCCTTGTTCTGCCAACCTGATGGCTTTTTGTGGATCCCGCAATGTAGGGTCATCTGACATCGCCAGCAAAGACGCATATTCTGTTACTGCTGGCATGTACTGTTGTAATGCTGCACCTTCCAGATAACCGGCCGCTTTACGTGGATTATAGTTCACGTTATTGCTGTCCAGTAGCGCCTGAGCCAATAAATAAGCCGCTTTAGCATCGCCGCCATCAGCAGAAATAGCCAGCCAATTCAAAGCTTTGCTTGGGTCTTTATCACAGCCATTACCGGTAATTAAGCATTGCGCCAGACGATACTGCGCAGGCTGATAACCATTAATTGCAGCTTGCAGATACCAGTTAACAGGTGAAGGGTCGGTAATAATATTATTTTCTGCCAGCACTGCGTACAGGTACTGATATTTAGCAGATTCAGCTTTAGCTGCCGCCAGAATAGCATCGGTATACTCCTGGCTGTCGCGCTGAAATTTTCGGGCTTGCGTCCCTGCAGAGTTTTTTATTCTGAAGCTATGTGACTGTAGTTCCATTCGTACAGGGGCGCCGTATAAATCTTTTGGCGGTTCAAATCTCCAGCTTTTAATGGCATCCAGCACGTACTCATTAATACCATCAATAGGGAAACTGGCAGCAATATTGGCATTTTCTACTGTGCCATCTTCCGTCACGTCATAGTGCACCACTGCCCATGCAGCGACGCCTGCGCGTTCGAAATAAGGCGGATATTTGGGATCTGGCTGGTGTACCGCTTTTAATCTGCTGCTGGTGTTTACATAACGGTTAGAATTTGGGTACAGGTTGGCCGACAAAGCGTGTTTGCCATATTGGTTGTTTAACGTGGTATACACTTCTTTGCCTGCTAAGCGGGAAGGAAGTTTGGTGCGTAGTTCCTGGTATTGTTGATCTGCTAACGGGTGTTTACCGTCACGGGCAATCAGGGTCCAGGCGTAGGCTAGTTTTATATCTGCATCTACACCTAAACCTTCAGCATACATTCTCGATAACAGATACTGGGCCTCCAGGTGGCCCAGCTCTGCCAGAGCCTCCAGCTTGGGTTTGGCTTGCGTGTATTCTTGTTGCTCGAATAATGCTTTTGCTGTGGGGAAATCAGCATGTACCTGGAACGAAATGGTTAGCCACAATAATGCCAAACTATACCGAAGTTGCAGCATAAAACTTCCCCGTAAACTATCTGTTTAATTATTATGCAATTGAGTTTACAACGATTTATAAGGCAAAACAAAAATATATATGACCACGGTGATCAATTTATTTTATAGTTAATTATCAATTATTTACTGCTAAAAAAGCCGGTTAAGGCCATTCAGTGCCGCTACCCGGTATGCTTCTGCCATAGTGGGGTAATTAAATGTAGTATGCACAAAATACTCCAGGGTATTGCCGCCATTTTTTTGCAGCATAATTGCCTGGCCAATGTGCACAATTTCTGCAGCACGCTCACCAAAACAGTGAATACCAAGTATCTCCAGCGTATCGCGGTGAAATAACAGTTTTAAACTGCCCACACTGGTATTGGCAATTTGCGCCCGGGCCAGATGTTTAAATTGAGCGCGGCCTACTTCATATGGAATTTTTGCTGCAGTGAGTTCCTGTTCAGTTTTACCCACGGAGCTCATTTCCGGGATGGTATAAATACCTGCCGGAATGTCGGCTATCAGATGGCCATCCAGGTTACCTTTAACAATGGCTTCACCGGCTAAGCGGCCTTGATCGTAAGCGGCGCTGGCTAAACTGGGGTAGCCAATGACATCGCCAACGGCATAGATATTGTCTATGCTGGTTTGATATTGTTTATTTACTTTAACCAGACCGCGGCTATCTGACTCAAGGCTTATTGCAGCCAAATTCAACATATCAGTGTTGCCGGTGCGGCCGTTGGCAAACAAAAAGCAGTCAGCCTTCATTTTCTTACCGGACTTAAGATGCAGTACTACACCATCGTCTTTACCTTCAATACGATCAAATTCTTCGCCGTGGCGAATGGTCATGCCGGAGTTCCAGAAATGATAACTCAGTGAATCTGAAATCTCGGCATCCATAAACGACAGCAAACGGTCGCGGGTGTTTACCAGATCTACTCTTACACCTAAGCCACGGAAAATAGAGGCGTATTCACAGCCGATAACACCGGCACCGTAGATAATAATATGCTTAGGATCATGTTGTAGTGACAAGATAGTATCTGAGTCGTAGATCCTGTTATGGTTAAAGTCGACATCTGCCGGCCGGTAGGGGCGCGAACCTGTGGCAATCACAATGGTTTTAGCACTGAGTTCAAAGCAACTGCCATCATCACTGCTGATACTCAGGTTGTGATTATCAATAAAGCGGGCTTCACCCTGATATATTTTTACCTGATTACGGTCATAAAAACCCGTTCTAAGCCGCACTTGTTTACGGATCACGCCGGCGGCATGTTTTAAAATTTGCGAGAAAGTGAGTTTGGTATGCTGTTCGTCCAGCTGAAACAAAGGGTTCTCATTAAACTCAATTAAGCGGCTAACCGAGTGGCGTAACGCTTTTGACGGGATTGTGCCCCAATGGGTACAACCACCGCCGACAGAATTATAGCGTTCAATAGCGGCTACTTTAAGCCCGCTTTTGGCCAGATACATTGCTGCTCCCTCGCCGCCGGGCCCGGTTCCTATAACAATGGCGTCAAAATCAAAGCTGGCTTTTTTCGGGGATGCTTTTTTCGCACTCACGCTGATAATCTCACTGATTTAACTAACTTAAGTTTGAGCATATCAGGTATCAGGCATAAAAAAAGAGACCGAAGTCTCTTTTTTATGTCAGGCGACAGCGTTAACCAGCCGCTGCCAGTGCTGCTGTTGCTGCTGCAAATGGTGTTTAAACTCAAGGTATTTATGTTTGAAATCTACAGCCTGATACTGTGCAACCAGTTTATCTTTGCGTTGCAGTAACAGCTGTTTTTTAATGTGGTAATAATCCTGCATTCTGGCAAGCAGCAGTTCGTATTCATGTTGCAGCAATTGCAGCAGTTGCTCTGCATTGGGTTTTTGCCGCACATTGTCTTGTGCCCGTTTTAGTTGCATTTGTAACTTAGCTTGCTCGATGCGTTCTTCAGGAACGACGCGAAGGTTGCCAGTCAGCTTGACCCAGGAGGCGGTTTTAATAAACCATTTTGTTGGGTCAAATTGATACCATTTAATGCCGTTACGATAATCATATTCAAAAATATGATGGAAGTTGTGATACCCCTCACCATAAGTAACAAAAGCGAGTATGCCGTTGTCACGGGCAGAGTTTTTTTCTGTATAAGGTTGCGAGCCCCAGACATGCGCCAGTGAGTTAATAAAAAAGGTAAAATGATGGCTTAATACCAGGCGCAGTACACCGGCCAGTAATAACATACCCAGAATATTACCGCTGATAAAACCCAGTAATAATGGGATACCAAAGTTAGTTGCTATAGTCAGCCACAAGTAATTGCGGTGTTGCCACATTACAATCGGATTTTTCTGCAGATCACGCACATTGCTGTAGTCCGGTTTTTCTACATCTTCATAATCACGTAGCATCCAGCCAATATGGCTATACCAGAAACCACGGCCGGCAGAATAGGGGTCTTTATCATTGTCATCGACATGGCGGTGGTGTACGCGGTGGTCGGCCGACCAGTGCAACGCGCTGTTTTGCAGTGCAAAAGCACCGCCAATAGCGTAAACCCATTGTAATATGGGATGCGCATCATAAGTTTTGTGCGCCCACAGCCGGTGATAGCCAGCGGTAATAGACATACCGCAATAACCTAAGCATATAATAGTGGCAATAATCTCAAACCAGCCAAAACCGATAGTTAAGGCATACCAGGGTACACCGATGGCTGCAATCAGGGTTGTGATGGAAAACAGCAAAACGTTAGTCCAGATAAGGGGCGCTTTTTTCATAAATTCCACTTTAGCTTACAACTGTTCGCTCATTCTACTGGTCACAACCCCCGGGTCAAGGTATAAAATAGTGCTTTTCGGTGAATAAAGGAATATCTGTGTCTAGAGCAGAGCAGAAAGAGCGCACCCGCCGCGCTATTATAAATGCCGCTTTTTCTCAACTGAGCGCCGACAAAAGCTTTGCCAGCTTAAGCTTACGTGAAGTAGCGCGTGAGGCGGGTATTGCGCCTACATCATTTTATCGTCACTTTGCTGATATGGATGAACTAGGCCTTACATTGGTAGACGAAGCCGGTTTAATGCTGCGCCAATTAATGCGGCAGGCGCGGCAGCGTATTGAGAAAAACGGCAGTGTTATTCGTACCTCTATTGAAACTTTTATGGAGTTCGTTACCGGCAACAGTAACGTATTTCGTTTATTGCTGCGCGAGCGCTCAGGTACCTCTGCGGCGTTCAGAGGGGCTGTGGCCCGCGAGATCCAGCACTTTGTTGCTGAACTGGCCGAATATTTGCGTAAGGAAACCACCTGCCCGGACGAATTAGCCAGGGCACAGGCTGAAGCCATGGTGATATTGGTGTTTCATGCCGGTGCCGACGCACTGGATGCGCCATCAGAGCAGTATAGCTATTTAACCAGCCGTACTATTACCCAGCTACGTTGGCTCACCCATGGTGCCGCAGGTTCAGGTCGTAAAGCAAAAAGCTGATGTGTAGCAGGTTTTATCAGCTCTGACGTTTACGCAGCCAGACACCGCTTTCAATATGGTGGGTGTAAGGGAACTGGTCAAATACAGCCAGTTGTACGATATCGTGTGTTTTAGTCAGAGTTTGTAAGTTGTGTGCCAGCGTTTGCGGGTTGCAGGAGATATAAATAATATCATTAAAGCGGCTCACAAGCTGTTCGGTGCCACTGTCCAGGCCAGCGCGCGGCGGGTCCACCAGCACAGTATTCAGCTGCATATCTGTTAAATCCAGTTGCTTTAGTTTGGCGCCCTGCTGCAGTGCGGCTGCTACATCCTCAGCGGACATTTGCAGCACCTGTAAGTTATCTACTTTATTTAACGCTACATTATATTGCGCCGATTTGATCGAGGTGCGGGAGATCTCAGTGGCGACTACCTGATTAAAGCAGGGTGCCAGAGCAATAGAGAAGTTACCATTGCCGCAATACAGTTCCAGTAAATCTCCTGAAAGTTGCTGAGCGATCTTTTTCGCCCAGCCCAGCATATGCCGGTTTACTGCACCATTAGGCTGAGTAAAGCTGCCTTCTACCTGCTGATACTGCAATTTTTGTCCATCTAACTCAAACTGCTCCGTCACGTAATCGGTGCTTACCATCAGTTTCTGCTTACGTGAACGGCCAATAAACTTCACGTTATATTGTCCGGCCAGTTTATCTGTCAGTTGCTTAGCTTGTTCCAGCCAGCTGTTGGTTAATGGGCGCTTATAAATAAGAGAAACCAGCAGCTCACCAGACAGGGTGGCTAAATAATCAACTTGATACAATTTATAGCGTAGCTCATGGTTAAACTGAATATTTGCCAGCAGTACCGGCATAAAATCAGCAATAGTGCGGCAGGCTATCGGAAAATGGTCAATACGCACCTTATCGCGTGTTTGCGAGTCAAACATAGCATGATAAATATCATCACCGTTGTGCCAAATCCGGAACTCCGCCCGTAAACGGTAGTGATCGGGTTCAGAGCGGAAGATTTCTGCTGCCGGGGCATTAAAATCTGTCAGTTGCTGCTGCACAGAAGCAACTTTATCTTCAAGTTGCTGTGAATACTGCTCGGGGAAAACCTGACCTACGCTCATCTATCGCTCTGCTTAACCAAAACGGCTATTTTAAGACACAGAACAGTTTGAGCCAACCATGAATATTCGCAGAGGGGGGTAATTAGCAATAAAAAAGGGAAGCCAACGCTTCCCTGGTATAAATTTTAACGTTTACTCTTCAGCGTCGTCAGCATCCTGACGCTCTTTAGCTTCGCGCACTTTTAATGTGCGCTCCTGAAAATTAAAGTCATTTAATTTCTGGATCATTTTATCGCCGTCTTTAGCCGCAACCTCAACGAAACCAAAACCACGACGACGACCAGTTTGCCGGTCTTTCATCAGGCGCACGTTAACGACAACACCAAAACGCTGGAATAGCTCTTTCACAGCATCTTCGTTGGCGCGATAAGGCAGGTTACCTACATATAAGGTAGTAGTATCACCTTTGTAGTCAGTTACAGCCAAAGGCGCAGTTGAAGAAGCTGCGCTGGCACGTTCTTTCACATCTACTAACACCGGCACCAATAAGCCAGCTAATAATACACCTATCACCACGAAAATTTCCTGAGCAAACCCCAGCACAGGAAGAAAGGCAAAGCCAAGATAAGCCAACACTGCTAATGCCAGTGTATAAGGCAAAGAAGCACGTAAAGTGGGTAACATAATAATATCCTAAGCACTTAGTTCTATTTATCGGAATGCTTTAATAAGATAAAGCAGCCTTATCTTAGCGGTTAGGCAATAAACCGCAACCATAAACAACAGCTTGTTTGCATTCAATTTGTATCTAAAATATGCAAAAAGCCCATTTAGTAAGCAAACAGTAGGTTAAACCTCATTTTTCCTAAATAACCGCTTGCAGGTATTCCAAAAGGCCCTATAATGCGCGCCATGCCACGGGGTGCTGCAGTTTGGGTGTCTCGGGTGAGTTAAAACGGTTCGCA
>PGZF01000005.1 GCA_002840125.1 Gammaproteobacteria bacterium HGW-Gammaproteobacteria-15
AATGAAATGGACTGGCTTCCTTGGCCTGAACTGTAGAGCGGAGTGGAACGATGAAGATTCTCATCGTAGAAGATGAAGTAAAAACTGGGGATTATATCCGGCAGGGCTTCATGGAATCCGGCTTTGTGGTAGATCTCGCCCGGACCGGGCTCGATGGTCACCACCTGGCGATTACCGGCTCGTATAACTTGATTGTCCTTGATGTAATGCTGCCTGATGTGGATGGCTGGCGAATTATGCAGTCATTGAGAGAGGCCAGATCCATCACGCCTGTGTTATTTCTCACCGCAAGGGACAGTGTAGAAGACCGGGTCAAGGGTCTGGAATTGGGAGCGGACGACTATCTGGTCAAGCCTTGGCAATCTATGGGTACAAATATTTGTGCTTTGTGCCTGAGGGTAGTTAACCTGCAAATTCGACTTAACTTTAAATGCTCCAAAGTTCGTCTCGCTTAACTCGTGCCGAATGTCCGCTTTCAGTGAAAAGCTCCGATTTAATCGAATCTCAGTGAATTTCTGCTATTGGCACAAAGTGACTTTATCTGCGATTTTTTATTATTTATTCAAGAAAAAGGTAAGCTTTCAGTAAAAATGATCTCTTCTTGTAAAGAAGTTTTAAACGTATCCGCGAGTCTTATAATTCTGATCCAAAAGTGAGTAATTTTTTATATTTAGCTCTTTCGCTTTTAAACTAAGCTGTCTCTGTTTAAGAGAATCTGGTTCTATCTGCTCATACACCACCCCACTAAATTCTTGCCTGAACATAGTCGGCAGTAAATGGCTATAAGTTCTGTCAATCATCTCAATGCTTGTACCACACTGTTTAGCCAGTGCTGCGTAATCCGCTTTGCTTTTCAGGTTCCAAGTAATATACGAGTGACGAAGTGAATACAGTGTGCGCTCACCATATGGGCTTTGTCTTAGGTTCAGCTTTTCCAGCACATAGGTGAATTTCTTGCTGAGACTTTTAGTGCTTGATCCGTCTGCAAGCACGAATACCAAGTCATCTGCTTTTCTGTCTGGAAAGCGTTCTACCAACTGTTCTAGGTTAGCCACAAAGTCGCTTCGCACAACAACTTGCCGAGTGCCAGTATATAAAGTGGTTTTGCCTTTACGAACTGCTACGGTAATTTCTGGTACACCGTCTACCAATTTAAAACTGATGTCGCTCCACTTAACATTTTCAATTTCAGTACCTGGCCGCATACCCGTTGCCAGTGCGAAGTCGATGTAGTCTTCCATCAGCTCCAGCAGCATTTTACTTTTCTTGTTTTTAGTTCGCTGCATCTCTTCATTTATGAAGTCTGATATTTTGCGATACTCTTCCCAAGTAAAAGCGGCACGACGTTCTTGCCGTTTGCCGTCAGTCTCAAAAGTTGGGATATGGTATTTAGTGATTTGGCCTTTTCTTAACGCCTTTTCATAAACTTTAGTTAGAACGGCATTATGGCTTTGCAATGTTGATTTTGAGGGTTGTCCACCAAACTTTGTCTCGCGCCAGCGATGAAAACTGTCCATATCAGATTGTGTGATCTGATCAATCCGCTGGTCTTTAAAAAATGGGATATGGTAGTTAAGTAGAATGCCTTTATAAATGGAGTTGTTCTTCTTGGAAACGCCTTTGTTTATTAAAGCTTCTAATTCTGAGATGACTTCAGCAGCAAGCTTATCAAAAGGCTGCGCACCAGCAGCAATACCAAGTTTCACTTCAGCTCGACGCTTATACATTGCGTCAATGGCTACCACTTTTGCTTTTTCTAGTTCAGTCTCACCAGTTGAGAAGGTGATATGCTTTTTATCGACTTTAAAGCGGGCGTACCAGCGCTTTGAATTGGACTGAGTATAAAGGTATAAACCCTCCATAACTGCAACTCGTTCCTGATACGCCAACGCTGCCTCCTGCTAGATGTAGCCTCTATGCTTGTAGTTATAAGCCCATTCATTTATTCGTTGTTGTAACTGCTCGTCATAAGTTACATCTTCAAATTGTCGAACGACTCTTTCTTTTGTTTCCAGCTCGATCCCTGACAACTGTCGACCGAACATTCTTGGGATGACATGGCTATAGTGTTGCTCAATCATTTGAATGCCAGTGCCACACTGCCGCGCTAACACATCAATACTGACGTTTTGTGCTGCCAATTCCCATGTAATGTAACTATGTCTAAGAGAATATAAACTTCTTTCACCATATTGTGAATTCTTAAGTTCAATCATTTCTAATGCCGCATCAAAGTGTCTGTTCATCTCCCTTGAGGTTGTTCCATCTGAAAGCCGAAAAAGTCTGTCGTTACCTGTTCGGTTTTGGAAACGTTCCGACAAACGATTAAGCACTTTGACTATTGCTGCCTTACAAACGATCTCACGTGTGCCAGTGTACTTAGTGGTTTTGCCTTTTCTTACTGTGACATAAAAGCGCATTTGTGTTTCATCCCGTTCAGGGTGAAGGTCTGCCCATGTTAGGTTATCCATCTCTGATCCAGGGCGCATACCGGTTAGGATCGCGAAATCCATATAATCAACAAGTAGCTCTCGTAGCTGGCGCGTTTTTTCCTTGCGACTTTCTTTCCCCATTTGAATAACTTGTTCTCTAACTCGCGCATATTCATCAATGGAAAATGCAGCGCGTCTTGAGCCACTAGCACCTTTGTTTTCTAATGTTGGCACTTGGGAAACCAACATGTATTTTCGTCTAACTGCAAAATCAAACACCATTTGTAGTGCTGAGTTATGATTTTGCACAGTGGATTTAGCGGGTATTCTGCCAAGCTGTTTCACTCGCCATACGTCAAAATCATCAAGTTGATCGGCATTGATACGAGTTATATGAGTATCGCCAAAGAAGGGGATGTGATACTTGTTCAGCGCACCAATGTAGTCATCGTAAATGACTTTACCTGTGCCTGTTGCCTTTGCGACTTTCATTTGCTCAATAACTTTCTCGGCAATAAATGCAAAACGCTTTGATTCAACAACAAAGTTATTTGTTTCAAAACGAATTTCAAATTCAATCAAGAGACGATGTGCTTTAGCTATTGCCTGCGGTAAATCAGGAGTTTGAGTGGATCGAATGATATAGGTTTTGTCCACTTTTAAGCGTACAATCCAGTTATAACAGTTCGATTGTTTGTAAATTTTTAGGTTAGGTGCAAGTGTGTGTTTCTCAAGGATTTTTGCCATGATATGACTCCTAAATCCGGAACACCTTTTGTGAAGTTTTTTCAAAGGTGGAGGATTTATATTGTTAAGCTACTGAATTTATAGCAACAATATCTTATAGTCATTTCATTCAAAATCCGCCGGGGGAAACTCCGTGTCGGTTCGAGTCCGACCCTAGGCACCAAATAAATCAATAGCTTATTTTACCCTGTACCCTTCTTAGTTCTGTTTTCACCGCAGGTACTGCATAACTTCTGTTAGCATTTTTATTACGCTGTGCCACACTTATTTACTAAAATGCGTACCGCAGGTGCCCGATGAACCGGTTTTACATTACGTTATTGCTGTTAGTTGCAGTATTTTGTCACCCCCTGCCTGCCCAGACTGACACTGTGCTGTTATCGAGCAGTAATTATTACCCGCATTATGCAGAAGATCTGCCGCAGCAGGGCGCAGTAACTGAAATAATCCGTCAGGCCTTTTTACTGCAAGGCATCAGTATTGAAATTGATTTTATGCCCTTTGCCAGGGCTTATCGCGAAAGCCAGCAGGCAAATTATATTGGCCTGGTAGCAGCCTGGTATGACGATAAACGCGCCGAGCATTTTTATTACTCCCAGCCTTTATATGCAAACCAGATAGTATTTTTTAAACGCAAGGATATGGCAGTAAATTACCGCGATTATACCGACTTAGTGCAGCAAAAATTACGTATGGCGGTGGTACAGGGCTACCTGCATTTGCCTGGTTTACTGGAAAGTGGCATTACCACAGTGCAGGTAGCAACCGACGAGCAGGCATTTCAAATGCTGGCGCGGGGCCGGGTTGATTTAGTGCCGGCAGACAAACTTAATGGCCTGTATTTAGTTGACGAAAAATTGCCACAATACGCCGGACAATTAGACTGGATGACACCAGCGCTGGAACAGCGGCCAATGTACCTGTTGTTATCGAAAAAAGACCCGCGCTCAGAAGCTCTGATACAGCGTTTTAATACCGGCCTGCAGCAGTTACGCCAATCGGGCCAGTATCAGCAAGTTATTGACAACCTGCTCCCCCGCCCCGACAGCAAAAAATAAACTTTGATTGACATTTTTGCATCAATTTGGAACAATTTGCCACTTGTAAATTTATTGTTTACGCAAATCCGCTCTTTTAGCAGCGAATTAAGGTGGCAGGATGCTGGAAAAACAATACAGTGGCGTAGTACTGGAAGATAAATGGGGTAACACCTATTTATGCAGCAACAGCTTGTTGGCCTACTCAGATTTAGGGCAGGATTATCTGTGGCGGGTACAGGACAGTATATACGGCAGCTACTTTTTACATGACTTAGAACCCCACTGGGACTTGCGCCGGATATGGGGTGAGATGTACCAGCACGCCAAACCATGGGAACATAACTTAACCAAATATACCGACTTTCAGCTGCGAGACAGCCTGTTGAGTATGTTTGCTGAACACAAAATGTGGGTATGGCAACTAACCGAAGGCTGGAGTAAACCACCTACAGACAACGGTATAGGTGACGGCGGCCTAGCCCCAGCAGCTAGCAGCAATAGCAGCGCAGCACAGACCGGCAAAGCCAATAATCCGGGCGGAGGTGTTGCAGCGGAGGAATCAACTGCAGCAAAAATTGCCAGCCATAGCCCCGCCGCCTTAGCGCTGTCTGAGCTAAATGACGTTCAGGCCCGCCAGTTACGCTATCAACAACGGCAATTATTATTGAGCAACACTGCAGGCATTCCATCGCTACAGCAGGCTCACGACAGGCTCAGCCTTAATAACGACAATATTTTGCGCGCAGAAGCTGCACAGTACGTTTATAAAGTGGATGAGTTTAATCGAGGTGCTTTGGATGTATTACCAAAACCACCGGTTGGTCTAACAATTGTCAGCCCGGAAGAGATAGGTCTGACTCAAGCCGATTTTACCAATACACAAACCGGCTTCGGGGCAGCCTTGTTTAAGTCGGAGATCAATGGCGAAACCATGCTGACTTACCGCGGTACAAACAACGCTGTCACCGGTAAAGAAGACTGGTTAACTAACCTTAAGCAAGGCAGTGGGCTGGAAACCGAACAATATAATCAGGCGATGGATTTAGCCCGTGGAATACGACAAACTATTGGGAATGACTTCTCAATCGTCGGCCACTCTTTGGGTGGAGGCCTGGCTTCTTCAGGAGTGGCTGTAACCGGGCAACCGGGATATACCTTTAATTCTGCAGGGTTACACCCTAAAACTGCCGGTCGGCAAAATGGTCTTTCCTTAGCCGAGGTGTCCAAGCTTATTACTACGCAAGCGGTAAAAGGCGAGGTATTAACTATGGCACAAAGCCTGGGTACAAAAGCCGTATTGGCAGGGGCTGCAACAGCTATGGGTGGCCCGGTAGCCGGTATGCTTACAGCCATTGGATTAGCCGCTTTTAGTGCTCTGCCTAAAGCGAGCGGTACTATGTTAGATTTACCCAGCGTAGAAGGCGGCAACCCTATCACACGCCATGGCATGGAGCAGGTGGTTCAAGGTATTGAAGCGCAAAAAGCTGAAGATATTCAAATGCTCGGCGGTATTTAAAAAGGCTTATTATGGCTAGTTTGAAAATATTATTGTCAGCCGGACGCAAGCTGCTCCCCGTTTTAATGATTATGCTTGTTGGTCTGCTTAGCAGCTGCAAGTCAGAAGGAAAGGATATGAAAGCCGAACTATTTTTCTCTGCTGAGATGGTTAATTTACTGCACGCAATTCAACGCAAAGATGAAAAAACAGCGAAGTCACTTATAGAACAAGGTGTTAACCTAAATGTGCATGGTGATGAAGGTATTACCCCCTTGCTATGGCTGATTATGCAAAAAGACCCTGCAGCTGTTGAGTTAGCACTGCAATTGGGCGCCGATGCCAACTTTCCCGCTATGGTAAAAATTAACCGTGAAGGCCCAAAACCTGCCCAGCCGCTGGCCATTTTAGCCGGTGACGGTGACAATAAGTTATTTAGCATGTTGTTAAAATACGGCGCTGATCCTGACTCAAGAGATGAATCAACCGGTCGCCCGGCAATATTTAACATTGTAGGGCACGACAACTGGGAGCAGTTTCAGCTTTTGCTAAAAGCCGGCGCAGACATCAATGCACGGGACAACACCAACCGTAATGCTGCGCTATATGCGGCAACTTTATTGAAATATGATTTCGTCGTTAAACTGCTTGAACTTGGCATCGACTTTAATGAGCCCAACAAAGGCGGTGTTACTCTCGCTCACGCTATAGAAACCGTATTTGAAGATAACCGCAGAAATTCAAATTTTAAGATAAGCGAAAACGTGTATACAGCTAAAAGAATGCTTGAGACAAAAGGCGTTACCTTTCCACCACCGTCTCCCAAAGAAGTGAAAGCGCAGCAGGGCATAAAGTGACCGCGGCTAAGTTTGAGGTCACCTTAACTGCGCGGAAATAACACCAGGTGATCTAAATCAAGCCGGATGCCAATTTGCTCGCCGATAGCGTGGTTATGGTGGCTTAGCGCTAAGCATTGCACCTGTTCTCCACTTTGCAGTTTTAGCTGATACATAATGTGCGAGCCGCGAAAGGCTTTATCTGTTACCTGGGCGGTAATGCCGCTGCTGTCGTCATGCACTATGTCATCCGGCCGGATCAGCACATCTACTTTGTCTCCCGGCAGTGCTGTACTGGCATAACGCTGACGAAACAGCCCCAGGCTGGTTTGCACCTGTTGCGAATCCAGCATGGTGCCGGGCAACAGCACGCCACGGCCGATAAAGTCTGCAACAAAGCGGTTGTGTGGTTTGTGATATAGCTCATACGGCGTGGCCCACTGCTGCAGGCGGCCATGCTCCATTACACCTATCATATCTGCCATGGCAAAAGCTTCGTTCTGATCGTGCGTTACCATTACTGCAGTAATATGCAGCTGTTGCAGAATTTGCCGTATTTCACGTGCCAGCCCTTCGCGCAGCTCGGTATCCAGGCTGGAGAACGGCTCGTCGAGCAGTAACACTTTGGGTTCTGGTGCTAATGCCCTTGCCAGTGCCACGCGCTGTTGCTGGCCGCCGGATAACTGATGAATATAACGCTGGCCCAGATCAGGCAAGCCTACCAGTTGCAACAGCTGTTTCACCTTAGCCGCTTTGGTTGCCTTTGATGTTTTAAGTAAACCAAAGCTGATATTATCGGCCACGCTAAGATGGGGAAATAACGCAAAATCCTGAAATACCATACCAACATGGCGCTGCTCAGGTGCCAGTTGCACTGTTGCACTGCTAACCGCTTGTTGCTGCAGGTTGATACAGCCTTCGGCTACCGGCTCAAAACCGGCAATGGCACGTAACAATGTGGTTTTACCACACCCGGAAGGACCAACTAAACAGCCTATCTGGCCTTGTGCCAATGACAGGCTGATATCTTTCACTACAGTATGGCCAGCGTAAGCTACCGCAACCTGTTGTAAATCCAGCATTAAAGCTTTCCTTTTAAACTTGAATCTACTGAGCGCGCCAGCAGGATCACCGGTAATAAACTTACCAGCACAATGGCCAGTGCCGGTAGCGCCGCATCCGCTAAACGCTCGTCTGATGCCAGTTCATAAGTGCGTACCGCCAGCGTATTAAAGTTAAATGGCCGTAAAATAAGGGTGGCGGGCAGCTCTTTTAATACATCAACAAACACCAGTAATAATGCCGCCAGCACACTGGAGCGCAGCAGCGGTACATGCACCTTTTGCAACACTTGCAGCGGTGAGTAGCCTAACGAACGCGCAGCATTATCCATACTGGGTTTAATCCGCTCCAGCCCGGCTTCAACACTGTGCAGTGACACTGCTAAAAAGCGCACACTGTAGGCCAGCAGCAACGCAAATAAGGTACCGGAAAAAATAAGCCCGGTGCGGATGCCAAACCACTGTTCAGCCAGTAAATCGATGCGGCCATCCAGATACGCCAGCGGTAACATTACGCCAATGGCAATAACGGTACCGGGTACTGCATAACCCAACGCCGCGACGCGCACCGGTGCCTGCACCAGTACATCGGGCCGCAGCCGCTTGCCATAGGCAAACAATAAAGCCAGCAGTACCGAAATAACCGCAGCCATCGCAGCCAGTGAAAAGCTATTCCATACCAGTTGACCAAACTGCGGCGTGAGGGTTTGCTGATAATTGCTAAGTGCCCAGCTCACCAGTTGCACAGCTGGAATAACAAAACCAAATAGTACCGGCAGCAGACATAACAGCAGCAGTAACATCTGGCGCCCAACACCTATGTTATGCCTTGGCGCAGCATTGCTGCGCTGGCCCTGATGATAATAACGGATTTTACGCCGCGACCAACGTTCCAGCACCAGCAGTAACAAGACAAACCCCGTTAACATGGCGGCCAGTTGGGCAGCTGCGACCTGATTACCCATACCAAACCAGGTACGGAAAATGCCGGTGGTAAAGGTGGTAACACCAAAATACTGCACGGTGCCGTAGTCAGCAAAGGCTTCCATCATCGCCAGCGCGGTACCGGTTAAAATAGCCGGGCGTGCCAGCGGTAAGGCAACTTTCCAGAAATGCTGCCTCGGTGTTAACCCCAGAGTACGGCTGGCTTCAAACAAGGAGGCGGATTGCTCACGAAAGGCGCTGCGCGCCAGCATATACACATAAGGATACAGCACCAGCGACAGCATAATAATGGCACCACTGAGCGAGCGTATTTGCGGAAACCAGTAGTCACCATAGCGCCAGTCGAACTGAGCCCGGAGCGCAGTTTGTACCGGGCCGGCAAAATCCAGCATGCCGGTGTAGGTGTAAGCAATAATATAGGCAGGCATGGCCAGCGGCAGCAATAATAACCATTCCAGCACACGCCGGCCGGCAAATTGATATTGGCTGATAATCCAGGCAGATGCGGTGCCCAGCAGCAAGGCACCCAGGCCAGTGCCACCGGCCAGCAACAAAGAATTTATGACATAGTCGGCCAGCACGGTCTGGCGTAAATGCTGCCAGACCTGGGGTTGCGGGTTAAAAACACTGGCAAAAATCACCAGTACCGGCAGTGCCAGCACTAAGGCTGGCAGCAATACCGACCAACGCCAGATATCACGCCAACCGCGCTTCATCCGGCGCTTACCACATTACAACAAATTGAATTCAAAGATTATTTCCAGCCAGCGCGATCCATTACACGAATGGCTTCAGCGTTTAATTGCCCTAATTTGTCCAATTGTAACTGGTCTGCTTTAAATTCACCAAAGCCTTGTAAAATAGCACTGGCTTTAACACCTTCGCGTACTGGGTATTCATGATCCGCTTCGGCGTACCATTGTTGTGACTCTGGCGTAAGCATATATTCAAGCAGTTTAATTGCCTCGGCTTTGTTCGGTGCGTATTTCGCCACACCGGCGCCGGAGATATTAATATGAGCACCACGGCCATCCTGATTTGGCCAGAACACTTTTACTTTCTCTGCTGCAGCTTTATCACGCGGATCGGCCAGCATACCGCCTAAGTAATAAGTGTTGGCAATGGCAATATCGCATACACCTGCCGCCGCAGCTTTAATTTGATCACGATCGCCGCCTTTTGGTGGCATAGCAAAGTTGGCAACCAGGCCTTTGGCCCATCGCTCTGTCGTTGCCTCGCCATCATGGGCAATTAAACTGGCAGTCATCGACTGGTTATAAATATTGTCAGACGAGCGCACACAAATACGGCCTTTCCACTTCGGATCAGCTAAATCTTCGTAGGTTGACAGCTGTTCTGGTTTTACTTTACCGGGCACATACATAATGGGCCGGGCACGCATGGTAAGGCCAAACCATAAACCGGCAGGGTCACGCAGCGCCGCTGGAATATTTTGCGTTAATACATCCGATTCAATACTTTGCAACACGCCCTGTTGCTTGGCGCGGTACAAACGGCCAACATCGGTGCTAATCAGTACATCTGCCGGGCTGTTACGGCCTTCGCTGACCATACGGCTAATCAGCTCATCTGGCTTACCGGTGATCAGGTTTACTTTAATGCCGGTATCCGCAGCAAATTTATCCAGCAGCGGCTTAATCAGTTCTTCCTGCCGGGCTGAATAGATATTGACTTCAGCAGCCTGCGCCGCTGCCATATTCATTAATGCGCTGGCAATACCTGCGCCAAGTAAAGTTAATGCATAAGCTGATTTCATACTGCCACTCCCAAAAGTGTTGAGGTAGAAAAGACAGGCTATATAAGCATAAATACGAATTATTCTCAATGAGATAAGGAGCACACAGACAAAAAAAGGCCGTTAAATTTGCTTTAACGGCCTTTGATATAACGCTAAGACTAACTAATGCCTGGCGGTATTAGTGATCATGTGCTTCGGCAGGCTCAGCAATACCCAGCCATACCAGCTTATGCGGCATAAAATTAAGTTGCTTGGTTGCCACAACCTCGGCATCAGCCGTGTCTACTGTCAGCAGTGTCCGGTTGATGGGGTTAATAACATAGACTTTGTCATCACTGGCAGAAATAGCCAGTTCAAACCGGCTGCCTTGTGGCATAGTGCTAACATCTGCAGTGGTTAGCTGAACTTTGGCCGCAAACTCAAACGCAGCTTCGTCTGTGCCTTCGTGCTCATGGCCGTGATAGTTCAAAATGGTTAAATAACCCAAACTGTCCAGCAGCACAAACTTGCTGCCTTTGTCAGCAAAACCATAACCGGTTAGTGTTGCACCAGCAGTTGCTTGCCAGTCTATTAGTTGCATTTCGCCGTCGTGGGCGTGAATAGCAAAAACACTGGTTCCGGCAAAACCAACAAAGTGCTCGGCCTGCATAGCGCCCACTAAGGTGCCTATGCGCATGGTACCGGTAATATCAGCGGTATTGGCCAGTTTGCTGGCGGTAAAGGTTGTGCCTTCCTGCTCTATCAGCAGGACGCCGTCGGTACAGCCAAAGCTGATAAAGTGTTCGTTTTGCGCGCTGCCATGCAAGCCAGGGCATAATTCGTCAAACACCAGCTCCTGGTGATAGTGGTCGCCATGTTGCTCATATACCGCTACTTTGTCTGGCAAGGTGGTTGCGCTATTGGCATCACGCACAGTTGAAATTAAATACTCTCCGCGCGCCTGAGCAGCGCCATGCATATGCACGCTGTAATTTAGTACCGGATAGCCATTGCTGTCGGTAGTAATATCGGCATCGGTAATTACTGCTACAGCAGCTGAAGCACCGCTGGCGGCATCACCATCAAAAAACACCGCTAACTGGCTGTCACTGGCGGTGATATGCGTTGGCCGGCTGTTACTTAATACAAAGCTGACTAACTCAGGGTCTTGCTGGTAATCGTGCAGGTGATCAACATGATCTTCCTGATACAGACCACCGTCAATAAACTCGACCCGGTCTGTAGTACGTTGTATCGCCAGCGCATAGCGATGTGCTGGCGATGCCGCCAGTGCCGATGGAATATCTGCCACAGCAAAAGTATCCAGCAGGCTGGTGTCACTTAATTCATATACCGACAGCAGATTGGAGTCTTTGGCGGAAATAACCAACCGGCCTGCGGCACTGACATCATCATGATCATGGTCGTGATCGTCTTCAATTGGGATCGGATCTTTTTCCACGATATTAGTTGTGCTGTCACCACAGGCACTGAGTAAAGATGCACCGATCAGCAAGGCTGCCAGGCTTAATTTTGTTTGTAACATTACCACTCCTTGTTATAAGTAAAAGGTGCAACAGGCCAGGAACCAGAGTTAACCTGCTGCACAAAAAGTCAAAAACTACCGCGTATGCCCACTGCTACAGAGCGGCCGGGTAAAGGGGTTAAATCTTTTAAAAATGAGGTGTGCACCCGCGCGTCTTCGTCAGTCAGGTTCTGGCCTTTGATATAGGCAGTTAACTGCTGAGGCCCGAGGTTGAAGCGGTAACTGACGCTGGCATCGAGCAGGGTATAACCTGCTGTGGCTTGCTCCAGCTCGGACACTTTGTCTTGTTTAAAATAACGGGTAGCGCGCACATCGGCGCTCAGTGCATCGAGCTCGTAAGCCAGTTCTGCTGCCAGCCGCAGTGGTGGTGTGCGGGGTAAATCGCCACCGCCCTGAATACGGGCGCGGATATAATCACCCTGCAGGGTTAGCTTAAATGGATCATTAATCTGCCAGCTGAACTGCGCTTCCAGACCATGTAAGGTGACATCTGCAGTGGTAAACAGATACACCGGCAGCTCGGCGTCGTGGCTGTGCTCATCGTCACCGTGGTCATGCCCGCCGTGATTATGACCAGATTCAGCAAACAAGCCGGTATTCTGCTGGTAATAGTAGTTGTCTATGCGGTTGTAAAAGGCATTAAGCACAAAACCGGTATTACCGCTGAATTTACGTAGCGTAATATCCAGGTTGTTGGCCACTTCCATTTCGATTGGCTGAGTGTTCAGCACAAAGTCGTCGTCATCCAGCACAAACAATGCCCCTACTTCATAAGAAGCAGTGCCAATATGCGCACCAAACGACAATAATTCTGACGCAGCAGGCGCACGCTGTGAGCGTGATACCGACAAACCAAGGTTATAGCCTTCAGTAAAATCCCACACTGTGCCGGCCGACACACTGTAAGGCGTAAAACGCTGGCTGACATCAAACACCCGGATAAACTCAGCGCCATGGTCATGATCATGGCCGTGGTCATCGCCATCATGGCTATGGGCGCCAATATCCGGCAGCAACACATCGGTAGCGTCAATAGTTACCCGCTCTACCCGCGCACCCAATTGTAATAACCAGGGGCCAAAATGCCGCTCTTCCATCCAGCCCAGCGCCAGCATTTGCGTTTCTGATGGCGGGGTAAACGCCTCTTCGCCTACAGCTTCAAAATCACTGAACTTATAATGCAGGCTTAAGCCACCGCGCCAGTCCTGATAAGGCCGGTGTAACAGTTCCAACCGTGCTTCCTGGCTGCGGTTTTTAAACGTAGTACCTACTGCTCCCCCTTCAATTTCACTGTGCTCGTAATCAGTAAACGCCAACCGGGTATTTACTGTACGAATAAGGCCGGAGGAAAAATTCAGTTCGCTTAGCAACTGATAACGGTTTTGCGCTAAATCGGCATAAACCTGCTCTTCGCCGGCGTGCTCATCGCCTTCTTCATGGCCGCCATGCGAGTGGCCGGGAATACCGTATTCACGCTCTAAACGGCCGTAAGAAACTCCTACATAGCCATTGTCCAGCAAATAACTGCCACCGAGCGTAAAACCTTTAGCGGTAGCAGCACTGCTGGCAACGCGGCCTTTTACTGCGTCGTCATCCGGTTGAGCTTCTGCAAAGCCCGGAATACGGTAATCGTCGCTGTCGCGCCAGAAACCGTCAACGTAGAGGCCAATGTTATCTACACCGGTAACCAATGAGCCTGCAGCCAGCTTTTCATTATTTACTGACTCACGCTGCAGCATCCACTCGGCGCGGGTGCTGTTGTCGGTAGGAATACGCTCATCTACCACGTTAACTACCCCACCAATGGCGCCGCTGCCGTAAAACAACGTAGCCGGGCCACGCAGTACTTCAATCTGGGTGGCAGTACTGGCTTCGGCCGCTACGCTGTGATCAGGGCCAACACGTGAAGCGTCACCGGCGTCTAAACCATTTTGGGTAATTAATACCCGCGGGCCGTCCAGACCACGGATAATCGGGCTGCTGGCAACACCACCGTAGAAATTAGAATGCACGCCCACTTCGTTTTTCAGCGTATCGCCAAGCGTAGAAGCCTGGCGCATTTTCAGTGCATCACCGGCCAGTACACTCACTGGTATAGCCGACTCGGTGGCAGAGGCATGAAACGGGCTGGCTTTTACATCTATTACTTCTATTGTGCTGCTAAGCAATGTCAGGCTGACATCATTGAGCCCTTGTTGCGGAACGCTAAGATGAAAATTACGATGGCCAAAACGACGGGCCTCAATATGCAGCTCAGCTTCGCTGGCCAGCAAGTTGCTCACCACAAAGCGGCCATTGGCATCAGTAAGTACTGACTGGCTCTCGCCGACAACACTGATTTTGGCACCGGCAATTGGCTGATCATTTTCATCTTTCACCACGCCGGAAATAGACTCAGCACTGATCTGGCCGGATAACAGGCTGCTACCCACCAGACATGCCAATATGGTTTTCTTAAACATCTTATTCCCCATAAATACACTCGTCCCACTGCAGCAACAGCTAGCCACAGCATTTGACGGCTCAATTGTTATGTTATAACATCTTTCAACTTTTGTGATGTTATAACATTATTTAGTGCCAATGCAACGCTCGCGGGCAAATAACATCGCTTCGCCACAACGACTTACCAGAGGAAGCTTATGAAAGATCTTATTGCCGCCGCCTTATCGGGCTTGTGCGTGGTGCACTGTATCGCCACGCCGTTATTGCTGGCACTGGGCAGTTCAGGCTTACTGCTGGGTGTATTTAGTTCAGAATGGTTTCATTACCTGATGTTACTACCCATCAGCGCCATGCTGGCCTGGAGCCTGCCCGGTGGCTGGTGCATCCACCGTAGTAAAACCCCTTTTGTACTCGGGCTTAGTGGCTTTTTATTATTAATTGCCTCGCTGTTTGCCGGCTACGATGCCGAAGCTGCATTGGCGGTTATTGGCGGCTTACTGTTAATTGGCGCCCATTTGTATAACCGTAAACTGCTGCACAATCTGCAAGGAGCTCAACATGCCACACACTAACCCGGTTGTAGATAAACGCTTGCCGGTTACCGTGTTATCCGGCTTTCTTGGTGCCGGCAAAACCACTTTGCTCAACCATATACTGCACAACCGTGACGGCTTGCGCGTAGCCGTTATTGTTAACGATATGAGCGATGTGAATATCGACGCCAGAGAGCTAAACACTGATGTCAGCTTAAATCGTGCTGAAGAAAAACTGGTAGAAATGAGCAATGGCTGCATTTGCTGTACGTTGCGCGAAGATTTGCTCTTAGAAGTGGGTAAACTGGCCAAAGCCGGCCGCTTTGACTATTTGCTGATTGAATCTACCGGTATTTCCGAACCGTTGCCCATTGCCGAAACCTTCACCTTTGAGCACGAAGACGGCCAGAGCCTGGCCGATATTGCCCGGTTGGATACGCTGGTAACAGTGGTAGATGCAGTGAACTTTATGGCCGATTTTGAAGCCGCACAAGACTTAGCCGAGCGTGGCGAAAGCCTGGGCGAAGACGACGAGCGCAGCGTAGCAGACTTACTGATTGAGCAGGTCGAGTTTTGTGATGTGTTAGTTATAAGCAAAGCCGATCTGGTAACAGCATTACAGTTGCAGCGTCTTAGCGCGGTGTTACGCAGCTTAAACAGTCGTGCCCGCATTATTCAGGCGCAGCACGGCAAGGTCAGTCCGGCGCAAATCCTTAATACCGGGCTGTTTAATTTTGAGCAGGCACAACAAGCCCCCGGCTGGCTGCAGGAGTTACGCGGCGAGCATAAACCCGAAACTGAAGAATACGGTATCAGCAGCTTCGCCTTTACCGCCCGCGCTCCGTTTCACCCACAGCGCTTTCATGCCTTTTTACACCAGAACTGGCCCAGCGGCCGCCTGCTGCGCTCTAAAGGTTACTTTTGGCTGGCCAGCAACCCAGATTACGCCTGGCTGTGGCATCAGGCTGGCGGCATTGCCCGTTATAATATGGCGGGCTTATTCTGGCAGGCCGTCCCGGCAGAGCAGTGGCCACAGGAGCCAGAGCTACAGGAAGCTATTATGCAAAGCTGGACAGAGCCCTACGGCGACAGACGCCAGGAACTGGTGTTTATCGGCCAGCAGCTGGATAAAACCGCCATGTTGGCCCAGTTAGAAGCCTGTCTGCTCACCGCTGACGAACTGGCGCAGGGCGAGCAGCAATGGCAGCAGCTACCCAGCCCGTTTATACAGGAACAAGCGGCATGAGTGCGCTGGCATTTACAGAATTCAGCCCGCTAAGTCATACAACAACGCGTCAGCTTAGTGATACCAGCAGCGATATATTGCCGCAAATCTTTGCCCCCGATATCAATCTGGTTAGCTGGCAACGTGCGGCAGATCCGCTGATTAGAGCCTACTGTGCCGGGCTTACGCTGGCAATGCCGTTAAAACGTATTGTCGGTGCAGATACCGTACCAGCCGATATTGCCGCCGCATTGCCGGACGCACCAGGCAAAGCGGCGCTACTGGCAGATATCGCCCTGCAGTGTCAGATGTTTAGCTGCCTGATGGACTGCCAGCAGCTTGGCCTGCGTCTGGAAACATTGCAGCGCCCGATGTGCCCGAAATTTCATACTGATCATCTGGTATGCCGCCTGGTATGCACTTATCTGGGCCCTGGCACGGAATGGCTGGATACTGCCGGTAACAAGGCTCACGCCTCATCTTTTGCCGTTACCTTACTCAAAGGCTCCGGCTGGGAAGGCAATGAGCAGCAAGCTATAGTGCACCGTTCTCCGGCATCTGGCTTGCCCCGGGTATTGCTGAGCCTGGATCCGATGTAAACAGCCGATGAAAACAAATTACTGTGTAGCCCAGTCTGCTTTGCAACGGCGGCCATCAATGACGAAAAACCGTAAACAGGTAATGGCGCTGCTGCAGACAAAAAACACCGCCATGTCTGCTTATGAGGTCATTGCTGCTATGCAGCAGGAATACGATGTTAACCTGCACCCGATGGCCGCCTACCGCGCTCTGGATTTTTTACTGCAGATGCACTGCGTGCTGCATCTGCGCACGATAAATAAGTTTCTGTATATCGATGGCCAGCAGCACTGTTTCTGGCAGGTTTTTATCTGTGAGAACTGCCGCCAGATAGAAAAATATCCATTACCGGCCACCATCGCACGGCCAATGCTGCAACACACCGGTTCGGCTTTTCAAACCAAAGATCTGCATATTGAACTGCATGGACTGTGCAAAAACTGCTGTGATGTGCCCCACACCTGAATTAAGGACCCCTCCAATGCATTTCTCTGCTCTTGCAGATACTGCCCACGCTGCCAGCCCGGCTTTCGCCGTTGCGCTGGATAATGTCGGTATGCAACATATTGATTTAATCCTGACACTGTCTGACTTACCACAGCAACCCCTTGCTGTAAAAGCAGATGTTAGCGTGAACCTGCCCCAACCGGATAAAAAAGGTATTCATATGTCCCGGCTGTACCAGCATTTGTATCAGTGGGTACAAGTGCAGTCTGTCAGCCCGGCAACGCTGCACGATTTGTTGACGATACTGCTGCAAAGCCAGCAAGAGTGTGCCAGCACCAGTGCCAGCTTGCACCTTAGCGCTCAGCTCTTATTGCGCCGGCCGGCATTAAAAACCCCGGCACTGGCCGGCTTTAAAGCCTATCCGCTAACCATTAGTGCAACCTTGATAAACAACGAACTGAACATTGAGCTCAGTGTGGCTATTGGTTATTCCTCTACCTGCCCCTGCTCGGCGTCGCTAAGCCGCCAGTTGCTCAGCGAGCAGTTTCAGCAGCAGTTTGCTGGCCAGCCTGTCGTTGAGACTGCCCTGGCCAGCCAGTGGCTGTTGCAGCATGCCAGCCTGGCCACACCGCATAGCCAGCGCAGCATCGCGCAGCTTCGCATTAAACTTAACCCGGCCCAACCTGATTTTGGCATCCTCCCCCTGATTGACCGCGCCGAGCAGGCATTGGCCACGCCGCTGCAAACCGCGGTAAAACGCGCCGACGAACAGGAATTTGCCCGCCTTAACGGCACCAACCTGATGTTTGTCGAAGATGCGGCCAGGCGTTTACATGCGGCCCTGAGCCAGCATTATGACGCTTTTAGCATTGCTGTTGCCCACCATGAAAGCCTGCATCCGCATGATGCGGTTGCTAACGTCACCTTTGCGGCTAACTCCAATGGATAACAATGAATTTTTGCAGCAGATCCAGCGCAAACACGCATGTAAGCTGATCCGCAACGGCGGCCTGGTCACCCCGGCAGGTATTGTTCAGGCCGATATCGCTCTGCTATACGGTAAAATTGCTGCCATTGGTTGCAGCGGCTGGCACGCTGATGAAACACTGGACGCTACCGGTTTGCATGTTCTGCCCGGCGTAATTGATACGCAGGTGCACTTTCGTGAACCCGGCCTGACACACAAAGAAGATATTAGCCACGGCAGCAAGGGCGCAGTACTGGGCGGTGTAACCGGCTTTTTTGAAATGCCCAATACTAACCCGCTAACGTTAACCCATGCTGATCTGCAAGCGAAGCTGAATATTGCCGCCACCAGCAGTTATTGCAACTATGCGTTTTATATCGGTGGCAGCGCGGCAAACCTGCAGCAACTGCCGCAGTTGGAAACCCTGCCAGGTTGTGCTGGTATCAAGGTGTTTATGGGCAGCTCTTTTGGCGATTTGCTGGCCGAACAGGACGATTTACTGCGGCAAATTCTGCAAAACGGTAAACGGCGGGTGGCTATTCATGCCGAAGATGAAGCGCGTTTGCGCCAGCGCCAGCCGCTAACTACCAATGATGTGCTAAACCACCCTGTTTGGCGCGATGCGCAAAGCGCGCTGCTGGCAACCCAACGTATTATCGCGTTAGCGGAACAAACCAGCCGGCCGCTGCATTTACTGCATATTTCTACCGCTGATGAAATGGCCTATCTGGCGGCGTTTAAACACCGCGTGACTGTCGAAGTGACACCACACCATTTAACATTGCACTCACCCGACTGCTACGAGCGGTTGGGCACGCTGGCGCAAATGAACCCGCCGGTGCGCGATGCCAGCCACCAACAGGCGTTATGGCAGGGTATTAATGATGGTACTGTTGATGTGATTGGCAGCGATCATGCACCGCACACTCTGAAGGAAAAAGCCCGGCCTTATCCGGAATCGCCCAGCGGCATGACAGGTGTACAAACCTTGCTGCCGGTAATGCTCGATCATGTTGCCGCCGGCCGGCTCAGCCTCCAGCGGCTGGTTGATTTAACCAGCAGCAACCCGGCGCGTATTTTTGGCCTGAACGGTAAAGGCCGGCTGGCAGTGGGTTACGACGCGGATTTAACGCTGGTAGATACCAAAGCAAGCCGCACTATAGATAACAGCTGGGTCGCCAGCAAAGCGCTCTGGAGCCCCTACCACGGCAAAACCGTTACCGGCTGGCCCATTGCCACCATTATCGGCGGCCAGCTGGTAATGCACAGCGATCAGATATTGGGCAAACCAGCCGGTAAAGCTTTTTGCTTTAACAGCGCTTGATTAGCAGAAACCCTCAACGCTAACTAGCCTAAATGCAAAAAGCCGCTTTGCAGCGGCTTTTATGGCAGAACACGACGCTTATTCTTCGTCGTCGTCCAAATCCATTTCATCTTCGTCACCTTCAAAGTAGGTGCCCCAGCCGTCGTACTCTACTTTATGTTTGTGCGCCAGCTCTTCTAATTTAATAGCATCAACAACAATGCTATCAGCATCCAGTGACTGCTCGCGAATGGCGTCAAATACCCAGGCGCTGCCGCCCTCTTCAAATTCGACTTCCTCGGCGTCAGTGACTTCATAGCCCAGTTTAAACAGTTCTACCGCCAGCTTTTCCAGCTTGGCGAAGTCTTTGTCGTAAAAGTGGTGTTCAATGGTGTAAAGCGCATCCGGATCGCTGCCGTCTTCTAACAAAGCGGCGATGGTGTCTTCGGTAAATTCCTGCCAGTTTTCCATAAAATTACTCTTTAGCTGCAATATTTCTGGCAGTGTAGTCGTTGCCCAGTTCGCTATCAAGTAAAGCGATTTTCAGTAGCATCTGTTGATGGGTATTTTCAGCAAACTGGCGGATATTCAGTTGCTCTGTTGGCAGCTCCAGCGGTGCCATCAGTTCAATAATAACTTTGCCGTTGTTCCAGCGGTTTAGCTTAAACTGGCCGTGGGTGCTGCTCATACATACCGGTACCAAAGGCACTTTGGCCTCCAGCGCGATATGAAAAGCGCCGGCTTTAAACGGCAGTAAGCCACGGCCGTAGCTACGTGTGCCTTCCGGGAACATCCATACCGAGATATTATCGCGGCTGATACGTTCGGCAGCGCCGAGCATTGCCCCTAAAGCACGGCTTTTATTTTGCCGGTCAATCAGAATATTGCCGCTAAGCCAGTACAACTGGCCAAAAAACGGGATGTACTTCAGGCTTTTCTTACCAATGGTTACGGTACGCGGCTGCACACCATTACTTATGGTAAATAAATCCAGGTTATTCTGGTGGTTAGCAATGTAAACATAGGGCTTGCTGGGGTCGATAGTGCTATGGCGGCGAACTTCAACGCTAATACCGAAAATACGCGACATCCAGCCGTACCAATGCGAAAAAATATAAACATTATTCGGATGAAATGGCCGTACCAGACAAATTAGTAACCCCGCCAGCGTACTGATAATAAAAAACAGCACCAATAAAATTAACCTTACTACCGCTATCACTGCTATCTCCGCTTCACCGCCACAGGCGGCTGTTGTCGCCGGCACAAAAAAAGGCGCCGTAAAAAAGGCGCCCAGTATAGCGGCTTTATTCGGTACTGCTGGTTTGATCACTGCTGATATCAGCACCGTGGTTAACCAGTATTTCATCAATACGCTGCAAGCCACGCGGTAATTTATTGCCACGCCGGCCACGTTCGCCATGGTAATGCGCGAAATCGTCCGCTTTTAAGCCTAACTTACGTTTACCGGCCACTAAGGTAACGCTGCCATCTGCCGGCACTATCGCCAGCTGGCAAACATACTCTTCACGGCTGGCTGCGCGGGCAGAGGGTATAGACATCAGCTTATTGCCTTTACCTTTACTTAATTTAGGTAAGTCGGCTACCGGGAACACCAGCATGCGGCCCTCATTGGAGATACACAGCACCAGATCAGTTTCAGGCTGTTTTACCACTAACGGCGGCAGTACTTTGGCGCCCACCGGTAAACTTAATACCGCTTTACCGGCTTTATTACGGCTGAGTAAATCACTGTATTCGGCAACAAAGCCATAACCGGCATCAGAGGCCAGCAGGAGCGCCTGTTTTTCATCGCCCAGCAGCACATGGTCAAAACTCTCACCTGCCACCACAGCAAAGCGGCCACTTAATGGCTCACCCTGGCCGCGGGCAGAGGGCAGTTCGTGCGCTTCGGTAGCAAAACTGCGGCCGGATGAATCAATAAATACCGCAAGCTGATTTGACCGCCCACTGGCCAGCGCTTTGAAGGCATCACCGGCTTTGTAACTTAATGCATTGCCATCGACATCATGGCCTTTGGCACAGCGTACCCAACCTTTTTCCGACAACACCACGGTAACCGGCTCACTGGGTAACAGCTCTTTTTCGCTTAACGCTTTGGCTTCACCGCGCATAACGATAGGGCTGCGCCGCTCATCACCGTATTTTTCTGCATCGGCTAACAGCTCATCACGGATAAGCTTGGTCAGTTTTTTCTCTGAGCCTAAAATGCCCTGCAATTTGTCACGCTCTTTGGCCAGCTCATCCTGCTCGCCACGGATCTTCATCTCTTCCAGCTTGGCTAAATGGCGTAACTTCAGCTCTAAAATCGCTTCGGCCTGGCGCTCAGTTACACCAAAAAAGGCGATTAGCTCGGCTTTAGGATCATCAAAGGTACGGATAATGCGGATCACATCATCAATATTTAAGAAGGCAATTAATAAACCTTCCAATACGTGCATGCGATCCAGCACTTTATCCAGCCGGTACTGCAAACGCCGGCGCACGGTGTCACGGCGGAACGTTAACCATTCAGTCAGAATTTCCAGCAGATTTTTTACCCGTGGCCGCTGATCCAGGCCAAGAATATTGATATTAACCCGGTAGCTTTTCTCTAAGTCGGTGGTAGCAAACAGATGCTGCATTAACTGCTCAACATCAATGCGGTTAGAGCGCGGCACTATTACAATGCGGGTCGGGTTTTCATGATCCGACTCATCACGTAAGTCGCTGACCATTGGCAGTTTTTTCGCCTGCATCTGCGCCGCTATCTGTTCCAGCACTTTAGAGCCGGACGTTTGATGCGGCAGTGCGGTAATCACAATATCGCCATCTTCCTGGCTGTACACCGCACGCATTTTTACGCTACCACGGCCGGTTTCATAAATGGCTGCCAGCTCATGCGCCGGGCTGATAATCTCAGCATCGGTCGGGTAGTCCGGGCCTTTTACGTACTGCATTAAGTCCGTTACGCTGCTGTGCGGGTTGTCCAGTAAGGCGGCACAAGCATGCGCCACTTCACGCGCATTATGTGGCGGAATATCGGTAGCCATACCCACGGCAATACCGGTAATGCCGTTAAGCAATATGTGCGGCAAGCGCGCCGGTAATACTTTTGGCTCTTCCAGCGTGCCGTCAAAGTTGGGCAGCCAGTCGGTGGTGCCGGCGCCCAGCTCAGACAACAACACTTCCGAGAAGCGCGATAATTTGGCTTCAGTGTAACGCATAGCCGCGAAAGATTTCGGATCGTCCGGTGCACCCCAGTTACCCTGGCCGTCTACCAGCGGATAACGGTAAGAGAATGGCTGCGCCATTAATACCATGGCTTCGTAACAGGCGCTGTCGCCGTGCGGGTGAAATTTACCCAGCACGTCACCGACAGTACGGGCTGATTTTTTGTATTTAGCCAGATGCGACAAACCCAGCTCAGACATAGCATAAATAATACGCCGCTGTACCGGTTTAAGCCCATCGCCGATATGCGGCAAAGCGCGGTCCATAATGACGTACATGGAGTAATTTAAATAGGCTTCTTCGGTAAAACGACGCAGTGGTAACTGCTCAATACCATCTTGTGAAATTACGGTTTCTGTCATAGCTTATCCTGTCTGCTCTGAGGCATTGCTGGCTGCAGAGCGGTTTTTCGCTTTATGCCGGTTTAGTTGCCACAGCAATAAAATCAGTAATATTACGGTTGAACAGCCCAAAATACTGAGCCACAGCAATTGTACCTGGCGCTCGCGCTCAGCCTGGCTTAGCCGTAGCGCTTTTAGTTCATTGTCCTGCACCAGTAAGCGGTTGCGTTGCTGTTGTTGTTCGTGATCAAAGCTAAGCCGCATTTGCTCTATTGCCAGCTCGTTTTCTTTGTTGCGCACGTCCTGAAACAGTAAAACAAACTCATGCAGTTGCCGGTAAGCCCGGTCAAACTGGCCCTGCTCGGCCTGCAGCTCGGCTTTTAGGTACATAATACTAAGCCGGATAGGGCTGTCATCTTCAACCCCTTCGCTGTTAAGGCTTTGCTCAGATAACATTAACTGCTGCATAGCCAGCGAGCTTTGTTTTAGCTTCTGATAAATAAGCGCTTTTTCATAGTAGTGTGTAGAAATATGTGCGGTGGCCTGCAACTGCGGCAGATACTCCTCTGCTTTGGCAATATAACTGAGTGCTGCATCAGCGCTGTTATTCTGGCTACTGGTGATCGCCAGGCCAAGATAAGCATGATACAAATTCACCTTGTCTTGCGACTGCTGACTTTTTTGCAGCATTTTATTGTAGTGTTGCAGTGATAATTCGTATTGCTCCAAAAAGCCGTAGGTACGGGCCAGATTAAACAATACGGTGATTTGATTTTTCTGCCAGCCCAGCTGTTCATATAATGTCAGCGCGGTTTGCAGTAAAGTAATGCCGTCTTTTTCGTAAGCCAGCGAAGCATAAAGTAAACCCAGTTCAGCATTAACCTCTGCCAGCACCTCGGTATCGTTTAACCGCTGCGCGCGCTGATAGGTGTCTTTTAATAATGCCAGTGCCTGCTGATTCTGGTTACGGTTGCTAAACACTGCAGCCTGGTTAATCTGGCCGAGTAAAATAAGCCTTTCGTCATCCAGCAAGGTAGCCAGCGCTATACCCTGCTCATAATGCTGCAAAGCGCTAATGTCGTCGGCCTGCATCTCTCTGGCAAAGCCCAGCGTATATAGCAGCTCTACTTTTGACAAGGATTGCATCTCACCCAACAAGGCCAGCCCCTGCTCTGCTGCTTGCTGTTGTTCCTGATGCCGCCCCAGTGTGGCAAGCACTGCAGCCTGTTCGGCGTACCACTGCGCCTGTACCGGCTCTGGTAAGCCAGGCAAAGCCGCCTGATGCAGTTGCAGCACAGCCAGCATTTCCTCTGGCTGTTGCCGCTTTTGCTCAGCCACTTGCTGCAGCCAGGCTGGGAGTTGTGCACTATACAAGCCCTGACTAAACAACAGAGCACTGCCCAGAAGTATTACTGTAATGTGTTTTGTCACCGTTATAGCGCCTTATTATTGTTACAGCAGCCTACACAGTAATGGCGGCTTTATCGCCTTTTAATTCCAGCCAGTCGCGCCGATCTGTAGCGCGTTTTTTTGCCAGCAACATATCCATCAGTTCCATCGTTTGTGCCACATCATCTATAGTAAGCTGCACTAAACGCCGGGTATTCGGGTCCATGGTGGTTTCACGTAACTGCAACGGGTTCATCTCACCCAGACCTTTAAAACGTTGCACATTAACCTTGCCGCGCTTTTTCTCAGCTTCTATCCGGTCCAGCACGCCATTTTTTTCATCTTCGTCCAGCGCGTAATACACATCTTTACCAATATCAATGCGATACAGCGGCGGCATGGCTACATACACGTGGCCAGCTGCTACCAGGCTGCTGAAATGGCGCATAAACAAGGCGCATAATAAGGTGGCAATATGTAAACCATCAGAGTCGGCGTCGGCTAAAATACAAATTTTGCCATACCGCAAGGCGGTTAAATCGGCACTGTCCGGGTCCATGCCTATAGCAACAGAAATATCATGCACTTCCTGCGATGCCAGGATCTGGCCCGATTCGACTTCCCAAGTATTAAGAATTTTACCGCGTAGCGGCATTACTGCCTGAAACTGGCGATCGCGCGCCTGCTTGGCACTACCACCGGCCGAATCCCCTTCAACCAGAAACAGCTCGGTGCGGTTAAGATCCTGTGCTGAGCAATCTGCCAGCTTGCCGGGTAAAGCCGGGCCGGAGGTAATTTTTTTGCGCACCACTTTTTTTGCCGCTTTCAGCCGCTTTTGTGCATTGTTAATACAAAAATCGGCCAGGCTTTCGGCAATGTCGGTGTGCTCGTTCAACCATAAGCTAAAGGCATCTTTAACAATACCCGATACAAAAGCCACCGACTGGCGCGACGACAAACGCTCTTTGGTCTGGCCGGCAAATTGTGGATCCTGCATCTTCAGCGACAGTATGTAAGCACAGCGGTCCCAGATATCTTCCGGCGACAGCTTAATACCGCGCGGCAACAGGTTACGAAACTCGCAAAACTCGCGCAGCGCCTCAAGCAAGCCCTGGCGTAAACCGTTAACATGGGTGCCGCCCTGGGCAGTAGGAATAAGGTTTACATAGCTTTCAGTTACCAGCTCGCCGCCTTCAGGCAACCACAACAGTGCCCACTCCACCGCTTCGGTGCTGGCACTAAAACTGCCGGTAAACGGCTGCTCTGGCAGGCAGATATAGTCTTTTACCGATTCGGCCAGATAATCTTTAATACCGTTCTGATAACACCACTGATATTGCTGCTGGTTTACTTTGTCATCAAAGCTCACCGTTAAACCAGGGCATAATACCGCCTTGGCTTTTAATACATGCAGCATGCGGCTGACAGAAAATTTTGGCGAGTCAAAGTAAGAAGGTGTGGGCCAAAACCGCACGCGGCTGCCGGTGTTACGCTTACCTACAGTTCCGGTAATACTGAGCTCGGATACTTTATTACCGTGCTCAAACGCCATTTCATATATATTGCCGTCACGGCGCACCGTAACGTCTACCCGGCTGGACAATGCATTAACTACCGAAATACCTACCCCGTGTAAACCACCGGAGAATTGATAGTTCTTATTGGAGAATTTACCCCCGGCATGCAGGCGGCAGAAAATCAGCTCTACGCCGGTAACGCCCTCTTCAGGGTGAATATCCACCGGCATACCACGGCCGTTATCTATTACTTCCAGCGACTGATCGTCATGCAGTATCACCTGCACGGTATCGGCATGGCCTGCCAATGCTTCATCGACACTGTTATCAATAACTTCCTGGCCAAGGTGATTAGGCCGGGTGGTGTCGGTATACATTCCGGGGCGACGCTGCACGGGCTCAAGCCCGGTCAGCACTTCAATCGAATCGGCGTTGTACTGTTGTGATGTCATAGTCTCGGTCACTGGCTGATAGGATTAAGCGCGTTTTACGCGAGTTGGCAAAAATTGGCAATAGTTGCAAGCTGTGTGGCATAGCCGACATAACTGTGATCGCCACCTTCGCTCAGTTTTATTTCCGCGCCCTGATAGTAATCAAGCGCTAAGCGGTAATCTAACACTTCATCACCGCTTTGCAACAGCACCAGGTAATTCTGCGGTTGCTGTAACGTCACCGGCATTAACTGCTCCAGTGCAACCATATGTGCTGTTGTTACATCATAATGCTGTTGCAGTACCGGATGATAATAGCGACCCAAATGCTGATTTAATACAGTGTGCGGTGCCACCGCCGGGTTAATCAGGCAAGCGCGGCAATGAATTTGTTCGGCAATGCAGGTAGCCAGAAAGCCCCCCAGCGAACTGCCAATTAACGCCACATCACGCTGCTGACCAATATGTTGCTGAATAAGCGCCAGCGCAGCTGCCGGCTCATAGGGCAAATCCAGCGCGCTAAAATCGGTGTTAGGGTAATGCTGCTGAAAAAATGCTTTAGTCTGTACGGCTTTGTCTGACAAAGAAGAGCTGGCAAAACCATGTAAATACACTACTTTTTTATTCATTTTTACGTCTTCGCGGTTAAATCCAGTTGGCGGAACTGCCAGCGTACATCGCCCGTGGCAGAAAAAAACCAGTCACACCACTGCGGCCCGCCGTTGACGGTTTGCCAATCGGGCGTTGGCAAAAACTGCACTGAGCTGGCCGGGCAGCCAACAATATCAATATCATGTTCACGGCGCTGATAAGCATAGTGCGCATGGCCATGGGCAATACCTCTAATACGTGGCTGTGCCGCTATGGCCTGCCACAGCCCGGTTTGATCTAACTGGCCGTGTTTATCAATAAAACAGTTAAGCGGCCGCGGGTGATGATGACAAAACAGCCACAGTGCCTGCGCAGTACTTTGCCGGCATTGCTCTGCCAGCCATTGTTGCTGCGCTGGCGGGAAAACACCGGCAGGCGTCGGCCCCTTGGTATCAAGCAGCAGCAACTGCCAGCGCGCCAGTTGAAGGCTGCGTTCAGGCCGAAACGGCGCTTGCTGGCATAATACCTCAAGCTGGGCAATATCATCATGATTACCGGGCAAACAAAATACCGGGCAACTTAGTGGCGCCAGCAATTGAGCCAGCAACTGATAAGATGCGGTACTGTGATCTTGAGTAACATCGCCGGTTAGCAATACTGCATCGGGTTGTTCTGCTATTAGCGTATCGACAATAGCCGCCAGATGGGCAGCAGGTTGTATCTGTTGGTAGCGATCATCAAATGCTGCCAGCAAATGGCAGTCGCTAAGCTGGGCAATGTGGTATGCAGATTTCGGGCTAAAGTGGTACTGCATCAGGCGAACGCTAACTCGCGGTTTATATAACCCTGGCCGGCACATAACTTTAACCAGTCGCGCAGCAGCAGGTTAATCTGGCGTTTTTCGTCCGGCAGCAGCATATCAAGATTAGGGTAGTCATAACGGGCTTTAAAACCACTGATCTGCTGACAGGCCAGCACTTCAGCTACCCGCGCATCATGGTACAGCCGCACCACAAAGCTGGGGCGGAAATAAACGTCACGCTCGTCGGTGAGCTCAATTTGTAATGTGGTAGTAAAGCGCGCCACATCAGTAACACTAATGCGATAGCAATGCAGATCCGACACCTGAATTACCGTAGCCTGGCCTGGTGTTGCATCCTCAGCCAGATAGCGGTTTAACTGAGCATAGTTACGTTCGCACAGCGCCAGAAAATCCGGTAATTTTGGTACATATTTCTGGCGTTTAAACCACACCCTAGCCTCCCCAGGCTTGTTTTACTTTGTCCAGATTAAGTGCCAGCCATTGCAGCGCAATGACACTGGCAGCGTTATCAATTTTTTGCTCAACCAATAGCTGCATAGCAGCCGGGCGCGGTACCAGATGCACTTTAATATCTTCATGCTCTTCTGCCAGGCCAAATATACCGGTGTGCACCGGTTGCGTTATCCGGCCTAAAAACAGCTGAATACGCTCGGTGGTGCCACCCGGGCTGGATAAGTAGCTAAGCATAGGCCAAAGTTCATCAATTGTTAACCCTGCTTCTTCCTGGGCTTCACGCTTTGCCACCTGCTCCGCACTCTCGCCGGGCTCAATCATACCGGCAACCGCCTCCAGCAGCCAGGGGCTGTGGCTGGTAGCGGCAGCACCGGCACGAATTTGCTCAATCAATACCAGCTCGTCTGTTTGGGCATTGTAAGGCAACACCACTACCGCATGGCCACGTTCAAAAATTTCACGCTGAATCGGCCCACTCCAACTACCGTTAAACAACCTGTGGCGTAAGGTATAACGCTCTAAGCGGAAGAAACCCTGAAAAACCGTGGTTTTGTCGAGAATTTCCAGATCCTGATGGCCAAATGATGGATACTGGCCAAAGTTGAATTTAGACATAACGGCACTCACATTCTGTTACACTCTTGCGTGTAACTTTACGGTTTAATGATTACTTAGTTTACAGTAACAGAGTATTATTCGTGCAGTTTCCTTTTAGTTGGCCAGGATTGGTAAAAATGAAAAAAACCTTAATAAGCACCTTGTTAGCCTCCACTTTCGGTTTGCTAAGCCTGCAAGCCACTGCAGCAGATCTGCAGGAAATTTATCAGCTGGCTGTACAAAAAGATCCAACAGTATTACGCGCTGCAGCTACCCGTGATGCAGCAGCATTAAGCATTGATGTCTCGCGGGCCGCTTTATTGCCAAGCGTTACAGCCACAGCCGGTTTTGGCCGTCGCGATCAGGCAAGTCGCAGTTTTGATGGCCCGAACACTACCTCTGCCAGCATTAGTTTAAACCAGACACTTTTTAATTGGGGTGACTGGAAGCGTTTATCCCGTGCCGAGCAGGTTGCATTACAAGTACAGACAGTTTACGACAGCGAAATGCAAAACCTGATTGTGCGGGTAACAGATGCCTATTTCAATGTGTTGGGAGCTTCTGATGATCTGGGCTTTGCTCAGGCAGAAAAGCGCGCAATTGAGCGCCAGTTAGAACAAACTAAACAACGTTTTGCTGTTGGCTTAACAGCCATTACCGACGTACATGAAGCACAGGCGCAGTATGACAGTGCAGTAGCCCGCGAAATAGCAGCAGAAAACGAGCTGGAAAATGCCCGTGAGTTTTTACGTGAAATTACCGGTCAGTACCATGACGATTTATCCCAGCTAAATACCGATAAATTTGCTCCAGGTGCACCGTCTCCTGCATCAGTGCAGGATTGGGTTACACAAGCGCAGGATTATAACCTGGTATTAAAAAGCCAGCGTGTGCTACTGGATATTGCTGATAAAGATATTGACCTGGCCCGTGCCGGCCACTACCCAACGTTGGGCCTAACTGCGACTTTAGGCACTGAAAAAGCCTCAGGCTTTGATCGTGGTGATAGCAGCTCTGTTGGAGTTAATCTGAACGTCCCTATTTATAGTGGCGGCGGCGTATCAGCCGGGGTAGAAGTCGCTAAAGCTAACTATGTTGAAGTAGGCCAGACACTGGAACTAAACCACCGCGCCGTTATTCGTCAGGTTCGCGTGTCGTTTAATGGTGTAAATGCGCAGATTTCTTCTATCCGCGCGTTAGAGCAAGCGGTGGTATCTGCTGAGAGTGCATTAAATGCTACAGAAGCGGGTTTTGAAGTAGGTACACGCACTATTGTTGACGTACTACAAAGCACCCGTAACCTGTTTGAAGCGCGCCGTAACTTATCCAGCGCCCGTTATGCTTATATCGTTACTATGCTGCAATTAAAACAAGCGGCAGGTAGCTTGTCTGAGCAAGATTTAGCAGCAGTTAATCAGGCTCTGACTAACTGATCTTATTCAGGTTCACCGCGCCCGCGGTGAACCTCTTACCAGTTTTCACTATTCCCGCCGTCAATTTTCGTTACAATAGCGCATTATTTTTTTGTTGAGGATATGGCGTGGTTCAGGCTCCGCGATTCAACTGGCGTTTTTTATTACCGCAATACTGGCTAATTTGGTTCGGTGCTGCTTTGTTATGGCTGCTTAGCTGGTTGCCTTACCGGGTGTTAATGATATTAGGCTCAGGCCTTGGCAGCTTGTTGTATAAAGTACTGAAATCGCGCCGTAAGGTGGCGTTACGTAATATCGAATTGTGCTTTCCTCAGATGCCGGCAGATGAGCAAGTGGCGCTGGTAAAACGAAATTTTGCTGAAACCGGCAGAGCACTGTTTGATACCGTGATTGGCTGGTGGTGGCCGCAATGGCGGATACGCCGCATTGCCCTGTTTAAAGGCTACGAACATATAGCCGCCGCCAGGGCTGAGGGTAAAGGTGTGCTATTGCTTGCCCCCCATGTACTGCATCTGGAAGGCGTGTGCCGGGCTTTTGGCCTGACGCATCCCAGTATTGGTTTTTACCGGCCTCATAATAACCCGTTACTGGATTACCTGACTTACCATGGCCGCAGCAAAAGCAATAAATACATGATAGGCAAGCGCGATGTAAAAGGCCTGATCCGGGCGCTGAATCAGGGCGAAGTGTGTTTTTATCTGCCAGATCAGGATTATGGCCGCACCAAGGCTGAATTTGTGCCGTTTTTTGCGGTTAAGGATACCGCGTCAACCACCGGCACTTTGCTATTTGCCAATGTTGCCAATTGTGCTGTAATACCGGTTATTACCCGCCGCCTGCCAGGCAGCCAGGGCTATGAAATAGAAGTACAACCTGCGCTGGAACCTTTTCCCACCGGCGACGATAAAGCTGATGTTACCCGGGTAAACCAATGGGTAGAGCAGGTGGTACTGCGCGCGCCTGAGCAGTATATGTGGTTACACCGGCGCTTTAAAACCCGGCCGGATCCTGATGCACCGTCATTGTATAAAGGAAGCTGAATTATGTGGTTTTGGTTTCGTAGCATAGTGTTGCTGCTGGTGTTGGGTGGTTTAGGCTATCTGTTAATGACCAAGCCAGATTTTTTGATCCGTAAAGACTCTGTCAATCAGGCCGCTGACGGTTTCAGCCAGTTTTACAGTAAAATCCGTGGCTCTATTGCTGATGGCGCCAGAGAATTATCTAAATTCAAGCTAGACCTGCCCGACACCAGCGATAAGCTGACGCTGCAGTTACAACAACGGGCTAAAGTTGTGGTACCGGGTGCCCCGAACTGGCGCGGCCAGGTAATTGACCGCCGGTTTCGTGAAGGTGACACCGTTAAAACCAAGCTAAGCGAGTATGCCCGAGCTGAAAACATAGAGCTATTCTGGACCTTGCCACGCGACTATGTGGTAAAGCAGTATTTTCAGGTCGATAGCAGCCTTATTGACACCGTGTATCAGGTAGCGCAGGCAATAGCACCGGATTTTCACTCACCGGTAATCAGCTTTTACTGCCCGCGTGAACGGGCCGCTGTTATCACAGACAAAGCCAATGAGCACCTGAGCGAACATTGCATCCCGGCCAATACCAAACCTAAAGCGGATTAAACAGCTTGCGCCAGCATTGCTCTACCGTCTGCTTTGCCTGCGCCAGGCTATCTTGTTCAGGCAACGTTGCCGGGGCCAGCGTCTGGCGATGGCCCGCGCCACGTAATAACTGATAAGCCTGTTGCAATTCCTGCACTTGTTGTGGTGCTAATAAACCACATTCTGCTGCGGCATCCAGAATACGGATATTGTCGCTGTAACGATATAATTGCGCGTGCTCAGCGGCATAACCCAGCACCAGATACTGGCTGATAAACTCCAGATCAACTATCCCCCCCATACTGTGTTTAGGATCTGCCGATGCTACGCCATGATGCTGGCGCAACTTTTCACGCATTTGCAGTACTTCTTCGCGCAATTTAGCCAGATCACGTGGTTGGCTTACTATCTGCTGACGGATATGTTCAAACTTCTGCCGTATTGCGCTGCTGCCATAAATAGCCCGCGCCCGCACCAGCGCCTGATGCTCCCAGGTCCAGGCTTCCTCGCGCATATACTCGGCATAGGTTTGAATATGGATCGCCAGTAACCCCGAGTTACCGGATGGCCGCAACCGGGTATCTATGTCATACAATACACCGCTGTTGGTGCGGGTGGTGCACAGGTGCAGTACCCTTTGCACCAGCTTTAAATAAAACTGGCGCGAGTCAATGGCCCGCTCGCCCGACGTGGCTTGCTGCGTATCGCACTGATGCACAAAAACTAAATCCAGATCCGAGCCATAACCCAGCTCCAGCCCGCCCAGTTTGCCGTAGGCAATGACGGCAAAGCCTTTGTCGCCGTCGGTCAGGCCGGCTGGCATACCATAGCGTTCGGTCATCTGCTGCCAGGCTAATTCTACCACCTGCGCCAGCAATACTTCTGCCAGCCAGGTCAAATGATCGCTGACTTTCATCAGCGGCAACACACCACTGATATCAGCAGCGGCAATGCGTAATTGCTGTGCTTGTTTATATTGACGCAAGGTTTCCATTAACAATTCCAGATCATCAGACGGCACCCGCAGCATGTGCTGGCGCAGCCGATCCTGATAATCGGCCTGAGTGGCAACCTGATACAACTGTGCCGGGTCGATCAGTTCGTCCAGCAGCATAGGGTAACGTGACAATTGCTCTGCCAGCCAACCGCTTTGGGTACATAACAGCACCAATTGCTGTAAAGCAGCCGGGTTTTCAAACAGGAGTTCGAGGTAAGCGGTGCGGGTAACAATCTGACGAAATACACTTAATACCCGGCTTAGCACCGTTGGCGACGATCGCTGTTGCTGCAGCATATGCAGCAGCAGCGGAACAAGCTTGGCCAGAAAATCGCGGCCACGCGGGCCGACGCTACGTTTCTGGCAATCCAGCTTAAATTGCTGCAACAGATTAATCAGTTCAGTAGCGTCCGGTGCAGTTAGCCATTCCAGTTGAGTTGCCAGTTCTTCTGCCGGTTGTTCGCTATCCCAAATCAACCGGCCCAGGGTAATTTCCTGTTGCTCCAGTTCTTCGCCGTTATCAATAACCAGTTTAAATTGCTGATGTACTCTGGCCATAGCACTGTCGATTTGTTGTTGTAACTGCTCCCAGTTATCCAGCCCTAAAGACACCAGCAACTGGGCCTGTGTCAGCCCGTCTTGCGGTAAAGTTTGGGTTTGCTGATCATCAATACCCTGCAAAGCCTGCTCTACAGTACGCAGCAGCAAATAATCGTCCTGCAGCTCGGTGACCTGTTGCCAGGTTAATACTTCTTCATCTGCCAGCACCGGCAGCGCCTTTAATAAAGCCGGCTGTTGCATTGCCGGTATCCGGCCACCGCGGATTAATTGCAGGGTTTGTACGATAAACTCAACTTCGCGAATGCCACCCACGCCCAATTTAATATTGTTGCGCCGGTTCAGGCGGCGGTTTTCCTGCTCAATTTGCTGTTTCATCCGCCGCAGCGATTCAATGGCAGAAAAATCAATATAACGCCGGTAAATAAAGGGCTTAAGCAACTGCTGCAACTCGGTGCTGTGATAACCGTCGGGGTTAAGAATACGGGCTTTTAACATGGCGTAGCGTTCCCACTCGCGCCCTTGCTCCTGATAATAATCTTCCATGGCGGCAAAGCTCAGCACCAGCGGGCCGCTGTCGCCAAAAGGCCGTAGCCGCATATCAACCCGGTAAACAAAGCCATCGGCCGTAACCTGATGCAAAGCGGCGATCAATTTTTGCCCCAGCCGGGTAAAAAATTGCTGGTTTTCACAACTGCGTCGTCCACCCGACGTTTCACCATTGGCCGGATAAGTAAAAATAAGATCAATATCAGACGAAAAATTCAGCTCAGCGCCGCCCAGCTTACCCATACCCAACACCAGTAAAGGCATAGCATTGCCGCGCTCGTCCAGTGGCTTGCCCCACTGTTCGCTCAGTTGCTGATACGCCCAGTGATAAGCGGCATTAATTAAGCTATCTGCCAGTTGTGATACCAACTGTAAACTGCGGCTAACGGTTTGCAATTTAAGCATGTCAGCGGCAAGAATGCGGCATAACTGCGCATTACGGCAACGGCGCAGCGCAGCAAAAGCGGCGCTATCATCCAATACCTGCTCTTGTGGCAGTGCCACAACCGGCTGCTGTAATTGTTGCAACAGTACAGTGCTGTCGGTCAGCTCGGCCAGTAATGCAGGTTGTTGTTGCAAGGTTCGGCCAATAAAACTGCTGCCACTTAACAACCGGCGCAGCACGGCCTGTGCATCTGCATTAAGGCCGTCCAGCTCAAACCGGCTTAACATCTGCTTTAGATAACTTTGCAACACCGTTTCAGCCGCCATATGCTCCCCGATTTACACGCTTTGATACAGATATTCAGACACAGCCAGCAGTAACTCATTGTAACGGCGCCAGCCAAACACCTTGTCGTCCTGCAATACGGCGTTGGCCAGAGCCGCAGCTTCTGTGGAGAAGTGCTGCAGTTGTGTCTGCTCAGATAACGACAACGCCAAAGCTGCTAAAGCCTTGCTAGCCATATTAAGTGCTGCCGCCTGCTGTGTTTGCCCATAGCATGCCTCAGCTTGCTGCAACGCACGGATTTGCGCCAGTAAAGTAGTACCCGCATGCTGTGGTAATGCCAGCGGCTGCTGCGTACGCAGACTATATCCCCGCGCAGCTTTGCTCTGCCAGCCGGTGCGCAGTGGCAACTGTTGTAATAAGGTTTTGGCCAGTGCGAATAACTGCAGGGCGTTACCGCTAATCAGCTCCAGTTCCAGTTCGGCAATAGGCTGGCTGCGGTTGCCGGCGCGAATTTCGCCCTGATCATACGCCAGTTCAACGTCGCTGCCATCGGCACAGCGCAGCAACCAGATCTGGCGGCTAAAATCAGTACGGAACAGTTCGATCAGTTGCTGTTGTAACTGTGGGACACCGGTCTGCTCTGGCCAGATTTCTGCCGGAAAAGCATCCAGCTTTGGCACAACGCCGTCGCAGGGAACATTATATTCCGGCCGCATTTGCATAGCACCGTGCTGGCTACCGGCTAACTTAATAGTTTGCTCATAACGCCCCAGCTTTAACCGGCTACGCAGCCCCATATCATGGCGGCGGAACCAATTGTCGGCAGTATCAAAATAGGCATTTAATAAGGTGTTTTGCCCGGTATGCCGCAGCTCTCCCAGTTGCGGAATTAACTGCACTAAACTGCCCAGCCCGGTGGGCGGCAGCAGATACTTCAGTTCAAGTTCAGTACTCATTGGTTACTCTGTGCGTCGCACTGACGGCCAAAGGCCGCGCAGCTGCTTTTAACCCTTGTCAATTGCAGTACAACTCCCTATCATCCAAGATATTGGCTGCAAAGCGGTTTCATTTAAATAAGCTCAGGATACCTATGTTCAGATTAATTAAAAGCACCCTGCTGGTATTATTTTCAGCCTGGTTGTTGGCGCTTTCCGCTCAGGCCAGTGCGCAAGACGGCTCTAAGCCCGCATTTATCAGTGATGCCCTATTTGTATTTCTGCATTCCGGCCCTAACAACCAGTACCGTATCATAGGCACCGTTAACGCTGGCCAGAGTGTTACTTTTCTGCGCGAAGACAGCGCCACCGGCTATGCCGAAATTCAGGTTGATGGTAAAACCGGCTGGTTACCGAAAGAACATGTTACTTATACGCCAGGATTGGTTACCCAGCTAGAAAAGCTTAAAGCTGAATATGCCCAATACAACGAAACGGTGAATGCACTGGAGCAACAACGGGATCAGTTAAACAGCCAGCTTAATGAAGCCGTATCCGAGCGGCAAAAAGCCGTAGAGCAACTGGAACAGGCCAACCGCGCCTACGAGCAACTCAAAGTGCAACTGGAAAATACCCAAAGCTCTATCTGGGAAAAACCGATGGTGCTGGGTTCATTGATCCTGCTGGCAGGGTTAATTTTTGGCTTGCTGTTACCCCTGTTAATGCCCAAGCGCCGCAACAGCGAGCGCTGGTAACTATTATTGTTTTAGTACCTGTTGCTTAGCCCGCCTGCGGCGGGCTATCTGTTGCTTTAAGCGGTAAACCACTGTCGCTCTTAACCTGCTCTATCACCACATAGGTATGCGTTTGCGCCACACCGGGTAAATCAACAATTAATGATAGTATGCTGCGATAGGCATCCATATTAGGCAGCCGCAGTTTCAGCAGATAGTCAAACCCACCCGCCACCATATGGCACTCGGCCACCTGCGGAATTTGAACTACCGCATCACGGAATTTATCAAACACCTCACTGGTGGTCCTGTCCAGCGTGACCTGAATAAAAGCCGCAGTACCAAAACCCAGCTTGGCAGCATTTAACCGCGCGCCAAAGCCGTCGATATAGCCTTCTTTTTCCAGCCGTTTTACCCGATCAATGCAAGGGCTGGCACTTAAATTCACTTTTTTTGCCAAATCAACATTGGCTATACGGCCGTCGCGCTGCAGAGTGTCCAGAATACTGATATCAATCCGGTCCAGCCCTTTTGTCTTTACAGGTGTATTCATAGCAGTAAGTTTTCTGGTTTTAGTCAAAGTTCACAGAATTATATAGGGTTAAACCGCAAAAATAACCACCCTATGCGGCAGACTTTTCACTAAAATGCCGCATTCTCTGTTCTTGTCAGGAAGCTAACTGCCATGTTGTATAACGGTTCCCTGGTTGCCAACCAACCGCTGCGTCAAACTATTCGTGACTTCTATCGTGCTGATGAAGATAAGGTACTCGATTACCTGCTACCACTGGCCGACATTGGTGTTAATGCCCGCAGCCGGGCTTGGGAACGGGCACGCCAGTTAGTGCTGACTATCCGCCAGGCTCAGGTAGGTAAAGGTGGCGTGGATGCGCTGCTAAACGAATTTTCATTGTCGACCGAAGAAGGCCTGGTGCTGATGTGTCTGGCCGAAGCGCTGCTGCGTGTACCGGATAAAACCACCGCCGACCGCCTTATACGCGACAAATTGTCACAAGGTGACTGGAGCTCACATCTGGGTAACAGCAGCTCATTGTTTGTTAACGCCTCGGCCTGGGGCTTGCTGTTAACCGGCAAGCTGGTGAACTACTCTGACGAGCAGAAAAAACAACAATTTGGCTTATTAAAGCGCACCTGTGGCCGCCTGGGCGAGCCGGTGATCCGCCAGGCAGTGCGTTATGCCATGCAGATAATGGGCGCGCAGTTTGTTATGGGCACCACTATAGGCGCCGCGCTGGAACGCGCATCTGAGATGGAAGCAAAAGGCTTTCGTTATTCTTACGATATGCTGGGCGAAGGCGCCCGCACTATGGACGATGCCAACCGCTATTTTGACAGTTATATGCGAGCTATTGATACCATCGGCAAAGCAGCAAAAGGCCGCGGCCCGTTTAACAGCCCCGGTATTTCGGTAAAGCTGTCCGCAATTCATCCGCGTTATGAATTCAGCCACCGTGACCGGGTTATCGAAGAGTTAGTGCCACGGGTAAAACAGCTGGCACTGGCGGCCAAAGCCTATGATATTGGCTTTACCATTGATGCCGAAGAAGCTGACAGGCTGGATATTTCACTGGATATTATTGCAGCAGTATTCAGCGATCCGGCGTTAGGCAACTGGGAAGGTTTCGGCCTGGCAGTTCAGGCTTACCAGAAACGCGGTATTCATGTTATTGAATGGCTGCGCGATTTAACGGTAAAAGTTGGCCGTAAAATGATGGTGCGGCTGGTTAAAGGTGCCTACTGGGATACCGAAATCAAGCTCAGCCAGCTTGAAGGTTTTAGTGACTTCCCGGTATTTAGCCGCAAACCCTCTACTGATGTGTCTTATCAGGCTTGTGCGAGAAAAATGCTTAGCTACCGCGACAGTATTTACCCGCAATTTGCCACCCATAATGCCTACACTGTGGCCACCATTATGGAGATGACCAAAGATTACAGCGGTTTTGAATTCCAGCGCCTGCACGGTATGGGCGATGCACTGTACGACGAAATAGTGATCAAAGATAAGATCCCGTGCCGTATTTATGCCCCGGTGGGCGAGCACTCCGACTTGCTGGCTTACTTGGTACGCCGTTTGCTGGAAAATGGCGCCAACAGCTCCTTTGTTAACAACATTATCGATGAAACTATTCCGGTAGAATCGCTGCTAAGTGACGCGGTAGAAACCGTGCGCGGCTGGAAGCAAAAACGTAACCAGCAAATTCCGCTGCCTGCAAATTTATATGGCACAGAGCGCAAAAACTCCAACGGTTTGGATCTCACCGACATTGATCAATTGGAAGCGGTAAAAGCGGCCATGACACAATGGTTTGAAACGGTGAAGCAGATCCCGGTACAGCCTGACGCCGTACCGGTAACTAACCCGGCCCAGCTTGATGAAACTATCGGCTACCTGCAATATGCCGATAAAAACAAGATGCAGCAAATTCTGGCCAACGCCGAAACTGCGTTTCATAGCTGGTCAACAACCGATATTACTGAACGCGCTGCGCTGTTGCGCCGCATTGCTGACGCATTGGAAACACACCGCAACGAACTACTGGCGCTTTGTGTAAAAGAAGCCGGTAAAACCCTGGGCGACAGTGTGGCTGAAGTGCGCGAAGCTATCGACTTCTGCCGTTATTACGCCGCCCGTGCTGAAGAGCTGTTTGCCCAGCCCGAGCAAGCCCGTGGCGTATTTCTGTGTATCAGCCCGTGGAACTTCCCGTTGGCGATTTTCTTAGGTCAGGTTGCTGCCGCTATAGTGGTAGGAAATACCGTAGTAGCTAAACCGGCCGAACAAACCAGTTTAATTGCAGTACGTACTGTAGACATTATGCGCCAGTGCGGCATGCCAGAGCATGTGGTGCAACTGGTCATCGCACCGGGTAGCCAGGTTGGCCAGCACATAGTGCCAGACAGCCGCATTCAGGGCGTGATGTTTACCGGTTCTACCGAAACCGGTTGCTGGATAGCACGTAAACTGGCTGAGCGTGGTGGTGAACCTGTGCCGCTGATTGCCGAAACCGGCGGCCAGAACTGTATGATAGTCGACTCAACTGCCCTGCCAGAGCAGGTCGTAGACGATGTAATTTCTTCCGGCTTCCAAAGTGCCGGCCAGCGCTGTTCGGCGCTGCGGGTGCTGTTTTTACAGGAAGATGTCGCCGATAAAATTATCACCATGCTAAAAGGAGCTATGGCAGAGCTGCATGTGGGCGACCCACAATGGCTTAGTACCGATCTGGGCCCGGTAATTGATGCCAAAGCGCATGAACGGTTAAACAGCCATGTACAATATTTGGCTGACAAAGCCACATTACATTATGAGTGCGCTATTCCCTCTGGTGATCGTCATTACTTCTTTGCACCGCGTTTATATGAAATCAGTGATCTGACCGTGTTAGAGCGTGAAGTGTTCGGCCCGGTAGTGCACATTATCCGCTTTAAAGCCGACGAGGTTGATAATATTATTAACCAGATCAATGCTACCGGCTATGGCCTGACAATGGGCGTACACAGCCGTATTGAGCAATTTACCAACCGGGTAGCCCGCGATATTAAAGCCGGCAATATTTATGTAAACCGCAATATGATCGGTGCTGTCGTTGGCGTGCAACCTTTTGGCGGCCGTGGCTTATCCGGTACCGGCCCGAAAGCGGGTGGCCCCCTGTATTTAACCCGACTGGTAAAAGACAACACTGATGTCAGCTGTGCTGAGCTAAGCGAGCAAAAACAACACCGCCTGCTAAGTGAAACCACCAGCAGTGCTGTAGCTTACGCTATGCCATCAGCAGCAGCGGCTCAACAGCAATGGGCATTGCTGAACATAAACCAGCGCACCTCGGTACTACGCCAGTTTTTAGCATCACTGGCATCTAATGCCGTGGTAAACAAGCTGGAACCGGATTTAGAGCAAGTACTGACACTGGCCCAGCAAAAACTAAAACGGGTTGAGCGTGATCTGCAAAAGCCTATTGCTCTGCCTGGCCCAACCGGCGAAAGCAACACCCTGGTACTGGACCCGCGTGGCATTCTGGCACTGGTGCGTGATGAAACCAGCTCGTTCAGCCACTGGCTACTGGCTATTATTACTGCACTGGCATCAGGTAATGCCGTGGTTACCGCAGTGGAAGAAGCCGACCTGGCCGAAGCAGAAGCCTGCATTAAAGCCCTGCTGCAAGCCGGTTTACCACAGCATCTGCTGGCAGTAGTGCGGTTAGATTGCCTGACTACGTTACTGGCACATCCGGAGCTGGCGGGTGCTATGGTAGAAGTCAGCAGTGCAGTAAAACCTTTATGTGCAGCGCTGCTGGCCAGCCGCGCCGGCGCTATACTGCCGCTGATCACAGCCCCTGCCGGGCCACGTTTATTGCAGCGGCTGATTACGGAAAAAACCATTACCATTAATACCACAGCTGCGGGTGGTAATGCGTCTCTGATGACAATGGCAGACAACATCGGCTAACTGTTACAGTTTGTCACAACGATAAAGCCCGCATCTGCGGGCTTTATGCTATGTTATACCTTATGCTATCGCGATATTATGACAAATCATCTCGTTGTTAATTTATAGTTAAGGTTACTTAAGGTAAAATGGCGGGCTGGGCTCAAGGGCGGTTTTGGACTACAAAATAGATGGCGTATCAGGAAGTTAATATATCTGATTTACAACCGGGCAGTTATGTTGTGCAGGTATTGCAACAGTCAGGTGATATTGTCGTCAAACATGCAGGTTGGGTTCGCACCAGGCAAGCGATAGAAATACTGCGGAAAAAAGGCGTTAAAGTAGTACTGATCGACCCGGATAAAGCTATAACCACTGCCCCCGCTGTAATACCTGCTGAGCCAACTACCCCGCCAGAAGAATTACCCCCCCGGGTACTATTTGCCGATGAATGGCCCAGGGCAGAAAAAACCCTGCTGCAAACCCAGCGCGTACAACGCCAAATGCTGGACGCTGTGCGTAGCGACAACAATATTGATCTGACACTGGTACATGAAGTCAGTGCCGGGCTGGCAGAATCTATCAGCCGTAATCAGGATGTATTGCTGTGCCTTAACCGCATAGCAGAGCAAAGCGACAGCTTACTGCAACACAGTATCAGTTGTGCTGTTTACATGGCGGCTTTTGCCCGCTACCTGAATTTACCGTCACATAAAGTGCAGTCACTGATCACAGCGGCCTTATTACATGATATAGGTAAAGCCATCGGCCCGGATTATCTGCACATGGCAGATCATCTGGCAATTCCGGCAAGTTTAAATGCACTGCAAAAAACGGCCAAACTGGCCGGCGAAGTGTCGTTATGGATCAGCCAGCATTGTGCCCATCTGGATGGCAGCGGCGTGCCAAAAATTGCCGCACGGCAAATAGAAAAAGGCAGCCGGATGCTGGCAATAGTGAACGCTTACGAGAAACTGACCGCATCAGTGGCACCTAAACTTGGCCCTCTGGCAGCATCCCGTCAGTTACTGGAGCGCACACCCCATCAGCTGGATGCCGAACTGCTGCAACTGTTTATTAAATGTATTGGTATTTATCCACCGGGATCGGTAGTAAAGCTTAGTAGCGGTAAGCTGGCGCTGGTGCTGGAAAATAACGCCAAAAAACCGTTGTTACCCAAGGTGAAAGTGTTTTATCACAGTGTGCATCAACACCACATTCCGCCTAAAATCCTCGACTTGTCACGCCAGCAGGAAGAGCAGATAGACAGCTGTGTTGATCTGAAGAAATTCGGCCTGGATGTAAAAAATTATATCTGAATCAGCCTGCAGGCCATTCAGTTAACGCTGCCATACTAAATAACTGCGTCCCCAGCTCTAACAGTACATACTGCGGGGTAATTTCTTTAATCCGGATATCTGCGGTAACCCACTGCCCTTCCTGCAAAGTTTTACCATTTACCTTAACCCAGCGCTGGCTGACGCTGGTGGCATATACATGAGCATCAAAGCGCAGTGGTGGAATTTGTTGCAGTAACTGTGCATCCAGGCTGTGGATATCGGTAGCCGGGGCATTGTGGCTGCGCAGTGTAGCTTTGTTTGCGCCAGTGTTTTCAGTTGCTTTTAATGCAGAAGCAAACTTGTCACGCAGTTCGCCGGATATTTCCGGCTCAGGCAAAGCTAAGGGCTGTGGCTCTGCTGCTGCAGTACCTGCAGTTACGGTTGTCACTGGCGGCAATGAGGTAAATTCTTCCTTTACCGGCTCAGGCAGCGGTTTTATCGCCAGGGCAATTTTGCTGTCAATAGCCGTTGCAGTTGCGCTGGCAGCGGCTTTATTGTCTGCCTCGCTCAGTGCCGCAAAAATATTCACTGGCGGTGCCGGGCTAACAGCTTCTGCCGCCAGGGCAGGTTCAGGCCGGGCCGGTGACATAAGCCAATAAGCGGCGGCAGCGCCGACACAACCAGCTAGCAGCAACGCCAATATTAGCGCCAGCTTACGCCAAAAAGCACCGCCATCAACAGCAACGGGCGAGTGCTGATTCTGCTGTTTCAGTGCTTCCATTAAAATCGACATACGCTTCTCTACTTCACTTTATTGGCTTTGCAGCAACGGCATAATAATCAGTGCCAGGCTAAAGCCCAGCACTATAGCGCAAACGCCCAATACAGGCCAGAACCAGCGCGGTAAAGCCGCTTTGGCTACCTGATCTGACAGCGGCAAAATTTCACCGGCCGCACGGCTTACCAGCTTGTCACTAACAATAGCTTGTTGCTGGCTGTAGGCACCAAGCAGTGCCCGGTCTGCCATCAGGTTAACTAACCGCGGTATACCGCCGCTTAGCTGATACAAGCGCTTTACTGCACCATCGCTAAATACCGGCCTGCTGCAACCGGCAACCTGCAGGCGGAATTTCAGATAATGCCTTACTTCATCCAGGTTCAACGGTAACAAGTGATAGCGCGCGGTGATGCGCTGTGCTAACTGACGCAAATCGTTACGTTTCAACAACAGCTGCAACTCTGGCTGGCCAATTAAAATCACCTGCAACAACTTGCGGGTATTGGTTTCCAGGTTGGTGAGCAAACGTAATTGCTCCAACACCGCAGGTTGCAGATGCTGGGCTTCGTCGATAATCAGCAGCGTATGTTTGCCGGCTTCATGGTTCTTCAGTAAACGGGTTTTTATTTTATCACCCAACAGTTTTAAGCTGGCATCGGTTTTTTTGTGACGGATCTTCAACTCATCACAAATAGCAGCTAACAGTTCCAGCTCAGATAATGTTGGGTTTAAGATAAAGGCCACTTCGGCACGCTCGTCCAGTTCCTGTAATAAGCAGCGCGATACCGTGGTTTTGCCGGTACCCACTTCACCGGTAAGCAGCACAAACCCCCCGGCCTCGCCCAAACCAAAACGTAAATGCGCCAGCGCTTCGGCATGGCGGGGGCTTAAATACATAAACTCCGGGTTGGGCGCGATGGAAAACGGGGCACTGGTTAAGCCGAAAAATCCGGTATACATACTGCTTCCTGCTGGTTAGGGCGCCGCCATGTGTTGCGACCGTGCATTTTGAAAGACGACAGGTATAATGGCAAAAAATCAGCCAACAGGAAAGCCGGTGCAACGATATCTGGTCGGTGGTGCAGTACGTGACAGTCTTTTAGGTTACCCGTTTCACGAGCGGGACTGGGTAATAGTGGGCGCTACGCCGCAACAAATGCTTGAGCTGGGCTACCAGCAGGTGGGCAAAGACTTCCCGGTTTTTTTGCACCCGCAAACTAAAGAAGAACATGCACTGGCCCGCACTGAACGTAAAAGCGGTAAAGGCTATACCGGCTTTACCGTATATGCCGCGCCGGATGTCACGCTGGAGCAGGACCTACTGCGCCGCGATCTCACTATCAATGCCATTGCGCAGGCTGATGACGGCAGCCTGGTTGACCCTTTTGGCGGTGCCGACGACATTAAACATAAAGTATTACGCCATGTATCAGACGCTTTTGCTGAAGACCCACTGCGCGTGCTGCGGGTAGCGCGCTTTTATGCCCGCTATGCCCACCTGGGTTTTAGCGTTGCAACCGAAACACAGGCTTTAATGCAGCAGTTAAGCAGCGAGCTTACTACGCTGACACCCGAGCGGGTATGGCAGGAAACCGCCAAAGCGCTTAGCGAGCAAACAGCCCAGGCCTATTTTCAGCTGTTATACGACACCGGCGCACTGCAAGCACTGATGCCTGAACTGGCTGCTTTATGGGGCGTACCGCAACCGCCTCAGTGGCACCCGGAAATTGATACCGGCGTGCATACCTTAATGGTGTTACAACAAGCCGCTGTGTTATCGCCGCGGCTGGATATCCGCTTTGCTGCACTGGTGCATGATTTGGGCAAAGGCGTAACCAAACCTGAACTCTGGCCAGCGCATCATGGCCATGAACATACCGGTTTACCACTAATCAAGCAATTGTGCGAACGTTTACGGGTACCCAATGACTGCCGCGATCTGGCACTGCTGGTGTGTGAATATCATCAACTGGTGCACCGCGCCCGCGAACTTAAAAGCAGCACGGTATTAAAACTGTTTGATGCAATAGATTTATGGCGCAAGCCAGAACGGCTGGAAGCGATACTGCTGTGCTGCACCGCAGACTTACGCGGCCGTACCGGTTTTGAGCAGGCTGAATATCCGCAAGCGGCTTACTTAACCCTGTTAGCGGATGCTGCCCGCAGCGTCAATGCCAAACAACTGATAGCACAGGGCTTAACGGGTGAAGCCATTAAACAAGGCTTACAGCGGGCGCGTTTAAATGCCATTAAAACAGCCAAAGCGCAGCTTAAAACCGCTGCGCCATAGATGCTATGTGCAAACCAGCAGTATCCGGCTACGCTACGCTGCTAAGTACTGCCAGTAACACCACACCCAGGGTCAGCCGGTAGATCACAAACGGCAGCATGCCCATGCGCTCTATCACTTTTAAAAACAGGTGAATACAGATAAAAGCACTGGCAAAAGACAAGCCTGTACCCAGTAAAATAGCAGTAATATCGTAATGGGTTGGTTCAGCCAGCAGCTTAGTACCCTGATAAGCGCCACTTAATACAATAATGGGAATTGACAGTAAAAAAGAAAAACGTGCAGCACTGACTCTGTCCAGCCCCAGCATTAACGCCGCTGTCATGGTAACGCCTGAACGGGATGTTCCCGGGATCAATGCCAATGCCTGAGCAATACCAATCAGCAATGCCTGCTTCCAGGTTAACTGCTCCATAGTTTGCATTTGCTTTGCAGTCGCGTCTGCCAGCCAAAGCGCCAGGCCAAACATTATAGTGGTAATAGCAATAACATAAGGCGAACGCAGGAACGTTTCTATTAAATCTGCTGCCAGCAAACCGGCTAAACCAGCCGGAATAGTTGCCAGAATAACCCACCAGGCAAGTTTGCTGTCAGTACTGTGTTTACCACCCAGTGACTGCACCCAGCCCACGGTTAAATTGGCGATATCACGGCGAAAATACAACATTACCGCCAGTAAAGTGCCGACATGTACTGCGACATCAAATACCAGGCCCTGATCTTCCCAGCCAAACATCGCTGATGGCAGGATAAGATGGGCAGAAGAGGAAATAGGTAAAAACTCGGTCAGGCCCTGAATAATGGCCAGAATAATAACTTCCACTGTACTCACAGTTACTTGCTCCAGTTAAATGGCACCGGCCATAATTTTTGTTGTTTCGAATACTGTTGCCACAATGCACTGTAACTGAGCCCGGTAAGCGGGTGTATTACATCAGGTGCAATTTCAGCCAGTGGCCACAATACAAAGGCATTTTCTGTAATTTCTGCCCGAGGCAGCTGTACCGGTTGCTGACACACCACATCATCGTAAGTCAGTAAATCCAGATCCAGCGAGCGGCCGCTGAACTTTGCCGCCGTTCTGTCACGGCCATAGCTGTCTTCAATTTGCTTAAATAAGCCAACGCAATCGGCTATCGATAAGGTGGTGTTAACCGCAACAACCATATTGTAAAAAGCACTGCCGGTAAAACCAACGGCCTCACTTTCATACACTGATGACAGCGTAAGCGGGCCAAAGTGTTGCGTAAGTGTGCTGACTGCTGCCTGAATATGATAACTACGCTTGATATTGCTGCCGATACTGATATAGATCTGCGCCATCAGCTGCGGCTCCGCACTATAGTGACACCGACTGTTTCTGCCTGCTCTAATGCGCCTGGTTTTTGCACTGACACTTTAACCTGGGTGGTAGCAAATTCGTTTAGCAGCAACTGCGCCACACGCTCGGCTACTGTTTCAATCAGCTCCAGTGGCTGGGCAGTAATTAAACCGATAACGCGCTGGGCAATAACGGCGTAATCCAGTGTCTGGCGAATATCATCCTGCTTTGCTGCATTGCTGATATCAGTCATCAGCTCCAAATCTAACAACAAACGTTGCTGAATGGTTTTTTCCCAGTCGTAAACGCCTATCACGGTATCTACTTGTAGCTGTTTTATAAAAACTATGTCCATTCAGTTACATCCGCATTGCGTTATTTCTCGTTTCAGGTAGGCTGGTCGGATAGGTAAAACCGCGAAAACCCTATAATCTGCTGGCCTTAAATCAGGCTGCAATCTTAACGTAAAAACTGGTGCTGAGGAACCGCCTTAATGACCCCGCTGATTGGAATTATGATGCTGGCAGCCTATCTTTGTGGCTCCGTTTCGTCGGCAGTGCTGGTCAGCAAGCTGTTTCGCTTACCTGATCCCCGCTTACATGGTTCCGGCAACCCCGGCGCAACCAACGTACTACGCTTAGGCGGCAAGCTGCCAGCGGTGCTGGTGCTGCTGTTTGATATTTTAAAAGGCACTATTCCGGTGTGGGGTTCGTACTTTCTGCAAATAGAACCGCTATATCTGGGGCTGATAGCTATCTGTGCCTGCCTGGGCCATATTTTTCCGCTGTTTTTTGGTTTTCAGGGTGGTAAAGCTGTGGCTACAGCCTTTGGTGCCATGATGCCAATCGGGCTGGATTTAGCCGGTTTACTGATCGCCAGCTGGTTAATTATTGTTGCACTAAGTGGCTATTCATCGCTGGCGGCTATTTTAACCGTTACCTTAGCACCAATTTTTACCTGGTTTATTAAACCGCTGTATACCGTGCCGGTGTTAATGCTGAGTATTCTGATTATTGTGCGCCACCGCGAGAATATTGTCCGGCTGTACCGTGGCAAAGAAAGTAAGGTGTGGGATAAGTCCAAGCGGATCCAGGAGTGAGTTAACGACAACTCAGTGTTCGCTTTCGGTTGCAACTCCCGCCTTGGCTCGCCACAGCAACTCGCTACCGCTTGCGCGTTCGCTCAGACACTCTGTGTCGCCCAAATCGGGATTCCAACCTTCAGCCAAACAGGCTTAACACCATCGTTTAAACCGCCGGCAACTCCTGCATTGGCCAGCGTGGGGTTACCCCAATCGTTAAATCCTGCTGCTGCCCGGCCGCTAAACGGTAATAACCGGCCAGCGCTATCATGGCACCATTGTCGGTGCAAAATTCTTTACGCGGATAAAACACTTCGCCACCATGGCGTTTCAGTAACTGCGCTAATTGCTCACGTAGCGACGTATTGGCACTCACGCCACCGGCAATAACCAGGCGTTTATAACCAGTTTGCAGCAGCGCCCGCTCACATTTAATTACCAGGGTATCTACCACAGCCTGCTGAAACGACGCAGCAATATCGGCTTGCACCTGTGCACTGCTGCCCTCTTTGGCTATTACATTCGCTGCTGAGGTTTTTAAGCCGCTAAAGCTAAAATCCAGCCCGGGCCGGTCGGTCATCGGCCGCGGAAACTTATATTTTTTACTGTCACCCTGCACGGCCAGCTTAGCTAACAAAGGGCCGCCAGGGTAATCCAGCCCCATCAGTTTGGCGGTTTTATCAAAGGCCTCACCGGCTGCATCATCGATAGACTCACCCAGCAGCTCATAACGGCCGATACCTTCTACCGCCACTAACTGCGTATGGCCACCGGATACCAACAGCGCCAGAAACGGAAACTGCGGCGGGTTTGCCTCCAGCATCGGCGCCAGTAAATGGCCTTCCATATGGTGCACTGCAAGCGCCGGCTTACCCCAGGCCATAGCCAGCGAACGGCCAATAGCCGCACCTACCAGCAAAGCACCGGCTAAGCCCGGGCCTGCGGTATAGGCTACGCCGTCAATATCGGCGGCAGCGCAATTGGCTTCGCGCAGCGCTTGTTGTATCAGCGGTATGGTTTTACGGATATGATCGCGCGAGGCCAGCTCCGGCACTACACCGCCGTAATCGGCATGCAGTGGGATCTGGCTGTACAGTACATGGCTTAATAACCCCAGCTTGTCGTCATAAACGGCAATACCGGTTTCATCGCAGGATGTTTCTATACCTAAAACTCGCATCTGTGTCTCAAATCCGCTAAAATGGCGGCCATTGTACCGGCTCAGTTCACTCAGAGCCAGAGGATCGGATTTAGATCGCAGAACTGCTTTACATCGCCCTGTCTTTTTGCGTAAAATGCCGCACCATTTTTAATCGTATTGGTTCACAGATAACCAATTTGGCCCTGAGGTGAGAATTTAATGCCTGTTGTTAAAGTAAAAGAAAACGAACCGTTTGACGTAGCATTACGTCGTTTCAAGCGCTCATGCGAAAAAGCTGGTGTATTAGCTGACGTACGCGCTAAAGAATTCTACGAGAAGCCAACCTGGATCCGTAAGCGTAAAAAAGCAGCAGCTGTTAAGCGCCATGCTAAGAAGCTGTCTCGCGAAAACGCACGTCGCATCAAGCTGTACTAAGCGTTAACCGCTTATAGTACCTGCTTAGCGACACCGGTGCTTTGGCTGTGCCTTATGTTTGCCAGCCCCGCTGTAATAACAGCATGCTTTATAAGCATAAATAAAGCCCGACGTAACAGCGCAAAGTTGACATCTGCATACCGTGCCCGCAAGGCACGGTTTGTCTTTTTCTGAATAACGCCGAAGGAAAAAGGTGGCAGGACAAATCCCAAGACAGTTTATCGACGAGTTGTTGGCCCGCACCGACATCGTTGAACTGATTGACCAGCGCGTACCGCTGAAAAAAGCCGGTAGAAACTACGCCGCCTGTTGCCCGTTCCATAGCGAAAAGTCGCCCTCTTTTACCGTTAGCCCGGATAAACAGTTTTATCATTGTTTCGGTTGCGGCGCACATGGTAATGCCATCAGCTTTATGATGGAATTTGAACAACTTGAATTTGTTGAAGCCATTGAAGAGTTAGCGCAGCAGCACCATCTTGAAGTGCCGCGCGAGCAAGGTGCCGTTAAAAACCGCCCGGCTGCCCAGGCTGATGATTATCATTTAATGCAGCAGGCTGCCGAGTTTTACCAGCAACAGCTGCAAAGCCACCCTAATGCCGGTATGGTGCAGCAATATGTGGCAAAGCGCGGCTTAAGCGCCAAGACCCTGGCCGATTTTGCCATTGGTTACGCGCCGGATGGCTGGGATAACCTGCTAAAACGCCTAAGCCCGAGCAACCATAAAGCGCTGCGCGATCAGCTGTTTGAACTGCGGTTGATAAACCGCAACGATAATGGCCGCGAGTATGATTTCTTTCGCGAACGCTTAATGTTTCCTATCCGCGACAAACGCGGCCGGGTTATTGCCTTTGGTGGCCGCGTATTAGGTGAAGGCACACCGAAATATTTAAATTCACCGGAAAGCCGCCTGTTTCACAAAGGCCGCGAGCTATATGGCTTGTATGAAGTACGCCAGCAACCAGGCCATGTGGAACAAATACTGGTGGTTGAAGGCTATATGGATGTAGTAGCCCTGGCCGAGCACGATATCCGCTTTGCCGTCGCCTGTTTGGGCACAGCTACTACATCGGATCATATGCATACGCTGTTTCGCTACACGCCCAAAGTAGTGTGCTGCTATGACGGTGACCGTGCCGGGCGCGATGCCGCATGGCGTGCGTTACAAAGTGCACTGCCACAACTAAAAGACGGTGTAGAGTTAAATTTCGTGTTTTTGCCAGACGGCGAAGACCCGGATTCGCTGGTACAAAAAGAAGGTAAAGACGCTTTTTTGCAGCGTATTGCCGTTGCGATGCCGCTAAACCAGTACTTTTTTGAGCATCTGGTGCAGGAGTTTGATCCCGCCACTGATGCCGGTAAATCAGCGTTATCGGTAAAAGCGGCAGAATTAATTAAACAAATACCGAGCGAATTTTACCGCGACAGCTTAAGCGATAAACTGGCTAACCTGCTGGGTAAGCCGCGTGAGCGCACAAAAGCGGCAGTAAACCGGGCATCAAACCGGGTAAAACCAGCAGCGATGAAAATAACACCGATGCGCCGTGCTATTGGTTTATTGCTGCAGTACCCCAATTTAGCCAATGTAATGCCGGATGCGCCAGAGCTTGGCGAAGCGAATATTCCGGGTATAGGGCTGCTACTGGCACTGCAACAACGGCTGCAACAGCAACCGGGCTTAACCACGGCGCAACTGATCGAGCAATGGCGCGATTTGCCCGAGCACAGCATTTTAATGACACTGGCCGCCTGGGATCACCAGATCGAGCAGGAACAATTGTCACAGGAGTTTGTCGATACTTTTCACTCAATTGAGGATCAGTATTTGCAACAACGGCTGGAAGCCCTGGAACGAAAAGATAAACTGCAGCAACTGAGTAAAGCCGAATGGCACGAATACAAACTGCTGCTGCAAGCGCTGAAAAGCAAAAAACCAAAGCTTGCGAACTAATGCGGCTGGCTAGAAAAGCCGCGCTTTGTTATAATCGCTAGTTCGCAATTTTACATTAATCAAATTGGTGGAAGATAAGTCTCTATGGAGCAAAATCCTCAGTCGCAGCTAAAACTCCTGATCATTAAAGGTAAAGAGCAAGGTTATCTTACCTTTGCTGAGGTGAATGATCACCTGCCGCAAGACATTATCGATTCAGATCAGATAGAAGACATTATCCGCATGATCAATGACATGGGGATCCAGGTGTTTGAAACAGCACCGGATGCCGACGATCTGATCATGACCGATGCCACCACAGATGAAGACGCCGTAGAAGAAGCGGCACAAGCTTTAGTCAGCGTGGACAAAGAACTGGGCCGCACTACCGACCCGGTACGGATGTACATGCGTGAAATGGGCACCGTTGAGCTTCTGACCCGTGAAGGCGAAATTGACATTGCCAAGCGGATTGAAGACGGCATCAACACAGTTCAAAGCTCTGTTGCCGAATACCCTGAAGCTATTACCTACCTGCTGGAGCAGTGGGATAAGTACGAAGCTGAAGAAATTCGCTTAAGCGACATTGTTACTGCCTTTATTGACCCGAACGATATCGACGAAGCGCCAATCGTTGGCAGCCACATTGGTTCAGACGTACCAGAAGATAAGCTGGATGACGACGACAGCGACGATGACGATGAAGACGGCGACGCTGATGCCGACGACGGCGACACCGGCCCGGATCCGGAAATGGCGCGGCTGAAGTTTGGTGAACTGCGTACCCAGTACGACGTTACCCGTAACTCTATCGTGAAAAACGGCCGTGAACACGCCACTACTAAAGTTGAAATTGAAAAACTAAGCGAAGTATTCCGCTGCTTCCGTCTGGTACCAAAACAGTTCGATCGCCTGGTTAAAAACATGCGCGAAATGATGGACCGTGTACGGGTGCAAGAACGCATTGTGATGAAGCACTGCGTTGAATACGCCAAAATGCCGAAGAAAAACTTCGTTAAAGCCTTTACCGGCTTTGAAACTTCTACTGCCTGGTTATCTGCAGAAATTGCGGCTAACAAACCTTATTCTGCCAAACTGCAGGAAATGCAGGAAGAACTGGTTCGCAGCATTGAAAAGCTGAAAAAGGTAGAAGAAGAAACCGGCTTAAGTATCTTTAAAATTAAAGATATTAACCGTCGTATGTCGATTGGCGAAGCCAAAGCCCGCCGCGCGAAAAAAGAAATGGTAGAAGCTAACTTACGTCTGGTTATCTCTATCGCGAAAAAATACACCAACCGTGGTTTGCAGTTCCTTGATTTAATTCAGGAAGGCAACATCGGCTTGATGAAAGCAGTAGACAAGTTTGAATACCGTCGTGGTTATAAGTTTTCAACTTACGCCACCTGGTGGATCCGTCAGGCCATTACCCGCTCTATCGCGGACCAGGCCCGCACCATCCGTATTCCGGTGCATATGATTGAAACCATCAACAAGCTAAACCGTATTTCCCGGCAGATGCTGCAGGAAATGGGCCGCGAGCCATCACCGGAAGAATTATCCGAGCGCATGCAAATGCCGGAAGATAAAATCCGTAAGGTGCTGAAAATCGCCAAAGAGCCGATTTCAATGGAAACGCCGATTGGTGATGATGAAGATTCGCATCTGGGTGACTTTATCGAAGACAGCACCGGTGAATCACCGCTGGATTCGGCCACCATGGAAAGCCTGAAAAATGCTACCAACGAAGTGCTGGCCGGTTTAACGGCGCGTGAAGCCAAGGTACTGCGGATGCGCTTCGGTATTGATATGAATACCGACCACACGCTGGAAGAAGTAGGCAAACAGTTTGACGTAACCCGCGAGCGGATCCGTCAGATTGAAGCCAAAGCGCTGCGTAAACTGCGCCACCCATCACGTTCAGAAGTATTAAAAAGCTTCCTTGACGAGTAAGCTAAGTAAAAAAAGGCGCCGTAAGGCGCCTTTTTACTTTACACCGTACAAAAATTAGGCAGTTAAACCCGCACTGGCAGATAAGCCAGATGACAAAGCCGGCAAAACTTCTTATACTGCACGCCGCTGCTTATACCGTCTGGTATTCGACGCGGAAATGGCCCCATAGCTCAGTTGGTTAGAGCGCTCGACTCATAATCGATCGGTCGCTGGTTCGAGTCCAGCTGGGGCCACCATTTCGAATTTTGCTTTCATATAGTCTTAAACTAACTACTTCTGCTTGCAACTAAAGCTGCTCCCATAAAGCAATGTGTTGTGATTGCATGCGCTCCATGCAACTAAGCCTCATTTCTATCAGATACTATTTTTTAGCTTTATGATGCTTCAATTACACTATGATTCAGCCGTTACTGCTCTTCAACACCCATAAATATCAATTAAATATCATATTTTAGTTAATTTAACGTATTATTTTTAATATGTATTCTGCGCTAGAGTATACAGGCCCTATGGGGGGCAAAATACTAATAAGGAAAAAATATGAACATAATCAGATCACTACTTGTTCTTAGCGCGCTATATTTCTCAGCTAATGCTGTTGCAGCTCATGTTGAATGTGTTATCAGCGGCACACCAACACAGCAGCAATATACTGCTGACTATTGTTCAAGCATAGTTAATGCACAACCATCCATCTGGTATAGGTTAGTTACTTCGAAACCAGTGCTGGAAGTTACCTGGAGCCATGACAGTGGACACGGCCAAAGCTGGAGCTGCGGTAATAGTACAACATGCATAGTAAACCTGATAAATTACTCTAATAATAGCAGTTTTACAGAGTTGTCAGCCTGTGCTAACCGTGTAATTTACACTGATAATACTTGGGAAGATTTAAATGTTTGTGCTTCAGGGATAATATGGGGCGGCAGTATAAATCCGTTCTAGAGATCACAGCATCTGATAGCCGCAACTTTCGGCTATCAGACATTAAGTTTAAAAAACAGTGCATCGTGCAATAACTATCGGTGTTTGAACAGAAGAAAACCCCGCAGACCTGCCTGATAAAATTATCCAACGATAATCATGCTGAAAATAACCAAATTTCTTAAAAATAAGATGATATTGTAACTGCGCCAATGCACAGCTTTATTTTATATCTGTCGTTTTATATATTCAGACTTACCATTAATAATCACCATAAATTTAACATATTAAAAACACAGTTAAAGCATCAAGCGACAATTGTGTGTACGATAATGAACCAAAGTCAGGTTTATATTTTGTGCAAGAATGTATCGTTAAGAACAATAACGCTGCAAACCAAGCAGTTTTTTATGGTATTACTGAGGTAATAGTACCGTTAGTTGCTGTTGCTTGGCGCATCAACGCCTGCCACCAGTAGCTGTTTTGTGCCACACTGCTATGCAATTGTGACATAGACACCACCCGGCCAAACTCTGGTGTTAACAGTGCAGTATCCGCTTGTGCTGCGGCGGCACTTACCCGCTCCAGTGGCTCATACCAGGCATGAAACGCCAGGTCAAAAGTACCGTTATGCACCGGCACCATTACCCGGCTTTTTACATCCAGATGCGCCTGCACGCTTTGCTCGGGTGTCATATGAATATGCGCCCAGTCGTCATCGTAGGCACCGGTTTCAATAAAGCTGATATCGAACGGGCCATATTTATTGCCTATCTGCTTAAAGCCATCAAAGTAGCCGGAGTCACCACTGAAATACACCGCACCGGCCAGGGTTTTAATGACCCAGGAACCCCACAACGTAGTATTGCCATCACCAATACCGCGGCCGGAGAAATGTTGCGTTGGCGTAAAGGCAATCAGCGCATTGTCACTGGTCTGCTCCTGCCACCAGTCAAAACGCTGAATTTTCTCTGCTGCTACCCCCCATTGCTGTAAGTCGGTTTCTACCCCCAGCGGCACCAGAAACTGCGTGGTTTTCGCCGCCAGTTGTTTAATGCTGGTTTTGTCTAAATGATCATAGTGGTTATGTGAGATCAGCACTTTAGCAATGGCTGGCAGCTCAGCAATACTGATTGGCGTTTGGTGAAAGCGTTTCGGGCCTAAAAAAGAAAACGGCGACGCGCGCTGCGAGAATACCGGGTCTAACAGCCAGTATTCGCCATATACTTTGAGCAGCACCGATGAATGCCCCAGCTTAACAAAGTGCAGGTCATTGTCCGGCAAAGCATCAAGCTGCTGCCGGCTCACCGGCTGCAGCGGTATGGTTTTCGCCGGCACCTTGTCTACTGCCGGCTCCGTGAAATAACGTTTGGCAATCTGCAGGGTTTTCAGCAAGCCCGGTTGCTCAAAGGCCTGCACATTATGAAACTTACCATGCTGATACCGGCTGGCATCGGTTAAAGTTGTTGCATCAACACTCGCTACTATCTTGCTATTTAGCATCACTATTCCTGCCCCTGTCAGCGCCAGACTGCCCAGCAGCCAGCTTAGTGGTTTAATTAATCTGCGCATAAGCTCACCCGATATAAACTACACCGTGCAGTTTACATGTAAAAATACATAAGTAAACTGGTTAGTGCAGTTTTTTCTGTACTACGCTACAATAGTTGCACTAATGCAAGGCTGAAAACGATGAAACTAACAGAACAAAAACGCATGCAAATACTTGATGCGGCAGAAGAACTGTTCCACAGCAACGGTGTGGAGCATACCAGCATGGACCAATTGGCCCTGCAGGCCAAAGTCTCAAAACGTACGGTGTATAACCATTTCGCCACTAAAGATGCGCTGTTTCAGGCGATACTGCAGCGTATGTTCGACAAACTGGCGCAGGGCAGTGAAGTGCGTTTTAACGCAGCAGAACCTATTGATCAGCAACTGCGCCGCATAGCCACAGATGAAGTTGCGCTGCTTAGCTCTGCCGCTTTTTTACGGGTAGCCAAAATTGCCATTATGCAGGTTATGCAGCGCCCGGAGCTGGCACAGCTGATGAGCGAAAGCAGCCTGGGCTGCAAGCGCTATATAGACAGCTTTTTAACCGACGCCTGCAAAGCCGGTGTGCTGCAGATTGCCGATATCCCCTTTGCCGGCAAGCAGTTTATTTATCAGTTAAAGTCTTTTGTGTTTTACCCCAGCCTGTTTGGTCTGGAACAACAAACCCCGGCGCAACAGGCGCATATTATCGATGAAGCCATAGCCCTGTTTCTGGCGCGCTACCAGGTGAAATAACGCCGGTTAACGCCGCTGCCGGTATGCCAGCACCGATGCTACCAGCAGCGCTGTTATGGTCAGTATGCCAAACCAGGTGATGGCATCTTCAGCTGGCTGCGGGCGCTGCAATACCAGCAGTAAAGACAGCAGTAGTAAGGCAAAACCGCTTAGCCGCCAGCCGCGCTCTGCCCGGGCGCTTAAATGGCGCAGCCCAAACAACCGGCGATAGCGCGGCATGGCCAGGCTCAGCAGGCTAAAACCGGCTAAACACAATAACCACAGTACAATCATCCAGCTTGCTCCGCTTTGTTGCTGACATCTGCCGGTGGCGCGGTGTAAACCAGGCTTAAAGATAAACCGGCCGCTAACAGCAGCAAGATCAGGCTGGTTCTGGCTAAGCGCTTAGTGCTTATTACCCACAGAATAATCAGGCTGTACCAGAGAAAACTCAGCAGCATAAACCAGACAAAAGCGCCGGCTTTATCTACCCCCAACAGCGTTAAAACAGCCGGCAAGGCTGCCGTTGCCAGTATACTCAGGCAAAAGCCGCCGCCAACCGCCAGCAGCAAACGGTAGCTTAGTTGCACTTTGGGGTGTGATATTAACGACATGCCAGCTCCTGCGCAGTTTTGCTGCGCTGCTCTGCAGCAGCTTTACGACGCGCCGTAAAACGCCAGAGCAGAAAAAAGCCACCGGCGCTTAGTAGCAGCATTACATCAACCGCCAGCAAGGTGGTATCGGCAGGAAAACGATAGCTGAGTATATTGCGCTGTACAGTTAGTACACTCAGCAGCGGCAACCCTAAATACGCCAGCGCTGTTAGCAGGGCGCCCTCGCGCCAGCTGTTGCTGATACCGCGTAGCAACGGATACAACAGCATTAGCGCCCAGCCGGCAAAAAAGCAGTGAATTTCTATCTGTGCGCGGTTTTCCAGCGTCAGTGGCAATAAGCGGTTGGCGTAAAAGTAGGCTGCAACGGCCAATGGCAAACCCAGAATAACACCGACATTTAACCAGCGCACCAGTTGCTGCCCCGGCGCTATCTTATTGTTAGCGCCGGGCTTTTGTAGCCGTTTTTCTGACCACAGCACCAGCCCGGTGGCAATCATCAGCGTACCCATTAGGCCACTGATAAAATACAGCCAGCGCAGCTGCAAACCGGCAAAGCGGCCGGCGTGTAAATTCACCATAGTACGCCGGGTATGCTCAGCTGCCAGTTGTGGTTGCAGCTGGTGCAGCAATTCGCCATTTACTGCGGAGTAAATTAAAGTACGGCCAGGCACAATAAGCGACTGCGTGCTGCCCTCGGTAAACTGTACAGTGGCGGCAGCATCGCCCGGATGCTCCACAGCGACAAAAGCAACAGGCGCTCCGCTTAACTGTAACTTTGCCTGTTGATACAACTGCTGCAGTGGCAGCATAGCCGCGCTTTCTCCGCTGGCAACCTGCGCCGGCGGTTGCCGGGTTAAGTTTTCAAACAGCGCATTGCGATCACCAAAGCCGAGCGAAATGGCCCAGGACAAATACATAAACATCAGCGTAACCAGGCCGGTGTAGGTGATCATTAAATGAAACGGCAACGCCAGCACCGCCGTAATAGTATGCGCGTCCAGCCAGCTGCGCGGCCCTTTACCCGGCTGAAAGCTGAAGAAATCTTTAAAAATCTTTTTATGAATAATTACGCCGCTGATAATGGCCACCAGCATAAACATAGTACAAATGCCCACCAGCCAACGGGCCCACAGCACCGGCATATAGTGTAAATCAAAGTGAAAACGGTACAGGAAGCTGCCACCACGGCTGTCTCTTAATGCGACTTCTTCACCATTGCCGTCCAGCGTAGCGCGCCGGAAACCGCGCCCGCCGGCGCTGGTATCACGCCAAAATACATTGGTGGTAGCTGAACGCTCATCCGGCAACGACACAGACCAGCTGGCAGAGCCCGGCGCTTTTTGCTGCAAAAATGCCTGCGCCTGTGTCAGGCTGTGCTCAGGATTGGCTTTATGTTGCAGTTCGGGCTGCATCCAGTCGGTAATTTCGTGCTGGAAAAATGCCAGAGTGCCGGTTAAAAATACCGCAAACAACACCCAGCCAACGACCAGCCCGGACCAGGTGTGTAGCCAGGTCATACTGTCGCGGAATCTTGCTTTCATTCGCCTTACCTTTAATACACGGCCATATTATGTAACGACAGAGGCAACTACTGTGGTAGCTACTGTGCGTTTTTGTACCTGTAAAGAAGGCTGGCATTATTAGCACAAAGTACAAACAATAACAATTATCATTTGCATGCATAAACAAAAACGGCACTACTACTGAGTGCCGTTCAGGTAAGCGGGTTGTTACTGGCTACAAGCTGTTTAAAAACGCCAGCAAGGCCTCTCTGTCTGCGCCAGACAGGTTCTGGTAATTTACTCTGCTGATCTCTGCCTCACCGCCGTGCCAGCGGATCGCTTCGTCAATAGTACGGGCGCGGCCATCGTGCAAATAGTTGCCGTCCGGCGTGCAGTATTCATGGCCATCCAGGCCAAAGGCGTCCCAGCCGGGGCTACCAGCTACACCACCGGTAACACAGGCCGATAAGCCTAAGCCCCACAGCGGTGCAGTGCGCCACTCTGAGCCGCCGGCCTCACCTTCGGCTAAGTTGTCGGCCAGGCCGGGTCCCATATCATGCAGCAATAAATCGGTGTAGGGGTGTATCGTTTGATTACGCAGCTCTGCCAGCGGGTGATATTCGCTGGTTTGAAAACTCTCAATATGGCAGCCGTTACAACCGGTAGCATTAAAAACGGCTTTACCCTGCAGCACCTGCGGGTTGTTGTAATCACGCTGTGGCCGCACACCCAGTAATGAGATGTACTTTATCAGGTTATCCAGATGCTGATCCGCCAGCGGTGCACCACCGCCGCAATTACTCTGGCTGGCGCCGCAATCCGGTGTGGGTAATAGCGTAGTCATTACGCCCATATCGTTATTGAGTGCCGCCGCTACCTGATGCCTTACGCTGACATTTGCCGCTTTATAACCAAAACGGCCTAAACGCGCTTCACCGGTAACAGGGTCAATCACGCGATGGGCGCGGCCGGAAATGCCATCGCCGTTGGCATCATCAATATCTTCCAGCGCTAATATGGCTGCTTCAGGTATCGCCTCCAGCAAGCCGATACCGTTTAACTGTGGCGCAATACGGGCCGAGAACGTATCAGGCACGGTGCCGCTGAATTGATAGTTGGCCGTGCGCAGGCCGTTACTTTCAGTAAACGAAGCAATAGAGGGCATGCTTTCATTGCTGCTGGTGCCATTGCGCCGCGGCTGCAGTACCCTGCCTAATTCGGCGTGTGATAAACCCTCAGCATTACCCACCCGAAATACCCATTTGTCCAGCGGCGTGCCAACAGCACCAACCGGTGCCCGGCCATTACGCACATGGCAGCCGGAGCAGCGCTGGTTAATATAGTTCGAACCGGCTAAACCTGTCATGCCGGCAAAAATACCGTTTTCGGCGTTTTCGTCATGGCTGCCATCAACAAAAGAGGTATGGTGCAAACGCCGCCCCAGTACAAAAGGCTGACCATTGTCATAACCTAAATTGGTGGCCATTTGCTGAAAATGGCCGTCTGGCTCGGCGGTCATTTGTACATGCAAGGTGGTGTCGCCGCCTAAACGGGCACTGGCAGGCAGCGGCACAGAGTCACGCTGTAAATAGCGGCCGCTCTGGAAAATTTCTTTGTCGGTAACATCCCACGGCACTATGCCCTGGCCGACAATATATAAAAAGGTGGTGCCGTAATAGTTAGCCCGGCCACGCGGCAACGTGGACCCATCTAAAAACTGGCTGACTTCAAATTCCAGCTTATCACCTACCTGAATTGGCCGGCCTTCGCGGCAGTTATAGCTTTCTTCTTTCCAGTAATGGGTATTATCTACCATGTTCATTACACCATTACCGCAAAACTCGGCCAGCGTATTCATACCGATATACCACCAGCGGTTTTCTGCTTCGGTATCATGCAGTTTGTTTTGCGTCACCACATTCATACGAATACTGTTACCGCCTTTGGCGACGTAATCGACTATTTCAATGGCGGCAGTTCTGTCTTCCCAGTAAAACGTCAGGTAATGATCATAGGCCTGAAAATGGTTTTCTTTGGCATGTCTGTCACGGGCGCGGTCAGAAAAACGGGTAACCAAGGCGTCACCGCGATCATACTGGATGGCGCTCTCCAGCGCGGTAGCGGCATTATACAGCGGCACGACATTAAGTGCTGCTAGCGGGCAGCCATTAGCATTGACCGGCGTACCGGCCGGTGTGCCGGGGCAATTATCCAGCGCATCAGGCACTCCGTCGCTGTCCTGGTCGGGATCAGGGTTTGGCCCGCCCGGGTCCGGGTTAGTACCACCGCCATTACCACTTAGGGTAAAGCTTTGCTGTGCCGTATCAATGGCATAGCCGTTTGCAGTATCCCAGTAGGTAAAAAAGTAGGTCAGCACAGTGCCGGCTGCTAAACCCGATACCTGGTAGCTGTTTACCCCACTTGCCTGCTGCATGGCGACATTAATCTGGCCGCCGTTATTCACGCGGTAATGCACATCAGCCCAACTACTGCTGTTAACAAAAAACCGCACACTGTCAGCACCGGTTTGCGCCACACCAAAAGCGCCGCCGGCGGTTGGACAACCATTGCTGTCCACAGCGCTACCGGGCGCGGTATTGGCACATTGATCGAGGTTGTCAGGTACACCATCGCCATCGCTGTCGGCCAATGCTGTGCCACCGCCGCCGTGCCAGACAATATCATCAATCGCAAATTCAAAGCTGTTGGTGGGCAGTTGGCCATCGATACTGGCAATATAAAACATGCCGGTTAACGCCTGCAGTGCAATGAGCTCGCCACGCAAATCGGCTACCGGAATGCTGACTTCGCTCCAGTCTCCGTTACGCACCAAACCATAGCGGCTTTCATTGGCCGGGAAATTCAGCCAGTTCTCATTAGTGTAGGAGTCGGCAATGCCAATTTTAAAGCCGACATTAGCCGGAATTTTGATACTGAACGTCATAATGCCGCTGGCAAAGTTGCTCATATCGCGTACCTGGCGGGTTTGAATGCCGCCACCAAACCATTGCCCCGGGCTGATATAGTTCCAGGCAATAACATTGCTGCCTTCCAGTGGTGCGGTGTTGCCCGCCACTACTGATGCCTGATTCCAGATATAAATATCTGAACTTACGCCGGCCTGCAGCTGGTTGGTTGTCGGCGTGGTATCGGTAAAAACGCCAAAGCTGCCACTTTCCGGCGGGTTAACATTACCGCTAAATACCTGCCCCATACCGTTTAACTGGTACACCCGCACATAATCGATATACATTTTTGCCGGCAAGGGTGCGGTTACCTGGGCATTGGTGGCAGCGTCAGTAAAGTTGCCGCCTACCGCCATATTAAACAGCAGGTAGAAAGGTTGTTGTAGTTCGCTGGATTCTTCAGTAATGCTGATCGGCGCATCGTACATATCGTACTCCACGCCGTTATCTATGACAGTAAAACGCAGCTGGCTGTCTGTCCAGTAAGTGCGGTAGATTACAAAGCGGTTGCTCAGTGGCTGGGCCGCGACATAAGCGTTGTCGGTTTGCCAGGCTGTCATGGCGGCACAGGTTGGGTTTTCCGGTACGCAGGCCGCATCAGCATAAAAAATCGCATTAGCACCGACATAGCTGTTGATATCCGCGCCGGGGTGGCCGGCCTCGCTCCGGCCCTGAGCACTGTGGCCCATTTCCATCATGTCAATTTCGCCCTTAGCCGGCCAGCTGGCGGTACTGGTGCCCAGCATCCAGGCAGCAGGCCATAAGCCGGTGGCCAAATCCGGCACCCGCACACGCACCTCAATCATGCCGTACTGCACTGCCAGTTTCTGCTCACTGTCAATTTTGCCCGAGCTAAAAGCACGCCCGCCAATGGCGTCATTTCTGGCTTGCAATACCAGCGCTTTATTACCCGGCTCGCCCGGCACATCTTCAATGCTCAGGTTGTCGGCGCTATACCATTGCAACTCCTGATTGCCCCAGCCACATAAACCTACCTGGCAACCATCGCCTTCTATTTCATTCCATGTGGCCGTATTAAAGGTGTTGAAGTTGTCCTCAAACAACAGGTTACCAATAACAGGGTTAGTAACATCTGCCAGTGCTGTGTGCGGCGCACCAAGGCAGCAAAGTGCCAGCAAAGTGGAAAAAGACGGCCATAGCGTGGAACGCTGTGCCGCAGTGTTTTTACTATTTTTCATGTGCAATAACCCACAGTTTGTATGCTATTTAACGGGTCACGCCGGTAGCTTTAATGCATGCTTTAGCGCGCCAGACAAGGCATGCTGAGTGTGAAAACGGTTTTTACGGCCATAACAACAGCGGCAAAACACATTTTGCTTGTGGGGGCTAATAACATAGTGTGGCAGCCCTTATTTTAGCGGGCCGCGTTTTAACAACAGGTATTGCCACCTGTTGCTGCACATTACTTTTATCCTGTCCTGCTGCGCTTAGCGGTTCTGCCTTGTTACCAGTGGCACAGGCAGTATTATTATCTCTACAGCAAAATGTAAGCGCTTACTTAAGCTAGATGAGATCGCTTAGCAGGTCAAGTTATTGCGGTAAATAAGGCGTGCCTTAGTTGCAGCTGAGTTACTTTTGCCTGGCCAGCTGATTGGCAAAATCATGGTTGACATCACGGTGCCCGGCTTCATCTGCCCGCACGGCAATAACCACATCACGCAGCCGGGCATCAGCCGGTAATTGCCAGTACTCTATGGCCACTTGCGGCGCAGCAATATTTCCTATGGCACCGCTTTCTATCTCGGCCAGATAACAGCTGTAACTGTATACTGCCTCTTCTTCAAAATAGCCCACCAGGCGATGTGCGGTTTTTGCCGACAGTAAATACAGCAGCAAAAAGCCGGTAAAAAACACGCCCTGTGCTAACAGGATCAGCATGCGCTCAAACCAGTTCGGTTTGGCAATTTCAATAAAGGTCATCAGATGCATGCGTTCGTTCTCTGCTTCGTCCAGCAACACCCGGATCCAGCCATGATCATCTTCCATCCGGCGCAAACTGCGCATATGCCGTAACATCCCTGCCACCATGCCCGGCACGCCGGCTACGGTTTCCAGAATAACAGCGCGATGGCCATAACGCTTGGCAAAGAAGGTGTCGGCACAGAAGCGCAGCATTTTGGTTAAACGAAAAGCGATACGATCAGATACATTTTGCGGTTTATGGTGTGCAGCTAAAGGATCAGACGGGTTAAGCTGGTCTTCAGACATCAGTACCTCCTGTTGCGATATGGCCAGGAAGTATAGCAGCGGCAACTGAACCTTTACTGAGCGCTAAACCACTGCCAAACACACCAAAGTCTGTTGTTTATTTTCATTAACATTTAAGCACTGTCACAGCTTATGGCCTGCTGTCTCACGTTCATTCATCACTGCTGCTTCGTCAGGCTTCTTTACATCCGGTTTGCCAAACACATGCACTTTCTGCCAGGCGAATTTTAGTAATGAACAGCCATACAGGTCGCCGCATTTTTTATAATAATGGCTCTCTTCTTGCTTATATAAAGGTTGTGCGGATAAACAATATTTTGTATTTAAATAAATAGGGATTATTTATGAAAAAACTGTTTCTGTTAGTAGTTTTGTTGTTCAGTAACGGTGCCTTTGCTGGCCTTATCGGTAGCATTGAACATACGTATGGCAGCAGTGCTTTTACCCCGGGCTTTTTGGCCAACCAGGGTTGCGATACGAAAAATGCCAATAGCCTGACAGTAAAAGACAACTCCGGCTGCCAGCGCTTTGTAGACCTGTTTGATTTTTCAGCCTTTAATTTTGATACTATCGAATATTTTCAGTTAGATCTGACATTTTCGTCGACCAAAAATGATACCTGTTTCTTTTTTATATGTGATTATGAAAGCTGGCATGTACGCCCTGCCGCCAGCACCACCAATGCACCAGCCTCAGGCTTACAAAGCCTGATCCGTGCGAATGGTATTACACAACAAAGCTTCTTTTTCACTGCGGATAATTTGTCGGTATTTGCTGACATAGTAGATAATAAAAAATTCTATCTGTGGTTTGCTGAAAATTCGCTTGGTAACGATCAGTTTAACTTATACGGTGCCAACTTAAGTTTGCATGGTACCTTGCCCACCGTAAACGATGTTAATCCGGTACCGGCCCCAGCAGGCATTGCACTGCTAAGTCTGGGTTTACTGCTGTTACGCCGTTTTAAAAAATAATCATCGCAGCTAAAAAAGCCCCCGGCTGATCCGGGGGCTTTTTACTGGATGGTATTGCAACTAAACGCGGAAATGGTTTACCAGCTCGCTAAGTGTTTGCGCCAGCCGGGCCAGCTCGGCACTGGATGCCTGGGTTTCATTGGCGCCCGCTGAAGTTTGTACTGATAAATCGCGGATATTTACCAAATTACGGTCAACTTCACGGGCTACCGTGGCCTGCTCTTCTGCCGCGCTGGCAATGGTCAGGTTTTGATCACTAATTTGCCCAATAGCTTCGGCAATCAGTTGCAAGGCCTCGCCTGCCTGCCGGGCAATCTGCAGTGTTTCTGTCGCTTTACCACTGCAACTATTCATGCTTTCTACCGTGTTATGGGTTTCAGCCTGCACCGCATGCATCATCCGTTCAATTTCTTTAGTAGATTCCTGGGTACGGTGCGCCAGTGCACGCACTTCATCTGCCACCACAGCAAAACCGCGGCCACTATCGCCAGCCCGGGCGGCTTCTATCGCGGCATTTAATGCCAGTAAGTTAGTTTGTTCAGCAATAGCGCGAATAACCCCCAATACAGAGCCAATGTCTTTTACTCTGTCTGCCAGTTTTTCAATGCCATGGCGTGACGATTGCAGTTCGCCATCCAGCGCCTGTATGGTATGAATAGTATGGTTTACCCGCTCTTGCCCCTGCCGGGCCTTATCATTGGCAATTTCAGAATCACGTGACGTAGAAGCCGCGCTGCGGGCAACTTCCTCGATGGCGGTAGTGAGCTCGGTTACTGCCGTTGCGCCTTGCTCCAGCTCCTCACTTTGCTGATGTAAAATACGACTGGATTGCTCTGTTACTACACTTAGTTCTTCAGACGTAGCAGCCAGCTGTGAGGAAGACTGGTTAATTTCATGTACTGTGGTTTTTAATTGCTGCTGCATTTGGGCCATAGCGCGGATCATTTCGCCGGCCTCGTCCGGCTCGTCATCATGGAAAACCTGATTAAGCTCGCCTGCGGCAATTTTCTGGCTAATTAATACCGCCGCCTGCATTGGCCTGACTAAACTACGGCTTAACATCAGCCCAAGCACTAAAGCAACGATAACGGCAATAACAACAATGACAATCATATTCATAAAGGCAAGGCCAATACTGTGCTTGGCACTTTCGGCTTGCTGATTGGCTGTAGTCTGCTGGTACTGCGAAATAGCCATCAGTGCATCTGTTACTTTGCGCGCCGCATCATTTAAGCCCTGATGGCGAAACTGCTCGGCCTGTTCCAGTTGGCCCTGATTAATTAATGCCAGCAGTTGCTGGTGTAACTGATCGTATTGTTGTTTTGCTGTTACCACCTGGCTAAATACTGCATTTCCCGCTGCAGTTTGATGAAACGCCGCAGCACTGTCTGACGCCTGCTGATAACTGCGCATGGCTTCTTGCAGCGTGGTACGCCGCAGCTGGCGATCAGCATCAGAGCTGGCATACAGCACATTAAGGGTATACAAACGAATTAATAAAAACTCCCGGTTCATATTTCCCGCCAACAATGAGGCTGGCAGGCGCCGGTCGGCAATATTATGGATATTTGTTTCTGTTTCTGCAAAACGATATTTTGCTACTCCCCCCACAATAATTGTTAAAAAAACCATTAATGTAAAAACAACGGCAAGCCTTTTACCAATTTTAATTTTTCTTAACATAAGTTCCTCATCCGACTGCATTTATTATATGAAACAGACTAAGCATAGGATGCTGGTTGCAGGACGCAAGGCTCTATGGCTGATACACCGGCCATGCTAACTTATATTTATTAAACCAATAACAGTGCTATACCGTATTACGTGATAACCACAGCCAAAAGAGCAATTTACCTGGCTGCTGTTGTGTTTGATAAAATAACGGCCAGCCTATTGCAGGTCAGTTAAAGCAGATAAAGGACGTACAATATGAAAATGACTAAACAGGTTTTCGGTTCTACCCTACTGGCTGTTACTGGTTTGCTGTCCTACGGTGTTAACGCGGCCGCCATGCCTGAGCTTAAAGGCAACGAAGTATTATGGCTGCTTAACCAGACCAATCAGCTCATTAAAGTGAACCCTGCAACACCGGATAAAGCACTGGAGCAAAAAGCGCTTACCGGCCTGGCTGCCGGCGAAACCCTGCTGGGTATAGATTATCGCGTAGCTTATGGCGTGTTATTTGCGCTGTCAGATAAAGGCCAGCTTTATACTGTTAACACCGGCACTGGCGCATTAACTGCAGTAGGTGAACCTTTACCTGCCGGTACTTTACAGCAAGGCCAGTTCGGTTTTGATTTTAACCCGGCGGCCGACCGCATTCGTGTCGTTAATGATAAAGGCCAGAATCTGCGCCTGCACCCGGTAACAGCTGAACTGGCGTCAACCGACCCAACACTGCAGTATGCGCAGGGCGATTCGCACTATGGTAAAACGCCGGCTGTCACTGCCGCGGCTTACACTTACAATCAGCAAGACAGTAAAATAACCACCAACTACGCTATAGACATAACAGCCGGTAACTTAGTGACCCAGGGCACTAAAGAAGGCACGACCCCGGCGGTATCACCCAATACCGGGCAACTGTTTACTGTTGGCAGCCTGGGGCTGACAGCACTGCAACAGGTGTCTTTTGATATTTCCGACCTGAACAATATTGGCCTTGTTGCTGTCAGCACGGCATCGGAACCGGCCAGCACGCTTTATCAGATAGATTTAACCAGTGGTAAAGCCAAAAAACTCGGCACCCTGGCCGATGGTAGTGCGCTGGCAGGTATCGCCATTGAACCTTAAGCAGCCGCGCTACCTGTTACTGGCCGCGGCATTTCTGCTGCCGCCAGGTGCCTTAGCGGCAAAGCTGGAAGTTCAGGTACAAAACAGCAGCGGTCAGCCAATGGCGGGGGCTGTGGTGTTCCTGGAATCGGCTGCGGCTTCTGCGGCAGTTAAACCGGCGGCCACTGCACAAATTATTCAGCGCGACACCACCTTTATTCCTGAAGTGCTGGTTATCCCGCGCGGCAGCGCGGTAACCTTCCCCAACCAAGATACCGTGCGCCATCATGTGTACTCGTTTTCCGCCATCAAGCCGTTTGAGCTTAAGCTGTACGTTGGCACGCCAACCGAGCCGGTGCTGTTTGAGCAAAGTGGCGTAGCGGCGCTGGGCTGTAATATTCATGACCAGATGATTGCCTGGGTAGTGGTGCTGGACACGCCATATTACAGCCACACTAACAACGACGGCCTGGCCGTGTTAAATGACGTTCCAGCCGGCGACTACACCCTGCGCGTATGGCATAAAACGCTGTTATCTGAAGCCGATGTGCCAAATCTGCCGCTTAGCCTTAACTCTAAAACGCCCTTGCAGCAGGTAAAGCTTAAATAGTTTAGCCAAGACAGCGGCGCAAAATTGTTTTAATCTCTGTGCCTTAAGCCCTAAATCCTCTTTAGCATACAAGGCCGTATTATGAATATCCGCGCTATAACCATAAGTGCAAAATTAATGTGTATCAGCCTGATTTTTGTCAGCCTGTGTAGCCAGGCCCAAAGCCCTGCCAACGCCGCACCAAATAACCTGACACTGGCCGAGGCCAATAAACTGGTAGCTTTGCCATTACATTGTGTAGAAACGCCTTACCCGTACAAAACCGGCATAGTGCTGGGCGGTGCAGCCGACTTGCAAGAGCCTTCGGTGCTGCATCCGGTGTTTTATGGCTGTTTTGACTGGCACAGTGCAGTGCACGGTTACTGGTCGCTGGTAACCTTGCTGCGCCAGTTCCCGGATTTAGCCCAGGCAGATCAGGTTAAAGCCGTACTACAGCGCAATTTAACTGCCGATAAAGTAGCGCAGGAAGTGGCCTTTTTTAGTAAAGATATTAATGCCTCGTTCGAGCGCACCTACGGCTGGGCCTGGTTGTTAAAGCTGTCTGACGAGCTGCAGCAGTGGCAAGACCCAATGGCCAGACAACTGGCGGCTAATTTACAACCGCTGGCAAATCTGATTGCTGAGCGCTACATCAGCTTTTTACCGCGGTTGTTATATCCCGTTCGTGTTGGCGAACATACCAACACCGCCTTTGGTTTAAGCTTCGCTTACGACTACGCCATTAACCAGCGGCACACCGCTTTACAGCAACTTATTAGCCAGCGTGCTAAAGACTATTTTTTGCCGGATAAAAACTGCCCCATTGCCTGGGAGCCCAGCGGCTACGATTTTATCTCGCCTTGTCTGGAGCAAATTGGCCTGATACAGCGTATTTTGCCGTCAGAGCAATTTTTACCCTGGCTAAATCATTTTATGCCGCAACTGGCCAACCCGGCATATACTTTGGATGTAGGCAAAGTGAGCGACAGAACCGATGGTAAGCTGGTGCATTTAGATGGCTTAAACTTCAGCCGCGCCTGGAACCTGTATGCGCTGGCAAAGCAGTACCCACAGTATGCGCATTTGCGTAAAGTAGCCGACCAGCATATGGCACATTCCTACCCCAATCTGATAGGCGACAGCTACGAAGGCGGCCACTGGCTGGGTAGTTTTGCTATTCATGCGCTTAACAGCGCTAAGCAATAGCATCATTTAGCACCGGTATTGTGATCACGGCGGAACAGGTTATAATTCCGCCGTCCCCCCAGCTTTGGAGCTCATGACTGAAATGAACAACTAAATCCTGATTAGCCGTCAATTTTATTTTTTGGACTTATCAGGGTTAGCGGGTTTGTTTCGGTTGGGCTATCAACAGCACTGCCTTATCTGTCTTTATTACCCGCCCCTGAATTATCAGGAGGCAATATGACCTTATTCCACTTCTCCCCTTGCAGCTTTAGCCTGGCTAATGGCGATGTACTGTACCGTGATATTCAGCTGGCGCTTGATAGCGGCCTTAGCGCCCTGACAGGCCGCAATGGTATTGGTAAATCGGTGCTGGCAGCGCAGCTGGCACAGCAACTGCCTGCTGACTGCTATTTGCTGCCACAGCTACCACCAACGCACTGGCAGCATCTGAGCCTTGCCGATCTGCTTGGTATTACAGATAAACTTCACGCATTACAAGAACTCGCTGACGGCCGGTGTGATACTGAAACCCTGAGCATTATTGACGGGCACTGGCAACTGGCGGATGACCTGTATCGCGAACTGCACCAGGTAGGCGCTGTGCCGGATATCTGGCAGCCCTGCAGCAGTTTAAGCGGTGGCCAGCTTAATCACCTGCGGCTGTGGTGGGCCTTTTACCAGCCGCGGCCACTACTGATCCTGGATGAACCCTCCAACCATCTTGATGCGCTGGCACGCAACTGGTTAAGTCAGCATATTGCCCGCTTTCTCGCCCGGCCCAAAAGCGCCATTTTGCTGATCAGCCATGATCGGGAGTTACTGCAACAAGTCAGCGTGTTATACGAGTTAACCAGCACCGGTTTAAGCCGCTACGGCGGCAACTACGCGTTTTATCAGCAGCAACGTCAGTTGCAGCAAACAGCACTGCAACAGCAGCGCCAACAGGCCGAACGTAATCTGGCGCAACAGCAACGCCAGGCACAAACCGCCGCAGAGCGCGCCGCCAAACGGCAGCAGCAGGGCGAAAAACAGCGTGGCAGCCAGGCAACTATACTGCTGGACTACCAGAAAAACCGCGCACAAAGTGCAGTATCGGCCCGGCGCACACAAGAGCAACACCAGCTAAAGCAGGCACAGCAACAGTTACAGCAGGTAAAAGCGCAGCAGGAAGTGATTAAACCGCAACAGTTCTACCTGCAGGCAGCGGCAGTAAACGGCGGCAAGCAGCTGGTAAATGCCGTGGCACTGCAACTGGCGCACGGCAATAACCAGCCGTTAAGTTTTAACTGGCGCAGTAAGCAACGTGTGCATTTACAAGGCTGTAATGGCAGTGGCAAATCTACTTTGCTGCAAACGTTAGCAGGCTTAATAGCGCCTGCTGCCGGCCAGTTGCAACTGAATTGCGCCGTACAGTATCTGGATCAGCACTTCAGCTTGCTCAATAGCAGCCAAAGCGCATTGGCTAACCTGCACCAGCATTGCCCACTACTTAGCGAAACCGCCGCCCGCACCTTACTGGCCAGCGCCGGCTTACGTGCTGATAAGGCATTAAAACCTGCTAGCGTATTAAGCGGCGGCGAACGGATGAAACTGGCAATGTTAATGGTGAGCCAACACAACGACAGCCTGCTGTTACTGGACGAACCGGATAACCATTTGGATTTAGAGACTAAACAGTTGCTGGCACAAGCCTTGTGCCAATATCCGGCCGGCTTTGTCGTGGTAAGCCACGATACGCACTTTATTGCCCAGTTGGGCATAGACACCGTATTGCAAATTTAAATGGTTAAGCCTTAACGCAATAGTGTTATCTGCCGCTTAAATAAGAAAAGCCGGACAAGTCCGGCTTTTTCTGATAACAACGCTAAATCAGCTGGATACCGCCACCAAAACTGCGGTAAATGCCCACCAGGCGGATAAAGCTTTGCTGTTGCACTTGTGCCAGTTGGTCGCGGGCACGCAGCAGTTCGCGCTCGGCGTCAAGTAAGTCGAGAAACTCACCGGTGCCGGCGTTGTAACGCTCGCGGGCGATTTGCACCGCTCTGTTACTGGCCTGCCATTGCTGCTCGGTGCTTAGCTGCTGCTCGCGGCTTAAGTTATAACTGCCAAGCGATAACTGCATTTCGTTAATGGCGTCAAACACCTGCTGTTCAAACTGGGCCAGCGCCATTTGCGAGCTGGCTTGTGCCTGGCGGATACGTGCCTTAACTGAGCCTAAATCCGCGGCCTGCCAGCTTAATGTTGGCGCCACCGACCAGCTTTGGGTGTCGCTGCCAAGCGTTAAGCCCGGGCCGGATAAAAAGCCTAAAAAGCCGCGCACTGAGATATTCGGGTATAAATCGGCGGTCGCCACACCAATTTGTGCGGTGCGGGCGGCTAACAAACGCTCTGAACTGGCCACATCGGCGCGGTAACGCAGGTAGTTTTCACCCTCTACCACCGCCACCGGTTGCTTCAGCTCAGGCAGGTTTGGTACCGAGCCCAGTTTTAACTGGCCTGGCCGCTGGCCCAATAAGGCGGATAAGGTGGCATCGGCCGTTAACCGCGCGACACGGTAAGTTGGTATGGCGGCATGCACCTGATGCACCTGTACGTCTATTTGTGCCAGCTCCAGCTCGGATGCCATACCCGCTTCTAACCGCGCCAGCACGATAGCCCGGCTTTGCTGCAGGTTTTGCAGGTTCTGCTCGGCTACCACTAAGCGCAGCTGGGCGCCGCGGTATTCACCGTAACTGGTGGCCACCTGGCTTATCAGCTGCACCTGCGCATCATGCCATAAAATATCGGCTTGCTGTGCTTGTGCTTCTGCCGCTTCACTGGCGCGGCGTAATTTACCGAACAGGTCTAAATCCCAGCTTAAATTAGCACCGGTGCTGTAACCGCGGGTAATTACGCCATTATCATCTGGTGATAACGTCGGGTTTTCACTGGCCTGGTAACCGGCGTCTAAGGTGCCTTTGGGTAAAAAGTCATTATTCGCATCACGAAACACCGCATAAGCCCGGTCGACGTTGGCCCTGGCTTGCGCCAGTGTACGGTTTTCCACCAAAGCGGTGCTGATAAGCTGATTGAGCACGGCATCGTCAAACGCCTGCCACCAGCTTTGTACCTGCTCTGCCTGCTGATACGGGCTGGTAAAGCTGATATCGGCCACTTTTGCCGGGGTGTGGTAATCCGGGCCGACAGCACAGGCGCTTAATGACGCTACCAATACGGCAATAGCGCTGAGTTTCAGAATATTACGCATGAGGTACCTCCGCAGTATCTGTTGTTTGCTCTAATGCAGGCTGTTTGGCTTTGTTCTCGCCACGGGCTTTTGCTTCACCACGTTTGGCCAGCATGTAATAAAACAGCGGGGTTAAAATTAAGCCGAAGAGGGTCACGCCTATCATGCCGGAGAATACCGCCACCCCCAGTGCCTGGCGCATTTCAGCACCGGCTCCGCTGGCAAAGGCCATCGGCACCACACCCATAATAAAGGCGATAGAGGTCATCAGTATTGGCCGTAAGCGCAGGCGGCCGGCTTCCAGAATCGCGTCCAGCGCGCTCATACCGTGGTCTTGCAGCTCTTTGGCAAACTCGACAATTAAGATAGCGTTCTTCGTTGCCAGCCCCACTAACACGATAAGACCAATCTGGGTGAAGATATTGTTATCCCCGCCGTAAATCAGTACGCCGCTCAGTGCCGATAATAACGTCATCGGAATAATCAGAATAATTGCCAGCGGTAGGCTTAAGCTTTCGTACTGCGCCGCCAGCACCATAAACACCAGCAGAATCACCAGCGGGTAGATAAACATCCCGGCGTTACCGGCTAAGATTTGCTGGTAGGTCAGCTCGGTCCACTCGTAAGTCATACCATTTGGCAGGGTCTCAAGCAGGATTTTTTCAATCGCCGCCTGGGCTTCACCGGTGCTGTAACCCGGCGCCGGGCCACCGTTAATTTCAGCGGTGGTAAAGCCGTTGTAGTGCATAACGCGGTCTGGCCCTGCTGTATCGGTAACATTGATAAAGGAGCCCAGTGGGATCATCTCGCCCTGGGTATTACGCACCTTTAACTGGCTGATTTGCGCCGCGCTTTGGCGGAACTGCTCGTCAGCCTGCACATTGACCTGATAAGTGCGGCCAAACTGGTTAAAGTCATTCACATACACCGAGCCCATATACGCCTGCAGGGTTTGGAATACTTCATCCAGTGCCACGCTTTGCTGCTTGGCTTTGGTGCGGTCGATATCCAGATCCAGCTGCGGTACATTGACCTGATAACCGGAGAACACGCCAGCAAGCTCAGGTGTTGCCCAGGCTTTTTGCATGACCTGCATGGTGACATTGTACAGCTCTTCATAACCATGGTTGCCACGGTCCTGAATTTGTAAGCGGAAGCCACCAATAGTGCCTAACCCCATAACCGGTGGTGGTGGGAAAATAGCGATAAAGGCATCTTCAATACCGGCGAATTTCTGGTTTAACGCCGCGGCTATGGCATTGCCGGATAACTCTGCGCTACCACGCTCGTCAAAGTCGTCCAGACCAACAAACACGATGCCGGAGTTCGGGCTATTGGTAAAACCGTTAATGCTAAGGCCAGGGAACGCGATCGAGTTAGCAACACCCGGATACTCCAGCGCAATAGCTGACATCTCTTTAATTACCGCTTCGGTGCGCTCTAACGATGCTGCATCAGGCAATTGGGCAAAGGCTACCAGATACTGTTTATCCTGCCCTGGCACATAACCGGTAGGAGTAGTCGCAAATTGCAGGCCGGTTACACCAACTAAAGCGATATACATCACGCCAACAATGGCGCCAAAGCGGATCACCTTTTTAACCAGCCAGCCGTAACCGTGAGACAAACGGGCAAAAAAGCGGTTAAACGGATTAAATAACCAGCTGCCAAACAGCTTGTCCATACCGCGGGTTAAGGCGTCTTTTTTCTCGTTATGCCCCTTTAACAACATGGCGGCTAATGCCGGGCTTAAGGTTAACGAGTTAATGGCCGAGATAAAGGTGGAAATAGTAATGGTTAAAGCAAATTGCTTATAAAACTGCCCGGTTAAACCCGACATAAAAGCGGTAGGAATAAACACCGCCGCCAGTACCAGGGTTGTAGCAACGATCGGCCCGGTCACTTCTTTCATGGCTTTTTGCGTTGCCGCCAGCGGTGCTAAGCCTTCGCTGATATTACGCTCAACGTTCTCTACCACTACAATGGCATCATCTACTACGATACCAATCGCTAATACCAAACCATATAAAGATAAGGCATTAATTGAAAAGCCCAGCAGATGCATAAAGGCAAAGGTACCCACCAAAGATACCGGTACCGCTACCAGCGGAATAATAGAGGCGCGCCAGGTTTGTAAAAACAGCACCACTACCAGCACTACCAGCAACACCGCTTCGAGCAGGGTTTTCACTACTGCCTGAATAGAACCGCGCACAAATACGGTTGGGTCATATACGATATCGTACGCTAAGCCTTCAGGGAAACCCTGCGACAACTCGGCCATTTTCGCCCGTACATTGTCAGAAATTTGGATCGCGTTAGAACCAGAGGCCTGGAAAATAGGAATAGCCACTGCGTCTTTATTATTCAGCAGTGAGCGCAGCGCATAAGTAGACGCACCCAGCTCAACCCGGGCTACATCTTTTACCCGGCTGATTTCACCGTTAGCACCCACCTGAATAATAATATCTTCAAACTCTTCTACCGTAGCCAAACGGCCTTTTACGTTGATCAGCAGTTGGAAATCCGCATCACCGCTGGGCTGGGCGCCTAAACTACCGGCGGCCGCTTGCTGGTTTTGCTCGCGAATGGCAGCAATAATCTGTGTGGGTGATAAGCCCAAAGCAGCAACTTTATTCGGGTCCAGCCAGACGCGCATACTATATTCACCGGCGCCGAATAAGCGCACCGCACCAACACCTTCAATCCGTGCCAGCTCGTCCTTCACGTTTAACGCAGCGTAGTTTGACAAATACAGCATGTCGTAACGGTCATCGGGCGAGGTTAAATGCACCACCATGGTGAGATCCGGTGAGGATTTTTCGGTAACCACACCCAAACGTTGCACTTCCTGCGGTAGCCGCGGCATGGCGCGGTCTACCCGTGCCTGCACCTGGGTTTGCGCTAAATCGACGTCAGTGCCGATAGCAAAGGTTACTGTTAACGTCATACGGCCATCAGAAGTCGCCTGTGATGACATATACAGCATGCTTTCCACACCGTTTATTTCCTGCTCCAGCGGCGACGCCACCGTTTCAGCAATCACTTTGGGGTTAGCCCCCGGATAGTTAGCGGTAACCACCACAGTAGGCGGCACTACTTCCGGATATTCAGTAATTGGCAATTGCCATACCGTTATCGCACCGACAATAAAAAACAGCAGGGAGATAACAGCGGCAAAAATTGGCCTTTTGATAAAAAATTGCGAGAACATAATGTTTCCTTAACCCCGTCCCGGCGTTTTGCCAGCATTGATTGTTGCTGCCGCGTCTTCTGCTTTTGCAGTCAGTGCGGTGCTGGTTTCATCCAGCAGTTGTTGCTCTTTACGTAAACCGGCTATTTGCTCTGCACTTGCCATATCTACCATTTTGGGTTCAATCTGCATGTTCGGCATTACCCGCTGCAGGCCGTTAACCACTATGCGATCTTTTGCAGCTAAACCTTCACGCACAATCCGCAGGCCGTTGACTTTTTCACCCAGCTTCACCGCACGGTATTCCAGCTGATTATCCGCGTTTACCACCAGCACATACTTGTTGTTTAAGTCGGTGCCAACGGCTTTTTCATCAATCAAAATACCGTCGTAGCTGTCGCTGCCTACCAGCTTGATGCGGGCAAATAAGCCCGGTAACAGGTTGTTGTCGCTATTGCTAAAACTGGCGCGGATACGGATAGTGCCGGTTTGCTGGTTTACGCTGTTATCAACAAAATCAATACTGCCGGTATGGTTGTATGCCGTGTCGTTAGCCAGCGCCATATACACCGGGTTTGCACTGGCATCACGGGTATCGGCACGCTTGCCTTCCGTACTCAGGCGGGCATATTTCAGGTAGCTTTGCTCGTCTACATCAAAGTAGGCGTACATTTTTTCCGTCGACACCAGGCTGGTCAGCTGGCTCTGGCCGGCATTTACATAATTACCTGCCGTAACCTGGGCATACGACACCCGGCCGCTGATGGGGGCAGTAATGCGGGTGTAGCTTAAATCCAGCTCGGCACGCTGCAGCGCGGCTTTTACCGACGCTACTGTGGCAGCCGTTTGCTGCTTACGGGCCAGGCGGCTGTCGAGCAGTTCGGCTGAAATGGCACGTTGGCTGCTGAGTTTTTCTGCCCGTTGATATTCGTTATCTGCCAGGGCTGCGGCGCTTTGTGCACTTTGCAACTCAGCATTAAGCCTTGCGACTTCAGCGGCAAACGGCCGTGGGTCAATTTGCACCAGCAAATCGCCTTTTTGCACCAGGGCACCTTCGCTAAAGTGCACTTCTTCGATGTAACCTGACACGCGTGGCATCAAATTCACGGTTTGTGGCGCCTGCAAGCGGCCGGTAAATTCATCCCATTCGGTAATACGCTCGTGCACCACTTGCGCCACACTCACCTGTGGTGCAGCCGGTGCCGCAGCCTGATTAGCGGCTTCGGGGTTGCCACAAGCGGTTAACACCAGCGCGGCTACGCTTGCTAACATAAAAGTTCTTACCGTGTTTTTTCTGCTCATGACGTTTTGCTCCACGTTGTTACGAAAATTGTGTAAAAAGGCTTGTTATTTTTGTACCGCCCGGTAAATATATAGGACAGCAAAAAACTGTCAACCGATTTCTGTACCGAACGGTAAATTAATTTAATTCTACAAAATAAGAATTTGTTCTAAGGCTGAAACAGCACCGTTGCAGTGCCGACGACTTCACTAAGCTAACAGAGGCTACTGTCAGGCTACGTCAGTAGTGTACAACGCAAGCACAGTGGCTTTAATGCCGAATGCTGGCGCATTCTTGCCTGAAACTCCACGGCTAGTGGTTATGCCAGGTTTTACTGAACGATAACAGCCGGTTTGGGGTCTTAGTAGGTGTCAGTGGCAAGATATATGTACTTATCGGTAAATAACCCTTACTGGACAAGGGGTCTTTTGCTGTTTACTATATAAGCAAGTTTTAATGCAGGAGCTAAACAATGTCAGCAGTAACTAGCACTGTGAATGTAGGTCGTCCCCGCGCCTTTGATATGGATACTGCGCTGGAAAAAGCGTTGGAAGTGTTTTGGCGCAAAGGCTATGACGGCACATCGTTATCAGACTTAACTGAAGCTATGGGCATTAATAAACCCAGTTTGTATGCCGCTTTTGGCAATAAAGAGCAGTTATTTCTAAAAGCGATAGAATTATACGAAAGCCGCCCATGCTCGTTTTTTTTACCAGCACTGGAAAAACCCACCGCTTATCAGGTGGCCGAACATATGCTGTATGGCGCAGCCATGAATATGGCCGATAGTAACCACCCACAAGGTTGCGTGGTGGTACAGGGTGCTTTGTCGTGCAGTGAAGCTGCTGCCAGTGTAAAAGAAGCACTGATTAACCGCCGGGTAGAGGGTGAACAAAAACTCAAAGTTCGCTTTGATCAGGCTAAAACCGACGGTGACTTACCGCCTGGCACTGATACCGGTGTATTAGCGCGTTATCTGCTTACCGTGCTACAAGGTATGGCAATTCAGGCCAATAACGGCGCTTGTTCTGAGCAACTTCGCCAGGTCGCACACATGACTCTGCAGGCCTTCCCGCGTGCCGGTTAAACCCGCAGCGCCTGCCTTAAAGTCCACACTTATTGCCTGATCCTCCAAAGCACTGCTGCAGTAATAGGCAAAGCCAGGCTGGCTGCCTATACTGCGGTTGTCAGTACAGCGGAGAAGCCCATATGATTGATGAACGCGAATTCCTGCGCCAGCAAATGCTACAACCTTTACTCACTGAACTCACCGCCACTGGTGTCAGTGATTCTGCCATTCCGGGCGTGCGGCTGTTTCGCAGCAATGCGCCCACCTCTGCTACCCCGACCATTTACGAGCCGACCCTTTGCCTGTTACTGCAGGGCAGCAAGCAGCTATTGCTGGGTGACGAGCTTTTGCTGTACACCCAACTGCAATACCTGCTGGTGCCGGTGATGCTGCCGGTCAGCGGTAAAATTTTAAAGGCCAGCAGCGCCGAGCCCTATATTGGTATGAGTATTAACCTGGACTTACGCGAGCTGACAGACTTAGTGATCGATCTGGGCGATAAAGTACCACGCCAGCCAGCACCGGCGCGCGGTATCAGTGTTGGCGATGCAGACCCGGCCTTACTGTCGGTGTTTCAGCGTATCTTACAGCTATTGCGTCAGCCGCAGGATATAGCGGTATTGCTGCCACTGTTAAAACGTGAGTTGTTGTACCGCCTGCTGCTTGGCCCGGTAGGCGGCCATCTGCGAGAGTTTACCCTGCTCGACAGCCAGGCCAACCGCATCAGCAAAGTTATAGAGCTGTTGCGTGAGCGCTATAATCAGCCTCTGCGAATAAAAGAGCTGGCTGATGCCGCGCATTTAAGTGAATCAGCTCTGTTTCAGTCATTTAAAGCTGTTACATCGATGTCGCCACTACAATTTCAAAAACAACTGCGCCTAAATGAAGCCCGCCGTATTATGCTGTACGAAGGTTTAGAAGCTGCCACTGCAAGCTATAAGGTAGGTTATGAAAGCCCGTCACAGTTTAGCCGTGAGTACAGCCGTTTATTTGGTGCGCCGCCCAAAGCCGATGTCGCCCGTTTTCGCCAGACGCTGTAAATTTTCTGCCCAGCCTACTATTTTAACCCGGCACAAGGCTTTATGATCGCCATCTTCGTTGCTGCCAATGGCGCGCACTAGGCAATCCACTATGAAAAACATGCTGTTGTATCTGGTTACCGTACTAATCTGGGGCTCTACCTGGTTTGCTATTGAATTTCAGTTAGGCGAAGTAGCGGTAGAAGTGTCGTTGCTGTATCGCTTCACTATCGCTGCGGCGTTAATGTGGCTGTTTTGCTGGTGGCGCAAACTTAATATGCATTTTACGCTGCGCCAGCATGGCTTTATTCTGCTGTTGGCCAGCCTTAATTTTGCCCTGAATTTCTTATTTATTTATCAGGCGCAGCAATACCTTACCTCGGCCATGACTGCCATTGCCTTTACCACCATGCTGCTGATGAACATTGTTAACACCCGGCTGTTTTTTGGCAAACCGGTAGCCAAACGCATCTACTTTGGTGCCTTGCTGGGTATTGCCGGTATAGTGGTATTATTCTGGCCGGATCTGGATGGTATTGATTTTACCAACGCCAGCCTGCTGGGCCTGTTGCTGATTTTATCCGGTGCGCTGTCGGCCTCATTCGGTAATATGGTCAGTGTGCGTAACTCGCGGGAAAATATGCCTATTATGCAGGTTAATGCCTGGGGTATGCTGTATGGCAGCCTGGTACTGCTGGCCGCTGCAATGTTTAAAGGCCATAGCTTTAATTTTAGTACTGAACCGGCCTATATTATCTCCCTGCTGTATTTAGCCGTGTTTGGCTCGGTTATCGCCTTTGCCAGTTACTTTGCCCTGCTAAAACAAATAGGCCCGGAAAAAGCCAGCTACACCATAGTGTTATTCCCGCTGGTTGCCGTCGTACTTAGCACCTTATTTGAAGATTTTCACTGGACCGGCTACACCTTTAGCGGCTTCGCGCTGGTGCTGCTGGGTAATGCCATAGTGCTTACACCCTTTGCCAGAATTAGAGCGCTATTGTTAGCGCGCCGCCAGCCCCAAGCTGTTGGCCAATAACTATCCTCTGACAACCATATTAGAGAAGGCGCAAGCAGTTGTAGTACTGCTTAGCGCCTTTGTCAGAACTTTAGTTAATCTCTGTTACAAACTGCTCGCGGCTGCGCCGTACTTTGGTCAGGTTAACCAGCCAGTCGCCGTCATCTGCGCGGTAACCCAGCGGCATTAACACTACCGAGCGTAAACCTTTTTGTTTCAGGTTCAGTATTTCATCTACTTTAGCCGGGTCAAAGCCTTCTATTGGTGTGCTGTCTACTTTCAGCTCTGCGGCGGCAATCAACGCCGAGCCCAAACCGATATACGCCTGGCGGGCAGCGTGCTGGAAATTCGTTTCAGCATCGCGCTGCGGATAGGTGCTCAGCAGCATTGCGCGGTAGTTTTCCCAGCCTTCGTTTTTAAAACCACGAATATCGTTGGTTAAATCAAACATCTGGTTAATACGCTCTGCGGTGTAGTTGTCCCAGGCGGCAAATACCAGTAAGTGCGAACTGTCGGTGATCTGGCTTTGGTTCCAGGCATGCGGCTTAATTTGCTCGCGCAGTGCCGGGTTGGTTACCACCAGTACTTCATACGGCTGTAAACCACTGGATGTAGCTGTTAAGCGGATAGCTTCCAGAATTAAGTCCACTTTGTCTTGCGTAACAACCTTGCCAGGGTTGTATTTTTTGGTGGCGTAGCGCCAGGTTAAATTACTGATTACATCCGACATCTGTACTTCCTACAAGGTAAATCGAAACCGTATTATATGTCTGGTTGTTTCTGTTTTGTTAGTTCAGTTTATGCTGATATATGACAAAAAATTTATTCGCTATAGTTAAAACTCTTGCCGCACCCGTAAAAACCGGGCAAAGCGCGGAATGCCGTTATTGGTATAACCATTGTAGCGATAGGTAATTACCGTGCCGATTTCTGGTGGTGTCTGGCGTAATGCATCGGTTAAGCCGCTGCCAATGGCAAACTCTTTACCTTCCGGCGTTTTAACAATTAATGCCCCTACCATACCCTGATACTTGCCTTTACCCGGCCGGTAGCCGGTAACTTCGGCTTCAGTATCCTGATAGCTTTTTAGTTTGAGTAAATCGCTGCTGCGGCCGGTTTGATATAAAGCATTCTGCTGGTGCAGCATTAACCCCTCAGCACCGGCCTGCTCCAGCTCGCTAAGTTTAGCCAGCAGCGCGGCGTTATCCGCAACCCGAAACTGCGGCACCAGCGTTAAATACCGACTATTTTGTTGCTGAACAAGGCGTTGCATAACCTCGATGCGTTCAGTAAAAGTGTCCTTTGCATCCGGTAGCTCAAAAATGTAATAGCGGATTTGCTGCCATTCGCTATCCAGCGGCGTAGTTTTACTGACAATGCTTAAGGTTTCAGCAAACTTATTACGCCCCAGCCACAGCTCGCCATCTAACTTTTGTGCCGGGAAATCCGCCACAAACCACTGCGGTGCCGCTATTAGATTACCGCCACGCGAGATCAGTTGTTTACCATCCCAAAAAGCGCGCACACCATCGAGCTTTTCGCTAACCCAGTACTGCTGTACATCGATATTGCCGTTATACACTTCAGCCAGCAATAAATCGGGTTTAGTGGCGGCTGTTAAAGGAAAACTGAAATGAAAACAGCAGATAAACAATAACGAAGTTAACGTTTTAATCATTATTTGGCATCTTTTTGTTTAAAACAAAAAGTATAGTAACTAGCCGTACTTCAGCAAGTAGCAAGCGAACCTAGTGCAAAAAATCAGACAGTGCCTGCAAAAAAGTATATTCATCCAGCCCGGCACGGTGCAGCGGTTTGGCTTGCGCGCTCCACATTGCCACCACCAGTTGCTTGTCCGGGTCGACAAACAGATACTGGCCAAAAATGCCCTCTGCGGCATAACTCCGGCCGTGCATCGGCCAAAACATATAGCCGTAATCTACCGTTTCGCCGCCGATAACCTGCCTGCTGCTGGCGGCCGCCATCCAACCCTCTGGCAGTACCCGCTGCGTTTTGCCGGCTACGGTAATCACGCCATCATTTAGCCAAAACAAAGCTAAACGGGCGTAATCACGTAAGGTTGCCGACAAACCGCTGCCACCTATTTCCAGGCCATTGGCCGATTCCAGCCACCAGTTAGCATCTGCCTGCATGCCGAGCTTCGACCAAATTTTTTCAGATAAATACTGCGCCACCGGTTTACCGCTAGCGGCCTGTACCAGGGCGCCGGCCAGTTGGGTTTCGCCGGTACTGTAGTTCCACACTGTGCCGGGCTTTGCTGCGCGCGGTAACGACGCCATCAGCGCTAAAATTGCGCCGGGTTGCTGGCTTATTTGTGCCTCCAGCATGCGCCGCCGGTCTGACGCCGGATCAGTGTAGGTTTCATTCCAGGCTACACCGGAACTCATCTGCAGCAGCTGTTTTACCGTTACGCCGTCGTAAGCGGTACCGTTAAAGCGCGGCAGATACTTAACGATAGGATCGTCAATACTGTTGATAAGGCCATCGTGTATCGCCACGCCAATTAAGGTTGCGGTAATAGATTTAACCACCGACATCGACATCCAGCGGCTATGTTCGTCATTGCCCAGCAGGTATTGCTCAAACAACACCTCACCGCGGTGAATAATCAGCATACCGCTAACGCGGTTCATCGACAGTACGTCATATAAATCATAGGTTTTGCCATCAACCTGATAAGTGAACTCCCGCAATCGCTGCTTACTCAGCGGCAAAGTACTTACCGTGTTGCCACGCGCTACCGTACGGGTGGGGAATAAGCGGTCGATATTACGAAAGGTGTTAACCTGAATATCCGGGTACAGTTTGCCATCGTAAAGCTGGCGCACCGTGCCGATGGGCTCTTTGGCATGGCGATACTCTTTATTTGCTACGCTGCCGTTATTTGCTACGCTGCCGTTATTTGCTACGCTGTCGGTATGCGCTACGCGGTCTGATTCTGCTGTACTGGCAGGGCTGCTTAACGCCAGCAATATGGCTAAGGTAAAGGCGGTTTTAACCTGAAAGCTATACATCGGGCCTGGCTCCTTCTTTAAATAGTGTTAAACGTCTACCTAAAAAGACGGCTTAAAAAAGTGTGGATCCCTTTGAGTAGTTAGTTAAGGATCGGTGTTAAATAACCCCCACCCAGTTGCCGCATTTGCCGCTCTACCCAGGCAACTCTTTCACGCAGGTAAGGCGTTAAATTGCGTGGATCCCGGGTACGGGGACCTGGCAGTAGTACGGCCAGTCGTGCCGCTTCGTTTCGGCTTAGCCTGCTGGCCGGTTTGCCAAAATAATGCTGGCTGGCCGCTTCTACGCCGTATATGCCTTTACCAAATTCAGCAATGTTCACATACACTTCAAGTATGCGCTTTTTACCCCAAATGGCTTCCAGGCTTAGTGCTAATGCCGCTTCCAGGCCCTTACGCACCATACTGCGGCCAGGCCACAGTAACAGGTTTTTTGCCGTTTGCTGGGTTATGGTACTGGCGCCACGCAGGCCATCACCATCATCAAATCGCTCAAGGGCGTTTCTGATCTCGGCCATATCAACACCAAAATGCTCAGGGAAGCGCTGATCTTCCGAGGCCACCACCGCCAGCGCAACATGTGCCGGCAGCTTATCAATGCTTACCCATTGTTGGCTAACCGGATAAGGGCTTTGCAACATAAAGGACGACGTTGGCGGTGGTACAAAGCGTAATGTCAGCAAAAGTGCCAGTAGCAATAGCAGCCCTACCAGCACAAAACGCCAGATAACAAACCATGTCCAACCGAAAAAACCGCGTTCACGCTGTGCCATTTACTCTCTCTTATCAGGCTTTGCCGCCTGTAACGTGCAACAGTATAGGTGATTGAGCATTAAAACCAAATGTGGATAAACAAGGTACAAACCTTATACCTGAGAACCGACGCCGTTACCGGCCAATGCAATATGAGCACGTTAAAAATGCAGCAAATACAATTTCGTCATAAAAATAGCGATTTTCATTCACATTAAACTGCTAGTGTGAGGGCAGCCGTGTATTGAGCCGGCCTGTAGCACACATATTCTGTCGCCGTTTGTTTTTCAACGTTACATCATCAAGGAGAACTTTATGCGTCATTTAACGATCTTACGCGGCTGGGGCATGCATGCCTTGCAACTGGCAGTATTGCTCACTCCTGTTTTGGCCGTTGCCCATACTGCCGAAACGGCATCACGCCTGTCCGAACTTAAAGCGCAAACGTATCACAGTAGCCCGCATCTTAAGGCGCCGGAAAAGTATTCATTGCAACTGGGGCCCCGCCCCGCGTATCTCATTGATGATATGGACAACAGCCCGTTAAAAGAGCGCTTACAAAGCTGTAATACCGGCCGTAAGCTGAAAAGGACCATGTTTTCTATTGGCCACCGCGGTGCGCCGTTGCAGTTTCCGGAGCACACCAAAGAATCTTATGAAGCAGCCGCCATAATGGGGGCCGGTATCATGGAATGCGATGTAACCTTTACCAAAGATAAAGAGCTGGTTTGCCGCCACTCTCAATGCGACTTGCATACCACTACCAATATTCTGGCGATCCCCGAGCTGGCAGCCAAGTGCAGCCAGCCGTTTACACCGGCAGACCACATTGCAGGCACGCCAGCAAGCGCCAGATGTTGCACCAGCGACATAACGTTAGAAGAATTCAAAATGCTGGAAGGTAAAATGGATGCCTATAATCCGCAGGCCACCACTGTTGCTGAATATATGCAGGGCACACCGTCATGGCGCACTGATCTTTATGCCACCAAAGGCACCCTGATGACGCATGCAGAAAGCATTAGTTTATTTAAACAACTCGGCGTGAAATTTACGCCAGAATTAAAATCGGCAGAAGTGCCGATGCCCTTTGAAGGCACTTACAGCCAGGCAGACTACGCCCAGCAGCTGATCAATGAATACCGCAATGCCGGCATAAAACCAAAAGACGTATGGCCGCAATCGTTTGATATTGCTGACATTCGTTACTGGATAGCCAATGAACCCGCATTTGGCCGGCAGGCGGTTTATCTTGATGACGCCAATACGCCGTCAGAGCTACCCTCAGCGCAAGAGCTGCAAGGTTATGCCGCAGAGGGCTTCAATATCGTGGCACCACCAATGTGGGCCCTGCTTGAGCTGGACGCAAACAACAACATTGTGCCATCAGCTTATGCCCGTAATGCCAAAAGCGCCGGCCTGGATATTATTGCCTGGTCTTTTGAGCGTTCCGGCCCGTTAAAAAACGGCGGCGGCTGGTATTATCAAACCGTAAACCCGGTGATTAACAATGATGGCGATATGATGGAAGTACTGCACGTAATGGCACAAGACGTCGGCGTAATAGGGGTATTCTCAGACTGGCCAGCCAGTGTCAGCTACTACGCAAACTGTATGGGCTTACCCTAACTAAACTACTGCTACAGGCGTCTTCCAGCGCTAAGTAGTTGTAAAGCAGATTAAAGCCCGTTAATGTTTAGCGCAGAAATTTACCACGGCGGAGTATTTCCGATGCACCGCCAAACCCTAAGGCGCTGGTTATGACATTAGCGAAAAATTTTCACCGTTTTTGCCTGCTAAGTACATTAAGTGCGGCAGCTGTGCTGGCCGGCTGCGGCGGCACAGCGCCGGTAACGGTATCAAGCCCGCCGCCAGCAGACTGGGTTAACAGCTGTAACGACTGGGATGACTGGGACAAAGCCGGGCCGCCGTTTCGTATTTATGGCAACAGTTACTATGTTGGCACCTGTGGTATCAGCGCTATTCTGATCACGGGTGATAACGGCCATATTCTGATCGATGGTGCCACTGAAGCCGGTGCCACGGTGATCGCCGCTAATATCGACAGGCTTGGCTTTTCAATGCGTGATGTAAAGTTGCTGCTGCAAAGCCATGAGCATTTCGACCATGTGGCCGGTTTAGCGCAGTTGCAGCAACAAAGCGGCGCAAAACTGCTGGCATCGCCTGAAGCAGCACCGGTGTTAACCAGCGGCGTGGTAGCCGCTGCCGATCCACAGGCAGGTATGCACCAGCCATTTGCGGCCGTCAGGGTTGATGGCCTGGTAACCGCCGGCGAGCCGGTTAGGCTAGGTAAGCTCAGCTTGCTGCCAGTGGCAACGCCGGGGCATACGCCTGGCGCATTAAGCTGGCAGTGGACCAGTTGTGAAGCCGGCCAATGTCAGGTACTGGTATATGCCGACAGCTTATCGCCGGTTAGCAGCGACAGTTATCGTTTTAGCGAGCACCTTACTTATCTCAATGCATACCGGGCCAGCCTGAATAAACTGGCTGCGCTGGATTGCCAGATCCTGCTTACGCCACATCCGTCAGCCAGTAATATGCGTACGCGGCTACAAAGCAGTGCAGGTTTAACCGATACTCAAGGCTGTGTGGTTTATGCAAACGGGATAACACAGCGGCTCGAGCAGCGCTTAACAAAGGAAACCGCGCAGTAAAACCACAGATTGGCCAGCGGGTAATTGGTGCAAAATAGCTGCAGCAGATCAGCTCTGCTGCACTTCTTCGATCAATTCCCTGTGTACACACACCGCCATACTCTTAGGGCGAACCGGCTTGCCTCTGCCCTCAAGGTGCGCGCGCGTAAAAGCGGCACCGAACAGCAGAATCATTGAAGAATAGTTTACCCAAAGCAGCAGCAACGCCAGCGAACCGGCGGCACCATAGGCCGATGCAGTCGCAGTATAGGCCAGGTAGATAGAGATCAGCGACCGCCCCGCCGTAAACAACACTGCAGTAATAAAGGCACCCAGCAGCACATCTCGCCAGGCCAGCCGCACATCGGGCAAAATCTTGAACATTGCCGCAAACAGCAATGTGATCACCAGCAGCGACAGCACCAATTCCATGCCTACCATGGTCCAACCCGGTACCGGCAGCCATTCCTCAGCGAACGCCATAATGCTGCGTAAGGCCACCGACAACAGCAGCGAAACTAACATAATAAAACCGATAGACAGGATAATAGTCAGCGACAACAACCGGCTTTTAACAAAAACCCACAGGTTGTTCCTTTTAGGACGGGGAGCAACATCCCAGATCTGATTCAGTGACTGCTGCATTTGTGCAAAAACCGTGGTGGCACCGACTATAGTGGCAACGATGCCGATCAACGCCGGCCAGATACCACTCTGATCGATCTGCGAATTGATCACTGCCGTTTGCACCACCCCGGCAGCATCCGGCCCAAGCGTTGCCTCAAGCTGCGCAAACAGTTCCCCCTGAACTGCACTCTCGCCCATCACCAGCCCGACCAGAGCAACAACCACTACCAGAATCGGCGCGATAGAAAAAACAGTAAAAAACGCCAGCGCTGCGGCGTAAATAAAAGCCTGACTGTCCAGCCAATTACGGCAGGTAGCGCCCAAAATACTAAGCCAGTACCGCACCACTGTGGGGAGTTTGTTGTAAATCTTAATAACCATGCTCGATAATACCTTAGCGTTGCAGCCTTTGTTCCTCTGTTACGCCCATTATAGGCGTTTAGCCAGCAAATGGCTTTAGCATCTGACGCTGCAGATGGCTGCTATACTCGCTTATTTATCGCCAAGGACAACGTTTATGCCCGACTCCGCGTTGCCAGCAGAGCTACCCCGCGATCTACATTACGTTGACGACAGCCAACCCGGCATCCACCGCAAAAAAGTGGGCCGCAAGTTCCATTACTATGATGCTCACGGTGAGCGCATCACCGCAGCCGACGAGATTAAGCGGCTTAACGCGCTTGCAGTGCCGCCTGCCTATACCGATGTGTGGATTTGCGCCGACCCGTGCGGCCATCTACAAGCCACCGGCCGCGACGCGCGCGGGCGAAAACAGTACCGTTATCATCAACGATGGCGTGAGGTACGCGACACCGACAAGTATGCACACCTGGCGGCATTTGGCAAAGCTCTGCCAAAGCTGCGCAAGCATTTGGACACACAGCTCTCAAAGCCGAAGTTAACCCGCGAAAAGGTGCTGGCCACAGTGATAATGCTGCTGGATACCACCTTAATTCGGGTCGGCAATACCCAGTACGCAAAGGAAAATAAATCTTACGGCCTGACTACACTACGTACCCGCCATGTTGATATCAAAGGCAGCGAGATACAGTTCCAGTTTCGCGGTAAGAGTGGCATCGAACATCAGATCAGTGTTAAAGACCGGCGTTTGGCCAGGGCGGTTAAACGGTGTCAGGAGTTGCCGGGGCAGAACTTGTTTCAATATCTGGACGAAAACGGAGAGCGCCACAATATCAGCTCCGCCGACGTTAACAACTACCTGCACAGCGTGACCGGGGTCGACTTCACCGCAAAGGACTTTCGTACCTGGGCCGCAACCATGATGGCGTTGGTAGCATTACGTAAGCTGGAATGGCAACCGGAATCGCGCGCAAAAAGCCATATAGTAACGGTGATCAAGGACGTCGCCAGGCATCTGGGTAATACTCCCGCCGTATGCCGAAAATGCTATATCCATCCGGCCGTGCTGGAGCAGTTCAGCCGGGGTGGGTTAGCCAAACTGCCCAAGCCACGAGTGCGTAAGGGCCTAAAAGCAGACGAAGTCGCGCTGGTTATTTTTCTGGAACGGTTGGCTTAGTTTTTCAAAAGCAACCGGCAGACACCCGGCCAATTTCGCTGTCGAGTAGATTAAAAAACAGCACATGGCCGGCTTCTGCTTCGGCCACGGCAAAATAGGTAATAAACGGCGAGTCTGTCCGCTCTAGGATCTGCTCTGTCAGCTGATAAAAGCGCATTTCACGGTTACCTTGCGTTATAACCTTTAGCTTTTTTACCTGCATAAACTCTGAATTTATATCTTCCTCACCGTTCGGGTTGTACGGCAGTTGCATAAACTCTATCTGCTGGTAACCAGTGGCATCAGCAAAATACAGGTTACCCACTTCATCAGCCTGCATGTTGTAACTCTCACCAACCTGCCAGTGGCAACCAATAAAATCTACAGCGTGATGCTTTAACAGTGGCGCACAGAACACCGGCAGTGACACCAGCATAAACAAAACTAAAACCAGATACGGCATACCACTACTCTACTAATGAATTGACTGCTAATTACCAATTGGCGTTGCCGTTAAGGGTTGAGAAAACCGACAGCGCCAACTTATAGGGCTGCACAACGATCAATGACACTATCCTATTGATCACACAGAAATTAATGTCACTGATCATTTTGACTTAGAATTTAGCGACACAAAAAAACGCTATACTGACAGCAAAAAACATCCATGCTGACAACGTGTAGAACAATGCCAAATAGCCATCTTTAGGCCTGGCCAGTTTGCGGATTAGCTCACCCGGCACCAAAGGTGATTTTGCAAACCATTCAGAAATCAACGCAAAAGAATAAAAATTGAGCCTCAGACCGAGGCCGTCCCAAAGTGGCGGCGGCACATCATTCTCTTTTAATGCTTTATCGAGGTACTTTAGAGACACCCTGCCGAACAGGATGGTGGCTATACCCCAATTAATAAAGAAAACTGCAGTTAAAATTCCTAATGCTTCCTGTAGCGTCATTCTGTCAATTTGCCCAAAGTCGAAGTTAGCCCGTGGGATTAGGCCGCACCTTTTAATTAGTCTGGAATGAACGGGTACAACGCTATAGCAGACACTATCGCCAGAACTAAAGATATTTGAAACCACAGTGCGAGGTAATAATCCATGCGGCGGGCAATATTTCTTACCTCCGGTCCTGCAATCATGGGCGTTTTAGCAAACCACTTGAATAGAATTGCCAGAGCATAAACACCCACTCTGATACGAATGCCATCCCATGATGGCTTGCCAACACTTTTACGCTCTAATTCTTTATCAATGTAAATCACTGATAAACGTATAAAGAAAATCGTTGATGCCAACCAATTAAGCACCCAAAAACCAAAAGACAACGTTAATATGTCAAGAAAATTCGAAGGCATTAACTTATCCTAGGAGTCGAGTATTACGGCCATAGCAGCCCGCTAATCACTCATTTCTCTAATAATCTGACAGACTAAATATAATCAACATGAGGACGAACATCACCAGACAACTCTGGAAAATAAGGGCCAGATAAAAATCTCTGGTTCGGGCAACGGCCCTAACCTGTTTGCCCGGCACCATTGTTGTTTCTGACATCCGCTCTGATAATATCGCCAGCGCATAAATGCCAATTCTTATGCCAATTCCATCCCAGAATGGCTTCTCTTCTTCGCTACTATAAATACGCTTCTCGATAAATCTTACCGATATTCGAGCGAACAAAAATGTAGAAATAAGCAGTCCAAGAACACTACTCATTGCAAGATAAAAGAAAACGTCTTCATTTAACATTCATTAATTACCGTGTTAAAGCAGAGCTTTTTTCATAGGCTTTGTCTGCAAGATATTTACCAAATAAGTCACCTTGTACACCTGCGATAACTCCAGCAATAACTCCAGCTCCAATTGCAAGTACCCATCCATACGGTGTCGCAATAAGCATCAACGTTAATGCAGCTGCAACCTCGCCACCAATGATAGAACCGGCAATTACTCCAATTCCTAGTCCTGTCATCTCTCTAGCCAGCTCTTTTTGCCAGTCTCCGCCATCATGCTTTACACCGTATACGTTCAAAATTCGGGTACCCGCATCAAATGCAATAAGGTTCTTACCAACTACTTTAGCAACACGCTGGAATTGCTGCACTCGCTTAAAGTTATGACTGCTTTGCAGCTTGATTGCAGAGTCTGTTTTACTGCCCCGCGCTAGGCCCATAGCACGCTCAGGGTTGCTCCATACTGTACCACGGCTACTGCTCTTCGCAGTATTAGTTGCTATTATCCGCTTTATTTCTCCTTGAAAATGGCGGTTAACATTAGCCTGCTTTTCAGCCACCTGCTTAGCTAATGCTTTGCGTTCTGCAGCTGGCGTTTTATTTAAATAAGCTGTCCGATATTGCTCTAAAGCCAACTGATAACTTGCTATTTTTCCAGAAAGACCAGTTAAACGTTTCTCAAGTACTGTGGCCATGGCGCCAATAGTCCCAGGTGTTTCTTTAAACAGTAATTTACCAGCAGGTGTTTTCAAAAAGTTGTTGGCCGTAAGTAGCGCTGGCTTTAGCTGCAGCTGATAAAACTCAGCCAGCGCATCCATCACTTCGGTGCCAAAATCTTTATTTAACCGCGCGATATTTCTGCGATCTGACGGAGGTAGCTGCTTTAACATTTCAAATAAACGCAGGGCGTCAGAATCATTGCCAGAGGCTTTATCAGATTTGGTGATATAAGGTGTGCCTGCCGGTAGTAACGGTGCAGCAGGTATAGATTGCTCGTCTAACGTATGCCCTACAGGGCACGGAATAAACTCTCTGGTTATTGGGTTGGTAGTAATGCAGATTTCGAGTGCCATAATTCATCCCTGACATTATTGTTAATAATGAGTGAATTTTAGTTAACAATAACGATGATTGCAAGATTAAATAACGCAATATCAGCGCTACGTTGCAAAGCCCCTGTCGGGTTTCAGATTAATCTCGTTCTGCTAAATAATTGTAACAATTGGATCCGACCCCGAAGGTTAGACCTCACGATTATGAAGCCATGGCGTTATCACAAATGACTGTACTCAACGCAGCACGCGCTGGCTTATTGCAGGATATTAGAGAACAAGGTGCTGTTTATAGCCGCAAGTGATACGTCGGTTCTAGAAATATCGCCGTGCGTAAGTATCAGCGTTTACAACTGGCGGTTACCGAATATGTGATTACCCATCGGTTAGATGATTTTAATCTTTACTGCCAGTTGCTGCTTGGCAAGGAGCAATAACACTGACGCTATTGGTTCGCGAAATGAGCTTTTTGGGGCTCGCTTGCAGCGCAACGCGACAGGGCTTCCTGTGATCGCATCTCACTGTTCCTCGCGTCGCTTATTCCGTAGCATATCACGGTAGCCGTAGTCCACAGTGTCCTCTTCGTTGTAGGGTTCCCAGCCCTCAGGCATCACAGCATGCTCACCGTAGAACTCTTCATACGCCAGCTGCTGGGAACGCCGCATTTCGGCGTCGGATAGCTTCTTGGTGAGACTAGTACCGAACAGTATCTTCTCATCCAGCATGAACGCGGTATCATCGATCTCGGCGGCGTTGTGCAATGCCAGCTCCACGCCTTGGCCTTTCCTCTTCTTCTTCCAGCCGACGGGGTAGAGCTTAAGCCGGTCGGAGAGTTCTTCGGTACTGATGCCATAGCGGCCACCGAAATCGCTCTTCCACGCGACGATCAATTGCTTCCAGGTGATAATACGGAAGCTGTCCCGGGCTACCTGCACGCAAAACTGGGTGTTGTCCGAGGCTGACCCAGGGTAGTCAGCAATGCATTGGAATCGCGCACCTTCGCCAACGATCTTCGTGATCGCGTCGAAGCCCTCGGGGCCGTCTTTCTCGGCATCGTCGCGATGCGACTGACTCGAGGGCTGGTGCTGATGACTATACTCGGAATCCCGCTTAGGGACGCCGTAAACCATATCTCCGGCCGCCGGGCGCACGGCGTTGCCGGTTTCCAGCCTGACGACGTAGCCGTCCAGGTCGGACACATGTTGGACGTAGGTCGTCAAGATTTTCCGGCCCTCGTCCGGCCCGTACCATGAATCAATCTTGTGAATGAACGGGTCCAGCTGTGGATTGCTGTTATCCTCGACGCTTTCCGTGCGGTGGAAGATGTTCTTGGCGCTCTCATTCTTTATCCGGGGCTCCATCATGCCGTATTTTGCGATCCGTCGCCCGACGAGGGCAGACTCAGCTGCATTGGTCTGGCTGGCTTCATCCATGCCTTTGGTATCCCACTGCGCACTGTCGAACACCTTGGCGACGACGGGGTGCTGCCCTTTGGTCATCGCTTTGTCGCCGGTGTCCGCTAGGCCTAGCTCCGCCGGAAGCCCCGCCTGTTCGATGCTGCGCCGCTGCGCCACATGAGTTCCACTACCTTGCGGATAAACATGGGAATTTAACCGCTGCTGCACAGGACAATTGGCCATCATTTGTGCAGTGGCTTTTAATTTTTGTTGCTGCGGGCTGCTTGCCATCATGGCTTGCAATGACAGTGTTGCAGCGGCAAAATCCCGGTTATCGGAAAATGCCTGCGTGGCAGCGTTGATGGAATCTTGCTGATGTCGCAAGCTCGAATTGTCCTTGCCTTGTAAAACGTATGCCATTACTTGTCACCGTTGAGATATGTTGTAGTAACCATAGATGACAATAGTACTGAACGATATGGATTTCACTGCCACAGCAAACTTTGTAAAGATCGATGAAGATCGAAGGGGTCAGTGATATTTCTGTTAATAACATTTGCCTAGACCAAATCGATGACACTGGCTCGTTTGATTCAGCGCCGCTTACGGAGCTTGCTGATGTATTTGCCATTAAGTGCTCTATTCGCGCCAGCAGGTCAGACGATATTTACGATGAATGGATTAAAAACCTGCTGGCCGCCAAAGCAGACCTTAGCCGCAGAGTCGGATAAAAGTTAAACCTTAAACTTTTCATATATTTAATTGTGAGCTGACACCGTTAATTCATGTATTGGTCAAAAATGCCATAGTAGCGGCCGGGGCAGTTGTCTGTTAGTTTATTTAAAAAAACAATAACAGGAACAAGCCGATGCTAAATAAACAGCGAATCTTTTCGTTACTGGCCAGCGCCATCCTGCTCTTGACCACGGCCAGTACCAGTGCAGTAGCCAGCGAAAAAGCAGCCAAAGCGACGACAGTAGCCGACTGGCTGGCACAAAGTAGCGCTACCGATTGGCGCGAACTCGACGCCGAAAATACCTTATATCTGGAACTGCCAACTGGCCGGGTGGTTATCGAATTAGCCAGCGATTTTGCACCCAAGCATATCAGCAATATTAAGGCACTGGTGCGCGAAGGCTTTTACCGGAACATACCTATAGTGCGGGTGCAGGATAACTACGTAGTGCAATGGAATGAACCCGATGGCGCTACGCCAAAAACGCTAAAGCAGGCCAAGCGCAACATAGCGGCAGAGTTTAGCGTTAAGCTGCCGGCGAATTTCGCCTTTACCCCCATAGCCGACCGCGACGGCTATGCACCACAAACCGGCCACTTTAACGGCTTTGCCATGGCAATGGACCCCGGTAACAACAACGGCTGGTTAACCCATTGCTACGGCGCCGTGGGTATAGGCCGCGACAACGACGCTGACAGCGGCTCCGGCACCTCTATGTATGTGGTGACAGGACATGCGCCACGACATCTGGATCGTAATATTACGCTGGTAGGCACAGTGCGCCAGGGTATGGAGTTATTATCAACCCTGCCCAGAGGACAGGGCGCGATGGGCTTTTATTCTTCAGCCGACCAGTACACTGTTATTAAAGACATTACCCTCGCCGCAGACATGCCGACAGCACAGCGTACCGCGCTGCAAGTGCTGCGCACCGACACCGCAATCTTTAAAGGCGTAGTAGAAGCTCAGCGCAACCGCGGCGGCGATTGGTACCAACACCCCGCCGGTTATATTGAAGTCTGTAATGTCAGAGTGCCGGTAAGAGAAACGCCGGTGAAGTAGTATTAGTCAACTAACATTCAAACTGCCAAAGCAATGATTTCCCCCTTTGCGTTGTTTTTCGAATACTTCGAAAACTTTACAAAGTTTCGAATATTTCAAATAATAACGAAAGTTAACCTTGAGGAATTCATTATGCAAGCCTACCAACAACTGCCTACAGCACAGGAAGCTGCGCTGGCAAAACTGTGCAGTCAGCAACTCGCAGCCGTTATCGAAACCAAACTGGATGTGCAGTCGCTGTCACTCACCTCCCCGGATGGGCAGTTAAAACAGGTTGAGATCCCTGTTAGCGCACTGCGCTTAATGGTCAATATTTTAACCGAGCTTGGCGAAGGCAATACAGTAAAGCTGGTACCTATCCATGCTGAACTCACTACCCAGGAAGCGGCTGATTTATTAAATGTGTCCAGGCCAACTTTAATTAAACTGCTGGATGACGGCGCAATTGCTTTTCACCGTACCGGCAATCGCAGAAAAGTGCGCTTTAATGACTTACGCCGCTATCAAAGCCAGTTGGAAATACACAGACTACAAGCACTTGAGCAGTTAACGCAGTTAGATCAGGAATTAGAGCTGGGCTATTAATGAACTCAGATTAGCTGGATATCGGCTGTGTACTGCAGGCGGTAAGCCGGCACAGAGCAAGTCTGAAAAACCCGCCGTTCAGTGCCAATGACTATCTGGACTGCTTGCTAAAGCAAAAACTACCGGAAACGGTTGCCAGATTAACACCCTTCAAACTTCTTTTTTGAGCTCAAATCGGGCTAAATGTCTACGACCCCATTTTCACAAAATGTCTACGACCCCATTTTCACAAATCGGGCTAAATGTCTACGACCCCATTTTCAAGAGAGGTAATGATACCTCTCTGCATAAATAAAAGCGTTTCGAGTATTCTAAGCAATTAAAATGTCACTCGATTGATTTCCTTTCCATCCATGGTAGAGACAATAACCTCTTTAACATTGCCATGCAAATACGTACCTTTACATTCTGACATTTCAAAAATATAGGTAATTTTGATATAGATCTCTTTTGCATCTGGATAGTAACCAAATGTGTCGATGAAATTAAATCTATTAATATCGAAAACAAACTTACCATTACTTAATTTTTTAATAAATGAATTAGGTGAGTTGTACCACTGATTAGTTACTAGACTAACGCCAAACATAGTGTCACCAGACAACATTGGCGTACCGCCATAATTGCCTAGATTGATAACATCATAACGATTAGTAGTGTTATTTATTACATAAACATCTTTAAGCGATTTACCAGAGTTACCATAAGTGCGATGTCTAGTCTTTTTAGCATCTGAATTATATTCAAAAGAACCACCTGGTATAGTTGGACCAAAATCATTATCATAAACATTGTACAAAACTGTATCCGGAATTGCTGAGTGGTATTCATCTCGCCAGGTTTTTCCCTTAGCAACCCATGAACCACCGTGCCACAGTTCAACTAAGCCATTATTATCGCGATCACGATCAAATGCCGCTATATTGTATATAGCGAACTCTTTTCGCTCAGATTGAATCTCGTTCCTGTAAGTAGAAATAGTAGTTAACCAGTCATCCCAATGACTTTGTTTTATTTCCGCACGTTCTTGAGGTGACTTTCTTGAGTCTAGTCCTACATAGCGTGTAGCCTGATCAAAACTAAAAGGGTTGTGACACAATCCTACTTTTGCTTTGCTTATGTCATCTATATTCGGAGGGTTGACAGACTTACCAGAACTACTGGTAGCGGTGCTTGCGCATCCCATGGTTAAAGCACACAGTATAATTAATGCGAAAAACTTAAAACCTGACCTGAAACTCATCGTATTTTCCATTCTATTTGAAAACAATCAGATGCCTTACTTAGCAAAAAAACATTTTAGGATCAATATAAACCCTGATGCCACCCCATTTCTCTACCTGATAAATGGGGTCTGACCCCAATTATTAGATAAATGGGGTCTGACCCCAATTATTATACCTTTAAAGACTTCCATTTGACGCCAATCCATAGTCATTCACACATAACGCTTTGCTAATTGGCTGCCGCAGCGCAGCGTAGGCAGTCCAGTGGAGGCTACGCTTTTTGTGGCCGGAACGAAATTAAGCAAATTGTTATGTGTTTTCTTCTACTGACATTTCAGATACTTCGAATTCAAAGCCACCTATGTACTTTTGAATAAAATTATAAAAAAAACAACTGATGGCGATTGAAATATAGCCAAATATTAAATACATGAATGGCGCAACAAATAAAAGGAATATAGGAAACCCAATTGGATTACCTGCTTGATCAATTTGAGGTGTGGTCAATGAAAACATTAGCATCATTGGCAATAAAAAAGGCAATGTAGCCAAAGCCATTAAAACGCCAAAAACTTTTCCATTTTGATGTGGTGACAATCTTTTGATTTGTTTTCTCATAAGAATTCCTTGATATATGACATCCTAAACACATAACGCCCGCAGCACAGGCCGAAACCCGCGCAGCGGTTGAGGTCCAGGCCACGCAGTGGCCGATTGTGGCTGCGCTTGTTAAGTCTACTGGCCATCTGAACGCACCCATTTTTCGTTTTTGTTGGCTCTTGTTGCAATCCATCCATGAGGTAAGTCGTGTATAGAGCAGAGCGTGGGATCTCTTTGCACGAGCTCTTCGATAGTGGTACCGACAAGCCCATTGTACTGATCACTTGGCTCATTTAAAAAAAGCCAAGAACCATCGTCAAGCCTAAAAACCCTAGTGATTTCGGCATGAAAATCAATAACATTTCTTGTCGTAACCTCTTTAGGGTGACTATTAACTTTAAATCCGCACCTAGAGTCAGCAAAAGATAAAGTGCTAACACTTAAAATTAATAAAGTTACGAAGAAAGAGCTTAGCTTATTCATATGACTTAACAGCTTATTCAAAGGACCAGAACCCGCAAGTTGCGCGTTTAAGATCCCGCAAGTTGAAAAATTAGCTTCAGTCTATGGCGCTGGCTGAATGTAAATCAAGCATTTTTATGTTGTAGCAATTTATGTTGCTGCAAAATACGGGTTTTAAGCTCGCGAGTTGCGGATAAAAAAACTCAGAAGCAAAACTGTGGATTTAAACAGCTATTTAGGGCAGGCTTTCCGGTAAGACATAAATTATCAGGCCAGATAAAAACTGCCCCTGATACCTCAGCATAATTTAGTTTTGCTCTGACTGTAGTGGTGTTAAAAGCCAGCCGATCTCGCTGGCCTGGCACTTGCGTTTTAGCCCACCGGGCACGTCAAGCTTTTCCAGGCAGTTAAGACTGTAAACACTGCTGTAGAGTTTATGCATCTCAAAGCTATCAACAGAGAACGGCGGGCCTGGCAGCAGCGCTTGATCATACTCAAAGCAAATAACCAGTTGTGGCGCACGTTGGCTGATGGTTATCAGGTGCTGTGCATAGCGCTGTCGCATAGCGTCCGGCAACGCTACCAGCGCGGCGCGGTCATATATGGCGGCAACCGGGCCTAGCGTGTTTTCTGATAACTGAAAAATATCACCGACAAACACCTGCAGCTTGTCAGCTTGATAAAGCTTTAAGTTACCTGCGCTACTGACGGTGGGTGTTAGCCCCAGCTCAGCGAACAGTTCTTGTACAGCAATTTCGCTTAACTCAGCGCCAACGACATGATAGCCCTGCGCCAGCAGCCAGTGTATATCGAGGCTTTTACCGCACAGTGGCAGAAAAACGTTAGCGCCAGGCGCAAGTGCCAGCTGATTGAACCAACTTATCAGTAAGGGATTGGCCGCCGCCTGATGAAAGGCTATTTCTCTTTTTTGCCATTTTTCCTGCCAGAACTCCGGGTTCACATGTTCTCCTTTTACTTTACTGATAATGGCCCACGATCAACCGGCCATCGATACCGCTATTTTGCACTATAACATCTGTCGTTTGGTATTTATGACGGAAACAATTGCCTGATTAAACTGATGCAAAATTCTAATATTAGGGGCAGATAAAAATTAAAACTGATGCCTCATCATAATTTAATTTTGATCTGATCCCGTGTACCCGTACATACTGATACGAATACCAACACCGTCCCAATCCGGGCGGGCCAATGCCGGTGCGATACACATTATGACCGCTTACGTTGCAACGGCTTGTAGAACTCGGCTATCTGCGGAATGAAACGCTGGGGATTTGCTCCGGCGAGGTTGGTCAACACCACGATGGCCAAACCATCATCCGGATAAACAACAAATGCGGCTCTGGCGCCACCGATACCCGCCACCTGTCGCTGCGGAGACGTTTGGAGTACTGGCCATCCGGCAGCCCAGTCACCATCAGCGCCGCTGTTCAATTTTTCTGGCACCCACATCTTCTGGACATCAGCCTTGCTAATCAGTTGGCCGTTCGATAATGCGATGATCCAACGCGCTACTTCATCTGCTGTGGTCTGGATACCACCACCAGCCCAAAGACTGTAAGGCATCTCGTAGATCCACTTCGACAAGCGGTTGCCGTCGTCCTTCGCCAGGGTTCCGCGCGGAGTTGTGGCGTAGATCGTCGCAGCATTGGGCACTAGGTCATAGCTGTCGCCGAATGTCGACAAGGGCATTTTTGCTACAGCGAATTGATGCTCTGCGATGTACTGCTCGTAGGGCGTCTTGGTTTGTTTCGTAATGATCTGTGCCAACAAACCATAGTTGGTCTGGTTATAGGAAAATCTATCGCCCACGGGTGCATCCAATGGCAGCTTCTTCACCGCGTTCCATGCATCCAGTTCAATACCGCCGCCAATCAGGCCTTTCTGGTCGACAATGTCGGGCAGACCCGAAGTATGGCCGAGGAGTTGACGAATGCGAACGCTGCGCCAAGCCTCAGGCAGGTCTTCAAGGTAGCGCGAGACAGGAGCATTCAGATCGACCAAACCGGCTTTGACTAGCTGCATCATGGCGACGCCAGTGAATGACTTTGTTGCGGAATTGATCGGGAACAAGGTTGTGCTTGTGGCAGGCACGCGGTTCTCGACGTTGGCCAGACCATAGCTTACGGACAGCACGATTCGATTGTCCTTAATGATGGAAACCTGCACTCCAGGTATGCGTTGCTCTTTCATCTTCTGCTGTATCAACTGCTTGGTCAATTCGTTGGCCTCGTCCAATGTACTTGCAGCAGCGCCAGGGCAGGGAAGCCACAGCAGGACAGCGGCGATAATCGTTTTGAAGCGGTACTTTCCAGAGAGCATGAATCTTCCTAAGGCGAACTCGCCAATGATGTGATGTGGTCAACAGCCGCTTACGTTGTGATCGCATATAGCGGGCCTAGTGCTGAGATGCGCCGTATGGCCTCAGGGTTTAAACCGGCCACCGGCGAGCCGGGACACTGCCCGGCATAATCAGCCAGGGATCGTTTAAATTACTAGGGTCAGATAAAAATTAAACCTGATACCTCAACATAATTTAGTTTTACTCTGACCTTATTGGTGTTATATGACGGAAACAATTGCCAGATTAACCTCATTCAAAATTCTGTTTTAAGTAAAATCGGGCTAAATGTTTCCGAACCTGTTTTCAGGCTGTTAAGGCTGCTTGGTCGCTTCCTCATTCAGCAGTGCAACCATGGCTTTTGCCACACCGGCAGAGGAAAGCTGATTCTGACCTGTAATGATACGTCCATCTACCTCAATATGTGGCGTATTGCGTGGGCTGTATAGAAAAGTACCGCCTCGCTCTTCAATGGTTTTGGTAATTAAAAATGGGAACTGCTTAAAATAGGGCCTGTCCTGCAGCTCATACTCGTCGGGAGAACCGCTGATACGCCGCCCTTTTACCAAATACTCGCCGTTTTTCAGGCGAAGGTGGGCAATGCCGGCAGTACCATGGCAAACAGCGGAGATAAGGCCACCGTGCTGTTCATAAATTTCCATACTGATTTTTTGCAGTTGCGGGTGATCGGCCACCCCATACATAGCATTGGAGCCTCCCACATAATGCACAGCCCGGTAGTCTTTAGCGACAATCTGCTCAGGCTTCAGGGTATGACCAATGGCATACATAAAATCGCGGTCATATAAATACTGCTTATGCTTTTGCTCAGAGGTATCGATATAAGCCAGCGGCAGAGCGCCCCCTTGCGGGCTGACAAAGTCAACACTAAATCCCGCCTTGCTGAATTCATCGTAGGCATTAACAATTTCAGAGAAGCTGACCCCGGCGGGCAAGGCGGAATCCCCGTGGAAGTGCGCGCTGGAAAGAATAAACAAAATGCGCTTGCCGTTGTAATGGCTGGCCTTGCCAACGGCGCTCTTGCTTAAGATCTGCCAGACCCCGTCTAGCTTTTTTAGTAACAACATATCGATATATCGCTGCTGTCTGGCAGGCATTAAAATTTCCGCTTTCACCGTTGCCAGATTACCTTCTATATCCATATTCAGAATACGGCCGATGCGACCGTTAAACTTGCCCTGATTTTCCTCTTTATACAAATTGATATAATCGCTGACCGGTACTTCCCAATAGGGCATATCGGCTTTTTCCAGATAAAGCCGTGCCTGACTGTGAAAGGCTTGCTGCAACCTGGTTTTATCGCTGTAGGCACTGCCATCGAAATAATGGTTGATGGCCGCCTCTATGGCGACGGTTTCTTCTGTTTTAATCACACTGGCGTCTGAAAAGGCCGTACTAGCCTGCGCATAAGCCATTGAAATAAGCAAGGTTACAAGGCCGAATAACCAATTCTTCATATTTTTACCCTCCGTTAAAGTGGATGGCCAGCTTAGCGAAGGGGCATGGAAAAACACTACGAAATGATAATTTCGTAGTATCGGATTATGCTTCAGAAGTGTTGTCTGATGCCTGCTGGCGAAACTTGGCCGGGGTGGTGCCGGTAAATTTCTTGAATGCAGCATAAAAGGTGGAAAGGCTGTTATAGCCGGAGACATCGGCTACGTATTCGGCGCTTAAGGATCCGTCAGACAGCAATAATGACTTGGCATACTCAATACGTTTTTCATTCAGGTAGTGGGTAAAAGACATATTCAGGTTGTCATTGATAAACTGCGACAGCCTGGACGTATTAATGCCCAAGCGTTTGGCTAACTGTGCCAGCGTAAGATTGGGATTTAGAAATAACTGCTCCCCAGTCATCAGTGGGGTTAGCCTGGCCAGTATGGCAGCAGCGTCATCCTCTGGGATCTTCTTATTCTGATACCGGTTTTGCTGGCGTTCCCGGCGGGCCAGCATAGCCATCATTATGCTCAGATAAAGTATTAGTGAAAAGCTTAGTGCGCCGCTGATATAGGAGGTATAAGCACCGGTAAAATACGCAAGCCAAATCACCGCGCAGCCCAGCCATACGTTCAGGCACAGGGTGTGTGCGACAGGTAAACTGAAGGGCTTTTGCAGGCCTTGTGTTCTGGCCTGATGCAGCAGCGGCAGTATCTGCAGCAGGCTGAGCACCAGATAAAGCAGCCACACATAGTTGACCACCTTATACAGAATACTGCCCCACAGCGCTGCATGGGTTTGATAAGGATAAAGCACGCCAATAACAATGATAGCCGACATTGGCAGCAGCACATGGGCCCAGGCGTATTTGTGTACCCTAGCCGGGCGCACTACCGAAAGGCAGTACAGATACAAAAATGGCCCAATCAGCAAACAGGCAGATAAGCCCAGTTGCAGGAAGATTTTTGCCAGATCAGGCGAGAAATAGAAAAATACCGATTTACCCACCCTTATGCTCAGCATCGTCAGCAAACAAGCCAACAGCACGTCACTGAGGCTGCGATGGGCTTTGCTCACCAGATAGCCTATCAGCAACAAAGCGTTAAACACGCCTAAGGCGCTGAAAAAGAAAAGCAGTTGTGTTGTCATCAATGCGTTATCAGACGTTATGGGCATTTTACCAGCACCGACGTTTTTCTTGAGCCCACAAACCTTTTATCAGGATCATAGAAGGTTTCTACCAGCTCAAACCCGGCTTTTCGCATCATGCCAGCGGAGGCCAAATTTTCTTCGTGCCGCTCAATATATACTTCACGGCACTGTTCTTCACGCGCGATACCTACGCACTTATTCAATAACTCGCTGCCAATTCCCTTACCACTAAGCGTTAAGCTAACTACCACATCACCGATATAGGCAATGGATGATAACTCAGAGTATTTACTTAATGTCGAAGGACAGGCGCTTTTTAACATCAGCACAGCAAAGCCAAAGATGCCATCTTCTTCGGCCAGCACAGCTAATGCTTTTTCTTCGCGGATAAGGTCGAACTGCTGCTCAATACTTTCATCCGTGATGTAGTTCCACTCGTTAGCACCCTCTGTCAGCAGAAGCGCTCGCATTTGTTTGAAATCATCGTCATTCAAAGGTCTGGAATGTATTTTCATGTTCCACCAATTTTATGTTGTAGCCAGTTGTGGCGTACAGCGCCGGGCGTTTATCAGCTTTAACAACTCCACCGTTGCGGTTGCATCATCCAGGGCACGGTGGTGGTTGGTAAGCTTAATATCAAACTCTGCACACAGCTTACCCAGGCTGTAGGATGCCAGGCCGGGATAATAACGGCGCATATTTACTACCGTGCATAGCTGCGGCATATCAAAGGGGATTTCACAGCGGGCAAACTCGGCGCGGATAAAGCCGTAATCGAACTTGGCGTTATGGGCAACAAACACCGCGCCTTGTAAAAACTCGGCGAGCTTAGCTGCAATATCGGCAAAGCCGGGTGCATCGGCTACCATGGCGCTGTTGATTCCGGTTAAGCGGGTAATAAAAGACGGGATATAACGGCCGGGGTTTAGCAAGGTGCTAAAGGTGCCCAACACCTCGCCTGCCTGCACTTTAACTGCGCCGATTTCGATAACGCGATCTGCCCCCGCTTTGCCGCCGGTGGTTTCGACATCCAGCACCACGTAAAGCCGGTTAGGGTCGACTATCCACTGCAGTTTTTCTATCCGCGCGTTAAAGCCGGCGTTATTAAGGGCTAGCAGCCGCGCTAACTGGTGGCGTTGTATTTTATCGCCGGGCGCTTTTACTTCAATAAACTCAAGCTGGTGATCTTTGATCAACAACAGATCCGGATAACCGCTGCTATGGCGGCTAAAATCCTGCGCCATGGCTCGTAAGACGGGCGCTAAGGCACTTTCGCCGTTAGCGAGCGGCGCGTATTGCAGTAGCGGTAATAGCTGCTCTGCCAAATCGCTGTGCCAGTAAAACAGGCTGTTGGCTTTGCCGTAATGCGCGGTTAAGGCGCTAAGCAGCGTGGTAGCTGTGGTGGGCGCGGCCAGTTGCGTTAGCTTTTGCTCTATCTCACGGGCAAACTGCTGATAAAAGCCACCGGCGGCTAAGTTACGTGGCCTGCGCTCAAACGGGTTATGCAGGGCGCTGTTATTATGTTCAAACAATTCATGCCAAAACCACAGGCCAAATAGCGCCAGCCAGAGGTTGTTCTCGGCGTGAAATACCGTATAGCCCTGCGCCGCATAATGCGCCATTAAGCCTTGTTCAGCCTTGCCCAGATAAAGCTCGTCGATACCTACCAGCGGCGCGTCGTGCAGCAATTGCGTAAGCTGCGAACGTTTGCGGCCAGTGCTGGACTCGCTAAATTTACGCTGGTAAAAATCGTCAGCAAACAGCCATTCTTCGTCGCAGCTGGGATCGTCCAGCAGTTGCTGCAAATACTGCCGGCACCGCTCTTGATTACCCTCCGTTTGCCCCTGCTGCGCATACAAACGCGCTAAACGCTCACTGGCCGGAAAGCCATTACTTTGCTGATAAAACGCGATGGCGATATCCGTCAGCATATATTGCTCGGCCAGTTTGCCCAGCTGATAACAGCGCTCGGCACGTTTAAGCAATAAGGCGTTATCGTCCGGCAGTGGCCACTGCGCCACCGCAGTAAGCCACTGGCTTAGTAGCACAGTAGCGTTATCCGGTTGTTTTTTTAGCTGCTTGCCAAGCTCAATAATGGCCGGTTTGGCTTTGGCCAGCTGATACGCCAACAGCGCCTGCGCGGGTTCAGTAAAGCGCGGGGTAAACTGCTGTTTAAACTGGCCGGTTTGGCGGATGCCTAAGTCACGCAGGGTAAATAGCGATAAATTGGCCTCGATACGGCCAAAATAGAGAAAATAAATATAGTTAAGGGCGTCCTGCCGTTGCAACACCACATAGTGCTGTGGCAACCGGGCAATAAGCGCCAGCCAGTTAACCGGCAGTTTTAAAGCTGCACCCAGCAGTTGCGGTTTGGTTTGGCTTTTCTTAATACTGCTGGTATCGGCCTGCTCCGCGTCGGCCAGCTCGGTTTTAGCCAGTTGCAGTAATTGCCATAAGGTGTCTTTAGATAAACGCAGCCAGAAATCGGCAAGATCAGGCTCAGTTATTGGTGCAATAAAACCGGCCTGGCTTAGCTCGTCCAGCACTGGCCCCGGCGGGCCAATTTCGCTGTAGCTAAGCTCGGTATCGGCAAATACTGTACCTTTGCGGTTTAGCATGCGCACCAGCAGTTGCTGTGCTGCTGCGCTTAAGCTGGCAAAATCCTGTAATAAAGCCTGGCTATCGGCGGTTAATACCCCCTGATAATGCGCCGCGACAAACTGCAACAGCTCGTTAAAGTGCTGCAGGTAGTAACCACTGTCGAGTTCTTTGCGCGGCGCGGCCATTAATCCCCGGTCTGTGTTAAACAATAGTCATGTTAAGCAATAACAGTACTAACCAGATAACCGGTGTAACCAATAAATACCGCCAGCAAAATAGCGCCTTCTACGCGGTTTATCCGGCCTTGCTTTTTATAGCCGTAGCCCATAACAAACACAGCTGCGGTTAATACGGCCATTAAGGTCCAGTCACGGGTAAGCACTACAGCATCAACTGCCATTGGCTCTATAGCAGCAGCTATACCCACCACAGCCAGCGTATTAAACAGGTTTGAACCGATAATGTTACCTAGCGCAATATCGTGCTCGCCTTTTTTAATGGCAATTAACGACGATGCCAGCTCTGGCAGCGAGGTGCCAATGGCCACGACGGTTAAACCAATCACCAGATCGCTGACACCCAGGCCCTGGGCAATAAACACGGCACCATAAACCAGCATGCGCGAGGCAACAATTAACAGCACCAGGCCCACCAGCAACCAGATAATGGCCTGCTTTAATGTCATTTTGCTGCTGCCGGCCAGTTCATCACCCATCTCGGTTGCCAGTGCATCCTGCGGGTTACGCATACCCTGCCAGATGGACCAGCCCATTAACACAAAGAATACGCCCAGCAAGCACCAGGCGTCGAAACTGTTTAGCTGATGATCAAACAGTAACCAACCGGCGAACAGGGTTACCAGCATTAAGATAGGCAGTTCTTTGCGCAGCACCTGCGAGTGCACAGCAATGGGGCTAAGCAGGGCTACTAAGCCCAGGATCAGCGCGATATTGGTAATGTTAGAACCATAAGCATTACCCAGCGCCAGCGCCGGGTTGCCATCACTGGCGGCCATGGCCGACACCACCATTTCCGGTGCTGAGGTACCAAAACCCACAATAAGCATACCAATTAATAATGGTGGCATACCGGCATAACGGGCGGTGGCGGCTGCACCATCGACAAAGCGGTCGGCACTCCATACCAGCAGTGCTAAACCGGCAATTAACGCGACTACTGCCAATAACATTTTTTGTCCTTAACTTAGCTGTAAACTTTGCGCAGCATAGCATGCAGTTATTTTAGCGCGAAGCCGTGGCAAGGCCTTTTTGAAACTAAAGTTTAAACAGGTTAAGCTTTGCCGCAACCTTGCTACGGAGTACATCATGACCACGTTAATTACCATTTTAGCCCTGCTGTTTGCCGCGCTGTTTATTCTGGTTACGCTGGCTGAAAAATATGGCAGCCGCGACACAGAAAAAACCGCCAAACTCAGCCGTTATATTATTCCGCTGATGATTGCACTGGTGGCGGCACAGGTGATCCGCTTTGTGTTTTTCCCCGAACACGGCTAAGCACCGTTATCAGCAGCGCCGGTAAAAATGTCAGGCTGATCAGCGTAGAAAACAACAAACCACAGAGCACAATAATACCGACGCCGCGATACAGCTCGGTGCCCTCACCGGGAATAAGCACCAGCGGCGCCAAACCGAAAACGGTGGTAGCGGTAGACATTAATATCGGCCGCAGCCGCGTTGCCACCGCCTGCAGCACAGCGTCGGTTACCGCCATCTTGCCACTACGCAGGTTATTGCGGCTTTGATCGACTATTAAAATCGGGTTATTAACCACGGTACCCAGCAGAATTAAAAAGCCAAGCATGGTAATCATATCAAACGGCTGATGAAAACCGCCCAGCCCCACCAGCGCCAAAGCACTGCTGACACCGTTAACGGCCGCCAGGCCAACCAAAGCGCCGGCCAGCCCCAGCGGCACAGTAGCCAGAATAAACAGCGGGTAACCCCAGTGGGTGAAAATGGCCACCAGCAGCAGGTAAATTAATACAATGGCGATAACAAAGTTGCTGCCCAGGGCGGCTTTGGTTTCATCCAGTTGATCAGAGGCACCGGAGATATCCAGTGTAACACCGCTGGCGATCGCGCCATCGCGCTGTAACTGCGGCACCAGTTGTTGCTGCACTATAGCCACGGCGGTTTCCAGTGCTACCTCACGTGGCGGCACTATATACAGCGTTACAGTACGGCGGCCGTCAACCCGGCGCAGGGTGTCACTGTCGGCTACCTCAACCAGATCGGCCAGGCTGTTAAGCGGCAATATGGCACCCTGTGGCGTTAGTACCGGTGTTTGCGCCAGCCTGGACAGGCTTTGCTCGGCGCCGGCGCTGCTAAACAGAAAAATATCGACTTTATCATCGGCCAGAAAAAACTCATCAACAAAGGCGCCATCACTAAGTGCCGATACGGCAAAGCCAAAATCGGCGGCGCTAAAATTAAGCTCTGCCAAACGCTGCCAGCGCGGGCGGATTTCTATCAGCGGCTGATCCAGGGATAACGACGATGGCTCTGAGCTTAGCTGCGGGTTATCAAATAATTGGCCTGCCGCTACATAGGCGGCATCTGCGGTGGCATATAAGCTGGCTAAATCCGGCCCGGAAATATCCAGCGCCACGGCACGGGTGCCGCCGTCATTGCTGCTGATAATAGAGCCGCGCGCCGAAAACGCCCGCATACCAGGATACTGGCGGAATTTCCCGGTTATGGCGTCCATCATGGCGCCAATATCCTGCGACCGGGTCGGTTCGCTCATTACCCAAATCCGCCCTACCGATACACTAAGCGAATAATACTGCAGCGACGGCATAGTGGTTTCACCGCGGTCAAATAACGCCGGATCAGCATTGACCTGTGCCGTCAGATAAGTGCGGATCTCCTTCGCTATCTCTGCCATTTCCGACAGGTTATAACCGGGCGGCGCTATCATTGACGAAAAGGCTTTTGGCTCTTCGCCCTCGGGTAAATACTCGGCCGGTGGCATTAAATACCAGGCAGCGCCCAGTGTTAATAGCGCGGTAAGTGCCAATACCAGGCCACGGCGCAGCCGGGTACAGATAAGCGCCTGTACCAGGCGTAATATAGCGCCGGGTGTCAGGCTCTGGCTGTCTTCCTGCGCGTTGTCCTGATGCATACTGTCTTGGTGCATAGCTGCGCTTTTACCAAAACCCAGCCGGGCAATCGCTGCCGGCACCACAAATACCGCCACCAGCATAGAAGCGATAATGGCTGCCGCAATGGCAATGGCGATATCGGAGTACAGCTGGCCGGCTTCCTGCTCGACAAATAAAATCGGCATAAATACCAGTACCGTTGTCAGCGTTGAGGCCAGCACGGCAGGCCAGACATCACGCACACCGGCAATAGCGCCTTCAATGCGGTCCAGGCCGCGCCTTCGTGCCTGCTCAATGCTTTCCAGCACCACTATGGTGTTATCGACTGTCATGCCGATAGCAAAAGCAACACCGGCCAGCGAAATAACATTTATAGTGCGGCCAAACGCCAGCAGGCCTAAAAACGCCGCTATGGTACAAATGGGTATGCCAATCACCCCCACCAGCGTAGCGCGGCCAGAGCGTAAAAACAGATACATTACTAAGGTTGCCAGCGAGGCGCCCAAAGCAAGGTTAACCCAGACATTGGCGATGGAGTCTTCAACATAGCGTACGTCGTCGCCTATCAGCATCAGTTGCAGGCCGTTAGGAGCCAGCATATCGCGGTTAATTTGCTCCACCACCTGCAGCATACCCTGCTTAATGTTAATAACATTAGAGCCGGGCTCACGCCGCACCGACAACCCCAGTGTTTGTTCGCCATCGGCAAACGACAGATTACGTACTTCAAAGTGGTCCAGCACTATGGTTGCGACATCTTTTAGCCGCACCTGATTATCGCCCTGCTGGGTAAGAATAAGGTTTTCCAGCTCGTCGATACGGTCAAAGCGGCCCACCATCCGCAGCAAATAGCGGCGCTTACCGCTGTCGATATCGCCGGCCGAGCTGTCACGGTTGCGCGCGCGGATAGCGTCACGCACGTCGGTCAGGCTAATGCCGCGCTGCGCCAGCCTGGCCGGGTCAACCAATACCTGTACCTGACGCTCGGCACCGCCGCTAACGCCTACTTCTGACACGCCTGGCACCCGTTCCATTTGCGGCCGCACATAGTCTTCGGCGTAATCGCGCAGCATATCCATATCCAGTTTCAGCGGGTTGCCGCTTAGTGGCATCAGACGAAAATACATAAAGGCATTGCTGGAGTATGAGCTGCTAAATAAGCGCGGCTGGTCAACGTTTTCCGGGTAAGCCGACACCTGGCTTAGTGCATTGCTGACACGGATCAGCGCTTCGTTTACGTCTACCCCAAACGGAAACTCCAGCTCTACTTCAGCCGAGCCGGTACTGGCGCGCGATACCATGCGCTTTAAATTTGGCAGGGTGCGTAAATAACGCTCCTGCTCAATCAGAATTTCTTTTTCTACATCCTGTGGCGTGGCGCCGGGCCAGCCGGTTACCACACTGATGGTACGCACTTCCAGATCGGGGATCATCTGCACCGGAATGCGCAGCGCCGCGACGATGCCCAGTACACACATAATTAATACCGCTACGGTAAGAATAGTGCCACGGCGAATACCGGCTTCCAGCATGGCTTACTCCTTATCGTCGCTAAGCACGCGCACAGCCTGGCCTTCACGCAGTGTTTCATTGCCGCGTACCACTACCGCTTGCCCTTTCGGCAGGCCGGACAAAATTTCCACCCCCTGCTCACTGTTGCGGCCCAGCGTAACGTTGTGGCGGTAGGCTTTATTATCGCGGATAGCAAACAGGCTGAAATTACCGTCCGGGTGGCGTAGTAAAGCATCGGGTGGCACCACCAGTACTGTGGCGTCATCACGCTCAAAATAAAAGGTCGCACTGGCAGAGGTACCCGGCAGCAACGCCTGTTGCTCGTCAGTTACTTCAAGCCGGGCCAGAAAACTGCGGGCACTGCTGCTACCCACCGGCACCGTGGCCAGCAGTTTCGCACTGAGTTTGTCGCCGGGCAGCATATCGGCGCGTACTTCAATACGGCGCAGTGCCGACAGCGCGGCAAAATATTCCTGCGGTACCTGTACATCCAGCAATAGCGGCGTAAGGCTGACCAGTTGCAACACCGGCGTACCCAAAGCCACCCATTCCCCTAAGTCGGTAGTGCGCTGGGCAATAACACCGGCAAAAGGCGCGGTAAGAGTATGGCGGGCAACGATTTCCTGCTGTTGCTGCGCAGCAGCCTTCGCCTGTTGCAGCATGGCATCGGCCTCGGCCAGTGCGGCCTGGCGCAGGCTTAATTCGGTTTGTGGAAAGAGTTGTTGTTCGGTCAGTTTTTCTGCTTCGGTTACCAGGCGCAGGCGCTCGGTTTGCAGCACCTGGGCCGCACTTAAGGCAGCCTGACGCTGCGCCAACTCGTGCTGTGCCACGGCGGTATCCAGTTTCAGTAGCGGCTGGCCTTTTTTAACCGTACTGCCGGCATCAACCAGCAATTCGGCCACTAAACCGGCAGCGCGGCTGGATAAGCTGGCGTCCTGCCGGGCGGTTAAACTACCGCTGAGTACCAGTTGCTCTGACAGGCCTTTTTCCTGCGGCATGGCTACCCTTACCGGCACTTGCTCCTGAGCCTGCACCGTTACTGACACTATATTGCAAAGCAAAGCTGCTGCTATCAACCAACGCATAACGCATCCTAACCAAATAAGAATTATTCTTAATAAGCTAAGGAGTATGCCGCAAAGTGTGGTTTAGATCACTTTTTTTGTTAGCGATACTTTTACTGCCAGCTAAGCGGGTTCAGCCGGTAAAAGCGGCTTAACTGCTGATACAGCTGCGGGTGCAGCGCAGATAGCTGCTGCGGCTGTTCAAAAAACACTTCGCTGATCACTGCAAAAAACTCGGCCGGGTTAGTGGCGCCGTAGTGATCAAACAAACTGCCCTCACCTTTTACTGCCTGCAGTTGCAAGGTGTTGAATTCGGCTGCCATAATGCCAGACCACTGCTGATAGTCGCTGCTGCGTTCAAGTAATGGTGCGCCATTGGCAATGCCTTTTTCCTGATCCAACTGATGGGCAAACTCATGGATCACCACATTGCGGCCATCACAAGGGTTGGCGGCACCGTTTAGCGTGTCGGCCCAGCTTAAAATAACCTTGCCCAGGCCCCAGGATTCGCCCGACAGCACCCGGCGCTGTTCATGCATAACCCCGGCGCTGTCTGCACTGTTACCACTTACCACAAAAGCGGCCGGATACAGCAGAATTTGTTTTAGTTTCGGGTAGTAGTAATCCGGCCGGTTTAGCAACAATAAGCAGGCCTGCGCGGCTATGGTTACACGCATTTCATCGGTAACGGTTAAACCTTCACAGCCGATAAATTGTTTTTCGGCAACAAATACCTGAATATGCTTTTTCAGTTGCAGCTGTAAATCGGCCGGTAAGGCGCGAAAATAAGGCAGGCGGCGTTTTAAAATATCACGCCAGGGCGCCGGAAAGGGTTTGGCCATCAGTTGTTTGCGTTTATAACGCTGCCAGTACGGCGATAATAGCACCAGCGCGATGATCGCTGCGCCCAGTAACACTGTAATCAGGATAGCCAAGCTTCACCTCAAACTAAGGCAACGGTATGCTGCCAGCACTATGCTGCAAGTTTATTGCTACCAGCTTAATGTGGCGTCGTGGTTGGTTTTTCAAGTTCGGCAGGCTGTAGCCAACAAACCGCCATAGCAGAACTTTGTACCGGCAGTGGCCTCTAATGGCAGTAATTAATAAAGGACATTCAATGTTTCAGTTATTTAAAACCTTGCTTGATAAAGTAAATGATGGCTTGTCTGCTCCGGCCGCCAGCAAAACAACTTATGGCCTGACAGAAGCCGAACTGGCTTGTGTGTCGTTAATGCTGATGGTGGCACACGCTGACTTTAGCAGCAGTAATGAAGAACTGGCGTTGGCAGAGCAGTATGTAAAACGTGAATTTAACTTGTCCGGGGCCGACACTAAAGCGGTAGTAGCACTGGCTGAACAGCAGGCCAAAGACGCTACCTCGCTGCACCAGTTTACCGCGCAGTTAAAACAACTGAGTTATGAAGCCAGGCTGGCGCTGGTCGATAGCTTATGGCAGCAGGCATACGCCGACGGTGTGCTGGACCCGAATGAAGAGGCTATGCTGCGTAAAATTGCCGATTTATTGTTTATCCGCCACGGTGATTATATTCAGGCCAAGCTGGCTGTGTGTGGCGCTTGAGATAAGATAAATGCTTAACCGCCAACCGGCTTGCTCACACCAACACGCCGTAAATATGTCCCTATAGGCTCGATTCAGGCATCCATGCCTTCAACGGTTGGTTTAGAGCAAGCCGGTTGGCGGCAGTATTCATTATGAATGATTCAGCCGGTTAATCTTCCCGCTTACGCAGTACTTCGCCTTCAATTACACTGCGGGGCTGCTCTGCTGATTGGTCTGCGTTGCCGGTACCGGCTTGCTGGCGTTGCTGCCAGGCTTTAATTTTAGCGCGATGACGAAACAGCAGTATCGGAATTAAAATCCAGCTTAGTAGCAGCATAAACACCAAAATAGCCGCACCGGCCAGCAACATCAGCCCCAGTATTAACCAGGCCAGTAAGCGCTGCAGCGGGCCTGCACTCTGGCGCCGGGCAAACATTTGCTGCCACTGACTACCCTGCTGTTTAAACGATGAAAACATAATTACCTCAATTCAGGCCTTAGCGCACAAGTATACAGCCTTAGTGTGGGTGATGGCACTGAAGTTCAACCCCGGCCCGGTTAACCGGCTGCTATACTTGGGGCCAGCTACAAGACACTGTGGATCAAGGATATGTTCTTAGCTTTGTCACTCAGCACCTTACTACTAGCTTCTGACGTTGGCGCTGCGGTGCTGCTGGGCACCAATGTGCCAGCTAACAGTGCCAGCAGTAGCCATCAGCAAATTAACTGTATTATGCAGCAAACCCAGCAGCCTTATAAGTTATTACCCATGCCGTGGCGCCGGGCCAAACAAGAAGTAAAAATGGGCCGTATTGACGGTTACTTTACCGCTATTCCCAACGATGAAATGAATGATCATGCCACATTGTCGGCGCCGTTGTTTCTGGAAAACTGGTACTGGTTCTGGCATCCGCGCCATAGCGGGCCAGACAACGGCAAAGTACGCTTCGGCGCAATTTTGGGCAGCCATCAGGCTGACTGGTTTAACAGCCAAAACTACAAACTGGAAGTAGAAGTCAGTGACATTGCCCAGTTGGTGCAGTTGTTAGCCATAGGGCGTATTGATGCCGTGCTGGCCGATCTGGAAGAGTTTACTCACACCGCCAGCCGGTTAAAACTGCCAGCCGATCAGTTTGAGCAACGCTTTTTTCGTTACGTGCCGCTGGGAGTGTATTTTTCGCAGTTGCGCTTACAACAAAAACCGGGGTTTATGCGCCACTTTAATGCTGCCGTGCATTTATGTGCTTCTGCGCCTTTTGCGCTGGCGCAGAGCGAGCAGCAACAAATTCTCACCTTGCTGCTTGGCAGCGTACAACAGCTGGCCCGCGACAGAACCTTGCTCGATGCAGTACAACAGCAAAACCGTGCAGCAATAACACTGGCACACATTCGCCAGCAAGACGCCCTTTGGCAACAACAGTTACTGCAAGGGCAAAACGAAAGCGACCTGGCGCATCAGCTGTTGCAAACTAAAGCTTCAGCCCAGCTGCGCCACTGGCAAGACAGCTACAGCGGCCTGGTGACGGAAGTGATCCTGATGGACAACCAGGGCGCCAATGTGGCTATCAGCGCAATCACAACAGACTACTGGCAAGGTGATGAAACGCCATTTCTCGGCGTGTTTGGCCAGCAAAGTGACTATTTTATCGATGTGGTGGAATATGATCAGTCTACCCGGCGTTTTCAGGTAAAACTCAGCGTACCGCTGGTTGATGCACAACGCCGCCATATTGGCGCGCTCAGCATTGGTGTTGATGTTGAGCGCGCCCTGTCGGCAAACTGATTATTCGGTTTTATTACTCAGTGCCCAGCGCACTATATCGCCCCAGGACGGTTCTTTACCGTACATTTGCATACCGCGTAAAAACACCCGGCCGGCAACGCGGCGCATCCAGTAAACGGTGGCCAGCAGTAACAGTAGCGACAGCAGCGGTTGCCACCAGGGCATTGTTACCATGGCCATTTTTACCGGCATAGCCGCAAAAGACGTTAGCGGTATAAAGCTAAGCAGGGTCATCCCCATACCAGCCGGACTGTCGATAACGATAAAGGTTAATATCATTGGCAGCCAGGTAATCATCATTACCGCACTTTTACCGCTGTTGTTCGGATCATCTATCGATGCTGCTATCGCGCCCATAAAGCTGGCGCACAACACTACGCCCAGCAGCGCAAACGGTATAAGCCACAGCACCACACTGATATCAAGCCAGCTTAAATCGACGGTTTTCTTCGCAAACAGGCTAACCACAGCAAACGACAGCAACATCACCAAAGCCGAGGTAAGCATGGCTTTCAGGGCACTGAAACTGTGGCCCAGCACTTTGCCATCCATCCATTGCTGTGGCTTCACTATGGCGTAAAGCTGCTCGGTTACCCGCTGCTGTTTTTCGCCGGTAATGCTTACCAGCACCTGGCCAAAGGCGGTACTTAAGCCGACAAACAGCAAAATTAATGCACCGATGGCAATCATTTTTTCCGGGGTGTCTTTGCCTTTGTAGGCTTGGTCCAGATAGCGGGTTTCAATCTGTACCGGTTGCTCCAGCGCAAGCAGTTGTGCGCCGTCCAGCCCCATTTGTTGTGCGGCCAGATGCCGGTAATGTTTTTGCAGCACCTCGTCCAGCTGTTGCAACCATTTTTTACCGGTAACAGTATGCACAACCAGCTGACCATCGTGCAGGCTGATCACCGCATGCCAGGAGTCATCGCTTTGCATCTGCATAAGTTGTGTTTCCAGCGCTATGCCGGGGCGCTGAAACTGAAATTGCTCTGTATTCGTTATTTGCAGCTCTTGTGGCACCGCAATGCGATATTGCTGCTGGCTCTCATCGGTAAAAAAACTCCACAGTGCTATTGCAGCAATGACGGCCAGCATCAGCAAATACGACACCAGTTGCTGTTTCCATTTAAAAAAGCGTAAAAACTCCCACCTGGCCACAATTAAACTTTGCCGCGATATCATAGCGCTACCTCCGGTTTATGCCTGGCCATTGCTGCCAGGTATAACTGATGTAAATCGGCCGACTGCATTTCTACCTGGGTCAGCTCACCGTATTGCAGTAGCTGTTTCAGACAATCTGACACGCTGGCCTGCTCTGCCAGCGTTAGCATATAATGCCGCGCCTGCAGTTGTTGCACACTGACAATGGCGTCCAGTTGCCCTAACTGCGCTGCGTTTACCTCGCTGCTAAAACCCACTTTCATCTGACGCTGATTCTGGCTTTGTTGCTGAATTTGCTGCAAGGTACCGGCCAGCACCACCTGGCCCTGTGCCATCAGCAGCATATGGTCGGCCAGCTTTTCTACCATTGCCATCTGGTGGGCGCTTAAGATCACTGTCATGCCTTTGGCTTTTAGTTGCTGTAAAAACAGCACGACTTTTTCCTGGTTTATCGGATCCAGCCCGGAAAAGGGCTCGTCCAGAATAACCAGCGCGGGCTGATGCAATACCGCCGCGATCAGCTGCACCTTTTGCTGGTTGCCTTTCGACAGCTGTTTTAATTCATCGTGACGCCGCGCTGTCAGCTCAAATACATCCAGCCAATATTCCATTTCACTGAGGGCTTTGCTTTTACTTAAACCATGTAATTGCGCCAGATACAGCAGGTTTTTTTCTATGCTTTTGTCCGGGTACAGCCCTCTGTCTTCCGGCAGATAGCCCAGCAGGCGGCGCGGCACGTGGTCGTAATGCTGGCTCTGATAACTGATCATAATGCTGCCGCTGTCAGGGTTGGTCATGCCTACCAACATACGGATAATGGAAGATTTACCGGCGCCATTTGGGCCTAACAAGGCAAAAATTTCGCCGCTGTTAATATGAAAGCTGACATTTTTAACAGCATGCACGGAGCTGTAGGCTTTATTAATAGCGGTAACAATTAACTGCATGTAGGTTTCCTGTTAATAACTTAGCGGCAAGCTTATCACCGGCAAAGCGGTTTATTCCAACGGCAAAGTGTGAGCAAATATGTAAAACCCTGCTATTAACCGCGGAATTAATAGTGTTTGCCAAACGACAGATACACTGCATCAGAGTAATCAGACTCGCCCTGCTCGGCCATCCCTACGCCAAAATACAGTGGCCCCAGCGGCGTGTCCCAGCCCAGAAATACACTGCCTGCCCACAGCCAGTTGGTGGCATCTGCACCGCCTGAGGCGCCAAACAGATCTTTACGAACCCGGCCGCGCTCCAGTGAGGTGCCCAAATACAGCGGCGCGTTAAAAAATGAGATCTTCTGCTCGGTAAGCCGGTACAGATATACCAGGCTGCCAAACTGGATCTGGCTGCCAAACAGCGAATCGGCCGGGTAACCGGACAAATTCAGAAAGCCGCCCAGATTAAACTGCTCCAGCGCAAAACTGTCTTCGTCGGTGTTGTAATGATCAAAGCGCCAGCGGGTGCGCAGCGTATGCTGCTGCCAGCTTTTGGCGGCCAGCAGTTCGGTACTGCTGCTTTTGCTGGAGACCTCGGTGCCCATGGCATCATCATTAAGAAAGCGGTAGTTGCTGGCCAGACGGATACCACGGGTCGGAAAACTGCGGTTGTTCAGTGTATCCCAGATTAACTGCACCTCAGGCCCGTTACGCTGGTAACTGACAGTGTCGCTGCCCAGCTGGCTGGCATACAGGCTGGGCAACAGATATTTACCATCGCGCAGTGTCCAGCCCAGTTGCAGACGGGCGTGATCCGAGATATTCCAGCCGGCACTGAGCAGCAGGCCGTTTTCTGTGTTTTTCAGCTCGCCGGCAGATAACGCCTGGGTATCCTGCAGTGGCTGAGTATCGCGCCGGTGATGATAACTGGCTTCAGTATAAAAACCACTGTCGGCCAGCGGCCAGTATAGTTCGGTATGCAGGTATTTATTGCTGCCAAGTGCCAGTTCAGAGTGCCACTCTGCGCCCCAGGGCGACAAATTGCTGCGGGTATAACCGGCAGCCAGCTGGTACTGATGATTATTGCGAAAATCATCCTCAAACATCAGGCGGAAATTCATATATCCCGGCCCCCAGCTTTTTTCTTCGGCCCGCACCGTTAACAGGGTTTCACCATTATCGTCTACGGTAAGGTGCTGGGTAACGCGCTCAAAGGTGTCCAGGCCATACATCTGGCGTAAGCCGCGGCGGATACTGCGCTCGGTATAAAAATCCCCGGGCTGCAGCTCCAGCCGTGCCAGTAACAGCTCGTCACTGAGGCGGGAATCATTTTGCAGCGTTATGTGGTCAATTTTAATGGCAGCGGCGTCGGCCTGGGCAAACCGGCTAAACCACTCGCGATAGACTTTTTGGGGCTGGCTGAAATCGGCCAGTGCCTGCACAAAACGAATGGCACTTTGCCGCCCCGATTGCACCGCCTGGGTAATATTGCCAAAATCCAGCGTGCTGATGTTCACCAGATCCGGCTGCAACAACAGATCGCGCTCGGTCAGCAACTTCATTTGCTGTTGCACCCCGGCCCGCACCAGAAAACTGGTCAGTTGCTCTGTAACACTAAAAGCTGATTCCATCTGCTCGCGGCGCAGCAACGGCGAATCAATACTAACGGCAATAATGCGGTCTACCCCCAGTTGCCGGGCCACACTGATTGGCAGGTTATTTACCACACCACCGTCTACCAGCAGCTTACCATTTAATTCCAGCGGCCGTACCACGCCCGGAAGACTCATTGACGCCTGAATGGCCTGTACCAGGCTGCCATCGCTGAGAATCACTTCTTCCTGGGTAAGTAAATCGGTTGCCACGGCGCGAAAGGGTACCGGTAAATCATCAAAATGTTTCAGGTTAGCAAAAGCACCAAAGGTGCCGTGCAGAATTTCTGCCAGCGCCTGGCCGCTTAAAATCCCCTTAGGTAAGCGTACGCCTTGTTCCGATACACCCAGGTCCAGATTTACCGGTAAGTCGTCGCTTTTATGTTTGCGCCGCAGCGGCATTTCATCACGGTATACCCGATCACGAAAACCATCAGCCCAGGGGGTATTTTCCAGCCGGGCAGCAATTTCGCTGGCACTATGGCCGCTGGCATACAACCCCCCAATAAAGGCGCCAATACTGGTGCCCACCACCAGATCAACCGGTATTTGCTGTCGTTCCAGTTGCTCAATAACACCCAGATGTGCGCCACCACGGGCACCACCGCCCCCCAACACCAATGCCACGCAGGGTCGTTGCTGCTGTCTGGCCTGCTGACAAATATCAGTGGCGCTGGCAGCAGGGCTATAATGTAATGTAATAATCAGCAGTAACAATGTCAGTTGTATGCTTAACCCTGTCTTCATTTGATATCTGTCCGTCTCATTAGCGCTGCTTTATCACCAGTTTTTATTTGAGCCTGCTCTGGCTTATTGCTATTGTTAATAAAATTTTCAATTTGGTATCCAGCATTATGCCTTATTCTTCCGTTGTGGCGCTCCTGTTCGCAGTGCTGTTTTGCTGAACCTTACTGTTGTTTTAATAAACATAGTTAAGCTCTGATGACATTCAGCTCTTTACGCACCAAACTGATACTTATTCTGTTGGTATTGTTAAGCCTGCTGGCAACAGCTACCGGGCTGGCTACGCTTAGCGCGATGAAACGCGACAGTGAATTGCAGGCCGGACATATTCTTCGCGTGGCCAGTAAAGTACTGCGTGAAGCACTGAATAACAGAGCCAGCCAGTTAAGCAGCAGCGTGCAGATCCTGGCTACCGACTTTGGTTTTCGCCGCGCGGTAGCCACTGCGGAGCAAGAAACCATAGAATCGGTGCTGGCCAACCATGGTAACCGTATTAATGCCAGCCTTACCCTGCTGCTATCGCCCAACGGCGCTTTACTGGTTAGCTCGGATAGTACAATTAAAGCCGCCGATATAGCGCCGTTATTTCAACAAACACAGGGCCAGAATGCCGCTGCGGTGAACGATATTTTGCATTTGGCCGGCCAGCCGTATCAGCTGGTGCTGGCCCCGGTAAGGGCGCCAGCGTTAATTGCCTGGGTTGGCATGGGTTTTCCGCTTGATAGTACCTTAGCCAAACAGATCCGCGGCATAACTGATCTGGATATCAGTTTTGTTGCTGCACAAACGCAGGGCTATCAGTTATACACCTCTACGCTCGATGCCGTTTATCAGCAGCAACTGCCGGCATTGCTTGACACCTTGATCAACGATGCCGGAGTGCCGCACAGTAACCCACAGCAAGATTATATCTCGCTGGCAATGCCGCTGGATCAGCAACAACAGCTATGGGCAGTACAGCACTTATCCAATCAACGCTGGCTTAGCAGCTATCAGCAGTTTCGCCATCAACTGCTGCTTATTTTCGGTGCGGCGCTATCGCTAACCCTGCTGGCAGGTATTATTTTTGCCCGCAGCATTACCCAACCCCTGAAAGCGCTAAGCTATTTTGCCAGGCGTATCGGCCAGGGGTTTGATGAAACCATTCCGGTACGGGGCAACGATGAAGTGGCATTGCTTAGCCGCACCCTTAGCGCCATGCAGCATGATATACGCCAGCGCGAACAACAATTGCAGTTTAACGCCGAACACGACTCTCTGACCGGCTTATATAACCGCACAGCAGTAGAACGCCTGTTGCCAGATCTGCTGGCCAGCAGCGACGGCAGCCTGCTGCAAATTAACATTCAGCAGTTTAAACATATTAATGATGTGCTGGGGTTTAGTAATGGCGATATATTGCTGCAACAGTTAGCAAGGCGGCTAAAACTGGGGCCCGAACTACCGGTAATGCTGGCGCGGCTGGGCGGTGATGAATTTTTACTGGTATACAATACCTTACTAACCGAAGGCCAGGTGCGTGCCAAGCTAGCGGCTTTGGGTGAGGGGTATCAGTTAGCTAACTCGCAAATCAATCTGAAACTTTGTATTGGTATCTATCATTTTTTCTGCCAGCAAAGCAACGTGAATGACGCCCTGCGCCGGGTAGATATTGCTCTGGACAACGCCCGGCAAACACCACAGCGCACAGCTATTTATCTGCAAGGCCAGGATGAAAGCCACCAGCGTGAACTGATGTTGATCCGCGACCTGCCTGAAGCACTGCACAATGGCCAGTTTTATGCTGTGTATCAGCCTAAAATTGATCTCGCTTCACAGCAATGCAGCAGCGCAGAAGCACTGATCCGCTGGCAACATCCCAAACTGGGCCTGATTGCCCCGGACGAGTTTATTCGTCTGGCAGAGCATTCCGGCAATATCAGCCTGATTTCGGATTGGATGTTACAACAGGTCATAGCGCAAACAGCAAAATGGTGGCAACAAGGGTTACGCTTGCAAATAGCGGTAAACCTGTCGGTACATGATCTGCTAAACCCGGCTTTAGCCGACAATATTTATGCCCAATTACAACAATATAAGTTAAGCGCTGCGGCATTAGCACTGGAAGTTACCGAAAGCGCTATTATGCAGGATGCTGCAACGATAATAGCCCAGTTGCAACGCATACGAGGCCTGGGCATAACGCTGGCAATTGACGATTTTGGTACCGGCCAGTCATCTTTGGCTTATCTGAAGCAATTGCCGGTGCATGAACTTAAAATTGACCGGGCTTTTATCAAAGACATCGACCATAACAGCAATGATGCCCTGATAGTTGCTGCAACAACACAACTGGCGCACAGCCTGGGCTTTGTTGTTACCGCTGAAGGCCTGGAGAATCAGGCCGGGCTGGCCAAACTGCAGCAATGTGGTTGCGATAAAGTGCAGGGTTATTATTTTTCCCGGCCGCTGCAGGCCGAAGCTTTTGCAACCTGGTTACAACACTATACCAGCCATCATCCGCACTGGCTTAATGCCCAAACAGTTAAATAATACGACATGTTATTAAGCCGCGCGGGTATCCGCTTTAACCAGCTTTGCCGTGATCTTGCGACTTAGCGGCGCAAAAATAAATACCAGTGGAAAAGCACAGGCATGGGCATACAAATAGGCTTTAAGCCAGGCAACAATAAACGCATCAAACCAACCCAAATTAATAAATGTCAAAATGCCTGACATCAGAAATGCCATAAAGCCAGACATAATAAAGGCAAAAATAAACGGCTGAAAACGCATTGGAAACATGAGCCAGGCTCCAAACTATAAGATAGTGGGGTTGTTTACATGCGACTTTAGCATAATTGAGTATCATAACGGTTTACCACTCGCCAAAGCGCTGGTATAACGCGCCAGAACAATAACGTCGGCTGCTTTAACAGGACAAGATTATGCATACTATGGTTTTTCTCGATACAGACACTATGGGCGAGGCCGACTTATCGCCGTTACGCAGCAGTAATACCACCCTGCAGTGCTATCCTTACACCACACCACAGCAGGTAGTCAGCCGCTTGCAACAGGCCAGTATTGCTATCGTTAACAAGGTAGAGCTGACAACAGAGATGCTACAGGCATTACCCGGTTTAAAGCTGATTTGCGTTGCCGCTACCGGGGTAAACAATGTGGATCTTGCCGCGGCGCGCCAGCTGGGCATTACTGTCTGTAACGTGCGCGGCTATGCCGACACTGCTGTCCCACAGCATGTTTTTGCGCTGTTACTGCAACTTACCAACAAGGTACAGCAATATCATCAGGCAGTGCAGACAGGCAAATGGAGCCAGAGTAAACACTTTTGTCTGCTGGATTACCCGGTAACTGAACTGGCCAAGAAAAACTTTGTGGTAGTGGGCTATGGTGCCCTGGGGCAGGCCAGTGCTGCACTGGCGCAGGCATTTGGTATGCAACTGATTATTGCCGAGCAGCCGGGCGCTGCTGCTTGCCGCCCGGGCAGAGTGCCATTTACCGACGCGCTGGCACAGGCTGATGTAATATCGCTGCACTGCCCGCTGACAACCGCCACCGAAAAGCTGTTTAACGCTGAGGTTTTTGCTGCGGTGAAGCCTAACGCCCTGCTGATTAACACTGCCCGTGGCGGCCTGATTGATGAAGCCGCGCTGCTTAATGCCTTGCAAAACGGTACCCTGGGCGGCGCGGCACTGGATGTATTAACACAAGAGCCACCTGAACCAGACAATATACTGATCCGCGCCAATTTACCCAACCTGCTAATTACCCCGCATATGGCCTGGGCCAGCGCGGAGGCCCGCCAGCGCATGGTGGAACAACTGGCAGACAATATACAGGCCTTTATACAGGGCCGCCCCCGGTATCAGGTGTAGCTGCCAGGGCTAAATAAGGCTAAACTGCGATAAAAATAAAAACAGTTATCATTATGCCATTACGTACTGCCCAGCTGTGTATAGCTCTGCTATACATTGTGCTGTCGTTTACAGCACAGGCCTCTGAGCGCTTACAACTGCGCTTGAATGAAGCCAGCAGCAATGCCGAACAAGTCAGCAATCAATTGCTGTCGCAACCAACGACATCTTTCAGTAGCGAAGACTGGCTGGTGCTGGGTTTGACGCAGTTGCGTTTGCGTAATAAAGACGCCGCGATGGATGCCGCTGAGCGCGTGCTGCAAAACCCGGCGCCGCCGTATTTACAGGCACAAGCTTACTTATTAAAGGCACAAATTTACGGCATTTTGTACCGCGACACTGCCATTGCAATTACCCAGTTGGAACGGGCCGAATTAATACTACAAAACGAAACCGATCCGTTTAGCCTGCAACTGTACAGCGATGTGCTGCAAAACTTTGCTCAGGCTTATAATCAGTTGGGTCATGTGCAAAAAGCCATTCCTTATGCCGAGCAGAGCCTGGCACTGGCATTAACCGGACAACAGCCTGAGACTGAACTGAAAGCCCGCATTACACTGGGTAGGCTGGCACTACAAAACAACGCCTATAATCAGGCTTATCAGAATCTTAATCTGGCGTTGCAACTGGCCACAGCGCTGCAGGATAACGAAGCGCTGGCTTCCATTCACTTTCGTCTTGGTATGGCGTACCGCAAAATTGAAGACCACAAAAATGCGTTATCTCACTTACTGCAGGCAAAACAGCGCTATCAGCAACTGCAGCAGCATTCCAGCTATACCTATACCCTGTTGTTTATCGGCGAAACCTATCTGGAAGAGACCGCTACTGCAGAGCAGGCCAGCCAATATCTGAACGAAGCGCTGACACTGGCCAAACAGCAAGATGATTTACTCCGGGTGGGTATGGCGCTGCAGGGTCTCGGCCGGCTGGCAGTGTTACAGCAACATGATGAGCTGGCACTGCAGTATTTTAATGACGCCTTGCAATTATTCCGCCAGCAAAACGTGCAAACTTACCTGTATGAAAGTAGCTTAGCTTTGGCTGAGTTGCTGTTTCGCCGTCAGCAATACGCCGATGCCAATAGCCTGATAGCAGAACTGCTGCCGCATATTCCGCAGTCGGCGGCTTACATACAATACCGCTACAACGAGCTGGTATCTAAGCTGGCGGCATATCAGGGCAACTGGCAACTTGCCTACACCAGCATGCAGCAAGCCAGTACCCAGCGTTTTGAGCAATTTACCGAGCAAAATAAACTGCAACTGGATTTAATTAATAACGGCCTCAGCCAGGTTGCCGCAGCCAGCCAGCACCAAACTGAACTGACACAACTGCAACAACAATTGCAGCAACAGCGACGCTATAGTCAACTGCTGGCGCTGGCAGTACTGGTATTGTTTCTGGCGGTGGTGTTAGCTTTAGTCGGGCGCAAAAGGCGCAAACCGGTAACTCAAAGCGCCGTAAAACTCACCTCTGCCGGCTGGCACAACTTTTGTCAGCGTACACAACATCAGGCGGCAAAGACCACGCTGCATATCCTGGCGTTTACCCCAGCGGCAATAACAGAGCTAAAATTACAGTTTGGTGAACAACGCTTGCAGCAGGCGGTGCAAACCTTTGTACAACAACTGGATTGTAGCCAGCTAATTGCCAGCTGCGTTAACGATGATGTGCTATGGCTGGCTTTGCATACCGACGACGATACTGCCAAAGCGTTGCAACAACAGCTGTCGGCACAGCTACAGGCTTTGCTGCCGCAGCACTTTGCCAGCCAACCCTTTATCAGCTTAAGACTGGCATTGCAGCAGTTGTCAGATACGCCCTGGCAACTGGCTGAACTTAACGCCCTGCCTGAGGCTTTCTGGCTCAGCTGGGCACTGGCAGCTACTTTGCCGCCACAGCAGCAGCTGTGGCTACTGGCGCTGCATGGTAAAGCGGCCAGAGCCTGTGAATGGAACAGCAATATGATACGGCAAGACTTACTCAATGCGATCCGGCTGGGCAGTATTGAACTTAGCTGCAATAACAAACTGCTGCCTGCCAGTACTGCTGACGAGCTAACCTGAGCAGTTAACCGCTTATTGCTTTGATGAACCGTGCAACCTAAGTTCGGGCGGCACAGTAAAGCTTTGGCTCTTATGCCGCAGTGGGCAGCTAAAACTAAGCTCAACTGCCTGCAACGCCAGCCCGGCGCTATCTTTATTGCCCTGGCCATATTGCGGATCCCCCATTACCGGGTGACCAACCGCAGCAAAATGCCGCCGGATCTGATGCTTGCGGCCGCTGATAAGATCAACCTCCAGCCAGCTTTGTTGCGCTGCCGTATCAAACTGCAACAGCTGAAAACGGGTAAGGCAGGCTTTGTCGTCCAGCGGCAAACTGATTTCGCCTTGTTGTAACAAGCTATCGGGCAGTAGCCCTTTAACCCGGATAACATATTGCTTGCTGATCTTATGTCCGGCAATCAGCTTGCTAAATGCCGCAGCCGCATTTTTACTATGGGCAACAATAACCAGACCGCTGGCTTCGCGGTCCAGCCGGTGCAGTATAAATACCTGGCGTTTTGCGGCAAAATGTTGCTCAACCGCACGCAGCAATGACAAATGATCGCCCCACTCGTTGCCCTGCGACAACATGCCTGCAGGTTTAAACCACACGCTATACTGCTGCTGATCACTTATCAATTGCGCCGGCTCACAGCTGCGCTGTAATAATTCATCATCATAATGCAGTTGCAGCTGTTGGCCGGTTTGCAAGGCTGTTTGCGCACGGCGCAGCCGTTTTTGCGGTTTGCCGCTTAGCAGCACAGCACCTTTACTCATAGCGTCTTTCAACCGGCCTTTTGACAGCTCAGGTACGCGCAGGCTAAGTAAATCAATAGCATTTATGCTGCTCTGTGCCACTACAGTACGAACCAGTCTCATTGCTTTACACATCCTTTACGTTGAAGTTCAGCCAAAATTCATCCCGCCAGCCTGTAATAGTAACAAAGCCCAGGGAGATACCGTTATGAAAAATATCAGCTTTAGCCTACTAAGTTGCTTGCTGTTGTGGCTTGCTGTGCCAGCCACGGCCAGCGCAACTGATAGCAGCACTACCGAGCGGCGCAGTGAGCATAAACCGCTGCTAAAAAGTGTAAAAGATACCAAAGTAACCACTCAGGCTTACCAGAGCCATGTCTGGTTTCACAGCGTTGATGTGTTTATCAGCGGCGATCTCAACGCCAACGGTTACTATCACCGGCTGGAAGTTGAACTGGATGCCGATACGTCACTACCCTATCAGCAGGTATTTGCTGAGTTTACCCTGCTGCCAAGCCATGGCGATGAGCGGGTATATTACACCAGCAGTGTATTTGAATTGTACAGGCAAAGCCCTGACGACTGGCTGGCAATTGATACGGTGCTGGAAAACCGCTTCGCGCCAGACGACTATCTGCTAACCATAAGGCTATTTGACGCTGCCACCGGCTACCTGCTGGCAGAGATATCCGGCTTTGATGATGCCAGCCTTGATTATATTCCACTGGAGGATTACAACAGAGACAGCTACATTCGCAGCAGCGTAACGGTTGAAGCATCAGGCGGCGCCACTGGTATCTTGCTGTTGCTGGTATTATGCTTGTTGTCTGGGCAACGTTATCGGGCATTACGTCACCGGAGCTAAATGAAATTTATCCTGTTGTTTTTTCTGCTGCTGCCGCCACTGCTGGCGGCAGATACGTTACGTTTTTCCCTGCAACAGGATGACGGTCAGGCACATTTTAATTACCACTTCAGTGCGGCCGGGCAGGCACAGCAACTAAACTTTAGCATCGCCCAAACTACCTTAAGCAATCACTTTCGCCAGTTTCGCCGTTTTCAGACCAACGTTTTGCAGCAGTATTTATGGCGGGACTTGCAAATGCACATGACGCAATATCCTAACGTCCGCCTGCTGCGCCAGCCAGACAGCAATGCATTGCGTTATCAGATCGTCAGTGCCGATCAAACTCTGCTACCACAACTGCAGCATGAGCTAAGCCAACTCACAGCTGAACGCAGCCAGTTCTATCTGCAGCAGGCTTATTATTATCAACTGAGCCTGCCCTGGAGCGGGCCTGCTATTGTGCCCGACCACCAGCGGCTGATGCAGGACAGCCTGAATGACCTGTTGCCGGTAGCCAGGGCCTTACATGATAAGCTGGTGAACACCGCCAGCCGGGATTCGGTGGCGTATATCAGCAGTTGGTTACAGCAATTGCCCTATCAGGATTTATCTGACCGGCAGAATTCCACTGGTAATACTTTTAGCCCGCCGCTAAGAGTGTTGCAGGAAAACCGTGGCGACTGCGATAGTAAGACGGTGTTACTTGCTGCCTTGCTCCGCATGCTGTTGCCAGATGTAAAACTGGCCATAGTATACCTGCCACAGCACGCCATGCTGGCAGTACAGTTACCGGTTGGCGCTATGGACGAAAAAGTTACCATAGAGGGTAAAGAGTATTTGCTGATAGACCCCACCGGCCCGGCGCTATCGGCGCCCGGTCAAATAAGCCAAAACTATATTATGTATACCCGCAGCGGCCACTTTGGTTATCGTTTACTCTGAATCCGGTTTTTTACTATCATGCAGCTGGTAAACCTTGTCGAATACTTCGGCCCAGCCCTGCGGAATATGCCGCACACCGTGCGCCTGACCAGCAGCCAGCCGGTCAATATGCACAATTAAGCGGCCCACTGCTGATAAGGTACGTTTTTTATAACGTAGTTGTAACGCCCCTAATAGCGCGCCCAGCAGTAATACATACCCCAGCCAGTGCCAGAAAAACGTCTGCAGCCCGGCTGCAAACACATTGGTTTTATGTTCCAGCACCGCCAGTGACCAGGGCGTACTGCTTAAGCGCTGCACCTGCAACATATGCTCATCGGCACGCTGTGGCCGTTTAATATTGCCCGCGCCGCCTACCAGCTCGCCAGACTGATCCAGCAACATAAAATCCAGCTGCGGATACTGGCTGTGTACCGGTGCCAGCAAAGAGTCGGTTGCCACCAGGTACAAAAAGCTGCCCAGTTTTTTGTCCTGATAACTCAGCGGTACCATCAGTGCTGCCTGTTGTGGCGAAAAATGCGAATAAAATACTAAGTCGCGTTCAAAACTTAAAGTTTGCGCAGTGTTCTGGCGCCATTTTAACAACTGCTCTGTCAGATAATCCGGCCATTTCACCGCCCCATTGTAAGCAAAACCCTGCTCAGAAAAATAATACAGCCCTTTAACAACGGGTTGCGTTTCGCCGGCCAGCTCAAAATAGGGCTGTAACCTTAACAACATTTGCAACTCCAGATTAAGCACGGCATTTTCACTGTATAACGGCAGTTGCTCAGTCTCAGCGGTGAGCACAGATAACACCGGCAGGCTGTTATCGCTTTGTATAGCAGGTAACTGTAGTTTGATCTGTGCGTTGCGCCGCAATGCTTCAGCAAATCCCATCAGCGGTAGCAAGGTGCTGTCCAGTTGCTTTACTGCATTATCCAGCTGGCTTTTGCTATGCACCACTTTATTGTCAATAGTCAGCAGGTAATGCGCGGTTGCGCCCAATAGCGACAAAGCAAGCACCAGCAGCCCACCCAGCAGGCTACTGCGTTTATATTCGGTGTATACAGGGTTTTTCATGCAACTCCTTTGCATGTCCGGAAGGACTTTAGGGCAATAAGAACAAAAAAAGCCTAGTTGAACGATATAATTAGTCAACCAGGCTTTTTATAAACAATATAGACAGGTTACAAATTAGCTTCAGCGAACGACGCCAGACGGCTGCGCACTACACCATTTAAGTTAATGGTGGTACTGCCTTCAAAGTTTTTAAATCGTTCCACTATATAAGTTAAGCCTGATGTTACTGCCGTTACCCCATTCCTAAATAGATACCAAAACCCTATTCTTGACAAATCAACTATTAGTGTTACCCTTAATTAAAATCGCCGGAGCACATATGTCGAGATCACCTTCAAAGATTATCAAATCCAGTCTGAATCTAGGAAACCTTCCTTATTTCGCAAAAGACAAAGATAACAACTTTATCGAAGAGCGGTATGGCGACTTTAAATTGAGAAATCTTTGTTACCACAGTGACAATGTTATCGATAATTTCCCACTCATATCTTGCTCTGAGCGTCTTAGAGAATGTTTAGAATTTAATCTTTTCCTAATCGATAGGAAGACTGGTGTCTTTTCATTAAAAAGAAACCGGCACACGGAAAACGAAGAGTACGTTTGGAGTAAAGGTCACCTGGGAGCAAAGAAGAGCTGTGAGCTTGATATCGGTAGCATCATGCCAATTGCTAAAGATCTTCGTAAATTTCTGGATTGGATGATTGAACAGAAGATAACTTATGAGGAGATCATGGCCGTACCTAGCAATTTTAATCCCCACAGCATAATGGAAGCTGAAACCCTGCTGCCCGTTTGGCGATTTCAAAAGTACATGACCACCCTTGTGAAAAATAAAACGATATCATTCAAGCTGGGCAATCGAATTCTACAAAATATCAGAGCGTTTTACGTATGGAGCTTTAGGAGAGGAGAAGTCAAAGCACTCCCATTCTCACATAAGTTGAAAGCAATAAAGGTGCGACGAAAGGATGATGCTGAGTCACTATTCTCAATGCCAGGTGTGAAGCTCCATCATTCTCGGGCGCTTAGAACCTATATCAGTAATCTCACAATCCCTAAAAGCGCTATTCAGAAAGACGACAAACCCAATCAGGGACTCCTCGCATACACAGCCGATGAGCTATTGGTACTGATGAAAACGGATGTATACACTCATCGCACCTATGGCCTTTTCCTAAAATGTGCACTTTTCGCTGGCTTGCGCGCAAATGAGGTAGTTCAGATTAATCGGGATGACGTCATCAACCCCGCCAGCAACAGAATTAGCTTTTCAATATTATTACTACGTAAATTCAGTAAAGCTGAAAATCTGCGAATTTCTCCCACGCTCATGGCTATGCTATGGGACTATACACAAGACAGTGTCTATCTTGAACGACAGAGAAAGCATGAAAATGTGTTTGGTATAAATAACTCAGAACATCCGCTACCACTTTTTATAAACAGGGATGGTAAGAGAATGACTGTTAGTAGTGTTTCAAACTCTATTCAAAAAGTTCGAGCTGAGTTAAAAGAACGAGGGCTGCCGGGCCTTGAGAGAAATTTTCACGATTTAAGAGCAACATTTGCAACTTACTGGGCTATTGCGTTAATCAAGAAAGGGTATTCCCCAAATGACATCAAAGCTAAGCTCATGCTGCTAATGTCACATGAAACATACGAAACAACTCAACGTTACATTGATTTTGCAGTAGAAGGTCGCATGGGCAAACATGGCGCAATGGAACCTTGGGTTGTCGACCTTTACCAGGAAGTATTTGAAAGGGTGAATAACACTGGAGCGTTACATGATTCCTAAGCGCAGTATGGAATTAATAAACATCTTTAAAGCGCACTCTGACAATCTTGGTGCTGATGTAGAAAGTATTTTAACAAAAGCCTGCAAGCCTGATTCAGAGAGAGACTGCGCAGGACATGACGTAACCGTAGAACGTCTTAAAGACCTCTGTGCCTACATAGATCTCGACAATCAATCCGAATCGCTTACACATTTTCACAGGTTCATAAGTGAGGGATTTAACAGATTAAACAATGAGTTAAATTGGGCAAATGTTGAGCAGGAGTTATTCTTAGTTGAAATCAGGCAAGTGTACACAAAACGAGGAGGCTCTGTACTCTCAACTTTAATGCATTTAGCGAAGACTTTTTTCGACAACCAAAATTTGTTATCCCCTTCACGAGCAGCGACTGCTCTAATTGAGAAAACAATCGATATTTCTCAGATGTATTTATACCCGGCAACGTGGGCTGTTGATTTCAAGAAATTAGTAGAAAAGATCTTTCAGCTACCAAACGGCTACAGCAAATACAAAGGTGGTGTCAGCTCAATGCTACAAGCTTTTTCTCAATCCAGAAATGAGCCAATAATTGTTCGGCAACTTAATAAAACAATATTTAACGCTCTAGATAACAACGATATTTTTGAAGTCTTATTAGCCAAAACCCCAAAAGATAAACAAAGCAGACTCAGAAAATTACGAAGCGTTCACAACCCAGAATTACACGGACCCGAAAAAAAATTTGCAGGAAAAACAGTCTATATCTTAAAGGCCGGGGACGAATCAAGAGGAGCTCACTGGATCCACGAACTTTCGACCAAATGGTTTGAACAATGTCAGACATATATATCCTATATATACAAAAATAAAGGTCAAAAAGCTGCAATCAGCTCTATTACAAGGCTGACAAAGCTAAGTAGTGCAATTTTCGATTACGCAGACAGTTTAGATAGACTTGACCTGCTTCGTAGCGAGGGTATTTCGGCATTTTTTGCCCATGAGCAAACATTAATACGATGCTTATACAACATTGAAGATGCTCGGATAAATAGTTGCATTGGCGAAATATGTTTCATGCACAATCATATACATGCCAGTGCCTGGAAGCTAACCGATCTAATTGATTTGGCAGTAATTGTCGACTGTGATACCGGCGATGATAATCACCGCTTAATTATCCTGGATCAATTAGCAGCAAAATACCCTGCAATAGCTCAATCTATTTACGATTACGCGCAATACGAGCTCAAAAGAATTGACGGAGACCAACGCTCAAAGGAAACTGTATTTGGGCAAATCAGCATGATCAAAGCTGTTTTCACCAGCCATGTGAATCTGTTGGATAATAATGATCATCGATTGCTTGCTGATGTTGGCTTAGCGGCTTTAGAACAGAATAACTGTCGAATAATCAAACGTATCCGCAGCGCCCTAAACGATAAATTCAAAGCTGACAAACTTTCATTAGGAAGTGCAAGAGGTATGCAATCAGCTTTTGGATTGTTCTGCGCACACTATGAATTAACTGAAGTCCGCTCATATGCTGTATCAGGAAAAAAGAGAGGGGCTAATGACACTAAAAGTAAAGCTGCGGATTACTACGCTAAAGAGGAAGTAGCGGCCATTGCGTATGCAATAGAGTTAGGGTTAATGGATGCTGATTTATCTGGAAAGGACGAGTTACTGCTTCGTTTAGGACGAATTTTACTAAAAACCGGTTGGAACCTGGCACCACTCTTAATGCTTGAGATTGACGACATTCTGAAGGTGGATGCGCCACTCACAGGAAAAACAGCGCACTTCGTTCGTCTTTTTAAAAAGAGAGCCGGCTATAAAACGCAATTTTATGAGTTTGAATTAACCGACGATAGCCTTCTAAATGAGGGTTTAGTATTCGGAACAGAGGTAACAAATGCATTAGCTGATCTTGAATACATTCGAGACAAGATTTCCTCAAAGCTACGTGCTGACCTTCCTGAAGATAGTAAACTCAGATATAGACTGTCGTTGTATCGTGATAAGAATGATAAAATTTTGAGCTTTACCCATACAAAGTTCAGTGCATGGTTAAGCGAGGTTCTTCGTCGATTCGAATGCCAAATATCATTTAATTTACAACGAATCCGTAAAGGTGGCCTTAATTATGTCTATAAGGCATATGCAAAAAAATTCCACCAATATAACAAAGCGGGACAGCATTCACTGAAAGTATTTTTGGATGTTTACCTACGAGACGATGGTATCAAATCAGAAGAGACTATTGCCTCAGCTACTCGAGTAATGTCCGACTATTTTTCAGGCAGACCCTTATCAGACGAAATTATTATAGTTACCGAAATACCCACAGACACCAAACAAACGCCTTCAGGTCGATGCGCGTCAAATGGCAACGACGCTGAATTTTTAGCCTTCGAAAAACAGCAACAACGACTAAACAGGAGTACAAAAGCAGCTAGTTCGCAATGTGGCGATTTTAATGCCTGCCTGTTTTGCCGACATTTTCGTGTCGTTGCTGATAAGGAACATGTTTGGCGTTTGTTGTCTTATCAACGCTACGTTGTAGGTGAAATGGAGCGAGGTGTTAGTGATTATGAGAGTAATACAGATCAAGCAACCTATATTGAGTTGTTAAATAAACGGGTTGAAACGATACTTGCTGAGCTTAGCGAAATCAGTCCAGATGCCGTTCAAGCTGGTGTTGCCTTATTAAAAACAAGAGGCTGCCACGACGATTGGGCATTCTATGCCGATATAGGAGTAGCACGGTGAAAATCATAGATCTAATTGAACATATCTCGCAATCTGATGAGACAGGCTTACTCACAATCAAACCTTTCACAGAAGTTGACTACGACCGCATTAAGTCAGTAGTGGTCTATAAAACAGAAAGCGTTAATTCAAAAAGGCATGGAGACATAACTTTTTGCGATGATATGTGGCGAGGTCTTAACGCATCAGTAAATTTCACAACCCTCTCAGGTGCTGTAAAATATGAAGTCAAGTCCGTATTTTTACTCGCAAACTACAATGGTATTTTTGAGGGTGGCAGTGGTATAAAATTTTCGTCCGTCTGTAACCAGATTAAACCACTAATAAGATTTGGTGAATTAATACAAGAATATAACGTTGATTCAATTGCCAAATTTAACTTACTACCAAGCTTGGTAAAGCGCAATCATTTCATCAATTTCTTTAAAGATAAACTCGTTCTTGATAACGCAGGTTCTTCTTTCAATCCGAAATTTTTTGAAGAAAACGTAAATTATGGACTGTTTTCAGAAGATACGCTGGTCATTTTCCGCGAGGAACTTGCGAAACTCAATATTTTTTATGGAAGACAAGAAAAGCCGAAATCCTATCCAATAGTACCATCTGGACTCTTAAAAAAGGTTATCGCTGAGTGTGAAATGAAATTTGCTAGCGCTCGGGAAATTATCAATGAGTGGGAGGCAGCAAATGATAACTATGTGAGAGCCATTCACAATGCAATTGACACAGGCATTCGATACAGCAACGCGTCTTCAATTGTCAATAAAAGGAGTGAAATTAATACATTAGTTGAACCACTTCGGCTTGGTTTCAAAGCGCTGAACAATCTGAAATTACATGTTCTGCTATATATCCTAACTTATACAGGCATGCGTAAAGAAGAAGCGCTGTCTTGTGTCATTGGCTGCTCGAGCAAGCACGATGGAAAATATTATGTTGAAGCAGTTCTCACTAAAACAGATGAAACCAAAAAAACCATGAAATGGGTCGCAAATCAGGATACCCATGAAGCGATAGCTCTCCTCGAACGCTACGTAAAAGCAATGCATAAGCGCGCAATCGCAATCCTGGAGAATCCTAAGATCAAGATCACAGACGAATTTGACCATCAGCTGAGGCATGGATTAAATATGAATTTCTTATTTGGTGTAATCGACAATCTGACATCAATAAAGTTTTCTGATGCCCACCTGGGTGCAAGGAGCTCAGCCCAGGCTAAAGAGCCTGATGGAAAAGAGCCGAAGTTCTCATTGCACAAGTTTGAATACGCACTTACGGCCAAAGACCTTGATCAATTAGAATCGTTAGGGTGCAACTATAAGTCTGTCAGGGGCCATAACCTAGGTGAAAAATACGTTGAGGGCGAGATATTTCATATTACGCCGCACATGCTGCGCCACAATTTTGCTTGGTTCATTATTGCTAATAGGCTGGGGGAATTAGACGACATTAAACATCAGTTTAAACACCTAGCCAGTTCAATGACGATGGTTTATGCATCACGCGGTTATGAAAGCCCAGATGAGATGATTGGCTTATTTGAAGATTTCGAGGAGCTGCTAGTAAACAACATCGCTCAAAACATCGCTACGGAGGCTGCTGAAGGCACTTTAACGGGTGAAGCAGGTAAACGTCTTAATAACGGTGCAAAAAGTCTAATTTTTAACGTCACGGCGTCTAACGGTTCAGATACAGGAAGAACGGTGAAACAGATTCACTTCAAGAGTTTGGATGCTTATAAAGTATTTTTAGCTGAAAATCTAAAAAATATTCGTGGTCTACCTCATGGATATTGTACAGCAGGCCCCGCTTGTAAGCTCAAAAATGTGGGCCTTCCAAGTGGCTGCGTATATTGCCCGAGTTACCTCGTTACAGAGCAGCAGAGAGTACATTGGCAAGCAATGAAGAATTTTGCTGATGAGAAACTCGGTTTTTATAACCAGCTCCCTCCAGAAAAGCAATCAGAATACTCTCTGATGGCAGAAAGCTGGAGAGATACAAGTAACGCAGCCGATGTAATTCTTACAGACAAATCGCCACTTAAAGTAGAAGGAGTTGTCGCATGAAAAATGAAACGCAAAAGTCAGGCACAGAGCTGTTAAGAGAAGCTTTGAACAAAATGATCGCCAATCCGACTGCAAAAATCAATATGAATACGGTCGCTAAGCAGGCAGGATTGAACCATTCGTTGTTCAGGAAAGCCTCTTACTCAGAGATCAAGTCAGAAATCCTTAATGCACAAAAGACCAGAGACACTGAGCTCGAGAATAGATCAAAAGACGAAAAAATAAGCATGCTAGAGGCGAAGCTGAAAAGCACCAAAAGCAAATTAAAGCAGCTGGCAGAAGAATCAGAAAGTCCTTCACCCAAAACTATCAAGGAAACTGAAGGTGCCATGATGGTACGACTGGTAGAAATGTATAGGTTTAATGATCTACTCAAGACTCAACTAGCTGAAAAGCATGGTGAGAAAATAGATGAAGAAACAGGTGAGATCATCGAAATCAACTTTGAGAAGCGCAGATAATCTAATAGAGGGTATTACTAACGTTACCGTTTGTGTTATTAAATAAGAACAGATAAATGGTTTTCAAAAAGTTAGGCCTAGAAATACACTGAACCTTACAACACTTCATCAAAATCAATAAGCTACACTTCGTCCTGTTTATCACCGCGGTGGTAGTACTACCAGCAATAAATCGGCGAATACGCAGAAGTAGTAACGACTATACTGTCACTTGCAGTAGCTCTTAACCTGGAAGTTGTTGCGGAGGGTGTTGAGACGCAAGAACAACTCGACTTTTTGATTGAAAATGGTTGTAAATTTTTCCAGGGATATTTACTAAGTAAACCGCTGCTTGCTGAGCATTTACGCGAAGGCTGTTAAGCTTTTTGAACTCCTGAAACCGAAGCGGGTTGTTTATGCTAACAAATGAAGACGTATTAACCAGAAATAACGTAAAAATAGTCGGCACTGGCGAACAAGTGATGCTGATGGCACATGGGTTTGGCTGTAATCAGCAAATGTGGCGCTTTCTGATCCCTGAGCTTTATCAGCAATATAAAATAGTATTGTTTGATTACGTTGGTTCTGGCGAGTCTAATCTGGCGGCCTATTCAAAGCAGAAATATGCCAACCTTGAAGGCTATGCGCAGGATATTGTAGATATTTGCAATACACTGGATTTACGCAACGTCATTCTGGTTGGCCATTCTGTCAGCAGCATCATCAGTCTAATAGCGGCTCAGCAGATCCCTGACAGAATTAGTAGCCTGGTGATGGTATGCCCGTCTCCCTGTTTTCTGAATTTGCCGCCTGAGTATTATGGTGGTTTTAATCAGCAAGACCTGAGTGAACTCATTGACCTGATGGATAAAAACTATATTGGCTGGGCACAATATTTGGCACCGTTGGTAACCGGTAACATAGAAAAAAATTCCATTACCGACGAACTTACCGATAGCTTTTGCAGTACAAACCCGGTTACAGCAAAATCATTTGCCAAGGCAACTTTTTTCTCTGATTACAGAGCTTTATTGCCGAAAAATACCCACCCTGTGTTACTGCTTCAAAGTGAAAACGATGCCTTAGCTTCACTGTTTATTGGACAGTATATGAAAACGCATACGCCCCACAGCAGCTTGCATGTTATTCAGGCAAAAGGCCATTGCCTGCATATGACACATCCACACGAGGTCGCAAAGCGGATACAAACATTTATAGATGCCATACCTTTGAGTGACGCAACGGTATGACGTGTGAATATCCACTAGATAATTTCCCTTGTGGCTTGGTTGTTACCACCGTAGAAGAGCGGCGCGTATTGTCAGCAAACCAATACTTTTATCTTGTTAGTCAGCGAGAGCCTTGTAGTGTTGAGCGAATTGGCAACGTGCTTACACCGGCATCTAAGATTGTTGTAGAAAGTTTTATTATGCCGATGTTATTGCATCAGGGGCATTGTGAAGAGATTCAGTTAACGTTAGAAACACCGCAGTTAGAACGCGTGCCCATTTTGGTAAATGCTAAAATCGTCACTGCAGGTAGCCGTTCAATCTATTGGGTGATAACAACAGCACAGCAACGCGATAGTTTGTATCAAGAGTTGATTAATCTTCGTAACGATTTGGAAATTAGAGCTGAAAAACTCGAGGTGCTGTCGCAAACCGATGAGCTTACCGGCTTGATGAACCGGCGCGCCTTTGTTTTACAGGCTAATGCGCTGATTAAACAAGCAAACCGCCTGCAAAACGCCTATTCGTTTTTAATGCTCGACATTGACCACTTCAAAGACATCAATGACCAGTATGGCCATGATATTGGTGATGAAGTATTACGAAAAATTGCTCAACTGTTAAAGAACAACTGCCGCGAGAGCGACATTTTGGCGCGTATTGGTGGTGAAGAATTTGCCATTTTCACCATGAACAGCGGTAACACTGTACCAGCACATTTTGCGGAAAAACTGCTTGCTGTGATTAGAACTGAAAAAATACACGGTATCGACGTAACAGTAAGCATAGGTGTTGCAACATCCCTTACCGGGAGCTTTGAAGAGCTATACAAAGCAGCAGACCTGCTACTTTATGACGCGAAACATAGAGGCAGAGACCAGTGTTCTTCTTCAGATTAAAAACTCATAGCCTCTTGGTAGAACCCTAATGCATCAAGATGGTAGTCTAATGAGCAAGCAAAGCGACAACCCCATGATGGGTGTAAATATTTAGTAATAAAATATAGATTTAGCAAGCTCAGCCACTGAACGTTAGCCAGATGAAGTGTTGGCCTTCCTTACCCCCTTCAAAGGCACGGTCAGTATGTTGACCGTGCCCTTATAACTAAAAATAGTTAACGGGCTTTACATCTAATACCTGGCCGTTGTTGGCGATTTTAAAAAAGATCTGTTGAGCTTTGCTGCTATTAACCGCGCTCACTATGTAAAAGCCCTCTTCAATGCTGACGACCGAGAATTGCTTTGCCTCCAGCGCTTTCCATGACGTATCCAATTTGCCGACAGCAAAACCAAAATCTTTAAACGTCATCTGCTGCACCGACTTCACCGCGATAGCCACAGCCTGTTGGCTGCTAATGATTCCGTGGTCCGCATGAGCCATTGCGCCGCCGCTCATTAATATGCAGCACAGCGCTGCTGCTGAAACTAATTTTTTCATTTGAATCTCCAAGTTATGTGGGTTGAATTATTGCTTCAGACCAATGATGTCATACTGGCCTTTTACCATTAGTTGTACCGCAACCGGTTTATCCGACTTGTTTTTCCAGTACCAGCCATGTGAGCCTGCGAAAGGCGCGGTAAAACTGCCTTTAACCTCACTATTGGTGGCGATGGTGTAGCTCTCAAAGTAACCCGTGGTATCGCCCTCAGGCTCACCATGCAGGTCGTAGTACAAAGACTCGCCATCGGTCAGCCATTCGAAAGTCATTTTGGCGTATTGTGGCATGGCAAATTTGTACTCAATGCCGCGACCTGCCGGCACTACGATTTCAATCGTTTGAAACTCAGCACTGCCCTTTGCTAATGCCTGTGCTGCAGCAGGTTCAGCGTTTGCCGCCTGTGCGATACTGGTCAAGCCCAGCTGTTTGCCAATCCCTGTCGGGTCAATGTTGTACTCGGCAGGAAGAATTAACGTTACCAGTGCAATAACTGCGACAACTGCCGCCGCCACGCTGGCTTTAACCAAGGTTTTTGTGCTTACCGTATGTTGCATAGTGTTCTCTTCGTTGTTCAGTAAATTAAGTAATGTTGTTTAGTAAATTAATTGATGAAGTAACCCGTCAACTGATAGCCCATCAGCATGACGCCGGCACTCATTAAGGCGGTGTTAGTCAGGGTAGAAAAGCGCCGAAATGACGGCACTTTTCGCCAGGCATTGATGACGAGCAGAATTAACGCTAACGCCGCGAATTGGCCCAGTTCAACACCAATATTAAAGGCAATTAAATTGGTTAACAGTCCTTCCTGTGGCAGTTGAAACTCCTGCAATTTGGTTGCCAGGCCAAAACCATGAAACAAACCAAAGATCAGTACCGCTGCGCGCGTGTCAGGTTGCCAATTAAAACAGCGTTTAAAACCGCCCAGATTGTCGAAACCTTTATAGATAACTGATAAGCCGATAATGGCGTCAATCAAATACGCATTGACCTGAATATCGTTAAGGACACCGAACAACAACGTGATACTGTGGCCCAGCGTAAACATGGTTACATAGAGTAAAACGTCTTTACTGCGGTACAAAAAGAAGATCACCCCGACTAAGAACAACAAATGGTCATAGCCGGTGATCATATGCTTGGCACCGATATATAAAAACGGGATGAATTGTACACCCTGATTTTGCTCCAAAAATGCCCTGGTGCTGTCATCCACACCATGGGCAAAAGCGCCGATGCTAAGCAGTGATAACACGCCGATTAACAGCCATAACCCCGTTTGCATTAATTTATTTGGCATCTACAGACTCCAATACTTCAACGTCAGTCAACAGTGACTCCTTATCTTTATGTAAAATGCGATACAGCGCCGGAATAACGAACAATGTGAGTACGGTGGATGAGATAATCCCGCCTATCACCACGGTGGCCAGTGGCCGCTGCACTTCGGAGCCGATACCGGTGTTAAGCGCCATTGGAATAAAGCCCAGCGAAGCCACTAATGCCGTGGTTAAAACCGGACGTAACCGCGTTAAAGCCCCATCAAAAATAGCTTGCTCAAGCCCCATGCCCTCTTTGCGCAGTTCCCGAATAAACGACACCATTACCAGACCATTTAAAATCGCTATACCGGATAGGGCAATAAAGCCAACCGCAGCCGAGATAGAAAACGGAATATCACGCAGCAATAAGGCTGCAATACCCCCGGTCAGGGCCAGTGGCACACCGGTAAAGATGATCATGGCGTCTTTGAACGAACTCAGCGCCAGAATTAACAAGCCGATTATCATCAGCAAGGTAACCGGCACCACGATGCTCAGCCGCTGTGAAGCCGATTGCAGTTTTTGATAAGTCCCGCCGTATTCCAGCCAATAACCGGCAGGGATATCCACTTTGTCTGCTACGGCTTGCTGAATATTAGCCACGAAGCTGCCAAGGTCACGCCCGCGTACGTTGGCGGTAACCACCACCCGGCGTTTTCCATTTTCACGGTTAATCTGATTCGCCCCCGAGACAAGCTCCAGTGACACCAACTCCTGTAGCGGAACCGTATGGCCATCCGGCAAATGAATGGGCAGATAACTTAGCGCATCAACATCCTGTCGTCGCGACTCACCCAGGCGCACTACGATGTCTGAACGAACATCGCCCTGATAAAACTTGCCGGCCACAGTGCCGCCCATCGCAGTGGCAACCTGAGACTGTAACTCAGCCATACTGATACCATGTTGCATTAACTTTTGCCGATCCGGCACCAGGTTCAGCATGGGTAAGCCGGTAAGCTGTTCAACCTGAATATCGGCAATGCCCTCAACCTGTGCGATAGCAGAACCTATCTCTTCTCCCAGTGTGGCCAGACTGTCAAAATCATCGCCAAACACTTTAATGGCTAATTCAGAGCGCACCCCGGCCAGAAGCTCATTAAACCGCATCTGAATAGGCTGTAAAAACTCGTAACGGTTACCGGGAATTGGCTCCACCAAAGCAGCAAGTTCTTCAACAAGCTGTGCTTTGGGCTTATCAGGGTTTGGCCACTGCTCACGGGGTTTTAAGATAATAAAGTTATCAGCCACACTGGGTGGTACGGCATCAGTTGCCACATTTGCGGTGCCTATTTTGGCAAACACCCGCTCAACCTCCGGCATCTGTTTAATTTTATCTTCCAGTGTTTCCTGTAACGCAATGGCCTGGCTAAGTGACGTGCCGGGAATACGCAGGGCGTGCATGGCAATATCGCCTTCATCCAGATTAGGGGCAAACTCACTGCCTAATTTGCTGGCCTGATAACCAAACACCACCACCAACGCTGAGGCGGCAATAACGACCAGCCAGCGCCCTTTAAGCACCCAGGTTAACGCGGGACGATACAAAGCCGCCGCGCCCCGAATAAGCGGGCTGTGTTTTTCTTTTACCGGCTTTTTAAATAATAAGGCAACCATGGCCGGCACAAAGGTGACAGACAGCAGCATAGCGCTTAGCAGCGCAATCACCACGGTAATAGCCATCGGATGGAACATCTTGCCTTCCACCCCTTCCAGCGCAAAAATGGGCAAATACACCACGGTGATAATAAAAACGCCAAATAATGCCGGTCTTATCACTTCCCGTGTGGCGTCAAACACCAGCTGCATACGCTCTTTCAATGGCAGAGGGTTATTTCCCGCCTGGCTTAGCCTGCGCAAACAGTTTTCAACGATAATAATTGCCCCATCGACTAACAAACCAAAATCCAGTGCACCCAAACTCATTAAATTGGCACTGACACGGGTTTGTACCATACCGGTAACGGTCATTAGCATGGCAAAGGGGATCACCAATGCGGTTAGAAATGCTGCGCGGAAGTTACCCAGTAGCACAAATAACACCACGATAACCAGAATAGCGCCTTCTAACAGATTGGTTCGTACCGTTACTAACGTTTTATCCACCAGCGTAGTGCGATCATATACCGCCGTGGCCACCACGCCTTCAGGTAAAGTCGTGTTAATTTCTTTTAGTTTTTCGCCCACCGCATGCGCCACGGTCCGGCTGTTCTCGCCGATTAACATGAACACAGTGCTCATCACCACTTCACGACCATTCTGTGTCGCTGCGCCGGTTCTGAGCCCCTGGCCATTTTCGATATCTGCCACATCTTTAATGGTCAGTGCCGCGCCGTTGTCCGAGCGCAGCGGAATATCCGCGATAACCGCAATGTCTTCGGCCTGTCCGGGCATTCTGAGTAGCCACTGTGCACCATTTTGCTCGATAAAACCGGCACCACGGTTTTGATTATTAGTAGTAATGGCATCGACGACATCAGCCTGCGTTAAACCAAACGCCAGCAGTTTTTCGGGTTTAAAGGCCACCAGGATCTCGCGCTCAAAGCCGCCAATAGGGTTTACTTCAACAACGCCCGGCACCCGCATCAGCTGGGGTCTGATGGTCCAGTCATGTACGGTGCGCAAATCCATCGGCGTAATGGGCGAGCCATCTGCATGCGTTGCGCCAGGCGCCGCATCGACAGTAAACATAAAAATTTCGCCTAAACCTGTCGCTATAGGCCCAAGTTGCGGCTCAAGGCCGGCCGGCAGCTCTGCACGGGCCGCTGATAAGCGCTCATTCACCAGTTGCCGGGCAAAATACACATCAGTTTTATCGCTGAAAATAGCAACCACCTGAGACAAGCCATAGCGGGATACTGAACGGGTATAAGTTAAACCCGGTAAACCCGCCAACGCGGTTTCCAATGGAAAGGTCACCCGCTGCTCCACCTCAAGTGGGGTATAGCCCGGTGCTTCAGTGTTAATCATTACCTGTACATTGGTAATATCGGGCACCGCATCAATGGGTAACTTCGTGAAGTTCCACAGTCCTAATCCGGCTACGGCCAATACCATAACCAGCACCAGAAATTTTCGCTTGATAGAAAAGCGTAAAATTGATTCCAACATTATTTACGCTCCTAGTGGTCGTGAGAGGCGCCAGACTTTTCAATGTCGGCTTTTAGGATAAAGCTGTTCTGGCTGACGTACTCCGTGCCAGGTTTCAGGCCACCGAGCACTTCAATCCATTCGCCGTCATGGCGTCCCAGCTCCAGCATGCGAACTTCGTATTGCTCGCCGACTTTGGCATACACCACGGTAAAATCCCGAAACGCTTGCAGGCCGGTGCGTTTAACAGCCAGAGGCACATCTATTGTGGCCACTTCAATCTGAGCAGTGACAAAACTGCCGGCAGTAAATTCATTCTGACTATTTGGCAGCATTACCCAGACAATGCGGGCCTGGTCATCGCGTACCTGTGGCTCTACAAAGGCAATACTGCCACTGTATGTATTGTCTAAGCCTTCTACTTTTAAGTTAACCGGGGAGCCGAGCCGGACTTTTTGATAATCATTAGGGTATACCGCCAGCTTTGCCACGTAGTGGCTGAGGTCGGAAATTGTCAGCAAAGCACGACCAGCGGTTTGCTCTCCGTTACCGGCAAACTGTTGTGTGACGACACCTGTTAAGGGAGCCTTCACCTGATAGGGCTGCAAACTCTCGTTGCTTTCGATTGTTAGTAAGGTTTGGCTTGTTTTTACTGTGTCACCAAGCGCGACATGCAACTTAGTAATTTCACCATCAAACCGGGCCGCAATAGTGCGCTCTGCACCGGCTGGCAGTGCCAGCGTGCCATAAGCAGGGATCGTCTGGTGCAAGGTGGTAGGGCCTGCTACGTCGGTTTGAATGTCCATCGCCTCAGCCACGGCCTGTTCGATAGTGGTTCGGCCTTCAAAATTGTCATACTGCCAACGGTATGACTTGCCCTGATGTTTCGCTGTGATCGTTACCACAAAAGAATGCGGCTCGAATATTTGCATATCGCCGCGCAGTAAATCACCCTGTGCAACAAAGTTGATATCGTCCACACCATCGCCTAGGCGGGTTAACTTGATATTCAAATCTACTGTTGCCGGGTCGACCGCTTTACCGCCAGCAGTAACCCACACCCGAAATTCAGGCGGTACACCGGTTTCAAAAATTGCCAGCTCCAACGCAAACTCATTGTCGCGTAGCATCCGCCCCCCGTGTGGGCCCTTTTCTGGTTCGGCTTGCTCTGCAACAGGTGCCGATGCCGCCATTATTGTTGCAGGTAAAAAAGCGCTGGTGGCCATGCCTATATTCAGTAATAGCGCCAGACTGATTGACGAAAACGTGCTGTTATTTTTCATAATTTGTCTCACTGAGAAATAGAAGTACCGGTCAGGCGCTGAATTTCGATGTGCTGCAAATGCAGACTCTCAAACGCCTCAAGCAGTTGGGACTGGGCACTGAGCAATTCCCGGCGCACCCCGCTGTATTGGTTGTAACTGAGTTGCCCTTGCTCAAAGGCATTACTTGCCTCTGTCAGCGCCTGCTCTAAGGTGGGCACAATCGCCGTTTGTACGGTATTAATAACATGCTGTGAATGCGCCATTTCCTGCAGCAAAACATACAGCTGAGCATCCAGGGTTTGCATCAGGGCAGTTTGTTCGCTTGCCAACACCTCCTGCCGGGCTTGTAACGCTGCCAGCGTGCCGGCATTACGGTTGCTGTCGCCCCACGGTATGGACACACCGGCAACAACACCAAAGTCATCACTGGCTTCATAGCGACGTATCCCGGCAGTAAACTGCCATTGCGGTTTAGCGTCAATTCTTGCCAGCTCCATCTGCGATTGCGCAATGCGCTGAGCACTGCCAAATTGTTGCAGCCGTGGGTTTTGTTTCAACTGTGCCAGTTGCTCTTCAACTGGCGGGACTGCCGGTATGTTCAGTAAATTGCCGTTTAGCTGATACTGAGTGCCCGGCGCTCCCCAAAGCGAAGCTAACTGGTACTGGCTGGCATTGAGTTCATGCTCGACATCCTCTACCGCCAGTTCACGGCGGATCAGCTCTGCTTTTGCCAGCTGTATTTCAACACCTGAGCTTTTACCGGCTTGCGCCCGTTTTGAAATGGCTGCCACCACGTCCTTTGCCTGCTGCAGTGCTAACTGGTTGAGCTTAAGACGCTGTTGTTTCACCAGAATATCGATAAAGCGTTTTGCTACTACCGCAGATAAATCAAGCGCGGTAATGTGCTTTTGCAACGCCAGCGTATCGGCTTCACTTTTTACCGCGCTAACCCGGCTGTCTATTTGCGCTTGCTGTAATAGCCAGGAAAATGTCAGTGTGGACTGCATTCTGTTAATCCCGCTGTGCTCACCTGTCCCCAGCGCATCTTCAACCATAAAGTCGATCTGTGGCCGCTCGCCAACCCCCGCTTGCTCAATTCGGCCCTGCAAAACACGCTGTTGTGATACCAGCGTCTTTAAATCAGGGTGTTTTTCCAGTGTCAGCGTTATTGCATCTGCCAGGCTGATAACTTGGGGGCGTGCTGCGGGCTCTTCCGCAACGGCTGAAAGAGATAAACTTATCCCTATTAGCACCGCACAAAACCGATAGCCAATCGGTTTTTTGATTTTGCGTTTAAACAGCATAACTGTCATTCCCGGTCCTTATTTAATGGGTAATAAAGGTTTCAATAAAGTGATGCAGGCTATCCACAGTTGACGCCACCAGCAGCGGCGAACAGCTAAACAGCAGCAGGGCCAAAACGATTGCCGACCGCGATGTCGATAATGCGGGGTTAATCAGACACTGTACCCGCACACTGGTTTGGTCATTACCAAAGTAACTGGCTACGCCATCGCAATGCGGGCTTTTATTATCAAAGTTCAGATTACGTTGTAAACGGGCGACATCAATAAGCGTTTGGGCAACATCAAGATTATCATAAGCATCTGTGGCCGCATGGTCGGCTATCTGCTCAGTCAGCAAGGTAAATTGCGTGATCAGACTACGTGCTATTCCTGCAGGGTAAAAACAGGCAAGAGCGGCGAAGACGGTCTTAAACAATGGATCTCTGGCCGCAACATGCGCCATTTCATGCCTGACGATAATATCAAGTTGCTGCGGGTTAACCTGCTGCTCCAGTGCTGTGGTGACATAAATTCTGGGGCGGATAAGACCAGCGGTAAAGGCTGTAGGAAGAGACAACGCTAACGAATAGTAGCGACTGTGCGCTGTGGTTGTCTCTGATTTAATATCAGACAAGCTTAGCAACGCTGTCATTGCGCTGGCTTGTTTGCTACGATAAAACACGTTACGCGCTATCGACCAGGTTACATAGGCCGCCGCTGAAAATACTGTAATAGCGTGCCAACTGGTAAAACTAAACAGATCGACATGATGCCAATGTGCCAATTCATCAAGCCAGGTTGCAGCAAAAATATCTGGCAGCCTTGGCCACAGCACACCAACACAACCGGCAGCAATCCACCAGGGAGCACTTACCAATGCCCATAAGATGGCCTTACGCATGCCGAAAGTAAAATGCGCTAAGCGGTTTAATATGGTTCGGGAACTGACACAGAGCAGTACGACGCTGATAGCAAAAGCCAACACAGCGATACTGAGCAAATTCATTACTATCGCCAGATCCCCAACCAGCATAATGCTTAGCTCCCTCTGCGCAGCTTACGCTGTGCTTCTATCAATTTCTGTAACTGATCCAGCTGAGCATCATCCAGATTGGCAGACGCTGAACTAAAAGCAGCAATCAGGCTATGTTCGCCATCGGCAACAAAGTCGCTGGTTACGTTGGTGATAAGTTTAGCTATCAAGGCCTCACGATCTACTTTGGCACGATAACAATAAGCATGACCTTGTTTGGTGCGACCCAGTAATCCTTTTTTAAACAACCGATCGAGTGTGCTTTGAATGGTATTGAGTGAGTTTCCGCGCGACTGCCCAAGCACGGCATGTACCTGCTTCGCATCAGATTCAGCAGCATTCCACAAATAGTGCAAAACCTGTTTTTCTAATTCACCTAACTGCATAACACATTTCTCTTACCATATTGAGCGTAATCATGGCACACTAAAAACCGACAGGCAATCGGTTTTTATAGAGGTACATATGGGCTGGTTAATAACTAAGTATCTGGTAACGGCGGCTATCGTGGTGGCGGCCTCCGAATTAGCAAAGCGCAGTGATAAACTTGGCGCGCTGATCGTGGCATTGCCGCTGGTTAGCATTTTAGCGATGGTCTGGCTGTATGTTGAGCAGCAACCAACTGAGAAAATTGCCAATCATGCCTGGTACACCTTTTGGTACGTCGTACCAACCTTACCGATGTTTTTACTGTTCCCGTGGCTACTTCACCGATTAAGTTTTTGACCAGCTCTGGCCGTTGTTGCATGTATTACAGTGATCTGTTTTTGGCCATTCGCAATGGTAGTGAAAGTGTTTGGGATTGAGCTACTTTAATACTGAAGGAAGGACTCACTCTATAAAAAAGCCAGACACTTAAACAGCCTTACTAAGCTTCAGATAAACAGCACTTTGATTATTTAAAGATAGTGCAGGTAATTCGTATGCCAGCTCTACACTTTAATACACATTAAAGTGCAGATTTTTAACTAAATCTGCGACAAAACGGATATCCTGTAGTTCATATAGAAAATTCTGACACTGCTGTAGCTACTTTAGATAAATCTACACTTCTGAAACATTAATAAATTTTTGATGAATGCTGTTCGCTGATTCTGAGCAAAGAGTCTTCATTTGAAAAACTGATATTTTTAGTTAAGAGATATCAGATTAAAAATCTGGTTGATTATTTTTACCAGGTCTGTTCTCGTCTTAAAGTTTATGTTGCAGGCGGCAAATCAAACGCATAGCAGGTTGAGTTTCCATTTGGTTGCCAAAAAATTAGGCCCAATAAGGTACTGGGCCTTACACCATTACTTCAAAATCAATAAGCTACACTTCGCCTTGCTTATCATCGCAGTGGTAGTACTACCAACAATAAATTGGCGGATGCGCGAATGGCCATAAGCGCCCATTACCAGTAAATCGATATTGTGCTGTTGCTGATACTGGTGCAATACCGTTTCGGGCTCGCCTCCCACTGTAGCTACTGTGGTAACAAAACCAGCGTTGCGTAAAATGTTGGCGGCGCTATCCATTTGCGCTGCAGTGGCGGCGGTGTTGGCACTGGCCATCACCAAGTGCACCGGTAAGCCTTTACCCAATGGGCTGGCGGCCAGCATTTCCAGGCCTTTAAGTGCAGTGGCGCTGCCATCGTAGGCCAGCATAATGCTTTTCGGTTCAGTGTAAGCTTGCTGAGTTAGCAGTATTGGCTTGTGCAGCGTGCGAATTACCTGCTCGACATGCAGGCCCATATGGCCGTGGGCGTCGGCGCTGCTAAGGCCGCGCTTGCCCAGTACCAGCAAGCGGGTTTCCTCTTCCAGCTCGGCTAAGGTTTCTACCAACTGGCCATGGCGCAGGCGCTCGTCTACGGCTTTTATGCCGGCCTGTTCTGCGCGGGCTTTAGCAGCATCCAACATAATGCGGCCGCTTTCCATCGTCAGCTTGGCGTGTTTTTCATCCAGCTCGGCCAATTGCGCTAACAGTGCCTCCTGCGAGCCTAAACCAATGCTACCGCTTAAATCTGTGGTAGTCGCTTTACCAGCTTTATGCAGTACATGGATCACCGACATGGCGACATCGAGTTTTTTTGCTGCCCAGGCCGCATAGTCACATACCGCTTGTGCATAGGGTGAGGCGTCAATACACGCCAGTACTTTTCTGCTCATGTTGGTTCTCCTAGTGGCCCATCAGCTTTTCAACGGCGTCAGGCTGGTTATGTACGGCAAATTTATCTACCAGCGTAGCGCTGGCTTCATTTAAGCCAATTAATTCCACCTCGGTACCTTCTCGGCGGAATTTAATTACCACCTTATCCAGCGAGCTAATGGCAGTAATATCCCAAAAATGCGCTTTGCTTAAATCAATGCACACTTTTTCTACCGCTTCTTTAAAGTCAAAAGCACCGACAAACTGCTCACTGGAGCTGAAAAACACCTGGCCTATTACCTGGTAAGTCCGCTGATGGCCATCTTTGGACAAGCTTGAGCCGATATACAAAATCTGGCCGACTTTGTTGGCAAAAAACAGCGCGCTAAGCAGCACGCCAACTAACACGCCATAAGCCAGGTTATGGGTAAACACCACCACGATAACCGTCGCGATCATTACCACCGATGAGCTTTTCGGGTTTTTGCCAAGATCTTTTACTGAGGACCAGCTAAAGGTACCAATAGATACCATGATCATCACTGCCACCAGCGCGGCCATTGGGATCATGCCGACGAACTCATCTAAAAACACCACCATTACCAGCAACAAAGAGCCAGCCAGCAAGGTGGATAAGCGTGAACGACCACCGGATTTTACGTTGATAATAGACTGGCCAATCATGGCGCAGCCGGCCATGCCGCCAATTAAACCCGAGCCGATATTAGCAACACCCTGGCCAACACATTCGCGGTTTTTATTGCTACTGGTATCGGTTAAATCATCAACAATAGTGGCAGTCATTAACGACTCCAGAATACCCACTACCGCCAATGCTGAGGCGTAAGGGAAGATGATTTGCAGGGTTGCAAAATTCAGCGGCACATCCGGCCATAAGAATATCGGCAGGCTGTCTGGTAATTCGCCCATATCGGCTACGGTGCGGATATCTAAGCCAAAATATACCGCGATGGCGGTTAGTACTACTATACACACCAGCGGCGACGGAATAGTTTTGGTGATATAGGGAAACAGGTAAATAACGCCCAAGCCCAAAGCGGTCATGCCATACACGGTAACAGTGCCGTAGCTGCCGCTAAGCTCGGGCAACTGCGCCATAAAAATCAGAATAGCTAACGCATTAACAAAGCCGGTTACCACAGAGCGTGAGACAAAGCGCATCAAGTCGCCTAACTTAAACAGGCCGAACACAATCTGAATAACACCGGTTAATAAGGTGGCGGCCAGCAAATATTCCAGCCCATGATGTTTTACCAGGGTAATCATCAACAGCGCCATGGCGCCGGTAGCGGCCGAGATCATACCCGGGCGGGCGCCGGTAAAAGAGATAATTAGACAGATGGCAAAAGAGGCGTACAGGCCGACTTTAGGGTCAACACCGGCGATGATAGAAAACGCGATAGCTTCAGGAATAAGGGCAAGCGCCACAACGATAGCGGCCAGAACATCGCCTCTGATATTAGAGAACCAGTTCTGCTGAATTGACTTCAACATAAAATATCCAATGAGTTAAATAAAACGGTAAAACACAGACAACACAGTATAAATTGCAGCTAAAGTTGCGTTTATCGTTGCACTGCGTTGCCAACTGTCAACTTTACTAGCAATTGCTTGATGTGTTGTGTAATTACACCGGCCCATCCTCACTGAATTAGTTATACAAAGCATAAATTTAAAGCGCGGCAGTATACGCCTTTTAAGCTGCTATTGCCAGTTAAGCGCTAGCCTGGTGTTTAAACTGTTGCACCGTGTTAGCTAATTCGCCGGCCTGTTCGGTCAACAGTTTGCTGGTATCATGGATCAGGTTACTGCCTGCTGAAACGGCGTTACCAATCTCTTCAAAAGCGGCTACCCGTTGTTGTGCTAATACAGTTTGGCTGGCAGAGTCAGCTGCCTGATTGGCGGCCTGCTTACTGATTTGTGCCAGCTCCAGTACTGTCGTGCGGCTGTTTTCCAGCGTATTAACCAGCTCTGACACCAACCCAACAGAATGCTGCACCTGATTACGGTTAGTTGCCATATTATCTACCGCATTTTTAATTGATTGAACAATAGCTTCAAGCATGGCGTTAATTTCGACAGTCGACTGATGCGTACGCACAGCCAGAGTGCGAACTTCATCTGCTACAACTGCGAAACCACGGCCAGAATCACCAGCACGGGCCGCTTCTATGGCAGCATTAAGCGCCAACAAGTTCGTTTGTGAAGCAATTTCGGCAATGGTTTTCACAACACCGGAGACTTTATCGCCGGCAGTTTGCAATGAACTTAACATGTCTGCAGTCGTTTCAATATCTCTGGCCAGGCCGGCTATGCTGTCGGCTGTGGCGGTGACATCCTGCTGGCCTTTTTGCATCGATAGCGCGCTGTGTTCGGCGGTGGTAGCGGCTTGCTCTGACTGGGTGACGTTAAGTTGCATCTGCTGTTCAAGGCTGGACATAACCGCTAATAACTGCGCGATATCCTGCTCTAACCGACTTACCGAGCTTGTAGATTGCCGGGTGTTTACGGATAAATCAGCGGCAGCCTCTTCAATGCGGCCGGCTGCGGCAGATACCTGATTTAACCCTGCCCGAAACACCGCTATCAAGCCATTAACGCTGTCAGCGGCGCAGGCAATTTCATTTAATGCTGCAGTTGGCAGAACCTTGGTTAAATCCCGGCTACTGGCGATGTGATTTAACTGCATAGCCAGGCTGTCTATTGGCTGAGCAATCTGTTTGCGGCTGAACAAAAAGCCAATAACAATAATGGCGATAATGCTAAAAACCAGCAGCAGTAACAAGGTGGTCATTTTGCTCAGGTTTTGCAAAATACCATCCGTACTGGTTTTCGCGGTGGTGGAAATGTTTTCTGTCAACGCAGCTAAATCCCGGTAAATGCTGGCGGCATCGTTATCCAATGCAGTAAGGGCGACACGCGCCTCGTCCCAATCTACCGAATTAGCGTTCATTACCTGATAAAGCCGGTTAACAGCGTCATCAAGTTTAGCCATATCTGGCAGCGATTTGCCCGGCATAAGGCCGGACAAGTCGTTATGCTGTTGCTGCAAATCCTGGCTTAACTGCCTTTGCGCTGGTAGGAAATCAGCGGCACTTAAGGTGGTGCCATACAGTGAAAACCCCAGCAGCACCATTTGCCGTGACGAATCCTGTAAGCGGTTAATTAATTTCAATGCTGGCAAGGTTTGCCCGGCAAAGCCATCAATTTCTGTGGCTACTTTGTGCGTTTGTTTGCTAAGTACAGCGGTAGCAATAATGGTGATGAACAATATCGCCAGATAGCCCAGCAAAATACGTGCTTTAACCGAAGAGAAATAACTTTTCATATCTACCACTTCACAATTTTTACCAGAGGACCCCAGCTACGGCCGTTTGCTTTCACCGACACCGAATTCGCTTACCTAATGACTTTAGCAGCCTTTATCAGGCGCAGTGCTAAAGTGTTGAGTGCTTTAAATAATGAACGATTGTTCAAATAATTGAAATGCTTTTCTGCTGCGTCCGTTCTACTAAGCAGACATTTAAACTTTGGAGGAAATAATGCTTAACACTGTACCGACTATTATCCGTGCTCTGATGCTCATAATTGCGATGACCGCACTACCTGCTTTGGCAAAGCAAGCCTTTACCGAGCAGGCCTTTAAGCAAGCTCAGGCGGCAAATGAACTGGTGTTGATAGATGTTTATGCCAGTTGGTGCCCGACCTGCAAAAAACAAAGTAAAGTGTTGGATGCCTACTTTGCCGAGTATCCTGATAGCAAGCTACAGGTGCTGGTGGTTGATTTTGATGATCAGAAAGACTGGGTGAGTTTCTTTAAAGCGCCGCGTCAGTCAACGTTATTGCTATATCGCGGCGAAGAGCAGTTGTGGTTCTCGGTGGCTGAAACCAACAAGGAGCGGATTTTTGCCCGCTTACGCGACGCCGAACAAGCAAACGCAGCGGAGTAAGCTTAAATATGGAAGTAACCGCTATTCCAATTGCGTTTCTGGCCGGCATATTAAGCCTGATTTCGCCATGCGTGCTGCCGATGATCCCGGCGGTAACGGCCTCATCGATGCAGGCGTCACGTTGGGGCGTGCTTTATCTGGCGCTGGGTATCAGCCTGGCGTTTGCGCTGGCCGGTACTTTGCTGACATTTTTATTGTTAAGCCTGGGCATATCGACCGAATGGCTGCGCTATTTTTCTGTTGTGCTCATGCTATTGATGGCAGCCGTTCTCCTGATCCCGGCAGCAGCAGATCGGTTTTCTTACTGGCTGTCACGTTTGACAGGTCCGGCAGCCAATATTCAATTGCAAGGCAGTAGCAATGGTATGCAGTTTTTAATCGGCGCAACGCTGGGCCTGGTGTGGCTGCCTTGTGTCGGCCCAACACTGGGCACTGCGATTGCACTGGCCTCTACCGGCCAGAGTATGCCAATGGCATTTGTGGTCATGCTGAGCTTTGGCTTGGGTACGGCCTTACCACTGGTGCTGATTGGCTATGCTTCGGGTGCCAAACTGCAACGTTGGCGCGGCTCCGCTGTTGCGGGTAAAAAGCTGCTGGGCTGGACTTTACTGCTGTTGGCGCTGGTGATTATTACCGGCTTTGACAGGGTATTAGAGCAACTTGCGCTGGAAGTACTGCCAGACTTTGTCACGTCACTTTAAATTACCAATTACCGGGGTTGCATCCCTTTGGCGGTGGAGACACCGCCTGTTTTATTTTTGTAGCAGCGTCGCCAGCACATCTTCTACCATTTCAGCCAGAACGGTTTGATCTGGCTGCGTTTGTGCGTAGGTTTTCAAGCCAATAATTTGCGCCTGCAACACTTTGCTTAGCCGCTCTGGTGGTGCGGATAAATACACACCTTGCGCTTGCGCCTGTTGCAGCAATTGGCGAAATGCCAGCTCCATCTCGGCCAGCAAACTTTTTGCCAACAGTGCCAGTTTTGAGCCTTCAGCGCTTAATTCCGCTACGGTTTTAACTAGCATACAAACCTGACTTGGCGCTTGCTCAGCGTGAAGCACCTGCATACGGACAAACTGTTGCAACGCCGCTATTGGCGTGGCGGTATCCGCCTGACATTGTGCCAAAAACTGCTGGCCCTGCGCAGCGTATCTGAGTAAAGCATCGTGATACAGGGTTTCCTTATCACCGAAGCTGGCATACAGGCTACCCGGCCGTAAATTAACGGTCTGTAACAGATCGCGCATAGAGGTACCGTTAAAGCCGCGCTGCCAAAACAAACGCTGCGCTTTATCGATAACCTGGTCGCGATCAAACTTAATTGAATTTGCCATAACAGCCTCTTAGAACGAGTGTTCAAATATACATTGAACACTCGTTCAAGTTCAACTATATTAGTGCCACACCTGATATAAGGAGCAACACATGTCTGACTTTACGCTGCACACCCTAGATAGCGCACCAGAGCACAGCAAGCCTTTGTTAGAAAAATCGCTGAAAAGCTTTGGCAGTATTCCCAATTTGCATGCGGTAATGGCTGCTGCGCCAACTGTACTTGAGGCTTACCAGAACCTACATCAGCTGTTTATGCAAACTTCATTTAATGCTGCGGAAAAAACGGTGATTTGGCAGAGCATTAACACCGAGCATCAGTGCCACTATTGTGTGCCTGCGCACACCGCTATTGCCAACATGATGCAGGTTGATCAGCAATTGATTACTGCGCTGAAAAACAATCAGCAGCTCGATGATGCCAAACTACAACAGCTACGCGACACCACCCTGGCACTGGTACGCCAGCGCGGACAGCTGAACGCCGGGCAAGTGCAAACATTTTATGCCGCAGGTTATAACCGGCAACAATTGCTGGAAATTATTCTGGGCATCAGCCAAAAAGTGATGAGTAATTACATTAATCACATCGCCGCCACGCCGTTGGATGATGCCTTTAAGCCTTTTGCTTAACACGCTGAAATAAAAAAGGCTTTAGCAAGGTCTTGCTTTAAACATAAACCAAGGACAATGTGCGTTATGTATCAGCATTATCTTGCTACCTTGCAGCAAGCAGAAGACTTTCTCTCCAAGCTTACTCCGTCGCAGTATACTGCCGCCGCGGCAGATGGCGGCAGTAGTATTGGCAAACATATGCGCCATATTCTCGATCATTTTTTTGCCATAGCAAATTCCGACGGTTTAGTTGACTATGAACAGCGCCAACGTGGTACTGCATTAGAAGCTGACCCCGCTCTGGCACTGGCGGGATTGGCGCAGTTAAAAACCTGGCTGAAGCAGTTACCACAGCAGCATTTAGCCCAAAGCGTTATGGTACGTAGTGATATCGGCATAGGTAAGCAGCAGCTGGTTCATGTTGAAAGTACCTTAGGTCGCGAATTGATGTTCGCCTGCAGCCATGCCATTCATCACTATGCCATGCTAAAACAGCTATACCAGCAGCAATCTGAGCAGTGTCTTAACGCTGAATTTGGTTTAGCACCTTCTACTGCTACATTTTTACGTCAGCAGCAATGTGCACTCTAAGCTGGTTTTTTACCGACGATGGCCTGCAGCTGTTTTTTAACCGCGATGAGCAACGTAGCCGCCCTAAAGCTGTACCGCCTGCCTATTTTACTCAGCATAACGCGGTATACCCAACCGATCCGCAAGGCGGCGGCACCTGGCTGGCTCTGACCGGTGGCGGGGCAGTATATTGCCTGCTGAACAATTATCAGGCTGCCGGGCGCAGTTTTATTGAAAAGCCTGTCTCGCGGGGCCAGGTGATCTTGCAGTTGTTGCAACAGCCGCAGCAGGACCTGATCAGCGCCCTGCAGCAATTACCCTTACAGCAGATCCAGCCTTTTACGCTGTGTTATTTTGCACCGCAGGCACGCGGTGATGATGACGTACTTTGTATCAATTGGCTGGGAGGCAAGTTGCAGCAACACAGAGCAACATCGCCTTTGATTTCATCCGCAGTAAACTTGCCTGAAGTCAGTGCGCAGCGCCTTGAAGTGTATCAGAAATTATGTGTTGCTACAGCGGCAGGCACAGAGCAGTATCTGCAATTTCATAGCAGCCATGTACCGGCAGCATCCGCTTTATCGGTGTGTATGCACCGTGCCCATGCTCACACCGTCAGTTTCAGCCATATTAGTATCAGTGGCAGCCACAAGCAGTTTCACTATGTCGATGGCGCCCCCTGCAGTAATGCCGCATCGCTAACCCTCTGTTTATAAACCGGCAGTAAATCGGCAAAGAATAACTTCTGCAATTTTTCCGGCGCCTGGCTGATATCAACGCTAAGCAGCAGGCCTGGGGTAGCGGCAAAATTAGGGTCGATGCCAACGCAGTAAAAGCGCGCGCCCAACTGATGATACTGTCGCACCAGTACTGGCACACCTTTGCCGTCCGGTTCAATTTGCCGTACTAACCAATCCAAACTGTCGATGTCGCGCGGCTGCCGGGCCAGATATTCTGCCAGCGCCGGATGTACCGGATGGCTAAACGGCAACTTAGCTCGTACGTTTGCATCAGGTTGTGTTAGAAATTGCTGGATTAAACTGACACTAAGCGGTGTGTACTGGCGTGATAATGACACAGTGCCATACAACACCCTGTAACGTGGAAACTGGCTAACAAAGGCGGCAATACCGCGAAACAGCAATAACAAGCCATGAAAGCTGCGCTGCTGATCGGCGACAATAAAAGAGCGGCCCATCTCCAGACAAGGCTGCTGCTGATTAATAAACTGACTGGAAAAATCAAACATCCGGCTTAAATACAAACCCGCTATACCGCTCTGCTTCAGTAAGTTATCGGTTTGTCCCATCCGATAAGCACCAATAATACGCTCGGCCTGATGATCAAACACCAGCAAATGGGTATAGCTTTGGTCAAATTGATCGCCATCTTGTGCCTTGCCACTGCCTTCGTCCAGCAAGCGAAAGTTGGCCTCTCGCAGCAAGCGAATTTCTTCTACCACTGAAGGGCATTGCGCCTGACTGCAATAGTAACTGCTGAAATGTTTAAACTGTGCCAGTTTTTGCCCCTCTGGTAGAGAAGCTAGTTCTGCGCTGAGTGTCGCTTTAGCTTGTGCAGGGGCCAGCTCTTGCTCTGGCTGGCTTTCCTCTGTTGGCCAGTGCTGCTGATAAGCCGGATCTTGCAGGTAAGTTACAAGTTGTAGTAAATCGGTATTATGTTGATCAGCCACGGGTAGCAGCTCCTGTATCGGTTGGCTAAAGGTAACAGAAAAGCTTTTGTGGTTACTGGCCAGTAGCTCGCGCACCAGCAAAATCATCCGCAGGCGATACCACAGCTTACCGGCAAGGTAAAACCCGGGCCGGTTCTGGCCGCTGATAAAGCAACTGATCATAGGCGCCTGGCTTTGCTTTGCCAGCATCGCCACACTGCGATGCCAGCGATGATCCAGCACAGCATTGTCGGTGCCTTGTGGATAGCTGACCCTGCCAGCCGGGAACACCAACAAAGTGCCACCCGTTTTAAGGTGACCAAGCGCCGTTTTAAGCGAGCTTAAGTTACCACTGGCACCGGCTTTTAGCGGGTTTGTATAAATAAAATAGTCTGACAACTCAGTGAAAATACCCAGCATACGGTTGGCAAGAATTTTTATATCTGAGCGTTGCTGTGCCAGCAAATGTGCCATAACCACACCTTCCAGCCCACCAAAAGGATGGTTGGCAACAATAATCAACGGGCCATTTGTCGGCAACGCCGGCATCTGGCAACTGATCTGCAAATTAAACTGCGCTATAAACTGCGAGGTGAACTGCTCGGGCGGCAAACCGGCAAAACCTTGCGTCTGATAACGCTGGTTCAGCCGGTGAATGGCGGTTACGCGGTCAATCACAAACGCAACAGAACGTTTTAACCATGATGGCCAAGGTTCTGGCAAAAAAGATAAAGCTGATATCAAATTAGCACCGGTTTAACAGCATTTAATTAATGTATGGTAAAGACTGGATGTTTAATCCAGCTCACTATATCCAATAGTAACTGCCAGCGGGTCGATTTTTGCGAGTTGGCTAACCGTTTTCGCTTGTCCGCCTCCAACCTTGCCCGCTTCTCTGCTGCAGTATTGGCCACACGGGTGAAACGTTGCCGCTGCTCTGAAGACAGTTCAGCCATCAGGCTATAATTTTTGTAATCAGGCTTAATTGCCGACTGGTTTGTTTTGGGTGAACTACACATAATAAGATTTCCTTGGCTGCGATAATTATATAGACCTGTTATGAAACCAATAACTTTCATAAAATGATTACCGGCGCTGGCTAATCCTTAACCTGCTACTCAGCTAACCGACTTTGTGCCAAGCCATAGCGTCGCTCATGGTGTCAGTGCGTAACTTCGCCATAAATAATAAACCACAGGTAATACCAACAACGTTAATATTAATGCGCTGATCATCCCGCCAATCATAGGTGCTGCAATTCGGCTAACAACTTCGGCACCGGTGCCATCACTTAACATAATTGGCAACAAACCGGCGATGGTCGAGACTGTCGTCATCATTACGGGTCTAACTCTAAGTCCGGCACCCTGTGTCACGGCGTCCAGCAACTCCTCTTTTAAAGGCGGCACGCCGCGACTGCGGCATGTGTCTATCAACTGACAATATGCCTGATTAAGATAAGTCAACATGATGATGCCTATCTCCACTGTAACCCCTGCCAGCGCAATAAAGCCAACAGCGACGGCTACAGAAAAATTGTAGCCCAGCAGGTACATTAGCCAGATAGAGCCAATTACCGCCAATGGCAGCGTTCCCAGAATGATCGCGATTTCAGTGAAATTACGAAAGTTCATATACAACAACACAATGATAATCGCTAATGTCAGTGGTATGACATAACTCAGTTTCTCCTTGGCACGTAACATATATTCATATTGCCCGGACCATGTTACTGAGTAGCCTGCGGGTAAAATAAGCTGTTGCGCGACAATCTCCATCGCCTGTTCGACATAGCTTCCAACATCCATACCGTCGATGTCGACAAAGGTCCAGCCGTTCAGCCGGGCATTCTCACTTTTGATTGCTGGCGGGCCATCTTCTATATAAACATTGGCAACGTCAGCAAGCGCAATACGCTGTCCTGCCGGGGTAATTATAGGCAATAATGCAAGTTGCTCCGGCGAGTCGCGGTAATCCTGCGGATATCGCAAATTGATAGGGTAACGTTCTAGCCCCTCTACGGTTTGCGACACATTCATGCCGCCGATGGCGGTGGCGATCACTTGTTGCACGTCGGCAATATTCAGGCCATAGCGCGCCGCTTGTTCACGCTGAATATCCACTTTAATGTAGCGCCCTCCTGCTACCCGTTCAGAGTATACGGACGCGGTACCCGGCACATCTTTGAGGATTTGCTCCAATTGCTGGCCAATTTTCTGGATTTCTTTAAGATCCTGTCCTGCAACCTTAATACCCACCGGTGTTTTTATGCCCGTAGCTAGCATATCGATGCGGGTTTTAATCGGCATCACCCATGCATTGGTCAGGCCCGGAAGCTTAACCAACGCATCCAGTTCTTTCTTAAGCTTTTCTGTGGTCATACCCTCGCGCCATTCCTCTTTGGGCTTGAGTTGAATAAAAGTTTCGATCATCGTCAATGGCGCCGGATCTGTTGCCGTTTCAGCGCGTCCGATCTTACCAAAGACTGTCTTTACCTCAGGTACGGTCGCGATCAACTTATCCGTTTGTTGCAATAGTTCCCTGGCTTTGCCAATAGAGAGGCCCGGATAAGTGGTCGGCATATACATCAGATCACCTTCATCCAAATCTGGTATAAACTCACTGCCAATTTTATTAACCGGCCATATCCCCACTAAAAACAGTAGCAAGGCCATCAACAATGTAGTTTTCGGAAAGCGCAACACCGTTTTTAGCAGCGGCGTATACCCGGCGATCAGCAACCTGTTGACCGGATTTTTACGCTCAGCGATAACTTTGCCTCTGATAAAATATCCCATCAAAACCGGAACCACAGTGACGGCAAGCGCTGCGCTGGCAGCCATGGCATAGGTTTTAGTAAAGGCAAGTGGGCTAAACATCCGCCCTTCCTGGGCTTCTAAGGTAAACACCGGTAGAAAACTTACCGTAATGATTAACAAACTGAAGAAAAGTGCCGGACCTACTTCAGCTGCCGCGTCAGCGACGACTTTCCAGCGGTTTTCAGGTGTCAGCGGGGTGCGTTCCATGTGTTTATGCATATTTTCTATCATGACAATAGCACCATCAATCATGGCACCTATTGCTATGGCTATGCCGCCTAACGACATAATATTGGCATTCAGGCCTTGCCAATACATAACGATAAACGCGGTCAGGATCCCCAGAGGTAAGCTGATAACTGCAACCAGAGAAGACCGCACGTGAAACAGGAAAATAACGCAAATCAGCGCGACAATAGCGAGTTCTTCAGCCAAACTCTTCCACAAGCTATCAATGGCTCGGGAAATCAGTCCTGAGCGATCATAGACCGTAACAATTTCTACGCCCTCAGGTAAACCGGCTTTTAATTTTTCCAGCTTGGCTTTTACGCCGTCGATAGTTTTTTGCGCATTTTCACCAAAACGCATTACAACTATGCCACCTGCAACTTCACCTTCCCCATTTAGTTCAGCAATGCCGCGACGCATCTGCGGGCCAAGCGCTATTTCAGCGACATCTTTGAGCAGCAACGGCGTTCCGTTGACGTCAACCCCTAGCGGAATAGTAGCGAGATCTTCGATCCCCTCTATATAACCACTGGCCCGAACCATGTATTCAGCTTCGGCCATTTCAACCACCGATGCCCCCACCTCTTGGTTACCACGCTGAATGGCCAATTGGATGTGGGACAAGGGTACGCCAAATGCCCGTAGTTTCTCCGGATTAACTTTCACCTGATATTGTTTGACCATACCACCAAGTGCGGCAACTTCAGCCACCCCGGGTACTGTCTGTAGCTCGTATTTCAAAAACCAATCTTGCAAACTGCGCAACTGACTAAGATCATGCTTACCCGTCCGGTCCACCAGAGCATACAGATAAACCCAGCCTACACCGGTAGCATCTGGTCCAAGTTGTGGCCGTGCGCTTGGAGGTAAAGTTGGCGCTACCTGAGAAAGGTACTCCAGTACACGCGAACGCGCCCAGTAAGCATCGGTATCTTCTTCAAAGATGACATAAACAAAAGAATCTCCAAAAAAAGAGTAACCCCGCACAGTGACAGCACCTGGCACCGACAACATGGCGGTAGTCAATGGATAGGTTACCTGATCCTCTACCACCTGAGGCGCTTGTCCGGGATAATTTGTCTTAATGATCACCTGGACATCCGACAGATCGGGTATGGCATCCACAGGGGTGTTTTTAACTGAATAAAGGCCTACCCCAACCAATATAAGAGTTGCCAACAGGACGAAGAAACGGTTACCAATCGACCAGCGGATCAGAGACTCAATCATGATTGTGCTCCTTGAGATCGCTCTGCTCCTCGTTATTGCTGTCTTGCTTCATGCCATCGTGTTCTGGCATTGACATACCCTGGTTTTGGCTGTGATCCCTGTCTTCAGGTAACTTATCTTCTGCGGCCTCTTGGCCAGGAGTTTGCAACCCGCTCACACTATAATTTTCGTTGCTATCGTTGGTGATCTGGACTTGCAAACGCATTCCTGGTTTGAGTAGCACCATGTCTACTCGCTCATCGACGCTGAAATCCATGACCATGGCCGGCCATTGCCATTCAGGAATAGCATCATGCTCCAACGTTACCATTCGGTGCTCTGGCATCAGGCTGTCAATCCGCGCGGCGACCCAAACAGAACTATTTTCAGCATCATCTTCCTGACTTGTTTGTTCGTCCATTTGCTCGTCCATGGGCTCACGCTGTGTCATACGTTTAAAATCGGACGTTTTGCTGGACTCTGAGTCAATAAGGAATTGTGCAGAGGTAACAATGCGCTCTCCATTGCTCAGACCAGACACAATCTCTACCTGTTGCTCACCAATACGGCCCGGCTCAACGGCCACCGACTTAAACTTGCCGTCGCCAAGAGCCAGTACGACGCGGTTCTGGCTGCCAGTACGGATTAACGCTTCCCGTGGGATGAGCAGCTCTTCTGCTCCGGCTTGAGTGTTAATATTCAGCTGCGCGAACATGCCTGGCTTGAGGAATGCGTCTGGATTGGCTAACTTAACCCTGACTCGGGCCGTGCGTGTTTTGGTGTTTAGAGACGGATAGATATAATCAACCTTGCCCTCCCACTCACGAGCTGGCAGGTAATCTAAACGTACATGCACCGGATCCCCCTCGTAGACCACACTCGCCTGGCGCTCAAAGACTTCTCCAATTAACCAGAGATGTTCTAACTGGCCAATACTCATTAAACTGATGCCGGGTTTAACAAACATCCCCTCACGCACCTCAAGACTATCTACTACCCCAGATTGCGGCGCGAAAATCGTCACAGTTTGGCTAGCTTTCTTGGTTTTTCGTAGTTGGTCGATGTCAGCCTGGGCTACCTGCAACGCCAGTAACCGTTCCACGGCCGCATTAATTAATATCGTGTTGTCTCGCTTTAACGCCAACAACAATTCTTCCTGAGCGTTAACTAACGTTGGCGAATAGAGCGCGAAAAGCGGTTCCCCTTGTTTAACCGGATCTCCGGCTGCCTTAACATAGAGCTTTTCTATCCAGCCCTCAACCCGGGGGCTGACATGCACCAATCGGTTTTCATCATATTGCAGATAACCAACGGTTCTGACATTCAAGTCCAATTGTCCTTTTGCCACTTTAGCGGTGCGAACACCAAGATTGTTAACCACGGCAGGAGAGATTGTTACGGTGCCAGCCTCATCTTTGTCTGATTCATTTTGATAAACCGGGATCAGGTCCATGCCCATCGGGGATTTACCCGGTTTATCGCGCTTATAATTAGGGTCCATTGGTGCAACCCAATACTGCGGTTTGCGCTCATCGTCAGTTGCAGTGTTATCAGCATTTTCGGGGGTACTTAGTAGCCAAACGCCTGACGCACCGAGCATTACACCTACAACCACGCCGAACAAAATTCTGGTAAATGGTTTCATTTCAAATTCCTTCTAATGCGGTTTTACCGGCTGATTATCGGTGGATGGCGCCTGAACAAGCAGATAATTAATTTGGGCAACAACTTTCTGACGCTCAACGGCGATAGCAAGGGCATCGATTTTGGCATTTAGTTCAGCGATACGGGCCCGAACCGCTTCGGCAAAATCACCGTCGTTATTGTTGTAGGCGGCCAGCGATGCTTTGGCTTGTTCCGCTATCTGAGGTAACAATTGCATGGTATGCAGGTTCAGGCGTTCATCAGCCCGAAGCAACTGCATCCTTGCTGTTTTCAACTCGGCTAACAATCTGCGGGCCAGCAGCTGTTTTTCCGTTTTTACTGCCTCCGTGCGATTGATAGCCGCACTGACCTCTTTGTCTTGGCGGTTTTCAGTAAATATAGGCAGATCAAAGCTTACTCCAACAGAGAACAGGTCGGCCCGGCTGCGTCCCATAGGATCGTTGGCACGGTAACCATACTGAGCGGTTACACTCCATTCCGGCTTGTATTTCTGCTTTGCCAGGTCAACCCCGGTTTGCGTGGCATCAACATACATATCGAGCGCTTGAATGGCCGGGTGATACCGGATCCACTCATAATGTGCTAGCTCATTGTCATACTCGACTGCCTGGGGTGACCAGGCTCTGGCGGGGATAAGTGTAGGCAAATCTGGTGCTAAGGGAGCCTCAGCAGCTGCACCAACCCATTCGGACAGTCGATTTTGCGCGGCCTCTTGCTGCTGCCATAACATGGTTAGCCGATCAGACAGCCTTGTCAGCTCTAACTGGGCACGAATTACGTCTTGTTGACGAGCGTTGCCCAGTGCAGAGGAGTAACCCGCCTGTGCTATATCGACAAGCTGCTCAAATAGGGCCCGGTCTTGTTCAATCAATCTGATACTTTCTTGCGCCTTATACGCTTCCAACCATAACAGGGTAACGGTGGTGGTTACCTTGGCTGTACGGTCAAGCCTGAGTAAAGGATGTTGCTGGGCAAGCTGCTGCTTTTGTCGCTTGGTCAGCGCCAAATTGTCCCCTCTGGGGAACATTTGTGTGATCCCCACAGTCGATTGCGTCATCGGCTCCTGATTAATATTAAAACTGTCCACCGGAAAGTTACCTGCCATCAGAGTCATTCTGGGATCCGGCAGTGTTGCCGCGGCAATTGCTTCATCCCGCAGCGCATTTTGTGTATATTCGCTGGCAGTGAGCCAGGGATCTTTGTTAACCGCAAGAGCTTGTGTCCTCTCCAAAGTTAATGTTTCTGATTTAGCCTGTGTCATTAGACCAAAACAGCCCAAAATCAACGATAAGATAAAGACAGGCGTGTTAACGTTGCTCATAGTGGTTTTCCAACTGTATTCATTGATAGCGCAGTTGCTCTTCATCTTTTACCCTGGCAAAAATTTCACTGCCGCTTATTTAACAACTATGCTCTGATAACATCTTCATACCAAGGCTAAGTAATCGAGACAATAATAGCTTCAAACAAAACATAACAAGTTAATTGCTTTGTTGTTGTCTATAAATGCTAATGAATCTTCAGTGCCGCAGCAGGACGACTACCCCGCACAACAAGAGAGCGCTTTAACATCTTTACTGAACGTCTGAGCACAGAGTTTCAGGCCTTCAACCATAGTAAGGTAAGGAAAAAGCTGATCGGCAAGCTCCATTACTGTCATCCGGTTGTGGATTGCCAGAGCAGCGGTTTGAATGATTTCTCCAGCTTCATGTGCCAGAATTTGCGCACCAATTAACTTGCCCGTTGTTTTTTCAATAACTAACTTGATAAAGCCATCAGTCTCGAAATTAGCCAAGGCGCGTGGAACGTTTTCCATGCCCAGTACCCGGCTATCGGTTTCAATGTCTTGTGCGCGGGCCTGCTCTTCCGAAAGTCCTACGGTAGCCACCTGGGGATCGGTAAAAATCACCGCTGGCATGGTGGACAGATCCAGTTTGGCATCTCCGCCTGTCATGTTGATACCGGCACGGCTACCGGCGGCCGCGGCGACATAGACGAATTGCGGCATGTTGGAGCAGTCACCGGCGGCGTAAATATCGGGAACACTGGTTTCCATGCGCTCGTTAACGACGATTTCGCCTTTTTTGTTAGTCGTGACACCCACAGCTTCCAGGTTGAGTTTGCTGGTATTGGCATGTCGCCCGGTGCTCACCAGCAAACGATCGCAGCGTAGATCGCCCGTGTTAGTTTCCAATGTAAATTGGTTGCCATCGTGGGTCACCCTGGTAGCTTGCGTATTGTCTAAAACACGAATGCCTTCTTTTTCAAAACATCCGGTGAGTTTTTCACCGAGCAAGGGATCTTCCCGATAAAGCAATGTATGCCTTGCCAATACAGTGACTTCACTGCCTAAGCGGCGATAGGCCTGGGCAATTTCCAGCGCGACGACGGATGAGCCGATCACTATCAGGTGCTCTGGTAACTCTTTGGCAAACAACGCTTCGGTGGAGGTCCAATAAGGCGTTCCGGCAAGTCCTTCTATTTGGGGAACGGTCGGGGTGGAGCCCGTGGCGATCAGGATTTTATCGGCGTGAACCTCCTGCTCACTGCCATCATTTTTTTGGATAATCAGGGTGTTCGCATTCTTAAATTGTGCCCAACCTTTAAGTAAACTAAGCGCTGGGTTGGTCTCTAGAATATTCTGGTACTTTGCCGCGCGCAGCTCTTCGACCCGAGCGGTCTGCTGCTGAGCCAGCAAGACGCGACTCAATTGGGGCGCATGATTCTCCAGTCCCGCAAAGGGATTAACGCGCTGCTGCTGAGCCAATTGTGCCGCGCGGATCAATATTTTTGAAGGCACACAGCCGACATTGACGCAGCAGCCGCCAATAACATCGGCACCTTCAATAAGGGTAACTTTGGCACCGCCTTCAGCAGCCTTGATGGCACAAGCAAAGGCGCCGGAGCCACTGCCGATAATCACCACCTGTTGGGGCCTGTTGCTTTCTGTGTAGCTAGTGTTTTCTGTTGCAGCCTCAGCGGATTCTTTTGCGGTATAACCGAGCGCTTCAATTGCGCCGATGAGAGCGGTTACGCTGCACCCGCCGTTCGTGGTGATCGCTGCACTGGCGTTCTCATAGGATACTTCAACCTTATTCACGCCTTCAATTGCATCGAGCGCTGCTTTAACGTGGGCGACGCAGCTTGGACAGGTTATCCCTTGTATCGATAGTAAAATCATTTTGTTACCTCAAATAGTAGTCAGGTATTTCGTCGGGTTAAACCGCGCACCTTTCGTCATCACAGCGTTTATTCGCGGGTGAAAAAATATCCCAAAGTGATACAGCGACCATCAGGCCTAAGGCTGAATAGGTGACATAAGTGCTCCAGCCATATTGAAACCAGGGATAAAGCGATAGGAGCAAAAATACTGGACCGATCATACCAAGCACACTGCGGTGCCATTGCCGGTGGCTGAACCAGCCAAGTCCGTTGAGTACCAGGGCAATCCAGGCAAAAAATGGCAGCATTGTGTTAACAAAAAGACCTTCCCATTGACTGAGAAAACCCAGCCCAACGGCAGCGCCGAGGCTCGCGATGGCCGGGAAACACATGGCGCAGCCCATGGCGGAAACCAGTGCACCCAATGAGCTAATCTTATCGCCAAAACGGGTTAGTAACTTCATTAGCATTTCCATGCTTTACTCCTTGAGCGTTGACGGATAACCCGCGTTAGTGGTGGCTTCGGTGAGTGCGTTTATCGTGGTTTTTTCGTCATCGAAGGTGACAACAGCCAGCTTATTCTCATAGGTGACTTCGGCTTTACTCACACCATCGACATTTTGTAAGGCCTTTTTTACTGTAAACGGGCAAGTCACACAGTTCATGGTGGGAACTTCCAAAGTCACTGTTTTTGGCGCAGCAAAAGCGCTCAGGCTGGACGAGGCTAGCAAAGACATTAAGGCGAATTTTTTCATCATTTTCTCCAGTAACGTATAAGTCATTAATAAAAGTGAGCAGTAAAAAAGTACTCAGGCAAACCAGACAATCCAATAATTACTGGTGACTAACACCAACGCTGTCAGTGCCGTTAACCAAAAAATCACCTGCCGACGTTTTCTCACTTGTGGTACCGCACAGGCGGTGCCGGGTTCACAGGCTTCGACGGGGCGATAGACTTTCCAACCGGCAAAACCAAATAAAGCCAACACCAGCAGGATAAAAATGGGGCGGTACGGTTCTAACAAGGTTAAATTGCCAATCCAGGAGCCACTCACGCCCAGCAGCAACAAGACGAAAGGGCCTGCGCAACACAGGCCAGCACCTACGGCAGCAATAACGCCGCCAATGATGGGCAGATTGGGATATTTTTGGGACACGGCTTACTCCTCTGATTCCAGTGTATGGAGCAAGTGTAATCTCCGTACAAGAGTACGGAGTCAAGCGTTTTTCATGTTCAGCACGACCGGTATGCCACTATGCCATGGAATGCAAGGATCGGCCTGGTTAAGGTTGCAGGGAGTCGATAATCGGACAATGCTCGTCATCGTTATTACTTTGGCATTGTGTCAATAGTGCCTTGAGTGCACTTTCAAGCCGCTTCAGATCGGCAATTTTATCGATGACGGCGCTGAGTTTATATTCCGCCAGCTCCTGCACCTGAGCACATGGACGATCACTTAGGCTGAGTAGGTTTCCAATTTCTTCCAGGGTAAATCCCAGCTCCTGAGCTCGCTTAATAAAACGAATGCGATGTACGGTTTCATCAGGATAATGACGATAGCCAGTCTCGGGTTTTGGCGGTTGCGCTATTAACCTAATACGTTCATAGAAGCGAACGGTTTCTACATTTATATCCAGCTCCCTGGCAACATGGCTGATGGTTCTGTTCATTAGTCTAGGCTCAATAAAATGTGCAGTAAGTTGTCCTGAAAGGTAATATTACTTGGTAAACGGCTGTGCTGCTCACAGATCATCACTGCGTAATGCAGAGGAAAAAAGCTGTACTTGTGCCGGGCATGTAGTGGGTCCAGTGTTGTTTTTGCCAATAACGATTGTTTGCTAACCGCACCATCACCTGGTTCTAACATCAGTGCTTTATAATTGACTTCAGGCAGTGCAGCCTTCAATTCGTGTGGCCAAAGCCTGACAAAAGAATCATTGTCTATGTCTTCAATCAAGATACGTGCCGGAGTTTGGTGACAATCTCCACCAAATACGATCAGTCGTTCTGCTGGGTTCGGATTGTTGATGCTTAATGACCAAACAAACCTACGTGCTCTTTCTAAATAGTGGTGCAAGCGATCTGTTTTGATTGCGCTGGGATAGGCTCCGGCTTTTAATCGGTTGGAAGAAAATGGCCCCCAATCCAACGCGCGCCAAATTTTCACATCAAATATGTCCCGTTGTAAGGTCTGGCCTCTGCTACCCAAAACGACATTTCTAAGTGGGTGAGGTAACAGCTGGTAGCCGCTGGGGAAAGTTTGCAATACGTAATCAGGAATTAGGTTAATACCAACCGGAGCGCCATTTAGGAGCTGCTGTAAGGCCGATACAGAACCAAAATTCGGTGTGCCAAGTAAAATCACCTTACGGGATTTTTGTAAGCCATTGTTGTTAATCGGAAACTCGTTGTCATTTAATACATCTTGTGCGCCATATCTGAGCCAATATCGGGTTACCAGCCCCCCCATACTATGTGCAACAATATCAACCTGAAGCGTTGGGTCGGAATGATCTAACCTGATTTGTTCGACAAATTTATCCAGCGCAGCTGCTGTTTGTTGTAGATCCTGGCGCCAGTCGTATTCAAAACGGTAGTAATACCGTTTAGCCGCGGTGACTTTTTCACCTGGCTGCTTGGCAACATAGCCTCCTGCAGTCAGTAAGGTCTTTTCAATGGTGGCGTAGTAGTCAAAACCGGCAACTCTGTCTGTTATACCGCAAGGGTATAGTGGCACTGCAGCGTCCAATGCCAAATTAGCATAGCTGCCAAATAATAATTTGCTCACTGAGCCAGGCCATTCTTCCTGACCATTTGCGTTACATAGTCTTGCGCCAAAAGCACCATGGATCAAAATGACTGGAGGATGTTTTCCCTGCTCAGCGCTGCGATAAATTTGGTGTAAGTCAGGTGAAGTGCTACCACAGCCATGCAATGTGAGGATCAAAATTAACATCAAAGCTAGATTTAGTATTGGCTGCATTTAACTGTTTAACCTGTTGTCTGCTTAATATATATTTCCAGTATGATTTCTTACTGTTTTTAATCGGTTGAACAAATGCAGACTTGGTTTAAATTAGCACTTCAACCTGCTGTCGTTCGGCGGGCGCTAAAAGTATCTCTGCTTGTAGGCACCTTACTCACCCTCATCAATCAGTTGCCAAGATTGCTGGAACAGCCATTAAACACGGCAATTGTGCTACAAATTATCCTCACTTATATGGTGCCTTATGCCGTATCCACCTATTCTGCTGTTGCAGCACTACGAACGCTTAGCCATAAAGAGTAAAAAGTCTTTTTCTGGTAAAGGTTTGCTGTAATAGTAGCCCTGCATTACGTCGCACTTATAATGGCGCAACAACAGCAACTGCTCGGCTTGTTCCACGCCTTCAGCCACTACCGTTAATTTCAAGTTTTGCGCCATCTGGCACAGGCTGAGCACTATGGCCTGATCTTCCGGCTCATGTTGCAGGTTTTTAATAAAGGACTGATCAATTTTCAGTTTGTCCACCGGGAAGTGGCGTAAATATGCTAATGACGAATAACCGGTACCAAAATCGTCTATTGCCAGTGATACACCAACATCACGCAGGGCTGATAGCACTTTAATGCCCTGAGCATTATCTTCCATCACGGCACTCTCGGTAAGTTCCAGTTCGAGTTGTGCCGGCGGCAGCTCAAACTCGGTTAATAAGGCCGATACGCGCTCAACAAAATCGGGTTGGGCAAACTGGCGTGCAGAGATATTCACCGCCAGTTTGATATGATTAAGCCCGTTTTTGCGCCACTGCGCCAAGTGCTGACAGGCGCGGCGTAATATCCAGTTACCTAGTGGCAGTATCAAGCCAGTTTGCTCAGCCAGCGGAATAAATTCTGCCGGTGACACCCAATTGCCGTTAAATTGCCAGCGTACCAAGGCTTCTGCGCCGTATAGCTGACCGCTGCTAATGTTTTGCTGGGGCTGAAAGTGCAAAAGCAACACCTGATCACTTATAGCCTGTTCCAAGGCTGAGATAAGTTGCTGCTGACGCTGGTATTTACTGCCGACGTTGTGGTCAAAATAATTTATCGCTAACGGCTGCTCAGAGCGGATCTGGCTTAGTGCAATTTGCGCATGCAATAGTAGTTCAGCGGTATCCTTACTGCATCTTGGGTATTCGGTAATGCCGATGGCCAGTGCACAATTTACATTACCGTAAGCTGTGTCAATTTTGTCGCTTGCCACAGCCTTAACCTGTAGCAGCACGTTGTTAAGTAGCTCTGAGTTATTATCGGCTTTAACCAACAACACCAAACTGGCATCAGCCAGATGGTAAATATGCTCTTGATGTTTACTGTCGAGCTTTTTTTGTATCGCCTGCGCCACGGCAACCGCGATATCCTGCGCTACGCTCAAACCATATTTTGCCGCCCAAGGCGCGTAGTTACGAATATCAATCAGCACAAAACTTATTACCGTAGCATCTTCCTGAATAGCGGCCAGGTCTTTTTGTAATGCATTGCGATTCGCTAAGCCGCTAACATCATGATGATAAGCATTATAGGTAAGCTGCTGTTTGGCTAAATGTTCAGCACTGATGTCCTGCAGATGAATATCAAAGGCTTTAATATCACTTAGCCAATGTATTTCATAGCTTAAGCGCAGTTCATCCGTTAACTGATGCTGGAATTTGAGAACCTTATTACCATTCTGTCTGGCCTGGCGCAGTTGTTCGACATAATCGTCTGCTAACAATAACAAAGGATTGGCATCAAACCCCAAGCGCTTGAGCAGGCCCGATGTTGCCGGATTAGCATGTGCAATATCACCGTGTTGGTCAATACTAAAAATGGGGTGCGGGTTGCGCTGCGGAAACAATGCCAGCCGTTCATTGTTAACACTCAGTCTGATGTAGCGATGGATAAAAGCTGCCAGAAATACAAAAACCAGAAAAAGCGCCAAGCTAAATGCCAACACACTATTGGTTGTTCTGGCAAGTTGCCGCTGAGTATCAATATAACCGCTCTCAACCAGGGCGTTTACTTCCCTGACAATATCAGCCAACTGCGGCAGCATAATCCGGCGGGTTTCGCTTATGGCAGCCAGATGTTCCCGCGCTAAATCCCAGCTAATGTTGCCCGAGGCCATATTCACATCAAAGTCATTACTTAGCTGTGCAAGTTGGTGCGTTTCAAGTTTTAATGCCGCTAACTGCGTTGCCGCAGCGTCATAGGTAGCCAGCGTATTTAATAGCTCGGTGGTTTTAGCGAACGCCGGTAAAAATTGCTGCTGATACAGTTCAGCGTCTGCGGTGGCATAGTACTCGTATAGGATGCGCTCTTGCTCACCCAAATTTTCACTGAGTGCATTACTGATAATCATTGCCGGTAGTTGTGCAGTCATCAGTTGATGAGCGGTATGACGCACCGTAGCCATGCCCTGATAGACAAACCAGGACAACGCCATACCGGTGAAGGCAACCACTACTGCCAGGATATTGGCTTTTAACTGCAAACGCTGAAGTTTACCAGACATAGCAAGACATCCTGATCATTCCTTAGTAAGAGACAGGACATTGATTCAGTGAAAAATATTTCGTTAATTGAAATTTAAATTAATTTAGCCGTTTCTTGTAGCTCACATGCTTTTACTAAAGTGGAAAACTCTATGCCTACCATTACTAAAACATTTTCATCAATACTCAGCCACAGTTCGACAATAGCTGAGCCTTTTGCGTTGTTACTGCTTCGTCTGTTACTTGCGCCGGTGTTAATTCAAGCCGGCTGGAACAAATATAGCCATTTTTCCGATACGGTTAACTGGTTTGGCAACACGGAATGGGGCCTTGGGTTACCTTTTCCGGCCGTGATGGCTGCGCTCGCGGTTTCTGCTGAAATTATTGGCGGGCTATTAATATTACTTGGCCTGTTAACCAGATTGGCAGCTATACCACTTATGGCAACAATGTTGGTCGCCGCTTTCACAGTGCATTGGCCTAACGGCTGGTTAGCAATAGCGGATGCAAGTAGCTGGCTTGCCGATGGCACTATTTTATATTCAGAAAGCATTATGCAAGCGCCGGAAAAACTCACCGCTGCGCGTGAACTGTTGCAGGAACACGGCAATTATGAGTGGCTTACTGCCAGTGGTAAGTTCGTCATACTCAATAACGGTATCGAATTTGCCATGACGTATTTTGTCATGCTGTTAGCGTTGTTTAGTTTTGGTGGTGGGCGCTTTGTAAGTGCAGATTACTGGGTAGCAAGGTTTATCAAACGTTAGTCTCTCCAGGCAGGAGCTTAGCCATATCGATGTTAGATATGGCTTTTTTTTAAACTTTAATTTGAATGACCGTTCAATTTGGGTTATACAGTTATATCGCTAATGAAAAACACGCGCGCCCTGTATGCAACCACTTCGTACTGTCCCTGAGATTGCTGTTGAACCAGACAAAGTTGTCACTAAGACACAAAAATATCAGCAGTTAGTACATGTATTTCACGCCGACCTATACCGGTTCGCTTTTTGGCTGTGTGGAGATCGTGATATCGCTTTGGATGTAGTGCAAGAAACCTATTTGCGTGCGTGGAAAAGTTTAGACAGTTTAACAGATCAAGCTGCTGCTAAATTCTGGCTAATTACCATACTGAGAAGAGAAAATGCCCGTCGATTCAGTCGTAAAAGAGTTGAGCTCGTTGATATCGATGGCCTTGAGATCAGCAGTGATGCTGCCTCTTCCGAAAGTGAATATCAACAAGATCAATTACGCCGCCACTTAGCGAAGTTGCCAGCGGAATACCGTGAACCTCTGGTGATGCAAGCGTTACTGGGCTTCAGTAGTGATGAAATTGCAACGCAACTATTGTTGAACGTCAACACAGTGAATACCCGATTGTTCAGGGCCAGAGCAATGTTAAAGCGGGTGCTGTTTGATTGAAAAAGACAAACTGTTTTTAACTAGCACCCTGACGCGGAAAATTGTTACTTTTTTTATTTGGTCAATTGAAGCGTCACTACCTACTTTTTGTTACTTCGACAGTAATGAAAAATAATTGCCCGCGTTAGCGCTCACAAGTTTGTTCTCGTCTGTATTAGATTCTCACGCTAAGTTAATATCCATCGCATGGTTTATTACTGCCTGTAAAAGTAGCATAGTCAGCTGTAAGCTGACTATGCTTCGCGATAATGACGGTTTTAATGCGCTACAACGGATTATTGAAAGGTGTTTTCAGCAAGCCTGGCAATTTAGTGGTCAGGCTTTCATCACGTAAATTATCCAAACCAATGTCCACATTGTCAGAGCCCGCCTGCGGTTTATCAGTATAACTTAAAAATAAATGGTCCCACCACGACACGCTAAAACCATAATTAGAATTGGTTTCGTGCTTTAAAGTACTGTGATGGATACGGTGTAACTCCTGAGTAATGAGTATTTTACGCACCCATCGCTCTACCCGATTTGGCAGCTCGACGTTACCATGATTAAACATTGAGCACGCGTTTAACACCACCTCAAAAATAATGACCGCCATAACCGGCGCGCCAAGAATAAGCACCGCCAAGCCTTTAATGGCTAAACTTAACAAAATTTCTAAAGGATGAAAGCGCAAACCGGTAGTGACATCAAAATCGGGATCTGAATGATGCATGCGGTGTAACCGCCACAGCATAGGATAGTAGTGAAATGCTCGGTGCTGCCAGTAAATGGCAATATCTAGCACCACCACACTGATAATAACGCTAAGCCAGGCCGGCCAGTTAAGCAGGTTAAATAAACCCCAGCCCTGCTCGCCGGCATACATTGCCACACCTACTACCCCTGCAGGCACTAGCAACCGGGCCAGTATAGTATCAATAGCCACAATGCCCAGATTCGCCGGCCAGCGCTGCGTCCTGCTATAACGGGATTGGCGTTTGGGCGCATAAAACTCCCATGCAACCATCAGCCCCAGCACACCCACAAAAATACCCAAGCGGGCAATCAGTTCCATTAGTTCTCCTGCTTATACTGCTTCGTCTGGTCAGGTCGTATCATCTGATAGCCACTGTACAACCGGGTAACGGCGGTTACCCAGCAAGCCGCGGCAAAGAACCCGGCTAACAATGGAAATTGGGCAGGCCACAGACAAAACAGCACAAAGGCGACAATAGTTTCGAACCCCTCCGTTAACCCCCCCATATAATGCAGCGATTTGTTCGGATATTGCAGATTATCAATACCACGCTTGGCGGCAATAGCCGCAAACGCCAGAAAGGTTGCGCCAGTGCCCATGAACGTGACCAGCAACACACCCGCAGCAACTGCATTTTGTGATGGGTTAGCCAGCAAAAAACCCAGTACCACGGCGCTGTAAAAAATAAAGTCTAAAACAATGTCTAAATAGCCGCCGGCATCAGTAGTGCGGGTTGCTCTGGCAACGGCCCCATCCAGACCATCGCTTAACCGGTTAAGTAAAATAAATACCAGCGCCAGGGTGTAGTGTTCAAAAGCCAGGGCCGGCACAGCCAGCATACCGATTACAAAACCGCAAAGGGTCACCTGATCCGCACCAACATTGCGGGCCACCAACCAGCCAGCAAACGGTTTTAAAATTCGCTGTGATAACGGGTTTAAGATGGGATCAAGCATGTTGATTTCCTAAATTAATAATGGGGCCGTCACCGTGGTCAGACTCATCGTGCGTGACCAGTAAAGCCGGAATGTTTCGCTGTTTAATCTGGGCAAACGTCCATTGCCGGATGCTGGCTCTTAATCCGGTGTCCAGAGCTGAAAAGGGTTCATCCAATAACAATGCTTCGGGCTCTGCTAACAAAGAACGAATTAAGGCAATGCGGCTTTGTTCACCACCGCTAAGCTGATGCGGCATAGCATTGCGCTTTGATGCCAGCTCAATCGTTGCTAATGCCTGCTCTGAGCGCTGCTGCTTTTGTTGCTTGTTATACTTTCGCGGCAGAGCGAACAGCAAATTCTCTGTTACCGTTAAATGCGGAAATAAATCTCCTTTCTGATACAACAAGCCAATTTTGCGCTGATGAATAGGATAGTGGTCAATACGCTGGTCATTTAGCCAAAGTTCACCTTGCTGCGCAAACCCGGCAAGCGGCTCACCGAGCACCCAGCGCAACAGAGTCGTTTTACCACTGCCACTGGGGCCAATTAGCGTAGCTATCTCACCGCCATTAATGGTTAACTGCGGCAACACCAGCAACGATGTCTGCTGACTTGCTTGCTGGTGCTGCGAAATACGTAATGATTTAATGCGTAACATCAATAGCCTGCTGTCTGGGTTTACGGCCTAGCAATAACGTGAACATAACCAACGGTAACAGGGCTTGCATCAACGCGTACAACGACGCCAAACGCCAGTCACCGCCAGACGCAATGCTAACGGCCTCAGTGGTAATAGTAGGTAAGGTGCCCCCGGCAAGCCAGAGCGTGGGCAAATACTGGGCAATACTAACGGAAAACGCGACTGCAAAAGCGCTGAACACGGCATGCTTTAGCATTGGCAGCAACACTTGCCACCACGCCTGACGATAGCTGTAACCCAGGCTTTGCGCCTGATAAAGCCAGCGGTCACTGACATTAACCCAGGCACCATGTAACACCAAATAGGCATATGGAAAGCAAAATACCACATGCGACCAAATCAGCACCGGCCCGCTCGAGCCTGCACCAGTTACTTTCTGCCAGCCAAGCACTAACACCAATTGCGGAATAAACAACATTAACAGCGGTAACCAATGCATAGAGCGACTTTTAGTCCGCCGCTGACGCTCCAGCACGGCAATGGCTGCCGCAGTAGCCAAAGCGGCACTTATCAGCGCCAGCCAGCCACTGGTTAGCAGTAATGGCCAGATATAAGGCCATTCTGTTAACCAGCGGCTGGCCTGCCATTGCTGCGGCCACAGCGCAGGGTAAAAACGGGCGCCGGCAAAACTTTCCATCAGTAATGCCGCCAACACCAACAATGATAATCCGGCGCCAACTTGCAAAAACCCCTTGCCAGCAGACAAATGCCAACGCCGTCGGCTGGTTTTTTGCCAGTGACTGCGCGCCAGTCGAGCTAAGGGCGGATAGCCGGACAGCAGCCCCTGCAACAGCAAAAACATTACGGCACTTAACAGCAACAGCCACCAAACGCCGATTGCCGCCTGATTATCAGCGCCCCACTGATAATGCTGCTGATATACCACTGTGGCAAGTACCCCCGGCATGTTAGGACCAAGCAGCAAAGGGATATCTACCACTGACAGGGTATAAATTACAATGGCCGCCAGCGCCAGCTTCAGCCGTGGCAATAGTGCCGGCACGACCAGTAACCACCATGCCCGCCTGCCCGACCAGCCCAGGCTTTGTGCTTGCAGCAACCACTGCTGATAAGGCAACTGGCGCAACTGAGTACTGGCGATCAGCAGTAAGAAGGGTATTTCTTTTAACAGCAACACGATAGCCAGGGTCAGCACCGACTTCTCAGGTAGTGGCCAGCCAACGGGTGGTGTGGGTAAGGCGTGCAATAACGTATGTACCAAGCGGGTTAAATAACCACTGGGGCTTAGCAGCAACATAATGCCCACCGCAAATGCCACATGCGGTGTAGATAACAGGACACTAATAACCGCAAAACCACGGCTATTGCCAATATGTCTGGCAATAACCAGCCCAGACAGTAATACCAGCAAGGTTACCGAAATAGTCAGCAGCACTGTTTGGCTAACGGGCACCAACCAGAGTGACCAGTTAGCCCGGATGCCCGCGCCCTGCCCGGCAAAAAAAAGCGCCGGCAATGCCGCCAGTAGGGGTATTACCACCAGTATCAGCAATACGGCTACTGAAAGCGCTCTGACCATTCGCGCTCCAGATAGGGTTGCCAACTGGCATCAAACTCGTCTGCCACCGGTAATAAAGAGGGGGCATTAGCATCAGGCATGGTGATAACCGGCGGGTCTCCCCAACCATCGAGCTGTGCTTTGCGTCGCTGCGCTTTTTCGCTCAGCATAAACTCAATAACCCGTAACGCCGCCTGTTTATTGGCGGCTGATGTCGGTATTGCCAGGTAATGATGATTTGTAATGGCTGCTGTGCCTAGTGTCAGCCGGACGGTACCTGCGGGAATACGGCCCTGCTTTACCAGGGTTGCCGCTTCATTCGGGTTAAAGCTCACCGCCATATCCAGTACGCCATTGGCGAACCAGTTTAGCTGTTCGGCGGCAGAACCCGGAAATTTGGCACCTTGCTGCCATAAATGCGTGTGCAGCTGCTCCAGATACTGCCATAATGGCGCTGTAAGCTGATCAGCTGAAGTGGCAACCGGTTGCTGAAATAGCTCTGGCGTGCCACTCAGAGATAAAAGTAAGGCTTTTAAAAAGGTGGTGCCATGAAATTCGGGCGGTTTAGGATAACTGATTGTACCCGGATGCTCAGCGGCATAGGCGAGCAATTGTGCCGCGCTAACGCTATTACCTTGCAGACATTGCGAGCAACTAAGCAAATGAAACTGGGCAAGCCCCCATGGCACTTCCAGGCCCTCGACCGCCTCACCAAAGTCGGTTTGCCAGTTCAACTTGTCATTAATGTTCGCCAGCTGGCTAATATCACCGCTGATCTTGTGCAATTTGCCGGCCGCTTTTAACGCCTGAAAGTTTTCACCGTTAATCCAGATTAAATCGGCATTACTTTGCCCTTCGGTTAACTGCTTTACCACGTCGGCGATATCAGCCACTTTCACATGGCGCAGCTCAATATCTTGCTGATGCAACTCATCTGCCGCCCAGCGCAGATAGTCGTTCACCGCAGGGTTGCCACCCCAGGCATAAAACAATACCGGCTGGCGCGGCGACAACGGCTGACAAGCTGTCACTACAAAAAGTAGGATAAATGCCAGCAATACGCTGGCTCTGAACGCGCGCATGGTTAATTCCGTCGCCATTGATGAAACTTTGCTACCCAGCGTAACACACGCTCTGGTGCATGCGCCCGCTTCCATTCACCGGCTACATATTTATTGGCCTCTGCTAACGTGGGATAGCTGTGGATAGTGCCAAGAATTTTATTTAAACCAATGCCATGTTTCATTGCCAGCACATATTCTGCTAAAAGCTCACCAGCCTGAGGCCCGACGATATTTACGCCCAGAATTTTGTCTTTGCCTGGCGAGGTTAATACTTTTATCCGGCCATAAGCCACATCATCAGCAATGGCTCGATCTAAATCGCTGATATCAAAAGTAGTCACTTCATAAGGCGTCGCGTTTTTCGTTGCCTGCTGTTCGGTTAAGCCTACATTCGCGACCTGCGGTGAGGTGTAGGTTACCCAGGGGATCACCGAATAATCGACCCTGAAAGATTTAAACGGCGAAAATAACGCGTTGACGGCTGCATACCAGGCTTGATGTGCAGCAGCATGGGTAAACTGATATGGGCCTACCACATCACCACAGGCATAAATATTCGGATAGTTGGTTTGTAGCATCTCGTTGGTATTAATAGTGCGCTCCGTTTTTATGCCCAGTTCCTCAAGGCCCCCCCCGCTTAGATTGGCCTGACGACCCAAGGCAATTAATACCCGGTCAAACGGCAATACGACCTCTTCACCCTGGTGCTCAGCTACTAATACCGGCTTACCATCATGTTGTTCAAACCGCTTTGCTTTATGCCCCGTTAGTACGGTAATGCCTTCACGTTGCAGCTGCTTTGTTAACAGTGCGGCACTATCTTCATCTTCCGGCCCGAGTAGCCGGCCACTCATTTCAACAATACTAACTTGCGAGCCTAAACGCTGAAAAGCTTGCGACAGCTCACAGCCAATAGGGCCACCACCGAGCACCAGCAAACGTTTAGGTAAGGCGTCCAGCTGCCATAAATTATCTGACGTTAAATAGTCAACCTTATCTAAGCCGTCGAAATCTGGCACCAGCGGGCGAGCCCCGGTCGCAACAATAATGGCACGACTGGTAATGGTTCGGGTTTGGCCATGCTGGGTAATTTCGACTTGCCAGGGCGATACAATTCTGGCCGAACCGATTTCAACATTTACGCCCAGCTTTTGATAACGTTCAATAGAATCGTGCGGCTCTATTTGGGCAATTACACGCTGTACCTGCTGCATCACCTGTGGGAAGTCGACCGTCACATCGTTAATGTTAATTCCCAGATGGCTACTATTTTTGGCCTGATAAACATTATTGGCAACGTGCAGCAGGGCTTTAGATGGCACGCAGCCAGTATTCAGGCAATCACCACCCATTTTTTCACGCTCAATCAGGGTAACTTTAGCTTTAACAGCCGCCGCAATATAGGCACTAACCAACCCGGCTGAACCGGCACCAATTACCAGCAGATTATTGTCAAACGAAGCCGGCTTTTTATAGCCCTTATACACTTTTTTGCGTTTAAGGTAGCCTAAGATCATTTTGGCAATCAGTGGCATAATGCCCAGTAGTGCAAAAGCACCCAGCAAATTGGCCGACAACACATCGTTCAGGCTTTGGATCTGGGCTAACTGCGTCCCGGCGTTAACATAGGCTAACGTCCCCAGCAACATGCCGAGCTGACTGATCCAGTAAAAGGTCCAGCTTTTAATCTGGGTTAAACCCATTGCCAGGTTGATCACAAAAAATGGCAATATTGGTACCAGCCGTAAGCTCAGCAGATAAAAGGCGCCATCGCGTTTCATACCACTATTAATTGTTTTTAAACGCTCACCAAATTTCTGCTCAACCCAGTCCCGCAAAACAAAACGCGCGCTAAGAAAAGCCAGTAGTGCACCTAAAGAGCTGGCAAAGCTAGCCAGTAACAATCCCCAGCCCAAACCAAATATTGCACCTGAAGCCAGCGTAAGCACGGCCGCACCAGGGAGCGATAGCGCGGTCACAGCAACGTAAATGACGAAGCAAATAGCAAACATCGTCCACGGGCTATTACTAAAAAGTTGATTGAGTTGCTGCTGCCGCTCTTTTAATACCTCCAGCGACAGGTATTGGCCTACATCAAAAACCAGTGCGCTAACAACCAGGGCGACGATAATCAGTACCAACAGTATTTTTTTCAATGACATGATCGGATAGCCTTAAAAAGTATAGCGTGCACTCAACTGCACATGACGCGGTTGTGACGGAAACGCCAGGGTAGCGCCAAAAAAGCCGCCTTCAAATACCGGTGCCCAGTTGTCCTGATCGGTGGCATTAAACACATTAAGCCGTACCGACAACTGCGGGCTGAACTGATAACGGGTATAGAGGTTCAGCAGATGCTGATCGCGAATAAACACCGTTTGTAAAAAATCCAGCGGATAGTGTTTGGTATAACTCACATCGCCACCGACAGACCATTGTTCAGTGATTTGCCAACCCGCGACCATTGATAGCTGTACTTCGGGTAACCCCTGCAAGCGCTGATCAGAAACCTCAAATGAAGTAAAACCAGGTGAGCCCACTCCGGTGCCAGCGATAATATCTGGCCGCGAATTATCAAAGGCGTCAGCAACCTGGCCCGTCTCCTGAAACGACGCGGAGTTATCCCAGTTAGCCGCGAAGTAACCGGCAGCCAAGGTTAGCCAGTAGCCCTGCTCTGCTGCATAATGCCATTGCAGTTCAAGCCCTGTGGTGACAATACCGCTGTTAGAGCCATCGCGGTTGCGCAAACTGCGGGTTTGTTCAAATAGGGTGGCATCAGCATACCAACGGGCATTGGCCGGCGCATATTTTACCCCCATTTCATATAAAGTGTTTTCAGTAGCAAAGTTTTGTGGGTCAATTATACCTGCACCATTTAGCACGGTGCCACCGGCCATGGAGTTTGACGTAGAATCGCCCTGGTGAGCTGTGGCATACCAGGTTAAGTCGTCGTGCCATTCATACTGCAATGCTAAGCTGGCGGCAGTCAGCCACTGCGTATGGCTATCAGATTTTGCTATTTCTCCAACAGGCGGCAGTGGATCTGCTGCGCTAACGTCATAATAGTCGGCCCGTGCACCAGCCGTCAGACTCCATTTTGTTGTCAGGTTCATTTTATGCTGGGCAAATAAACCCCACTGATAACTGGTCGAGTCGGTGGTATCTGAGATATTAAAGTCACCCACGCCATCGCCGGTGATATCGTATTGAGCTCCCGGTGAAACAAAGACACCCGGACGCAGCTCAATTAAACGGGCTTGCTGCGCCGGGGTTAATGGAATACGCCGATTACTCAGCGGGCCACTTAAATCAATGGGGTTGTCTGCCTCAGTGGTAAATTGACTGTAACCTAATACGTCATTAATACGCAGGCTAACCCCGAGGACGGTTTTTTGGTCGAGGTGCAGCTCGGTGCGGTTTTCAAAGGTATGCGCAGCATCAATAATTTCAACAAAGCTATTCTGGTTAATGCCCTCGCGGCTAAGGTACTGATAATAGCTGCGGTTAACCAGCACCATGTCATCACTGAACCAGTGTTGCAGCTTGGCATGCAGTAAGGTTGTTTCTGCCGTGTTGCTATCGAGGGGATCGGTCAAGGTATTACTGCGGTCAATTCGTATTTCGCCGCTTGGGCTTATTATGGCTCCTGCCCCTGGTACCGTTGAGCCATTCGGCTGCACACCCTGGCCGGTAATATAGAGATTATGATCAATCAAATTTTGGGTTGGCCGGTTAAAACCGGCGTTGTCGGTCCAGGCTACATCGTAATATTCCAGTGAGATATCAAAAGTTGTGTCACTGTCGGGCTGCCATTTATAGGCAACAAGCACATCATCACTACGATGATGATGATAGTTGTAAAAGCTACCCTCATCGATATATTCAGCGCTAATTCTCAGCGCCTGTTTATCTTGCTCCAGCACCATATTATGGTCTAGCTGCAGACGATACTGATCCCACTGGCCCCATTTCCCTTCTACACTGGTTTTAGGCTGGTTTACTTTTGCCGTTTTAGGCTGCAGATTGACAAAACCGCCAACCCGCTGTGTCGTGCCCAGCATGACCGGCGGCGCGCCTTTAACTACTGCCATACCTTCAATTGCATTAAATGACAGCGGAATACCCAAGCCATTGTTGCCGGCCTGACGACGCATTCCCAGCTGGAACAACTCACCAAGTTGCCCCCGCAAGGTGGGCAACGACGGGTTACCAAAACCAGCAGCACCATAGCTATTGGGTGCAAAGCGGGCAATATCATGCAAGGTTTCAATATTGGCAGCACGCATTAAATCTTCATTAATAATGGTTGCAGCGCGCGGAATATCTTTCATTCGCTGGCTAAGCCCGAATAACCCTTCGGTTTGATCTTCTGCTGGCAGCATAATTCTGCTGGTATCACGGCCAATAACTTCAATGACTTCCATAGACTCCTGAGCATATGCAAACCAGGGCAACAGGCTAAAAATCAGCACTCGTTTCATTACTATTCCTTACCAGTTTTTTAGTGTGGCCGTTAACGTATGACGGCGTGTCTGACTATCTAAATCGGCGCTACAAATGTATAGGCAACGATGGATTGCATTCGGAAACGGCGCCGGCATGCTATCGACACTGACGATATCGATAGCACTAAAATATGCCGACAGCAGATATTGTAGGTTTTTTTGCTTTTTATGCAGCGGCAGTTCACTTGAAAAAATTAACACCACATTAGGGTTGAGCCGCATCACTTCGCGCATTACATACTCTACCGATATACGTACAGTTGAGGTGTGAGCCAGAGAAATAACCACAGCGTCGGTATGCAGTGTTATTAATCCTGGTAAGTCACTGGCGACAGTAACCTGACTTACCGTCATGCCTATTTGTTGCAAAAAAGGCACCATTTTACCAACAATAGCCGGGTGCGGTCTGGCCAGCGTTACAGAAGATATCGTCAAAACACAGCGCCTCCCTTTACCAAACAGCAGCATAATGATTAACTAGCAATATGATGACATCAGAAAACTGCTCTGCACATGATGAAAGCACCCGAACACACGACTAAAACACCGGATGGTCTGGATGATTTGCTTAATCAGGTAGCGCAGGGCACAGAGTTTCATTTTCAATCAGGACTCTGTGGTGACTGGACCTTATTGGCGCAACACCCGGAACACGCGGCCATACACCTGGTAACGGAGGGGGATTGCTGGGTTGGCTTTTCAGCAGATAAAAACGATTCTATTGCGTTGCATGGTGGCGACGTTATTTTTGTTAATCAGGGCATATCGCATTTTCTAAGTCGCTCACCTCTTGCCGGCCCCTCATCTGCAACCGATATTGCCCGTTATTGCCAGGTCGAACATCAACAGCATGGTGTGGTGTGCTATGACATTCACAGCCCTTCTGCGACTACCGATACGGTATTTCGGTTATTACCGCCCTGGATTATTCTAAACCAGCACCAGCAAGCTGACACCTTGCAATCTGTTATCAGTATGATTAGGGCTGAAACAAAACAAGCCAGCGCAGGAGCACAAGCTGTTATTCAGCGCTTAAGTGACGTGTTGGCTATCCATTTACTCCGCGCTGTTATCATGGAAAACAAAGAGCTTACCGGGCCGCTGGCGGCATTAAAAGACAAGCATTTAAAAACACTGGTACTGGCTATTATTGACGAGCCTGGCGCCGACTGGACGGTCGATAACATGGCCAAATTGGTGTTTTTATCATCCAGCGCCTTTGCCGAACGCTGCCACAAACTTCTGGGATTAGCCCCCAAAAAGCTGGTTGACCAACTTCGACTGCAGCGCGCACGAGGTTTGCTGAGAAGCAGCACCTTGCCACTGGAACTCGTTGCCGAACAACTGGGCTACCAATCTGCAACCGCCTTTAGCCGGTTTTTTAAAAAGTATGCCGGTGTCTCTGCAAGTGATTACAGACAACAACGCTGAACCAATATCAGCACTTTTCACCATCAAAACACCGGAATAAGCCACTAAAACACCAGACCCCTGACTCAACCCTTCCCCTGACAGGTCATTTAATCCTAAGATCACTCAACACGTTGCGTAATTAAGGGGTAAGTTAATGACAGACTTTAAACTTCACGATACAGACTCAGCGCCAGAAGACAGCAAGCCGTTACTGGCAAATTCTGAAAAAGCCTTTGGTATGATACCCAATTTGCATGCTGTTTTTGCTGAAGCGCCCGGCATTTTAAAAGCCTATCAGGATATTCACGAATTATTCGTTAACAGTAGCTTTAATAAAAACGAGATAACGGTGGTCTGGCAAACCATTAATGTTTATCACAGCTGTCATTACTGCGTACCGGCCCATACCGCCATAGCCAAACAAATGGGGGCTGATGACGCCATTACCGAGCAGATAAAAGCCGGTGACGCGCTTAATGACCAGAAATTACAAGCGCTGCGGCTATTTACCGAGGCCATGCTGGATAAGCGAGGCAGAGTAACCGACAGTGATTTACAGGCCTTTTTTGACGCTGGTTATAATAAACGACAGGTACTTGAAGTGATCCTGGGCATTGCTCAGAAAACCATGAGTAACTATACCAATGCGGTAGCGGATACACCTGTAGATGAACCTTTTAAGAAGTTTAGCTAATCGTCAGAGCATGGTTGTAACGGCTAACAGCCGAATTAATTAAGGATCGCGTTATGGAAAGATCATTAGAACAAAAATTACCCTGGGCACTGTTGCTGTTGCGGGTTGGAATATTTATTGTAATGTTTGTCTGGGCGTTAGATAAGCTGGTAAACCCGCAACATTCTGCAGCAGTATTTGCAAAGTTTTACGGTATAGACGGGCTTTCAGAGATGTTGTCTTATGCACTTGGTACCTTACAGCTTATTTTATGCGGAGCATTTTTAGCGGGGCTCTGGAAAACCATAACCTATGGCCTGATTATGGTAATGCATGCCGTCTCAACTTTATCTTCAATGCCACAATATATTGATGCCTTTAATAACCTGCTTTTTTTTGCCGCATGGCCGATGCTGGCAGCATGCATCGCGTTATTTATACTGCGTGATTACGACACCCGTCTAAGTGTTAAATAAGCCATCGATGCCAGGTAATACTTTATGTTGCACTTTTTAGCAGGACTCTTGTTAACGATAGGAGCAGCCCAGGCGCTGCCCTTTGATCACAGCCACCAGTCTTATACCAACATCCTGCAACAGCATGTTGTTGAATATGATAATGGCTTGAAATCAGTGGTCGATTACGCCGCGCTGGCAGCGAGGCCATTACCGCTTCAACAGTATTTAGCCACCTTATCTGAGGTAAGTGCTGAGCAATACCAGCAATGGACACCGGCTGAGCAACTGGCATTTCTCATTAACGCCTATAACGCCTTTACCTTAAAACTGATTGTTGAAAACCATGAAAAGTTTGCCAGCGGTGATGCCCGTTCAATTCGCGATTTAGGTGGTTTTTTCAGCTCACCGTGGGACAAGGCGTTTTATACCTTACTGGATGAGCGTCGCACTCTTGACTGGTTGGAACATAAGAAAATTCGCGTCGATTTTAATGAACCCCGTATTCACGCGGCACTGGTTTGCGCGGCGTTAAGTTGCCCTAAGCTCAGAGCCGAAGCATTCCAGGCTGATCTCTTATCTGCACAGCTGGAACAGCAAATGAGCAGTTTTCTAAGTGATCGCGAAAAAAACAACATTAGTGGTACTACGCTGAATTTATCCAAAATATTTGACTGGTATCAACAAGACTTCGGCAATATACAGCTTTACATGGCCCGCTACGCTGACGCGCTAACAGATGACAAAAACCAACGGAAAATGCTGAACCAGCAACAGTTGACGGTGCGCTATACCAAATACAATTGGGCTTTGAACAGCGTTAATAATCGTTAATTCTGGTGCGATATTGTGAACAACGTCAGGCTAAGTGAGTGCAAAATTTCAGTAGCTAATAAGAAACTCAAACTTTAATTTTCTCAATGAATTAGCTCTTATAGTAATGGGGCTGGACTATCCCTAGCTCACAAAAAAGCTGGCTAGTGTCAGCTAATGGTAACCAAGAGAAAGTGTTGAGGAAAGAACAGCGTATATCGATAACGAATTAATTTAATTCATTTCCCACCAAACATATTAAATCATCCGGCACATCCTGATGCATGCCGGATGATATTGTGGGCGTTTATTAAAAGGACATTAGTGATGCATTTCCCCCCGTCAAATCGATAAACGACACACCGTAGCAGGACTCTCCCAAGCAGCGAAATACCAGTTTCTGCCAGGACATCAGCATAAGCTTGTGACCGACTATAGGTATCACATCAAGCGGCTCCTGCATATCGGCCCCGGCTTTAGCCCCCACTAACCAGGTGTATTGGTTGTTTTCCTGAATATACAGGTTCCAGCCCGCGTCAAGGTCGCCACGAATACAGGTTTTGCAAACCACCTTGGGCACATCTTTTTCCAGACCATACCACTCTGCTAACCGGCCGGAGTCAATCAGGATAATTTCATTGTTTTGCCGCGTTTGATAAGACGAAATTGGCGTTAATATTTGCATAACAGCTCCTTAATTGACTTAATGAAATTGACCAGCGGCTTCTGCACTAAGCGTCAGCGCCCGGCAAAACTCGATAACCGGATGGTGCTGGTATTCGGCGCCCCCAAACAGCTTGCTTTTCTCTACCAGAAACTCACAAATCTGGTAAAACAATGGGCTGTCCAGAAACGGCTCAATCACGTCCAGAAAGCTGTTGTCACCGGAACATTGCAGTAGTCCCTCCATCCCCAAAAACAAATAATCATAAGCATTCTGAATGCAAATAATACGGCGGCTAACCCTATAATCAGCAGATAAGCTGAACCCAAACAGTAACGCCGAGGCGATACAACCTTGATGCGCAAGCATTTGGCAAAACGCCTGCTGCTCAACGCTGTACAGTTGCTGAAAACCATAACGGCCCTGGCGTGTGTACGGGTATAAAAAGCGTTGGTGTACACCTTTTATCTGTTTAACACGCTTAGACTCAGCTACCTGTTCAGCCGTGATAAAATTGCCAAGCCATACATGGATTGGCGTGTATAACAGGGTGACATCGCTCATTGCATTTCTCCCATCGGCACATCATGGTCTAGCAGCCAGCGCACAAAGTTGCGCTGCAGCGTCTTAAACTCGATTTCGCGCACACAGCTGATACAGCAACATTCCTGCTTTACCCAGTCATACACCAGCTCGGTATTGTCCAGTGACTCATCTGGGCAAATGAATGCCGCTAGCTGGCGCCCATGCGCATCTATATGCAGCACTGTGATGAGATGCAGCGTTAACTGCCGCACCTTTTTCCTAAAAGTGTTATCAAGAACTTGCTGTCGGTACATAGGTGAAAGTTCGATCTGGTTCATTTGGCACCTCCAGTGCGGTGAGCTTTTAATGACGAGTCAAAGGCTGAGTTATCTTGATGTGTCAGGTTGGCAACAAAACGGTTGGAAACACGAAACAGCATTTCTGTCGTCTTTTGCCCCCCTTGGCTGGCAATCCATTCAGGATTCTCACCCGCAGCCAGCCAAAGCGTGGCGGCGGTATGTCGGGTCTGATATGGCACCCGCTCGCGAAGGCCGCAGGCTTTTAACGTGGGATACCAAATCCGCTGGGTAATATTGCGATGGTTATATGGCGTACCGTTGCGGGTCGCAAATACAAACTCGCCTGCTCCAGTGGCCTTAAATTGCCGCTCCAGTGATTCCCGCACTGGTTGTGACATAATAATTTCACGCTGAGAGCCGTCATTTTTGGTGTACTCCGCCCTGCCCCCAACCCAGATTTCACGCACCAAAATGATACCCCGGTCGAAATCAACAAAGCGCCACTTCAAGCCATCGATTTCGCCGGTGCGCATACCGGTAAAAAACCGCACAATGTAGTAATCGACAAACGCTACCGGGACTAGCATCAGGAAACATTCCACCTCATCCAGAGTAAAAGGGTCTACATCACTCTTTTTCATTTTCAGTGGTTTTAAGCGCACTGGCGCAGTAAACTGATACCGGTCGGCTGCTTCACAAAGGATCATCTGAATAATTTTCAGATGACGGTTTATGTAACCTGCTGAGAATTTCTGTTCATTTCCGCGATAAACTTTGCCGAGTGTGGCGCGAAACTGGATTAAATCAGCCCTTGTGATGTGGTCGACCTCCATCTCCCCAAAATGGGGGATCAAGCGATTTTGCACTATCAGCCGCATCGTTTTTTCGTATGACACACGCCAGCTAACTTGCATCTCATCCAGCCAGATATTGGCAAACTCTGCGAACGATGGCAGCCGGCTCGCCCGGTTACCGGCCAACAAACGCTGTTGCTGTTGCTGTTTCTCAAACCGAGCAACCATTTTGCTGTTAGGGAAATAATTGCTGTACACAAAAGTTCCAAGCAAAATTTCGGCTTCAATTTTCAAAATCAACTTTGCTAACGTTTTGCGGTTTGCCGGTGTATCTGGCAACGCAGTCTGCTCGCGACAACGTGCACCCATATAACGGAAATCAATTTGCAGATTTCCAGAGCCTCTTACCCTAATACTACCCATGAGCCATACCTCCGTTTGCCATTGGAATAAATACCTGTGTTTGCGGTTTTGCGATGTCTTTTTGGATAGCTTCCCAGATATACAAAATCTTGCGGCCACCAAAAGGACGTATGTATTGAAGACCCTCAAACAGAACGCGATCTTTTAGCGTTTTGCGGATTGTCCGCAGGTCATACTTGATGAGCTTTGAAAGCCCCCCTGTCTTTAAGTAGATTTTAAGCATCTTTAGCACCCCTTGATATACATTTGTAGCGTATAATCATCATTATGCGCATATAAATGTCATTGTCAAGCGTCTTTTGTAGAGTTTAATCATCAAATGATGAGTAATAGGCTTTTTTGATGTAGAATGAGCTGGCACAGGGGGAGTTAAACGATGATCAGATTCAGGCTCAAAGAGCTAATTGCAGATAAAGAGTTCGCAGAAGACAGACGGATTACCTTTGACGAAATCGCCAAAAGCACTGGGATCCACAGAACCACATTATCAAAAGTCGCTAATCAGAAAGGCTATAACACTACTACCGACGTTTTGGATAAGTTATGCTTCTACTTTGGCGTAGATTTAGCCAAGGTTGCTTCATACACACCTGAAGAATAGAGATGAACAGAGAAACTGGTTAGGGCACTCTATCTTTTATGAGTTGATTAATGCCGTAGACGGTTACTTACACAAAAGAATTTATAGTCTCCAAAAGCGCATTCGAAAGCATTTTTTTACACTCTCAAAAAATATGAACTTTACTTTGGTTATATTACTATGAAAAGTTGTTAAATCTGCTCCTTATGCTGTTTAGCTTTCTTATTTTTCACTCCTGCTTTCTAGGTATTTTAGTGTGCTTTGATACTCATTAAGCAGCCGATTGAAATCGTTATTTTTATAACGCTTTTGTCTTATCGCAGTTTTTAGTCTCTGGATTTCGTCACGAGGGATTGTGTTAGCAACTATTCCTTCAACATCAACACAGACTCTATCAATCGCGTCAATAAAGTCCTTATCGCGTTTTTCCAGCAGTGCTGTTTCGACACATATAGCAGCTTTATATAGCTTTACTCTGTTTACACTCTTATAGAGCGGAATATCCAGCTGAAAAGAACGCTTAGACTGCGCAAGTAAGATTAGATACTCAATAACAAACTCTAAATCGGCGACATCAATTTTTGTTGAAGTTTGCTTAGCCATACAGATCACCATTACCGTTATAAATATAACGGTAATGGTAGTATGTTCCCAAATGTTTGCAAGGCAGCTCTCACACCTTTCCTCTTTGAGATCCCTAATTGTGATAATGCCAGACTAAAAATTTTTCTCTGTGAATTCAGCAAGAGAGCTACGCTCAACTTCATCAAAAATAAGCACTGAGCCTTTTTCATAATTTCGATAGACATTTACTGCAGCACTTGCGCCGCTTGAGGCTACAGTGACAAACTTATCATCTATCTGCGCAAGGTTAGCCAACACAACCGTTCGACAATTCTTACCTCCTCGCGATAGCATTCCTTTCATCTGAGCACGAGTCATATTTTGGGCTTCGTCAATGATCAAAAATGCATCATCAAGCGAGCGCCCACGAAAATAAGCCATCGATGTAAACTCAATATTTGCTTTTTCAATGATATGCTCAATCGTAGAAAACGTGTTGTGTTCGTTGCTGTCATCACTGTGCATTGAAATTAAGGCATCAGTGATACCGGCGAGAAGGGGCATAGACTTTTCTTTTAAATCCCCAGGCAGAAAGCCAGGATCTTCGTCCATAAAATCTCGACTCCTTACAACAACAATTTTTTTGTACTTTTTCTCCTCAAGTACCTGGTGTAATGCAGCAGCAACAGCAAGAAAGGTTTTTCCTGAGCCCGCAGGACCGAGCAAAATATTTAGGTCGTAATGTGGGTCTGTTAGTTGGTGTAATGCGATGGCTTGCCTGGCATTTTTTGGTAATACTCCCCAAATTTTTTTGTGCTTCCTGGGTAGTAACTTTGTGTAAACATGCTCTGCACTTACTTCAGATATAAGACCAATATGCCCTGATTCGTCATACCAATACATATTTGGCTGGACCTCGTCACTGAACAGGCTGCGCTCAAGCCGGTAAACGTCTCCCGAAAGTTTGAAATCGTCATCACTTTCCAATTTGGCAAACAGGTCATAATCAAAAACTTGAACACCACTGTATAACAGGTCAATATCAGCAATCGAGTTATCGACAGATACGTCCTCAGCGCTAATGCCAACGGTGCGTGCTTTTAGACGCATATTAATGTCGCGAGTGACTATCGACACTGAGTGAGCAAGTTTCTTTTGCAATTGGTAAGCGAAATTGATTATACGATTATCAGCTTCACTTCCTATTCCATGCCGAAGCGACTGTTCCATTTCTATATTTGTGTCGATACCAATGAAAAGTTTTCCCCTTTTCCCTGTTTCACTTGATGGGAGGGGAATGCCTTTTTCTAATTGCTCTGCATCGTGGCCACTAACAAGATCTTCCAACATTCTTATACAGACACGAGCGTCAGCACTAACAGACTTATCTCGACGCTCTTTTAGGTTGTCGAGTTCTTCCAGAACAGTGAGGCAAATATAGATATCGTCTTCGTAGGATAAAAGTGATTTTGGATCATGCACAAGAGCAGACGTGTCTAGAACACGTGGAATATTGGTACGTACAATCATTACGCCACCTCATCTAATTTCATGTAATTAGGTAATCTATTTGCATGTACAGGTAACAACCGTTTTGAGGTGTTACCTATTTCACTATCGCTTTTACGAATTTTGGACAATTTTTTTGTTACCCCTATTTGAGGCCAGAAAAACCAAATGGGTAACAACTTCAAGATTAACTTAAGAATGGGGTAGGGGCTTAAATAGTTACTGTCAATCTGCGATAAATTACCGGAACAAATCAGTTTGGTTCCTTCACCACAACGGGTAATAATGGTTTTTAACTGCGCTGCACTTAAATTCTGACATTCATCCAAAATCACTATCGCATTTTGAATACTGCGCCCACGCATAAAGTTAACTGACTTAAACTGAATATTGGCCTTTTCCATAATGTAATTGACGCTGGCATGCGGATGTTCATCTGTTTTGTGCAACACTTCCAGCGAATCGGTAATAGCAGCCAGCCAGGGCGCCATTTTCTCTTCCTCTGTGCCGGGTAAGAATCCGATAGATTCGGCAATCTCGGGGGTATTGCGCGTAACAATTACTTTGTCATACATACCTTTTTCTATTACCAGCTCCAGTGCAGCAGCCAGGGCAATTAAGGTTTTACCGCAACCGGCCGGGCCGGTCAGGATCACTAAATCCATCTGCGGATCTAACAGTGCCTGCATTGCCATGGCCTGATAGATGTTCTTCGGATGAATACCCCAGGCATGGCGGTGCATTAAACGTTCGTAACCGAAATCGAGAATACGGATTTCTTTATCGGTTATCGCGACCACCTTACCGGCAAAGCCTTCCAACTCATCAATCAGATATTCATTCAGATAAGCATTCGGCAGCACGCTGCGGCTAACGTAATGATAGGTTTCACGGCCTTCGTTCTCAGTGCGGCACTCGCCTACCTGGCTCCAGAAATCACCGGGAAATTTGTAGTAGCCTTTATATAAAAAGCGGACATCATCAATCAACTGGTCAGTACGATAATCCTCTACCAGTTTTAAACCGGCACCTTTGGCTTTAAGCCGCATGTTAATGTCTTTGGTAACCAGAATAACCTTAGTCGGGCTTTTTTCCCGTTGCAGGTAAAGTGCGGTATTAATGATTAAGTGGTCGTTTTCGCCGCCGGGTAAACCGGGAATTTCATCAGTGATATGATGATCATTAACAATAAACAGGTGGCCACCCTGCTTTTGTTCACCCTGGCGTGGCATAGCCACACCTTGCAGCATCTGATCCGGCGACGCATCTTTTAGCACATCCTCCAGCGCGCGAATAGCAACCCTGGCATCACGGCTGACATCTTTGTTACGATCTTTTATATGATCAAGCTCTTCCAGTACCGTCATCGGTATTACAACGTCATGTTCTTGGAAGTTAAGGAAGGCAAAAGGTTCGTGTAGCAGGATATTGGTGTCTAGAACGTAGATTTTTTTATCTTTACTTTTTCTTCGCGCCATACGGGGCTCCTCTTCGCCTGACACAGGCCTTTACCAGTGTCATAAAACAAGCATAGTGCAACTGATAAACTTTGCCTCAGCTTATGCAAAAATTTACTGTAACTTCAGCCACTCATACTGTGCCGTTATGGTATGTCAAATAGATGACAAAATACTCTGCGCTATTTAATGCGAATACAGATGCAGCAAGACATAATTCCTAGTACCATAGCGCCCCCGTTTTAGCTGATAGGGTACAAGATGAAGTTTGCTCTGGGACAACGCTGGATTAGTGATACAGAATCCGATTTAGGTTTAGGCACCATAGTCGCGCTGGAAGGCCGCAATGTCACATTGCTGTTCCCTGCCAGCGGAGAAACCCGGCTTTATGCCCAGGCCGAAGCGCCGTTAACCCGGGTACAATTTAATATCGGCGACGAAGTGGCCAGCGCCGACGGGTTTAAACTGCAAATCAGTGCTATCAAACCGCAGCATGACATCCTGGTATATTGCGGCAGCAGGCTGGATGACGGCAGCTACACAGAACTGCGTGAAACTTTTCTGGATCACTTTATCAGCTTTAATCAGCCACAAGACCGTCTGTTTGCCGGCCAGATTGACCGTTTTGACTGGTTTACCCTGCGTTATCAGGCCTGGCAACAGCTGCATATACAGCAAAAAAATCCACTACGCGGCTTATCCGGCCCGCGTGTCAGCTTAATTGCGCATCAGTTGCACATTGCCAACGAAGTGGCTCAGCGCCATGCACCAAGAGTACTGCTGGCCGACGAAGTAGGCCTGGGTAAAACCATTGAAGCCGGTTTTATCATTCATCAGCAAATTATCAGCGGTTTAGCCAGCCGGGTCATGATTGTAGTGCCTGACTCATTACAGCATCAGTGGCTGGTTGAAATGCTGCGCCGTTTTAATCTGCACTTTGCTGTATTTGATCAGGAACGCTGCGAGCAGTCACTGCTGGATAACCCTAATCCGTTTGATACCGAACAACTGGTGCTATGCAGCCTGGCATTTCTGAAAAACCAGCCACGCTGGCATCAGTTAGCCACACAAAGCCAGTGGGATTTATTAGTGGTTGATGAAGCTCATCACCTGCAATGGCATGAACAGGCACCAAGTGAAGAATATCAGCGTGTAAGCGAACTGGCAGCAAATACCGCAGGTTTAATTCTGCTTACCGCCACTCCGGATCAACTGGGCCATGAAAGCCATTTTGCCCGGCTAAAATTACTCGACCCGGCACGTTTTCACAGCTACAGCGCGTTTTTACAGGAAGAACAAAGCTATCAGCATATTGCCGCGGTCGCCAAACCACTGTTAGCGCAACGCAATCTGAGCCAGGCTGAAGCCCAGGCGCTGCAACAGGTGCTTAATGAAAGCGATATTACTGCTGAACTGGCCTCGCTAACCGACGCCAGCAGCGATACAGCGCAGCAAACCGCAGCCCGGCAACAATTACTGGCCCAGTTGCTGGACCGTCACGGTACCGGCCGCATTTTATTTCGTAACAGCCGCGCCAGTGTAAAAGGCTTTCCCCAGCGCCAGGCCAGGCTTTACCCGCTTAGCCTGCCAGAGCAATATCAGAACGCCCTGAAAGTGCATTTCAGCCTGAACCCTGCGTTGACAGAGGCCGAGCGCATTAGTGCAAACCTGTTTCCAGAGCAGGTATTTCAGCAGTTGGATGCACAAAGCAGCTGGTGGCAGTTTGACCCCAGAGTTGAGCAACTGCTGCAGTTACTAAAACAACATAAGCACGATAAATTTTTACTGATTTGTGCCCGGCCACAAACCGCTATTGCACTGGAAGAAGCGGTGCGGGTACGCGAAGGCATCCGCGCTGCGGTATTTCATGAAGGCATGAGCATACTTGAGCGAGACAAAGCTGCCGCCTATTTTGCTCAGGAAGAATACAGCGCCCAGTTGCTGCTGTGCTCAGAAATTGGCAGCGAAGGCCGTAACTTCCAGTTTGCCCATCATCTGGTGTTGTTTGACCTGCCGCTAAACCCGGATTTACTTGAGCAGCGTATTGGCCGCCTGGACCGTATCGGCCAGCGTGAAGATATTCAGATCCACCTGCCGTATTTTACCGGCCAGGCTCAGCAGGTACTGCTCGATTGGTATCAGCAGGGGCTAAATGCGCTGGAGCACACCTGCCAAACCGGCCGTACAGTGTTTGAACAATTTGCACCACAGTTACTGCCGCTGCTGGCGACGCAACATGCAGACGACAAAGCACTACAACAACTTATTGCTCAAACCAGCCAGGTCAATCAACAGTTAAAACAACAGCTGGAACAAGGCCGCGATCAACTGCTGGAAATAAACTCCGGCGGCGGCGCTGCAGCCAAAACACTGGTAACCGCGCTGGCAGCACAAGACAACGACACCGCCCTGCCAATGCTAATGTTTAAAGCCTGGGACATGCTGGGTATTAATCAGGAAGACCGTAGCGACACCAGTATTATTCTTACCCAGTCTGAGCATATGCATTGCGCCAGCTACCCGATGTTAAATGATGACGGCATCACCGTTACCTTTGACCGCGCAACAGCACTGGCTGAAGAAGATATCCAGTTACTAAGCTGGGACCACCCTATGGTGCGTGGTACGCTGGATATCTTAACCACCGAAACACATGGCAGCAGCTCAGTGGCAATACTGGCTAATAAAGCCCTGCCGGTTGGCAGTTATTTGCTGGAGTTTATTTTTATTGTTGAAGCCAGCGCCCCTGCTGCTTTGCAACTGAACCGCTATTTACCGGCTACACCACTGCGTTTATTGCTGGATAAAAGCGCCAACAACCTGTCGGCTAAAGTCAGCTTTGAGCAGTTAAATAAACAGCTGAAACCTGTTGGCCGCCAGACCGGCAGCAAGCTGGCAGGTGCGCTGCAAAGCCTGATCCACCCATTAATTGCCAATGCCTCCGCCATGGCTGAACAACAATTAGCAGATATTATGCAAGCTGCTCAACAAAGTGCAGAACAGGCTTTGAATGAACAACAGCAACGCCTTACTGCCTTGCGTAAATACAACCCGTCGGTACGGCAAGATGAAATTGATGCACTGGCAGCACAACAACAGCAACTAACGCAGTACATCAGTAAGGCGCGGCTAAAACTTGATGCCATCCGTCTTATTGTTGTCAGCCACGACTGATTATGTTGCTGGAGTACACGCCACCGATGTCGCCTTATCTGGATATTTTGTATCAGGATGAAGCGCTGGTGGTGTTTAACAAGCCCAGCGGCTTGCTGACAGTGCCAGGCAAAGCACCAGAGCACAAAGACAGCCTGGAATACCGCGCACGGTTAGTCTGGCCCGGTGTGCGCATAGTACACCGGTTAGATATGGCAACTTCAGGCATTGTTGTTATGGCGCTGACAGCCAACAGCCAGCGCGAACTTAACCGCCAGTTTCAGCAACGTGAAACTGAAAAGCATTATATTGCGCGTGTGAGTGGGCGGGTTGAAGCAGACAGCGGCAGTATAAACCTGCCGTTAATCTGCGACTGGCCGAACCGGCCAAAGCAAAAGGTTTGCTTTGAATATGGTAAGCCATCACTGACACATTATCAGGTATTACAACGTGAGGAACATTGCAGCCGATTGAAATTAACACCGGTAACCGGCCGTTCGCATCAGCTGCGGGTGCACCTGCAGTGGCTGCAGCATCCTATTGTTGGCGACAAATTTTATGGTGATGCAAAGGGCAGGCTGCAGTTACATGCTGAAAAGCTAATGTTAACCCACCCTACAACGGGGCAACGGTTACATTTTATTACTAAAAGCCCTTTTTAATAAGATATTATTGCATTTATTAACCCACGGTTCATATAAGTGGTATATCATATGCAGACACAAATAAGATTGTTAGTTAATAGAAATCAATTTCTATCTACAAAAAATCAAAAACCAACGCATAATAACTTAATCGTTAAAAGTGTCAGTGTAGTCTAAGGAGATATGGATGAAACTTAATAAAACTTTTCTGGCTGTAGCAGCAGCTCTACCATTGTTCAGCTTTGCAGCAAATGCAGATACGGTAACAGCAGCTGATCTGAAAGAGCGCGTATTTGGTTCTTTATTCGGCGAGTACTACATGCCGGATACGAAAAAAACTGAATCTCCAGATTGGAATTATATGGAGAAAGATTGGGGTTACGGCGTTGAGTTAGGTTATTACCTGACTGAACAATGGGCCATCCGTGCAGAATATGCCCGCATGGAAATGCAATCAAAACTGGATGGTTCAGATGTTAACGGTAACCGTTATGGTTTAGATGTAATGTATCATCTGCCGCAGTTATCTTCTGTTTATCTGGTAGGTGGTTTAAAGCGTTTCGATGCCGCCCAAAATACCACAGCATTTAACGTGGGTTTAGGCTACAAACATTTCTTCAACCAGAATTTCGCTTTATATGCTGAAGCTAACCGCTACCAGGGTATTGACGAGTCTTACGGCGATGCTGGTATCAAACTGGGTATGACTTACGCATTTGGTTCTCCTGCTGCCAAAGCTGCGCCAACTCCAGCTCCGGCGCCAGCTGCACCAGTTCAGGCTGCAGTAGTAGATTCTGATGGTGACGGCGTGCCAGATAGTGCAGATAAGTGTGCGAACACCCCTGCCAACCATAAAGTAGATGCGACTGGTTGTACTATTTTTGAAGAGAAAATGGCTGCTGTTGGTGACGTGGATATCGAAGTTCGCTTCGCGTTCGATTCTGCCACCATTCCGGCAAACAAAATTTCTGACGTAGAAGGCCTGGGTGCATTTATGCAACGTTTCCCAGAATCAACCGTAGTGATTGAAGGTCACGCATCTAACATCGGTAACCCGACTTACAACATGCGTTTATCTGAGCGTCGTGCGAACTCTGTTGCAGATATTCTGAAGAACAAGTTTAACATTGCTCCTTCACGTATCAAATCTGTGGGTTACGGTGTAACACGTCCACGCGTTGAGGGTAACACCTCTGCAGCTCACGCAGCTAACCAGCGTATTGAAGCTAAAGTAACAGCTACAATTAAAGAGCCAGTACTGCGTTAATTTAAGTTTTCCAAAAAAAAAGCCGCTGTAAATCAGCGGCTTTTTTATTTTGTCGTCCGCTTAGTAAAAAACAGGCTGCACCTTGTAAAAAAGCTGTGCTAGCATATCGCCGTGCGCTGGTGATGCCACAGTGATATGACAGCCAGTCTGTCTTGATTGCCTAAAACTGCAACAGGGAAGGAAGTGCTGCTTTATCAGGTATGGAGTCTGTTATGTCAAATTATTATCGACCACTTCGTTTGTGGTGCTGTGCCAGTGTGTTCTGCTGTTTTACCGCTTCTGCAGAGCAAGTTCCTGTTATCGTTAACCTGATGGAGAATTCGCACGTCTGCAATTCAGAGGCAGAAACTGCCCGCCTGGCAGACAATGAGCAATTACAGGAGATGGCCCGGGCACTGGTAGAATTTAAAGCGACAAAATTCTGTTTTATTCTGCCCCCAGCAGCGGCTGTGCAGGTATTGGAACAGCACGCGAGTTATATAAAGTTCGACTATAAATCGCAAATTCTTTATACCTTCGCCAAGTATGTGCAAGTGCAGACTCAGGCGATCGCCCAGGAACAAACCTTTTAACACCCGTAAGTCTGTTAAAGACTTATCCCAGACAGCCGATAACGGATTATTCGCTGCAAATAAGATCAGGTTATGCCTCACCTACTTGTTGGACTACTGATTGCAATCTTTGGCGTGGCAGCAGACAGCTATGCCAGCGCATTAACACCCGAGCAAGCCTTAACTGCAGATTTAAACCGGCAGTTACCGGCTTATGAACAGACCGAACAAACTGTAAATGGCAGTACGTTTTTACTATTGCAACGTGAAAATATGACCAGCTTTACCAAAGGCACTGCCATATTAGTTCCTGACTGGTCACAGCATGCAGCAAGCCCGAAACATATTGATCATTTGCGCCAGCAACTCAATGACTATGGCTGGCATACGTTGGCAATTATGCCCCCCTCCTACCCCGAGCATCCACTTACCGAAGACAGCCTGCAGCAGTATCAGCTAAGCCTAAAGGCCAGAATGGAAACTGTGCAACGTACTGCAGAGCAACAACCTGGGGTCAGTATAGTTATCGCACAGGGCAGCAGCGCTGCGGTGCTCAATCGCTTATATGCCGACAAGCAACTGCAAGAGCCAGCAGCGTTTATTATGCTAGGCGCCTACCTGCCAGATCAGGAGCTCAACCGGCAGTTGGCTAAAGCTATGGCTTCCCATCAGATCCCGACACTGGATATTAATCATCAATACGATAACCAATATGTCAGCAGCCAGCTGAAGCTACGCCAACAACTGGCGAAAAAACAACTTAAAGCCATTTATCGCCAACGCCAGATTGTCGGTTCAGGTTACCACTACGATGAACAAGAATGGGTATTGCAGGAAATATACGGCTGGCTTACCTCAGTCGGTTTATAGTTTACTGCGGTTTCGTTGTTGTTTGATCAGTTCGTAAGCGGCCTGAATATCCTGCGTTCTGCGTTTTGCCACTTCCAGCATATCTGCCGGCACACCTTGTGCCATTAGCTTATCCGGGTGATGCTGCGCCATTAACTTACGGTAAGCTTTCTTTAATACAGCATCACTGGCAGACTCCGCTACATCAAGCACTTTGTAAGCGTCTGCCAGGCTGTGTCTTGTGCTGTTGGCAGGTTGATTACGCCCGGCAAAGCGGCTTTGCGCCTGAAATGCCATAATCAGCGCATCAAGTTGGACACTGGTAAAATTTAAATGCCCGGCCACCTGCTGCAACAATGCATATTGCTCTGCTGTCATCTGGCCGTTAACACAAGCAGTGTTGATCTGAATTTCGACAAACAGCTGCAATACATCGCGCCGCCGCCGGTAAGCCTGATAAAAACTGTTTAACTGCGCCTGCAGTGGAAAACTAACCGCCTTACCGTCACGAAATGCTGCCTGAGCTTCTTTTTGCTGGGCTGCGGTTAAACCAAGCTGGTTCATAAACTGCGTAGCCTGGCTGATATGAGCCGACGTTACCACGCCGGTGGCTTTGGCAACATGGCCCATAGTAGCAAAAGTGGTATAGCGAAATAGTGCCTGTTCATCGAGATTATCGTTGAACAAGCCGGTAAAACCGCCATTTTTCTCAAACTGCTGCTTAAAAGCGCGATCAAACCAATGGCCGATAAGTACACCAATCAACAGGCCAGGCAGTTTCAGTAAAGCCAAACCAAACAAGGCCCCGAGAATTTTACCCCACACAATCAAACCCTTTTGTCACAACGAGATTATCGACTGATCGCACTATATCGGATTAGCAGGATTTCTAAAATTGATTTATCATAGCAAGTCCTTTGCACACCTGATAATGTTAACCTTTACGTAAGGCAAGAGTAGCTGCATGAAGCATGGTTTAGCGGTATTTTTTTTCGTTCCGGTTGGTGCTGCCTGCTTTGACAGCCATGCTCAGACTTCGCCAGCGGCTATGTGTTATGCGCCAGTTCAGCCTCCTGCAGCCTTTAACCAGTTGAATTCGAAGGACCCGGCAATCCGTATCAGTTCAGACAATGTTAATTTATCTGGTAATCAAACGGCTGAATTCTCTGGTAATGTTGAAATAAGTTATCGTGATACGCTGTTAATTGCGCCCAAAGCTAACTTCAGCAGCAGCCAGCAAACTGTGCTGGCTGCTGGCGGTATTGAATACTTTAACAGCTCCATTCAGGTTAGTGGTTCAGAATTCAGCGCCGATCTTATTAATGATAAAGCCAGCCTTAACGATGCCAACTACCGGTTTTTAGAGCAGGCTGGCCGCGGTTATGCTGCGCAGCTTACTGCCACAGAACAACTGCTGACATTAGACAGTGCATTATTCACTACCTGCCCGGTTGACGATAACAGCTGGGCACTGCACGCCAGCGAAATTCGGATTGAAGAAGGTGAAGGCTGGGGCGAAGCCCGCAATGCGGTGTTTAAAATTAAAGACATTCCGGTATTTTATCTGCCTTACCTGACATTTCCGGTTAATGACAACAGGCGCAGTGGTCTGCTGTTGCCAAAAATCAGCAACTCACAACGTTTAGGCCTGGACCTTGAGCAGCCTTATTACCTCAATCTGGCAGAAAACTATGATATGACGCTGACTCCGCGCTATATGAGTAAGCGTGGCGCTCAGCTTAAATCAGAGTTTCGGTACCTGACAGAGCAACACCGCGGCAATTTACAGCTGGAATATTTGCATTCTGACGATGACAAACCTTCAGATTTTGGCAGCCGGTATCTGGGCCACATTAGCCATTTAAGTGACTTTACCCCCGAGATCAGAGGTTACATCGACTTCACTGATGTTAGCGACGACGCCTATTTAACCGAATTGGGATCAGACTACAGCAACCAGAGCGATACCCAGTTATTGCGCCAGGCCGCATTAAGTTATTACGGTACTCAGGTGCACTCGCACCTGAAAGTACAGGGTTTTGAGGTGTTAGGTAACTATAACAATGCTTACAGTACCTTACCCGAGCTTAGCCTGAGTTCCGCTAAACCACACAGCCTGCTGCCGAATGTTAATTTTAACTGGCAGGCGCAATACGCCCATTTTGAAAACAGTACAGCGCAAATCAGTAACGCTGATCGTCTGCACATTGAGCCCGGTATTGAAATTCCGTTTATTACACCGGCGCTGGAGCTTACCGCTCAAGCCAGTCTGATGTATACCTACTACCAGCAAGACTTTGATGACAGTAGCATCGATCACATCAGCAGCAGTGTCACCCGTACCATCCCTAAAGTGCGGTTGCATTCCCGTATCAATTTTGAGCGCGAATACGACTGGTTCGGTGAACCTGCGCTGCATACCTTTGAGCCACAGATCCAGTACCTGTATATCCCTTACCGGGACCAGAGTAATATTGGCCTGTACGACACCACCCGTCTGCAGGACGATTACTACGGCTTATTCCGGGAAAATCGCTATTCCGGCCTGGACCGGATTAACGAAGCAAACCAGATTACAGTAGGCTGGACTACCCGTTTCTACGACAATATTGACAACGAGTTGTTTCGTTTTAGCCTCGGGCAGATTTTCTTTCTGTCAGATCCCAAGCCACAACCAGACAAAACAGACATCGTTGACGATTTAACCTCAACAGAATCTATGCTGGCTGCCGAGATGATTTGGCACTGGTTCAGTAAGTGGTATTTCAGCACTGCAGCGCAGTACGATATCGACAGCGATCAGTTAATCAAAAGCAATGCCTCACTGGATTACCGCGGCAGCGGCAAAAGCCTGTTTCAGTTGAACCATAGATACAGTCGGGCAGTCTCAGGTCAGGAAATCCAGCAAATGGGCGTGCTGGGCACTATGCCGGTAAGCGATAGCTGGCAACTGGTGGGCACTTACTATCGGGATGTGACAAATAATCGTATGATAGACGCCAGCTTTGGTGTGCAATACGAATCATGCTGTTGGGCCGTGCGTTTGGTTGCCAGACGCCAGGTGCTAACCGATCTTGAACTGCCGGTTGATGCTATTAATGGTACCAGCAGACTCGATAGCAGCATTGGATTACAGTTTGTCCTGAAAGGCTTTGGCGACAGTGCTGGCTTCGGTGTAACCGACATGCTGTCCAACGGTATTTTCAGCTACCGCAAGCCATACTTATTAACTAATTGATGTAGGAATTTATGAAGCTATCACAACTTATCTGTACCGCCTTATTATGCGGTTTCAGCTGCAGCAGCATTGCTGCTGAACGTGAAATAGACCGGGTAGCTGTTATTGTTGATAACAGCGTGGTGCTGGAAAGTGACATTACAGATATCGTTGAACGGGTAAAACGTAATGCCGCCAGTCAGGGCCAAACCTTACCGTCTGATGCTGCGCTACGTACCCAGGCATCAGAGCGTTTAATCATGACCAATCTGCAATTGCAGATGGCGCAGCGTATGGGTTTGCAGATAAGCGATGCCCAGTTGGATGACACTATCAGAAACATAGCGCAAAGCGAGAACCTGTCGCTTGATGCTTTTCGCCAGCAGGTAATTGCAGAGGAAGGTAACTACGAGCGCTTTCGTGAGCGTTTGCGTGAAGAAATGATTACCGGAGAAGTGGTCAGAGCCAACGTACAGCGCCGGGTTTATATCAGCCCACAGGAAGTAGACAGCCTGCTTAAACTGATGGAAGAGCAAGGTGCCAGCAACGAGCAGTACAATTTAGGTCATATCCTGATCTCTATTCCAAGCCAGGCCACATCAGACGATATTAACGACGCTAAAGAGCGGGCCGACAAAGTGATGGAACTGCTACGCAGCGGCAGTGATTTCAAACGCATTGCTATTGCTTCCTCATCAGGCGCCAATGCCCTTGAAGGCGGCGATTTAGGCTGGATGAACATTAATGAAATGCCTACTTTGTTCTCAGAAGCTATTCGTGGCCGCAAAAAAACCGATATCGTTGGCCCGCTGCGCTCTGGTGCAGGCTTTCATATTCTGACTATCTTTGACATACGCGGTGAGAATGTCGCCGAAATTAACGAAGTTAAATCACGCCATATACTGATTAAACCTTCAATTATTCTGAGCGAAGATCGTGCCCGCAGTATGCTAACTGAGTTTGCCGCTAAACTACGTGCCGGCGAAGCCGACTTTGCTGAATTGGCCAAACAACATTCTGAAGATCCGGGCTCTAAACTAAACGGCGGCGATTTGGGCTGGAGCGAGCCAGATGTGTTTGTGCCGGCATTTCGCGATACGTTAAACCGTTTACAGGTTAATGAAATCAGCGAGCCATTCAGAACCGAACACGGCTGGCATATTGCTCAGGTATTGGAAAAACGCACTGTCGATGCCACTGCAGATAAAAAACGCCAACAGGTATACCGGATGATTTTCAACCGCCGCTATAACGAAGAGTCGGCTAACTTTTTGCGCGAGCTGCGCGCTGATGCTCATATTGAAGTAAGGTCAGAGGGCTGATGACACTGCGAATTGGCATTACACCGGGTGAACCGGCAGGCATAGGGCCAGATTTAGTTATTACCCTTGCCCAGCAAGCGTGGCCGGTGGAACTGGTTGTGTGTGCCAATGCAGCATTGTTAGCCGAACGCGCAGCCCAACTCGGGCTGGCGCTGAACCTTATCCCCTACGACGCCTCAGCAACACCCAGACCACAACAGGCCGGCACACTGACAGTAGTAGACTTTGCACTGGCAGAGCCGGTTATCGCTGGCACGCTTAATGTTGCCAACGGCCGTTATGTGGTTGATACACTGACATTTGCTGGCGAAAAATGCATTAACAGTGAATTTGCCGCTATTGTGACCGGCCCGGTGCATAAAGGCATTATTAATCAGGCTGGCATTCCTTTTAGCGGCCATACTGAATTCTTTGCTTTGCAATCTAACACCCCTTATGTGGTAATGATGCTGGCAACAGAAGGCCTGCGCGTGGCTCTGGCGACCACACATATTCCGTTAGCCTATGTGGCAAAAGCCATTACCAGAGAACGTTTACTGAAAGTTCTGACGATACTGCATCAGGATTTACAGCAAAAATTTGCTATCGCGGCCCCGAGGATTTACGTGTGTGGCCTGAATCCCCACGCCGGAGAAGATGGCCACCTAGGCAGAGAAGAGCTGGATATTATTATCCCCACCCTGAATGAACTACGAGCCCAGGGCATGCAGCTGATTGGACCGCTGCCAGCAGATACTTTGTTTCAGAGCAAATATCTGGATCATGCCGATGCCGTGCTGGCGATGTACCATGATCAGGGCTTACCGGTACTCAAACATATGGGCTTTGGCCGTTCTGTTAATATCAGCCTGGGTTTGCCACTAATCCGAACGTCGGTTGATCACGGTACCGCACTGGATTTAGCCGGCACAGGCAAAGCCGATGCCGGCAGTTTATTTCACGCAGTTAATCAGGCTATTACACTGGCCACTAAAACGACGACTCTACATGACTGATAATGTACATTTAGGCCACCGCGCCCGTAAACGCTTTGGTCAGAACTTCCTGCACGACCCTCAGGTAATAGGCCGTATTGTCAAAGCAATAGCGCCTAAACCAAACGATCTGCTGGTGGAGATTGGCCCGGGTTTGGGTGCGCTGACAGAGCCCGTCGCCGACGCGGCAGGTCACCTGACTGTTATCGAGCTGGACAGAGACTTAGCTGAGCGTCTGGTGCAGCACCCAACACTGGCCAGTAAGCTGACAGTGCACCAGGCCGATGCAATGAAATTTGATTTTACCGCCCTGGTACAAGAAGGTAAAAAACTGAAAATTTTTGGTAACTTACCCTACAATATCTCTACGCCGTTGTTATTTCATCTGTTTCAATATGCAGACTTTATTGAAAACATGCATTTTATGCTGCAAAAAGAAGTAGTGCAGCGTATGACAGCTATTCACGGTAGTAAGGCATTTGGCCGTTTAAGCGTCATGACACAGTACTACTGTGAAGCCATGCCAGTAGTAGAAGTAGGGCCAGGCGCCTTTAAACCGGCGCCCAAAGTCGATTCTGCCGTTGTACGCTTACTGCCCCGTGCAGTAGCTGAACGTGCAGCCGTACCGGCTGAAGTGCTAAACCGGGTTTGTCTGGAAGCATTTAACCAGCGGCGCAAAACCATTCGTAATTGCTTTAGTAATTTTGCCAGCGCTGAGCAATTAGAGCAGTTAGGGCTTAATCCCGGCCTACGACCAGAACAACTTGCAGTGGCCGACTTTGTGCGTGTAGCCCAGTGGCTGCAACAGCAGGAATCAGCAGTATGACATCACATTTTAACGTGCCGGTAGAAGTTGAAACCTACTACATCGCAGCGCAGTCAGATCCGACCGCTGAGCGCTATGTGTTCGCTTATACCATTACCATCCGCAATCACAGCAGCGAGCCAATACAACTGTTAAGGCGTTACTGGTTAATCAGCGATGCCAACGGCAAACAAACCGAAGTTGAAGGCGAAGGTGTGATCGGTGAGCAGCCTCATCTGGCCCCCGGCGGCAGTTATCGTTATACCAGCGGTGCGGTACTGGAAACACCGGTTGGTACTATGCAAGGCCACTATGAGATGATAACCACGCAGCAGGAACGCTTTCACGCCGCTATTCCGCTGTTTCGTCTGGCTATGCCAAACATTCTTAACTAATGGCCACCTACGTTATTGGTGATTTGCAAGGCTGTTATGACGCTTTGCAGCGCTTGCTTGAACATGTCCATTACAACCCGCAGCAGGATCAGCTCTGGTTTTGTGGCGATCTGATCGCCAGAGGCCCGCAGTCACTGGAATGCCTTACTTTTGTCAAAGGATTGGGTGACAAAGCCGTTACAGTACTTGGCAACCACGATCTGCACTTTATTGCCTGCCATTATGGCCTGAGCACTGTTAAGCAACAGGATAAATTACAGCCATTACTGGATAGCCCACAGCGGGAAGAACTGGTGCAGTGGTTATGCCAGCAACCGCTGCTGCATTTTAGCCCGGACCAACGTTTTATGATGGTTCATGCCGGCCTGGCACCGGAATGGCAACTGGAAGATGCTATTGTGGCCACTACCGCAGTGCAACAGCTACTGCAAAACGACCCGGTAACGCTATTAAGCAGTATGTACGGCAACAAACCCGAACGCTACAGCGAGGCAACCTCAGACGAGCAGCGCTGGCGTTTCACTATCAACAGTTGCACCCGGATGCGGTTTTGCCGTCAGGATGGCTCGCTTGAACTGAAAGAAAAAGGCCACCCACGGAATCAGACACAACTAGTGCCCTGGTATGAATTCTGGCGCACAAAAACACATCCTGAACTGTTCTTTGGTCACTGGGCGGCATTAAATGGTTATAGTCCGGTAGCAAATATTCATGCACTTGACACTGGTTGTGTCTGGGGTAATGCGTTAACTGCATATTGTATTGATACACAACAACGTTATAGTGTGGCAGGGATTACACGGAACCTGTATATTTAACGGCGTTGTCCGGAATTGTTAAGCCTTGCTGTCTGGATCAGGCTGCATAAAAAAACAAAAAATGGGAGTTATTATGAAGTTAACCGTAGCATTACGGGTGATTGGTGGGTTTGGCATCATTTCGCTACTCCTGTTAATCATAGGTACAACATCTTATGTAAGTTTGAACAATATCAGTGCATCAACAGCAGAAGTAAACCAGGTTTCCATACCCGCTCTTGAACAAAGTGCGCTAATGCAAAGCGGTTTCGTGATAATGAGCAAACAAAGCCTGCAGGCGTTCTACGCGACTTCTTTGCAAGACGTTTCTTCTTTACGAAAATTGTTTTCTGAAGAACAACAGCGCTATGCCCAGGCAGCAAAAAACCTGAGCACCGCAGTACAAAATGAAGCAACTCTGAAAAGAGCTGCAGAAACAGTAAATGAAGCCTATAACAATTTTACCCCTGTCACCACGCAGTTATTCCAGCAACTGGAAAACAATTTAACTTTGCGTGACAACATTGACAGCAAACTTGCTGAGCTTGAAACACAAGCAGATGATACGGCATCATTGATTCTGGATTTTACTGACACACGCGATGTCCAGCGCCGCTTTCCGCGTTCATATCAGGCCGCAACAGGTATTGAAACAGGCATAAACACCTTAATCAGCAATGTTGTAGATTTAAACCGTACTACATCAGACACCACTGCGAATACCATCAGCAACGAAATTGCTTTCCGCTTAAAAGAGCTTAATGATCAATTTGAAATAATCAAAACGGAAACTGCAGGCCAGGTAAGCCTGATTGATGATTTAGCAGAAAAATTTGCTCAAATTAACACCTTGCTGGCAGGTAGTAACAGTATTATAGAGTTAAAAACCCGCCGGCTGCAAAGCACTGCAGATGCAACAGCACTGTTGGCTTCAGCTGAACAACAAACCGCCAGCGCTATGGCCAGCCTTGCGGGCTTATTAACCCAGGCCAGCAAAGCGGCAGAAACAATTCAACAAGATTCGGCTTCCGGTGTGTCTAACGCTATTACACTGATTTTTATCGTAGTGCTGATCTCAATTATTGTTTCCGTGGTTATTGCAACGGTAACTGTGCGCAGTATTTCTATTCCACTGGCTAAGGTAAATCAGATCCTCGGCGTAGTAGCGTCTGGTGATATGACCCAAAAACTGGATGACAGCGCCAAAGATGAGTTTGGTGAGTTAGCCCGCAACTGCAACAAGGTTATTGCCAACCTGCAACAGCTGATCCAGGGCATTATCTCCCGCTCTACTCAATTGGCAGCAGCCTCTGAGCAGACGTCAGCAATTACAGTGCAAACCACCCAAGCCATTCGTGAGCAAAAGTCTCAGGTTACCCAAGCGGCAACCGCTACTACAGAGATGAGCAGCACAGCGCAAGGCGTGTTACAAAGCTCTAACGACGCGGTCGCGGAAATTAAGAACGCTGACAATGAAGCAGAGCGTGTTAAAGGCATCTCTCTGGAAAATAAAGCTATTATTCTCCAGTTGTCACACGAGGTTGAGCAAGCATCGGTTGTTATCAATAAACTACATAAAGACAGTGCCTCTATCGGCAGTATTTTAGATGTCATACGTGGCATTGCCGAGCAAACAAACCTGCTGGCATTAAATGCAGCTATTGAAGCGGCCCGTGCCGGTGAGCAAGGCCGTGGTTTTGCTGTTGTAGCCGATGAGGTTCGTTCGCTGGCCAGTAAGACCCAGGCATCTACGCAGGAAATTCAGGCGATGATCCAGGTACTGCAAAGCGGTGCCCAGGCTGCGGTAGAAGCGATGAACAAAGGTAAAAAGCAAGCTGAAAACTGTGTGGCAAAAACTGAGGTGGCCACCAAAGCGCTGGACTCTATCACCCATGCTGTGCATTTAGCGCATGATATGAGTACACAGATCTCTGATGCAGCTAAAGAGCAAAATCAGGTGTCACACGAGATCAGCAAGCTATTGGAATCAATTGTTTCTATTGCAGAAGAAACAGCATCAGGTGCAGAACAAACGTCAGAATCCAGCCATGAAGTAGCAAGACTGGCAGAAGAGTTACGTGTTTCTGTAGAGCAGTTCAAAGTCTGATTTAACTGCCCGAAATAAAAAAATCCGCCAACTGGCGGATTTTTTTATTTGCAGACTAATTTTAGTCGCCTTCACCGGCACGGCTTTTCAGCACTGCCAGCAATGGTGAGGCCGTAAAGCCATTTGCTTCAGCCCAGGCAATATCACCTGATGCGCCAACAGCAGACCCCGGTAACTGTTTAACAATAAACTCGCCAACATCTGCAGCATTGCTTCTAAAAGCGTGCCGGATAAGACTTTCACCGTTACATACCACACCATCGTAAATATTGCGCAAACGCAGACGATAGTCACTAAGAACTTTTCTCAGACGGTTCTTATCATCAGCTGCCACATAATCACACATAGAAGCAGCTAACTGATCATCTGCTACCGCAACCGGCGATACCAGTGCGGCAACACTTAAAGCAGCACCGCAAAACAACGTTGGTAATAATCTCATTTACTACTCCTTGCTGAACACAACCTGAAGCATCTTAACAATATGCAGCAGCAGGTGCAAATATAGCCAGCAGAAGCTAATTACGTATTAAGGTAATAAAACGACAATCATATGGATTACTCTCGTCTGCAGGCAAGAAGCTTTGCTCGGCTAATTCCCAGCTGCCAGCAGCATGATAATCAGGGAAACAGGCATCACCTTCTGTTTCCAATGATATCTCTGTCAGATATAACCGTTGGGCTAACGGCAAACACTGACGATATATCTCAGCACCGCCAATAACCATGACTTCAGGCTGGTCGTGCAATAATTCAAAAGCTTGCGCTAAGCTGTTAACCCATTCTGCGCCACGCGGATCTGTTACTGTTTGGCGGCTAACGACAATATTGCGCCGCCCGGGCAGCACACGGCCGATAGACTCAAACGTTTTGCGGCCCATTACTACCGGTTTACCCAGTGTAACTGCTTTAAAGTGCTTTAAGTCTGCCGGCAAATGCCAGGGCATCTGATTATCTTTGCCTATTACACGATTGGCAGCCATCGCTGCCACCATAGAGATGATCATGAGCTTACCTTAACGCTGATAAATAACCTCGACATCATAGTCGTCGTCGTCAAAATCATCATCATCATCGTCGTCTTCATCAATAACCGGCTGGATATCTGCCGGGCTATCGTCCCATTTAAAACTAACCGGATCAGCAAGCAGCTCAGCAGGTTTATCTACTGGTAACAGCTCAATATAATTCAGAATGTCGGCCGCCAGGCGCTCAGTATTGGTGCGGGCAGCCGCAGCAATTTTAAATACCGGCCCTTCCCAGTTTAGCGCAGCGGTAACACTGGCAATGATCTCGTCCAGCTCGTCTTCCATAACCAAGTCCAGCTTATTAAATACCAGCCAGCGTGGTTTGCCTGCCAGCTTTTTACTGTATTTTGCCAGTTCCTGCACGATGGTTACCGCGTTTTCAGCAGGATCTGAGCCATCAGCCGGTAGCACATCAACAACATGCAATAGTAAACGGCATCGTTCCAGGTGTTTTAAAAACTGAATACCTAAACCTGCACCTTCTGCTGCGCCTTCAATCAAACCTGGAATATCGGCAATAACAAAAGAGCGATGAGATTCAACCCGCACCACGCCAAGGTTGGGTACTAAGGTCGTAAAAGGATAATCAGCCACTTTGGGTTTAGCTGCCGACACCGCACGAATTAACGTCGATTTTCCCGCATTAGGTAAACCGAGCAAGCCTACGTCAGCCAGTAGTAATAACTCCAGCCGCAAATTACGAATTTCGCCAGGCGTGCCATTGGTTTTTTTCCGCGGTGCCCGGTTAGTACTGGTGGCAAAACGCGCGTTACCTAAACCATGCCAACCGCCTTTGGCTACACGTAAACGCTGACCATGGCGGGTTAAATCCCCCATGATCTCATCGGTATCCACATCTATTGTGCGCGTACCTACCGGCACCCGCAACTCAAGATCGACACCACGCTTACCGGTACAATTTACACTGCCACCATTTTCACCGCGTTCAGCGCGATGAAATTTTTCAAACTGGTAATCCACTAAAGTATTCAGGTTTTCATCTGCTACCAGGTATACGTCGCCGCCATCGCCGCCGTCGCCGCCGTTAGGGCCACCCTTTGATATAAACTTCTCACGTAAAAAACTGATAATACCGTTGCCACCGTCGCCGGCTTCAACTCGAATTATCGCTTCATCTACAAACTTCATCGGGTGCGTCCTGATTAATCAGATTAAAACCAGTTAACAGCTAACTGGCGATAAGTATAACTTAGGTTAAGTACAAGTGTGCCGCTAACATCACATTATGCAGTCTGCTGTACCTTGTTTAATAAAAAACCCCGCACTTAGGCGGGGTTTTTCTGAAGCCTATCAGCTTATTCGCTGACGATGCTTACGAAATTGCGGTTGTACTCGCCTTTCACTTCAAACTTCACTTTACCTTCAGTTAAAGCGAACAAAGTGTGGTCTTTACCGATACCAACGTTAGTGCCCGGGTGGAACTTAGTGCCACGCTGACGTACGATGATGCTACCAGCTAAAACCGTTTCGCCACCGAAGCGCTTAACACCTAAGCGTTTAGCTTCTGAATCGCGACCGTTACGAGTGCTACCTACACCTTTCTTACTTGCCATGTGTCGATACTCCTGTTACGCGCTGATGCTGGTAATTTTCACTTCAGTGAACCACTGGCGGTGGCCCATCTGTTTGCGTGAATGCTTACGACGACGGAATTTAACGATTTTAAGCTTATCGCCACGGCCATGAGTGACCACTTCCGCTACTACTTTACCACCTTCTACTAAAGGTGCACCGATACTGATATCTTCGCCATTAGCGACCATCAACGGTGTAAATTCGATTGTTGCGCCGGTTTCTAAATCTAGTTTTTCTAGACGTAGAGTTTGACCTTCCGTCACACGGTGCTGTTTGCCACCACTTTGGAAAACCGCGTACATAGTTAACTCCGTACAAAGCACGCCATCGCTTGGTTAAGGGGCGTGTTAATTCAATTCACAGGGCGCGAATTGTACGCAATTTCCCCTACCCCCGCAAGTAGTAATATAAAAAAGATCACTCTGCTGACAAAAGGATCCGGTTTTGCTTTGGGACTGCCCAGCCAATAGTGTAGAATTAGCAACATTCTATGGTTTAAGCAGTTGTTTTTTATGACGCTCGAACAGATCCAGCAGCTAACCTCTGACGATATGGCTGCCGTTAATCAGCATATTTTTTCTCAGCTAAATTCAGATGTCGCCCTGATTAATCAATTAGGCATTTATATCGTTAACAGCGGTGGCAAACGCCTGCGCCCGTTGTTGGCGGTGCTGGCAGCCAAAGCGCTACATTATCAGGGCACAGCCCACATCACTGTAGCGGCGATTATAGAATTCATTCACACTTCCACTTTATTACATGATGACGTAGTAGATGAATCCACTTTACGCCGGGGCAAGCAAACCGCCAATGCGGTGTTTGGTAACCAGGCCAGTGTGTTAGTGGGTGACTTCCTTTACAGCCGCTCGTTTCAGATGATGGTATCGCTGAACGATATGCGCATCATGAATATTCTGGCCGACGCGACCAATGTTATCGCCGAAGGTGAAGTATTACAGCTGATGAATGTAAATGACCCCGACACCACAGAACAAAGCTATATGCAGGTCATTTACTGTAAAACAGCAAAGCTGTTTGAAGCCGCCACCCAATTAGCCGCTATTATTGCTAATCAACCTGAAGCTATAGTGAACAGTATGAAGCTGTACGGCATGCATCTTGGCACCGCTTTCCAGCTGATTGATGATGTACTGGACTATCAGGCTGATGCCTCCGAGCTTGGCAAAAATATTGGCGACGATCTGGCTGAAGGCAAACCCACCCTACCGTTAATCCATGCCTTAAAACATGGTACTGAGGCCCAGCAAGCACTGATTCGTGAAGCTATAGTAGAGGGTAATGGTATGGCGCATCTTGAGGCTATTATGGCCGCGCTATATGAAACCAATGCTTTTGAGTACACCCGCCAGTTGGCAGAGCAGGAAGCAGAGAAGGCCCGTCAGGCACTGGCGGCTGTGCCAGAATCAGCACATAAACAGGCATTGCTGGCGTTAGCCAATATTGCCGTGTCCCGCAATCACTAACGTTGCCGGGCATAAAAAAAGGCGCATCAGCGCCTTTTTTTATGCTGAGAATAACTTAGTTATTCTTTACAAACTCTTCGCCTAAAGTGATATCGGCTTTTAAGGTGCCTAGCATATCATTCATAGCTTTTTGCTCGTAAGCACTTAAAGTACCGATTGGCAGCAATGCCTCTACGCCATTTTTACCCAGTGTAATTGGCTGAGCAAAGAAACGGGCATATTCGCCATTACCTTCAACATAGGCATATTCAGTTACTTTCTCGCCCTGTAACCCCTTAATTAAGGAAATACAGAAACGCGCAGCAGCCTGCCCCATTGATAACGTAGCAGATCCGCCACCGGCTTTAGCTTCAACGACTTCAGTGCCGGCGTTCTGGATACGGTGCGTTAATGATGCAACTTCGTCATCAGAGAAGCTCACACCTGCAACCTGTGACAATAAAGGCAGAATAGTAGTACCGCTATGGCCACCGATAACCGGTACAGTCACTTCGGTCGGATTCTTACCTTTTAATTCACCGACGAAAGTCTCAGCGCGGATCACGTCCAGTGTCGTTACACCGAACAAGCGGCGCGGATCGTAGGTACCGGCTTTTTTGAACACGTCAGCCGCAATTGCCACAGTGGTATTTACCGGGTTAGTAATAATACCTACCAGCGCTTTAGGGCACTGCTGCACAATAGCCTCTGCCAGCGTTTTAACCACACCTGCGTTGATATTAAATAAGTCTGAACGGTCCATGCCCGGCTTACGCGGCATACCTGCAGGGATCATCACGATATCAGCACCAGCCAGTGCAGTATGTAAGTCTTCTTTACCGTAGCCTGTTACTTTAACAGCGGTAGGGATATGGCTTAAATCAACCGCAACACCCGGTGTTACCGGCGCTAAATCATATAACGCCAAGTCTGTGCCTGCAGGTAAGTCTAATTTCAGCAATAACGATAATGCCTGGCCAATACCGCCGGCGGCACCTAATACGGCAACTTTCATAATTATCTCCCTTGATAACGGTTGAATGAAAACGCGCCAACAATACTGAAACCGCGTTGAAAACACAAATAGCTTAAGCCTAAAGTCTAAGCATTTTAGCGAATTTTAGTGTACTTTACTTCACAAAGTGAATGCGGCAACGAACTTTGCTAAGATAACGACACGAAACAAGAGGTAAGAGTGTTATATGACCAGGCAAGCCAAACAGGAAGTGTTAACTCAGGCTTTTAAAGCGCTGTTAAAAATGGAAAAATTTGGTTCTCAAAGTGAAATTGTCGATGCCCTCAAAAATGACGGTTTTGATAATATCAGTCAGTCAAAAGTATCCCGTATGCTTAGCAAATATGGTGCGGTACGTACCCGCAATGCCAAGCAGGAAATGGTGTATACCCTGCCTCCTGAGTTAGGTATGCCAACAACCAAAAGCCCGTTACGCCAACTGGTACTGGACATAGAACATAATGATGTGATGATTATTATCCGTACCAGCCCGGGCGCAGCACAACTTATAGCACGTATGCTTGACTCTATCGGCAAGGCTGAAGGTGTGCTTGGCACCATCGCCGGTGACGACACCATTTTTATCGCGCCAAATAAAGTGCAGAATATTAATGAGATTTTACAAACGGTAACTAAGTTATTTGAAGGAAAGCTGGCCTGATTACGGCTTGGCTGCCAGCTCAAGAAAACTTATAGAAGGTACAAAAAAAGCTGCACTGAAATCGAAGCGGCTGTAATTCAGCAGTTGATCATAGCCCTGATTTTGTTCTGCCAGCCCTAATCTGCGTTTAAGTTGTTGCAACAAAACATCCGCATCTGCGCAATAGGTTAATTGCAACATGCCTTGCACCTTTGGTTGGGAAAATGGCATGTTTTGCTGTAAAAAAATGCCCTGAGCAATATCTGGCTGCATCACTGCATAATGGCTATCAGCTGCTTGCATTGCCGGTAGAAGGGGTTTACCAGATACTTTATCCATCCCCATTATATCTTCCTGCTGCTTAGTGTTCAGTTGCTGCCAGTTACTCAAATCAAAATTAAGACAATGCAAATACAAGTAACTGCCACCGGCAAAAACCGGCTGCTGTATATGGTCAACCAAGGCCGCCACACGCTTGGCTTTGCCCTTCGGATTGCACGGGGCGTCGATAAAGCCGGTGAGGCTGCGGCCATCAAGGTAACGAAAGCCCTGAATATGCTCCTGCAGCTCGGCATGGCCCTGTAGCAATTGCAACACCTGTTGCGTGGCAATAAAGTTAACATCCAGACGGTCAGAACGAATTTGAATCAGCAAATCCAGTGGTACAGGTGCAAGATCAATATCTTCAGCGGGTAAGTCCGGGAAAGGGTTCAGGCCTGCAGGTCTGGCGTCAGGATACAGCATATCCCAGTAGTTACTGCCGATAGCCACTACACTGGTTAATAAGGCCTCAGAAAAATGCACGGCCAAGCGGTCAAATAGCTGTGGTAAACGGGCAAGTTTATGCCTTAATACCCGTTCGTGCCCCTCCAGCGCGTTGAAGAATAAATAACCACCATGCAGGTTTGCTTCAGTACAAATTCCCAGTTGCTCTCTGGCCATAACAATCCTTTTTTAACTACATGCCACAATAACCGCTTTCAGGCCGGCATTCTTGTGAGATATATCTCACAAACGAGTAAGTTTAAACGCTATTTCACACAGAATGAAGAAAGACAAAAGAACTATATCACTATGAAAAATAAAGTAAAATCACAAAAAATAACACTTTTACAATAATATTACATAGTGAAAATTATAAAAAAGCCATGCCAGATTCCCACAACAAAGCGCATACTTACTTCGTCAACGGATAAGCAGGCTGACAGGATGTCAGCGTTAATTGCACGAAGCAATACCTTGCTAGGATAGCACAGCGGTAGCAGACAGGACATGCTCAGGACGAGCACAGTATTTTCAGATTCTTCACCGGCGCTGAAAATAAAACGGAAGCGAGCAGGACCTCTCAGGATGAGAGTACATTATCAGGATGATAATGTTTATGGATGACAGGACCAGGCAAGACGCCTTTTGGACACTCCGGGATGGAGCCAGGGATGAAATACTACGGATAGTATCGACATGGATGACGAAAAAGGACCTTAGGTGGCCGCGTAGTTTGCGGCCTACCTTCTTTACTCTGCAATAAAAAATCCCACAGCAAACAGATAGCTTTCAGGCCAGTTAAGCACCGTAAAAGCATCGTCGTTATTTTGTCTCCAGTCGCTTTTGGTATACCGAAAAATCCGGCACTTCGCGCTGGTAATCCTGTTGATAAAGCGAAGAGTGGACAATGAAATCTGCTGTAGCCTGATTACAGGCTACAGGTATATTCCACACCACAGCCAGACGTATTAATGCTTTAACATCAGGATCATGGGGTTGCGACGACAGGGGGTCCCAGAAAAATACCAGCCAGTCAATTTTCTGCTCAGCAATCATCGCCCCAATTTGCTGATCGCCCCCCAGCGGCCCGCTGGCTAAACACTGCACCGGTTGTTGCAACGCTTCTGCCACTAACTTACCGGTAGTGCCGGTAGCAACCAACTGCTTATCAGCAAAAAAATGTTTATGTGTGGTTACCCAGCGCAGCAATGCCTGCTTTTTACCGTCATGGGCGACCAGTGCTATGGTTTTCATATCTATCCTGCTCCTTCATCTGCATTACACCGCTTAGAGCGTGAGGGTTGTTAATATATCAGATAAAAAAAAGCCCTGCATAGCAGGGCAAAACAACCAAGGTCCACGTATAACATCGTTATTGGTCAGGTAGCACAGCCGCTTCTGGCCTGCAATGCACCTTTAACCACATCATTCTTCCGGTTACTGATTTGACTCCACTATGCGCTTCATCGCTGTCATATAACCGCGTAATTTTTTACCTACTGTCTCTACCGGGTGCTGGCGGATAGCGTCGTTTACCGCTATCAGCTTCAGGTTATCAACGCCATTGCTGCTGTTGATGCCTTTACCGATATATTCGCTACTTAAGCCATTTACCATATCTTTTAATAACGGTACGGCTGCATGCGCAAACAGGTAGTTGCCATATTCTGCTGTATCTGAAATCACTACGTTCATCTCATACAAACGCTTACGCGCGATGGTATTGGCAATTAATGGTGTTTCATGTAACGACTCATAATAAGCAGATTCAGCCACTATGCCGGCATCTACCATGGTTTCAAACGCCAGCTCTACGCCCGCTTTCACCATCGCTACTAACAACAAGCCACGGTCAAAGTAATCCTGCTCGGCAATCTTCTCATCCGACACCGGCGCTTTTTCAAAACCACTGCTGCGGGTTTGTTCACGCCAGGTCAGCAGATTTTTATCATCATTGGCCCAGTCCGCCATCATGGTGCGCGAAAACTCGCCGCTGATAATATCGTCCATGTGTTTTTCAAATAATGGCCGTAGTGTTTGTTTCAGCTGTTCGGCCAAATCAAATGTTTTGATTTTCGCCGGGTTACTTAAACGGTCCATCATGTTGGTGATACCACCATGTTTTAACGCTTCGGTTACCGTTTCCCAGCCGTACTGAATCAACTTGGCGGCATAACCTGCCTCCAACCCATCGGCGACCATTTTATCAAACGCTAAAATAGCGCCCGTTTGTAACATGCCACACAGTATGGTTTGCTCGCCCATCAGGTCGGATTTAACTTCCGCCACGAAAGACGACTGCAGCACACCAGCCCGATCTCCCCCCGTTGCCGATGCGTATGCTTTGGCAATTTCCAAACCTTGTCCTTTGGGATCATTTTCCGGGTGTACCGCAATTAATGTCGGCACCCCAAATCCTCTTTTATATTCTTCCCGCACTTCCGTACCAGGGCACTTAGGTGCCACCATCACTACAGTGATGTCAGGACGAATTTGCTTACCTTCTTCTACTATATTAAAACCATGTGAATAAGCTAAAGTTGCACCTTGTTTCATCAGCGGCATAATCGCATCTACTACACTGCTGTGTTGTTTATCCGGCGTCAGGTTTAATACTAAATCTGCTGTCGGAATTAACTCTTCGTAGGTGCCAACAACAAAACCGTTACTGCTGGCCTTTTGGAACGATGCGCGTTTTTCTGCAATGGCCTCAGCGCGCAATGCATAGCTGATATTTAAGCCTGAGTCTCGCATATTCAGGCCCTGGTTTAAGCCCTGAGCACCGCAACCTACAATAACAATATTCCAGCCTTGTAGCAGTGCGCAGCCATTGGCAAACTCAGATTTATCCATAAAGCGGCATTGGCCTAACTGGCCCAACTGCTGACGTAAATTCAGCGTATTAAAGTAATTTGTCATACTACATCTCAGAATTTAGTGAAGTTTGCTCCAGCCAGTTGTGGCGAGCATAAGCAGAGCACAGGCTTTGCTTTAATAAGCTCATCTTAGTTGCTGGATATAATTGCGTGAAGTGATATATTTACAACTCTGTATTTCACTTTATGGAATAGAAGCCGATGGATATTCGCAGCGCACAGCTATTTCAGCACCTGGCCAGCAGCCTGAACTTTAGTAAAACCAGCGAACAACTGTATGTGAGCCCGCCCACACTGACCAGAGTGATCCAGCGTTTGGAGCAAGAGTTAAATACTGAGCTGTTCTATCGTGACAAACGCTCAGTAAAACTGACGCCCGCTGGCCATCGCTTTCAGCAATTTGTCCGGTTATGGCTGGATGAATGGCATCAGTTGCAAATTGATCTGCAACTGGCCAGTGCCGGCCTCAGTGGCGAGATCAGACTATTTTGTACCGTCACCGCCAGTTATAGTCATTTGCCTGCGATCCTGGATCGGTTTCGTCTGATGTGTCCCAAAGCGGAAATAAAACTGACTACAGGAGATGCGTCTGCCGCTATCGAAAAAGTGCGACTGGACGAGGTGGATATCGCGCTCGCTGCCCACCCTACAACCTTGCCCGCTAATATGGCTTTTCGCAGTATCGCCAAGCTGCCGGTCATGATGATTGCGCCGGTTATTCCCTGCAAAGTAAACGATCTGCTGCAAAAGCAACCCATCCCCTGGCAAGATATACCGGTGATCCTGCCTGAGCACGGGCCAGCGCGTAGCCGATTTGACCGTTGGTTGCACGATACCGGCATTAACCCACCGGTAGTGGCCAAAGTAGACGGGCACGAAGCTATGGTATCTATGGTTGCCTTGGGTACCGGCATTGCATTGGCTGCTGATGCCGTAGTGTTACACAGCCCGGTACGTGACCGGGTGCGTAGCCTGGAGTTAGGTTACCAGTTTGAAGCTTTCGATTTGGGTGTATGTATGCTGAGCAAACGTTTGAACGAGCCGCTGATCCAGGCGTTTTGGCAAGTAGCTGTAGCAAAAAATTAGAAGCCGCGAGGGCAGCTTCATTATTTTATGACTTTAAGATGCGAGCCTTTCTTTGGTTTTGGTGGCTCAGGATGAGTATCGTCGTGATCGAAGTTTTCACTGAAAATATCAGCTTCATCTTCTTCCTCTTCCAGCGTAAATACCGTACCAGCGCCATTTTCACGGGCATATATTGCTAGTACGGCATTCACCGGAATATAAAGCGCAAATGGCTGGCCGCCGAAACGGGCATTAAAAGTCACCGCATCATTGCCCAGCTGCAGATTACCCACTGCTGAGGGCGTAACATTTAGCACAATCTGGCCATTCTGAATAAACTGAGTGGGTACTTTCACCCGCTCAAAAGTAGCATCCACAACCAGATAAGGTGTGCAGTTGTTATCCACAATCCACTCGTAAAACGCCCGTAATAAATAAGGGCGGTTTGCCGTCATCTTCATTAGAACTTCATTCCTCTGCGGATCTCACGCTCAATATCCGTTAAAGATGCCTGGAATGCGTCACGTTCAAAAATACGTGTCATGTAGTTTTTCAGTTCTTTGCTGCCCGGGCCGCTCAGCTCGATACCTAGTAAAGGCAAGCGCCATAACAAGGCTGCCATGTAGCAATCAACCAGACCAAATTCTTCGCTCATAAAGAATGGCGCCTCATTAAACAGCGGCGCTATAGATAGCAAGCCTTCTTTCAGCTCCTGCCGTGCAGTTGCAGCGTTATCATCGTTATTCAGTATGGCGGCAGCCTGGCGGTACCAGTCTTTTTCAATACGGTACATCATCAACCTGGCCTGGCCACGTGCTACAGGATATACCGGCATCAGTGGCGGATGCGGAAAACGCTCATCCAGGTATTCCATAATAATATTGGCTTGATACAACGCCAGCTCACGATCAAGCAAAGTTGGCAGGCTGCCATACGGATTTACTTCGTACAGGTCCTCCGGCAAGTTATCTTGTGCGACCTGAAGAATATCGACAGTTACGCCTTTTTCAGCCAGTACTATACGTACCTGATGACTGAACATATCATCAGCTGCTGAGAACAATGTCATCACAGGGCGTTTATTGGCAGTGATCGCCATGTCTTCCTCCGGTAAAATAAAAAACGGCAAAGGGGCGCGAAGGCCCCTGTAAACATATCTAGTTGATATAACTAGTTAATGTACATCTTTCCAATATTCTTTCTTCAGCAAATAAGCCAGCACAAAGAAAATCAGCAGGAACACCATAACCTTGGTTCCCAACGCGCGGGCTTCCAGTTTGGTTGGTTCGCCAACATATTCCAGGTAGTTTACCAGATCTGCTACAGCGCGATCATATTCTTCTGCGTTAAGCTCACCACTACCATCGGTCTTAATACCAACATAAACTTCTTTTGATGCACCATCCACCAGCCGGGTTTCATAAGCTTTGTATGGCATGCCCTGCAGCTCTTGCAATACATGTGGCATACCCACCAGTGGAAACACGTCGTTGTTCACGCCAAATGGACGTGACGGATCAGCATAAAAACTACGCAAATAGGTATATAACCAATCTGGGCCGCGTACACGGGCTACGTTAGTTAAATCCGGCGGCGTAGCACCAAACCACTTCTCACCGTCTTTTGCCGACATATTGTTGGTAATATGGTCACCGACTTTTTCACCGGTGAACATCAGGTTTTCTACCCCAACGTCTTCCGGAATAGCTAAGTCGCTAAAGGTACGGGAATAACGCTGATATTGCATCTGATGACAACCCAGACAATAGTTCTGAAACAGCCTGGCGCCATTTTGCAGCGAGGCTTTATCTGTCAGATCAATAGGTGCTTTGTCCAGATGCACAGCCGGGCCGGCAGCCATCGCCCATGACGATGCTACCAATGCAATTACTGAAAATAAGTTCTTCATCATCAGGTTAACCTTATTGGTAATGGCTTGGTTTTTTCATTCTTGCTGTAAAACCACAACAAAATAAAGAAGCCAAAGTATGTAAATGAGAATATCTGTGCCAATAAGGTATAGACACCTTCCGCTGGCAACACACCTAATACACCCAGCGCGACAAAGCTGATACAGAAGTTGATCAGGTTCGCAGTATGTAAGCCACTACGGTAGCGGATAGAACGTACCTTGCCTCTGTCCAGCCAAGGCAACAAGGCTAACGCAACAATAGCGGCAAACATAGCCACAGCGCCCATAAACGGGTGCGGAATAGCACGTAAAATGGCATAAAACGGTGTGAAATACCAAACTGGAGCAATATGCGCCGGTGTTTTCAGGGCATTTGCCGGCTCAAAGTTTGGCGCTTCAAGGAAGTAACCACCACCTTCAGGGAAGAAGAAAATAACCCAGGCAAAAATTAGCAGGAAACCGGCAACACCAAGCAAATCTTTAACCGTATAGTACGGGTGGAAAGGTATGGCATCTACAATAACTTTCTTACCACCCCGGGTGAAATATTGGTGGAAAGTGAATTTTTTATCTGCCTCAGTCTGTTCAACCGTGCCGTCGTTATCTTTCTTAATTTCGATACCGTCAGGGTTATTTGAACCTACCTCGTGCAGTGCCATAATGTGCAAGAACACCAGAATAACCAGTACCAGTGGCAGTGCAATAACATGCAGCGCAAAGAAACGGTTTAATGTAGCACCGGAAATAACGTAATCGCCGCGGATCCATAGGGTTAAGTCTTCACCAATAAATGGAATAGTGCCAAAAATACCGATGATAACCTGCGCTCCCCAGAACGACATCTGGCCCCAGGGTAACAAGTAACCCATGAACGCCTCAGCCATTAACACCAGGAAAATCAGCATACCGAAAATCCACAGCAGCTCGCGTGGTTTTTGGTAAGAGCCGTACATCATGCCGCGTAGCATGTGCAGATAAACTACAACAAAAAATGCCGAAGCGCCGGTAGAGTGCATATAACGCAACAACCAGCCGTAATCAACATCGCGCATGATGTACTCAACAGAAGCAAAAGCGCCTTCTGCAGAAGGTACATAGTTCATCGTCAACCAAATACCGGTCAGGATCTGATTAACCAGCACCAACATGGCCAGAGAGCCAAAAAAGTACCAGAAGTTAAAGTTTTTTGGTGCCGGGTACTGCATAACATGCAGATTCATCTTATCCATAAAGGGTAAGCGGTATTCAATCCAGCTCATCAGATTTTTAAACATCAGACAGTCCCCTCATCTTCACCAATCACAATGGTATTGTCGTCGATAAACATATACGGAGGGATCTGCAGATTTTTCGGTGCAGGTACGCTTTGAAATACGCGGCCAGCCATATCAAACTTAGAACCATGACAAGGACAGAAAAAGCCTGATTTGACGCCTTCAACCTGAGCGGCGAAATCGTTAATGATATAAGTCGGTGAACAGCCCAGGTGAGTACAGATACCAACCGCAACAAAGATTTCCGGTTTTTTCGAGCGATGACGATTTTGTGCGTAAGCGGGTTGTTGCTCAACTTCAGACTCAGGGTCACGCAGTTTATCTTCGTGCGTAGCCAGCTCATCCAGCATAGCTTGAGGCCGTTTTACAATCCACACCGGCTTACCACGCCATTCAACCCGAATTAACTGGCCAGGCTCAAGCTTACTGATGTCCGCACTGACCGCTGCCCCAGCCTGTTTTGCCTTTTCACTTGGCATCCAGGACGCGACAAAAGGCACAGCAGCTCCGATAGCTCCCACGCCCCCTACAACTGAGGTTGCAATGGTAAGGAAGCGGCGGCGACCATGATCTACAGGCGCATTGCTCATCCACTCATCTCCACGTTAACGCTTAAACAGAATTTAAGCGGCTGAATTTCAGCAATTATTATAAATCGAAAAAATATCGCCGATCATAATGAAAAGCCCTGCTTTACACAAGGATTAAGGCGGGCTGAATCAGTATTATCTTAACGCTTTGCGTTATACGCCAAGCTATAGCCGCCAGTTTGCCGCAACATAACAACGCAAAAAGCAGGCAAAAAAAACCCGGCAACAAGTGCCGGGTTCTGATACTCGATAAAACGATTAACGTTTTGAGTACTGTGGACGTTTACGTGCTTTACGCAGACCCACTTTCTTACGTTCAACCTGACGGGCGTCACGGGTAACAAAGCCTGCTTTACGCAGTGCAGGACGCAGTGACTCGTCAAATTCCATCAGTGCACGGGTGATACCGTGACGGATAGCGCCAGCCTGACCGCTGATACCACCACCTTTAACAGTGATGTACAGGTCGAACTTCTCAACCATACCAACCAGCTCTAATGGTTGCTTAACAATCATACAAGCGGTTTCGCGGCCGAAGTATTCAGTTAACGCGCGCTGATTAACAACGATGTTACCTGAACCGGCTTTGATGAATACACGGGCCGTTGAGCTTTTACGACGACCAGTTCCGTAATATTGATTCTGTGCCATGTTATGCTCCGATTAAATATCTAATACTTGCGGTTGCTGAGCAGCATGCTGATGCTCGGCGCCGGCGTAAACTTTCAACTTACGGAACATAGCGCGGCCCAGTGGACCTTTTGGTAACATGCCTTTAATAGCAAGTTCCAGAACCATTTCTGGTTTCTTCGCGATCAATTTCTCGAAGCTGATTTCCTTAATACCACCAGGGAAGCCAGTGTGAGAATAATACATTTTGTTCTGTGCTTTGTTGCCGGTAACAGCCACTTTTTCCGCATTTACTACGATGATGTAATCACCGGTATCCACGTGTGGGGTGTACTCTGGCTTGTGCTTACCACGTAAACGGGCAGCGATTTCTGTTGCGATACGACCCAGTGTTTTACCTGACGCATCAACAACGAACCAGTCGCGGGTTACGCTTTCTGGCTTAGCAGTAAAAGTTTTCATTTATCTATCCAAAAATAACTTAGTTACACCTGACACCGTGCAGGGCTGATGCAGCGGGTGTCGTTAGCGTACCCCTTCGAGTACAAAAACTACCGGGCTAACGGCAGTATTAGGCTGTAACGTAGGCCGGGCGCGGATTATATATTAACCAATTATAAAAATCAGCACTCTGTACAGAAATTTCCGCTGAAATGGCAAAAAAGTTATGGCAGATGCGCTTTGGCCAAATACTCGCGTGATTGCATTTCCTGCAACCGGCTAATGCAGCGTTTAAACTCAAAATTCAAAATACCATCGCTGTATAGCTGTTCCAGCGCAGCTTCTGCCGAAATAATCAGCTTAACGTGGCGCTCATAAAACTCATCAACCAGAGCAATAAAACGCCGGGCTACGTCATCATTTTGCCGCCCCATTGCCTTCACTCCGGACAACAATACCGTATGGTAACAACGGCTTAATTCCATATAATCGTATTGGCTGCGCGCAGTTTCACACAGTTCAGAAAAATCAAACCAGACAATACCATCCGCCTCATGCCGGGCATGTAGTTTACGATTGGCCACCTCTATTTCGGCTTGCTGTTGGCGCGGTTCAACCGACAAGGCAGTAAAATACTGCAGCAAGTTAGTCTCAGCCTGTGTATCTAAGGGGGAGTGATATATCTCTGCTTTTTCCAGCGTACGCAGACGGTAGTCAATACCGCTGTCTACATTAACCGTTTGCGTATGCTGTTTAATTAACGCTATTGCAGGCAAAAATCGCGCGCGTTGCAAACCGTTGCGGTACAGGCCATCCGGCTCAATATTTGACGTTGCCACCAGTGTAATGCCGCGCGCAAACAAGGCTTGCATTAAAGTACCGAGGATCATCGCATCAGTAATATCTGAGACAAAAAACTCGTCAAAGCACAGAATATCGGTTTCCTGCTTAAACTTGTCAGCTACTTTTTCCAACGGATCACTGACACCTTTGAGCAGTTTCAGCTCTTCGTGCACCCGGTGCATAAAGCGGTGAAAATGAATACGCATCTTGCGGCTACCCGGCAAACATTCATAAAAGGTATCTACCAGGTAGGTTTTACCACGCCCAACTCCGCCCCAAAAATACAGACCTTTCAGCGGTTGCTGTGCAGTAGTCTTGCCTGTCAACCGCTGCCAGAGCGAAGGCGTTGCAGGCCGATGACTGACAATGTCATCATAAAGACGTTGCAACTGAGCAACAGCAAAAGCCTGCGCCGCATCATGCTGAAAATCGTCCCGCGTTAAATCTTGCTGGTATTTTTCTAGTGGTGTCATCTGAGTACTACTTGAAAGCTGGCACGCCGAGCCCTAAATAAGAGCATTAATAGTAACATGCCTTACCACTCTGGATAAGAAGTTAGGTTACACTTATTACTGAATTTACCCCCCGCAGGAGTTGTTATGGAATATATGTACGCTGCAGCCTGGCTTGTTGCCGGTTTAGTGATAGGTGCAGGCATCGCACGCTGGTTAACGCTGAAACAGTTTAACAGGCATAAATTGCAACTGGAGCTGGAGGAAAGCCAAACCCAGTTAAAGCAATACCGGCACGATGTTTCAGAACATCTGGAAACCACCAACCAACTAATGACACAGCTGCAGGACAATTACGCCCGCATTGCCCGCCATATTGCCGACTCTAAAATGCAGTTGGTAGAGCGCCCGACAGAATCGGTGCGTCAGGATATTAACTACCTGTCCGGTGATACCGCCGCCTACATCCGCCAATCACTAAATCAAATTGACGAAAAGCGCCGTGTTTATTCTACTGCAGAGCAACAACCGCGTGATTATTCCGGTGAAGCCAGCGGCCTTATTAAGGAACGTAAATCTGCAGAATAATTTGTTACACAAAGCAAAACTGTCAGCTGAACTTTTTTTATTACGACACGTTCTTAGTCGCACAATGTTAAAGGAGACTATTACGCTATGAATAAGAAATTGTCATTGCTTGGCGCAGCTGTTGCTGCCAGTCTGTTGTTGACAACGCCACAACCGGCAGATGCGAGAATACCGCTGTTCTCATCAGGGCAGGAAATGCCTACTCTGGCACCGATGCTCGAACAGGCAACACCGGCAGTGGTACATATTTCGGTTGAAGGTAGCCGCGAGGTACGTCAGCGTTTACCTGAAGCTTTCCGCTATTTCTTTGGCCAGCGCGGCCAGGGAGAGTACCGCGAAGAGCGACCTTTTAAAGGTCTGGGCTCTGGCGTGGTGATTGACGCCGACAAAGGTTATATCGTTACCAATAACCACGTTATTCAGGATGCTAAGGACATTGAAGTACGGTTAAAAGATGGCCGTACTTTTAAAGCGAAAAAACTTGGTGCCGATCCGGAAAGCGATATCGCCTTGCTACAGATTGAAGCGAAAAAGCTGGTGCAAATTCCGCTGGCCGACTCAGACAAAATCCGGGTGGGCGATTTTGCTATTGCCATTGGCAACCCTTTTGGCCTGGAGCAAACGGTTACTTCCGGTATTATCAGTGCCCTGGGTCGCGGCGGTTTGGGTATAGAAGGCCTGGAAGATTTTATCCAAACCGATGCGGCGATTAACAGTGGTAACTCTGGTGGCGCTTTGGTCAACCTGCGCGGCGAGCTCATTGGTATTAACACCGCTATTCTCGGACCAAACGGCGGCAATATTGGTATTGGTTTTGCCATTCCGGCCAATATGATGAAAAACCTGGTTGATCAAATTATCGAACATGGCGAAATTCGTCGCGGCAGCTTAGGTATCCGTGGTGGTGACGTAAATGCCGAACTAACAGAAGCGATGAACTTAAGTGTTAGCCGTGGGGCTTTTGTTAACGAAGTTCTACCCGATAGTGCGGCAGAAAAAGCCGGTTTAAAATCCGGTGACGTTATTGTCAGCATGAATGGCAACAGGATCAGCTCCTTTTTGGAACTGCGCGCTAAAGTGGGTACTCTGGGCGCTGGCCGGGAAGCTAAACTTGGCATATTACGTGATGGCAAAGAGCGCACTGTAACAGTGAAGTTGCAGGAGTTAGCCAGTGGCCAGGTAGCGGCAAATCAGATGCATCCTATGCTGGATGGCGCCGAGTTATCTAACGTTAATGGCGGCGTAAAGATTGATACCGTAGCCAATAACTCACCGGCAGCTCAGATAGGCTTACTGGCAGATGATGTAATCATCGGTGTAAACCGTCAGCGTATTACCAATCTGGCTGAACTGCGCAAAGCACTGGAAAACCGCAGTGGTGTAGCAGCACTGAATATTCAGCGCGGTAATACTACTCTTTATGTGTTAATTCGCTGATAGCAAAGGTTTAAGCAGTAGCCAATGGCTACTGCTTAAACAATATTAATGCTATGCTAGCCTGACCTTAACTTTGCAGATAAATCAGAACCCGTGGCCAAATTTTTGTTTTTTTTGCTTAAAAGCATCGCCTACGGGCTCGCATTAGCCTTTCTGCTGATGCTGGTATTTCCATCTTTTAATCATCTGTCAATGCCGCTATTTAAAACTGACGAAGTTAGCGAAGATAACCCCCCTGTCAGCTATGCTAAGGCAGTGCGGCGTGCAGCACCTGCTGTAGTGAATGTTTACACGCGCAGCACCCTGGTTGATCCCCGTTCTTTACGCCCACGCACCATAGAACGCCAGGAGCTGGGTTCTGGCGTAGTAATGAGCTCACAAGGCTATATTCTGACCAACTACCACGTTGTCTACGGAGCTGATCATATTGAAATTGCTTTGCAGGATGGCCGCTGGCTGGAAGCGGTACTGATTGGCCAGGACGAACTCACCGATCTGGCCGTATTGTATGTGCAGGCTGAAAATTTACCGGTGATTCCGCAAGATACCGAGCTGGATCCACAAGTGGGTGATGTAGTACTGGCAATAGGCAATCCGCTCAATCTGGGGCAAACCATTACTCAGGGCATTATCAGTGCCAATGGCAACACCGGTTTAAGTTCACGCGGTTATATCGACTTTATGCGGATGGATGCAGCCATAAACCGGGGTAACTCTGGCGGCGCCCTGGTAAACAGTAACGGCACACTGGTGGGTATTAATGCTGCCGCTTTTCAGCTGGAAAATCAGGACATTCAGGGTATTTTCTTTGCTATACCCTATAAACTTGCGCTAAATGTTATGCAGAAACTGATAAAGCATGGCAAAGTTACCCGCAGCCACCTTGGCGTGTCAGGTGATGCAGTCGTCAATGCCGCCGGCGACCGGTTAATATCATCAGGCCAGACGTTATACGGCCTTAGCATTACCTCGGTGAACGCCAACGGCCCGGCTGCAGAAGCGGGTTTACAAACCGGTGATATCATTCTGGAAATTGCTGGTAAACGCTTTAGCAGCGTACAGCAGGCATTGAATATGATTGCAGAGACCGCCCCAAACAGCGAGCTGATGCTGACCATTGACCGTAATAATCAGCAATTGGATATTAAAGCCGTTACCCGCGAATTACGCCGTTAAAAAACGCGGCCTAAGCCGCGTTTACCCGTTCAATATTAGCACCAAGCCGCTTGAGTTTGTGCTCAATTTGCTCATAGCCACGGTCAATATGATAGATGCGATCTACCACTGTAGTACCTTCAGCCACCAAACCGGCGATTACCAGGCTGGCAGACGCACGTAAATCGGTTGCCATTACCTGTGCCGCCATCAGCTTGTCTGTATGCTGACAAACAGCTGTGTTACCTTCCAGGCTGATACGCGCGCCCATACGTTGTAATTCAGGCACATGCATAAAGCGGTTTTCGAAGATAGTTTCCGTAACCATACCAACGCCTTTCGCAACGACATTCAGTACAGTGAACTGCGCCTGCATATCTGTCGGAAAGCCAGGATGGGGTACTGTTTTTACATTGACAGCCTTTAACGTACGCCCGGTCATATTAGCGCGGATCCAATCTGCACCCGTCGTAATGTCGGCTCCTGCTTCGCGCAACTTCTCCAACACAACTTCTAACTCCGCCGGATCAGTGCTACGGCAGGTAACATCACCACCACTTACTACTGCTGCAACTAAAAAGGTCCCGGTTTCTATACGATCCGGCAGCACTTTATGCTCACCACCGTGCAGGGCTTTAACACCTTCGATGACGATGCAGTCTGTGCCTGCGCCACTGATTTTAGCGCCCATGGTATTAAGGTATATTGCTAAATCAACTACTTCAGGCTCGCGCGCTGCGTTATCAATGGTAGTAATACCGTCTGCCAGTACCGCCGCCATCAGCAGATTTTCTGTGCCGGTTACACTCACCATATCCATAATGATATGAGCGCCTTTCAGCCGGCTGGCGGTCGCTTTTATATAGCCGTTTTCAACTGTGATATCGGCACCCATTTTACGCAGGCCATCAATGTGCAAATTAACCGGCCGCGCACCTATAGCACAACCGCCGGGCAGCGATACTTCAGCCTGACCAAACCGGCTTAGCAAAGGGCCAAGGGCAAGAATAGAGGCCCGCATAGTTTTTACCAGCTCATAGGGGGCAAACTGGTTATTCACTTTACCGGCATCAACCTGCACTATATTATCCGCAAAACTGACTTGCGCACCGAACAGCTGTAATAACTTAACAGTGGTTTCGATATCTTTCAGTTTGGGGACATTCGTGATGGTTGTGGGTTTTTCAGACAGTAAACTGGCAAAAAGGATCGGTAAAGCGGCGTTTTTCGCGCCGGATATGGTGACATCCCCTGTTAAAGCCTTGCCACCTGTTACAAGAAATTGCTGCATATATTACTACATCGGAGGGTTAAGAAGTTTTTCTCTACGCCACTGCTGCGGTGTAAAGGTCTTAATGCTGACAGCATGGATAGAACCATCAGCTATCGCAGCCATTAAAGGTGCATAAATCATTTGTTGCTGTTTAACACGGCTGACATCAGTAAAACAATCGCCCACTGCAATCACTGCATAATGAGAACCGTCAGCAGTCACTCTGACTTCAGCTAACTGCAATTGCTCAGTCAACAGTTGCTCAATCTGTTTTATTTCCAAAGTTAAACCTTAATCTATAACAGGCAATAACGCCCTGACAGCACTGACATCCGCTAATGATAACAGCTGTTGTGGTACATTACATAATGCTACAGAAACCCCTTGGCTTTTTGCTACTGCCAGTTGCTGCAGTAACCAGGCCAGGCCTGCGGTATCAACGTTATTCAGTGCGGTAAAATCAAACCGCACCGAACCTTGCAGGCTATTTAACAGGGTAAAGGGTGAATACAGCATTAACGTATCACGATTTAACGCACCGGTAAAACGCAAACTGTCGCCGTCCTGCACGATGTTTAACGTCACTTTTCTTCTACCTTAGCAATGGGTGCTTTCGCTTTCTCAATCAGCATAGTGGTAACGCTGTTAAGACCTTGCTGACGGATCAGGTTACCCAGCTCAGCTCTTTTGCTATCGAGCAATGATATGCCTTCGGCTACCATATCAAACACCAGCCAGTTATCGGTATCTTTACCACGGCGCAGCTTAAACTCAATATTAATATCGGGTTTGCCAGGGTCGATAACCCGGGTTCTGATAGAAATGATTTTCTGATTTTCAGCAATGCGGCCCGGCTCAATCATCACTTTTTGATCACGATACTGGGTAAACACACCGGCGTAAGTGGCAACCATATAGCTTTGAAACGCATCAACAAACGCCAGTAAATCTTCTCTTGGTGTATTACGCAGATCAGCACTGTTACCAATAACGCGTAGTGCGGCGTAGCGGCTGTCAATATAAGGCACCAGTTCTTCATTAACAATCAGTCGCAATGTTTCAGGATCTGCCTGGATTTTGCTTTGGTCCTGGGCAATACGGCTAAACGTTTTGTCTGCCAGCACTTCCATCATCTTGTATGGATCGGTATAGGTGTCTGTCGATGCGTTCGCAGAAGAAGTGTAGCCGCTTACAGCGACCAGAAAAGCTATTAAGAATGCATAAAGTTTCATCATCAGTTCCCGCGGTTAAATAAGAATTGTCCAATCAGCTCTTCCAGTACCAACGCTGACTTGGTATCTTCGATGTAGTCACCATCAACCAGAATTTCAACGGTTTCGTCCAGAAAACCCGGCTGTAACCCTAAGTATTGTTCGCCCAGCAAGCCAGATGTCAGAATTGCCAGGGTACTGGTTTCCGGGAAATTACTGTAATCGCTGTTAATTTCCAGCGTTACTACCGGTGTGTAATAGGTGGTATCCAGTTGTATTGCCGCCACGCGGCCCACCACTACGCCACCTACTTTTACCGGTGAACGTACTTTTAACCCACCGATATTCTCAAACTTTGCATGCAAGCGGTAATTCTGACTACTACCGCCCATGCCGGTGCTGGCAACTTGCAACGACAACATCAGAAATGCTGCTATGGCTAATACGATGAAGCAACCTACTAAAATTTCAATTTTCCGTGTGGTCATGTTATCCACCAAACATTAATGCAGTTAAAATAAAGTCAAAACCCAACACTGCCAGCGATGCAGTAACAACAGTTTGTGTTGTTGCCCGGCTGATACCCTCAGATGTGGGCACAGCGTCATAGCCTTTGTGCAGAGCAATCCAGATAACGATAAGAGCGAATACGATACTTTTTATGATGCCGTTGATAACATCGTCATAAAAGTCGACATTTGCCTGCATAGCAGACCAGTAACCACCGCTGTCAACGCCAAGCCAGTCAACACCCACCAGATGCCCGCCCAGAATACCAACAGCAGTAAAAATCATCGCCAGTAATGGCAAACTAATTACGCCAGCCCAGAAGCGTGGTGCAATAATGCGCCGCAGTGGGTCTACTGCCATCATTTCCATGCTGGACAGTTGCTCTGTAGCTTTCATCAGGCCAATTTCCGCCGTTAATGCACTACCCGCCCGTCCGGCAAACAGCAATGCAGCAACCACAGGCCCCAGCTCGCGTAACAAACTTAATGCCACTAAAGGCCCAAGCATTTGCTCAGCGCCAAACTTCACCAATACAGTGTAGCCCTGTAACGCCAGCACCATACCGATAAACAAACCGGATACCAGAATAATCAGTAAAGACAGTACACCAATAACATAAAGCTGCTTTATCAGTAACGGTAAACCTTTGCGAATATTCGGAATACCAATAATAGCGCCGAACAACATAATGCCTGCACGGCCAAAGCCGGCAATGCTGTTAATGGTTGCCGCGCCCAGTTGCTGTAACTTATCTGCAATCACCTGGTTAACTCCATTAGTTCCTGCTCGTATGGTGCGGCTTTGAAATGGAATGGCACAGCGCCATCGGCTTCGCCTTTGAGGAACTGCTGCACCAATGCTGACGGATCATTACGCAATTGCTCCGGCGTACCCTGCCCGATCACTGTTTGTTCTGCAACAACATAAACATAATCAGCGATACTCATCACTTCAGTTACGTCGTGCGATACCACAACAGATGTCAGCCCCAGCGCATTATTTAGTGAGCGGATAAGCCGTACAATTACCCCCATTGAAATAGGGTCCTGGCCGGCGAAAGGCTCATCGTACATAATCAGCTCAGGGTCCAGCGCTATTGCTCTGGCCAGTGCAGCGCGTCTTGCCATACCGCCGGACAACTCAGCAGGCATTAAATCGCGGGCACCACGTAAGCCAACAGCTTCGAGTTTCATCAGTACAACCAACCGGATTAATGCTTCAGGTAAGCGTGTATGCTCACGGATCGGGAACGCCACATTGTCAAATACAGACATCTCGGTAAACAGAGCGCCGCTTTGAAACAACATACTCATCTTCTTACGCGCCTGATACAGTTCCCGCCGTGACAAAGCAGGAATATTTTGCCCTTCAAACAAAATTTTGCCACTGTCAGGCTTCAACTGGCCACCAATTAAGCGCAACAACGTGGTTTTACCTATCCCACTTGGCCCCATAATGGCAGTAACCTTACCACGGGCAAACTGCATATTTAAATCACGGTAAATTATCCGCTCACCTCTGCTAAAGGTCAGGTGCTGGATATCAATTAGCGTATCAGCCAAACTATTCTCTCCGCTTATCGCAGCTATACTGCTTGCTGCGCCCCACAACCTGATAATGGCAGACAATATACATACATTAGTGTATGTTTTCAATCAGACTGCTGCTAAAGTTGTATTATTGTAAACGTGTTCAGGCTTAAAGTCGTTACATAAAATCGTAACAAAATATGCGAAAAATCGATCTTGGCGCCAAATGGCAGCTTTTTTTGCAATTCGCGCCGATAAGCAGGAAAATACCACACGATATCTTACAGAAAACTTACACAGAACAGGGAACTACATAGTGTCACCTTTGCTACTCGCTATTATATTTGTCATTGTTGGCCTGGTCCTGTTGCTGTGGAGTGCAGATCGTTTTGTTTTTGGCGCCTCTTCTGTAGCCCGATCTGCTGGCATCTCCCCGATGATAATTGGCCTGACAATAGTAGCCATGGGCTCCTCTGCACCGGAAATGCTGGTTTCAGCTAATGCTGCCTGGCATGGCCGCCTCGATACCTCTGTCGGTAATGCGCTTGGTTCTAATATCACCAATATTTTACTGGTTATCGGCGCCGCTGCGCTGTTAAAACCTATTGCGGTCTCTTCACTTACGTTAAAACGTGAATATCCGCTGGTGTTGCTGTGTACATTGCTTGGCTATTACTTTATTTCCGATGACTACTTAAGCCGTACCGAAGGTATTATGTTGTTGGTCGCCTTTACCGGCTTTTTGTGTTTAATGGTGTACTGGGGTAAACACGCCAGCAGTGATGACCCCTTAATCAGTGAAATAAATAGTGAAATACCTGACTATGCGCCGCTGCCTAAAGCCTTGGTATGGGTGTTTATTGGGCTGGTAGTGTTGCTGGCCAGCTCACAGTTATTGGTACATGGTGCGGTGACAATAGCCCGTTATGCCGGGATGAGCGATTTGGTAATAGGCCTGACCATTATTGCTATAGGCACCAGCTTACCTGAATTGGCAGCCAGTATTATTGGTATTCTTAAAGGCGAAGATGACCTGGCGCTGGGTAATATTATCGGCTCAAATATTTTTAATATTCTGGCAGTTATGGGGTTGGGTGCAGTGATACATCCGTCAGTACTGGACCCTATGGCCGGCAGCCGTGACAGCTACGTTATGATAGGTGCCACCCTGCTTATGCTGGTAATGTCATTTCGTTTTGGCCGTATCCGGCGGATAAACCGCATAGAAGGTTTACTGCTGCTGGCAGGTTTTGTTGGTTATCAGTACCTGCTGTTTACCACTATACTGGCTTGATGGAAGCAATATGACTACCGACTTTCGTATCAGGGCTGCTGAAGTTCTCCGAATTGAAGCTGCCGCAGTTGAGCAACTACAACAATATCTGAATGCCGATTTTAATCTGGCATGCCAGCTTATTTTTGACAGTAAAGGCAAAACCATTGTGTCTGGTATGGGTAAATCAGGCCATATTGGCAGCAAAATTGCCGCAACGCTGGCCTCGACCGGCAGCCCGGCTTTTTTTGTTCACCCAGGAGAAGCCAGCCATGGTGATCTGGGGATGCTGTCAGTTGATGATGTAGTGATAGCCATTTCTAATTCCGGTGAAACAGCAGAAATGCTGACCATTATTCCGGTGATAAAACGTCTGGGCATTAAACTGATTGCCATGACAGGAAACCCCTCTTCAACACTGGCGAAACTGGCCGATGCCCACTTATGTGTGAAGGTCGAACAAGAGGCCTGCCCGCTGGGCCTGGCACCCACTGCCAGCACTACCGCGACCCTTGCTATGGGGGATGCACTGGCAGTGGCACTGCTTGATGCCAGAGGCTTCTCAGCAGATGATTTTGCCTTATCGCATCCTGGTGGTAGTCTGGGCCGCAAATTACTGCTGCGCTTGGAAGACATCATGCACCGCGCCGAGCAAGTGCCGGTGGTGCTGCAAACCGCATCAATTAAAGACGCGTTGCTGGAAATCTCCAAAAAAGGTTTAGGTATGACGGCTGTGGTAGATGAACAAGGCCGGATGGCTGGCATTTTTACCGATGGTGACCTGCGCCGTATTTTGGATCAGCGTTATGACATTCACACTAATTTGATAGCAGAAGTTATGACGCGCAATTGCATTACAGCCAATGCCCAGATACTGGCAGCCGAAGCGTTGCAAATTATGCAGCAGAAAAAGATTAACGGCCTGATTGTGGTTGATGAGGCCAAGGTGCCAATTGGCGCAATGAATATGCACGATTTGCTACGTGCCGGAGTATTGTAAAATGTCGTTGTTTAACACCCTGTATCAGCCGGTATCTGACAGTATTATCAATAAAGCCCGTGCTATTAAACTGCTGATCTGTGATGTTGACGGTGTGTTTTCTGATGGCCGTCTCTATTTGGGTAATCAGGGCGAAGAATTAAAAGCCTTTCATACCCGCGATGGCTACGGCGTTAAAGCGCTGCGCCAGGCCGGAATAGAAGTAGCAGTGATTACCGGGCGCAACTCAGCCATAGTGCAGCAGCGTATGACGGCACTAACTGTACCTTTTATTTATCAGGGCCAGGAAAATAAACTGGCTGCATTTGCTGATCTGCGCCAGCAACTGCAACTAACTCCTGAACAGATTGCCTATATAGGTGACGACCTGCCTGACTGGGCCGTAATGCAGCACTGCGGCTTATCTGTGGCAGTTAAAGATGCGCACCCGTACCTGCGCCAGCATGCTGATTACATTACCACTATGGCTGGCGGTTTCGGTGCAGTGCGTGAGCTCTGTGATTTAATACTGATAAGTCAGCAGCACTTTGGCCTTTTTGACGGTAGCAGTTCATGAGAAAGTTGCTTGTTATACTGGTGCTTATATTAACAGGCACCGCAGCCTATTTGTGGTTTGAACCTGAAGACAACCCGGACGCATTGCAGACGGATCAGGAATTATTACCCGATTATGTGGCAGAAAATATTACCCGTACCCTGTATAACGAAGAGGGATACCGCGCCGATTCTGTCACTGCAGTGCGGCTGGAACACTTTGAGTTACTGGGCTTTACCCAGTTTGAACAACCGGTATATACGTTATTTAATGAAGCGTTCCAACCCAGTTGGAAAGCCAGCAGTAAATACGCTATCTGGTTCCCACAGGATAAAATAATTCTTGAGCAACAGGTCGTTATTGAAAGTTTACTGCAAAATGAGCTGGTTGAGCGCATAGAAACAGATACACTGGAGATGTTATTTCCTGACAACAGGTTGCAAAACAACCAACCAGTCTACATTCAGGGTAAAGGGTTTTACATTGAAGGCATTGGTTTGCAGGCAGATTTAACCGAAAAAACACTGCAATTAGTCCAACATCAGAAAACGGTATATCGTAATGAAGATTAACATAATTCCGGCTGTAGCCCTGCTGCTGTGCAGTTTAGCTGTACAGGCAAATCAACCTGACTACACCCAGCAAATTCAGATAGATGCTGATAATTTATCTTCAGTAAAAGAAAACGTACTGACTTATCGCAATAACGTTGTTGTTACTCAGGGTTCGCTGCAGCTAAAGGCTGATCAACTGGAGATTAATGCCACCGCCGGTAAAGGTAATGAAGTTTATATCGCCACTGGCAACCCTGTTACCTATTCTCAGCTGCTGGCAGACGGCCAGCAAGTTACCGCCCAGGCGAAAGAAATGCGTTACGAACCGTCAAACCGCACCCTGACATTCAGCGGCGAAGCGGAGCTGGCACAAAGTGGCAGTGTGGTAAAGGCATCAACCATTCGCTATAACGTAGAAAAGCAGGAACTGAGCGCCGAGAGCAACGAATCAAAACGCGTGACAACCATTTTCACGCCAGAGGAAAAAAACAACCCATGAAGTTAGTTGCGTCGCATCTGGCCAAAAGTTACAAAGGCCGGCAGGTGGTTAAAGATGTCAGCCTTGAAGTTAATGCGGGGCAGATTGTAGGCTTACTGGGGCCCAATGGTGCAGGTAAAACCACCACTTTTTACATGATTGTCGGCCTGGTGCCGTCTGATAAGGGTCATATTACCCTGGGTGACAAAGATATCACTTTCGACCCTATCCATACCCGTGCACGCCAGGGTATAGGCTATCTGCCACAGGAAAGCTCTATTTTCCGTAAGCTGACAGTGCACGATAACCTGTTAGCCATTTTGCAAACCCGCAAAGATCTCAGCCGCAGCAAACGTGAAGAAATAGCAGATGACTTACTGGAAGAGTTTCATATCGGCCATATAAAGCATAGCCTGGGTATGAGCTTATCCGGTGGTGAAAGGCGCAGGGTTGAAATAGCCCGGGCGCTGGCGGCTAATCCGGCGTTTATTTTGCTGGATGAACCTTTTGCCGGTGTCGATCCCATTTCTGTGCTTGATATTAAAAAAATTATCCAGCATTTATGTCAGCGTGGTATCGGGGTGTTAATTACCGACCACAATGTGCGCGAAACACTTGACGTGTGTGAAATTGCTTATATTGTCAGCCACGGTGAACTGATAGCCTCCGGGCCACCACAACAGGTTCTGGCAGATCAGAAGGTACGCGATGTATACCTGGGCGAGCAATTCAGGCTATAGTTAGCAAAAATAATAACAGCGTATCATTCAGGAGAACGGTAGAAGTACATGAAGCCCTCTTTGCAACTTCGCTTAGGACAGCAGCTAACCATGACGCCGCAGTTGCAGCAGGCTATACGCCTGTTACAGCTGTCGACAATTGAGTTGCAACAGGAAATTCAGGAAGCTCTGGACGCCAACCCTTTACTTGAAGCTGAAGATGATTTTGACAGCTTCCCGGAGGCGGCAACCCAGGCTGAACGGAATGATTATGCAGATAGTGCAGACACTGCTGAAACCCAGGCACCTGACGACAACTATGAACCCTCTGAACCCGATACCAGCGAGGCAATGACTGAACAAAATATTCAGGAAGACTTGCCACTGGATAATAACTGGGATGACTTAGTCAGCGCTGCGCCGGTCAGTGCCGGTAATGGTGCCGACGAAGACTACGTTTATCAGGGCGAAACTACCGAAACCCTGCAAGATTACTTACGCTGGCAGATGCAGCTAACACCTTTTTCCGACACCGACCGGGTTATTGCCGAAATTATTATTGAAGCAATTGATCCCAATGGCCTGCTGACCATCAGCTGCGACGATATTCTTGAATCGCTGGGCATGGAAGATGTGGAAGCCGACGAGGTTGAAGCCGTGATCAAGCGAATTCAGCTGTTTGATCCGGTGGGTGTTGCCGCCCGCTCAGTGCAGGAATGTCTATTGGTGCAGTTGCGTCAGTTTGACCCTGCCACACCCTATCTGGCCGATGCACAAAAACTGATCCGCGATCATACAGAATTTTTAGCCAACCGCGACTTTCGTTCTTTGATGCGTGTGACTAAACTCAAAGAGGACGAGTTAAAAGAGGTCATGCAGTTAATCCACAGCCTGAACCCACGGCCAGGTGCAGACGTTATCCGGGAAGAACAGCAATATGTTATACCCGATGTCAGCGTGTTAAAGGTAAAGGGCCGCTGGCAGGTAGAATTAAACCCGGATGCGATGCCCAAAGTGCGTATTAATCAGCAGTACGCGGCAATGTCCAGAACAGCCAAAAACAGTGCAGATACGCAGTTTATCCGCTCGCATCTGCAAGAAGCGAAGTGGTTTTTAAAAAGTCTGGAAAGCCGTAATGAAACATTACTGAAAGTGGCCAACTGTATAGTGCAGCAGCAGCAAGCCTTTTTTGAGCATGGTGAAGAAGCCATGAAACCTATGGTACTGAATGACGTAGCAGAGATGGTAGGCATGCACGAATCTACTATTTCACGCGTTACGACCCAAAAGTATATGCATACACCACGAGGTATTTTTGAACTTAAGTTCTTCTTCTCAAGTCATGTTAGTACAGAGAGCGGTGGCGAATGCTCATCCACTGCTATCCGCGCCTTTATAAAAAAATTAGTGGCGGCGGAGAATCCGGCCAAACCGCTTAGTGACAGTAAAATGGCTGATATTCTGCTTGAGCAAGGCATAAACGTAGCGCGGCGCACCATTGCCAAGTATCGTGAATCTTTGTTTATTCCGCCGTCAAATCAACGCAAGACCTTGATGTAAGTCAGCCTAAAAGAAGGAATATGTCTATGCAAATCAATCTAACTGGTCGTCATGTTGAAATTACAACTGCATTAAAAGAATACGTTGACACCAAATTTGCTAAACTGGAGCGCCATTTTGATCATATAAATAATGTACATGTGATCCTAAACGTGGAAAAATTAAAGCAGATCGCAGAAGCTAAGCTGCATTTGAATGGCGGTGAAGTATTTGCGGTTTCCGAAGACGAGAATATGTATGCTGCCATTGACCAGTTAATTGATAAGCTGGATCGTCAGGTCATTAAACACAAAGAGAAAATAGCCCGGCACTAAGTAAACTATGATGAATTTAACCTCTATGCTGGCCGAGAACTGCACTAAAAGTGCAGTTCTTTTTAATAGCAAAAAACGTATCCTCGAATACATTGCCGAACTGGCACATCAACAATTACCAGAGATGACCGAATATGGCATTCTTGAAGCATTGATGACGCGCGAGAAACTCGGTTCGACCGGTATTGGTGGCGGTATTGCTATTCCGCATGGCAAATTAAAATGTGTGACTTCGCCTTTACTGGTATTTGTGGTCAGCAAAGAACCCATTCCGTTTGATGCTATTGATAACCAGCCGGTAGATATTTTCTGCGCTATTCTGATCCCTGAAGACCAGTGCCAGGCGCATCTGAGCACCCTGGCCGGTATAGCAAAATTACTCAGCCAGAAAGAGCTGACCAAAAAAATCCGTCATGCACAAACCAACCAGCAGTTATATCAGTTGCTCGTGCAGTACAGTGAGGCAGAAACGTTAAAATGAAGCTATTGGTAGTCAGTGGTCGTTCCGGTTCGGGTAAATCTGTCGCCCTGCGTGTAATGGAAGATCTTGGCTACTATTGTGTTGATAATATTCCGGTAAATTTATTACCGACACTGGCCACTACCGTAATTGGCCAGTACGAGCGTGTTGCTGTCAGTATTGATGTGCGTAACTTACCCAAAGATCCGGACGAATTAACTGAGATCTTGTCTTATCTGCCAAGAAAACTCGAACTGACCATTCTGTATCTGGATGCCGATCACTCCAGCCTGATCAAACGCTTCAGCGAAACCCGCCGTTTACACCCGTTGTCACATCAGGCCATGTCGCTTGATGAAGCGATTTCTGAAGAGCAACAGCTGCTGGACCCTATCTCCAGCCGTGCTGATTTATACATTGATACCACTGAGCTGAACGTGCACCAGTTAGCAGAGCAGCTGCGTGAGCGCATTTTAGGTCAGAAAACCGGCCGTCTGGTGATCCTGTTTGAATCTTTCGGCTTTAAATATGGCATACCCAAAGATGCCGATTTTGTCTTTGATGCACGCTTTTTGCCCAACCCACACTGGGAGCCGGACCTAAAACCTTTAACGGGGCTGGATCAGCCGGTAAAAGACTATCTGGCGGCGCAATCGGTGGTAGTGAAGTATATCTGGCAAATTAACAGCTTTATCAGTACCTGGCTGCCGCATTTAGAACGCAATAACCGCAGCTACTTAACTATTGCTATTGGCTGTACCGGCGGGCAACATCGCTCAGTTTACATTGCAGAGAGCCTGACAGAGAGCTACCGCAGCTTACGGGATGATGTGCAGGTAAGGCACCGTGAGTTGTTCAGACATGCAGCTAAGGGCTAACCATGAGCAAATGCAGTGAAGCCGTTACTATAGTCAATCAGTTGGGTTTGCATGCCAGAGCAGCCAGTAAGCTGGCACAACTGTGTCAGCAGTTCAGTGCCCGTATAGAGCTGGTACAGGAAGACAAAAGTGCTGATGCCAGCAGTGTACTGGCATTACTGATGCTGGCCAGCAGCAAAGGTAAAACGCTGCAAGTATGTACCGAAGGCTCCGATGCCCAGCAGGCGCTGGACGCGGTGGTAAATTTGATCAAAAACGGTTTCGACGAGAACTAAGCCGTTAAGGCAGCGGTTTTCTGTCATGTTGTTTCTGCTGTGCCGGATGTATGCTGTCTTTTCCTGTCGTTTTATCTATCGCCTTTAACTTGTAGTGCAATGCTGTTTTTATCAGCATATGTGCACTGATGGGCGCGGTGATCAGTAAAAATATGGTGATCAGCAGTTCATGTACGCTGGTTTCGCCCTGAGTATAGAAAAAGAACATCGAGCCCAGCAGTATGCCGCCCATGCCAAGTGTAGTTGCCTTAGTTGGCCCATGTAAGCGCATAAAAAAATCCGGCATCCGGGTCAGGCCAATAGAACCTATCAGCACAAAGCTGCCACCGAGCAACAGAAAAAATGCTACCACCCACTCAATCCAGTATTCCATCGTGCTCTCCTATTCTATAATGTCGCCGCGCAGCAGAAACTTACACACGGCCACTGTACTGACAAACCCCAGCATAGCGATCAGCAGTGCGGCCTCGAAATACAGTGGCGACTCCATCAGTAAACCATACAGAATAATCAGCGCGATGCTGTTAATGTACATAGTATCCAGCGCCAGAATACGATCCGGGATACTGGGGCCACGTAACAAGCGGTACAGGTTTAGCAACAACGCGATGCTAATCATGGCAAACACCAGCATAATGACATTATTTAGCATTGAAAAATCTCCTTTATAGGCGCTTCGTAGCGCTGTTTAATGTCATTAATCAACTCCGCCTCGGTGCCCGACAGATTTAATACGTGAATTAATAACCAGCGCTGCGGCATTGGCTCGCCGGGTTGTAAACTGTCTTTGCTCGGATAAATTTCCGCACTGACAGTACCTGGTGTCATCGACACCGTGCTGGCCAGAATAGTAATAGGCAGCTCGTGCTGTAAATCCAGCGGCACTTTAATAAAAGCCGGCTTTAACCGCTTTTTTGGCCCGAGAATAAGTAATGCCACCTGAGCATTTGCGGTAACAATATCGGCCAGCACCCGCAATATATAACGCAGCCCCAGCCAGGGGTGCTCTATTAGCGGCTGCGGATCACGAAACCTAAGCGTAAAAAGTGGAATAACCAACGCCAGTACAACAGCAAAAAACAGGTGTACCGGCTCTATACTCTGGCTTAGCAGCAGCCAGACAATAAAGAGTAAAACACTGCGGTAAGGTGTTGGTAGCCAGCGATATTTTGGCTCAAATCTCATGGTTTGATCTCCTGCACCGGGTACTGGCCAAGAATACTATTAGTGCTGGTAGTTGTATCATATAGCTGTGCGGCGGCCTGTTGCGACAGCGCTGTTAACGGCCCGGCAAAAACCGCCAGTAAAGGGCTGGCCAGCAGTAACCAGATAACGGCAAAAACCTGCAACGGCGGCGCTTTTCCACCACCGGGCTCAGTACCACTAACACGCCAGAACAAAATACTCCCTGCCCGCGATAAAGCCACTATAACCATCAGGCTGCTTAGCAGAATAAGGCTCCATAGCAATATGCGGGTAACCGGTTCAACGGCAGATTGTAAAATCATTAGCTTACCAACAAAGCCGGAAAACGGCGGTAATCCCGCAACCGTTAATGCGCCAATCATAAAGATAAAGCCCAGCAGAATTGGCTGGCTCACCCGCCGGCCTGAAACCAACCGGTCGCCCGCTTTGCCGCGCTGGTTAGCGATTAAATCAGCTATCAGAAACAAGGCTGCAGTTACCAGTGTCGAATGTACGGTATAGTAAAGCGCAGCAGCAGCAGACAGCTCAGTTTGCAACGCCACCAGGCTAACCAGGGTACCGACAGACACCAGCACCAGATTAGCCACCAGTTTGCGAAAATCCTGGCTGGCCAGCGCTCCTACTGCGCCCAAAGCAATGGTAGCCAGACCTGCCGGTAACAACCAATCGCTGGCCATGCCAGCCAAAGGCCCGGCGTTTTCGCCAAAGATAGTGCTGTACACCCGTAGCAGCGCATAAACACCAATTTTAGTCATGACAGCAAACAGCGCGGCAACCGGTGCCGATGCCGATGCATAGGTTGCCGGCAGCCAAAACTGCAGCGGCAGCACGGCGGCTTTGAGGGCAAAGACTATCATCAGCATTAAGCCACCGGCTTTAACCAGCATCAGATCTTCTGCCGGCAATACCGCCACTTTTACTGCCATATCAGCAATATTCAGCGTACCCAGCGTGCCGTACAGTACCGCCAGCGAAAACAGAAAAATAGCCGAGCCGGTTAAATTCAGTACCACGTAATGTACTGCTGCTTTGGTTTTATTCTTGCCACCGGCGTGGATCAGCAATGCATAAGACGCTATCAGTAATACTTCAAAAAATACAAACAGGTTAAATAAGTCGCCGGTCAAAAAGGCACCATTAATGCCCATCAGCTGGAACTGAAATAACGGGTGAAAGAAAGAGCCTTTCTCATCTTCACCGGCACTGCCGTAACAAATAGCGCCTAAAGCCAAAAAGGACGTCAGGCAAACCATCACAACAGACAACGTATCGGCTACCAGAATAATGCCAAACGGCGCCTGCCAGTTACCTACGGCATAATGCATTAAGCCCTGTTGCTGCACCTGCAACAATAAGCACACCGCCAGCACCAGCTGGATGGCACTGGAAATCATACTTAACCAGCGCCGGCGCATCGGCGAGTAGTGCACCGGCGGCAACATAATTATTAATGCTGTTAAAAATGGCAGCAAAATGGGCGCGGTAATCAGATGCCACATCAGCGACTCTCCTTCTTCGACATCTCAGACTCCGGCAACTTGCCATCTACATGATCATTACCCAGATCTGCCCGCGCCCGTATTGCCAGGATCACCAGAAAGGCGGTCATCGCAAAGCCGATAACAATTGCAGTAAGCACCAGCGCCTGTGGCAAGGGATCCGCGTATTGCTCACTGGTGCCAAGCACGGCAGCACCACGCAGCGTTAACCGGCCGGAAGAGAAAAGAAACAGATTAACCGCGTAAGACAGCATCGTCAGCCCCAGTACCACCGGGAAAGTGCGGCCGCGTAACATCAGAAATACGCCACAAGCGGTAAGAAAACCGATACAGCAAGCAAACAAGGTTTCCATTAAATTGTATCCTTATGCACAGGCCGGTGGCTGGTGGTCATTTTACCCAGACTGGCCAGGATCAGCAGCGTAGAACCCACAACCGTTATATAAACGCCCAGGTCAAAAGCAATGGCACTGGCCAGTTCGATCTCACCCAGTAGCGGAATATCAAAATAGTCAAACCAGGACGTCAGGAAGGGTTTGCCAAATGCCCAGCTGGCCACACCGGTAAACAGAGCAATCAGCAAGCCTATGGCTACCACGCGCTGGTATTCTACGTTCATGCGCTCTTTTACCCAGTCAACACCCTGCGCAATGTACTGCAGAATAATTGCCACAGCGGTAATTAAGCCGGCAATAAAGCCACCGCCGGGTAAATTATGGCCACGGAAGAAAATATACACCGACACCATAATGGCCAGTGGCAACAGGCTTTGCGATACCGTAGACAGCAACAACGAATGGCGCTCTGTCGCCCAGGGCCGGCCTTCGCCGTCACTGCTGGGTTTAAACACCGGAATACGGGTGAGCAGTTTGAAAATACCTAAAGAGGCAATACCCAATACCGCAATTTCGCCCATGGTATCAAACCCCCGGAAATCAACCAGAATAACGTTAACCACATTAGTGCCACCGCCACCGGTTTTGGCATTAGCCAGGAAAAACTCAGAAATACTGCTCAGCGGCCGGGTCATCAGGGCATAACTTAAACTGCCAACCAGCACACCTACCATACTGGCAATACTGATATCACGCACCACCCTTGGCGCCTCTGACTGTTTGGGCGTTTTATGCGGTAAAAAGAACAGTGCCAGCATCAGCAAAATGACGGTTACCACTTCTACCGACAGCTGCGTTAGTGCCAGATCCGGCGCAGAAAAACGGGTAAAGGCTATCGACACCATCAAACCCACAACTGAGATCATTAATAGCGCCACAACCCGCTTGCGGTGCCACACTACAGTGGCAAAAGCCGCAATCAGCAACATAGCGGCGCCAGTGGCATTTACCGCATCAATCGGTAACTCGTCTCGCCCGCCCCACAAGGTATCCAGCTCCAGCAAAGGCACTCCGGCCAGTACAATAAAGGCCAGTAACACCAACACCATGTAGCGTTGCAGCGAGCCATTATCGAGCCACTGATAAAACTGGTCACAGCGGGCAATTAGCGACTTAACACTGCGCTCAAAGCTGTTTAGCGTATCAACATCAGGTAAGGTATTCTGAAAATCAAACAGGTGTTTGCGGTTGACGTAAATCAGCGTACCACCAGCCAGCGCCAGTATGCTCATCATCAGCGGCAGGTTAAAACCATGCCAGATGGCCAGGCTGTATTCCGGCACTGCACCACCGAGCACCGACGCCGAGGCGGCATGCAGCAAATCGCCAATTAAATAGGCCGGGAAAATACCCACCAAAATACATAACGCCACTAATACCTCTACCGGCACGCGCATATAACGTGGCGGTTCGTGCGGTGTTTTGGTTAATCCTTTCGGCTGGCCGTTAAAAAACACGTCATGGATAAAGCGCATTGAATAAGCAACAGAGAATATTGCAGCTACCGTTGCCAATACCGGAATAACCCAGGACAACGAACCCAGCAGATGCTGATGCAGTGTTTCAGCGAAAAACATTTCTTTCGATAAGAAGCCGTTTAGCAAAGGTACCCCAGCCATAGCAGCGGCCGCTACCATTGCCAACGTGGCTGTGATCGGCATAAATTGCCACAAACCGTTTAACTTACGCATATCCCGCGAGCCGGATTCATGGTCAATAATACCGGCCGCCATAAACAGCGACGCCTTAAAGGTGGCATGGTTAATAATATGAAATACCCCGGCTACTGCCGCTAAATCGGTGCCCATACCAAACAGCAAGGTAATTAAGCCCAGATGGCTGATAGTGGAATACGCCAGCAGGCCTTTTAAGTCATGCTTGAACAGCGCCAGATAAGCACCAATTAGCAACGTAGCAAGGCCGGTTAAACTTACCAGAATAAACCATAACTCAGTGCCAGACAGCGCCGGATAAAACCGCGCCAGCAGAAAAATACCGGCCTTCACCATAGTGGCAGAATGTAAGTAAGCACTTACCGGCGTGGGTGCTGCCATGGCATTGGGCAACCAGAAATGAAACGGGAACTGCGCCGATTTGGTAAAACACCCCAGCAAAAACAGCACCAACAAAATCGGATACCAGCTGTGTTGCTGAATCACATCAGTACTGGCCAGCACCACATCTAAATCATAACTGCCTACCACTTGGCCTATTAATAAAAATGCTGCCAGCAGTGCCAAACCACCGGCCCCGGTGACAGTTAACGCCATACGGGCGCCCCGGCGTGCTTCAGCCTTATGCCACCAGAAACTGATTAACAGGAAAGAGCTGATACTGGTAAGCTCCCAGAACATCCACAGCTGCAGTAAATTACCCGACAACACTATGCCCAGCATCGCCGTCATAAACAGCATTAAATAGGCATAAAAACGCGGCATAGAATCGCGCTCAGATAAGTAGTAGCGCGCATACAGAATGATCAGCAGGCCAATGCCTAAGATCAGCAGGCTGAATAAATACGCCAGCCCGTCAAGCCGTATGGATATATCCAGGCCAAGTAATGGGATCCACGACAGGAAAAAACGTACAGTGTTGCCGCTTAGTACTTGTTCGGTATGTAACAGCACTAACATCAGCGCAATAGCGGGCGGCAGAGCGGTAGCCAGTGCGCAGGCACTGCGGTTCCATTTAGCAGCCAGCAGCGGAACCAGAGTTCCCAGCAGCGGCAGAAGTAAAATCCACATGAGTGTCATAACTGTCGCACGTCCTTATTAGAATAAACTTAACCGATACATCCAGCCTCTGCCATTAATCTTACAGATTAAGTTGTTGATATTCTAGGCAGTTAACTAAGCATAGAAGACAGATTGCCTTTGCAACATGGGCGGGATAAAAAATCAGTTTGTCTGGTGTAACGGCAGTATTTATACCGTTATCTGCCAGAAAAGTCTATTTAAACCGGCCCGCTTAGCGGCAGCTGCTGGTTGGCTTTACCGCGCAAAAACTGATATTTATCGCAATATACAGCGGTGACTATTTGCTTTGCTAACTGGCGCCAGCACGGTAAACAATATACAACTAAACAGATTAACAGCAGCCAACTTAGAGGAGGCTTTATGGCTACCCGCACCGAACGTGACAGCATGGGTGAATTACAGGTACCCGCAGCGGCGTTATATCAGGCACAAACTCAGCGCGCCGTGCAAAACTTCAACTTAAGTGGCTTAACCCTGCCACAACAGTTTATTCAGGCCCTGTTGCAGATCAAAAAAGCTGCCGCAGGTGCCAACCAACAGCTGGGCTTACTGGATGCCGGCATCAGCCAGGCCATTATAAAGGCTGCCGATACTCAGCTGGCGGCAACCGATATGCAGCAGTATCCGCTGGATATCTTTCAAACCGGTTCCGGCACCAGCAGTAATATGAATGTAAATGAAGTGCTGGCGACACTGGCCAGCCAAAGTCTGGATGCAGCGGTAAGCCCGAATGATCACGTTAATCTGGGCCAAAGTAGTAATGACACTATCCCCTGTGCTATCCATGTCAGTGCTGCGCTGGCGATACAACAGCAGTTATTACCGGCCATACAACTATTGCAACAGCGCCTGGCCGAGAAATCAGCTGAAGTAGGCCACTTTATTAAAACCGGCCGCACCCACCTGATGGATGCCATGCCGGTTAGCTTTGCTCAGGTATTGGGCGGCTGGCAGGCCCAGCTGCAATTCGCGGAGCAACAGCTGCAGCAACAATTAAGCCAGTTGCAGGCCCTGGCACAAGGTGGCACTGCAGTAGGCAGCGGTATTAATGCCGATCCGCGTTTTGCTGCCGTATTTTGCCGCCAGCTTAGTAGCAACACCGGTATCGCCTTTCGGCCTGCAGCTAATTTTTTCAGCGCTATAGGCTCACAAGACACTGCCGTGGCAACGTCCGGTGCATTAAAAACCCTGGCCGTGTGCCTGATGAAAATATGCAACGACTTGCGCTGGATGAACTCCGGGCCTCTTGCCGGGCTGGCAGAAATTGAGTTGCCGGCACTGCAACCAGGATCATCTATTATGCCGGGCAAAGTTAACCCGGTCATTCCAGAAGCCGTTGCGATGATTAGTGCCCAAGTGATAGGCAACGACACCACCATCACCCTTGCCGGCCAGTCGGGTAATTTTGAGCTGAATGTGATGCTGCCGGTTATTGCCTACAACCTGCTACAAAGCATTGAACTGCAGGCCAATGGCTGCACAGCACTCGCAGAGCAGGCCGTTAAAGGTTTTACCGTGCGTGAGGACAATATCAGTAAAGCCCTGGCGCGCAACCCTATTTTGGTTACCGCACTTAACCCGTTGATTGGTTATGAAAAAGCAGCAGAAATTGCCAAGCAAGCCTACAAACAGCAACGGCCGGTATTGGATGTAGCCCTGGAACATACCAGCTATAGCCGCGACGAACTGGAAAAACTGCTTGATCCGGCCCGCCTCAGTGCCGGCGGTAATGTCGGTTAATCAGCTGTTTTTGGTTCAAATACGAACGTTTTGCGCTAAAGCCTGGTGATTTTATCACCACGGCTTGCGCTTTATCGCCCCCTTCAGCCATAACTATGCCCGCAGCAATATTATTACTACCTTAGTACGCAACAAAATTGCCACCGGTAGACAAAAAAACAATTAATAGCTGCATATAAAAATAATTATTTAAAATCAACAGGGTGTCTTGCATTTTCGGTTAAGCAGTACGACGGTTAAGTGCACCCAAAGCAAAGGGTAGCTAACAATGTTTAATAAAACACTTCTTGCCATTCTGGTTGGCAGTAGTTTGTTGCTGGGTTGCAACAGCAGCGACAACGACGATACCACACCAGAGCCCGATACCGGTACAGAAACGCCCGCACCGGATACCGGCGTAGTTAATTTAACCGATCTGGACACCGTATACGGTTACGCCGCAGAAAATGGCGGCACCACCGGCGGCAGCGGCGAAAACAAAGTAGAAGTTACAGTCTGTACCGGCGAAGAGATGATCAACGCTATTAAAAATAAAGATCCAAACCGCCCGCTTACCATCTGGATAAATGGCACTATCACGCTGCAAAATGCCAAAGACAGCCGCATCGACATTAAAGATGTATCTGATATTTCCATTATAGGCCTGGGTACCCAGGGCGAAATGGCCGGCATCGGTTTTAATATTGTGCGGGCAGAAAATATTATTATCCGTAACCTGCGTATTCACCATGTGCGTGCCAACCTGGGCGCACCGGGCGATGGGATCAGCATGGAAGGGCCGGTACGCAATATCTGGATTGACCACAACGAAATCTACAATAGCCTGACAGTAGACGACCCGGCTCTAACTGAAGATCAGGTAAAAGACTACTATGACGGCCTGGTAGACGCCAAGGGCGACGCCCAGTTTATTACCATCTCGTTTAATAAATTCCATAACAGCTGGAAAACCTCGCTGGTAGGCTCATCTGACAGCGACAACTTTAACCGTACGCTAACCTACCACCACAACCACTGGTATAACGTTAATTCGCGCTTACCGCTGTTCCGCTTTGGTAAAGGCCATATCTACAACAACTTCTATGATGGTGCATTGGAAAGCGGTATTAATTCACGCATGGGTGCCGTTATCCGCATCGAGCATAACCACTTTGCCGATATGAAAAACCCGGTGATGTCGTTATATAGCCAGGAAATTGGCTACTGGCAGCTGATTGATAATATCTTTGAAAATATTACCTGGCAGGAAAGCCCGAACGACGGCGTTGTCGCCGGTGAAAATGCTGAATCTACCGGTGAGCTTGACGTGCCATACGACTACAGCGCTAACCTGATCCCGGTACATAACGTAAAAGCGACGGTGCTGTCTTACGCCGGTGTGGGTGTTATCAACACGCCGCCAAGCCCGGGTTTATGCGCCCCACCTCCACCACCAGAGCCCGTTGATCCGGGGCCAGAACCGGTACCAATTGACCCGGTAGAACCCCCGCTGAGTGTCGATTGGGGTACCTATGACGGCAGCCTGCAGCCCTTTGCTGCCAATTCTATTACCTTACCCGATGGCAGCCAAAGCAGCTTCGCACCGCAACAAAGTGGTGGTGTAGCCGAGCCTAATCTGTTTACCGCCAACGGTGATGGCACCATAACGTTCGACAGCCTGGCCAATGCCGCCGACCGCAGCCGCGCCAAACTGGACAATGTGGTACCGGCAGATGGTGTTTATCCGAAGTTTTTCACCTTACTCATGGGCATTAAAGGTAATGCCGGAGGTAACCGCATTCTGGAAACCGAAGTTGCGCTGGGCGACACTGCCGCAGCTGGCGCCAGCAGCCGGTTAAAAGTGGTGTTTCGTAATGACGGCAATAACTCAGGGGTACAACTGGAAAACGCTGATAACGGTTCATCCGTTACCGCCGGCAAAGGCAACGAGCCCGATCCGCTGGATATGAGCCAGTTCCGTGTTTATCACTTCACCATTGCTTTAACTTCGCCCACTACCGGTAATGTTGCCTTGTATGTGGCAGGTAACAACACCCCCTTGGTGCAGCTTGACGGCGTAACCATGCGCCCTGCCAGTAACAATACCGACAACTACCTGCAACTGGGTGATGCCGGAGGCAGCGGCTATCTGGGTGATATCGACTGGGTACTGTGGACCGACGCCGGCGCTTATACGCCTGATATGCTAAAAGGCTTACTGCCTGCGGGCATAGGTGACATCAGCGGTTACGAAGTTCAGCCTTAAAATCTGCACAGAAAAACACAGCCTGAAGTTTGCTCAGGCTGTGTTTTTATTTTACATCAGTTGCAGGCTAACGGCGCGACGCTAAGCGCCAGCGCAGTGCTAATAAACCGGTACTAAACATAAACAACATACCCGGCTCAGGAATACCCGGAGGGGGCTCTCTGTTAATGCGGGCAGTACCAATAAACAATTGCTCATAACCATTGTTTATATTTTTGCCATAACCTGAAAGTGCCCCGCTACACATCTCATCAGTACTGATCCCGAATAAAGGATCACATCCCATACGAAAATCAATATGCATGGTGTAGCTTTGTAACAACTGATCGTCCAGAGCAAACAGACTTTCCAGCAGCGCATTCAGTTCTGGCGCAATTACCGCATAAGCTGCTGTATCAGCTCCCAGATTATGGTTAACCGGGCCATCTTCTGCCAGAGGTGAATTACAGCTTACCGGTGTTGGCATGCCGGGGATCAGGCTGTAATTAATGCAGATTGGCCCACCAGCTAATACATAATCTGTGGCCGAATTGTCACCTACCATAGGCCCGCTGCCGGTTGAACTGTAATCAGCAACGTTACCCAGAAAAGTGCCTCCGCCACCTTCAGATACCAGACTATAGGCACCACCGTTATTGGTGAAATCAAAAATACCGACCCGGTTGCCGCTGTCGTCAGTAACTTCCATCTGAGCCCATACCGCCAGGCTTTGCAGATTTGCACCATTCAGATTGTTATTGTTAAAAAAGAATGCCATAGCATCGCCGGCCAGATAGTTTTTCAATGCCAGTAAAGAACTGTCCCAGGTATTGGCTTTATCTCCGGAAAAGTCTGATACCTGATTGGGATCAGCGACGGTGCCGGTACTAAAAAAGTTAGATCCGCTAACGCCACTGGGTGTACTGTAGGCATTGTCCATACCGGCAAAATTAGTGTTTACCGGGTTACCGCTGGCACCTGTAGCAACGACTACCAGATCTTGGATCTGGCCAGGGCCGGATTGGATGTAAAACGGGCAGCTGTTGTTAAAATTAGCACAGCCTGTCTGCAATGCCGCTATCGGCATAGAATACGAGTTAAAATCACCATAGGTCACATAGCCTATACCGGTTAAATCAATCATCGCAGCAGAAACAGGCAAACTTCCTGTTAACAATAATACAGATAATATTATCTTGCGTTTCATAATTAATGTCCTTATACGTTGTATTACTACACCTATCGCAGTTCTATTGCTTAGCTCCTACATCAACAATGCAGGCCAAGAATAAAACTGCATAATCCACGCCACTATATTTATCCTTTCTAAAGTAGTAAGTTATGAAAAGCACTTTTCCCAGCACAGGAAACAATGTAAACAAAGCGGACAATTCCATTTAAAAACAACTATTTAAAGTATCACCCAATTACACCAAACAGATTAACAATATATAAATACTAATAATATATTAAATATAAAACGCAACACTAAAAAACAATAGGCTGTTTAGTCTGCCGGGAAACAAGCTGTACTTTTTGCTGCTTTTGCTAAATATTTATTGCCAAATGCAGGCTGCACTCTAGTATAATTGCTACTTTTTTACAGCTAAATAACAAAGGAAGCGGTTTTATGGAGAATTCTGTTAGCACTACAGCACAGGGAAATTCGCCTGCGCGTGTTGGTAAAGTAGCCTTTAGCGGCGACGCCGGTGAGTTTTTTGGTATCTGGATTGTCAATCTGTTACTGAGTATTGTTACCTTAGGGATATACAGTGCCTGGGCTAAAGTGCGCACTAACCAGTATTTTTATGGCCATACCCGCATTGACAGCCAGCCATTCCGTTATCTGGCTACACCGATACAAATTTTAAAAGGCCGTATTATCGCCGTTATTATCTTTGCACTGTTTTTTACTGCTTCTTCTTTATCGCCGGTTCTGGCCGTTGTACTGGCGCTTTTGTTTCTGCCAGCTTCCCCTTGGTTAATTGTACAAAGCCTTAAATTCAATATGCGTATGACCAGCTATCGCAACGTGCGGTTTGCCTTTCACGGTGATTATGCCGGCGCATTTAAATACTTTGTCTTACTGCCGGTGCTGGCAGTGTTCACTGCGTACCTGGCCATGCCATGGGTGCTGAAAAAAATTGACCGTTATATTTGTAGCAATACCAGTTTTGCTGGCCAGAAAATACACATAAATACTGACACCAGCTCATACTATATCGCTGTTTTAGTGGCAATGGCTGCCGTTATGGGCGTTATTACGGTGATGATAATTGTCGGTGCAGTATTAGTTGGTGTTATGGCCGCTACCGGCGCCGCAAGCGCTGGCGTTGCTACAGTGCTTATTACCGCCGCGGTATTTGTTATGTACTTTTTTGCTTTTGCTTTAAGCGGCGCGATTTATCACAGTATGATCCGCAACCATATATTTGAACGCACCGAACTGCCTGGCATTGCCAAATTTAAGTCTGAAATGCAGGTAATGCCCTATTTATGGTTAACGGTAACAAACCTGCTGGCGATTATTTTCAGTTTAGGCCTGGCATATCCGTGGGCAAAAGTCCGCAAAGCGGCTTATCTGGCCTCAGTAACGACGGTAGCGGTATATCCGCAGGCCGACTCGCTGGTTGATCAGGTACAGCAAAGCAGCAATGCTTTTGGTGAAGAAGCCGCAGGTTTGTTTGACATAGATGTGTCTTTAGCCTGATGTCAGTCTTATCTGCCGTTAACGGCCAGTTTCAGCATGCGGGCAGCAGCACATTATACCGTGCTGTTGCCATTTTCACAGATAACGGCCAGCTAACTATTCGCAGTAGTGATAATGATACGGTACTTACCGAAGCTGCAACGGCCGACTACCGTTTTGGCAGTGTGATACCGGGGCTGGCAGTTGAGCTGCAACTGCGTGATGGCGCTATATTTGTACCAGACGACCCGCGTTTTCGCTGGCCGCAGTTGTCTGGCACCGCTAAAACTGCAGCCAGGCTGGAAAGCCACAAGCTCTCTATTCTGGCTGCAGTAATCCTGTCACCCTTGCTGCTGTGGTGGATTATCGTTGACTTAATGCCCATGCTGGCCAGCGCTGCCGTGCCTCTGGTGCCCGACAGCGTTAAACAACAAATGGGCCAGCAAACATTTTATACCTTGCAACAAACCGCACTGCAGCCAACAGAGTTAACGCCGGCACAACAAGCTACGGTGAATTACCACTGGCAAATGGCACTGCAAAAGCTGCCGCTGGAATACAAAGACTACAAGTTACATTTGTATAAGTCAGATTTTTTTGGCGCCAATGCGTTTGCTCTGCCGGATGGCACAGTAGTAATAACAGACGAACTGGTTACCTTATTAAAAGACAAACCCGATGCCATTCTGGCGGTACTGCTACACGAAATTGGCCACGTCGAAGGCCAGCACAGTGTGCGGTTAATTGCTCAGTCGCTGGGTGCTGCACTGGTATTTGGTATTTTGTTTGGCGACCCTGAAGGTATCGCCGACTTATTACTTGGCTCAGGCTCAGTAATGCTGCAAAGTGCTTTTTCGCGCGATATGGAACGCGAAGCCGATCAGTTTGCTGTGGAGCAACTAAAAGTGCTGGGTAAATCGCCCTCGGCTTTTGCCGATGCGATGTCGGCACTCCTAAACGAGCGCAGCACTGACGATCACGGTACCAGCACCTTGTTAAAATACCTCAGCACTCACCCCGACACCCGCGAACGTATTGAACAGGCCCGGCAACACGACACGCCCTGACCAAGATACTCCCAGAATAGTAGCGCCAGATTCCGCTGGCGCTGTTTTATTGCTATAGTTGCCGGCAAAACCAAACAGGGACAATACCTTATGTTTCGCTTTGCCAGTTTAGCTTGTGCTTTATTCGCTACCGGCCTTTTTACCAGCAACCTCAGCGCCGCGCCGGTGGTACTGTCAGATATTAAAGGTTATGGCTTCGACTCTGCACGCCAGTTGCAGCAGTTCAGCGTACTGGTGTTTGACGATGCAACAGGCAAAGTACTGGCGCGTGGTGATGCAGCATTGCTAAAGCAGTATCCACAGGCTAAACAACTGGCTGGCAACGGTAAAACGGTATTACCGGGTTTAATTGACGGCCACGGCCATGTCTTGGGCTTAGGGCAATATTTAGCCGTGGCAGAACTGCGTGGCAGCGAAACAGAGCAAGACGCCGTCACGCGGGTAGCAAAGTTTGCTGCAGCCAATCAGGATGCGCCCTGGATTATAGGCCGTGGCTGGAACCAGGTATTGTGGCCTACTAAGCAGTTTCCTACTACAGCGTTACTGGATGAAGCCGTTAACAACAAACCGGTGTATTTAACCCGGGTTGACGCCCATGCCGGTTGGGCCAACAGCAAAGCGCTGGCGCTGGCAGGTATTAACAAAGACACCATAGACCCACCCGGCGGTGAAATTATCCGTGACAGCAAAGGCAACCCCACCGGTGTATTAATAGACAACGCCATGGCGCTGGTAGAACAACATATACCCGAGCCGGATGACAACGACACCCTGCGGGCGTTAAACGTAGCGTTTGCGCATTTGCTGGCGCTGGGCATAACCAGCGTGCATGACGCCGGTGTGGATACCGCCACCGTAAAGCTGTACCAGAAACTAGCAGCAGAGCAAAAACTGCCGCTGCGTATCTACCCGATGCTCTCTGCACGTGACCCGCAACTGCCGCAGTGGCTGGAGGCTGGCATTATTGATGATAACACCGACTTTCTTGATATCCGCTCAGTAAAAATTTATGGCGACGGTGCCCTTGGCAGCCGTGGTGCCGCACTTATCGAGCCATACAGTGATCAGCCATCGCAAAAAGGCTTATTGGTAACCCAGCCGGATCAGCTCACGCAAATTATGCAAATGACGATAGATGCTGGTTTTCAAACCAACGTGCACGCGATAGGCGATTTAGCTAACCGGCTGGTGCTGGACCGCTTCGAGCAATTAGTGCCCAAGGATAAACGTGAGGCAAGCCGCCACCGGGTAGAACATGCACAAATTGTGTCACCCAAAGATATTCCGCGCTTTGCCAAACTGCATGTGTTACCGGCGATGCAGGCGGTGCATGCAACCTCAGATAAAAATATGGCCGGTGATCGCTTAGGCGTAGCACGTTTACGCGGCGCCTATGCCTGGCGCAGCTTTATTGATCAGGGCAGCATTATTGTTGGCGGCTCCGATTTTCCGGTTGAACTGGCCGAGCCGTTTCATGGCATTCATGCCTCGGTTACCCGGCAAAGCCAGGATAACCAACCGGTTGGTGGTTGGTTGCCAGAGCAAAAACTCAGCTTAACTGAAGCCTTGCGTTCATTCACCGTTGACGCCGCCTACGGCGCCTTTCAGGAAAACAGCATGGGCACGCTGGCGCCAGGCAGCTGGGCCGACTTTATTCTGGTAGATCGCGATATCTATAATATTCCGGCCGAGCAGTTATGGCGGGTAGAGGTAGAGCAAACCTACGTTAACGGTAAACAGGTATTTGCTAAATGATCAGCCAGAAATGGAGCAAGTTAATCCGCTCCTTACAGCAGAAAAAATACCGTAAAGCCGAGCAGCTGTTTTTTGTTGAAGGCGAAAAAGCTGTGCTGGAACTGCTGGCCTCTACCTGGCAGGTTGAAGCCGTTTTTGCCACCAACAACTTTTTACAGCGCTACCCGCAGCAAGTAACCGCTGCTGCGCTGGTGCAACAATGCAGCGCCGATGAACTGGTAAAAGTGGGCACCTTTAGCAGCAACGACGCCGCACTGGCGGTGGTAAAAATGCCGGCACAAACCGATTTTGTGCCGCATAGTCACGGCTTTGTACTGGTGCTGGATCAGATCAATGACCCGGGTAACCTGGGTACCATTATCCGCATTGCCGACTGGTACGGTATTAAGCATATTGTCTGCTCACCCGATACTGCAGACTGCTATAACCCTAAGGTGATTGCCGCCGCTAAAGGCTCGTTTTTACGAGTGCAGTTGCATTATCAACCCTTGCAACCGCTGCTGGAACAAAGCACAGTGCCGGTGTACGGCGCTTATCTGGGTGGCGAGTCAGTACACAGCCTTAAGCTAAACGGACAAGGCGGTTTTATCGTACTGGGTAACGAAGCCAACGGTATCAGCGCAGAGTTAGAGGGCGTGATCAACCGCAAAATTACCATCCCGGCTTTTGGTGAAGCAGAGTCATTGAATGTCGGCATCGCCGCAGCAGTAATTTGCGATAACCTTCAGCGCTTGAGCAAAGCCTGATACTGAATTTATAGGTACATTTATGCCTTTTCCTACTATTGAACACTCTGTTGGTAACACCCGGCTGGTAAAGTTGCAGCGTATGGCAGCACATACCAGCAGCACGGTATTGCTTAAGCTGGAAGGGGATAACCCGGCCGGTTCGGTAAAAGACCGCCCGGCGCTGAATATGCTGGTGCAGGCGGAATTGCGCGGTACTATTAAGCCAGGCGATCGCATTATTGAAGCCACCAGCGGTAATACCGGCATTGCCCTGGCAATGGCAGCGGCGATTAAAGGCTATGCCATGACGCTGATTATGCCGGATAACGCCACTGAAGAACGCAAAAGCAGCATGCGCGCTTATGGCGCTGAGTTGATACTGGTAACTAAAGAGCAAGGCATGGAAGGTGCCCGCGACCTGGCGCTGCAAATGCAGGCCGAAGGTAAAGGTATAGTGCTGGACCAGTTTAATAACCCGGATAACCCGGCAGCACATTATGCCAGCACCGGGCCGGAGATTTGGCAGCAAAGCCAGCAGCAAGTTACGCATTTTGTTAGCAGCATGGGCACTACCGGCACCATTATGGGCGTGTCACGTTACTTAAAACAGCAAAACCCGGCTATCCAAATTATTGGCCTGCAACCGGCCGAGGGCGCTAATATTCCCGGTATTCGCCGCTGGCCCGAGGCTTATTTACCGGGCTTTTTTGATAAAAGCCGCGTGGATCAGGTTATTGATATCGGCCAGCAGGATGCATTAACAGCCATGCGCCGCTTAGCCCGCGAAGAAGGTATCTTTGCCGGTGTCAGCTCTGGCGGTGCGGTACATGCGGCAATACAACTGGCCGAACAGCTCGATAACGCGGTAATCGTGGCTATTATTTGCGACCGTGGCGATCGCTACTTGTCATCCGGCATTTACTGACCACCTTGCAATTTAGTGATGTGCTTGGCATAGTGCGCAAAAGCCACGTTACCAAGTGCTATCAGCTACCTGAGTTTCTACATGCGTTTGCTTTAAGTACAGCATTTGGCCGGGTGATTAAATTTGCCGGCACTGCCGGCGTAGAAGTGTTAGAACTAAAAGGCGCCCGCTCGGTGCTGCGGCTGAAAAACCGCAAAAAAGCGCAAAACCATATCGGTTCGGTACACGCTGCCGCTACCGGTTTGCTGGCTGAATCAGCCACCGGCTTTTTGGTTGGCATCCACCTGCCAGACAGCAAGCTGCCACTGTTAAAGCAGATGCAGATTGACTATATCAAACGCTCCAGCGGTGATTTAACTGCCATCGCTACGCTGACCGATGAGCAGATCGCCGCCATGCACAACGACGATAAAGGCGAAGTAACCGTTGCAGTCACCATTACCGACAGCGCCGGTATCGAGCCGGTTAACGCCAACATGACCTGGGCCTGGATACCGAAAAAGCGCTAAATTATAGCAGAATAATCTCTAAACCGGTTTCTGCCTGCTTTATAATGCCGCCACCTTAACTTGCGGTATCACCTTGCCTTGTCATACGAATACTTCGCGCTGTTAGCCGCGGCCTGCTGGGCCGTTGGCAGCCTGATGTCGGCTACCGCGTCGACCCATTTAGGTGCTTTTGCTTTTACCCGCTGGCGTATGCTGTGCGCCGCCATCATGTTGTGGTTAATTGCCCTGACAACAGGGAGCTGGGCAACACTGGCAGCCAGTAGCTTTGGCCTGCTGGCCCTGTCTGGCGTGATTGGTATTTTTATCGGCGACACGGCGCTGTTTGCCGCGATGAACCGCCTCGGCCCCCGCCGCGCCGGTGTGCTGTTTGCTACCCATGCGCTGTTTTCAGTGGTGCTGGCGTATTTCTTTCTCGGAGAAACCTTATGGGGCTGGACACTTATCGGCAGCAGTTTGCTGATAAGCGGTGTGATGAGCGCCATTTTCTTTGGCAAACGCAAAACCGAGCTACACGCCTGGGAAGCGAATCAGACACAACTCAGATCCGGCGTCACGCTGGGCTTGCTGGCCGCTTTGTGCCAGGCAGTTGCCACGTTAATGCTAAAGCCGCTGATGGAAACTGATATTGACGCCGTAGCCGCCTCAGCAGTGCGGATGACTACTGCTTTTGTGCTGCACCAGCTTATTTTTATGCTGGGTTTTAAAATAGCCCGCGCTTATTTACCGATGAACAAAAAAGTGTTTTTGCTGGTATTGGCCAATGCCGGTATCTCCATGGTGCTGGGTATGACACTGATACTGCAGGCTTTAAAATACGGCGATGCCGGTTTAGTGGCTATTTTATCCTCTGTCAGCCCTGTGCTGGTGTTGCCACTGTTATGGCTGGTATACCAACGCAGCCCGGCAATCGGCGCCTGGCTGGGGGCAGCACTTACTGTACTGGGTACAGTGCTTATACTGCGTTAAGGCAGTTGTAATTCGTTTTGTCTCTGCTAGGCTGAGCTTTAACAGAATAAAAACAAAGCGTTAATTATGACAGCACCGAGTTTTGCCTTGCTGCAGCGTGTTACCGGTTATCAGCATATGCAACACGAATTAAGCACTCTGCTGCAAGGCGAATGGTATGACCACGTAAACCAGCGTGACTATGCCGGTAAGTGGGACGTGATGCCACTGCGCTGCGCAGCTGAATATCTGCCCCAACACCCGGTGCTGCAAAGCTTTGCTATACATTCCGGTTCCGACTGGCGCAATTTACCGCAACTGGCACAAAGCCCGGCACTGGCTGAATTTATTAACTCTTTCCCTCACCCGCTTAAATCTGTCAGGTTAATGCGCTTGCACCCGGGCGCTGAAATTAAACCGCACCGTGATGCCGGTTTAAGCCTTGAAGCTGGCGAGGCACGGCTGCATTTGTGCCTGCAAACCAACCCCGGCCTGGAATTTCGGGTTAACCAGCAATTGGTACCAATGCAAGAGGGCGAATTGTGGTATATCAACGCTGATCAGACTCACAGCGTGTACAACAAAGGCAGTAGCAGCCGGATAAACCTGGTACTGGATTGCCAGGCCACCACAACATTGAAGGAAGAATTGTATGCTGCCTGTGAGCACATATAGCACCTTGCATACAGCAGACCTGGTTAGCTTTGCCAAGGCCATATTGCAGGCAGATAGCGCTGGTGTTGCTAAACAACTACTAGACCCTGTGCTTCACGGCCTGTGTCAACTGACAGAACTTGAACTGCATCCGGCGATATTTCGTGATACCGAAGCCACTGACACGGCTAATGGCAAAGCGGTGTCACCCATTACGGCAGCCCAGTGCGCAGAAGACCCTGAGCGCAGCCGGGTGTTTATGCAAGGGCTGTATCAGGCAATCACAGATAAAGTCAGCCGTTACAATACAGCTAAAAACGGCCGCCCGGTGCAGTTACTGTACGCCGGCACCGGCCCTTTTGGCTGGCTGCTACTGCCACTGCTGCCGCTTTTTAGCCCGGCGCAGCTGCAGGTAACCTTACTGGATATTCATCCGCAATCAATGCACAGGTTAACTAAGCTGCTGCAGCATTTTAACGTTGCAGACCGTATTGCCATGCAGGTCGTTGCAGATGCCACCCAGTGGCAGCCTTTGCCGGAGCAACGCTTTGATTTAATTCTTTCAGAAACCATGAAGCACATGTTACAGCAGGAGCCCCAGGTTGCTATTTTCAGCCATTTGCAACAGTTTCTTACCCCGGACGGCGACCTTATCCCGCAGCAAATTATCCTTAGCGCCGCTTTGCGCTGGGCGCAACAACATCACCGGCTGGGTGAGCTTTTCAGATTAAGCCGCAGTAACGCTGCCCGGCTTGCCACCGGTGATACACAGTTACTGCAAGCTCAGTTTACCTTGCCGCATTTTGAAGCCGGGCCGGTTGATCTGGCGCTGGATACCGAAATTGTAATTTACAGCGAACACCGCCTGCAACAAAACCAGTGCCAGCTAACCCTGACACAATATAAAAAGGCGCTGTATCCAAAACCCGGATCTGTGCTGTATTGCAACTATGCACAAGGCACCTACCCCGACTGGCATATTAATATTACCCGGCTCCGGCCAACATTAGCAGCCAGCGATGATTTACGCGCCGGAGGCATTTTTCATTTATACCGTTTATGGCAAAAAACCCAACAACACGGCTCACACCAGCGGCAGGAAAATACCCATGAACAAGAATGGAGCCTGGATAAAGCTGTGCTGGAACTTTGTGGTATTGGCCTGCACCCTGGCATGCAGCAACTGTATCAATACCAACGCCTCAGTGAGGTAATAAACTGGGTGCATAGCTGGCAACTTAGTGAAACTGCTAAGCAACAGATTAATCAGCAGCTACAACAGCTGCTGCATAACCAACAACACACTGCGTTACAATGAACGACCTGGCCCAACGCTATATAAAGTTGTTACACAACCGCCAGCAGTTGCAACAATTGGCGGCACAACATAGCATGGCCCACTTTTGTGATCTGCTGGCGCGCTATCTCGACTGGCCGGATCTGACAGAACCACAAATGTTGGCCTTTCTGCGCCAGCAAAATGCCCGGGCAGTAGTACCGGCAAGCACAGAATTTAGCCGCTGCTGGTTTCCTTATGCTTATCAGCCAAACCAACAAAGTGTGCGCTGGCTGCTGGCCACCGACAAGCCACAACAGCCTTTTCTGGCCGATTACATTACCGCAAACCGCCAAAACCTGTTGGCGTCGCTGATCCAGCCCTACAGCCTGCTTGCGGATTTACTGGCTGTTGCCCCCTGTGCCAAAGTGGCACCTGCCTTGTTGATATTTCACTGGTCCAGAACCGGCTCAACTTTACTGGCCTCCAGCATGATGCCTCTGACCCGTTATCTGGTATTGTCGGAATCTATGTTAATCAGCGATGTGTTAACCGATCCAGCCTGGCAAGACAGAACCAATGAGCTACTGCAATTGCTGTTGCACCTGCAAAGCAGCCCTTGGCCGGAATGTTCCGGCATTATTGTTAAAACCAATGCCTGGGATTTACAACAATGGCGCCTCTGGCACACTGCATTTCCCGATGCAAAAAGCTTGTGCCTGATCAGACAACCGGCCGCTATATTACGCTCACACCAGCGTGAAGCGGGCCGCCATATGGTTAAACAACGCGTTACAGTCTGGCTTGATGATAATGGCCATGCCGAAGATCTTATTACCTATCAACAGCAAAAATTGATGCAGTTACTGCAATTTACTGCACACCTTGTTAAAACCGGCACCAGCACTTTGATTGATTATCAGCAGTTGATCCAACTTAGTAATGCGCAGTGGCAACAGCTTACCGGTTTAGCCCTAAGCGACAGCGAAATGATGATCTGGCAGCAGCATCTGAAATTGGATGCTAAAAACAGTGGCCAGCTCTACCGGCCTGCTGAACCGACAGCATCTGACTGCAGCCCTGAACTGGCGCAGCAATATCATTTACTACGTTTACAATGCCACGACTGGAACGCAGATGAACTTAACCCCCTACCTGCCGTTTAATCTGACGCTGCGCCCTGCAACAGCAGATGACAGGCCGTTTTTATTGCAGCTGTTTGCCAGCAGCAGGCCGGTTTTCAGCCAGATGGGCTTACCAGAGGCCTTAGCAGCACATTTGGCAGAGCAGCAATTTCAGCTACAGCAGGCGTCTTACCGGCAACAAGCCCTCGGTGCAGAAGTATTTATCGTGTTACTGCATAATACACCCGCCGGGCAATTAACTGTCAATCACAGTAGCCACGACATACGCCTGATGGATTTGTCTATAGTGCAACAGCATCAGGGCCAGGGTTATGGCACTGCACTGATTAAGGCGTTACAGGCATTGGCAGGCAAACAGCAACTGCCGCTAAAACTGTCGGTTGATCACGCTAATCAGCGTGCACTGGCGTTATACCTTAAACTGGGCTTTGGCATTACGCAGCAACAAGACTTTCATTACTGCATGTGTTGGCAGTGTAGCCATCCACAAAGCAGGTAAAACTGTTAAAAAAAATCTGCTAACAAACGCAAATTGTTGCTTTATTGCTCACACCTCACTATTGTTAAGCCTGTATTCAGCTAGCGTAAAAACCCCTCATAACTTAAACTACTAACCTCTGAATAAGGAACACAATATGGCGGATCCATTTATCGGTGAAATTCGGATGTTTGCTGGCACTTTTGCCCCACAAGACTGGGCATTTTGCCACGGGCAGCTACTGTCAATTCAAACCTACCCTGCCTTATACTCTATCTTAGGAGTAACTTATGGTGGTAACGGTAGTACAACCTTCGGTTTACCCAATCTGCAAGGCCGCAGCCCGCTCGGCGTTGGCACAAGCCCAGGATTAAGCAATGTAACACTTGGTCAGGTTGCAGGCACAGAACAGGTCTCGCTAAACCAAACACAACTTCCCAGTTTCAATGTATCACTGACCGGTACCGCAGCTATCGCTATACCAGCAAATACCAGCGACGGCACATCTAAAACACCAACAAATAACAGCGTATTATCCACCGCTGTCGATACTGCAGTCGGAGCTGAAGTCGACCTTTATGCACCGCTAAATTCAGGTAGCTCCACCACCTTAGCGCCATTTAATGCAAATATAACAGCGCAGGGCACATACACTGGCACAAATCAACCTGTGCCGACACGCAGCCCTTACCTTGGAATGAACTTTATTATTGCGCTTACGGGGATCTATCCCTCCCGTAATTAAGTTTGATATGCAGCGGTTTTATATACCGTGGCTTTAACACTATGTTTTATTTTTTTGACGGCGGGTAAAGGATACCCGCCAGCAAAAATCTATATTGTTTATTAAGGAAATACTATGTCACGGTCTGATTACAGCTTTTGTTCCCGGATGAAAAATTTTGCTGCTACCGCATTAAATATAAATAGACTAAGTCGCTGTTTATTGCTGTGTAGCTTGTCACTGGTAACAATGTCATTCTCTGCTCAGGCCGCTGAACAAAGCCTGCCTGTAAACAAAACAACATGGATTTTTGTTGACCCGGCAGTTAAAGATCATCAGCAACTACTCGGCGACCTGCCTGCAGGTGCTGAACTAAGAATCCTGCAAGCAGACCGCGACGGTTTTAGCCAGATTGCCGAAGAGCTTTATGGTCAGCGCGATATCGCACAAATTCATTTAATTTCTCATGGCCGCGATGGTGAAATTCAGGCAGGTAATACCTGGTTGTCGGCCGACAGTATTGATAATGGCCGCAATCACTTAGCTTTTATAGGTGAAGCTTTAGCCACCAATGGCAGTATTTACATTTATGGCTGCCAGGTAGCAGCCGGGGTAAAAGGTAAAGCATTATTAAATACCATTGCCAGTATAACCAATGCCAGTATTGCCGCCTCTGACGATTGGACCGGCGATGCAAAACAAGGCGGGAACTGGCAACTGGAAACTGTTATCGGCACAGTTCAGGCCAATACTCTGCCAATCAATAAATCTTATCCGCATTTGCTTAATACTATAAATGCAGGTGATATGGTGGTATTGGGCTGGAACTCGTTTAACGACACAGTTACTTTTGCAAGTCTTGTAAATATTCCTGCGGGCACAGTTATCAAGATTACTGATAAAGGCTGGGATCAGGCTACCGATGCGTTTACCACTCCGAGTACCGGTGATGGCATAGTTACCTGGACGACCAGCAGCCCAGTAAACTCGGGGGATATATTTCAGCTGTTTTTAGAAGGTTCAGATGGCCCGCCAACTGCCACCTTAACCAACGTAACAACTTCAACAGATCTTACAGGCGACATTTCAACCAACGGTTTTACTGTTACCGACCCAATGAATACTGTAGGTGACAGCATCTTTATTTATCAGGACGCGGATAATAACCCCTATTTTATTTTTGGCATGAATAACTCTGCCGGTACGGTTGACGCCTCTAACTGGAATACGTCCGTTGCTATCACTTTACGGGACTCAATGCTTCCTAATGGCTCTGGCAGCCAGAATGCACTTACCAACGGCACCGATGCTATTGGTCTACCCGGCGGAGCCAGCCAGCAGGATAACGTGCAATACACGGGCCCAACTACATCAGCGGATAAGGCAACCTGGCTTAACCGGGTTACCAATGTGTCCAATTGGACTGGCGACAACACCGGGGCCACTACAACAAGCGTGGGAACTGATGGCGGTAGCTTTATGGCTATTAGCTCATCTCCAACCGTTACCGATGGCAATATCAGCATTTCAGGCGCCACGGGCACCGGTGGCGCTTATAAAATTGGCGATACCATCAGTGCAACCTGGAACAACACCGGTGCTGGCGACAATAATGCCGGCATTACCGGCGTTACGGCAGACTTTTCCCAGTTTGGCGGCGGTGCCGCTGTGGCTGCAACTAATAATGCAAGTACCTGGATAGCAAGCTATACCATTACTGCCGGTGCCATTGATGCAACTAATCGTAATGTCAGTATCACAGCAAGCAATGCTAATGGTTCGACTACTACTGCAGACACCAGCAATGCCACTGTTGATAACGTGGCACCTACAGTAACCGATGCGCGGATCAGTATTTCCGGTGGTACCGGAGCGGGTGGCGCCTATATTATTGGCGACACCGTAACCGCAAGCTGGAACAATACTGCAGGCGGAGATAACAATAGCGATACCATTAGCGGCGTAACAGTTAACTTCAGCCAATTTGGTGGCGGTACAGTTGCCGCCAGCAACAATGCAAATACATGGACAGCTACTTACACTATTGTTGCCGGAGCAATAGAAGCCAGTGCCCGCAATGTGTCAGTTACTGCTACAGACAATGCAGGTAACGCTACTACCGCAGCCGATACCAGTAATGCTGATGTAGACAATACCGCACCGGTGGTTGCCAGTGTAAATGTGCCTGCAAACGGCATCTACCTTGCAAACCAAAACCTTGATTTTACTGTTAATACTAACGAAAACATCGTTCTTGATACCAATGGTGGCACACCGGGGATAGCTCTTACTGTAGGAGTAACCACACGCTACGCGATTTATCTGAGCGGCAGTGGTACGTCTGCTGTCGTATTTCGTTACACTGTGCAAAGCGGGGACCTGGATGCTAACGGTATTACCGTTGCAGGTGTAATTGACGCCAATGGTGGTACGCTAAAAGATAGCGCCGGCAATAACATGAATCTGGTGCTTAACAATGTCGGCAGTACCGCTGCTGTGCTGGTTGATGGTTTAACAGCACCTGACGCCCCTACCATAGGCACTGCTGTTGCAGGCAATGCACAGGCCAGTGTAACCTTTACGGCCCCTGGCAATAACGGCGGCTCGGCCATTACAACTTATACCGCTACGGCCAGCCCCGGCGGTGCCACAGGCAATTGCGCCGGCCCTGCTGCTTGTGCCATTACTGTAAATGGCCTGACTAACGGCACTGCATACACTTTTACTGTTACAGCAACCAATACGAAAGGCACCAGCGTAGCTTCGGCAGCGTCGAATGCTGTAACCCCCAAAGGCGAACAAACTATTACCTTTGCTAATCCGGGTGCGCAGAACTTTGGCACCTCGCCGACACTAACGGCTACGTCATCTGCCGGAGCTGGCTACGCAGTGAGTTTCAGCTCAGTTACTGCCGGAGTTTGTACCATCACTAGCGGCGGTACATTGACCTTTGTTACTGCCGGTAGCTGTACGATAAATGCCGATCAGCCGGGTGATGCTGCCATTAATGCTGCTACAACGGTATCGCAAACCTTTATGGTGAATGCGGTAGTTCCCGGCGCCCCCACGGTAGCAACTGCAACAGCTGGCGACACTCAGGCAACCGTGGCCTTTACAGCCCCAGCCAATACCGGCGGTACGACGATTACCGGTTATACCGTAACATCTAACCCCGGCGGCTTTACCGGCACCGGTGCAGGATCTCCGATTACGGTAAGCGGGTTAACCAACGGTGTGGCTTATACCTTTACCGTGACCGCCACCAACTCTGCAGGAACTGGCGCTGCGTCTGCCGCATCTAATTCGATAACCCCGGCGTCACCACAAACTATTACCTTTAATAATCCTGGTGCGCAAAACTTTGGTACTACGCCAACGCTGACAGCAACGTCATCTGCCGGCGCTGGCTATACGGTGACGTTCACTTCATCGACACCCGGCGTTTGTACCATCACCAGCGGTGGTACATTAACATTCGTGACTGCCGGTACCTGTACAGTTAATGCCGATCAAGCAGGTGATTCCTCCTTCCTGCCTGCGTCGCAAGTGAGCCGCTCTTTCACCGTTAACCCGGTAGTACCCAATGCACCAACTATAGGGACTGCAATCGCCGGTGATACTCAGGCCAGTGTTGCCTTTGTTGCCCCGGTGAATATCGGCGGCGCGGCGATTACCGGTTATACAGTAACGGTAAACCCAGCAGATGTTGCGCCGGTACTCGGTGCTTCATCCCCGATTGTGGTGACCGGTTTAACCAATGGCCAGGCCTATACCTTTACCGTGACTGCCGACAACGTTGCGGGCACCAGCCCAGCATCGGCTGCATCCAATTCGGTAACACCCGCAGCCATTCAGACCATTACGTTTAATAATCCGGGCGCACAAAACTTTGCCACTACGCCAACGCTGACGGCAACCTCAGATTCCGGTTTGACACCAACCTTTACCTCTTCAACCCCCGCTGTTTGTACCATTACCAGCGGCGGCGCCTTGACCTTTATAACAGCGGGTAGCTGTACCATTAATGCTGATCAGGCCGGTAATGACAGCTACTTAGCGGCTACTCAGGTGAGCAGAACCTTTACGGTTAACCCGGTAGTGCCCGGCATACCAACAGCTGTTGTTGCCACTGCAGGTGATGCTACAGCAAGCGTTGCTTTTGCCGCACCGGTAAATACCGGTGGCGTTAATATTACCGGTTATACTGTTACCTCTAACCCCGACGGCTTGACAGCCAGCGGTGCTGGCTCGCCGCTGGTCGTGAATGGTTTAACTAACGGCACGCCTTATACCTTTACCGTAACGGCCACTAACGCTGCTGGTACCAGTACCGCTTCCGCAGCGTCTAACAGTGTTACGCCCACTGCGGCAAATACAGCGCCAGAGATATCCGGCACACCGGCCACCTCAGTGGATCATGGGCAGGCATATAGTTTTGTGCCAACTGTCACGGATCCGGATGGTGATACCCTGACCTTCAGTATTCAAAATAAACCCACCTGGGCAAGTTTTGATACTGCTACAGGCGCACTAACCGGAACCCCGGCAAAAGAGCATGTTGGCACCACTACAGGTATTGTAATCAGTGTGTCTGACGGCGAATTTACCGCCAGCCTGAATGCGTTTAACCTGGAAGTAATTAACGTTAATGCCGCTCCGGTAGCCGTGGATGATAATTTCACCCTGCCATTTAGTAACAACCATACCTATTTGCTGGATGTACTGGCTAATGATACCGACCCGGACGAAGACAGCCTGACTATTACGGCCGCTAAAACCAGCATTGGTCTGGTCAGTATTCAGAGCAATAAGTTGCTGTTTACCGCGCCGGATAACTTCAGCGGCACTGCCTCATTTAGCTACAGCATTACCGATGGCGAGCTAAGCGATATGGCGCAGGTTACTCTGCAAATTGACGGCAGCAACCCTGATGCACCGGTTATTACCGCACCGGACAATTTAATCATCAATGCCAGCGGCCTGTTTACCAAGGTAAATGTCGGTGTCGCTACAGCAGTTGATCGCAGTGGTAACCGGCTGGGAGTGTCATTGGTTAATGGCTTGCCGATGTTCGCAGCCGGGCGCCACGAATTGTACTGGCGGGCAACTGATGCCAGCGGTATTAGCAGCACGGTTACCCAGTTACTGCAAATCAACCCACTGGTGTCACTAAGCAAACCGCAAACGGTGATTAACAACAGCACTGTCACCATAGAGGTAATACTAAATGGCCCGGCTCCGGTTTATCCGCTTGAGGTAGCTTACAGTGTTAGTGGTTCTGCCAGTGCAGTAACTGAACACAATTTGGCGGCCGGCTCAGTGCAAATAAGCTCTGGCCTGCGCGCCAGCATCAGCTTTGATGTGTTTGCTGATTTAACTACTCAGGCAGAGAAAGATATTGTTGTTACGCTGAACAGCAGCCTGAACCTGGGTGCCAATGCCAGCACAACCATTACGGCGACAGAGGCTAATCTGGCTCCTGTGGTTATGCTGGAAGCACAGCAGCAAAATCAAATCCGGCTGACCGTGGGCAAAACTGCAGGCGTGGTGACTGTTGCCGCACAGGTTACTGATCCTAACCCTGGTGATACAGTCAGCCTGCAGTGGCAGGCAGACGCTGCACTGACCAATATTTCAGCCGATATATCGCAGTTTGTATTTGACCCGGCAAACCTGAGCAGTGGCGTTTATCAGATAGCGCTAACCGCAACAGATAATGCTGCAGAACCATTAAGTTATACCGCGCAAGTGTACCTGCTGGTACAGGATGTATTGCCGGTTCTGGATGGCAGCGACAGCAACAACAACCTGATCCCGGATAATGTAGAAGGTTTAGGTGACAGCAACGGCAATGGCATTCCGGATTATCTGGACCCTGGTTTTGACTGTAACGTAATGCCTGAACAACTGCTAACTGTAACCCAGTTTGTTGCAGAGGGTGAACCGGGTATCTGTCTGCGTAAAGGTGCTACAGCTGCACTTAGCAATACCGGCGGCATTCAGCTAACCAGTGCAGACCTGCAATGGCTGGAACCAGACATGCAGGCCACTAATATTGGCGGTACCTTTGACTTTATTCTGCGCAATCTGCCAACTGCCGGTGCAAGTTATGCGCTGGTGTTACCACAGCGGCAACCTGTGCCACAAAATGCCGTTTACCGCAAATACACCCAGGCCAATGGCTGGACTAACTTTGTACAAAACGAGCGTAACCAGTTGTTCAGCGCCGCTGGCGAGCCGGGTTTCTGCCCGCCGCCGGGTGACAGCAGCTGGCAGGCTGGTTTAAATGCAGGCCACTGGTGTGTGCAGTTGCAGATAGAAGATGGCGGTGCAAACGATGCTGACGGCCTGGCTAATGGCACTATTGTTGACCCGGGCGGTGTAGCCGTTGTACTAAATGGCAATCAGCTACCTGTGGCGGTAGACGATAGTTACTCCGTGCAATGGAACCAAAACCATACACTGGAGGTATTGCAAAATGACACCGATCCGGATGGCGATACGCTAAGCATTAATCAGGCAGCCGCCGCTTTTGGTAATGTCAGCATCAGTGATGACGGCCTGACATTGCTGTATACCCCGGCGCAGGACTTTATCGGCACGGATACCCTTAGCTACGGCGTCAGCGATGGCAATAACGGTAGCGCCAGTGCAACGGTTACGGTGGCGGTGTATTTCAACAGGCCACCAGTTGTAACTAATGCTACTGCCAGTACCAACGATAAAACAGCGATTGACATTGATGTGCTGGCCAATGCCAGCGATCCGGATGGCGACGCGCTTGTTATTAGCAGCGCCAGCGCACAAAACGGCACGGTAACAATCACTGCAGCACAAACCCTGCGTTATACCCCGCAAGCAGGCTTTGCCGGTACTGATACCATCAGCTTTACGGTAACTGACAACCGCGGCGGCAGCGTTAATGGCACAGTGACAATTTCTATAACGGCTTATGAGGTTATTACAGTGGTAAATAAATCGTCTGGTGGCGCGGTAAATGGCTGGCCCATGTTGTTACTGGCGTGTATGGCGGTTATTCGTCAGCGTAAAGCGCTACTAAAACCGGTATTGATCTTGGCTGCGCTATTTAGCTGCAATACCCAGGCTCACTGGTCGGTTGATACTTTTTTTGGCAAAAGCACCACTAAGCAATCGGCCAGTGAGATCAGCCAGCAGCTGCCGTCAGGTACCGAGCTGCTGCAATATGATGACAGCGGTAAAAGCTGGGCACTGGGGCTGAGTTATTATTTCACGCCCCGGCTGGCAGTTCAGGCACATTATATTGATTTAGGCGATGCCAGTGTCAGCATGCGCGGCGAAACGCTCACCCCTGAGGCGTTTCATCAGGCAGTATCTGACATTGGCCCGATGCTGGCAAAAGGTGTACGCAGCGGCTTGTCTTATCACGTATGGCAACATGCCGGTTGGTCGGCTACTGTGCAGGCTGGCGTATTTGCCTGGAACAGCGAAACCAACAGCACCGCCGGTGACAACCTGATCCGCTATAAAACCAGCGACACCGACATCTACTGGGCACTTGGTGCCAGTTATGCACTGGACGAGCACATCGCCTTACAAGCTGTGTTTAACCGCTATCATCTGGAAGGTAATAAAGCCGACAATATTATGCTCGGTGTCAGTTATTCGTTTTAACCAGCAGTAAGGCGCCTTAGGGCACCTTTACTTTAGCTGCCACGCTTTTACTGGATAGCAAAATGGTTAATACTGGCTTCAGCAGGCGTCCGCCATGCTGTTAGCCGGAGGCCGCCATGACACTACTAACCAAGCTTAGCCCTGCCCAACGTTTATTCGCACTGTTGCTGCTTTTGCTGGCGCTATGTGCCGGTATTTATAGCGGTATGCTGCAGCAACGTCTGGTAAACCCGGTGCTGGCGCCGCTGGATGACAGAGCCAGCGCCGCGTTACAACGCAGCTTAATGCTTAGCAGTGCCTCTTTTGCCACTGCCCGCTTAATTGACCGCGGCATCGCTTTTGTGTCTGAAGCCCAGGTAGGTGTTGGCGTAGCCAGTATAAAACCCGGCCAGCTGTTAAAACCGTTGCAGGATATGGCGGTACGCTATTCCGACTTAATGGTGCTGGCCATGACGTCCATCGGCCTGCAGCTGTTTTTGCTGGAATTTGGCAAGCTGGCGGCCCTGCCCCTGTTTGGTACAGGTATTCTGCTGTCAGCCGTTATCTTAGTGCTGGGCCCGGCGAGCTGGCGCAGCACCGCCACCTACCTGTTACGTATTTTTATTGCCCTACTGCTGGTTATTCGTATTGGTGTGCCGCTGGCCGCGTTTGGCGTGGCTGAGTTGTCAGACTGGGTGCTGGAACCGCAGCGGGTAGCCGCAGAGGCGGCGCTTAGCGGTGAAACCGCGGCTTTGCAACGGGTTGATCAGCCACTGCAAGGCAGTGATGAAGGCTCATTAAGCTGGCTGAAGCAAATGGCCGCGCAGGCAAACGATATGTTTGCCGCAGTTAAAAGTTTTTCCGACAATATGGTAGAAAAACTGATCCAGTTAATAGTGGTGTACAGCCTGCAAACTCTGGTATTCCCGCTGTTGTCATTGTGGCTGCTGTGGCACCTTGGCCGTTGGTTTGTGCGCCGGCCTCTGGCGGAAATACCCGCCCCGGCGCACACTGTACCTACCGCTTAAACGCGGAACCGCTGTACCAGGGCACTGAGCCGTTGTTCAATAGTGCCCAGCTCATCGGTCGATTTTGCCAGTTCAGACGCATTATTTGCTGCCTGATCGGCCAGTTGGGCAATTTCATGAATACTGCGGCTGATATCAGCCGCCACTGCCGTTTGCTGCTCCGCCGCGGTGGCAATCTGAATATTCATCTGGGTAATGGTGCTCACTGATTTCGTAATAGTTTGCAGTGACTCGCTGGCTTTATCTGCCTGCGCTACCGTTTGCAGCGATTGCTCCTTACCGCGCTGCATTACCTGCACCGCATCACGGGTGCCTTGCTGGAACAAATCAATCATCTGCTGAATTTCATTAGTGCTTTGCTGCGTGCGGGTTGCCAGCGTACGCACTTCGTCTGCTACGACGGCAAAACCCCGGCCCTGCTCACCGGCACGTGCCGCTTCTATTGCGGCGTTTAACGCCAGTAAGTTGGTTTGCTCAGCAATACCGCGAATAACATTAACCACTGAGCCAATCTGATCGGCATTAGCACCAAGTTTTTCAATCGCATCACCGGCGCGGTTTACATCATCTGCCAGCTTATTAATCGAGCTGATGGTAAGCGACACACTTTGCTGGCCGCCAACGGCTTCTTTATCAGCTTCCTGCGCGGCACTGGCCGCTAAACCGGCACTACCGGCTACTTCCTGCACAGCAGTAGACATCTGATACACCGCTGCAGCCACCTGGGTGGTTTCAGCCTTTTGTCTGCCCGCATCCTGATCGGTTAAACGCACGATTTGCTGCATGGTAGAAGCGGAATGGCTCAGTGCCAGCACCGCTTGTTTTACTTCATTTACCAGTTGCTGAATTTTCTGCGCAAACTCATTAAAACCGCGCGCAACTTCGCCCACTTCATCGGAGGTTTCTACCTGCAAGCGCTGGGTTAAATCGCCCTCGCCCTGGCCGATGTTAATCAGTGCCGCTGAGGCTTTTTGCAGTGGCGACACCACCAAATTGGCTACAAATAACGCCAGCAGTACCACCAATACCAGCATAACTATGGCGCCGCCGATAATCAGCAGCAGGGTATTACGAATGCGCTCGCTGATTTGCGTCTGTTGTTCTGCCACGCGCCGGTCAATATCGTCGATATAAAAACCCGAGCCCAAAATCCAGCGGTTATTATACATTGGCGCGGCATAACCCAGTTTCGGTGTTAAGCCACCACGGGTTTTCTCATCCCACATATAGGTAACAAAGCCACCGCCTTTTTTACCAGCCTCAATTAAATCGCGGATCAGCAGCACTCCGTTAGGATCTTTTAACTCAATCAGGTTACGCCCTTCCAGTGCAGCATTAGATCCATGCACTATATTTACGCCCGCCAGATCATAAACAAACATATAGCCGTCATCGCTGAACTTCATGGCGCGGATCACTGCCTTGGCAGTATCTAACTGCTCTGCCGACGGTTCCCCGCCGCTAAAATACGGTGCCACTGCAGTTATGGCTATAGCGACATGATGCTCCAGTGCATTTTGCTTTTCGTGCATCATATCAGCGCGAAACTGCACAACCTCTGCTTCCCCCATCGAGCGCATCTGGCTGTATATCAACAGCATCAGTGCTAGTACCACTGTGACTATTGGCAGTACCGCCAGCAGTAGCATTTTATTTTTCAGCTTAAAGTTAAACATAGACAAGCTCCGCAAAATGGCGATAACAAGTTGATTCTGTTACAGCATAGTGTAAACAATGTGGAAAGAAAGCGGGATGCGACCTTAGTTGATAAGCCTGTTGGCAATGCCTGCATACGTATGCACCATAAAAAGGCAAGCCAGCTGTAATACACTCGGCTACTTTACAGCACAAATAGAAAAATACAGGGTAGACAGATGAACAAAACAGCCACTATTCTGATGCTAAGCCTTGCTGGCAGCATGCTGCTGGCCTGCGGCGGCAAAGCACCGGACCAAGCCATGCCTGTTAAGGCAGAACCCACAGAGCATAACGCCAGCATGGTGAATACTGCAGAACATAAAGTGGTGGTATATCAGGTATTCACCCGTTTATTTGGTAACCAGAACACCACCAACACCCCTTGGGGCACGCTGGAGCAAAACGGTGTCGGCAAATTTGCCGACTTTACGCCGGCAGCACTTAGTGCCATTAAAGCCATGGGCACCAGCCATATCTGGTATACCGGTGTACCGCACCACGCTCTGGTACGTGATTACAGCGCTTACGGCATAAGCCATGATGACCCGGACGTCATTAAAGGCCGCGCCGGCTCGCCGTATGCAGTAAAAGACTACTACAACGTTAACCCCGATTTAGCCACCGATCCGGCCAACCGTTTGGCCGAGTTTGAAGCACTGATTAAGCGCACTCACCAGCATGATATGAAAGTGCTGATTGATATCGTACCCAACCATGTGGCACGCGCTTATCAGTCGTTATCGAACCCGCCAGGTGTTACTGACTTTGGCGCCAATGATGACACCAGCGTAGAGTACAAGCGCGACAATAACTTTTACTATGTGCCGGGCCAGCCTTTTAATGTGCCGGCATTTCCGGCTGGTTATAAGGTACTGGGCGGCGATGCTCACCCGGCAGCCGACGGCAAATTTAACGAAACGCCGGCCAAATGGACCGGCAATGGCTCACGTGCGGCCCAGCCAGATTTTGATGACTGGTACGAAACAGTAAAAATTAACTATGGTGTAAAACCAGACGGCAGCTACGACTTTGACAAACTGCCAAGCGATTACGCCGATAAAGACTGGCCGGCCCATTACGCCTTTTGGCAGGGGAAAGACGTACCCGACTCCTGGCTAAAATTTCGCGATATTACGCAGTACTGGCTGGATAAAGGCGTGGATGGCTTTCGCTATGACATGGCCGAAATGGTACCGGTAGAATTCTGGAGCTATTTAAACTCGCATATTAAACACAAAAATCCTGATGCTTTTTTATTAGCCGAAGTGTATCAGCCACATTTGTACCGCGACTATATCCGCTTAGGCAAAATGGATTACCTGTACGACAAGGTCGAGTTTTACGACAGCTTAAAACTGGTGATGCAAGGTAAAGGCCCCACCTCGGCACTGGTAGAAACCCAGCAACGAATGGCCGATATTGAACACCATATGCTGCACTTTTTAGAAAACCACGACGAGCAGCGTATTGCCAGCCCGGAATTTGCCGCTGATGCCAAAAAAGGTATGCCTGCCATGGTAGTGTCCGCCACCATCAGTACATCGCCCACTATGCTGTACTTTGGCCAGGACGTTGGCGAACCGGGCGCTGACGATGCCGGTTTTGGTAAAGCCAGCCGCACCACTATTTTTGATTACCGGGGCGTACCACACCACCAACGCTGGATGAATGGTGGCAAGTTTGACGGTGGCGCCTTGTCTGCTGACGAGCTGGCACTGCATAATTTTTATAAAACCCTGCTTAGCTTTACTGCCAGCGCACCGGCGCTAATGGGTACTTATACTGAGCTGCATAGCGCTAACCTGGCGGCAGGTACGGCCTACAGTGAGCAACAGCTGGCTTTTGCCCGTTATAACGACAGGCAAAAACTGCTGATTGTCAGCCACTTTAACAGCGAAAATAGCGTAAGTTTTGGTTTAACGCTGCCGGCAGAACTTATCACAACATGGCAATTGGCTGATGGCCAGTACCCACTAACCGACAAGTTAACCGATACACAATACACGCTGCAGGTAGCAAACGGCGTGGGCACAGTGGCGCTGCAACTGGCACCGCTGACATCGGTTATTCTGGAGCTTTAATATGCAGCGGTTATTCTTTGTTTTATTAACCCTGTGCTGCACTGTGGCGGCACAGGCGGCGCAGTACCAGCAACATAGCCTGCAGGGTAATACGCTAAATATTCAAACCGATAGCGGCCAGCTTAGCCTGACGTTTTACCAAAGCGATGTGGTAGAGGCGTTTTATCAGAGCGAAGGCGTAAAACAGCTGCCGTCATTTTCAATTAGCCAGCCAGGCGAGCCGCAGCAGTTACGCCTGACAGAAAGCGCTGCTGCTTTAACGCTGGGTTCGGCCAGTTTAACGGTAAAAATTAATAAAGCCCCGTTACAGCTCAGCTACTACTATCAGGGCAAGTTGCTGCTGGCCGAAGAGCAAGGTTATTTTCAACAACAGCAGCAACAACCGCTACAGCACGGCTTTCGCTTTGCGCTAAGCGATAGCGAAAAACTGCTGGGCGGCGGCCAGCGCGTGCTGGGTATGGACAGACGCGGCCATAAATTCCCGCTGTATAACAAAGCGCATTATGGCTATAGCACAGAGTCGAGCCAGATGTATTTTAGCCTGCCGGCGGTAATGTCGAGCAATAAGTATTTGTTATTGTTTGATAACTCGGCCAAAGGCGAAGCTGATTTAGGCCATACCGAGCCCGGTATTATGCAGTTTAGCGCCGAAGGTGGCCGCAGCAGCTATGTGGTTGTTGCAGGCGGCTCTTACCCACAGCTGATTAACAACTACACCGCGTTAACCGGCCGTCAGCCATTACCGGCGCGCTGGACTTTAGGTAATTATGCCTCGCGTTTTGGCTATCGTAACGAAGCAGAAACACGGGCTGTGGTGCAAAAATTCCGCGACCTTAAGTTGCCACTGGATGCGCTGGTGCTGGATTTATACTGGTTTGGCCCGGATATTCAGGGCCATATGGGTAATCTGGACTGGGATAAAAACGCCTTTCCACAACCGGAAAAAATGCTGGCCGATCTAAAAGCCGATGGTATTAACACTATTTTAGTGACCGAGCCCTTTGTGCTTACCAGTTCAAAACGCTGGCAGGAAGCGGTAGCGGCCGGTGCTATAGCGCCAGGTTTAGACGGCAAGCCGAAAACCTTTGATTTTTACTTCGGTAATACCGGCTTAATTGATGTGTTTAATCCCAAAGCGCAAGACTGGTTTTGGCAAATTTACCAGGGTTTGGCCAACCAGGGTGTGGCAGGCGTGTGGGGCGATTTAGGCGAGCCTGAAGTACACCCCGAAGATACCGTACACGCTATCGGCACTGCCAACGAAGTGCATAACGCCTATGGCCATCAGTGGGCCGATATGGTGTACAGCGGCATGCGCCGTGATTTTCCTGAGCAGCGCCCTTTTATTATGATGCGCGCCGGCGCGCCGGGTAGCCAGCGCTTTGGTATGGTACCCTGGACCGGTGATGTTGAACGCAGCTGGGGCGGTTTAAAGCCGCAGGTAGAATTAGCCCTTAGCATGGGCCTGTTTGGCTTTGGCTATATCCACTCGGATCTGGGTGGCTTTGCCGGCGGCGAAACCTTTGATAAAGAGCTGTATATCCGCTGGCTGCAATACGGCGTATTCCAGCCGGTATACCGGCCACATGCGCAAGAGCATATCGCACCGGAAATGGTGTTTCATGACTCACATACTATTGAAACGCTGCGGCCCTGGTTAAACCTGCGTTATCAGTTGCTGCCATATAACTACACGCTGGCGTATCAAAACAGCCTGACCGGCATGCCACTGATGCGGCCGCTATTCTTTTCTGAAAACAGTGTTGCCGGGCAGCAAAACACCGCACTGATGGATGAGAAAAACAGTTACTTCTGGGGTGATGCCTTTTTAGTGGCGCCAGTAACCGAGCCCGGTGTCACTTCATGGCCGGTGCAATTACCCGGCGGCGTCTGGTTTGATTATTTCAGCGGCAAACGCTACGCCGGTAATAACAAAGTTGAGGTACCGGTAACCATTAACACCATACCATTGCTGGTAAAAGCCGGTAGCTTTGTGCCGATGGCAGAGCTGGTACAAAGCACGAAGGATTACAGCAGTAATAAACTGACACTGCATTACTATGCCGACCCAAGTGTAGAGTGCGCTAAAGGCGAGATGTATGAAGACGATGGCAAAATGCCGGACGCTATCGCCAATGGCCAGTTTGAGCTGCTGAATTTTTATTACCTTAAGCAAGATGGTGAGCAGAAATTTGAACTGCGCCGCAGCGGCGATTATGCCGGCAAACCGGAGAGCCGCGAGCTTACTCTGGTAATACATAATCAAACGGCCACGCCTAAGCATATCAGCGTCGATGGCCATTACGTTCAGTTGGTACCGCAGCAAGCGCGCTTTAACCGTATGCAAAATGTGGCCTGGTACGATAAAGCCAGTAAGCAGTTGAGCATTAAAGTTGATTGGCCGGCGGATAAAACATTGATAAACATACGCTAAGCAGAACTCGATAGCAGGCTTTAAAACACAAAAAGCCTGCTATTAGACATTAAGGCAAACTGATTTTTCGTAACTGCGCATTACGGTTGAGGTCACTGCTAAACATGTACAAGTTATCACCGCTACTATCATAAAATATGTATTCATTCGCGCCTTCATAATCAGAGCGACTATCGCTGTTCCATTGCTCCCAACCGTACTCGTCGATTAAGCTCAAATCAGAACTACTGTAACGTTGTAAAATCAAGCCGCAGAACACTTTGATAGGATTACAGCTATCGCCTAATTCAGGATGCAGCACGATTACAAATTCATCCTTCTGTGGATGAGTCGCGATTCCAAAAATACTATGAGAGCCGGGCACTACCAGTTTAGCTATTTTGGAAAAGTCTGTATTAGTATCTGTTGTCAGCTCATAAACTGCGGCACAGTTATTAATTACTTTACCGTCTTTTGTTACTTCATATCGCTGCCAGCAATGATTCAAGCTAGACAAAGTTTGTGAGACGATAAGCTGATGTGGTTCATCCAGACTCAAATCCCAACGTTGTATATGACCATGCTCTCCTGCTGAGATATTGTAAAGCTGCTCATCTTTGGTGACAAAGCGTGTCTGTCCGACATCAAAATAGCCATAATCCGTGCCACTATTCTCACCAAACCGATAGCGATAAGGAGTACTAGTGTCAGCGCTATATGTGTATACCGAGTCTTTATAAATCAAAGCATTAAATAATGGCTGCCCGGAGGTAAATTCCCCAACAACTGTTAATTCTTGACCTATCCAATCATATACCTGATTTATATAGCTTACACCAGCGTTGGTATGCTGTGCTTCATATACCAAAATGTGTTGTCCACCTGAACTTGCATTGTATAGATCAGCAGTAACAGGTAGTTCATTGACTGTTGATGTTGTTAAATCAAATGCACTTAGGAAGCTTGTAGAATCTCTGTAGAAATAACCAACTAACACGTCTTTATGCCGTAACAAATGATTTTCTTTCGCCATCTGCATACCTGATGGAAACACATTAGCTGAAACAATAAGTGAGGCATACTCTTTATACGGCTCTCCCAGTTGGTCGTAACTGACAGAAATTTGTCGCATGCCGTTCTTTACCGGGTACTGACAGCTATTGTCATAGCACACCTGAACATCTATAGCGCCCTGGTGAATGCTGTTCGCCAGCGATTGCTGCGACACAAAGTTAAAATTCATCTTGTACTCAGAGCGACTTCCCTCCTGTTGCACCAATGAAACCTGATAGAGCAACTGCTCTGAACGGCTGCTTACACGGGCAACTAAAGGCAAGCGACTGTGGTTCTCAATCGTAACAAACCGACTGGTCTTCAAATTACTCGCCTCGCCTGCTTCTGCAGAAGTAAAATGCAAGTTGGATGGGATTGCCGTCGCATCAGCTGGTTTATACTGTATGTTTACGTTAACATTTACCGGTGAGCCCTGAATTTGTCTGGTACATAGAGCGTCATAGCAGGCAATAATTTTGCCGGTTAAGCCAAAAAGCGTCTCTTGATCGAGAGCGACAAACGAGAAACCTGATTTCGTAAAAAAATGGGCACTGACGTTATTCCCTTCCTGCACTACAACCGCACCGTTCAGCGCAGAATGTTGAATATCAAAGTGAAAAAATATTGGCTGATTTGCGGCCAAATTTTTTAATACGCCTATTTGTCGTTGTAATGAAAGGTTTTCCAGCATATCTGCACTAATATTAAGAGTGGGTGTGGCAAGCGAGAATAGCGGCTCCTTATCACCCACTTCGGCGGTGTCATTGCCCTCTCCGCTACAACCAATTAGTAGCAGTGTGATGAGAAATGCTATAGATCTCATCGTCTAAATTCCCCCCAGTTTGCCCCCTTTGCAGTACTACTACGTGTAGCTTGCTGTCTGTTCAACAATATCCAGCAAAAACCGAGTAACATTAGCCAGGATATGGCACCACCACTTGCATTAGTGTTATTTCCTGAAGAAGACGATTGGTTTTTAACTACACCTGAAATAGTTGCTGAGGCAGACAATCCTGCAGGGTCTGTAGCACTAACGGTAAAACTAAAAGTGCCAGCTTGTTTTGGCGTTACCCTTATTGCCCAACCAATAATGGCAAACTCTGGCGGAATATCATCGCTTTTAAAAATTAATGCATCATAGTCTGCGTCTGAGAAAATGTCTGATAAATCCAGCTCATAGCTAGTGCCTGCGGTTAATGGCTCTGTTTCAACCACTGCAGCAATTGCCACTGGCGCATCGTTAATGTTTATGATCTGTAAGTCAACATTGTAAAATGCCTTCCATAGTCCATCTGCTATGCCAAACTGTAAAATGCCGACCGGATTAACACGAGCCACCTCTTTGCTGGTGTTAAAGCTATAAGCAAAATTGGCAACCTTTTGCAGGACATCATCTAGTGCCGTACCACCTGAGGTCCTCCAGAACATTTCTAGTGAAATATTGTCCAAATCAATATTGCTGAACAGATCTGCAAGGTTAAAGCTGTAGTGCTCCTTATAATATAACGCTATGGGACCTGGTAATATTCCTGGTTCTGCCTGAGGCAGGGGTAAAGTAAATACCAATAGTTCATCCTGTGTTGCGGTAACCAGTCGATTTGCCTTTGTGACAGCCATCAATTCACCGTAAGGTAAATCTCCGTGCTCACCCTGATAATCGAAAGACAAACTTGTATTCTCGCTACTGTTCCTTGCAACGACGGTCATTCTACCCATTAGATCTTTACATATTGCACGGCTTTGCGAGAGGAAAAGACAATTTGCCTGGTTGCCGACATTTTGGGGACCTGACGGCTTCATACTAACCGGAGCATTCAAGTCAATTTTCCAGTAAAGGCTGTTACTCACGCCACTAATCAGCTCATTGGATTGGAGCTGTACCAATGAAGTACCCGGCCAGTAACTAACATTACTGATACTATCTGGCAATGTTGTTTCATATACTAATTGAAATCCACCGATCAGCTCATACACCGCGATCGTGTCATTGGAATAAACTACAATATTATGTTCTGTAACGAGAAGCTCTCCTTGCAACACGTTATGGAAACTACAATTTTCTGCCGCTAATGTTTTTGCCTGGCGACATAGCAGCAAAAGATTATCACTATCAGCACGCAACGGAACTACGCCGATGAGCACATCTGCATCAGTTGCATAAAACCAATCGTAGATGTATGGGCCGGGCAGATCCTGACTTGCATGAGCCGGTACTTCAACATACTGCACCTGCCGATCACTCTGATAGTTTGCAATAACAATGCTCTCGGCGGAGGCAGTGCCAAAGTAGTCCCACCGCACTCCCCCTACCCACCAGTTTTTATCATCGGTAGCAAAAAAAGTGGGCGCTACTTCGCTACCCAGTTTGACCTCATTAAATGTTAACCAAGTCTCAGGTAACTCAGTTACCGGGTTTACACGCCAGATTTCGGTATCGTTCTCATTCCAGGACTTTACGACAAAACTGTTATTGCTCAGACTTCTACTTTGGATGGCCTGAAATGAAGAGGGAATTTCAGCAATTATTTCAACTGAATTACTGGCCCAACTGGACAACGACAATATAAGCAATACACACAAGCGCATAATTCTCTTCCTACTTGAGAAGTCTCTTATTTCTATCATTTAGTAAATGCTATCTGTTAAAAGCGGCCTTTATAGATGAGTTTAGTGGTTTAGTAAATAGCCCAGATGAGGATAATAAAATCTTATCCATTCATCTTAGTTGCGAAAATTTAATAGTAAATCAGAGCATTAAGCCTTAGGTTCTAGTGCTATGTTTAATATAATGTAATGCCTTAGCCATTGAGGAAACGAAAGCTTGTACACAGCTGATTTTAATCATAAACGCAAATTTGTCGTCAAACTGGGCAAGATGCTGCACAAGTACGGCACCCGGCGTACCGGCTGGCAGCGACACCTTGTATTTTATTTTTAATATAGCAACAGGTGAGCTTGAAAAGTTGGACACCAGTTTATAGCTAACAAGCCACAGTGTTCGGTCATGCCCCTGGGCCAAAAGCGACAAACCCACATTGCGAAAAAGGAACTAAAGCTGTGGCAGACCACCCCATTTTTAAAATGCCTTTTGCCAAGGTCTATCCGATGTATGTGCAAAAGGCGGAGCGCAAAAAGCGCACTAAAACGGAAGTTGACCAGATTATTTGCTGGCTTACCGGCTACAGCCAGGCTGAGCTGGAGCAGCAAATAGCGCAGCAACATGACTTTGCTACCTTTTTTGCCCAGGCGCCTGCCATGCACCCGAACTGCACGCTGATTAAAGGCGTCGTATGTGGGGTGCGGATAGAGGACGTTGCCGACCCGCTGATGAAAAACATCCGCTATTTAGACAAACTGATTGACGAACTGGCCAAAGGTAAGGCAATGGAGAAGATACTGCGGCAGTAACTTCTTTTGGTCAAACTCAGCATAATGCTGGTTGGTAAGCTGCGTTGAAACCTATGGATTTATCTTGAAGAAATAGCTGTAGCTTGTTTAATAAGGCGAGATGTTGTGTACTGAACAAAAAATCTGACTGCCATGTCGATCTGGCGGAGTCTGATGCGATAAGGTAATGGATTAGTCAAAGCGAGGAAAGAACAGATGACCGTACGTCGCGTTAGCGCATATAAATGGGTGCCTCCGTTTGCACAGGGGTTAGTTCGTGATCTGCGAGTGCGTTGGGCACTGGAGGAGGCCGGCTTCGCCTACGAGGTAGACGCTATTGCCCACCCTGATCGTCTGGCACCGGATTATGTGGCGAAACAGCCCTTTGCTCAGGTTCCAGTGTACGAAGAGGACGATTTAGTGCTGTTTGAATCCGGCGCTATCGTACTGCACCTGGCCAGACAATCAACCATGCTGATGCCGTCTGATCCGACAGAGCAGGCCCATGTAACCATGTGGATTTTCGCTGCCTTAAATTCAATTGAACCCTGTATCAGTGTGTTGGCCGAACTTGACCTGTTTCATGCCGAGCAAAACTGGGCCAGAGAGCAACGCCCGCTGGCGGAAGAAACGGTCAAGGCACGCCTGCAACAACTAGCGGATGCTTTGGCTGATCGCGATTATCTACTTAAGCAATTCAGCGCTGCAGATCTGATGCTGGTATCCGTGCTGCGAATATTACGACATACCAATATTCTGGCCGGGTTTTCCACGCTGACTGCGTACCAGAACCGTGTTGAATCCCGGCCGGCGTTTAAGCGTGCGCTGGAAGCGCAGATGAATACTTTCGCAGCCTATGAGCCGTAATAACATGTGAAAAAGGGCAGCGTAGTTAATAAGCAACTCTGGATGGTGAAAAGGAAAACTGGTATCGGCAAGCGATTCCTTTACAATACAAAGCTAAGCCAAACGCTTAATTAACCGCAGGAAGCCACTCGTGTACACTGCTGATTTTAATCATAAACGTAAGTTTGTCGTCAAACTGGGCAAGATGCTGCATAAGTACGGCACGCCGGCGTACAGGCTGGAAGCGCATTTAACCGAGCTGACGACCCATTTGAACTTAAAAGGTTCGTTTATTATCTCCCCCACTTCGATGACCTTTGTGCTGTGGACCGATGGCCATGAGCAGGAGTACACCCATGCTTCCAGGGTGAACCCCGGCGATCTGGATTTAGGTGCACTGTCGCGTACCGACGAGTTGGTAGATCAGGTGTTGCAGGGCAACGTCAGCATTCACGAAGCCGATGCACTGCTGGATGCTATCGATGTGCGCCCCAGCTCTTACGGTAAGCTGGCCACAGCGGTGGCGATGATGGCATCCGGCGGTGCTTTTGCCATGTTAATGGCCACCAGTTGGAATGATGTGCTGTGGTCGTCATTGTTATCACTATTGGTTTACCTGTTTATGCTGTGGGCCGCCCGCTCACCGCGCATTGCCAACATGCTCGAGCCGTTAGTGGCACTGGCCGCGGGTATTGGCGCCTGCGCCATTAGCAGTTATATCGACCCCGGCATTAATATTCGTTTGGCAGTGCTCTCAGCCATTATTTCGTTTATTCCGGGCTTAGCGCTAACCATCGGCTTTGCCGAACTGGCGGCGCGGCATCTGGTATCGGGCAATGCCCGCATTATGGATGCGCTGATGCTGCTGTTTAAGCTGTATTTTGGTGCCTTACTGGGCATAGCTATTGGTTTTGCCCTGTTTGGTGTGGTCGATTTTGTTAAGCCGCCGCCAATCTCGCGCCACTTTGCCTGGCTGGCAGTAGGCATACTGGTCAGCTCGCTGATCGTGCTGTTTAAAAGCCGTGGCAAATATACGCTGTGGTCTTTAGCCGCCGGCTTTATCGCTTATGGTGTCAGTATTACCGGCGCGACATTATTTGATTATACCATGGGCGCCTTTCTCGGTGCCTTTGCCGTTGGCCTTTACAGCAACCTGTTTACCCGCCTAGCCAATGCACCTGCCGTTATCGTTGCTATGCACGGCTTAATCGTGCTGGTGCCCGGCAGTAAAACCTATATCGGTTTAAACTCGCTGATTTCCGGCCAGGATTTTGTTGTGTCTGACCGCGTTGGCCAGCAAACCTTCTTAATTTTAATGGCGCTGGTAGCCGGGCTTATTTTTGCCAATGTGGCCCTGCCGCCGAAAAAAAGTTTGTAAAAACTGCCGGCGGTTGTCGATTTCATCCTTGCTGTAACGACCAGTTATACCTTAGAGGGTAAAACAGGAGCAACATTATGAATCACAGCCAACAAGTACAACAAATTACCGATCTGCTTGCCAGTTGGGCCAATGCCGTGCGCGCTAAAGATGTCAGCAAAATTATGACGCTGTACCATGACGACATTATTGCCTTTGATGCGATAGCGCAGTTGCAATTTAAAGGCAAAGCCGACTACCGCGAGCACTGGCAACGCTGCATGGAATTTTGCAGCGGCGAATCGATGTTTGAACTGCATCAGCTAAAAGTGCAGGCTAACGAACAATTGGCGTTTAGCCACAGCCTGAACCACTGCGGCGGCGCCAATGACAAGGGTGAAATGCAAAGCTGCTGGATGCGCGCCACCCAGTGCTGGCAGCATGGCAGCGATGGCTGGAAAATAGTACACGAGCACTACTCAATGCCATTTGATATGGAAAGCGGTGCTATTCTGTCAAACTTAGCGCCTTAAGGAGCACAACGATGAAATATCTGTGTCTGGTGTACAGCGACGAAAACAGCCTGCATAGCCTGCCCGACAGCCCGCATGACAGCGAGTGCAACGCCTATGCTGAAAAAATACACGGCAGTGGCCGCATGCTGGCCGCTGAAGCACTGCAACCGGTCAGCACCGCCACCACCATCCGGGTGCGTAGCGGTAAAGTCAGCATTACCGACGGCCCCTTTGCTGAAACCAAAGAGCAACTGGCAGGCTTTTATCTGGTAGAAGCGCATGATTTAAACGAAGCTATTCAGATTGCCGCCGGTATACCGGCCGCCCGGGTCGGCTCGGTAGAAGTGCGGCCAGTTCGCCAGCTTGAGGTATAACCCTCAGGTGGCTGCGGTAACCATGCAGCAGCAGATCAGCGCGTTGTATCAGCAGCAGTCGCGTAAAGTGCTGGCTACGCTAATCCGCCTGCTGGGCGATTTTGACTTAGCCGAAGAAGCACTGCACGAAGCCTTTCATGCCGCGTTGCAGCAATGGCCAAGGGATGGCATACCCGCCAACCCAAGCGCCTGGCTGGTGTCGGCCGGGCGTTTTAAAGCCATAGATCAGCTGCGTAAAACGGCGCGCTTAACCCGGTTGCCGGATGAGATCTTAGCGCAGCTAAGCGCGGAAGAGGCGCCGGACGCTGAGCCGATAAGTGACGACCAGCTGCGGTTAATCTTTACCTGCTGCCACCCCAGTTTAGCCGCCGATGCGCAGCTGGCCCTGACACTGCGCGAAGTATGCGGTTTAACCACCGAGCAAATTGCCAGCGCCTTTTTAACCAGCCCAGCCACAGTGGCGCAGCGCATAGTGCGTGCCAAAAGCAAAATACGCGATGCGCGTATTCCGTACGAAGTGCCACCGCCTGCAGAATTACCGCAACGGCTTGATGCCGTACTGCAGGTAATTTATTTGTTGTTTAACGAGGGGTATTCGGCTTCCAGCGGCATGCAATTGCTGGATATCAGCTTAAGTGATGAAGCCATCCGCCTGGGCAGCTTAATGCTGCAACTGCTGCCCGACGCTGAAACCGCAGGTTTGCTGGCACTGATGCTGTTGCAACATGCCAGACGCAACGCCCGCATCAGCGCCAACGGCGAGCTGGTATTGCTGCCCCAGCAAAACCGCAGCTTATGGCAACAGCATGAAATAGAGGAAGGCAGTGAGCTGGTGCAATGGGCGCTACGCACCCGCCGTATTGGCCCTTATACGCTGCAGGCCGCTATTGCCGCCATTCACAGTGAAGCACCCAGCGCAGAGCACACCGACTGGCATGAAATTACCGGCTTATATAATTTACTGCTGCAGGCTGACCCGTCGCCGGTTGTCGCCCTAAACCGCGCTGTAGCCATTGCCATGCGCGATGGCGCTGCCGCCGGGTTGGCGCTGATTAGCGAGTTGGAACAGCAAGGTGAGCTAAACCAATACCATTTGTTATATGCCGCCAAAGCTGAGCTGCTGCGCCAGCTTGGCCTTACAGCTGAAGCGCTTAAGGCCTACCAGCAAGCGCTAAGCCATTGCAAACAGGCGCCGGAACAACGCTTTTTACAGCAGCAAATAGCGGCATTACAACGCTGACAGCAGCAGGCACTGGCCCCGGTTTTTAGCTGAATACGTATGCAAAACCGCCATCAGTCTTGCTTCATAAAGGTGCACTGCTTCAGGATAGGCTACCCAAGTGTCAGCGGACCTTTTTTGCTATGTACCATAAAACCCTTATTGCCTTAACCACCCTGCTAAGCAGCCATGTTATGGCTGGCAGTTACGTTATTGAACGGCTGGAACCCGCCAACTGGTGGGCAGGTATGCAACACCCAGAACTGCAGCTGATGCTATATGGTAAAGATATCGCCCGGCTACAACCGCAGGTGCAGTATGATGGCGTAACGCTTAGCGGTGTTACCCGCACCAACAATCCTAACTACCTGTTTGTTAACCTGACATTGGCCGACAACGTAAAACCCGGCGATATTGCCCTGCATTTTCGCCACAATGGCGAAACTGTACTAAGCCATAACTACCCGTTATTACAGCGCAGCGCCAACTCCGCCCAACGCCAGGGCTTTAACCCGGCCGATGTTATTTACCTGCTGGCACCAGACCGCTTTGCCAACGGCAACCCAGGCAATGACAATATGCCCGGCATGCTGGAGCAAGTTAACCGGCAGGATGATAATGGCCGCCATGGCGGTGACATTGCCGGTATGCAAAATGCCCTGCCCTACATTGCAAGCATGGGTTACACCGCCATCTGGCCCATGCCGCTGACAGAAAACAACCAAAGTGCTTACTCTTACCACGGCTATGCCGCCACTGACTTATACAATATTGATGCGCGCTATGGCACTAATCAGCAATACCGCGATTTTGTTGCAGCTGCCAATGCCAAAGGCGTTAAGGTTATTCAGGATATTATTCTGAACCATATTGGCCATCAGCACTGGTGGCTAAGCGATTTACCCGACGACAACTGGCTGAATAAGCAAGATATTCTGCAAGGTGCCCCCTTTGTTGGCACCAACCACAGCCGCAGCACTATCCAGGATCCTTACGCCAGCAAAGCCGACACCGAACTGTTTACCGACGGCTGGTTTGTCGACACCATGCCCGATCTTAACCAGCGCCACCCGCTACTGGCCACTTACCTTATTCAAAACAGTATCTGGTGGGTGGAATACGCTAATTTAGCCGGTATCCGCGAAGACACATACAGCTATGCCGACAAACAGTTTTTAAGCGAGTGGGCACGGCGCATTATGCTGGAATACCCCGATTTTAATATCGTTGGCGAAGAATGGAGCCCAAATCCGCTTATCGTGTCGTACTGGCAGCGCGGTAAACAAAATAAAGACGGTTATGTATCGCACACCCCGGCAATGCTGGATTTTCCGCTATACGATGCGCTGTTAAAAGCACTAACCACAGCTGAAGACTGGAACAGCGGCTGGATTGGCCTGTATGAAATGCTTAGCAACGACCATGTGTATGCCGACCCGTTTAACCTGGTAACCTTTGAAGGCAACCACGACGCAGCCCGGCTGTTTTCCGTGCTGGATGAAGATTTTAACTTATACCGCATGGCAATCAGCTACCTGCTCACCATGCGCGGTATACCACAAATGTTTTACGGCACCGAAATAGCCATGACCAGCCCCAAAGTACGCGACGACGGCAAAGTACGCGCCGACTTCCCCGGCGGCTGGGCCGGCGACAAGGTTAATGCCTTTACCGGTAAGGGCTTAAACGCCACGCAGAAAAACGCGCAGCAATTAGTAAAAACCCTGCTTAACTGGCGTAAAACCGCCACCGCCATTCACCGCGGCAAGCTAATGCATTTTGCACCCGATAACGGCACCTACACTTTTTTCCGCTATAACGAAGCGCAGACGGTAATGGTGGTAATGAATAAACAAACCAAAGCAGTAACGCTGGACTTAGTCCGTTTTAGCGAAGTACTGCCACAAGGCAAAACCGCGACAGAGGTAATTACCGGCAAAAGTATAAAGCTGGACAAACAACTCACTGTGCCAGCACGGGGCACTTTGGTGCTGGATATTCGTTAACCTTCAACACTCCACAGCGGCGAAAGCCGCTGTGGAGTGTGCTTTCCTCACTGACTTTCGCAACAAATCAGCACTGTATAAACTACTGTAAATTACACCCAAATTTGTTAATAAGTTAATCGCGAGTTTGAACCCCGCTTTCACGCAGGCACTTTTTCAGCGCAGTACAAGATGTTGTTGATTAAGTGACAAATGTTGGCTAGTTTAGCAGGATGTAAAAATATGATAGAAGGGTGAAACTCGCGGTGAAAGCAGGAGTTTTGCCTTCTAATAATATTGTTATGCAATCTGTAATTCAGTGCAGCTGCATTAAATAAAACTACGCATAGCCAACAAGGCATTCGTCACTTCCATAGGGAGAACCATTAAATGAGTTCAATTGAAACGATCTACGAAAACATCAAAAGAATACAGGTGTCATCGCAACAAATGCATGACTACATCAACGGACTAAGCGAAAGCGATTATGCATTATTGGCGTCAGCATTCATTCTCGGACGCTCTGGCTGGGAGCGCAGTTATGAAGATAGCAATGATTTCCATAGATTTATTGAAGAAAAAGCCTCTGAAGGAATAAACGTCGATCAAAAAATGCTAGACGATAAATTTTTATCAATGGCCGACAAAAACAAGCAGTTCAGCATTACTCATGAGTATGAAAAATCAGACATTTCAAAAGCCAATGGGATTTATAGGCATAATTGGCTATCAAGTAAAACCAACTTGATTACTGAGGTCGAGAAAGGAATTAAAATGTTGCGAGAAATACAATAAGCTGAGCATGCGGCATAACAATTGGTTCAAATCGTTCGCTTCGCTCACTGGGACGGGCTAAAGCCCGCCCCTTAACCAAACGTTATGCATTTTTGAGGGATCGAGAAACATCATGACTTGGATTATATTAGGATTTCAGGTTTTATTAGCCATACTTTTTACTCTTGCATGGAACTGGATTAAGGAATTACCTGCTGCAATTCATAAGCGACATGAGCAGCTTTTTAGCCAACAGTTATCCAAAGAACTTGAATTGCTAAAGATCAGTCAATCACAGATTCAACTGAGGAAGATTGAAAAATTTATAGACTTTGCAAAGCTGCAGCAAGATATCTTAACCAACGAGGATTTTAAGCGAAAGATAGCCGCGAAAGATCCTAAAGCGGTAACGAGACTTAGAGAGTTAGTAGTCGAGCTAGGGATTGGTTTATTTTTCTTTGCCTCGGATGAAACCGTGCGGCGTTATGGTAGATGGAAAACTGAGTCTGCTGTTGAAGGCGCTGACCCATTTGAATTGCTTAGAGGTTTAGGTGAGTTAATGGTCGCACTTCGTCGTGATGTTGGCTATAACGAAACGAACTTAACCAGCGATGACTATCTGAGAATGTTTATAACCGACTGGGATAAAATGCTTGCGAGAGAAAATGCATAACAATGCGCATCACTCGTTCCCTACGGTCGCTGGGACGCCAAACCCGCTGGCGCGTTTTTTTCGCCCGTGTGCGCGGCGTTATGCATGAGAGCTATGAAGAAACTTGAACATCTTATAGAGGAAACTCGACTCTGGAACAACGGAAAGGGCGTTGACGTCGACGCATGGATTGGTCACGAGGGGAATTTCAACCTAGCGTTAGGCTACTCCACTATATTCTGGCCTAGATTTATGGAATTTGACGGCTATATATTTAGGGAAGGAACAAAAGCAGAAAACGTGAGAGGCTTTGAAGCACAGACACATAGCACCAGAAAATCTGTCGAGTGTGTTATCAACCATGTTCACATTTTCGATTTCCACAACCACGAAAATGACAAAGCGAATGCAGAAAAGATCGCCTATTTGGGCAACGTTCTGAAGGAAATCTACGAAGCTAAATTGGCTTGGCAGTTTCCATCGAAGCCGTGCACTGTCTCACTATTCATGCCAGACGATCCGGAAGACCTAGAAGGATATCAACTGACGTTTTGGCAAACTAGGCATGAGACCGATGCATAACAAAGCCAGGCACCTCGACGGCTTTTTTGTTGCGGCTGCGCCTCCACTACAAAGTCGCGCGTGCTGGCGGCGTTAGGCTTCCACATGGTTACGAAAGAAGTCGCTCACAAACTCGTTCTAGAAGCAGTCTGTGGCGAATTTGATTGGCTGCCCGAAGGCGATGAAATAATAATTGCCGAAGAAAATACTATCGAGAAACCATGGGGCTGGGTCATCTTCCACACATCGAAGCTGTGGCTAGAAACCAACGATATTAGGTACGCAATAGCGGGAAATGCACCAATCATCGTGGAGCGAGAAACAGGGAAGCTCATACCAACTGGTACAGCTATGAGCATCGAAAGATACATTGAAAACTACGAGAGAACTGGTAGTCCGCATGCCTAACCAAACGTTAAGCATCACCCATCCCGAAGGAGACAAAATGTCAGAATATTACGCTTTAGTGAAGTGGACTCGTGGAAAAGACGAGCCATATACTGACAATGCATATAGTCGTGGCCATGTTTGGGAGTTTGATGGAGGAGTTAGTGTACCGGCTTCGTCATCACCTCATGTAGTACCTCTGCCATATTCGGTCGAAGCAAATGTAGATCCTGAAGAAGCATTTGTCGCTTCGTTATCAAGTTGCCATATGCTATTTTTCTTATCAATCGCAGCACAGAAAAAGTATGTGGTTGAAAGCTATACCGATGATGCTATAGGCATTATGGAGAAAGACCAATCGGGTAAAATATCCATGACCAAGGTTACTCTGCGACCAAAAGTTGTGTTTGCTGGTGACAGGCCTCCTTCAAAAGATGAGCTTGAAAAAATGCATCATTTGTCACATGAGCAATGTTTTATTGCCAACTCGGTAAAAACAGAGGTAACCACTGAAATCAATGCTTAACAAGGCCATTTACGCGACAAGCACGTGATGGCGGTGTTAGGGAAATGAGAATCTAAAATGTACAAATTTATTATCATTTATTTTATTGTTGCATCTTTATCTGGATGTGCAGGAAATTCGACGGCGGTTAGGGGGGCTGAACTAGCCAATAAAGACTTGCTTAAAGAAAGGTCGCCTTATCGTGTTGATGTAAAGGTTTTTGAAGATGGTGGGGCCGTTACGTCCACAGTTTGGGCTGGAACGAAAGGCATAAGCATCATGGAGTCTGCCGATAATACATTGAAAAGCGATGTTTGGAAATTCTTTGAGAAACAGTGTGGGTTGCATAAATCTGATCTTCGTGAGGTGAGGGTAGTACAACATAAGCATCCGTTTTACTATGAGGTTTGGATTTTTAACGATAAAGAATCAAAAAGAGATGATGAAACAACTGGAATATCTTTGATTCTTAATTTTTCACCCTCGGGCGGAACAGACATTAATTTGGTTGGAAGCTGCCATCCCTAACACATATGAGCCTTCCCGGAGTCAATAGGTAAAACCGATCTTCTGGCCGCGTCAGCGGCCAGGCCCTTCAAGATAGACTGCTTCATCTGTCATCATGGTTGCCAGGCGATAGCCTGCAACAAACACGTATCGGGCTCTCTTATCTCATGCTCAATGAGCGCCTGCTGATTTGAGCATCCTTGCTGATAGCAGGGGCTCCAGACATTCATCGGTTAACCTGTCGCTGACGTTATTCAAGATGTTGTGTTAGTTTCAAAATCAAATTTAATAAAATTAACCAGTAATTTTAAAAACTTATGTTATTCGCTGCCTCAGAAATATCAAACTAAGGTGAGAATAAATATTGATATCTAACTGGCCACCCTCCGCCATTTAATCCACACTGCCACCTCCAAACAACTTAATAAATAATCTGCAGCACAGACACCTAACAAAATAAAAAAACAATACAAACTTGCAAACACAACAAACAAATACTAAACAATATTAGCACACCTTATCAATTCAAATTTCGGCTATAGAAATTACATCTCACAAGCAATAAAAAATTTATTTGTTTTAGAGATTTTAAAAAATAAAAACCCAGCATTATAGAAACATAATAAAAGGAGGAGTTATGAGATATATCACATTGATTGCACTAATAATTGCTGTTACTGGATGCACTAACGTATCAACTAACCGAACTGTAGATAGCAGTGCGGCAAGGACATTTTCTATTGAGAAAATTACAGACAGCGGTAAATCAGCTCAACAACTAGATGAAGATAATCAGCAACTGATTGAGGAAAGGCTCGCGGAGGTTCTAAATTTTTGTCTTCCTCGATTGTCTGGTTTTGAGAAGAAATCAGCTGACCAGGCCAAATGGGCATACTGGTTGTCTATGAGTGGACTGGTTGCTGGTTCAGTGGCGGTACCTGCTTTGACTGCTGCAAGCCCAACTGCAAATGCCGCTTGGATTTCTGGTTTAGGTGGTTGGGCTGGAGCAACAAATTTTGCTGGGCAGGCTTTAAAAGAGTCTGGGCTAAGTGGCTCTACAATTGCGCAGACTAGAAATGATATCATTCGCAGGGTGACAGACCAGATTGAGATTGCAAGTGACGGAACGAAAACATTTGAAGAGAGAAGGAATTCGCTTATGAAAGCTAGAGCGGCTTGCGTAATGTATGAAATAGCGGTTCCAACTATAACTCCAAGTGAATAAACCTAGCCCTTTAAAATGCCGGAAGAGTTAATCTAGCAGATTGACTCTTCCATAATAATCAGCTCTATAGAGGATACGTTGTGACTAATCAATGAGGATTCTACGCATTCAAAAAAGCTATTAGAGTATATTCAAGGTGCATAGCTTTGAACTGCAGAGTAGATAAAATTTATCCAGCCGCAATAACACTAAGCCATCGCAGTACATCAGCCTCATTAAAGCTGCCAATTAAGCGGTAAATGTTGTTGCTGTCACCAACGATAATAAAAACTGTATTGTCAGCAGCACCTTCGTTTAACCGCACATAGGCTGTCATATTCCCATTACTAAACTGCATAAGCCGGGTTTCAGTTTCAATACCAAATACCTGTAGCAATACCTGCTGTTTAGGCGACAGATTTGAGCTACCACGCCAGGAAAACAAAGCATCTAATGCCTGGCGGGCATTTGCCGTTTCTAAACGGGCGGGTAAACCAGACAATGCCTTATCGGCAGATTCATAACTAAGCGCATCAAAGCGGCTTTCGCCTTGCTCAAACACTATGGTTGGGGTTACGCCTGCCAGCACTTCAACCTTGCTGTAAGTTTCGGCGCTTGTACAAATACGCAGATCAACAAAAGTGATGGTGACAGCATTAGTGTTGCAATTAAATGCAGGCCACGCTGTAACTGTTGGCTGCGCTGGTAAACTGCAAGAAGACAAGGCAAACAGCGAAAGTAATAGAAGTTGTTTAATCATGTAACTATCATCTTCACGTGCTGATGCGACCAAGAAGAAAATCGAATTATAACGGCGCCCTAATACATGCAATTAATTTATATTGGTAAAGTTTTTACAAAGTCTACCACTGGCTATACAGCCCACGCATCAGAGAGAGTGAAATGAACGATTACTCAGCTTTAATTCAGCGCCAGCTGGACGCTTACAATAATAGAGATATCGAAGCCTGGCTAAGTACCTATGCCGAAGATGCACAACAATTCGCTTTACACGGTGCATGCCTGGCTTCTGGCCATGACGAAATGCGTAAACGCATGCTGGTTCGGTTTGCCGAGCCCGACCTGCATGCCCGCCTTTTAAGCCGTGCTGTTATGGAAAATATCGTGGTAGATCACGAAGTGATTACCCGTAATTTCCCTGAAGGCAAAGGCGAGCTTGAAATGCTATGCGTTTACGAAGTGCAGAACGGCTTAATTAAAACTGCATCTTTCGCTGTCGGCCAGCCCAAATATATGGTTTAGCAAACTATTAGGGGCAGATTAACATCAGTCTATTTAATTTTAATCTGCCCTCCGTTAATCCAATTTACAAACCAAAAATCTGGATTACGCCGACGGCGATCAGATAAATAGCCACAACATAGTTTAGGATCTTTGGCCGGATCAGTATCAGAATACCGGCAACGATAGAGAGCACTGGAATAAGGTCAATATGCAGATTCATAATTCTGTCCTTTTATGTTTAAGCTTAGTGGTGGGTGAACTTAAGCAGTGTGCTGCCTGGCAGGAAATATAGCAATTCATTAAGAAAAAGGCGCAGCTAAATTGCCCCTTACGCTAAACTCGGGTTACCGCAAAGTTTTGCATCAGAGACCCAAATGAAGTCGGAAATGTGGCAATGCCCGAAATGTGCACGCGAGTTTAGCCGCAAAAGTCAGCGCCATGCTTGTGGCACCGGCAATAGTGCTGATGTATTGCGGGGCCGATCGCAAGAGATTATGGAGGTGTACCGGGCACTGGAAAGCGTTATCAACAGCCTTGGTAAAGTAGAAACCGTTGCCCGCGACCGCTATGTGCTGTTTCGCAGCCGCCGCATCTTTGTCGACCTGTCGATTATGCAAGACGCAGTACGGGTGGCGATACATCTTGGTCGCAGAGTCGATAACCCGATTTTTATCAAAGTGGTTGCTGACAGCAAGCAGGTGACTCATGTCGCTAAAATTACCAACCTGGCTGAGCTTAAACACATTGAACCACTAATTACAGAGGCCTGGCAGTTTTCACTCGCTTGAAGGCACCTTTTAACAGTAGCTATTAATAGCTACTGTTAACAGCAGGCGCTATTGAGGTGCAAGCTGGCTCCGGAGCTGCAGTGTTTGCAGCAGCAAATTGCGACACTGCAAACATAACCTGGTACTTTGCAAAAGCCCTGGCTTTGATGGTTGATTCTGTAAATAGAATTGGTACATTTATTGTCTGTTAAAGAAAATATCATGATTTAACAACAAGGAAAACCAATGAAATTACCAACGATTTTAGCTATCGCCCTCGCTACAGCGGTTTTTCAGGCTGACGCTAACATCTATGCAGACGTGCAGCTAAGCCTGCTACAACCGGCAGCCGCTGATGCAATCTGGAGCAGAGAAACACAAGTTACCCCCAGGTACCCGATAGAGTTGGCACAACAAGGCATTGCCGGTTGTGGTGTGTTTAACGTGACCATTAACGAAAACGGTAAAACCACCGACGTTAGCCTGGTTAACTCAGTGCCCGGCAAAGTGATTGCCAGACCCGCAATTAAAGTGATTAAAAAATGGCAATGGGTTAACAACAGCAGTGTAGCTAATGCAGCAGAGCAGAAGCTAATCCGGCTGGATTTCTGCATAGGCGGCAGCACAACCGAGGAAGCAGAAGCCCGCTGTAAAGTGCAAGCCGCGTTGCCATGTCAGGCTTAGAGAAAGAGTTCATAGTTCGTTAATTCCAGCTGTCAGCTGAACTATCTGTTAGGCTGGTCTATTTGCAAAGGCGACACAGATGTCAGTAAGCAAAACATCAGATGAGCTGTCCCCGCAGCAGCGGGTCCGCTATATCATTCAGGCTATTCGTGCCGAAGAACAATACTGGCGCAAACGCTACCCCATCCTGCGTTACCAGGACTGGCTTGGGCTGGGTATCTTATTGTTTGCCCTAACGGGGATGCTAACTGCTGCTGGATTATATTACCTGCAGTTGATCCCGGCCTGGGCCTGTATAATCGTGGCAGCACTGTGTGCATCTCTGTCGCATGAAATTGAACATGATCTGATCCATCGTCAGTATTTTCGTAACACGCCAATTATCTATCATGGCATGATGCTGCTAACCTGGTTGATGCGCCCTAACACCGTTAACCCCTGGTACAGGCGCGATATGCATCTGTTACATCATAAAGTCTCCGGCACCGCCCAAGATATAGAAGAACGCCTGGTAGGTAATGGCATCGCCTATGGCTTGAGCCGTTTTATCGTAATGTTTGATGGGTTATCGGGTCTGTTTATACGCCGCGCTATTTTGCGCTGCGAAGTAGACAACTTTTCCGTACAAAAGCTGCTGCAAGCGAGCTTTCCGCTGGCCAGCCTGTACTTTTTAACTTGGTATGTGTTTTTGCTATTCCACGCCTATGATGCCCTCTTCGGCGGCATTAGTGCAGCACCTTATCCGGACAGCTTAGTATGGCTGATGCAAGGCATTGATTTCGCTGTGGTAGTGCTAATCGCCCCTAACGTTCTTCGCTCGTTCTGTTTAAATTTTATCACTTCTCATATGCATTATTACGGCAACGTAGATAACTTGCTACAGCAGACTCAAATTCTGGATCGCTGGTATTTTATGCCGCTGCAGCTATTTTGTTGTAACTTTGGCAGTACCCATACTATCCATCATTTTGTGGTGCATCAGCCATTCTATTTACGCCAGCTGGTAGCCAGAAAAGCCCTTATGGTGCTGCGCGAACAGGGGGTAAGAAACAATGATCTGTCCACTTTTGTTAGCGGCAATCGCTGGAATGAAGAGCAAACAGTCAGAGCAAATTGATTGCTTATGTTTGTCCGTTAGTTAAATAATGCCTTACGCTACACTTCAACTCAGCAAGATCCGGGTCGGCAGGCAGGACACGACCTCTTAGAATTGTCTCTGTTTCAACCAGATACCCATTTCAAACAGAGCCAAGAGGTCGAATATGAATACGCTGAAGAATAAAGTCGTTATTATTACTGGTGCCAGTGCGGGTATTGGTCTTGCAACCGCACGCCTGTTCGCCAGAGAGGGTGCGTCGTTGGTGCTGGCAGCACGAAGAGAACCCGAGCTGCAAGCTTTGGCTAATCTTATTACTGAAGAAGGCGGACAAGCGCTGGCAATTGCGGGTGATATTGGTGAAGAGGCATTTGCCAAAACTCTGGTCGAGCAGACTTTAGCCAAGTTTGGCCGCCTGGATGTCGCGTTTAATAATGCTGGCATACTGGGTGCCAGAGGGCCGGTTCCCGAGATGTCTTTGCACGATTGGAACCAGGTTATCGCAACGAATCTGACGAGTGCTTTTCTGGCGGCGAAGTACCAACTTCCTGCCATGTTGGCAGGCGGTGGCGGGTCGATGATTTTTACCTCTACTTTTGTTGGCTATACCGCGGGTATGCCGGGAATGTCTGCCTATGCCGCCAGCAAAGCGGGGTTAATTGGCCTTACCCAGGTACTTGCCTGTGAGTATGGTTCTCACAACATCCGGGTAAATGCCTTATTGCCAGGTGGAACTGATACAGCCGCAGCGCAGGAATTTGCCAGTACGCCTGAAGCGAAGGAGTTTGTCTGCAGCCTGCACGCGCTTAAACGCATCGCTAAGCCAGAGGAGATTGCCCAATCCGCACTTTATCTGGCTTCCGATGCGTCCAGCTTTACTACGGGATCAGCAATGCTGGTAGACGGCGGTGTCTCCATTAATCGGGTTTAAGAGGCAGTATCATGTCGGACTACGACCGTATTGAAAAAGCTATGGCCTATATGGTCGACAGGGCAGCTGATCAACCCAGTCTGGCAGAGATTGCCGCCCATATACATCTGAGCCCTTATCACTTTCAACGGCTGTTTTGCCGCTGGGCAGGCACAACTCCGAAGCGCTTTTTGCAGGTGTTGACATTGGAACGGGGTAAAAAGTTGTTGGACGAATCCCGCTCCTTGCTCGACGTATCACATGAGATTGGATTAAGTGGCAGCTCAAGGTTGCATGATCATTTTGTGCAGCTTGAAGCCGTTACACCGGGCGAGTACAAGAATCGGGGCAAGCAGGTAAATGTAGCATATGGCGTACATTCTACCCCGCTGGGGCCTATGTTTGTGGCAGTAACCCAGCGCGGTGTTTGCCGGGCAGAGTTCATTGGCTTTAATACTGTGGAGGCGTTACTGGATGACTTGCATAACGCCTGGCCTTTAAGTTCGATCACAGAAAGCATCCCGGCTACACGTCATGCCATTGACGCTTTTTTTGGCCAACATGCAGCGTCCAGGCAGGGGCCTCTGTCGCTGCACGTGGCAGGAACCAATTTTCAGATCGCGGTATGGCGTGCGCTGCTTAAAATACCTCCTGGCGCTGTAGCCAGCTACGTACAGGTTGCTGCAATGCTCGGCGCTCCTAAGGCGGCCAGAGCGGTTGGTAACGCCATTGGTGCAAACCCGGTTGCGTTGCTGATCCCATGCCATCGGGTTATACAGCAAAGCGGTGCACTGGGTGGTTACCGCTGGGGGCCTGCGAAGAAGCTAATGGCGCAAACATGGGAAACCGGTTTATCTATGCAGACCTTCTAATGCTATCTTCTTTGTTGCAGATCCAGTTTAACTAAGCCAGCAAGTGAGTACCGTTGCTGGGCAAAACATACAGCAAACAGGAGCCAACAATATTATGAAGTTTGACAATGACTGGCATTATCTTTAGCGCAACAATCACCATACGTGGTATTAATCCGTACGTACTGGTAAGCGGCGAGCTGGCTACGCAGCTAAAAGAGCAGTGGCGCAAACCACTGCCGGTGCTGGTGCAGGTAAACGGCAAACCCGAACCACCGTGGCGAATTAATATGATGCCAGTTGGCGATGGCAGTTTTTATTTATATCTGCATGCCGATGTGCTCAACGCATCCGGCACCGGCGTTGGCGAGGTGGTACAGGTAGCACTGCAATTTGATGCCGGTTACACGCCCGGGCCTGTTGATCCGATGCCAGACTGGTTCCGCATAGCGTTAGAACAGAACCCAGCAGCCAGCCAACGCTGGGCAGTCCTTATTCCCAGCCTGCAAAAAGAAATTTTACGCTATCTGGCCCGGCTAAAGTCCGCTGAGGCACAGGCGCGCAATACCGAACTGGCGATACATGTGCTGGCTGGCGGTAAGGCGCGCTTTCTGGCGCGTTCCTGGAACGAATAAGCCGGCGCTGGGGTAACCGCCAGACCTGGCATTCACTGCTCGGTAAACTGCTTTAATGCCAGCAAGCGTTGATCCCACTGTGCTTCCAGCGCAGTGATAAAGTCGCGCCCTTGCTGCAGTGCAGCGGCATCCAACTGCACTTTTACTTCACGCCCGGCCGGGTGCAGCTGTACTACTTTTGCCGACACCAGTGCCTGAATCTGCTTACGGGCGCCCTGACGGCTAATACCAAGATCTTTAGATAGCTCGCCCATACACAGTGCTGTACCGTTCGATAAGCGCTGCACTATCTGCAACCGCACCGGGTCACCCAGAGCTTTAAATATCTGTGCTATAGCTGCCTGGCTCACTTGCCTTCCTCACTGAAGTATTGCTGTAACCGTGCCAGCATAAAGTCCCAGCCATTGCTGTTTTGATCCAGGCTGCTTGCGGCTATGTCAGAAGGTAAATCGGCAAAACCGCTTTCCGTTAAGCTGACTTTGCAGCGGCCCGGCTCTAACTCTGCAATACGAAACTCTACCAGAGTGTGCGGCACCGTTAGCACTTCACCGGTGAAGTTATTGCCGCCAGGCACCCAACGATAAGCAAAATAGTGGTAAGGGCTGGCCGCTTCAATATAAACACTGCTTCTGTGTTTTTCACCAAAGCTGAATATGGCTTGTGCCCCCTGCCGGTATTCGCCTGTTAACGTATCGGGAAACCACTTTACTACCTGCTCCGGCGTGGCAATGGCGTTGTATATACGCTCTGCTGTGGCGTTAATGGTTAGTTCGCGCTGAATAATGTTTTGCATAAATTGCTCCGTATCTGAGTTTAGCTTTACTACCATTCAACTAAAGCACAGCACAGCCAAACATGCAACCACATGGTTGCATGTTTTTTGATAATACTTTTTTGGTAATATTTTATTTGCCATGTCGAATGCGCTGGTAGCCTATTATGGCGCACAGAAGTAGGTACACTTTAACACGGCCCAGCGCTGCCATTTTGCCGTTTGGCGACACACCAAGCCAAAATGTGTTTTACTGTGCCCTCTTGTCTAAAAACAACATCAGCAGATGTTACCGATTTAGCCGAACCGGGAGGGCATGTATGGCTGAACGTGGGATCACATACTCTATTGCTGTAATTGGCAGCGGTATGGCGGGGCTGACAGCGGCGTATCGGGCGCGCTGTGCCGGCCATAGTGTTACTGTATTTGAAACACACAACAACCATGGTATGGATGCTCACCGCCTTAATGTAAACAACGGCCTGGTGGATGTGCCTCTGCGCGTAATGAGCCCCGACAGCTGGCCCAGCCTGCTTGCGCTGGCCAAAGAAGTGGGCGTAAGCACTTTTAACGTACACACTCATACCTCCTGCAGTTGGACTAACCGCCATACCTGGTTTCGTAGTGGCGAAGTGCCGCTGCTACGCTGGCCTTTTATTGGCTCGTGGCGCTACCTGAACCGCCGCGCTCTGCGCATGGGGTTGGGGATCTGGCAACTACGGCGTTTAACCCGCCAGCTTGAGCACCTTAGCAACGATGCCACACTGAACGATGCCACGTTAGCTGACATTCTGCAGCAACATAGCTTCGACTCACTGTTTTGGCGCGGCCTGGTGCTACCCATTCTTACCACCATCTGTACCTGTGAGGAACAACACCTGCTGAACTGGCCGGCAGCGCAGTTGCTGTCATTACTTAATGGCATTTTGCACAGCAGCCAGCTTTGCCGGCTGGAAGGCGGCACTTCAGCACTGGTGCAGGCGTTAGCTAAGGATCTGCCGTTGCATAGTGGCAGCCCTGTGGTACAGGTTAAAACAGGCGAACAAGGGGTAAAAGTTTATAACCAACGCGGTGATGGTGGCGTGTTTGACCGGGTTATTGTTGCCACCCAGGCTAACCAGCTGAGTTTTTTGGATGACTCCCAGTTTGGCGCTGAGCGCGACATGCTGCAAAACATTCACTTTGATTCAGGCGAGCTATGGGTGCATCAGGACAGCCGCTTTATGCCGCTAAAACAACAAGACTGGACAGCACTGAATTTTCAGCTGGATAAAACACTAAAAAAACCGATGTTTACTGTCTGGGTTAACAAGGTAGAACCAACGCTTAGCAGCTGCGCGCCGGTGTTTCAAACCTGGAACCCGCTGTTTGAACCAAAACCGGATACCGTGCTGGCACGCATACCGCTGCAACGCGCAGTGGTTACCCCAGGCACCGCAAAGGTGCACAAGGCCCTTAAGCAATGGCACCACCAAAGCGGCCGTCAGGTGTTCTTTTGTGGCTCATGGGCCTATGAGGGCGTGCCGCTGCTGGAGTCGGCCGTACAATCAGCCAATGCCGTGGTAGACATTATTAATCAGGCCGTGTTACAGAAGCCGTAGGAGTAACGCGCCAGATAGTATTGGACAAATCGTCAGCAACAATTAATGCGCCCCTTGGATCTACTGTTACTCCGACAGGTCGGCCACGTGTTTTGCCGTCGCTACCAAGAAAGCCGGTGACAAAATCTACCGGCGGCCCGGCGGGGCGGCCTTCACGGAACGGCACAAATACCACTTTATAGCCCACCGGATTTTTACGGTTCCAGCTGCCATGCTCACCAATAAATACTCCGTCAGCGAATTTGGCCCCCATTGCAGCGTCAGAAAAATCGAGCCCGAGCGCTGCTACGTGCGAACCCAAGGCATAATCAGGTTTAATTGCCGATGCCACCTTTTGCGGATCCTGCGGCCGTACACGGTCATCAATATTTTGCCCCCAATAGCTGTAGGGCCAGCCGTAAAAAGCCCCCTCTTTAACTGTTGTCAGGTAATCAGGCACCAGATTCGGCCCAATCTCGTCACGCTCATTCACTACTGCCCACAATTGACCATTTTCTGGTTGTATAGTGAGCGCCGTTGGATTACGTAAGCCTGTTGCGTAAGGCCGGTGTGCCCCGGTTTGAGCATCTACTTCCCAGATCATCGCACGGTCAGCCTCAGCCACCATGCCCCTCTCGGTAATATTGCTGTTAGAGCCAATGCCAACGTAAAGAAAACGCCCATCGGCACTCGCTGCCAAAGCCTTGGTCCAGTGATGGTTGATCAGTGATGGTAGATCGGTAACCTTGACCGGCGGCCCTGTAGCTTCTGTCTGGCCCTCTTGATAATCGAAGCGTACCAGAGCGTCCTGATTGGCGACATACAGCTTGTTATCAACCAGCGCCAGCCCATACGGAGCGTTAAGATTGTCAGCAAACACGGTGCGGAACTCATAACTGCCATCACCATCGGCATCCCGTAATAAGGTCAAGCGATCCCCGCTTTCAACGCTGGTTGTGCCTTTTGATTTAATATAACCGGCAATTACATCTTTTAACTTCAGAGCCGGCGCATTACCGCCCTTGCCTTCGGCGATCAAAATGTCGCCATTGGGCAGAACGAGCATCTGCCGTGGCACCTTCAGATCAGTAGCTATAGCAGAGATAGTATAGCCTTCAGGCACTGTTGGCTGCTGATCGCCCCATGGCGCCGGTTCTGCGATTGTCATATCCGGCAACAGCCCATACTGTGGCGCTGGCAGTGTCGGGTTTGCACCATATTGCGCAGGATCCGGCTCGTCGCCACTACAGGCAGCCAATAGCCCGGCCAGAGCAACAACACATAAGCACCTGTATAAATGCAGGTAAGTCATCTTACACCTCCCACACCAAACCTGACGAAGCCGAGCCAGGCGGTAGCGCCAGCGAGCAAAACGCCAATAACAGACAAAATCAGCCCCACCGGCATAATAGCCCAGGCATCTCTGGCGTGGATTAAAGCATTGAACAAGCCCAGCAGCCACGAAACCAATAACAGAGCGGTATACAGCAAAAGCGGCCTACCTTGTCCAACTGCACGAATCAAATTGATGATGGCCCACAACAGCACTAAGCCGCCCAACAGCAAGCCACCTGCGATTAGCCAGGAGGCAAAATTGCTCCACTGAATCTCGTAGCTGGATGCATAAGCCAGATCACTTAGTAAACCGCTCAAGAATAATATAAAAGTACCCGCAAGCAGCACCCCATGAACAGGATGAAGCCTGGGTTGATGTGTTCGATCATTACTGACAATCACAATTTCCTCCTCACTTTTTATTTACAAATAAGTGTAGCAGCCGAGGCAGAAAGTGCTGAATTAACCGGCAATCCTGCGCCCGGCCGGGGAATTTTCATAACGGGAATACAAGTGCTGTAAAGCAGATTTAACAGCCGCTGCTACAGATATTCGCTATTTAGCCTCACTGGCTACATTTGGTGTTATAGTTTCGCCAGCCCCCAATTAACACAAGGCTTTAGAATGAAGCTTGATAAAGCAAAAAAACGCATTGCAAAGCAGATAAGCAAAGGCTTTGACGGTTACCCGCATATTTCATTAGCCTATTTCGGTGCCACTGCCGATTGCGCCACTGAAGTGGTAGTGAGTTTTATGTCTGCTGAGGGTGAAGCGCCGCAACAGCAACGCTTTGTTAGTACTGAAGATGTGCGCGAAGATGAAACTATTCAGTCTGTGCTGGTGAAAATAATAGAGCGCGCTAATGCCAATACCGTAACCGAAGTTGCAGGTACCGGCATTATAGCTCGTTAATAATAGTCTGGTAACAGTAGTGTCTTGGCTTACTCAGCCGCAGTAACTTCCTGCTCTTTTACCAGCCATACCGACAGCGCACCCAGCACCATGGCGGCTCCGGCCAGCATTACGATATACACCGCCTGGTTCTGAAATACCGAGCCTAAAATCCAACCGGCAATTAACCCGGAGATAATCTGCGGCGCAGCAATAGTAAAGTTAAAAATACCCATATAAACGCCGGTTTTATTTGCCGGTAAGGCACCGGCCAGTATTGCATATGGCATAGCCAGAATGGCGGCCCAGGCAATACCCACACCCAGCATCGGGATCATCAGCCCCAGTGCGCCTTTAGGAATTTCGACCTGAGTAATCAACAGGTTTACGTGGGTCATGGTAGGGTCGGTAAACAATATAAAGCTTAAATAACCCAGGCCACCGGCCAACAGCGATATTGAATAAACAAACTTGCGGCCAAACAGGTTAGCCAATTTGGCCATAACTAATGAAAACAGCACGGCAAACAGCGAGTACCCGGCATATAAAATACCCACCCAATCACCCGCTGCGCCTTTGGCCGCCGCGATATGTGCCGGTACACCACCCATTTGGGCAATATAGGCACCGTCATACCACTCTACGCCAACGCCCCAGGTATTTTGTGCAATAGCGGCCGGGAAATAAGTCCACATAATAAACAGAGCAAACCAGGAAAAAAACTGCACCAACGCCAGCTGCTTCATAATACGCGGCATGCTTTTCATGGTTTGCCAGAAATCGGTTAACTTCTCGCCCAGCGAACGCGATTGGCGCACCTGCTCGGCTAAAGCCTGAGCTTCTGAATCCAGGCCTTTGTAGGCGTAATACTGTTCTGGCGCATACTCTTTAGTGCGAAATACTGTCCACAGTACAGACCCCAGCAATACCGTAGCGCCAATATAAAATGCCCAAATAACCGAAGGCGCCACTTCGCCGGCTTTAGAGGCGTTTTCCAGCCCGACAACATTGGTTAACACAAAAGGCAAAATAGAGCCAAATACCGCACCAATATTGATCAGTAAAGTTTGCACCGAATAGCCCAGATTCCGCTGTTCTGCCGGCACCATATCGGATACCAGAGAACGAAACGGCTGAAAGGTAACGTTAAAGGCTGCATCTTTAATGGCAAAGATAATAAGACCAAATAGCATTGGAGGAATAAAAGCCACCATCATTGACGAGTTGGGCAGCAATACCATGGCAGCCGCGGCGACTATGGCACCGCCTAGCATAAAGGGTAACCGGCGGCCGAGTTTATTCCAGGTACGGTCAGACGCCGCACCCACAATAGGCTGCACCAGCAAGCCCATAATAGGCGCTGCCAGCCAGAATAATGACAGCGACGACAGATCTGCGCCTAAGTCTGACAAAATCCGGCTAACGTTACCGTTTTGCAGCGCAAAACCAATTTGTACACCAAGAAAGCCGAAACTGAGGTTCCAGATCTGCCAGAAAGAGAGCTTAGGTTGTTTCATTACAGGTCCCCGGATATTTTTATTCTATTATGATGCTTGTTATGTTGGCCTAAACTACACGATAGCAGCCATTTTGCGCAAAACTGTGCATACGTATTCATCTTGTTGTTGCACTGTTTTGGCGTTATTACCAACCTTTAGTTAGCAAAACTGCACCATATTGCTGCGCTGCACTAAATACTGGCACGCTGCTTAAAATAATACTCTGACGGGGACGCAATGAAAGCTTTTACCTTAAGCGCACTGGCGCTGTCTTTATTACTGGCCGGTTGTAAGCCTGCACCAACCACTAACGTTGCACCTGCTGCACCACAGGCTGTTACCGCGGTGCAGCAAAATGCGGTAACAAATGCGGTAACAAAAGAAAGTGAGGCGGCTAAAAACTGGTGGCAGGATGCAGTGTTTTATCAAATCTGGCCGCGCAGTTTTTATGACACCAGTGGCGATGGCCACGGCGACTTTAACGGCATGACCGCCAAACTACCCTATTTGCAGGAACTGGGCGTAAATGCGCTGTGGCTAACACCGATGTTTGAAGCGCCGTCGTATCACGGTTACGACTTTACCGAGTTTTATCAGGTAGAAAGTGATTACGGCACTATGGCCGAGTTTGAAGCTTTTATTCAGGCCGCTGATGCCAAAGGTATGAAGGTGATATTGGATCTGGTAATTAACCATATCTCCAGTGAACATGACTGGTTTAAACGTTCAGCTGCCGGTGAAGCGCCGTACAAAGACTACTTTGTCTGGCGCGATGATATGCCAGCAGCGGGCAGTGGCTGGGGCCATGCCTGGAGCGACAATGATAAACCCGAGGCCGTATGGCACTATAACGACACCCGCAAAGCCTGGTACTACGCCGCCTTTGGCGCCAGCCAGCCTGACTTAAACTTGCGCCACCCCGATGTGATTGCTGAAATGAAAAAAATGGCTAAATTCTGGCTGGATAAAGGCGTGGCCGGCTTTCGCCTGGATGCCGTACGTTTTGCGATGGAAGGCGGCCCGGATGCCCAGGCAGACACTGATGAAACTATTGCCTACTGGCAGGATTTCAACCAATTTGTTAAAAGCGTTAACCCAGAGGCTTACTTAGTGGGCGAAGCCTGGGTAGATATTCCGGTAGCGGCGCGCTACTACGGCGCGGGTAAAGGCCTGGATCAGGGTTTTGATTTTGAAGTCGGCTATAAAATTCTTGGCTTACTGCAACCCAACGCTGGTGGCGAAGCCCAGTTTGGCACTATGCAATCTAACGCTAAGCAAGTGGCTGATGCCCGGCCGTTGCAACAAAGTGTACTGCAGCAAAACGTGCAACAACGTACTGAGTCTGAGGCACCGCTGCACTTTTTTGCGCCGTTTTTAACCAACCACGATCAGGAACGAATTGCTTATCAGTTAAAACAGCACGATGCCAAAGCCAAACTGGCGGCAGCTATGCTATTTAGCTCGCCCGGCACACCTTACATTTACTACGGTGAAGAAATTGGCTTAACCCAGGATCGCAGCGGCCACGACGTGTTTAAACGCGCCCCTATGCAATGGGATAACAGCAAGCAGGCTGGCTTTACCAAAGCTGACAACAGCTGGGTAGAGCAAATGCAGCTGTTTGGTGAAGGCTTCCCAAACTGGTGGCCGGATTTTCTGGCTAAGCAGTTGGAAGCTGAAGATCGCAGTGTGGCCGCACAACAGGATCAACCGGATTCTATCTGGCAATTGTACAAGCTGTTAATTGCGCAGAAAAAACAGCGGCCAGAGCTGGGTATTGATGGCAGTTATCAGGTAACTCAGCTGGATAACGGCATAGTAAAAATTGCACGGGAACTAAACGGTAGTAAAAGCCTGTTTATCTTAAACCTGAGTGACAGCGCGCAGGATATCAGCAGCATAAGCCGTGAAGGTTTAAGCGCCAGCTGGTCGTTTGACCTTGATGGCAGTCAACTGGCTGGCCATGGTCTGCTACTCCTGCAAACCACGCCCTGAAGCTTACAGACTCTCCCTAAAACCGCCGGCTAGTTTAGCGGCGGTTTTTCTTTAAGCTATTATGGCTTTTGCGGTAAGGTAATTACCGTCGAAATAGGAAAATGATCGGAGATATACACGCCGGCAACGCCCAGTTGATAAGTGCGGTAGTTATGGCTTTTTAAGCCGTTACCTATAAAAATATAATCAATGCGACTTCTTTCGCCTGCAGCAAAACCGTTGTAGGTACCGACATCTTCGGCGTTTGCCAGGGTTGCGGAGTCTGTCAACTGCAGCAAACGGCCAGAAGTGAGCGTTTTGTAAGCTACGCTATTGCTCAGCATATTAAAATCGCCCAGTAAAATAACCGGTTTGTTACCGGCAATAGCCGGAATATGTGTCAGCAAAAATTCAGCACTTTTTTGTCTGGCCAGGTCGCTTACATGGCTGAAATGCACATTAAATACAAAGAAATCACTGCCGTCTTTTTCAAAATGCCCCCAGCTGGCAACGCGGGGAAGCTGTGCCTGCCAGCCGATTGAGCCTGCAACATCGGGTGTTTCAGATAACCAAAAATTGCCGCCATCCAGTTTAGTAATAGTGTTTTTATTATAAAACAACGGCACAAACTCACCGGCAATAACGCCATCGTCTCTGCCAACACCAATGTAGCTGTAATCAGGCAGTTGCCCGTTTAACCAGCTAAGTTGATGGTGCAACACCTCTTGTAAACCCAGTACATCAGGCTGCAGTGTTTTTAAGTGGGCATATATCAGGTGTTGTCTGTTTGGCCAGGCATTAATTGCATCATCAGGGTTGTCGTAACGAATATTAAAGCTTTCAACAACCAGGCTGGTTGCGTTTACTTTTACCAGCATACTGCAGGCTGTAAATAACCCGAACAACAATACAAACTTAATGGCTTTTATCATAACGACTCTTTTTGTTTTGATAGATGTAATTATTGTAGAGAAGCAGTATTGCGCCATTGTGAAACTAACACAACCATACTAAAAGCGCATAGGCGTAAGCCTTTGTCAGCGCTACACTAAGTTCATCCCTTAGTGGCTTTTATCGCGGATGCTGTTATGTCTGACCGTTCCCACCTGTTTTCTCTGCGTGCTGGCCATGCCCTGCGCGAGGTACTGGCCGAAGGTTATAGCCTGAATAAACTCGGTAAAGACCTGCTGGCCGGTATTACCGTGGGCATTATTGCCATACCTCTGGCGATGGCGCTGGCCATTGCCTCAGGCGTGGCACCGCAATACGGTTTGTATACCGCTATTATCGCCGGTTTGGTTATTGCGTTAACCGGTGGTTCGCGTTACAGCATTAGCGGCCCCACCGCAGCCTTTGTGGTTATTTTGTATCCGGTGGCATTAAAATATGGTTTAAGCGGCTTACTTATTGCCACCGTACTATCCGGTGTGCTGCTGCTGGTTATGGCTTTTATGCGGCTGGGGCGGCTAATTGAGTATATTCCCGAATCCGTCACCTTAGGCTTTACCGGCGGCATTGCCGTGGTTATTGCCACCTTACAAATTAAAGACTTTTTTGGCCTGCCGATAGAGGCCATGCCCGAGCACTTTGCCGACAAACTGCTGATACTGGCGCAAATGCTACCGCAATTATCCTGGCCCAGCTTGCTGGTTGCCGTAGTGACGCTGGCCGTTATGCTGCTGTGGCCCAGACTAAAAACCATTATACCGGCCCATTTACCGGCGCTGTTTATTGGCACCTTGCTGGCATTATTGCTGCTAGGTTTGGGTGCGGATCTGGACACCATAGGTTCGCGCTTTAGTTACACCACACCCGATGGCGCCAGCGGCAGCGGTATTCCGCCCTACCTGCCTTACTTTGACTGGCCCTGGCTAAGGCCCGGCCCCGATGGCGAATTGTTAGGCTTTAGCTGGCAACTGGTTAAAGATTTACTGGCAGCCGCTTTTGCTATGGCCATGCTGGGCGCTATTGAATCCTTGCTGTGTGCCGTAGTGCTGGATGGTATGTCGGGCCGGCGCCACAGTGCTAACAGTGAGCTGCTGGGCCAGGGCATTGGTAATATTATTACGCCGTTTTTTGGCGGCATTACCGCCACTGCCGCACTGGCACGTTCATCGGCCAACTTTAAAGCCGGAGCTCAGTCGCCCGTAGCAGCGATGGTGCATGCACTGGTATTGCTGCTGGGCCTGATGCTGCTGGCACCGGTGTTATCTTATGTACCGATGGCGGCACTGGCATCATTGCTGATAATAGTAGCCTGGAATATGAGCGAAGCGCCCAAAGCCGTGCATTTACTCAAAACAGCGCCGCGCAGCGATATCTGGGTATTTATTACCTGTTTTTCCCTTACCGTGCTGTTTGATATGGTGACCGCCATTACCGCCGGTATTCTGCTGGCGGCATTGCTGTTTGTGAAAGAAATTGCCGAAATGAGCAAAGTGACCGATATCAGCCATAACCGTAAACAGGTTGAACAGCCGATCCCCACTGGCTGGCAGGTGCTGAAGATCAGCGGGCCGCTGTTTTTTGCCGCCGCCGATCGTATTTTTGCTGATATCGCCCGTTTAAGTGAGCGCAGCCGTGGCCTGGTATTGTATATGGACGGCGTACCTTTGCTGGACGCCGGCGGCCTGGCCGCACTGAATAAGCTGATCAGCAAGTGCCATAAAAGCAAAACCCAGCTGGTGATAGCCGATTTACAGTTTCAACCGCTGAAAACCCTGGCCAAAGCCGGGGTAAAACCCGTGCCGGGCCAGCTGAGCTTTTACCCGACATTGCGCGAAGCACTGGAAATGTTATATCAGCAAGCCGCGGCAACAGAAGAGCAAGACGGCTGAGTACCCGCCAGCGTACCCAGCAGCGGTGATAACGGCGGCTTGCTTAGCTCACGCTGCGAGAACGTCGCGCTGGTCCAGACAATACCACTTAGCGCCACCAGTAGTGCCAGCCAACCGGACAGACCCAGCCAGCGGGCCAAACTTGGCTGTTTATGTTTGCTGCGTAGCCAGTGCATCCGCATACCACCGGCCACCAAAATACACAAGCCGGTGCCAAATAGCGCATAAATCAGTTTAACTGCCAGGCCACTAAAGTTACCAAAATGCAGCGGGTCGGCCATATCGGTCAGATAAGCCAGCAGGCCTAAATCAGCAGTATGCTGGGTGCCAATAACAACACCCGCGCTATCCAGGTAAATACGGTTAGCCCGGTCGCGCAGCAGTAAATCACCCGCCTGGCCGCTAACCACAATCGGCGCTTTGGCATTGCTGTTATACAGCACAGCGCGGATATCCAGCTGTGGCCGTTGTTGCTGCGCTATGCTGGTTATTTCGGTTAGCGATAAGGGTTGTGTTGGCGGTGTTGCATTTGGTGCCGGGCTTAATGTAGCCCGGGGCACAGGTGGATAATATTGCAGTGGTGTTTTTAGCAACCAGTGCTCGGCAAAGTACCACAAGCCGGTTAATGTCATCAGCAATACAAACCACCAGCTCCATAAGCCAATAAGCTTGTGCCACGACGCCCAGCTGCTGCGCACTGCCCAGCGCCATTTGCCGGGGTTATGTAACCATTGCCGCCACCAGTTGCGATAGACATAAAAACTTGAGACGAGTGAAATAAGCAGCAAAAAGCTCAGCGAGGTAACAACTACCTTGCCCACGCCTTCGACCGACAAATACATATGCAAATTGCGCAAAAAACGCGATAACCGGCCCCAGTCACCGCTGCCGGTAAGGCTGCCGCTGGCCGGATCAAAATAAGCAAACCGAAACCCGTCTGGCGTAGCCAGTGACGCTTCGCCCGCCAGATAAGTCTGCTGATGTACCTGTACGCTGATCAGTTGGCTATCCGGGTAAGCAGCGGCCAGATTTTGTTCCAGCTGTATCCAGTTAACCGGGCCACTGCGACTGCTAAGTGCGCGGTATTTGCTGTCGCTCAGGTACTGTATTTCATAGCTAAGCGCTGCTAATACGCCTGTAACGCATACCAGCAGCAACAGCGCCCCCAGCACAAAGCCTGCCCAGGAATGCAGTGCAAACCATTGCCGGTTAGTCATATCAGAAGCTGTAGGTTGTTGTCAGATAAATCCGGCGTGGCTCGCCCGGAAAATGCCCGGTACGGTCAATAAAGCCACTGCTGGCATAGGTTTTATCAAACAGGTTTTTCACATTCAGTTGCACCAGCCAGTTTTGCCACTCAGTTTGCCAGCTGATATCAAACACCGTATAGGCTTTTACCACCTGCCCGCCAATACTTTGTTGCTCACCAACATAGTCAACTCCGGCGGCAAAGGACGAATGCAGCGCTGGCAGTTCATAACGGCTCCACAACCCTAACTGATGCTGTGGTGCATTGGCAAAGCGGCCGTTAAACGCATTGGTAATGCCGTCGTTGTCCTGCACTACCCGGGTATCGTTGTAAGCGTAACTCAGGTTCATTACCCAGTTGTCGGTTAAATCGCCTAACACATCCAGCTCAAAGCCGCGGCTGCGTACTTCGCCCAGTGCCAGTAAGTCATCCTGGCCATCGTTAGCCACATCACCGCGCGGATCAGCCTGCAGAATATTTTTCCGGGTAATTTCGTACACCGCGGTATTTAAGCGCACGCTATCGTTTAACAGCGAAAAACGCACCCCGGCTTCATATAAACGCGAAGTTTCCGGCTCAAATGGCCCGCCCACTGCTTCAGCCTGCGAGGCAGCATCCTGTGGCACAAAGCCGGTAGCAGCAACCAGATAACCACGGGCATAGTCGGTTAGCTGGTAAGTGGTACCCAGCCGCCACGACGTATCGTTACCCGATACTTTGCTGCCATCACGCTTATTAGTATCTTCAAAGCTGTCCCAGCGCAGCCCCAGCAGCAAGTTCCAGTTGTCTGACAGCGTTAACTGGTCCTGCAGGTAAACGCCTTTACGCACGGTTTCAGTATCAGTGATATTGGGTGTTACGGCGTCCAGGTTATAATCGGCGCGGCTGGTCAGGCCATATACCGGGTCGCGCAGGCTAAGGCCTGGCACAGTGCCGCCGTTTTCACGCGGTACGGCGTTACGGCCAGAGAAATAGGAATCCTGTTGTAAATAGTCAGCACCCACTAACAGCGTATGCTCAATATCAGCGAGGCTTAGCTCAACAATATTGTTCCAGGTCAGGCTGAGCGAGTCATTCTCGCGGTTTTGGTCACGAAACTGGCGGCGGCAGTAATCAATAACGCCATCACCATCGGTATCAAAACTGCAAAACGGTTCATGGTAGTTTTGCAGCTCCTGATTCTGGTAGCCACGCACGGTAATATCGGTGCTCCACTGGCGGCTAACCTGATGTTCTAAGCGGGCTTGATACACTTCGGCGGTTAACAGCTGAAAGTCACTGCTTTCGTTATGGTTCCAGCTACGATCGGCCAGAAAGTTACCATTAGCATCGGTAACTACGCCACGCAGGCGGGCGCCACCGTAATCTTGCTCTACGTCGGTGTATTGCAGTGTCAGCGTGGTGTCCTGTGTCAGGTCTATGGCGTAACCTAAATCGATGATCTGGTTTTCCACATCAGTATTTTGCCGGAAGGGTTTTTCGCTGTCTTTGTAAATACCGGCGCGGTAACGCTGGGCTGCATCATCGGTTAACGGCCCGCTTAGTTCCAGTGAACCGCTGTAAAAGCTGTCGTTACCCAGGCCTACTTTCAGCTGCCTCTCGGGCAGCGCTGTTGGTTTTTTGGTGCTGTAGTTAATCAGGCCGCCGGGGGGCATACTGCCATACAGGGCGCCAGCCGCGCCTTTTAGCACCTGAATTTCCGCTACATTGAACAGCTGCGGTACCGCAAAGCCGTTAAACGGATCGCCGCGCACGCCGTCGTATAAAATTTCGTCCTGGCGAAAACCGCGAAACGTCACGCCGGAGTAGCTAAAACCACTGACACCGCTCATGCTGCGATATAAATCGGTAATTTGCCGTGCGGCCTGATCGCGGATCAGGGCCTCGGGCAATACCTGAATATTTTGTGGAATTTCATCCAGCGGCGTATCGGTGCGGGTAGCCAGATTAGACGAGTTAACCCGGTACAGCGTTTGGGCCCGGCCTTTAACTTCAATATGTTCCAGTGCAGCAGTTGAAGTGTCAGCCGGTGCTGTATCGGCCTGGGTGTTAGCAGAAAATGCCATAGTGCAGAATAAACTGACAGCAGAAAGACAGAACTTCATATTACGACCTGTATCGCAGGAGGAATTAAACAGGTCGCGAAGTGTAAATGATAACAATTATTATTACAATAAAATTGAACTAAAACTGCTAGGTAATCCGCTGCTGCCATCGCCGGCAGCAGCGGATCTTAGTTAGCCTTTATGCTCGGTTTTAATTAACTTGCCGTGTTGATCAAAGTACTGCCAGTCGCCTGACGGCCTGTCGCTGATATAGCTGCCCTGAGTACGCACCTGGCCATTAGGCCAGTACTCCAGCCATTCGCCTTCTTTGCGATCACGCAGGTAATCGCCCTGTTGCAGCGGTTTACCATTAGGGTGAAAGTATTCCGCTTTGCCTTCTTTTAAACCTTTGACATAGCTTTCTTTTTGCTGTGGCCGGCCATTTAAATGAAACAACTGATACCGGCCATGCGGCTTGTCGTACTCGTATTCAATTTCGCTTTTTAACTGGCCGTTGTCGTAGTAGTCCTGCGCCAGGCCATGTTTACGGCTGTCATCGTAATGCACCGCCTGAGCCAGGGTGCCATCTTCATACCAGGCTTGCCACAAACCAAACCACTGGCCCTTTTGCATTTTGCCGGCCAGTTTAGGCTCGCCGTTGCTAACATAAAACTCCTGATAGTCACCGGTTTTTTCGCCTTTTTCCCACTGCTCGGTTTTATGTAAAATATTCTTTGCCGTATAAAACTCGGCTTTACCGTGCTGTTTGTTTTCCTGCCACTGTATTTTATGCCTGATAGTACCTTCCGGAATAAAACCGTAAGTTGGGTCGTCAGCCTGGTAATAGTATTCAATCCATTCGCCGGTTTTCTGGTTGTTGTAGTAATAACCACTGCTGCGGCGACGCCCCTGATAATAGTCAACAAAACGGCCTTCAGCTTTACCGTTAACAAACTCCTGCTCGCGGCTTTTTTCGCCCTGCTGGTAGCTGATCCAGTTACCGTGGCGTTTGTTATCGGCGTAACTACCTTCCTGAGTCAGATCACCGTTTGCAGCCCATTGCTGGTATTTACCCACCTGGGCGAATCTGTGTTCTGTTGGTTTTTTCTCACTGGCGTAGTGTTCCAGCTTTTGCGGTTTGCCGGTGTCGTAAAAACTCTGGTAACGCCCGGTCAGCTGGCCATCTTTGCGCTCGCCCTCCTCGCGCAGGTTGCCATTCATATGCCAGCTTTTAAAGGGCCCGTTTAACTGGCCATTGGTATAGGTATTGTGCTCACGCGGTTCACCCGACGAGTAAAATGTTTTGCTCAGGCCATGGCGTTTACCGGCTTTGTAATACGACTCTTCTACCAGTTTGTCGTCCATAAAGCGCTTATGCACGCCGTCACGCTCGCCCAGCACAAAGTTGGATAAATCATATGGCAGGCCATTTTCCTGATAGGTTTCATTAGCACCATGTAGCGGAAACTGGCCATTAGCATTGCGTTCTGTAGTGTGGTAGGTAATGCGCTTCGACAGCTCGCCATTGTTGTGATACTGCAGTTGCTCACCAGCGAACATGCCATCAATATAATGCTGCTTTTGCGTCAGTTGCCCGGCTTCGGTAAACCATTGCTGTTCACCATGCTGCTTACCCTGTTTAAACAGCAATGCATTCATCAGCTGGCCATTGGGGTAAAACTCGCGGCATTCGCCGTGTTGTGCACCCTGCTGATAATTACAGTGGCGCACCAGAGTGCCATCGGTACTGAATTGCTCGGTTAAACCATGGCGTTTACCATTGAGGTAGTGAGCTTTAACCTCCACCTTATCCGGGGCAAAAAACTGCAGCCACTGCCCATGCTGCTGGCCCTGAGCATCGTATTCGCCCTGCAGTAATACCGTGCCCTGCTCGTTTTTACTTTGATATAACCCGGTGAGCTGGTTGTTGGCATAAGTCCACTGCTCGGCTACTTCACCGTTAAGATGGAAGGTTTGCCACACGCCATGGCGCAGGCTGTCCTGATAGGTTTCGACACTGCGTATTTTGCCGTTGTCGTAAAAACGGCTGACGTTGGTTTTTTCGCCACGCTCAAACTGGCTGGTTTCTATTACCTGGTGCTGGTTGTTAAACCGCTGCCACAAGCCAGTGGCGACACCGGCATCATAATGCTCTATTTGCTCAATACTGCCATCAACGGCAAAGTACTGCCATTCACCATGCTGGCGCCCGGCCTGATAATGGCCGCTTAAAACGCGCTGATTACGTTGATCAAACACCTGCCAGTTGCCTTGCACCAGGCCCTGTTCGAACGTAGCCAGCGTATAACCCTGGCTATCGCGCACTAAGCGGTATTCGCCTTGTAACGCCAGGCCGTTGCTAAGGTTGTAGTAAACATCAACACCTTCCACCTTGCGCACATCCAGCATACGGTCGGCTAAGGTTTGGCTGGCCATAACCGGCACAGCTAACTGCAGGCAAAACAACAGTAAAAAATGAAGTGGGGATAAACGCACTGATACTTGTCCCTGTTTAAACCAATATTCTGGCGCAGGATATTAACACAAAGCAGCAGCGGCGTAAGTAAGGTTATGGCAAGGTAAATAAACCGCAGTAGTTGTCAGCTACTGCCGGCCACTCAGCTATTGCGGTTAAAACCGCAAGACTGGCGGATAATTAACTTAGGCTCAATCTGGCTGACAGTGATCGGCTGGTTATTAATCAGTTGCAGCAGGTTGTTTACCAGCAGCTCACCGGCCTGGGTGGTGTCTTGCTGAATAGTACTAAGAGCCGGAGTGGCAAAAGATGCCACGGGAATATCATCAAAACCCATTACGGCAATATCTTCCGGCACCCTTAAGTTGCGCCGTTTCAGGCAGCGCATAACGCCAATAGCGATAAGATCGCTGGCACAGAAAATGGCATCAACCTGATGGCCGCCAGCCAGTAATTGCTCAGTGGCCTTATCGCCGGCACTTTCGGTAGAAATAGCATCAAAATGCGGCACCTGATCAGCACTGATACCGGCTTTATTTAACGCATCAATAAAGCCCAGATAACGGGCACTAAATTCCGGGCTGCCTTCAGAGGCATTACCGACAAAGGCAAATTTCTTATGTCCGGTAGCCAGCAAATGCTCACCGGCTAAACGGCCGCCTTCACGGTTATTGCTGCGCAGCGTAAATTCCGGGTGGCCGAGCACTTCGGCGCCCCAACAGACAAAATGGGTTTCCTGCGCCAGTAATTTATGCAGTTTTTCTTCGTAATCTTTATAGTCGCCGTAACCAAGCAGAATAATGCCATCGGCTTTATTGCTGTCTTCGTAGTCAGCATGCCAGTCGTCACTTAATTGCTGAAAAGACACCAGTAAGTCCTGGCTGCGTTTGGCACAGGCGCGGGTAATGCTGCCCAGCATAGATAAAAAGAACGGATTGATCAGCGACTCGTCGGTGGTGGGGTCTTCAAATAACAGCAAAGCCAGCGTACTGCTGCGCTGCTGGCGCAGGTTACTGGCGTTTTTATCTACTTTGTAATTTAGTTGCCGTGCAATCGCCTGCACTTTTTCACGTGTTTCTTTATTAACCTGCGGGCTGTTTCGTAGCGCCCGCGACACCGTGGACTGCGATACTCCAGCCATATAAGCAATGTCGAACGAAGTAGCTTTGTCTCTCATCAAAACGCTCTGCTATGACAGCGATATTACTACGCTTATCAACACCGGCCGCCCGCCGCAGCAGCTACCAGTATCTTAGAATTATTGTGGCCTTATCATAAAGTGAATTGGCAGGGGATTCAATTTACATCTTGCGCCACCCTGCTTTATACCTGAACGGGTGGTTTTAAGATCACTTTGCCACAGTCTGGCGAAGCTTAAATTTAGTGAAGCGAATTGTGAAACATTGTTATGCCTGCTTATGTCTTGCCGCACAACTTGCTAAACTAACAGCGTAAAAATATCTGTAAACTAACCGCTGAGCTAAGGTGAAGATTGCGCTACCTGATCATACTTTTATTGCTGCTAAGCTGGCAGGTGAAAGCCGAGCCCGCGCCAGTGTGCGCACAAGGCGCTCAGTGCGTAGAAGAACAACGGCTATACCTGAGCTGGGCGCTGGGCTATGGCCAACGCAGCAACCCGCTGTATGGTGGCGAAGAGCTGCCGCTGGTTATCCTGCCGGATATATACTATTACGGCCGCTACTGGTTTTTTGACAACGGTAAACTTGGCAGCAGCCTGGCGTTGTCAGACAACTGGCAATTAAGTGTGCTGGGCCAGTTTAATCAGGAAAAAGGCTACTTCCAAAAATGGTTTGGCGGCAACCTGATGCAATTTAATCATACCGCTATGGTAGGGCCCAGCTTTGCCGAAGAGCGTAGTGCCCAGGTCGTTTCTGTACGCCAGGTTAGTAAACGGCCAACTGCCTTTGATTTGGGCGTGCAGCTGGACTGGTTTAATGAAGACTGGCAGGCACAAGCGATACTTTGGCAAGACGTTAGCAACACTTACCAAGGCCAGCATGCCAGCATCAGTATCGGCCGCAACTGGCAGCTCAACAGTGGCCTGTGGCAAGCCAGTGCCAAACTAAACTGGAAAAGCGCCAAACTGATTGATACTTATTATGGCATTGATAATAATGAGCCGTTTTATCTGCCACGCTACGATGGCAGGCCAAGTTGGCAGCCTGAGCTGCGTTTAAGTTGGCAAAAGCCCGTGTCTGAACGCGTCTCTGTACTGGCTTTTGTACGCTACCTACATCTGGATGATGCTATGACACTAAGCCCGCTGGTGCGGTCTGACAATGTAACAACCTGGTTTTTAGGCGTGAGTTACCGGTTTTATTAATGCACGGTTTCTGGTTGTTACTGGCACTGAACGGAGTCACTGCACCACAGGCTGCATCCGCCCCCTGTGCGGCTGCGCTATGCTGGAACGTAAAACCCCAAATTTGTGTTACCGAACAACCCAACCAACCCTGCCAGGCTGACCTGCAGGTGCAGTGGTACAGCGAGCAAAAGCTAAGCCCCTGCCTGTTTCTGGCAGAGCAGCTTATCCAATGCTGGCAAGACGCCACCACAGGCCAATGGCAGCAGCCGCTGTCGTGGCAACATACCGAGCTTAGCCTGCGTAATAGCAATAATACGGTATTGCTGCAAACAGAACTGAAAGTGTTAAGCCGCAAACCAATGCGGCGCCGGATCGCCAGCCCATGGAGTATTTTCTGATGGCCAAAATATTGTTAGTAGAAGACGATGCGCGCCTGGCCTCTTTGGTGCAGAGCTTTTTAACCCAACACGGCTTTACTGTACAGCAACAAAGCCAGGGCGACGCGGTGGCAGAGCACTGCCGCCAGTTTCAGCCGGATCTGATCGTTCTGGACCTGATGCTGCCTGGCCTGGACGGCTTTGGTGTTTGTCGTCAGATCCGCCCCTGGTATAAAGGCCCGGTGTTAATGTTAACGGCGAAACAAAGTGATATTGATCAGGTGCTGGGGCTGGAACTGGGTGCCGATGATTATGTGGTAAAACCGGTAGAGCCACGTGTGCTGGTAGCCCGTATTAACGCCTTGCTGCGGCGCAGCCAAAGCACCGCTAAAACCGAGCAGCAAGAGCTGCAGTTTGGCCGTTTAATGTTAAAACAACGTGCCCGTGAAGCCTGGTACGACAACGAGCGTGTAGAACTTACCAGCTATGAATTTGATTTACTCTGGATGCTGGCCAAACATGCCGGCCAAACCGTAAAACGCGAAGCTATTCACCAGCAGATCATCGGCCGTGAATACGACGGCCTGGACCGTACCGTCGATGTACGGATTTCGCATTTACGCCGTAAGCTGGGTGACAACGCCGAAACACCGTTTCGTATTAAAACCGTCTGGGGTAAAGGCTATTTATTTGTCGCAGACGCCTGGCACTGAGTATGCAAAGGCTATTCTGGCATTTTTACCTGTTTCTGTTTCTGGTGTTGCTTGGCATTGGCTGGGCAGTAGAACAGCTGTGGCAGCAATGGCAACCCGACACCGCCCCGCCCTGGCTTAGCAGCTACACCCAACTGCTCCAGCCGCAGTTGCAACAGCCCGCCATACAATGGCAAAGCCAGATCAGCCTGCCTTACACTGAACTGAGCCCGGACAGCATCAGCTGGTTGCCAGAAGAGCAACAGTTACTACAACAAGGTGATCTTGTTAGCTTGTTTGAAGCCGACAGCGTGTATTTTTACTATCAGCAGGCCGGGCAATTATGGCGTTTGGGCCCACTGCCATTGATACAACAGGAAGGCGCCACCTGGTTTACGTTGCTGTTTTTTGTTTTGTTAGCCGTTGCGGTGGCGCTGTGGCTGTGGCCGGTGGCGCGTGATATCCGCACCCTGCAGCTAAGCCTGAAGCAGTTTTCCAGCAACAGCGACAGCACAATTGAAGTACCGGCACATTCATTTATTGCGCCCATTGCGCAAAGTTTCAGCCAGATGAGCCTGCAGATCCGCGATTTGCTGAACCTGCAGCGCGAAATGACCCATGCGGTATCGCATGAGCTGCGCACGCCTATTGCCCGGCTGAATTTTGCACTAGAAATGGCAACCCAGCTGCCGGAAGACGAACGCCGTCTGATGTGTGAAGATGTGCGCGAATTACAGCAACTGGTAGATGAAATTCTCGACTATGCCCGGCTGGAAACTGGCCAGTTACCACTGCAGCTGCAACAGATAAACCTGACCGAACTGATTGCCAACTTAAACGAAAAGCTGTCGCCGATGCCTGGCGCCGCGATCAGTTTAACTATACCGCAGCAGGCGCTACTGTTTGGCGATGGCCATTATCTGGAACGGGCGCTGCAAAATGTGCTGGTTAACGCTAAAAAGTATGCCCGGCAGCATATTAGGCTGACGCTGCAACAACAGCAAAATTACTGGCATATTGATATTGAAGATGACGGCCCCGGTATTCCGCAGGCCATGCGTGAAGAAATCCTAAAACCTTTTTTTCGCCTTGAAGCCAGCCGGAATAAACAAGGTGGCGGCTTTGGCCTGGGGTTGGCCATAGTGCAGCGTATTATGCAGTGGCATCAGGGCAGCATCAGTGTAAGTGAGTCGGCTACCCTGGGTGGTGCCCGTTTTTGTCTGCGCTTGCCGGTTCGCCAGGCAGCACCTTAGCCATAAATGTGCAACTTAGGGCCGGACGTATTTATAAGCCCAGTGTTTTTAGAAAATCATCATCCACTTCTGCCGAGGCGCTAACGGTGTTTTCCGGAGTATATTGCTGCGCATTGGCCAGAATATCGTCCGGGTGTTCCTGCTCGGCTTTGTCGAACTCATGCAGCTGAATAAACTCAGTTTTATCCATCGCCAGTTCCAGATAAAAAATATTATGCTCTGGCGTACTAAAGGTAACGCGGCGCGCCTGTGGCTGATCAAGCTGGGTATTGATTAAAATTTGCACCTGCTTATTAATCGCCATCATTTTCGGCTGGCTCTGATTAATTGATGTTTGCAGGTCATAGCGCACGGTATTGGTAAAGTCGCCGACGATCTGGTTCATCAGCTCACCCATTACGTTACCTACTTCATCAGAGGTATGAAACTGGGCCAGCTCACTTTCCGGCATGCCCATGCTCATTAAATATTTTTTATAAATTTCCATCGCCGCCTGCGCAGTGAAATTAATAATCACCAGGCCGGAGAAACCGCCGTCAAACAATACAAAGCAGCCCAGATCAGGCCGCAGACAGGTTTTTTGGATTTTTTGTACCATTGGCGAATAAGCCACATTACTGTTGCCTGCACCTGATAATACTTTTGTGACCGACTGACACAGCGTTAGTAATATTTCATCTGTAGTAATTATTTTGGTTTTTTTCATTATCCGAATCCAGCAATCTAAGTTTGTTCAGTATAAGCGTAATACCCTGGCTTAGGCTATTCTGTTCCGATAGCTGCACTGTAGTTAAACTGTTGCAGTCTGTACTTTAGTTTACTGCGTTAACTACAACTCCCTGAGCCGCCAGACATATTTGCTAACCTATTTTTACACTCAGCTATTAGCTGAGGCTAACAAAACCGCGTATCATAGGGCGCTGCCACATTAAGAGCCTTAACTTATGTCAAATAAACCCGCTGGCTGGATCATTATATTACTGGCAGCTGTTGTCGCCACCACGCCGCTGGCTATTGATATGTATCTGCCTGCCATGCCCATTATGGCGCAACAACTGAATACCTCTATTGGCATGGTGCAGCAATCGTTAAGTATTTTTCTGGCCTTTTTTGGCATCAGCATGCTGATTTGCGGCCCACTGGCCGATAGCTTCGGCCGCCGGCCACTGGCCATTTTTGGTTTAACCGGCTTTGTGCTGGCCAGTATTGCGTTAAGTTTAGTTAGCACTATTGAATGGTTTTTATTCTGGCGCGCTATTCAGGCGTTATGCGGCGCGGCCGCTACAGTAGTGGTGCCGGGTATAGTGCGGCACATTTATCAGGAACATACCGCTAAAGGTATGTCGTATGTGTCGATGATTATGATGCTGGCCCCGCTGCTGGCTCCGGCCATTGGCAGCGGCGTATTGTGGCTGGCAAACTGGCAGATGATCTTTGTTACGCTGGCAGTGTACGGTTTACTGATCCTGTTGCTTAGCTGGCGTTACCTGCCTGAAATTAAACCGGCCGGTACGCCACAAAAGCTGGCGTTTTTTGCTGGCTATAAAGTGGTATTTTCGCGCTCTTCTGCCCGGCCGGATATTGCTACGTCGATGTTTGCCTCTTTTTCATTCTTTTGCTTTTTAACCGCTGTGCCTTTTGTTTATATCAAATTTTTTGGTGTAGACGAGCAACTGTTCAGCCTGTTGTTTGGCTTTAATGTGTTAATGCTGATGCTGGCAAACCTGATAAACAGCCGCCTGGTTACCCGCCTTGGCCCGCAACGTATGCTGCGTGCCGGCCTGGCAGTGGCCATTGTCAGCGCCAGCGCGTTAACCTTGTTTAATTTCTGGCAGTTTGAGCTGGTGTATACGGTACTGTCGATAGCCCCGCTGATGGCCAGTTTAAGCCTGATAGCCACGAACGCTGATGCGATGATCCTGATGAAATTTCCGGATAACAGCGGCACTGCAACGGCGGTAATAGGTACTTTGCGCTTTGGTATAGGTGCACTGGCAGGACCCTTGCTGGCACTGTTTTATAACGGCACCCCGCTGCCATTTTCATTGCTGATGCTGGCAGGGGTGCTGTGTATTGCGGTAAGTCAGTTATGGCATAAACCTGCTGAGCTGCCAGCTACAGCAGTCAGCCCAGACTAAATTTTACAGGCACCGCCACTGCATTCATCGTCATCATCACCATATTGTGGCGCCTCAGCACGGCTAAGTTCGGCTTGTTGCTGGCGCTCTACATTCTGTTCCGCTTCAGCAAAGTCCAGATGATCTAAATCAAAATCCAGCTCAGACATCATTATTACCCTCAGTTAAATAGCCTTAGTAGTGTAGCAAAGGCAACGGCCAGGCTAAAGCGGCCAGAAGTATAAAAGTGCCGGTACTGACACGGCGACAACCAGCAACTCCAGTGGTAAGCCCAACCGCCAGTAGTCACCAAACTTAAAGCCACCCGGCCCCAGGATCAACGTATTATTCTGGTGGCCTATCGGCGTTAAAAAGGCACAAGAGGCACCAATGGCAACGGCCATTAAAAAGGTATCTGAGCTGACATCAAGTTGGTTGGCAATACTTAATGCTATCGGGCACATTACCGCCGCGGTGGCGGCATTATTCATAAAATCCGACAATGTCATCGTCAGCACCAGCAGCAGGATCAGCGTAAATACGGCACTGCCTTGCGATAAATGTGACAACATTAACTCGGCTAATAAGGCCGCGGCCCCGGTGCTTAACATCGCCTCAGCTACTGGTATTAAAGCCGCCAGTAATACCACTACCGGCCAGTCAATAGCCTGATACACCTTACTGAGCGGCAGCGCCTTAAACAGCATACTGGCCAGCACACCCGCCGCAAAGGATATTGCCGCCGGTACTAACCCAAAGGCCGCACCGGCCACTGCGCTTAACATAATAACGCTGGTTAACCAGATACGGCGTTTATCCGGCACCTGAATAGACCGCTCTGCCAGCGGCACACAACCAAACTCGCTGGCAAACGCAGATAACAGCTCGGCCTCACCCTGCATCAGCAGTACATCACCGGCAACCAGTTCAGTACGGCGCAACCGCTTAATGGAGCGATTGCCCTGGCGTGACAACGCCAACAAATTAATGCCAAACCGGCTACGTAAACTAAGATCGGCAGCTGAACGGCCAATCACTAAAGCATCTGGCATCACTGCCAGTTCCAGCAGCACTTCTTCTTTGCCCGCCCCATTGTTTTTTTCTGTCTCTGCGGGATCTGCTTCCACCTTCACATTCTCTTCAAGAGTCAGCCCCAGCTCAGATAATATATTGCCCAGCGATTCCGGTTCAGCTTCAATTACCAGCACATCGTCTGCTTTTAACATCCGATACCCAGTAGGTGCCGACACGCGGAATTTATTGCGCACCAGGCCTACCACCTGCGCATCGGCTTCTTCCAGTAACTGCTCAAGTGCCGCCAGGCGCAGGCCATCGGCTTTGCCGTTGGCATCAACCCGCACTTCAGTTAAATAACTGGCGGTATCAAAGCCCTCAACCCCGCCCTGCTGACGTTTAGGCACCAAACGCCAGCCTACAATAGTAATAAAGGCCAAACCGGCCAGCGCCACCAGCACCCCTACCGGGCTAAAGTCGAACATGGCAAAACTGCTACCCTGACTGCTGTCACGAAAGCCCGACACAATAAGGTTAGGCGGCGTCCCAATTAAGGTTGTCATGCCGCCCAGTATCGAACCAAACGCCACCGGCATCAGAACCTGCCCCGGTGTTAGTTTAAGCCGGGTTGCCGCCTGAATAGCCACCGGCATCATCAGTGCCATAGCACCAACGTTATTCATAAATGCCGATAGCAGCGTAACTAAGGTGGTTAACAGGGCGATAGTGGCCATCACACCACTGTTGGCGGGTAGCAGTTTGCGGGCTAATAAGTCAACCGCGCCGCTATTTTGCAGCGCATAACTTAACACCAGTACACAAGCAACGGTAATAACTGCCGGGTGGCCAAAACCGCTAAAGGCAGTGTCGGTTGGCACCAGGCCGGCTGCTACTGCCGCCATCAGTGTGGCCAGCGCGACAGTGTCGTGCCGCCAACGGCCCCAAATAAACAACGCTATAGTGCAAAGTAAAATTGCAAATAGCATTCCCTGTTCTAATGTCATTGCGGTTTCCGTTAAGTAAATATCAATGATGGCCAAGCTACGCTGAACGCTAACTTACCACAATACGCGCTGAAGCAATTTCACCAAACGAGGTTACTTGATATCATAGCGCCACTTTTTTGCCGCAGCAGTTGCAGGAGCGCTCCATGACCACTCTTACCATACAAACCCCGGATGACTGGCACTTACACTTTCGTGACGGCGATATGCTGCGTGAAACTGTACCAGCCACAGCCCGGCAATTCGCCCGTGCCATTGTGATGCCAAACTTAGTGCCGCCGGTAACCACAGCCGACATGGCAGTAGCCTACCGTGACCGCATTCTGGCCGCCCGCCCGGCAGGCAGCAACTTTCAGCCGCTGGTTACCTTGTTTTTAACCGATAAAACCAGTGCTGCCGATATTATTGCCGCCAAAGCAGCCGGTGTGGTTGCGGCCAAGTTGTATCCGGCCGGTGCCACCACTAACTCCAGCGATGCGGTAAGTGCGCTGGGCAGCCTGTATCCGGTATTTGAAGCCATGGCAGAACATGGCATGTTGCTGCTGGTGCATGGCGAAGTTACCGATCACGATATTGATATTTTTGACCGCGAAAAGGTGTTTATCGACCGTTACCTGCAGCACATTGTTACGCGCTTACCTGGCCTGAAAGTGGTATTTGAGCATATCACCACCGCAGATGCCGCCAGCTTTGTCGCGCAAGCATCAAACAATGTGGCCGCCACTATTACACCGCAACATCTACTGCTCAACCGCAACGATTTGTTAGTCGGCGGCGTACGGCCGCATAACTATTGCCTGCCGGTATTAAAACGCCGTACTCACCAGGAAGCGCTGCGGGCGGCTGTGGCCAGCGGTTCCAGCAAGTTCTTTTTAGGTACAGATTCTGCGCCGCATGAAAAACACCGCAAAGAATCCGCCTGTGGCTGCGCCGGCTGTTACAGCGCCCACAGTGCAATAGAGCTGTATGCTCAGGTATTTGATGATCTAGGCGCTCTGGGTAAGCTGGAAGGCTTTGCCAGCCACTACGGCGCCGACTTTTACGGCTTGCCACGTAACAGCGGTACAGTTACACTGCAAAAGCAGCAGTGGCAGGTACCAAACGAAATTACGCTGCCCAACGGCAACCCGATAGTACCGTTTTATGCCGGCGAAACCTTAAATTGGAAATTGGTGTAATTTACAGGCTCAGGCGTAACGCATGAGTCGATATACTCACGTCAACACGCCGTAAACCCATCCCTGGGGGCTCGATTATAAACTTCATCCATGAAGTTTATCCTGCGGACCAGCAGAGCTGTTCAAATTCGCTCCCTGCGAATTTGTCAGCATCCTGGCCTGCAACGGTTGACTTAGAGTACATCGACTCCTGCTTTAATATACGCGAAACTCAGTTTTTTAAGTAACTCAGCAACCGCTCTAATGCGCGGTAGCTGAGGGCCTCCATTAAATGGGCACGGCTAATTTGGGCTTGCTGCTGTAAATCGGCAATGCTGCGCGCCACTTTAATAATCTTATGGTAAGTACGGGCCGATAGCTTAAAACGGTGAATGGTGTCTTCCAAAAAGCGCGCATCGGCTTGTTGTAACGGGCAAAAATCGGCAATTTCACTGCCGCTTAAACGGGCATTCGCTTTACCCTGCCGTGCCAGCTGTAATTGCCTGGCTGTCAGTACCCGCTCGCGCACACTGGCGCTGCTTTCTTCCTGCGTGTGCTGGCTAAGCATGCCTTTGGGCAGTAACGGCACTTCAATTTGCAGTTCTATCCGGTCGATAAACGGGCCAGACAGCCGGTTTAAATAACGCATTACCTGCTCGGGTGTAGCCCGGCCATCCTGATGGTGCCCGGTCGGGCTGGGGTTTAATGCTGCTACCAGCTGAAATTGTGCCGGAAACTCCGCCTGGCGCGCAGCGCGGCTAATATGTACAACGCCGGTTTCCAGCGGCTCGCGTAACACGTCCAATACTTTGCGTGGAAATTCCGGCAACTCGTCTAAAAAAAGTATGCCATGGTGCGACAACGAAATTTCGCCTGGCCTGGGCACAGAACCACCACCAACCAATGCTACCGCCGAACTGGTGTGATGTGGCGACCTGAATGGCCGTTGCTGCCAGTCGGTTAAGTTACGCTTTAACCCGGCAATAGAGTATATAGCAGCCGTGGCCAATGCTTCCGGCTCGGTCAGCGGCGGCATAATGCCGGGTAAACGCTGCGCCAGCATAGATTTACCGGTACCGGCCGGGCCCAGCATTAACAGGTTATGTTCACCGGCCGCAGCAATCTCCAACACCCGCTTGGCATGGGCCTGGCCTTTTACATCGGCTAAATCCGGTAAATGCTGCTGCTCACGCACCGGTAAAGCCGGAATCGCAGGCAATGGTTGCTGGGCCAGTAAAAAGCTGTGCACCTGCAGTAAATGCTCGGCACCGTGCACCACTACCTTGGGTACCTGTTGCGCCTGCTGGGCATTTAACATTGGCAGTACCACTTCGCGGCCGGCATCGCGGCAGGCTATGGCTACCGGAATTTCGCCTACTATGCTGCGGATCTCGCCCGACAGCGCCAACTCGCCACAAAATTCATAGCCTTGCAGGCTTTTTTCGGCCAACTGGCCGGAAGCAACAATAATGCCCAGCGCTATCGGCAAATCGAAACGGCCGCCTTCTTTGGGCAAATCGGCCGGGGCTAAATTAACAGTGATTTTGCGATCCGGAAAAGCAAAACCGCTGTTTACCATGGCGCTGCGCACCCGATCACGCGATTCTTTTACCGAGGTTTCCGGCAAACCAACCAGCTGAAACGCAGGCAAACCATTGCTGATATGCACTTCAACGGTAACTAAAGGGGCATCTAAACCATGACGGGCACGACTGAAAACAACGGCCAGTGACATCCTGTCTCCTGCGCGGATAAAATAAAAAGATAATTAATATTTAGCATATTGTTAAATATTAGCAAGGTTAAATAATCTGCTAAGCCACAGGCTAAATCGGCTACACTGGGTAACACAGTACGGAGCGCTATATTTTCAGCCCAAGCTGTTGGTCAGATTGATAAATTGTCTTAGGGAGCAAAAGATGAGGCAACTTTGGCTTGGCTGGGTGCTGAAACATCCGTGGTGGGTGTTACTGGGTACTTTGGTGCTGGTATTGCTGATGAGCAGCGGCATGGGCAAGTTGTACTTTCGCGGTGACTTCCGGGTATTTTTCGCCGCTGACAACCCGCAATTGCTCATGTTTGAGCAAATGCAGGACGAATTTAATAAGAGCGACAACATTCTTATTGGTATCGCGCCGGCAGACGGGCAGATTTTCAACACCACCAATCTGACGCTGATTAAGCAAATAACTGATGCCGCCTGGCAGACACCCTATTCTATCCGGGTCGATTCGATCAGTAATTTTCAGCATACCGAAGCTGATGCCGATGATTTGCTGGTGGCCGATTTGCTGCTCGATACAGCGCAATTGGATGAAGCCAAAATAGCTGACATCCGCCGTGTTGCGCTGGCAGAACCGACACTGCTAAAACGGCTGATTACTGCAGATGGCACCGTTACGGCTATTAATATCACCGTGCAGCTGCCCGAACTGGATAAAAATAAGGAGGTGTTTGATACCTTTGGTTTTGCCCGCCAATTAACAGACGAATTTAGCCAGCGTTATCCGGATGTCCGATTCTATCTGGCCGGCGTAATAGCAATGAACCACTCCTTTGCCTATGAAGCCGAGCACGACGCCCGGACGCTGATCCCGGTGATGTTTGTCGTGATCGTAATTATGCTGGCATTATTACTACGCTCAGTTGTTGTTGCCCTGGCTACTGTCATTATTATTGTGGTGACCATCACCAGCACCCTGGGTCTGGCAGGTGCGGCCGGTATTTTTTTAAGTACCGCCACCGTCAATGTACCCACTATTCTGATGACACTGGCGGTGGCCGACTGTGTACATGTTATAGCATCGGTGCAGTTTGCGCTAAGCCGGGGCCATGATAAGCAAAGTGCGATTGAATACAGCATGCAGCGCAATTTAATGCCCATTTTTATTACCAGTGCAACGACTGCCATTGGTTTTTTAACGCTGAATTTCTCTGAAGTACCCATTCTGGCAGACTTAGGCAATATGACCGCGGTTGGCGTGATGTTGGCGTGCTTACTCAGTGTCGTTACCTTGCCGGCACTGCTGGCAGTGTTGCCGGTAAAGCCCGGCAAAGTAAAACCGCAGCACCAGCAGGATACAGTAATGGATAAACTGGCCAGTTTCGTGATATTGCGCCAACGCCTGTTATTGCCGGCAATGGCACTACTGATGGTTATTTTTGCCGGTTTTATCAGCCTGAATAAAGTGAATGACGAAGCGGTTAAATATTTTTCACCGGCGACTGATTTTCGTCAGGCGATGGATTTTCTTGATCAGCATCTGGCGGCATCAATGTCGATGGACTTTGTATTGCATAGCGGCCAAAGCAGTGGCGTAAACCAGCCGGAATTTATTGCGGCAGTGGAAAACTTCAGTCAGTGGCTGGCAGACCAGCCACAAGTGGCGCATGTTAATAGCATCAGTGACGTGTTTAAACGCCTGAACAAAAATATGCATGCCGACGACCCGGCCTTTTACCGTATTCCACAAACACAGGACGAAGCCGCACAATATCTGCTGATGTATGAAATGTCGCTGCCTTACGGCCTCGACTTGAATAACCAGCTGAATCTGGACAAAAGTGCCACCCGCCTGACCGCGGCCCTGAGAAATATGGGCAGTAAAGAGATTACCGGCTTTGAACAAAAAGCCCTGCAGTATTTTGCCAGCCAGTTTCCGCAGTATCAGGCCAGCGCGGCCAGTACAGCGTTAATGTTTGCCCATATTGGTGAGCGCAATATGGCGTCGATGCTGCAAACGCTGCCACTGGCACTGGTGCTGATCTCCCTGTTGCTGGTATTTAGTCTGCGTTCCTGGCGCATGGGGTTAATCAGCCTGTTGCCTAATATTGCCCCCGCGGCTATTGGTTTTGGCATCTGGGGCCTGTATAGCGGTGAAATTAATCTGGGATTATCGGTGGTCGCCGGCATAAGTCTGGGCATTATTGTTGACGACACCGTGCATTTTCTGGCCAAGTACCAGCATGCACGCCACGAAGGCCGTAATGCTGAAGCCGCTGTACGCTATGCTTTTAACAGTGTCGGCCGGGCGCTTTGGATCACCACTGCCGTACTGGTAGTTGGCTTTAGCGTGTTGATGTTATCCAGTTTCCGGCTCAACTCGGATATGGGGCTGTTAACCGCTATTATTATTTTTACCGCGCTGGTAATCGACTTTTTATTCCTGCCAGCCTTTTTGCTTAAATTTGATACTAAGGAAAGCCAACATCATGCGTAATATTTTGCCAACGCCGCTGTTAATACTGGGCCTGATCGGCGCAACCTGGCTAGCAGGTTTTGCAGTAGCCGACGAAACCAAAGGTCTGGCTATTGCCCAGGAGCGCAAAGTGCGCGATGCCGGTTGGGGTGACAGTGAAAGCCGCACCACTATGGTACTACGCAATGCCAAAGGGGATGAAAGCCAGCGGGAAATCCGTACGGCCGCACTGGAAGTACAGGGCGATGGCGATAAAGGGCTGACCATTTTTGACGAACCGCGGGATGTACGGGGCACCGCCTTTTTAAACCACTCGCACCCGACAGCAGAAGATGATCAGTGGCTGTATCTGCCCGCCGTAAAACGGGTAAAACGTATCGCATCGCGCAATAAATCGGGGCCTTTTATGGGCAGTGAATTTGCCTACGAAGATTTAAGCTCGTTTGAAATCGAAAAATACCGTTTTAGCTACCTGCGTGACGAAAGCTGTAATGACCAACCCTGCTTTGTACTGGAGCAAGTGCCCACTGACGAATTTTCCGGCTATAGCAAAACAGTGGTTTGGGTAGACCAGCAGCATTACCGTTTACATAAGGCCGAGTATTACGACCGCAAAAATACGCTGCTAAAAACACTGACATTGCATGACTATCAGCTGTATCTGGATAAATACTGGCGACCGCATAAGCTCAGTATGGTGAATCACCAGACCGGAAAAAGCACCGATCTGTTAATTCATCAGATCAGTTTTAACACTGGCCGCACTGCGGCAGACTTTGACACCAATGCGCTGCAACGGGTGCGCTAGCACAAGGATATTTTAGCGATGCATCAGCTGATTTCTGCTCTGGTATTCTGTACTGCGCTGGCTCAGGCACAGCCGCAGCAATTGCCTCCGGTACAGCCGGCAGATACCTTATGGAAACTGGCAACCGCAGCCCGGCCGGATGATCAGGTGGCGATGGTGCAGGTGGTTTATGCACTGTGGCAGGCTAATCCGCAGGCATTTCGCGCTAACAATATCAACGTTCTGCAGCGCGGCGCAGTATTACAGGTGCCGCCGCGGGCGCAAATGCTGGCTACGCCGGTATCGCAGGCCCGGCAATGGTATTATCAGGCTATTGCCGATAAGCCGCTTGGTGTGGTTACGCCAGCACAGTACATCAATGTTGCTGCGGCGCCGGTAGCAGAAAACCGCCGCGACGCTATCAGTACCGCCAGTACTACCGATACAGAACTACCCACCTCGGCGGCAGAGCTTAGTGGCGCAGCAATATTACAGCGCCGGGCAATACCCACAGCACAACCCGGCAACCCGGATGTTACACCGAACAGCTGGCAGCAAAATCTTAGCAGTGATTACAGTCTGACTTTGCAGCAACGCTATTACCCACAGCAGGGAGAGCAAGGCCAGGCCAAAGCACACAGCAGTGTGGCCGTTAGCGCTGAGTGGGTTTGGCAAAGTGATAACCGTGCTCACCAGATCGCCATTGAGCCTTTTTTGCGGCTGGACCAACGTGATAGTAAGCGCAACCTGGCTGACCTGCGCCAGGCCTACTGGCAGTATGCCGGCACAGGCTATGATATTAAAGCCGGTGTTGACATCGTGTTTTGGGGCGTAACAGAATCGCAGCATCTGGTAGATGTTATTAACCAGACCGATCTGGTCGCCAGTGTTGACGGCGAAACCAAGCTGGGACAGCCGATGTTAAACTGGAACCTCTATGGCAACGGTGGTACTTTTTCGCTGTATTTGCTGCCTTATTTTCGCGAGCGTACCCTGCCGGGCCCTGATGGCCGTTTAAGGCCGCCGCTGCCTATCGACAGCGATAATCCGTTTTATGAGTCAGCACAGGCTGAGCAAAACCTCGATTTTGCCCTACGCTGGAGCCGGCAGTTTGGCGCGCTGGATTTAGGCCTGAGTTATTTTGAAGGCAATAATCGTGATCCGCAGCTACAGCTAACCTCAGCGGGCAACCTGCAACCGGTGTATCTGCAGATGCAGCAACTGGGGCTGGACAGCCAGTGGCTGAGCGGTAGCTGGGCCTGGAAATTGGAAAGCATTTATCGCAAAACCCGGCAGCAAGACTTTATCGCCAGCACAGCCGGCTTTGAATATACCCAGGTCGGTGTATTCGGTAGTAGCTGGGATTTAGGCTGGATTGCCGAATACCAGTACGACAGCCGCGACCGCCAGGCGCCGGTACCAGGGCAGAATGATCTGTTTATTGGTAGCCGTATTGTGGCCAATGATGAGGCAGGCAGCGAAATTTTGCTGGGAATTATGCAGGATTTGCATAACAGCAACAGCCGCAGCGGCAAGCTCGAAGCCTCTATGCGTTTGTCAAACAGCCTGCGCTTAAGACTGGATGCCTGGTTCTTTCAAAGCCAGCTGACATCAGATCCCCTATACTTTATGCGCCGTGACGACTACCTGCAGCTAAGCCTGGATTTTTACTTCTGACACTTCAGCTAAGCGGCGTTTCTGCCGGCTCTGCCGCGGGCGTTTCCAGAATTAACTTCAGGTTTTCCAGGCCTTGCTGTAAATCTGCCGCTATCATCGCTTCAACATCCATAAACAGCAGCATCAGGTTCATTGGGTACGGCATATGGCCGGCAAAGCCCCAGGTTACCCGGGTTTGTTCTGCGCCAACGGCTTCTGTTTGCATATAAGCTGGCGACACCGCGGCATAAGGCTGATAAAAACGCAGCTCGTAATCTATCCGCGAGCCTTCCACTATGGCTTTTATTTCCTGCTCGCCGGTGCCGACATCTGAATTTTCACTATGCCAGCCCGAAACAAAACCCACAGTGCCGTCAACGCCGCGATCGGTTTTTTGCATATTCGGGTCCTGTGCTGCCCATACACTGAAGTTGTCCTGATTGGTTAAAAAACGAATGTAATCAAATACCACCGTCACCGGTTGCTGAATAACCACCTGGGTTTCTACTTTATAATCCTGCTTTACAAATAGTGCCGCCACCAGTGGTATCGCCAGCAGCACAACTATAGCGAGCAGTAGTTTTCTAATCATAATAAGTGTCCCTGTAGTTATTTTGCGGTGTTAGCACGGTTAAGTTGATCCGGGCCGAAATAAACATAGCTGGCTTTTTGTTAACACTCCAGTGGCGGTTTACCGGGCTAAATCTGCACAAATTTATTTTATTTCACGCTATCGCATTTGGCTTAGGGCAAAACTGCGGTAGCATTACGCCTTTGTGTTCAACATTCAGGCGTTATGACAACCGATACTGCGTTTCCACTTAGCCAGCAACAGCTGGAACACTGGTTTGATGCCGTGACCTTTCACCGGGCTCAGGCATATTTGCAGGCCGGTAAAGTGGTCAAGCTGGAATACAACAGCGACTTATCTGAGATCAGCGCCCAGGTGTGGGGCGCCGCTTTTACGCCGTACCGGCAATTTATCAGCCTGAAACACAACAGCAGCGGCTGGCAATTGCAAAACCGCTGTACTTGCCCGGTAGGCGCTAACTGCAAGCACGTGCTGGCCGTATTACTGCGGCTGCAACGCGACTATCAGCAACACAAGCTGCAACTGGAGCAACAACCGGTACGCCAGCTCAACCAGTGGTTTGAACAGGTAGAACAATCACTTGCCCCGGCGCAGGATGAAAAAGATGTGGTGCTGTATCTGTTGTCGTATGGCCAGGCCGGGCTGCAACTTAGCCCGCGCCGGGTGCGCGAAAGCAAAAAAGGCGGCTATACCAAAGGCGTTGCTATTGGCAAGTACGACCTGGTTACCCCCGGCATACCGCACTGGATTGATGAGCAAGATTACCGCCTGCTCAGTTATTTCCGCGCCCAAAGCCTGCGCGACTTACCGCTGCTGGAAGGTGACTGGGGCTATCAGTTGTTGCAACAACTGCTTGGCAGTGGCCGCTGCTTTTTTTCTGAAGCGCGCTACGCGGTGCAGCAAGGGCCAAAACGAACACTGGCCTTTACCTGGCAGGATACCGTAGCAGGCCAGCAACTGGGCTGGCAGCTGGACGACGATGACCGCGACTTTGAACTGGTATATACCGATCCGCCCTGTTACCTGGACACCAGTTACTACCAGATAGGCGAACTGGACACCGCTCTTAGCAGTGCGCAGTTAAAGCTGTTAAACAAAATGCCGCCGATACCACAGCAGGCGCTGGCGCCCAGCATCAGCCGCTTGCAGCAGCTGTTTAACCAAACCAGCCTGCCATTACCCAGCGCCGCCGGGTTAAAGCAAATCAGCAGCACACCACGGCCGGTATTGCAGCTAAAAATGCTGCCACACAAAGCTAAAGGCCGCAGCGAACCCACTGCTGTACTGCAGTTTCAGTATGCCAGCTACCTGTTGCCGCTTAATCTGACTCAGGCACAAACTGAGCTGGTGCAGGACAACACCACCGTTTTTATAAAACGCCACCGGGCGACAGAAACCAGCGCGCTGGAGCAATTGTTACAGCTTGAACTGCTGCAACTGCCGGCGCTACCGCCACCTTATAGCGAGCAAAGTGCGTTTGGCGTCGGCGAAGGGCCAGACAACCCGCTACTGTGGCAACCCTTGCTGGATGCCCTGCCACAGTTAGAACAACAAGGCTGGCATATCGCCCGCGATGATAATTTTAATCTGGATATCTTAAGCGACGCCCCCTACCTGCAGGTGCAGGACAACAGCGTGGGTGGTTTTGCTTTAGCCATACAGGTTGATATCGACGGCACCCAGGTGCCGCTGCTGCCGCTGATCAGCCAATGGCTGCGCCAGCACGGCCTGCCCGATGCCGGTAAACCCATCTGGTTATCATTACCGCAAGGTAAGCTGGCATTACCGCTGGCGCTGATCCAGCCGTTTATCGATACTATTATTGAACTGCTAAACCCGAACAAGCCACAGTTCAGCCTGGATTTACCTGCCTTTAAAGCGGCATTATTACCGCCAGAAACCGCGAAGGACATTCAGTTTTTAAACGCCCAGCGTGTACAGCGCCTGAGCCACCTGTTGCATAATTTTAATGGTATTACGCCGTGCGACGTACCGCAGGGCCTGCAAGCATCACTACGTGATTATCAGTTGCAGGGCTTAAGCTGGCTGAGCTTTTTGCGCGAGTTTGGCTTAGGCGGCATTTTGGCCGACGATATGGGCCTGGGTAAAACACTGCAAACGCTAAGCCTGCTACTGCTGCAAAAACAGCGCGGCGAGCTGCAACACCCGGCGCTGATTATCTGCCCTACCAGCGTGTTGGGTAACTGGCTGGCGGAAGCCGGGCGGTTTACACCGCAACTGCGGGTAGTGCAAATTCATGGTAATAAACGCCAACCTCTGTTTAATGAACTGGCCAATTATGATCTGATTGTAACCAGCTATCCGCTGGTGGTGCGGGATCATAAGTATTATCAGAACCAGCCGCTAAGCGCCGTTATTCTGGACGAAGCCCAGCATATTAAAAATGCCGGCAGCCTGGCGGCCAAAGCCGTGCGCTTATTAAAAGCCGATTTTAAACTGGCGCTGTCAGGTACCCCGCTGGAAAACCACTTAGGCGAGTTAAAGTCTATTTTTGATTTTGTGCTGCCGGGCCTGCTGGGTAACGACGCCCACTTTAACCAGGTGTACCGCAAACCAATTGAAAAACACGGCGATGCCGAGCGCGCCCATGCGTTAAAGGCCCGTATAGCGCCCTTTATGCTGCGCCGGACCAAGGCCCAGGTCGCCAGCGAGTTACCAGACAAAACCGAAATAGTGCAGCTGCTGGAATTAGAAAGCGACCAGCGCAACCTGTACGAAAGTATCCGCCTGGTAATGGAAACCAAAGTGCGCGAGTTGTTTGTGCAAAAAGGCGTAGCCGCCAGCCAGATCCAGTTTTTAGATGCACTGTTAAAGCTGCGCCAGGCCTGTTGCGACGCCAGGCTGGTACCGGTTGAACATGCCCGCTCGGTACAAAGCAATGCCAAGCTGCAATGGCTGCGCGACACCCTGCCGGAAATGCTGGAAGAAGGCCGCAATATTTTACTGTTCAGCCAGTTTGCCAGCATGCTGACCTTAATAGAAGATGAGTTAAACGCCCTGGGCATCAGCTACAGTAAACTCACCGGCCAGACCAAACACCGCCAGCAGCAGATTGATGCCTTTCAAAGTGGTGAAACCCGGGTATTTTTGATCAGTTTAAAAGCCGGCGGCACCGGTTTAAACCTTACCGCTGCCGATACGGTAATTCACTACGATCCGTGGTGGAACCCGGCCGCAGAAGCCCAGGCTACCGATCGCGCCCACCGCATCGGCCAGAAAAAAGCTGTGTTTGTCTATAAACTGATCGCCAGCAATACGGTGGAGCAAAAAGTACAATTGCTGCAGCAACACAAACGCCAGTTAGCCGATCAGCTGTTTGCCGGCGGCCAGGGCCAGCCCTGGCAAGGCAAAGCCGAAGATTTACTGGCGTTATTTAGTGCTGACTAAGCACAAACTACTTAGTCGGCATACCACATTCTGGCCTGACGTGCCGGAATGCTGAAGTTGTAGCTGCCACCATTGATATACACCAGATTGCCGCCACTTAGCACATCGCGGTAATTGCGATACCAGTAAAAGCGGCCGTTAGTGTTAATGTTAAAGCTCTGGTTGCTGCTGCATTTATTAATGCCTACCACCCCTTCCTGACCACGGCGGAACAAAATGGCGCAATCATTCCAGGCCAGCATTTCCATGCCCTGCCCCTGCATACGGTTATGGAAATTCAGCATTTTGCCAATATGATCGGCTTTATAGGCATTGACCCAGCGGTTGTTATCAGTGCCGGTGCTGTCGCTGAATATCAGCGGTTTACCGCCATCACGGCCCATAATGTAGGCATAGGCCAGATACTCGTCGGTAGCATCCATAATCAGATAGCGAAAGCCATCATTGGTAGGAATATCATGCGTAATAGTAAAGGTTACTGCCCGGCTGTTTTGCAGCGCCTGGCCGTTAGACAACGGGTTAACCAGCTGGCTTAAGCTACCACCAAAACCAAAGGCACTGCGAATCGCGCTAAACAGCGGAAAATCGTAGGCTTTATGGTCGGTATAGGCCAGATAAGGCGATAAAAAGCTGTCGTACTCATTATTACCGGCACCACCACTGGTAATAATTTCACCAAATACGTACATGCCGCTTTTAATGCTGCTGGTGAAAATTTCATTAATATGCCAGATAGTCATATGCTTGGCGGCATCAACCCGAAAGCCTTTTACGCCCAAGTCTTTCAGTGCTGTTAAGTAGTTACGCTGTTGCTGCACCACCCAGCTGTTGGGGTTTAAATCCGGCAAACCGGCATCACCCGCGCCGCCACACAGCCGCCAGTTTTGTACCTGCCATACATCGTTATAGTTGCTGATACAGTTAGCCGGGTTAAAGTCGCTGGCACCAAATAAGCCCTGGGTTAAATTGCCAAATAAGCGCTGGTTATTCCAGTAACTGCTGTTACTGCCGTAGCTATTTACTGTCGCCTGGCCGGGGAAATCCGTCGCGCCGTTACGCTCATTTGCCATATGGTTTAGTACTATATCGGCGTACACATCCACTTTACGCGCCGGGTTGGCATCGTTCAGGGCATTGATCATATTTACAAACGACTGTTTGTTGCCTTTGCAGTGGTCAATTACGCGGATATCCTGCGGCTGATAACGCTGCCACCAGGCACAACTGCCCGCATTTGATTTTAGCGGCGGTGCCACCAATACCGCTTTATAGCCCAGATTCTTAATTTCAGTCGCTTTAGCAGCGACTTCGTCATAGTGCCAGTCAAACGCATGTAAAATAGCATCGGCAACAGCAGCCGATGAAAATACGCCTGAACTAACAACTAATGCCAGCCACAACAGCTGACGCTTTAACATGGTACTGATTACTTGCATTGGTCTATCCTTTATTTTTCATTGGTTTATGCAAGCCATCCGTGAATGGGCAGCAGTGTGGTTAAGCCCACACCACTAAGTGTTATTGACAACAGGCTCCGTTAACACACCGCGAGCCTACGCCTTTAACTGCAAAATTTATTGCCTATATACGCCAATTTTACAACTTAGCTACATTGGGAACAAAGTGTCTCATTGACCCGCTGCCATAGCGGATTTAGGCTTAGTAACACCTGACCTAACACCGTACAACAGCAGGCAAAATAACAATGAAAAACCTGACCGAACATTTAAGCCAGTACGCTTTGTACCACCGCGACGAGCGCAATATTCTTACCCACTACGCCGGCATACCGCTAATAGTGGTGGCCGTATTTGCCTTGCTGTACTGGCCGTTATTTACGCTGGCAGGCATGGTTATTACACCGGCATTATTGTTGTTTATTGGCAGTATGGCGTTTTACCTGAGGCTGGACTTGCGTTTTGGCCTGGTTATGTTTGTTTTTAGCGGCATTAGCCTGCTGCTGGCAGCGAAACTGGCCACCTTACCCTTTGGGCTTTGGCTTGGCAGTTCAATCGCCATCTTTGTTGTCGGTTGGGTGTTGCAGTTTATTGGCCATTACTACGAAGGCAAGAAACCGGCTTTTGTCGATGACTTAATCGGCTTACTGATTGGCCCGTTATTTATTATGGCCGAGCTGGGTTTTAAACTTGGCCTGCGCAAACCGCTGCAACACAGCATTGAGCAAATTGCCGGTAAAACGCATTAAGTCAGTTGCTGTTCAGCGCGAATGATTATGCTCTGGCTAACTGTAAACATATAAGCGAGAACAAACTTACCCTAAGCCAACCGTTGGAGCCCCGGACGGGCGGAATCGAGCCTACATGGACGTATTTATGGCGTGTTGGTGTGGGTAAGTTTGTTCGTGTTTAAAGCAGTATTTTAATAAAAAGAATCGGTTCTCACTGAAGTAAGTGGTAGTGAATGAAGTTTTTATCCTGTTGTGCCGGCAGCTTTTTGCTGCTGTTTTCTGTATTTGCTTTAGCCGCCCCCGCCAATTTTGATCAGGCAAAACGTTTAGCCCAGCGCATTCATGCCCCGGAGGCGAAAAGCTTTTATTGCGACTGTGATATTCGCTGGCAAGGCGGTAAAGGTATTCCCGATTTAGCCGGCTGTGGTTATCAGGTGCGTAAAAACGGCCCGCGCGCTAACCGGATAGAGTGGGAGCACATCATGCCGGCGCATCACTTTGGCCACCAGCGCCAGTGCTGGCAAGACGGCGGGCGCAAAAATTGCGTAAAAACCGACAGCGTATTTCGCGCCATGGAGGCCGATTTATACAACCTGGTACCGGCGATTGGCGAAGTAAACGGCGATCGCAGCAACTTCCGCTTTGGTGTACTGCCAGGTATCCCGGCCCAACACGGCGCCTGCCCGGTAAAAGTGGATTTTAAACAACAGGTATTCGAACCCGCCCCGCCGATCCGTGGTGATATAGCGCGTATTTACTTTTATATGGCCGACAAATACAACCTAAACCTGTCCCGCGCCCAGCAACAGCTGTTTATCGCCTGGCACAGGCAAGATCCGGTAACGCCCCAAGAGATTGAGCTAAACCAGCGTATCCAGCAACATATGGGCCACGACAACCCCTTTGTCAGCGGCAAGCGCGAGTGGAACTTAGGCTATAAGCCAACGGGCTATGGTTTAAAGGTCAGTAAGTAAAGTGGCTGGTAACTTTTACCAGCCGCAAGCAATAGTTACCTTGATGGCGCGAACACGCTGACAGCAGTTAAACTGTAACCGCATAATATAAATCATGTTTTATAAAAAATTCGCCACTGGCACTTTCTTTGCTCTACCTAGATGCATGAAAAAAACCACTTACCCATAAGGAAAGTTAACATGAGCGAAGTTATTACAGGTTTATTTAAAAGTTCTTCAGCTGCCAGCAACGCTATTTTTCGTTTAGAAAGTGCCGGTGTTACCCCCAATGATATTTCGGTTATTGCCAATGGTACTCACTCTAAAGAAAACTTTGCCGTAGACGAGGGCACTAAAGCCAGTGAAGGCGGCGTAATCGGTGCGGCGTCCACCGGCATTGTAGCGGCAGTTGTCGCTGGCATGACCGCTGTCGGCGCAGTAGCAACTGGTGGTGCAGGCCTTGTTGTAGCAGGCCCCTTAGTGGCCGCGCTTGCCGCCGGTGGTGCAGGTGCCGCAGTTGGCGGTTCAGTGGGTGCAATCATCGGTGCTTTTATTCCTGAGCATGAAATAAAATATTATGAAGATGCCATTAAAGAAGGTTCTGTTCTGGTAGGTGTAAAATATACCAGCCACAACAAAGACAGAATCAAAGACATTTTGGAACAGGCCGGTGCAGAAAAGGTTGCCACAGCCTAAGTAAACAACAACGGAAAGAGACTTCAGTTCTCTTTTCGTTGTCTTCTCCTGATATATTTTTATATGCCGACAAATACAACCTCAACCTGTCCCGTCCCCAGCAGCAACTGTATATCGCCAGGTACAAGCAAGACCCCTAACACCGCAAGAGATTGAGCTAAACCAGCGCATCCAACAACATATAGGCCACGCCCCCTTTGTTAGCGGTAAGCGCGAGTGGAATTTAGGCTATAAGCCAATGGGCTATGGCTTAAAGGTCAGCAAGTGATAGTGCTTGTAAAACCTCCGTATAAATCTCCCGATACCACTGTTTAGTTTTTTACCCGTAAATTTCGGGTGCAAACCCTCAGGCTCCCTTCCCTCATTTGCCGCAATATTAAAGAGCTTGATTTACCGTCAGTTACAGGCTTAACTGGATTTAATTTTGAAACTCACGGGATCTGCGCAGCGCAACTTGCGGGGTGAGATCCTTTAAATAGGCTTTTATGCGTCTGTTCGGTAACTTTGGAGCATGAATATAATGTCAGATGACCAAAAAGCATTCGGAACATTCTCACATAAAGATTTCTACGAGAGAAATGGGTTTTTAATGCCCCAAAAGCCACATATCAACCGTGAATTATTCGACGCAAAAGAGTTAAAGTGTTTTGAAGACTATTTTGTTTCCTTGTGTACTGACTTAACTATTTACAATCAGCTTTTTGGCTCTGATGAATCTATTTCAATATTAAGTGATTTCAGTGGGTTCATTTTTTGTCGAATACAACGTAATTTCGTTGAAAAAATCTGTTTGAAATTAGCCTGTCTAATGGACCCTGCGACTAGTGGCAAAGGTCGATCTAACAAAAATCTTTCCCTGAAACGGTTTGTTGAATCTGTAGACAACTCAGAGCTCAATATAGCTTATGAGCGATTATATAAGTCATATGATAATACAGGCATAAAAAAATGGCGGGATAAGATTCTTGCTCATACTGATCTCAAAACAGCAATGGGAGAGTTCGATTTTGAACTCAAATTTGATACAGAAGACCTTAATGAAATAATCCGTGAAGTTCAGGATATTTTAGATCTAATTAAGAACCCTGATGTTTATACCGACACTACGATTACGCTACCTTTTGGTAAAGATGTCGCATCATTTTTATCGAGACTAAAATTATTAAATGAAAATAAAGACGCATAACAAACCGCGGCATTCGTGGCCTACGGCCCCTGCGACGATCTCAAGTTTGCGCGCATGCGCGGGGCGTTAAATTCATTAAGGCTAAGGAGTTTAATCAACATGATGTTGATTTTTTTACAATCGCTTTTAATTTCTTTGTTGCTTTTTGGGTGCGCAACTCCTGTAGCGAATGTAAAAGACTATGATATCGCAATTCATAACAAAGCTTTTGCAGTAAGTACAAATGGTGTGATCGGCGCAGCATGGGGCCAGACGACAGTTCACATTGCAATTGACAAGGCTATCAATGCTTGCACTCAGCAAGGAGGAGTCGAGTGCAAAGTGATTAATATAAACGGAACCGCTGCGACGACTTATCCTGCTTATAAAGCTGACGACCGAGTGACAGATATTTCAAAACGAACAATGAATTTTGTCACTAATGAAGGTGTAACGGTCCAATATAGGTGTGCTGATTTAACAAAAAGTTTTGCAACTTCACTCCTTTCACAAGGACACTCGTATTTGGATAAGGATGGTGATGGTATTCCATGTGAATATGCCCAAAAGACGTATAAACCTCAATCGTCAGGTAACTGTCATTGGGTCAGCGGGTATACACGAAAAAACGGCGCTTATGTAAAAGGCCACATGCGGTGCCGGTAAATTTAAAAAGCGCAGCCATGCAGAGTTGTGAACAAATAACAAACAGCATCAATTGCACCGCATATACGGGAGACGCGGCGATGGACAGTATTCACATTGATGGTTTAGCGGTAACCCCAGCGTCGCTGCGGATATACGAAGAGCTGATAGACATTGAATTACGGCATGCTGACGAAAGCACGGTATTTCCGAGAAAGGCTAACACACTGAGCTACGCCTTTGCCAAAGACGGTATTGCCATGGGTTACTATAAAATACTGTCAGCAAAGGTCTCGGAAAACCACGGGATGACATTATTTACGTTGCATAAGCAGTAAATGAAAAACTGTGGCGTTGATACAAAATACATTTAGCAACCAGCTCTGCAGTTAACAAGCTGGCACTGAAATACTCAGAGACCAGTGCTACAAGATTTGCAGTGTTAAAATGAGCAACACCATTGACCGCTCAGCCTCCTACCTAAAAAAGTTATGCTATTGTTGTTATAACGTTTGGTTTGAGAAAATAAACATGAAAACCCACGCTGACAAACGGCAAGAAAATATAAAGCAGTTAGTTGCACATGATGTATCTAAAAAACAGCATGCCGGGGCGGCTATTTTTCAATTAGTGAACAACGGACCAGAAGCCGTTGCTCAAAGAAAACTGCAAGGGCTGGTAAATAACAGCCCTCGGGTTCAGCAACTGAAGGCTATTCAGAATATAGCGGCTATCAATGCTGCTCATAATGAGCATACTATTCAGAGATGGCCTGACATACAGACGCCAAGCGGCACCTTTCAATACTCTCTCGGTCACGAATTCCAGCAAAGACACATTGCGCCGTCAAAACAAGCAGCAATGGATAAAGCAAGACAGCTATATGATCCAAACCATACCGAAGGCTCACATTCTGCCTATGTCACAGTAATATATGGTGATATTACCGGAGTGACTCAAGGGTCTGATGCAGTTGCATTTGGAGGATATCATTGGTCTATATCAATCGATGTAGAAGCAGTTTGCATGGGGCCGCGAGGTATCAGAGGGGCAAACGGTGATCCAGGTCAAATGGATGAACATATTTCGTCTGTTAACATATCCGGATACGGTGCCGGGACATCAACAGCTCCAGCAAAAATTACTCATGTATCCACCAGCATCTAGTTACAAGTTATGGAAGGCAAAACAACATCCATTACTATCACGGCTTTTGCCACAAGATTAACCCAACACGCGGCAATAGTTTTCCATAGGAGATGTAATGGACAAAGTTTACCTGTTTGACTGGGGTGATACGCTGATGGTGGATTATCCGCAATACAGTGGCAAAATGTGCGACTGGCCCTCAGTTGCAGCAGTGCCTGGTGCGCTGCAAACACTGGAATTTCTGGCAAAGAAACATAAGATTTATGTTGCAACCAACGCCGCTGCATCGACAGAGTCGGATATCCGCAGCGCCTTTGAGCGCGTAGATTTAGCGCAGTATATTAGCGGCTATTTCTGCAAAGCCAATCTCGGCATTGGCAAAGGTAGCCCGGAATTTTACCTGAAAATTGCCAGCGCATTGGCAATTAAACCAGCACAACTGATAATGGTAGGTGATAGTCTGGATAACGACATTTTACCTGCCATCGCTGCCGGCCTAACGGCGGCGTGGTTTACGCCAGCCCCGCCTTTAAGCATGCCTGATAACGCTGTTAAACATATCAGCGATTTGTGCCAACTGTGCGTAAGACCATCGTTATAACGGCTGTAATGCAGCCCGCACTGCTATAAGCGGAAAAGCGAACGCAGACTATTAAACATACACTACATTGACAGTGTGTTGCACCCTATGTAAGTTTGCCATCCACCAACACATTACCCTGGCGCTTATAAGCGCCCCGCAACGACTTAAAAAATGGACTCCTGTATGCGCTACTGGCAAATCTTCGTTCTGCCCCTTGTTATCATCCTCGCCGCTTGCAGCGATAATAATAATGCCCGTATGCACCAACAACTGTGCAGTGCAGAGTATCGCTATAACACCGAAGGTGCAGATGCAGCCATCGCCGCCATGCGTGAAGTTGGCAACGACAGCGAGTATGTCGTAGGTAACAATGTAGCGCGGTTTTTAATTCTGCGCGGTGCTAAAACCCAAAACACCAATGACTTTGATAAAGCCAATGCCATACTGGACGCGATGGAGCCGATGCCTGATGATCCAGAGCAAGTTACCGCCCGCTACATTAGCGTGCTTCGGTTTCTGGCCACCGCCAACGGCAGCAGCAATAATGGTGCCCGCGAGGAATTGACACAGTATTGTAGCGGGTCGGCTGAGCCGGAAGCTGAGTGCCTGCATGCGAATATGATGGGGATTTTTCAGATACTCGGCACCAGCAATGGCACAACGAATAAGTCGTCTGAGGATTTGGCGAACCTTTTTAACCAAACCTATAGTGCTGCGTTTAATGACCCAAGCTTAGACGTGCTGCTGGATTATTCCCGCTCAGTAGTTACCAGTTGCGGCAGCCATGAATAAAGGCCTCTTCTGGCTTGGGTTAGCGGCCAGTCTGTTTTAGGTCAATAAGATGCCGTTAACCGGCAAACAGCGTGTCATAAATAGCAGTGTTGCATAGAAAAGCGCTTGATTTCTACTCAGTTACACGTTTAACTGAACTCAATTTTTTAACCTTCTGGATCTATAACGCAACACTCGCACTTAGATCTTTTTAATCAGCTGTTATAAGCCACAAGGAGAGTTCTGGTGAATATTAATGCCACACTGCTCGGCGAGATTATGTCTGTATTTGTGCTCGTTATGGGTGCTCTAAGCTACTACCTTGGCCGTCGTAAAACGCAAACACCTGTATTGGCTGGGCTGCTTGGGCTGGTCTTGTCTATTATCCCGCCATTTGCTTTGGTTTATCTGGTGGTGTTAGTGTGTAAGAAAGATATTAACCCCGCACCAGTAGTAGTAAATAAATAAAGTGGTTTTATAACCAAGCCCAAGGTACCCGCAGTGAAAAGGCCCGGTTACATTACCACTGACCAACCACCCTCTGCGGCTGCTTTATATAGCCACTAAGCCGGGACAACATATAAGCCAGCCCCGCTTGATAGGCAGCCATATCGCTATCATTGCTGTGTTTTGCTATCAGATAAGTGGTATTGAACAGCCGCCAATAACCGCTTGATAAATAATAAAAATCATCATCTTGCTGCAAACGGTAAAACCTTGACCAGGGTATAATTTGCTGTTTTGCGTAGGGCGTTGTTAGTGTAAGCGCTTCGGCAGTTAATACGACAATATAACTCCCCTCCAGCGCGTTTAGCCTGCTCCGGGTTGTGGTTGCAATAGCACTGTCCAGCTTAGTTTGCGACAAGGCAACCGGTTTGCTGCGGTTTGCCAACTTCTTTTTTATAAATAATGCCCAGATAGCATAGTAAGCAACAGCACAGATCAGTATGGCGATATAGCTTTCAGGCCGGCGTTGGTCAGGGAAGAAATGCAACAGCATCAGCGGCGCCAGCAGTGGCAACCATAACACTAACGTACGCTCAACAAAGGCGTGTAACCACAGCTGCTTGCGTGTATTTGCCGCAATACGCTTTGCATTATTGCGGCTGGCCAAAACGTCTAACTGAGTGGCGCTAATTGAAAACTGCAGTTGCATAATAACCTTGTTACCAATGCCATTTGCCCTGCAGTATAAACATCTGACGGCCCGGATCAATCGCGTTTATACAATGCTTCTATGGTAGCAAAAGCCAGTGAGTGAGCATGCACCATATATCCGGTTAAGGCCGCGGAGGCATTTTCGGGCAGCTCTAACTTCTGTGACAAGGCATGTATGGTAAACTGATAGCGATGCACACCATGCCCTGCTGGCGGGCAAGCACCACCAAAGCCGGCTATGCCATAGTCGTTACGTAACTGAATACTGCCGGCTGGCAGCAAGCTTTTGGCAGCATCGCCTGCCCCGGCGGCTAAAGTGTTAGCGCTTTGCGGAATATTTACCACTTGCCAATGCCACCAGCCACTGCCTGTTGGTGCGTCCGGATCATAAGCTAATATGGCAAACGCTGCGGTGCCCTCCGGTGCGCCAGACCACGTCAGCTGTGGTGACACATTAGCGCCATTACAGCCAAAACCCTGAAACTCTTGAGCTTTTTGCATAAAGCCGCCGTGTTGTATATCTGTACTGGTTAGGGTAAAACCCTCAGCCAGTGCCGCGCCCGATAGCAGTAATGAGAAAACACCCACCGTCAGTTTATTTGTTGCCTGTTTCATAGCTCCCTCATTATCAGTAATTGAAGGTGGCCAGAATAGACGAGAACCGCTGCAGCAATTAGTACTAAAACGGGCAGCTATTCGCCTTAATCAGGCATTTTTGTTCTTCTGAGCTCTGTCGGTGTGATACCAAACAGTTGTTTGAATTTATCGGTGAAACGCGACTGCGACTGATAGCCGCACTGTTCTGCAATATGGCCAACCGGTGCAAGGCTGGTTTGTACCAAATGCAGGCCATAGCCTAATTTTGCTCTGTCTTTAAGAGCCTGCAGGCTTACACCTTCTGCCGTTAACTTGCGCCGTAACGTCGATTCACTCATTGCCAGCCTGGCCGATAACGCCGCCACACTATGATCAGCGCCAATATCGGCAGAAATAATGTTGTGCACCTTATAGCTAAGACCTGGCGGCTCGATTATAGCGCCAACCTGCTGATAACCTGCATGATACAGCGTTTGCAAAATTTCCTGTCGGCGTAGCGGCCAAAGCGCGGCGGGGGCAAAAGCCGACCACTCAACAAATTGTTGTAACGTATGCTTTAACACCGGTGGTATCAGGCCATGGAAATAGTTTGCTGTTTTGTGTTGCTGATAACCAAAGCCGGCAAAGTCCTGATAATCGAACTCAATCAGTAAGGCTAAATATTCCCTGCCGGCAGCAATATTGCGCAAGTCGACTTTAGGGCTGTTCGACAAAAAAACAAAACTTCCGGCAGGACAAGTTACTTCATCGTCTTTGCCTATTTTTTTACAGCCATCAAGCACGCAAATTAACAATGGTTTTATTATCGGAACATTCACCAGCCGCTGCTCTTTAACAGACGAATAAACCGAAAACGGCAAAGTAGCAGGATGTTGCAGTGCAAGTTTAACCGCTTGTATTAATTTATCCATATCTCGATTTAACTCTGAATATCAGCAGGCAAGGAGCAAGTATTGTCAAAGTATGTTCGGCAAAAGCCAAGGCTAATGTTGCCCTAAAATAGCTGATAATGCCCCCGTTAACTCCTGGCGGAGAATAAAGAGGGCATTTATCTATCCTGACACCGTGTGTTTATTAGACCCTACAGTTTAAAGCGCCCTACTTCCTGCTGTAATGATGCAGCAAGGTTTGCCAGTTCCTGCGCTTGTGCTTTGGCAGCCTGAGCTTCGGTTGATAAACTTTCGGATACAGTGCGGATAGATTCCGTGTTGCGGTTAATTTCACTGGTTACCGATGTTTGTTCTTCGGCTGCGGTGGCTATTTGAATAGCCATACCTGAAATCTCGTGAATAGCCTGGCTGATTTTCACCAAACTCTCGCTGGCTGAATGGGCGTCACTTACGCTGGTTTCGGCCATTTGATGGCTTTGCGTCATCGACTTCACTGCTTTGGCTGCAGTTTGTTGCAGGGTTTCAATCATGGTTTGAATTTCTTGCGTTGATGAGTGCGTGCGCTGCGACAGCACCCGTACTTCATCGGCTACCACGGCAAAACCCCGGCCTTGATCACCGGCGCGGGCGGCTTCAATAGCGGCGTTTAACGCCAGTAAGTTAGTTTGCTCGGCAATGCCACTGATGGTGGATAAAATGCTGCTGATTTTTTGCGAGTGGGCGTTTAATTCACCAATAATGGTACTGGCTGTTTCTACTTCATGGGCCAGATCGCGTATAGAGGTTTGGCTTTTTGTTACTTGCTGTTTGCCGTGTTCAGACAAGCCTACCGCATCTTGTGCCGTTTGCGCCGTGTGATCGGCATTGCCGGCAATTTCCTCAGTGGCGGCAGCCATTTCAGTAACAGCAGTGGCCACCATGGTGACTTCATCTTGCTGTACTTCAATGCGCTGGCTGGTTTGCATGGCAGAGTTGCTGCTGCTTTTGGCCTGAATTTCCAATTGGCCGGCAATATCATGCATGCGTGAAATCATGCCATGTAAACGCGAAACAAAACGGTTAAAACCAGAGGCAAGTATGCCAATTTCATCGTGCTGGCTGGCTGTTTTGATACTTACGGTAAGGTCGCCTTCACCTTCGGCAATATTGTTAAGCGCCTGGGCAACGCGCTCTAAATCGCGGAACTGCAGTTTAAAAATGGCGATAAGAATAATGCCGAATAATATCATTAAAGCACCGCCAGCGAATGACATAATCCAGGCCAGCCCGGTAGATTGCGCCATAATTTCCTGCTTACCCATAACAAAGATTAAGGCCCAATCGGTGTGGGGAATGGCTGTGGTATAAACCAATTTGCTGGCGCCATCCAGGGTGTGTTCTGTCAGCGTGGCGGTGCCCATAGTTTGGGCTAACCAGGGCAGCGTAAAGCTGTTGTCTATGTCGGTAATTTGTTTTTCGTTCAGTGCTTTGTTGGGGTGGCTGATAATCAGGCCGGTTTTTTGCACCATAATGCCATAACCGTCGCCTGGTACTTTCAGCTTTAAAACAGCATCGGTTAGCTGTTCAATAGTTAGGTTGGCAGCAACCACACCATACAGCCGGCCGGAAACCATCACTGGTTCGGCGACGGTAACAACTTGTTTTTTTAACGATGAACTAATGTAAGGCGCGGTAATGGCAATAGTGCCTGCGGCTTTTGCATCCAGATACCAGGGCCGGGTGCGCGGATCCAGGTTGGCGTTGTCCAACGCTGCGTCCTGGTACATCATTACCCCTGCTTCACTACCAAAAAAGGTAGAGCCAAACCGGGCGGCATTTTGGGTTTGCAGCAAATGCAGCCGCACATTTACTTCCGGATCTGCTTCAATGGTTGATTTCAAACTGCTGATGTTACTTTTTTTGTCTTCCATCCACTGCCCTACACCACCGGCAAAGGTAATGGCCAGTTGGTCTATTTTTTCCTGGGTGTCGATCAAGGCATGATGGCGAATAAAATAGGTAGTAAGGCCAACCAGTGTAATAACGGTAACCAAAACAGCGGCCAGGCTGCTAAATAACAGCCGCATTTTTAGTGTGGAGTGCATGAAGATTTCCTTGTACTGTAGCTCTGGCAAGTATTAGGACAGAATGAGTACTGCAAGTATAGATTAATTAAGAAAAAACAACGTGCTGGGCAAAGGCCTGGCCTAATTTGCTTTTACATGCTGCATAATATTAATAAAGGTATCAGTCCAATAGATATCGCGGTTGGCGGCCAGGTAGGCCAGCAGCTCGGCGTGGGCGTCTGCCGACACACTTAGGTGATCGCCACCGATGCCATGAAAAGTAAAATTCACCATAGTGCCGTACTGTGCAGCCTGTTTAACCAGGGCGATTAGCTCGGCACTGCTGCTGCCCACCGGTGCTATTACCTCCACTGCATGCACATTTAACTGCGCCATATTGGCAACAACAGGCCCTGTTTTGGCCTTTATCGCGACAAAATCGCCGTATATCAGCGGTAAATAAGGCTGACTGCCAGCTAACTCATCACCGCAGGGCGCGGTAAAGGTGCGTTCGGTTTTGCCGTCGATGGCAAATAACATGCTGTTAGCTAAACGAATCTGTTGCACCAACTGAACAGCGCTGATGGTATCTAAGTCATTTTCTGCGGCTACCCAATCGCGGCCGGGTTTGCTCGCAGAACATTGATGAAACAAAGTATGGTTACCCAGTTCATGGCCCTGCGCCGCTGCCGCGCGCCACTCGCTTAAACGCGCAGTTAACAGCGGGCTGGAAAGTTGCAGGTAAAAGCTGGCTTTCAGGCCATATGCATTTAGTGCGGGAAGTGCCACATCAAGCTGTGAGGCCAGCGTATCGTCGTACGCCAGGCTAACGGCCGCTTTAGCGCCATTTGGCCAACTAAAAGGCTTTGCTACCACACTGCTTGCACCTGCCAGCCATGCACACACCAGTACCAGATATATTTTTTGCATACCACCCCGTTCCCTTAGCTACTGTACATCAGCATATCGTATTCTCAGCGCCGGCTACACTATTTCGCCACCGGCAGTAAGGTGCTGTAAATTGGCTAAAACAGCGCTATGCTAAAGCCCATGCTCGTAACGGGCTTTATAATTTCTGAGGATCCACTATGACAACTGCTTTATATGCCGCAATACTCGGCCTGTTCTTTCTGGTATTGAGTGTTAACGTGGTGGCGAAGCGCCGCCGTTTTCAGGTAGGTATCGGCAGCAAAGGCGAACTGTGCCTGGAACGTGCTATACGGGTACATGCCAATTTTGCCGAGTATGTGCCCTTTGCCCTGCTGTTAATGTTTCTGGCCGAGTACAGCGGTTTAGCTCCGTTGTATCTGCATCTACTGGGTATTACGCTGCTATTGGCCCGGTTAAGCCATGCCTGGGGCGTGCGTCAGCTAAAGGAACCGTTTAAATTTCGTATATTTGGCATGCTACTGACATTCGGCGTTATTGCTTTGTCTGCGCTGGCTATTATTGTGCTGTATTTTGTCCGTTTCTACATAGCCAGATAATTGGCAGCTGTGCAGCAATTATTTTCAGGTCAGAGCCCCTTTCAGCTATTTCTATGCGCCGTTAACTAAGGTATAACGGCGCAATGAAAATACCGAAACGTATTCAGCCGCTGGTCGACGAAGGCCTGGTGGATGAAGTTATCCGGCCGCTGATGAGCGGCAAAGAAGCCTCTGTGTATATTGTGCGCTGCGGCGAGGATATCCGCTGCGCCAAAGTGTATAAAGAAGCCGACAAACGCAGCTTCAAGCAAGCGGTGTTATATCAGGAAGGCCGCAAAGTCCGCAGCACCCGCCGCGCCCGTGCAATGGAAAAAGGCTCAAAGTTTGGCCGTCAGCAACAAGAAGAAAGCTGGCAGAATGCCGAAGTAGATGCGCTGTTTAAACTGGCCAAAGCCGGCGTGCGCGTGCCGCAGCCCTATGGCTGCTATGACGGCGTGCTGCTGATGGAGCTGGTGTGCGATGACGAAGGCATGGTGGCCCCGCGGTTAGCCGATGTGGCGATGGATGCCGACTTAGCCATAGCAGATCACGCCACCATGTTGCACTACATTGTCATTATGTTGTGCGAAGGCCTGGTGCATGGCGATTTATCTGAATTTAACGTGTTGGTAGACGACCACGGCCCGGTGGTGATTGATTTGCCACAAGCCGTTGATGCCGCTGCCAATAACAATGCTAAATGGATGTTCTGCCGCGATGTAAACAATATGCGCGACTATTATGGCCAGTATGCCCCGGCACTACTTAGCACCCAATACGCTGAAGAAATCTGGGCGCTGTATGAAGCCGGTGAACTACACCCCGAAGTAGAGCTAAGCGGCGAGTTTATTGCCGACACCAGCGAAACCGATGTCGATGCCGTGCTGGAGCAAATAAAAGCCGCCTTTGCCGAAGCTGAAGAGCGCAAAGCCCGGGCGCTTGAGCAAGACGATTAACGCTCCTGCCTGACCCCGTGCCAATAAAGCTGTTGCCTGCCACTGCATTTATGTTTAGCTTAACTAACCTATTTAGCCGCAGGATACGCTTTTGCAGCAGGCCCGCTTTCTTACCGACCAGCGTTTAATTAACACCACAGACTACCTTAGTGCTGCAGAGCGCTACCGTGGCCTGTTGCTATGCCCGTTGTGTGGTGAAAAAGCCTGGTTTATTAAAGCGGTTAACAGCGACAGCATAAACCGCGCTGCCTGCTTTGGCGCACACCATCAGCACGGTTGCGAAGCTGCCACCTTGCGCCTGAACGCAGAAGATGACGTAAACCCAAGCCACAAAGCAGATACCGTACGTGAACCCAGCACGCGGTATGCCCCAGCCGGTTTATGGCAAAGCATTAAAGCACCGCAACTGGGCGGCAGCGACGGCTATGATGTTAACAGTGCGCTACGCCAGTTACTAAGCCATTTATGCCGCAATGCGGATTTTGCTGCGCAGGGCCAGAAATTACAGCTACTGGCCGCATCCGGCCGTGAGCTGATGGCCGGTAAACTGGCCGATTATGTAGTACATGTGAATGATATCAGCGATAAGCATTTAGAGGCGTTGTATATTTTTTGGGGCCGGATCAACAACGTTAACGAGCGTGAATTTGATAACCCGGAAGACGACGAGCTGTGGCTGAATATCGGCGACTACCGCAAAGAACCGAGTGTTTTTATCGACGCCGATCTGCGCCGCAGCCTGGTTAAACGCTTTAACCTGGCCGACCTGGATGCGCTAAGCGGCGCCGACTTTATTCTGCTGGGCCATGCCGGTAAATCGGCACATGGCAAATTTACCCTGCATATTGCCATGAGCAAATACATTGCTTTTCGGCTGTATGGTATTGGTTAAAAGCAGCGTAACGACCCTGGCAGCAAAGTTTTGCTGTCTGCCGTTAAGTAAAATGCTGTCATAGAGCTGGAAATAAATTCGCCTTGTGCATCTTGCTCCTGCAGCTCTATCTTGCAGTCCCATACCGGTTGTAGCTGGCCGTTTTCCTGCTCAAACTTTGAAGCCGCGCAGGATGACTTTACACTAACGTTATTATCGCTGGCATAACTTACCGATAAATTAGTGGCAAAATGCTGGCCCAGTGTCAGGCTTTGCGCCGGGTTAGCGGCAGAGGTTTGCTGGCAATTTGGCTCGCTGTTTAACGGTAATGCCATGTTCTGTATAAACACCCCAAACACCTGCTCTGCCGAGGGCGGCGTTACAGTTGCCGATCCGGCACAGGCGCAAGTGGCAAACAACAGCGCGAGCAAAGCGACATTTTTCATATAAATTTACCGTAATAAAATTCAACCGTAGTGCCTGCAGTTTTGTAGGCGTTAGTAAACTTCACTTTAAAAGCTTCCAGCGTATCAGCCACTACCTTGTTGCCGGTATTGCTGTAATTCCACACCTTACCGTGCGACAAAATACCAATATGCTTGCGCGGGTGGTTGCCCATCACCAACGAGCCGCCCACCTTGCTGACATTAGACGCCAGCGTAACGAAAATCAGGCATTCCGTCATCGCGGCGCTTTTATCTTCCAGTAAGCCGGTTTGCTGTGAGCGCTTAAAAATATCGTCTACCCGGATAGTGGCACCGGCTTCTGCTTTTTGTTTATCGTCCCAGGTAAAGTTTTTACAGGTTGGCCCTGCAAATTCATAGCCCATGACATGAGAAACAAAGTGCGCGCAGTGGTTTTGGCCATTATTCTGGCCAAGGCTAAACGGACAAAGGTAGCTGATATACTGATTAAGATTGTTATCAATATCGGTTGGAACTTGAGACATGCCTCAGATCTCCTGCAAATGTGCGCCGCTACTGCTAAAACCGACACTAAAGCCAACTTAAAGTTAAACAAAACGTTAAATTTAGTTATACAAAATATAGCAGAAAGAGGCTTTTTTCAAGCGCAAAACCCATTCTTAATAACAGCTTAGTAATGAACATCTTTTACTAGTTTTTGGTTAGCCACAGTAAATGGCTGTATGGCGCTGGTTCACAACAACTAAAACGGCCCGGCTGTAACACCGGGCCAGATACTGTTTATCATTATGCTACCATCGCTTGACAAGCCTGGGCACAGCTACGGCAGGCGTCGGCACATTCCATACAGTGATCATGATCTTGTTTACTGCACTCAGCGGCACAAGCCTCGCACAGTAATGCACATAAACGGCAAATATCGCTGACATGCTCACTACTACGAGCCATAGCCGCAGCAGCAAAACGGCACAATGCAGCACAATCGATATCTAACCGGATACAGCGCTCCATATGCGCTACATTATCTTCCTGTAAGCAGGCAGTTGAACAATGATCACAAGCATCGGCACAACTGTTACAGGCATCTATACAGGCGTGATAGATTTCGTGGGACATAATTAAGCTCCTCACAGTTACAATTAATGACCACTAAATTTCATCGAGATGTCACGTAAAACTTTCCCGGCAGTTTCTGGCTGTAAATGCTTGGCAATATCACCAAGGCTCACTACTCCCACCAGTCTTTTTTGGGCATTAACAACCGGTAAGCGCCGGATTTGCTTTTCACCCATATTGCGGGCAACTTCCTCCACGCCTTGATCTTCAGTGCAATAAAGCAAATCATCCGTCAGAATATCCGCCACAGTGGTGTTTTCAATATCCTTACCGGTCGCTACGGCTCTTAACACTATATCGCGGTCAGTTAAGGTACCTTTTAATTCGTCATCAGCACCCGCTAACAAAAAACCAATCCCTTCCCGTGCCATATAAGCTGCGGCTTCCTGAATAGTGGTGGAGGGCTTAACCAGAATCGGGTGGGTACTCATAATGTCTTTAACATTCATAATGTTCTCCTTTAGTAAAAGCACAGTTAAACGATGGGCCCAGCTGTAAAGCAAGACACCATAGCGAAGCGAACATCATGCCAAGGCTTATAAAGCATGCTAACTGTGGAGAATAACGCAGTTTTTTTGTAGCACCGGCTAAAAATAGTCCCCGGTACAGCAGAGACGGTGGCATTGGTAAGTAAATTTTTACTGCATAGGGTAAAAATTACCCGCTATTTGCCACTTTGCTACTGCCACAGTCTGTCAGCAGACTACGTTATTATGCCGGCAGGCTGAGATCCGACATTTGTAAAACCACTGCGGCCAGCAATTAGTCATTTCCGCTACAATGTGGCGAAAATGACTGTCAGCAAGCAGGCCAATATAAAATAAATTGATATATTTCAATAAATTAAAATTGGCAAAGCTTTTGCAAAATCTATGGCAACCTAACTATAAAAAGGACATCACCATGAAATTATCTCAAATTGTTGCCACTGTAAGTTTAGTTATCGCATCAGGTTGTCTGGTCAATGCTTATGCCGCAGAGCATGGCAGTATCGATAAAGTACTGGGCTCAGCTTCAGTAAGCAGCAACCAGCACTATGACGATATTTCGCTGGTAAATGGCAGTGTAAAAATGGCCAGTAACAGCAGTGCCAAAAGCGTTTCTACCGTTAATGGCAGTATAGCGCTACGTGACAACGTAAAATTGCACAGCGCCAGCACCGTAAACGGCAGTATAGAAAGTGGTAGCGGCTTACAGGTAGCAGATGACCTAAGCACCGTTAATGGAAAAATTTTGCCCGGTAGCAATGCGGTTATTGGTGGTAATGTCACCACAGTAAATGGCGATATTGTGCTGGACAACAGCCAGGCAGGCCGCGATGTCACTACGGTAAATGGCGACATTAAGCTGACCGGCAATACAGTGGTGAAAGGTGATGTGGTATACAAACCACGTGGTAAGAAAAAAGCCTTTTTTGGCTGGAATAATGACAACAAGCCAACCTTGTATATCGGCGCTGATGCTGTGGTAGAGGGTAATATTATTCTGCAGCAAGAGGTTGAGCTACAGATTGAAAACCCGGCTCTGCGGGCTAAAGTGGTACAACAGATTAACGACGGCCGTTAATATCGGCACCTGCAGCCAGATCTGATGTCAGTCTGGCTGCAATGCTGATCTGAAGGCCTCTTTATAACGGCGTGACAACGCCAGTTGCTGGCCGCTTTTTAGCAAAATATCGCCATCACCGCTGCTGTCATAACTAATACTGTCTATCGCATTGTGGTTGATTGCCAAACTACGGTGAATACGGCTAAAACCTTTGCTACTTAGCTGTAGCAGAGTATTACTTAAGGTCGCGCGCAGCGGATAAATACGGCCTTTGCTATGTAAATTAACATAGTTGCCACTGGCTTCGAGCCATTCAATATCATCTACCCGGATTAAAAACTCTTTATCCAGCTTTTTTACCAGAAAATGCTCAGGTGCTTTTAGCGGCTGTGTTGCACCACTGTCTTCGGCATTATCTAACGGATGCGCCTCGCCTTTGATCCGGCTGTAAACGAACTGCGCCAGCTGGTATCCCAGCAAAAAGAACAGATAGCCCCAGGCATCTTTACGGTACTCATAGAAAAATTCGCGCAGCAATGGGCCAAAGTTGTAATTCCAGCCGTGCCAGTAATAAATCAGCTCGCGCAGGCCTACCATAATGGCCACATGGCAGACAGAAAACACCAGGCTACCGAACAAATGGAGCATTAACTGGCGGCGTATACCTGTTAGTTGCAGCGGGTGGCGGCTAAACCACCAGAACAGCAGCGGACAAAGCAACAAAGTACTTACCGCACTGCTGTATTCCCAGACTATGGGCTCCCATAACTGCAGGGTATTGTTGCTGTTTCGGCTGTGCTCCATCCAGACAGAGCTGGCGTTAATAGCGGCATTAATAAAAAAATATACTGCCAGTAGCAGATAGCTGAATAGTTGCGGATGCCTGTCAAACCGTGCAAACAGACTTTTTGTTTTACCGTTCGTCACACTGTGCCACCTGTTATCCCCAAACGCCGCCGGTAAGTCATTCTGCGGTTTCTCATGCTAGTGCAGCAACGCACTATAGCGCAACAGTAATAACGGAGCACAACAATGACAACCACACCTTATCAGCGCCAGTACGACCTGGACTGGCTGCGCACCCTGGCATTTGGCCTGCTGATCCTGTATCACATTGGCATGTACTATGTAGCCGACTGGGGCTGGCATATTAAAAGTGACGTTACCAGCGCAGCGCTGCAAAACCTGATGATCTTAACCAACCAATGGCGTATGTCGCTGTTGTTTTTTATCAGTGCCATGGCGCTGGCCCTGGCGCAGCAACGCAGCAGCCGGCTAAGCCTGTTTGGCCTGCGCAGTAACCGTTTACTTATTCCACTGCTATGCGGCATGTTTATTGTGGTGCCGCCGCAGGTCTATTTTGAAGCCTTATCGCAGCAACTCATTGAACCGGGTTATCTGAGCTTCTGGTGGCAGTATATTAACCCCAATACAGAGCTATTAAGGGATCACCACAGCCCTATTGGCCTGCTAACCTGGAACCATCTGTGGTTTTTGCCATATTTATGGTGCTACAGCGCACTGGTGTTGTTGTTCGCTGGCCCGTTAAACCGGCTTACTCAGGCTAACTGGCTGCAGACGCTAGCCGGGCGCTACGCATTTTCACTCATCGTTGGCAGCATGATGTTAGTCTGGCTGACATTACGCGCGCATTTTCCGTCTACCCATGCACTGCTTGATGACTGGTATAACCATGGTAAATACATGCTGGCGTTTGTTGGCGGTTACCTGTTTGCCCGGCAATGGAACTGGTGGCAGCAGGTTATCCGTTGCCGGCGTTACTTCCTGTTGGCCGCTTTACTATGCTACAGCCTGATTATTGCTGATCGTAACGGTGTATTTGGCAGCACACCGGACAATGAAATTACCTTTATGCTGCGGTTGGTTTTCTCTGCTGTACTTTCGCTTAATCACTGGTGCTGGATCCTGGCATTAGTTGGCTACGCAGGCCGCTACCTGAACCGGCCTACCAATAAGTTGGATAAAGACGGCGGCCTGCTGCACTACAGCAATAACGCTATCTTGCCCTGGTATATGCTGCACCAAACCCTGATTATTGTATTTGCCGTATGGTTAAAACCACTGGCCCTGCCAGCAGGTATTGAGGCTATAGCGTTGATCGTGCTGACCTGTTTCGGCTGCTGGGCCGGTTACGAGCTAATCAAGCGCTTCTGGCTAAGCCGCTGGCTGTTTGGTTTAACAGTTAAACTGCCGGCCGGTGGCGGCCGAAAAAGTACTGTGCCGCAATAAAGCCGTAAACCTGTAGGGCTAAAGCTGCGTATAACTGCCAAATGTCGTGGTTAAATTACCTAATGAAAGCTTTTATCTTGCTGTTATCTTTGCTACTAGCCGCCACCGCCCAGGCTGATGACGCCGCCTGGGCAGCCTGGCGTGAGGGTAAAGCGCTGTTGCTAATGCGCCATGCCTTAGCGCCGGGCACCGGTGATCCGGCCGGTTTTGTGTTAGACGATTGCAGTACCCAGCGTAACCTGAACAGCGAAGGACAGCAGCAGGCACTGCGCTGGGGTAGATTATTGCGCCAGCAATACAGCGGCGATATACAGCTTTACAGCAGCCAATGGTGCCGCTGCCTTGATACCGCCAAGCTGATGGCGCTATCTACCCCACAACCGCTGCCGCTGCTTAATTCTTTCTTTGCCGGCCGTGGTGATGGCGCTAAACAAACTCAGGCGTTAATACAGTACTTTTCCCAAACTCAGTTACACCAGCCCACAGTACTGGTAACCCATCAGGTAAATTTCACCGCCCTAACCGGTATTTTCCCGCGCTCGGGCGAAGCGGTTATTATCGCACTGCCATTAGCCCAGCCAGTTAATATTCTGGCAAGAATCCAAGCGCCTTAATAGCAGGCGATTGCTGAAGCTGGCAAGCAAAGCAGCTCTGCGTTAAGCTAGGTAACAACCTAATTTGCCCGGCACAGGATTACCATGTCTTTAGATATCAGCCCGTTACTTAATGCAATTGCCCGGCTGCGGGAAGGCTGGCAGCGTTATCAGCAGGATATCAGCGATATTCAAATTCGTGATGGTCTGGTACAGCGGTTTGAGTTTACTTATGAAATCAGCCACAAGATGCTCAAACGCTATCTTGAGCATAGCGCAGCCTCACCGGAACAGTTCGATCAAATGCCGTTTGCTGATCTGATCCGTAGCGCCAATGAACAAGGTTTGCTAAAAGGCGACTGGCCGGCCTGGCGCAGTTATCGTGATATGCGTAGCAAAACCAGCCACACCTATGATGAAGATATTGCGTTGCAGGTTGTAGCCGGCATACCGGCTTTTCTTGCTGAGGCGGAGTTTTTGGCATCACAATTAACAGAGCGCCTGGCTCGTGGCTAAACCTGCAGGGTTACAGATCAGCGATAGTGAATGGCAACAAGTCAGCGCTATTTTGCAGCGTTACCTGCTGCAGTATGAAGTCTGGGCTTTTGGCTCACGGGTAAAAGGCCATGCCAAACCCTACTCGGATTTGGATTTAGCCGTTATCAGCACAACCCCTTTAGCACTGCCACTGCTCGCCGAAGTGGCCGAAGCATTTAGTGAATCTGATTTGCCTTGGAAAGTAGATCTTGTCGACTGGGCCACGACTTCAGAACAGTTTAAGCAGGTGATTGCCGGGCAGAAATTAGTAATTAAAACTGAATCTAAACAGGCAATGTCAGGCCTTTAAACTTACCGCTGTTAACGTCATTCTCTGCATATTCTGCTGTCTTAATCCATTTAACTGCTGCCACAGCAACTGATGGTATGGCTGAAACACAGGCTCTATTGTCTTAGTAGCGAGGGCTGGAATAAACTTAAGCTGCTTATCCGGTAACATGGCCGGGCTGGCGTGTTGTGGCAATATTATTTAGCAGTGCCAGGTTAAAGCTAAACTGCGGCAGTTTAAGGCTATTGCCGGGCACTAATTCATGCTCAATACACCAGCTCAGTACCTGTTGCACCGCTTTAGCGCTGGTTTTTACCCGCTCGCTGCCGCTGGCATTTAGCCGCTGGTGCAGTTGCTGCAAATAGCGCAGCGCGAGTGCACTCAGCGGCGGGTAGCTCATCAGGCGGCCTGCAGGCTCAGGCTGATATCGCGGATAAGCAGCAGGCTGTTAACGGCACTGGCGGGCACTTCGTCACGCTTAATGGCAAACATATGCTTTTCATCTACCGGCAGCGCCTGATACTCGGCAATAATCTGATATAACCAGATTTCGCTGTCCCAGCTTAGCTGGTGCTCTGTCAGATAATCCAGCGCACTTAACGGCCCGGCTTTATCAATAACCCGCAGGTAGAAGTTTTCCACATCGGTTTTCAGCGCTTGCTGGCGGGCGGCGATTTCTTCATCTTCCATTACCGCGGCAAAACTGGCGCTTTGCTGATCCGGCAGGTTAATAACAGCAGCTCTTGGCAGCGCCCGCACCAGTTCGGCCAGGATCTGCCGTTCGCTGGCTTTATCCAGCGCAATAGCCGCTTGCGGTTGTATTGCTGCAGCCTGATTAAATAACACGGGCACATCAGAGCGGTTGGGATAATCGGCCGGCTGATATTTCGGGTGCTGGCGTAAAAACGCCGCCATATTAGTGATCAGCATTGAGCGCGACTGCTGCTGACGAAAACGCGCTAACAGCTCTACCAAACGCTTTTGTACTTCCAGCAGGCTGCTGTGGTGCGAACTAAGCTGGTTTTGCAGCTGGCTTACCAGCAACTTACGCAGCTGATTATTGCCCTCTGACAATTCGATCAGCTCGTTAAAATCGAGCAGCACCAGGCCATCGAGTAAACGGCGCAATTGTTTTTGCGCCCGCTCGTTTTCGCGGATTTTATCATCCAGGCTGGCAACAAAACCAAAATCGCTGTTCAGCCGGTGCCATAAGCTGTCTATGGCTTCTTCAAACTGGCCGCTTAAATCATGTACATGCTCGGTTAGCCGTTGCAGTTGCAGCTCGGCCACGCTGTAATCGCTTTTATACTGCGCATCGCGGTACGCCTGCACCCGGTTACGAATTTGCTCCAGCTTTTCTGCCACGTCGGCGTTAATTTGCCGGCGGTTTTCGTCGGCCACCATACTGGCAATCAGCTCGCTAACCAGCGGCCTCAGCGCCAGCGGCTGTTGCTCATCCGGCCGCCACAAAATACGCGCCGCAATCAGCTTTTTCAGCGCGCTTTCGCTAAAGGCAGCTTCATCAATAAAACCGTCCAGATAGCCCTGCATCAGCGCTTTATGGTGCTTGCCCAGCAGCGCCAGGCGCTCAGCACCCACGCTAAACAGGTTAGAGGCCACGCCAGTGTCCAGCGGCGCCATTACAATATCGCCTGCTGGGTTGGGGTGTCGTCTACCGGCAGATGCTCTTCATCGCGGATAAAGCGAATAACATCAATTAAATAGTCAATTTTACCGGTAACAATATAGTACTGCCGGTCGCTGTGCGGCTGCAGCAGGTAGCCGTGCTCTTTTAAGCGGCGGAAAATCAGCTTTACCTGGTTGTCCAGCGCGTCGCTCTGGCTGTTAAAAAAGCGGTCGCTGGCCAGTTGGTTTAAGCGCTGGCGCAGGCTTTGGTTATCCTCGGTGCGCAGCACAAATTCCTGCAGCTTAATGGTATCACCTGCCGTTAAGGCACTGTCGCGGCCCAGGGTTTCCTGTACCAGTTGCAGCCATTCCAGCAGTGGTAACAGCGATTGTACGGTTAAGGCAAACTGGCTGCTTAACTGCTCGCGGGCGGCTTTATTCAGCTCGTGATACGCCAGAAAATACACGCTGTTATCGTCATTGCTAACCAAACGGCGGTTTAGCGGGCGCAGATAGTGGTTAATATCCTGCTGGGTTTGTTCCAGGCTTAAATGGCGGAAGGCATCTTCGTCGCTAACCTGACAAATAAAGTCGCCGGCCAGCAGCCGTTCCAGTAAAGGACCATGTTGTAACATTAGCTGGCCTCCTGTTGCCGCTGTGCCAACCGTTCAGCTAAACGGCTGGTTTTCGGTTGAATACGTTTTAGCTGACGTTTGCTTGGGTCTTGCTGGCTGGGTTCAATTAAATAGCGGTGGCTAAACAGCATCAGTACGTCAGATTCCGGGTTAGGAAAGGCGCCGACAATAATGATGTTGTTAGCTGTGCAGGCAGCAAACAGTTTTTCTACGTTGTGATACGCCAGGGTGCCAATTTCATCTATCGGCCAGTGGATCGCCACTTTGGCGTCACCACGCAGCAGCCGGGTAAAGGCCAACAGGTACTTACATAAAATAAGATAAGCCATACCGTGGCTGGATGACTCCAGCAGCTGACGATCATTTTTAATCACCAGCTCAGAGCCGCCTTCGCTTAAATGCAGCTCAAGCCGCAGTAGGGATTCAATAGTATATTGCTCATCGGCACGCAACAGCTCTACCACATCGGCCAGTGCATTAAGATACTGCTCAGAGGGCAGCGCTTTACCCGAGGCACCCCAGTCGTCGTACAGTTTGGCAAAGTGCTTCAGCGGCTGCCAAAAGCCCAGCTCGTCAATGGTTGATAAAATGCGCACTTCGGATTTGCTGATCCCTTCAAGCACCAGGTCATCAGCCACGGCTTCGCTTAAACGGCGGCTTTGCAGCGCAATGCGGCGGTTAATATCGCTGAACACGGTAAAGAACTTTTTCAGATCGCCACCAATGTTTTCGCCCATTTCCAGCAGTTGCTGTTGTTGATCCTGTAAGATCCGCAGTAAGTCGGCCAGTATAGGCAGTTGCTGGCGTTTACCGGCGTAGTCGGGCAATTTGCGTTTTTCGTGCTCCAGCCGGTCAAGAAACTCGCTGCCGGCATCTTTGCTCAGCGTGGTTTCAAACTGTTCCAGTTGTAATTTTAACTGCTGATCCAGCTTGCTGCGCTGTTCCAGCGCTTCATTGCTGCGGGCTAAGCGTTCAACTAAATCGGCTGACGCGGCAATTGCGGCCGGTGTTACCTCTGCCAAATGCAGCTCGGCCAGTTTTAGCAGCAACGGCTTTAACTGGCTTAGCCAGACATCGGCCTGCTGCATTTTATCCTGCCACTGACGTTTTTGTTCATCCAGCCGTTTCTGGCTGGCAGCAAAATCGGCTTTTAACTGGCTAAGCAGCTGGCTTAGTTCACGTTGTTGTTGTTTTAATTCAGTTTCTTTACCCAGTAACTGTGGCCGCAGTTGCTGCCAGTCCAGTTGCATAAAGCGTTGCCACTGCGTCAGTTCGTCCTGGCGACTTTCGGTGGCTTTAATATCCGTTTTAAGTTGCTCCTGGCGCTGCTTTAGCTCGACCAGCCGTTTCGGATCTATGCCCTTGGCCGATAACTCTTCGTTAAACGCCTGCTGCAACTCGCTAAGCTGTTGTTTATTGTCGTCGCGCTTGCGCTCCAGCTGGCGTTCCAGTTCGTCCAGTTGTTCATCAAATACCTGCAGTTCGGCCTGCCAGTCGGCTTTTAGCTCAATTTTCTGTGTTTGATGATCGGCTTTAAGCGCCTGTAAATCCTGTTGTTGCTGCTGTTGCAGTTTGTCCAGTTGTTGCTGCTGCTCTGCCAGTTCGGCGCGTGCACTGGCCTGGCGCTGTTTAATCAGCTCGCGCTGGGCGGCTTCGAGCCGGTTACGGGCGTCGCGGGCGTAGTCAATATTCTGCTCGGCCTGGGTATATTGCCACTGCGCCTGCTCCAGTTGGGCCTGCACCAGCTCGGCCTGCTGATGGCTGTCTTTCAGTGTTTTCTCGGCAGCTGTTTTATTGGCGGTTGCTTGCTCCAGCTGCTGCTCAGCACTGTGGATGCGGTGGCGGATGGCGGCTTCATCCTGGGCGTAGTCGGGCGTGTCTATTGCCGCCAGCTCCAGTTGCAAACCATACAGGCTGTCGGTTAGCTCAACCAGATGCGGCTGTAAGTCTTGCCGCTCTAATAAACGTTCGTCCAGCACTTTACCTAATTTTTGCTCCCAACCACTGTAATGCAGGCGCAGATAATGGCGTAAACTGCCCTGCTCTGGTGTCAGCTGGCGGTGCAGTTGCTGCAGTTGTTGTTCAGCCAGATGCCGCGCTTTACTGGCATGCTCCAGGTGTTTATCGGCCAGTTCACGCTGCTGCCGGGCCTGCTGATATTGCTGCTGTAGTTGTTGTACCTGACGCGCCTGCTGCTGGGCCTGCTGCTGGGTTTGCTCCAGCCTGAGCTCAGCACTGCGCAATTCATCATGCTCGGTGTCGGTTAACGCCGAATGACTCAGCTGGCTTTGCAGGACGGCAATGCCATTGCTGCACTGGGTTAATTGCTCGGCAAAGCGCTGCTGTTGCTGCTGTAAACGCTGCGAAAAGGCGCTTTCCAACGCCGAGAGTTTAGTGTCCTGCTGCTCGCGGGTGCTGTCTTTTTGCTGTTGCAGTTGTTTAGCTTTACCCCGCTGTTGCTCACTTAAGCGGTTAAAAGCCTCAAGCAGCTTGGCTTTACGCTGCTCTAACTGGCGCTCCATATCGCCGTGCTGTTCTACCATCAGCTGGTATTGCTCCAGCAATTCCTGCAGCGTATCGCGCCACAATGGCAGCGCGTCGGTATCGCGCTGCAGTTTGGCCATATCGCGGCTTTCAAAGCTATCGTACTGCTGTTGCAGCTGATCTAACCGGGCGCTGGTTTCGGTTAAATCTGCTTCAGCTTTACTCAGTTTACTGTTTTGCTCCAGCTGCTGCTGTTCAAACTGCTGCTTTAACTGTTGCAACTGGCCACGCAATAGCTGCACCTGTTGCTCGGCATCGGCCTTTTGTAGTTTTTGTTGCTGCTCGTCCTGCTGTAACAACGGCAATAGCGCTGCCAGTTGGGCTTCAGCACTGTCCAGCTGTAATGCCAGCTGTTTTAAGCGTTCAAAATCCTGCTGTAGTTTGTCCAGCCGCATCGACTGGCGCATTTGCTGGATCCACTCGCGCGCCTTGGTGTTTTTCACCTTGGTAGTAGGCAGGGTTACGCCGTCTTCTTCAAAAATGGCCGCTAACATCGCTTTTAGCGTATCCATTTTGCCTTCTTTGGCATGCACGGCGCTTACCAGCTTTTCAATGTGGCGCAGTTTATGGCCACTGCTAACCAAACTAAAGCTGGCGGCTAAGCGGCGCAGTTTTACGCTGTCGGCGTTGTTGCCACGCAGTGCGGCGGCATCGTTCTGAATAATGCTGCGGTATTCACTGGTGGCGCTGATTTTATGCGATACCTGCACTTCAGCCAGGCTGCGCATAGCGCCAGCCCAGTCGTTGTAGCTATGGCCTTTTACGCCCTCTGCTGTATGCTGCAGATACTGGTCGCTATGGTAAGGCGCATTGATAAAGCGGTAATCAACGCCACCGTCGTTTTTACGCGTTAATACCACCTGGCAAATATCGCCGTTTTCGCGCTGGTATTCATATACGATATAGCTGTTAGAAAACGGCAGATAAAATTCATCAAACTTTTTGCGGGTTTTCGGCACTACCCGGTTGGGCTGCTCACCAAAAAATACCGGTACCAGGCGTTGCAACGTGGTTTTGCCCGAGGCATTGGTACCGCAAATATTAGTGTGCTGATCCAGCTGCAGCTCTACCACACCGGGCAAATGGGTGTGGATAAGCACAATACGAAGTAATTGAGACATAGCGCATCCTGTCAGCCGCGCTGTTGTTGTAAGCTTAAATTACGCGCGGCGGGTATCAAATATTGCCGGTTATTATCCACGGAATGAATGCAAACGCCAGCAAAACGCTAGCCTAGTCGGTTATTGCTGGCTTCTTACTCAAGGTACGCCAACACCACTCTAATGGCCCTTGGTTAAAGTGGCTGAAGTACCAGCGGCAAAATAGTAGTTGCAGCACAATCATGCTTGTAGCAATAACCAGCAACGCAGCACGATCCAGGCTGGCGAACCAGTCTGGCCGCATTATACGAAACAGTAATACCATCAGCAGCGTCTGGCTGATATAAAGCGTGAAGGCCATTCTGCCGCAGGGCGCTAACCATAGTTGTAACCAGCTATTTTCGCGCCAGTTAATGAGTATGCTGGCAAAAGATAATGCCATGAGCAACATAGCAATCTGTTCCCACGGCAGTACTGTATTCAGACCATAGCCATATCCGGTAACATGGTCTACCAAAACTGTGACGCTACTGATAGCAAAAGCAAGCCAGAACAGTATCTTTGTAGTTACCGTGTTATAGCCTGTCTCAAACCAGGCACTTTTATACAGCGAAACACCAAGCAGCATTATCCCTGCCATCAACCAATACACAGACAATGCAAATGCTACCAGCATAAGCACAGCATATAGCAACTGCCGTATTACCTGAGCAAGATAATGCCCGGTCCAAAATTGCTGCTCCGCGGCTAACGTTTCAGCGGTTAACGCCGCTATAGGTTCTGCTTGCACAAACAGCAGATAAACTGCATATAACAGCGGCACAATCAAACCATACGCAAAAAACCGCACAGCTTTACGCCATAAAGCGCCACTGTTCAGTTGCAAATGCCCCCGCTTCAGTACAATAAGGCCTGTCAGCGCATACCAAAGTAAAACATCACCACTCCAAAGCAGTACACCATGCAGCACACCGAACAGGCAAAGCCAATACAGGCGCCGCTGTAGATAACTCTGACCATACTGTTGAAAAATCAACCACATACTGACACCGAATAGCAAATTAAACAGCGTCAGAAAGCGGCCGGATATTAACAGGGTCTGTAAGTTATATAAGCTGGTATCCAGTATGCTGACACCGGCCTCATGCCAGATCAGGCTGTGCGCGTAGTCAATTGGATAAGCGAACGCAAAAATGTTCATCAGTAATATGCCCAAAACGGCAAAACCACGGATGATATCGAGCTGGGGCAAACGCTGCATAGAAACCTGCTGAAACAACAGGCATGAAAACAGCTGCAGTTTCGTTTTAATTTAGTGAACAGAAAGTATCTTCAATCTGCGCTGAAAACTCAACAAACAAATTAAAAACAGCTGGTTAAGCTCCTCTTATCCGGGCAACGTCAAGCCGGGTATCGCCCACCACTAATGTGCATGAACAAAATGCACAAAATCAGCAAAACGCTCTAATTGCAGCTTAAGCACATAATATTGAGCAAAACCGCCTTTGCTTCCAGGCTTGCGCTGCGGCCTGAGTTCATTTGCTGTTCAGCCGCTACAAAAATAAAACTATGATCAACAGGGCTGGATAGATGAAAACATATACTACACTTTTGCCGGTGCTGGCATTGTCGTGCCTGACACCAACGCTTTACGCCTCTGAAACCGAACAAGATTTAGCGGCACAGGTTGCAAAACTCAGTGAGCAGGTCGCTGAACTACAACAACAGGCCAAGTCACCCGCGATAAGCTTTGATGGCCGGGTACAGTTAGATTACAACTGGTTTAACGGCGCCTATAACGCCAATGAAAACGGCAGCAGCGGCAGTGATTTATTTCCGCGCCGCGTACGGGCGGCGATAGATTCCAACTTTGAACACTGGGACCACACCTTACTGCTGGAATTTGCCGAAGGCACCGCCGAAATTATTATGGCGCGGGTGCGCTATTCCGGTTTCGACAATGGCCTGCGCCTGCAATTTGGTAAATTGCGCGAAGATATCTCGCTTAACGCCCTTACCAGCAGCAACAACATCAGCCTGATTGAACGCAGCAGCCTGGCAGATACCTTCTCACCTTACTTCCGCTGGGGCGCATCGGCGTATCAGTACAATAAAGACAACGGCCTACGCTGGGCGTTGGGGATATATAAAAATGATGCTTTTGGCTCAGACGGCGAAGATGACAGCGGCAAGTTAGCGCTGGCCTACACCGGCCGCTTAACCTGGTCGAAAACTTCTGCTGAACAAGTATGGCACCTGGGTGCCTGGCATTCGCAGCGCGATATGGGCGGCAATGAGCTGGCGGCAAGGGTTGCCCGCGGTGAGCTACGGGAAACGGCAGTAAGGCTGGTTAATTATGCCGCCGGTGGCGAGGTGGTAGCGCTGGATAGTTTACGCCAGTCGGGGCTCGAGCTGGCATACCAACTGCGTAGCCTGACGCTGGAAGCCGAATATGCGCTGCGTACCCTCAATACAGCCGACAACAGCAGCCTGCTCGATGGCACAGATCACAGTGGGTATCACCTTAGTGCCAGCTTTTTTCCGGGCGGGCAGCAGCGCCCGTACAGTGCCGGTTCTGCCATATTTGGCCAGCCGAAAGACATCCGCAATGCCTGGGAACTGGTCGCCCGGATCAGCCGGCTTAACACCGCCAACGCGGGCCAGGGTACCGATGTCACCACTTACACCGTCGGCGGCGCTTATTACCTTAACCCGAAAGTAAAATTTATGGCCAACCTGATGCACAGCAGTGTGTCAGGTGCTGGCCAGCAGGCGCTTAGCGGCGAAGAAGACAGCGGCACCGGCTTTGCCGCCCGCGTACAGTACTTATTTTAGGAAGAATGACCATGAACATAATCAGCTTACTGAAAAAATCCGCCCTGGCGGCGATACTGGCCGGTTTTTGCCACAGCGCACTGGCCGAACTGCATATTATTATCCCAGGTGGGCCCGGCGGCGGCTGGGACACTACGGCACGCAGTGTGGGTGAAGCACTGATGAAGTCCGGCCTGGAAAGCCGCACCTCGTTTCAGAATATGTCCGGCGGCGGCGGCGGCCGCGCTATTGCCTATATGATTGAAATAGGTAACAAGAAAAACGACATTCTGATGGTGAACTCTACCCCTATCGTGATCCGCGCACTGTCGGGTGCCATTCCGTTCAGCCACCGCGACCTAACCCCGGTGGCTAACCTGATAGCCGACTACGGCGCCTTTGTCGTACGTAACGACTCGCCACTAACCAGCTGGCAGCAGGTGATTGAGCAGCTGAAAGTAAACCCGTCCAGTTTAAAGTTTGCCGGTGGCTCAGCCCGCGGCAGTATGGATCATCTGGTAGCAGCTCAGGCTATTGCTGCAGCCGGCATCCCCGGCCGTAACCTGCGTTATATCCCTTACGACGCTGGCGGCCAGGCAAAAGCCGGTTTGCTGTCAGGTGAAGTAGAGCTACTGTCTACCGGGTTAAGTGAAGCGCTGGAGCTGGCCAACGGCGGTCAGGCCCGCATTCTGGCGATGACCGCCGAGCAGCCGGTGGCCGATTACCCGGATATTCCCACCATACAATCGTTAGGTTATGACATGAGCTTTACCAACTGGCGTGGTTTTTTCGCCGCGCCCGGCACTGCGCCAGAGCAAATAGCAGCCTATAACGATACGCTGCAAAAAATGCTGCAAACGCCTGAATGGGAAACCGTGCGCGCGCGTAATGGCTGGCTCAACCTGTATCAGGGGCCGGAGGAGTTTGCTGCCGCACTGGCCGAGCAAGAGCAGGAACTTAAGCAGGTCATGCTGGACCTGGGCTTTATCCGCAACTAACCGCCAGAGGCAGCTATGTTAAATCGCGATACGTTAGGCGCACTGATTTTCCTGGCATTTTTCACCGCTTATGCAGTGTTTGCCTGGCAAATTCCGTTGCTGCCGTTTGAAGAGATGGACGCCGTTAACTCGGCGTCTATCCCCAAAGTTTATGCCGTGCTGGGGCTGATATTCAGCCTGCTGGCACTGCTGGCACAAGCTATTAAGCGCCAGCACAGCAGTGGCGCCGGCTGGCCGGACATTAATCGCAGAAGTATCGGCCAAACCGCCATTTTGCTGCTGTTAATGTGGGTTTATACCGCGTTACTGGAACCTATCGGCTTTTTGCTGGCAACCTCTGCGTTTTTGTCTGCCGGCTTTTTTATTATGGGTGAACGCCGCTGGCGCGTGTTGCTGCTGGCCTCGGTGCCGGTGGTTGTGGTGTTCTGGCTGATTATGACAAAGTTGCTGGGGATCTATCTGGTACCCGGCGAACTGTGGAGTTAACTTATGTTAGATGGCATTTTACTGGGTCTGTCGACCGCCCTGCAGTGGCAAAATTTGCTATACGTTATTGCCGGTTGTTTTGTCGGTACCTTTATCGGCATGCTGCCCGGCCTTGGGCCCATCACCGCTATTGCACTGATGATCCCCATTACCTACAGCATTGACCCCAGCTCAGGCATGATCCTGATGGCCGGTGTCTATTACGGCGCTATTTTTGGCGGCTCTACCTCGTCTATTTTAATTAACGCGCCAGGCGTGGCCGGCACGGTGGCGTCATCGTTTGACGGCTACCCACTGGCAAAACAAGGCATGGCCGGCAAAGCGCTGGCCATTGCGGCCTGGGCGTCATTTACCGGCGGTACTATCGGTGCATTATTACTGATGCTGGCCGCCCCTACGCTGGCAAAAGTCTCGCTAAGCTTTCAATCGGCCGACTATGTGGCGCTAATGTGTCTGGGCCTGACCGCCATAGCGGCGTTTTCTAACAAAGGCACCTTTTTAAAAGCCATGATGATGACAGTGTTCGGCCTGACATTATCCAGTGTCGGCATAGACCCTTCCTCCGGCACCGAGCGCTTTACTTTTGGCAATACCGACCTGCTGGACGGCATCTCGTTTTTACTGATTGCGATGTCGACTTTTGCGCTGGCAGAAGCCCTGAGGAATGTACTGAAACCGGAAGTAAAACAAGCCAACAGCGAACAACCGATGCAAATTGGCTCTATCCGCTTAAGCAAAGCTGAAGTTAAAGAAATCAGCCCAGCCATTGGCCGCTCATCAATACTGGGTTTTATTATCGGCGTACTGCCAGGTGCCGGTGCCACTATTGCCAGCTTTATGGCCTATGCTGCCGAGCGTAACCTGGCACCCAAAGCCTTACAGGAAAAGTTCGGTAAAGGCGCATTGCGTGGCCTGGCCGCGCCGGAGTCGGCCAATAATGCCGCCTGTACCGGCTCTTTTGTGCCGCTGCTAACGCTAGGCATTCCCGGCTCCGGCACCACTGCCATTATGCTGGGGGCACTAATTGCCTATGGTATTCAGCCGGGGCCAATGCTGATGCAGGACAACCCCGATGTATTCTGGGCGGTCATTATCAGTATGTATTTGGGCAATATAGTGCTGCTGATTTTAAACCTGCCGTTGATCCCATACCTGGCGCGGGTGCTGATTATGCCCAAAGCTATTCTGACGATGATGATCCTGTTTTTCAGCCTGATTGGCGTTTATCTGGTGTCGTTTAATACCTTTGACCTGTTTATGATGATTGGCTTTGCACTGATAGCGCTGATACTGCGCCTGCTGGCGTTCCCAATGGCGCCGCTGCTGCTGGGGTTTATACTCGGTGATATGATCGAAAGTAACTTTCGCCGCGCCATGATGACGTCTGACGGCTCCTTGAGTATCTTCTGGGATAAGCCGCTGACACTGGGTATTATGCTGCTGGCTATAGTGGTACTGGCTATGCCGTTGCTAAGCTTTTTACGCTTACGTAAGACGGTGATGTAGTAGCATAGAACCGTCTTACTCACGCTGACACGCCGTGAACCCATCCCTGGGGGCTCGATTCGCCCGTCCAGGGCTGCAACGGTCAGCTTAGAGTAAGCCGGTTCTCTAAACTAAGTACGAATATGCAGCAGGAACAGTATGAAACGACCTAAAAAGCTCGAAACAAGGTTAATTCTCTGGGTTACCGGCCTGTGCCTGCTGCAGTTGCTGGTATTTGGCAGCATAGTGTATGCGCTGCTGGCAGAAAACCTGCAGCAGCAAACCGGTGAACGGGCGTTAACCCTGGCCAACGCCGTAGCCAGCCGGCCCGATGTGCAACACGCGCTGCAACTGGGCTACGCCGACAACCGCCTGCTTGGCGCTATAGAACAATTGCGCCAGCTGGCCCAAGCCGATTTTATTGTGCTTGGCGATACCGCCCAATTAAGGTTGGTGCACCCGGATAGCAGCAAAATTGGCCAGCACATGATAGGCGATGACAGCCAGCGCGCGCTTAACGGCGAGCGCTATATTTCAGAAGCCACCGGCAGTTTAGGTTTGTCTATCCGCGGCAAGGTGCCGGTGCTCAGCGACAGCGGCACTATTATTGGTTTGGTATCGGTAGGCTATTTAGAACAATCGATCCGGCCTTTGCTCTATAGCCATGGCTTACAGTTGTTGCTATTGGGCCTGTTGCTGGTGGCGTTAAGTATATTTAGCTCTATCTGGATCAGCCGTCGTGTACGCCATGCTATTTTTGGCCTGCAGCCGGATGAAATCGGCCGTTTATTTGCCGAGCAGGAAGCTATTTTAAACACCGTGCGCTCCGGCATTATCGCGGTAGACCCGGATGGCCGTATCCGCAAGCTAAACCAACGCGCCTGCGAAATACTTGAACTGGCGCCAGCACGGCATAACGGCAAACTCAGCCTGCATGAAGTCCTGCCCGACCACAGCGCATATCTGCTGGCCGACCAACACCTGCCGATCCGCGGTTTCGAGCTGTTTGCGGCCGGGAAACGCATTGTCATGGGCCGCTCAGTACTTCAGGTACAGGGCCAAACCGACGGCGTACTACTAAGCATGCGCCCGGTAGATGAGCTGGAATACCTAAGCCAGCAACTGGCCAAATTACAGGAGTTCGCCGAATTGCTGCGGGTGCAAACCCACGACTACGCCAATAAACTCAACACCCTGGGCGCATTAATCCAAATGGGCGCATACGATAAAGCGATAGAGCTGATTGGCCAGGAGTCGCAGGGCTTTCAGGCACAAATTCATAACCTGCTTGAGCATATCAGCGAGCCCTTGATCGCCGGTTTATTGCTGGGTAAACACCACAAAGCCCGCGAAATGAATATCCGCTTTGAAGTTAGCAGTGACAGCCAGCTAGCCTCAGTCCAACGCCAGGACATGGCAGAACTGGTGTCTATATTGGGTAACCTGATCGACAACGCCCTGGAAGCAGCGCAAAATGCGGTGCGCTTTCGGGCGCCGGCGGTGCGGGTAACGCTGGATGATGTCGGTACTAACCTGATTTTTGACGTTGAAGACAGCGGTTTTGGCCTGGCAGCCGATCTGGACACCATTTTTACACCGCAGTACAGCTCTAAAAGCGATGCCCGCCATGGCATTGGTATGTATCTGGTAAAAACCCACCTTGATGCCTGTCGCGGCACGCTGGAAGTGGGTAAGTCTGATCTTGGCGGCGCCAGGCTCAGTGTGTTTATTCCCAAAAACGGCAGGCAAAACGCATGACTTACAGCGTTGTTATAGTGGAAGATGAAATAGAAGTAGCGCAATTACTAGCGCAGTACTTATTGTCGCCGGATAAAAGGCGCGCCAATGCACCACGTTACCAGGTACTGGGCATAGCCAGCGATCTGGCCACGGCGCGCTCGGTATTGTCGGCACTGAACCCGGCGTTGATCCTGCTGGACGTGCATCTGCCTGATGGCAATGGCCTGACACTGCTGTCTGAACTGCGTGCCCGCGACACTAAAAGTGAGATTATGTTGCTAACCGCCGCCAAAGAAGTGCAGGTACTGGAAAAAGCTATGCAACTGGGTGTTTGTGACTTTCTGGTCAAGCCTATAATGCTCTCCAGGCTGGACCAGGCATTAAGCCGGTTTGAAGAAAAACAGCAGCATTTATCTGCTGCGCGTGAAGTCACGCAATCAATGGTAGATGCGCTGTTTTTAAACCCGGCCGACAACCCGAAAGACAACACTACTATCCGCCTGCCCAAAGGGGTAGACAGCCTGACCCTGCAAAAAGTACGGCAGGTTTTCAATGCGACACCCGAGCTAGCTTACACCGCCCAGCGTATCGGCGAGCAACTGGGCATCAGCCGCTCTACCGCACGGCGCTATCTGGAATATTTGCTGGAAAGTGCAGAACTGATGGTCGATCAACACTACGGCGCTATCGGTCGGCCAGAACGCAGCTATCGTAAGTGCCGTTAGCCGGCTTATGCAGCGCTGACTTGACTTTTGTTAACAACAGCATTATAAATGCGAACCATTCTCATTGCATTTTGTGTTAATAAGGTTGGTTATGTCTGCTCTGCCCCGCTTTACCCCATCGCGCATCGCTTTGGCATTGTTATTATGCAGCCCGCTGTTGCAGGCCAACGACGATGCTATAGAGCATATTCAGGTGAGCGCTACACGCAGCAGTGCGCCGGTCAGTACAGTGCCCGCCACCATTACTGTGATCACGCAAGAGCAAATTGCCAGCCAGCTGGCGTTTACCCAGGATATTTCGGCCATTTTGGGCAACCTGTTACCCGGTTTTTCGCCCAGCCGGCAAAAGCTAACCTCGGCCGGTGAAACACTGCGCGGCCGCGAACCGCTGTATATGATTGACGGTGTGCCACAGTCTAACCCACTGCGTAACGGCTCACGCGATGGCAAAACCATCGATCCGGCCATGATAGAGCGCATTGAAGTGATCCGCGGTGCCAATGCCATCCAGGGTATGGGCGCCAGTGGCGGCATTATTAACATTATTACCAAATCAGCCGCAGACAACCGCCACCAGCTTAGCGCCGGCTTTACCACACCTACAGCCGGTGGCAGCGATAGCCAGAGTTATAAAGCCAGTTATTTACATAGCTATCAGCAGCAGGGTTTTGCTGTGGTAGCCGGCGTGGCGGCCAGCGATACCGGTATGTACCGCGATGGCAATGGCAAGCTGATTGGCGTTGACGGCACCCAGGGCGATACCATGGACTCGCGCAGCATTGATGTGTTTGTTAAGACCCGGCAGCAACTAAGCGCTACGGAAACACTGCAACTGATGGTTAACCATTATAAGCTGCGCGGTAACGGCGACTATGTGCAGGTGCCGGGCAATGTGGCACAAGGAATAGCCGCGACCTCGGTACGCGGCGAAACCGAAGGCAAAGCCCCACAAAACAAGATAACAACGGCCTCGCTTGATTACACTAACCAGGCGGTGTTGGGCGGCAGTTTAAACTGGCAGCTGTTTTTACAGGACTTTGCGGCACTGTATGGCGGTGGCCGCTTTGCGGCATTCCAGGACCCGGCTTATGGCGAGAACCTGTATGACCAATCACAGAATAAATCCACCAAGTACGGCAGCCGTTTAACCTGGTTTAAACCTAATCTGGCATTAAACGCGCTGGATTTAAGCACCGGTGTTGATTGGTTACAGGATAAAACCTATCAGGAATTGGCCCTGACCGGCCGCAACTGGGTACCGGAGGCGAAATTTAACAATATCGCGCCCTTTGCCCAATTACGTTACAGCGCAGTACCCGACTGGACCTTCAGCGTTGGTGGCCGTTATGAATACGGTAAACTAAAAGTCGCTGATTTTACTACGCTGGCGTCATACAACAGTACCTTTGTTGAGGGCGGCGAACCGGACTTTAACGAGCTGCTCACCAATGCCGGTGTGGTATGGCAATTTCACCCTAATGTAAGGTTGTACGGTAGCTACAGCGAAGGCTTTAGTATGCCGGATGTCGGCCGCGTGCTGCGGGATATCAACACCCCGGGCTTGTCAGTGGACAGTTTTCTGACATTGCAGCCGGTGATTTCCGATAACCTGGAACTGGGCGTGGAATTCAGCTTTGACAACTGGCAACTGCGTGCCAGCGCCTATCGCTCGGATTCTGATTTAGGCTCACGCTTAGAACCCGATGCCGACGGCATTTACAGCGTAATGCGGGAAAAAACCGAGATAGACGGTATTGAAGCCGAAGGTCAGTACTATTTTAGCACTGACAGCCAGCTTGGCTTTAGCTATGCCCGTACCAAGGGCCGTTTTGACCGCGACAATGACGGCAAGGTTGACACCGATCTGGGCGGCGTAAATATCGCACCGGAACGGTTAAACCTGTACTGGCAGCAGCAGTGGCTGCCGGCACTGAGCAGCCGCTTACAAGCCAATATTTTATTCAGCCATACGCTGAACACGGCCGAGCAGTTTAACGGTTACACCACACTGGATCTCAGCAGCAGTTACGATACAGCCTACGGCCGCTGGACCTTAGGTATAGAAAACCTGACCGATAAACAGTACTTTACCTACTATGCGCAAAGTACACCGGCCAATGCCCGTTACTTTGCCGGTATCGGCCGTACGCTGAACTTAAGCTGGAGCCATAGCTTTTAAATGGCCTTCACCGCGTCAAGGCTGCATCGCTATCTAAGCTGGGCCCTCGGGCTCTGGCTGGTATTGTTGTGCGTTAGCGGTGCCGTTTTGCTATATAAAAACCCGCTGCTGCGCTGGCAATATCCACAGTTGCAGCATATTCAGCCAGTGGCCGATATCAGCCACTGGGGGCCGCTGCTAAATCAGTTACAGCAAGATGCACAGTTTCGTTATGTGAAATTCCCCGCCGCCGATGCACTCTGGCTGGAAGCTGTGACATTTGACAATAGCCGGCATTATTATAATGAACAGCAGCAACTGCTGTTAACCCGTAAGGTACATAGCGACTGGCTGGACTGGTTGTACGATTTTCATCTGCATTTACTTGGCGGCGAAACCGGCCATACCGTGAACGGCTTTATCGGCCTGTTTAGCCTGCTGTTATTACTCAGCGGCCTATGGCAATGGTGGCCGCGCCGCTTCAGCCGCCGCTTGTTTCACCTGCCCAAACCCGACAACAGCCTGCGTAGCTTACGCCAATACCACAGTGTGCTGGCGTTGCTGCTGTTGCCATTACTGCTGTTAACCAGTGCCACCGGCGCTATGATGGTGTTCAGTAAGCAAACGCAAACGGTACTGCATACCCTACTGCCGCCCTCTGCGCCGCCGGCACAACCGCTGCGCAGTATCGCGCCGGTGCCGCTTAATGCCACCAATTGGACAACCGCCCTGCAAAGCGCACAGCAGCATTGGCCGAAGCAGGCGTTGCGGCTGGTAAGCCTGCGACAACAAGACAGCGAGCCGATAAGTTTTCGCGCCAAAGCCGGCGACGAATGGCACCCGAATGGTCGCGGCGTACTGCAACTTAACCCATTGGATAACAGTGTGCTGTACGCCGTACCGGCGGCGGAGCTGGCAACGGCAGAGCGGTTGCGTAACAGTTTTTACCCGCTGCATCTTGCAGCAGTGGGCGGCACCCTGTATCAGCTGGCGTTGCTGCTAACCGGCATGCTGAGCCTGGCATTATTGCTACTGGGGTTGCTGTTTAGCTGGCGCCGGCTTAAGGCTCGTTCAGCTCGTTATGATGCTTGCTGAACACCGGTATCGTTAATTGCCATTTCATTGCCGCTAAACGCAGCAGTAATAACGCCAGCATACCGCTAAGCATAGCGGGTAGTTGCGCCACGCCCAGTGCCAGCAAGCCGGTGTATACCACACCGCCAAAAATACAGGTTACGGCATATAGCTCGCCACGAAATACCATTGGCACCTCACGGCACAGCACGTCGCGTATCATACCGCCGCAAACCCCGCTCATCGTACCCAGCAATATTGCTACCATGGTCGAGGTGCCGTGATCCAGCGCCTTTTGCGTACCCATAATAACGAAGAATGCCAGGCCCAGCGCATCAAATAATTGCAGTGTATTATGCGGAATGGTTAAACGGTTGCGTAACAGTAGAATGGTGGCCACAACAGCGATAAAAATGGCGTAAAAATAGCTGTTGTTGTTAATCCAGATCACCGGGGTATCCAGAATGACATCGCGCAAGGTACCACCGCCAATAGCGGTAACACTGGCCAGCACTATCACGCCGAAGCCGTCCATCTGGTTGCGCCATGCTGCTAGCGTGCCGGAAATAGCAAAGACAGCAATGCCAAGTAAATCAAACCAGTGAAAATAGCTTTCCATATCCGCTCCCGGGCTGTTTCAGCGGCCAAAGTAACAGGCTTTGGCAACAGCGTAAATAGATGACATAACGATAAAAAAGCTGCCCGCTTTACTGTTCGGCCAGCACGGTTTGTGTTAACATTTTACCGTTTTTTTAACAAACACTTTTAAAGGATTAGTATGAACAAGTCAGTGATAGCGTTGGTTGTGGTAGCTGTAGCCGCAGGCGGCGGGTTGTATTATGCCAATATGCTGGCAGAGGACGCCATTAAACAGCAGATTGAACAGGCAAACCAAAGCTACCGCGACCTTGCCGATAACGGCGAAATGCCGCAGTTCTCATTGGCGTATAAAGATGTATCGGCCAACGTACTAACCTCAAGCTATAGCATTAGTGGCCTGGAAGTGACCATGGCAGAACTGGGTAATGTTGCCACTATCGACCTTATCACTGCCAAAGGTGTTAAACCACAAAGCCTTGCCGACAAAGCCAGCATGCAAATAACCGGTATTAAAGCCGCACCTGCCGCACTGCAATTGCTGCCGCCCCATGTCAGCGCCTTTGTGCAAAGCATAGCGCTGCACGGTGATTACAGTTACGAATATCAGGCCAATGGCCAACTGTTATTTAGTCAGCAAACCCGTATTAACGACGAGTTTAGCCTCAGTTATGACTTCACCCTGGCGCAAATGCAGCAGTTCTGGCAATACGCCAAAGAGTTCAGCGCTCTGCCACCAGAGCAACAACAAGCACTGACGGTAAGCGAAGACTATGTACAGCAGGTAATGGCTAAACTGGCTAGCGGCGCATTAAGCAATGGCAATGTTGTCATTGAAAACAAAGGTTTTATCGAGCGCGCTGTTGCCATGGCAGCCGAGCAAGGCCAGGCACCGGATCTGAAAACCATACAGGGCATGGCACTGCTGAATATTTCGATGCTGGAACCCCTGCCACAGCCAATGAAAGACAGCCTGACAACCTTTGTCAATAAACCAGAAAAGTTAAAGCTAACCTTTAGCTTTGCCGAGCCACTGCAGTTTGAACAGCTGGCCAGCGGTGAACCCATGCAAGGCCTGGAAACACCAGAAGCGATGATTGAATACGCCAATCTGAAACTGACCGCTAACTAAAATACGCCTGATAAGCCGGCTGCCCCGCCGGCTTTTTTATTTAAACGCAAAACTGCAGCTTTGATAGAGCTATTCTGTCATCCGCCGCGCCGGCCACCCTGCGGCGGTACTAAAAACCAACTTATTACCACCAGCCCAGCAAATCCGGTATACAACAGCATAAAAACCCAATCCGGCGCCGTGTAATACAGCAAGCTTTGCAACCAGTGTTGAATAAAAGAACCGGCATACGTCGCTGCACCTGCCTTTTGCCGCAACGCCATTTCCCAAATGGTTAACGGGCAAATAACGCCAAGCCACGACTGCAGCACCACTATCCCTATTGCGATTAAATGCAGGATGCGAAAGGTGCGATTTCTAACCCAACGCCAGTTGAGAAAATACCCCAGGTAAATAGCCAGCAAACCCAATACTACGAATAACACAAACAGAAAGTGCAGCGTTAAAATAAAATCGGCAAGCCCAAGCAGTAACGACGCTTTTGACATACTGATCCTCCTGTAAGCTGACGCGGCAATAGTGTGCTGGCTTTGCACTTTCAAACAGCGCAGGCCTGGTTACTGCAAATAATCCACTTTGCTAATGCAAAACTAACTTAACCGTGGAAAACCAAATAATGGCGCCAGTGGATGGCTACGTCCTTCAATAGTGGCACGCAGTAAACCAGCCCCTATCATGCTGTAACTAATACCATTGCCGCCATACGCCATGGCAAACAATACCCTTGGGCCCCATTGTTGGTGCTCACCAAAAAACGGCAGGCCATCTTCGGTTTCGGCAAAGGTGCCGGCCCAGGAAAACGCCGGGCGCAAACTCAGCTGTGGCAGTAACTTTTCTACTTTTTTAACCAGCCCTTTGGCTTTGCTTTCAACCCTTTTATCACGGCGCGCCGGTATGTCGATATCGTCGTCATCGCCGCCCACCAGCAAGCGGTTATCACCAGTGGTACGCATATACAGATACGGCCGGGCCGATTCCCACGCCATAGTTGAGGCTAACCAACCCAGCTCTTCTGCCGCCATAGGATCGGTAATAAATGCATAACTACTACGATTTTTTGCCACCGATTGCTTCAGCCATTTTTGCGAAGCGTAACCTGCCGCCATTACTACGTGTTTAGTGTGGATCTGATGCCCTTCAGGAGTACGCAAAGTTACCTTATCTGCGGTGGGTTTAATGCTGGCAATTACCGTGCGGTCAAACACTCTGCCACCGCGCTCTGCCAGGCGCAGTAATAGCCGGGATGCCATCCGGTACGGGTCAATACTGCCAGCATGTTTGCTGAGAATAGCGCACGGTGCTTTAATACCAAATTGCTCTTTCACCCTGCCTGCATCCAGCCATTGCATAGCAAACTGGTGCTTTTTACGCAGCAGATACTCCTCACGCAACGCCGCTTTGTCTTTGCCTTTACTGGCGTAATAAAGGCTGTGCTGCATGCTAAAGTCGACATCGCCCAGCTCATTGGCCAGCTTACCGATATCTGTAATTGCCGCCGCGCACGCCTTATAAGCCAGCACGGCCTGGGTTTCGCCATACATTGTGGCTAAATCGACCATATGGGTATCAATTTCATATTGCAACAGCGCCGTACTTGCCGCAGAACTGCCCCAGCCGATATCGCGCTGCTCTACCACGACGGTGTCAAATCCATGCGTTGCCAGCTCATCGGCAATCAGTGAGCCGGTAATACCACCGCCCACTACAACGACATCGCAATGAATATCGGCCTGCAATTGCGGAAAAGCGCACATCAGGCCGTTTTTGATGGCCCAGAAAGGGTAGCCGTTTTTCAGATCCATCCGTCAGTCCTCAGGTAACTCTGCTTATTAACATAATGTTATTATGGCTTACTAAGCACAGTACGTCGTTTAGCCTGGCAAGACTATTGCAGTTTCAGTAACAAAACCTGTTTAACCCGGGCCTGTAGCTTTGGCAATAGCTGCTCTGCAAACCAGGGGTTACGTTTCAACCAGATATTATTGCGCGGGCTTGGGTGTGGCAGCGGTATAATGTCTGGCCAGTAATCCTGCCAGGACGCCACGGTATGGGTTACCGACGATTGGGCAGTCGGTAAGTGATAAGCCTGTGCATACTGGCCGATAACGACAGTCAGCTGCAGATTTTTTAGCGGTTTTAACAATGCCTGACGCCATGCCGGAGCGCATTCTGGCCGCGGCGGTAAATCGCCACTTTTGCCGGTACCGGGAAAGCAAAAGCCCATTGGCAATATTGCCACCAGCTGTGGGTTATAAAATTGCTCTGCCGTTAACCCCATCCAGCCACGTAAACGCTCACCACTGGCATCAGCAAATGGCAGGCCAGCATCATGCGCTTTGCGCCCAGGTGCCTGGCCGGCAATTAAAATCCGTGCTTGCGGGTGCCACTGCAAAATGGGCCTTGGCCCAAGCGGTAAATGCGCTGCGCACAGGCTACAGTGGCGCACCTTATTAAGTAGCTCGGTGCTGGCATCATTGTGATTATCCATTTGCGTGCGATCTTACCCCGTCAATTAAAAAAGTGCTTCACCGCTGCAGCTATCAGCATAACAGCAAGCAACGCCGTTACAACCACCAGCAGCGACACCGCAGGCCAGCCAAAAGCGCCGGCAATTGCGCCCGCCGCAACAGGGCCAAGCAACAGGCCGATATTATTACCCTGCATGGCAAAACCCAAGGTCACACCCAGCAGCGCCTCGCGGGGCGCAAAGCGCGCTGCACTGGTAAAAATAACTACCGGCACTAAGCCGCCGGCAAAAGAAAACACTATACATAAAGCGTACATTACCTGCCCCGGTAACAGGGCGCTAAATGCGCCCACAGCACAGAGCGCCATGGTAGCAAAACTAAGCAACAGCAGCCGCGCCGGTTGCACACCACGCGCCAGCAATTGGCCACAAACAAGGTTACCTGCACCGCTGGTTGCAATGGCCACTGCACTGAGCATGCTGGCCGCTTCACTGCTGATATTAAGCCGCTGCGTTAATAGCGCCGGCAAAAAGCCAAACAGGGCAAAAAATAACACGGAGAAAGCGGCAAACAAACCACACAGCAACCAGGGGCCGGGCGCCGTAATCGCTTCGCCGATATCCTTCAGCACAGACCGCGGCGTTACTGTCGCCGTTTTTACCGCGGGCAAAACCCACAGCAACAGCATGGCATAGCTTAGCAACGCCGCACCATTCAGCAACCAAAAACCGCGCCAGCTCAGCCAGTGCAGCAGCGGTGCCGCCAGCATTGCTATCGTCATACCGACCGGCATAAACGTGGCCCACAGCGCCATAGCCCGGCCACGGCTTTGCTCTGTAACCACGGCGACAATCAGGGCCGGGGCTGCGACAACAAGACCAAGAAAACCAAGCCCCTCCAGTACACGGCTTGCCATCAGACTGCCGGCGCCGGCTGTTATTGCGCCCAAGGCAGAACCCGCCGCCATTAACAATAAGCTCAGCACCACCATTTGCTTTGCGCCAACACGGTCGACAAACAGTCCGACAGGCGCGCCGGCAAGCGCCCCTACTACCGCGAATGCTGAAATCAGCCAGGATGCGGTACTCAGACTAAGGCTTAATTCCTGCTGCACCGCCAGCATTGCCATTGGCGCCTTACCAACCTGACAAGCCGCCATCACGCCAGCGCCAAATAGCAATATTATGCTAAACCACATACTGCGATAGCTACGCATCATTAATGCAGCCCACTTAGCTTGTCCGGGTTACGCACAGCATAGATATGCTGGATACGCCCGGCGTGGGTTTCGATGGTAATGGCAGTGGCAAGCTGCTGATTTTCAAACACTAACACGCCAAGCGAGCCATTAAAGCGTTGTGGTTGTAAGCAGATTTCAACGCCATTTTGCCGGTAAGCCGAGAAAATTCCGGCCAGAAAGCCTGCCACTTCACCGGCGCCCCGCATCACTTCTGCCAACGCCTGCACCTTACCGCCGCCATCAGAGTAAAGCTCCACATCCTGCGCTAACAGCGTAAGCAACTTAGCGCTATCATGTTGTTGCGCTGCAGCTATAAACCCCTCCAGCAAGGCGCTGTGCATCTCCGGCGTGGTGACAAAACGACGGCCCTGCTGACGAATATGTTTTCTGGCCCGCGTTGCCCACTGCCGGCATTGCACAGCAGACTTCTGCAGCACCTGCGCAATTTCCGCAAAACTCAACTCAAAAATATCATGCAGCAGAAATGCTGCCCGCTCCAGTGGCGACAGCTTTTCTAACGCCAGCAGCAAGGCAAATGACATACTATTGTTAAGCTCTGTCTGCCATGCCGGGTCATCCGATTGCATGGCAACCTCATCCGGAAAAGGTTCTGGCAACCATTCGCCACTATATATTTCCCGTTGCTTGCGGGCTGACTGCAACTGATTCAGCGCAATTCTGCTGCATACGGTAATTAACCAGGCCCGTGGCCGCTCTATTGCCGTAATATCAGCATGGTGCCATTTCAGATAGGTTTCCTGCACCGCATCATGGGCTTCAGCAAGTGTGCCCAGCATGCGGTAAGCCAGCCCTTCTATGGTTTTACGATGTTGTGCAAAAATTTCTGTTCTTTGGTCAGTCATGCCCGCTACTCATTTGGATTAGACATTAACACCGCAAAGCGCCAGCCCTGGCTGGTACGGCGGAAGATATGCGTATACTTCTGCCTGGCAGAATAAACACCGGCGGCATCTGCCTGGTTTTTTATCTGTACCTGCTGCACGCCCACTTCGTAGGCCAAATCGCCACTGCGCACCACCAGCGCCGGCTGTTTTTCAAAGCCAATAAAGCTGGCAGAGCGAAACAGTGCCTGCTCTACCTGCAGAAACGCGGTTTTACCCGAAACCAGCTCTTTAGATGGGATCAACAGCTGTATATCATCGTGGCAAAGCTCAGCATAGACGCTGGCATCACCGGCGACTATAGCCGCCGCCTGGCCGGCACGCAGCTGTTCAATGTCGTGTTTATCTTGTTCGCTAAATTCGCCCTGCCACAACGGCGATTCAGCTGGCTGGCATACTTGTTTTGTCGTCATCGGTAACTCCTGCAATTGTCAGTTCCCATAAGACAAATCAGCGCAGTAAAATGTGACAGCGGTGTGCCGACACCGGGCAGATAACACCGCAATCTCCTGTAATACTAAAATCTGGTAATCAATTTTGCTAAGCTGCCGCCTTGCGGGCTATGGCTATCTCAGCCGACTCCAGCGCATTTTTCACCCGTCCGTCTTGAAATTCCTCGTAGCCAACACGGACAAACTCTACATTGTGCAAGCCAATAAATTCCAGCATTGTCAGCAAGTGCGGCTCCAGAAAATTCATCTGTGACATCGGGCCTCCAGGCAACAGGTCGCCGTTACCCACGGAGATAATAACGGTGACGGGTTTGTCGGCCAACAGTGGTTGATAGGGAAAGTCAGCCTCAGGAACATAGGCAAAAGAACGGCTCACCCGGATGATTTGATCAAAATAGGCCTTCAATTGCGATGGCAGGCCAAAATTATACATAGGAGCACCCAGTACAATAGCGTCAGCCGCTTCTATTTCTGCCAGTAAGGTTTCGCTTTCTGTTAATGCCTCATGCATTTGTGGTGTACGGTCTTGTGCTGACGTAAAAGCGCTGGCAATCCATGCTTCATTAACCGCAGAGGGTGGTTGTAACGCCAGGTCCCGTTCGGTCACCTTTCCGTCTGGATGAGCCGTTAACCAGCATTCGGCAAATTGTTGGGTTAAGCGGCGAGTAATAGAACGGTTGTGGCGTCCGCTTGAATTAATAACCAATAATTGTGACATAAGACAAACCTCTTTTAGCTGAATAAAGTGAAATGATCAGCTTTATTGTTCATGTCTTTGAGGTTTGGATCCACGACCAAAGTTGTGAGTTACTCACAAAACAGTGAGTAAGAGGGGGGCAATTTTTAAAGATGACTTTTCCGATGCGCCAGATAGGATGTTCCCCAGTCGTCAAGGCTGTTTATCAGCTCAAATAGCGTAGTGCCAAACTCAGATAACCGATACTCCACCCGAACCGGCACTTCTGCATACACCTCACGCGCCACCAGGCCGTCAGCCTCTAACTGCTTTAATTGCGTGCTGAGCGCTTGAGGTGAAATACGTGGTAATGCTCGCTGCAGTTCAGAATACCGTAGCGAGCTTTGCTTTAACGCATACAAAATAGAGGGTTTCCAGCGACCTCGCACAATATCCAATGCTGCCTGCACCGGACAATTTTCATGCAAGGAGCCGAGTTTCTTCTGATAGTTGGACAGTGGGTCATAGTCTCGCGATAAAGGGGGGCGCATATGGTGGCCTCTCGTCGCTAATTTAAATGGCAATTAGTTTGCTGCGAATTATCGCCAATAGCAATACATAACGCGCTGACCAATGGCCAACATTATGGCCGGGTGCCGCCCGCTGCCGCATAGATCCAGCATTCGGTAGCTGATTTCAGCATCGCTTTTACCCGTACATAAGCATCAACTTCGTAGTCGTCAGCCTGTGCCAGTTCGGCGTCAGTTAGCTCGAACACGGTACCGGCCACTTCATCCACGAGCTTGCCGGTAAAGCGCAAAATCGGATGAAATGCCTTACCGCTTTCGCGCAGCACGCGCTCGTCGGTAATTTCCACTTCACCAACAATATAGCCTTGCAGTATGTCTTTATGGCCACTTAGCTCGCGGCCAAAGTTGGCTAGTTGGACGTTTTTTTGCTGCAGGGTGCCGTAAGAAAATAGTTTAGCCATGGTTAACCTTGCTCAGTGTTGAGTGTTGAGTGTTGAGTGTTGAGTGTTGAGTGTTGAGTGCGATAAGTTTACTGCCGCAGTGGGCGAAGGTACAGCGTCTTTCGGGCTGCAAATCGGCATCTAGCGCCAAGGCTAAACAAAGGCGATCCAACGGCCGGCAGTGATAATGGCAAGCCATAAAGTAAGCGAGATTAAGGCGGTGAGTTTCAGCAGCAAAGTAGCTGGCTGGCCTGCCAGCATGGCGCGCCAGGACGGCAGACAATGCACTACCATTACATTGATTAACGCCAGACTAATCAATGACAATTTCAGCAAAAAAGCACTATTGCCAAGATAGTGTGCCGGCTGCACGCTGAACAACAGCACCCCGGTTAGTATTGCCAGCATAAAGCCGCCCGCAGCAACCCGGCTTAATAATGGTGCCAGCTCGCTGAGGGTACCGCGCTTAATGATGCGTAAAATGCGTAAGTCGAGCGTGACGATACTACCCACCAGCAAACCCAGGCCCATAATATGTGCAGAAGCTACCAGCGGATAGGCAATATCCGACTGGCGCAGTGCCGATGCTAAAGCTGTATCTCCCAGAGCCAACAACAAAGCCGTCAGCATTGCGGGTTAATCTTCACGCAGCAATTCCGGGTAAAAGGTATATTGCTTGTTATTAATAGTGGCACGTACTGCTTTGATAATATGTTCATCTTTGTTGGCAGAGCGGTGGCCGCGTATCAGCACCGTATCACCGGTTTTGGCTTCGCCTTCAACAAAACCGGCAGCTTTGGTTTGCCGGGGGTTACCTAAGTCTACCTGCCAGGGGCCGGTATCGGTTTCAATCATCAGCCGCGGGTGAGGCGGGCCAATAAAAACCTCGGTGATAGTACCGGTCATCTCTGTCTGTTTGTCTTCGGCCCAGTTCCAGCCATGGTGCGCTGCCACTTCAGGTAACCAAAGCAGTATCGCCGCCAAAGCGCTGATAACCGTAATTGCTGTGTTTTTGCTACGCATATATTTTACCCCGCCGCTAAATTAAACCTGCCTTATGACCTCAGAATCTTTTCCATCTTGCGGCCTTTTGCAAGTTCGTCTACCAGTTTATCCAGGTATCTGACCTGCTTGGTTAAGGTAGTTTCAATTTCTTCAATTCGATAACCACAAATTGGACCCGTGATCAGGCTTGCTTTCGGATTGATCGTAGCCTCAGAAAAGAATTTTTCAAAGGTAGCCTGATTTTTAATCAGGCGCTGCAAATCTTTCGCTTCGAAACCAGTAAGCCATGCTATGACTTGATGTAATTCTGCTATGGTTCGCCCTTTCTTTTCAACTTTCGCAACATAGTGTGGATAAACAGAGGAAAATGTCATGTTCGCGATTCGTTCGTCGTGTTCTTTGGTTGTCTTCATACGAGGACTCCCGCTTGTTTAGTAATAAGTAAGTTCGCTGAGGGAGCCCCTCAAGTTTGCTCATAATGTCAGGCATTTCTTATATGCATCTGGGGTGGCTCGGTGCACAGTATATTTATACACTCATAGTCACCGGGCACAAAGTAGAGGCGAAGCCGCAACGCAAAAGCTGCCGCTGCGCTTAGCCTTGTTAACGCACATTTTGACGAAGCTCCATTGGCTGATAAAGCACACCATCTTTTTCGCCAACGGAAGCTGACTCCACGAAGCCGAAACGTTTATAGACAGGTATGGCATTCAGAGACGACCTGACCGTGTATGTACAATCATCCAGCAGCTTAGCTGTATGCTCCCAGAGTAAACGCGCAATGCCTTGACCTTGATGCAACTCGACCACAAAGAGGTGATACAAATGCCCTGGACGTTTGATTGAGATATAAGCCACCACCTCGCCGTCGAGCTCATATACGTAGTTGTAGTAGTCATTGCCGGACAGGCGATCAAGGAACTCGGCTTCGCTAAGGCTGCTAGCGAGCCAAGTTGGAAGGGGCGCGTCTGGATCCCGCAAGTAGAACCTTGAAAGATCAGAGACCAAACTTCGCAGTCTTGGGGCATCGCTACTATTGGCTGTTCGTATGCTCATAAGTCTTCCTGTCACCAACGCCGCCAGCAGCGGCCGAAAAACCGCACAACGGGTTTAAGATCCAGCCCTCGCAGTGGGCGTTGCTGGCTGGCATTGTTAAGCATTGATTTCAGTTGTTACTTCTGTTTTTACCGAGTTCGCAATAAAACATTGCTCATGTGACAAGTGATGCATTTCTTCAAGCTCTTCTTTTGAAGGTATCCTGTCACCCGAAAATACTACTTTTGGCCGGAGAGTAACCTTTGTCATGGATATTTTACCTGATTGGTCTTTTTCCATGATGCCCAAAGCATCATCAGTATAACTGTCAATCACGTACCTTTTTTTAGCTGCGATTGATAGAAAAAAGAGCATGTGACAACTCGATAAAGAGGCCACAAATGCTTCTTCAGGATCAACATTTTTTTCAACAGAATACGGCAAAGGGACTACATGAGGCGATGAAGAGGCCGGAATACAAACACCACCATCAAACTCCCAAACATGCCCGCGACTATATTTATTGTCTATGTAGGGTTCATCTTTGCCACGAGTCCACTTCACCAAAGCACTATATTCTGACATTTTTTATCCTTCAAACTACGTGATGCTTAACACCCGCCAAAAACACAAGCAACGTGTTGCGAGTCGAGCGCCCATAGGGTGCGTTTTGATAACGATTGTTATGCATCTTGCTCCGGAAGTAGCTGCGGATTCCAAACGACCTCCCACAAATGGCCATCAAGATCCTGAAAATAGCCCGCATAACCACCCCAGAAAGTTTCATTTGCCACTTTTACAATGCTGGCGCCAGCACTTTCAGCTTGTGCCATTACCTCATCAACCTCGGATTTAGACATCACGTTATGGCCGATGGAAAATTCTGTTGCGCTTGAACTTTTCAGTTGTAGTCCCGAATCATGAGCAAGGCTCCGTCTCGGCCAAAGAGCTAGCTTGAGACCAGTACTTAGATCGAAAAATGCCACAGCCCCATACTCGAACTCTTTCCCGACAATTCCTTCTGTCGGAAGCCCAAGACCGTCCCGGTAAAACCGGACAGCCTTTTCAAGATCATCTACGCCAAGTGTGATAACAGAAATTCTAGGCTTCAATGTTTAGGTCTCCTTAATGCAACGCTTTGCTAATGGGTTGCCGCAGCGCGGAACGCAATTAGCAATTTGTCATTTAAATTCCGATAAAGGAAACATGGATTCCCAGTCCTTTCAAAAACAGCAATTAATCTTCAACTTCTATTTTCACGGTCTGGAAAAGCAAGCATTATATTTCGGTGGCCGTGCATTATATTTCTAAGCCACGCAGCCTTAAGTCCCTAATTTATAGCAGGTAGCTGGCACAGGCAACAATATAAAAGAACACCTCAGGGCAGATATGCCGTGAGGTGTTTTTGTTAACTGCCAGCCCTTTTGATCGTAGCTGAGGTTTTAGGAGCCGGTGTAGTGGCTAAGCCGCTATCATAATCAGCTTTATATTCACAAACTCCCGCAGGCCAAAGCCACCATGCTCACGGCCGTAGCCGCTGTCTTTTACGCCACCAAACGGAAGATTAGGCTGCGCCAGTGCGTAGCCGTTAATGTTTACCATACCGGTATCAAAATGCTTTTTAGCCAGTTCAACAGCGCGCTCTACGTTGGCAGAAAATATCCCGCCACCTAAGCCATAGCGCGAGTCGTTGGCAATTTGCATGGCTTGGACATCATCTTTTGCACGAATAAGTGCTGCTACCGGGCCAAACAACTCATCATCGTATGCAGGCATTTGCGGGCTGACATTTTCTAAAATTGACGGTGGATAGAAAAACCCCGTTTGCTCAGGAATTTCGCAACCGCACACCACAGTTGCGCCAGCTTCGATAGATTCGGTCACTTGTTGGTGCAGCTTGTCGCGTAAGTCAGCTCTTGCCAGCGGCCCAACATCGGTGTCTTCAGAGTTAGGATCGCCCATTTTCAGGCTGCTCATTGCCGCTGAAAATGCGCTTTTAAAAGCAGCATAATTTTTTTCAGTCACGATAAAGCGTTTTGCCGCTACGCACGTTTCGCCATTGTTAATAATGCGGCCTTTCACGCAGGTTTTTACTGCCAGCTCAATATCGGCATCATCCAGGATAAGATAAGCATCGTTGCTGCCCAGTTCCAGTACGGTTTTTTTCGCCAGTTTCGCTGCAGCCCCGGCCACTGCCTTACCCACTTCGTCGCTACCGGTAAAGCTTACGCCTTGCACTTTAGGGTGGCTGATTAAGCTGGTGGCGATATCGCCGTCAATTAGTAACGACTGGTAGCAGTGCGTTGGAAAACCGGCTTCAATAAACATGGCCTCAATTTTCTCTGCCATGCCAAATACGTTTGAAGCATGCTTTAACACTGTGGTGTTACCGGCCACCAGATTAGCAATGCTATAGCGGATCACCTGATATAAGGGGAAATTCCACGGCTGAATGCCTAAAATTACACCAATTGGCTGGTAGCTGATAATCGCCCTGCCGTCTTCTGCATTGCGCTCTTCATCGGCTAATACTTTACTGGCCTGCTGAGCGGTGTAACGACAAATTTCGGCGCAAAGCTGCACCTCTTGCAAACCCTGGGCGCGCACTTTGCCCATTTCGTCTGTCATTAACTGTGCTAGCTGCTGTTGCTGGCTTTCCATCACCTTTGCCAATTTCAGCGCTAACTCAGCCCGCTCTTTAATACTGACAAGCTTCCAGCTTTGAAAGCATTTATCCGCGTTGTCTACCGCCTGCTGCGCGGCCTCTTTATCCAGTAATTGATATTCTTTAATCGGTTGTTCGGTGTATGGGTTAATAGTAGTAACGGTGCTAGTCATGGTTTACCCCTTCAACTTATGCAAATAGGGGTAAAGGACGCAAAGGCAGTGCCAAGTCTGAAGTTACGCTACAGATTCATTTAACAATATGATTATGTTCATTTTTAATTAGAAACCATCACGTGTGGATTCAGCACGCCAGCAATGGCGTGTGAAAACTTTGCAGAACACCGGCACCTTATTTACAGTGCCGGTGTTCTGTAGGCAGCCTCTTACCCCAACCAGGGGTGGCTGGCTTTGCGGCTTTGCTCGTAATCGGCTATTTGTGAATTTAACTGCTCGCTGCTGCCGATAAAATCTAAGCCGGATAACAGCCTTTGCTTAATATCGGCGTCGATATTAAAACCCATGGCGGCATTGTTGCCGAACATAATCTCCTGGCTGGCTAAATCAATTTGCCACTGCTGCGGGCCTTGCTGGCAGCGGTTAAACAGTAAGTCGATATTGGTTTTACTCAGCTGAATTAACAACATGGCGTTATTGACACTGTTATTAAAGAAAATATCGGCAAAGCTTTCGGCAATAATCACATTAAAGCCATACTGCTTAATCGCCCAGGGTGCGTGCTCGCGGCTGGAGCCACAGCCAAAATTAGCGCGGGTCAGCAATATACTGGCACCCTGATATTCCGGCCGGTTAACAACAAAGTCCGGGTTTGGACTGCCATCGGCTAAATAGCGCCAGTCAAAAAACATTGCCTCGGCAAAACCATCGCGGCTAACGCTGGTTAAAAACTGCTTCGGGATAATCTGGTCAGTATCAACGTTATTTTTATCCAGCGGGCACACCAGGCCCTGTGCAAATATCTTACTCATGGCTGTTCTCCTGCTGCTGTTACTGTAGTCTGGGCTGCGATATTAACAAATTTACCGGCAATCGCCGCGGCGGCGGCCATGGCCGGGCTAACCAAATGGGTGCGGGCACCGCGGCCCTGGCGGCCTTCAAAGTTACGGTTTGACGTAGAAGCGCAGCGCTGGCCGGCTTCGACCCTGTCGTCATTCATACCCAGGCACATACTGCAGCCCGGTTCCCGCCATTCAAAGCCGGCGTCTTTAAAAATGGTGGCCAAGCCTTCAGCTTCGGCCTGGCGTTTTACCACGCCCGAACCCGGCACTACTAAAGCGCGCACACCGGCAGCGACTTTTTTACCCTGCACCACACTTGCGGCAGCGCGTAAGTCTTCAATCCGGCTGTTGGTGCAACTGCCAATAAACACTACATCTACTTTACAGTCGGTCAGCTTTTGCCCCGCCTCAAGCCCCATATAGGCCAGCGCCCGCTCGGCGGCGTCGCGCTTGGTAGCGTCAGTAAAGCTGGCTGGCGCCGGTACGCTTTGATCCACGGCCATCACCTGCTCGGGGTTGGTGCCCCAGGTAATTTGCGGCGTAATAGCAGCGGCATCAATCTCCACCACAGTGTCAAACACCGCATCAGCGTCAGAATACAGGCTTTGCCAGTAGGCTACTGCGCCGTCCCAATGCTCTGCTTTGGGCGCATGCGCCTTGCCTTTGATATAGTCGAAGGTGATTTGATCCGGTGCAATTAAGCCGGCTTTGGCGCCCATTTCTATGCTCATATTGCACAGCGTCATGCGCCCTTCCATGCTCATAGCACGGATAGCACTGCCGCTGAACTCGGCAACATAGCCATTACCGCCGGCAGTACCCAGCTTACCGATTACCGCCATAATCACGTCTTTTGGCGTCACATAAGCGCTTAACTCGCCGTTTATCTCCACTTTTAACGTTTTTGCCTGCTGCTGCGGCAGGGTTTGCGTGGCCAGTACGTGCTCGACCTCTGAGGTACCTATACCAAAGGCCAGCGCGCCGAAAGCACCGTGGGTTGAGGTGTGGGAGTCACCACAAACGATAATCATGCCAGGCTGGGTTAAGCCCTGCTCCGGGCCAATCACATGCACTATGCCCTGATCGGGGTGGGTTAAATCCAGCAGTGGGATGCGGTTTTCTTCGCAGTTAGCCGCTAAGGCTTCCAGCTGTTTGCGTGAAGTCTCACCGGCAGCGTCGATGCTACGGCGCTGGGTTGAGACGTTATGGTCCATAGTGGCGAAAGTTAAATCCGGCCGGCGCACATTGCGGTTGGCCAGTTTTAAACCGGAAAACGCCTGCGGCGAGGTAACTTCGTGAATTAAATGCCGGTCGACATACAATAAGTCGGTGCTGGGGTTTAACTTACCCACTACGTGGCTGGCGTAGATTTTTTGATACAAGGTTTGAGCTTTCGAAGTAGCCTGGCCCATTATTGGTTCTCCTGGCGCAAAGTGGCAACAATGGCTGCACCAACCGCAGCCGTGCCATAAGTGGATTTCGGATTAATATCGCGCGTTACTATGTGCTGCTCCAGGCAGTGCTGCACCGCTTGCTCAATAGCACGGGCGGCGTCTTCTTCGCCAAAGCTGTAGCGCAGCATTAAGGCGGCACTTAAAATTTGTGCTATCGGGTTGGCAATGCCCTTGCCTGCAATATCCGGCGCGCTGCCACCGGCCGGCTCGTACAAGCCAAAGCCGTTACCGTTTAAACTGGCTGAAGGCAACAGGCCTAAGCTACCGGCAATGGCAGCAATTTCGTCGGATAAAATATCGCCAAACAGGTTGTCGCACAGCAGTACATCAAACTGCTGCGGGCTGCGGATCAACTGCATAGCGGCGTTATCAATATACATATGTTCCAGCGTAATGCCGGGGTAGTCTTTGGCTACCCGCTCAACGGTTTCGCGCCATAAAATACTGGTTTGCAGCACATTGGCTTTATCAATCGAAGTGACTTTATTGCTGCGTTTTGTTGCAGCTTCAAAGGCTACTTTGGCAATACGTTCAATCTCGCGCACGCTGTAGCGCTGGGTGTCGAAGGCATCGGTGTCGTTGCGGCCTTTTTCGCCAAAATAAATGCCGCCAGTCAGCTCGCGTACGCACAGTACGTCCATACCTAAGCTGCTGACGCGCGGGTGTAGTGGCGATAAATCGGCAAAGGCCGGGTAAATTTGGCCGGGGCGCAAATTGCAGAATAAATCGAAGGTTTTGCGCAGTGGCAACAAGGAGCCGCGTTCGGGCTGCTTGTCCGGCGCTAAACCGGTCCACTTTGGCCCGCCAACTGAGCCAAATAAAATGGCATCGCTTTGTTTGCACAGTTCCAGCGTCGCCTTGGGCAAAGGCTCACCGCTGGCGTCAATGGCTGCGCCGCCGACTAACGCCGGCGTTAACGTTAAGCCAAACCGGAATTTATCCGCCACTACCTGTAATACTTTTTCCGCCTCGGCCATGACTTCCGGGCCGATACCATCACCGGCTAATACCGCAATTTTATAATGCTTGTTGCTCTGTGTACTCATTACTATTCCCCTGCGGCAATCTTGTTGGTGTTCTGACGGGCGTGCTTATGCGCATCGATGGTTTGCGCGCGCTGGATCATATTCAGCACATGCACATAGGCCAGTACCGAGCTGCGCACTATGTCGGTAGCCAAACCGGCACCATGAAAACGGCGGCCTTCGTGTTCGGCAATAATATCAACCTGGCCCAGCGCATCTTCGCCACTGCCTTTGGCCTGTAAGTTAAAATCGACCATCTTGATATTCAGCTTGCTGATGCGGGCAATGGCACTAAAAGCCGCTTCTACCGGGCCATTGCCGGTAGCTGCTTCAGTAAAGACTTTATCGCCACAGCGCAAGCCCACGGTAGCGCTGGCAACATGGCCGGTATGGGTAGATGAGCTTAAAAACTCCAGCGCGTAGTAATCGTTTTGCTCCTGCATGTTTTCAAAAAACACCAGTGCTTCTAAGTCATAATCAAACACCCGGCCTTTTTGGTCGGCCAGTGCGACAAAGCTTTTGTATACCGCTTCCAGGTCATAATCGCCATTGTTGTAGCCTAATTCGGCTAAACGGTGCGAAATAACATGCCGGCCTGAGCGCGAGGTTAAGTTCAGCTCGTTCTGACGAATACCTACTTGCTCCGGTGCCATAATCTCATAGGTGTTTTGTGCCTTTAACACACCATCCTGGTGAATACCGGAGCTGTGAGCAAAGGCGTTTTCACCGACAATGGCCTTGTTTGGCTGAATGGGCATATTACAAATTTGGCTGACTAAGTGAGAGCTGCGGTAAATCTCGGTAGTTTTAATATCAGTGTACAAAGGCGCCAATACGTCTTTGCGGGTGTTGATAATCATCGCCACTTCTTCCAGCGAGCAGTTACCGGCACGCTCGCCAATGCCGTTTACCGTACACTCAATTTGCCGGGCGCCGGCCTGCACAGCGCTGATGCTGTTGGCTACTGCCAGGCCTAAATCGTTATGACAGTGCACGCTTAAACGGGCTTTATCGATATTTGGTACTTTATTACGTAAGGCGCTGATAATGGCCGCAAACTCGTTCGGGATGGTGTAGCCGACGGTATCGGGGATATTAATAGTAGTAGCCCCGGCGGCGATGGCGCGTTCGACTATCCAGCATAAGTCGTCAATCGGCGTGCGGCCGGCATCTTCACAGGAAAACTCGATATCGTCGGTATAACGGCCGGCAAGTTTAATACAGGCTACGGCTTGTTCACTGGCCTGGGCCAGGGTTTTACGCAATTTGTACTGTAAATGCAGCGGCGAAGTAGCAATAAAGGTATGAATACGGCGGCGTTCTGCATCTCTTAATGCTTCGCCGCAGGCTTCGATATCGGCACTGACCGCGCGGGCCAGGCCGCAAATAATCGGGCCCTTTACTTCCCGCGCTATGCGCTGCACTGAGTCAAAATCGCCGGGGCTGGATACCGGAAAGCCCACTTCCATTACATCGACATTTAACCGTGCTATGGCATGCGCCAGTTGAATTTTTTGCTTCTGGCTTAAGCTGGCCCGCAAGGCCTGCTCACCGTCACGTAAGGTGGTGTCAAAGATCCAAATCTTATTATCGCCGCTCATCTTGTGTTTCCTGTTCCGTTATCTCGGTGTAGGTTGCAACCTGTGGCGGGGGTTTAAATGCAAAAAACCCCGGCCAGTGGCACGGGGTTTTAGCTTTATCGGTTCGTTACGTTTTTACCAATAAGCAGCACCCCGCGCGCCGGTGAGGAGCACGAGGAGGCCAATTGTAGAAACGCGACGGTTAAAATTCATTAATTGCTCTGTTGGTTACATTGGTTAGCAAAACGCCAATAGTAATAGCATGGTTATTTTTTTACTGCAACAGTATAGATGGCTAAATGGCAAAAAACTTTTATTAGCATTGAAAAGCACTTGCATATTACGGCAAGGTTACATAAGATGCGCGCCGTCTTACCAAGCGCTTTGCCGCAAACGACTCTGCCCGGGTGGTGAAATCGGTAGACACAAGGGATTTAAAATCCCTCGCTCGAAAGGGCGTGCCGGTTCAAGTCCGGCCCCGGGCACCATTTCTCTGCTGTTATACCCCCGACTTCCCATTGTTGTCGCTATCAGATAAGCAGAATCAACTCAAACAACAGCTTTTGCAGATTCTGCCGGCTATCCATCAGTAATAATAATTCGATACGCTGCTTTTGCCCGTCAACCCTGTAAAACAACAGATTGTGCTGGTCTACCTGCCACTGCCGGTAATCTGCAATACCCAGCGCCAGCAAACGTTCGCTGATAGGTGCCAAGGTGGGATGCGTTGCCAGATCCTGCTTAATGCGCTGTTTAATATGCGCTAGCGTATTTTGCGTCAGAGTGGCGGAGTACTTTTCGGTTAAAAATGCAGCAAGCCGCTGCTGTGATAATTTAAACAGTGGCGAGGCAACAATAGCGTAGGCGTTACTCAAATGCCTGATCCAGTGTTAATTCAGCACCTTGCAATGACTTTTCCGACAGCTTCAGCATTTTTAGCAATGCTAACGTGTCTTGCTGAAACTGATAATCCTGATAAGACTGCACCACAAAAGCCGGTTTGCCATTTTTGGTGATTAGTAGCTCCTCGCGCAGTTCCAGCGTGTTGGCGTGCTCTTTTAAGTAGGTAATCGTTTCAGTTTGCATAACCGCCCTCAAAAAGACTTTATTCAGACTGATCTAGCCTAGCAGATAATCTGCCACTGCACCAACCTAAGCCAGTTAAACACGCTGCCGCTGTTTACCTGACTTAGCGCAAAGTCTGGATCTGGCATTGGGATAGAGTAGCAGTGCCCGCTTGTTGTGCCTGAATAATTTGCTGTTCGCTATCGAGCAAATTGCCATCTTGCGGCGCCAGTTGCAGTGCTGTCGTAATTAATTCTGCGGCTTTGTTGTGGCAACCCAGCTCACTTAACAGCACAGCGTAGTTATTCAGATACGACACTTCTTGCTGAGCCATCGCCAGGCCTTTGTCAAACCAGGCCGCAGCAACTAACGGCTCTACAGAGAAATAATGATTACCCAGTAAAAAATACGGTAACCAGTAATCCGGCCATTGCCGGGTGGCCCTTTTAAGCGCAGCAAGGCCGGCATCAGGCTGGCCGGTGTTAAGTAAATCCTGGCTGGCTCTGGTGTATAAAAACGATTCTAACTGCGTACTGGTTTTATCCGGCGGCAACATGGCTAACAACCAATAATTACCGCGCTGCCAGGTGCGCTCAAAGGTGGCAAAGTTAAGCCGGTGTGCCTCTGTTACGCCGGTATGCAAAACCACCTCGGCTGCGTCAAGGTCGTAGCCAATTACTACGGCATAGTGCCACTGCGGCAACCAGGCAATAGAGTTGTTTTGCAGCACAATCACCGGAATGTTTTCTGCTACCAGGCTGAGTAGCTGCGCCATAGTGGCACGCGGCTGTGCATAAGCCACCAGCCCCAATTGCCGGGTTGCGGCTGCCATCTCAATTTGTAAGGTGCCATCCAGACTGGGTATAAAGGTGGCTGGCGCAATATCGTCAGGGCTTTTACTCAGGCCATAAAAACCCGCTACTTCAGCTAAGGTTGTCGGGCCACAGAAAAACTGTTGCTGCGGATAAAACGGTACCTGCGCAATAACATGCTGGCGGGCAATATCAGGTGGATTGGCGAGTAATTGCCGGGTTTGTGGTGGTGTCTGGCAAGCGGTTAAACCAAGCAACAGACCAGCCAACAGGCTGGCCTGCCACACTAAACGGAGAAACAACATTGATCAGATGGGGCGGATAAACGGATAAACGTCAGTAATACCCATCAGGTCCAGCACGGCAACGACTACCAGCACTGTAATGATAACGCCCACGATACCACCTGCCGGCATATCATTAAGCTCATTGTTTAACGCATCCAGCTCAGCCGTAGTCATGGCAGCAATACGTTGTTTGGCATCATCCGGGTTTACCCCCAGTTCTATCAGTTTGTTTTGCACTTCAGCGCTGTCGACAAAAGATAACACCTGCTGCTTGTTGTATTGGTGCTGTTGCGCCGCAATTACCTGCTCTGAACTGTATACACCGGCGCTTGCCTGGCCCATACCGAAGATTAACATCACAGTTGCGATGCCGACTGCTACAAATTTATTTATCATGCATGTATCCTTCAACTTATTGTTTTTAGGGAAAAATTAATTTTTATAGGTAAGATTTACAACGCTGACTATTAAATATGCGGAGTTTCACAGAGTAGACCATATACCGGCCCTGTGCAACTGAGCAAAGGGCAACCGGTGGTTACGCACCGGATCCGCTGTGTACGCCGACAACAGCAAGCAAATATACCGATGAATTACGGCTTCAACGCGTTAACTGTTCACAGCCTTATTCTGGCAATATCCCGTGCTGGCGGGCGGCCGAACATACGGGCATATTCGCGGCTAAACTGCGATGGGCTCTCATAGCCAACTTTGTAAGCCGTGCTTGCTGCATCCATTTGCTGCGAGATCATTAAGCTTCGCGCCTCCACCAGCCGAACTGATTTCTGAAACTGCAACGGGCTCATATTTGTTACAGATTTAAAATGCACGTGAAAAGAGGACACGCTCATACCGGCAAGGCTCGCCAGTTCTTCTATCGTTACTGTTTGATCATAATCACGCCGCAGCTTTTGAATAGCGACAGAGATACGTTGTGTCGGTGTACCTTTTAACGAAATTTGCGCGATTTCTTTGCCATAATTACTACGCAGCATGCGGTAGTGCATCTCACGAATAAGTGCTTCGCTTAACACCGGTATATCGTCTGGCTCTTCGAGCAGTGTAAATAAGCGCAACAGGCTGTTGCCCATTTGCCGGTCTACCTGGCCGATAAACAAGCCGCTTTTCGCCGTTTTGTTGGCTACAGCCAGATATTGCATTTGCAACAACAACTCAGAAAGCAGCCGGACATCAATATTTATCTGAATAACAAAATACGGCCGCTGTTCTGACGCTTCAACCACGGTGCCCAGGATAGGCAAATCCACCGAGGCAATAAGAAACTCCAGTTCGCCATAAGACAGCATCTCAGTGCCCAGCAGCACGTTCTTGCGGCCTTGTACAATAATGCACAGGCAAGGCTCATACACAGCCGGCATAGTGATCTGCGGGCAGCAGATTTTGTAGCAGAACACGTTGGGGATGGCCGTGCTATTTAAACCTTCATTCACGGCAACCTGCTGCACCAGCTGCAATAGCTTTTGCTGTAGCATATCGTTTTCCATATTGCTTACCTGCACAAGTTGGATAATCAGGCAATGATACCGTATCTTTGGGTATCCATAACAGCACTTGATAGCGTTAGCATAACAGGCATCGGGGCAACCCGTATTTAACCAGCAGTATTTCCTGTTTATCTATTAAGGAGTCTTGTTATGACAACTAATAAAGCCAAAGTTATTCTGATCACCGGTGCCAGCAGTGGTATCGGCGAAACCACAGCAAAAGTGTTAGCAAAAGCCGGTCATACTGTTCTTGTTGCCGCCCGGCGCACTGATCGTCTTGACGCCCTTGTTCAGACAATTAAGCAAGATGGCGGCATGGCCAAAGCCTATGCGCTGGATGTGACATCGCGTGACAATTTCAAAGCCGTGGTTGCAGCAGCTACTGATGAGTTCGGCCCGATTGATGTATTGGTTAACAACGCCGGTTTAATGCCGCTATCGCCGATGGCAGCGCTTAAATCGAACGAATGGGAGCAGATGATCGACGTTAACATTAAAGGTGTGTTAAATGGCATAGAGTCGGTTTTAACGTCGATGGAACAGCGCGGCGGCCACATTATTAATACCGCTTCTATCGCCGCACATAATGTATTTCCCACCGCTGCGGTGTATTGCGCCACTAAGTTTGCCGTGCGTGCTATTTCAAACGGCCTGCGCTTAGAAACAAAAAAGGTGCGGGTTACCACTATTTCGCCAGGCGTAGTGGAAAGTGAGTTGGCGCACACCACAACAGATACCGCAACTAAGGCATGGTTGGAGGATTTCCGTAAAGTGGCGTTAAAACCAGAAGCCATAGCCAACGCTATTGCTTATGCCATTGCACAACCCGACGATGTGAATGTGGATGAGATCATAGTGCAGCCCACTCAGTCCGGCTACTAAGGCTCAGTAAGCCAACGAAAAAACCCGGCAGCATATGCATGCGCCGGTTTTTTCTATTGATAGAAGCGGTACAGTGTTAAACCTTTACCGTTACAACGCCAGCGTGAGAATTTGCCGGGCTTTGGCTAAATCAATATCTGCGTGTTCACCCAAGGTGGTCATGCCGTTGCGTTCGAGGTTGGCGATAAGTTTGTCGATATCCGTCGCGGCCAGGTTGTAGTCCGACAAGCGGGTTTTTACGCCCATATGCTCGAAAAAGTCCTGCGTGGCTTTAATAGTTTTATCGATAATCTCGTCCTCAGTACCGTTACTGATATCAAACACCCGCTGGCCAAACTGCAGCAGCTTTTGCCGTTTAGTCTCGCGCTGCACATACATTAGCGGCGGTAACACTATGGCTAAGGTTTGCGCATGATCCAGGCCAAATAGCGCAGTTAGCTCGTGGCCAATCATATGGGTAGCCCAATCCTGCGGTACGCCTTTGCCAATCAAACCATTAAGCGCCATCGTGGCAGACCACATAACATTAGCGCGCACATCGTAATCTTGCGGCGTGGCCAGTGCTTTGGGCCCTTCGCCGATCAGCGTTTGCAAGATGCCTTCGGCAAAGCGGTCCTGTAGCGGGGCGTTTACCGGATAAGTCAGGTATTGCTCTATCACATGCACAAAGGCATCTACCACACCGTTACCCACTTGCTTTAATGGCAACGAATAGGTGTATACCGGGTCGAGCACGGCAAAAACCGGTTGCACTAAATCTGAGGCAAAGGCACGCTTCTGTGCGGTGGCTTTGTTAGTCACTACAGAATTGCCGTTGCTTTCTGAGCCTGTAGCGGGCAGGGTTAGCACAGCACCGATCGGTAAAGCCGAGCTAAACGCAGCACCTTTAGCCAGAATATCCCAGGGCTCGCCGTCAAAGTGTGCGGCGGCGGCAACAAACTTGGCACCGTCAATCACACTGCCACCACCGACAGCCATAATAAAATTAATATCTTTGACGCGCACCAGTTCAACTGCCTGCATCAGAGTTTTCAGCGTCGGGTTGGGTTCAACACCAGAGAACTCATGGTAAGTGATACCATCCAGCAGTGTTATCACATCGTCGTACACGCCGTTACGTTTTATTGAACCACCACCGTATAACAGCAATACTTTGGCATCTTTGGGCAAACGGCTTTTTACTTCTTTAATCTGGCCTTTGCCAAATAAGATTTCGGTTTGATTTTTAAAATTAAAATTCAGCATAACAACTCCTGTACCGTATTATTACCATTAACGCTGCTGTTGCAGTTGCTCTAACACAGCTTGCGCCAGGGCTTTATCGGAAAACGGGTTTTGCCCGGTGATCAGCTCGCGATCTACCACCACATTCGGCGTCCAGGCTTCACTGTATTGCATAGCACCACCAGCCTGTTGCATGGCTTTACCCGGATAATATTGCAGTTTGTCGCCGTTTAATGACGCTTCAAATACGGCTTCTTCGGCGTCTGAGAAAATAGTCATCTTGTAGCCGGCATAAATCCAGTTGCCGGCTGTGGCCGGACTTTGTTGCACCAGCGCCTGCAGGTACTGCTGCGGGTTTTGCTGGGCTGATAACAGCGCTATGGGGCCATGACAGATGGCGGCAGTAGGTTTAGCCTGTGCATTAAAATGCGTCAGAATGGTGCCTACTTCAGGGTTATTGGCTAAATCAATTAACGGTGCATGGCCACCTGGAATAAACACCGCCCGGTATTGCGCCAAACCGCCGTCGATAACCTCTTTTAACGATAAGGTATCGTCGATACCCGGAATAGCCGCCACTACCTGACTAATACGCTGCATTTCAGCCTCACTGCCAGCAAAATACTGCACCGTGACCGACTTTTCATCCACCGCCGGGGCGTTACCCTTTGGCGTGGCTAACACCAGCTCATAGCCGGCCTTTATAAAGGCATCAGCCGGTACGCCAAACTCGTTCAGGTAGTAGCCTGTGCTTAGCGTTTTACCATCTTGTAGTTGCATCTGGCTTTCGCTGGATAACAACACCAGAATCTGACCTTTACTGTCAGCCGCGAACGCCGTTTGACTAAAAGTGCCCAGCAGGGCAACGGCTAATATTGTTTGCCTGAACATACATTTTCCTTACCAAAAGTATGGCTGAGCGGATACTCAGCGCTGTATTAATTGCGGCCAGCTTAGGGCGTTTCGCTTGTAGTGAGAACTCAGCTCTTTTACTATCAGCCATCATATTTCTGATGGCTGAGGCGTTATGTCGTACTTTGTGCAGTTACGTACTTTTGTTGAGGTGTATCGCTGCGGCACCATTACCAAAGCTGCGGCTAACTTAGGTTTATCGCAACCAGCGGCCACCGCGCATATTCAAAGCATAGAATCACTGGTGGGCTTTGCGTTGTTTGCGCGTAAAGCGCGCGGTGTCGAACCGACAGCGGCGGCACATGATTTAGCGCTGCAGATATCCTCTCACTTAGACGCGGTAGAGCAAAAGCTGGCCTCGGTGCGTAACCGCAGCAATGCCGTATACGGCACGCTGAATATTGCCGGCCCGGCTGAATATGTCAGCCATATTGCCGGTGCCCAGTTTGCTAATTTGTTGCAGGCCGGTGAAGTGAATCTGGTGGTGCATATCGGCAATAAAGACCGCATTTACCAGTGGCTGGCCGACGGCACGGCGGAGCTGGCGATCAGCGGTTCAACGCCCGATGCGGCCCTGTACGACTATCAGATTATCGACAGCGAACGGCTGATGTTGGTGGCCAACCGCTTTACCGGCGCGCATTTATCACAGCAGGCGGTTGATGCAGAACGGCTGCGCTTATACCCGGTAGTGAGCTATGATCCCACCCTGCCGCTGATCCGCCATTACTTTAACGCCGTGTTTAACCAAAGCTGCCAATCACCGATAGCCGCCATTTGCCCCGATATCCGCGCCATTGCTGGTATTGTTAAAGCCGGTGTAGGTTACAGCGTGCTGCCGGATTACTTATGCCGCGGTGCCATAGCCAGCGGCGAGCTGGTGCAACTTGGCGCACCCGGACCGGAGAATTTTATTTACCTGGTGTGGCGCAAAGGGGCGCTAAAGCACCCGCGCGTTAGCTATGCCAAAGATATTTTAATGGCCTTTGCCAATATCAATAAATATGCCGCCAACTAAGCGCTTTGCCAACGAAAACCACGCAAATTGCGATACACTTAGCGCAATTATTTGTTGCAGTAAGTGTTTGTTAAGGAGCCGCTATGCCACGTTATTCTGCTGAGTTTATTAAAGAGATGCCCAAATCTGATTTACACCTGCATCTGGATGGCAGCCTGCGGCTGGATAGCCTGATAGAAATGGCCAAACGCACCGGCACTAAACTACCAGCCGATACAGTAGAAGGCTTAAAACAGCTGGTATTTAAAGAAAAGTACAACAACCTGGGCGAATATTTGCACTGTTTTCAGTACACCTGTGCTGTGCTGCGCGATATGGAAAACTTAGAACGTGCGGCTTATGAGCTGGCAATAGATAACCAGTTGGAAGGCGTAAACTATATTGAAGTGCGCTTTGCGCCGCAGCTGTTAATAGACCTGCCCAACGGTATCGATTTCGACCGCGTAATGCATGCGGTTAATAACGGTTTAAAGCGCGCCATGAGTGAGTATAACCGCAGCGAAGTGGTAATGAGTGGCCAGAAACCGCCATTTGCCTACGGTATTATTAACTGCGCCATGCGGATGTTTGGTGATAAAGGCTTTTCGCCCTATTACACTAACCTGTTCCAGTTGATGCGCGATTTTGCGCCAATAGACGTCATTAAACTGGCCGCCATGGAGCTGGTGCGGGCCAGCGTAAGGCTGCGCGATGAAGAAGCTATACCAATAGTCGGGCTGGATTTAGCCGGCCAGGAATCCGGTTATCCGGCCAGTAAGTTTAAAGAGGTTTACGAATATGCCCACCAGCACTTTTTGCTGAAAACCCTGCACGCCGGTGAAGCCTATGGCGCTGAAAGCGTGTTTGAAGCCATTACCGAATGTTATGCCGACCGCATTGGCCATGGCTATTCGATGTTTATCCCCGAAATGATTTCGCACCCCGACATCGTCGACAAAGCCGCCTATATCCGCAACCTGGCGTCTTATATTGCTGATAAACGCATCGCCATAGAGGTTTGTTTAACCAGTAACCTGCAAACTAACCCCGCTATTAGCGATATTAAGCAGCATAAATTTAAAGATATGCTGGATAACCGTATTGCTACCGTTATTTGCACCGATAACCGTTTAGTGTCTAACACCACCGTTAGCAAAGAATACCAGCTGGCGCTGGACAACTTTGATATTCCGCTAAAACGGCTAAAAGACATCGTAGCCTATGGCTTTAAAAAGAGCTTTTTCCCCGGTACTTATGTGGAAAAGCGCGAATATGCCAAGCAATGTCTGGAGTATTTCGATCACGTTGCCAAGCGCTACGGCTTTATTTGATGAAAATCAATAAGATAAACACCATGTCGCAAAAAGCATACACAATAACTATTTGAAAAATAACATTTTTATATTTAGCCTACATTAACTGTTGCTAAACAGCGACAGTTAATTCCTCTGCTGCGCCGCACCTCATCACAAACAAATAATAAGCCGTTGATTAAAAACAAGAATAAAATAATTTTCAGAGTTGGCACAAGGCTTGTATTAGTTATGCCAAGCGACGCTACAGGAGAATGTCGCAAGCGCAACCAGATACACCGGAAGCTGCCTTTGCAACATTCTCCTTCAAAACGTCTTAACGCAGCAAAATAGAGTAAAGGCTGCACTTACGGAGGTTGTTATGGACTTTTTCTTACTTGGTACAGTGTTGTTTTTAATGGCTAACGTAGCTGTAGCAGTATCCATGTTACGCCGTGTAAATTTAAACAATGACAGCGTTCTGGCTTGGGAGCAGGCTCAGGTTGTAGCAACACCAGCAGTTGCAGCGCCTCAGGTTCCGGCTACTCAGTATCAACCGGTTTATATGGCAAAGGCTGCTTAACAGCACCTTTGCGTTACGATCCCATGAGTTCAGCACTTGCTGAATTTTTGTAAGGCCAGCACCCCACTGGCCTTTTTTTTTTGCCACGAAAATAGGGTATGCTTAACAGCCCTGTGATTAAGACAAACAATTATGCGTTTTTCGATTCAGACCGCCTCTTTACGCCAGTTGGTATTGCTGAGCTTTTTTCTGGCGCTGATCCCCGTAGCCGTGCTGCTATGGCAAAGCCATAAAGCACTAAGCGGTGTCAGCCAGAATGCTGTAGCCGAAGCAGAAACCTCGGTAGCCAGTGTACGCCGGGCAGAGAATATGCAAAATCTGGTTGTGGATATAGAGCGTGCAGTACGCCAACATGCGGTGGTAAAAACCGATGCGCTGGCGCGGGTGGCGCGCACCCACCTGAACAGTTATCAGCAATTGCTGCGTCAGGTATGTGACAATGTAGGCCAGTCGCAACTGTGCCAGCAACAACAACTGCAGCTTGGCATACTACTGGATAACTTTACTGAGCTTAGCAGCACAGAACTTGAACCGCTGATGCAGCAGTTCCGCCAGCAACAGCAACAGCTTACACAACAAATCTGGCTGCTGCTGGAGCAAAACCTGCAACAACAACAACGCTTTGTGGTAGAAAGCCAGCAACAGCTAGCCTGGCAAACTGTTGCGCTGGTGCTGTTAACGCTGCTGATCGTGCTGTGGGCATCTGGCCGGATCACCGCCCCGGTGCGTAAACTGGATAAAATGATCCGTGCTATTGGCCAGCAACATCAATTCCCCGATGAAAAACTTACCGGGCCGCGTGAGTTGGCCGAATTGGGCGAACAACTGCGCTGGCTTAGTTCCCGCCTGCAACAACTGGAAGCCTTACGGCTGATTTTACTGCGCCACGCCTCGCATGAGTTAAAAACGCCGCTGTCCAGTATTCGTGAAGGCTGCGCTTTGTTAAGTGAGCAGTTAGTTGGCCCGCTGAACAAACAACAACTGGAAGTGGTTGGCCTGCTAAACGGCAGTGCCGATAGGCTAAGCCAGTTAACTGAGCAACTGCTGGACTACAACCGCTTATTACAGCAAGCCAAACCCGAGCCAGACTGGCATTCGCCACAGCAATTATTTACCGACTGCTTTAACGACCATGCCTTATCACTGCAGCAGCGCGGCCAGGCTGTTGAGCTTAGCTGCCAGCTAAGTGCAATTTATACCGATATTACGCTGTTCCGGCGTATACTCGACAATCTGATCAACAATGCTCAAGCATATGGCAGCCAGGACAGCCCGGTGTGGGTAAAACTATATCAGCAGGAACATCAGCTGATTTTAGATGTCGCAAATAACGGCAACCCTATTCCTACATCATTAAGGGAAAAACTGTTTGAACCGTTTCAGCGTGGTACTACACCACGCTTTGACTCAGTGCAGGGCTCTGGCCTGGGGTTGTCGATTGTTGCCGATTGTGCCCGCCTGTTGGGCGGCCATGCTGATATTGTTGATGTTATTTATGCCGATGTCTGTATTAGGGTACGGCTACCGTTATTAGAGGAAAAACTGGGATGAGAACTGGGTTAATTTTTGTGGCCATACTGGCACTTAGCGGCTGCCAGCTTGCACCACAACCGGTAGCGCCTGAACCAATAGCCGAGCCCTTGCTGGAGGCCGAACCAGAGCCGGTAATGCTACCCGAGCCTGAACCGGTAAAAACCCCTTTAGCCATTGCCGGTGATGCCGCAACGTTGCAGGCCTGGGTAAATTACCGCGCAGCCATGTTAAACCGCATTAATGAAGAGCGCGATTTACTTAACAGCGAAACGGCCCAGGACGATGTATGGATATTAAAGCGCACCATTTTACAGCTGCACCCGGATACGCCTTACCTTACCCGCTTACGGGTGCAGATGCAGTCGGCCGATCAACTGGCGGCTTTACCTGCGCCTTTGGCCGCACTACTAAGCTGGGATCTGGTGTTTAACCAAAAATTACTGGAAGCCGAATCAGCGGTAAGTGCCTTAACCCGGCTTAATGCGCAGCAGCACGATAATCTTGAACGGCTGCAAAAAACCAACAAAGAACTGCAGAAAAAAATTGATGCGCTAACCCAGATAGAAGCGCAGTTAAACCAGCCCGCGCCGGTTAAAGAGGACAACAATGGCCAGCCCTAAGCCTAAGTTATTGCTTGTTGACGATGATCCCAGCTTACTGCGCCTGCTAACCCTGCGTCTTGAAGGCGAAGGTTATCAGGTGATCAGTGCTGATTCAGCAGAGGCAGCTTTGCCACTGCTGATGAAAAACAGCGTGGATGTGGTACTAAGCGACTTGCGGATGCCTGGCCTGGACGGCATGAGCCTGTTTGATGAAATTGCCAAACGCTACCCCGGCCTGCCAGTGGTGTTGATGACGGCACATGGCTCAATCCCTGAGGCTGTTGCTGCCACTCAGCGCGGTGTATTTGGCTTTTTAACCAAACCGCTTAACACCAATGAGCTGCGTGATATTCTGCAAAATGCTGTGCATCAGTCCGTGCCGGAACAGGCCGAATGGCGGGCTGAAATTATTACCCGCTCCCGTTTAATGGAAGAACTGCTGGAACAAAGCTACCGCGTGGCACAGCGCGATGTCAGCGTGCTGATCACCGGCGCCAGCGGTACCGGTAAAGAGCTGTTGGCAAAAGCTATTCATAAAGCCAGCCCGCGCGGAAGTAAGCCATTTGTTGCCATTAACTGTGGCGCCCTGCCCGAGCACTTGCTGGAATCAGAATTATTTGGCCACACCAAAGGTGCCTTTACCGGCGCCGTTACCGAGCACGGCGGCCTGTTTCGTGAAGCCGATGGCGGCACACTGTTTTTAGATGAAATTGGCGATATGCCGGTGTCTTTGCAGGTAAAACTGCTGCGTGCACTGCAGGAGCGGCAAATACGCCCGGTAGGCAGCAGTAAAACCGTGCCGATCAACGTGCGGGTGCTGTCGGCAACTCACCGTGATTTACAGCAGGCAATGGGCGATGGCAGCTTTCGTGAAGACTTATACTACCGCTTAAACGTGGTTAACCTGCAACTGCCCAGCCTGGAACAGCGGCCGGAAGATATTCCGCTGCTGGCGCGCCATGTGCTACAGCAAAGTGTTGAGCGCCACCAGGTAGATGTAACCCGTTTTTCTGATGATGCATTGCAGCTGTTAGCCACCGCCAAATGGCCCGGTAACGTGCGCCAGCTGGTAAACGTGGTAGAGCAATGTGTGGCGTTAACCCACAGCCCGGTTATTGGTGCGGCGCAGGTCGAGCAGGCGCTGTCGCATGACAGCAGCTACTGGCCAACGTTAACCGAAGCGCGTGACCAGTTTGAGCGCCAGTACCTTATCCGCGTATTGCAGATGACAGAAGGCAATGTTACCCGCGCCGCAGAACTGGCCGGGCGTAACCGCACCGACTTTTATAAATTACTGAAAAAACATGAACTCAGCGCCGCTCAGATCACTGAGCAAAGCGATGAAACGGAATAGCGAGCAGGTATGACAGCAATAACGCCACCCGATGCTTATCTGGCTGACGAAGCAGAAAGCCCCGAGCTGATAAAAGCTAAAATTGTCAGTGAAACAGCCCGGATTAACTGGCTGGAGCTACAGAAATTTTATGCCGCCGGTGCCGTTATTACGGTAGCGTCTGAGCTGGATTTAGTTGAGGTAGCGTTTGCCTTTAGCCTGGACGATAAAGCAACAGTTGCTGACTTGCTGGCAAAGGGTACCGTAGGGCGCACCAGCGAGCAGCAGGCACAGCAGTGGTTTGATAACCAAACTGAGCTATGGGCGGTGGTAATTTCGCCATGGATACTGGTACAACATAAGCCGCTACCGCAAGAACTGAATTAAGCTTTGCTACGCATTAAGCTTTGCTAAACCTGGTGCAGTTAAACCTGGTGCAGCTTAACTAACATACAGGACCGTTATGACTGATCTCTATAAAAAAAGCAGCAGTTCCCGCGTAACACTGTCGCAGCTGATGCTGCCGTCGCATTCCAATTTCAGTGGTAAAATTCACGGTGGTTACTTGCTGTCACTGATGGACCAAATCGCCTTTGCCTGCGGTTCAAAATTCAGTGGCCGTTATTGTGTGACTGCCTCGGTAGACAGAGTCGATTTTCTGAACCCGATTGAAGTCGGCGAGCTGGTCACGTTAAAAGCGTCAGTTATTTTTGTTGGTAACAGTTCAATGGTGGTGGGTATTCGCGTTGAAGCGCAAAATATTCAAACCAGTAAAGTAAAGCACTGTAATTCATCATACTTTACCATGATTGCCAAAGATGAGCAGGGCCATAATGTACGGGTACCCCGGCTGATTTTAACCAGCAAAGAAGAAGTGCTACGCTTTGTAAAAACCACTCAACGCCTGAAACTACGGCACAGCTACGCCGAGCTGTGCGCCGATTTTGACGGTGATATGCAGCAGGCTATCGAGCAAATCACCGCCAATTATCAGGTGCAGGTGCAGCTGGGTTAGTACCCCGCCGCCTGGCCGTCTTTACGTGATTCAGATGCCCCCACCCAAACACCGTTGGCGTGATCACGCATAATGGCCTGATAACCGCCGTAGCCGCCTAAACCATAGCGTACATCGTGGCCTTTTTTCATCAGCTCGCGGGCGGTTTCGTAAGGTATGCCACGCTCTACTTCAATATAGCCGCCGTTTTGCAGATACATGTCGCTGCCATCGGTTGGCTCGGTGCTACCCAGATGCTGCCAGCGCGCGGCGTCTCCGGCTTCTTGCAGGTTCATGCCGTAATCCACCATATTGATCAAAATCTGCACGTGGCCCTGTGGCTGCATAGCGCCCCCCATTACACCAAAGCTCACCAGTGGCTTATCGTCTTTGGTGATAAAGGCCGGAATAATGGTATTAAACGGCCGCTTGCCCGGCTGATACGCATTGGCGTGTTTTTTGTCCATCGAAAACAACTGGCCACGGTCCTGAAATACAAAGCCTAAGCCCGGAACCACTACGCCTGAACCCATGCCGCGGTAGTTGCTTTGAATTAACGACACCATATTGCCGTCTTTGTCGGCGGTGGTCATATAAATGGTATCGCCTTCATACAAATTCGGGTTACCGGCATCAACCCGTTTGGCGGCTTTGTCACCAATCAGTTTGGCGCGTTCGCGGCCATATTCTTCTGAAATAAGTGCCTCTACCGGCGCCTTGTTAAAATCTTCATCAGCGTAGAATTTGGCTCTGTCTTCAAAGGCCAGCTTTTTCGCTTCAACCAACAGGTGCAAACTTTCCGGCGTGTTAAAACCAGTGGCTTTTAAATCGAAGTTCTTCAGAATTTGTAGCATCTGCAGCGCGGCTATGCCCTGGCCGTTAGGTGGCAGTTCCCACAGTGTGTAGCCTTTGTACTCTACACCAACCGGCTCTACCCAGCTTGAGCGGTGGTTGGCAAAGTCGGCGTAACGTAAATAGCCGCTATTGGCGCGCATAAAGCGGTCAATTTCTACTGCTATATCGCCTTTATAAAAAGCATCGCGGCCGTCTTTTGCCAGCGCTTTAAAGGTATTGGCCAGCGCCGGGTTTTTAAACATTTCGCCTTTAGCAGGCGCTTTACCGTTAACCGTAAAAGTACCGCTGAAATCGCCTGGTTGCTGGCTTAATACCGGCACACTGCGGTCCCAGTAATATGCAATCAACTCACTAACGGGGAAGCCGTTTTCAGCATAACTGATAGCCGGTTGCAGAATTTGGGGCATAGGCATACTGCCAAATTTCTGATGTAGCTCAAACCAGCCGTCAACCGCGCCGGGAACGCTTATCGGCAACATACCGTGTGGAGGTAAATCGGTGCGGCCAAGCTTTTGCAGTTCATGCGCCAGCATTTCATAACTTAAACTCAGCGGCGAACGGCCGGAGGCATTTAAACCATGTAGCTTTTGTGTTTTGGCATCCCAGACAATGGCGTATAAATCGCCGCCTATGCCATTGCCGGTAGGCTCCATCAGCCCCAGTGCAGCATTGGCAGCAATGGCGGCGTCAATGGCATTGCCACCACGGCGCATAATATCCAGTGCAATTTGCGTTGCTAACGGCTGGCTGGTAGCCGCCATAACATTAGGGGCGATCACTTCAGAACGGCTGGCAAAATCGGCGCCGGTAATGCGGTCATACCCCTGGGCATTGCCTGCCAACACCAGGCTTACGCCAATGGCCAGCCCCATAAACACGCTTTTCATAGCAGACTCCGGAAAATGATTATTGTTCGACCTTACTCAGCTTGCGCCTACCATACCAGAGCTTTACGACCAGTGAAACGTAGCCTGCGATGTTTACGCATTATACAGATGCTGATTAAGCTGTTGTTTTTGCAATGCACTAATCACCACGGCTTTATTGGCAGCATAATCAAACTGCACTAATACTGCAGTGCCCGACACGGTTTTTACGCCGTGTTGCCAGGCTTGCTGATAAACATCAAAAGAGCTGCCGCCAACGCGGTTGATATAAGTGCGGATTTCAACATCGGCGCCGTAATGAGTTTGGGCATGGTAATCCAGCTTTACGCTGGCAATAATCAGCGGCCACTGGCGTAAATTAAGCTCTGGTGTAAAAATTTTGAAAACATCTTGTCTTGCGCCTTCAAACCAGACCGCAAACACAGTATTGTTGATGTGCCCCAGCGCATCCGTGTCAGAGAAACGCGGAGAAATAATGTCTTGCCACATAAAGGTAACCCGATGACCGATTTTATAGAGGTGTACGATAATGCGTTAAGCAGCGAGTTTTGCCAACAGCTGATTAAGGTGTTTGACCAAAGCCCGCATACCGCAGCCGGCCGCACCGGTGGTGGTGTGGATACCAGTAAAAAAATCAGTACAGATTTATATCTGTACCAGCATGCAGAATACCAGCCGTTACTAAAAGTGATCTGGGAAGCCACCACCCGCTATGCCTGTGAATATTTCAAAAAGTACCATTTTGCGCTGATTGGCCCTATGGGGTTAACCATAGCGCACCCGCAAACCGGCCAGCCCACCGCCATTACACATGATAACTTTGCTGAGCTGGGTGAACCTAAAGCGCTGGATTTTATGCGCGCGCTGTTTCGTCTGGGTAATATTCAGGCGCAAAAATATCAGGCTGGCGTGGGTAATTACGGTTACTGGCACAGCGAAGTGTACCCACAGCAAGGCAGCACCGAGCCGCTGCACCGTACCTTATTGTTTATGTTTTATTTAAATGACGTAGCCGAGGGTGGCCAAACCGAGTTTTACTACCAAAACAAAAGCATTTCGCCCAAAACCGGCCGCATGGTCATAGCACCGGCATACTTTACCCACACCCATCGCGGCTGTGTACCGGTATCAAACGACAAGTATATTTTAACCAGCTGGATCCTGTTTAACAGCGCCGAACAAATATACGGCCCGCCGCCACGTTGAGTATGCCGCAACATCATAAATAAAACAGGGCAGAATAATCTGCCCTGTTTACGCTGCTATTGGTACGGCGTTAATTAGAAGCTGTAACGTACGCCCAGTTCGAAAGCACGCTCTGGCCCGACATAAATACCCTGGCGTAAGCCGGCAATATAACGCTTGTCGGTCAGGTTTTTCACGCTGCCTGATACACTGATGTTATCGGCCAGTTTGTACTGCGCGGTTAAATCCAGCACGGTGTAAGACGGTATTAAGCCACCCCAGATCCCACCGGCCGCATTTGCCGGAATATCTTCACGGTTGCTGGCATCGCCGTATTGCTCGCCACGATGGTGCGCGCTTAATGCTGTGGTTAATTGCTCTAATTGGTAGCTCAGCGCTACGTTAGCAATAATTTTCGGCGCATACGGCAGGCGGTTACCTTGGTTGCTGCCGGTTTTAAACTCTGAGGTAGGTACCCAGGTTGCATTGGTATCCAGGCTAAACCCGGCGCCCAGTGCATAACCGAACATAAATTCCATACCGCGGTGCTCGGTTTTACCTGCATTAGACTGCGATAAGTTTGGATCGCTGTTGCCGGTAACAACCTGATTACTGAAGTCCATAGCAAAGGCAGCCACTTCATAACTGACAGCACCTTGTTTACCACGAATACCCAGCTCAAAATTGGTAGAGCGCTCGCCATCAAGCTGCTGATCGGTCAAACCGTCCAGTGCCACGCCATTAGAGGCGGGTGAGAAGGCCCGGTACACACCACCATACAACTGCGCAGACTGATTCAGATCATAGGTTGCACCAACCCCAGGCAAAAACTCTGTATTGCTGGTTTTGGCAGTAGCGTTATTGTCGGATAACACCACTCGTTTTTGCTCGTAAGATTCCACCCGTAAACCCGGTGTAACAGCAAAACGTTTTGTCAGCTCAATCCGGCTTTGCGCATAAGCGGCTACACTGTCGGCCGAATCAACAATATGCCGGTCATTTACGCCGGTACGGTCTGAACCACGCACAGCGCGAATACGGGTGTCATTCGCCTCTTCTTGCATAAAACGCAGACCAAACTCACTGCTGGCCACACTGCCAAATAAGTTGTGATCCAGCGTCAGGCGGGTTTCTATACCAACCCGGTCAAAGCTGCGGTTGTTACCTGTTAACGTATCAGCATATACCCAGCGGCCAGCAGCATTCGAGGCTGCAGTATTAACATCATAACGCCAGTAATCACGGGTCAGTTCACTCCAGTACAGCAGCGTTTTCAAGGTGGCCTGGCTCGATAACGTCCACTCATGATTCAGATCTATTGCAGTACGGTCGGTCAGATAATAGTCATCTGGTGCCGGGTTATACTTGGCACCATTCTGATAATCGGCCAGTAATAAACCCCGGTAAGAGATGTTGGCATCGTTCTCATGGCGTGAGGCTTTAATACCCAACTTGTGGCTGTCACTGAATACCACACCGGCTTTGGCCATCACGTCAGTCATTTCGTAACCTTTGTCCATAAAACCATCGCTGGTCGCGTGGGTGGCAACGACACCGGCAAAAGCGTCGCCTGAAACACTCTTGCCACCGGCTTCGACATTCACTTCACGCAAGTCAAACGAGCCGGCGCGGCCGGACAGTTTAACGCCATCGTCCGGCGTTTTTGTCTGGTAATTGACTACGCCACCAATGGTAGAAGGGCCATAACGTAACGACGATGAGCCTTTTAATATCTCAACCTGCTCTACCCGCTGAATGCGTGGGTTATAGTAACGGTCGTTGCCAATAAATAAACCAGGCGCCACCGGGACACCGTCTTCAAGCACTAACGATTTTGATTCACTGGCAGATAAACCACGCATACCAAAGTTAGACACAATTGAGGTTTCTTCTTCGCTGGCAACGTTAATACCGGCAATACGGCGTAACACGTCTTCAGTAGATAGTGGCTGAATTTGCTCTATTTGCTGACGGTCAATGACCACCACGGTACCGGTTTGCTCCAACAGCACCGGTGCTGCCTCACCTACCACCCGGATGACTTCCAGCGTTGGCATAATACTTTTACGCTCAACACTGCTTTCTTTCGTAGCGGTTTGCTGCTGAGCCACAGCACTTAATGATACCGAAGCCAGCACAACGGCTGCGGCTAAGCGCGACAATTTAAATTGCATAAAAACTCCGTTTATTAACAAATAAGCTTTGATGCGCGCAATTAGAACACAGTAAAAAATACGAATCAATCTCATTCGAACATAGTATTAATAAGGGGTACAGCGCGAACGGACGGCGCATATGGTTAGAAAACAACGTGATAATTTAATGTTAATTTAAATGCTTGCCATTTTTAGTCTCTAAAACAACAACAGAATAATGATTGATCTTAATAATGATAATAATTATCATTCGCTGCATCATTTACATTAATTTACATTCGATCTGGCTCTGCTGCCTGAAAACACTATCAAAGGAGTTTAAAATGTTGTTTCGCCCTACCGCGCTGGCGTGCGCTGTTGCAGCTGTGTTTACCCTACCCTCTGCCCATGCCGAACTTGCAGCTGCAGCCCCTGATTACAATATGGAAGTAATAGTGGTGACAGCCTCTGGCTTTGAACAAAAGCTGGTAGATGCACCCGCCAGTATTTCGGTGATAACACAGGAAGAACTGTCAAAGCGCCCTTATACTACCCTGCTGGATGCAGTACGGGATTTAGAAGGCGTGGATATCGGCGAAACCCGTGACAAAACCGGCCAGGGTACCATCAGTATGCGGGGTATGGGCTCAGACTATACGTTAATTCTGGTAGACGGTAAGCGGCAGAATAACCACGGCGATATTTACCCTAACAGCTTTGGCGGCAACCAGTTTGGCCATATTCCGCCGCTGGATGCGGTAGACCGGATTGAAGTAATCCGCGGCCCGGCATCAACGCTGTACGGCGCCGATGCGTTAGGTGGTGTAATCAATATTATTACCAAAAAAGTTACCGATAAGTGGATGGGCTCTGTCAGCCACAGCCGTACGGTACAAACCGATGACGCTTTTGGCAATGATATCACTACCGATTTTAATGTGATGGGCCCATTAATCCCCGGCGTACTAGGTATGTCACTGCGTGGTAGCTTCTATAACCGTTTATCTTCTATGCCACAATATGCGCCGGTAGAATATCCCAATGGTGAAGTGCGCAACCGCTCGCTAGGCTTTGGTGCCGGTGGTAAAACAGTCGACAACGAAAACGAAGTTTTCGGCGGCCGCTTAAGCTGGACCCCAGCTACTAATCAAACAATCTGGTTTGATATTGAAAGCTCTAAACAGCAATATGACAACGCGCCGGTTATCAATGACAGCGGCGAGAAAGAGTACCCTGTAGGTACGGTAGATAATATTGACAGCATCTGGATAGCAGGAAACTACTGTCAAGGTGCAGCTGGCAATAATCAAAATGCCTGTCTTAATAATGGCGGCACCTGGTCACGTCGCGCTAACCCACGCGTTGGCTACAGCCCAACACAGGAGTTTACCCGTGATACCTGGTCTTTAACCCATGAAGGTAAATGGGATTTTGGTAACAGCTTTGTGTCGCTATCTTACGTAGATACCCAAAACCATGGCCGTACCCTGCCATTTACTGTTGCTGAACGTGAATTACTGCTGGCGATGTTTGACGCTACCGGTGAGTATACAGGCTTAAGCCTGGATGCACGCAAAGACTTAGCTGAAGCTACTTTCTTACCGCGTGAAAAACGTAAAATGGCCAGCAATCAGTACACGCTGGACGCCAAACTGGATATGCCGTTTGAACTGGCAGGCCAGCATATTTTGGTCACTGGTGCACAGGTGATCCGTGGCGAGCTGGAAGACGGTGTATTTGGTATGGAAAGCGGCACTCCCGGCGCAGTGCAAGAACATAATATGTGGTCGGTATTTGCCGAAGATACCTGGGATGCGACCCAGTCATTTTCTATAACAGCCGGCTTACGTCGTGACGACCATGAAGTATTTGGCAGCCAGTTAAGTCCAAGGTTATATGGTGTATACACCGTAAACGAAAGCTGGACCATTAAAGGTGGTGTAAGTACTGGTTACAAAACACCCAAAACTACCGATTTGTACGATGGTGTTACGGGGTTTGGTAGCCAGGGCACGTCGCCAATGTTTGGTAATTCGCAGCTAAAGGCAGAAACCAGTCAGTCATCTGAAATTGCCGCTTACTGGCAACACTCCGACGGGCATAACTTCAACCTGACGGTATTTAGAAATGACTTTGATGACAAAATTGATTCACAGCCTTGCGGCACTGGTACCAATATTGAGTGCAACAACTCTGGCGAATACGCCAACTTAGGTTATGCCACCAGTAACAAAAAGGTGAACATTGATAAAGTGACCATTCAGGGCGCAGAACTGGCCGGCCGCTGGCAAGCAACTGATAGCTTGGCGCTACGTGCCAACTATACCTATACCGATAGCGAGCAAAAAAGTGGCGCTGAAAAAGGCCGTCCACTGGGTAGCAGTGCTAAGCATATGGCTAACCTGACGTTAAGCTGGGAGGCGACAGACGCACTGAATGTGTTTCTGACATCTGAGCTACGTACCAAGCGTTACCGGTCATGGGATGTGCAAAATGACCGGGCGCTGTACTACAAAGCCTATAATGTATTCCATTTGGGCGCATCGTTTGAAGCCAGTGAATCGGTTACCTTTAATGCCCGCATTAATAATCTGTTTGACCGTGACTTCACCACCTACAATATCGCCTTTACTCAATGTAGTGATACTGCCGCCAGTTGTATCTACGACGGCAATGGCGCCAATGGCTACAGCGCCAGCTATGTCGATGACTACAACAACAAAGATAAAGCGCGTAATTTCTGGGTTAGCGTAAACGTGCGTTTCTAAGCCAGCATCAACAGCAAAAAGCCGCGTTTAACGCGGCTTTTTTTATTGCACCGGTTTTATCATTTTTATATGCGGAATATCATCTTCCAGATAAGGTTCGCTGGCAGGCTTAAAGCCTAAATCCTGATAAAACTGTTGCAGGTAACACTGGGCAGAAATATGAATATCGGTATCCGGCCACAGCTCTGCTGCCACACTAAGGGTTTTCTCAACCAATACCTGGCCCAAACCTAAACGGCGTGCGGTTTGTGATACGCATACCCGGCCAATACCCGGAAAGCCATCAAAGCTGACACCCGGCGCCAGTACCCGCGAATAGGCTATTACCTTATCGCCTTTTTTTAAAATAATGTGGCGGGTTTGTGTGTGTAAGTCTTTATCATCCAGCTCCGGATAAGGGCAATTTTGCTCTACCACAAACACATCGACCCTTAACTGCAACAAGCTGTATAGCGTGTAGGTGTCCAATTCACCGAAGGTTAGTACCTGCCACTGCATTTATTCCCGCTCCCTGACGACTTAAAACCGTACTATACCAGACGAAAAAGCCTTACGCCTATCCTGAAACCCTGACACTGACACCGCCATGTCATCTTAGCATCATAAAACTGCTATCTCACTGTAACAACACTGACATTAAGCATGGGTTTAATAGCACAAACTTCTAAAGCGCTTATTATGGAGCCTATAATAATGTCAGACAGTAAAACCGTTGTAACGATAGATAACTCGGGTGTTGACCCGCAAACTAACTTTTCGCTTAACCCTACTTTTGCTGCCATTGTTGACAGCCGTATGGCTCGGCGTAAATTTCTTAAAGGCAGTGTCGGGGCCGCAGTGGCAGCCTTTATCGGCGGCTCGCTTGTAGGCTGTGGCAGCAGCAGTAATGACGATGCTGAAACAGTGCCGCCGGAAACTGCTGTTCCACTGCTGGGCTTTACGGCCATTGCCACTAACCGCGCCGATGCCATCACTGTGCCGCAAGGTTATACCGCTCAGGCGTTTTTGCCCTGGGGTACGCCGTTAAATGGCAGCTACCCTGAATATCTGGACGATGGTAGCAACAGCGGCAGCGATCAGGAACAACAAGTGGGCAGCCACCATGACGGCATACACTTTTTCCCAATTGACGCACGCGGTGCTGGCGAAAACTCGCAGGAAGGCCTGTTGGTGTTTAACCATGAATATATCGACAATAACCTGATCCATACCAACGGTATTACCACAGTACCGCGGCTGGCCGACGAAGTACGTAAAGAAGTCGCTGCTCACGGTGTCTCGGTGGCACATATTCAGCAGCAGGCTAATGGTAGCTGGGCACTGGTTAATAACAGCCCGTTTAACCGTCGTATTACCGGCGCAACGCCGATGGAACTGGCAGGCCCGGTGCGCGGCAGTGAGAAAGTGGTAACCAAATACAGCCCGGATGGCAGCCGCGCCCGCGGTACACTGAATAACTGCGGCAACGGCTTTACCCCCTGGGGCACCTATTTAACCTGTGAAGAGAACTGGGCCGGTTACTTTGTTAATACCGATGCGCAAAAACCACGTGAACACAGCCGTTATGGCGTAGCGTCAGCTAACGGCCGTTATTTCTGGGAAACCGCCACACCGGCAGCTGATGTGTATCAGCGCTTTAATGCCAGCACTATCGGCGCTGAAGCGAAAGACGATTACCGTAACGAGCCAAACACTTTTGGCTGGATAGTAGAAATAGACCCGTTTAACCCCGACAGCGTGCCACAAAAACGCACGGCCCTGGGCCGCTTTGGCCATGAAGGTGTGATTTTTGGCAAACTGGAAGAAGGCCAGCCCATAGTCGTGTACTCGGGTGACGATTCTACCTTTGAATATATCTACAAATTTGTCTCTACTGCGCCGTACCACAAAAATACCGCCGGTGGTCATTTACTCAATGACGGTATTTTATATGTGGCGCGCTTTAACGAAGATGGCAGCGGTGAATGGTTGCCACTGGATATCAACAACGCTGATTTTATTGCCAAAGCCACGGCAGCCGGCGTTACCTTTGCTGATCAGGCTGATGTGTTGCTAAATACCCGTTTGGCTGCCGATATTGCCGGTGCCACCAAAATGGATCGGCCGGAATGGGGTGCAGTACACCCGGATACGGGCGAAGTGTATTTTACCCTGACCAACAATACTCAGCGCACTGCCGCCCAGGTGGACGCCGCCAACCCGCGCGCCAGCAATGCTACTGGCCATATTATCCGCTGGAATGAGCGCGAAACGCAGGCAGCCACGGCCTTTGACTGGGATATTTTCCTGTTGGCGGGTGATGTCGGTACTCAAACGCCGGGCACCGAACTGGAGCTTACAGCCGATAACCATCTGGCCAGCCCGGATGGCTTATGGTTCGACCCTAACGGCGTGCTGTGGATCCAAACCGATATGAGTGGTTCGCAACAAGGTACCGGCCCTTACGGCAACAACCAGATGCTGGCCGCCGACCCGGTTACCCGCGAAGTAAAACGCTTTTTAGTTGGCCCAATTGATTGCGAAGTTACCGGCGTGATTATGACACCGGATCGGAAAACCATGTTTGTTAATATTCAGCATCCGGGGGATCGCTCAGCACCGGGTGATTTCACCAGCCACTGGCCAGATGGCGGCAGCAGCCGGCCACGTTCAGCTACCGTTGTTATTACTAAAAACGATGGCGGTGTGATCGGTAGTTAATCCGAGATAAAACGGTCAGCGCAGCAACTGCGCTGGCCATTTGTTTTGCGTAACCTGGCTGACAAAAGCTGCCAGTTGCGCCTCTGGCAACGGCCTTGAGAAGTAAAACCCCTGCACCAAATCACAGTGATGCTGTTGCAGTAACTGCAATTGCTGATAGTTTTCCACGCCTTCGGCCACCACTTGCAGCCCCAGTTTTTGCACCATGGCAATGGTTGACACAATAATCTGGTAGTCAGACGGGTTATCCAGCATGCCAAGTACAAAGCTTTTATCAATTTTTATGGTGTCTACCGGCATACGTTTGAGGTAATTCAGCGATGAATAACCCGTACCAAAATCGTCGATAGCAAAGCTAAACCCCAGCGCTTTTAGTTGATGCATAATATCCAGCGTCTGGCTGACATGGCTGACTAAGGTGCTTTCGGTCAGCTCCAGCTCAAACTGCTGGCCACTGACATTATACTGCTGCATTAACTGGCGAAACCGCTCCGGCAATCCTGGCTGCAAAAACTGATCTGCCGACAAATTAAGCGCAATAACCACCTGCGGCAGGCCCATTTCAGCTAACTCGTTGCTTAGCTGACAACAGCGTTCAAACACCCAGTAACCCACATCAACAATCAGCTGGGCTTGCTCCAGTACACTGATAAACTCATCCGGCCCCACCATACCACGCAACGGGTGGTGCCAGCGTAGTAAGGCTTCAAACCCGGCAAGCTGGCCGCTGCGTAAATTTACTTTAGGCTGCAGGTTTAACGAAAACTGTTGCTGGCTTATAGCCAGCCGCAGTTCAGCCTCCAGTTGCAGCCGGTTAGCCAGGTCGCTCGACATTTGCTCATTAAATACATAGTAGCAATTGCGGCCATTACTTTTGGCCTGGTACATAGCTAAATCAGCACGGCGGATTAATTCTTCCTCTGCCAGTGCGGGCTCAGCAGTAAAGCTGATACCGATACTGGCACTAAGCGACACTGCGCCCTGCCCTTGTAAAAACGGCTGATCAAACACCGCCAGCACCCGCCATGCCATAAGCTCGGCTTGCTGCGGCTCGTTAATATGCGGCATAACCAGCGCAAATTCGTCGCCACCAAAACGACACACCACCTCGCCGTGATCGCACAGGCTTTGCAGCCGCTGTGCGGTTTCAATTAACAGTAAGTCACCGGTAGCATGGCTGCGGCTATTGTTAATGGTTTTAAACTTATCCAAATCAAGAAACAATAAACCGACATAGCCGCTATGCAGCGGCAAACCAGCCAGTGCCACCCGCAGTTGTTGTTGCAGCAGGTTGCGGTTGGCCAGGCCGGTAAGCGGGTCATACATAGCAATTTGCTGCAGTGCTGTGGTGTTATCGGCTAACCGTTGATCCAGATGCTCCAGCTCGTAACTCAGGTTAAGGACAGACTGGCTAAACGTACTCAGTTCGTCCTGCAGTAACCCTGTGGGCAGTTGGCTGGCATGGCGAAACTCATGATACCGCCGCTGTGCCAGCAGCGGTAAAGCAGCTGCCAGTTGTAAAATACGGCTGCTAATACGGCGGGTAATAAATAAAATCAGCACCAGCACCGCAACAAAACAACCTGCTGCCACCAATAAAATTTGTTGCTGATAGCGCTGTTTATCCTGCATGGCACTGCTGACATCCTCAACCATGAGTAGTTGATACGACATGGCGTTGTCAGGGTCCAACGGAATTAAATGCAGGTAGTAGCTCATATCTTTCAGCGCAATAACAATGCCGTTACTGCGTAATGAACCCACTTCTATATCGTCTGGCAACTGCTGATACAACTGTCGTATCAGCTGCCGGTCAGATGCCTGTAGCAGGCGGAATTGCTGCGTTATGGTCTGGCCCGGCTGGTAACTAAGCAAAGCCACTTCAGTACCCAGTGTCTGGTGCAGATTAAACAGCACTTCTGTAAGCTCAGTGATCATTAGCACCACTGCGACCTCACCATCGGCATTCAGCAATGGCAAAGTCAGTAGCTTATAGCATTGTTCGTCACAGCGGATCATAGCTTGCGGGCTTTGTTGCTGCAGGGTCTGTTGTACAATATCGTTACTGTGTGCGGATAACTGCGGGCTACTCTGATAAATGCTCTGCTGCGCAGGGCTAAACAGTGCCAGGTGGCGTAGTGCAAAGTTAAGTTGTAATGACTCAACCTGCCCCGGCAACGCAGCAGCAAACCGGCTGAACCCCTCACGGCCGGTCACCTGTTGCAGCTCGGCAAAGCTTTGCATCCAGGTTAATAACTGTTGATCTACTGAGCGGTTATATAACTGAAAGTACTGCTGGCCTTGTGTCTTACGTAGTGCTTGCTGGCGGTTAAACTGATCATTCATATGCAGCAGCGACAGGCTGGTAAACCAGATCAGCAACAGCAGCAACATAGTTAACATCAGTAGCAGTATCTTCCATGACAGGCTCAGATAACGCATCGGCTAAAACCTGTATGTCAGCTGTGCGGCATAAAGCTGCCAGTATTTATGCCGGTTTGTTACCACGTCAGGCAATATTACCGGCGATAAACGGCCTGCCCCCTCAACCCAGTGAATTTCCGCACTTAACCTTAAACTGCTGCTGATATCATAACTTAGCCCACCTGCTACCGATTGCTGGTAGGCAAAGTATGCCGGTACAGTACCGCCACTATTTTCATTTAACAGTTGCCCCCGCCGGTCGTCCTTATTGGCTACAGAGTAATCCAGCATAGCAAACCATCTTAACTGCGCTGAGTGGCGGTATTGCGCCATCACGTAGCCACCCTGGCCCAATTGGTCCTGGCGAAATAGTGGTGCGAAAAAACCGTCGATTTGCAGCCTTTCTTGTTGGATTTCGCTGGAAAACTCCCATTTTTCCAGTTGATAACGCATGTTCAGCATCACCCGGCTTACCGTAAAGTCAGCAGCAAAAAAAGGCTCGGTTTCAGTGGCACTGTAACTAAAGTTAGAATCCAGCAGCACCATACCAAAACTGAAACGGCTAAGCTGTGGCAGCCAATACAGGCTGGCCTGATGGTCAAAATTCATTTTCAGTTTGCCGTCAATAACTCCGCCAAGCAGCAACTCGCTTTGCTGCGTTGACACCGGCGTAGTACCGAGACTCCAGTTAAAGGTGAAATCGCCCAGGTGGTTATAGTGGCGCGCTTGCAGTGCCATACCATCACTGCCTACTGCTATATCGCGAAAGGCATCAAAATACACTGATTGCGGCAACACAATAGAAGGCCGGGTAAAAGGCACATCACGGGTACTGGAATACAACCAATGCTGGTTTTTTATCCGTCCCAGATACAGGTTGGCTTGCAGGTCGGTACTGTTATAGAAATACCAGTCCAGAAATAAATAGTCCAGCCGCAAGCCCGGCGGATAACGGTTGCCGCCATCCAGATAGACCAACTGCCCGGAAAGGTGCCAGGCTGGCGCTAACCGCAGGCGGCTGTTCAGGCCCAGCTCGGTTAGCTCAGCAGAAATATCTCCGCTGCTGTTAACAAAACCGCTGTCTGGGGCCTGGATCAGGCCCTGGGCAATAAAGCCGTTCCAATCAATAGCGGCAGCGGCTACCGAGGCCGGGTAAAACCATGCGCTAAACAAAGCCACTGCTGCGATATTATAGATATTATTCAATGCGCACCTCCTTTACTGCCGGGTCGGCCTGATACTGCTCAACATAGCCAATACTGCCAGGCGTAGTGCGTAACAACTCCATCATATGTGCTTGGTCTGTAGCCAGCCATGGCCGGCTGGCGGTGCCGGAGAAGCTTTGTCGATCCCAAATATTGGTTAACTGATACGGAAACAGCCGCAGCTGTTCACGGCTAAAACGTTGATGCTCGGCGCTGTTATCGGGTAATACTACAACATAGATAGGAGAACCATCCGGCCATTGAATTTGCCGCATGGTAAAAATACTGCGCAATTGTGCTGGTGTCAGTTTATCCAGTGCAACACTGTTATTGACCACAACAGTACTTGCGGCCGCACTTTTAACGGTGCAACACCACAATACTACTGCCAACAAGGCTAACCACCTCATTGCCTAACCACACTGAAAATAGCTATAAACCGGGTATATGCTCTGATCACTGCAATCTGCTTTTAATAGAAAAGTGCCGGTTAAAATAACAAGCACTCAGGGAAATCTCATTCTAGCACAGCAGGTTACACCTTGCCGCGGGCAAGATGTAACTGATTAAAGATTATTTTGCTCTGTTAGCTGGCCGGGCCGCCGGGCGTTGGCCATCGCGATGTTCTGGCTTTGGTGCTTTAGGCTTTTTCGGTGAATACGGCTTAGTATTCAGCTTAGACTGCGGCAATACATTTACCGGCACAAAGCCTTCCAGCACCTGGCGTGGTAATTCCTGTTTAATTAAACGCTCAATACCGGCCAGTTCTTTGCTTTCATCTGCACACACCAGTGATACAGCATGCCCGGCTGCACCTGCACGGCCGGTACGGCCAATACGGTGCACATAATCTTCTGCAACATTAGGCAGTTCAAAGTTAACTACCTGCGGTAACTGGTCAATATCCAGACCACGGGCCGCAATATCGGTAGCCACTAAAGCACGTACGGCACCGGCTTTAAAGTCGGCCAGCGCTTTGGTGCGGGCATTCTGGCTTTTATTGCCATGAATAGGCGCAGCTTTAATACCGGCATTTTCTAAATGCAGGCTGAGTTTATTCGCCATATGCTTGGTTTTGGTAAAAATAAGCACCTGTTGCCAGTTATTGTCGTTAATTAACTTGGTTACCAGTGCTGCTTTGCGGTTTTTATCTACCGGGTAAATAACCTGCTCGACCCGCTCAGCGGTGGTATTGGCCGGGCTGACTGATACTTCCAACGGGTTGTTTACCAGGCCTTTAGCCAGTTTGCGGATATCATCGGAAAAAGTGGCCGAGAACAACAGGTTCTGGCGTTTTTTCGGCAGCAGCGCCAGCACTTTTTTAATGTCGTTGATAAAGCCCATATCCAGCATGCGGTCGGCTTCGTCCAGCACCAGCACTTCCAGTTGGCTAAAGCGCACAGCGTTTTGCTGGTATAAATCCAGCAGGCGGCCCGGTGTTGCCACCAGTATGTCGACGCCACGGCGCAGTGCCATCATTTGCGGGTTAATTTTAACGCCGCCAAATACCACCGTACTTTTCAGTGGCAGATACTTGCCATACACCGCCACACTTTCGGCGACCTGAGCTGCCAGTTCGCGGGTTGGTGTTAAAATAAGTGCCCGCACCTGGTTAGGTTGTACTTTAGGGCCATCGGTTAGTAATTGCAGTAACGGCAGAGTAAAACCCGCCGTTTTGCCGGTACCGGTTTGCGCCGCAGCCATTAAATCACGGCCGCCAAGTACTGCAGGAATCGCCTGCAGCTGAATAGGAGAAGGAGTGGTATAGCCCTTGTCGGCAATGGCTTTAAGCAGCGCTGCCGACAGGTTTAAATCAGTAAATTGCATGCGATATCCCGCAGTTAATGCTGCGAAAAAAAGTCTGCCGCAGCTGCAGTTGCCTCCCATACGGAGGGGCGCGCAGCTTACAGCAAAAGCGCTGTCAGCGCGAGGAGTATCCGTTATTCATTTACCCCAGCAACAAGCTGATTGTTCCTATTCTGACACTGGCGCAACCGGTATAGCTTGGTTAAGCTGACTGTATAATAGTTAAATAATGCAAAGTGTTATGCCTGCGGGCGCAGCCCTTTCACTACCGGAGCAGGCATGAGGCTATGGACAACTGCACTTTTGCTCTACTGCTGGCCGGCACTATCATGCCAATGGCCTGAGCTGACATTTTTAGTTGGCGTAAACAAGCCACCCTATATAGAAGTAGCAACACAAACCGGCTATGAGCTGGAGTTATTGCAGCAGGTGAGTCTGAAAATGCACCGCTGCGCCGTATTTCTGCATACGCCTAATGGCCGGCTACTGGAGCTGTTTAAACAAGGCCAGGCTGATTTTGTTTCGCTGCAGCGTACTGTGCCGGAAGGTTTTAATGCAACAGTGCCTTATATTCATTACGAAAATGTGCTGATCACCCGCACAGATCTGCAGCCTCCGGTCAATACGCTGGCCGATTTAGCCGGCAAGCGGGTACTGGCATTTCAGAATGCGCACCTGTTTTTACCGCAAGACTACGCGCAGCTGATCCCCGGCTTTGCCAGTTATCAGGAAGTGGTAGATCAACAAAAGCTACCGGCTATGCTGTTAAAAAGCCGGGTTGATGTGCTGGTAATGGACAAAAATATTTTTGCCTACTACTACCAGCAAACCGCCCCCGGTGATACCCGCCTGCAGCAACTGCCGCTGTTTGGTATTAACAGCTATCACCTGCTGGGGCGTGACACCTGGCTGGTGCAGCGTTTTAATCAGGCCTTGCTGGCATTTCAGCAAAGCCCGCAATACCGGCAACTACAGCTCAAATACTTTCAACAGGCAGATCAATAAAGCGGTTATGCTTGCGGGTGCATAAAAAAGCCGCAGCAAGCTGCGGCTAAACACCAGGGGAACCCGGCTGATGCCGGAGTAACACCGTTAAAGCTTGGTGATTGTCATTACCGGTGCCTCCGAATTTGTGGCATTTACGCTAAAGCGGTAAGTGCCAATTTCGGTGACATTAAGCGACAAGTCACCGGAGTTATATTCCAGTAGTTTTGGCGTATTCAGCGTCATAGCACCCACTGCAGCGCCATAGTTAATGGCACCCCAGCTGGCATCGGCAAACTTGAACGAGTACACTTTCACTTCATCCAGCAGCAGATCCACCTGGTACAGGTTACCACCGGCATAGCCCATGGCATCGACAGGGTCCCAGTTTTTAGCACCGCGCAAATACACGGTAGTACTTACACCGTAGGGTTGGCGCTCTTGCACTGTTAACACCGGCGCGTCTTTATTATTGGCATCCAGGGTAAACACATAGGTTGCGGTGTTCGGGATTACCACATTCAAATCGCCGCCGGGGCTGGCCAGTGTTTTTGCCATACCCAATGTGACGCTGTTACCATCGGCACCTCCACCAAAAATAGGTGTCGTCCAGTCCGCATCGGCCACTTTAAAGTTGTAGCTGCCGGCCACCAGGTCCAGCGCTAATGAATAAACACCATCACCATCATAGGTCATGGCATCTACCGCCCCCCAGCCGTTCATTTCACCTTTAACGTAGATAGTGGTAGCTTCGTAGGGTGGAATATCCGGAGCACCCGAGGTGGCATCGGCTGCCAGCCCTGTACCCTGTGCGCCCTGCTGCTGTTTTACAAATACCGCCATCGTTTGCGCCGGTACGGTAAAGGTGCCCTCATCTGCGCCCTGGCTAAAACTGGCTACACGTACCCTGGTATCGGCAGATGCCTGCTGGATGGGGTGTAAGTCAAAGCCTGCTGCCGTGCGCACAGTATGCGCTTGCTCTTGCGACGTGCCGTTAATCACCACCACTAAGGCATCTAACATCGGGTCCAGATCGGTTAACCCTGCACCGTCGTCAATGCTCATAACAATTAAGCCTTGTGTCTGGTTTTTACCGATATTATGAAAACCTACTCGGGCTATAACATCATCAGCGCTAACCAGCCGGAACAAGTTGCTACCGGCCCGGATACTTAAAAACTCTTTAAATACATCACTGGCAAAACGGATATCGTCTGCTGCCGGTTTAGCATTGGGGTTAGTCAGTATATTGCTGATGCGCTGCCAGTTGGCTGCGTTCTTTTCTGCCAGCGGTAAACCAATAGCAAAATTGTTAGTTTGCATACTGAAATCAACAAAGTTAAACCAGTCGCCAGAGTCGTAGCTATCACGGTCCATTGATTTTGACCGCAGGAAATCATCACCCATTTGCAAAAACGGAATACCCTGGCTCATCAGCGGTATGGCAAGAGCAATATTGTGCACCCGCACCCGCTCGTCGATACTCACACTTGGCGCTAAGCCATACTGCAGCTGATCCCACAGCGTTTCGTTATCGTGCTTAGACACATAGTTAATAATATCAGCCGGTTTTTCGGCATAACCTGCCGCCTGGCCGTTCCAGCTATAGCTGGATGCCGGGCCTGCAATACCCTGATAATTTTGCAGCACATAGTCTTTTAACGTACCGGCCAGGCCAATACGGATTAAATCCTGTTTACGCAGGTTTTCCTCAGTGGCGGTAGGGTTAGCACTAAACAGTACGGCACTGCGCACTTCATCGCGCAGCCTGTCGTTAAAGGTACCGACGCCCGAGCCTGCCATATCCTGCTGCTTGGCCTGGACAAATAAACGGTTGTTGGTTACTTCGCCAAAATTCCAGCCTTCACCGTAAAAGTACACATCAGGCGCTACGCTGCGCACTATGTCGCGGGTGGCCAGAATGCTGTCTTTCGGGTGGTGGCCCATTACGTCGAAGCGGAAGTCGTTAAAGCCAAAATCCCGCGCCAGAATCACCATCGAATCCTGCATAAACTTCTCAAACATGCGATGCTCAGTAGCAGTGTTCTCGCAGCAGGTTGAGCGCTCCATTGCGCCGCTAACCGGGTTATAGCGGTGGTAATAACCGGGCACTATTTTGTCAAATACTGAGGTGGTGTTCAGGCCGGAAGCACTGGTATGGTTGTATACCACATCCAGCACGGTGCGCAGGCCAAGATCATTAAGCGCCTTGTTCATTGCCCGCACTTCGGTAACCCGCGCCACGCCATCCGGGTTCGAGGCATAGCTACCTTCCGGGGCAATAAAGTGCTGTGGATCATAACCCCAGTTAAAGCCGTCAATACTGCGGATAGCCTGCACCAGCTCCTGTGCTTTCTCGCCAAACGACGAATAGTCTTGCAGTACCGACAATAAGGTTGCACCGGCAGCGGTGTTGCCACATACCGGCGCTGTCGCATTTAACTGACATAAACGGCCAACAGTGTCGGTAAGTTCAATACGGCGGCTGGCATCTTCATTAATGTTGGCCTGGTCGTTTAACGGCAGTATGTGGAAGTGTGTTAAGCCGTTATCTGCTAATGATTTTAAGTGTTTTACCGGTTCAGAGTCTGTTTCGGTAAAAGCCAGATACTTACCGCGGTTAGCGGCAGTGACACTTTGATCACGGATGGAAAAATCCCGTACATGGCCTTCGTAAATCACGATATCTTCCGGTTTGGCTACAGTAGGAACCGTGCGATCATCCCAGCCAGCCGGTTTTAAGTCGTCATCATCCAGGTTAACAAACTGACTGTACCGGCCATTGGTGGACACACTGAGCGAATACGGATCGGTGGCTTCGGTGGTTTCTACCTTGCGGGTTTGCGGATGATATACCGTGACTTCATAGCGATAAAACTGGCGGTCCAGCGCACTACTGCCGGTATGGCTCCAGATGCCGGTTTCACTGTCTGCTGTCATCGCATGGGTGGCAGTAAGGGTTTTGCTGGCATTGTAAACCTTCAGGTTCACACTGCGCGCAGTGGGGGCCCACACTTTGGCAGTAATATTACCGCCTTCGTAAATAACCCCTAAGCTGGCTTCGTCGGCGTCGTTATCTGCTTTGGTATACAAATCGTCCAGCACTTTTGCTGCCTGCACCCAGGTCGCATCCAACAGCACGTTTTCGCTGTCATACGCAGCCAGCACTAACTGGTTTTTCAACATTGCTTTGGCTTCATCAGCGCTAAAATCTACGCTAAATGCGCTTTGCTCTGCCAGATGCGGCACGAATGCTTTTTGCTCATCGCTAAGGTTTGCCGGTGTTAATGACACGGCACTGCCGGTTATTTTCTCGTCGAAGTTTACGTCAAGGCTGGCATCGACAGCATAGTGCAGCTTTACCTCTGTCGCTGTTGCCGCAATCGCAGAACTCCAGACAAAAGTATGCTGATCTAGCCAGTGCGCTGCCGCACCGGCAATACTGACACCTAAAGATACCACCGGGTACTGATACACATCCGGCTTACCGGAGAAGGTCCAGTTCATGCGGGAGAAATCCGGCTCACCTTCCGGTTGCTGCTGGGTCAGCGGCATTTTCATGTCGGCGTCGCTTAAGTCTTTCTCATCGCCTTTGTGCACAATAAAGTTACCGCAGGCGCCCTCAGTACCAGCGTACCCCGGTTTTAAGGTAAGTAGCCAATAAGCACCATAGTTTACATCTACACCGTTATGCACCAGGCCATTTTGCCAGGATGGCGCAACCGAGGATGGCTCATAGGCATCGCAACTTTCATTATTCCAGGTGTGTAAAATCCAGCCGGTATAATTGCCATCGGGGCGTTTGTAATACAGCACCGCCTGATTTGCAGCCGCCATTACCACAGGTACAGGGGCGCCAGGGTCATAACCAATAATACAGGACTCATTATTCGCACTGGGAAACGACGGTTTTTTGCATTTTATCGGTGGCGGATCAACACATTCTTTGCCGGCCGCATCAGGAATTTGCGGCACATTGCAGGTTAGCAGTACTGTACCGGGTTTAGTTGAATCACCGCCGCCACAGGCAGCCAGCAGGTGTGCAGCCAGTGCCAGTGCCGCAAGCTTTAGCAGTTTTATTGTTGTAGTCATTATTCTTGCTCCAAAATCCGGTTAAAAGGTGTACACCGCGCCAAGGTAGAACTGGCGGCCAAAAAACTGGATAGTGCCGGTTTGCGCCTTGTCACCGAAATAGCTTTTTGTTGGCTCGTCTGTCAGGTTGTTAACCTGAAACAGCACTTTGAACTGCTCGGTAATGTCGTAAGAGGTTTGCAGGTCAATTACCGTTTCGCTGTCAAAGTTAGTGATTTGCTCATCTATACCCACTTGAGACGACACAAACGGCGAGCGGTAGCGGGCGCTGATACGGGCGTCAAAGCCCTGATAGTTCCAGAACACCGTGCCACTGAATACGTCTTGCGACAGGCCTTCGAAGGTGGTTTCTATCGCGGCACCACCCAGGCTGTTGATCAGGCTGACTTGGCTTTCGGTATAGGAGTAACTGCCCTGCACACCCAGGCCGGACCACAGCTCCGGCAGGAAATCGAACACCTTGGTAAAGGCCAGCTCGGCGCCGCGGATATAACCGCCTGCGCCGTTATTTACTGCAGTAGAGAAAGCGCCGTTAAAGGTTGTACGCGGAATACCATCTTCATCAATAATCACCTCAGGTACATCAAAACCTGCCGCGGCGAAATCAAATTCCTGAATGGTAAAATCATTTACAAATGACTTAATGTCTTTATAAAACAAAGCAAAAGCGATGGCACCTGACGGTATGTAGTATTCATACGATAAATCGTACTGGGTAGCCTCAAATGGCCGTAAAAACGGGCTGTTGGCGCTGCTACCGTTAATTTCACCGTCATCGCTGATGGTAATAGAGGTGTTAGACGCCAGCCGGTTAATCGGCGGGCGCGACATCACTTTGGCTGCGGCAAAACGAATTTGCGAGTTGTCGGTAATGGCAAAGTTCAGGTTAAGCTGTGGCAACACATCGGTGTATTTTTCACCCAAAACGCCGGGCGCATAACGGGTGTTTACCAGGCCAGCATCATCGGTAATATTTTGCGCCCCGCGCAACGGGTCGCCATTTACGTCGGCTAAGTCGGTAGCACTTTGATCGGTTTGCACTACACGCACACCAATATTACCGGTTAGCCCAATGCCAAAAATTTCCGTATCCAGGTTCGCCATCACATAACCGGCCAGCACATCTTCGTATACTTCACCGCTTTCTAGCATGGTCCACCCTGTATCAGGGCCATTCGCCACTTGCTGCGACGGCAGGATACCGGCATTACCGGTGCCCCAGGTTTGCACCGGTTGCGGAATACCCTGCGGGAACCAGGCATTTAATGCTTTATCCAGATCTATCGCCAGGTAGCTGGGGTAAGTGGCAAAGTCACCTTTAAAATTCACCACCTCTACCATGTCGGCAGTTAAACGCAGCGGTGGCTGCGAGGTTAAAAAGGCACCGTCGCTGCCGTATTCAAATACTGAGCGATTATTTTTGTAGGTGCGCTCGGAGTACCGCACACCGGCTTCCAGTGAGGCAATAACCGGCATATCCAGCGCCCAGCTGGCATCAAAGCGGTAAGCGGTAACTTCATCTTCATTCACATAGGGGTAAATGCCGTATTTGCTTACCATTACCTTATCAATATCAGCAAACGCAGCCGCCTGGTTAAAACCCACGCTTGGCAGGTTAAGGCCATTTAACAGGTAAGAAATGGACACATTGCTATCCAACACCGGCGTAGCGGCGGTAGCATCTTCGGCGACCAGGCCCCATAACAAGCCATTGCGAAAATCGCTTTTGGCGCTGGAATGCGACACATCAAATGACAGGTTTACGCTGGCACTGACATCCCAATCGGCATTAATACCAAAGCTGCGTACTTCGTCATAATCGCGGTTGTCATCATTAACCAGTTCAACCCGGGTAAAGCTGCTGGAAGTACGGTTAAAGGTGCCACCAATGACCGAGCTGCCATTTAATACCGGGTTGCCCAATGCCGCTGTCGGGCCGCCAAACTTAACGCGAAAGCCACGGGCAAAGGCTTCTTTTTCAAACTTAGATAAAAATGCATCCGCTTTTAATGTAAAAGCATCGTGCGGTGTCCATTCCAGCGCGGCCATATAGCCATCGCGGGTTTCCTCACCGCCTTTATGCTGGATCTCAAAACCTTCGCTGATATATTCATTTACGCCATCATCGTTGGTGTCTTTCTGGCCGTTATAGGCCAGGCCGGCAAACTGTGTGGCTACGCTGGGCTGATATAAGCGGGCATAGCCGGCAGCAAAACCCAGTGTGTCGCCAAGAAACTTACCCTGATACGACATACTGAAACGGTGGCCAAAATCGACCCCGTCCGGCACTTCGTTGGCGCGGTCGTTGTACATACCGCGGGCATTTACCGTAAAGGTGTGTTGTTTGTCATTACGCAGCGGGCTGGCCGTTTGCAACTCTACCGTACCGGCCACACCGCCTTCAATTAATGAGGCTTTTGGCGATTTATACACTGCCGCCGAATTAATCAGCTCCGACGGATACTGATCAAACTCAATATTACGCTTGCCGCTGGTAGATACCTGCTCGCGGCCATTCAGCGTAGAAAACACAAAACCACCCGACATACCGCGGATATTAATTTCTGCTGCCTGGCCCCCGGTACGCACCGCCGAAATACCCGGTAAGCGGGTCAGCGCATCGGCCATCGACACATCCGGCAAGGCGCCTAAATCATCTGCCGAAATGGTTTCTGATACGGTATCGCCAAAACGTTTGGCGTCCAGTGAACGGAACAGGCTGCTGGCAAAGCCGCGCACCTGAATAATCTCAACCGCATCTTCCGCTGCCGGCTGAGTATTGTTTTGTATAGTTGCCTGTTGAGTTGCTGATTGCTGCGCCTGCTCTGCTGTTTGTGCCACAGCAGAACATGCCAGACTACCCACCCCTGCCATAGCAAGTGTGAGCAGACTAAGCTTGAACTTATTCATGCCCTGTATCCCCGTTTTATTTTTATAGCGTTTATTTTTATAAAGGGTTGCGCGTTCCATGCGACCGGCATGAAAACCTGCAGCCTGTTGTTTCAGTGTTTATTTATTGACCGTTAAACGGTAACCCGCAATATGAATACGTATTCAGTCGTCCAACACGGTGCAAAAAGGCTAGAGCTGTTCCCGCAGCCGCACCAAACTGGTATATAAAACATGTAGAACACCGCACAAAGCACTGTTGTCGTGCAGGCAAGCTAAGCACAAAGCACAGCTTTGGTGCACGAATACGTATGCATAAACTTGTATGCAGCCGCCGAAACGTTTATCCATTAACCAGCGGGATTGTTAACCAATAAAACAAATTAACAGGCACCCGGCAGGCCACCTGCCACCAAAAGAGAGATAATATGCTCAACATTAAACTGACACCGGTAATGGCCGGATTGCTGGCGGCAGGCACACTGTTCTATGCCACTGCAGCTGCGGCTTTTTGCCCGCAAACTTCAGATGCCACACCCAAAGGCCCCATTGCACTGAATGAACAGGGCGAATTTGTGCCTGGCTGGGCTAAAAGTGCAATCTGGTATCAGGTATTTCCTGAGCGCTTTCGCGATGGTGATCCGGCAAATAACCCAACAGTAGCCGATATTGCCGGTGCAGATCCGGTTGCGTAACAGCCTGCCGGCGTTACAACTGGGTGACTTCAGCACCCTGCTTGCCGATAACGACAAAGCGCTGTATGGCTTTGAGCGGCGCTATCAGCAGCAACGGGTACGGGTTATTCTGAATAACAGCGATAAACCGCAGCAAGTAACACTAAGCCGTGACCAGCTAAACTGGCAAGAACAGATTGACCAACTGCCGGTAACGGTAAGCGGCGATAAAATCCGCCTGACCATACCTGCCAAATGGGGCGCGGTGCTGCTGGCGCAGTAACGGCGCCTGCCAAACCACAAAGGCCACCGGCATAAGGTGGCCTTTGTTATATTAACGGCCTTGCTGCAAAAACTGCTGATGCGCCGGTAACTGCTCGGCAGTGCGGCTAATAATGGCTTTTAAATCGGCCAGAAAGCCGTTTAACTGAGCATCGGTTAAGCTATCTGCCAGCGGGTGATAATGTTGTGGCCGTAAATGCTGCCCCAACATTACCTGCTGCCAGGCTACTTCGGTAAACAACTCATCCTGTTGGCGAAATACCGCCCCTGACTGGCGAAACAGTTCAATGCGCTGTGCCAGTGAGTCCGGTAACGCCATAGTGCGGCAATACTGCCATAAGCCATTATCGTTACGCTGGTTTAAATGGTAATGCAGGATGATAAAATCGCGGATCGCTTCAAACTCCTGCTGCGACTGGCGGTTATATTCCCGGCGTAGCGCGGCCATATCGGCCTGTTGCGGAAAACACTGCACCAACCGCACCACGGCACTTTGAATAAGGTGAATACTGGTTGATTCCAACGGCTCAAGAAAACCGCTGGATAAACCAATAGCCACGCAGTTTTGCAGCCACTGCTGTTTACGCCGCCCGGTTACAAAGCTGATTTTACGCGGCTCGGCCAGAGCTTCTGCATCCAGATTGCTCATTAAGGTTTGGCGCGCAGCGTTATCGTCCAAAAAGCGGCTGCTGTACACCAAACCATTACCGGTGCGGTGTTGCAGCGGAATACGCCACTGCCAGCCGCCGCTATGGGCAATAGCACGGGTGTAAGGCATAACCGGCAAGGTAGCCGCTGTTGGCACTGCCAGTGCGCTGTCACAGGGCAGCCAGTGGCGCCAGTCTTCATAGCCGCCGCCCAGTTCCCCGCCAATTAACAACGCACGTAAACCGGAGCAATCTATAAATAAATCTGCACTAAAGCTTTGGCCATCCTTTAATGTCACGCTGGCAATATCACCGGCCGGAGTTTTCACCACTGCGCCAATGGTGCCTTCGGTTCTTACCACGCCAAGCTGTTCACTGTAACGGCGTAAAAAAGCCGCGTACAGGCTGGCATCAAAATGGTACGCATGCACTAACCCTTGCAGCGGAGTATTGGGAATGTGCGACAAAGGTGCATACTTGCCGGTATGGGCCGCCTGATAATTGAGTGAATAATCCCAAAAACTGCTGTTGTCGCCGCGCGCCTGCGCCGCCAGCCAGTAATGATGAAAAGCGGTAAACCCCAGTGGCCGGCCCACCGGACCAAAGGCGTGCATGTAGCTGTCGCCGGCTTTACCCCAGTTTTCAAACTGGATACCCAGTTTAATAGTGCCCTGGGTAGATTGTAAAAACTCTGCCTCGTTAATACCCAAAGCCGCATTAAAGTGCTGAATAGCCGGTATGGTAGCTTCACCCACCCCCACAGTACCGATAGCATCTGACTCTATCAACCGGATGCTAAGCTGTGGCCCCATCAGTTTTGATAACATGGCTGCTGTCATCCAACCTGCAGTGCCACCGCCAACAATCAGCACTTGTTTTACTGTGTGGTTTGTCATGTTGAAGCTCTCCTGCTGCAATAAAAAAGCCCTGCTTTAACGTAACATTAAAGCAGGGCCTGATAGACAGCTATCTTACTGATTAAAATTTATAAGATAAACCCGCCATAAAGGTACGGCCATAACGTTGATATTCAATCAACTGACCATTTTCAGTACGAACAAAGGGCTCATCAGTAATGTTGTTGGCCTGCAACAGCAGAGTTAAACCTTCAAACTGACCTTCGTCGAAGTTGTAGCTTATTTGCGCATCAACCACGGTTTCCGCTTCAATCATTTTTAAATCACGGCCACTGCCAAAGCCTGAAATTTCACCCAAAAACTCTGAACGGTAACGGCCACTGACACGGGCAGCAAAACCGCCATTTTCATAGTACATGGTTACGTTGGCAACGCGCTTAGACAAACCAGGTAAAGGCGTTGACGGGTTATTAGGATCAGACTCTATGCTGCTGTCTGTCCATGAACCTGTCAGGATAGTACCGAAGTTTTCTAACATCGGTGACACCATAGCGCCGCTTAATGACAAGCTGAACTCAAGGCCGTTAATACGACCACCGTCGCCGTTTTGCGGCTTGGTGGCAACACCTTCGTTAATCACCGGCGTAATACCGCCTGAAGGGAAACCAGTGAAATCCTGAATAGTGGCCTGATCGTAAATATAAGTTTCAAGATCTTTATAGAACGCGGCCAGTGACATATAGCCCAGGCTGTCATCGAAGTAATATTCGTATGACACGTCCAGCGCATTGGCCAGCCATGGCTTAAGTGCCGGGTTACCGCCTGTTGCGCTCCACGGCGAGTTGTTTTCAGGAGTGGCCTGGCTGTTATTGTTAGCCGGGTTAAAACTGAAATCCTGGCTGGCGCGCAGCTGGTCCATACGGGCACGGGCCATAGTACGGGCCAGGCCTAAACGGACAAAATGCCCGGCACCCAAATCAAAGCTCAGGTTCATGCTTGGTAGCACTTCCCAGTATTTCTCGCCACCTTCCAGCCGGAACGACGATACATCAATACCGGTACCAGAGGCCGCCAGCGCATAAGATGATTGATCGGTGTGTACCACCTGAGTACCAAAATTACCGGTTACCGGAATTTCACCAATGCTGGTATTGATACCTACTTTAACAAAAGCAGTAACCACATCTTCCTGTACATTCCAGTCTTTGATCAGTACGTCAGCATTAGGGTTACGCACCAGTTCTAATACACCGGATGATATTAATTCGCGAGGGTCGTAACTAACCATGCCCGGAATACCAAAACCTGCCAGGCTGGTACTGCCGTTTACATTAGGAATGGCAGCACTGGTGGCACCGTTTGGTAAGCCAAGGAAAAACTCATTGGCTTTTTTGTCTTTTTCGCGGCTGCTAACATTCAAACCAAACTCTACTTCGTCAAAAACATTATGCTCAGTTAATGTTTTTGCACTCAGACGAATTTGATTCAGCTCATCGGTAATAGAAGGCGAATTGTAATAGCCTAACTGGCCGCCAGGAATGATATCGCCGCCCCAGCCTTGTGGGCTGGTAAGCAAAATCAGGCTTGGATCTGCATAATTGAGGCCGGCATTAAAGGTGGCGCCTTTGCCGTTCATCTGAAACTGAATAGTGTCAGTTGCACCTGAACCGGCAGTACCGGTACCGGCATCTGATTCCAGAATAAGGTCGGTACGATCTAGTTTTGAATGGCTGACATCAACGGTACCGAACCAATTATCGGCCAGTTTAAATTCGGTTTTCCAGCCGGCAGAAAACAAATCGCTTTCACGGAAATTACCATGGTTACGTACTATGGCTTTTACATCGCTGTAGGTGCCTGATGTTACCAGGCCATTTTCTACCACCGCATCGCTAAGCTCTGCGCCGCCCCAAAAAAGTGGCATTTCAATAAAGCTGGTACGCTGGGTTTCATCAAACTTGGAGTAATATAAATCCAGGGTGGTGCTGAAATCAGCATTGGGTTTGTACTCAAATACACCAATAAAACCATCACGTTCTAACAGGTTTGAGTTAGCGTAAATTTTGGCTCCGCCAATCACTTTGTTGCCATCTTCAGTATCGGCGTAACCCCAGGCTTCAAAGCGCTCAATCTGGGTTGGGTTAGACATATTGGCATAGCCCAGCGCCACACCTAGGGTGTTATCTGCAAACTGGTCAATATAGGAAATGCTTAAACGCCGGCCGTTGTCATCTGCGCCGGCATTTAACGCATCGATCTGGTTCCACTCGTAACGGGCATTAACCACAACAGTGGTTTCGCCGTGTTTCAGCGGGCTGATAAGACGCATGTCAGCCGTACCGGATAAACCCTGGCCAACTAAGGCGGCATCTGGTGTTTTATATACCACTACTCCGCTTAACAGCTCTGAAGGATACTGGTCAAACTCTACGCCGCGGTTATCACCGGAGCTTACCTGCTCACGGCCATTTAACAAGGCAGTGCTGAAATCCGGCGACAAACCACGAATACTGATCACCTGGCCACGGCCATTCAGGCGCTGTGCAGTCAGGCCTGGCAAACGTGCCAGCGACTCAGCAATACTAACGTCCGGCAATTTACCGATATCTTCTGCAGAAACGGCCTCAACAATAGATGAGTTAAACATCTTAATGTTTTGCGAATCCTGCAAGCTGCGACGAAAACCCGTTACCGAAATTACTTCGATTTGCTCATCAGCTTTGGCCTGTTCTTCTGCAGCCTGAGCAGTAGTTTGCGCATATGCCATTGAGCAGGTGCCGGTCGCAGCCAGTGCCAGCGTAAGCATACTGAGTTTAAATTTAGTCATGTCCTTCATCCCCGGTGTGTTGTGTGTGCTGTCTGTCAGCTGTAAGCGCAGCCGTATCAGTACAACCAGACTTTTGTCTAAGGCTATTTATTAAACTTATTAGCGCAACACCTCAACATGAATACGTATTCATAATTACTAATTTGCACAAATGCAGAGCGGCCACAGCAAAAACGCACCAACAAGGTGCAAACTACGGTTTATGCCCATCATAGCAACGTGATCGCGGCTTCAGCTGCCTGCCTGAACAGTGCTACTGCCGCTTGCAGGGCATTGTCGCAGGATATTTTCAATGCATACGTATGCAACAGGTTTAATAAATACATAACCCTGATTTATGCTTGCACCACCATATGGCAGCCCGTAGCAAACTTGTGGATCTTGCTTTGCTGCCAGCGCGGAGCAAAATATGAAAAATAATATTCTGACGGGATACAATCTGGTTGCGTTTGATACCAGCCAGAGTAAACAGCCACAACCGGTATTAGCACAGCTGCGCCAGTTTATACTGCAGCAGCTGCCACAGGCACCCAGATTAACGGATGCTGCCAGTACCTTAAATATGAGCAGCCGCACGTTGCAACGAGCCCTGCAGCAAGCGGATACCAGCTTTCGCCAGTTGATGTGTCAGTGCCGGCAACAGTTAGCACATCACTATTTACAAGACGCCAGCCTGAGCTTGCAGCAAATTGCTTTTCAGCTCGGATTTGCAGAACAGAGCAGCTTTCAAAAAGCGTTTAAGTGCTGGCAGGGTTGCTCACCGGGCGTGTTTCGCCAGCGCCAACAGCTCGCAGCAAACAGACGTCGTCATTTATCCGGCTTAAATCAGCCGGGGTTACAGGTGAATTATGGAATTAATTAAGCAACTCGCCGCACTGGTGGGTTTGCAGGACAGCTACGTACACGCGCAGGGCCACACTGAAGTGATCAGCCTGGACAAACAACAAGCCATATTGCAAGCCATGGGATATGACTTAACGTCGAATGATGCGATACAGGGGAAAATCGTTGAGCTAAGCGAGCAACCCTGGCTTGAAGTTATCGCCCCTGTCACCGTATGCCAGCAAGGCGAGCCGCTGCGCATTCGTGTACAACAGTTACAACAAAACGCGGTTAGTGACTGGCAATGGCAAATTAATACCGAAGAGCAACAGCAGTTCAGCGGTAACCTTACCATTGCCGCCAAAGATATCAGCGAGCGCCAGCAAACCCGCCACGGCGAAGTGCTGGCCGCCGAACTGGTGTTAGATATCAGCTTACCGCTGGGCTATCACCAGCTAACGCTAAGCAATAACCGCCAGCACTATAGCCAGCAACTGATTATTACACCGCAGCGCTGTTTTCAGCTGCATGACAAAGCGGTGCTGCATAAAACCTTTGGCCCGGCCATTCAGTTGTATGCAGTAAAATCAGCACGCAACTGGGGCATTGGCGACTTTGCCGATCTGCAGCAGATGGTGGCGCCATTGGCCGCGCAAGGCGTTGACTTTATTGGCTTAAACCCGCTACACGCCCTATACCCTGAGCTGCCACAAGACTGCAGTCCTTACAGCCCGAACAGCCGCTTATGGCTAAATACCGACTATGTCGCGCTGGAGCACACCGCAGAATATGCTGACTGTGCAGCCGCACAGCAACTGGTTAGCTCTGAAAGCTTTCAGCACCGCTTACAACATTTACGTGAACAAACTTACGTTGACTACATTGGCGTAGCCGCAGCTAAAAAAGCAGTGGCGACGTTATTGTTTCAGCAGTTTAAACAACAGCATCTGGCAAAAAACACCACCCGTGCTGCGCAGTTTCAGCAGTTTGTAGCAGACGGTGGCGATAGCCTGCGCCAGTTAACCATTTATCAGGTGTTGCAGGGCCAGCTATTTCAGCAAGACTGGAGTATGGCCGCCTGGCAGAATTTTCCGCAGCAACTGCGCGATCCGCACAGCAGTGCCGTGGCTGAATTTGCCAGCGCAAACAGTGATGCCATAAACCAGCAACTGTATTTGCAGTGGCAGGCGCAGTTGCAACTGGCAGAAGTAAAGCGCTTGTGTCAGCAGCATGGTATGGCCATTGGCCTGTATTGCGATGTTGCGGTTGGCACCAGCCGCAGTAGCGCAGAAAGCTGGGGCGCACCGGAAGATTACCTGCTGGATTTAAGCGTAGGTGCGCCAGCCGATATTATGGCGCCCAAAGGCCAGAACTGGGGCTTGTTAGCCTACAACCCACAAACGTTGCGGCAAAAAGCTTATCAGCCTTTTATTGCCTTGCTGCAAGCCAATATGCGCTTTGCCGGCGCGTTGCGGCTGGATCACGTGATGGCGCTGTTACGGTTATGGTGCTGCCCGGTGGGTGCCGATGCCACGGCCGGGGCTTATATCCGCTTTCCAGCCGCCGACTTATTTGCCATTCTGGCACTGGAAAGCCAGCGCAACAGTTGTGTGGTAATAGGCGAAGATTTAGGCACAGTACCGGTAGAGATCAGCCACCTGCTGGCACAATACCAGGTATTGTCGTACCGGGTGTTTATGCTGGAGCAAAAGCCAGGCAGCTACGATTACGCCGCCCAAACCTATCCGGAACTAGCACTGGCAACGGTAACCACGCACGACATGCCCACGCTGGTAGGGTACTGGCAACAAGATGATCTGCAGCTGCGCCACGAGCTGGATTTATTTCCCAACCCGCAGGTAGCTGACAGCCTTTACAAGCTGCGAGCCGATGAAAAACAACTGATGAGCCAGCGCCTGCAATTACATGAAGGTGACTACCCGCAGTTGATCCGCGCCAGCCACTTGTTTACCGCGCAACAACCGGCCCGCTTATTTGCCTTTCAGCTGGAGGATTTGTTGTTAATGTCTACCCCGGTAAATATTCCGGGCACCAGCAACGAATACCCCAACTGGCGCCGCCGCCTGACAGACAATATCGACGCTATTTTGCAGCGTCAGGATGTCCTTCAACTGATCGCCGACATTAAAACTGCCCGGCAATAACGTCGCCATAAAGTACCGGCACACCCTGCAGCGGTTTGCCGGTACATTTCCTCACAAACCGTTAATTATTGATTCATGTGGGTTTTGCTATACCTTCAGTGTCTTTTAGCAATCCAGTATGAGGAATCATTATGATGAAGCTAATCCCTACCACCGTTGTTGCCGGTTCTTTTCTTGCCGTGGCGGGTTATGCACAAGCTCAGGACAGCGGTTTTTACGTTGGTGGCCATTATGGCCAGCACAAGGTTGAACTGGAATCTGATATAGCGGATACCGATTTAAAATTTGGCGTGGCCGGTGTTAATGCCGGTTACCAGCTGACCAACTTTTTGGCACTGGAAGCACGTTATGCCGTAGGCGTTAAAGATGAAGATATTTTCGACGGCGACGATTCAGCCCGCTTTGAAATTGACCGCCACATGGCATTAGTGGCCCGCGGCAGTATTCCGCTGGGTGAGCGTTTCTCCATTTTCGGCATTGCCGGTTACGGTGAAACCCGTTACGCCTTCGCTTATGACATATTAGGTGCCAGTGGCTCTGAAAAGAGCACAGAAAAAGGCCTGGTGTATGGTGCCGGCGCCGCGTTTCACCTGACAGAGCGGTTAAGTTTACTCGCCGAGTACAATGTACTGCCTAAGCTGGAAGATGACGACGAAGGCTTTTATGAGTCTGACGTCTCATTGATGACAGTGGGTTTAAACTATCGTTTTTAACTAGCGCCCGCTAACAATAAAGCCCGGCTGCTATTTGTAACCGGGCTTTTTGCAAATATCAGACACAGCCCCATTACAAACTTTTATTACAGGTAATCAACGGCGGGTTATTTTAATTCCCGCCGTTGTTATAGTAAGAAACTTGGGCAAGCTATTTCAAAACATCTTCTGTCAACTTCAGTTGAATAACTCTGTCTACCGATGCAATAGTTTCTGGCCGGTGTGCAATTACAACACGCGTAATATTCAGCTGTTGAATAGCCTTGCTGACATAAGATTCAGTTTTGGTATCCAGATGGCTGGTTGCCTCGTCCAGAAATAGAATACGGGGTTTGCGGTATAAAGCTCTGGCAAGCAATACACGCTGCTTCTGCCCGCCGGATAATGCAGACCCCATATCTCCAATCAGGCTATTGTATCCCATTGGCATTTGCATGATGTCGTTATGGACAGCAGCCATTTTGGCGCATGCTTCTACCCAGGCCATGTCGATGTTGTCTTCAAAGAAACCAATGTTATCCCGGATACTTCCGGACAGAAGCTGGTCATCCTGCATGACTGCGGCTATCTGGCGTCGATAATTGCTTACCCCCATTTGATCTAACGAAATATTATCAATCAGAATGTTGCCGCTGGCGGGCTGCAGTAAACCTAACATGACCTTCATCAAGGTTGTTTTCCCACAGCCAGAGGGGCCGACCAGGGCTACCGACTCTCCTGACTTTATACTGATATTAGTATTCTGCAGCACAGGGCGGGTAACGTCGCTGTAAGAAAAGGAAATGTTTTTTAACTCTATCTGCCCTTCGATCTGATGTTGTCTCTCCTGAGGGGGATGTACCTGTTCTTTGACAGACAGTGCTATATCGCCGATACGTTCAAAATGCAGGCTTAACATACGAAACTGAATCAGCTTATCAATCAGCCTGGCCATCCGATCCATAAATTGGGTTTTATACGCCATAAAGGCAAACAACATACCTGTACTGAACCCTCCAGCCAGCACTAAACGGGCAGCCAGATAAACCACCAGAATATTCTCCAGCCCAAACAACAGACGGTTTACCGCCTGATAAGAAATATTGAAGATGCCAAGATTAATAGATTTATTAGTGAAGTTAATATAGTGGTTTTGCCAGAGCCCTTCCCGTTTGGCTTCAGAGCCAAATAGCTTAATAGTCTGCATGGCCCTGACGGTTTCCATAAAATTAGATTGTTCGTTGGCACGGGCCAGTATCTCCTGCTCGGAGACCATACGCAGCGAGCGGTACATGGCCAAACGAAATAAAGCATACGAAAGTACAGCAACCACAACCACCGCGGTGAGAGAAGGGCTGTAAATCAGAATCACCACCAAAATTGCAGAGGCCATCAAGCCGTCGATTAGTGTTTCAATAACCCCTGTTGTTAATAGCTCCCGCACTTGCTGCAGTGAACCAAAGCGGGAAACAACATCACCCATATGCCGTTTTTCAAAATAGTTTAGTGGCAAGCGAATAAGGTGATGAAACAGGTTTCCTGCCATCTGTATGCTAAGCTGGCTGCCAAAATGCAGTAATACAAAACTACGGGCAATGTTTGTGGCGATTTCAAATAGCAACACCATGCTAAAGCCAATAGCAAGCACCAGCAGCAGGCTTGTATCACGGGTAAGAATGACGTCATCAATAACCAACTGCATATAGTAGGGGGCAATTAGAGTGAACACCTGCAGCAGAATGGAAAAAACAAAGAGTAGTGTTAATGAACGCTTAAGGCCGGTAATTTTCGACCAGAAATTAGATAAGCCAAGTCTGGATTGACCTTTTTTTAAGGAGAAATTATTAGTCGGTAGCAGCTCAAGCGCAATGCCGGTGAAATGCTTTGCTACTTCAGACACAGACATCTTACGAGAACCGTTGGCAGGGTCATGGATAAAGCACATATTGCCACTGACTTTCTTTAAAACAACAAAATGGTTTAAATCCCAGTGTAAAATGCATGGCGTTTTTAATGACGGCAAGCCTTCCATTTCTATTCGTAGCGGCCTTGCTGAAAGCTCTAACCTCTCCGCAAAATTCATCAGATCCAACAGGGTGCAGCCTTCAATAGACAACGAAAATTTATGTCTAAGTTCATTTAAACTGGTGTGATATCCATGATATCCGGCAACCATGGCCATACAAACAAGGCCACATTCAGCAGCTTCTGTCTGATAAATTACGGGTAGTGAATTCTTATGCCAAAATGTTAACTTTTGCATAACTGCCTGCATTATAAACGTCCTTTCAGGCTGAAAATGGGATCAAATAACCAACGGATAAGGCTGCGTTGCTCTGTCACAATATCAGCATCCAGAGCCATGCCAGCCCTTAGCGAAAGCTCGCGGTTGTAGGCATAAATAAATTGTTGCTGTAAGCCTATGCGCACACGATAAGCAGGCTCTTCCAGAATCAGTCCGGGCACTTCATCCGGCATAATGACGGTGCGGCTAATCTCCAATACTTTGCCTTCGTGCACCCCAAAGCGCTCATAAGGAAATGCATGAAACCGTATACGGGCGTGTTGGCCGCTCTCAATAAAGGCGATAGCCCGGGTGGGCACATAAACAACGGCTTCTAGCTGCGTGTCGTCAGGTAAAATGCTCAATGCCACACTGCCTGCAGCTAAGTGCTGGCCCGGTTTTATCAGAATACCGGTTACCGTTCCAGCTAGAGGTGCTGTGATTAATGTCGACTGTTCATGTTGCAGGCGGGTAAGCTGATTACGTAGCTCAGAAATTTGATTGTCCAGCTGGCCCTGAGATGCACTGAAATCTAACGGTTGTTGCTGCTGTTCACTAAGCTGTTGTTGTAGTTGTTCTTCCAGAACCAATTGCTGATTAATTAGCGCCTGCTCCTGCTGTTGCAAAGACAACAGAGTATCTTGTTGCCGGCTTAACTCAATATTAGAAATATATCCTGTACCGGAAAGCTGAGAGATCTGGCTTACCAGATAGTCGTTTAATTCCAGCCGCTTCACGAAGGTTGCATGCTGAGTTTGTAATTGTTCCTGCTGTTTCTTCAGGTTGGCTATCCGTGCTGCTAGTTCTTTTAAGCGCAGCTGATACTTTTGTTCTTCTTGTGATTTCTGCCGCTGTAAGTTGGTTAAGATAATGTCCAGCTCTTTACCTAATGCTGTATTTAGTTCGATCTGCTCTGCTGAGTAGCGGTTCATTGTCAGCTGCAGCAATGCTTGCCCGACTTCAACCCGCTCACCTTCTGCAATAAAAAATTGCTGCACAGTACCGGAATGATTAGTTTGTACCCGTATTACTCCTTGTTCCGGTTGTAATATGCCAAAAACTACTTCTTTTCGTTTATAACTACCTGTAATCAAAAACAGCAGGCTAACAATCAGAATAAAGCTGATTAACAGCGCCAGTAACGTAAACGATGGCGGCTGGGTTAAATTGACCTCCCCCTGAAGGCGGGACTCTCTGGCATCTAAAACCTGCTGACGAAAAAGTGATTTCATGTATGGCATGGACCCGGAATGTTAACTCAAATGTGATCTACTTGTTTTTTGAGCTTTCTGAAAGATAACGCCTTCTTAAGAAATCGTAAACAACAAACTCTTGCTCACGACCATAAGCTTTGAAAACACGGTTGTTCAACATATGTAGCAATGACGCCAGTAATGTATCCAGACTGCAGGTAAGACTATCAGTTTGCTGCAGTTGTATTAATTGCTCTGTAATAGGCTTTAGTGTCTGCAAGTAGCGTTGGCGAAGTTCTGAAAGCTGCTTTGTTATCTGAGTATGATCACTGCCAGGCTGGCTAACAGAAAAATCTTGCCTGATATAGTCAGCCTGCTCACGGTATTTTTTCCCCAGCTGATTGCGTAAATGAGTATGCTCCTGAAACTCTTGCCCGAACTTATGCCGTAGCTCACTTATCAACTTTAGTTTTTCAGAAAGACTGTAACCAAACCCCTCCTGTAACGCATCGGACAACTGCAGTGCCAGACGCCATCTTATGGATTCACCATACTCGGTAATTAATTCAAGACCCTGTAGTATGATATCGCTGTCGACCCTAAAAATATGTTCAGCAAATACAATACCTTGCTCGCCACCATAGCGTTCAACCTCGCGCTCATAAGTGAAAAGCTCTAAGCGATGCAGTTTATTACTGTTTAACCATGGCGCTAAACGTTGTTGTAACTGTGGGAGTAGCTGGCTGTAAAGTTGTTGAGGGTTGCCATAAAACCGCAGGCGAATATGCCAGTCGGGATCCGCGTACCGTATAAAAAACCACTGTTCGAAGCTTTGCTGTGCGTACATCATTTCAATTAATGGTTTTATATCTTCCAGCAGGATCTGCTCAACAGTACTGTTAGCTGCATATAATTTAATACTCAGCCACTCGGACCCCGGCTGAAAGCGCCGTACTGTTGTGGCGTTGAGTTGTGCATGTGGATTCTTGTGCAGTACCTGCTCCGGAACTGCGGCATTATTAACTAGCGGCACAATAATTTCATGAGCAAAAGAGCCTTCGTCATTGCTGACATAACTCTGATATTGCATGACCAATGATTCTTTTAACAGAACATAATTTTGGTGCTGGGTTTCAGATAATAGCAGATTTACCATAAACGGATTGTGCAAATCTAAGGTGAGTACATTATCTGCAACGGCATAACAGACATAACGTTTAAGTTTATATCTGTCACAGAGATTTTCCCATGCTTCAGCCTGCCACTCTTCATTCTGTATCAACGCCACCAACATTTCGCGTTTAACCCGCCAATGGGTTTCATGCAGGATAACGTTGTCAACTTGTACGCGGGGAACATATTCCATCTGATTGAATGATGCAGGCATGACAAAATGCGGTAACTCAGCCTGCTGATGCTGAAGCATGCAAAGAAAGCGGTAAATGCCAAGAGCATGAGAAGAGTAATTATGTGCCGAGGTCAGGCGGGGGATCACCTGCTTATTCAGCCTTTTAGACCAAAGCTTTACCTGGCCAGCATCGATAAATACATAAAGATCACTGACAGCGATCTGTTTGTTTTCATCAAGTGTGGTATCGGCCAGAAATACAATCTCATAGTCTCGCAATGATGGCCTTGAAATAACATTACCCGGGCGCCCGTCCGGCATATGTACAACTTCGGCAAATATGGCCTGCGGTGACAGGCTTTCTTCTTTCTTCAGGTATTGCCTTACCTGATTAAGTAACTGCGCATCAAGATGGCAAAAACGCCCCAGCATATTAGCTCCTGATGGCCCTGACAGGCCATGCAGATGAACCAATAGCTCATTGTTTTCGTCCTGATACAGCGAAATATTCACAGCAAATGAGGCCGGTAACTGTTTGAACAGGATGTTCTTATCGCGATCTTTCAGTAAATCTTCGGATTTCAACTGAAGAGTGGCAATGTTACTTTTAAGCGGGACTTCCCGAAGCAGCAACTGCTCAAGCTTACTGACATGATTACTCTTGCCGGTGCCGGGTGACGTAGTAATATTCAAGCCTGCTAGTAATGGCGATTCATAGCCTGTATCCGATGAGAAAGAAATACCCGCTTCATCATCTAACACCTGCAACAGTGGCACAAACTGGCCTTCATAACGTTGATTAAATTGCCGGATAAAAGTATCAAAGTGCCCCTTTTTTTCCGGGGCAGTTGTGTTTAATGTCAGAATTGTTTGTTGCAATGTATCTAGCAGTGATGCACTGATATTTGCATCTTCCATAGTCCGCCAGGTATCGCTCTGAAACAGTTTATTTTCAGATACGTTATAAGGCAGTTTCTTCAATGCCTGATACATCGCCCGGTATTCATCTGCAGAACAGCCGCTGAGGCGGTCATGGTTTTGCAGCTCAGCCAATATTTGCCCTAGAACACCAGCTGTTTGCTGTGCCCCAGCCTGTTTCAGAGAGGTAACAAATGACTCTCCCGTATTACCAGACGTAAGGGGAAGTTTAAGTTCAGGAATAAGTACTTGCTCCTGAAAAAGTTGCTGAAGGTAATGTTCAATATCGGTAATATTTGCTTCAGGGTATAGTTCTGAAAAACCCTGCACCAACAGCGCTTTCTTTTCTCCGTTTGCAGCCAGCTTCAGCACGGCGTCAAGATATTCATCCTGTTCAACAACACTGAGCCGGTACTGCCGCTTATCTGCAGACTGATAAGGTTCGATATAGTGGTAACTATGGCCCAGTAAATACAGTGATGTGTTCGGCTTGTAATAACACCCTGCTATTTCAGCCGGGTTCTGTGCCAACTCTTGCTGGATAGTACCCAGATAAAACATGTCCAGTCTGGTTTTACGGCGTTCAACAGCCAGTGAAGCAGGTTTAAGCACAGTGTTTTCCTTAAAACTGCCTGAAGCTACCCCGGCAAATAAACCAAAAGGCGTTGCTCTGCTCCCCATACGTATAAGGTATTTAAGCAAAGCATAAGTTACTTTTATGCCTGACTTACTGTCAGGTTTAGCATGCCAGAGTGCTAAACGTTCCAGCAGTGACGGGCTTGCCAGGTAAAGCGCTTCCTTTACTCCGGGTGATGCCAGCCAACTGGACAAATAATCCTGTAACTCTGCTTCCGTAGCAGGGAGAGCTTTGACGATTCTGCAGCTAAGCCGCGGGATACGGATAACAAAAAAATCGGCTTCTAATTTTGCAGTACTGGCCATTAAACACCTGTATTTCTATTATTTTATTTATTGCAGCAGTAGGGCTTCTGTCCAATCAGCTTTTTGTCCCAGAGCAGTCAGTAAATACAAACCGATCCCGGCATAACCATTCAATAAAGAGGTATCTTCCAGATAAGCGGGTTGCCCTTCGGCTTCCCCAAACCGGTAAAAACCTTTCAAGCCCTGAGTTCGATATAAGGTTAAGAGTTCGTTATGCCAGAATTGCTCAGCCAGTTTTATCTGAGGGTCAGTGCAATATTCTGATAACAGGCGAAAGCTAAGTGCTAAACCAGCTATACCGTGGCAGATAGCCGCGTCCTGAACAAAACTCTGTTCGTATGTTCTGTGACTGGCGTGCAGGCAAATTTCAGTCGCTGCACCAATAAGGTCATCTCTTTGCAGTAATTTTCCTGCACGAAATAATGTCAGAGCAATTGTCAGATCTCCGTAACACCACCCCAGCCGGGATGTTGATGGCTTCTCTGCAACATTGCCAAAGTAGCAACCATATTTTTCCGGGTCCTGACGTTGTGCCAACAGCCAATTGCATCCGGCATTTAGAAGTTTTTCTGCTGTTGCTTTTTGCCGGGTTAATCCGCCATGTAAAGCTATTAAAGCGGCTAACACTGCCGGAACACCATGAGCTAATCCCAGATTAAACTCAGGGTTGTTATTATCTTTATTGAAACGATAGATTGAAGGCGGCGGCGTGTTCCAGGCGCAAGATGTTTCGTCTAAAAATTGAGCTTGCCTCTGCAGAACTGATATCAATAATTCACTACAACCAAGCGCTTGCCGGCAACGATTTCTCCTGGCCAGATATACTGCAATACCACTTACTCCAAGTACATATTCGATATCTGTACTATCTGAAACCTGTTCCAGATATTGTTGTACAAGAATATCAGTATTCTGATTAAACTCTGGCTGGTAACTATCTATCTGATCCTGCAAAAAAGTTTCATATAACCAGGCAATACCGGTTATACCTAGACCAAAAGACATACCGAAGGGCTTAGTGTGATCAACAATTTTCATTTCCGACAGATGCTTATTAAATACCGATTCAGATACCTGCTCTGGCAAAAACTTGCCTGCATGCCATAAAAATAACAGGTGCCCGCTAAGCCCAGTTAGCAGGCCAGAACTGATGGCTTTTTCCGATATATTTTGTATTTCGTTGATCAGTTCCCTGACAATACTCTCTGCTTCATCAATCAAACTGGTTTGTTGCATTATTTTCCTTAAATGTTTCTTTAGCCAATGTGTGGCTTCAAAAATATAGCTATCTGAAAAATTCTTTGCAAAAAGGCAGGGAGTGATACTCTCTGCCTGATAGAGGTAAAAATTGTCAAATTAAGGAATTTGACAACAAGGGCGGGTGAAACCTGTTGGATCAGAAATTGGGCAACCGGGCTGATTAGGGCTGTCAGCAGATGGCTGCGGGCACCAGTCTGTTACTGCGCCACCACCAATCTGGGGAGTAAGTTCATTTGGCAGAACTTCAGCATCTTGCGATAAGTTCACTAGTTGTTTTTTGTTTAATTCAAGTTTCATTTTATATTCCTTTAGTTTGTATCATAAACGAAAGTTATAATCATACTTCTGTTGCTTTTAGCAGTATTTTTCAGGGAATATGGCAACACATATGCGTAAAACCTGATGGGTCGGAGGCGTTGCAGCCAGGTTGATTTGGGTTATGCACAGATGGTTCAGGGCACCACTCTGTTATTGCACCACCGCCAACCTGAGGGGTGAGTTCATTTGGCAGAACCTGAGCATCTTGCGACAAATTTACCAGCTGCTTTTTATTTAACTCTAGTTTCATAACAATCTTCCTTCCTTAAATAATCAGTTAGTGAAGCTCGCCATTAGGCAAACAACTACTAACACTAAAAAAACTTTTATCCAAACAGGAACGAAAATTATCACATATATATCACATTTAAATATCCATTATCAAAACCGTACCTATTAGATAGTTCTGCTACCCTCTGCGCTTCTGGCAATCAGGTACACTTAAATAGCCAAAAAAATGCCGGCCAGTTAAACTGGCTGGCATCAGACTTAACGCCTATTTCTGAACTACTTATTTAACTACGTAGCCTACCAGATTTTTACCCGCACTTTATCGTCACGGTACATACCATCACCTGGTTTTACGTCATAGGCTTGATAAAACTGCGGCATATTCGACAAAGTGCCTAACACGCGGTACATGCCCGGTGAGTGTGGCCCGGTGATAACCTGCTGGCGCAGTGCTTCATCACGGAATTTAATGCGCCATACCTGGCCCCAGCCCATAAAAAAGCGCTGCTCTGGCGTAAAGCCATCAATTACTGCACCGTTCTGGCCGTTCAGTGAATTCTGATAGGCTTTGTACGACACCGTTAAGCCACCTAAGTCGGCGATATTTTCGCCTAAACCTAAAGCGCCTTGCAGGTGCAGGTCGTCTATCGGGTTAAAGGCGCTGTATTGGTCAACCATCAGCTGAGCGCGAGCCTGAAACTGGGTGGCATCTTGTTCTGTCCACCAGTCGCGCAGATTGCCGTCACCGTCTGAGCGGCGGCCCTGATCGTCAAAACCGTGGGTAAATTCGTGGCCGATAACACCGCCGATAGCACCGTAGTTCACCGCGTCATCCGCATCTACATTAAAAAACGGCGGTTGTAAAATGGCTGCCGGAAACACAATTTCGTTCATAGTAGAGCTGTAGTACGCATTTACCGTTTGCGGTGTCATACCCCATTCAGTGCGATCTACCGGTTTACCTAAGCGCTCGATAGTACGCTGATATTCACACTCGGCGCTGCGGCGCAGGTTGCCAATTAAGTCAGTAGCGCTAATGTCCACACAGCTGTAATCACGCCATTTATCCGGGTAGCCAATTTTGGTGTTAAATTTGGCCAGCTTAATTTGCGCCTGTTTTTTTGTTACCGGGCTCATCCATTCCAGTTCGTCAATGGACTGGCGAAACGCCACACGCAGGTTTTCAATCATCTGATCCATGCGTGCTTTAGCTTCAGGTTTAAAATGTTGCTCTACGTATTTTTTTCCGACCATAAAACCCAGGTTGCTGTCTACCAGGCTAACGGCACGCTTTTCGCGGCTACGCTGCTCTTGCAGGCCGCTTAGGGTTTTACCGTAAAACTCAAAGCTGGCATCGGCAAAGGCGCTGCTGAGGTTACTGGCGTTGCTGCGGATTAAATGAAACTTCAGGTATTGCTGCCACTGTGCTACCGGTGTATTAGCCTGCAGTTTGGCAAACTCAGTAAAGTAACCGGGCTGGCGCACCACCAGCTCGTTAATGTTGCCAAGGCCCGCTGCAGTTACAAAGGCCTGCCAGTTAAAACCCGGTGCCAGTTTAGTTAACTCTGCGATGGTCAGTTTGTTGTAGGTGGCGTTACGGTCCCGGTTTTGTACCCGGCTCCACTGGGCGGCGGCTATTTGCTTTTCAAGCGCGACGATATCGGCGGCGGCCTGCTCAGCGTTGTCCATACCGGCCAGGGTCCACAGTTTGGCAATAAAAGCCTGATACTGGCCCAGCAATTCAACCGAGCGTTCGTCATCTTTTAAGTAGTAGTCACGGTCAGGTAAGCCTAAACCCGCTTGCGATGCGCCGGTAATATACTGATCAGATTGTTTTTGATCCTGGCCGACAAACAGCGCCACCGGTGTAGCAACGCGGTAACGTTGCCATTCGCCCCACAGCGCCGTTAAATCCTGGTGTGACTTAAGGTTGTCAATTTGCGCCAGTTCAGGCCGTAGCGGATTTAACCCCAGCACTTCGGCTAATTCTGCATCGAGGAAAGATTTATATAAATCAGCAATTTTTTGCTCATCAGAGCCTTTAGCTTGCTGTTCAGCCGCCAGTTGCTGCACTATCGCCAACACTTGTTTTTCGGCGTTTTCACGCAGCTCATCAAAACTGCCCCAGCGTGCTTTGTCTGCCGGGATCTCGGTTTTTTCCATCCAACTGCCGTTTACATAATGGAAGAAATCCTGCTGCGGCGCGACACTGGTGTCCATATTCGCCAGCTCGATACCTGAGCTCAGGCCGGTTTGAGTTTGTACTGCGGTATTATTTTCGGTTGTTACACTGCTGTTTGAGCACGAGGCCACGCCCAGCGCCAGCGCAATACTCAGCGCTACTGTTGTCATTTTTATCATTAGTGGTTCCTGGTTATTAACGTTCTTATTGTTTTAACGCAGGCCAGTGTAGAAGCATGATTAGTGCTGTCCAGCCAATACAGGTTAAGTAGAAGGCCTGTTGCGATAAATAACCTGCCGCAGCAGACCGATTTAACTTGAACTGCAGCGGTATTTTCCGCAGGATCGGCACTATGAGTTAAAACAGCCCGTAACAACACAGGATTTATTATGCTAAATACCGCTTTAACGTCACTAACAGGTTTACCGGCTTTTGCCGCGTACTTTGCACTGGCCGTTGTGCTGGTGCTGCTGTTTGTCCGCTTGTATACGCTGGTAACACCACATGACGAATTTGCGCTGATCCGCGCCAATAATGCCTCTGCAGCTATTGCTTTTGGTGGCGCCTTAATTGGTTTTGCCTGGCCATTGTCCAGTGCCATTACGCATTCTATGTCGTTACTCGACTGCGCTATCTGGGGCGGCGTAGCCTTGCTGGTGCAGGTACTGACTTTTTTCATCAGCACCGCTGTGCTAAAAAAGCTGCCGCAGCGTATTACGCAGGGTGAACTGGCCGCCGGTATTTTCTCAGCTTGTTGTTCTGTCAGCGTAGGTATACTAAACGCCGCCTGTATGAGTTATTAAGGAGCGCATATGACTAACACTAAAACATTTAAACGCAGCAAAACCGCCCGTCTGATTATGATGGTACCTGCCGCAGGTATGGTACTGGCAGGCTGTGGCGAAAAACCGGTTGAGGTGCAGGTGTTTAACTCGCCGGATGAGTGCGCCGCTTATTATAACCCGCCGGCAGAATGTAAAGCCGCCTTTGACGACGCCAAAGCTTTGCACCCGCAGGTGGCACCACGCTACGCCAGCCGGCAGGAATGTGAAACCGATTTTGGCACTGGCCAGTGCGAAACCGCACCGGTACTGGCAGCAAACAACACTGTGTCAACAAACACGGTGCCAGCAGAGCAAACGCAACAAAGCCAGCAAAGCAGCGGTTTCTTTATGCCGATGATGATGGGTTTTATGGCTGGGCAAATGTTAAACCGCGGTGGTATGGCCGGCGCACCACAGCAGCAAACAGCCGCCGCCAACCGCTCGCCGGTGCCAAACCAGCCGCTGTATAAATCACGCGATGATCGCAGCACTTTTCGTACTGCAACCAATACTGCCGTTGCCAGCCAGCCGGGTAGCACCAGCATACGGCCATCAGCGGTACAGCCTAAGCCAGCTGCTATGGCACGCCGTGGTGGCTTTGGTGCCCAGGCAGCACAGCGTAATGTCAGCAGCAACGGTGGTTAATTTCTGATGAAACGCGTTAACAGCACCCCAAGGCCGGGCTGGCAGGCTTTTGCACAGAGCGTCGGCTTTAATTTTCATACCTTTGACGGCGAGCCGTATTGGGATGAAAGCGCCTATTATCAGTTTAGCCTGCAGCAGATAGAGCAGGATCTGGAAGCCCCGACCGAAGAGCTGCATCAGATGGCGCTGGATCTGGTGGACGATATCATCAGTGATGAACAAAAGCTGCGGCAACTGCAAATTCCAGCGCAGTTTTGGGATGCCGTGCGTGCCAGTTGGCGCAGCAAAGAGCCGCATTTATACGGCCGCATGGATTTTAGCTACAACGGTACCGGCCCGGCTAAGTTACTGGAACTAAATTACGATACGCCAACATCGCTGTATGAAACCGGCTTTTTTCAGTGGGTCTGGCTGGAAGACCAACTGCTGCGCGGCGAATTACCGCAAGGCGCCGATCAGTTCAACTCTTTGCAGGACAAACTGCAACAAGCTTTTGCCGAGCTTAACCTGCCACAGCCGTTTTACTTTGCCAGTGTTACCGAAAGCATTGAAGATAAAGGCACGGTAGATTATCTGATGGATATTGCGCTGCAAGCCGGACTAAACAGCCGTTATATTCAGTTAGAGCAGTTGGGTGATATCGATGGCCAGTTAGTCGATTTAGACGGTTTCCCGGTACAAGGCCTGTTTAAACTGTACCCGTGGGAATTTATGCTGCAGGAAGACTTTGCCAGCACTATTGTTACCAGCCAGACCCAGTTTATTGAACCGCTGTGGAAGTGTTTATTGTCTAACAAAGGCATATTGCCGCTGTTATGGCAAAAATATCAGGGCCACCCCAACCTGTTGCCGGCCTTTTTTGATGACGGCAGCGCGTTGCAAAACGGCTGGGTACGTAAACCGCTGTTATCGCGCGAAGGTGCCAACATTGAGCTGCTTACCAGCGATGGCAAAGCGTTAAAGCAAGACGGCCCTTATAACGACAGCGGCTATATCCGCCAGGCGTTAGCGCCATTACCGCAATTTAACGGCAACTATACGCTGATTGGCAGCTGGGTAGTGGCCGACAGTGCTGCCGGTATTTGCATCCGTGAAGACAACAGCCTGATCACCAAAGACAGCTCACGCTTTTTACCTCATATTATCCTCGACTGATCCACCGTTATACACCGGAGCGTCGGCTAAAGCGCTCCGGTTAAAATTAACATCCTTCCCGATAAGTGCATTTTTGGCCCGATAATATGTAAAGAAATCTGGCACTGTGCTGTAAAAATATTTCGTCTTATTTCAGTCATTTAAGTTTAAATCAAAAATTTATCATCGAAAAATTAAACGGCTTTTTTGACAACGCTGTCATTTTTGCCATAGTCAATTCGCTCATTTCCTATACGATACGGAACCGCTACATACGCCAGGCTGGCGCCAGAATGTGCAACACCAAGCGTGTGCCGTAACGGTAAAACCAACCAGGCACCGCAAAATAATAAAAGATAAAAATAAGCAAAAAAACTGGAGGAAGTTATGTTTAAACAAACAGTTAACCTATGTAGCGCCGTCTCACTGCTGCTACTGGCTGCCAGCATACAGGCCGCCACACCAAACGCACCGGTGATCAGCTGGATGCCCACCGAATACAGCCTGCAAAATGGTAGTGTGCAGGTACCGGTACGCTGGGATATGTGGTGGGGTACCAACGGAAACAAGTGGTATTTAAAACAAAATGACAGCGTTGTCTTTGCCGCTGCACTAACGCCAAATGGCCAGAATGCGCAAACCGGCACTATCAACCTTACCTTTACCCAGCCAGGTAGTTATCAGTTACAGGCAAGCTTGTGCCAGGTAACGGGTACTGTAGAAGAGTGCGCCAGCAGTGGCATTACCACTATTAATATTAGCGGTAACGGCGGCGGTGATGGCGGTGACAACGGTGGTGGTGACAATGGCGGCGGCTTTAACCCCTGGACAGATCTCGATGTAACCGCCTGGCCGCACCCGCTAAAACAAAGCAATCTGCCGTATCAGAATACCACCGGCAAAAAAGTGGGTGCTTATTTTGTTGAATGGGGTATTTATGGCCGCGCCTTTAATGCCGCCGATATACCGGCACAAAACCTGACGCATATTTACTACGGTTTTATTCCATTATGCGGCCCGAACGCCGGCTTACAGCAGGCAAACCCCGAGGGCTACGCTGCTCTGAACAGCCAGTGTGCCGGTAAACCGGATTACTCGGTGGTAGTACACGACAAATTTGCCGCCCTGGAAAAAAGCTACCCCGGCGATATGTGGGATCAACCCATACGCGGTATTTTTGCCGAGTTGTACCGTTTAAAGCAAACTCATCCGCATATTAAAATTTTGCCATCGGTTGGTGGCTGGACGCTGTCTGATCCCTTGTACGACGTAGGCACTAACCCGGCAGCAAGAGCGGTATTTATTGATTCTATTATCGATTTTATCCGCACTTATGATTTCTTCGACGGTATTGATATCGACTGGGAATTCCCCGGCGGCGGTGGCGCCAACCCCAATTTGGGCTCAGCCCAGGACGGTGCCGGTTTTGCCACCCTGATGCAGGAACTGCGTGCCGCACTGGATGCACTTAGTGTAGAAACCGGCCGTAACTACGAGCTGGCAGCCGCTATGTCTGGCGGGGTAGAAAAGCTTAGCGTTGTTGATTGGGAAGATGCCCACCAGTACATGGATTACATTAATCTGATGACCTACGACTACTACGGCGCCTGGAACGGCGTACTGGGCCATCAGACCGGCCTGTATCCGTCGGCAAATTCTCCTACACCGGGTTTCAGCGCCCACGAATCAGTGCAATACCTGCTTAACCGCGGCGTACCGGCAGGCAAAATTGCGCTGGGAGCTGCCATGTATGGCCGCGGCTGGCAAAACGTGGCGGGTGTAACCGGTAATAACCCCTTTACCGGCACCGGTGGTGCAGGCATCAGTGGTGGTTGGGAACCCGGCATTATGGACTACAAAAAAATTGAAACCGACTATATGGGCGGGCCGGAAGCCAGCGGCGTTAACGGCTTTACCGTGGGCTGGGATAACACTGCCAAAGCCAGCTATGTCTGGAACCCTACCACCAATACGCTGATCAGCATTGATACCAAGCGTTCGGTACGGGAAAAAGGGGCCTATATTCTGCAGCATCAGCTGGGTGGTATTTTCGCCTGGGAAATAGATGCCGACAACGGCCATATTTTAAACGCGATGCATGAAGGCTTAGGCCATCCGCAGCAATAACTGACATTGCCGGCCGGTTGTTGCTATCGCACTTAGGGAGAATCGGCTTGCTCTAAACCAACCGTTGCAGGCCAGGATGGCCGAATCGAGCCTACAGGGATGTATTTACGGCGTGTTGGTGTGAACAAGCCGGTTCGACCCGCTGCAACCTGTGGCATTTTCCGGGAATATCACTATGAAACAACCTATGTTACTGTCGTTGCTGGCTCTGGTTAGCACAGCGGCATTTTCACAGCAAACTAATGATAACAACTGCCGGCCCGATGGCCTGTACCAAACCCCCGGCATTAACGTACCCTACTGCACGGTGTACGACACTGAAGGCCGCGAAATAATCAGCCCGGATCATCCGCGGCGCATTATTGGTTACTTTACCAGCTGGCGCCACGGTAAAAATGGCCAGCCGGCGTATTTAGCCGCGGATATTCCGTGGGATAAAATTACTCATATCAACTACGCCTTTGCCCATGTAAATGGCGCTAACCAGATTTCCGTAGGTAATACCAGTTCGCCTGATAATGCATCAACCGGTATGGAATGGCCCGGCGTGGCCGGCGCTGAGCTGGACCCCAACCTGCCTTATAAAGGCCATTTTAATCTGCTGCAAAAATACAAACAGCAACACCCGCACGTAAAAACGCTGATTTCGGTCGGTGGCTGGGCCGAAAGCGGTGGCTATTTTGACGACGACGGCGAACGCATTGCCAGTGGCGGTTTTTATACCATGACCACCAACAGCGACTTAAGCATTAACACCCAGGGCATTAATACTTTTGCCGACTCAGCCGTGGCCTTTATCCGCCAATATGGTTTTGATGGCGTGGATATTGACTACGAATACCCCACCAGCATGAATGATGCCGGCAACCCGGACGACTTTGCACTGGCTAACAGCCTGCGTGGTGGCCTGATGCGCTCTTATGTCGAGCTGATGAAAGTGCTGCGGCAAAAACTGGATGCCGCCGGTGCTGCCGACGGTAAGCATTATCTGCTTACCATAGCTTCACCTTCGTCCGGCTATCTGCTACGCGGTATGGAAGCCTTTCAGGTAACTCAATACCTAGATTACGTTAACATTATGACGTATGACCTGCACGGTGCCTGGAACCAGTTTGTTGGCCATAATGCAGCGCTGTTTGACACCGGCCAGGACGCTGAGCTGGTAGCGTGGAATTACTACAACACCAGCCAGTACCAGCAAATCGGTTACCTGAATACCGACTGGGCCTACCGTTATTTTCGCGGCACCATGCCTGCAGGTCGCATTAATATCGGTATCCCCTATTACAGCCGCGGCTGGAAAGATGTACAAGGTGGCAACTTTGGTTTATGGGGCACGGCGGCGTTACCAAACCAGAGCCAATGCCCGCCCGGCACCGGTGGCAGCACGGTAAGCCAGTGCGGTAACGGTGCAGTGGGCATCGATAACCTGTGGCACGACAAAAACACTCAGGGCAGCGAGATGCCGGCAGGTTCCAACCCGCTATGGCACACCATGAACCTGGCCGAAGGTATCAGCGCCAACTACTTCAGCCTGTATGATCTTGACCCAAGCAACCCCGAGCACCAGTTAACCGGCAGCTACAGCCGCCACTATGATGCCACAGCCGCAGGCCCCTGGTTATGGAATGCGCAAAAGCAGGTGTTTTTATCGGTAGAAACCGAGCAAAGCATCGCCACCAAAGCGCAGTATGTGATTGATAACGGCATTGGCGGCGTGATGTTTTGGGAGCTGGCCGGCGACTACGACTGGGACGCAGCCAAAAGCGAATACTTTATTGGCAATACGCTGACATCGCTGTTTTATAACAGCTTTAAAAATGCCAGCCCTTACGGCGCAGTAAAAGCCGAACGCGTTATGCCAACCCAGGCGGTAGATGTGCGCTTAAATATCAGTGATTTTAAACTGGGCGATCAAAACTTTCCTATCAACCCCAAGCTTACGCTGACTAACCACAGCAACAGCACTATTCCCGCTGGCAGTAATATCAGCTTTGATGTACCCACAGCGATACCCGATACCATTAGCGATCAAAGCGGTTTTGGTTTAACGGTAGTGGAAAGCGGCCGAAACGCCAGCGGCAACAATATCGGCGGCCTGCAAAATAACCTGCACCGGGTCGCGTTTAATCTGCCGGCTTATTTAAGCGTAGCCAGCGGTGAAAGCGTTACCGTTACGCTGAATTATCAGCTGCCAATGCCGATGCCGTCTAACTGGATCCTTAGTGCCAATGGCAACAGCTATGCCTTTGCCGAAGAGTATCCACAGTTGCCGGTTGTTAGCATCGGCAATGGCGATGGTCCCGGTGACGGAGATGGCAACGGAGATGACAGCAGTTGCGGTGGTATTACTGCCACTATTCACCCGTACCCGGCCTGGCCGCAACCCGACTGGGCCGGTAACCCAAGCCTTGCTGTCAATGGTGATTACCTGTCGTATCAGGGCGGCGTGTACAAAGCCAACTGGTGGACAAACTCGGTGCCCGGTAGTGATGGCAGCTGGAGTTTTATCTGTAATTTGTAAGCTGTTACCAAGCGCAAAACGGTGAGTAGCAGACTTACCGCTTTTCCTTGCGAGGGTCGATGCCTTATCAGGGCGCCACAGAGTGTCTGAGTCCGCACGCCAGTGCGGGCGACAAATTCGTCTGGAACGAATTTAAACAGCATAGCTGGCCTGAAAGGGCGTGGGCAGGATGCTCACGCTAGTTGCTGTGGCGAGCCTGAGAAGGTCTCCGACCCGGAGCGCCAAGCCTCATAACAAAGAGAAATTACTATGCAAGCCAAATATTTAATCCCTGGATTACTCACAACAAGCCTGCTATTTACCAGCCTGCAGGCCAGCAGCCATGGCTATGTCGACTACCCCAAAGCCCGGCAGCAAATTTGTAAAGACGACGGCGGTTACTGGTGGCCAGCCGATGGCAGCGGCATAGCCAACGCCGCCTGTCGCGCCGCCTACCAGCAATCGGGCGGTTATATGCTAACGCAGCACCATGAATTTTCGGCCAACGTTGCCGATTACCGCAATATGGCAGCAGTGCAGGCCGTGGTCAGCGATGGTAGCCTGTGCGCCGGCGGCGACAGCCGCAAAAGTGGTATGGATATTCCCTCAACCGACTGGCAACGCACCAGCATTAACCTTGCACAAAGCAATGAGATCACGCTGCGTTTTCGCACCACCACGCCACACAACCCCAGCTACTGGCAAATTTACCTGAGTAAACCCGGCTTCGACAGCGCCAGCGAAACACTCAGCTGGAACCAGCTACAGCTGATACACCAGCAAAACGACGTAACCGCCGAGGCCGGTTACTATAACCTTAATCTGCAACTACCAGCAGATCGCAGCGGCCCGGCAGTGCTTTACACCCGCTGGCAGCGGGTGGATGTGGTCGGCGAAGGTTTTTATAACTGCTCTGATATTGAGTTAGTCAACAACGGCGATACCCCGCAACCCGTGTGGTTTGATAAAGGCGCTTATGTAAACCTGCAAACGCCGGCAGAAGTAGGCGGTTATGCCCAGCTAAGGCTGTTTGATGCCAATGGCCAGGAGCTGATCGATGAGCACTGGCAAATTACCGCGGCCAATATTACTAACCAGTTGTGGATTAGCGAGCTGGCGGCACAGGTAAACACCCAACACAGCAACTTACTGCAAATTGGAGTGTTAAACGGCGATAATGTGGCCTTTAGCAGCGATTTAGCGGCTAACCGCGCCTACGTGCGGGATAACAGCACCTTTTATAACCTCGACCTGCGCCCGGCAACAGACGGCGGCAGTACCCCCCCGGGTAACTGCCCGGGTTATGACCTGAGTAGCGTAAACACCTACCCTGACTGGCCGCAAGGCAACACTCAGGTCCAATCCGGACACGCCGCCGGTGGCGATAAATTGATCCACCAAAACGTGCTATATCAGGCCAACTGGTGGACACAATCCATTCCCGGTAGCGACAGCAGCTGGGCGCAACTATGTAGCTGGTAACCACTGACTTAAGGTAGAAAGCACCACAGGTCGCAATCGTGGCCTGTTAATTCGGCGCTAACTTTTGCCAGCCGCGCAACAATGCAGCATAAATATGCTTAAAAAGTAGATATACACCCACTAATCACCTAAAATGCCGACTTTGTTGTAGCTGCAGTTGGCATTTTGTCATCTTGCTGCCATCTTTAAGCCTTACACCTGTGTTGTCTTTTCAGAAGGAAGCCCCAAGCCCGTGCGCACTACTGAACTTGTTTCCGGTTTTCGTCAGTCTGCCCCTTATGTTAATGCTCACCGCGGCAAAACCTTTGTGGTAATGCTCGGTGGTGAAGCTATTAGCCAAAGCGGTTTTCGCAGCATTATTAACGACATTGCCCTGCTAAACAGCCTGGGTATTAAAATTGTGCTGGTGTATGGTGCCAGGCCGCAGATCAACGCGGCGCTGCAGCAGGCCGGTTTAGAGCCCACCTACCATAACCGTGTGCGGGTAACCGATGACGACTCGTTTAAACTGATTAAGCAGGTTGCCGGTGCATTGCAACTGGATATTACTGCCCGGCTGTCGATGAGCTTAAGCAATACCCCCATGCAGGGCGCCCAAATTAACGTGGTAAGCGGCAACTTTGTTATTGCCCAGCCACTGGGGGTAGACGAAGGCATAGATTATCACCACAGCGGCCGTGTGCGGCGCATTGATGCAGCCGGTATCCGCCGTCAGCTGGATAACAACGGCATCGTGCTGATGGGGCCGATAGCCGCCTCTGTTACCGGTGAAAGCTTTAACCTTACCGCTGAAGATATCGCTACCCAGGTTGCGGTAAAACTGAAAGCCGACAAGATGATTGGCTTTAGCGAAATTGGCGGTATCGTTGGCGAAAATGGCGAAATAACGGCAGAGTTAATGCCAAACTACGCCGAAAAAATTATGCTGGATATGGAACAAAAGCCCGATGCCTGCCCCGGCACACTGGCATTTTTGCATGCCGCTATTACCGCCTGCCGTGCTGGTGTACCGCGCTGCCACTTAGTTAGTTACGATGAAGATGGCGCCCTGCTGCAGGAACTGTTCTCTCGCGATGGTATCGGTACGCAAATTGTGACTGAATCGGCCGAGAAACTGCGCGCAGCCACTATTTCAGATATCGGCGGTATTCTGGATTTAATCCGCCCGCTGGAGCAGCAAGGCCTGCTGGTGCGCCGCTCCCGCGAGCAACTGGAAATGGAAATAAACCAGTTTACCTTAATTGAACGCGATGGGTTGGTGATTGGTTGTGCGGCGCTGTATCCGTTTCCAGAAGAAAATGTCGGCGAATTTGCCTGCCTGGCGGTGCACCCTGATTACCGCGATGCAGACCGCGGCAGCCTGCTGCTAAAAAGCATTATCCAGCAGGCGCGGCAGCGTAAATACGACAAACTGTTTGCCCTGACCACCCGCAGCATTCACTGGTTTTTAGAACAAGGCTTTGAACTGTTAACGGTAGATGATTTACCGGCGCAGAAAAAGCAGCTGTATAACTACCAGCGCCGCTCTAAAATTCTGGCCATAACCTTGTGATCCGCACCGGGCCGCCTTAGCGGCCCGGAGTTTTTATACTACCCGGCAATAAAAACCGGGCCTAAATTATTTTTGCCAGCTGCAAACTGGCTACACTAAAAGCATCTGCGACCCAAACGGATAGATAGCTGTGCTACGTATACTCATACTAAGCCTGTTGTTACTGCTGCTGGCGGCACTGCTGCTGATACAATGCAGCAACACCCCTGGTCCGCGCTGGCGTGAGCCCAACCCGGTGCAGGCTATTGCTCCTGATCAGGCAGGTTATAGCCTTGCCGTAACCACTCATATTCGCCATAGTGCCCGCCCGGCAGATCCCTATCCGTACCCGATACCACTGGGGGAACCCGGCCCGGTAATGCCCTTATACAGCGGCGGCCTGCGTTACCCGCTGTATTGTGATTTTTCTCAACAGGGTTTACCACCGCCACTGGCAGATAACCAACAAGGCTATGGTATTGCTATAACACAGCAGGACAACACTGTGGGTTACAGCAAAGACTGCCTGCACCCGTCCAGCCTGCAGTATTTTTATGTCAGCGCCGCCGGCAACATCAGCCATTATCAGCAGCAACCTTTAATGCCCGGCGATATATTACTGCGGCTTGAACTGGGTACAATCAACCGGTTCTTTTACTATCTGCTAATGCCGGTAGTGCCGGAAGAAAGCGCGTCACGCAGCAGCGCTAAGCTATGGAACGGCAAACTGATTTACCAGTTTCATGGCGGCGTTGGCATTGGCTACCGCCAGGGGCATCTGCGTGCCGAACGGCTGATTAGCGACCGGCTGGCAGAGCTGCGGGCCGGTTTTGCTGTTGCTAGTGCCAGCATTAATAAAACCAGTTACGGCTATAACTTTTTATTGGCAGAAGATACCGCCAGCCGGGTAAAACGCCAGTTTATCAGCCTGTACGGTCAGCCACTGTACACTCTGGGCATTGGTGGTTCGGGCGGGGGTATAGCGCAGTACCTGCTGCTGCAGAACCACCCGGATCTGCTCGACGGCGGTATAGCGCTGTACAGTTATCCCGATATGCTAAGCCAGACCCTGTATGCGCTCGATTGTGATTTGCTGCATAACTATTACTACTTTAATGCCGCAGATAAAGCCCGCTGGCAGCAGATTAGCCAGCGCCAGTTGCTCGAAGGGCTGAGTGTGTCGGCACAGCACAGCCTGAAATTCAGCCAGCAGGTGCTGCTGGCTCAGCTTGGCAGCGGTAGCTGGCCCACGCAGCCCGACGGCGCTACCCAATGCCATAATGCCTGGCTTGGTTTATCGTCACTGGTGCATAACCCCACCCAGGGTAAACTAAAGCGGCTAACCACAGATCCGCTGCTGGCGAAGGTTAACTGGAGTTACTGGGGCGATATGGCCGGTATTTTTGGTAAAGACGAACAGGGTTTTGGCCACAGCCTGTGGGGTAACAGCGGCGTACAATATGGCCTTAGCGCATTAATTAAAGGTGAGCTTGGCGCGAAAGACTTTATCGCCCTTAACGCTGCTATAGGCAGTTGGCGGGCGCAGGCAGATATGCGGGCAGAACAAATTAGCTACTTGCCGCTGGTTGATGTACCGCTGTGGCATACCGCTTTTGGCCGGCAAAATATTATCAGCCGTAATAACAATGAAACTGCCCCCCGCTTTAGTGCCAATATGGCCGCCATTGCCCGTGCTTACCGGTATGGTCAGCTGTTTCTGGGCATGACAGAAAAGCCTGTTCTGGATCTGCGGCATTATCTGGACCCACAGCTGGACATGCATCACCTTGAGCCGTCATTTGCCGCACGTGAACGCCTGCAAAAACGCAACGGTCATACAGCTAACCAGTTAATCTGGGTAAGCCACCCCGGCTATACCCCTTTAGCTGAAGCCATCGCGCTGATGGACCAGTGGCTAACCCGGCAGGAAAAACCACTGCAGGCTAGTGACCGGTGTTTTGCTGCTGACGGCTCTGTTATCGCCAGTGGCGATCATGTCTGGCACAGCGGGGAGCTATGTGCAGCAACCTATCCGCCGCTCAGCAACAGCAGGCGCCAGGCCGGTGCGCCTGAGCATGGCCTGATGTTCAGCTGTGCACTTATCAGCGTGGATCAGGCAATAGCGCGCGGCGATTACCAGCCGCAGGATATGCGCCCTTTTGCCGCACAGCTCAGGGCGGTATTTCCGGATGGGGTGTGCGATTACACCCTGCCGGATCAGGCCATGCCGGAAGATCTAGCTTTTACGTACTGACAACGCAACCTGCTTACCCAGCGCCCGCGCGGTAGTCCATTTACCGCCCGACACTGTTAACAGCTGGCCTTGCCAGTTAAGCTGATATTCGCGGCTGGCCTTGCTGGCATTGGCCGTGCCGCCAAGCAAAGGCCGCACACCGGCAAAATCAGCCAGTACCGCCTCACGCTGGCGCGCCGGTAAAAAGTAGTGGTTGTATATACCAAGCAAGTAATCGCGCTCGGCATCTGAGCACACTATGGGCTCATCCAATTGCTGGCGCACTTCGGTGGTGCCCAGCAATGTTTTGCCCTGATACGGCAGCACAAATACAATCCGAGCTTCGCCCGGCACCTCCAGCATATGGCCATAACGGCTGATTGGCGGCAGCAATAAATGGCTGCCGCGTACTAAATCCAGCGGCTGCTGCGGCAAGTCCGATTGTTGCAACAGTTGCTGGCTCCAGGGCCCGGCCACATTAACTATGCGATCAAACTGCTGCCAGCCACTGCTCAGCAATACCTTGCCATCTGTGGTTACCTGCTGCACCGGGCTATGTTCAAAAATATGCACTCCGGCTTTGGTACATTGCTGCGCCATCCACAGGCCAAGCTTTTTATCGTCCATCTGGCCGTCAAAAAACAGGTAAGCCCCGGTTAAACCTTCGCTGTTTAGTTGCGGCGAACAGCGCAGTGCCTGCGCAGCCGTTAACCAGCGATGGCGGCCAATGCCTTTTCTACCGGCAAAAGTATCATACAGCCACAGGCCTATTTTTAATTGCCAGCGGGCCCGGCGCGAAGTGTTATACAGCGGATACAAAATAGGCAGGCGGCGGGTTAACTGCGGTGCTTTTTTTAGCCACCAGCGCCGCTCCTGCAGCGCTTCGCGCACCAGGCGGAATTCCCCCTGTTCTAAATACCGCAGGCCACCGTGCAGCAGCTTGGAAGACGCCTGGCTGGTCGCCTGCATCAGGCCGTCACGCTCAAACAGGCTCACATCATGCCCGGCCAGTGCCAGCTGCCAGGCACTGCTTAGGCCATTAATACCGCCGCCTATCACTGCTATTTTCATCCGGTACCTGTCTTAATTTGTCAGCGCAATATCATCGCGGTGCACTACTTCTTCGCTGGGGCAAAAGCCCAACGTTTCAGCAATTTGCTGGCTGTGTAAGCCTTTAATTAACTGTAGTTCAGTTGCGCTGTACTGGCAGATACCTTTTGCCAGTTGCTTGCCGCCGCTATCACATAGCCAGATGGCATCGCCTTTATCAAAATCACCTTCAGCGGCAACAATACCTTTTGCCAGCAGCGAGGCGCCCTTATGCAGCAACGCCTGCACTGCACCGCTGTCCAGCACAATACTGCCATGGCTTTTCAGGCTGTGCAGCAGCCAGTGTTTTTTTGCACTAAGGCGGTCTTGCTGGCGCACAAATAAAGTACCGGCCTGCTCACCTTTGAGTAAAGCATCAAAACTTTCGGCTTTCTGGCCGTTAATAATCAGCGTATCTACGCCAAGCCGGGTGGCTTTTTCTGCCGCCTGAATTTTGGTTATCATGCCGCCGGTACCAATGGCATGGTGGCTGCCGCCAGCCATAGCATAAATGCTGGCATCAACCCGTTCTACTCTGGGGATAAACCGCGCGTCTGGCGTAGTTCTTGGGTTGGCGCTGTACAGACCATCGATATCCGAGCAAATAATCAGTACATCAGCATCTACCAGTACGGCTACCATGGCCGCCAGGTTGTCGTTGTCGCCTACTTTCAGCTCAGCCGTGGCAACACTGTCGTTTTCATTCACTACCGGCAACACCTGATTTGCCAGCAGGGTACGCAGCGTATTATCGATATTAAGATAACGGCGCCGGTCGGCCAGATCGTCATGTGTCAGTAAAATCTGCGCGCAGCGAAAATCGAATAAATGGCTCCAGGTAGCCATCATCTGGGTTTGACCAACCGCAGCCATAGCCTGCTTAATATTGATAGGTAACGGATGGTGTGAGAAAGCAATAGCCGAGCGCCCGGCGGCCACACTACCGGAAGACACCAGCACCACTTCAACGCCGTGCTGACGGCATTCGCTGATAAAGCGGGCAATAGCAAGTAAATAACGGGTAGAACACCCTTTGGAATCGGGGGAGATCAGCGCACTGCCTACTTTGATCACAATGCGCCGCCAGGCTGAATTTAACATAGACATACCTTCACGCTGCTATAGTGCCAGCAGCTTAAAGTTCAGGCGTCTATATGTCTATTTAATTTTGAGCGCGGGCTACTTTTACCTCACAGTTACCGGGCGATAAATGGGTAAAACCGCCATAAGCAGAGATAACCAGTTGCTCGTCTGTGAGCTTTCTTACCTGCCAGCTAACCTGGCCACTGCCAAAGGCCGGGTGGTCAATCACAAATGAGCCCGGAGTCTGGCGAATGGCATACTTAAAGGTGTCTTGCCGCTGGCCCTGGCTGATGTGCTGTACCATTTGGCGCTCGCTGAAAATCCAGGTTTTACGCATGGCGTTATCCAGTGTCACAGTGCCATCAGCCACAACTGAAGTACCTATCTCGCACCAGCTGCCAGAAATCAGCTGGTTAATGTCCACCACCTGCTGTTCACCAAAGCGGATATCCACTTTTACTTCGCTACCACTACGGCAAGGCTCGCCCTGAAATACCACATCACCATTAGCTGCCGTGCATTTATATACTTCAGCACTGACGTAAGGCGCAACCAGCAAACTGGCGAGTAGCAAATATAAACGTATCATTATTGTCATTATTCAATCCCTTAACGCACACTGGCAAACTGCGTGCTGACAAAATCCTGCTTACAATACTGAAAAAATCACCTAAAGTGAATCATGCTTACATAAATATACAAAATAGCAACAAAACCTTTTGCTTAGTTCCGTTATAGTTCAGCCCGAATTCAGCTGTCAGCACTATGCTAAACAGAATAATTTATCGGGAGTTTATTATGCGCCGTTCAGCTTTGTTAGTATCTTTATTATCTGCCAGCCTGGTGATGGCAGGTTGCGCGTCTACAGAATATTCCAATACCGCCAAGGGTGCGGCTATAGGTGGTGTAGTGGGTGCTGTTGCAGGTAAAGCCACCGGTAATCATAAAGACAAACGTCTGGTTATTGGTGCGGCTGTAGGTGCTTTAGCCGGTGCCGCTGTAGGCAGCTATATGGACAATCAGGAAAAAGCCCTGAAAGAAGAATTAAGCGGCAGTGGGGTAAAAGTGGTACGTGATGGTGACAAATTGCGCCTGGATATTCCTGCCCAGTTAACATTTGATATTAACCGCTCAGACATCCGCTCTAACCTGTACCCGGTATTTAATGATATTGCCAAGGTACTGCGCGATTATGAAAAAACTATGCTGGTTATTGCCGGCCACACTGATGATACCGGCGCCTATCAATACAATATGACGCTGTCGCAAGCGCGTGCTGACAGTGTTAAACGATATCTGACAGCACAAAATGTGCAGGCTATTCGTATTGAAACACAAGGCTACGGCCCAAGTTACCCAATAGTGCCAAACACCTCTGAAGCTAACCGCGCACTAAACCGCCGGGTAGAAATTCATATTGAACCTATAGTGCAATAAGCATTAGGCATAAAGCAAAAAAAGCGGCCGGGGCCGCTTTTTTTATAGGCTCAGATTATTGCGCTACCGTTTCTGCAGAAACAATTTCCAATAACTCTACTTCAAATACCAGTACGCTGTTTGGCTTAATCACGCCCATATCGCGCTCGCCATAAGCCAGCTCTGATGGAATAGTAAACTTAAACTTAGAACCTACGTTCATCAGTTGTACGCCTTCTGTCCAGCCCGGAATAACGCGGTTTAACGGGAACTGTGCCGGTTCGCCACGATCCAGTGAACTGTCAAACTTGGTGCCATCGGTTAAGGTACCAACATAGTGTACTTTTACCGTGTCAGTAGCGGCTGGTTTTGCACCTTCTGCCGCTTGCAGCACTTCATACTGTAAGCCTGATTCAGTTACTTTTACGCCTTCTTTCTTAGCATTTTCTTCTAAGTAAGTTTTACCGGCTGCAATAGCCTGAGCAGCTTCAGCTTCCATTACCGCGGCTTGCTTTTCACGGAATTGTTCTTCCAGCGCAGTCATCATGGTTTGCACTTCTTCTTCAGTCAGTGCAGTTTTATCAGCAATGGCGTCTTGTACACCACGTAAAATTAATGCGCTGTCCAGCGACAGGCCCATTTTGCTGTACTCATCCAGCGTGCTGTCCAGGTAACGGCCAACAGACACACCCAAGCTGTATGATTGTTTTGCTTCGTCAGTATCCAGCGCAGCTGGCTTTTGCTCTGCGTCTTTCTGACAGGCTGCAAGAGTAATAACAGCCACTGCGACCAGTGACATTTTGGTAACTAAGCGCATTCGGTTCTCCAAGATTTACGCAGCCAGGCTGCAAAAGTATGTTTTAATAGTGTCCAATGAACTGACCTATACTAACGGTTTGTGCGGATGAGGTTAACACCCGACATGAAATATCCTGTGTTTTTTCTGCTATTACTGCTTGGTGGCTGCGAAAAACTGACATCAGCGCCACCATTGCAACAATTTCCGCATGTAGCACAAGGCAGCTACGCCGCAGCTTTGTCAGATGATGGCCGCTACAGTGCCGTATCGTCAATTCAGGATGGCGTGGCGTTATGGGATTTGCAAACCAATGCACTAAAATACCAGTGGAAGCATCAGGACAGCGCTGAAAACCTGGTCTTTAGCCTGGCTATCAGCAATAACAACAGCCATGTACTAACGGCCGATCAAAATACTTATGCGTTATGGCAGCTTAGTAACGGCGAAAATGTCGGGTTTTGGCAGTTAGATGCCGCCACGGTGCGTGATGTTGCGGTGTCGGACAACGGCGCACATTTGCTTATTGGCAAAAGCAATGGCGGTGTGCAGCACATTACGCTGGCATCAGGCCGGCGGCTGGAGTTTTTAGGCCATACCGAGCGCATTAACAGTGTAGCCATGTCGCCCAATGGCCGTTATGCCCTTACCGGTGGCAATGACTACAAAGCACATTTATGGGACACACAAAGTGCGCAAATTGTATATAGCTTTAGCCACCCCAGCCGGGTAACCAAAGTCGCGCTGGACCCGCAAGGCCGCTATGCCTTTACCGCCGACAGCCAGGATTTAGCCCAGATTTGGGATATTCAAACCGGCCAGTTAGTCAGTGCGTTAAAATTTGTCGCACGCCAGCAAATATTCAGTGCAGTGCGCTTTAGCCGCGATGGTAAATATCTGGCTACCGGCGCCCCTACGCGCAAGCTGGCATTATGGGATGTACAAAGCGGCCGCGAGTTACAACAATGGCAAGTCGGCGTAAAACCAGACAGCCGCCCGCCCAGTGCAGTAGTGCATGCAGTAGCATTTTTAACAGATAATAAGCTGATAAGCGAAAGCTCCAGTGGCATAGCCGAAGTATGGGAGATAACACATGACACCAAGTGAGCAGGAATTACAGCTGCATATTGTTGAATTAGAGAGCAAGCTGGCATTTCAGGAAGATACGGTAAACAGCTTAAGCAATGAATTGCTGGAGCACCAAAAACGTATAGACCGGCTGGCGCAGCAGGTAATGCTGCTGGCTGAGAAACTACGCAACCTGCCGGATGATCAGGGTATATTGCGGCCAGAGGAAGAGCCACCACCGCCGCATTATTAATATTATTCCGGCTTAAAAACGCCAATAACCTGCTCGGCGGCGCGGCTGGCTTTGGCTATTTGCGCTTCGGGCTGCACCATCTGGTGGCCGCATGCCACGCATTCGACCTTTTCTACGTTATTCTCCAAAAACAACATCAGCGTATCCATCGCTTTGCATTTCGGGCAGCTGGCGCCAGCAATAAAACGTTTCTTTTTACGTGTTGTCATCTTGTATCTCATTTCTCGGTGGCAGCAATTTTATCCGGCAAGCCTTGGTTTGTTGCGGTTATACGGGTAAATTAGCAACCCAATTCAGTACACAGGAAAAAACATGATCCAACTGCAACAGGTCGAATTGCGCCGCGGTATTCAGTGTTTGTTTCAGGGCGCCGATCTTACCGTATTTCCGGGGCAAAAGGTGGGAATTGTCGGTGCTAACGGCTGTGGTAAATCCAGCTTGTTTGCCTTACTGCAAAATAAACTGCACGCCGATGCCGGTAATGTCAGCATTCCGGCCAGCTGGCATATTTCTACCGTAGCCCAGGAAACACCGGCGCTGGACTGCAGCGCGATGGATTATGTACTGCAAGGCGACGAGCAGCTGTTTCCGTTATTGTTAAAAGTGCGCACCGGCTGCAGCGAAAGTGATTTAGCCGCAGTACACCTGCAAATTGAAGCCTTAGACGGCTACCGCGCCGAAGCCAAAGCCGGTATTTTGCTCGACGGCCTCGGTTTTAGCGGTGAAGCACAGCAACATGCCGTAAAGTCATTCTCTGGTGGCTGGCGTATGCGGTTAAACCTGGCGCGGGCGTTAATGCAACGCGCCGAACTGTTATTACTGGATGAACCGACCAACCACCTCGATTTAGACGCCGTGCTATGGCTGGAAAAATACCTGGCGAACTATCAGGGTACCCTGCTACTGATCAGCCACGACCGCGACTTTCTCGATGCGGTAACCGACAATATCGTGCATATCGAGCGCCAGACCCTGACAGTGTACAAAGGTAACTACAGCCAGTTTGAACGCCAGCGCGCCGAGCAGTTATCGCAGCATCAGGCCAATTTTGACAAACAGCAGCGCCAGGTTGCGCACCTGCAAAAGTTTATCGACCGTTTTAAAGCCCAGGCCACCAAAGCGCGGCAGGCACAAAGCCGGATTAAAGCACTGGAGCGGATGACAGTGTTAGCACCGGCGCATGTTGATTCGCCCTTCAGTTTTAGTTTTCGTGAACCCAAAGCACTGCCCAATCCATTATTAAAAATGGAAAACGTGCAGGCCGGTTACGCCGACAAAATTATTTTAAGCCAGATTAAGTTCCAGCTACTGCCAGGCAGCCGCATTGGTTTACTTGGCCGCAACGGCGCCGGTAAGTCCACGTTAATTAAACTGCTGTCCGGCGGCATGACACCGCAAAGTGGTGAAGTATGGTACGCCAATGGCGTAAGTCTGGGTTATTTTGCCCAGCATCAGCTGGAAACGCTGCGGCCGCAGGATTCACCCTTGCAACATCTGGTACGGTTAGACCCGTTAGTACCCGAACAAAAGCTGCGCGACTTTTTGGGCGGTTTTGGCTTTCACGGCGATAAAGCACTGGAAGCCTGTGCACCGTTTTCCGGCGGCGAAAAAGCCCGTTTGGTACTGGCTCTGATCGTTTACCAACGGCCTAATTTGTTACTGCTGGATGAACCAACCAACCACCTTGATTTAGATATGCGTGAAGCCATAGTGATGGCGCTGCAGGAGTTTGAAGGCGCTATCGTGATCGTATCGCACGACCGCCATTTGCTCAGCAGCTGTACCGACGAGTTTTATTTAGTCGCGAATGGCCGGGTTGCGCCGTTTGACGGCGATTTAGCCGACTATTACCAATGGCTGCAACAAGACGCCCGGCAAACGGCCAATGCCGCCCAGGCTGACAGCGCCGTTAGCAGCAACGTGGTGCGTAAAGATCAAAAACGGCTGGAAGCCGAGCTGCGCAATTTATTGCGCCCGCTAAAGCAAAAAGTGGAAAAGCTGGAGCTACAGCAGGAAAAGCTGACCAAAGAACTGGCCGCCATTGAGCAACAAATGGCCGATCCGGATATTTACGATGCCAAACGTAAGGCTGAGCTAACAGAACTGCTGGCAAAACAGGCCGCGGCCAGCAGCAACTTAAGCAGCACAGAAGAAGACTGGTTTATGGCCCAGGACGAACTGGAGCAACAAACCGAGCAGTTCTGGAAAAATAATGCTTAACAGCGGCAGAAAAATGCCTGCAACCATTACGGCAGATAAGTTGTGGCAGTTTAGCCTGCAGTTGTATCCACAGGTTAAACCGCTGTGCCTGCAATGGCAGGACGAGCTGGGCGCCAATGTAAACCTGCTGCTGTTGCTGTGCTATTTAGAGCAGCAGCAGCTTAGTTTAAGCAGCGCCGAACTGCAGCAACTGGCAGCACAGCTAAACAACTTTAGCGCGCAGTTTACCCGGCCACTGCGCGCACTGCGCAAAAACACCGCTATAGCTGCGGTAACAGCGGCACAACAGCAAAGCTTAAAACAGGCTTTGCTGCAGGCCGAACTGACACTGGAGCAGTTAGAACAACAACTGCTACTGCAACACTGCCCGCCGTTAACAGCCGATGCCACACCATTGCTGGAGCTGTATTTAGCCCAACTTAATGCCGGTATCAACGCACGCAACAACACTTTCGCCGCGCAAATAATTGATCTGCGTCAAGCTTACCAACACCTAAGCCAGCACAGCGGCTGATCTTTGATCTGTATCAGCTAAGCACGCCACAGCTTTACCTACACTTGAGCTAACAACACAGCAAGAGGGTAAGGTTATGAACCTGTGGCAGGAATTTTTAAACGATCCGGTAATTTTTATCTCTTTTACCGGTTTGGCTATTGTGATTGGCTTATGTATTTTTTACGCCGTGTACTTTATGTATAAAGTAGGGCACGAACAGCCAGACAATAAATAAACCGCAAAGTTAGCCTACGTCGAGGTACTGCAGTTTATCCGGTACACCGTTCCAGGTGTCAGCATCTGTTGGAGCCGGTTTTACTTCGCGGATATTTGGCCACAGCGCGGCCAATTCGGCATTTAGCTGAATAAAGCCGTGCTGCTCAGGCGGCACTTTGTCTTGCTGTACTATGGCATTGGCCGGGCATTCCGGCTCGCATAAGCCGCAATCAATACAAATAACCGGATCGATTGCCAGAAAGTTGGGTCCTTCAAAAAATGCATCTACCGGACATACCGCTACGCAGTCGGTGTATTTGCATTTTATACAGTTATCCAGCACCACAAAGGCCATAGTGTATTGGTTCCTAATGTTTCAGGCTGGCGATCATACTGCAGCGCTGTAAAAAAACAACTATCTGCCAACCCAGACTTAAGTGAGAACAGGTTTGCCCTAAACCAACCGTTGCAGGCCAGGATGGCCGAATCGAGCCCCCAGGGAAGGGTTCACGGCGTGTTGGTGTGGGCAAACCTGTTCGTGTCGAAGCTCACAGACAGACTTTTCTGCATGACTGCCACAAACGAATACGGACAATGCCTCAGGCTTGACGTAAAATAGCCTCTATCTTGTGAGCTGCCCGCTTGTTGCTGTGCAGCAATGACACCGATTTGGAACCCCTATGCTGCGCCTGACCGAAATAAAACTGCCGTTAAACCATGATGAAAATGCAATCAATGCCGCTATTCTGGCCAAACTTAAACTAAAACCAGAGCAGCTGCTTAGCGTTCATGTGTTTAAACGTGGTTTTGACGCGCGCAAAAAAACTGATATCCAGCTTATTTACACCCTGGATATCGAGGTAGAAAACGAAGCAGCACTGCTGGCAAAATTTGCCAAAGATCAGCATGTAAAACCATCACCCGATACCAGTTATAAATTTGTCGCTCAGGCTCCGGCCACGTTAACCGAGCGACCCATTGTGATCGGCCTTGGCCCCTGTGGTTTATTTGCTGGCTTAATACTGGCACAAATGGGCTTTAAACCGATTATTTTAGAACGCGGCAAAGAAGTGCGCGAGCGCACCAAAGACACCTTTGGCTTTTGGCGTGGTAAAGAGCTTAACCCCGAGTCAAACGTGCAGTACGGTGAAGGCGGCGCCGGTACCTTTTCCGATGGTAAGCTGTACAGCCAGGTAAAAGACCCCAAACACTATGGCCGCAAAGTAATGAGCGAATTTGTTACCGCCGGTGCACCAGACGAAATTATGTATGTTAGCAAGCCGCATATCGGTACCTTTAAGCTGGTGGCGATGGTGGAAAAAATGCGCGCCACTATTATTGAACTGGGTGGTGAAATCCGCTTTAGCAGCCGGGTAGACGACTTACACCTTGAAGATGGCCAGGTAACCGGCGTAACGCTGGCAACCGGTGAGCGGTTGCACAGCCGCCACGTGGTACTGGCTGCGGGCCACAGCGCGCGCGACACTTTTCAGATGTTGTATGACAAAGGCGTATATGTTGAAGCCAAGCCGTTTTCTATCGGCTTTCGGATTGAACACGAACAATCGATGATTGACGAGTGCCGTTTTGGCCCTAACGCCGGTAACCCGATTTTAGGCGCCGCTGACTATAAATTAGTGCACCATTGCAGCAATGGCCGCAGCGTTTACAGCTTTTGTATGTGCCCCGGCGGTACTGTGGTAGCAGCTGCGTCAGAACCCGGCGGCGTGGTTACCAACGGTATGAGCCAGTATTCACGCCACGAGCGTAATGCCAACAGCGCTATTGTTGTAGGTATCGACCCAGAACGTGATTACCCGGGCCACCCGTTGGCTGGTATTGCGCTACAGCGTAAGCTGGAGCAGCAGGCGTTTAAACTGGGAGGAGAAAACTACTACGCCCCGGCCCAGCTGATTGGCGATTTTCTGGCCGGTAAGCCTTCTACCGAGCTTGGTGATGTCAAACCGTCTTATACACCCAATATTAGCCTGACTGATTTAGCCCAGCTGCTGCCGGAGTTTGCCGTTGCCGCCCTTCGTGAAGCAATACCGGCATTTGACCAACAAATTAAAGGTTTCGCCAAAGCCGATGGTTTATTAACCGGCGTAGAAACCCGCACCTCGTCGCCAATTTGTATTAAACGCGGTGCAGATTACCAAAGCATTAATATTAAAGGCCTGTATCCGGCCGGAGAAGGTGCCGGTTACGCCGGCGGTATTTTATCCGCCGGTATCGACGGCATTAAAGTAGCCGAAGCAGTAGCGCTGGCGATGCTGGGCTAAATCAGGCTTAAACAGGCTCGCCTGGTGTTGTGATGCGGTGTTTTACCACTGCAGCGTTGCTTAGCAAAATTCGGTTACCGCCGGCTTTTTTGGCCAGGTACATGGCATTGTCGGCGCTACGCATTAATGCCTGCGCTTCATTGCTGTGCTGCGGATACAAGGCCACGCCAATACTGGGCAGTACCTGCAAAGAATTGCCAGCTAACGCAAAAGGCAGGTTTAGCGCCTGACGGATTTTTTCTGCCAGCAGCAGGGCAAGATCTTCACTGTCTACCTGCTGCAGTAAGATAACAAATTCATCGCCACCAAAGCGGGCCACAGTGTCGCTGCTACGCAAGCAACACTGTATACGCTGAGCTGTATGCTGCAGTAATTCGTCACCAATATGGTGGCCGTAATTATCGTTAATCTGTTTAAATTTATCTAAATCCAGATATAACAACGCAAACTGGCTTTGCTCGCGTTCGGCCGTGATCAGCGCCAGCTGCAGCCTGTCGTAAAACAGTTCACGGTTAGGCAATTGCGTTAATTGATCATACAGCGCATTGCGGTGCAGCCGATCCAGCATTTGCTTACGCTCTATGGCTACCGCCACCTGCACTGAGACAAACTCGAGCAATTCCATTTCACTATGGCTGTATCTGGGCGCGTCAGCACTGTTTTGCACCATTAAAGCACCCATAACAGCGCTGTGCGATTTTAGCGGCACACCAAGCCAGTTTATTGCGGCACCGGCTACCAGTTGCTGTAATTTTACTGGCAGTTCGGCCTGGTTATCGCTGGTAACTAATACCGTTTCAGACCGTCTTACTACCTCGGCACATAATGCCAGTATATCGCAGCCAGTCGGTTCAGCCGTTTCCTGCAATACCGACGTATAAACAAAGCCCAACTGCCTGCTGTTAACATCGGGCAGTACAATGGCAAAACAGCGCATCGGTATTAAACCGGCAATAATGTGCTGAATGCTACGATATAACGCTGGTAAGTCGTCGCTGGCAAAGGCTGCTTCTGAAATAGCGTAAATTGCCGCCTGGCGTGCTTCAATTTGTTTGCTGCGGGTAATATCGCGCGCTACTGCGACGCGGCGTTTATCGGTTTCTGACCAACGGGCTGACCATAATAAATGTACTGTCTGGCCATCTTTGCGGATATAGCGGTTTTCAAAGTCTACTTTTACCGCACCGGCATTTATTTCACTGGCCGTTTGTAACGTGCGGGCTCTGTCATCCGGGTGTACCAGTTCAATCATTGGCCTGCCCAGCATTTCCTGTGGGGTGTAACCAAAAATGCGTTCAGCCCCGGCGCTGACAAATTCAAAACGGCCATCTTTGTCCACTACGCAGATGGCATCCAGCAGTAAATCTATATATTGGCTAAGAGCTTTGTAACTGTCAGTATTCATAAAACTGCAGAACTACTACAACAGGAAATTTGTTAAACCTTAGCATGGATCAGCAAGGATATCTGGTGGTATAGGCCGGTTTACATAAAATAAAGCTAATATTGTAAAGCAACAGGGTGCGACAGCACCCTGTATTGTTTATGGCTTAAACGTGACCGGGCTGGTAAAGGGGGTAACACCCAGCACCGGATAGAGTTCATCCGGTTTGTAGTAATGCTTACCTTTAAATACCATTGCCACTTTGCGGATGTCGGCCATATTGGTGCTGGGGTCGCCGTTTATCAGCAGTAAATCGGCGTCTTTGCCGACATCAACTGAGCCACTGTGGTAGGCCGCGCCTACCAGCCGTGCCGGTTCATAACTGGCTATACGCAGTACATCCAACGGCGGTATACCGGCCAGGGCATACAGTTCCAGCTCGCGGTGTAAGGTGAAACCGGCAATATGGTCGGTGCCGGGTACTATAGGCACACCAGCGTCATACAGCTTTTTCACCATTTTCAGCATAGCGTCGGCCGACTTTTGATACACCGGTTGCAGCTCTGGCGTCACATCCATTGACGCGCCTTTTAACTGCCTGACAACGCCAGGTGGTAAGTGATCGGCAATAGCGGCAAATTCCGGGTCAATTTTTTTATTCTGCCCCAGTAACAAGCTGCGAAAAGTAGCGACGGTGGGGTCAACCACTATTTGTTTGTCAGCTAACAACTTAATAAAATCCTGCACCGGTTTGCTGGCCAAATCCAGGCTGCCGGCTTTTTCACCTACCAGCGAAAACCGCAGTTGGGTGCGGGTGTCTACTTCAGTGCCGGCCAGAAAGTTTAAAAACAGCATATTTACATGCTGAATTTCATCAAACCCCTGCTCTACTGCCTGGCGTGCTGTCATAAAGGCCGGTACATGACCGCTTAAGCGCATGCCGCGGCGGTGTGCATGCTCAGCAATAGGTTTAACCCAGGTTGGGTCTATGGAGCTGTAGATCTTAATTTGCAGATAGCCGTTATCAGCAAACCAGTCTATTTTTTCATGCGCTTCCTGTAAGGAATTCACCGACAAACCGGCGGAATATTCACTTTGTTTATCAAAAAAGCCAGCGCGGTATACCCGGTTGCCAATCAGTTGATCGCTGTTAAACAAGCCGGCAATTTCCATAATATTGTCATGGCTGTTACCGATATCACGCACACTGGTAACCCCGGCGGCGATATTCAGTAAACCATCGTTTTTGGACAAATGGCCATGCATATCCCACAAGCCAGGGATAATAGTTTTGCCCCGCGCATCCAGCACTTTTGCCCCAGCCGGGGCGGTCAGGCCGCTTGCTACCGCCGTTATTTTGCCATCTTGCAGCAGTACGTCGGTATTGCGCAGCACTTTGCGCTCAAGCACATCTACCACGCTGCCGCCTTGTAGCAGCACGGTGCTGTAACTATGGCTCAGATGTTTGGCAATATCGGCCAGATAGTCATTCTCGGCCTGCTTTTGTATTTTTGTCAGCTCAGCAAAATTATCCAGGCTAAAACCATCGCGGATCACCCGCATAAAACCGCTGAAATCCTGGGCGAAATAGTGGCCATCTTTATCAAACCAGCCAAAGGATGGGTTAAACGCCAGGCCGCTGATGGCATATAACGTCACTTCTTTACTATTGCTGCCATTGCTTACCGTAACGGTTTTCAGCGCATCCAGCCTGGCAGTGCCGCCGGGAAATAAGTCGACCGAGCGGGTTGGCGATGCCATTAACGCTTTCATCAGCACATGCCCGGCGGCACCGGCTTCATCGGTGGGCACATAAAAACGTTGCTCGCCGGTTTGCAGCATGCCTTCATCTTTATTACCGGACCAACGCGCTACGCCATCAACCAGGCTAAATTGCTCAGCTATCGGCGCACCAAAAGCCGAAGTACCGCTGGCAGAAAATGCTATGGGTACCCCTTTGGCATCCACCTGCAGCGTTTCATTAACGGTCACTACCCGGTTGTTCCAGCTCATTTTAAGCGATGCGCTGTAGTTACCGTCTTCCTGCCGGGTAATAACCTGCTCACCGGCCTCACCTTTTTCTGAATATAACTTATTAACAACTTTGTGTTCCGCCGCATTAAGCACGGTGCAATGCAACAACATCAGGCTGCAGATCAACCTAGAGCTAAGTTTCATGGTGTGTCCTTATCAGGAAATAAACTCAGAAACTATAGCAGCTCTTCACATTAAGGCAGGATCAGCGGGCGAATTTGTGGTTTTACTGCAAGCTGGTGATTAACTGCTGGCAATTGCGCCATACCAAAGCGTAAATAGTCAGTTGCGGGTTAGCGCCAAGGCTGGTTGGCAGGATAGAACCATCGAACACCGACAGGTTTTGCAGTTGATGATGGCGACCCTCTTGGTTTACCACGCCTTTGGCCACACTGGCACTCATATTACAGCCTCCCATTACATGCGCCGATACCACAGTTTGTTTAAGCGCCTGCATTGGCAGCGTGTGTATCGCGCCCTTTGCTTCATGCCAGTTGTTATACAGCTTAGCATCGTGATGTATTGGCAGTACCTGTTTAGCCCCGGCAGCAAATTGCAACTCGGCCATCGACAGCAAGGCTTCGCGCATACCCTGCCAAAGATAATCGCTGATCGGATAATCAAGCACCGGTTGCTGTGCATCATCTAACTGCACGGTGCCACCCTGGCTTTGCGGGTGAAAACCATCGCGCAGCAGCGCTATAGTGACTTGCAAATGGTTAAATTGCTGCATCAGCGCAGCATGTTGCCCGCCGGTACCTGTTAGCTTGGTAGCCATTAACACCGGGTGCAGCGGCGGCACTTCCAGTTTATAACCGGCTTTATCGCTATGTTGTGGCCAGACAAATTGATCAGAGTAAATCGACTGTGGCGCGCCGCTGTGGCCGTTAATGGCTTCATCGAACAAAGCGCCGGAAATCACCGTAGGATGCAGGTAGGTGTGTCTACCTAAACGGCCAGACGGGTTGGGCACCTTTGATCGCAGCAATAATGCCGGTGAACCAATGGCACCAGCGGCAACAATATAATGTTTCGCCTTAATGTGAATACGGACATCGCTGCGCGGCTGAAAATACTGATCGACCGGCACGGCGTCCAGCCCTGTGATGCTATCGCCCTGCCAGTGCAGCTGGCGTACGGAAATACGCGATATCAATGTGGCGCCAAGCGCCATTGCTGCCGGAATAGTAGTTACCAGCATCGATTGTTTGGCGTTAATCGGGCAGCCCATGCCGCAGTAACCTAAATTGGCACAACCATTAACGTTGCGGTTAATCACGGTGTACTGCCAACCCAGCTTTTCGCAGCCTTGCTGCAATTTGGCGTTGTTGGCATTGGGTGCTACAGGCCAGGGCTGAATATTTAACCGCTGCTCTGCCATGGCAAAATAAGGAGTTAAATCGGCATCATCACTAAAATTGACACCAAATTCAGCACTCCAATAGTCTAATGTTGGCGATGGCGTGCGAATTGATGTCGTCCAGTTCACGGTGGTAGAACCACCAACAGTGCGGCCCTGTAAAATGCTAATTGCCTGATCGCGGCTTTTGCGCGCTGCACCTTCCTGATACAACTGTGGGTAAGCCCAGCGTTCCTGCATAACAAAATCGTCGCGGGTATACCAGGCGCCTTCTTCTAACAGCAGCACCTTAAAGCCGGCCTGCGCCAGTTGTTCTGCAGCAATACCACCACCGGCGCCGGAGCCGATAATAACGATATCCGCTTCAAACTGCCGGTTCTGCGTAAACTGGCTGGCATCAAAATGGCGAGTCATCATGTATTTATCTCATTAATCTGCTGCAATAGTTACGACAAGGAAATTCTTACTTCGCCGCCTTCGACAGCACGTCCCTGTGCTGTCTCAGCCTCCGCGGCATCCCTGCCGCTGCTACGTAAGAACACCTTGTCCCAACTTGTCGTGCCATCTGCCAAACTTATCTAAACCTTGGCGCGGTATAAGCCAGCGCTTGCCAGTGCTCACTCTGGCCGTAATAGGCACCGTACAGCAGTTCACGCAGGCCATGGTAGGCTTGCTGCAATAAGCTTAGGTAACTGTCGCGCCACTGGTTTAACAACTGCAACCGCTGGCTGATCGAAAGCTGCGGTAAGGCAGCAATATGGCCGGTTAGCGCCAGTTGCGTAACCCGGTTGGCCAGCAGATTAAACAGCTGATGCAACTCCTGCTGCTGGCGCTGCGGTAAAAACGGCATAAAGTCGGCAACTGCGGCTTTAGTGCGGTTAAGTTCAGTGGCGGCTAAAGTCGCATCCTGTGGCAAAGCACCGTACAATAACGCAGGTAATAAAGCAGACAGTACCAGGTCGCGGTTATCATTGTGCTGCTGCAGGCTGCGCTGCCAACTTAAACCACCGATACCGAAGCTGGCTGCAGTACCTAAGGCTATGCCAGATAAAATAAATTGCCGCCGATCCATAGTGCTGCGCCTGCAGTAAAAACTCACTTATTGTTTATCAGGATACGCTACTTTGCAAGACCAGATCAGACCAGTAAGCCATACACCGTTTCAGCCCGCCTGGTGGCTGAAACATGCTCATCTGCAAACCATTTTTGCCAAATATTTAAGCCCGAAACACCGCCTGAACACTGAAGCAGAAACAATCACTCTGCCAGATGGCGATGAAGTACAGCTAAACTGGTTACCTAGTAAAACCGGCAGCAACAATACCCCGGTGATTATTTTGCTGCACGGTTTAGCCGGTGATATTAACAGCCATTATATTCAGGCGATGCTGGCCCAATGCAACACACTGGGCTGGACAGCGGTATTACTGCATTTTCGCGGTTGTAACGGCAAACCCAACAAGCTGCCACGTGCTTATCATAGTGGCGATACCGCCGATGCGGCACTGGTGATCACACAAGTTAAGCGCCGCTACCCAAACCGGCCGTTGGTGGCAGTAGGTTATTCGCTGGGTGGTAATGTATTACTGAAATACTGCGGCGAGCAAGCCGGGCAAAACCCGCTATCAGCAGCCGTTGCCGTGTGCCCGCCGCTGTCGCTCTCGGCCTGTGCTAAGCGCATCAATACCGGCAGCAGTAAGTTATATCAGCATTATTTGCTGGGGCGGTTAAAGCACAGCACTTTACGCAAACTCGAGCAATTTGCCGATTTTCCGCTGCCGCTAACGCCGCAGCAGGTAAGGCGTTTTAGCAGTATTGAACAGTTTGATGAGTACTACACCGCACCGATCCACGGCTTTTTAAACGCGCAGGATTACTACCAAAAAGCCAGTGGCAAAGCATTTTTACGCCATATTTGCATACCCACACTGATTATTCATGCCAAAGACGACCCGTTTTTAAGTGCTGAGGTGATCCCCGAAGCTAACGAATTAAGCCCTTATATTCACTACGAACTAACCAGCGGTGGCGGCCATGTCGGTTTTATTTATGGCAGCCCGTTAAAACCCAAATTCTGGTTAAACCAGCGTATTCCGCACTTTATTACTGAGCAGTTAGCCATATGATTATTCCCTATACCGACATCGCTGAAGATACGCTAAACAATCTGATTGAATACTATGTACTGCGCGAAGGCACCGATTATGGCGAGTACGAAGTAACGATGGCAGAAAAAGTCGCCGCGGTAAAACGTCAGCTAAAAAGTGGCGAAATTGTGATTGTGTATTCTGAACTACATGAAAGCATTAACCTGATGCCAAAACAGTTATTTCTGCAGCAGGAAAACAGCCAGCAGTCATAATTACGACATAAAACTGCCATAACTCTTTCATTTTTCTTGTTTATGTTAACGGGCTAGTTATTCTAACCCTCAGGAAACAAGCCATAATGAAAACCCGCTACCTGCTAAGCGCGCTGACGCTGGCGGTTCTTACCGCCTGTAATTCATCTGATAACCGGGAACCTGTTGTCACTGAACCTGTTGTGCAAACACCTACGACGTTAAGCTTAAGTTTGTTAGGCCGCCACAGTAGTGGCGAGTACCTGGTTAGTGCCGCTGAAATTACCGCTTACGACCCGGACAGCAAACGCGCTTTTGTCGTTAATGCGCAATCTGGTGTAGTGGATGTGCTGTACCTGATTGACCCGCAAAACCCGGTATATCTTGATAGCATCAGCGCCACAGCAATAGCAGAAAATGCCGTAGTTAACAGCGTGGCGGTGCACAATGGCCTGGTGGCGCTGGCAATTGAAAGTGCCCCGAAAACAGACCGCGGTTTCGTTGCTGTATATAACGCCGCAGATCTGAGCCTGCGTGACAGCATTGAAGTTGGCGCCCTGCCGGATATGCTGACCTTTACCCCCGATGGCAACTATATACTAGTGGCCAACGAAGGCGAACCCAGCGACGACTATCAAATTGATCCCGAAGGTTCTGTCAGTGTAATCAATGTCAGCAACCCTGATGTACTGTTTGCTGCCACAGCAGATTTTCGCACCTTTAACAGTAAAAAAGCCGAACTGAAAACTGCAGGTGTACGTATTTTCGGCCCCCATGCCAGCGTAGCGCAGGATTTAGAGCCAGAGTACATTACCGTGTCAGCCGACAGCAAAACAGCCTGGGTTAGCTTGCAGGAAAACAATGCTCTGGCCGTATTGGATATCACCACGGCGACCATTACCGATATCCTGCCGCTGGGTTACAAAGATCATGGTATTGATGGCAATGGCATTGCCGCCAGCGATACCCAAAGCGACATTAATATTGCGCGCTGGCCTGGTGTGGTAGGCATGTACCAGCCAGATACTATCGCCAGTTATACCGCAAACGGTGCTACCTATATTGTAACCGCCAATGAAGGCGATGCCCGCGCCTGGGGAGAAACCAACCCGGCATACTGGAATGGTGATGCCAGCCAGGGCTTTGTTGAAGAAATCCGCTTTAAACACCTGTTCCATAAAAGCGGTTTTGCCCGTCGGGTCGGCGAAGATATGCCGCCACAACTGATTAATCTGGCGGCGGGTGCCTTATTAAACCCGGAAGTATTTGCCTATTGCGGTGCTGAACCTGGTGAACCTGGTAATTGTCGGGAAGATGATGTGCTGGGCCGCTTAACCGTGGCCTGGACCGACGGCTATCGTAAAGACGCCAATGGCAACCCGGTACTGTTTAACCGCAGCGGTGTTGAAGATGAAAACGGTGACCGCCTGATGTATGACCAGGTATATGCCTACGGTGGCCGCTCTTTTGCTATCTGGTCTGCCGCTGGTGAACGGGTGTGGGATTCAGGCGATTTCTTTGAACAGTACCTGGCCAGCGACGAGTGCAAACTTGGCAGTGCCCGCGATATTGCCTGTGCTACCTATTTTAACTCTAACCACAGTGCCGGCAGCAGCTTTGGTAACCGCAGCGATAACAAAGGACCAGAGCCCGAAGCGCTGGCTATTGGCAGCTTTGGTGAGAAAACCTTCGCCTTTGTTGGCTTAGAGCGCATGGGCGGTGTGATGGTGTTTGATATCAGTACACCAACAGCCCCCACCTTTGTTGATTACCTTAATACCCGTGAAGACTGGACTACAGCCAACCCCGGCACCACACTGGCGAATACCGGTGATCTGGGGCCTGAAGGCATTACTTTTGTCAGTGCAGAAAACTCACCAAACGGTAAACCGCTACTGCTTATCGGTAATGAGGTCAGCGGCACCACGGCAATATATCAGATTGATTTAACTTACTAGTATCTCCAATAAAACAGGCCGCAATTGCGGCCTGTTTTATTACTGCCAAACGCTACACCTTAAATTTGCTTACCAGTGTATTTAACTCAACTGCCAGGCGCGACAGTTCTGATGCACTGGCGGTAGTCTGGTTGGAGCCTGCCGCTGTTTGTGCGGCTAAATCGCTGATTGTCACTATATTACGATCTATTTCGCGCGCTACTTTTGATTGCTCTTCTGCAGCCCCGGCGATGACATGGTTCTGATCACTGATGGCCATAATATTTTCAGCTATCAGCTCCAATGCATCCGCCGCCGATTTTGCTACATTCTGCGCGTTGTCTGCGTTGCCGCTGATAAGTTGCATAGCATTTACCGCTTCTTTGGCGGATGACTGCACTTGTTGAATCATCAATTCAATTTCGCCGGTAGAGGTTTGGGTGCGATGTGCCAGGCTGCGTACTTCATCGGCTACCACGGCAAAACCGCGGCCGGCTTCACCGGCACGGGCTGCTTCTATCGCGGCATTAAGTGCCAGCAGGTTAGTTTGATCGGCCACATTGCGGATAACTTCCAGCACCTGGTTAATCGACGATACTTTCTCAGCCAGGGTATTAATAACGGTGGTACTCTGACGCACATCGGCATTCATTTTTTCAATCACGCTGCGGGTTTGTACCACTTTTTGCGTGCCGTCTTTAGCCAGATTAGCCGATTGCGACGAGGCTTCAGAAGTTTTCATTGCGGTACCGGCCACTTCATCTACCGCTGAGCTCATCTCGGTAATAGCGGTAGCCGCTTGCTGTACTTCATCGTTTTGCAATTGCAGTGCTTTGGCTGACTCATCGGTAACCACATTAAGCTGTTCTGCCGCTGACGCTAACTGGCTGGATGAGCTGGCAATATGGCTGATAGCATCGCGCAACTTTTGTTGCATTTGCGACAGTGCTGTTGCCAGTTGCGTAAGCTCGTCATTGCCTTCTGCCGTAACTTGCCGGGTGAGATCGCCATCGGCAATATACTGAGCAGCTACTACCGCCCGCGCCAGTGGCTGGTTAATACTGCGGGAAATAAAAATGGCTATTATCAGCGCAATTATAACGGCTATAACAATAAGCACACTAACCGCCCATATCGCTGTATCATAGGTTGCTATAGCCGTGGCCCTGCCATCATCCGCCGTTTTTTGGTTCAAGTTGGTTAGTTGCTGTAAAATGCCGGTAATTTGGTCCGTTAACGGGTTCATCTGATCAAGTAAATCGGTTGCCGCACCCACTTCGTCTTTTAGCAATAACTCTATCGCGCGTTGTTGTAACCCAAAGTATTGCTGTTTAACACTGCCAAAATCGTTGTACAGCTTGCGCTCTTCCGGTGTAATAATAAATGCCGCATAATCTTTTTCGGCTTTATTTACTGCCTCTCTTAAGTCAGTAATAGTTTGAATAGTAGGGCCTTCCTGCTGAATATCTAAGGTCAGCAACAAGCGCAGCGTTAGCGCTCTGGCGCGGGTAATATTGAGTTCAACACCATTTACTGCATTAATGGACGGTAATATATTGGTTTCCAGTAAATCAGCCTGAGTACGCACGGCAGACAAACTTTGCAAACTAAATAAGCCTGTTACCGCCAGCAATAGTGCCAGTGCACCGAAAGCTGCCAGCAGCCGTTTCTGGATCGAAATTGTTCTTAACATCGGTTACCTCAGTTGCCACATTGTGAGTCACTGCAAAATAGGATTTACTTACTAGCTACCCTAGCAAATCTAATTCTAAACTACTAATGATATTACTGTTGCACATAGTAGCAGGATATTAGCGACAACAGCATCAGCAGCAATATAAAAAAAGGCCGCATAAGCGGCCTGATACAGATTTATGAAAAACTACAACTGCGGGCCTGCGGCTACTAAAGCTTTGCCTTCGTCGTTATCAGTAAACTTAACAAAGTTATCAACAAAACGTTTGGCTAAATCTTTGGCTTTTAGCTCCCACTCGGCCGCGTTAGCGTAAGTGTTACGCGGGTCCAGAATAGAGACATCATCCACCCCGTGCAGCACGCTTGGCATGGCCAGATTAAAATACGGCAGTTGCACAAACTCGGCGTTTTCAATGCTGCCATCTAAAATGGCATCAATAATGGCGCGGGTGGCTTTAATAGAAATACGCTTACCGCTGCCATTCCAGCCGGTATTTACCAGATAAGCTTCAGCGCCTGATGCCGCCATACGCTTACCTAATACTTCAGCATATTTAGTAGGATGCAAGCTTAAAAATGCCGCACCAAAGCAACTGGAGAAGGTTGGCGTCGGCTCGGTAATACCACGCTCAGTACCCGCCAGCTTGGCAGTAAAGCCCGACAGGAAATGATATTTGGCCTGCTCTTTGGTTAACTTGGATACCGGCGGCAATACACCAAAGGCATCTGCGGTTAAGAAAATCACTTTTTTCGCGTGGCCAGCTTTAGACACCGGTGTAACGATATTATCGATGTGATAAATCGGGTAAGACACGCGGGTATTTTCAGTTTTAGAACCATCGTTAAAGTCAATTTCATCGTCTGCCAGTACGGTTACGTTTTCCAGCAGGGCATCACGGCGAATGGCATTGTAGATATCCGGTTCGTTTTCTTTCGACAGGTTAATGGTTTTGGCGTAACAACCACCTTCAAAATTAAACACGCCGTCATCATCCCAGCCATGTTCATCATCGCCAATCAGCTGGCGCTTCGGATCGGTTGACAAGGTGGTTTTACCGGTGCCGGATAAACCAAAAAATACCGCTACGTCGCCGTCTTTACCCACATTAGCCGAGCAGTGCATAGAGGCAATACCCTGCAGCGGTAAAAAGTAGTTCATCATAGAGAACATACCTTTTTTCATTTCACCGCCATACCAGGTACCGCCAATCAGCTGAATGCGCTCAGTCAGGTTAAAGGCCACAAAGTTTTCTGAATTTAGCCCGTGTTGCTGCCAGTTAGCGTTAGTGCATTTGGCACCATTCATCACAATGAAATCCGGCTTGTAAGCTTTCAGCTCGGCATCCGTCGGGCGGATAAACATGTTTTTAACGAAATGCGCCTGCCAGGCCACTTCGGTAATAAAACGTACAGCTAAACGGGTGTCGGCGTTGGCACCGCAGAAAGTATCGACAACAAACAAACGCTTACCAGAAAGCTGTGTGGTTACCAGTGCTTTCAGATCCGCCCATACTGCCGGCGTAATGGCTTTGTTGTCGTTTTTACCTTGATCAGACCACCACACAGTGTCGCGTGTAGTATCGTCACGCACTATGTATTTGTCTTTGGGCGAACGGCCGGTAAAGATACCGGTATCAACTGAAACCGCGCCCAGTTTAGTCAGTTTGCCTTGTTCATAGCCTTGTAAATCATTGCGGGTTTCTTCCGCAAATAACTGATCATACGAAGGGTTATAAACGATTTCCGTGACATCTGTGATGCCGTATTGGCCCAGATCCAGATCGGACATGATGTAACTCCTAAGGGTACTGTAGGTAAGGGTGCAGTCTCTGGCGGACTTAATTTTTGGTATTTTTGTCACAATATGCTGTTTTTCTGTGCAAAAACCCGGCTACATAATAGCGTTTTGCCAGAATAAAAGATAGCCGGAAAATGCGTTGATTTGGCTAAAAACCGCGCCAGCTCTGGAGTTGGTACGTCAGCTGTTTTTGCACAGCACGCTATAAAAGCCTTTCGTAACCCAGATTGAAAGCTTTCAGCATCAAGCGGTAAGGCTGCGCTCGGTAGGTCGGGATTTAATTAATTTTGGCCACGGAATACTGGCTTGCCCCATCACCATAAAGTCAGGGTTTGCCAAAGTATCGCGCTGATTGTAGCTTAATGGGGTAAATTCACTGTCGAGAATTTTACCGCCGGCTTCTTCAACAATAACGTGCACTGCGCCGGTGTCCCACTCGCCTGTGGGGCCAAGACGCATATAACAATCAGCTTTACCTTCTGCCACCAGGCAGCTTTTTAACGAACAGCTGCCCAGGGCAATATATTCAACGTCATGCTGACTTTGCAGTAAATCGACTATAGGTTGTAGCGGCTGGCGCCGGCTGATAGCTATTTTCAGCGTTTGCCCGGCCTGATGCTGGTTAACCCGCATGCGGTTAATCAGGTTACGTTGTTGTTTAAAAGCACCATTGCCACGGCTGGCGTAATACATAACCTGTTCTTTAGGCCAGTAAATAACACCCAGTGCGGGCCAGCCATGTTCAACCAGCGCTATGCTGACAGCAAAATCGCCGCTTTTTGCGACAAATTCCTGGGTGCCATCCATAGGGTCAATCAGCCAGTAACGTGGCCAGTGCTGGCGCTGAGCCAGCGGAATAAGGTGGGATTCTTCTGAAATAATCGGGATATCGGGTGTCAACTCAGACAAACGGTTAATAATAATCCGGTTGGCGGCCAGATCGGCCGAGGTAACCGGGCTTAAATCAGCTTTTTGCTGTTGCTGAAAATCACCGCTTTGATATAGCTGCCATAGCTCTGCACCGGCCTCTCTGGCCGCAGATTTAACAGGGTCAAGCAGTCTGCTTAAAAACATCCGGGTTCGCTTCCAAATATTGCTGCGCTAATAACAGAGCGGCGACACTTCTGGCTTCAGTAAAATCGGCCTGCTGTAACAGAGCTTCGCTGTTTTTTCGTGCCCACGGCACCAGTTCAAGTGGCTCGGGCTCATCACCTTCAAGGCTTTGTGCATATAAATCAAAGGCCAGAACTATATGCATTGTAGCATTAAAATAGCCCGGGGCTAAGGCCAGCGATTTCAGCTGAACAAAACGTTGCGCACCAAAACCAATTTCTTCTTTTAGCTCACGGTTTGCGGCAGTAATCACGTCTTCGCCCGGATCAATTAAACCTTTGGGAAAGCCCAGTTGGTAATCATGGGTGCCGGCACAATACTCACGGATCAGATAAAAATGTTCCGCATCGGGGCAGGCAATAATCATTACCGCGCCCCGGCCACTGCCACGCATACGCTCGTAGGTACGCTGCTCACCATTGCTGAACATCAGTTCCAGTTGTTCAATTTTAAATAAGCGGCTTTGCGCGACAATATCTGTACTTAAAATTTCAGGTTTTTGCTTGCTGCTGTGTTTATCATCCTGCCGCTGCGCCATGCTGCCACCTCTGGTACAATCCAATGCTGCTACTATAAAACGATTAACAGGAAAAACCTATGCTGAACTGGGCTGAAATTGATACCGTGTTGCTGGATATGGACGGTACTTTGCTGGATCTGCACTTTGATAATTATTTCTGGCTACAGCATTTGCCAAAACGCTGGGCCGAGATTAGTGGCATTAGCGTTACGGAGGCAGAAGCACAATTAAAAGCCGAGTACGCCGAGCTTACCGGTAAACTGGAATGGTATTGTCTGGATTACTGGGGTAAACGCCTGCAACTGCCGATCAACGAGCTAAAGCGCGAAGTGATGCATAAAATTGCCATGCGTGCCGATGTGCCGGCGTTTCTTACTGCGTTAAAACACAGTGGCCGCCAGATAGCCCTGGTAACCAATGCCCATCCGGATAGTTTATCGCTTAAAATTGAGCGCACCGAGCTGGCCAACTATATTGATACACTGATCTCTACCCACGAATTTGGTGTTACCAAAGAAAACTGGGCATTGTGGCAAAAGCTGCAGCAACGGCTCGGTTTTAACCCGCAGCGCACCTTATTTGTTGACGACAGCCTGCCCATTTTAACCGCGGCGCAGAATTTTGGTATTAAGCATTTGCTGGCAGTAGCCAACCCGGACAGCCAGCAACTAAGCCGGCAAATTACCGAGTTCCCAGCCATTACCGACTACACAGTACTGCTGGATGATATCCGCAACTATCGCAGCTAAGCCGATAAACTTGTGTCTTAAAAGCTGATACGGTACCGCCCCTGTGCATCGGGTTTACCCAGGAACTGCATTGCCTGATGCACTTCCTCGGGCATATCGGCCTCGGGTTTTAGCGTACCGTTTACCAGTAACTGCTCAGCATTAACCACGGCTTTAATATCCAGCCCCAGCAGGTTAGCGCCATCTGTCGTCAGCACTATAGTGCCATCAGCACAGCTTAAATCACCAAACAGGCTTTGCAGCTCAAGCCAGGTACCGGTTGGCGTTTGTAAACGGGCATCCTGCCAGCTGGCATGGCCGTTTAACGCCTTACACCAGGGCTGGCCCTGGCTAAAGCCGGCCACATCCAGCACCAGCTCGCCACTGGCATCTACCGGCAATGGCAGTGGTAACATTGGCACCAATTGCGCTACCGGCAGCTTTAACAGGCTGTTTTGCAAAGCGCCTCCGCCAAAGCCATAACTGGCGGTGGCTTTTACATAAGGCTGGGCCGGATTTTGTGCGCTGCCACTTTGCAGCTCAAACTGCAGTTTGCCGGTAAATAACCGCCAGGGGCTTAATGACCACTGCAGGTTGTTAAACTGTAGCTGCTGATAACGCAAACCGGCTATTTCGCCCTGCCATAAAGTGCCCGACACCGTACCTAACTGCAGCTGGGCTGGCAGCGGTGCTAATTTTAACCACCAGCTGGCCGGCGTTAACAATAGCGTAAACAGCAAATAGCTGATTACACCAATAACAATAAGTTTGGTTTTTGCCATAGCTTTGCTTACTCCACTACCATACGTCGCACCCGCACTATGCCGGGTTTATCAGCAGTGGCTACGTCTAAATTTACCAGTTTCACACCATGCTGATACTGCAATGCATGCAGCCAGCTTAATAGTTTTTCGAAACTGACATCTTCCAGCACCAGTGTTAGCTGCTCGTTTTGCGGCTGCATCCGGCTGACACTGATACCGCTGCTGCGCGCACTGTTACTGATAATTTGTGCCAGGCTGCCGCCACTGCGCGCAGTAGTAACCGAGGCCGCCTTTAACTGCGGCAGTAATTGCTGTAACTGGCTAAGCTGGCGTTGGGCGCTTTGTACTTTTTGTTGCTGTACATCACGGGCCTGATGCAGCGGTTGCCACAGCATCCAGTAAAACAAACCCAATACCACTACTACTGCTGCACCGGCAACCAGCCGCTGTTCGCGTTGCTGTAACCCTGTCCACCAGGTTAAAAACTGCTGCTTCATACTTTGCCCCGCATCGCGACACTGCCTTGCACCTTGCCGCCGTCATTACTCAGCGCGCCCTGCTCAACAATAAAACCGGCCTGTTCCAATGCCGTTTTTAAGCGCTCAAAACTCTGAAAACCCTCGCCTTTTGCCTGAAAGCGCAGCTCGGCGCGTTTGCCGTCAAAACGCAGGTTTTCCAGGCTGATATCCGGCACTTTTGCCAGTTGTTGCTGCAGGCTGTCCAGCAATGCCAGAAAGCTTTGTTCATTATTGCCACCGACAGCAGCAAGCTTTTGTTGCAATTGCAGGTTAAGGTTAACCACCCGCTCATTTGGGAAGGCCTGCTGGTATACACTAAGGCTTTGTTGTTGCAGCGCGGCACTTTGCCGCCCTAATTGCCAGTTAGTTAAGCCCAGTTGCAGTACATAAAGTGTTAAACAGGCCCCGGCCAGAATAGCGCTACTGCGCCACAGCTGTAAGTGCCGGTTGACCTGACGCTTGGGTTTATATTCACCCTGCAGCAGCGTAAAGCTATTCTGGCTTAGCTGGCTGGCCAGCAACGCCAAGGGTAATTCCGGCTCTGCCAGTTGATGCGGCTGCATCAGCTCTGCTGGCCAGGGGCTGTAACTGGTTAGCATCGGCAAAGCCGCCAGTTGCAGGTAATCTGCCCACCAGGCGGCGTCAATGGCCGCAACCTGCCAGCTGCTTTGTTTTAGCAACCACTGCTCATGTAACTGAATGCAGGCAGGTAACTGCTGCTCTGGCAGTAACAAAGCATCGGGCACCATACGGCTGACAGTAAAACCAGCATCTTGCAATGCACCCAGCCATTGCTGCAGCCGCTCGTGCTGACACACCGCTACTTGCTGGCTGTACTGGCCGTCGTGGTGCGCTACGTCACCCAGTGCCAGAAACAGCTGCTCAATGTCTTCGGCCTGATCTTCTTCGAGCATATAAGGTAATGCCTGCAGCAATTGCCGGTTAGGCTTGCCCGGCAGGGTTACCTGCTTTAACACCACATCGGATGCCGGTACCAGTGCCACCACCGGCCGGTTACCCAGCCGTACTGCCAGTTCCGGCAATTGTTCAGTGCCTGCAAGTTCGCCGCTGGCGATCACTTCCTGGCTATGGCTGGCCCACACCAGCCAACTGATGCTTTGTTCTGCCCGGCTACCTAGCCGGATCACCAACTGTTCACTCACCCCTGGCCTCCAAATCGCCGGGCCAATACTTTGACCTGATTATTATCATTTATTTTAAGTACCGACGTTAATACAAAGCCACTTTCCAGATAGGCCGCTGTCGCTGTTAGCTGAAAACTGTTTGACTTAAGCGACAGCATACTTTTCGCCTCTTCCGGCACGGTAATAGCGCTGAGCTCAGCGGTGGCAAACAACTCTTCCAATGTAGCAAAACCCTCTTCCGGCCGGTTAGCGATAATATCCAGTGCAGCCTGCTCTGTCAGTTCAGGAATAAGCGCCGCCAGCAACACTGCTGTATTCTCAGTCAGCGTATTAATATTCAGTAGCAAACGGTTGTCCTCCGGCACCACACAAACAAAAGGCGCCAGTAACTGGTAATCTGCCGGTGTCATATCCATTATTACCCGCAGCTCTGACACACTGGCCATCAGGCTGTTAGCGGCGTAATACGGAAACCGCAGTGCGGCATAGTCATCATCTTCGGCACTACCGGCAGTACTTAGCAGGCTGTCTTCATCCAGCCAGTCGCCCAGGCGTGCTGTCAGATACTCGGCCGGCATGGATAAATCTGCCGCTTTTAGCTCCAGGAGGCGCTGAAACGCTTTTTGTGCCGCGCTTTGCTCTACTCTGCCACCGCTTTGCGGCGTAACATTTTGCAGCGCATTTAAGTTAAAACAGCTGCGTAAATCGATAATATCGCCGGCGATAGTGCCATTTTCTACCGGAAAGGTAGCACCAGCCAACGCCCAGTTTTGTGCCAGGTTTACGGTTTCCTGCCCGGCCAGCTCGCGTGCCAGCAATACTCTGGCAAACTGCTCGGCGCTCATGGCATACCAAAATGCCTGCTGTTGCTGCTGCATATTCTGCTGACGCTGCAGCTGCAGCTGTAAGCGGCCGGTCATATTTACTGCAATCACGACTACGATGGCAATAATCATTAATACCGCAACCAGCGCTACGCCGGCTTGCTTGTGCGGCCTCATTGTATTGCTCCTGCGGCAACGGCAGCATCGGGCAGCATAAATATACGCTCTAACCGGCCGAGGCTTTCATCCACCAGGGTAATACGCACCGCTGCCGGGAAATTAGCATCCTGCCAGCGCTCCAGCCATTCCTCACCCTGCAGGTAGTGCACTTCAAAACCAGATAAACCGCTTTGTAGCTGTTGTATTTTAGGCTCGGTGCCGGTTACGGCGTCCGGGTACAGCGTAAATAAGCGTTGTAAAGTACCTTCCTGTAGCCGGTAAGCAACGGTTTGAATTTCACTGCGTGGCAAAATCATGCCGGGGTTACGCCAGCCCTGCCGGGCAAAGCTGACGCCGTGATCTTCACTTTCCAGTAAAAATTTTTCGCCAAACAAGCGGTTTTTTTGTGCGGTTTCGCCATCAAGCCGCACGTGGCGCACGCTGATTTGCATAAAGTCCCGCTCCAGCATCAGCATAGTGCGCTGCAGTTGCACCAGCCGCTCACTGGCTTGCTGCGATAACTCATCACTTTGCGTTACGCTGGTTAGCACCGCTACCGACGCCAGCCCAACCAAAGCAAAAATAGCCGCCGCAAGCAGCATTTCAATAAAAGTAAAACCGCCGTTTGCTTTAAGCACCGGGTTTGCCTCTGTAGCTTTGTAACTGAAACAGCACCTGCTCCGGCGATTCAGCCAGGCTGACGCTGATTTGTATCAGGCGCAAATCTTCGTCTGGCACTCTGGTTAGCTGCTGCTGCCATAACCAGTTACGATTGGCCATTTCTACCTGGCCCTGATCTTTTTCTTTGCCCGGCCAGTCTGTTTCCAGCATCGCCAGTTGCATCTGATTATTGGCGATATAGCTGGCCATAGTTAAATCATCTAACTGGCTTAAACTGCGGATATGTGCCGAACTGGCTTGCATAATAGCCATGCCGGCAGTGGCGAAAATGGCCATAGCTACCAGCAGCTCGAGCAGGGTAAAGCCGTTGCGTTTCATGGCAGCTCCGCAGATACCGGCGTGCGGGTAAGCGGTATGGCAAAATCGGTCGATACTGCGCTATACAGCGGCGTCAGATCAGAGCTTTCGGTCAGCAACAACTGAAACGGGCTGATTTCGCCCGACGATAATACAAATACCTGTGGCAGCACCGGTATTTTGCTATCTTCGTCGCTTTGTTTGTCATCGTCAGCCAGTTGCCAGTCCAGCTGGCTTAGCAGGTTGGTTTCCTCGCCCGGTAAGCCTTCCAGCTCCAGCTTTAAGGCAATATCATGCGGTAATTTATATTGCCGCAAACCGGCAGGTTCATTGGCCTCAGCCCATTTACCTTCGTTGTTGTCGTAATATAAAAAGCCGTAGCGATCAGGCAGCACATACAGCCCCCACTCCTGCTGCTTTAACATGGCGGTTTCTGCGACAAACTGAAATAACTGCTGAAACCGCTCGGCTTCTTTTTCCAGCCGCTCTTCGCGTGATTCGCCACTGAAATTCATTACCACTGTGGTAGCCAGCAAACCAATCAGCAACATCACCAGCATTACCTCAACCAGGGTAAAGCCGTTGCTACGATGCTGAACAGCTGGCCGCGAGAGCATTAGTTGTTTGAATTCCCGTTGGCATCCAGATTCCAGTTACCGATGTCATCATCAGTACCGGCTGTGCGATCCGGGCCTTTACTTAATATATCAATACGGCCAACCTGGCCCGGGCTTATCAGGATATAGTCTTCATCCCATGGGTCTTTCGGTAAGCGGCGGATAAAGCCACCTTCCGGAAATGAGCGCGGCACCGGTTGCGAGGTTGGTGCGTTAACCAATGCCTGCATACCTTGCTCTGTGGTGGGGTAAAAGCCATTGCGCAAACGGTACATATCCAGTGCACTTTCCAGCTGCTGAATATCCACTACGGCTTTTTGCCGTGCTGCGGCCTCCTGGTTACCGATCAGGTTAGGCACCACCATACTGGCGATAATGCCCAGAATAACAATAACCACCATCACTTCTAACAGCGTAAAACCGCTGTGCTGTCTGAATTTGTGTTGCCTTAACATATTAACCACCACCTACCATATTGTTTAACGCTAAAATCGGCTGCAAAATCGCCATGACAATAAATAACACCATACCGGCCATTACTGCTACCAACACCGGCTCAAACACTTTTAACGACACTGTAACTAAGGTTTCAAACTCGCGGTCCTGCGTATTGGCGGCACGCTCGAGCATAGAATCCAGCTGACCGCTTTTTTCGCCGCTGGCAACCATATGCAACATCATCGGCGGAAACAGCTTGGTTTGCTCCAACGCGTTTCGCAGCGACGTACCTTCACGCACCCTGGCGGTAGCATCTGTTACGGCCTGGCGCATATAAGTATTGCTCAGCACATCGGCGCTAATACGCATAGCTTCCAGTAACGGCACGGCCGAGGCATTAAGAATACTTAAGGTACGGGCAAAACGGGCGGTATTCAGGCCTTTGGTAACCTTGCCGATAATACGGCTTTTTAGCACCAGAGCGTCCCAGCGAAAACGAAATGCCGGTTTGCGCAGCGCCCGCTTAAACAGCACCAGCAACAGCATAAAGCCAATCAGTACAAAGATGCCGTAAGCGCGTAAAAAATCACTGGCGGCAATTAAAAACAAGGTAGTGCCGGGCAACGTTTGGCCCATATGTTCAAACTGGCCGACAATTTTGGGTACCACCGCCGCCAGCAGAATTGATATCACCAGCACGGCAAAACAGGTAAGAATAATAGGGTACAGCAGAGCCTGCAGAATCTGGCTGCGCATATGCTGGCGCTGCTCGGTGTAATCGGCCAGCCGGTTTAATACCTGATCCAAATGGCCGGATTTTTCCCCCGCGGCCACCATAGAGCGAAACAAATGGTCAAATACATACGGAAACTCGGCCAGGCCTTCTGCCAGGCTGTAACCTTCTACTACCTTAGAGCGCACGGTCATCATCATATTGGTTAGCCGTGGCTTGTCGCATTGCTCGGCAACGGCCAGCAATGCGCTTTCTATCGGTAATGCGGCTTCAACCAGCGTAGCCAGCTGGCGGGTAATAAGCGCCAGCTCAGAAGCTGAAATATTACGCTTAAACCATTGCTTGCCCGAGGCGAGCATTTTTTCCTGCTGTGACGCCAGCGCTACGCTAACCGGAGTGAGTTTTTGCTCACGCAACAACGAGCGCGCATGGCGGGCGTTGTCGGCTTCCAGTACGCCTTTACTGTTTTTGCCTCTGGCATCCAGTGCCTGATATTCAAAGGCTGGCACTATACATCCTCACGTGTAACGCGCAGCACTTCTTCCAGCGTGGTTTCGCCTCTGAGTACTTTGCTAAAACCATCGGCGCGAATACTGGGACTGTGTTGGCGCACATATTTTTCAATGGCCTGCTCACCTTTGCCGTTGTGAATAAGTTCGCGGATATGTTCGTCTACCAGCAACAATTCATGAATACCGGTACGGCCACGGTAGCCGGTAAAATTGCATTGATCGCACCCTTTGGCGCGGTAGATCAGTACACCTTCTTTTTTGGTCACGCTTAGCAGGCTGCGCTCTTCTTTATCCGGCTCATGGGCTTCTTTGCAGTGGATACATAAGGTACGCACTAAACGCTGTGCCAGTACCCCCAGCAAACTGGACGATAATAAAAACGCTTCTACGCCCATATCTTCCAGCCGGGTAATGGCACCGGCGGCAGTATTGGTGTGCAGTGTAGATAACACTAAGTGGCCGGTTAAACTGGCCTGCACGGCAATTTGTGCAGTTTCAAGATCGCGTATTTCACCCACCATTACTACATCAGGATCTTGCCGTAATATAGCGCGCAAGCCACGGGCGAAGGTCATACTGACTTTGGTATTTACCTGGGTTTGGCCGATGCCTTCCAGTTCGTATTCAATCGGGTCTTCTACGGTAAGAATATTGCGATCTTTAGTGTTAATTTCAGTTAAACCGGCATACAAGGTAGTACTTTTACCCGAACCGGTAGGGCCGGTAACCAGAATAATGCCGTGTGGTTTTAAAATAAGCTGCGAAAACGCCTGTTGCACTGACAAGGTCATGCCAAGATCAGCTAAGTTCAGGTGTGAATTGTTTTTATCCAGCAAACGCATTACCACCCGCTCGCCATGGCTGGACGGCATGGTAGATACCCGCACATCCACCGCCCGGCCGGCAATGCGCAAGCTGATCCGGCCATCCTGCGGCACGCGTTTTTCGGCGATATCCAGTTTGGCCATTACTTTAATGCGCGACACCAGCAGGCTGGACAAGCGCCGGTTTGGCCGCAGCACTTCGCGTAAAATACCGTCTACCCGAAAACGCACTATTAAGGCTTTCTCAAAGGTTTCCACGTGAATATCGGATGCGCCCAGCTTAATGGCTTCACCCAGCATGGCGTTAATCAGCTTGATAATGGGCGCGTCGTCTTCGTTTTCCAGTAAGTCTTCGCTTTCCTGAATATCATCAGCCAGTGAAGCCAGGTTAACTTCATTGCCAATGTCTTCCATCAGTTGCTGCGCTTCTGAGGAATCCCGCTGGTAGCTGGCCTCCAGCATGGCTTCAAATTCTACCGCCGATAAGCGCTGAATTTGAAACGGCTCAGCCAGCATACGGCGCACTTCTAACACGGCAGCAGCTGTGGTCGCGGTATGAATATACAGCCGCCAACCTTCATCGGCCTGCAATTTCAGTAAGACACCATGGCGTTTGGCAAAACCAAACGGCAGGCGGATACGGCTGCTGGCAGGTTTTATCTGTTCTGCTTCCAGCGCATCCATTAGTCTTGCTTCCCTTGATCAACACCGGCAGGCGGTTGCTGCTTATTCATATAATCATCAAAAGTAGGTGGCAGGGTTAATGAATCATCCCACTCTGGCAATACCACCTGCTTGGTATTTGGCATTAAGCGAATGCCCTCTTCCTCGCGCTTTAACTGCTCAGCACGGATATAGTTATATTTGGTTTTAGAAATACCGGAAATAGCCGAACCTTCACGCACTATGGTGGCTTTAATAAATACCATCAGGTTACGTTTTTGCTTGGTGACGCTGGTCGATTTAAACAAATGCCCCAAGATAGGAATATCACCTAAAATTGGCACCTTAGACTCACTTTCCTGCACGTCTTCGTCAATTAAACCACCCAGCACTACGGTGGCGCCGTCATCTGCCATAACTGTGGTTTTAATTTCACGCTTATTAATGGTGATATCCACCGCAGTAGCACCACCAATGCTGGACACTTCCTGCTCGATGGTCAGTTGCACTGCATCGCCTTCGTTAATTTGCGGTGTCACTTTAAGCTTAATACCCACTTCCTGGCGCTGTACCTGCTGGAACGGGTTGGTATTATTAGAACCGGTGGTAGAGCCGGTAATTACCGGTACTTCCTGGCCTACCAGAAAGAACGCTTCCTGGTTATCCATGGTAGTAATATGTGGGGTGGCCAGTACATTAGAATTTGTACTGGTGCGCACAGCCTGTATAAGGGCAGCCCAATCGCCGCTGACAAAACCCAGCAAAGCCCCATTTAATCCGCCCAATACCTGCCCTGCAAGCGTGTAGTCACCTTCCGTATCAGGAACAGGTACGGTCACGCTGGGCACGCCAGGAATAGTTGATTGTTCAACCCGTGGCGGATTTTTAATTGGCCTAGCCGCAAGAGCAGCGCCTGCAGCATCAATAATAGAAATGGTATTGCCATTACTAAAGTTAGTACCACCACCGTTTTTATTAAGCCATTGCACACCTAAATCGGTGCCATCCCCTTCAAATACTTCAACAATAATGGCTTCAACCAGTACCTGGGCACGGCGGATATCCAGCTGACGCAGCACTTCCTCTAACGAGCGCATCATATCCGGCTGGGCGGTGATCACCAGTGAGTTACTGTCGGCGTGGGCTTCAATACTGATAGCCCGGCCGCTACTTGCTGCGGCACCACGGCCACCCTGAGCGCCTGCCGCGCCGCTACCGCCCTGCACTTCAGCCACTATAGATTCACTTACGCCTTTTAATACCGGCACCAGTTCTTCCGCTTTGGCATATTTTAAATAAAACACCCGGGTATTGCCGCTGGTTTGCAGCTCGCTGTCCAGCCGTTTGGCCAGTTCAATAACGCGCTGGCGCGCCTGCAATTCGCCGCTTACAATCACGCTGTTGGTGCGCTCATCGGCCACGATACGTGGTACCAGAAAATCCGGTTGCTCGGCCCGGCCCTGGCTTTTATAAATACTTTCAAGTATCCGCACAATTTCCGGTGCCGAGGCGAACTGCATTTTGACAATTTCCAGTTCCTGATCGCCGGCTTTATCTACACGCTGAATAATATCTACCAGCCGGTTTACCACGGCGGCCGGGCCGGTCATCATAATCACGTTAGAGGGATCGTAGTTTACTACGTGGCCGCCACCGGCCTGGTTACTAAACTGGCGCAATAACGGCGCCAGCTCGCGTACCGATACATTACGTACCTGCACCACCCGGGTAACCATTTCGTCGCCCTGGCCCGGTGCATCATCGGTGACCACCGGAATATTGCTGGTTTTGGCGTCTTTATTACGCACTACCTTTAATACGCCATTATCCATTTCCACTACCGCAAAGCTGTAAACTTCGAGCACGTTAAGGAAAAACTGATAATACTGTTTCTCATTCAGCATTTCGTAGCTGCGCACATTAATACGGCCACGCACCTGCGGATCAACAATAATGGTTTTTTTCAGGTTCATGCCGACGATATTAATAAATTCATTAATATCGGTACCTTTGAAGTTAGGTGAATACATCACCTCTTCCTGTGCTACAACAGTAACACCAGGAACAACGGCAGTGAGCGCAGCCGCCACCAGCAAACTGGCCAGCGAACGACGGGAAAATAAAGAAAATTGCCCTGATTTCATTAATTTATAACCAATTAGTTTTAATAATTATTGTGACAGATTAACCAGAATATCCCTGATCTCGCCATCGCGCTCTATTTTTATTGCCGCTTCTTTGGCATCGCGCAATTCATTAATTACGTTCATTGCCTGCTGCATATCATTTAACCGAATACCATTAATTTCTACCGCCAGATCATTGGGCTGCAAGCCAAGCTGGGTAAATAATGACGGGTCTTTACCGGGCATTAAGCGGTACCCCGCCAGCTGCCCGTTGTCCCGGTGTGGTGACACCCGGATATAATCGAAAAATTTCATCGGCTGGGCAATCAGTTCGTCACGGCGCGCATCGAAATCTTCGCTTACCTGCAATGGCTGCATTTCCATCGGTTCAGGTGCCGGCGCCATATCCATTATGGGCTCGTCTGTTTGCTCATCAGCGCGGCCAAGGCCGGCATTAGCCTGCGCAATTTTGGTGTATTCAAAGCCATCCAGCATCAGGGTTTCATAGCGGCCGGCTTGTTGTAGTAGCACCCGGTCTGACAACACTTGTTTTAACACTGCACTGGTGCCTTCGATGGTATCGTCAATGGCATAGGTTGCTTCGCTGCCACGGCTTTCTATAATAGCACTACCCTGGTTTGGGCTGGCACCCACCGCTACCAGGCCGGTTAACTTAACATTTAGCTGGGTTTTTGGCGCTTCAGTCACTACCGGTGCGGCCTGTTGTACCGGCACGGCAGATGCTTTGCCAAACAATGAAAATCTGGTTAACGCGGCCAGGTTAACGCCACCGCTTTGTTTAACAGCTGCAGGGCCAGTGGCCGGTGGTAAAGCATTATTTTCCGGCGCAGGCACTAACTGCCAGCTAAAGCGTGCCAACAACCATGCCAGTACAATAACCAAAACCAGGTTCAGCCCCTGCTGCACCCGGTTTAACGGCACTTTTTGTAGTTGTCTCACTAACTGCTGCGTGTCTAATAACGGCTTCATTGCACACTTCTACTTTAAGAGAGGAATTTATCTTACCCAGTTGTCCGGCAGCCAACAAGGCCAGCACCGCAATTTACAAGGTATTAACCATGTTTTTTTCGTATCTGCCGCCATTTCGCCTGCTTTGGCACTATAATGGCGATCTTAGTTCGACCACACAGTGTAAATTATGTCGTCAGCAAAACAATCCGCGCAGGACAGCCCCCCAACGTTACGTTTAGATAAATGGCTGTGGGCCTGCCGCTTTTATAAAACCCGCGCTTTGGCCAAAGAGATGATCGAAGGCGGTAAAGTACATTATAATGGCCAGCGCTGCAAAGCCAGCAGAACGGTAGAAACCGGCGCCACAGTGCGCCTGCCGCAGGGCACGGATGAAAAAGTGGTAATAGTGCTGGGTTTGTCGGAAAAACGCCTGGCCGCGCCTCTGGCACAACAGCTGTACGAAGAAACAGCCGACAGCATAGAGCAACGGTTGAAACGGGCTGAACTTAGAAAAACTAACAGCCTGTTTGCACCGCACCCGGATACCAAACCAGACAAAAAAGAGCGGCGTAAGCTGCTTTTATTAAAATCGCAGCAGTAAGAGAACAGCATGAATTCAGATAATTTATTCCGCTTTTTATTTCAAAACCGCAACGTGCGCGGCGAGCTGGTGCAACTGGCTGACAGCCTGGATCAAATGTTACTGCACCACGACTACCCACAGCCGGTAAAACAACTGCTGGCCGAACTGGTTGCGGCCACCAGTTTATTAACTGCCACGTTAAAACTGGATGGCGATATTGCCGTACAAATTCAGGGCGATGGCCCAATACGTTTTGCGGCGGTAAATGGCACTGATCAACAGCAGTTTCGCGGTGTAGTGCGGATGCAGGCAGAAATTTCCGGTGACAGCTTTCGCGATCTGATCGGCGAAGGCTATCTGCTGGTAACCATTACACCAAAACAGGGCGAGCGTTATCAGGGTATTATTCCGCTAAGCGGCGATAGCTTAACCAGTACCCTGGAAGCCTATTTCGCCCAGTCAGAGCAACTGCCCACCCGCTTATACCTGTATACCGACTTACAAGCAGCACACTGCCGCGCGGCGGGTTTTATGTTGCAGGTACTGCCGGTAGATCAGCAAAAAGCTAAAGCCGACTTCGAAGATTTAGTGATGTTAAGCGATACTCTAACCAAAGACGAAATATTCAGCCTGCCGGCCGAGCAACTGCTATACCGCTTATTTCATCAGGAAGAAGTCGAGCTGTTTGCCCCGCAGCCAGTCAGTTTTGTTTGTGGTTGTTCAAAAGAGAAATGCGCCTCAGCTATTATCAGCCTGGGCCGTGACATCATTAATGAACATATCGCCGAAGGCAAACTGGATATTAACTGCGAATACTGCAACAAAAACTACCACTTCAGCCCGGACGATTTAACTGCTTTGCTGCAGCAAATGTAGTATTTCAACAGCCGTCGCTCAGACGGCGGCTGTCATTTTACTTTTTGTTTCTGATGCTTAATCATCCCGTGTCAGTACTTCCAGCAGCTCAATCTCAAAAATAAGATTACTGTTGGGCGGGATCATAGCGCCAATCTGGCGCTCGCCATACGCCAGCGCAGCCGGTACCCACAGCTTACGTTTGCCACCGGTTTTCATGCCCTTAAGACCTAAAATCCAGCCCTGAATCACCCGGTTATTGCTCAGCACTATCTGAAACGGCTCACCGCGTTTGTAGGACGAATCAAACTCAGTGCCATCTTCCAGCCAGCCACGGTAATGCGCAGTAATCAGCGCCCCGCGCTCAGCGGCTTTGCCAGTGCCTTCGATAAGGTCTTCAATTTTTACTTCGGCTTGCATGGTTTAGTCTTTAGATAAGATTAATGCCGGCATTATAGCGGGGTAATAAACACAATAAAAATTGGCTGAATTTTGTTAGTCAATGTCAGTTAAATGCATTCGGCTTCTGATTACCGCGACTACTTCAATCTGATCAGGTTTGATGTAATAAATAATCCGGAATCCCTGTATAGCACCTCACGAATTTGCGCCAGATTATACTCAGGCACTATTCTGCCGGATAAAGGATGTTGGGCGATTTGCTCAGAGCGGCGTGTTATTTCATCAACCGTTTTAAGTGCATAAACTGTTGAGTCCGAAGCGATGTATTGAAAAATAGCATCAAGATGTTCTGCAGCATTTGCAGACCAAAGTACTTTCACTTAGTTCACTCTTACTCAGGCAAGCCGTATTTTTGCCGGATTTCCTGCACAGATTGCAGTTTGCCCTGTTCACTGTCACGTAAACCGTTTTCTATCGCCTGGCGCACGTAAATCTGCTCCATCAGATCGTCCCAGGTGGCATCAGCGGGCAGTTTATCTATCAGTTTATGGGCTTCATCTTTTCTTAACGGGCTTGGCATGGTTGCATCTCCTTCAATGCAGTAATTGTTGGCCGGATGCGAGTGAAAAGCAATTAAAAAGCAGCGGTATGTTGGTTAACGTAACAGCTTACCAAAACAACAAGGGCGTCATCTTTTGAATTACGCCCTTTTCGGTTGTATGAGCCTTTGCCCTTTTTCGCCTTAACCACCCTGGTTTGAAACAACTTACTGGTGACTAAGGCCTTTATCGCATTATCGCGGATCTCGCCGCGGCCATGCTCGAACGCCGCTGGTTTACTCATATTACTACTCCTGATTAAAAAACGTGCACAGTGTAACCGTATGCTTTGGCCTGGGCAACGGCAATAAGTTCGACCGCTAGCTGTGTTTAATCACGGCAAAAGCTGACTGTCTATACTGAAGTAGTACCAGCATCTTTTAAACCAGTTTAAAGGGGCAGCAGATGACTAAACAAGCCAGCTTATACCGGATGGAAACAGACGAGCATATTTGCCCTTTTGGTCTGAAGTCCAAAGACTTATTGCAACGTCAGGGTTATAGCGTGTCAGATCACAAGCTGACATCACGCGAAGAAACTGACCGCTTTAAGCAGCAACACGATGTAAAGACGACACCACAGACCTTTATCGACGGCGAGCGCATCGGCGGTTATGACGCATTGCGGCAGTATTTTAATATGGGTGAAGCCGGACAGCAGGGCACCACCTACACGCCGGTGATCAGCATTTTTGTTATTGCCTTGCTGACCTCGCTGGCGGTGGTATTTGCTAATAATCTGACCGGCGGCGTAATGCAGGTTATTGAGCTTTTTGTGGCATTAACGATGGTTATGTTGGCAGTACAGAAGCTGCGCGACCTATACACCTTTTCTAACTCGTTTATTACTTACGATTTACTGGCGATGAAGCTGATCCCTTACGCCTATGTTTATCCCTTTCTGGAGGCCTACGCCGGTCTTGGTATGATAGCGGGTCTGCCTGCCATTCTGGTGGCACCGGTATCGATTTTTATTGGTGCCGTGGGCGCAATCTCCGTTATCAAAGCGGTATATATCGATAAGCGAGAGTTAACCTGTGCCTGCGTGGGCGGCGACAGCAAGGTACCGCTGGGGTTTGTGTCGCTTACCGAGAACCTGTTTATGTTAGCCGCAGGGGGGTGGATGTTTATACGTTAGACGGCTTACCATAGAGTTTGCTTCGACACTGCCAGCCACATAATTACCAACACGGCAAGCGGCAATGTGATCAGTGCCAGGTTGGTAAAGCCTTTATGGTAGAAGCTAATCATCGCTTGCTCGCGCTGACTCAGCGCTGTGCCTCTGCTACGCTTTTCGGTCAGCTTTTTCACCTTCCAGTTACCCAAACAAATATCGACAATTTCCAGCGGCACTATGAGTAACAACACCAGCCACAGCTTTTGCTGCAACCAGGGCATAGCAATAGAACCGTAGTGAAATGCCATAGCAGCACCGCTTAGCAACAGGCTACACAGCGCAATATGTTCCAGCGTAATAGTCCAGAAAAACACCCGGTATACTTTGGCGGTAGCGGTCGATAGTTCGCCTTCCTGTTGCTGCATATAGCGCAGTACCAACCAGGAGCCGATCGCGGGGCCTAACCACATGATCAGCGAGCCTAAGTGCAATACTTTAAGCGCGGCGTACACGTTGATCTCCCCATAGTTTCCATGCAATCAGCACAAACCACAGCGTGCTTAACACCATACTCGCGGCAGTAAAATACTCGGCCAGTTTTAGTTGTTGCAAGGCGATGCTAACGGATAACCCTAACCCCAGCAGCCAGGCCACTATGCCGGGATACAGCCACAGCTTAAGCGCCGGTTGCTGCTTTAACAGCGCCAGCGTTAACAACATGCCGCCGAGGTTATACAGGCCATTACCGAGAAAGCCGGTCAGGTGCATAGCAAGTAAGTCGATAAACTGCAGCAGAGCAATATCGGTAGCCGCTACTTGCGGCATAACAAAGGCATACAAGGTTTCAGCCATCAGATCCGGTGCCATCCCCAGCGCCACCAGCAAAACGCCATACTGGCGTGCAGCGCCCGGTTGCAGTTGCGTTGACAACATTACCGCAAACGCCAGCAGGCTCAGTGCGGCAGCCATCCAGCTTAGCCAGCCCCATTGCCATAACGTCAGGTTGGCATTGATATACGCCAACCGGGTAGCTAAATCATCGCCTACCGGCAACCCCGGCCGCATTGGGCCATTCATCATTAAGCAGGCCACAAAAATTACCAAGGCAATCAGTAAGGTAGTATAAAAATAGTGCGGTTTTGGCATGGCGGTTTGTCCATAGCAGAGAAGTTGCTATCTTACCTGCTGCTGGATTCAAGTGAAAAGTTTTGTTAAGCCACTACAAGGTTGTTGTTGCTGCGCTTCCACTCTACAATAACCCCGGCACCATTCTCAGGATACGGCATGAACACCGATATACGCTGGCAACAACGGTTGGCAAACTTCACCAAAGCACTGGCTGAACTGAGCGACGCTATTGCGCTGGCAGAGCAGCGCAAGCTTACTAAGCTGGAGCAGCAGGGTTTAATTCAGGCGTTTGAGTACAACTACGAATTAGCGTGGAACTGTATTAAAGATTTTTATCAGTTTCAGGGCGAAACCGATATTCAGGGTTCACGCGATGCAATCCGGTTGGCGTTTAGCCGGGGCTTAATCAGCGACGGTGAGCTGTGGATGAATATGATTAAAAGCCGGGCGCTAACCTCACATACTTATAATCAGGACACCGCGAACGCTGTCGCCGATGATGTGTTAAAGCGATATTACCCGGCTTTCGTCGCACTGCATCAGGTATTAAATGAACAGCAAAATGCCGGCTGAAAACTATGGTTTAAGCCGGCAGGCATTACAACAAATCCGGCAATGTCTGGCACAACAGGCGCAAATTGAACAAGCCGTATTATATGGCTCACGGGCTATGGGTACTTACCGGCCCGGTTCAGATATTGACCTGGTGATTGTCGGCCCACAATTTAGCCATCAGCAACTGTTGCAGCTTTTGACAACATTGGATGATATGTTGCTGCCATACAGCTTTGATATCAGCCGGATGCAGGACATCGAAAATGCAGACCTGCTGGCGCATATAGCGCGCGTTGGTAAAGTGCTGTATCAACGGTCGCTGTAATTGATAATGACCTGCGCGATGTCACTGAGCGGTATCGTATGGTCCACCGCGCCCAGTTTAATCGCTTCTTTGGGCATACCGAACACCACGCAGCTGGCTTCATCCTGTGCATAGGTGCGGGCACCGGTCTGGTGTAGCTCTTTTAAGCCGCGGGCACCGTCATCGCCCATGCCGGTCATAATAATGCCCACCGCATTTTTGCCGGCAAAACGGGCAACCGAGCGAAACAGCACATCAACAGAAGGCCGGTGCCGGTTAACCTGAGGGCCGTCGACAACCTCTACCTGGTAAAAAGCACCACTGCGTTTTAGTAACATATGCTTGCCGCCGGGAGCAATCAGCGCCAACCCGGGCATTACCCGATCATTATTACGCGCTTCGCGCACTTCAATCTGAGCCAGCATGTTTAACCGCTCAGCAAAAGAGGCAGTAAATTTTTCCGGCATATGTTGCACAATAACAATACCTGGTGACACCCGCGGTAGCGCGGTCAGCACATATTCCAGTGCCTGGGTACCGCCGGTAGAGGTACCGATAGCAATAATTCTTTCCGTGGTTTGCGCCATGGCGGAGCTGCTGGCTGGCAGTATCGCTTCTGCACTGAGTTTTACCGGCACCGGCGCAGTTGCGTTGAACAACTTTCTTACCCGGGCCTGGGCAGCCGAGCGCACCGCTGCCAGCAGTTCGGCTGAAGCCTGCTGTAAAAAGCCTTTTAACCCTACTTTGGGTTTAGTAATAATTTCTACCGCGCCGGCTGCCAGCGCCTGCATTGTCGTTTCGGCGCCTTTTTCGGTCAGTGACGAGCAAATTACGACTGGTGTGGGCCGCTCGTGCATAATTTTCTTTAAAAAAGTAATGCCATCCATGCGGGGCATTTCAATATCCAGCACAATAACGTCGGGCCAGTCGCGCTGCATTTTTTCCATCGCAAACAGCGGATCAGACGCCACACCACTGACCTCAATATCAGGCTCTTTATCCAGCAGCGCCTGTAATACCTGGCGTACGACGGCAGAGTCGTCAATCAGCATCACTTTGATTTTTTTTAATGCCATTTAACTCTCCTGCAGCCGTTGATGTTTAACCCATACATGGCCGTCGGTCAGATCAAAAATAACTGTTCTGTGCCCCGTTAGTCCCAGATCCTGCGCTGTCAGTGTCAGGCCATATTGTGCCAGTAACATATGGCCGGCAGTGATATTATTTAGCGCGACGTCGGCATAAGCAGAGTAGCTGGCAGGCAGAAACATATTGCCACCGCCAAACAGCTTAATCTGATATTCCTGCATACGGGTGCCATAATGATGCGCCTGTTGCTGAAACAGCTGCATTGCCTCATCAGCATATTTGCCACTAAGGCCATGCTGATGGCGGTTGCGCCGTGGCAGCATATAGTGGCACATACCACCAAGCAGCAGCCGGGGGTGCCACAGTGTAATAGCCACACACGAACCTAATAAGGTGCGGATGCGCGCGGGGGCCTGACCAAAATAAAACTCGCCTGGCTGTAAAAAAATCTCCCTTTCCGGTAAGACAGGTGTCATAGCTTCTGATAAACCGACGGGCTGACCAGTTTGAGCGCGGCGGTAATACCATTCAGACTTTCCGACAGGCTGACAATAAAATGGCCGCCTGGTTTTAATCTGGGTAGCATATGCGCCACCACTTTACGTTTGGTGTCCTGATCAAAATAAATCATCACATTGCGCAGGAAAATAACATCAAACTCGCCAATATCAGGAAACGGCTCGATCAGGTTAATTTGCATAAAGTGGATCTTCTCCCGCAACTGCCGGTTGATTAGAAAGGTCCCCTCCTGATTACCGGTGCCTTTTAAACAATATTTCACCAGTAACGGCCGGGGGATATGGTGAGCACGTGCCAGCGGATAGTGCCCCGTGCGGGCTTGCTGCAGCACTTGACTGCTGATATCAGACGCCAGCAATTGCCACGGGGTAGTCAGCTGTTCGCTCAGCGTCATCGCTATGCTGTATGGCTCTTCGCCGCTGGAGCAGGCCGCACTCCAGATCCGGAATGACCGCGCAGCCCGTGCTGTCGGCAGTATCTGTTGTTGCAGAAAGTCAAAATGCCGCGGCTCGCGAAAAAAGTACGTTTCGTTAGTGGTCAGTAAATCCAGTGCCACCTGCAGTTCAGAGGGTACTTCGCCACTGCTGATCAGAGAAAAATAATCGCTGTAGCTGGCTAACTGGAAATGCTTGAGCCGTTTAAATAACCTGCCTGCAACCAGCGCTTTCTTGGCCGGCGTCAGTTTAATGCCCGCCGCCTGATGCAGCCAGCGCTGAAAATACTCAAACTCGGTGTCGTTAAGCACAACCTCCATTTTCACTCCTGCAAATTCTCAGTACCGCAGGCCTGCCGGTAATTTACTGTGCAGCTTCAGTCAGCTGAGCCATTTCATCCACAGACAGCACATTATTAACGTTCAGCACAATGACAAACTTACCATTTACCTTAGCCATACCACTGATAAAGTCGGCCCGGATCCTCGCACCAAAGCTTGGCGCGGGTTCTATTTCACTGGCCGGTATTTCCAGCACGGCAGATACCGCATCAACCAGCAAACCAACATCCTGAACGCCAGCATCTACCTCCACTTCCATAATCACAATGCAACTGCGGCGGCTAACCTCTGATGAAGGCCGGCCAAAACGGGCAGATAAATCCACCACCGGCACCACCGCGCCGCGTAAGTTAATAACCCCGCGGATAAATGCTGGCATCATCGGCACTGTCGTCAGGTTGCCGTATTCCAGTATTTCTTTGATATGCAAAATACCGATAGCAAACATTTCACCCCCCAGTGTAAAGGTAAGATACTGGGCATCTTCCGGTGCTAGCGTCTGCTGGCGGGTGGTCATCATTGTGGCCATCACTACCTCCGGTTAAAAGCGGGTAAATTCGGTTTCAGAGGGCGAGGCGGTAGCGCGCGCTTTTACTGGTGCTGCTGTTGCCCTGGGCTTAGCCGGCTTAGTTATAGGCGCAGGCTGCGGCCTGCTAATGGCCGCATCGACGGTAAAGAAACTCATTGCCTGTTGTAATTGCTCCGCCTGGCTGCTCATCTCTTCTGATGTTGCCGCAAGTTGTTCACTGCTGGAGGCATTTTGTTGTGTGATCTGGTTTAGTTGGTTCATTGCGGCGTTAATCTGGCCGACGCCTGACGCTTGCTCTTCCGAGGCTGCACTGATCTCCTGCACCAGATCGGAGGTTTTGTTAATAGACGGCAGCATCGCATCGAGCAGCCGGCCGGCTTTTTCTGCCAGCTCGACGCTGCTGCCAGATAACTGGCCGATTTCTTGCGCAGCCACCTGGCTACGCTCTGCCAGTTTTCTCACTTCTGCCGCAACCACTGCAAAACCTTTGCCGTGTTCGCCCGCCCGCGCCGCTTCAATGGCTGCATTCAGCGCCAGCAGGTTCGTCTGGTAGGCAATGTCATCAATAATACCGATGCGCTGCGCTATCTGTTTCATTGCGGCCACGGTTTGTTGCACTGAAGCACCACCCTCTGTGGCTTCTGCTGCCGCTTTACTGGCCATACCGTCGGTAACTTTGGCGTTTTCCGTGTTCTGATTAATGCTGGCACTCATCTGCTCAATCGAGGCGCTGGTTTCCTCCACACTGGCGGCCTGTTCGCTGGTGGCCTGGCTCATCGCCTGTGCCGTGGCGCTGACCTCTTCTGATGCACTGGCCAGGTTGTCGGCCGAATTTCTGACCTCGCCAATAATATGGGCCAGTTTTGCCACCATATTTTGCATTGAGCGCATTAAAATGCCGGTCTCATCTTTTGAGTTAACGTCAATCGTTACCGTTAAGTCCCCTTCTGCCAGTTGAGCTGCAACTTCAGATGCACTGATTAAAGGCCTGGAGATAATACGCGCAATAAATAACGCCAGCGCCATACCAATAAGCAGCGCAACAATTAACGCGATAATAATGGCCAGTCGCGCACCGTCATACAATTTGTCGCCGCGTGCATTCGCTGCATTGGCGCCCTCGTCATTCAGCTGCACCATCTGCTGAATATCAGCTGCCAACAGATCAAACAGCTGCTTTTGCTCGTTGGCCAGCATACTTCTGGCATCTTCGTTTCTGTTTTGCCGGGAAATATCCAGCATCGTATTACTTTGGCTTAAATACTTATTCCAGTGAGCCACCAACTGGTCGTACAGGCGGCGCTCATCAGCATTGGCCAGCAGGCCTTCATAAGTCTGGCGCCGGGTATCAAACTCACGGACCATTTGCGCTGCCTCCTGCTCAATCTGGCTGCGCTCTGCTACCGTATCTGCCAGTATGTGGCGCATCTCACGTAAACGGTACTGCGCAGCGTAAAACCGCATGCCCTGCGCGGCCCGCATGGATGGCATCCAGCTTTCAGCTATTTCAGTGGTTGACTCATTCACCCGGGCTAGCTGCGTGATAGCAAACAGGCCAATAAAAGCTGTTAATATCAGCACAGCAAGAAATGAGGCGATCAACTTAGTGGCAATTTTTAAGTCATAAAACCAGTTCATTTTTATCTACCTTTTAGTTGCGCAGTGCAGGCGTCTGCAATGCCAGCCTTGGCTGGACCTGCTGTTGCGCCAGTTGCTGGATTAACGATGGCACATCAAGAATTAATGCGACCTTGCCATTGCCCAATATCGTGGAGCCACTGATACTGCGTAAGTTGCTGAATAATTTACCTAACGGTTTAATGACCGTTTGAAACTCGCCTTGCAGCTCGTCCACCACCAGGCCAGCTTTCTGGTCAGCATTTTTTACCACCACCACATTTTGCCGCCGCCGCTGGCCGCCACCGGTATTAAAATGCTGATGCAGAAACACCAGCGGCAACACCTCGCCGCGCAGGTTTATATAATGCCGGGGTTCGGCTGCGGCTTTGTTGTCGTCGGCCAGCTCAATACACTCCTGCACCATATCCAGTGGCACGACATAGCTGGCATCACCAACGCCAACCAAAAAGCCATCAATAATGGCCAGTGTTAACGGCAGCCGGATCCTTACCTTAGTGCCCTGGCCTGCCGCGCTGCTCAGATCTACTGTACCGCGCAAAGCGGTAATATTTCGTTTTACCACATCCATGCCAACGCCACGGCCCGATAGGCTGGTAATGGCATTGGCGGTGGAGAAACCCGGTTCAAAAATCAAGTTATAAATTTCCTGCTCAGACGGCTGTGCAGTGGCAGCTACTAAACCGCGCTCGCGGGCTTTTTGTAAAATCCGCTCTGTATTGAGGCCGGCGCCATCATCGGCTATTTCAATAACGATGCTGCCAGAATCATGATAAGCGTTCAGTTTCAGCACGCCGGTAGCACTTTTACCGGCCGCCAGCCTGGCCGCGGGTGACTCAATACCATGATCCATTGCATTTCGTAGCAGATGCATCAACGGATCGCTGATTTTTTCCACTACGGTTTTGTCCAGCTCAGTGTCGGCGCCGCTGATCTGCAGTTCTATCTGCTTTTCCAGCTCGTGGCTGACATCGCGCACAACGCGCTGAAAGCGGTTAAACGTGTCACCAATAGGCACCATCCGCAACCGCAGGGCACCATCGCGGATTTGCTCTACCAGCGCCGTCACGGTTGAGGTAGCTTCGTACAGTGTTTCATCCTGGCAGGCTTTGGCCAGTAAGTTAGCGCCGGCGCCAGCTATAACCAATTCGCCGACCAGGCTTATCAGTTCATCCAGCTTATCTGCCTGTACCCGCACAAAGCGGCTTTCTTTGCTTTTGTGCTCCTGGATCTGGCTTTGTTTTTCCAGAGCTGCTTTTACCAGCTCCGGCTCTACAAAGCGTTGCTCTATCAGAATTTCACCCAGTGGCGTAGCCGGCTTTAACGTAGTATCAACCTGCTGCTGCAAACCGTCTTCCAGCTCCTGGAGAGTCAGGGCACCGCTGGCGACCAGCAACTCGCCCAGTAATGCGGCCTGCTCCGGCAAGTTGTTTATCAGCTCAATATAATGCTCGGTTTTGCTGTGTGGCGGTAAAATATGCAGTTGGCAGTCGTCGCGGACAAATTCAAATGCATCGGCAATAGTTGCTTTGCTCGCGTCAGACTGATAACCAATTTCAAAGCCCAGATAACAGCTTTCAGCATCCATCTGGCTTAAATCCGGCATGCTATCAGCCAGCGTGGTAATGCGGATAATCTGACCGATACTGTTCAGATAACGTAAAAATGCCAGGGGGTCCATGCCATTGCGTAGCACTTCTGTGCCAAACCGCACTGAGATATGCCATAAATCAAAGCTGTTGCTGTTTTCCTGCCGCACGGTACTAATATCGGGGCTGGCTGTAACGGCTTCACTAACAGAGGTCTGCCGATAACACTGTAAACGCTGGCGTAGGCCTGCTTCGCGCTCTGTTGCGGCCGCATCGGGCTGTTGCGAGCGCACTGCAACCACATCTACCAAATAATGAATATGATCACCGCATTCCAGTAACAGCGCTATTAACTCACGGCTGATAACAATGTCGCCGGCGCGCAGCCGGTCTAATACATCTTCGACTACGTGCGTAAAGCTGACAACAGGCTCCAGGCCAAATAAGCCGGCAGAGCCTTTAATAGTATGGGCAGCGCGGAATATGGCGCCTATCGCATCCAGATCTGCCGGGTTGTTTTCCAGCTGTAACAGGCAGGCTTCCATATCCTCCAGCAGTTCATAGGCTTCCGCTATAAAGGTTTGCAGTGCCTGATCAAGATTAAGACTCATAGCCGGCTCCGTAAGCGTCAACCATGGCTGACATCCGGTATAATCAGCGGATCACCAAAAAAAGCTGCCATATTGCACAGGTCAAACACCTCAAGTACTGCCGGGCTGTGGCCGGTCAGGCGCAGCACGGCCCCCTGACTGTTAGCCTGCCGTTTCGCCGCCACTAATAACTGCAGACCGGCACTGTCAATCTCACTTACCTGTGACAAATTCAGCTCCAGTTCGCTGTATTGTGCGATATATACCTGCAGTTGTTGTTGCAACAAAGCCGCAGTGTAAATGGTCATCTCACCATCAATATGCAGTAGGGGGGCGTCATTAAACATACTGCTACGAATGGTCATACCCGCTCCTGTTAAGGCAGAATCAGCTTCGATACCGCTGCCAGCATTTGCGCCGGCTGAAACGGTTTAACTACCCAGGCTCTGGCACCGGCAGCCTGACCTTCCAGCTTTTTTGTTTCCTGCGATTCGGTCGTCAGCATAATAATTGGCGTAAATTTATAGGCCGGTAACTTCTTTACCTCTTTAACAAAGGTAATGCCGTCCATATTCGGCATATTGACGTCGCTAATCATTAAATGCACTTTCTGGCCGGTCAGCTTGGCCAGGGCATCCTTTCCATCACTGGCTTCAATCACGTCATAACCGGCACTTTTTAACGCAATGCTGACCACTTGCCGTACACTGCTGGAATCATCAACTACCATTACCGTTTTTGCCATCGGGGAGCCTCCTAAAAGAAAGTGATATCCTGCTGCTGCGCCGGGCCAGCTGAACGGCCGTGATGATTATGCCGCTGTTCATCAGTGGCATAGGTTTGTTCCATTTGTTTGAGCCAGGTTTTGGCATCCAGCATGGGCAACTGCTCCGGGTGCTGCTCGCACTGCTGTAAATATTGATGCAGCGCGTCAATATTGTCGCGCACATGAGACACAATCTGGCTGACCCGGTCCTGAAACTGCAGTGCCACCAGCACGGCTGAAATTTCAGTGCGAATATCATTATTTTGCTGCTGTAGCTGCACGGTTGAAGCTGACATTTGTTCGGTTACTGCGGCAAAGCGGTCCAGTACCTGCTGAATACTGGCTTCCGACTGGCTTACCGACTGTGCATCAGTCTGGGCCGCACTACCAGCCACTTGTACTACCTTAGTGATGGCAGCATTAATAATATCGACGGTCGACGACATTTTCTGACCGGTCTCACTTGATTGACTGGACAGCGTGCGCACTGCATCTGCTACTACCGCAAAACCGCGGCCGGCCTCACCGGCGCGGGCCGCTTCTATGGCAGCATTGAGTGCCAGCAGATTAGTTTGCTGAGCAATGGCGGCCACTTCGGTTGCCATCGTTCTGAGCTCGCCGGTGTAATCAGTCAGTTTGGTTATCTGGCTTAGCATGTCGTCGCGACTGCGCTGGGTAAGTTTCAGCGAATTAATAACCTGGGTAAGTTCACTCTGGCTTTGCGCCATCACGACTAAGGCGCCGCTTTTGCCACCACTGGTTTGCGCCGCTTCGGTGCCGGTCACGGTCTGCTCCAGTTTGGTATACAGGCCGGAAAAGCGGTTGCTAAGTGCGACTATGGCCTCTTCGGTCTGGCTGCGTGAGCTTTCAATCTGCTTGGTCCAGATTGGCATGGCCTGTAAAAACAACTGCATTAAGTCGCGGCTAAAAGCAGCATGTGGCGTGTTGCTGTCTGCCGGCGTATTACCACTGTGCTGCGTTGCCGCCCATTGCCGCTGCACTGTGCGGCGAGTCCATACCAGCCCTCCTGCTGTAGCGGCCAGCAACAAGCCAGCACCGAGCAGTGATAACAGCGATACACCAGCCAGGCTTAGCAGCAGCACCAACGCAAGCAGCAGCTGTGCCAATAGCGGCCAGTAAAAGGGCATAGCATCCGGCTGACTCATAGCAGAGCCAAGATTATTATTCAGCATTGACAGGATCCTTGTTAACAAATAACAGCAGTATCCGGCGACGTTGCAAGATTAATGATAACCGCTGTTAGTGTTGATAAGCAGATTTAAACTGCAGGAAAACGGACAAGGCGGCTAAGCAACATACCCGTCAAGTCTGGGCAACATAGTCAGTGCCGTCAAGTTAACAGAAACAAAAAATGTGACATCACATTTGGCAGTAGCTGACTAGCCTGCCGTTAAAAACGTCTGGTAGCTGCGGTTATGGCTGACTTGCTGATACTGATAACCCAGTTTATCCAGGTAAGCAGCGATATCGGCATGGCTGGCAGCTTCAAAACCAGCCAGTACATCGCCGGTGGCGGCGCCGTGGTTGCGGTAGTGAAATAAGGTAATATTCCAGTGCTCGCCCAATGTATTTAAAAAATTCATCAGCGCGCCAGGGTATTCCGGAAAGTTAAACTGATACACCTGCTCTTGCAGCTCACGTGGTGGCATACCGCCGACCATATGCCGTACATGTAGTTTAGCCAGTTCGTCGTCGGATAAATCCTGATAGTCATAGCCAGCGTTGCTGAGCAACTCCTTTACCGTGTTCAGCTCTTGCTGACCATGGCGCAATTTAATACCAACAAAGATATGCGCTTTATTATCACTGGCATAACGGTAGTTAAATTCAGTAATGGCACGCCCACCCAGCGTTTGGCAAAAACGGCGGAAGCTGCCTTTTTCTTCCGGTATCGTTACGGCAAACACCGCTTCTTTTTTCTCGCCCAGCTCACAACGCTCAGATACATAACGCAGTGTATCAAAGTTTAAATTGGCCCCGCTTAACACCGCCGCGAATTGCTGCGGTTTAGTTAAGGTGCTGTTTTTCAGCTGCTGGCTGTATTTTTTTAAGCCGGCCAGTGCCAGCGCGCCAGCCGGTTCGGCCACGGCGCGTAAGTCATCAAAGATATCTTTTATCGCCGCGCATATTTCATCGCTGCTTACCGTAACCACTTCATCGCAAAAGCGTTTTGCCAGGTTAAACGTCTCGTTGCCAATGCGTTTTACCGCCACACCATCGGCAAATAAACCCACCCGATCCAGCGTAACCGGCTCGCCGGCCGCCAATGCGGCTTTTAAACAGGCAGCGTCTTCCGGCTCTACGCCGATGACTTTAACATTCGGCTGTATCGCCTTGATATACACCGCCATACCGGCCATTAAGCCACCACCGCCAACCGGAATAAACACCGCATTAAGCTGGTTATGCTGGCTAAGTAACTCTTTGGCCACCGTGCCCTGGCCAGCGATAACGTCGCTGTCGTCAAATGGTGGGATATACAGCGCGCCTTCGCTGTTAGCCAGGTTAATGGCATAGCTATTGGCTTCGTCAAAGGCGGTGCCGTGCAGCACCACGTTGCCACCCAGCGCTTTTACTGCCGCGACTTTGATTTCCGGCGTGGTGATCGGCATTACGATAGTGGCCTTAATGCCCAGTTTACTGGCCGATAACGCCACGCCCTGTGCATGGTTGCCGGCCGAGGCGCACACCACTCTGGCATCGGGGCTATGCTGTTTTACTTTATGCAGTTTATGAAAAGCGCCACGCAGTTTAAACGAGTACACCGGCTGTTTGTCTTCGCGTTTTAGCAGCACGTTGTGGCCCAGCCGCTGGCTGAGTTTGCTCATGGCATCCAGTGGAGTTTCTACCGCGGCCTGATATACCGGCGACAGCAAAATCTCACGCAGATACTGCTGCATTAGGTCTGTATCTGTTTGCTCTGCTTGTACTGTTGCCAGGTTACTCATTGTTGCTCCGGTTATTTGGTTCTACTACTTTCTTTGTGGTCAAAGCCTGCGACCCAGGTTTAAACTCAGCGCCAAGGAAATACTTTCTTCGCCGCCTTCAAGGAGCACATCCCTGTGCCCTCTCAGCCTGCGCGGCATCCCTGCCGCTGCTACGAAAGTACACCTTGTCCCTTCGTCGCAAGTCATGCTGCTTGTGCCATCCGTATCGCTTAAATCGCTAGCGAAGACCATAAGCTGCTAAACAAGGCGTCTCCAGCAAGGATGCTGGAGAGGAGCCTACATGGACGTATTTACGGCGTCCTTGTGTGCAGTTTGTGGTCGAAGCCCACTTAATACGTTCCGATATTTACTCTTCCAACTTCGACAAATCCCGCACAGCACCTTTGTCAGCACTGCTGGCCAGCAGGGCATAGGCTTTTAATGCAGAGCTGACAACGCGCTGGCGGTTTTCTGGCTTCCAGCCCTGCTTGCCTTTGGCATCCATCGCAACACGGCGCCGCGCCAGCTCGTCATCGCTGATGGCAATGCCAATTTTGCGCTGCGGAATATCAATTTCTATTTTGTCGCCATCTTGTACCAGCGCGATAGCACCGCCGCTGGCAGCTTCGGGTGAGACATGGCCAATCGACAAACCGGAGGTTCCACCGGAAAAACGGCCATCGGTGATCAAGGCACAAGCTTTACCCAACCCCATCGATTTTAAGTAACTGGTGGGGTACAGCATTTCCTGCATGCCCGGCCCGCCTTTGGGGCCCTCGTAGCGGATAATTACCGCGTCACCGGCCACGACCTTGCCTTTTAATATTGCCTCTACCGCATCGTCCTGGCTTTCAAACACCCGGGCGCGGCCGCTAAATACCAGGTTTTCTTTTTCTACCCCGGCAGTTTTTACAATACAGCCCTGCGGTGCCAGGTTACCAAACAACACGGCTAAGCCACCGTCTTGCGAATAAGCATGTTCTTTACTGCGGATACAGCCTTCTACCCGATCGTCGTCGACGCTGGGGTAACGGCAATTTTGTGAAAATGCCTGGGTAGTGCGGATCCCGGCCGGGCCAGCAGCGTAAAACTGCTGTACTTCAGTGGACGGGCTGGTTTTAAGATCCCATTGCTCCAGCACCGCTGCCAGCGAGCTACCCGACACATGCGGCGTATTGGGGTTTAACAAGCCAGCACGGTTCAGCTCGGCTAAAATGCCGATCACGCCACCGGCGCGGTGCACATCTTCCATATGGTACTTTTGCGTTGACGGCGCTACTTTGCACAAATGCGGAACTATGCGCGATAAGCGGTCAATATCGGCCATGGTAAAGTCAACGTCTGCTTCCTGCGCCGCAGCCAGTAAATGCAACACGGTATTGGTAGAACCACCCATGGCGATATCCAGCATCATGGCATTTTCAAAGGCGGTTTTATTGCCGATACTGCGCGGCAGGGCGCTCTCGTCATCGTTTTTATACCAGCGGTTGCACAGCTCCATGATTCTGAAACCGGCCTGCACAAATAACTCTTTACGATCAGCATGGGTCGCCAGCAAGGATCCATTACCCGGCTGGCCCAAGCCTAAAGCCTCAACTAAGCAGTTCATTGAGTTGGCGGTAAACATCCCCGAGCAGCTGCCGCAAGTAGGGCAGGCGCTGCGCTCAATTTGCTCGCTGTCGCTGTCGGTTACTTTAGGGTCGGCCGCCGACACCATGGCATCAACTAAATCGAGCTTAATAATTTGATCCGACAGCTTGGTTTTACCCGCTTCCATCGGCCCGCCGGAGACAAAAATGGCCGGTACGTTTAAGCGCATCGCCGCCATCAACATGCCGGGGGTGATCTTGTCGCAGTTAGAAATACACACCATGGCATCAGCGCAGTGCGCATTCACCATATATTCCACCGAGTCGGCTATCAGCTCGCGCGACGGCAGGCTATACAACATGCCGCCATGGCCCATGGCAATGCCATCATCTACAGCTATGGTATTGAACTCTTTGGCAATACCACCGGCATCTTCTATGCTTTTCGCCACCAGCTTGCCTAAATCACGCAGGTGCACATGGCCGGGTACAAACTCGCAGAATGAGTTCACTACGGCAATAATCGGCTTACCAAAATCGGTGTCTTTAACACCGGTGGCACGCCACAGTGCGCGGGCGCCCGCCATATTGCGGCCTTCGGTAACGGTGGCGGATCTTAACTTTGGCATTGCGGTACTCCGTGTGTTCGGTAAATAAAAAGTATAGGGTTAGCTGTTGTTAATAGTGGGCTCAGGCGCTTAATACCGCCAGCTCACTGCCGGCCAATTCCAGTTGCTGCACGTCATACAGTTTGTGCAACTGGCTGGTTAATAAATGAATTGGCTTATCCCCACTGACGGTCAACGTAATGTTCAGGCTTTTGGCATCATGACGCGGTGTCAGCTGCAAGCCGGCCAGCTCATAGCCGCGATAGCGGGTAACCTGTAACAGGCGCTCAACGACAGCCGGGGTGTTAGTGGCGGTAATATTCAGTACGTGGTTCATGCTTTTGCCTCCGTGATCATCTCTTCATTCGCCGCACCCGGCGGTACTAATGGCCAAACGTTGTCTTTATCGTCAATGCATACATGCAGTAAATAAGGCCCGGGCCAGGTAAACATGGCTTCCAGTGCGCTTTCTACTTCATCTTTGCGGGTTATACAGTGGCCCGGTATGGCAAAGGCGGCCGCCAGGGCGACAAAATCCGGGTTGTCGGATAAATCGGTTTCGCTGTAACGTTCATTAAAAAACAACTGCTGCCACTGTTTCACCATGCCTAAGCGCTGGTTATCAACAATGACAATTTTTACCGGCAGCCGAAACCGCTTAATGGTGGCCAGTTCCTGCACGTTCATCATAAAAGAGCCATCGCCGCTGACGGTGATCACTGTATCCTGCGGCCGCGCCAACTTAGCGCCGATCGCCGCCGGTAAACCAAAACCCATAGTGCCAAGGCCACCGCTGGATAAATGATTACGCGGGCTACTAAAGCGCATATGTTGTGCCACCCACATTTGGTGCTGGCCCACGTCGCAGCACACCACGCTGTTATCCGGCATTCGTTCGCTTAACTGCTTTAACATCAGTGGCGCATAAATACGCTCGCCCGGGTGATCATAACGCCAGCCGTATTGCTGCTTTAATTGCGCACACTGTGCCAGCCAATCTGCACAGTTAGTACCGGCTGATATTGCCGGCAGTATCTGCTTCATATCACCCAGCAGTGCCACATGGGCAAAACGCACCTTGTTAATCTCAGCCGGGTCAATATCGACGTGGATCACCTTGGCGTGCGGCGCGAATTTTTGCAGGTTGCCGGTAACGCGGTCATCAAAACGGGCGCCTAAGCAGATTAATAAATCGCACTGCTGCACCGCCAAATTAGCCGCCTGAGTGCCGTGCATACCCAGCATGCCCAGGTAATGTGCGTTGTCTTTTGCCACCGAGCCCATGGCTTTTAACGTGGTTACCGACGGCATTGGGTTAGCAGTTAAAAACTGCTGCAGCTGGCTCATCGCCCCGGCCATATGCACCCCACCACCGATATAAGCCATCGGCTTTTGCGCGGCCGCTATTAAGGCGCGCGCTTTGCCGGCATTGGCCAGCGAGGTATGCACTGAAGCGGCCTTGGATGCTTTGGCATGTTCCGCTTGATACGCAATTTCGGCCAGCTGCACATCTTTAGGGATATCAACCAGCACCGGCCCCGGCCTGCCGCTTTGCGCAATGGCAAAGGCCTCATGCAGGGTGGCGGCCAGCTCTGCTACGCTGCGTACCATAAAACTATGTTTGGTCACGGCCAGGCTTAAACCCAGTACATCAATTTCCTGAAAGGCATCGGTGCCCATCACGGCTTGTGATACCTGGCCGGTAATAGCTACTACCGGTACCGAGTCCAGCATGGCATCGGCTAACGAGGTGATAAGGTTAGTGGCACCCGGGCCGGAGGTGGCCATACAGACGCCAACCTTGCCGGAAGCTCGGGCATAGCCGATAGCGGAGAAGGCGCCGCCCTGCTCATGCCGGCACAGGTAGTGCTTTACGTCGCTTTGGTACAGCGCGTCGTAAATCGGCATAATAGCGCCACCGGGGTAGCCGAAAATAGTATCGACCCCGTGTTGTTGCAGCACCTGTAGTACCAATTCTGCGCCTTTCATTTTGTATCCTCTGTATGTTTAACCGCTTTTTTCAAGGCCCGGAAACGACAAAACCCCCGGTCCTTGCGGAGCGGGGGTTTTGTTGGAATTCGCTTTCTACGCTACTTTTTTTCCAAAACACCGCCCCCGCGGAGATTAATAATCACCACGACCACGAGGACAATAATGTTCAGAACAGTAGCTAAACGCATAATTTGATTCTTACTTATTTACTTGGTTAAAAACTATTTTAGTTATATAGCCTGCAAAGCAGACTGAATTACTATTAGAAATAGCCGTCTATCAGTCTGAAGTCAACAGGTTTTTCTGATTTGCTAAAAAATAGTCGATTGGGCAACAGCCACATCGAAGTGAGAATCGGCTTACACTAAACCAACCGTTGCAGGCCTGGACGGCCGAATCGAGCCTACAGGGACGTATTTACGGCGTGTTGGTGTGTGTAAGCCGGTTCGATAGTTTGCACCTTTAGTCATGAGCAACGTAAACTTAAGCCATTCGTTAATCAGTGTGGTGGCCTGTGGATCAGTTAGAGCTGTTTGAACTGCCCAATCCCTGTATCGGTGTGTGCCAAAGCAACAGCCGCGGCTACTGCATTGGCTGTTTGCGCTCACGTGATGAGCGCTTTAACTGGCATGCCAAACCGATAGAAGAGCACGCGCATATTCTAAAGCTGCTAAGCCAACGTCGGGCGCGACTTAATGCCAAAACCAAAGCAGACAAAGAGCCGCCGGGTGCAGGCGAATCTTTAGAGTTATTTTAAGCAAAAAGCCTGCAGGCTTTTTAAAGTAACCTTCCGGTTTAGCACACCATAAATTCAGTAGCATTAAACTCTGCTTTACAGTGTCTATTGTTGTACGCTACGTTTCAATTAGCTGGATAACTGCGTAGTAATAATATTCAGCATAACAAGAGAGACTCTGGTTGCTGTTCGTTATTTATCATTAAAAATATAGTGGTAACATCCTATTGCATATTTTCCATCATATAATGTATAAAACTTGCGTAGATAGGGATATTACTTTTGCTAAGCCACCTCAGGCCTTGCACTACCTTACCTGTATTTTCAGATTTAAATCAATCCGTTATATTTTCTATAATTCAAGGAATACATATGAATAGGACAATTAACCGCTCAGCGAAAGTGGTTTTCGCGGCAGGGTTTGCGGCGGTGCTATTAAATGGCTGCGCGTCGACCTCATCACAAGTAATTGAAACACCAAAGGTAGCCAGTTATGGCACCAGCTATAACGGTACTAAAAGCAAGTTAGTGGTAGGTCAGTTTGTCAATCGTGCAAACTTCCAAAACGGATTGTTTTCAACCGGTGTTGATATGCTCGGCAATCAGGCTAAAACGTCGCTTATTAGCCATTTACAGCAGACGAATCGCTTTAGCGTAATGGATCGCGACAATATGCAGTTATTGTCAGGCGAAGCTGAAATAACTGGCGTACAGCAATCTCTGAAAGGAGCTCGTTACGTTATTACCGGAGACGTCACCGAATTTGGCCGTAAAGCTATTGGTGATAGACAATTGTTCGGTCTTTTGGGTAAAGGTAAGTCGCAGATTGCGTATTCAAAGGTGACGTTAAATGTGGTTGATGTCGCTAGCTCAGAGGTTATTTACTCTGTTCAAGGCGCGGGCGAGTATAGCCTGTCTGAGAGAGAGGTAATTGGCTTTGGTAGCACAGCAAGCTACGATGCTACACTTAATGGCAAAGTACTTGATTTGGCTATTCGTGAAGTGGTTAACAAGCTCGTCACCGGTTTAGAATCTGGCCAGTGGCAAGCAGAATAGAGACACTATCATGAAGAAAATAGTATGTGCACTTAGCGTGCTGGTAGCTCTCTCTGCCTGTAAAACCACCGAATCCCTTTACTACCACGGCGAATATAACAAAGCCGTTTACACCTATTTCAAAGCTGATGAATCAACACCAGCAGATCAAATAGCCACTTTGCAACAAATCATACAAGCTGCAGAAGCAGCAGGTAAGCCCGTGGCACCAGGCATTCATGCCCATCTTGGTTTATTGTATTTCGATACAGGTAATGCCACTCAAGGACAACAACATTTTGAATATGAAAAAGCCTTGTTTCCTGAATCAGCAAAATATCTCGACTTTTTATTAAAATCACGGCAAGGAGCCTGATATGCATTGGTTAAAGTTATACCTTGTAGGTGCCGTAGTTGTTTTAACAGGTTGTGTCAGTGCCCCCCCTGCACATGATTACAGCGCGTTTCGCAGCGCCGATCCTCATTCAATATTGGTATTGCCACCAATTAACAACAGTGTAGAAGTGGTAGCACCCTATAGCCTGATGTCACAGATCGCGCAGCCTATCGCTGAATCTGGCTACTATGTGTTTCCTGTGGCTTTGGTTGAGCAAACTTTCCGGAACAATGGTTTAACAGAAGCGACCGATATCCATGCTGTGCCTTTTGATAAAATCCACGAAATTTTTGGTGCAGATACCGGCCTTTATATAACGATAGATAAATACGGCACTAACTATGTAGTGCTATCCAGTGAAACCATAGTGACAATCTCAGCCACCTTAGTCGATTTACGCTCAGGTGTGGTGTTATGGCAAGACAGCAAAAGCGCATCCTCTGCAGAAAATCGCGGTGGCAATAGCGGGGGCCTGGTAGGAATGCTGGTAGAGGCGGCAATGAACCAAATTCTTGAAACCATTACCGACCGTGGCTTTGATATTGCAGCGCTCAGCACCAACCGGCTATTGTTTGCTGAAAGCCACAATGGATTGCTGTATGGCCCAAGATCTCCCAAGTATGGCCAACCGGTAACAAGCGAAAAGAAAAAGTAAACTGCTCAATTGTGTAAGCCCGGTCAGCCTGATCTGGCTTTCAGGTAGTTGATTTTACAGAATAAGCCGATGTGATTGCACATCGGCTACAACAAAAAGCAAAGTATAAATTTTTTATTACAACGCCGCTAAGCCTCACTCACTGCCCGCTTAACCGTTTACCAAATGAAATAGCATAAGCCGGCGAGCGCATTCTTAACACCGGGTCGTCACTGGTGCTAAAGCCGCGGTTTAATACATTAGGGTCAAAGTTAATATTGGCGCAGCTACCGTCACCACTGGCATTAATACGCAAGGTACCGGCGTTTAACGTTGGCCGCAGCGGCCATTGTACCGATGGGTCATTCTCGCTGTCTGTGGCTTCACCAAAACTGATAATCCAATCAAACTCCACGGTTCCATCAGCTAAACGTTGTTTTAATCTGTCATCCAAAAAGTTGGCATTCTGCTGCGCTATCTCAGTTTCGGTTAAGCCTTTAACGCCATCTTTTGGCTGCAAATGCCAGCGTATTTTTACTTTTTCACCGCTTTTATCGGCCAAGTAAAAAGTATGAATACCGAAGTACTCAGCAGTAGCATAACTCCATGGTGGCGGGTTAATTGCCAGCCACTGCGCCTGTGGTTGGGTATCAGGATTGGCCGCACGGAAAGCCTGAATTTTAGCCAGGTCTGGCTTGCCATCACTACCTGGGACCGAGGCCTGTAACAAGCCTAAAAAATTCTCCGGGTTTTTCGCACCAAATACCGGTGTGGTCAGCGTAGCAATATTATGTTTGCTGCCGTCTGCCAGCGTAAACTGCGCGGCTAAACCGCGTGGTGAGCTGGCATAGTCAGGTGCCGCCGGGTTGCCGCCAGCGAGGGAGAAACGATAGGCTACAGGTATAGCAGAACCGGAGAACAGCGCAGCATCAAAGCGCGCTGTAGCTTCAGAGCTGGCGGTAAAGTCACCCGTTGCACACACCCCTTTGGCATGGCCTTTACGAATACCTTTGTGCTCACCAAAAATTTTAGCAAATACCTCGATAAAATCATTCGGCTGCGCCGGTGCAGCTTGTACTGCCAAAGGTAATACTGCCGCTATGGCAGCAGACAAGATCAGTTTACAAAGTGGAGCAGATGGCATAAAAAAGTCCTGTATCAAGCGCGTAACCAGATTACGCATTGCAATACAGGACAGATGTTTGCCAGAGAATATTTCCCATTCATTGTATATTGGCTGAAATTTTTACTGTTGTATCAGGGATTTTATAGCATAAGCACAACATGTAGCCGGGCAATGACAAATGCTTTAGCTGGATATTTTGCGGCAGCGGATGGGCCAACACCGATAGCAGCGGTTGTTGGCTGAATTTGCTGTAAGCTTCAGCTGCTGTCCAGCTTTGATAAAAGGTTGCGCTATCGGTTGCAGCTTTTAGTGCGGAAAACTGGCTGCTTAACTGCACAAAATCACGTGCTTTTATATATTCCAGATCCAACCCTACAGGTTGTTGCTGACTATATACTACTGCCACTGCCTGGCGCGAATGGCTGATACTTAGTGCAACTGCTTGTCCTTTGACATACATTGCCGGGGCTTGCGCCGACGGTAGGGTAATCTGAATCTCTGCCACCGCCACACCACTTTGCTGCAACAACAGCTGCCGTATCAGGGCCCGGCCATTACAAAATTCACGGGCACGCTTATTGCTGAGCGTCAGGCTGTACTGCCACTCATTAGCATGCAACCATACCCGACAGTCTTCAACGCTTAATGTTTGTAAGCGATACGCCAGTGATATCATAAAATATGCTGCTATTTCCTGTTTGTTTTTATTCACCTGCACTAACAGCACTGAAACAACGCAGCGCCTGATAGCTAATATTTAAAGCTGCATAACAACAGCGCCTTTGATTGTGGCCAGCTTTTATTTACTTTTTGGTGTATTTTTTTATATGATACTCCGCTTTTTAGTGGTTATTTCTGCGGCTCAGTGGGTAACAAATTCTGATGGAACTTTATTTAACGTCCTGGGCGGTATGGATGCCACCGTCAGCAATGACACAACAGGATACACCTGATGCCAGCTTGCCTGCTTTAACTGCAGTACCCGCAATAGCAAGGCGCCGTTTAAGCAAGTTGACGAAACTTGCCTTTGACGTTGCGCTCAATACCGTTGTAACCGGACAACAGATCAGCAGCATTTTTGCGTCGCGTCATGGCGATTTGCATAAAACGCTGGGCTTACTGCAACAGTTGGCAGAGCGTGATGATATTTCACCATCCCAGTTTGCACTGTCGGTGCACAATGCTATCAGCGGGCAATTTAGTATTTTCAGCCAGAATCATGCTGACAGCAACGCAATTGCCGCCGGAGCCGACAGTTTACACTATGCGTTGTTAGAAGCTGCAGCACGTTTTAGCAGCGAACCGCAATTACAGCAGTTGCTGGTGGTGTATGCCGATGAACCGGTACCTGCCCCTTACGAAGCATTCTGCAAAGATCCGTCCATACCTATAGCGCTGGCTTTGCTGCTGGGGCGCGATGGCGACAAATTGTTATTTGATATGCAGCCCGACGCTGCAAGTAACGCATCGGATGATCAGGCGCTGCAACTATTGCCCTTGTTACAGGGTGACGTAACACAACTGAGTATCGCCGGGCATCAACGCCGCTGGTTATGGCAGCGGGCTTGATAATGCAAAAACTGAATCATGCTTATCGTGTTCTGGCGACCGGATTGTGTTTTGTCTGTTTTGGCATCGGCGCCCTGGTGCTGTCTGTGCTGATTTTTCCATTGCAACGCCTGTTTATTTTTGATCTGCAGCAGCGCAAACGGGTAGCCCGGCGCACGGTGCATAGTGCTTTCAGCTTTTTTATCAGCCTGATACGCTTCTTTCGGGTATTTAATTTTAACTTTACTGCCAGCGAACATCTGCGCCAGTGCAAAGGTAAAATTATTATTGCTAATCACCCCAGCCTGATCGATGTGGTGGCCCTGATTGCCATGACACCCAATGCTGATTGCGTGGTGAAAGCGCAGCTGTTTCGTAATCCTTTTATTAGGGGGGTGATCCGTAGTACCGGCTATATCAGCAACTCGGATCCGGATCAGTTGCTGGATGACTGCGCAGCGTCATTGCAGCAGGGTAATAATCTGATTATTTTCCCGGAAGGTACCCGCAGCACGCCTGGGCAGCCTTTACAGTTTCAGCGGGGCGCCGCCAATATTGCGTTACGATCAGGCAGTGATTATCTGGCATTACATATTTGCTGTCAGCCAAGTACACTGACAAAACAGGAGCAGTGGTACAACGTACCCAGCACCAAACCAACACTGGCAATTCATTTTTTAAGGCCGATTCATATTGATGAATACCGGGCTTTGTCGTCCCCTTCGTTGGCTGCCCGGCAGCTGACAAGGGATTTACACGCTTACTATCAGCAGGTACTTAGCTAAGATGGACACGTTAAAACAAGAACTAAAAATACTTATTATTAATACCCTGGAATTAGAAGATATTACCCCGGATGATATTGATGACCACGCGCCACTCTTTGGAGACGGTCTGGGCCTGGACTCTATTGATGCTCTGGAACTGGGGCAGGCATTAAAGAAAAAATACAATATAAAACCTGACGCTAACTCAGAGCAAAATAAGCAGCATTTCGCCAGCCTGCATAATCTGGCGCTTTATGTGCAGCAACAACAGCAGTAAATGGAGCTTCGCGATGAAAACCAAACAAGATGTATATAACGTTCTGCAACAGCTGATGGTAAAAGAGTTTGAACTGGACGCAGAACAAATTCAGTTGGATGCCAACCTGTACGAAGATTTAGATCTGGACAGTATTGATGCCGTGGATCTGGTTGTGAAGTTACGTGAGCTGACAGGCAAAAAAATTGAGCCTGATGCCTTTAAAGCAGTGCGTACCGTTGGCAATGTGGTAGATCAAGTTTACGCGCTGATCGAGGCCTAATGCAGGCCAGGACACCACTAAAAGCGGGCGTACAACTAGCGTTATTGCTGTATCCTTTTTATGTTTGGTGGGCAGTCAGTAACTGGCATCCGGCCTTCGCAGTACTGCCGGTAATGTTACTGGCGGTAGCTAAAGCACTAACCAGCCGCAGCGATACCTCACAGCGTTGGTTTTTTCTGCTCAGTGCCGTGTTGCTGTTGGCCGCCAGCCTGCTGGGTAAAGCCGAACAAGCTATGTTGTATTATCCGGTATGGATGAATGCCGGTATGTTGCTGCTGTTTGGCTGGTCGTTATGTTATCCGCCAACGGTGGTAGAGCGCCTTGCCCGCTTAATGGAAGGTGAGCTGGATGCCAAAGGCGTGCGTTATACCCGCAATGTTACTATGGTGTGGTGTGTATTTTTTATCTTAAACGGCAGCGTCGCAACCTTTACTGCCTGGTGGGGTAACTGGAACTTATGGGTGTTATACAACGGCTTTATTGCCTATGTACTAATGGGCTTACTAATGCTGATTGAATGGCTGGTGCGTCGTCGTGTTAAAGCAGCTCGCTAAACACTGGCAGTTAAGCTGGCGTGATCCGGCACAAGCGATAATACTGGATGACAACCACCGCCTGAGTTACCAGCAATGGCACGCCATGCTGCCAGCTGTGGTGCAGTATGCCGGCTCTCAGCCAGGCGATACAGTGTTGTTATATCAGCCAGACAGCCTGTGTTTTAGCCTGTGGTTTGTTGCGCTGGCCATGCTGGGTAAACATATAGTGCTGGCACCGGACAACCAGCCACACACCACACACATGGTGTTGCAGCACTGCGACTGGCAAGTGCCGGCACAGCTGCCGCCCGAAAGCGCTGTGCCGGCAAATATTCCGTTGCAGCTGTTGCTCAGTAAAGAGTGCCGCATCAGTTTTTTCACCTCAGGCTCTAGCGGCCAGCCAAAATTGATTAGCAAACGGTTGTGTCAGTTGCTGCTTGAAGTACAAACATTGGAGCAGCAGTTTGGCAACCAACTGGATGCCAATACCCTGTTTGCCGCCACGGTATCGCAGCAGCATATTTACGGCCTGCTGTTCCGCTTGTTGTGGCCCCTGTGTAATAACCGGCCTTTGTATCGCCAGCAGCTCAGTTTTTTTGAACAATGGCAGACATTGTTGCAGCAAAATAAAGTAGTGCTGGTTGCCAGCCCGGCGCACCTGGCCCGTTTTGATGACATTGCCAAACTTTCGCCGCTGCAACAGCAAGTTAGCCGCATTTTCAGCTCTGGCGGCCCCTTGCCTGCGCCGGTGCCGGTGTTGTATCAGCAGGCACTGGGGCAAGCGCCAACAGAAGTATTTGGCAGCACTGAAACCGGTGGCATTGCCTTTCGCCAGCGCCACCTGCCTGATGTACCCTGGCAGGCATTTACCGGTGTAACCTTAGCGACTGATGCACAGCAGGCATTACAGGTCATGTCGCCTCATCTTGATAACAATGGTTTTTTCCAAACCCAGGACCAGGTGCAGCTTATCACAAACCAACAGTTTCACCTGTTGGGCCGGTTGGATCGTATTGTTAAACTGGCAGAAAAACGCCTGGCCCTGCCAGAGCTGGAGCAATTTTGCTGTCGCTCGGAACTGGTAACAGAGGCTGCAGCATTTATGTTGGCTACGCCCAAAGCACAGCTGGCACTGGTGGCAGTGTTATCTGCAACTGGCACAACAATATTGCGTGATAACGGCAAGCTGGCAGTGAATAACCTGCTGAAACAGCACCTGCTGCAGCGCTTTGAACCCGTTTTACTACCAAAACGTTTTCGTTATTTAACCGCATTACCTTACAATCAGCAGGGAAAATTACCGCAGTCACTGCTGGAGGCCCTGTTTACTGATGACTAAGTTATTTCCATTGCTTCAGCTGCAAAGCCAAAACGCACAGCGCGTTGAGCTGCAACTGCATATCAGCGCCGATATTTATTATTTTGCCGGCCATTTTCCGCAGGCTCCGGTGCTGGCAGGCGTAACCCAGCTGCATTGGGTAGTACACTATAGCAAACAGTATTTTGCCGGTTTAGATGAAGTAATATCGGTAGAAGTGTTGAAGTTTCAGTTGATGATCCGTCCAGAGGATGTCCTTACATTACAACTGGAACTCAGCAACAGCAACACCACCTTATTTACTTACCTTAAAGATGGGCAAAAAGTAGCGTCTGGCCGGTTAAAATGGAGCCTGCAACCAGATGCATAATTGCTTTGTGATCCCTATTTATAATCATCACGACACCATAGCAACCACAGTACAGGCGTTGCTGCCGTATCAACTGCCCATTATCATTGCTGATGATGGTTCCAACAGCCAGACTAAACAGGCACTGCAACAACTGGCCAGCCGTTACGCTTTGGTTGATATCGTTACACTGGCACAAAATGGCGGCAAAGGTGCTGCAGTTAGTGCAGCACTGCGCCGTGCCGCCGCGCGTAGCTTCAGCCACGCTTTACAGATAGACGCGGATGCCCAGCATGATGTCAACGACATTCCGGCGTTCTGGCAACTGGCAGCGCAACACCCGGATGACCTGATTAGCGGTGCCCCCTTGTATGACGAATCTATGCCCCGCAGCCGCCGTATTGGCCGCCACATTACGCACTTTTGGGTTAGTATCGAAACCCTGTCACGCGATATCCGTGATTCCATGCTGGGCTACCGGGTGTACCCGGTCGCTGCTACCATCAGGCTGATTGATCAGGTGCAGTTGGGCCAGCGCATGGACTTTGATATTGAAATTATGGTGCGGTTGTACTGGCAGGGCATTAAAGTGCGCTTTATTCCAACCCGGGTAATTTATCCGCAGGGCGGCCGCTCTCATTTTAGCTTGCTGCAAGATAATTGGCTGATCAGCAAAATGCACACCAAACTGTTTTTTGGCATGTTGTGGCGGATGCCCTTATTGCTTAAACGCAAATGGGCCCACGGATGACACCTTCTGATAACAGCGGCATACACTGGGCTAAAAAGCAGGAAAATGGCAGCTACCATGCCATAAAGCTACTGCTTACCCTGTATCGTTATGGTGGCAAATGGTTAATTTTGCTGGTACTGGCGCCGGTGCTGGCGTACTTTTTTATTAAGGATGGCTCTGCACGGCGCTCATCGCTTGGTTATCTGCAGCAGCTGCATCGCTACAAAGGCCAGCATAGCCCTTTTACCACGATGCCTGGTTACTTGCAGGCATACCAGCATTTTTGGCAATTTGCCATGGCTGCACTGGCAAAAATCGATGCCTGGCTCGGGCGGTTAAATACAACTCCAGTGCACTATGGCGGCAGTACCGGCTTTGAGCAGATTATGCACCCCAATAAAGGCGCAGTGCTGATAGGCAGCCATCTGGGTAACCTGGAAGTATGCCGGGCTTTAGTGCGCAGCAAATACCCGGTACGGATTAACGTACTAGCACACACCCGGCATACCGCAGCGTTTAACCGTATTTTGAAAGAGAGCAACAGCGAAGTTGACCTGCATTTGATTGAAGTTACACAGTTGACACCGGCTGTTAGCGCTATGCTGACAGATTGTATTGATAATGGTGAGCTGGTGGTCATTGTGGGCGACCGCATTTCAGCACAGGCACCGGAGCGTGCGGTTTGGGCCAGCTTTCTTGGCAAACCGGCGCCTTTTGCTATTGGCCCCTGGGTGCTGGCCAGTTTGTTGCAATGCCCGGTGTATCTGATGTTTTGTCTTAAAGAAGGCCGAGGCTACAACCTGATGTTTGAACCCTTTGCCGAACAGATCATGCTGCCACGCAAAACCCGGCAACAGGCACTGACAGACATCGTGACACAATATGCGCAGCAACTGGAACAAGTGGCTTGCCGTTACCCTATGCAATGGTTTAATTTTTATGACTTCTGGCAATTGCCCGCAGCCAAACAACAAAAGGAAAGCACCGGTGACAACAGCAGTAACTGAACCCGGCATAGCACAACCTATCGCCAGCGCTGCCCCTGTCTGCTTTGGTCAGGGCCGGATCAGCATAGAGCAAATAACAGCCATTGCACGCCAGCAACAAGCGGTTAGCCTTAGCCAGCAGGCGCCATTTGTGCAGCGCATTAATGCCGGCGTGGCCTTTTTAGATAAACTGCTGCAGGAAGACGGTGTGATTTACGGCGTAACCACCGGTTACGGCGACAGCGTTACCGTTAAAGTGCCACTGGAGCAGGTATACGAGCTGCCGGTGCACCTGATCCGCTTTCATGGCTGCGGCCTGGGCGATTACTTCAGTGTTGAAGAAGGCCGCGCTATTCTGGCCACCCGCTTGTGCTCGCTAACGCAAGGTTATTCCGGCGTCAGCTTTGAGCTGCTACACCAGTTAAGTGCTTATCTGAACCTGAATATAGTGCCACGCATTCCGCAGGAAGGCAGTGTCGGCGCCAGTGGCGATTTAACGCCGCTGTCTTATGTTGCTGCCAGCCTGATTGGCGAGCGGGATGTTTATTATGGCGGTGAAGTATGCCCGGTAGCAGACGTATTGCCACTACATCAGTTGCAACCCCTCCGGCTGCGCCCCAAAGAAGGCTTGGCCATTATGAACGGCACGGCGGTGATGACAGCACTGGCGTGCCTGGCCTATCAGCGCGCTGAATATCTTACCCGCCTGTCCAGCCGTATTACTGCACTGGCCAGCCTGGCGCTGCAGGGCAACAGCCACCACTTTGATGATATTTTATTCAGTGTAAAACCGCATCAGGGGCAGAATCAGGTAGCGGCCTGGATCCGCGCAGACTTAAATCACGTTGAGCATCCGCGCAATTCAGACCGGCTGCAAGACCGCTACTCTATCCGCTGTGCACCGCATGTTATCGGTGTGCTGCGTGATGCATTGCCATGGTTTAAACAAACCATAGAGAACGAACTTAACAGCGCCAATGACAACCCTATTATCGACGGCATTGGTGAGCATGTGTTGCATGGCGGCCATTTTTACGGCGGCCATATCGCTATGGTAATGGATACAATGAAAACCGCGGTCGCCAATCTGGCCGATTTACACGACCGGCAAATGGCACTGCTGATGGACACTAAGTTCAACCACGGCCTGCCAGCGAACTTATCTGCCGCAACACCAGAGCGGCGCTATATCAATCATGGCTTCAAAGCGGTACAAATTGGTTGTAGCGCCTGGACGGCAGAAGCGCTAAAACTGACCATGCCGGCCAGTGTGTTTTCGCGCTCAACCGAGTGCCATAATCAGGACAAAGTTAGCATGGGCACCATTGCCGCCCGTGACTGCCTGCGGGTGTTGCAACTGACAGAGCAGGTAATGGCAGCGTCATTGCTGGCCGTACAACAAGCAGTGCAACTACGTATTGCTCAGGGTGAATTATGCTTTAATAGCCTGAACAGCGATATTCAGCACATGTTGCAACAGCTGCAGCAGCAACATCCGTTGGTTGCAGAAGACAGGCCGCTGGAGTACAACCTGCGGCAGTTAGTCAGCCAGCTGCAACAACAGCACTGGCCTTTATATCAGGAGGCCTGACATGAAAACGGCAGAAGTAATCATTGATGTGCCTTTTTTCGACGTTGATGCCATGCAGGTGGTGTGGCACGGACATTATGTAAAATATCTGGAAGTGGCGCGCTGTGAACTGCTGCGTAGTTTTAACTACGATTATCCGCAGATGTCGGAATCCGGCTATATGTGGCCTATTGTCGATTTAGCCGTAAAATATGTGGGCTCTGCCCGTTTTGCCAGAAAAATCAAGATAGTAGCAACATTGAAAGAATGGGAAAACCGATTAAAAATCAGCTATCTGATCACCGACCTCGAAACCGGTAAAAAACTGACGAAAGCCAGTACTACACAGGTAGCCATTGATATCAGCACTCAGCAAATGTGTTTTGAGTCGCCATCGGTTTTGTTTGAAAAACTCGGATACCCAAAACCATGAACCGGCTTATTGCTTTGGTGCTACTGCTGATCGTATCGCTGCCACCTGTTGCAGTGGCAGATCAGGCGGCTGCTCTGCTACGGTTTGCACCATTGCAGGGGCAACTGGATTTTGTCCAGTTGAAAACAGTACAAGGTTTACCGGTACCATTGCGTAGTAAGGGTTATTTACAAATCAGTGCCGATAAGCTGCTGTGGCATACCACAGCACCGGTAGATACCCAATTGCTGATAAGCCCGGCGGGTGTCAGCCAGTGGCAGCAACAACAATATGTTGCCGTTGCAGGCAGTGAATTTGTCGGCCAGTTACTGCTGGCGGTACTGCAACAGCAGCAAGACTTTATTCTGGCGCATTTTCAGTTGGCTACAGGGCAGAATAACTGCCTGCTGTTACAGCCGGTACAACCTCCGTTAAACCAGCTGTTCAGCCAGATTGAACTGTGTGGCCAACACAGTCTGGAACAGTTGATACTAACTGAGCTGAATGGTAACCATACTGCTATCAGCCTGCAACCTGCGACAGGCACGCCCTAGCTATGCGCCGCCACCTTACATTGGTTCTATGGCTGGCAGCCGTGGCGCTGATGCTGTTGTATGTGCTGCTGGAACTGCCACAACGGCACTGGAACAGCAGTATTACTGCTGCTATGCCCGGCACAACCACGCCCTGGCAAAACCAGCTAATGCAGCAAAACAGCAGCAGTCGTCATCTGAGCCTGTTATTAACCGGCCAACCGCTGCCACAGCTGCGCCAGGCCGCTGTGCAATTGCAACAGCAAACACTGCCGGGCCTGAGCTGGTATCAGCCTGGCGCCTTAATGCAGCAACTGCAACAGCAATATCAGCAGCATCAGGCTCTGCTGGCATCACCTACGGCATTGGCACAATTGCAAAGCGGGCAATACCAGCAACTGGTTGATGCCGCATGGCAGCGCTTGCTTAGCCCCGCGCCTTTGCTGGCAGAAGCATTGCAGTATGACCCTTTACTTTTAACGCAGCAGTTTATCGAACAACAAGCGCCTGTTTCAGCCATGCAACCACGCCACGCCTGGTTTGAAAGCAGTGAACCTGCGGCTATTTTGTTACATGCCAGCCTGAGCATAGATCCCTTTGACCGCACTGACGCCGGTAAACTGGCCGCCGCCCTGGAACACCAGCTACAGCAGTTACAGCAGCAGGATCCAGAGTTACAACTGGCACGCAGCGGAGTGTTATTTCATGCCGTTAATGCCGCCGACAACGCCAGCTTTGAAATGCAGTTTTACGGTGGCTTATCATTAGTGGCCATTTTGCTGTTGTTAGGCGTTAGTTTTTACAGTATCAAACCTTTACTGCTTGCCGCTGTGGTGCTCGGCTGCGCGACTCTGAGCGGGCTGGCGGCTTTACTGATGCTGGAGCCGCAACCTCATGTACTGGCTCTGGTATTTGCCACCACGTTAATTGGCATAGCGATAGATTACTCCTTTCATGGCATGTTGGCCGCCAACAAAGGCCGGCGCTATTTTCGCGCCATGCTGCCCAGCCTGGCGCTGGGCCTGCTGACGACTTTGCTGGGTTACCTTACCCTGACAGTGCTGCCTTTTGCGCTGTTAAATCAGGTGGCAATTTTTATGTGTGCCGGTTTAACTGCGGCTTTTATCAGTGTCTGGCTGTTATTTCCTTACTGGCTGGCACCACAAAGCCTGCAGAACAACGCCAGTTTACTGCACTGCTGTGAACAGATAAGTAGCCGCTATAACAACACCTCTGCCTTGAAGGTGTGGAGTGGCGCATTGCTACTGGCCGCACTGGTTTGCCTGTGGCTGCTAAGCCAGGCGCGGTTTGTGGATGACGTACGCTTATTTAACCAAAGCCCTGCCAGTTTACTGGCACAAGAACAGCAGGTGCGCAGTTTGGGCTCGCAGCAGTGGGACAGTCGTTTTATTGTCGTGCTGGCAGATAGCGCAGAGCAGGTATTGCAGCAAGAACAACTGCTGCTGCCGTTACTTAAGCATTGGCAACAGCAAGGCTGGCTGAAAGACTGGCAGGCATTGTCGCAACAACTACCCCCGGTGCAACTGCAGGATCAACTACAGCAACAACTGCAACTGGCTTATCAGAGTGAACCGGTGCAACAATATTTATCGCAGTTACAACTGGCTGCACCAGCGCCACGGGCAGAGCGCCTGCAACCGGACAACTTTACCTCAGTACTGCTACAACAACTATTCAGCCTGCAACAGCACAGCGCCAGCGTAATATTACTCAGCGGTGTTAACATACCGGATACCGAACGGGCGCAGCTTAATAGCATGGCGCAAATACACTGGCTGGACCCCATTGCCGATACGAATCAGGTGCTGGCTCAGCTGCGTAGCCAGCTAGGCCACTGGTTGTTACTGGCACTGGCTGTTACGTTACTTATTCTGCTATGGCGGCTCGGCATCAAAGCGGCCTGTGCCATTACACTGATGTTGCTGATTGCTGTAGGCGGCGCTTTGTTACTTAGCCAGCTATTACAGCAACAGCTGAATATTTTTAATTTGGTAGCGGCCTTATTGGTGCTGGCATTGGCACTGGATTACGGCGTGTTCTTTACTGCCCGCCTAAGCAGCGCCGATGTTTATCAGGCCGTGCTGTTATCGGCTGTTACCAGTTGCCTGGCCTTTGGTTTACTGAGTTTCAGTCAGACACCTGCCGTAGCCAGCTTTGGTGTTACGGTGTTTTGTGGCGTTGCACTTGCAGCATTGCTGGCTCCGCTGTTAACTGTAGTCAGCGTAAAGGAGGGTAATAAGCATGGAACACTTTGATGTTATTATTATTGGCGCCGGCCCAGCGGGCAGTTGTGCCGGAGCCATGCTGGCACAAGCCGGTAAGCGGGTGCTGTGTTTGGAAAAACAGCATTTTCCTCGCTTTAGCATTGGTGAAAGCTTACTACCGCACTGCATGGAATTTTTAACCGCCGCCGGTATGACATCCGCCTTGCAGCAACAAGCCGAAAGCCTGGGATTTCAGTTTAAAAATGGCGCGGCATTTTTGAAAAATGATATCCGCACTGCCTTTGATTTTACCGATAAATTCAGCCCCGGCCCCGGTACTACGTTTCAGGTAAAGCGCGCCGCTTTTGATAAACTACTGGCCGACGCCGCCGCTGAGCAGGGGCTGCAAATACGCTATGGTGTCACCGTACAACAGTGTGATCATTTGCAAGCACAGCAGGCCGTGCTGACAGTAAGTGATGAAAATAACAGCCAGTATCAGCTAAGCGCCGGTTTTATCCTCGACGCCAGCGGCTTTGGCCGGGTGTTACCACGGCTGCTGGACCTGGAACTACCTTCCGATTTTCCGGTACGCCAGGCGTGCTTTTGTCATATACGTGACAACATCAGCGATGCGCGTTTTGATCGCAATAAAATCCTGATCACCGTGCATTCCAGCCTGCCGGATGTCTGGTTCTGGCTGATCCCATTTAGCGACGGCACGGCCAGCCTGGGCGTGGTGGGTAAACAGCAGCGTTTTGACAGTGCGTTAAGTGCAACAGACAATCTCTGGCAACATATCCGCCAGACACCGGAACTGGCAGAATTGCTGGCGCAGGCCACACCGGTGAATGAGGTACAAACACTGACAGGTTACTCGGCCAATGTACGTACTTTGCATGGCAATAATTTTGCGCTGCTGGGTAACGCCGGTGAATTTCTTGATCCGGTGTTTTCATCCGGTGTCACCATAGCGCTGCGCTCTGCCGCCATGGCGGTGCCACTGGTATTGCAGCAGCTAGACGGTGACACGCCCGATTGGGAAGCGCAGTACAGTAAACCACTGCGTAAGGGTATAGATACGTTCCGCACCTTTGTTACCGCCTGGTATGATGGCCGGTTTCAGGATGTTATTTTCAGCGAAAAACGCCAGGCTAAGATAACAGCCATGATTAGCGCTATTCTGGCCGGTTACGCCTGGGATCAGGCTAACCCCTATGTAGCAGAGCCAGAGCGGCGCTTAAATGTATTAAGGGAACTATGTCTGGACGTGGATTAATACTGACACTTTGCCTGTTATTGCTTAGCGGCTGCCAGCAGTGGCACACGCCTACGGCAAAAGGCTGGGTAATGCTGGATGGCGGTTATTACCAGTTGCTTGATAACTGGCCGGGCCGGCCGCAACAGCTGCTGCAGCAGGTAAGCTGGCGCGATGAACAGCAGCAACAGCAATTTGTGCTCAATGCTTTGCTAACAGCAGACAGTATATTGCTGGTGGCGTTATCACCCATTGGGCAAGAGCTGTGGCGTCTGCATTACCAGCCACAACATCAGCTAACGTTGTCCGGCATAGCGCCATTTAACCAGCCAGAGTTTGCCAAACGCCTGCTGGCTGAAATGCAATTAGCCCTGCTCGATAGCACTGTGATTACACCGCGCTTGCAAGGGTTAGCGCTGACAGAGCATGCGACAGAAAGTGGCACAGAGCGGCATATAAGCCATGCCAGCGGCAAGCTGATATTGCAAATTCACCACAGTGCCCAAATCAGCACCGCTGTGCCAATCACGTTAAAAGCCCGCCACTATCAGCTGCAAATTACTACCTTACAGCAGGATTTCTTACCATGACCGTAGCACGCTTAACCGCGCTGGGTTTGTGCTGTGCTTTGGGCAATAACAAACAGCAAGTCTGGCACAATGCCATTACCGGTAGCCGCGCGGGTATGCGCTGGCGCGATGATTTACTCACCAGCGGCAAGGCAGTAATAGCTGGCGAAGTCAGCGGCGATTTACCCGATCTGAGCGTCTGGCCGGTACATTATCAAAGCCGTAACAACCAATTGGCTGCGCTGGCGTATCAGCAAATTGCCGAAGATGTGGCAACAGTTCGCCAGCAATATGGCGCAGCACGCATAGCCGTGATTATCGGCACCAGCACATCTGGTATTGCCGAAGGTGAACGCGCAATGCAGCACTATATGACGCAGCAATGTTATCCGCCAGGTTACCATTACCAGATACAGGAAATGCTGGCCCCGGCCAACTTTATTGCCCGGCTGGCTGATGTCAGTGGCCCCTGCTATGCCATTTCTACCGCCTGCTCTTCCAGTGCCCGCGCACTGATCAGTGCCCGTACCCTATTACAGGCCAACCTGGCAGATGCAGTCATTGTGGGTGGCGTGGATTCACTCTGCCAGCTGACGTTCAATGGTTTTGCTGCGCTGGAATCGGTTGCAGCTGCACACTGCCAACCCTTTAGTCAGCAACGTGATGGTATTAATATCGGCGAAGGTGCAGCACTGTTTCTGATGCAAAAGCATGGCTCTGATATTGCCTTGCTAGGCTGCGGTGCAAGCAGCGATGCTCATCATATGTCGGCCCCACAGCCTGAAGGCATGGGGGCGATTAACGCGATAACACAAGCTTGCCAGCAGGCGGGTATTACGCCAGCACAACTGGATTATATTAATCTGCATGGTACTGCCACCCCTCTGAACGACAGCATGGAAAGCAAGGCATTGGCTACACTGGCGCTGACACAGGTTGCTGCCAGTTCCAGCAAGAGTATGACCGGCCACACGCTGGGTGCGGCCGGAGCTATTGAAGCAGCGCTTTGCTGGCTGACCCTGTCTGATTATAATACCGGCCAACATCTGGTGCCGCATTGCTGGGACGGTCAGGCAGATCCTGCTTTGCCAGTATTATCCTTGGTTAGCATTGGCCAGCAACAGGCAGTAAGCTATTGCCTGTCTAATTCTTTCGCATTTGGTGGCAACAACGTGGCATTGATACTGGGTAAAACAATATGATTACAGGCTACAGCATAGAGCAAGTGTTGCCCCATGCGCACCCGATGATATTGCTGAATGAATTTATTGAAGCTGACAATGTGCATGCGCTGTGCCGCGTGCAGATTAGCCCCCAAAGCCCGTTTTACGATACCGCACTGGCCGGCGTTCCCAGTTATGTTGGGCTTGAATATATGGCACAAACTATTGCAGCTTATGCCGGAGCGAATAATCTGGCTGAAGGCGATAAAGTGCAGATAGGCTTTTTACTTGGCTGCCGTAAATATGTTCCTTCAACCACTGTGTTTGCAGTAGGTACAGAGTTAACTGTCAGGGCCACACAGGTGGTGACAGATAGCTCAGGCCTCAGTGTATTTGACTGCCAGATCTATCAGCAACAGCAACTGTTAGTTGACGCCAAACTAAATGTATTTCAACCGGATGATCATCGTTCCTGGCTAACGGAGTAGTAATGAGAAGAGTATTAGTTACCGGCTCAGGCCGTGGTATCGGCAAAGCCATAGCGCTGCAGTTGGCAGCCGCCGGTTTTGATATTGCAGTGCACTGTCGCAGTGATCGTGCCAGCGCTGAAGCCGTGGTAACCCAGGTACGCCAGTTGGGTAAGCAAGCCTGGCTGTTACAATTTGATGTAGCCGACCGGGCAGCTGCCAAAGCCGCGCTGGAGCAAGATATTGCAGAGCACGGTGCTTATTATGGCGTGGTATGTAACGCCGGCATTACCCGTGACGGCGCTTTCCCGGCGTTAACCGAAGCCGACTGGGACAGTGTTATTCATACCAACCTTGATGGCTTTTACAATGTGCTGCATCCGGCTGTTATGCCGATGATCCAACTGCGTAGCGGTGGCCGCATTGTTACTATTGCGTCGGTATCCGGCATTGCCGGCAACCGTGGCCAGGTTAATTACAGTGCCTCCAAAGCTGGCTTAATCGGTGCCACCAAAGCGTTGGCACTGGAGCTGGCCAAGCGTAAAATTACAGTAAATTGTGTGGCACCAGGGCTGATAGATACCGACATGGTACAAGAGCTGGCACAGGAAGAACTGATGAAAATGATACCGCTGCGCCGCGCCGGCACTGCCGACGAAGTCGCCGCCACGGTGGCATTTTTATTTTCCGAACCTGCAGCCTATATTACACGGCAGGTGATCTCGGTGAACGGTGGTTTAGTTTAATGAAAAGAGTCGTTGTTACCGGTATGTCTGTCGTTACCGCTTTGGGTGATAACTGGCCCCAATTTAAACAGGCACTGCAACTGGGCCGAAACGCTGTTTGCACCATGCCCGACTGGGACAGGTTCAGCAGTATGACAACCCGGCTGGCTGCACCGGTGCCGGATTTTGTCCGGCCAGCACATTATCCGAGAAAACTGGTGCGATCTATGGGTCGGGTATCATTAATGGCCACCCGCGCCACCGAACTGGCGCTCAGTGATGCAGGCCTGCTGCAACACCCGGCACTAAGCGATGGCCGTTGTGGTATTGCTTATGGATCTTCTACCGGCAGTACAGAGCCGGTACTGGCGTTTGGCCGCATGATGTCTACCGGCGATATGACCGGCGTCACCGCCACCAGCTATATTCAAATGATGGCGCATACCACTGCCGTCAATGTCGGCGTATTCTTTGGCATTAAGGGCCGGGTGTATACCACCAGCTCGGCCTGTACCTCTGGATCGCAAGGTATTGGTTATGCCTATGAAGCAATAAAATACGGCAAGCAGCTGCTGATGGTCGCCGGTGGTGCTGAAGAACTGTGTGCAACCGAAGCTGCCGTATTTGATACCCTGTACGCCACCAGCACCAAAAACAACACACCGCAGTTAACACCCCGGCCGTTCGACAAAGCCCGCGATGGCCTGGTTATTGGCGAAGGTGCCGGTACACTGATCCTGGAAGAGTTGGAGCATGCCCTGGCACGCGGTGCGACAATTTACGCCGAGGTGGTTGGCTTTGGTTCCAACTCTGACGGCGTGCACGTTACCCAGCCAACAGACACCACTATGGAAACCGCTATGCGGCTGGCTCTGGCCGATGCTGAACTGGACGCGGATTACATAGGCTATGTTAATGCGCATGGCACTGCCACCGACAGAGGTGATATAGCCGAAAGCCACGCCACAGCAAGGGTATTTGGCCAGCAACAAGTGATTAGCTCGTTAAAAAGTTATCTTGGCCACACGCTTGGCGCCTGTGGCGCAATAGAAAGCTGGGCCAGCATTATGATGCTACGCGACAACTGGTATGCACCAACGCTGAACCTGACCGAAGTAGATCCAGCCTGCGCTGAGCTGGATTATATAACCGCCACTGGCCGCACGCTGGATACCGACTATGTAATGAGTAACAATTTTGCCTTTGGTGGCATTAATACCTCACTGATTTTTAAACGCTGGCACAGCTGACAGCAGCCTGCCGCGATATGTCGGTGTAAGTTTTGCGATGGAAATTCAGACAATACGGAGCTTTAGATGAATAAAAAAATAATGTTAGTTGCACTGTCAGCGGCACTGATTTGCGGTACCGCTGAAGCCAGAAACGATGTATTAAGCCTGCCACTGGATAAAATTATCGGTACCGACAAAGCTAATCAGGCACTGCATAATGTGCCGGTGTACTTTGCTGGCCAAAGCCATCCGGCCATTAGCAGTAATTGGGGCGAAATCAGCACCAGCCGTAAAACCAATGCATTTGGCAAATCAGACGAAGAAGCGTGCCAGTGGGTATTGTTGTCTGCACTGAAAGTATTGCAGGAAGCCGCCCAGCAACGGGGTTATGATGCTGTCGTCAATATCCGCTCTAACTATCAGAATAAAGAATTCAGCAGCGCCACTGAGTTCCAATGCGGAGCCGGTGCCATTATGGCCGGTGTCGCATTAAAAGGCGATTTGGTTAAGTTTTGATATTAAGGCGCCGAAATGGCGCCTTTTTTGACACAACTTTGCCAAGCCATTGGTCAAAGTTCGGCATTTCTGAAATCCAACGACTCAACGTCTTCGATTGGCAGGGCATGGAGGCTCGAGCGGGCATATCGTTTAAGTTTGTCTGATTTAGCATGCTCAGCCAGCGTTGATAGTAGTAGGCGATATCTAGCATTGCGACTCTTCGCAATTGATTTGCAGAACCAGGACAAGGCGTCTATTTCGTGCGCATCATCAGTATCTCGACCCAGCCAGATACGTGTACCCACCATATCTAACGAAGTGGTATCAGATAGACCCGCCGTGTACAGATTTCTACTCGAATCCTAAGTATGTAGCAATACGCGGTAAACTAATGTTTGTTTATCACAGAAGGCAATGCTGGCTCCTGCAGATCCGGATAATGCCATTGATACTGTGGCAGTGTTGCTGCTAAGCGGCTAAAAGTAGTAAACATCGATTTTAGCGCCACTTTATCGCCGATAAAGTGCGGCAATTTACCGCCGGCATCAGCTTGGCCCCGATATTGGATCCGTAATAAACCATCCGGCAACGGCGTCAAGGTCCACAGCCCCTTTACACTTTGCATCCGTACATACCCTTTGACCGAGGGATAACGTCCACCAAGGTCGCTCACCTGCATGGTAAGCACGCCGCTGCCTGCATCTTGCTGCCAGACCGACTGCGTCACCATATCGCGTTTTGATACCGGCCAGATGGCAGTGAAGTAAGTATGTACTATATGAGTGTTCCTATCCGGTTGGCCCAGTAGCTCGGCTTTCTCTGTGTTAGCCGCCCAGCGCTTGATATTGGCGGTATCTTCCAACAAATGCAAAAATGCTGATACAGATGAACTGACTTCGGTCTCTGCCCGCACTTGTAATAGCTTATCCGCATCGTGACGATACTCTACTCGGGTGTTGCCGTCAGCCTTATACAAACGCCATTCAGTGCTATCCGCTGCCACAGTTACACTGCTGAATAGCAGGCAAAATAGTACGCAGCGCATAGCTTCAGCCTTTTAACAACGCCAGCTCAACTACTGTCAGTTGGCGGTACTCCCCTTCCGCTAAATCGTCCGGCAATTGCAGGCCGCCGATTTTCTCACGATGCAACCGTTCAACTTTATTACCAATAGCAGCAAACATGCGTTTTACCTGGTGGTAACGGCCTTCGTGAATGGTAAGCAGGGCTTCGGTTTCGCTGACTATTTCCAGCTGTGCCGGTAAGGTGGCGTTTTTCTCGTTACGCAGCATTACACCCTCGGCAAATTGCGCAATTGCTGCTGTAGGGATTGGGTCGGCAGTCCAAACGCGGTAAGTTTTCGCCACGTGATGCTTGGGACTGCTGATGCGGTGCGACCACTGGCCATCATCGGTGATTAACACTAAGCCGGTAGTGTCTAAATCAAGCCGGCCGACGGTGTGCAGCCGCTCAATTAACGGCTCGTCCATTAAAGTAAATACCGTCGGGTGATCCGGGTCTTCAGTAGAACAGATATAGCCATCCGGCTTGTGCAGCATAAAGTAGCGCAGGCCTATCAGCTGCAGTGGCTCGCCATCAAGGCACACCACGTCACTGTCTTTTACCTGCAGCGCGGCTTGCTTTACCAGTTCGCCGTTCATTGTTACTAATTTTTGCCGGATCACTTTACCGGCCTGACTGCGGGTTAAGCCGGTGCAGTCACATATATATTTATCTAAACGCATAATTCACCCATATTAATTACGTTTAGTGTAACGAATTTTCTAAAGTTAGTCGTTAACTGCCGACACGATAAAGTTAGGGTTACGCAGGTTTTCACGTTGATACACTTTTTCGCTGATACCGTCGAAGCTGACAGTGGCGCCGGCTTCCAGCGCAATAATATGGCCTGCGCCGGTGTCCCACTGCATGGTTGGGCCAAAGCGCGGATACACATCGGCGCTGCCTTCGGCCACTAAACAGAACTTTAATGAGCTGCCCACCGGCACCATTTTATGCTGTGAAAATTGTGCCAGATAGCCGGCTAAATCCGGGCTGGGGTGGCTGCGGCTACCGACTACGCGCACATTGTCGCCGGGCTTGGCAACCTGAATTGCGCGGGTCTTGCCGGCGGCTTTAACAAAGGCGCCTTCACCTTTAGCGGCGTAGTAGGTTTTCGCCAGCACGGGGGCATGAATAACTCCCAGCACCGGCTCGCCATTATCAATCAGGGCGATATTGACGGTAAATTCGCCGTTGCGCTTAATAAACTCTTTGGTGCCATCCAATGGGTCAACCAGCCAGTAACGCTGCCACTGCTGACGAATATCCCAGCTGATATCAGCCGCTTCTTCTGACAAAATCGGTAGCTCTGGTGTCAGTGCCGTTAACGCTTTTACAATCAGTTGATGAGCGACTAAATCGGCGGCTGTCAGCGGTGAGTCATCCGCTTTACCGGTAATATTAAACGTGGCGTTGTCTTGCTGATAAACCGCCAGGATCGCCTGACCGGCTTGTTCTGCAATATCGATAATGGCTGGCAAATAATTCATATAAGTGTCCTTTTTATCCGGCGTTACACCAGAATATGCAGCGCAGACAGGTAACAGCTAAACGGGGCGTCTCCAGCAGGGATGCTGGAGAGGAGTTTACATGGATGTATTTACAACGTCCCCGTGTGCTGTTGGCTGTCGAAGCTCTCTCCTAGCTAATAATCTGCTTTTGCTTTAACAATCCCAGCAACTGTTGCACGCTATCTTCCAGCGATGTTACTGAGGTGTCCAACACCAAATCGGCAGCTTGCGGCGCCTCGTATGGGTCAGAAATACCGGTAAATTGGCTGATTTGCCCGGCGCGGGCTTTTTTGTACAGACCTTTTACATCGCGCTGCTCACACACTTCCAGTGGCGTGGCGATATGCACTTCAATAAATTTTCCCGGCGGAATAAGGCTTTTTACCAGCTCGCGCTGACTACGGTACGGCGAAATAAAGGCGCTTAATACCAGCAAACCGGCATCAACCATTAAGCCGGCCACCGCGCCAACACGGCGTAGGTTTTCGGTTCTGTCCTCGGCGCTAAAGCCTAAATCGGCACATAAGCCGTGACGCACATTGTCACCATCCAGCAAATAGGTATGTTTACCCTGCGCTGCCAAAGCCTGCTCCAGTGCATTGGCCACACTGGATTTGCCCGAGCCGGATAAACCGGTAAACCAAATCACCGCACTTTGATGGCCAAATAAAGCCTGGCGCTGGGCGGCGTTAACATCATGCTGTTGCCATTTAATATCGTTATGTGTCATTGCTCATCATCACTTAAAACGGATAAATCAGCGGTAAAAATATCAACACTACCGCACTGTATACCCAGGCCATCGGTACGCCGAGGCGAATATAATCACGCAACTGGTAATTGCCGGCCGAATACACCATCAGATTGGTTTGATAGCCAAACGGCGAAATAAAACTGGCTGAAGCACCAAAAGCTACTGCCATAAAGAACGGCACCGGGTCCACACCCAGGTTTTGCGCTATTGCATAGGCAATAGGAAACGTCAGCGCGGCCGCCGCATTATTGGTAACCAGCTCGGTAAACAACCAGGTGGCAACAAATACTGCGATCAGCGCACCATAAGCGCCGCTGCCATCTACCAGCGTAATCAAACCAGCGGCAACCTGGCCGGCCACCCCGGTTTTGATCATCAGCTGCGCCAGGCCAATAGCCGAACCCACAATTAACCACAGCTCCAGCGGAAAACGGTTTTTAATTTCATTTACCGTTACCGCGCCCCCGGCAACATAGGCCAGCAGCAGTACCGGCAGGCTTTTTATCAGCGGCACTATATCGAAAATAGACAACGCCAGCGCGGCGACAAAACCGAGCAATACCCAATGGCTGCGTTTTTTTGATAACGGCGTAGAAATGGCTAAACCATTAACGTAAATAAACTCCTGGCTAAGCTGATGCTGGCCGGGAAAATGCTTACCCACCGATAAAATTAATACGTCACCGGCATGCAGCACCAGATCGCCTAAGCCGCCCTGCAGACGCTCATGGCCACGGCGCACAGCAATAACCACCGCATCGTACTCATGGCGAAAACGAATTTGTTTTAAACTTTTGCCCACTAAACGTGAGCTGTAGCTAAGCACGGCTTCAAGCAATTCGCCCTGCTGCTGGTCCTGACGCAGCAGTTCTAAACCGGGAAATTGTTGTAAACGCGATACCGCGTCCAGATCGCCGACAAAGCGCAGCTCGTCTCCGGCTTCAATAACTGTTTCCGGCGTTACCGGGCAAATACGCTGCGGGCCGCGCTGAATTTCTGCCAAAAACAGTGCCTGTAGTTCGCGCAGCTGGTTTTGCTCTACACTTTTGCCAATCAGCTGGCTGTCACTACGCACATGGGCAGTAAGATAATACGGCGTGGCCTGGCTGGCGTTTTTGCTGTTATCGGGCAGCCAATGGCTGCCGATCACCAGTACAACAGTACCGGCGGCCAACACCAGGACACCGAGCAGGGTAAAGTCAAAAAAGCCCAGCGCCGGTTCACCGCTTTGCTCAACAAAACCATTAACGATAAGGTTGGTTGAGGTGCCAATTAAAGTCAGCATACCACCGAGAATCGCGCTGTACGACAACGGTAATAGCAGCTTGGACGCGGCAAAATGATTATGATGCCGAAGCGACGACATTAACGTTGATACCACGGCAGTGTTGTTAATAAAAGCCGACATCAACGCGCTGGATAAACTTAAGCGGGCAATAACACTGCTTAAACGCTTGCCAGAAAAACCCCGGCTTAGCCAGCTAACCAGTTGCGATTTTTCAATACCAATTGACACTAATAGCAGCAATAACAGCGTAATAAGCGACGGATTGGCGAAATTTTGTAACGCGCTTTCCAGCGGCAACCAGCCAAGCAAATAACTCAGCAGCAGTGCGCCGCCAAACCACTGCGCCGGCGAACGTTTGCTGAGTATCAGCCCCGCTACCAACGCCAGTAGCAGGGCAATTACACCATACTGCTGATACGGCATTATGGCTCTTCCTTGTCCAACCCGGCCTTAAATAACTCGCGCACGTCCTGCGCGCCCCAGTGTGGGAAATGCTTGCGGATCAGCGCATTCAGTTCCAGCTCAAAGGCACTGATATTGGTACTGGCGGCTTTTTCTTCTGCCAGTACGTTCTGAATTAACCCTGCTGCTACAGTAGCATTGGTTAAGCGGTCAATCAGAATAAAGTTACCGGTGCCGGGCTGGGTTCTGAACGTATCCAGTGGCAGGGTTTCGGTTAACTCCAGCTCTACCAGCGCGATATCGTTTATCGCAACCTGCTCTGCCGTTTCCTGCGCCAGCGTATTGATATTTACCTTATGGTTCAGCCGATTAATGCTAACACTGCTTTTACGCGTGGCCAGTTTTAAATCGTACAAACGGCCGGTTTGCAGCGGCTGCTCGTTAAACCACACCACATAGGCCAGGGCCCGGTTGCTCAGGTTAACGCTATCGTCTGACGGCACCAGCCAATCGCCACGGCTGATATCAATTTCGTCGCTCAGTGTCAGCGTAATCGCCTCGCCAGCGCTGGCGGAGGGTTGTTCACCGGCAAAGCTGACAATTTGCTTAATAGTGCTTTTTTTGCCCGACGGATATGCCGTAACAGCCTGGCCTACAGCTAAACGTCCGCTGACCAAAGTGCCGGCAAAACCGCGAAAATCCAGATCCGGCCGGTTAACATACTGCACCGGGAACCGGGTAGCGGCACCACCGCGTTGCGGTATTGGCAGAGTTTCCAGCAGGGGTAATAAGGCTGTACCGGTGTACCACGGCATATTGGCCGACAGCGCTAAAATGTTCTCGCCTTTTAGCGCACTTATTGGCACCACATCTACCGTTGGCACCTGTAATTGCGCCATCAGTGCCTGTACGTCCTGTACTATAGCGTTATAAATATGTTCGCTATAACCGACGATATCCATTTTATTAACAGCAACAATTAAATGCTTAATACCCAGCAAAGCACAGATAAAGCTGTGGCGCCGGGTTTGCGTTTGCACGCCGTAACGCGCGTCGATCAGCAAAATGGCGACATCAGAGGTTGACGCACCGGTGGCCATATTGCGGGTGTATTGCTCGTGGCCGGGCGTGTCCGCCAGAATAAACTTGCGCTCGGTAGTGGAGAAATAGCGGTACGCCACGTCAATGGTAATGCCCTGCTCGCGTTCAGCCTGTAAGCCGTCAACCAGCATTGCCAGCTCAAGCTCACCGTCGCTGTTGCGGCCTTTATGATCGCGTTTTAACGCATCCAGCTGATCATCGTACAGTTGCTGGCTGTCGTGCAGCAGGCGGCCGATTAAGGTGCTTTTGCCATCATCAACACTGCCGCAGGTCAGTACCCGCAGCAGGCCTTTGTCCTGATGCTGCTGTAAATAGCCGCGAATACCCAGGCTGTTTAATTGCTCGTTTAACGAGGTAACCAGAGATGATGACATTAGAAATAGCCCTCGCGTTTTTTCAGTTCCATACCCGACTGATCCTGATCAATCACCCGGCCCTGGCGCTCCGATGTGCGGGCGCGCAGCATCTCTTCCACTATGCCTTCAAGCGTATCAGCAGTAGATTCAATAGCACCGGTCAGCGGATAACAGCCCAGGGTTCTGAAGCGTACCGATTTTAACTGCGGTGTTTCACCCGGCTCTAACGGCATACGTTCGTCGTCTACCATAATCAGGGTGCCGTTGCGCTCAACAACCGGCCGCGGCTTAGCTAAATACAGTGGTACTATGTCGATGTTTTCCTGCAGGATATACAGCCAGATATCCAGCTCTGTCCAGTTTGACAGCGGAAACACGCGGATACTTTCGCCTTCGTTAATGGCACCGTTGTAAATATTCCACAGCTCTGGCCGCTGATTTTTCGGGTCCCAGCGGTGGTGCTTATCGCGAAACGAATACACCCGCTCTTTAGCGCGGGATTTTTCCTCATCGCGCCGCGCACCACCAAAGGCCGCGTCAAAGCCGTAGGTATTCAGCGCCTGTTTTAAGCCCTGAGTTTTCATAACGTCGGTGTGTTTGGCACTGCCATGAATAAAGGGGTTAATATTCATCGCTAAGCCTTCCGGGTTTTTATGCACCAGCAGCTCAAAGTTGTACTGTTTGGCTAAGCGATCGCGAAACTCGATCATTTCGCGGAATTTCCAGTTGGTATCAACGTGCAACAACGGAAACGGGATTTTACCCGGTGCAAAGGCTTTGCGGGCTAAATGCAGTAATACTGATGAGTCTTTACCAATTGAATACAGCATTACCGGCTTTTTAAACTCGGCGGCCACTTCACGGAAAATATGGATACTTTCCGCTTCCAGCTGCTGTAGATGTGACAAAGTGCCTGCTACGTCAGACATGTTATGATCCTCATTCCATCTGGGTAATGGTCTGGCTGAACACCGCAGTTTGCGGCCGTTTACCAAACCAATGTAAGTCCTGCTGCAAGCTTACCACTTCGCCAATAACTAGCAAAGCCGGCGAGCCGAGCTGGTAGTGCGCAATAAGCTGCGCCAGTTGATCCAGGCTACCGGTAACAACGCGCTGCTCGCTGCGGGTACCGTTCTCAATAATGGCGACCGGCGTATTTGCCGCCCGGCCAGCCAGTAGTAACTGCTGCTGAATATGGGCGGCTTTTATCAGCCCCATATAGATCACCAGCGTTTGATTAGCTTTACTCATGCTGTGCCAGTCAGGCTCGCTGCCATCCGGCCGGCAATGGCCGGTAACAAACTGCACACTTTGCGCATGATCGCGGTGGGTGAGCGGTATACCGGCATAAGCTGCACAACCGGCAGCCGCGGTAACGCCAGGCACTACCTGAAAGGCAATATTGTGCGGTATCAGCGCCTGAATTTCCTCGCCGCCACGGCCAAAAATAAAGGGGTCACCACCTTTTAAGCGGCAAACTTTTTTACCGGCCAGCGCTAAATCAATCAGCAATTGGTTGGTATCCTGCTGTGGCACAGAGTGATCACCAGCTTTTTTGCCGACGCAAATGCGCTCGGCATCGCGCCGCACCAGCTCCATAATGGGTGCCGACACTAAGTAGTCGTACACCACTACATCAGCCTGTTGCATCAGCTGCAAGGCTTTTAACGTCAGCAGCTCCGGGTCGCCCGGGCCGGCACCCACCACATAAACTTCACCGGCTTGTTGCTGTGGCTGGTCCAGTAATTGCTGCAAGCGTTGTTCGGCGTTTTTCAGTTGGTTTGCCTGCACATCACGCACCACATCTGAATCAAATACACTTTCCCAAAACTGCCGCCGGGCAGCAAAACCGCGGATTTTCGCTTTTACCTGATCACGAAAGCGGCCAACTAATTCTGCCAGGGGCCCTAAATGCTGCGGCAATAAGGTTTCGAGTTTTTCACGCAAGCGTCGCGCCAGCACCGGGGCAGTACCAAAGCTGGAGATAGCAATTAATATCGGGCTGCGGTCAATGATCGACGGAAAGATAAAGCCGCATTTGGGCTGATCGTCTACCGTGTTAACCAGCATATTGCGCGCCGTGGCGGCGTCATATACCGCGGCGTTAACAGCATCAATATCGGTAGCGGCAATAACCAGCAACTTGCCATCAAGCAGGCCCGGTTCAAAATAGCCATTGATCAGCTCGGCTTTACCCTCCAACTGCCACTGCACAAACTCTGCAGCAAATTGTGGCGCGACTACGGTCAGTTTGGCACCGGCGCTAAGCAAAGTACCGGCTTTGCGCAGCGCTACCGAACCGCCGCCGACAATCAGCACCGGTTTATCGGTTAACTTTACAAATAAGGGTAAGTACTGCACACCAGCTCCTGCTGTCAGGTTGCTACTTGAATTTCAAGCTTGCAGCATAGCCGTCTGTATGGCTTTTATAAAATAGTTAATTACGCTCAGATATAACTAAAAGGAATTAATGGAAAGATTGTAATAAGTGGAATTGTAATAAGCAGCGCTAAAGCCGGAGCAAAAAAAACGGCAACCGAAGTTGCCGTTAAAGCTACAGAGAGAGTGAAGCTAAATTGTTACGCTATCCGCTTACTGGCGGATCATATAATCGAAAGCACCCAGGGCGGCAGTAGCACCAGAGCCCATGGCGATAATAATTTGCTTGTACGGTGCGGTAGTGGCATCACCGGCAGCAAACACGCCAGGCAGTGAAGTTTGGCCACGTTCGTCTATGATGATCTCACCGCGCGGTGATAATTCCACGGCACCACGTAACCATTCGGTGTTAGGCACTAAACCTATCTGCACAAAGATGCCAGCCAGTGCAACATGATGTGCTTCACCGGTTTTTCGGTCAGTGTAGTTAATACCGGTTACACGGCTACCATCGCCAGTGACTTCGGTAGACTGCGCTTCAGTGATAATAGTGATATTGCCCATCGATTTGGCTTTTTTCACCAGTACCGCATCAGCACGTAATTCAGCAGCAAATTCCAGCACGGTAACATGTTCAACAATACCAGCTAAGTCAATCGCGGCTTCAATACCGGAGTTACCGCCGCCAATTACGGCAACCTTTTTGCCTTTAAACAGCGGGCCGTCACAGTGTGGGCAGTACGCCACACCTTTGCCACGGTATTCCTGCTCGCCAGGCACATTCATTTCTCGCCAGCGCGCACCCGGGCTTAAAATAACCGTTTTGCTGTTAAGTACGGCGCCGTTTTGCAACTCCAGCTGTACCTTACCGGTTTTGCTTAAGCGCACTGCACGCTGGTTGTTCATAATATCCACGTTATATTCGCGTACATGGGCTTCCAGGCTGTTTACCAGCTTTGGCCCTTCGGTGTACTGCACCGAAATAAAGTTTTCGATACCCACGGTATCTGCTACCTGGCCACCAAAACGCTCGGCGACAATACCGGTGTTTAAGCCTTTACGGGCAGCGTAGATAGAGGCTGCTGCACCGGCCGGGCCACCGCCCACTACCAGTACATCAAAGTCAGCTTTGTTTTTTAGCGCTTCTGCCTGGCGTTTTTCCGCGTTCACATCCAGTTTCTGGATGATTTTTTCCAGCGTAATGGCGCCTTGTGAAAACAGCTCGCCGTTTAAGTACACTGATGGCACGGCCATAATGTTTTTCTCGGCCACTTCCTGCTGGAACATAGCACCGTCAATCATTACGTTAGTAATGCCGGGGTTAATCGCCGACATAATATTCAGCGCTTGTACCACTTCCGGGCAAGTTTGGCAGCTTAACGACACATAGGTTTCAAAGGCGAAGCTGCCCTGTAGCTGACGGATTTGCTCAATGGTGTCGGCTGCGACTTTAATCGGGTGGCCACCACTGTGCAGCAGCGCCAGCACTAAAGAGGTAAATTCGTGGCCCAACGGCACACCGGCAAAGGTGATATGGGTGTCGTTAGCCACCGACCGCACCAGCATCGCTGGCTTGCGTGTCAGGGCGTTGTCATCGCGGCGCAATGACACTAAATCAGATAACTCAGCAATATCGGTTGCCAGTTGATTTACTTCAGCAGCTTTGGCGCTATCGTCTAAAGATACCACCAGCTCTACCTCGGTTTTCAGGTTCTGCAGATAGGTTTTTAATTGTTGCTTCAGGTTAGTATCTAACATAAAAACTCCCGGAAAATTAACTGGGTAAATAATAAGACGATAAAAAATCAGCGTCACAAAGCCTCAGCCTGTAAAACAGACTGTGAATATTCAGTTTTGGGGTAAGCCGGGCAGGTGTTGCCTGCCCGGATACCAAACCGGAGTTTGGCAGAGGGAAGCTGAGCTACAGCTTCTTAATGCAGGCTGTAACCAGATCCCGCTGCAGTAACTGCAGCTTGTTGCACTACTTAGATCTTACCAACCAGATCCAGTGATGGAGCCAGAGTAGCTTCACCCGGTGTCCACTTAGCTGGGCATACTTCGCCATCATGGTTAGCAACATACTGTGCAGCCTGTACTTTACGGAACAGTTCTGCAGCTGAGCGGCCGATACCTAAGTCGTGAATTTCAGCAACTTTGATTTCGCCTTCAGGGTTAATTACGAAAGTACCACGCAGTGCTAAACCTTCTTCTTCGATCATTACACCGAAATTACGGGTGATAGCGCCAGTTGGGTCGCCAATCATCGGGTAGGTGATTTTCTTGATGGTTTCAGACGCATCGTGCCATGCTTTGTGCGTGAAATGCGTGTCAGTAGATACTGAGTACACTTCAACACCGATTTCCTGGAACTTAGCGTAAAAATCAGCCAGGTCGCCTAATTCAGTCGGGCATACGAATGTGAAGTCAGCCGGGTAAAATACTACTACTGACCATTTGCCTGCTAAGTCTTGCTCAGTAACTGGTACGAATTTACCCTGGTGGAATGCAGTAGCTTTAAACGGCTTGATTTTAGTGTTGATAATAGAAGACATAGTCTTACTCCTTTAGGTTGGTTCACAGGTAATGTTTCAACTGCAGCCAGTGTACCGTGCTGCAATCAGTTGTCAAAACGAATAAAACAAATTAATTTAATCGTTTTTTTTGATGAAAAATACTTTTGCCGCTTGTTCAGCCTACGCTTAGCTACACTATGGCATTGTGCTTTAGCCACAAAACGCACCAGGAGCCTGTTATGTTTACTAAGCATTTTATCTGTACTGTTGCAGCTTGCTGTCTGCTGCTGTTAGTTACCGCCTGCCAGCAATTAAGCTTACCGCAAGGCCAATACCAGCAACTAAACAACGACACTACTCTCAAACCGCTGCGCCTTAGCCTACAGGACAACCGCCTGACAGGTTTTACCGGTTGCAACAACATGATTGGTAATTACAGCATAGATGAGGGCAGTTTGGTGGTTTCTCAACTGGCCAGTACTATGATGGCATGTTCAGAACCTATAATGCAGCGCGAACAAGAGTTCAGCACTTTTTTGCAAAGCAAACCCAAAGTAATGTTTAACAATAATGTGATGACATTACGTAAAGATGACGCTGAATATCAGTTTGAATTGTTGTGAATATAAAGCTGCATTAAACGCTGATACTCGCCGTTGGCATATAGCTCGTCTAGTGCGAGCTGTAATTTTTCGACCGTTTCGTTGGGTACTGCTAGATTTAGCGCCAGATAATTAGCCCCCACTACAGATAAATCCAGTACCGGCTCAATGCTGTCCAGGGTTTCGTTATATTTTGCCAGCCAAACCGGCAAGATAAGCTCAGAGCCGATCAGTAAATCCACTTTGCCTTGCAAAAATAAACCTACAGCATCTGCCTTGGCCGTAAGGCCGAGCAAATTAACACCATGCTCAAAGCCCTGGCTTTGTAAATACAGTTCATACACATCGCCCCGCGCAACCGCCACCACATAGCGTTTTGCCTCTTCCAGCGTTGCGGGGTTAATATCAGGCCGGCTTTTTAACCGGTACATATTGGCATGCGAATGCGCCAGCGGCCCAACCCATTTAAACAGCGGCTCGCGCAGGGCATTACGCGATGTAGAGTACACGGCCGCTGCCGGCTCTTTTTGCGCCGCGTCATAAGCACGCAACCAGGGGTAAAGTAAGAAAGTACAATTTAAGCCTGCTTTTTCGCAGCTCAGCCTTACCAATTCGGTGTTAATGCCGGTAACAGCGTCACTGGCCAGATAGCTGTAAGGCGGGAAATGCTCAGTGTAAATGGTCAGTTGGCCACTCATCGGCGCAGCACCTGTCAAAAACACTGACATTACAACAACTAAGCCTGACCAGATTTTCCGCATACCCTAATTCTGCCTTAGTAACACTACTGATCGTGACTATGGCAGAGACTGCACAAAAGTAACATTAGTTTTTTTGCCGCGGCCGCGGTTAAATACCATCACCATCTACGTGCAGGCCGCACTCACGGCCAAAGCCGTTAAAGCGGGTGTCTTCTTCGCTCATCCCCAGTTCCAGCTTTTGCGTGGAGTGAGTATCGCCGACTGAAACATAGCCTTGCTCCCATAACGGGTGGTAGCTTAAGCCGTGTTCTTTTAAGTAATAAAACACGTCTTTATTACTCCAGTCGATAATTGGCTGAATTTTTACCACGCCACGGCTGATCTCAACAATCGCCTTATCGGCACGGCTGCTGCTTTGGCTGCGGCGCAGGCCGGTAAACCAACTGCCAACATTCAGTTCCCGCAAGGCACGTTGCATCGGCTCTACTTTATTCAGTTGGTTGTACTGCTTAATGCCCTCGGCGCTTTGCCATAATTTGCCAAAGCGTGCTTCCTGCCAGGCCGGGCTTAATTGTGCCCGGTATACTTTCAGCTTCAGCTTAAGTTGCTCAGTGAGCTGGTCAATAAACTGATAGGTTTCCGGAAACAAATAACCGGTATCGGTTAATACCACCGGGATATCCGGCTGTTGCTGTGTTACCAGATGCAACATCACCGCTGCCTGAATACCAAAGCTGGAGCTGAGCATCGGGTTTTGCGGCAGGTTGTGCAGCGCCCAGCGCACCCGCTCTGCCGCGCTTAGCGGCGTCAGCAGATGGTTAATTTCAGCCAGCCAGGCCTGCTGCGTAGCATCATCCTGCTGCAGAATAGCGCTGTAATCTGTGTGTTGTGACTTAGCTATGGAAGTCATCTTTTGGCACCACTACCGGTGCTATTACACCGGCCCTAATCACGAAATCACCAAAGCCTTCGCTGCTGTTATCACGCTCAAGCGCCCAGCGGCCAATTAAGCCATCCAGGGTAGCCAGAATGTCCGTTTCGCTAACGTTATCCAGCAACAGGCGCGGAATGCGGGTACCTTCGCGGTTACCGCCTAAATACAGGTTGTATTTGCCGGGGCCACGGCCTACCAGGCCAACTTCGGCCAGCATGGCGCGGCCACAGCCGTTCGGGCAGCCGGTAACACGCAGTACTATATGCTCGTCAGCCAGCTGGTGTTTGCCCAGTAAGGTTTCCACTTTAGTGACCAATTCCGGCAAATAGCGCTCGGCTTCGGCCATCGCCAGCGGGCAGGTAGGGAAAGATACACAAGCCATCGAGTTTTTACGCTGTTCACTGTGGCCATCGTCAATTAAGCCGTGGGCCCGGGCGATAGCTTCAATTTCGGCTTTTTGCGCCGCCGGCACTCCGGCAATAATCAGGTTTTGGTTGGCGGTCATGCGCAAATCACCCTGATGAATAGCGGCAATTTTTGCTAAGCCGGTTTTCAGCGGCTTGCCCGGGAAATCCAGCACCCGGCCGTTTTCAATAAACAGTGTTAAGTGGTGTTTGCCGTCGATACCCTCTACCCAGCCGATACGATCCCCGCGGCTGGTAAAGCTGTATGGCAATACAGGCGCAAAGGCCACACCGGTGCGCGCTTCTACTTCGGCGCGAAACGCCTCCAGGCCGATGCGGTCGATGGTGTATTTGGTTTTGGCATTTTTACGGTTTGAACGGTTGCCGTAATCGCGCTGCACGGTAACCACATGCTCAGCCACTTTTAGCGTATGTTCCAGCGCGACATAGCCTAAGTCATCAGCCATGCGCGGGTAGGTGGCATCATCGCCAAAGGTCATGGCTAAACCGCCGCCCACCAGCACGTTGAAGCCTACCAGCTGACCGTGTTCGGCTACTGCAACAAAGGTGAGATCGTTGGCATGCACGTCGATATCGTTGTGCGGCGGGATCACCACAGCGGTTTTAAACTTACGCGGCAGGTAGCTGTCACCGAGGATTGGCTCTACTTCGGTGGTTTCAACTTTTTCGTCATCCAGCCAAATTTCGGCATAAGCACGGGTTTTCGGCAGTAAATGCTCGCTGATTTTCGCCGCCCATTGATACGCTTGTTGATGTAACTCAGACTCTACCGGGTTAGAGGTACACAGCACATTGCGGTTAACGTCGCCCGCGGTGGCGATAGAATCAATGCCAATGCTGTTCAAAAACTGGTGCATCGGTTTAATATGCGGCTTTAACACGCCGTGAAACTGAAAGGTTTGCCGCGTGGTTAAGCGGATACTGCCGTACATAGTGTTGTCGGCTGCAAATTTATCAATCGCCAGCCACTGCTGCGGCGTAATAATGCCGCCCGGCATCCGGGCCCGCAGCATCACATTGTGCAGCGGCTCCAGTTTTTGCGCGGTACGCTCGGCGCGGATATCACGGTCATCTTGCTGATACATGCCGTGAAAACGGATCAGCATAAAGTTATCGCCGTTAAAACCGCCGGTGATCTGATCTTGCAGATCGCTTTCAATAGTGCCGCGTAAATGCTGGCTTTCTGCTTTTAAGCGCTCGTTATCAGACAGTGCACCCGGTGCCACTAAATCTGGATTAATTGGATACTGGCTCATTAATACACATCCTTCTGATAACGTTTTGCGACACGTAATTCGTCTAAGTAAGCTTGCGCTTGTTCCGCGGTTTTACCGCCATATTGTTGCACTATATCCAGTAAGGCCTGTTGCACATCTTTTGCCATCCGGTTGGCGTCACCGCAAATATACAGGTGCGCACCGTCTTGCAGCCATTGCCATACATCACTGCCGTGTTGGCGCAGTTTGTCCTGTACATACACTTTAGCAGCCTGATCGCGGCTAAAGGCTACATCCAGCTTAGTTAGCAGGCCGCGCTTGAGGTAATTTTGCAGTTCCAGCTGGTATAAAAAGTCCTGGGTAAAATGCGGATTACCGAAAAATAACCAGTTTTTGCCCGCGGCGCCGTTCGCATCACGCTGTTGTAAAAAGGCACGAAACGGCGCTATGCCAGTGCCAGGGCCAATCATAATCACCGGCGTGTCGTCGTTAGCCGGTAAACGGAAATTATTGTTGTGCTCAACAAATACTTTTACTTTATCGCCCTCTGCAAGGCGCTCAGCTAAAAAGCCGGAAGCACCACCCAGATGCGGCTGGCCGTAGGCGTCGTAACGTACCACGCCCACCGTTAAATGTACTTCGTCTTCCACTTCTGCCTGCGCAGAGGCAATAGAGTATAACCGCGGCTGTTGCTTGCGCAGTGCATCTACCAATTGCTGCGCACTGAGTAAGCCCGGATAGTCACGTACGATATCGATGATCTGCCGCTCGCTAATATAAGCTCGCAGCGTGGCTTTATCGGCGGCCAGCGCGGTTAAAGCTGCATTATTGGTGGCAGCAGCGTATTTCTCGACAAAAGCCGGATACGACTGGGTTAACTCCAGCTGTTCGGTTAATGCCTGTTCTACGGTCAGTTTGTTATCTGACAGCATAACCGGCGTATCACGGGCAATGGCGGTTAACAACAGCAGCTCGCGCACCAGTGCCGGATCGTTAAGAAAATATACGCCCAGCGCATCGCCCGGCTGATAAGTTAAACCGCTATCAGCTAATGAAATTTCAATATGGCGCACATCTTTAGTGGAGTCGCGGCCGGTAATTTTCTGGTTAGTGTACAGCTCGGCAGCAAAGGGTTGCTGCTTGCTGTATTGGCTAACGCTACCTGCTGTGGCATCACTCCCCGGCCAGGCAATAACCTGCGCCGACGGGGCGGCAGAGGCTTTAAGCTCCGGCTCCAGCTTAGTAACCAGCTGGTTGCTCCAGCTGTCGGCCTGCGTTTGGTAATCGACATCTAAATCAATGCGTGGCAGTACTGATGTCGCGCCCAATTCAGCTAAACGCTGATCAAAATCTTGCGCCGTTTTGCAGAAAAACTCATAGCTGGTGTCACCCAGCCCCAGCACGGCATATTTTAACCCGGCTAATTTCGGCGCTTTTTTGCTAAATAAAAAGTTATGCAGGCCAATGGCATTTTCCGGCGGCTCACCCTCACCATAAGTAGAGGTAACAATAACCAGATATTGCTCATTCTTCAGCTGGGTGGTTTTGTATTCGGCCATATCGACCACTTTGGCCACTATACCTTTACCCTGGGCTTGTTTGGCTAAGGCTTCTGCCACATGCCGCGCATTGCCGGTTTGCGAGCCGAATAAAATGGTCAGGCTGGCGTTGGCAGCGGCCTGCGCAGTTGCTGCTTGTCCGGCTAATTGTCCAGAGAGTTGCCCCGCAAGCTGAGCGCTGGCCGCCAGATAACCGCTAACCCAGGCTTGCTGAATAGGGTTTAACTGGCTGACTAAGCCCTGCAACTGGCTTACCTGCTGCTCGGATAACGGACTGGCCTGCGCCACTAAAGAAGATAAAAGCATAAAATACCCTGCACACAATAATTACAGCCATTTTAGCCGTCTATATGTATGCCGGTAAAAGAATGGATCTCTCTTCTTTATTCCAATAAGTAATTAAAAACCACCTCTTGGCTATACCACAGCGCTGATAAACACACCAAAAAATAGTGAAAAGCACTAAGTACGAAAAAATATTTATCGCCAGCATTCAAACTTTTTTATAAATAACATCGACTTAAATATTGGCATTAACTTTGTAATAGCCTCTGGCGTAATTAACAGTTCTGACGTATTTAACAGCGGCTAGCAGCCAAAAGGATAACGAAAATGAAAAGCTTACTTATCGCCAGCAGTTTTGTCTTAACCAGCATCAGCACTACCGTGATGGCACACGACGGGCAAAGCTGTAATGTGAATTTTGATAAAGACTTATCTATTAACAGCCAACTGGTCAGCATGAAAAATGGCAGCACCGAACTGTGGCGCATTAATAGCAGCGGTCAGCTGTGGCTGGATGGCAAAGCCGTTACTACCGACAACAATACCCAGGCATTGCTGCGCGAGTACCAGGCCGGCATCCGCACACAAACGCTGGAAACCGTGGCACTGGTAGAAGATGCGCTGGTACTGGCCGCCGATGCAGTCAACTCAGTATTAACCGAGCTAACCGGTGATTCGCTACAGCAGCACCCGGCGCTGCAAACCGCGCTGGACAAAATTAAAACCAGCACCGAGAGCATCGTAGTGCGCAGCGGCGATAACATCGACATTTACGGCAGCCGTTTTGACAATCTGGATAATGCCTTTGGTGCCGAGTTTGAACAAGCCATTGAAGAAGCCGTTACCAATTCGATGGGCAGCATTTTAATGCTGGTGGGTAAGGCCATGACCAGCGGCGAAGGCAACTTTGAGCAGCGCATGCAAGCCTTTGGCGAACGCATGGAACGCTTTGGTGACGATTTAGCAGCGCGGATGGATATTAAAGCCCAGGCGCTGGAACAACGTGGCGATGCAATGTGTAGCAACCTGCAGGCTTTAGATATGCTGGAAAGCCAAATTCAACAGGCGATACCGCAAATGCAGCAATACGATTTAATTGAGGTAAACAGCAACAACAGCACTGCGTTTTATTTGTACAACTGATACTTATATTCAACGGCTAAAAAGGATTCGTGTACCCTCCCAACCACGACTTTGGCGCGCTGCTCTCATCCTGACAGCGCGTCTTTTTTTGCCTGCCGCCGTTACTGCTCCGACTGGTTATCCGCGCCACTTCAGGTTAGCCTGTAGCAAAATATCCAAGGAGTAACTGATGACTATTCAACGTATTTTACCTGCCAGCCGCTATTCTGAAGCGGTAATAGTTAACGGCTTAATATTCTGTGCCGGTATGGTGCCGTCTACCACCAGCAGCAATGCCACCTTACAGACTGAAGACGTGCTGGCACAAATTGATGCTTTATTAACGCAGTGCGGCAGCGACAAAAGCAAGCTGGTTGACGCCACTATTTATCTGGCTGATATGGCCGACTATGCCGCAATGAATCTGGCCTGGGATAACTGGGTAGCACCCGGCCAAGCTCCGGCCCGCGCCACGGTTGAAGCTAAACTGGCCGATCCGGCCTGGAAAATTGAAATTAAAATTGTCGCTGCGCAGTAAACACGGCTTAACGCTGTGTTTGCATCTGTTGTTTTAATGCCGCCAGTTTTTCGCTCTGGCCAAATACTGCGGCAAATTCTTCCACTGTTTTCATATTTTGCTGCCCGGCTTGGTTATCGCAGTCTATGCGGTATAAAGTGCGGGCAATGCTCCATTCTGCTTTTACAATAGCGCCCATCATCGCTGTGTGATCGCGTTTATCGCGAATACAGGCATCAGCACCGTAAGCTAACAGTAGCTCCACTGCCTGGGCATGGCCGTAGTAAGTGGCTGTCATCAGTGCGGTATAGCTGTCGCTGTTCTGCAGGTTTACCGGAAAGCCAGCGGCTAAAAATTCGTTTAATACTTCAGTATTACCACTGCGGGCCGCGGCAAAAAAATAGTCGGTCAGCTGTTGCTGCGCCGCTGTCGTGTCAGGTGTGTCATGGCTGCTGGCCTGAGCAGTATTAATACCCGCTGACAACAACAGGCACAGGCTTAGTATTAATGTCAGTGTTCTCATAACCTGGTCTCTGTGGTTAAGTTTTTGCTTGTATAAGTGCCTGCAAAGCTCACCCAGGTGCAGGAAGGGTTGATTGAGCTTTGCAGGGCTTTAACGCTTATTTAATGCCAATAGCGCTGCACCGCTATTGGCTGTGGCAATATTGCCGTGCTGGCTTACAACTGGGCCGCTAACTGTTTTACCGTGGCTAAATCACCTTTTACCGCTTTGGTAATCCGGCTGCCGTAATCGGCATCGGCTTTGTAAAAGTAAGACAACATGGCGTGCTTAGTGGCACTGTCTGTTACCTGGCCTAAGTCGGCTGCCAGGTTACGGATCAGGTTGTCTTTTTCCTTTTTGCTGTAAGCGCGGTACAAAGCACCGGCCTGGCTAAAGTTGTCGGTTTTATCTATGGCTTGCTGCTGTACCGTGCCGTTTAATGCTGTGGTGGCAGCCCGCGCTGTGGTTAAAACGCCTTTGGGCTCAACCCGGCTTGGCTCATAATTTACGTTCGACCTGGTGTTACCGCTGTTGGCGGCACCGTCCTGATTATTACTATTTACTGCAACCAATGGCCGGTTAATGGGCAATTGCTGGTGGTTGGCACCTAAACGGTATAACTGGGTGTCGCTGTAAGAAAAAATACGCCCCTGCAACAACCGATCTTCGGACGGCTCGATACCGGGTACCAGGTTGCCCGGTGCAAAGGCGGCTTGCTCGGTTTCCTGGAAAAAGTTATCCGGCATCCGGTTTAATGTCATGGTGCCCACTTTTACTTCAGGTACATCCGGCCATATTTTGGTAGCGTCCAGCGGGTTGTAGCTAAAGCTGTTTAGCTGTGCCGGAGTAATAGTCTGGATATACAGATCCCATTTGGGCAAATCACCGGCATTAATCGCCGCATATAAATCACGGGTCAAGTGGTTAAAATCGCTGCTTTGCACCTTAGCGGCTTCGTCCAGGCTTAAGCCTTTAACGCCCTGCTGGCTGCGCCAGTTAAATTTCACATAGCGCACGTCGCCTGCTTCATTAACAAACTTGTAGGCGTGCACACCAAAACCATCCATCTGGCGGTAACTGGCCGGAATGCCAATATCGTGGTACAGCTGGGTTAACATATGAGTTGCGGTGCCGTCATGCGAGAAAAAATCGAAGAACCGGTTAGGGTCCTGCATATTGTTCACCGGCGAGGGTTTTAGCGAGTGCACCATATCGGGAAACTTGATCGCATCGCGGATAAAAAACACCGGCAGGTTATTACCCACTAAGTCCCAGTTACCCTGATCGGTGTAAAATTTTACCGCAAAGCCGCGTGGGTCACGCAGTGTTTCCGGGCTGTGGTTACCATGAATTACGGTAGAAAAGCGCACAAACACCGGCGTGGTTTTACCGGCACCGGCAAACAGCGATGCCACGGTTTGATCAGATAAATCAGCACTGGCAACAAATTCGCCATGGGCACCAGTGCCTCGGGCATGCACTACGCGCTCTGGAATACGCTCACGGGCAAAACGTTGTAATTTCTGAATTAAATGCACATCTTGCAACAAGGTGCTGCCATTTGGCCCGGCTGTGATAGAGTTTTGGTTATCGCCTACCGGCGCGCCGTTGTCTTTAGTCAGTGTACCCGCTGCCTGCACGCCCAGCGACAAACCGATAGCCATTACTATTATTGATCGTTTAAACATAGCTATTACCTTTTAAATGTTGTCTATCCCTTCCTGCAGGTTAAAGAGTAGTAGCTAATTGAAAATGTAAAAAATGATTAAATTAAATCAACCCAATCTGTTTTTATGATTAGTAAAAGTGCTTAATACAGGCTGCAAAGTGGTTAAATTAACGATTTAGTCACCGATTTCAGTAAACACCCTACACAACGAAAATATAACGACATGATTTAACAGTACTTATTCAATGGCACTAATACTGCAAGGTACTGTACTAATACTGCAATAAGCTAGCGGGAGTATTGTGGTAATACTGACAATAATGCACAGCACAGGAAGCAAGCTATGGCACTACTGATAACAACCTTACAACATTGTGGTTTATATGCCGGTTTTGAACTACGCCGCCTGTGGCTAACCCGCCGCGGCCTGATGACATTAGCCGCCACTGCGGTGTTGTGGTTTTTTCTGCTGCGTTATGCCATAGCCCCCGCCAGCGATCTGATTGCCAGTGAGGGCTTTCAGCAGATGTTTCGCGACGCTTTTGGTGCCTTTGGCTTAAGCCAGCTGTTTGCCTGGCCCGCACCAGAGCTGGCAATTTACTGGATCCTGAGTTTATTGCTGCTGCCGTTGTTGTGCTTATTTTTTACCGCTAACCAGCTATGCAGCGATCTGCAACGCGGCACCCTGCGGTTGCTGGCTCTGCGTAGCAGCCGGCTAAGTATAGTGCTGGGCCGTTTTAGCGGCCAGATGCTGGTGCAAAGCTGTTTAATTGTGCTGTCCCTGGTGGCCACCCTGTCGCTGGCGGCCTGGCGTGAAGGCGGCTTAACCCTGGCTATGCTAAACGCCGCAGCTGTTATTGCTGTTAATTTGTTGCTGGTGTTACTGCCTTTTACGGCACTAATGAGCTGTTTTTCTGCCATGGTGCGCTCATCCCGCCTTGCGGTAAGCCTGGCCATTGTTAGTCTGGGGCTGGTGTTTGTGCTGCTTAGCTCCTTTGTTTTCTACTTTCCTGACTTCTTGTTTTTGCTCGGTTATATGCCCGGCACCCAGGTAATGCAGTTACTGCCGATGCAAGGCTGGCAGACCCTGCAATATGCCTTACTGCCGCTGCTACAAACTCTGGTGCTACTAAGTAGCGCCACCTTGCTGTTAACAAGGAAAGCCCTATGAACGCTATTATTCAGTGCCAGCAACTGGCAAAGCGCTTTGGCAGCAAAACCGTGCTGCAGCAACTTAGTTTTGAATTACACCAAGGTGATGTAGCCGCGCTTATTGGCCCCAATGGCGCCGGTAAAACCACCTTATTTAGCATTTTATGTGGTTATTTACGGCCGGACAGCGGCAATGCCCGCATTTTTGGCCATAAAGCCGGTAGCAGTGCGCTGTTTGGTAAGGTTGCCGCCCTGCCGCAAGATGCCCAGTTTGATCCGGCCTTTAGTATTGGCGAACAACTGGATTTTTACGGCCGCTTACAAGGCCTGAGCAGCAAAGCCGCGCGTGAAGAAAGCAAACGGGTGCTGGCGCTGGTAGACCTGACAGAGCAACTACAACATAAAGCCGGTGCGCTAAGCCATGGTATGCGTAAAAGAGCGGCTATTGCCCAGGCGTTTATTGCCGCCCCCCGGCTAGTGCTGCTGGACGAGCCCACCGCCGGGCTGGACCCGGTAAACGCGCTGCATATCCGCCAGTTGATCAGCCGCTTAAGTGGTGAAGTTAGCTTTATGATTAGCTCACATAATATTTTTGAGCTGGAACAACTGTGCAATAAAGTGCTTTATCTGGAAAACGGCCAGCTAAAACAACACAGCAGCAGCGACACCACCGCACAGCAGTTGCAATACCTTACACTGCACTTAGAGCAGGGCAATAGCGACGCCATCAGCGCGGCACTGCGCCAACTGCCCGGCCTGATTGATTTGCACTGCGCCCAGCGCAGAGAGCTGGTACTAAGCTATAACCCGCAGCACAACGCTGAGTTTGACCTGGCCGTGCTGCAATGCTTAGCTGCCAACGGCTGGCGCTACCGTAACCTGACCAAAGGCCAGACCCTGGAGCAAAAACTGTTTAATCCAGCATAGCCGCTTACTCACCTCATGCTGGCACCGGTTTGTATTGCTTTGGTGCCAGCCACGTAAAATGCTGTTACAAAGCAATTACGTATTAGATTGACCGCTTTGTATACCTTACGTTACTGTGCAGCATAACAATTGTTACGGAGCAAAATAAGTGAACATTGCTACCATCTGGATCATTGTTGGTATAGTACTGATCCTGTCTGAACTTATGGCCACCAGCATTGTTGCGGTATTTTTCGGCATCGCCGCTATTATTGTCGGTTTATTGCTGAACGTCGGCCTGATTGAAAGCTACAGCGTGCAGTACTTACTGTTTGGCGTGTTATCGCTGGTATTGTTATTTACCGCCCGTGGCCGCTGTAAACGCTGGTTTGTTGGCTATACCGCCGACAGCACAGAACAACCATCCAGGCTGGCCGATGATATTGGCCGCCGCGTTATTGTACACAGTGATTTTCATCAGGGTGCCGGGCGCGTGGTGTTAAACGGCGTGCAGTGGGACGCTGAATCTGCCGATGCGCTAAAAGCCGGTGATGTTGCCTTTGTGGTCGCCAATCACGGTATCAAGCTGGTGGTGTCTGCCGCCAAATCTGACTAATTTTTCAATCATAGCCAACCATCTGTTTAAGGAGTAAATCTGATGGAAACAATAGATATAAACACTATTTTAATGGCCGGCTTCGCCCTGGCTGTTGTTATTACCATTGCCAAAAGTGCCCGCGTGGTGCCGCAAAAAAGCAACTTTGTTATTGAGCGCCTCGGCAAATACTCGCGCACGCTGGACTCCGGCTTTCATATCCTGATCCCTTTTGTCGACAAAGTGGCCTATACCCACAGTTTAAAAGAAGAAGTGATCGACGTAGAGCGCCAAACCTGTGTTACCAAAGACAATATTCAGGTGGGCATTAACGGCGTGTTGTATTTGCAGGTGGTAGACCCGCACAAAGCCAGTTACGGCATTAACGATTACCGCTATGCCGCCTCCCAGCTGGCACAAACCACGATGCGCTCTGTTATCGGCCAAACTGACCTCGACAAAACCTTTGAAGAGCGCGCCAAAATTAACGAAGAAGTGGTAAAAGCACTGGACGAAGCAGCTTCGCCCTGGGGTATTAAAGTACTGCGTTATGAAATTTCTGATATTGAATTGCCGCTAAGCATTAAAGATGCGTTAGAGCAGCAAATGCGCGCTGAGCGTGAGCGCCGTGCTGCTATTGCTAAATCAGAAGGTGAGCGCCAGGCCATGATTAACGTATCTGAAGGCCAGAAGCAGGAAGTAATTAACCTGTCTGAAGGTGACAAGATGCGCCAGATTAACGAAGCCGAAGGCCGCGCTAAAGAAATTGAGCTTATCGCCATCGCTACCGCCGAAGGTATCCGCCAGATTGCCGAAGCCATTAACCACCCGGGCGGACAAGAAGCAGTAAACCTGCGTGTAGCTGAGCAATACGTAAAGGAGTTCGGTAACCTGGCCAAAGCCAACAACACCATGATAGTACCCGCCGAGCTGGCCAATATCGGCGGTGCCGTAGCCGGTTTAACCGAAATTTTAAAAATCGCCCAGCCGAAGAAGTAACTTCACTGGATCGGCTGATAGCCGTGACAATAAACAAAGCCAGCGTCATGCTGGCTTTTGGTTTCTTTATGTTTGTAAAATCAGTGCCTCTGGACCAGATTCAAGGATAAATAATCTGAAGTATTTAGCCGGCAAAGAATGTCCATTATTAACCTCGTTTACCATATTCTCTACCACCATTTAAACAACACAACGATAAGAACCAGCATTAAGATCAACTTGGTTTGGCTATTCACCCACGGTGCCAAAACTAGCCAAGTATAAGAAAACAACATAGAAGTACCGACAATCCAGTAAAGCACTGCGCGGCCAATATAATTGTTATTTTCCAGAGCAATAGCTACCAAGAAAACTGTTAACGCCAATATTTGATAACCGAGAAAAACAGGCCTAGAACACAACAAGATATCAAAAAATACCGCCATTGCTTTGGGTATCTTTCTTACTTTGATTGTTGGTGAGGACATGGTTGTCATTCCTTTTCATTGAGGCTGTGACAGTGAGTATCAGCTCCCAGACACAGCTTTAATCCCTGCAACTATTGCCGTCGCGCTCTCTTTAACATAACCGCCGCCACCTAAAAACACCGTTGGGATATACAGCGCTTTTAAGCGCTGGTACACCAGCTTGTGGCTTTGTGCTACTTCAGCCACGCTAAGAGATAACCCTCCAAGCGGGTCTGTCGCTAAAACGTCTGTGCCGGCTACCACAAAAGCGAGTTTATAGCCGCTGCTTAGCTGCTCTAGTGCCGCGCTGAGTTTGTTCAGATATAACTCACCACCGGTGCCACTGGCCAGTGGCACTGCGATATCAACTCTGCGCCGGCTTACCGGGTCGTTGGGATAAATATCGGCGTTATACACATCAAGCAAAGTGACGTTTTTGTTTTCGTGAAAGGTTCGGGCGTTGCCGTTGCCGTGGTGGGCGTCGATATCGATAATCAGTATCTTGTCATCTGCTGTTAACTCGCCGCTGGCGATAAGCTGCTGATAGCTAATGCCAATATCGTTGTAAATACAGAAACCTTCCATTCGGTGTGGGCTGGCGTGGTGATAACCACCGGCTAGGTTCCACGCATCGTCACCGCCAAGCGCTAAACGGCTGGCGGTTAACGTACCGGCGACGCCCCAGCGCATAGGCGACAATATTCTGCTATCCAGCCATGAAAACGATAGAAAAGGGATTTTCGGAATTTCCAGCGCCCTGCACAACGCGGCTTTATCTTTGATCTGAATTTTAAGCAGCTCATTTAAAGAGTTGAGAATGGCATCTTCAGCAATAGGACCTTGCGGTGCAATGATATCTGCGTCGTTTAACGCCGCACGTACTTTACTAAATTTGCAGCCATCAAATGGATGCAGAAATTTAAAAATACCTACGTCGATGTTGTAGTTTTCGTGATAGATAATTTTCATGCTGACTTCAGTTCATTTGCATAGCGCATCACGTTTGCAGGAGTCCAGATGCCGTAACCTAATATGCGACCGACTTTAGCATATTCTGCCGCATTGGGTTTAAATGACGGCTTTTTATTCGCGCCTCTTTTCAAAACATCTACGACTAAGTGCGAGCAATTATGGCGGGCTATCTGGTACCGTGGCACGTTGTTCTGCAGGAAGTTTACATAATGCAGCATTGACACTTCATCAAGGTTCGCAATATCAATTGTAATCGGCTTGCGGCCACCTTCATTCTCAATGTCATGCTCAAGGCTTTCAACATAAGCGCCCGGGTGGCTGGTTTTGATCTTCAAGTCTTTTTTGCCTGCCTCACCATCGGGCCAGAAGCTGACATAAACGTTTCTTATAGTCAGCGCGGCATGGCCAACATGCTTCTCATCCCTTAACCAAATATGTACCTTTACCATGGCTTATCCCTCTGCATTGAAAGCCATGATAATAGTGCTACGAAGCCACAAAATAAACAATTTGTTAATTTTTAATATTCAATTTAACAATTAAATGCCAACAAAAAATGAGATACCAGCGATACAAGAGCTTTTGGCAATAGCCGTATACCTTTGAGGAAGTGGCGCAATATCCAGATGATATTACGCACTGGGCTTACTGCTGATCAGACGATGGCAGTTCTTTGGTGTCAAACTGCTGGGTTTTCTCGGCCAGTAAAGCTGCTAATTGCTGCTCGAGCTTTTCTACTTTCTCACGGGTGCGCAGTAATACCTGGCGCTGTACGTCGAACTCTTCACGGCTGACAAAATCCAGATCGGCCAGTTTACTTTGTAGTACCTGCTTTACCTTGGTTTCAACGTCGTCGGCAAACTGGCGTAACTGTGGTGGAATAGCGTTGCCAATTTGCTTGGCAATATCTTCAATTTTTTTCGGGTCTATCATGCTGATCTCCTGTATCGCATCAGTAGCTTGCGACATTATGCTGAACCGTAAGCCTTATTCTACAGGCCAAAACCACAATCGCGAATGCTATTTAGCGGCAAATTTCGTTACAATGCCAGCCTTAGTGTAAGGGTGAGTGAATGAAGTTAAATCCGCAACAAAATGCTGCTGTTAAATTTATCTCCGGGCCTTGCCTGGTGCTGGCCGGTGCCGGCAGTGGTAAAACCCGGGTAATTATTAATAAAATTGCCTACCTGATCCAGGAATGCGACATGCCGGCACGGCACATAGCAGCAGTTACCTTTACCAATAAAGCCGCCCGCGAAATGCGCGAGCGTATTAACCATCAGCTACCGAAAACCGCCACCCGCGGCCTGACTATTTCTACCTTTCACACCCTTGGGCTGGAAATTCTGAAAAAGGAATACCGCCATATTGGCTATAAAGCCAACTTTACCCTGTTTGATGATCAGGACAGTATGGCGCTATTAAAGGAATTGAGCGAAAACGATATTCAGGGCGATAAAGACTTACTGCGCGCACTGCAAAGCCGCATCAGCAGCTGGAAAAACGAACTGACGCTGCCAGCCAGGGCCATAGCTGAAGCTCAGGATGCGCAAAGCATCAGCTTTGCGAATTATTACCAGCACTACACCCAACAGCTAACTGCCTATAACGCGCTGGATTTTGACGATTTAATTTTAATGCCTACTTTGCTGTTTCAACATAATGCTGAGGTACGGCAGAAGTGGCAGCAAAAAATTCAATACCTGCTGGTGGATGAATATCAGGATACCAATACCAGCCAGTACCAACTGGTGAAATGGCTGGTGGGCGAGCGCCAGCGCTTTACGGTGGTGGGCGATGATGACCAGTCTATTTATTCCTGGCGCGGGGCCCGGCCACAGAATTTGGTGCTGTTAAAAACCGATTTTCCCAATTTAAATGTGATTAAGCTGGAGCAAAATTACCGCTCGGCCGAGCGTATTTTAAAAGCCGCCAATATTTTAATTGCTAACAACCCGCACGAGTTTGAAAAGCAGCTGTTTAGCGAAAACGGTTATGGCGTGCCGCTAAAAGTGATCCCCTGTAAACATGAGGAAGACGAAGCGGAAAAAGTAGTAGCCGAGATTATTTCACACCGCTTTATTAACCGCAGCCAATACCGCGACTACGCCTTATTGTACCGCGGTAACCATCAATCACGTTTATTTGAAAAAGCGCTGATGACCAACCGCATTCCTTACAAAATCTCCGGCGGCACGTCGTTTTTTTCGCGCAGTGAAGTTAAAGACGTGATGGCGTATTTGCGGTTGGTGGTTAATCAGGATGACGATAACGCCCTGCTGCGTATTATTAATGTGCCACGGCGCGAAATTGGCGCGGCTACCTTGCAGCATATTGGTAATCTGGCGAACCAGAAGCAAGTTAGTTTATTTGAGGCCTGCTGCAACAGTGAGTTGTCGATGCATTTATCCGCCCGCGCCCACAATGCAGTAAAACAGTTTGCCCAGTGGATTGTTGGCATTGCCGACAATGTGCAGCGCGCCGATCCGGCCGAGGCGATACGCGATTTAATTCGTCAGAGCCATTACGAAGCCTGGCTGTTTGAAACCAGCACCAGCGCCAAAGCGGCCGAAATGGCGCTGAAAAATGTCAATGAGCTGTACCGCTGGATCAGCGAAATGCTGCAGGGCAAAGATGACGACGAGCCGATGACGCTGCCCGAGGTGGTTACCCGCTTAACACTGCGCGATATGATGGAGCGTCAGGAACAGGAGGATAACGCCGATCAGGTGCAGCTGCTTACACTACATGCTTCTAAAGGGTTAGAGTTCCCCTATGTGTTTATGGTGGGCATGGAAGAGGGTATTTTGCCGCACCAGGTCAGCATAGATGAAGACAACGTAGAGGAAGAACGCCGGCTGGCTTATGTCGGTATTACCCGCGCCCAGCGCGAGCTGATTTTTACCTACGCCAAAGAGCGGCGCCAGTTTGGCGAAGTTGTGCGGCCCGAACCCAGCCGGTTTTTGTATGAATTACCGCAGGACGATTTAGAATGGCAAAGCGCCGCGCCGGTAAAAACGGCCGAGCAGCGCCAGCAAACCGGCCAGGCGCATATTGAACGCCTACGCCAGATGCTGAAGAACAATTGACGGTGTGGTACTTAGCTCTTGGGCCGACAGCAGCTCAGCCACATATTTGCCCTGCATAAAGCAACAGCCTTCTGCCAGCAGCAGGTTGAGTAAATCAGCGTTATCAACCCCATCGGCCAGTAAGCGGAATTTATAACTCAGCGCCAGCGACTGCAGCATTTGTAGTAACTGGCGTTTTTGTTCACTGCGTATCAGTTGGCGGCAAAAAACGGCGTCCAGTTTGACAAAATCAAACTGCTGTTGCAGCAATAAACTCAGCGGCGCCATGCCGGCAGCAAAGTTATGCAGCGCCAGGCGCACACCGAGTTGTTTTAACTGCTGCAAGTTATGCTGCACTGTATTGTTACCGCTTTGCAGCAAATCACTCTCTGAAAATGCCAGACATAGCCGGTGTATCTCAGTTACCTCGGCCAGTCGTTTTTTTAACGCTTCATATAAATCATTTTGCTGTAAATGCTGCACGCTAAGACGCACGGTCAGTAAACCTGCACTGGTATCACTTAGCATTAACTGACGGCAAGCCTGTTGCAGCAACAGTTGTTCAATTTGCGGCAAAATGCCCACCTGGGCCGCATGCTGGCAAAAATTATATTGGGTACCCAATTGCGGATGCTGCCACTGCGCATGTAACTCGTAGCCCATTAAATTACGCGCCTGGCCACACAGCACCGGCTCGTAAACCGCGGTAAATTGCTGTTGCTCTAAAGCCTGCATCATGACCTGCTCAGTGCTAAGGGCCTGCAGCATTTGCTCGCGCATGGTTTCATTAAAAATGACGAAGCGGTTGCGTCCCATCGATTTGGCCTGATACATGGCGGCATCGGCGTCCCGCAGTAAGGCTTCGGCTTTACTGTGCTCATGGCTGAAATGGGCAATACCAACACTGGCGCCAGAGTGCACCTGCTGGCCCTGCAATAAAAACGGCTGGCGTATCATGTCAATAATACGCTCGGCGACTTCTTCAGCATCCACTTCATCAGCCAGGCTGGTGAGCAGCACCACAAATTCATCACCACCCAGCCGCGCCACCATATCATGCTCGCGTACCGTGGTCTGCAAGCGCTTACTTACCTCCACCAAAAATGCATCACCAATATGATGCCCCAGGGTATCGTTAATCAGCTTAAAACGATCCAGATCGATAAACAGCAGGGCTATTTTCAGCTGCGATTGGCGTTTACTCAGCGCAAACTGCTGCTTTAACTGTTGCAGAAACATCTGCCGGTTGGCCAGCCCGGTTAGAGCATCATGGTTGGCCTCATAAAACAGTTTTTGTTCGGCTTTTTTCCGCTCTTCTACCTGCAGCCGTAAAAACAGATTGGTTTGGCGCAGCTCGCGGGTACTTTCAAATACTTTGCGCTCCAGCTCTTCCTGGTGACGCTTTTGCTGCTCAGTCGTTTGCTTACGGTGAATAGCGACCGCAATATGCTGCGATACAAAGCGCAGAATATTCAGCTCAGCCTCGGAATAACAATAACTTTTTTCGTAAGACTGCAGTGCAATTACACCAATAACCTGCTTGTCCAGCATCAGCGGAGCCCCAAGCCAGCTGGTAGAATAGCGCACAGCAGAGGCCAGATCGCTGATGCCGCGGCATATTTCACCGCTGGCAACCAGTTTTTCGGCGGTATCGGCGTTAATCAGCTTTACGTCGGCACAACGTATGACATATTCAGTAAAACCGCGGCTTAACGGCCGCTCTCGTGCCGGTGGTGAATATTGGTCAATATAAAACGGGAAGGTGAGTTTGGTTTTATCACTGTTAAGCAAGGCAATATAGCAGTTATCCGCATGCATCAAACCAGATAACACCTGATGCACGGCGCGATAAAAGCTGTTCATATCGCTGCTGCTGGCGGTTAGTTCTGAGATACGATACAACGCCACCTGCAGCTGTTCAGCACTGGTGCGTTCTTTTATTTCTTTTTGCAATGACTGATTAATGCTTTGCAATTGCTGGGTGCGCTGGCGCACGGTGTCTTCGAGCAATTCGCGGCTTTTTACTCTGTCCAGCGCAGTAATAGTGTGGCCACCAATATTGCTGAACAAGGCCAGATCGGCCTCGGTATATAAATGCTCAGCGTTATATGACTGAATAGCCATTACGCCAATAACCTGCTCACCTCGGCACAAGGGTATACCCAGCCAGTGCGAGCAGGGTGAACCCTGTGCCTGAATATGGCCGTTAAGCACCAGTTGCTCAAACTGCTGGCTATCGCACATTAACGCTTTGCCACTGCGGGCAACGTAGCCGGTTAAACCGGTTGAAAAGGCACTTGAGGGCACCTGTGCAATAAGCTGTTGATCTTTTTCATCCGAAAAATACTGTGGGGAATACTGCTCGGTTGCGTTGTTATAAAACACTACGTAGAAATTTTCAGCGTGCAGCAGTTCAGATACCATCTTGTGAATAGCCGGATAAAATTCCCGCATATCACTGATAGTACTGGCTAGTTCAGATAGCTGCAGTAATGCGCCCTGAATGATATAGGCTTGTTTATAGCGCTGCGCCAATAATGTAAGGCGCCGCAACCTGATTTCAGCCTGACGTAAACGCTTATTCAGTTTTGTTGATCCCTTCAACGCTGATACGATTCTTATATGGCCAGATGCTGCTGGCCAACTTTATTTTTGACCGACTCATTATGCACAAAGTTTAACCACATGGAAGAGCCGGACCGGCACTAATTAACAATTGCTTAGGCTAATTTATTTTCTGTGCAGATAAAAACAACTAAGGCCGCATTAAGCGGCCTTAGTGTGACAATATAATGTTATACGCCGTCGGTCATAAACTTAATGGCGGCGGCAATTTCATCATCCGAACAATCGGCACAGGTACCGCGGGCCGGCATATTGCGAATACCTTCAATGGCATGTTTAAGCATAACATCGAAGCCTTGATCCATACGCGATTTCCAGGCGGCATCATCTTTTTTCGGTGCATCCAGAGCGCCGGTGCCATGGCAGGCAAAACAGGCAGTCTGGTATACTTTTTCACCACTACGCGGGCCAGATGGGCCAGCGTCAGAAGCAGCTGCAGCTCCGGCTACATAAACCTGACCAACAGGAGCAAGACGTTTAGCCAGCGCTTCTTTATCCGCATCCGAACTGGCATTGACACTCACTGTTGTTAACAACAAGGCGAAAGCGAGAGTTAATTTTTTCATCTACTTGGTTCCTGTGGTAAAAGCCGCACAAAATTTGAGGCATTATAGCCCCCAAGCCACAGCAAGGGGAAGCCCCAACAATAGCCACGGTTATAAATGCATAATAAAGTACGACGTTATTACCAGCCTGAAGCTAAATCTGCAACAGATATCAGCGGATCTGCTATATGCTTTTTTGTTCCTTACGCAAGCTCTTTTAAAGCTAAATTATTTAATGTTTTTGCTTTGAATCCACCAAGTTTGTGGTAGTCTAGTCGGCCGGCAATTCACGATTTCCTCTGCAGTTTTGTGAAGAGCCTGATTAACATGGAAAAGCTTTTCCACAAAATAAAAATTAGAAAATAGTAATATGGGCGCTGCGACAAACCCCAATTTCTCTTTATAAAACAAAGCATTAAAACACAACCAAACTATGACTCACTAAAAGCCATGGTTTGTTCAGCTATGTTTTGCACAAAGTTATCCACAGCTTATCATCCTGAACCACACCGCCGTATTACTGGCAGCAATGCACGCGCTGTGGCATGCTATAGCTTTATTTCTGCAGGATATTACTACCCATGGTTTCTATCTCCGGCACTCCACTGATCCTGGTCGATGGCTCGTCTTATTTGTTCCGCGCTTATCATTCACCACCACATTTAACTAATTCACGTGGCGAAGCTACCGGCGCCATTTATGGTGTGGTTAATATGCTAAAAAGTTTACTGCGCCAATATCAGCCAACACAAATGGCGGTGATATTTGACGCGAAAGGCCCTACTTTTCGTAACGAAATGTACAGTGAATATAAAGCCAACCGCCCCCCGATGCCTGATGACCTGCGCAGCCAGATCGAGCCGTTACACCGCATTATAGAAGCCATGGGATTACCGCTGTTATGTGTCAGTGGTGTAGAAGCTGACGATGTTATTGGTACTCTGGCACGCCAAGCCAGCGCACAAGGCCGGCATACGCTGATCTCTACCGGCGATAAAGATATGGCGCAGCTGGTGGATGAGCATGTCACGTTAATTAATACCATGACCAACACCCTGCTCGACCCGCAGGGTGTAACAGATAAGTTTGGCGTCGGCCCTGAGCTGATTATCGATTATCTGGCGCTGATGGGCGATAAAGTAGACAACATTCCGGGTTTACCCGGTGTAGGTGAAAAAACCGCCGCAGCATTATTGCAGGGGCTGGGCTCTATTACGCAGATTTATCAGCAGTTAGATAAGGTGCCAACGCTGAGTTTTCGCGGAGCTAAAACTATGGTAGCAAAACTGGAAGAGTTTCGTGCCCAGCTGGAATTATCTTATCAGTTGGCAACAATAAAAACCGATGTCGACCTGCCTTATCAGCTCACAGACTTAATGATTAAAACGGCAGACAGCGGCCAACTGGCCGAGTTATACAAACAGTGCGAATTTCGCCGCTGGCTAAGTGAAGTATTAAGTAATGAACCCGCAACGGCCAAACCGCAAACCGGCGCCGCACAAGCAGATATGTTTGCCAGCAGCGATGAGACTGACAGCACCACAGAGGCAGGTAGCCCGGCGCCTGATACCTACCTTACTGTACTGGACGAAGCCGCCTTTCACAGCATGCTGCAACAACTGAACCACTGCGAACTGGCAGCTTTTGATACTGAAACCACCAGCCTGGATTATATGCAGGCTGAGCTGGTTGGTTTGTCTGTTGCCACAAAAGCAGGCGACGCCTGGTACGTGCCGGTAGCGCATGATTATATCGGTGCGCCAGAGCAATTAAAGCGTGACTGGGTGCTGGCGCAGCTTAAACCCTGGCTGGAAGATAACAGCAAAGCCAAAGTGGGCCAGAACCTGAAATATGATCAAAGTGTACTGGCGCGCTACGACATTAAGCTCAAAGGTGTGCGCTTTGATACGATGCTCGAATCCTATGTCCTGAACTCAGTGGCCTCGCGCCATGATATGGATAGCCTGGCACTGAAGTATTTAGGACGTAAAACCATCAGCTTTGAAGACATTGCCGGCAAAGGAGCTAAACAGCTGACGTTTAACCAGATAGAACTGGAAAAAGCAGCCCAGTATGCCGCAGAAGACGCCGACATTACCCTGCAACTGCACCAGACACTTTGGCCACAGCTACAGGAGGATGCCGGCCTGGTTACCGTGTTGCAGGATATTGAAATGCCGCTGGTAGATATTTTATCGCGCATTGAACGCCATGGCGTATTGATAGACAGTAAGTTGCTGGCGATACAAAGTGAGCAACTGGCCAGCCGTATTGCCGAATTGGAACAACTGGCGTACGAGCAGGCGGGTAAACCTTTTAACCTGGCATCACCCAAACAGTTGCAGGAAATATTGTTTGAGCAGATGAAACTGCCGGTACTGAAGAAGACGCCAACCGGCACGCCCTCCACCGCTGAAGACGTATTGGCAGAACTGGCGCTGGAATATGAATTCCCCAAGCTGATTACCGAGCACCGTGGCTTAAGTAAGCTTAAATCTACTTATACTGACAAACTACCGAAAATGCAGAACCCGGTTACAGGCAGGGTACACACCTCCTATCACCAGGCGGTTGCCGCAACCGGCCGTTTAAGCTCAACCGATCCCAATCTGCAGAATATCCCTATCCGCACTGAAGAAGGCCGGCGTATCCGGCAGGCGTTTATTGCCCCTAAAGGCAAAAAAATCGTCGCGGTGGATTACTCCCAGATTGAACTGCGCATTATGGCGCATCTGTCACAGGATCAGGCCCTGCTGGACGCTTTTGCCCAGGGCCGTGATATCCACCGAGCTACGGCAGCAGAAGTTTTTGGCGTTAAACTGGACGATGTCACCTCAGATCAGCGCCGCAGTGCCAAAGCCGTTAACTTTGGCCTGATTTACGGTATGTCGGCATTTGGTTTAGCCAAACAGCTTGGCGTCAGCCGCTCAGAAGCACAACAGTACGTTGATCGTTACTTTGAGCGCTTTCCCGGCGTACTTAACTATATGGAGCGGACCCGCAAGCAAGCGCATGAGCAGGGTTATGTTGAAACCTTGTTTGGCCGGCGTTTATATCTGCCAGAGATCAATGCCCAGAATATGGCCAGACGTAAAGGCGCAGAACGTGCCGCAATTAACGCCCCCATGCAGGGCACTGCTGCCGACATTATAAAAAAAGCCATGATAGTTGTAGATAACTGGCTGCAACAGCAAAAACAGCCAGCTGCTACCATGATTATGCAGGTGCACGATGAACTGGTGTTTGAAGTGGATGCCGACAAAGTCGGCCAGATAAAGCAGCAGTTAGTTGAACTGATGGCAACAGCAGCAACGCTGGATGTGCCACTGCTGGCTGAGGCCGGTGATGGGGATAATTGGGATGAAGCACATTAATATTGAACTAACTGCGCCGACGTCAGTCTGACGTTATAGTTAAGTTATTCATCTCTCCTGTGTACACTTTTTAGCCCCGCTACCCAGCGGGGCTTTTTTTATGTTCAACACTGGGCAAAAAAGTAATTAAATTACCAAAAATGGTAATAAGAACGAAAAAACAGCAGTTTTTGTAGTTTTATTACAAAAAGCACTTGCTTTATTAGGCTGGCTGGTTAAAATTTGATGCGTAGGGTACAGAGGTAAGATGTTCTATCTTTCAGTGCCAGGGCTTTAGGGCTCCAGCGAATGAAAGTAGGCTTATTTAGCCGCCCCACTGCTTGCAGTGGGGCGTTTTTTTTGCCTGAATAACCAGCAGCACAGCGGCTATCTGCCGATAATATCAGCACTGCAAAATGGTTACTGAGTAACGAGACACTCACTAAAATGAAAATTTATTAGATTTTTTAGAGCAAATACTTCAAACAATAAAAATTTGCTGTATAATGAAGTTGTCTTAGCGATAAGACACCCTGTTGATTTGAAATTATAGCTTCTCCCCGTTTGCTATGACCGACACTCCCGAGTGTCGGTTTTTTTATGCCTGCAAGCTACAGTGGTGTAGTTTCGCTATCTGCAGCCACGCCGTACCACAGGTCCAGTACTTGCTCCAACTCTGGCAGCCCGAGTTTATTCAGCGAACTAAACGCATGCACAGTAATGTCACCCATAAATGCCAATGTTGCTTCGCGCACCTCAAGCAAGGTTTTCTTTCTTGCTCCCGGCCCCAGCTTATCGGCTTTGGTCAGCAAAATAAGCACCGGCAGCTCACTGCCCACCGCCCAGTGAATAAGATCCTGGTCTAAATCTTTTAACGGATGACGGATATCCATCAGCACCACCAAACCTTTTAAACTGGTGCGCTTCATCAGGTATTCGGCAAGTGATTTTTGCCATTTCTCTTTTACCGCCAGTGGCACCTTGGCAAAACCATAACCGGGTAAATCAATTAGCCGGCGCTGCTCATCCAGGCTAAAAGTGTTAATCAGCTGGGTACGGCCCGGCGTTTTACTGGTGCGGGCTAAACTATTTTGCCGCGTCAGCGTATTTAACGCGCTGGACTTACCGGCATTTGAGCGGCCGGCAAAGGCAACTTCAATACCCTCGTCTGCTGGTAATGCTTTGATATCAGGCGCGCTGGTTAAAAAAGTAGCTTGCTGATAATTGATTTTTGACTTGTACACTGCCTTCTCCGGCGAATAATTTGATGCCATTGTAGCGGATCTGGCGGATCGGCAGAAGCTTTTGCGCGCTGTATGGGATTTTACTTTGGGCAGTTTCGTGTAAAATAGGCATAAAAATTAAGGTTATTACTCTTGGTTGCCAGTATGCTGGCGGTTTAATGCGGACAGAGACGGATAAAAAATGAAAAAACTTCTACTTCCACTGACGCTGTTATTCGGTCTAATCGGAACAGCCCATGCATTTGACGGTGATGCCGAAGCAGGTAAAGCTAAATCTGCTACCTGTGCGGCCTGTCATGGTCCTGATGGCAACAGCCCGGTTGATATGTATCCGAAAATTGCCGGACAACATGCACCTTATCTGTATAAGCAGTTACGCCAATACAAACAAGGCATGGAAACCGGAGGCAAACAGGGCCGTAACAACAGCATTATGTTTGGCATGGTAGCGGCGTTATCTGAGCAGGACATGAAAGACTTGGCAGCCTACTTTGCTTCGCAAAAAATGAAGTCAGGTACTACTCCGGAAAATGTTATTGCCCGCGGCGAACAACTTTATCGTGGTGGTGATGCTGACCGCGGTATCGCAGCCTGTATTGCCTGCCATGGCCCGCGCGGCTCAGGCAGCAGCTTAGGCGGCTTCCCGAAAATATCGTTTCAAAATGCTACCTACCTGAAAACCACTCTGCAGGAATTTCGCAGCGGCCAGCGCGCTAATGATCTTAATGGCATGATGCAGGATATCGCGAAAAAACTCACTGATGATGATATCGACGTATTGTCGCAATATCTGGGCGGCTTGCATTAATTACGCTGTTTTGCGCAGATAATCGCATAAAAACCGGCGTTCATCGCCGGTTTTTGCTATTCAGCCAGTCACAATTTGTGAGATATATCTCACAAACACTGTAGGAAAAGCGCCCGCTTTGTGATTTTAGGGAACTTTTTCGATCTAGCAAAAACGATCTAAGCTAGTGAAAAATATAATTATATTTTTAACTAAAAAGAAAGTTATGCTTTTTTTTGCAGCAATGTCTTGCCATATCAGCAGATCAGAGTAAATTACCACCTGTTACATTTTGTAACTGAAAAAAACACGGATTCATCGCAAGGAAGGGGTTGTACCAGTACGCAAGTGCGCGGTGCCTTAATAAACACATCAGGATGATGTGCTGCGTGATTCACGCTCAGGGATGGTTACGAAAGTATCAGGATGATCGTAAAGAATAAAATAATTGGTACGGAAAGCCAAAATAACAAAGGGAACACACAGACAGGGCGTTGCAGCAGCATCAGGATGATGACAGCGAATGAGAGAAGTGTCCATTTGACACAAGCATATCCAGGGCGATAAGTGATCTTATCGCCTTTTCTTTTATCTTAAATTCAGCAATAGCATTATGTCCGACACTGCATGCCCGTTGTGCTTACACCTGCACTGCGGCTTATTTCACCAAGATAAACGCCGAAGTTACTACCAGTGCCAACAATGCCAGCTGGTATTTGCCGATCGCACCAGCTTGCTATCTGCGGAAGATGAACTGGCACAATATCAGCTGCACAACAATGATATTAACGATGCCGGCTATCGCCGCTTTTTACAGCGTCTGGCCGGGCCATTGCTGGCAGCCTTACCGGCCACAGGGCTTAGCGGGCTGGATTTTGGCTGTGGCCCCGGCCCATTGCTGGCCAGAATGCTGGGCGAAGCAGGCCAGCATATGTCGCTATGGGACCCGTATTTTGCAGCTGACGACACTGCACTGCAGCAAAAATATGACTTTATCAGCTGTAGTGAGGCAATAGAGCATTTTGCCCGACCCGCAACAGAATGGGCCCTGTGGCTTAGTTTGTTAAAGCCACAGGGCACTTTGGCCATTATGACCAAACGCTATACTACGGCAGACGCTTTTGCTAACTGGCACTACAAACTGGACCCAACCCATGTCAGTTTTTTTGCTGACTATACTTTTACTTATTTGGCCCAACGTGACGGTTTTAGCCTGAATTTTGCTGATAAAGATGTGGTTATTCTGCAGCGCACAAAGCATTAGTGTTTCAGCACAAAACTGGTTAAAATGTGCGCCCTTTTTTACAGGTAACAAACATGACTCGTCAGAAAAAAACCCGTTCCGCCGGCCCTAATGGTTTACGCCATCTGTCAGCGGAAGACGCCCGCAAAACCCGCGAGCCCAGAGAGGAAACCAAGAAAAAGGGATCTGGCCTTAAATCCGGTAACCGCAATAACATTGCGCCGGTGAAACCAGCGGAAGCCGCTAAAGATTCAACCAAAAAAGACAAACGCATTGGCAGCAAAACGCCTATCTCTCTGCTGCCTGTAACCGAGCAACCGGTTGTGGTTCAACCGCTGTTACAGCCCAAAGCCAGCTTAGCTAAAGTAAAAGCGGTAGAATTAACCGCTGAGCAGGAACTGGCACTGATTGAAAACGACAGCTACTTGCAGCAACTGCTGGAGCGGGTTGAAAAAGACGAAGTGCTGACAGGTAAAGACGCTAAGTACTTTAATGCCAAAACAGCCCGCCTGGAGCAACTGCTGCAGGAACTGGGTTTAACAGAAGACGAAGATGATGCTACTGTTGATCCTCTGGCCGCTTTTGAGAGTAAAGACTGGCGTAAAGATTTACTGGGCGACGAGGATTAATATTGAGCAGTACCCTATTAGCGGTAATTATTGTTGGCAGCCTGATCGTAGCAGCCCTGGCATTTTATGCCGGTAGCCTGCTGTGGCAACTGCAACAGCAAAGCAGGCAACAACAGCAACAAAAGAGCGAAAAAGAACAGTACCTGCGTGACAGCATTACGCTAATTTGCAAAGCGATGCTGGAGCAACAGTGCGAATTATCTGAGGGCGCGTTACGGTTGTGGGTGTTGTTGGATCATCTGGTACCTCAGCGCCTGCCAGATCCGGTTGTTACGTATCCGGGTTTACACCAGATGTATCAGGTGGTTAAAGACATGCCAACGCACAAGGCGCGCAAACAGCAGGATAAAATGCTTACCCGCCAGCAGGATGAAGTCAGGCTGAAAGCGGAGCAAGATTTAAAAGATTTTATTCTGGCTGATACCGCCGCCCTGTTAAAGCGTTTCCAGCCGGATTAAACCGGCTGGAATATAGTGGCTACCGCTCTTATAGCTACTGCCGGTATATCTGGCCAGCTTTCATCACAAAGCTTACCTTACCCATCTGTTGTATATCCTGCAGCGGATCACCCGGCACCGCAATAATATCGGCAATTTTACCGGCTTTAATACTGCCCAGCTCGTCTGCTACGCCAAGTAAACGCGCACCTTCAATAGTGGCGCTGTGAATGGCTTCCAGCATCGGCATACCAGCTTCGGTCATATAAATAAATTCGCGCCAGTTTTCCCCGTGCTCATACACTCCGGCATCGGTACCAAAAGCAATTTTTACTCCGGCTTTATACGCCTCGGCAAAAGTTTGCTGGATTTTAGCGCCGATAGTGGCCGCCTTGGGCCGTACCAGTTCCGGGAAAAAGCCTGCAATAGCCGCTTTTTCTGCTGCCCATTTACCGGCACTGATCGTTGGCACAAAGTAGGTACCCTGTTTGCGCATCATCGCCATGGTGTTTTTATCCATATAGGTACCATGTTCGATAGAATGCACCCCGGCTTTAATAGCCCGTTCCATGCCTTCTTTACCGTGTGCATGTACTGCGACTTTCATACCATAGTCATTGGCAGTGCTGACGATAGCCGCCAGCTCTTCATCAGTAAACTGTGGGTTGCTGCCGCTTTTCGCTACACTGAGCACACCACCTGTCGCGGTAATTTTAATCAGATCTGAGCCTTCTTTATAGCGCTGGCGTACGGCTTTGCGCGCTTCATCTGCGCCATTAACAACGCCCTCTTTCGGGCCCGGATCGCCCATTAGTGCATAGGCTACACCATTGGTGGGGTCGGCGTGGCCGCCGGTGGTTGCAATCGATTTGCCGGCAGCAAAAATACGCGGCCCTTTAATATAACCTTTGGCAATAGCCTTTTTCAGGGCATTACTGATGTGATGGTTATCTCCCAACTCCCGCACTGTGGTAAAACCCGCCATTAAGGTTTTTTCAGCAAAGGTTGCACCGCGCAGTGCGTAGTCAGCCTCGTTCATAATAAAGCCTTCGCTATACACCGTTGGGCTGAACTGGCTGTAAAAATGTGTGTGCATATCCATTAAACCCGGCATTACCGTATGCTGGCGCAGGTCGATAACCTGATCTTCCGCAGTAGGGTTACGAAAGCCGGCTTCGATAGCGGTAATTTTATCCTGCTCTATCACAATAGTATGATTAGAAACTACTTTTTTATCTTCAGCGGTAATAAGCGTGCCAGCGTGGATCAGTGTAGCGGCGCTGGTGATGGGGCTGATACATAAGGTGCCGATTAGCATAGCAAGGGGCGTTTTATTCATATTGTTAGTGCCTTTTAATTGAGTTTGCGCTTCAGTGATAGCATTACCGCAGCAATGAACAACCGGCTTGAGACAGGTGAACGGTTTTAGCCGACCAGCGTAGGGTTAGACAATAGCAAAAGTGTAAGGATACCCGGCGCTTTTTAACTGGAAATGTTGTTTACCATTACAGTACACCGGTCTGGCCTGGCCACTAAGCTGGTAATACACATTGCGGCTAAGCTTAGCCTGTAAACCATGCCATAGCTGGATATAAGGTAATAATTGCTGCTGCGGATCCTGCCTGACAATCATAGGGTATTGAGCACTTAGCAACAGTTGGTGCTGCAGATTAGTGCTCAGCAGCAATGCCGGGCCTGTGGTAGTGTCTGTCCACTGCCAGTCGGTAATTAATAACGGCGCATCTGCCACCGTGATGCGTACTTTTTCTACCGGCGTCTGCAAAAAATGCTCGCCGTGTTGGCAAATTAATACCGAAGCAAAAAGCTTAACCAGGGCTGGCCGTTGGATCAGGCTGTGCTGATAAAACCACTGGCCTTGCGCATCGATATGCAGCGGAATATCGCCGCAAAACGGCGGGTTCCAGCTTTCAACCGGTGCCAGGCCTGGCTGGTTAAGCTGGCGCTGTAAGGCAGACAGATCAGTCATAGCTAACAAAGCCTGTAGTTAGGTTAATAGTGAAACAAGCTTAGCAGCAGAAAAGAAGCTGGGGTGACTGATGGGGATCGAACCCACGACAACCGGAATCACAATCCGGGGCTCTACCAACTGAGCTACAGTCACCGTTGCGGGCGGTTATTCTAACTAAGTTTTTTTTCAACACCAAGCCTTTTCAAGCAGGAAATCAGTTAACAGCTTGTTGTCGTTTTCATTTAGCCCGCTTTTAATCTGTGGTATCCTTTGGCCGTTTTGCCATCTTACCTATGCTACCGGAGAGTGTTATGGAACAAATAACTACGTTATTTGAGGATAATCACGAGTTTTTGCTCGGCTATTCGCTACAGATTTTGCTACAGATTATCGCCGCAATTTTAATTTTTTATATTGGCCGCATGATGGCAAGAGCGGTTTCGCGCTTTATCGAAAGAATGCTGGTAGCGCGCGCTGTAGACAAAGCAGTAGTGGCTTTTATCGCCAGCCTGCTTTATGCCATTATTCTGATTGCCACCGTGTTGATGGCGCTATCACAAATTGGTGTGCAAACTACGTCCTTTATCGCCATTTTAGGTGCTGCCGGCTTAGCGGTCGGCTTGGCATTGCAGGGCTCTTTGGCCAACTTTGCCTCCGGCATTCTGATTATTTTATTCCGGCCATTTAAATCCGGCGATTTTATTGATGCCGGCGGTGTCAGCGGCACTGTGGATAAAATTGAAATATTCCAGACTATTATGCGCACGCCTGACAACAAAAGGGTCATAGTACCTAACGCGCAGATAACCGGCGGACCTATCACCAACTATTCAGCTGAACCACGGCGCCGGGTTGATCTGGTGGTTGGCATCAGTTATGACTCTGACTTACGCAAAGCCAAACAGATACTGGAAGATATTCTGAAAAATGATGAGCGGGTGTTGCAAGAACCGGCGGCCACGGTGAAAGTAGCGGCGCTGGCTGATTCTTCAGTCAACCTTAATGTAAGGCCCTGGGTAAATTCGGCCGACTATTGGGGTGTGTACTGGGACACGCTGGAAAAAGTAAAACTGATTTTCGATGAGCAAGGCATTGGCATTCCATTCCCGCAGATGGATGTTCATATCAAAAAAGACAAGCAGGAGTAAGTAATGAAGTATTTTTCAATTCTGGCACTGGCGGTAGCTGGCGGTGTGCAGGCTCAGGCGCATGATGCAGCAGCAACCGGCAAAGTATGGACCACCTCTGCCGAGCTGGGTGCCATTACTACCTCAGGTAATACTGTTGGTACCTCCATTACCGGTAAAATTGACGCCAAACAGGAACTGGAGCAGTGGAGCAACCAGTATATTTTCAGTGCCTTCTTTAAAGAAGATGAAAAAACCGATGCCAACGGTGACAAAGTAACGCAGAAGTCGGCAGAGCGTTATATGATCTCGGCAAAAACCGCTTACAAACTGGAAAGTGAATTCGATAAACTGTTTGCTTTTGGCTCTTACACTGACGATGAATTTGGTGCTTATACCGAGTACACCACTTTGGCTGTCGGTTATGGCACCAGGGTGTACAACGTTGAAGATAAATCGCTGGATGTAGAAATAGGTCCGGGTTATTTCAGCGGCAAACGCTCTACCGGTGAAACGGAAAACGGCCTGATTGTACGCGGTGCAGCATCGTTTAAATGGACTATCAGTGAATCAGCCAGTTTTGCCCAGACGTTAAGTGTAGAATACGGTGACGATAATACCCGTTCTATCGCAGAAACCTCATTGCTGGCCAAAATTAATGGCTCATTGCAGATGAAAGCCGCCTTTCTGGTACAGAATGACTCTGATGTGCCAGCGGGCAAAAAAAGCACTGACACCCAAACTTCTCTGACTCTGGTGTATTCGTTTTAATTGCTGTGCCCGCCTGTTGGCGGGCAGTTTCATTCCCTGTCGCTTAACTGACAACCCGGATCTGGCTGTAACCCAGGCCCTGCTGTTTTTCTACTTTTATCTGCACTGCTATCCGCTCTTTTAACGCCTCTACATGGCTGATAATACCTATCATCTTGCCACTGGCGTTGAGATTATCCAGTGCGCTTAATGCGCTGTCCAATGTGTCAGCGTCGAGAGTGCCAAAGCCTTCATCGAGAAACAGCGAGTCAATGCGGGTTTTACTGCTGACCAAATCTGACAGCGCCAACGCCAGCGCCAGGCTGACCAGAAAACTCTCGCCACCCGACAAGGTTTTTGTATCACGTAAGCTGTCGGCCTGCCAGGTGTCCAGTACTACCAGCTCCAGCTCGGCATCGGTATGGCGTGCCAGCTGATAGCGGTTATGTAACAGCGCCAGTTGGCGGTTGGCCAGCACAATAAGCTGTTGCAGCGTTAAGCCCTGGGCAAAACGCCGGTACCTGGCACCATCAGCCGAACCAATTAAGCTGTTCAGCCGTTGCCAATGTTCATACTGCTGCTGTTTGCCGGCAATATCCTGCAGCAATTGCTGCTGGCTATCGCGGCGCTGGGCATCGCTATTAAGCTGTTGCTGTAGCTGCCCGAGTTGCTCGGTCATTTGCTGTACTTGCCCTTCTTGCTGCTGCAACTCGCCAGCCAGCTCACTGGCAGATAACGCCGACAGCTGTTGCTGTGCAATAAGCTGTTGCCGCTGCTGCCAGTCGGCCAGCATCCTTTTAGCAGCAATTTCGTTTTGCTGTAGGCGTTGCTGTAACTGCTGTAAGGCGCTAAGTTCGGCTTCGCTAAGCAAGGCGGCTTTAAACACCGCTTCGTCGGCAAAGCTGCTGCCAGCCAGCGCTTGCTGCCATTGCTGCGCAGCCTGGTGTAACTCCGTAGCGGTTTGCTGTTGCTGACGCTGCAGTACCTGCTGCTGGCCCTGCCACTGCTGTATTTGCTGTTGTAATTGTTGCAAGGCCGCAGTAACTGTAGCTAGCTCAGTTACCGTCGGTTGTGCTGATGCCGGTGCTGGCTGGGTTTGCTCTGGCATAGCCTGCCATTGCTGGTGCCAGTGTTCGTGCTGCGCGGCCAGCTCTGCCTGCTGTTCATCTAAACGCAGTGCCTGTTGCTGCCATAATTGCAACTGATGCTGATTATCTGCCAGTTGCCGCTCAAGCTGCTGCTGTTGTTCTTTTACTTGCTGGCGCTGCAGTTGCACCTGCTCCAGCTGGCGAAGATGCTGTTCGTTGTTAGTAAGCTCTGTGGCAATGGCTTCAAGCTGTGCTGCTATGGTTGTCAGCGAACTGTTTTCAGCCTGCTGGTTAATATCGCTGCTAAGCTCTGCCAGCTCAATATCCAGCTGCGCGAGTTGCTGGGTTAAATGCTGTTGCTCTGCCTGCAGCGCCGACTCGCGCTTGTTAAGCTGCTCGCCCTGACGCTGGGTTTGGCTAAGCTCGGCCTCTTTGGCCTGCAGCTGTTGCTCGGTGGCAGAGCTGTTAAGCTGCTGATATTCAGCAACGGCCGGGTGTTCTGTGGCACCGCACAACGGGCAGGGCTGATCTGGCTGCAACCGGGAGCGATGCTCAGACAGTTGCATAATCAGCTGTTGCTGCGCCAATAGCTGTTTTTTATCATTGATCTGCTCGGTCAGTGCTTTGTACTGCTGGCGCAACGTTACCAGTTGGGTGGTTACCGGCGCCAGCGCCCCGGTGGTATTGCTTAACTGCTGCTTTAACTCGGTGCTTTTTTGCTGCAGTTTGTGTTGCTGTTGTAATTTTTGCTGCAATTGCTGCAATTGATATTGCTGCTCACGGCGCTGCTGTTGTTGCTGGCGCAGGCTGTCTGGCTCGGCGCCGCTTAACGCTTTATCTAGTTGCTGATACCGGTTGTTTAGTTCGCCCAGTTGCGTTGTCAGCATCAGTTGCTGTTGTTCGATATGTTGCTGCTGTTCAGCACGCTGCTGCGCCTGGTCGGCAAAACTATGCTGCTGTTGCTTAAGAAACTGTACCCCCTGCCACAGCAAATTTGCCTGTTGCTGGCTACCCGCGGTTAAATGCTGCGCCAGCGTGGTCTGCTGTTGCTGATACTGCTGTTGTTGCACCTGCAGCTGCTGCATCGCAGTGAACAAAGGCAGCAACTTACTGGCAGGCTGATAAGCACTTAGCCTGGCCAGCTCATTTTGGTGTGCGGCAGTTGCCGCCAGCGCTTGCTGCACCTCCTGTTCTGCCCGCTGTAGCTCCTGCCCGGCACTGCTAAGCTGCTCGCGCCAGGCCAGCACTTTACGTTGCTGCGCTACGGCCTGTTGCTGTGTCGTCAGTGCTGCTTTTAATACGGCCAACTCACGGCTAAGCGTCTGTCGTTGTTCCTCGCTGAGTAGCTCTACCGCACCGGCCCGTGCCTGCAGCAGGTCCAGCTGGCTTTTCTGCTCGCGGCAATCGTTAAATACCTGCTGCGAAATACGGCCATAAATATCGGTGCCGGTAAGCTCTTCGAGCAATTCGGCACGTTCATTGGCATTGGCATTAAGAAAGGCGGCAAAGCCGCCCTGGGCCAGCAACATAGATTTAGTAAAGCGGCCAAAATCCAGCCCGGTGATCTCGGTAACCAAGCGCAATTTGTCGCTGGTTTTTTCTGCCAGAATGGTGCCGTCCAGTTTTGCCAGTTCGGTTTTAGCGGCCTGTAATTTGCCATCACTCTGGCCACGGGCGCGGCGCTGGCTCCAAAACGCCCGGTAGCCAACCCCGGCTACCTCAAACTCCACTTCGGCCAGACATTCGCTGGTATGGCGTGTCATTAGTTCATTACTGGTAGCGGAGGTACTTAGCCGTGGCGTTTCGTGATACAACGCCAGACAAATGGCGTCCAGTATGGTGGTTTTGCCGGCACCGGTAGGGCCGGTAATGGCAAAAATATTGCTTTGATTAAAAGGCGACAGGCGAAAATCTATCAGCCACTCGCCGCGCAGTGAGTTGAGGTTTTGCAGCCTTACCGACAGAATCTTCATGCCGTTTGCGCCACTTTAGCCAGCACCTGACGGTGCAGTAGGGTCAGTTGCTGTTGCTGCTCATCGCTCAATGTTTCTGTTTGTAGCCGGGTTTGCCATACCTGCTCTGGTGTTAGCTCAGCCAAACTTTGCTGCACCGGCGCAGTTAAACCGGCAGCCTGGTTGCTACGCTGGCGGCGTAAGCGCAGCAACTGCACCGGTAAGCCCTGCAATAATTGCTCAACCCTTTGTTGTAAGTCAGTCAAATAAGCGTCCGTTTCGCTGATCACCAGTTCCAGCCACAAGGTACTGCCGGCAGATATGCCCTGCAGTGCCTGCTGCACTTTTACCGGCACATCGGCCAGATTGGCTTTAATACTGCTCAAGGGCTGAAAGCAAGGCACAGGCAGGCTGGTAACCGTTTTTACTGTGCCGTTAAATTCCAGCAACCATAACTGCTTTTGTGCTTTGGCTTCATCAAAACTCAGTGCTATCGGCGAGCCGCTGTAACGGATGTCGGTAGCAGCTTTTAGCTGTTGGCTCTGATGAATATGGCCAAGCGCAATATAATCGGCCGGCGGAAATGCATCCGCTGGGAAGGCTTCCAGCGTACCGATGTAAATGTCACGCACCGATTCTGAGGTACTAACACCCACGGTGGTCAGGTGCCCGGTCATGATAATGGGCAATTGCAGCTGGTGCTCAGTATTGTAATGTTGTGCCAGTGCATAGAGCTGCTGATAATGCTGTGCTATGGCTTGCTGCAGGCTAAGTTGTTTGTCACGTGCGCTTTGGCCGCTTTGGCTCTGCAGTAAATCGCGGGCACGCAAAAAAGGTATAGCGCACAACAGTGCCGCAGGCTGTTGCTGCTGATTACGCAGTAGTACCAGTTGCTGGGCCAGATCATCACTACTGCTGGCAAATACCCGGGTATTTAAGTAATGCAGCAGGTTTTTGCTTTCATTCAGTACTGCGGCAGCATCATGGTTACCGCCTAAAATAACCAGCTGGCAGAGGCTGCCCTGCAGCTCAACAATAAACTGGTTATAAAGCTCACGGGCGTAGCTGGGCGGCGTGGCGGTATCGAAAATGTCACCGGCGACGATAATGGCATCAATATTAAGCTCAGAGACCTGCTGTACCAACCAGGTTAAAAAAGCCTGATGCTCAGCTAACCGGCTGCGGCCAATAAAGTGCTGGCCCAGATGCCAGTCAGAAGTGTGCAGAATACGCATAGCGGAAAAACGCCTGGGAAATCATTGGCAAAGCATACCGGATACCAGGCCAGACAGCAAAAAGCCGATCTGGCCCGGCAGACTCAGATCGGCAGTTAATTTGCTGCCGCACAGTGGCAGCAGGGGTATTAGGGTATTACTTTGCAACCTGCAGTTTGTCGACTACACGGCTTACATCAGAGGTATTTTTTGCAATGGCTACCGCTAAATCTTTTTCAGCGTCAGAATCTACTTCACCATGCAAAGTTACTACACCGTTTTCCGCGTCAACATTGATAGAAGTACCACTAACTTCTGATTCAAATAACAAACGGGTTTTAACTACTGTGGCAATTTTGGCGTCTTTCAAAGCGCTACCCTCTTTGCTGTTAGCGTTTTGACCTGAATTGACGACTGTCAGCTGGTTATCTACGCCGGTTACGCCATCCAGATTTTCAATCAGCTCTTCTGCTAAAGCTTTATCTACGTCACTTTTTACTTTACCGGTTAAGGTCACTTTACCGTTTTTGACGTCAGTATTAATATCAAACGAATTCAGATTACCGTTTAACATTAGGGTTGTTTCGGCCTTTCCGTCAATCCACGCATCTTTCGCGCCGTCTTTCCAGTCATTCGCCGCTACCGCTGTTGTGGTTAATGCCAGAGTCATCATCATTGCTAAAGTTGTACGTTTCATGTTGTCGCTCCTTTTTATTGAGACGATAAAACTAATGCCAGTTTGATGCCATAAATTAACCAGCTGTTTTGTAAGGAAATTATTTTATCATTCAGCTTGTGTTAATTTTTTGTTTGTATATTTTGCCTGCCAACCGGTAAAACTTTCAGCAGCGGCTGTAACTGGTCATTGGCTATTTGCAGAGCCGCAGATAAGTGCGCCAGTGTTACTTTCGTTGTACGGCTATGCACTGTCCGGATCAGCTGCTTTAATACGTGCAGTTGCTGCTGTAATAAACCGGCCAGTTCAGTCAGCATAGATTGCGCCATAGCTTGATTATGCAGAGCCGCTTGCTGGTGCAGGTACCAAAACTGCACAGCGGCCAGTTCGCTGCTGTAATCCTGCGGTATAGCTTCCTGTTTTGCTGCTACAGGTAACTGTTGTGCCGCAGCGTGATGTAAGTTTGACAGTTCAATAAACTTGTAGCGCAGATTACTGTCGGCGACTTGTTGTGCGGCTTGTTGAAAGAATCGCTGTGCTGCGACACAGACGGAATAAACGCCGGATAAAATTCTTTCTTCTGCCCATTGTTCTGACTTTGCTGAACCTGCATACTCCATAAGGGTACCTCCTGGGCGGTTTTAGCAGTCATAGTTCATATTCAATTCATGTACCAAGGTGTAAATTTATGATTTAGTTAGTTATTTTATAGATTCGCAGTTTGGCCGTAACACATACTGGTAAGTTTTACCCATTCGCATTGTTAAATTTACAGTGCTGGCATAAAGTTATATACCACAACTGAGAGCTGACAAATGACACAACCACGTTTATTCCTGCATGTGCAGGACTCCGGGCTAGCTGCCCAGCTGCTGCAGTCATCCGCTGTGCGCCGCTTCGTGGTAGTAAAAAGTAGCGACGCCGCCCCCTGGTCAGAACAATTGCAGCAACAACCTTGTGAGCTGGCGTTTATTCAGGCAGATAAACACAGCCAGGCCGACTATCAACGGCTACTAAGTAGTAAATTACTGGCAGAAATCGACTTTATTGTAGTTAGCGACGGCAGCCCGGATCCGGCACTGGATCAACTGATGCGCAGCGGTGCCGGTTATCATTTCCGCCAACCGTTGGATATTGCCTGTATTCTCGATATTTTGCAGGACTTTTATGAACAGCTCAGTACCAGCCGGCAACAGGCAAAAACCAGTGTCAGTGCCTTAGATCAGTTTGGCTTGCTGGTGGGATCTTCCCGCTCTATGCTCAAATTATACCGGACTTTACGTAAAGTAGCGGTAACGGAAGCCAACGTGCTGATCGCCGGCGAAAGCGGTGCAGGTAAAGAATTAGTTGCCAATACACTACACTTAGCCAGTTACCGCGCCGAACAGCCTTTTGTTGCTATTAACTGTGGTGCACTAAGCCCCGAGCTGGTAGACAGCGAATTGTTTGGCCATACCAAAGGCGCCTTTACCGGTGCGCTACGCGAACACCAGGGGGTGTTCTCGCAGGCAGAAGGCGGTACTTTGTTTCTGGACGAAGTAACTGAGATGCCGATAGATCAACAAGTTAAACTGCTGCGGGTACTTGAAAGCGGTGAATACCGCCCGGTTGGCAGTGACAAAGTGTGTCAGGCCAATGTGCGTATTGTGGCGGCAACAAACCGCGATCCGCAACAAGCTATCGCCGAGGGTGTACTACGGGAAGATTTGTATTTCCGTCTGGCGCAGTTTCCGGTGCATGTGCCCCCCCTGCGCGACCGTGGCGATGATATCTGCGGTTTGGCGCAACATTTTCTGGCTTACCGCAATGCCAAAGAACAACAACAAAAACAGCTGGCCACTGAAACACTGCAACTGATTGCTCAACACAGCTGGCCGGGTAATGTGCGGGAGCTAAAACATGCGGTAGAGCGGGCTTATATTCTGGCAGACAAGCTGATTTTACCCGAGCACCTGCTGTTAGAAACGCCTGCCGATGATGCTGATGAGCAGTGCCTGACAGAGGTGCCCTGTGGTGTATCACTGGAAGAGCTGGAGAAAGCCGCGATTTTAAATACGCTGGAACAAAACGCCGGTAATAAAACCGATACCGCGCAACAGTTGGGGATCAGTGTTAAAACCCTGTACAACAAACTGGAAAAGTATCAGCAAACTGAACAGTAACCTATGCTCAGGCGGCAACTTGGTCGCTGCCAACACTGTCTGCCAGCATAACCAGTAGTGATGCCGGAACAACACTGATATCCAATACGGTGTCGCTGTATAACTCACCATCGATCACATACTGCAGTGGTTGTCCGTCTTGCCGGCGAATTTGCACCCGCCGGACGCTGCAGTGCTGACTAACCGCATTAAGGCTGATGTTGGTTAAGCCCGCCAGCGCCAGTTCTGCCAGCCCCAGTACGGCATTGTTGTCGGCGTGGTCAGTGTGGTCGGCCGTTAGCCAGGTAATATCAAGTTTGCCATCTGTCAAATCAGGCGCACCATGCCCCTGAGCCAGTAACGTTGTCAGCGGCGCAGCATTGGCTATCACCAGACTGGCAGTATCTAACACCTGCTCGGGCTGATCATCAAATTGCACCAGCAACTGCTGAATATTATTAGCCTGTACCGCCTGCCATAAACCATTGAGGTAGGCCAGCTGACCAAGCTGATCTTTGCTACTGCGATCTGCCGCCTCAATCATTTGCTGTTCAAAGCCTACACCGGCTAACAGCAACATTAACTTATCGTTACAGCGCGCCGTATCTATGGCGCGGCTCTGGCCTTCAATAATATTCAAACAGGCAGAACGCAACGGCATTAACTTAGAACTTATGCCCCACAGCGCATGGCTGAGGGCGTTAGTGGTGCCCAGTGGAATAATGGCTAAACGGATCTCAGTGCCAACCAGCACCGAAGCCACTTCGGTAACCGTGCCATCACCGCCGCAGGCAATAACCATAGTGCAACCAGCCTGCTTTGCCTGCTCAGTCAGTTGCCGCGCTGAACAGTCCTCGCTGCTAACATGCAGGCTCAGCTGCATAAAAGGCGAGAGTAAATCAACAACCTCAGCTTCGGCGTCTGCCCATTTGCCGCCCCCGGCAGCCGGGTTAGCAATCAGCCAGACCGGCTGCTGCTCCTGCTCGGTATAACTGTTGGTAAATTGTCGCAAGGCAGCCAGCTGCTGTTTATTAAGCCGGGCAGTTTGCCGCACCTGCCGGATCAGTGCTACAGCTTTTTCGGCACTGCGGCTGTTATGCCGGCTAAGTAAAAAAGCTGCCAGCACCAACACCGAGCGGCCACGTCCCAGCGCACAGTGCACCAATACTTTACGGCCTTCAGCACGTTGCCGTTGCAGCCAGTTTACGGCCTGCTGCAATTGGGTATGACTGGGGCTGGCGTGGTCCAGCACCGGGACATTCAGATAGCTGATATCATCAGACTGACTTAGTTCGTCCAGAGCAGCAAATTCGGCAGTGACATCCAATACAGCAGTTATTTGCTCGTCGCGTAACTGCGCCATATCGGCGGCGGTTAAACGGGCGCCAAGATATAAGCCCCCACTCACCCGCTGCATTGGCGCTACTTTATCCCGACGCCGGGCCTGCAGGTTGTACAGGTTGGCACTAAACAAGAAGGGAATAAACAACCACCGGCTGTACCAGGGCAAGCTGCCATTACCGCGTTTACGAAACACCGTTGCGGTATTTAACCAGTAGGCGGAACTGACAACCAGAAAAGATAGTGCAGCCCAGGCCAACACCAGTTGTAACACCAGATACGGTGCAAACCAGCTGGCCACAGCCAACAGTAGTGCCACAAATACATAGTACAGAGCGATCATCATAGCCGGTTGTACTCCTGACAAAGTTGCATTTATGACAAATAAGATCAAACGTAGCCGCCAGCGGCGGCTACGTTATATACTTAACAATCTTTGTCTTTAGCATCTGCTTTGTCTTTGACATCCTCACATAAGTCTTCCACTTTATTACCCACGTCGGTGGCTATTTCATCAATTTTTTCACCCGCTTCTTCAGCATTATTTTTTTCACATGCTACGACAGAAAAAACCAGTGTTGCTACCAACATTAAACGGAATAATACGTTAGTTATTGTCATACTACATTTCCTCTTTTTACCACTTACAACCTTGGCGATTTTCCGCGTAAAGCGCCTGCCAATAATGAGATAACTAACAGCACGATAAAGATAAAGAAAATAACTTTAGCTATACCTGCAGCTGCACCAGCAATACCACCAAAGCCCAGAACAGCAGCGATAAGCGCGATAATTAAGAATGTTAATGCCCAGCCCAACATAATGTTCTCCTTATGTGCGATATGCACAAGGTCAATTGTCAGTAGGAATATAGCCAATAACATGCCAGCTTTTACAACTCACTCTATGTTATTGATATTTATTGATTTAACGAAAATACAACAACAAAGTAAAACGGCTAGCTGAACGGAATACAGAAAAATTTACCGGTTGACCGGTAAAAAAGCCATCGCAGGCACCGGTTGCCTGATGGCCACCGGTGAGGTTTTAACTACCACCACACCTGCCAACAGCAAAGGTTTCTTCAGCTGCAATATCAGATTAGGCACTGGCGGCATTTTTCTTTACACTCAAATAGCGTTAAAACAAAACAGGAACAATTTATGCGTATTTTCACTACTATTGTTGCTACGGCTATGGCGTATGTTTTTTCCGTCCCGGCATTTGCCCAAACCTCTTATGGTGCACGGCTTGAGGGCTTTGACTATCCGTTTGAGGTAAAAAACCACCAGTTGCTAACTCAGGGCCAAAAGCTGGAAATGGCTTATATGGATGTTGCTCCTGTGACAACAGCTAACGGCAAAACCGCCGTACTATTGCATGGCAAAAACTTTTGTGCCGCCACTTGGCACGCCAGTATTAAGGTGCTGACCCAGCAAGGTTACCGCGTGGTAGTGCCTGATCAGCTCGGTTTTTGTAAATCCAGCAAGCCACAGGGATATCAGTTTAGTTTGGCGCAATTAGCTGCTAATACGCACAGTTTACTAAATAGTATTGGGGTTACCCGGCCGGTTGTTATCGGCCATTCTATGGGCGGTATGCTAACCGCGCGCTATGCGCTGCAATACCCAGACGACGTGGAAAAAATTGTGCTGGTTAACCCTATCGGGCTGGAAGACTGGCAGGCTGAAGGCGTGCCTTATGCCACTATTGACGCCCTGTATGCTAACGAACTGAAAACCAGCTTCGACAGTATTAAACCATATCAGCTGAAATTTTATTACGATGGCAACTGGAAACCAGAATATGAGCAATGGGTAAATATGCAGGCCGGGCTTTACACAGGCGCAGGTAAAGACATAGTAGCAATGAACCAGGCACAAACCTCTGAGATGATATTTACCCAGCCAGTAGTACATGAATTTGCCAATATCCGCGTACCAGCGATACTGATTATTGGCGGAAAAGATCGCACCGCACCAGGTGCCAACCGCGCCAGCAAAGAGCTGGCAGCCAAACTGGGCAACTACCCACAACTGGGCCGGGCCGCTGCTAAAGCTATGCGTGCTACGCTGGTAGAGTTGCCTAAGCTGGGCCATTCGCCGCAGGTAGAAGCGGAACAGGAATTCCATCAGGTGTTATTAAAGCACCTGGCAGACTAAGCGTATTAAAACCTTCCCCCTTTACTACGGTAATAGCAGCAGCTTTTTTTCACGCTGCGGCTGTTTTACATATCATCTGGCAGAAACTACCCATAACCCGCTTTAGCATGCTCTGAAGCACTAACCCAGAGCAAAGGCATTATTTTTTCTATACCATCGCAATTACCTGCAATCATTTGTATTTAAAATAGAAAATTATAATCCAGCAGTATCAAGCCAACATATTGCACCAACACGAATCAGCCGCGCTGCACTATTGTGCAGCTTTTTACTGCTGACGTATTGACCTTATGGCATTAATCATCTACCTTTTGTAAGCGCTTACATTATAAGTTTTAACCACAAGATTAAAAATGTAAGCGCTACCAAATAACTAAAACGATTAGACACTCAGCAAAACACGGGAGAAAGGGTATGAACCAAACACGTTTCAAACTATCGCGTCTGGCGGTAAGTTTGTCACTGATCACAGGTGCGGGCGTGCTGTTGCCTGCCTATGCTCAGGATGCGATAACAGAAAACAGCAGCGAAGAAATCGAAGTTATTCAGGTATCGGGTATCCGTGGCAGTTTAATCAAGTCGATGGATGTGAAACGCAGCTCCACAGGTGTGGTAGATGCGATTTCCGCTGAAGATATTGGTAAATTCCCCGACACCAACCTGGCAGAATCATTACAACGCATTACCGGCGTAGCGATTGACCGCTCAAACGGTGAAGGTAGCCGGGTGACTGTGCGTGGTTTTGGTCCGGAATTTAACCTGGTTATGCTCAATGGCCGGCAAATGCCTGCGTCGTCATTAGAAGCAACGACAGCATCATCATCGCGCTCTTTTGACTTTGCTAACCTGGCTTCAGAAGGCATTGCCGGGGTTGAAGTGTATAAAACCGGCCGTGCCAGCATTGCAACCGGCGGCATGGGCTCAACCATTAACATTTTGACCACTAAGCCATTAAATGCACCTGGCATGAAAGCCACCTTTGGTGTTAAAGGTGTGATGGATCAGTCAACTGACGAAGGCTCAAATATCACGCCTGAGTTATCAGGCTTATATAGTAACACCCTCAACGACGACAAGTTTGGTGTGGCAATCAGCGGCTCTTACCAAAAGCGTGATAGCGGCAATAAGCAAGCTAATACCGGTGGATGGCGTACCTTCCCGGGTACCGTCAATGGTTACGATTGGGATGGCGGTAATGCTGACTGGGGTGGTTTGATCCCTGATGGCGCTAATGCCCATCAAAATTACCCTGCTGCAGATTCAATCTACTCAGTACCGCAAAGTTTAGGTTTTGCCTTTCACGAAGTAGAAAGAACCCGTACCAATGGCCAGTTAGTGCTGCAATATAAACCGGTTGAAGCGCTAACAACGACCTTAGATTACACCTATTCGAAAAATGAAGTGTCAGACCGTTACAACGACGTTTCTGCCTGGTTTAACTTCGGTCCATCGACTGGTGTATGGAGCGACGGCCCGGTGGCGGCACCCATTGTCTATTCAGAAGCGTTCGATGCACCGGGCGATTTAGCCATGGGCGCAGGTCAATTCTCCACCATGAACGAAAATAAATCAGTGGGTTTTAACGCTCAATGGCAAGTTAACGACAACCTGAAATTAGAGCTGGATTACCACGATTCTTCAGCAGTTTCACGGCCAAATAGTCCGTTTGGCAGTAATAATACTATTGGCACTGCGACCTTTGTGCGTTCGGTTACTACAGCACGTTTCGACAGCGATTTGCCAACTTTAGCCGTAGGTTACCCTGATGGCTTCACCGGAATTAATGGTGAAGATGTGCGTATAACAGGGAGTTCATTCCGAAACAGCCAAATGCGCAGTGACATTGAGCAATTGCAAATTCGCGGTAGCTATGTGTTTGACAAGGGCTTGTTAAGCAGTATCGATTTCGGGGTGGCAAGGTCAGAAACTAAAAACCGTTCGGCGTTTTCTAACGTGCAACAAGATAACTGGGGTGGTTTAGGCGAGGCAGGCGATATCGACCCGTCGGTATTCAAACTTGACCAATTAGGCGATAATTTTGACGCCTCTACCGGCAGTGACATGCTGAAAGAGTTTTTCCGTTGGGATTTCAACACCATTCGTCAAATTGCTAACGACAAATATGGTGCCTTAGGAGCGGTGGGTGATTGCGGCACGTCGTTTTGTGCATCGTCTAACATGACTACCGATCGTCGTACGACCGAAGAACAAACCGCAGCTTATCTACAGTTCAACTTTACCGGCGAAATTGGTGCGCGTCCGTATGGCTTAACAGCTGGTGTACGCTACGAGAAAACCGATGTTAACTCAAGTGCTTTAGTACCGGTATACAATGGTATTGCCTGGGCGGGTGACAACGAGTTTAACCTGATCAGTACCGGTGAAAGTGACTTTACTGAATTAACTGGTGGTTACAATAATATGTTGCCAAACATCGACTTAAACATTGAAGTCGTTGATGACGTTGTGCTGCGCGCTTCAGTAAGCAAAACCCTTGCTCGCCCAAGCTATGCTGATATTCAGGGTGGACAAACCCTCAATTCCCTGGTTCGGATTGACGGCGGAACAGGTTCTCGTGGTAACCCTGACTTAGACCCGTTTGAGTCAACTAACCTCGATTTGTCAGCAGAGTGGTACTATGGCGAAGGCAGCTATATGGCCGTCGGTTACTTCAGGAAAAAGGCGAAGAACTTTATCGGCCGTACTACGGTTGAAGAGCAAACGTTCAATTTACCGCACCCGGCGCAAGGTCCACGTTATGCTGAAGCGGTTGCTGCTGTGGGTAACAACACTACAGCTATTCGTAATTATATCAGAGCGAACTACCCGGAAACGGTTGATGAAAATGGTTTTATCCTGGGCGTGCAAGGCGATGCACCGGCGACCTTTGATATTACTATTCCGGTTAACCAGGACGACGCCAAGTTAGACGGTTGGGAGTTGGCGGTACAGCACTTATTTGGTGACACCGGTTTTGGAGTGATTGCCAACGCGACCTTCGTTGATGGTGACTTTAAATACGACAACCAAAGTTTAGGTGAACAATTTGCGTTACTCGGAATGAGCGACACATACAACCTGGTCGGTTTCTACGATAAAGACGGCATACAAGCGCGTATCGCCTACAACTGGCGTGGTAAATTCCTCGCGTCAACGGTTAACGGGCAAGGCTTACAAAACCCGGTTTACGTAGAGTCCTACGGTCAATGGGATGCCAGTGCCAGCTACGATGTGAGCGAAAATTTAACCTTCTTTATCGAAGCTATCAACCTGACCAACGAATCGACGCGTTCACATGAACGCAATTCGCTGCAATTAGTAAACTATACTGAAACAGGTCGTCGTTTTGGCATCGGTGCACGTTATACGTTCTAAGATGTTCTTGCCCTGAACAAGTAGCCATCGCAAGATGGCTACTTTTTACAAGAAGTGGTTATGATGCAATCAACCGATTCACTCGCACCTGATAACCTGGCTACTGCAAACGCACAGTCTTTTGCCGTAGGGCAGGTGAATATAGTGGTAGTGGGTGGTGGTAGTGCGGGTTGGCTTACTGCGGCCTTATTGGCAGCAGAGCATCAAACCGACCCTCTGATAACTATAACCCTGATTGAGTCTGCCTCGGTGCCTACTATTGGCGTTGGCGAGGGCACCTGGCCTTCGATGCGCGCAACATTAGCTCGGATTGGCATTTCTGAAACCGAATTCTTACTCAGCTGCGATGCCAGCTTCAAACAAGGCAGTGTATTCCGGCAATGGCGCAGCGCTGATCCGCAAGATTGCTATTACCATCCGTTTACCGCGCCAGTGGCTGCTAATGACCTGGACATTGCAGAGCATTGGTTTAGTCATCACCAGCAAGTCGAGTTTGCACCAGCGGTATCCAGTCAACCGGCAGTAATTGCTGCGGGTTTAGCCCCTAAGCGCATCGCAACCCCGGAGTACGCGTTTTTACAAAACTACGGTTATCATCTGGATGCAGGTAAGTTTGTTGCGTTGCTGAGCCAGCATGCCAAGCGACTTGGCGTGAAGCACGTTGTTGATGATGTGGTCGCCGTACACAGCCATATTGATGGCCGTATCGCGGCATTGCAGACCGGGCAACAAGGTAGCTTGGCCGGTGATTTATTTGTCGATTGCTCAGGGCTGCAGAGTTTAATCATCGGCCGGCATTATCAAACACCGCTGGTCAGTGTGCAGCATTGTTTGTTGAACGACAGCGCCTTAGCGGTGCAAGTGGCTTATGACGATGAGCATACGCCATTAGCGTCGGCGACGCTGGCCACAGCACAAGCTCAAGGCTGGGTCTGGGATATTGGTTTACCAACCCGGCGAGGTGTAGGTTTTGTGCACCATAGCGGCCATACTAACGAAGCCCAGGCGCTGGCCACGCTGGCGCAGTACCTGCGCTTATCAGAGCAAGAGTTTAGTGCCCGTTATCAGCCTAGGCTTATCCGCTTTACACCGGGCTACCGCGAACAGTTTTGGCGGCACAATTGTGTGGCAGTGGGTATGGCAGCGGGTTTTATTGAACCCTTAGAAGCCTCAGCCCTGGTGATGGTTGAATTGTCGGCTAAGTTTATTAGTGAACAATTACCGCGTAACCTATCACAACTTGCGATTGTCGCGGAGCGCTTTAACCAGATATTCAGCTATCGTTGGCAGCAAATAGTTGAATTTTTAAAATTGCATTACGTGTTATCGGCACGGGATGACAGCGATTATTGGTTGGCCCAGCGTGCTGAGGCCTCGATACCCTCGTCACTGCAAGAAAAACTGCTGATGTGGCACCAATTTGTGCCAAGCCGCTATGATCTACCGATGGCGGAGGAATTATTTCCGGCTGCCAGTTACCAGTATATTTTATATGGCATGCGGCACTTACCGCGAAGCGGGCGGCCTATAAAACCAGGCTCAGATTTACGAGCCCGACAGGCGTTTGCCGAAGTACAACAGAAAACACAGCAGCTCAGAGCCGGCTTGGTCAGTAATCGCGAATTATTAAACCAAATCAAAGCTCATGGCTTACAAAAAATTTAAAGGGGAGCAGATGGCTAGTATCGAATTACTTAATAACGCTGACCATATTGGCGTGAAGATCCGCACTGAACGTAGTCCGCAGTTAGGTGATAACCAAATGTTTTGTTTGAGTTTTCCGGCTGAGTTTCGCACTGCCCAAGCCTATTACCCTATACTGTTCTACAAAGACGGCAACACCGGCCAGTTTATGCCGGTGTTATTATTGGGGTTTCAAGCTGGTGAAAACCTGTTTGTGCAACCGCAGGGCTGGCAGGCCGGCTATGTACCACTGGATATCAGCCGCGAGCCGTTTACCATTGGTCTGCAAAATGGTGAGCGCGTGATCCACATTAATATGGCGCACCCGAAGGTTAGCACCAACAACGGTGAAGCCTTGTTTTTGCAATTTGGTGGTCAGAGCCCCTATTTACAGCAAGTCGCGGAGCAATTGGAAACGCTGCACCACGGCCTCACTAATGCTAAGCAATTCAGTCAGCAGCTATTAGAATTGGAGTTAATTGAGTCTTTTGTGCTGGATGTCAGGTTAAACAATGGCCAACAGCACAGTTTGCATGGTTTCTATACTATTAACGAGCCACGGTTAGCCCAGCTTAGTGGCGAGCAATTGGCACAGTTGCAACAGGCCGGTTACTTGGAAGCCATTTACATGATGCTAGCCTCACAATCGCAGTTTGCGCGCTTGATAGGCTTAAAAAATCAACTGTTGGCCAGCAGCTAAGATGTGGTCTGATGCGCAACCGGTAACAACACTGTCCGGCGTAACGGCTGATAGCATCAGTTCTGCCTTACTTAATAGCACGCAGCCACTGCATTTGCCTGGTTTTGCTGCGCACTGGCCTGCCGTTTGCGCGGCTAAGCAAGGTGAGGCCGCCGTTGCTGATTATTTACTTAGCCACTATAGTGGTGAGCCGCTTACCGCCTTTATCAGTGATACCCAAAGTGGCGGCCGGGTGTTTTACAATGCTGACTTCAGCGGCTTTAACTTTAAGCCGGTGCACGCCCAACTTGAGCAACTGTTAGCCTCGCCACCCGGCGCTGCGCACTGGTATGTCGGCGCCACCTTCGTACCGCGCTGGTTTCCAAACTGGTTGCAACAGCAGCACGTGCCGGCGTTAACACAGCTCGCCAGTGACGCCTTGGTTAGTTTGTGGATTGGCAATCAAAGTCGGGTGGCGGCGCATGCCGACTTGCCGCAAAACTTGGCCGTGGTGGTTGCCGGACGGCGTCGTTTTACCTTATTTCCACCTGAGCAATTAGCCAATTTATACATTGGCCCGTTGGATGCTTCTCCGGCAGGCCGGGCGATTAGCCTGGTCGACTTTACCAGACCGGATTTAACGCAATTTCCAAAATTCGCCGAAGCGATGGCGCATGCGCAAGTGGTTGAGTTGGAGCCCGGTGATGCCATAGTTATTCCCAGTATGTGGTGGCACCATGTTGAGGCGCTTAGTCCGCTTAATGTGCTGATGAATTTCTGGTGGCGCGATAGCCCGGCTTACGCACCTAGTCCGGAGCAGGCGTTAAAGTTGGCAATGCTAAGTATTAACGCTCTGCCGCCAGAGCAAAAAGTGGCATGGCGTGCGCACTTTGATCACTATGTGTTTGGCGAAGAAGGTAATGCTGAACATATACCTGAACATTTACGCGGTTTGCAAGGCCCCCTGACCGAGGCTGAAGCCCGGCAAGTCCGTGCTGAACTGTTAAATAAACTCAATAGATAACAACGAGGCCCTGATGCAATCGCAAGCAATTAAGCGTGTGGTTATTGCCGGTGGTGGAACCGCTGGTTGGATGGCGGCCGCCGCTATCGCCAAATTAATGGGAAAACATTTACAGATCTGTTTAATCGAGAGTGACGATATCGCCACCGTGGGCGTGGGTGAGGCGACCATTCCGCCGTTATTAACCCTGCATAAGCTTTTGGGTATTAATGAAGCTGAATTTATGGCTGCCACCCAGGCTACCTTTAAATTGGGCATTCAATTTGAAAATTGGCGCGACCAAGGCCATGACTATATTCACTCCTTTGGCACTACCGGCCAGGACTGCTGGGCGGCGGGCTTTCAGCATTTCTGGTTAAAAGGGCAACAACTGGGACTGGCCAGTGACTACGGTGATTACTGTCCGGAATTATTGGCAACAAAAGCCGGCAAGTTTGCCCATTTACCGAACCGGCCATTAAATTACGCCTTTCACTTCGACGCTGGTTTATACGCCAAATTTTTGCGGTCTATGGCTGAACAACATGGTGCAACGCGCACTGAGGGTAAAATTGCCAGCGTTGAAACCTGTGAGCAAAGCGGCAACATTAGCGCACTGCGGATGGCCAGCGGTGAGCGCATTGTTGGCGATCTGTTTATTGATTGTACTGGTTTTCGCGCCCTGTTAATTGAACAAACCCTGCACACCGGCTTTGACGATTGGAGCCACTGGCTACCTTGCGACTCTGCGGTGGCAGTGCAAACCCGTGCCACGCGCGAGCCTGTGCCCTACACCCGTTCTATCGCCCATGGTGCTGGTTGGCAATGGCAAATACCGCTGCAACACCGGGTAGGTAATGGCCTGGTGTATTGCAGTAAGTATTACTCTGATGAACAAGCCAAAGCCTTGTTGCTGGCAAATGTCAGTGGCGAGTTACTGACTGAACCACGCTTGATTAAATTTCGCACCGGCATGCGCCGCAAGCACTGGAATAAAAATTGTATAGCGCTGGGTTTAGCCAGTGGCTTTATTGAGCCGCTGGAGTCGACCAGTATTCACCTGATCCAGCGCAGTATAGTGCGCTTGCTGCAAATGTTCCCACTCAATGGCATCAGCCAGGCCGATATCGATGAGTTTAATCAACAAACCGAACATGAAGTACTGAATATTCGCGATTTTATTATTCTGCACTACCATGTTACCGCAAGGCGCGACACGGCATTCTGGCGCTACTGCCAAAATATGCCCATTCCGGAGTCTCTTGCGCATCGCATTCGCTTGTTTAAGGAAACCGGCCGGGTATTTAAGGTGCCAAACGAGTTATTTGGCGAGAACTCCTGGACGCAAGTAATGCTGGGGCAAGGCATTATGCCTGAACAACACCACCCGATAGTAGAGCTGATGAGCGAGCAGGAGCTCAATCATTTCCTTAGTCAAATCAAGCAGCAGAATCAGCGGCTGGTAGCGCAATTGCCGACACATCAGACATTTTTGCAAAGCTACTGCCCGGCGGTAAGTAAGTAACTGTTAAAGTAAGCGTCAGGAAAGCGGCCATTACGGCCGCTGATATACCCGCACAAAGTCGATTTGCAGGCTTTGCGGGTAGGCACTTGGGTTTATGCCGGTTTCATTCACTGAGCCGGCCCAATTGCCGCCTACGGCTAAATTCAGCAGCATATGAAAAGGCCGGTCAAAAGGGGCATGTCGCGGCAGGGCTGTTTTTAGCGTAACAGCGCCGGTGTGCCATTCGCTGCTTTTTTGCGTCGCGTACAACACATCATCGACATACCAGCGAATTTCACCCGGCTGCCATTCTATTGCGTAGGTGTGAAATGCATCGGCCGGGCTTTGGCCGTTGGGCAGTTTATAACTCTTGCCGCTGTGCACATTATCCGGCCAGGCTTCGCCGTAATGTAAGGTGCCGTAAATACGCCGCTCCGGTTCATCGGCCAGCGCGCTGGGTTCATCAGAAACTGTGCCCAGGTTTACCGCTTCCATAATGTCTATTTCACCGGATAACGGCCAGGGGCCGTACAACCAGTCGGTTGGCAGCATCCATATTGCCGGCCAGCTACCCTGACCTGTTGGCAATTTTGCGCGGATTTCAAAACGGCCATACAACCAGTCGCCCTTACCTTTACTGCGTAAGCGTGCTGAGGTATAAGGCAGCGTTTTGCGCTGATGGGGACTGAAATCCGGGTCATCTTCGTTTAACGCCGGGCCGGTGAAGGTTTCTTTGCGTGCCACTATATATAACACGCCATTATCAACATAGGCATTTTCCGGCCTGTTGGTATAGCACTGTTGTTCGTTGTTACCGCCACCCCAGCAGTTTTGCTCAAAGCTCCATTTGCTCTGATCAATACTGTTGCTGTCAAACTCGTCCTGCCACACCAGCTTCCAGTCAGCACTGGCAATAGCATCAGGCTGATGTTGTGCCACGCTTTGCTCAGCCGGCTTTGGCGGCACACTGCTGCAACTTGCCAGCACTGCGCTGACAAGCAGGGTAACGAGATAACGACGCATATTTTAGTCTCCGTTGCAGGAAATAGTGGCGTCGCCTGCTGTAGCAGGTTTTAGCCGTATATCAGCCAAGCTTAGCACCAGCGGCGCTGTTGTGGCTAATGATACCGGCGTGAAAATCTGGCTAAAGTCAGCGCCTTGCTGGGCAAAACAGGCTAAATCGACACTGATTGTTTGCCAGGTTTCATCTGCCATGGCCTGTAATTGCGGCGCTATATTCAGTGCACTGCTGCAGCTTTGTGCGCAATCCATACCCAGCATTACGCTGTCAGGCACCGTACCGCTGCGTTTTACCTGCAGCACCAGCGCACTGCCGGCCTCCTGATAAGAGCGTAAATCGGCCGGGAAGGCACTGCTCAGTGCTACCTTTGCCTCGCCGCTAAAGGCAAAACGGCGCGCGTCTTCCTGCACTACTTTATCAAAAGTGCGTACGGCGATATTGCCTTGCTGCTGCACGCTGCTAACCACGGCCTGGGTTTCACCGCCACTGTGCAGCAACAACTGATACGGCGCTTTTACTGCCAGCTCAAACAGCACTAAATCATCCAGTGCGGTATCGGCAGCTACCTGCTCTTCCAAAGCGTTACTCAATGTGCTTTTATCACCGTAACGTAAACCAAAGCCGTACGGCAGCAGCGGCTGATAGTCAGCATCATGCCGGTTGACAATTTGTTGTACTGTGGCGGGCCAGCTAAATGACAACTTACCGCGAAAATCGACATTAACACTGCCGTCGGCTTTTGCCATGACAACATCAGCCACGCCAACGCCTTCACTACCAGGCAGCCACACTGCGACAAAAGCATCGGAGGCATTTAACTCAGGGTTTACCCATAATGGCCGGCCACTGATAAACAGCGACACCACTTTAATGCCATCGGCTTTGAGTTTACGCAGCAGGGCTAAATCAGTTTTATTGCCACGCTGATATTCTAAATTATCCACATCGCCATTGCCCTCGGCATAAGGTTGCTCACCGAATACCACTATGGCGACATCGGGTTTACTGCTGTAGCTGCCATCTGTGCTTAACTCGGTGCTGCCGCCTGCGGCATCCACAGCCTGCTTAATACCGGCATAAATTGAGCTGCCACCGGGGAAATCGCTGTTTGTATTGCCGGTGCCCTGCCAGCTGATAGTCCAGCCACCCGACTGCATGCCAATATTGTCGGCACCTGCACCGGTGACCAAAATACGTTGCTTAGGGTTTAGCGGCAAAATTGCGTCGTTGTTCTTTAGCAACACCAGTGATTGCTGCACAGCCTCACGCGCTACAGCGCGGTGCTCAGCTGAGCCAATCAGTTCAGTTTTACCCGATAACGGCCGCTTAGCCGGGCTGGGTTTGTCAAATAAACCGGCGCGTAGCTTTACGCGTAAAATACGCCGTACTGCATCGTCTATCCGGCTTAATGGAATAGCGCCGCTCTCAACCTGCGCAATCAGGTTGTAATACAGCGGCTTCCAGGCAGCCGTTGGCACCATATAAATATCCAGCCCAGCCAGTGCAGCCTGGGCGCAGTTGTCGTTAGTGCAACCGGGGATCTGGCCGTGGCCATTCCAGTCACCGACGACAAAGCCATCAAACCCCATGCGGGTTTTCAGTACGTCGGTTAGCAGGTATTTATCACCATGAATTTTGCTACCGTGCCAGCTGTTAAATGACGCCATCACACTTTGCGCACCGGCCTGCAGGCCGCCTACATAGCCCTGGGCATGAATACTGAACAACTCTTGCTCGCTGGCAATATTGTCGCCCTGATCATCACCGCCCACGGTACCGCCATCACCAACAAAATGCTTAACGGTGCTGATCACCCGCTCGTCACCGAGGAAGTCTTTATCTGCGGCCCCCTGCAAACCGGTAACAATAGCGGCGGCGTAATCGTGCACTATGTCGGGGTCTTCCGAGTAACCTTCATAGGTGCGGCCCCAGCGATCATCACGCACCACCGCTACCGTGGGCGCAAACACCCAGTCGATACCGGTAACCATGACTTCGCGGGCTGTCACTTTGGCAATTTGTTCTATCAGGGCAGGGTTATTTGCCGCACCCAGGCCAATATTGTGCGGAAATAACGTCGCGCCAATCACATTGTTATGGCCGTGTACTGCGTCGGTGCCCCACATGGTTGGAATACGGCTGCCGTCCAGACTATCGTCTACTGATGCCTGATACATCGCCTCGGCCAGTGCTATCCAGTCAGCAGGTGTGGCATGTTTATTATCGTTTGGAAAGGCACCACCACCGTTTAAAAACGAGCCAAAACCGTATTTACGCATATCTTCAACGGTAATATCGCGGATTTCCGGTTGGATCATCTGGGCAACCTTCTGCGCCAGTGTCATGTCAGCCATAAGATCGGTAATTTTTTGCTCGACAGCAGCATCTTTTGCTACCGGTAACTGTAATTCTGGCCAGATGGCAGCGGCTTTATCTGTCACGGTATCAGGCTCTGTTGGTGCTTTGGCACAGGCTGTCAGAATGACAGCGCAGCTTAAACTCAATAGCGAAAGTTTCAGGCGGAAAGTCATAGTGGTTCTCCGTTACGCCACAGCACGCGGTTTGCTGCCAACCGCGCCGTACCAGGCAATAAATACATAACACAGCAAAGGAATAATAAAGGCGATCTGCACATTAACCACGTCAGCCAGCCGCGCCTGCGCCAGCGGCAGCACTGCGCCACCCACAATTGCCAGGCATAAAATGCCCGAGCCCTGGCCGGTATGTTGCTTTAAGCCGGCAATAGCCAGGCTGAAAATAGTCGGGAACATAATAGAATTACATAGGCCAACCAATAACAGCGCCCACATCGCCAGGCTGCCGCTGCTGCTGATAGTCAGCGCCAGCAGGATCACGGCACACACCGCGTTAAAGGCCAGCACCTTACCGGGCGCGATATACTGCATAATATAAGCACCGATAAAACGGCCCACCATGGCGCCGCCAAAATACCAGGCAATATAATGTGACGCTTTTTGGGCATCCAGGCTGCTGATATCAGGCTGGGTAATAAAGCTGACCAGAAAACTGCCAATGCCCACTTCAGCGCCAACATACACAAAAATACCCACAGCCCCCAGCACCAGATGGCGGTAACGCCAGGCAGAGCCACTGGTGATATCCAGGCTTGCATCTTTTTTACCCAGCTTTGGCAGGCGCAAAAAGGCAAAAATCAGTGCCATTACAATCAGCACAGCCGCCAGTAGCAGGTAAGGCATTTGCACCGTAGATTCAGTTACTTCACCCGGCGTGGGCGCTTCCATGCCACCAAAAATTAACCAGGCTCCAAAAAAGGGTGCCAAAGTCGTACCCAGCGAGTTAAAGGCTTGCGTCATAGTTAACCGGCTGGAGGCCGTTTCTGGCCGGCCCAGTACACTTACATAGGGGTTAGCGGCCACCTGCAAAATAGTAATACCGGCGGCCAGCACAAACAGCGCCAGCAGAAACAGCGGGTAGTAGTGCGCGGCCGCGGCAGGGTAAAACAACAGACAACCGGCACCGGCAATCAGCAGGCCGGTAACAATACCCGACTGGTAGCCTATACGGCTTACCAGCATACCGGCGGGCACGGAAACCACAAAATAGGCACTGAAAAAACAAAACTGAATTAGCAATGCCTCGGTGTAACTGAGCTCAAACAAGCCTTTGAGGTAGGGCACGAGAATGTCATTCAGACAGGTAATAAAACCCCAGATAAAAAATAATGTGGTTAATGATGTTAAAGCAAATCTGTAGTTGATCTGGCCTGATGCAGCCTGTGGCGTGGCCTCGCTAAGCATTGGTGTTACAGCCATCTTATCCTCCCCGGTGTTTTATGTTTTTCATTGACGCGCGCTTTGCCGCCGTCTAGTATGATGTAAGCGCTTTCATTTATAGCATATATCACGCTGTTGGCAATCATTTTGTCGCTCAGCAGCCCGTAACAATACGACCGGAAGATAGCAAAACCGATGAAAATAACTTTAGCCAACAGCTCACCTCTGCTAAAACCCGACTTTGTGTTTGGTGTTGCCACTGCCTCGTTCCAGATAGAAGGTGCCGCCGATAGCCGCGAGGCCTGCATCTGGGACACTTTTTGCGCCCAACACGGCCGGATAAAAGACGGCTCCAATGGCCTGATTGCCTGCGACCATATCGCGCGCTGGCAGGAAGATGTCGAGCTTATTGCAGCGCTTGGCGTCGATGCCTACCGTTTTTCCATCGCCTGGGGCCGGGTAATTAATGCCGACGGCAGCGTAAACCAGGCTGGGCTGAATTTTTACCTGCAATTACTTGATGCGCTGAACGAACGCAATATCAAAGCCTTTGTTACGCTGTATCACTGGGATTTACCGCAGTATTTGCAAGATAACGGTGGTTGGCTTAACCGCGCCACCGCCTATAAATTTGCAGAATACGCCGATATTGTCAGCCGGGCCTTTGGCGACAGGGTGTATTCTTACGCCACATTAAATGAGCCGTTTTGTAGTGCTTATTTAAGTTATGAAGCAGGTATTCATGCCCCCGGTGTGCAAAACCGTCAGCAAGGCCGTCAGGTAGCGCACCACTTATTGCTGGCACATGGTTTAGCCATGCCGGTATTGCAAAAAAACGCGCCACGGGCACTTAACGGCATAGTGCTGAACTTCAGCCCCTGCCATGCCGCCAGCAATAGCGCAGCGGATATCCGCGCCGCTGACATGGCCGATCAGTACCACAACCAATGGTACCTGCAGCCGTTAATGGAAGGCTGTTATCCGGCACTGCTGCAACAGCTGCCAGCTGCCGAGCAGCCACACATTCATGACGGCGATATGGCTATCATTGCCCAGCCACTGGATTTTCTCGGTGTAAATTACTACACCCGCACTGTGTACCGCGCTAACAGCAAAGGCTGGTTTAGTGATGTGCCACCTACCACGCCGCCGTTAACCGATATGGGCTGGGAAATTTACCCGCAGGGCTTAACCGAAATATTACTGGCAATACATAAGCGCTATAAACTGCCGCCGGTGTATATTACCGAAAATGGTGCCGCCATACCCGACACCATGCACCTTGGCCAGGTGCACGATACACCACGGGTTAAGTACTTTGAACAGCACTTACAAGCCACAGAAGATGCCATTACAGCCGGTATGCGGATCGACGGCTACTTTGCCTGGAGCCTGATGGATAATTTTGAGTGGGCCGAAGGCTATGCCAAGCGTTTTGGTATAGTCTATGTCGATTACGCTACACAACAGCGCACATTAAAAGACAGTGCTATAGCACTGCGTGAAGTGTTCGCCGGGCGTAAAAAATAATAATAAGCAGTTATCACGGGGTTAGCATGCTGACAAAACGGGAAAAAGTGGCCTACGGCCTTGGCGACACCGCCAGCAATATTGTGTTTCAGACGGTAATGCTGTTTTTAACCTTTTTCTACACCGATATTTTTGGTATTTCACCGGCGGTGGTCGGCAGCATGTTTTTGCTGGTGCGCATTATTGATGCGGTAACCGACCCGTTAATGGGCGCCATGGCAGATAAAACCAAAAGCCGCCACGGTAAATACCGGCCTTATCTGCTCTGGCTGGCATTACCCTTTGCACTTTGCAGTGTGCTGGCATTTACCACACCGGATTTATCTGCCAACGGCAAAGTCATATATGCCTTTGCCACTTATACCTTGCTGATGCTGGCCTATACCGCCATTAATATTCCGTATTCAGCGCTCGGTGGTGTATTAACAGCCGATCCAACCGAGCGGGTGTCAGTGCAGTCTTACCGTTTTGTGTTTGGTATGCTTGGCGGCTTGCTGGTTACTGCCTGCACACTGCCGCTGGTTAACTTCTTTGGTAATGGCGATAACGCCAAAGGTTATCAGCTTACCATCGCCGCTATGAGTGTGCTGGGCCTAATCCTGTTTTTACTCTGCTTTGCCGGAACACGGGAGCGGGTGCAGGCTCCGGCGGATCAACAGTTGACGCTACGCAGCAGTTTTGCTTCGCTGTGGCAAAATGATCAATGGCGTATTTTGTGTGTTGCCGCATTTTTTCTGCTTACCGGCATGGTGCTGCGTACCACTCTGGCCATTTACTATGTTAAATACTTTTTAGGCCGGGAAGACTTAATCACTGCCTTTGTTACGCTGGGTATGATTGGCAATATTGCCGGTTGCGCCGTAGCGCAGTGGCTTAGCCGTTATGTCGATAAAGTAAAAGCCTATATTGGTTTGCAACTGATCTCTGCTGCCATTTGCATACTGAGCTTTTTTATTGGCAGCAACCAACTGGTACTGGCATTTGCGCTGTATTTTCTCTGGGGTTTCTTTTTACAAATGGCCACGCCACTGTTGTGGGCAAAAATGGCCGACACTGTTGACTACGGCCACTATAAAACCGGCATTCGTATTACCGGCCTGGTGTACTCGTCTATCGTATTCTTTATTAAGCTCGGGCTGGCGTTAGGGGGTGCACTGGCAGGCTGGTTACTGGCCGGATACGGCTACCAGGCCGACGTACCGCAAACCGCAACCGCTCAGCAGGGTATTTTACTCAGCTTTACGGTACTGCCGGCTATTGGCTCAATACTGGTAGCCGTGGTCATGAGCCGTTATAGCTTAACCGGGCCACGGGTGCTGGATATCCACCGCCAGCTGGCGCTGCGTGCTGGTGGCAGTGCACCCGAGCATGCTAGAGTAACTGCATAAACGTTATTACGCAGGCAGGCCATGGCAACCATTTACCAAGTATCAGAATTAGCCGGGGTATCGCTGGCAACAGTATCCCGGGTAATGAATAATAACGCCCGTGTCAGCGAAAACACCCGCAACAAAGTGCTGGCGGCAATGGAGCAACTGGGCTACCGGCCTAATTCTATTGCCCAATCGCTGGCGTCAAACCGCTCTAACAGTGTGGGCATTCTGGTATCAGAGCTGCACGGCCCTTTTTATGGTGAAATGCTCAGCGGCATTGAGAACGAATGCCGCGCGGCTGGTAAGCACGTTATTATTGCCGCCGGCCACAGCGAAGAAGCCAGTGAAAAAGACGGTATTGAGTTTTTAATCAGCCGCAGCTGCGATGCGCTGATTTTGCATGTTGAAGCGGTATCCGACGAGTACCTGATTAAACTGGCCAATGGCAATATGCCTATAGTGCTGATTAACCGCTTTATCCCGCAACTGGCAGATAATTGCATTAGCCTGGATAACGAGCTGGGCGGTTATCTGGCAACCAAGCAATTACTGCAGCAAGGCCATACACAACTGGCCTATATGGCCGGCCCAATGTGGAAAAGCGATGCCAAAGATCGCTACCACGGCCACTTACGTGCCATGGCAGAGCATGGTCTGAGTTTTAATCCTGCCTTACTGGCCGAAGGTGACTTTCAGGACAGCAGCGGCAGTGCCTGCATGCAACAGCTACTGGCTAAAGGCCTGCCATTTAGCGCGCTGGTGTGTGCCAACGATGAAATGGCAGCCGGCGCGATGGAAGTAGCGCGCGCACATGGCCTGAATGTGCCACAAGACTTATCTATTGTTGGTTTTGATAACCTGATCCTGGCGCGCTACATTTACCCCAAACTCACCACTATTGATTACCCCATTGGCGAAATGGGCCGCATGGCGGCGCGCTGGGTGTTAAAAAACATTTATCAGCAACAGGCGTTACAGTTAAAAAATATATTTCAGCCGGTGCTGGTATGCCGTGATTCAGCCAGCGCTATAGCTGCAGGTTAAGTGGCGCAAATGTATTAAACCTGTGTACTGGCTTGTATTACTTTTATGGAGTTAACCATGCACCTGCCTGCTGATAATAGCGCAGCAACACACACCGCCTTTGCGTTATTTGCCGACGCTTTAACACTGCAGCGCCAGGCCTATCATGCCAACCCGGTGCCCGGTTATCAGCAACGCCTTGCCGATTTAACCGCACTGGCGGCACTGGTAAGCGACCACGAAGCTGCACTGGTTGAGGCGGTAAATGCTGATTACGGCAGCCGTTGCCGGTTTGAAACCCGCTTTTCTGAAATTTTAATGGTGCTGGAAGATATCAGCCGCACGAAAAAACAGCTGAAAAAATGGCTTAAACCACAACGGCGCCATATAGACCGTTTGTTGTTTCCAACTTCAAGCTGCAAAGTGCTGCCACAGCCGTTGGGGGTAGTTGGCGTTATCGTACCGTGGAATTTCCCCATTATGCTGGCACTGTCGCCACTGGTCGCTATTTTTGCCGCCGGTAACCGCGCTATGGTGAAAATGTCAGAAAACTCCGGCCAGCTGGCGCAGTTGCTGATTGAACTGGCGCCCAAATACTTCGCGGCCGACAAACTGCAGTTTTTTGCCGATAACAACGGCAGCGGCCCGGCATTTTCAGCACAGCCATTTGATCATCTGTTTTTCACCGGCTCGGCGCAAACCGGCAAGGCCGTTATGGCCAGCGCCGCAAAAAACCTGACACCGGTAACGCTGGAGCTGGGCGGAAAATCGCCCGTCGTTGTCGCACCGGATTTCCCGCTGCATAAAGCTGCCGATCGCATTTTATGGGCCAAGGCATTTAATGCCGGGCAAATTTGTACCAATGTCGATTATCTGTTTTTACCACACGGCAGCGAGCAGGCCTTTACCGAGCTGGCGCTAAAGCTGGTGGCACAGCGCTACCCCGACATTAACCATAACGATTACACAGCCATTATTGATCAGCGTGCCTACCAGCGCTTACAGCACACGCTGGACGATGCCATTGCCAAAGGCGCCACAGCAGTAAACCTGATGCCGGGCCAAACTACAGCACCTGGGCTGCGCAAATTTCCGCTTACGCTGCTGTTTAATGTTACTGACGATATGCTGGTGATGCAGCGTGAAATTTTCGGCCCGCTGCTACCGGTAAAAACCTACCGCGATAAAACTGAAGTGGTTAACTATATTAACGCCAGGCCCAGGCCACTGGCGTTTTATCCTTTTAGCCATGATAAAAGCTTGCAGCAATTTTATCTTGAACAGGTGATGTCGGGCGGTGTAACGGTTAATCACGCTATTTTGCATGTCAGCCAGCACGACTTGCCCTTTGGCGGCATTGGCCACAGCGGTATGGGGCATTATCACGGTTACGAAGGTTTTGTTACCTTTACCAAACTGCGGCCGGTGTTTTATCAGGGCGCCTTTAACAGCGTCAGCATGTTGCTACCGCCGTATGGCAAGCTGGCAACCACGCTGACTGACTGGTTGATCAAGTTTAAACGCTAAACGGCTTAACTCTGGCAATTTACCAGTGTTTGGTACTCGTCAAAGGCAAAATGGTCGGTCATACCGCTGATAAAATCCTGCAGTAAACGGCAGCGGTAATACAACTCCAGCGCGTTGTCATCCCGGGCTATTTGCGCTACTGCCAGCTGGTACGCCGCCAGATGCTTATTCGGCAACCGGTGGGCCAGCCGTTGCTGCTGGGCTAAATGATAACCGTCGTTCTGCAATACAGCTTCAAACTCAGCACGTGATAGCAACAACAATGGCTGATAGCTGCTGAGCAAACCGGCAATAATACGAAAGCCCTGCAGCTCCAGTGTTTCTACCTCAGGCTGGTTAAATACAAACTGGCGGGCAACCTGTTTAAAAGTGCTGGTAATGGCATGATACTGGCTGCCATCTTCCAGCAGAGCGCGGTTTAAACTGCCGTCATACACCGCAGTAATGTTGCTGATAAACTGGCCTGCTGCACGGCGAACCAGTGGGTGTATCATCATTACACGCAACCTGATAAAAAACGTCGAGACGGTATTTACCGGCTCAGCCTCAGCGTTGTCTAACGCGGCTTTAATCAGTGCCGAAAAGCTGGCGCTGCCACCGCGCTGCGTAGTGATTAAACGGCCGCGGGGTTCAAGCTCAGCAAAGGTATTGTTAAGCTGGTGCGCCAGGTCTTTGAGATTGAATAAACCCTTTTCTACTGCATCTTCAATATCAGCCAGACAATACGAAATGTCATCGGCCGCCTCCATAATATACGTCAGCGGGTGGCGACAGCCCGGCGCGGTGTCCAGCTGTTGCCACAGTTGTTCAACAAACGGCTGCTCAGAGAAATAATATCCCGGCTTTTTCTGCAAATAGCTAAGGCTGTGCTGCTTATCGGGTTTGGTGGCGGTGGCGCAGCGGGTGTATTTTAAAATACCGGCAGTTTGCGCATAGGTCAGATTCATCCGCTGTAAGCTGTGTACCAGCCGAATGGCCTGGGCATTGCCTTCAAACTGTGCCAGCTCAACGCACAGTGTCTGCCATAAGGCGTTATCCTGCAGCTTATGGCGCGTGGTCAGTTCAGGCAGTATCTGGCTAAACCAGGTGTTAATAGCACTTTCACCACTGTGGCCAAACGGCGGGTTGCCAACATCGTGTAGCAGGCAGGCCATTTCTACCAGCGACTCCATTGGCCGCTCCAGCTCAGTTAAGCCATATTCTGCCAGTTGTTGCGGTGTTAGCAGGCGGAATATCGACTGCACAATAAAACGGCCGCTTTGTTGCACCTCCAGCGAATGGGTTAAACGGCTGCGTACAGCGGCGTTACGCTCCAGCGGAAATACCTGGGTTTTCTGCTGTAAGCGGCGCACAGCAGCAGAGTTGATAATACGGCCACGATCACTTTCCAGCGCGCTTTGTAAATCACTGCGGCTGCTTTGCAACGGGCGATCTGCTTTGATTTTATTGCAAAAATCCATAAAGGTATCCGGTATTGCACCAATTGGCCCAGTGTGGCGCAAAAGCCCGCTACCTGTAAAGGTGAAACTACAGCCAGCCCTTCTGCCGGGCAATGCGGGCGGCGTCTATGCGGTTGGCGGCGTTAAGCTTGCTGATCGCTTCTGACAGATAATTGCGGGCGGTGCCCTCTGCAATGTACAAAGCTGCAGCAATCTCACTGCTGCTTTTGCCATCGGCGGCCAGGCGCAGTGCCTGCCGCTCTTTATCACTGAGCGGGTCTTGCTCGCCCAGTGAATTTAACAGCAACTCACTGTCTACTACCCGCTTGCCTGCCATCACCTGATGTATTGCCTGCACCAATTGTTCTACCGGCGCATCTTTTAATAAAAAGCCACCCACGCCAGCATCCAGCGCGCGTTTTACATAACCGGCACGGCCAAAGGTGGTAATGATCACGACTTTGGTGGCCAGCTTATGCTGCTGTATATATTGCGCCAGTTCGATACCGGTCAGGCCCGGCATTTCTATATCACTGAGCAACAAGTCAAACGGTTGCTGCTTTAACAGTTTAAGCGCTACGTTACCGTCGGCAGCCTCTACCACATTAAAACCGGCTTCAAGTTTGAGCAAGCTGGCAACAGCGGTGCGGATCATGGCCTGATCTTCAGCCAGTAAAATATTCATACGCTCTCCTGTAACGGCAGTTCAATTGCAGCACTAAAACCATCTGTGTGTTGCGTAGCCAGACTGCCTCCGATAGCGGCCAGCCGTTCGCGCAGCCCGGTAATGCCATTACCCTCTTTGACTACAATATTGTTGCCATTGTCCGTTAAACAAACCGATAAAATATTGTTTTGGCGGGTAAAGCTTAACCGGCAACTGTCACCTTTGCTGTGCCGCATAACATTGGTTACCAGCTCTGTCAGTGCCAGAATAACGGCGGTTTCGCGCCGGTTATCCAGCGTTGGCACCTCGCCTTTTAATTCTGCTTTAAAGCCCGCTTCCCGTAACCGGCTGAGTAATTTGGCGATTTCTGCCGTTAACCCCTGATGTTTATAACCCGACACACTCTGTCGCACCTGGCTTAGTGCGTCGCGGGCTATCTGGCTTAGTTCAGACAACTGGTGCTGTGCCGCTTCCGTTTGTTGATGTACTAATAGTTTGGTCGCCAAATCAGCTTTTAAAATAACGCTGGATAGGGTGTGGCCAAGAATATCGTGCAAATCGCGGGCGATACGCTCGCGCTCTACCATGGTCGCCAGCTGTTTAATTTCATCTTCGCTGTGCTGCTCAGCCATACGGTGGCGCAGTTTTGCCTGCTCAGCGCGGCCCAGCAAACTGACTGCCAGCACGATCGGCGCCCCCATAATTAAAAACAGGTTCCAATGAATGGTTAGTGTCAGCTCAAGCAACACCAACAGCACGATCAGTAGCGCCATCAGCAGCAGGTAGCGCGGTAATGCATAAGCAAAACCGATAAAGAAACCGGCATAAGCAAACATTGACACCGAGCCGGGGTTAACCGGGGTAATCAGTGTTGCCACCAGCACTATGCCAGCAATTGGCCAGTGCATTTCGTTACGGCGACTACGATAGGCCCAGAAATAACACACTAAAAACAATACCAGCGCTGCCGCCATACTGATGTACTGCCACAATGCAAAGTGCACAATAAACAGCGGCATAACATAAAAAATAAGGTTTATCAGGTAAACCCAGCTTAGTTTGTTTTCCAGCTTATCATAAGGCGTCATCCGTCTCTCCCGCGCTTTGCCCTCTGCCAGTGTAATGAATATCAACAGTTTAGCGCCAGTGACAAAGGTCATATTACGTCATGGCATTTGTCATGCCCAATTGATGACAAGCGTTAGCTGTGCCTGCTGCAAGACCAACCTAAACTGGCCCCACAACCATTGCAGACATAACAATACTTACGGGGCTTACAACATGAAAACATTAAACACTGCCATCAGCACTTTTGTTCTGGCGTTGGGTTTAACCGGCAACTTAGTTAGCCTGGGTGCAGTAGCAGAACAACCGAAAACTGCTGTTGCTGCACAGCAGCAACGGCTTTGTGCTTGTTTCGAGGTAAAAGTAATAGGTAAGGGCCCGGCAATTATTTTAATTCCCGGTGTGGCATCGTCCGGTGAGGTGTGGCAAAGCACGGTGGAATCATTGCAGGCAGATTATCAGCTGCACATCTTCACCCTGGCCGGTTTTGCCGGAGTACCACCGCTGCCAATGCAAAGCTGGCGCGAGGGCTATCTGGCGACGCAACAACAAGCGATTTTACGCTATATCAATGAGCAGCAGCTGGATAAACCGGTAGTAATTGGCCACTCACTTGGTGGTTATCTGGCTCTGGCTCTGGCCGCGCATGCACCACAGCAGATTGGCGCAGCTATTAATGTTGATGGTTTGCCGGCTCTTGGCGCGCTGTTTGCGCAAGGCAATACACCGGGCACTGCGGCAACTCCTGCCGGGGCTGCTGACAACAACTCTCAACGTGGCAACTTTGACCCTATGGCAATGGCCAAAGGCATGACCAACGACGCCAGCTGGCAACAACGCATTGTCGCTGATATGTACCGCTCTGACGGTATGACCAGCGGCCGGGTCATGGGCGAGCTGATGCAGGCTGATTTACGGCCCCAGCTGAGTAATATCGGTGTACCAGTGCTAACGCTGGGTGCATTACAACATGGCGCGCCATATAGTACGCCAGAACAGGTGCAGGCCAACTATGAAAAGCAGCTGGCCAATGCGCCAATGCAATACCACAGCTTTGCTTTTACCCGTGATTCCAAGCATTTTATTATGGCCGATGCACCGGATTGGCTGAACCAACAAATTCAGCAGTTTTTGCAACAACATTCAAACCGGGGGCAATAATGTCTACCCTGCCACTACAGGTAACCGGCCTGACCAAACATTATGCCGCTAACACTGTACTGGCCGGTGTCGATATAGCACTGACCAGCGGCGAGGTGTTGTGTATCCTCGGGCCTAATGGAGCCGGTAAAACCACGTTGATTTCAGCCATTCTAGGCCTGATAAACGCCGACAGCGGCCAGATCAGGCTGTTTGGCCAGTTACAAACCGGCATGGCCAGAAGCACGGCTCTGCGGCAGAAGCTCGGGATAATGATGCAAATTGGCAGCCTGAGCGCCAATTTAACAGTGTCTGAACAATGCGATTTATTCAGCAGTTACTATCAAAATGGCCACAACGCCACTGAGCTCGTTAGCCTGGCCGGGTTAGATACTCATGCCAATCAACGCTTTGGCCGTTTATCCGGCGGCCAGAAACAACGCTTACTGTTTGCGCTGGCGCTGGCCGGCAAACCGCAGCTGGTGTTTCTGGACGAGCCGACCCTGGGCATGGATGTTGAGGCTCGCCGTAGTTTATGGCAGCAGGTGCGCCAGCTAAAACAACAGGGAGTTGCCGTGGTGCTGACCACGCATTATCTGGAAGAAGCCGAACAGCTGGCTGATCGCATTTTGGTACTGAACAACGGCCAGATTATTGCGCAAGGCAGCCCGGCACAACTTAAAGCCATGACAGCCTATAAATTTATTCAATGTTACAGCTCCTTAGATGATGCGCAGCTAAATGCCCTACCCGCAGTGCAGCAGCTCACCCGCCAGCCGCACAGTGTTGTGCTGCAAAGTAACCAGGTAGAACACACCCTGCGCGCCCTGTTAGCACAAGATAGCCATGTCACAGATCTTGAAGTGCGGCCGATAGCACTGGAGCAAGCGTTTTTACAACTGACACAAAGCACAACAGCAAAGGAGCAGTAGCATGAACACCTTGCACATTTATAAAAAAGAAGCCTGGTACGATTTGATCAGTGTCTGGCGCACGCCTGGCTTTGTGCTGCCATCACTGGCCTTTCCGCTGATGTTTTATCTGTTTTTTGGCGTAGTGTTTTCGTCTGGTGGCAATGCCACTTACCTGCTGGTCAGTTATGGCTGTTTTGGCATTATGGGGCCGGCGATGTTTAATTTTGCCATGAACATCGCCAGCGACCGGGCCCATGGCTGGCTGACATTAAAACGGTTATCGCCCATGCCGGTTGGCGCGTATCTGCTGGCGAAGCTCAGCACCAGCCTGGTGTTTGCCCTGGTTATTATTCTGCTATTGTTCAGCATAGCGGCGCTGTTTGGTAACGTGCGGCTGCACATCAACCAATGGCTGATATTGGCTGGTCTGCTGTTAGCAGGTACGCTGCCCTTTGCAGTTATTGGCTTGATTCTGGGCTTAACCCTCAGCGACAAAGCCGCACCCGGCGTGGTTAACTTACTTTATCTGCCGATGGCCTTTTTGTCTGGCTTGTGGCTACCCATCACTATGCTGCCGCAGGCACTGCAACAACTGGCATGGTTGTGGCCCAGCTATCATCTGAGCCAGTTGGGGCTGAAGATCATCAGTGCTGATCTGGGCTTTGCCAGCGCCTGGCACCTTGGCATTTTGCTTGTGCAAAGTATGCTGCTGGCAGTACTGGCTCGTAGGCTATTTAACCGGATTGCAGCCTGATAAAGCTACCGGCACTGGTGTTTGTGCTGCTAATATAAACAAGCCCGTATTTTACTTAACATTAAGCTAAACGCTGCCAGTCTTTATACCTTAGGGGTTAAAGACTGGCCGGGCGTCCAGGGCTTCTGCATTGTATTTATCGTCGCTAAACAGCAGCGGATAATAAAAATGACGCAGTTGCGCGTGAAAATCTCTTACTTTTTGCTCATAGCGCCAGGCCGCTTTCGCGTCTGTTTTCGCCCAATCCGTAAGGGTTCTTTGCAGTAAGGTGGCCGGTGATAACCAGGCTACCCAACCCGCAGCCCGATATTTATCTTCTGCTGTTTGCTGATAAGCTTGCGCTAATGGCCTGGCCGCTTCATCCCCCAGTTGCTGAAAGGCGTAATACCACTTCCATTCAAACAGCGATTTTACCTGCGTTTTGCCAGCCCATTCAGGATGAGATGCTACAAAAGCCTGCATGGTTGTTTCAATAGGAATATCCCAGGCATCATTTACGGCCTCGCGCTGGGTCATCAGAATATCGCCGCCTTGCGGGCCATGAAAGCCTTTATCAATCGCTACATTGGCGACAGCAGGAATAATAAAGGTGGTTAATAACCAAAAGCCCATTAAAAACGAGGCCAGCACCGGGGCAGAAAAGCTAAAACGTGCCACCCAATAACACAGTAATGCCCATAGCAGAATATAAAACAGCACTATGCATATAACCGATAGCATTAACCCGGCAGAGACACCATTGAATATAGCGCCAATGATAAAAGGCAGCACAAGCGCTAACCACAACGCCAGCACAACAACGATGGCGCGTAATGGCCACAAGCTATAAGCCGTGCGCGCAGTAATGGATAAAAAGTCTAACCGGCCGGCAGCCCGCTCGCTGGCTCGCAAATCATGCAGTAATAATATAAGCAGTAAGGGCGCAATAACGGCGATAACAAAAGTAAAATCGATACGACCAACCATTGCCAGCTCAGGGTTTTGGGTATCAGACTCATGAATTTGGCCTTCAAGTGCCAGCATGCGAATGCGATGCTTCCATGGGTAAACATCGCGTACGCCTGTAACGGCAAAGGCCAGTGAAGATGGCGGCGCATAAGTCAGGTGAAAAGTATAATAAGCAAGGAGACCTGCCTCATCATAGCGCTTTGCTACACCGGCTTGATCCAGCTCATCTGCCTTTTGCATACGCTCAATGGTGGCATGTTGTTGCGCAACTTCCACGCTGCCGGTCCACACAGAAAATAAAGCCAGTAAAAAACCCACCAAAAGCACTAAAGCTACGCTGTTCTTGCGTAAAACAAAGCGGGTTTCACGGCAAATGTCTAACCAAGTCATATACGTTTACCTGCGAATAAAATAAATCCCACCACAATAGCCATGGCACAAAATAGCTGTAACAACGCCATAATGCTGTTGGCAAACAGTTGCGTTGGCGCTAACGGTGTAAAATGAAAATCATCCAGTATTTGCCAGTTAGCTGAGCTGACAGTTGCCTCTTTCTGCGCTTGCTGGCTGCTATATCTGTTTGCATCTTGCGCGTAGCTAAGCCCTTCAGCGTGCAGCGTGTTCAGCGATTGTACAAAGTCATAGCGTATTGTTTCTGCCTCGCGCAGGAAACGCTGGTAGTTTTCCAAATCGGTGCCGGCCAGTTTCATCGAGGCAGTTTGAATGGCAATAGCGGGTGACAACCAGCCAAAGTTGCGGGCAATATCAGCCTGAGCTTGCTCACTTTGCATTTTTTGTTCGGCAAATTTGTTCAACACTTCCGTATGATGCGCCTCTGAATAGCGGGATACCACGCCTCTGAAATTAACCGGTAGCTCTTCCACTGTCGCAACATTATATTGCGCTAAAAGATTGTCTTTAAGCGCTTTAAAAGCAGGATCGTTAGCATTGTGCCCGTCCCCTGTGTCACGAATACTTTGTAGCACAGCAAAATCGGTTTCCAGTTTACCCTGCGAGGCCAGAGCAACACTGGCAGTGTTGCCGGCAATTCTGGGCAGGATAAGACACATTAGGATCCAAACAGCCATTAAGCCACTAAAACTGCTGCTGTTAGCGGATGCCAAAGCAGAAACAGCCAGCACTATGGCGCACCAAATAGCCAGATATAGCAAATAGGCGAAGACAAAAGCCACCACGGGTAACAGCGCCGCACCGTTTAACAGCGTCAACAGTGCACCCACAACCAGCGGAGCCAGTATTAACAGACCCGCACCGGCCAGCGCCACAGCTTTACCCAGCATAAGCGTTAGCGGTGACACCCCCTGCACTTTAAGAAAATCTAAGGTGCCGGCCTCGCGTTCGCGGGTCATAACACCGAAGCCCAGTACAATGAGCAGCAGCGGGGTGAGTACTTGCATGACATAAGCCGGGGTGAGTTTACCGAGCCAGTTTAAGCCACTGCTTTGCTTTTGCTCGGCAAAGGTCGCGCTATTTTGCTGGTGGCCCTCAAGAAAAATGGCATTACCGGTAAACGCATCGATACCCGGATCTAATGCACTTAACGGCGGCGGAGCACGAAATAAATAGTGTCCATAGTGGATCATCCTGTGGGGATGGCGGTCTGGTTGTGCCTCAAACACCTGCTTCGCCTCAGCTTGCATATGCTGACGCTTTTCAGCCGTTGCCGTAATGGCAGCTTGCGTTACCCAGACCGAGGCAATTGCCAGCACCAGCGCAATCAGCAACACGGTTTGTGCCAAACTGGAACGTCGCCAGTAGCGCCACTCGTCTTTGGCGATTGCCAATACAGCGCTGCTCATTACTGCGCCACTCATTATCGCGCTACTCATTCCGCGCCCCTGCAGTGAACGCTTTGTGCACGACCTCAGAGTCGATATTGCCGTGTTCGGGCGCGTCGAACATACCGACAATTTCGCCGTTATGCAGTAAGCCAATGCGATCAGCTACATGACAGGCGCCATAAACATCGTGGGTTACCATAAAAATAGTAGAGCCCTGCGCGGCCAACTGTTTTACTAAACGGTTGAATTCATCAATAGCAACAGGATCCAGGCCAGATGTGGGTTCATCTAAAAATAAAATGGGTGCTTCACGCAGCAATGCCAGGGCAATGGCAGTCTTTTGCCGCATGCCTTTTGAATAACCAGCCAGTGCTGAATTCCAGGCTGCTTCCTGTAATGCAACACGCTGTAAAGCTTCAGTAATATCGCCAGCTGTCTTCTGCTTGCCAGACAAAGATAAAAAATATTTTATATTTTCAATCGCCGTTAAATGGCCGTACAGCATGACAGACTCAGGCAGGTAAGCGACTTTTTGCCGAACGACATCCGGTTGCTGGTGCACATTAACCCCAGCCAATGACACAGAGCCGGACGATGGCGTCATAAGACCAAGAAAGGTTTTAATGGTCGTAGATTTACCGGCGCCATTACCGCCCAGCAGCGCCATTACTTCGCCTTTTCTGGCACTAAAAGAAACATTCTTCAATATTTGCTTTTCTTTTACGTTAACGCATAAATTTGAAGCACTTATAACCAGTTCCTGCATTTTAAATCATCCCGGAATTCAATAAAAAATATTACATGTAGTGGGGGAAGCCTTAACTTCAGAACTGATATTTCACACTAACACTGTAGTTTACCGGCGAACCCGGCAGGTTCCATAACTTATGGTAAGAGTTCTCAATGTATTCTTCATTAAACAGGTTATTTACATCAAACTTCAGGCTAAGCTGTTGGCTTAAATCGACAGACGCTGCCAGGTTAACCAGGGTATACGACGGTAAAATGTAGTTCGCATCGGTTGTTTCACCCACGCGGTCACCCACGTGGCGTATCGTTACAGCAAAAAAAGCGTCTTTCGCTAATACCTGAGTAAAGTGATTCAAAGAGATATAGCCAGAGTGTTTAGCGATGTTTATTAAGCGTGAGCCTTTAGCAATAGGCACACCCCACTCGAGATTGGTTGCCTCTTTAGCAGTTTTGGCGTCAACGTAGGCATAGCCCAGGTCGATACTGGTGCTTGTCGTAAGGCTGGTCGTTAGCTGAAATTCAAGACCCTGGCTTGCTACTTCACCTAAGGTTGCTGAAAAATTGGAGTTTGGTACAGCCGTCAACATATTGGTTTTTTCTGCATCGAAAATAGCGACACTACCTGAGAAACGTCCGGCGAGATTTTGCCATTTAGCACCTATTTCAAAAGAGCTGGTTTCTTCAGGCGCAAAGGCATTTCTATCAGAATCCAGCCCAGGGTTGGGTCTGAAACCTTCAGCATAACTAGTGTACACATTCACACTGTCGGTAATTTGATAAACAAAGCCGGCCCGTGGTGTAAATTGTGTTTTATCCTGGCTTTGAGATACTTCACTGATTCTATTGAAAATATCTTGCTCAAACCGATCTACGCGAAAACCAAGCAGTAACTTCGTTTTTTCTGTCAGTTCAATTAAGTCCTGGGCATAAAAACCTAAGCCTTGCTGTTTTTCATCCGTCAGTGTTGCCGGTAACACTTCAGGGCGGAAGATGGTGTAATCAGGATTGCGCGGGTCAATGCTATAGGTTGTATCGCCAGAGCCCGAGGCTGTTCGCCACAATCTGTAATCAGTGTCCAGGTGATAGTTATAATAATCTACACCAACCAGGACATTATTCACAAAACCGGCCAGCTCGGTGTGACCACTTAGCTCAAAGCGTAAAGAGAGATCCCGTGCCTGATAATCGCGCTCTCTGCGTTGTCTTGATAAGCGATTAGGATCAGTTAACAGCAACTGTCTGCCGGCTGATAGCTCTGTATCTGAAGATTGCCCCTTCATCGATGAATCTCTGTAGGCAAAACCAGTTAACAGGTGCCAATCCTGACTCAGTGTATGATTTAAGATCAATTGATGACCAAAGGCTTTAACCTGGTGGGCACGGTCCCGAATATCACCATAAAAATCGCCGGGCTTGGCTGCGTTGAAATCGTTATCTAAAATATAAACACCGCGATCCAGTGGTTTTTCCTGATCAAGAATTTCCATCTCGTAGCTGAGACTGGTCTGGTCTGAAATATTCCAGATAAAAGATGGGTTTAGGTTTAGATTCTTAAAGAAAACATGATCCCGGTGAGTATCAGAATCTTCATAACTACCCGTAATACGGTAAGCACTGACATCGTTAAGGCCGTTGGTGTAGTCAAATTCCAGTATTTTCTTGTTGTAGTTACCTACAGTTGCCTGAACGTAACCCTGCTTATCGAACAGCGGTTTCTTGGTGATCACATTGATGGTACCACCAGGCTCTCCCTGGCCGTATAGCGCAGAGCCAGGCCCTTTCATCACTTCAATGGTTTCAATATTAACCGTACTTCTGTTGCCGCTGTAGCCGCGTACGTTAAAACCATTGATTAAGTAGCCTGTCGGGTTGGATTCATCGCCCGAAAAACCACGGATAGCAAAGCTATCAAACATACCACCAGAGTTGTTTTGTCTAACGATAGACGCTGAAAAATCTAAGGCGTCACTAAAACGGGTAATGCCTTCGTTTTCTAGTTTATCAACACTAATGCGATCTATGGCTTGTGGCGTATCAATAAGTGGTACATTGCCGCGATAAGGCTGCCAGTGTTTTTTAACTTCAATATGCTCAATACCGGCATTAGCCTCTTGCTGCTCAATAACATTATTGCCGGTATGTTGTGCTGCTGCACTGGTAGAGATGGCGAGTAACGAAAATAAAAACCGCTTTTTCATCTGTCTTACTGCTTAGGTGAAATGAATGATTAGTCAATGTTATAACATAACAATATCTGCCGCAATGAAACTGCATAAAACTTGAGATATGGAGCAGGTACTAAGCGTTGAATTCGTTATAGCCTGCGGCATCAGGCAACAAACTGCAGGCCGTACTGGTTGCCTTTTTTCCACACGCATTGCGCAGTACTGCTACCAAAGCGTTCGCTTTCAAAGCTTACACTGTCGCCTTTTTTCAGCTCACCGTTGTACTGAATACGCGCACCGCCTGCCGCGCTAAAATCCAGCAACTGACAATGGGCGGCAAACTCTTTTATCGTCAGTTGGGCCAGTGGTGTATCGGTGGCCATATAGCGGATTTGTTTGCGCCGGTCGGCTAGTTTGTCGGCAGTTGGAAAATCGGGGTTTGGTGGCCGGTATTTACCGCCCGCTATGCGCTGATACACGCTATCGTGAATACTGACATTAATAGGTGGGTTAGCCGGATCGCCATATATGCGCCGCACCGATTCACCTGCCCCCATTTTTTCCAGTAATTTGTAACTGTACGAATAAGAGTTGTGCACCTGCATATGTAAATCAGGCTGGCACAGGGTTAACAGGTACTCGTCATTAAATTCCAACCCCAGCGCGCAGGCTTTAATCAGCATCCATTGCAGTGGAATATCAGACAAGCCACACTCTTCATAACCACCACCAATATCAGAATGCACGCCGGCAAACCAACATTGCTCCACGTACTGATCATCTTTTAAGCTGCCGGTCCATAAATCAGGTTGAAACGGCGCCCGCCGCTCGTCCAGCGCCAGAGCATGATAGGCATGCTTTACCTGCTCACAAATATGAGTGTTAAAAAAGCCTACCCAGCCCCGGGTCAGTTTCCCCAGCAATGGCGTGGGCGCCCCCAGAGCACCAACGGTATCAAACACACCTACCATGCGGATTTCCGGCCGGTAATTGTCATAATACTGTGTATGCGGCCGATGTTCCGGGTGAGTACGATAGTATTTGTATACTTGCCGCATCTGATCAAGCTGGTCTTTTTCCAGCAGGCCAACGGTGTGTATTAACCCGACAAAAGCCCTGGCGGTATAAGCGCCACGGCTAAAGCCAAAACAATATATTTCATCGCCCAGCTCATAGTTGTGTACTAAAAAGCGGTAACAATCGAGTACGTTTTTTTCCAGCCCGCGGCCAAAGGCACCGCCAATAAATCTGTCTATTCTGCCGCCGGTGCCAACACCCTCATCATAAAACACCACCTGATGTATACCATCGCTGGCGGTGGGCTTAATACTGCGCACCAGTTTAGTTACATTGGTGGGAATATCATCGGGCTCATTCCAGGTGCCGTCACAACAAATTATTATCCGTTTCAAAGCCGCCATCACTGTTCTCCTTGAGTCAGAAAAACGGCATATCTTACTGCGACCTTACTACGATAACTGCGCCGGACTGCGACAACAGTATAGTTCAAACCTGATTAAAAAACGTACTACACATAATTTACCAGGGCAGCGCTGCACCGTCCCAATTCAGTAGCAGGCCGGTTTTCTCTGCGCTAAGCCCGGCGGCCACACGTGCCAGCCGCTGTGCAGTCGCAGCCGGGGTTTGCAGTTGCCCCTGTGGTAGATTCTGCTGAAAGGGCTCTGACAATGCTGTGTCTGTGGTGCCGGGGTGAACACTGACAATAGCGGCAGTTTTGTTTAACCTGCCTACTTCAATACTGAGGTTTTTCACCAGCATATTCAGCGCAGCTTTGCTGATACGGTAGCTGTACCAGCCGCCAAGGGCATTATCACTGATACTGCCCACTTTAGCGCTAAGTGCCAGCACGCGCACATTAGCTTGCTTGCTAAGGTAGGGGAATAACAGTTTCAGGTATAACGCCGGCACCTGCACATTAGTTAAAAAACGTTCAGCCAGGATGGCGGTATCCAGCTGGCGAATGGTTTTTTCCGGCATAGCTTTGTTGTCGTGCAGTACGCCGTTGCAAATGAAAATGGTATCCGGCTGATACAGCAATGCCTGCTTTACCACCTGGGCACTGTGCTCTTGCGATAACAACGGGTCTTGCAGCCAGTGCAGCTCTGCATTACCCGGACTGTTATTTTGCCGGCTGATAACACAAACGGTTGCGCCTGCAGCCGTGTAATGCCGGGCCAGCGCCAAACCTATACCTTTACTGGCACCAATAACCAACACAGACTGTGTCATAACACTAACTCCTGCGCCAGTTGCACACCGCTTAACCAGGCATTTTCTACCCGGCCGCCGTTAAGCCAGTCTCCGGCCAAACCCAGCGCTAAAGCCGGTAAATATACCGCGCCAGACACCGGGTACTGCGGCGCCTGCTGGGCATAACGCCAGCGATGGCATAATGTTGTCACCGCTTTTATTGGTTGCCCGCTAATATGCTGTAAGGCTGTAACGGCCTGCTCAGCTATTACTTCTGTGCCAGCGTCAAGATGTTGGACTGAGAACGCCGGGTTGAAATGCAACAGCCAGTGCTCTACGCTGCAACGCCCCGGTTTGGAGGCTTGCCGCGCCAGCCAGCTAAGAGGGTGGTTTTTAACAAAAATAGCGTCATACGGCAGTAAAGGTTGTTCAAGCTGTATATTTACCGCCCAGCATGGCAGTAGTGCCGTAGCGGCGAACAGTGTTGCAAGCTTGGGGCTTTGCGGCAGAAAAGGTTGTAATAACTGCCTGGCTTGCTGCTGTGGTATCGCCAGCACCAGTTGGCTAAAGCTGCCAAGCGCGTTACCTGCGCTAAACAGTTGCCATTGGTTACCGTCAAATTGCAGTTGGTCTACCGCACAGTTGCAATGCAGGCTGATGTTACCCAGCAACTGCACAACCGGTGCCTGCATTGCAGGCTGGCCAATATAACGCGCGGTATTATCAGGTGAAGAGCTAAGGCCGCCGTCAGCAAACACGGCTAAGCGGCCGTTCCAGCGGCTAATGGTGTCCGCTTGCAGCCATTGATGGCACTGCGCCTGAAAGGCCTCGCTACGGGCGGTAAAATACTGCGCGCCTAAATCCAGGTAGCCCTGTTCAGTGCGCTTGCTGCTCATGCGCCCGCCGGCACTGCGGCCTTTATCAAACACCTCTACCTGGTGGCCCTGCTGTGTCAGCCGAGCAGCACAGGCGGCTCCGGCGATACCGGCACCAATAATTGCTATTGCCACCCTTTACTACCCGTGTTCTATTCTGGCATGGCACAGGTTACGCGCCAATACTGCGGCGCGATCAGGCTATGGCCGAATTTTTGGTAGTAATTCCGGCGGTAGCTCCCAACTGCTGGTCAGCTGTTCGCCCTGCCAGGTTTCAATGGTCAGCCAGAGTTTATCCGTGGCGCTAAACTGCTTTGGTGCTATCGCATGCACATGCTGGCCATGGCGGCTGCCGTGCAAAATGCCTTCATCGCCTTGTTGTAGTTCTGCAATTGGCAGTGGCGCCGGGCCAATATTGACATAACCCTGGCGAATATCGCTGACATCGCCCTGGCCGAACATCAGCATAAAATCTTTTACATACTCATCGTGATGGGCATAAGGTGGTTTGAGGTTCAGTGGCATAGGGGCAATTTCAAATTGTCCTACTTGCTGTGCCGGCCAGGCAGGCGGAAATTCCGGCGTGAGTGACTGATATAAAAACCAGAATGGCAATACCAGTACCAGGCCATTCAGTTTGTATTTGTGCCGCTGCCAAACGCTGTTATTACGCGCCATGGTTAATCTCCTGCAATGCTTCTCTGCTACGGCTGGCCCGAACCGCTTTAACGGTGCGGCTGCCCCAAATCATAAAGCCGGTAATCGACATGCCGGACAAGATCAAACCAAACAAAAACCAGATAGCCTTGGTCCAGATACCGCCAATAGTGCCGTAGTGTAACGGATCAGCAATATGCATTACCGTTTGCAACGCCGTCATCGATTCCGGTGATTTCTCGTGGGCAATCTCGCCGGTCCAGGGGTTAATACTCAGGTTATAAGACTGCTCATCGTAGAAAATATGGTCGCCACCTCCCATCAGCGTATACATGCCGCGGTTATGCTCTGGCAGCATCAGGTAACTGGGGCGAAAATCCGGGAAACGCTGCTGGGTAATTTGCATTGCATCAGCAAAACTGACCGGTGGTGTGGTGTGCTCAGCCGGCATATCGGCTATCGCAACAATAGGCGCATGCGGCTCTATATCAATATCGGCATGCCACATTACCGCCTGCACCAAATACCACAAGCCGGTAGCACTCATCAGCATTAAAAACCAGATCGACCACACTCCGGCCAGCCGGTGTAAATCGGTCAGTATGGTTTTTCTGCCCTGATTAAAACGGATTTTGGGTTGGATAAAACTGCGCCAGAAGTTTTTGTAGATCACCAGGCCGGTGATCAGCGCGCCCAGCATCACTATGGCCATTGCCGACACCAGGTAATAACCTACACTGTAGCTGCCCGGCCAGGGAAATAATAACCAGCCATGCAGGCTGCGCATAAAGCCGATAAAAGTAATACCTTCATTTACTTGCTGAATTTCGCCGCTGTACTGGTTTACATAAGCAATAGCAAACGGCTTATCGTGATCGGTAAACATTACTGCATTAACCAGATAAGGTTCAAATACCATTACTGTGCCAACATCGGCAGTCGGGTAGGCTTGCTGTACCGTTGCTACCAGTTCGGCTACCGGCCTGGCCGGTAAGTTATCCGGGTTTGTCGCGCGCGAAGCAGGGTTGGTTAGCCACGTCAGTTCATGACTGAAAACGGCAATAGTGCCGGTGAGGCAAACAAAGCAGAAAATCAGCCATATTGGTAATGAAAACCAGCCATGTAATTGAAACCAGAAACGATTGCTGAGTTTAGCCATGTTAAAATTGCCTGTGTTTACACTGATGTACCCGAATAATGCCAACTATATTAATGTTAATAAGAATACTTATCAACCAAGTTTGCAATTGAGATTAATTATCATTTAGAATACGGCCGATTTTCTATTGATAAGGATCTGTTGTGAACATCAGCCATGCTTTTCGTTTAACCACTCTTTCCGCTGCCGTCTTGCTGGCGCTGGCAACTCCACAGTTACAGGCACAGCAAAGCACGGCAGAAGCTGACGTCGAAGTGTTGCAGGTGCGCGGCAGCCGGCTCGACAGCGCAGCTACGGCTACAGGCTTGCCGCTGACGCTACGCGAAACACCGCAGTCGGTATCTATTATTGACGACAGCTTTATCAGTGCGTTTTCGCTGGACAGCGTGGCCGACATTATGGCATTGGCCCCCGGCATTCAGGCACAGCAGGCAGAAACCAACCGTTATTTTTTCCGCGCCCGCGGCAATGCCATTACTAACTTTCAGTTTGACGGCGTGCCGGTGCAATACAGCAGCTTTTTTAATGAAGCGGTGACCGACAGCATTTTGTTTGACCGCATTGAACTGGTGCGCGGTGCCAGCGGCTTGTTAAGCGGTGCCGGTGAGCCCTCGGCTGCCATTAACCTTATTCGCAAAAGGCCCAAGGCTGAACCCGCCGGTTACGCCAGTGTCAAGCTGGGTAGCCGGGACAGCGTGCGGCTGGAAGCCGATCAATCGTTAAATCTTACTGATGATGGTGCAGTACAGGCGCGCTTTGCCGCTGCCTACGAGCAGTTCGACAGCTATGTCGATTTAGCCAAAGAAGACAACCTGCAACTGTATGGTGTAACCACTGCCGCGCTGGGTAGCAATACCCGCTTAACGGTGGGGGTGGATTACAGCGAACGTAACCCGGAAGGTTCAACCTGGGGTGCTTTACCGCTGTTTTATGCCGACGGCAGTGCGGCTAACGATATATCGCGCTCTACCACTACAGCGGCATCCTGGTCCAGCTGGCAGCGTGAAGGCTTAAACGCTTTTGCCACCCTGGAGCATGGCTTTAGCAATGGCTGGGATCTCCGTTTAGAGCTGGAGCGGCGCCATGACGAGATGGATGGCCATTTGCTGTATTTGTCTGGTTTTCCGGATAAAACCACCGGCCTTGGCATGAATGCCTTTCCGATGGTTTACCAGGCTGAACGCGATCAGGATGCCTTGCGCTTATTCGCCTCCGGCCCCTATCAGTTGTTTGGCCGCGAACACCAGTTAACCACCGGCCTGCTGTATTCAAAGCAGGATATGAGTTCCAATTCGTTTTATACCAGCGACACGCTGGTGGTAGGGAATTTCTGGCAATGGGATGGCAGTATTGCCGAGCCGTCTTACCCCGCCCAGCCGTTAACCGACAGCGCTGTAGATACACAAAAAGGCTTGTATATTGCCAGCCAGTTTAACCTGCACGACAAACTGACACTAATTGTGGGTAACCGTTTTAGCAGCTACGACATGGATGCCGCCACAGACTATAAGCACAGCAATATCAATACGCCTTATGCCGGTGTGGTATTGGATGTCACAGAAAAATTATCCTTGTACAGCAGCTATACCGAAATTTTTCAGCCGCAAAATGCGCGTGATGCCAATAACCAGCGGCTGGACCCGGTAGAAGGCAGCAATATTGAATTGGGTATCAAAGGGGATTTCCTCAATGAGGCCGTTACCGCCAGTATTGCTGTATTTAAAGTAGAAAAAGATAACGTAGCTGAGCGGGATCCGAACTTTACCGCACCCTTACCGGATGGCAGCTTCCCAATGCGCGGTGTAAAAGGCACCAACAGTAAGGGTTATGAGCTGGAGTTAACCGGTAAGCCACTGGACACGCTGGATCTGTATTTCAGTTACACCCACAACACATCAGAGCAGGCCGACGGCAGCGCTTTTGCCACCTATCTGCCGGAAGACATGCTGCGTTTTAGCGCCATTTACCGCCTGAACGGCAGCCTGGCACCGGTAACTCTGGGTACTAACATTAACTGGCAGAGCAAAATGACCCAGCCCAATGTAGGCCCTAATGGCGAAACAGCAGAGCAACCGGCCTATACGCTGGTTAACCTGATGGCCAGTTATGACATTAATCAGCAACTGATCGCACGCTTAAATGTGCGCAACCTGTTTGATAAAAAGTACTACTCCAGTATCGACTTTTATAATCAGGGCTTTTTCGGTGCGCCACGTAGCGTCGAGTTAAGCTTAAGTTATAACTGGTAACACTGCGGCGCGGCCTTAAGCAGCGCGATGCGCCGCTTAAGGCTGCTTAGTGCTGGTTTTCCGCCGTCGGTTTAGCCACATTTTAATGCCGGTAATAAACAGCAATAGTGGTAAAAAACCGCCAATAAACCAGAGTATCCGGGTAATAATGCCGCCAAATTCGCCAAAATGCAGCGGGATCAGCCAGGCACTGGCCAGTGCCGCGCCGCGCGGTAGTGTGGCAGGATCATAACTTGACAGCACTTCGCCGGTAAAAGGGTTGGCATGAATAAAAGCACGCCGCCTTGGCCCGCTATGCAGGCTAAGGCTGTTTTGATAACCCCACACCAGCGCATCGTCGCCATGCTCAGCAAACCAGATATTGCGCGGATACAGCTGCGGATAATGCTGCGCCATATGCTGTACTACCTCTGCTGCGCTTAACATCGGCTGCTGCGGAATGCTGAACTGGTACTTTTGCTGCCAGGGATCTGCCGGTGCAGGCGCTGATAGGGTCAGCACATCCAGTACTTTTTGCAGCGGCGCAGTATATAAAAAATAAGTGCCGGTTATAGCCATAATAAATAATGGTATCGCGAACAGGGTGCCACTAACGCTATGTAATTCAAAATTAAAGCGTTTGGCATTACCGCGATGAATTTTCAGCGCATGGCGCCAGCGGGTTAACCGCCGGGGCCACCACAGATACAGGCCCAGCAAAACACTACTTAACGCAAACAGCAGTGAAGCTGTAGCGGTAATATAACGGCCCGGCTCCCCCAGCAGCAGGTTAGCGTGGATATTATAAACCAGCTCAAAAAACGGATGGTTAAAGGCGCCTTTATTTTGCGAAATAGCGCCGCTGCTTTGATCAAAATAGTACCAGTTGCTGTCGCCAAATAACTTAAAGGCGTAAGTCTGCCGGCTGCGCACCGGCCATTGCAGGGTTTGCAGGCGCTGGCCGGTTTGCGTTTCAATAAAAGCTGCAATAGCGCTATCATCAGTAAAAGGCCGCGCGCTGAGTGCCGGTTGATAATAGTCCCTCTGCAGCCAGGCTGTCAGCTCAGGCTCAAACACATACAGCGAGCCGGTAATACCAACAATACTAACGACAATACCACTGAGTAATGCTGTGATCAGGTGTAATTTTCTAAGCCAAAGTCGCATAACGCCGTACCGTTTCAGATAAACCACAAAGCCCGCAAGCGCCCGCCTGCCTAGAACTGCCAGCGCGCTTCCAGGCGCAGATCACGCCCGGCTTCAGGCAAACCGGCCAGGCCCTCGTAATCAGGTATCTGGCTGAAATCTGCTACGGTAGCATGGTCACGGTAGAACTTATCAAACAGGTTACGCAGCGTCAGGTTCAGTGTCAGGCCGTCCAGCTGAGCGGGCTGCCAGCGGATAAACGCATCGTGCACGGCATAACCGGGTTGTTGCACTAGGCCCGCCGAGGTAGGAATATCTTTCTCACCTTCAACCGCACGGCTGCCCCAACCGGTTAACAAGGTGTCGCTGAGCGCATATTCCAGCCGCAGTACCCAGGTACGGCCTAACGTGGTGCCAAGGGCACCATGATCATAGCCATTCATCCGTTCACCGTTTAAGCGGGCTCTGGCCTGATTGACACTGGCCTGAGCAGAAAAATCCTGCTGCCGGTAACGCAGTTGCAGGTTATAGCCTTTGGTTTCTACATCGCCGATATTCTGGTACACCCGGCGCACTTCTGAAATGGCCTTATCAATATCGGTTTGAAACAGGTTGGCATTTAACTGCCAGTTACCCCGGCGAAATTCAGAGCCCAGCTGCCAGTGATGGGCTTTCTCGGCTTGCAGATCGGGGCTGTTGCTGCGGGTATCCAGCACAAAACTATTCGTTGTTAAGCGGCCCCGTAAAGCACTGCTATAACCACCGTACAGACGCCAGTTTTCGCTGTGCTGCCAGGATAAACCCAGGTTAGGGCTGACGCCGTCAGACGTTAATTGCTGTTGCTGCATATCATCGACTTTATAGTCGTCAAAACGGGCGCCCGCATTTAGCCGCAAACCTGTGGTTAAGTCCCAGTAATCCTGCAGGAAAACGCCCATAACCCGGGCTTTCTCGCCTTCGTGCGGTACTGTCGGGTCGTTCAGGGCGGTTAAACCGGTTTCTTCGTGGCGGTAATCTACACCGTATTCCAGTTGATGGCTGCCAAGGCGGCTGTTATTGCGCAGGTCAAAGCCCTGATTTTTAATCTCGCCCTGATACAAGCCAAAGCGGGCATCCTGTTGCAACTGAGTATCGCTGTGAAACAACGCCAGTTTCAGATCAACTAAAGCAGAATCAGGATTAAACTGATAGTTAATCGCGGTAGTGCTGCGCTCAGTTTTTAGCGGATACACGGCATTCCAGCTGCTAACCTGCCAGTTGGGTCGCTGAGCGCGCAGGCCTTCGTCGGTGGCGCGTTCGTAACTGAGCCGTAATACCTGGTGCGGGCTTAGCTGGCCGGTAAGCTTGGCAAAACCAAACTGCTGCTCAGTTGCAGTGCCCTGTTGCTTAGTGCCAGCGCCATCTTTGCTCAGTTTGCTGTCAACATCAGAAAAACTGCCGATCAGGCCCCAGTTGTCGTTCAGCATACCGGCCAGCGTAAGATTGTATTTTTGCCCGTCGTTTACCGAGCTGTAAGCCGCTTTCGCCAGACCGGCGAAGCGTTGTCCCGGCAGGAGTAAGTCGCTGGCATCTTTGGTAATAAAATCAATACTGCCGCCTAAAGCACCGGCGCCCTGCGTGGCATCACCGGGGCCGGCCTGTACTTCAACCTGGCGCAGCAATTCCGGCTCCAGCGTTAAGCGGCCGATATGATGAAACATACTGCCCGATTGCACGGCACCGTCTATCGACACATTGAGCAATAAGTCTTCGATACCGTTTAAATAAATTTTTTGCGCTACGCCCAGGCCCCCACCCACACTGAGCGCGGCCTGATCGGCGAATAAATCTTCCAAATCCTGCGCCTGGCGTTTTTGCCAATCGTCATCAGTCAGGATCAGGCGCTCAGCGGTAATACGTTTACCAACCACTTCGATTTTTTCCAGCTCTGGTACAGCCTCTTCGGCCAGAGTCTGGCCGCTGGTGGCAACGGCCAGTGCCAGCAGGGAATAACGCAGGTGCATGTCACATCCTTACAATGAGAATAGTTATCATTAAGCATTGTAAGGATTGGTGCGCGCAAACATATCACTTTTACATTTGTTACATTCCCAGCGGTAACTGCAGCGTAATGCCAAGCCCGCCTGAGCTGTTAGCTGCGCTGATACTGCCGCCTGCCGCCTCTGTCAGGCGTTTTGCCAATGCCAGCCCCAAACCATAGCCACTGCCCGGTTGCTCGGCTCCCGGCACACGGAAAAAGGGCGTAAACAGCCGTGGCAGATACTGTGCCGCTACACCCGGGCCACTGTCACGAACTTGCAGCAGCCAGTGGTTGGCATCGCGGTTTACTGTAAGCCATACGCTGGCACCCGGCGGCGTAAACCGCAGGGCATTACGTAGAATATTTTCAATAGCCTGCCCCAGCAAGCGGGCACTGCCGCTGCTTAGCGGTATGCTATCGGGCCACTGGCAATGCAGTTGTCTGTCGGGGTATTCAAAGCGGGCGTCGCTGCACAGGCTATCGAGCAAATCGGCTAAATCAAACGGCTGCGCGGCTAATTGCCCGGCTTCATTGTCCAGCCAGGCTAATGTCAGCGCATTGCCTACCAGCTGCTGCATCGCTTCGGTTTCGCGGCGCAGCCGTGCCAGCATAGTCTGGCTGTCCAGTTGTTGTTCGGCGCAGTCCAGTGCCAGCGTCATCCGGCTTAGCGGTGTACGCAGCTCGTGTGACATATCGGCAATAAACTGGCGCTGACGCTGCAGCTGCTGGCTGAGCCGCTCGGCCATTAAATCAAAATTGTCAGCCAGTTCAGTCAGCTCGTCCTGACGGGGGCCCAGGCTGGGCCGCACCCTGCTTTGCAACTGGCCTGCAGCTAACTGCCGGGCATGTTGCTGCAACAGTTTTACCGGCCGCATTAAATGCCGGTACAGCAAATAGCACACCAGCAGCATTAGTGTTAACGGCAATAATAGCTGCAATAGTAATTTTAATGGCGGCCAAAACTTACCCGGCCTTAACCGCTCTGGTAACTCCAGCAACAAACTGGCAGGGGCAGTGGTAAAAGGTAAATCCATCACCGGGTTATATTCAAGATGTAAGTGAATGGGCCAGTCGATACTGCGGCCTAAAATAAAACCGTCGGTAAAGCGGGCCGCCAGATTGGTATGGTCAACGCTGGCAACATCCAGGCTAACCACGGTGGCCCAGCTTTGCTCCTGCTGTCTGAGTACCGTCAGCCACTGCTGTAACGCTGCCGGGTTGGCCGGGTCGTACAATGCTTCGGCCTGATCGCGATATTGCAGCAGGGTTTGTCTTGCTGATGGGCTTAACATACTGAGCTGGCGCTCCAGCTGGTTTAAGGCTGCGGCAATCAGCCAGAACAACAGTACGGTACCAACCGCCAGCAGCAGACATAAGCGGATAAACAACGGCCGGTTCATAGCAGCCGGAAGCCTTTGCCGTGCAGCGTAACCAGCCGCTCGCTGTTAAAACCACAGCTGGCGAGCTTTTTCCGTAGCCGGCTTAAATGCATATCTAGGCTGCGGTCATGCTCGGTAAAGGTACGGTCCAGCACCAGCGGATATAATACGCGCTTGCTCAGTACCTGTTGTGGCTGCTGTACCAGTGCCCAGAGTAAACGGAATTCTACCGGCGTCAGCGGTAAATACTGGGCAAAGCAGCTGGCCTTTTGTAAACGCCGGTCCAGTGTCAGCTCCTGATACTGCAACTGCCACACCGCTGCTTGCGGCTGGCTGCGCCGCAGCACAGCTTCAATGCGCAGCAGTAATTCGGCAAAGCTGTAGGGTTTGGCCAGATAATCATCGGCGCCATGGGTAAACCCCTGGATCCGATCCGCTTCAGCACCGCAAGCTGACAGCACAATCACCGGCGTATTGGCGCGCTGGCGCATCAGCTGTAACACATTAAAGCCATCAATATCTGGCAGGCGGATATCCAGCAGTACCAGATCATAGCTACCCGTTAACGCCATGCTGGCACCGGTTTCACCGTCGGCCGCTATATCCAGCTGATAGCCGTGGCTGTGGAGCAGCAACTGCAGTTGCTCGCGCATTTGCGCGTCGTCTTCAATTAGCAGCAAGGTTTTATTATGACTGTTAGCGGCTGACATGCTGGCTCTGATAATGGCAACTATACAAATAAGAACCATTATCATTTTATCGGCAGCTTTGTCCAGCCCGTTATGTTGGCAGGCAGTTGTCAGGTTAGTGCAAAGCTCAGTACCAGGCTGATAATAACGCCGGTAATAACCAGTTGTACCAGACAAAAACCCATAATATCTTTTGCTTTTAAACCGGCGATGGCCAGCACCGGTAAGGCCCAGAAGGGCTGGATCAGATTGGTCCAGGCGTCGCCCCAGGCCACTGCCATGGCAATGCGGCTAACATCGGCCCCCAGCTCCAGCGCAGCGGGCAACATTACCGGTGCCTGCACCGCCCATTGTCCGCCACCGGAGGGCACAAAGATATTCACAATACCGGCGCTGATAAAGCTCCAGAACGCCAGTGACTCGGCAGTGGCAAAGCTGATAAACCACTGCGACATGCTCTGGGCCAGGCCGGATTGCACCATAATAGCCATAATGCCGGCATAAAACGGAAACTGAATAACAATACCGGCGCCGCCGGCAATTGCCCGCTGCAGGCTATGCAGCAAACGCCTTGGTGTGCCGTGCAGTACTATGGCAAGAAACAAAAATAAGAAGTTAACGATATTCAGGTTAAGCCCGCCGCCCTTAGCAAAGTACTGCACTAAGTAAACAATACCGGCAAAGCCAACTAACAGCGCCAGCAGCATACTGTTTTCCAGCTTATCGGCCGGGCGTGATGTGCTGCTATCGGCAAGATCAGCGTCCTGCAGTTTAGCCGGGTCAACATAAACATTGTCACCGGCTTTGGGCAGCATTAAGTAATTTACCAGCGGCACAGCAATAAACAGCAATGCCACTAACAGCAGGTTAAAACCGGCAAAGATTGTCTCGCTGGTGGGAATAATGCCTATTTGCGCTTCGCTAAAGTGATTTGGCGTGGCAATAGTTAACGGCACTGAGCCTGCCAGCCCGCCATGCCACACCACAAAACCCGAGTAAGCACTGGCTACCAGTAAGCGGTAATCCACTTTTACTTTTCTGGCCAGTGCTTTGGCGAACAGCGCGCCGACCACTAAGCCAAAACCCCAGTTAATCCAGCTGGCCAGCAAAGAAATAACCGTTACCAGCAAAATGGCCTGACCGGCCGTTTTTGCCAGGGCAGCAAGACGATCCAGTATGCCTGTTACCAGCGGCGTGCTGGCCAGCATAAAACCGGTGATCAGCACCAGCAGCATTTGCATGGAAAAACCAAGCAAGCCCCAGAAACCGTCACCCCAATAGCCTAAAACGGCCAGCGGGCTTTGCTGCTCAACTAATATTGCCGCGGCAAATACCACTATGCTGAGTAACAGTACAAAGATGTATGGATCGGGCAGGTAGCGTTCAACCAGTTTAACAAGGGGTTTTGCAGCGGCGTTTAGCATAACAACTCACTGTAATAGCGACGGTTGTGCTTAGCCTAACGTGAAAAGTGAAAGGTTGCCAGCCAGTCGGATCAGCTCCGGCCTGGCTGGCAGGTTTACCCAGGGGTTCTGCCTGGCTTAGCCCTTGTTTGACGCAGGGGTTTTTGCCATGGCAAGAATTTTGTTGCGCAGGGCTTCGTCCTGCTGTGCCTGTTGGGCGATGGCGTTGTATTCGTCAGCAGTTAACCCTGCTGCTTCCACCGCTTTTACCATTTCAGCCTGTGCTTCTTGCTGCACTTGCTGGGCTTGTTCCGGCGTTTCGGCTGCCTGGAACTTACTTTCATACTCTGCACCAACCTTCTGGATGGAATCCATTGCAACACTGAACTTCAGCAGATTGGCATCGCTCAGATCTACGGCACTTTGCTGCGTAGTTGCTGCAGCCGGAGTAGGCGCCTCTGTGGCGGTTTGTTGTGCCAGCGCAGCACCAGATAAGGTAAGGCCTGCCAGAATGGCGGCTAAATACGTTTTACGCATAAAGAGTCTCCTCTGATAAAAATTCAGTATTGCTATTGCCAGTTGTGTGCCAACTTTTAAGGCATTGATTATAAACAACTATATTTAATAGCCAGTTTGAAGTTCGGCTATATCGCCAAGCTTGTGTATACTTATGACACACCAAAGGAGGCATTGTGACAAAACTATCCAGTTTACTACGCTGGCCGCAAAGCAGCTTGCAGCGCAGTTTGTTCTGCTATGTGGTATTGCCGATGTTATTGCTGTGTGGCCTGGCCATCCGCTTTGGCCTTAGCTTTACCCACGAACTGGTAAGCCAGAGCTTACGCAGCGATCTGGAGCTGATTGGCCGTGCTATTCGCACCCCCGTTAGCGACGCCCTGCTTAACGGCGATGGCAATGCAATACTGGCCAATCTGGAATCAGTGTTTGCTATCAATGAGATTTATGGCGCTGCGGTGTATAACACCAGCGGCAGACTGGTGGCATCGACCGGGTTGGCCGACAATGACTTAACCCGCTCACTGGCAGCCTCTGAAGCCGTGCGCACCGGTGAACAACAGCAGTCTTATAGTGTGGTATCCGGCTGGCAGCTATATTCGCAGTTTATGCCGGTAACCGATCGTAGCGGCCGTATTCACGGCCTGCTGCAAATTACCCGCCGTGCCAGTGACTTTGAGCAATCATTAACCCATTTGTCCCGTCTGGCCTGGCTGAGCTGGGGCGCACTGGCTCTGCTCAGTTTTTTAATTATCCGCTTTGGCCATAACAAGGCTATTGGCCGCTATTTATGGCTATTACTGGGCAGTATGCGCCGGGTAGCACAAGGCGAAATACAGCACCGGGCGGTGCTGTCCGGCCCGGCCGAGTTACAGGAAGTAGGCCGTGGCTTAAACACTATGCTCGACAGTATGCAGCAATCTGAACAACAGTTGCGCCAGCAACAATTGCAGCAGCAGCAGCTAACGCAACAGCTGAAAGAACAGGAAAAAATGGCGGTAATCGGCCAGTTGGTTAGTGGCGTAGCGCATGAACTGGGCGCCCCGCTAACGGTAATTGATGGCCGTGTGCAACGTGTGCTGCGCGAGCACAACGATGAAGACACCGAGCGCCAGTTACAGGCTGTGCGTAACCAGGTATCGCGCTTAAGCACACTGGTACGGCAGTTACAGGCATTTGCCTATACGCCGGTGGCCCAGCGCCAGCCGCTGTCGGTAGCCGAATTATTACAACAGGCCATTCACAGCCTGAGTTTTGAATTGCAGGCTGAAGATGCACAACCGCAGCTGCAACAGCCATGCCCTAAAGTAACCCTGTATGGTGATCCCGGGCGGCTGGAACTGGCACTGGTGAATTTACTGCGCAATGCGGTGCAGGCGGCAACCAGTAGTGTAGCGGTACAGGTGGAAGTAAACGCCGGCGAGCTGGCCATTAGTGTGCTGGACGACGGCGCCGGTTTACCACCGCAATTTAGTACCGCGCAGCTGTTATCACCCTTTGTGTCAACCAAAGCACAAGGCCGCGGCACCGGGCTGGGGCTGGCCATAGTGCAGCAAATTGTACTGGAGCATCAGGGAAAACTGTTGTTGTCGAACCGGCCACAGGGCGGTTGTTGTGTACGTATAACCTTGCCGTTACAGGCAGAAACAGCAGCCAAACCGGAGGCCAGCGTATGAAAAACGCCTCACCCTATCGTATCGCAGTAGTAGAAGACGACCCGGCACTGCTGGAGCTGCTGCAGGAAGAACTGACCAGCCATGGCTATCAGGTAGCGGCCTGTGACAGTGCCGAAGCCTTGCTGGTGCAACTGGAAGATTTAACACCGGATCTGGTAATAAGCGATATCCGTTTACCCGGCATTGATGGTATGGCATTGCTGCAGCGTTTGCGCCAGCAGCCTAAGCCACCGGCCCTGCTGCTAATTACTGCCTTTGGCACGGTGCGCCAGGCCGTGGCGGCATTAAAACAAGGTGCAGATGACTTTCTTACCAAACCACTGGATTTAGAACATCTGCTGCTTAGTGTCGAGCGCTTACTGGCGCATAAAGCACTGCAACAGGAAGTACAACTATACCGCCAGAGCAGCCAGCAAGGGCCTGGCGGTATGATTGGCCAAAGCCGTGCCATGCGCCGCTTGTACCAGCAAACTGAGCGTATCGCCAAAGCGCAGGGCGCCGTATTAATTCTGGGAGAAAGCGGCAGTGGGAAAGAGCTGGTGGCAAGGGCACTGCACCAGCAGAGTGACCGCGCCAGCCAGCCTTTTATTGCGGTAAATTGTGCCGGTATTCCGGCCGAGCTGATGGAAAGTGAATTTTTCGGCCATGCTGCCGGGGCTTACACCGGTGCCAGAGGCAGCCGGGCAGGCCTGTTTAAACAGGCTGATGGCGGCACCCTGTTGCTGGACGAAATAGCCGAAATGCCCCTGTTACTGCAGGCCAAATTATTGCGTGTATTGCAGGAAGGCCGTATGCGGCCGGTGGGCGGCGATGACGAAGTAGCGGTTGATGTGCGCATTATTGCCGCCACCCATCAAAATTTAGAACAGCTGGTTGAAGCCAGCCAGTTCCGTGCCGATTTATTCTTCCGGCTGGAAACCTTTACCCTGAATATACCGCCGCTGCGGGAACGGGCCGACGATCTGGAGCTGCTGGCACAGCACTTTCTGGCGCAGTTAAAACAAAAACAGCCAGCAAATGTACACAGTATCAGCAGTGAGGCACTGGATTGCCTGTACCGTTACCCGTTTCCGGGCAATGTGCGTGAGCTGCAAAATGCACTGGAGCGGGCCTATACTTTTGCCAGCGGCCACGAAATATTGCCCGATGACTTACCCGAGCGTATCGTTCATTATCAGGGGACAGCGGCAGGGCCGCAGCAAGCCAGCGACACCAGCTGGCCCAGTCTGCAGCAAGTGCAGCACAACTATATGCGCCAGGTATTGCAGTATACCAATGGCAATAAACAACAAACGGCAGAAATACTCGGTATTACCCGCCGTACGCTGTATCGCTGGCTGGAAGAGCAGCAGCCTGAAACACCATAAGGTTACAGTATGCTGGCCAGGCTTTGCTCCAGCGTTGTGGTAGGCCGGCCAATCAGTTTGCTTAGCGTCTGGCTGTCATCGGCCAGAAAGCCTTTTGCTGCTTGCGCTTCGCTGTCGGCCAGTATTGCGGCCAGGCCGTTAGGTAAGCCGATCTGGCAGAGCACGTCAGTATACTCTGCTTGCGAAATGTTATTGAAGTGTACCGTCTTGCCTGCCAGCCGGCTGACTGTTGCGGCAAATTCGGCCAGGGTAAAGCCGTGATCACCAGCTAACTCATAAACCTCACCGGCTTGCGGTTGATCTGCCAATAATACCGCTACAGCTGCTTCGGCATAATCCTGTCTGGACGCAGTATGCAGCTTCCCTTCCGCCGCAGTACCCATAACAATGCCGCTGGCAATATTGTGCTGCACTGAATCAGTATAATTTTCGGTATACCAGCCATTGCGCAATATTACCGCCGGTATACCGGCTTCACGGATCGCCTGCTCAGTGGCTTTGTGTTCGGCGGCTAACAGCATCGGATTCACATCGGCTTTTAACAGGCTGGTATAGGCCAGTAAGCTTACGCCCTGCGCCTTTGCTGCATCGATCACCGCCTGATGCTGGGGTAAGCGCTTGCCAATTTCACTGCCAGAAATGAGCAAAAGTTTAGTCACGCCCTGTAAGGCCGGTACCAGGCTGGCAGGTTGATTATAATCTGCCTGACGCACCGTTACGCCCAGTTCGGCAAGGGCTGTGGCCTTTTGCGGATCCCGTACCAGGGCAACAATGTTAGTTGCTGCAGTTTTTTCTAACAGATTTTTGATAACCAGTTGGCCAAGTTGGCCGTTGGCGCCAGTGACTGCAATCATAATAACTCCATATCAGTAGTAGATTCGTTGTCTAGTATCTGCCAGAATCCTTGCATTGATAAGCAGTGCAATACCATATGCTATGTTCTGGAAAACAGTACAATGGATTTCTCAAATCTAAAATTACTGGCAGTGTTTGCCACTGTGGTAGAAAGCGGTAGCTTTGCGGCGGCGGCACGTACGCTAAACAGCAGCCGTTCACGGGTGAGTGAAACCGTGGCGCAACTTGAAACCGAGTTAGGGGTGCGCTTATTGCAACGTTCCACCCGTAAACTGAGTTTAACGCAAGAGGGCGAGCGGGTTTATACCCAGGCCCGCAAATTGCCGCAGATCCTGCATGATACCGAAACGGCGATATCGCCACTGATCCCATCAGGCCGGGTAACCCTTACTCTGGGACACGATATTGCGCATAATATGCTGCTGCCGGTACTGGCCGATTTTCACCGCAAATACCCGCAAGTTCAGCTTGATTTGCTGGTTGATGACAACAAGCGTGACTTAATTGCCGAGCAGATTGATCTGGCCATTCGGATTGGCTTACCCAAAGATGATTCCCTGATTGCCAGGGTGATGCATGAAGAACGCATGATAGTGATTGCCAGCCCGGAATATCTGGCAAGGGTTGGTACCCCAAACAGCCTGCAGGCGCTGGCAGCCTGCGAGTGGATTGGCCTGAAGCAAACCAGCACCGACAATGTGCAGCGTTTTTTGCAGCACGGCAAGCTGGTAGAAATTAGCCCCAAAAGTTATTTTCGCTGTAATTCACCGTTAATGGTACAAAAGATGGTGCAAGCAGGTCTTGGTGTAGGCGCGTTATTACCTAACACTGTCAGAAATGAGCTGAAAAGTGGCGAGTTGCTGCATATTATGCCGTCATTAAGCAGTGATCCTATGGTATTTTCGCTGATGTATCCATCGCGTCATCAGCTGCCGTTACGCACTAAGGTGGTTATAGATTACCTGCTCTCAGCCAAATTATTTGGTTAACAGCAGGGCCTTAGCACTGCTCAGCGCCAGATCATCCGTTAGCGTTGGCATAAGCAAGGTTAAATCCAGCACGGCCTGCGTTGCCAGAATGCGGCAACCGGGCAATGGCCGGAACAACAACAGGCAGAGCAACAGTGATGCAACTTAACGCATTGTTACAACCGTTGCAGCTTAGCGCTGCGGCAGAACAGGCCTATCTGGCATTACTGCAGCAACTATTCAGCGCGCTGCAGGAGCTGCCGCACACGGTGGTTATCGGTATCAGCGGAGCTCAGGGTAGCGGCAAAAGTACGCTGGCCGCTATGCTGGCACAAATGTTTAGTGCAACCGGCTGCAATGCCGCTGCCGTATCGCTGGACGATTACTACCTGAGCAAAGCACTGCGCCGGCAACTGGCAGAAAATGTACACCCCCTGCTGGCACAACGCGGCGTACCGGGTACGCATAATATTGCACAGGCACTGGCCGATGCCAGAGCTGTGCTGGCAGGCGTACCGGTAGCCTTACCCTGGTTTGATAAGGCGCTGGATGAACCTGCCGCGGCCTTACCGGCACAAACACTGGATATTCTTATTGTCGAAGGCTGGTGCCTGGGCGTGCCGGCGCAAACCGATGCAGAACTGGCGACCCCGGTTAATGAACTGGAAGCCAAAGCAGACGCTGATGGCCGCTGGCGGCATTATGTAAACCAGCAATTGGCCGGGCCTTACGCAGAATATTGGCGGTTACTGACACCACTGATTTGGTTACAGGCACCCGACTGGGATTGCGTATGCCGCTGGCGCGCGCAGCAGGAACGCAAACTATGGCAAAGCCGTGGTAAAGGCATGACAGACGCCGAACTGGCGCGGTTTATGTTGCCGTTTCAGCGCTTAACCCAAGCCAGCTGGCAGCTGCTGCCGCAGCAGGCCAGTTATATCATTGCCCTTAATAAACAACAGCAACCCCGGTTAATGCAGTAAAAACTGGTGGTATTTTAGTTAGCAAAACCAAATTGACAGCGCTGTCAATTTACTGATAGTCTGTTTTTTGAGCGTTTATGCTCAGCCCGGTTCACACCTTTCACTTTCAGTCAGGCCGGGTTTCAGCAAACTATGGGGAAGGACGGGTAAATGACAAAAACAAAAATAATAGTAACCACCGCAATTATGCTGGCATTACAAGGTTGTAATCCTTCAGCAGAGATAACATCAGCAGATCACGCCAACACCGCAGCCCTGCTGTTTGATGATTTTAACTATGACAGCACTGACGCCTTGTTTGCTAATGGCTGGACTGCACGCTCAGAAACCGGCCACCCCGGTATTGCCGGGGCTGCCTGGTCAGCTGACGGCGTCAGCCTGCACCCCGCACCTGAACAGGCGCAGTTTGGTATAGCCCGCTTAAGTTCTATTACCGATGGCACAGGTGAAGGCACCCGGCATACGCAAATTTGCCATGCACGTAAATACTTATATGGCACCTATGCCGCCAGGGTATTTTTCCGCAATGAGCCAACCTACGGGCCGGATGGCGACGAAGTGATCCAGACATTTTATGCCATTAGCCCACTGGAGTATCCGCTTGATCCCAACTACAGCGAAGTCGATTTCGAATATCTGCCCAATGGCGGCTGGGGTGAAAATACCCAGCCGGCAATGTGGACCACCAGCTGGGAAACCTTTCAGCTGGAACCCTGGACCAAAGTAAATGAATACAGCCGGGTAGAAGGTGACTACAGCGGCTGGCGCACGCTGGTAATGAACGTCAGCGCCGATGCTGTGCGTTACTTTGTCGATGGCGAGTTGATTGGCGAACACAGTGCTAATGTAGCACCGGAAGTACCGATGTCAGTTAATTTTAACCTCTGGTTTATGCCCAAAGGGGCTGATGGCTCAGTTGGCCCGATTGACTCAGCTGAGCAACGCCAGTATCAGCAGGATATCGACTGGGTACTGCACATACCGCAAACACAGCTCAGCACTGAAGAAGTTAACGTACAAGTGGCAGAGCTAAGAGCCCAGCAGCAGTTTTTTGTCGACACCGTACCCGAAGCGGTACCGGCTTTACCTTCGCCTTGTGGTTTGTAATACAACCTTAGTTGCTGCTATACCCACTCAGCCCGGGCCCGCACCACACGCCGGGCTGAGATTATCTCTGGCAATAGCAAATATACGAATAACAATAATTATCATTAAGCTTTAAACATAGTAAAACTTGCTTTAAAATGCCTGAAATCCAGCTAAACAACCCTTCAAGTTTCAGGAATCCTATATGCCCGGCCAATTTAAAACTTCTGTACTGGCAAGCGCCCTGCGTGTTGTACTACCCGTCTCCTTTGTTACTTTCAGCAGCTTTGTGCTGGCCGAAAACAGCAGCGTAAATAACTCAGCAGCAGAGGCAGCTGTTGAAGTTATCGCGGTTTATGGCCATCAGGGCGGGAGCCGCTCAGCTACCAAACTGGATCTGACCGTGTATGAAACTCCGCAGGTCATCACCGTAGTTTCCCGGTCGCAAATAGAAGATTTTGCACTCTACTCCGTGAACGATTTACTCAGTTACACCCCTGGCGTCACGGTAGAAAAAGCAGAAACTGAACGCGTTTACTATACCGCCCGCGGTTTTGATGTGGTTAATTTTCAATATGACGGCATAGGTGTACCGTTTTCTGCCGGGTTATCACAAGGCAGTTATGACACCGCCATCTTTGAACAGATAGAAGTGATCAAAGGTGCTGCCGGGTTGGTTACCGGGCTGGCGAATCCGTCGGCTACTGTTAACTACCTGCGTAAACGCCCGACACAGGAGTTGTTTGGCTATGTTACGCTGGCTGCCGGCTCGGAAAACCACCGCCGGCTGGAGGGGGATCTTTCCGGCAGCGTCAGCGAGCGTTTCCGCGGCAGAATAGTAGCAGCCAAAGATACAGCAGATTCTTATCTGGACCGCAAAGCAGACGATACCTCGCAATTGTATCTGGTGGGCGAGTACGATCTGACAGATCGCACTAAGCTGACACTGGGCCACAGTGTAAATAATAACAAAGCGGATGGTAGTTTATCCGGTGCTCTGCCACTGTATTACACCGACGGCACGCCAACCAACTATGCTATTGCTACCAGTACCGCCACCGACTGGGCTTACCGAGATAACAAAACTACCCAAACCTTTGCCGAGTTACGCCAGCAACTGAGCGACGACTGGAGCCTGAATATATTACTGAGCCAGAATAAAATGCAGCAGGATGCCGAGCTATTTTATGTCTATGGCACCCCGGACAAAGCTACAGAGCTTGGCCTTAACGGCTATGCCAGCGCCTACAAACTTGATGAAAAACATCGTATTGCAGATATTTACCTCAGCGGCAGTTATACACTGGCAGGGCGTAAGCATGAGCTGATGGCCGGGGTTAATTACGCCAATATCGACCTGTTCGGCCAGTCGTTTTTCGATTACGAAACCGGTTACCCGGTGCTAGGTGCCGACTGGGCAGCGGGCACCTCCCCCAAGGGGGTATTTGACGATACCGATCCTTACACCACCGGCCATCTGGACAAACAAATTCATCAATCGTTTTACCTGGCTACGCGGTTGCACCTGAGTGATGCCTTGTCTGTGTTACTGGGCGCCAGAGCTATGTCGGTTGAACAAAGTGGCTACAGCTATGGCGTTGACAGTAGCTCAGACGCCAGCGAAACAGTGCCCTATGTCGGCGGGGTTTATCAGCTCAACGATACCGTATCACTGTACGCCAGCTATAGTGAGGTTTTTACACCGCAATCTTTTGTTGATACCGGATTTCAGGCGCTGGGCGTAGCCAAAGGTGATAACAGCGAAGTGGGTATCAAGTTCTTGCTTAACAATAACCGTGCTACTGCCAGTGCCGCGCTGTTTCGGGCCGATCTGAAAAACGTCGGTGAATTTGTTGAAGTCATTAACGGTGTTAATACCTACACCGGCCTTGATTATCAGTCACAAGGCGCCGAACTGGAGCTTACCGGTAGCATTACCGATCAGTTTAACCTTAGCTTGGGTTACACCTGGCTGGAGAGTGTGGAAGGCAACGACGGCCAGCAGGTACGCACCTATGTACCACGCAATCTGGTAAAACTGTCCGGCGTTTATTACCCGCAGGCCATTGCCAATTTATCTGTAGGTGCCAGTGTGCAGTGGCAGGACAGCATCGCCATTACGCCTGAAACAGATATCCGTATCCGCCAGGGCAGCTACGCCTTACTGGATATGTTTGTCCGCTACAACCTGAGCGAAAATCTGTCAGTTGCGCTCAACGCCACTAACCTTACCGACCGTAAACATTATGAAAGCCTGTACTGGACGCAAGCCTACTACGGCGCGCCAACGCAATGGCAGGCGGCCGTTACCTGGCGTTACTAAGGCTTTAAGCTAAGCTACCGCTTAAAAACGGGGCCGCCCTTACCGGCAGCCCCGCTTTGTAAAAGCCTGGGCTTTATTCTGCCAGTAACTCTGCCGCTATGCGGTAGCTGGTTTGCCGCGCTTGCGGGTCATGCATCATACTGGTGAGCATCAGCTCGTCCGGGTTATGTCTGGCAATAAAATCCTTAATGCCTTGCTGCACCTCTGCTGCATCGCCGACCACAGAGCAGGCTAATGCAGTCTGCACATAGGCTTTTTCATGCGGCTGCCAGATAGTGTCCATACTATCCACCGGCGCTGGCAGTAAGCCGGGCGTGCCGCGCGTCAGGTTAACAAACTGCTGTTGCAGTGAGCTAAACAGCCGTTTGGCTTCAGTTGCAGTGTCTGCGGCAAACACATTTAGTGCCAGCATCAGGTAGGGTTTATCCAGTTGTGCCGAGGGTTTAAACTCACGCCGGTAAAGTTCTGCTGCTTGCTGCATCATGCCGGGCGCAAAATGCGAAGCAAATGCATACGGCAGGCCCAACTGCGCGGCTAATTGGGCGCCATATAAACTAGAGCCTAATATCCATAGTGGCACATTCAACCCTTGCCCCGGCACGGCCCGCACTAACTGATCCGGCCTGGCGGCGGCAAAATACTGCTGTAACTCGGCTATGTCAGCCGGAAATTGCGCTTCGGTTTCCACTTTATGCCGCCGTAAAGCCCGTGCTGTGGCCTGATCACTACCCGGTGCCCGGCCTAAGCCTAAGTCGATACGATTGGGATACAAGGTTGCCAGAGTACCGAATTGCTCTGCGATAACCAGCGGCGAGTGGTTCGGCAGCATAATGCCACCGGCACCTAAACGAATACGCGAGGTAGCAGCAGCTAAATGGCTGATTAATAACGACGTAGCAGCGCTGGCGATGCCCGGCATATTGTGGTGCTCAGCCAGCCAGTAACGGTGATAACCCAGCTGTTCGGCATATTGTGCCAGGGCTTTGCTGGCAGCAAAACTGTCGGCCACGCTGCTGCCTGCTGATACCGGGGCTAAATCTAGAATGGATAAAGGGATCATGTGCGCTCCGCATCGCCGTGAATATGGATATTACATACCAAGTGGTATAAAACTATAACAGCAATGGGGGTCCACCACAGCGGTTTCAAGGGTTAGATAAGCGGCAATAAAAAAGCCTCTGATTTTAGAGGCTTTTCCCGACAAATGAGCGGAGGGTTAGGTGTTAAAAGAACGATCAGTCGTTAACCGGCAACCAACTCTGTATGGCTATTTTTGCCATATTGACCCCAGTTGCGCTATAGAGAGCTGCTGAATGTTAATAGCACTGTCAGTACTTAGTTTAAGCTGACTGTAGGGTGCCTCAGGAAATACCACACTGGTCATAACCGTGCGGCCATTGTCGGCAAACACTTCTATAGAAGAGGTATCCAGAAATATCTCTAACTGCACAACGCCAGCTTTAATAGCTAATGGTGCCCGCTGCACAGAGGCAAAACCGCTTTCAAAATCGGCAATACCGGCGTTAGTCCTGTCTAAAATCACTTGTCCCGCTACGGCGTCTATCTTTAGTTTCAGGCTGTGCTTTGCATTTTCAAATGACAGCTCGACCAGCTTTGACTGCTTTAAATCCAGCTCAAGCTTGATATGCTCGCCTAACTCTGCGGATTTGGTTAGCTTAACTAATTCAACGGCTTTACCGCTTTTTACACTGCTATTACGTACAACTTTAGCATCCGTCGCCAGCGACGACAGGCTGGCTACCGGTTGCGAGCTGACTATATAGCTATTACCCCGCTTTTCTAATTCCAGCTGCCGGGCGATAGTCATAGCACTACGCCAACGTTGGGTCGGTACTTTATTGGCATATTGCCAGTTGCTCATCCAACCGATAAACAGATGCCGGCCATCTTGTTGCGGCACATCAGACCAGGTTACACCGGCATAGTTGTCGGTACCGTAATCCAGCCAAACGGCTGGTTGTTTTGAAGGCGAACTTTGTTCCGCAGCGATAAGCTGTTGGTTAAATGCCGGGTCAAGTTTAAAGTTTTTGCCGTCAAAGTCACCGACAAAATACTGTGTACCCGAACCACCATTCGGGCCGCCCGGGTTAATACTGACCAGTAACACATACTTTTCTTCGTCACTGCCATTAACCCGCATCTTAATCAGATCAGGACATTCCCATACACCACCGTGCGCACCAATGCCCTGGCCAAAATCGCCGCTATGCTGCCAGTTTTTTAAGTCTGTTGACGTGTAGAAGCTGATTTTATCTTTTACTGCAAGTGACATCACCCAGCGCTCAGAGTCCTCGTGCCAGCTCACTTTAGGATCGCGGAAATCCCGGATATCAGGGCTTTTCAGCACCGGATTAGCGTCGTACTTGGTCCAGGTTCTGCCGTTATCTAAGCTGTATGCAATACCCTGCGACTGGAAGGTGTCAGAGCCGAAGTTCTCCTGTAAATGATCATGATAGGTGTAAATGGCCACCATAGCTGGCTTGTCTTTGCTACCAAAACCAGAGGTATTGTGCCAGTCGACCACTGCACTGCCTGAAAAGATGGTGCCATGTTGATCAGGATATAACGCTATAGGTTGATGCTGCCAGTGCACTAGATCTTTACTGATCGCATGGCCCCAGTGCATAGGTCCCCAGATATTACTATACGGGTTATATTGATAAAACAGGTGGTATTCACCATCCAGATACACCATGCCATTGGGATCATTCATCCATTGCTGCTCTGGAGTGAAATGGAATTGCGGCCGGTGTGGTTCCTGATATAAATCGTCTACCGCCAGGGCATTGGGTACCATGGTGCTACTCACTGCTAAGCATAAAGCTAAAACTGTTTTTCTCATTTTACTGTATTCCTTTTTAACATATGGCGGCATCTGAGTTCAGCCGCCGCCATACCATTAATAGCCGGGTAGCTGCTTATACAAACCACCACTTAAATTGATTTGTTGCTGTGGGATCGGCAGATACTCGTCGCGCCCGGCAGTGAACAAGGCTTGCTGTAAATAAGGCTTACGGGTGCGTTCAACTTCAAGGTAAGTATCTAATGTCTGTTTCGCTACGCCCCAGCGCACCAGGTCAAAGAAACGGTGTCCTTCCAGGCCAAGTTCTAACCGTCGCTCCATCCGTAATGCCCGGCGGGCTTGCTCTTGTGACGTAAATGCAGTGTAAAGTCCGACATTGTAAATACTGGCATTGTTCAGCATTGCTGTGCTGTTCATAGCCCGGCTGCGTAACCGGTTGATGATTTGCAAGGCTTCATCCAGACGATTTAATTCGATCAGCGCCTCTGCTTTCCACAGCAACACATCGGCAAAACGGATCAACACCGTATTCATCGAAAACACCGGGAAGGGCCCGTTTTGTATACGACATTCACAATCCGGATGCTCCAGCTCTTTCATCGAAATGAAATTGCCGTAAACCGCCGGCGCCCGTGCCCATGCATTGCCATTTAAAATCATCAGCTCGCTGTCATATTTAAACGGTTTACCTTGCATGGCAACGGTATGGTCTAACCGGGGATCAACCGCATCTTGCATCAGTACATAATTAGTGGTGTTAAAGCTGTCAAACTGCGGCAACCCCTGAGCATCGGTTTTAAACGCATTAACGAAATTCTCTGTCGGCACATGAAAACCACAGCAACCAAAGCCGCCCTGCAAAGGCGCATTCAATGCTGTTGGCCAGGAACCACGGCCATCCGGCGAACCGTCATTGCGTGAGCGCTGAATGGCAAACACCGACTCTTTGCTGTTTTCAAAACGGTGCAAAAAGTTTTGTCCGAAGTCATCCTGTAAACCGTAAACACCGGCGCCTTCAATATCATCCACCAGATCGACCACCGTTTGCAGTTTCTCCAGCTCAATGTTGACGACCTGATGCAGATCATTTTGCTCATAAGCCTGATATAGCTTGGTTTTCGCCAGATAAGCTTTGGCGCTTAACTGATTGGCCCGGCCGATTTCACTCTGTGCAACCGGTAAATTGTCGGCGGCAAACTGGAAATCTGCGGCGATTTTGTCCCACAATTGCTGGTCGGTTAAATCAAAGTTCGTCTGCGCTTTAATCTGCTCTGATGACATCGTTTCATCAACATAAGGGATATGCTTGTGGTGTATCTTCAGATCAAAATAAAAGACAGCCCGCAAAAACCTCAGCTCAGCCTCACGAATAGTCTTTTTCGCAAACTGCGCCTCTGTGGTATTAGCCAGTGCCTGTAAAGCGGTATTGGCTCTTGAGATGGCGGTGTAGTTCCTTACCCACTTCTTGTTATTCAGGTCGACAAAATCCGGTGGGTAAGACTCCATATCAGCAATAATCGACGTATACATCGACAGCGCATGGTAGGCAAATATGTCGCCAGGCCCATTGCCGCCTTTATGGGCATCGCCGGCCCGCAAATTACCTGTGGGCCAAAGAAAGTTTGGCGCGGTATAGTGATCATTGCCAAGGTAAGCGTAGGTGGCCGTCACCAACCCTTCTATATTGCCACCGTTGGTAATTTGCTCTTCCGTTAAGGTGCCTTGTGGTGATTGCTCAAGATCGCCGCCACACCCCGCTACTGCCAGCAATACAGTGCCGGCAACAATCATTACACCTGCTTTTAGTTTGTTATACATAATTCATGTCCTCTTTAAGCATCAACTCAGAATGTCATCGACAGACCCAGGGTCACGGTTCTAGGAATGGGGAATACACTGTTCGGCGCCTCAGGATCCTGACTTAAGGTGCCACTTGGCGTTATCGTCAGTAAGTTCTGTGCACTTAAGTAAACCCTTGCATCAAGAATTGCCGGGTCGATGTTGTATGCGATAGAAAGATTGCGCAGCTTCAGATATGAAGCACTTTCCCAGTAGAAACTGGACTCTCTGGCTTCATTGTTGTTATCCAGTAAGGTTAATGCCGGCACATTGCTGCCGGTATTATCTGCTGTCCAGGCATTCAGTGTCCTGTCACCATAGTTAGAGCCGATATTCAGTGAGGTGAAATCAGTAAACAAGCGCCAGCTGTTACGGACACTGCCGCCTTTCACACCTTGCCAGAACATATTGAAGTCCCAACGCCCGTAGGTTAGCGTGAAATTCAGGCCGTAGATAAAATCCGGATCGGTATTGGTAAAGAAATCCTGATCCTGATCGTTAATAACACCATCACCATTAAGGTCAACATAACGTATCCGGCCAGGGGCCGCGCCAGGCTGGCTGGCATGTGCGGCAACTTCTTCGGCACTTTGAAACAGGCCATCGGTAACATAACCAAATACCGAATTTACCGACTTGCCCAGAATGGTTTTATCCCGGCCGTTACCGCCAAAAGAGTTCACCACCGAGTCAGGCAGCGCAATGACTTTGTTTTTTGCGGTTGAAATATTGCCGGTAATATCAAACGTAAAGTTCCCCAGGCTGGCCACAGTAAACTCATCGGTATAACCCAGCATCAGCTCGATACCGGTGTTTTCTATGGTGCCGCCGTTGACGATCATCTGCGCACCTTCGCCCTCTGTCGCCAGTGGCTGCGTTGTGGTCAGAATATCTTCGGTGCGCTTTCTGAACCAGTCAAAGCTGCCGTATAACGCACTGTCAAAGAAGTCAAAATCCACCCCCAGGTTCAGCTGGGTCGATGTTTCCCACTTTAAGTCCGGGTTACCGGAACTGACCTTGGCAAAGCCAGACGGTAGGTTGCCCTGATCACTGCCAGCTAAATCGTATGCGGTGCCTTCATCCTGTTCATTGGTAAACAGTGACTGGGTGGCGTAACGTGATTGAAAGATGGAGGAGGTCGCCCGGGTATTAATTTCTTGGTTACCATTTTGTCCCCAGCTGGCTCTGAATTTCAGTTGGTTCATTGCAGCAAACTTAAAGAAATCCTCATCCGAAACACGCCAGCCTACCGACGCAGCGGGGAAGTTACCCCACTGATTATTCTGGCCAAAACGGGATGAACCATCGCGGCGCAATGTAAAAGACGCCAGATACTTTCTGTCATAGTCATAATCGAGTTTGGTAAAGTAAGATTTCAGCGTCCATGCATCAGCAAAGCCGTTGGCAGTAATGCCGCTGGTTGCCTGCTCTAAAAAGGCATAATCACGGTCTTGTGACGCAAAACCGGAACCGGAAGCGCTAAAAAACTCACTCTCAAACTCAACCGTTTCATTACCCACCAACAGGGTAAACATATGATCATAATTCAGTAAGTATTTGTACTCAGCGGTATTTGACCAGACAGTGGTTTTGTTCCAGTCGTCCGTCACAGTAAGACGGTCATTAAAGTTCAGGCTGCCGGCCTGAAACGCTTTGGTGAAATTACGAAACTTAAAATTGCCATAGCTCAGGCCATAGTTGGTGCGAAGCGTTAAATCATCCAGCGGCAGATATTCGACATAAACATTGCCAAGCACCTTGTTAAATCTGTTGGTGTTGTCTTTGTTCATTTCCAACAGCCGTACCGGATTATCACGGTCTGTGATACCGGCAGTTGGCCCGCCCCAGCCAGTGCCGTCTTCAGTGCGGATTGGGATAATAGACTGTTGCTCAATCGCCAGGCCAAGAATGCCGCCAGCCAGGTCGTTGACCAGATTCTGCTTCTGATCAGTCAGGGCCAGGTTTTCACCTACCCGCACTTTGCCGTCAAATAGCTCAACATGTGAATTAACCCGGCCGCTGATGCGGGTAAATTCAGAGCTTTTCACTACGCCATTGCGATCAAGATACCCAAATGAGGCATACACCGCAGAAGTATCACTGGCGCTGGAATAAGCCAGGTTTAAATCTTTTGATGTAGAACGCCGGGTCACTTCATCAAACCAGTCGGTATCGGCCGGGCGCATGGTTTGCGCACTGTCAATGTAAGTGTTCAGAATGACATTATTAAGCTGCGGATTATCGTAGTCACCGTTCCAGTCGTACTGATACAGCGGGCTGACATTATTCGGGTTAGCCCTGTCGTTAACGGCTGCGCGCCAGACAACTTCGGCACGTTGCTTGGTATTTAGCGGATTGAGGTCGTACTCAAAATCTTCCGTTGAGGTGTTTAATTTCACTTCAAACTTTGAATCACTGCGGCCTTTCTTGGTGGTGATAATAATGACGCCATTCGCCGCCCGTGCCCCGTAAATACTCGCGCTGGCCGCATCACGCAATACCACCAGGGATTCAATATCGTTACTGTTAATTTCGTGCAGACCGGAGTTCATCGGCACACCATCTACCACGTATAACGGGTCGTTGTACCCCAGCGGTCCAAGCCCCTGGCCGCGAATTTTTACCTGAGCGGTTGAATTTGGATTACCGTTGGTCAGGATCTGCACGCCAGGCACCCGCCCTTGCAAATTCTGCATAATATTGGCTGAGGACAAATCTTTCACATCGGCGATTTTCACATCGACTGCGGCGCCGGTAATATCTTCCTGCCGCGTACTGCTGTAACCAACCACCACTATGGTTTCAACTTCTTTCTCTTTTTTCTCCACAGCGCGTCGTTGCGCTTCAGAGTCTTGCTGCTGAACGACCAACTCATCAGGTACTGAGTCCTGTTGCACCTGCGCTGCCAGTCCTGCACTTTGCAAGGCGCAACATAGTGCACTTAACGCAAAAGTTTGTTTTTTCATAGTTCCCCCGTCTCGTTTTATTTTCTTCAGAGACAGCATCGCCGTATCGGGCCAGCCGACATCAATTCTGCCTGGCCCCAAAGTTTGCTGTTATGAAGAAGTGATTTCTATTAGTTATTGTTTGTAGCGCTGCAACCCGTTTACCGTGACTGGCTCATTCGCGGAATAAATGCCCACGTCATAGTCTGCCAAACCATACAACCGGAAGCTCAGTGCCTTATGCTGGTTGATATAGATAGCCCCGACACCCGCGAGCGGGTCAAGCAGGATCTCCAGCGCCACTCCCTGCTGTGCATCCAAAGGCAGTTGTACTGTCGGATAAGCCAGGTTGTGGCCGGCCGGTTCTGCTTGGTAGCTGACGACACCGGTCGCACTGTTTATCTCGATAAAAACATTACTTTCTGTTTGGTCAGCGTTAACTTTGCGCAGTTGCACACCGAAAATTGCATCACTGACAGCAGAGCTGATCTGCAAACTTAGTCTGTTCTTTACCGCCAACTTTTGCAGCGTAAAGGCTGCATCTGCATTCAGCAGCAGTTGCTCGTTTTGCGCTGAGACACTGCCTTGGGTCCAAATAGTATCTACCGGCACAGGCTCTGCTAACGCCTGCTTCAGCTTTTGTGGCAGTTCAACCTGCAACCTGCCAGCAATATGGCGAACCTGGTGCACCATAAGATCACCACCCCAGTCATATTTGTTGCCATCCATACGGCCTTCAGTGTGCGCAACCCAGCCAAACAGCAAGCGCTCATCGCCGGTGCCAGCCGTTCTGGCGGCATAAAATGCCCGGCCATCCACGGCGTCAAAATCCGGTTTGCTCCATACACCATCAACCTGCTGCAGGTATTTCACCTGGCGCGATTCATCGCGCTGATCGGAGTAAACAATAAAAGGGATACCATCAAGACTAAAATAGTCGGGCACTTCAAGGTTCAGGGCCGAATCTTCCAGATAAAGCGGCGCTTGAGGCGTCCAGTTCTGCAAATCTGTTGACGTGTACAAGCCGATAGCTGCCTGATTGTTGTAGCGGGACGTGATCAGCATCCAGTAGTTTTGCTGCTGTGCATTCCAGACCACCATAGGATCACGGAAGTCGTAATCACTGTAGCCTGCCGAACCGGAAAACTGCTCGCCAGGTGATACGGCCCAGTTATATAAATCTGTACCGGTCGACTGGGCCCGCATCACCACTTCAACCGGCGTCAGATTCTTATTGTGCCCGGTATAGAACAGGTGCAACTGACCATTTTCAGCTTTAATTACACTGCCGGAGCCCAGCCATTGATCTGCTGCATTGGCCGCGCCGGATGCTGATAGCACCTCCCGTGGGAAGCTGGACGTTATTAAATCGTCAGTCTTAACCACCGACCAGGAGTGATTGCCAATATTCTGCAGGTAGTAAATGTAGTAACTGCCGTTGTGATAAAACGGGTTAGGATCGCCCATATCAAGCTTCAGCGCCTGATCATGCCCGCCAACTGTGCTGACAATCGAGTCTGTTGCCGGTTGAACGGCTGCAGACAGACTCTGCCTGATTTCATCAACCAGAATAAACGCCAGTGCGGTATCGTCAGGATTGGCATCATGGCGGTCAATTATTTCAATCACTGCTTGTTGCCCGCTTAAACCCGATACATCCCAACTTTGCCAGTCAACTTTATTTGCTTCGCCATTGCCTGAGGCGTGCCGGACTATTTTACCGTTGACCCGTAATACCATGGCTGTTGCCCGCGGATGGTCAAATCGATTAGTACCGCCGCCAATCAGGAAATTAATGTATTTCTCGGTAATGGTGAAGGTAGGAGAAACCAAGGTGCCGGTGGCCGCGTCGCCAATCCAGCCCAGTGCTGTGCCATCGCCGCTAAAACCATCCGCCCGGCTGGAAAATACCCGCTCACCGACATGATTAACAATGTCGGCGCCCCAAAAACCACCATCCAGTTGCAGAAAGTCGCCGGTAGCATGAAACTCATGTTGCTGATAGGTATTAAACTGACCGCAACAGAACTCAAAACCAGCAATATGTTGTCCCGGCTCCGCCTGGCGGGTAAAGGCCGGTTTTCCGGCCGTGAGCGGGTTGGCGGCTAACTGAGCCGCAGCACCAACCTTGTCTGTTGCTACCGGCAGCGCCGCGGCTTTATCTGCTTTGCGAAACTCATCCGCCAGAATATATGGCACCGCTTGATCGGAGTTATCTGCCGGATGCAGGTCAATAAACCGGATCTGTCCGGTTTGCCCGGCAAGATCTGCCACATCCCAGCTATGCCAGGCCATTGCTGCAGCCTGATTATTACCATGGGCGTGCCGTACAACTTTATCATCAACCACCAGCACCACAGCAGTGGCATTGGCGGTGTCAAAACGATTAGCCCCGCCGCCAATCAGAAAATTAATATACCGATGCGTGATCTCAAACGCCGGACTGTCAATAGTGCCGGTCGCTGCGCCACCTAACTGCTGTGCTGTGGTGTCTTGCTCATTATCAAAGCCATCGCCGTAACTGGAAAAAACCCGTTCACCAATCAGGCCAGCAATGTCGGCCCCCCAGAAACCACCATCCAGCTTTAGAAAATCGCCGCTTGCGTTAGCAAAGCCATGCTGCTGATAAGTATCGTAGCCACCGCAACAAAACTCAAAGCCAGACACATTTTGCCCGGGGACATCTGAGCGCAGAAACAGACTGGCCCCCTCTGTAGCGGGATCATCAGATAAGGCGACATCAGTGTCTTCATCACCATCATCTCCTGAACCGGGATTAAGCACGTCTTCAATGCTCTGACCTTCCTCCAGCACAATCAACCCGACCCCACTGTCAGGTACCTTTTTAGTATCCCCGCCACACCCCACTAATGACAAAGAGCTGAGACAAATAGAACCCAGTAGAAACAGACTATGTTTGCTCGCCATAAAACACCCTATCAAGTTTAGTTATTATTTTTTGGAGGTCTGTTCCGGCGGTATTGGCCCTTTGCAGTATCAGCTAAGGGCAGTTTTCACATGCATGTTTGGAAACCGTCAATTTTCCTGTTTTGCATACTGCACATTATTCGACCATCCACGCACCAATATACAACACAGTTTTAGTTAATCAAGTTTGACCAGTTCAGAAAAATGCAATAATTAAAAAATAATCAAGCGCCCGCTTTGAGGTTTATATTTATTTTCTTTTTAAAACAGTAATTTAATAATTAAAATTATAAATAACAAACCAAAAATAAAAAATAACATTGATTTAGTTAATAAGCTAAAACAGAATAGATGACATATAACAGAAAGCATGGTAATGCCAAGATGCGCGGCTCATTACTATTGACGAGGGGCGTTTGCACCTTAAATGAACACGGAGAACACTATGATTGCGGTGCTGGGAGAGAACGTTGTTGATCTGTTAATGCAGCCTGATGGAAACTTTTGCCCTCATCTGGGGGGATCACCGTTTAACGTTGCAATTGGCATTGCCAAGCAGGAAGTGCCTGTTACCTACCTTTCGCCCATTTCACAGGACAGGTTTGGTGACAACTTTCTACGCTATATGCAAACACACGGCGTTGAATATGGTGCGCCGCATCGCTCAGCGCTACCAAGTTCGGCGGCTATCGTCACGTTAGATGCGCAGCGCCAGCCACATTATAGTATTTACCGCCATCACGTTGCCGACAGGGATATCAGTACCGGGTTGCTGGTTTCTTGCCTGCCGGAAAAAACCCGCATATTGCACACCGGCTCTTTGGCGTTAGAACCAGAGGACCTGGCAAAAGTTAAAACACTGTTAGCTTTTGCCAAATCCAGAGGGGTCAGGATCAGCATAGACATTAATATCAGAATGGATTTTGTCACCGATAAAGCGGCCTACAGTGCTGGCATTGAAGAGTTGGTCCCACTTTGCGATTACGTTAAAGCAAGCGACGAAGACCTGATTAAACTGTACCCGGACATGTCGCTGAGTGATGCATTGGCAAAGTTTAAGTCGCTGATACCGGGTGCACTTTTTGCTTACACTGAAGGTGATAAGGGTGCACTTTTATGCACCCAAGCGATAGAAATTACGATGCCGGTAATACGTCCGGACGTATTCGGCGATACCGTGGGCGCCGGAGACACCTTTTACAGTATGCTGTTAGCTTATCTCTGGTCTGAAAACCTCGACACTATTGCTCCCTCATTGCTGTCAGATAAACAACTTAGCCCTGCACTGAAGCATGCCATTGTTGCCGCGAGCATCAATGTGTCCCGCCATGGCTGCATGCCGCCGAGCAAAGTTGAGGTTCAACAGAAACTGGCCTGCTGATGTCTTGCTGATTGATTTACTGCAATTAAACTCTGCGTACCGTTAGGGTACGTAGTATCATCATAGAAAAATGTGCCTTAACTGGTTATTATCACGGCAAATATGGCGTTTCGCCGTTCAACCGTTGTACAACCAAGATAATGTGGAATTTTATGGGGCAAGGCAGTAATTCATCAACTCTCAGGCAGTACAATGAGCGCGTGGTTATTTCCGCCGTGCGTAAGGCTGGCGTCGCATCTAAACCGGATCTGGCCAGAAGTATTGGTTTAACCCTGCAATCGTTAACCCGTATTGTCGATGCGTTAGAAGAAAAAGGGTTGCTGGAAAAATCTGGCCGGCGCAGTGTTGGTATTGGTCAGCCATCCAACCTGTACCAGATTAAAGCCGATGGCCTGTTTTCGGTTGGTATCAAGCTGGGCAGACAAAATATTGAGTATGTACTCTCTGACTTTGCCGGTCAGGTAATAGATAAAGCATCCCATCGTTATAAAGAACCCACTCCAGAGCAACTTATCGATAGCTTAAGTAGCGGCATTGAAGTGATGCTGGCCAAACTATCGCCGGCACAACGTCAGCGCTTTGTTGGTGTCGGTATTGCAATGCCGTGGTTTTTAGGCAATTGGGCCGCACAGCATGAAATGGCACCTGACATCGCGCAGCAGTGGGTTGATATCGATTTTGCCAGTGAATTGGAACAACGCCTGCCTTACAGCATATTCTTTGAAAATGACTGCTCAGCGGCCGCGGCGGCTGAGCTGTACTTTGGTCAGATAAAAGCGGCGAACAATTTCCTCTACATTTATATTGATACCTTTGTCGGCGGCGGCCTGGTACTCAATGGCAATCTGGAAAGAGGGGTGCATAGCAACGCCGCCAATCTGGCAACGTTACCTGTACCGCAGTCCAGGCTGGACAGCCAAAGCAACACCTCCGGCTGGGATACCTTAGTTAACCGGGCTTCGATAGCAACACTGCTCAGACACCTGCAGTTTCATCAGGTTAATATCGATAATATTGCCGATCTTGCAGATATTATTGATGACAACCGGGCACTGGTGCATGACTGGATGCAGGACTGCGCAGAAGGCGTCGTATTCTGCATTATGTCTTGTGTCAGTTTCCTGGATTTAGAAAAGGTCGTCATTGACTCCCAACTGCCAACCTTCTTATTAATTGAGCTTATCAGCATGATCAAAAGACGGTTGGCTGCGATGCCAACGTCCAATTTATTCGTGCCACAAATCGAAAAAGGCAGCCTGGGTGAAGATGCGATCGCCATTGGTGGTGCTATTTTGCCGCTTTATTCGCATTTCGCACCAGACCGCACAGTACTGTTAAAAGGCGGTGTGCCGGACAGGTTGCAACAGAAATAACAGCATGGCGAATGGTACGCCATGCTGTTAGGTTTTACTTCGTTAACACAATAGCCTCAGAATGTTCTGTCTGGACTTCTTCCGAGATAGACTCCAGCGTACGCCCCTTTGTTTCAGGCATAATAAACAACACAAAAACCAGCTGCAGTACCATCATAAAAGCAAAGAAGATAAAAATGGTGGCGGGTGTAAACACACTTAAGAAAAACGGCATCAGTAAAGCAATTAATGCCGCAAATACCCAGTGTGTGCTGGCCCCGAGAGACTGGCCTTTCGCACGCACCGCATTAGGAAAGACTTCAGATATAAACACCCAGATCACCGCCCCCTGACCAATGGCGTGCGAGGCAATAAACAGAAATACAAAAAACACCACGGCCATACCACCTATACCCGCATAAAAAGCATAGGCAACCACACTTAACGAAACAATATAGCCAACTGAACCTATAAGCATCAGCAAACGTCTGCCGGCTTTATCAATCAAATACAAACCCAACATGGTGAAGACAAGGTTTATAATGCCCACGCCCGCTGACGAAAGTAATGCGGAATCACTATCGAGGCCGGCCAGCGAAAAAATGCGCGGTGCAAAATAGATAATAAAATTAATGCCGGATAGTTGGTTAAAGAAAGCAACAAAAAACGCCAACATTACCGGGAAGCGATAGCGGGCAGAGAACAGGCTGGACTTTTTCTCTGTCGGCCGGGTGCGCTTGATATCGGCCACTATGCTATCTACATCTTTTTCTTGCAGCTGGTTAAATACCACTCTGGCTGCAGCTTCATCTCTTTTATGCAGGATCAGCCAACGCGGGCTTTCTGACACCTTAAACACCAGGAATAGAAAGACCATAGCCGGAATAACTTCAACACCCAACATCCAGCGCCAATCCTCAGCTGAAATACCTGATAGCAAATAATTGCTGAAAAATGCGACTAAGATACCAAACACAATCTGGAACTGGTACATCGCAACCAAACGCCCACGATGTTTAGCTGGTGCTATCTCAGCGATATACGCCGGTACCGCAATCGACGAAATGCCAACGCCTAAGCCACCGATAAACCGCATAAATGAAAACGTATAAGGATCTGCTGCCAACGCTGAGCCCAGCGCCGACAAAATATATAAGACACCGATAGCAATGAGGGTAGCCTTACGACCAAACCGGTCGCACGGCACACTACCAAAAAGCGCGCCAATGACCGTGCCCCACAATGCCGATGACATGATGAACATGCCGTGAAATAGCGGATCTGTTTGCCAAAGCTGCTGTATTGGCAGATCGGCTCCGGAGATAACTGCGGTGTCAAAACCGAATAAAAATCCGGCCAGCGCCACGGTTATCGCCCATAAAAAAATAGTCTTCATTACTCCCCCCGATTAAATAACACTGTTTTAGTTATTGCGTCCGAGTAGAATAAAATCGGTGCAGATTGTCAAGCAGAATCTCTAATTTGGTGCAGAGCCTTAGCCGGCATTATCAGTATTGTTAGGGATTGAGTATGAATGGCACCAACAAAAAAGCCCCACAAATGTGAGGCTTCAGAGGATTTGAATTTACAGTTTTAAATATAGGGTGGTCAGAACGGGATATCGTCATCAAAATCGATTGGCGGTTCCATTGGTGCGCGTTGTTGCGGCTGTGCCGGTTGCTGATAACCGCCTTGTGGCTGGGCCGGGCGTTGTTGATAGCCACCCTGTTGTGGTGCAGTCTGCTGATAACCACCCTGCTGCGGAGCCTGGTAAGCCGGTGCAGCCTGCGGTGCTGCTTGCTGGTAACCGCCTTGTGGCTGAGCTGGTTTCTGGTAGCCACCTTGCTGGCCGCCGCCCATACCACCACCTTGCTGCTGGCCATCACCACGGCCATCTAACATTTGCAGCTCGTTGGCAATAATTTCGGTGGTATAACGCTCTACACCGTCTTTATCCTGCCATTTACGGGTTTTCAGCTTACCTTCAATATACACTTTGCTGCCTTTACGCAGGTATTCACCGGCAATTTCGGCTAAACGCTGGTAAATCACTACACGGTGCCATTCGGTTTGTTCTTTTTTCTCGTTGCTGGCTTTGTCGGTCCAGCTCTCAGAGGTTGCTACCGTTAAATTCGCCACTGCGCCGCCTTGCGGCATATAGCGCACTTCCGGGTCAGTACCCAGGTTACCAATCAGAATAACTTTATTAATGCCACGCGCCATGCGAATTCTCCTAAAAAATGTTTAAGCCCCGGCGGCTGTAATAACAGCCTGCGCTGCTGTGTGATCAAACTGTGCTGAACTGACTTTCAGATAACAGCGCTGCTCTGCCAGAACAATTGTAACTTCCTGCACCCCATTCAGTGTGGTCAGCTGCGCTGCCAGTGCACTGGCTTGCTGTTCGCTGGTTAACGACACGGCCAGAGACAAACGCTGGGCGCGTGGAGGAAGCTGAAGGGTGCTGGCAACTAGCAGCCATATTAAACCAATAACCGCCAATGCGGCAAACAATGCTTGGTAACCAAAGTGCTGTACCAGTGTACCACCGGTTACACCGCCTAAAAATGCACCAAAAAACTGGCTACTGGAATAAATACCCATAGCACTGCCACGCTGGCCTGCCGGTGCAATGCGTGACACCAACGCAGGCAGGCTGGCTTCTAAAAAGTTAAAGCCAATAAAAAACAGCAGTAAAGCCATAGTCAGTGCAGTAAAACCGGGCACCAGCAGTGCCAGTAGCATAGCGCTGATCAGCAAGGCGATTGCCAGTAAAAAGAAGCCTTTTTCCTGGGCTTTACGCATCGCAATAATCATCATTGGGATCATCAGCACAAAAGAGCCCAGCAACACCGGCAAATAAAACTGCCAGTGTTTTACCGATACCAGGCCATAGTTTTGCAGCAGTGCCGGCAACGCGACAAACATAGCGGTTAGCATTAAATGTAGCAGCAACACGCCTAAATCCAGCTGCAGCAGTTGGCGGTGTTTAAGCATGTTACCCAAACTTTGCGGCAGCGCCAGGGTTTCTGCCATCGGTGCTTTGTTAACACTTTTGGGCAGTAACAATGCCACCACCAGCATAGCGCCACAAGCCAGCACAGCAGTAAACCAAAATACGCCACTTAGCCCGGCCCACTTTGCCAGTAAAGGCCCCAGTACCATTGCCACAGCAAAACTTAAGCCGATACTGGCACCTATAATTGCCATTACTTTGGGCCGCTGTTCTTCACGGGTTAAATCGGCTGCCAGTGCCAGTATGGCGCCGGCAATCGCACCGGCGCCCTGCAAAATACGGCCGAAAGTAACCATATAAACAGAATCGGCCAGTGCGGCCACCACTGAGCCCACGGCAAACAGAGTAAGCCCGCCCAGCATCACTTTGTGGCGGCCGATACGATCAGACAACCAACCGAGCGGAATTTGTAAAATGGCCTGGGTTAAGCCATAAGCACCAATGGCCAGGCCTACCCATAACGGTGAAAAACCGTCCAGCTCGCTGCCATACAGTGCAAACACCGGCAGCAGCATAAACAGGCCCAGCATCCGGCTGGAAAACACCAGCGCCAGCGCCATAGCTGCACGTTTTTCTAAAGAATTCAGTTGATGCATCAGGTATGAGTTAACCGCCCAAATAAGCGCGCCAGTGTAGCACAGAACCTGCGCGCTTTAAGCGGATTTCAGCCCGGTTTGCCGGTAAGATGCGACAAATCAGGCCATAACCTGTTTACTCTGACGATGAAATAACCCCACGGACAACAGCAGCAGGCTTAGCGGCAACAGGCACAGGTAAAATGCCGTCTGGCCGTCAAAGTTGGCAAAGGTATAACCGGTAACCATAGAGCCAGTGGTACCACCCAGAGCGGAAAACACCACAATAAGGCCGGTCATAGCGGCATGCTTCGGCTTAGGCAGCGCGCTTAATATTACCGAATTAATTACCGGATAAATCGGTGCCATAAACAGGCCAATCAGCGGAAATAAATAGGCTGCCAGAGGGGCGGTAAATAAACTGACGTTGGCATTCAGTTCAATATCGCGGGTTAGTGGCAACGTCAGCAGAATCAATAGCGCCATCGCCAGCAGGCAACTGTTTAGCAGCACATACCAGGACATTTTTTTCAGCACCACGCCGGCCAGAATACGCCCCAGTGCCAGGCTGGCAGCAAAAATGCTGGTTAGTTGCACACTAAGCTGGTTTGGCAGCTTCAGTACTTCATTGTTAAAGGTTGGCAGCCAGCTGCCAATACCTTGCTCTATCAGCACATATAAAAACGCCGATAACACAAACACAAACACCAGCGGTTTATACACCAGCTGCAGCATGGCGATAAAATCCTGCTTTAATGGCTGGGCCGGTGGCAACTCCAGTTTGGGAAAAGGCGTACTGCTAAGCAATGCCAGGTTGGCTAGACAAAGTAGCGCCAGTAGCCAGTACACCTGCAGCCAGCCACTGGCTTGTGGCGCTGCCGGGTCCATAAAAGCCGAAAATAACCAATAGCCCGACAATACGCCCAGCATAAAGCCGCCTTCAATAAAATTTAGCAAAGATGCATGCTCAGCTTTGGTGTTAGTCACCACGCCAATGCTGGCGTATACCGATACTTTTACCAGCGCAAAACTGGCGCCAACGGTAAGAAATAACAGCTTGGTAGTCCAGAATGCCGGGATCAGTGGCATCATAATGCAAGCCAGCGTAACCAGCGTCAGCGCAATTTGCAGCGCGGTTTTATAGCCCAGCCGCGGCAGGTAAGAAGCAATAATAAAAGATACCACCGCTATCGGAATATCTTTAAAACCCTCCAGCACACTGGCGGCTTCTTTGCTGATTTGATACGTGTGGATCACCTGCAAAATAACAGTGCCAACGCTGTTTAGCAGAATGGCAAATACAAAATAGGTTAACAGTAGCGACAAGCGGATACGCAAAGTGGCCATGGTCTGGTTCTCATTTTTATGCTGTGTGACACAGCTATAGTTGTTTTACCCTGTTGCCAGTCTGTTTGCTGACATTTTGCACTATACAACGCTTTCAACGCATATTGCAATCGATTGCAAAAACTGTATATTAAGCTTATTTACTGCAATTAAATCAGGTACGCCCTATGTCGTTACATCCCCATGCTGCTGTGCGGCCCCTTACCACCGAGCCCTGGGCTTTAACCGACAGCCGCTATCAGCCACAACACCTACTGCTGCAAGAGACTCTGCTTAGCCTGGCTAATGGCTATATCGGCACTCGCGGCACGCTGGAGGAAGGCGCCCCGGCTGGTGTTGCCGGTTGCGAAGGCACTTATTTAAACGGTGTGTACAGCAGTGAACCTATTCATTACGGTGAATCGGCTTACGGTTTTGCCAAACATAACCATAAAATGCTGCAGGTAGCCAATGGCAAAGTGCTTAAGCTTAATGTCGACGGCGAAACCTTCAGTGCTGACAAAGCAAGCAGCCATAGCCGCACACTGGATTTGCAGCAGGGCGTACTTAGCCGGCACAGTGAATGGCAAAGCCAAAGCGGTAAACAGCTACGTATCGCCAGCCGGCGTTTTGTGTCGCAGGCCAACCCGCATGTAATGGCGATTGAGCTGAGTATTACCGCACTAAACTTTTCCGGCCAGATTACACTGAGCAGCGCACTGGATGCCGCTTATCCGGGCTTTTTTAAAAAAGATGATCCGCGCGTTGGCGAAATGGCCATCGCCGACAGCCTGACCCTGCTTAGCCAGCAATTCGATAACGAAGACAGCCTGATGCTACACCGCGCCAAAGGCGCTGATTTTATTGTCGCGGCAGCAACAAGCCATCTACTGCCGCCAAATGCAACTTTGCTGGCACAGGACGATAGCCAGAGTAACAAACTAACCCAGCACTTTGCTCTGCAACTGCAGCAAGGCGAAACCCAGACGCTGCATAAACTGGTGATCTACTGCCACAGCAGCAATGTTGACGATAGCAATAGCCTGGCGCAACAGGCACTGCAATTGCTGAATAACGCGCAGCAGCAAGGCTTTGCCGCCTTACTAAGCGAGCATCAACAGTGGTGGCAGCAATTCTGGCAGCAGGCAGACGTAACCATAGATGGTGATGTAGCGCTGCAGCAAGCCATTCGCTTTAACCTGTTTAGCCTGGCGCAGTCAGCTGGCCGCAATGGCCAGAGCAATATTGCAGCTAAGGGTTTAACTGGCCCGGGCTATGACGGCCATTATTTCTGGGACACCGAAATTTATGTGGTACCGGTAATGAGCCTGACCCAACCGGACATTGCCCGCCAATTGCTGAGCCAGCGCTACAGCCAGCTTGATGCGGCGCGTGAGCGCGCAAGGCAGATGTCGCACAACAGCGGCGCACTGTACCCGTGGCGTACTATTGGCGGCGAAGAGTGCTCGGCGTATTTTCCGGCCGGCACGGCGCAGTACCATATTAATGCAGCTATTGCCTATGCTATCCGCAGTTACTATCTGGCTACTGACGATTGGGCCTTTATGCAGCAGATGGGCGCAGAGATGTTGGTTGAAACTGCACGCTTGTGGCTGCAGCTGGGCTTTTTCTCGGCGCGCAGCGGCAAATTTGAAATACATATGGTCACCGGGCCCGACGAATACTCAGCGCTGGTAAACAATAACTTTTACACCAACGCCATGGTGCAGCTGCAGTTGCGTTTTACGCTGGAAATCATGCAGCAACTGCAGGCAGAACAAAGCCCGCTGTTAAACCAACTGGGCGTAACAGATGCAGAAGTACAGCAGTGGCAGCAAGCCGCTGAGCATATGTATCTGGCGTTTGACGAGCAACTGCAGGTGCACCCGCAGGACGATAATTTCTTAAGCCGCCAGCCGTGGGATTTTGCCAATACCCCGGCCGATAAATATCCGTTATTGCTGCACTATCATCCGCTGGTTATTTATCGCCATCAGGTGTTAAAGCAGGCCGATGTGGTACTGGCGCTACTACTGCTGGACGATGCCATTGCGCCGGCACAAAAGCAGCGCGATCTGGCCTACTATGAACCGCTAACCACACATGACTCCAGTTTATCCAGCTGTATTCATAGCATTCTGTTTGCCGAAACCGGCGACACCACAAGAGCGCATGAGTTTTTTGGCGACAGCGCGCGGATGGATTTAGACAACCACCATGCCAATACCGAGTTTGGCGTGCATATCGCCTGTATGGCCGGCAGCTGGATGTCGCTGGTAATGGGCTTTGCCGGAGTGCGCTCACGCCCTGCTGGTTTGCACTTTAATCCACAACTGCCACCACAGTTACCTCGCTTAAGTTTCCGCTTAAGTTACCGCGGCCGCGTGCTGCAATTTAGCGCAGACAGCCAGCAGGCCAGTTATCAGCTGCTAAGCGGCGAGCCATTAACGCTGTTTCATTGCGGCCAGGCCATTAGCCTAAATAGCGGCCAAACCGTAAGTAAAGCGATTGGAGCATCAGTATGAACTGCCGCGCGGTAATTTTTGATTTGGATGGCGTACTTACCGACACCGCCATTTACCACTTTCATGCCTGGAAGGCATTGGCCGATGAGCTGGGTATTACCTTTACCGAACACGACAATGAGCAGCTAAAAGGCGTTGACCGTTTGGGCTCGCTGCGCTGGATTTTGCAAAAGGGTGGCTTAACGCTAAGCGAGGCCGAAGAAGCACGACTGATGCAGCAAAAAAATGCGCATTATCTTGAGCTTATCGACCATATGACTGCAGCCGATCTGTACCCCGGCGTGCCGCAGTTGTTTGCTGAACTGCGGCAAAACGGTATTAAAATTGGTTTGGCCTCTGCCAGTAAAAACGCCGCCTTTGTCGTAGAACGCTTAGGTATAGCGGCTCAATTTGACTATATTGCCGATGCCAATCAGGTAATAAACAGCAAACCCGATCCGGAAGTGTTTTTACTCGCTGCCAGCGGCCTGGGTGTGGCACCAAAGCACTGTATCGGTGTCGAAGATGCACTGGCCGGCATAGAAGCAATTAACCGCGCCGGTATGCAGGCGATAGGTATTGGTAATGCCAAGGTGCTAAGTGGGGCGTTAAAGGTATATCCGGACGTAGCTGCAATTACACTGACAAATTTGCTGAAGTTGTAGTTATCTCTGCAGCAGTGGCGGTTAGCATTGCTGACGGGGCGACACAGAGTGTCTGAGCCCTGCCGTAGGCATAAGGGCGAGTTGCTGTGGCGAGCCCGACGGCAATGGTAACGCAAGCCACGGCAAAGTTTAGCAGCCCCGTCTGTCATCACAGTCTGCGAGGAAGAGCTAGTTTCTCCGCAAACTCGATTGCCGCTCAACTAACTTTACCGGCAGCAGCTGTGATGCAGCTTTGCCGCCGTTAATCCGGCTAAGCAGTTGCGCTACCAGCAGTTTACCACCGGCATGGGTGTCCTGTTTTACTGTGGTCAGCGACGGTGTGCAGTAGGCCGACATAGCTATATCGTCAAAACCGACCAGCGCCAGTTGCTGTGGCACCTTAATGTTGTGCTCCAGCAGTGCTTTCATCGCGCCCATGGCAATGGCATCACTGGCAGCAAAAATACCGTCCAGTGTAGCAAGCTCATTAAACAGCGCCTGCTGGGTCTGCAAATAACCGGCCTGGGCAGTAAAATCGGTGTTTAATTGCAGTTTAGCTTCAGGCTTAATACCGGCCGCTTGCAACGCATCCTGATACCCCAGATAACGCATTTCAATTTCGGTATGGCGTATATCGCCCAAAAAGGCGATACGCTTACAGCCCTGTGCCAGCAAATGCGTTACAGCCAGCTGTGCGCCCTGGCGGTTATCACTACCAATTACCGGAAAACGCTCTGTGCCGGTGGCTGCGCCCCACACTACAAAGGGCACGCCGGCGCTACTTAATTGTTCTACCCGCTCATCATGCTCGCCCTGACCAATAACAATCAGGCCATCGGCCCGTTTTGAATCAAAGTAGTAACTACGCCAGTCTTTATCAGTGGTTTTGCTGGTGCTTAGCAGCATATCGTAGCCCTGGCGTGTCAGCTCGTCGGCTATTACGCCCAGAATATCCAGCAAAAAAGGGTCAGTTATCGCCTGCTGGGTTTTGGCATCAAACAGAATAATCACGGCGATAGTATGGCTTTTTTGCGTACGCAGGCTGCGCGCAGTGGCATTCACCTTAAACTGATGGTCAGCGGCAATTTGCTGCACTTTCTGCCGCGTTTGTGCATTAATTACCGGATTATCCCGCAGGGCGCGCGACGCGGTAGATTCCGACACCCCGGCCAGCCGGGCAATGTCAGATAAGGTCATGGTTTTTGCCGGTTTAATTGTCACTTTACCTACCTGGTTTTACAGCTATGTCCTGTTGTGCCATCAATAATGCCTTAAGCAGCACGGGGCCGCAACGCCACCGGCCAGCTGGCGGCATATTTTATGTTTTTAACCATTAAAATTGTTTTGCAATCGTATGCAAAAACATCTTTAAGCATATTGCAATCGATTGCAATATAGCCTATGTTTAAATCCGCACGGCACTATACCGACTAAAGCACCGCCTAAAAAGCGATCAAAAATCAGCCAGTGTAATCATCGACAGGATAGCAGGAGAACAATACATGGTAGCCAGACTTAATAAGATCAGCGCCGCTCTGGCGCTGGTTTGCAGCATGCCCCTTATCGCGCAGACTAATACAGACGCCAACGCCCCGGCACAAAGCCAGGGTGATATAGAACAAATTGTTGTTACCGGTAAAGCCAGCGGTATGTCTGGTTTTAAAGTTGATACCAGTTACGCCATAACCAATGTGTCAGCCGAGAATATCGGCAGGCTGGCACCGAAAAGCACCGCAGAGTTGTTTACCGTAGTGCCGGGCGTGTGGGCTGAAAGCTCAGGCGGTGTAGCAGGTGCTAATGTGTTTGTACGCGGCTTTCCCAGCACCGGCGATGCACCGTTTTTAACCATACAGCTAAACGGCGCGCCGATTTTTCCGCCGCCAACCTTATCTTTTTTAGAAAACTCGTCTATTTTCCGCCTCGATGAAACCGTGCACTTTATGGAAGCACTGCGTGGTGGCTCTACCCCGGTGTTATCTAACGGCCAGCCCGGCTTAACCACTAACTTTCTGCTAAAAGAAGGCAGTGAAGTTACCGAAGGCCTGGTGAAGTTTTCTACCTCCAGCTATGGTCTGCGCCGGGTAGATGGTGTGGTTAGCGGTGAAATTGCCGATCGGCTGTATGTTATGGCCGGCGGTTATATCAGTAGCTCCGAAGGCCCGCGCGAAACCGGCTTTAATTCAGAAAAAGGCCATCAGTTTACCGTTAATGTGACCAAAGAGCTGGATAATGGCAGTATTAATGTTTACACCCGGCAGACCGACGACCACGGTGTATGGCACTTACCGGTAGCACTGAATGCGCCGGGAGTAGATAACAAATACAGCCAGATTGGCCCGAACAACCGTTTAGGCAGCATTGCCTATGGCCCGGATAACGAGCAAAAAAGCTACGACTTTGGCGACGGCCGCGGCTGGAACGGCGGCATTACCGGCGGCACCGTCGATTTAGACTTAACCGACAGCTGGCGGCTAATGTACCGCTTTAGCCATATTGAAGGCGAAGCCAATACCTTTGGCCTGGTGCCGGAGGGCGGCGCTACCACGCTGGGTAACGTAGAGGGCATTAATGGCCCGGTAACCGGCGTTACCACCGGCGCCACTTATGATAACGACACCGTGGTACAACAAATTGGCCGTTGGGTAGTATTAAAAGACATTGAGGCTTTTACTAACGATTTATCCTTCAGCAAAACTACCGACAATGCGGTATTTACTCTGGGTTACTACGCCACTAACTTCTCAGTACAGGACTGGTGGTCTATCGGTAATCAATCCTGGTTCGTCGTAGAAAAAGGTGGCGAAGCGCTGCGTGGTATAGATTGTAACGATACACTGGCCAGCTGCAGCTGGAACTACGATATCGACGCCACCGGCGATGGTGATACCAGCGCCTTTTATGCCGCAGTAGAATATCAGTTAAACGAGCAATGGCGGGTAGATGTAGGTGCCCGGCGCGAAAACCACAAAATTACTTACGTGGTAGATGAAGGCTTAACCGGCGATATCAGCAAAGCCGTAAATTACGACGAAAGCAAAACCGCCTGGACCGCTGGTGTTAACTGGATGTGGCAGCGCAATATGGGTATGTTCGCCCGGGTTAACAAAGGCAATAAAATGCCGTTTTTTGATGACTTCCGCGATAACTATGGCGCTTTTGAAAGCGGCGATAAGCTGATCAAAGAAGTTACCCAGTATGAGCTGGGCTATAAATGGGCTGAGCAGAATTACAGTATGTACCTTACAGCCTTTTACAACGAAGTCGACGGCGAGCTGTTTGTATCGCGCCCCGGTGCCCCGGCAGAAGTGCTGACCACTGAAGCTATGGGTATTGAGTTTGACGCCAACTACCGTGCCGATAACGGTTTTGCAGTAAATCTGAATGCCACCGTGCAGGACACCGAAATTACCAACCACCCGGATCCACTGGTAGTGGGTAATCAGGCGCTCCGTCAGCCAGAATGGATGCTACGGATAACACCAAGCTATGGCTTCGATGTAGCCGATATGTACGCTACGGTATACGGCACTTTATCATCAGTGGCGGATCGCTACGGTGATAATGCCAATAGCGTGAAACTGGATGGTTACAGCAAAATCGATCTGGGCATACAGCTGGATATTACCCAACAGCTAAAAGCGCAGTTATCAGTAGCTAACCTGACCGATAAAGACGGTATTACCGAAGGTGATCCGCGTAGCGCCGGTAGCCCGAACGGCCGCTATATTATGCCGCGCAGTATTGATTTTAGTATCAGCTATACCTTTTAACATCCACTCCCTTGTTTCACCCGTATTGCCTCCGCTTAGTGCGGAGGCTTTTTTTTGCTAATAATTAGTGTTAGCCACGGATTACAACACCCGCCCCGGCTCGCCACAGCAACTCGCCTTTTGCCTTCGGCAAGGCTCAGACACTCTGTGGCGACCGAAACGGGGTTTTAATTCACCGCCGGCTAAACAGCTAAGATCACTCTGCTGGTTTTTTCTTAGCATTATGTAGTGTATATTTGTACAGCTTTCTTGCCTTCACTGCTTATAACCGGAAACCACAATGGATAAAATCGATATTCGCGGGGCCCGTACCCATAACCTGAAAAATATTTCGCTAACCATTCCACGCGATAAGCTGATTGTGATCACCGGGCTATCCGGCTCCGGCAAGTCATCACTGGCGTTTGATACGCTGTACGCCGAAGGCCAGCGCCGCTATGTCGAGTCGTTATCGGCTTACGCGCGGCAGTTTTTAAGTTTGATGGAAAAGCCCGATGTCGATCATATTGAGGGCTTATCACCGGCGATTTCGATTGAGCAAAAATCAACCTCACATAATCCGCGCTCTACTGTCGGCACTATTACTGAAATTTACGACTACCTGCGGCTGTTGTTTGCCCGCGTCGGCGAGCCGCGCTGCCCCACCCATGATTTACCGCTGGCGGCACAAACCATCAGCGAAATGGTGGATAAAGTTACCGCCTTCCCGGAGGGCACCAAATTAATGGTGTTAGCGCCGGTGGTACAAGAGCGCAAAGGCGAACACGTAAAAACGCTGGAAACCCTGGCTGCCCAGGGCTATATCCGCGCCCGTATTGACGGCGAAGTGTGTGACTTATCTGATCCGCCAACACTCGACTTACATAAAAAACACACCATTGAAGTGGTAATCGACCGCATTAAAGTACGTGATGATGTAAAAACCCGGCTGGCTGAATCCTTTGAAACCGCGCTGGCGCTGTCCGGCGGAGTGGCCAAAGTAGCACTGATGGACGAGCCAAACGCTGCCGAGCTGGTGTTCTCTGCTAATTTTGCCTGCCCCAGCTGCGGTTATTCGATGGTAGAGCTGGAGCCGCGGTTATTTTCGTTTAACAACCCGGCCGGTGCCTGCCCCAGTTGTGACGGCCTGGGTATGAAGCAGTACTTTGATCGCAATAAAGTCATTGTCAGCGACGAGCTTAGCCTGGCTGGCGGCGCTATACGGGGTTGGGATAAACGTAATTTTTATTATTTTCAGATGCTGAAATCGCTGGCCGAGCACTACGGTTTCGCGCTTGACGTGCCCTTTAACAGCCTGACCAAGCCACAGCAAGACGCAATTTTACAAGGCAGTGGCAAAACCGTAATTGATTTTAAATACCTGAACGATCGCGGTGATATCGTGCAGCGCAGCCACCCGTTTGAAGGTATTCTGCCGAATATGGAGCGGCGCTACCGCGAAACCGAGTCTAACTCGGTGCGCGAAGAGTTAAGCAAATATCTGGCGCATCAGGCCTGCCCAAGCTGCAACGGCACCCGCTTACGCGAAGAAGCCCGCCACGTGTTTATCGGCCAGACTAACCTGCCGCAAATTGTTGAGCTGTCGATTGGCGATTGCATGGCATTTTTCCAGCAACTGGCCCTTACCGGCCAGCGCGCACAAATTGCCGAAAAAGTATTAAAAGAAATCCAGGACCGTTTAAGCTTTCTGGTTAACGTTGGCCTTAACTACCTTAACTTATCGCGCAGCGCCGAAACCTTATCCGGCGGTGAAGCGCAGCGCATCCGTTTAGCCAGCCAGATAGGGGCCGGTTTAGTTGGTGTAATGTATGTACTGGATGAACCCTCTATTGGTTTGCACCAGCGCGATAACGACCGCCTGCTCGGCACACTAAGGCACCTGCGCGACTTAGGCAATACGGTGATTGTGGTTGAACATGATGAAGACGCCGTGCGCATGGCTGACCATATTATCGATATCGGCCCCGGAGCAGGTGTACACGGCGGCCATATTGTGGCGCAGGGCACGCTGGAACAGGTAATGGCTGCCACGGAATCACTCACCGGCCAGTATTTATCCGGTACACGCAAAATAGAAGTACCGAAAAAACGGCATAAACCGGGAAAAAAATGGTTAGAAGTACTGGGCGCAACCGGCAATAACTTAAAAAATGTCGATCTTGCCATTCCGTTTGGCCTGATGACCTGCATCACCGGCGTGTCAGGCTCAGGTAAATCTACCCTGATCAACGATACACTGTTCCGGGTAGCGCACCGGGTGCTGAATAAAGGCGAGGGTGATGACCCGGCACAACACCGCGAAATTAAAGGCCTGGATCACTTTGATAAGGTTATCGATATTGATCAGAGCCCAATCGGTCGTACGCCACGCTCTAATGCCGCAACTTATACCGGTATTTTTACCGCCGTGCGTGAGCTGTTTGCCGGCACTCAGGAATCACGCTCACGCGGTTATCAGGTCGGCCGTTTTAGCTTTAACGTTAAAGGCGGCCGCTGTGAAGCCTGCCAGGGCGATGGCGTTATTAAGGTAGAAATGCACTTTTTACCCGATGTTTACGTGCCGTGCGATGTCTGCAAAGGTAAACGCTATAATCGCGAAACGCTGGAGATTAAATACAAAGGCAAAAATATCCATGAAGTACTGGATATGACAGTCGAAGACGCACTGGCTTACTTTGAAGCAATACCGGCTATTAACCGCAAGCTGCAAACGCTGATGGATGTTGGCTTAAGCTATATCAAACTGGGGCAATCGGCCACCACACTATCGGGCGGTGAAGCGCAACGGGTAAAACTGGCTCGTGAGCTAAGTAAACGCGACACCGGTAAAACGCTGTATATTCTGGATGAACCCACCACCGGCCTGCATTTTTACGATATTCAGCAACTGCTGAACGTACTGCACCGGCTGCGTGATCACGGCAATACTATAGTGGTGATCGAACATAACCTGGACGTGATAAAAACCGCCGACTGGATAGTAGACTTAGGCCCGGAAGGCGGCAGCGGCGGCGGCGAAATACTGATCGCCGGTACACCCGAGCAGGTAGCAGCCTGCGACAAGTCCTATACCGGGCATTACTTAAAGCCGTTGTTAAATTAGTAGAGCAATAATTCGACAACATAACGGCAGAGGGTTATCATATAAAGCAACTAATGAGTCATCTATGAACTGGAAGATAGACTTTTACAAAGGAGTAGATGAACAAATTCTGGCCATGCCACCGAAGATCCAGGCAAGAATGCTTAAGTTGCTTGAACTGATGGAGCGGCATGGCGCAAATTTAGGCCCGCCGCATACTGATGCTATGGGTGGTGGTTTATTCGAGATCAGGGCCAAAGCACAGGAAGGTATTGGCCGTGGATTATTCTGTTATTTGCAGGGTAAACACATATACGTACTACATGCCTTTATCAAAAAGTCGCAGAAAACGCCAAAGGCGGATCTTGAACTGGCCCGGCAGCGACAACAAGAGGTGCAAAAATTATGAGTCTGCAAAAGTTTAAGCAACGCGCTTTAGCCAACCCGGAAGTTAAAGCTGAGTATGAACTACTGGAAAGTGAATTTGCCTTTATTGACCAGCTACTGTCTATGCGCACTCAGGCAGGCCTTACCCAGGCGCAGGTCGCTGAGAAAATGCAAACTCAGAAAAGCAATATCAGCCGTTTAGAACGGGGCAACGCTAACCCCAGTTGGTCTACGTTACTAAAGTATGCACATGCCTGCGGCTTTGAGCTGACCATTAAGCCGCTAAAAACCCAAAGCCACGATCACTAAACTTAAAACATGGCTCTACAACCAGCGCCGCACTTGTCTGGTATAGGCCTGATACTCAGCGCCAAACTTCTGTAACAAAAAGCGCTCTTCCGGCGCTATCTGAAACCGGTTCATATACAGCACAAACAGCGGCAGCAACAGCAACGCTGCCGCGCTCATTAAGTAACAGGCCAATGCCGCCAGTAGCAATAAAAAACCTAAATACATAGGGTTACGACTGTAACGGTAAATACCCCGCGCCACCAGGCTGGAAGTTTGCTGCGGCACACGTGGGTCTACCGTGGTATTCACCCGGCGGAATGCCAATACGCCTGACAGTGCAACGGCAACACCGGCTCCGGCAAAAATACACGCCACTACCAGCCCCCAAACCTCCGGCAACGCCAAAGGCGGCATTAGTTGAGCCAGCAGCCACATCGCTAATGCAAATAGCGCCACCAAAACAAGCGGCGGGATTTTAAGTTCAAGGGCTTTCATAAATTCGTCCTGTTTTATGCTAACGACAACAGGTGTTTGCGTACAGCATGAGCGGTGTAATACAGTGGATAAACCAGATGCTGTTGCTCAAGCGGCCCTGAGCCCTGAGTACCGGTCAGTTTAATGGTTTTAACCGGGTTACACTTTTCAATATAAGACTGCAGCGATCGGGCCTTGGTACGCTTACCGCTTTTTACTTCCAGCGGTATGATGTTGCCGGCGCCATCAGCCAGAATAAATTCTATCTCAGCCCGGGCATCGCTCCAGGAAAACGTAGGATCAACGCCCAGCGCGGCCAGCTCCTGCTGGACAAAATTTTCTGCTATATAACCCTTGTAGTCATAATTTTGCTGCTTAATCTCAAGATAGCTAACACCCAGCATATGGTTAAGCAGGCCAACATCAAACAAAAACAGCTTAACCATATTATCTTTTTTATAGGCAGCTAACGGGCTGCGCGGTGAGCCTTCGACAGGATAGTTTTTTAAGATCAGCCTACACTTTTCCAGCCAGACAATACCGCTTTCCAGCTCCTGATAGCGCGATTTGCGCTCATGCACCTGTTTAAACTTAAAGCGTTTAACCGACTCGTCCAGCACAGCAGCAAGCTGAGCCGGCACGGCGGTAAACACAGATTCAATAAGGCCGGCATCAACCTTACCGGAATATTTGCCAAAATCCCGCACATAACCGGCCAGTAAATCGGCATGCACCTGCGATACCGCTTTTACCCGCTCAAGAATGCTTTGCTCCGCCAGTTTAAACCACAAGCTGACAGCCTCTGGCATACCGCCGGTAAAGTAATAATCGGTCAGTTTATCAAACAACTTAGTGTGGGCTGCAGCTGAGTTTTGCCCGGCATCATAAGCGTTTAGCAACACAGCCTCGCCAGAGGCCAGTAAGAACTCGCGAAAAGTTAATGGCCGTAAATTGTATTGCTCAACCTTGCCTACCGGGAAAGTATTCAGCAAGCCGATATTAGAGCCACTGGCAGCAATAAAAGCCTGCGGAGTTTGCTCGGCAAAGTACTTTAATGCCGTTACCGCACGGGGGCATTCACCAATTTCATCGAGGATCAGCAGGTCGGTTTCAATATTAAAACGCTGCCCTGTTAATAGCTCTATATTGCTCAGCACATCGCCTGGGGCTAATGAACCGGCAAAAGCGTCCTGCATTTGTGGCGACTCGAGAAAATCGATCCGTAATACCTGCGAAAACTGTTGGCCCAGCAGCACTTGCAGTAAATAGGTTTTACCGGTTTGTCTGGCACCATCAACCAGTAGGGGTTTGCGCTCAGGCTTTGCCTTCCAGCTAAGCAGTTCTGTCAATAACCCGCGTTCCATAGCATCACCTTAATGCAGCTAACATGCGCAAACATTACACTTTTATGCGCATAAAAACAAACGCACCCACACTTTTATGCGCATAAAAGTGTGGAAAATTACATTTTTGTGCGCATAAAAGTGTGGCAATTAGCTTTGATTTGGCAGTAGCTCCCATCAAGCTCACTGAAAAATATGCTCGCGATGAAAGGCTAAAAACTGTGCTGCTGGGTAAAACTTTTCTGGCAGCGCTATAGGCCTGCCATGAAAACTAGCAATTGCCGTATTAAAAAACAGGTCATTTGTATCCGTGTTTTGGCTAGACACTACTACCCGATAATCCTCGTCAATGGTGATCACACCCAAATCGAAGGCTTTGTCATGCAGTGCCGATAGCGCTAAACCATTATGCGGGTTTAACCTGTTATGCTCGTCTTCACGCCACGGCACTATATGGCTGGCTACCAATAATTTGGGGTTAGCTAAGCCACTAATACAGCAACGCTGATTGTAAGCACTTAACACCGCAGCGCGAAAGAACTGCTGGCCAATTCGCACTTTCACTTCGGCTATTTTTGAGGTGGTTAAGTTGCTGGGCCCGTCGATGGCAGTTGGCAAGCTCGTTGTACAAAGTTCCTGCTCTGCTTGCGCCATCGCAATAGAAAAAGTAGCCCAATCTTGCTGCATTTCTTGCCACATTGCTTTATCAGCACTAGAGGCACCACTTAAACCCGAACGTCCCGTAGAGGTGATGGCAGGGTCTAAGCTGGCAATATTGGATAGCTTCATTGCCAACGCCGAAGGTGTCCGACCAATCAAATTTGCGTACTGAATAATTTCAGGATTACGCATATGAAAGCGGCCAAAAGGTAAGCGGCCATACAGGCTAAAAGCCACTAAACTTTGCTGCCGTGTCCAGCCTGATGACGCCATGTTCTATTCCGAAATGTCTGAATACTTCTATTTAAACAACATAATGTCACTGAAGTCGTCAATAAAAAAGGGGCAACAACTGTTGCCCCAAAAAACGCTAGTGTAGCTACCAGGGAAAACTTAGAACTGGCCGATAACGCCTACGCTATACACTTTGTAGCCAGAGCTATCAGCGTTGCTGCCAAAACCGGCTTCTAATGCCCAGCTGCGGTTAAAGAAGTGCTTAGCATTCAGGCTGTAGTTGTCAACTTTGTCGTAAGACACACCAACTGAGGTCATTGCATTGAAATAGTAATCTGCTTCTGTTGCCCAATATGAGCGGCCATCGTTATCCGCCAGCGTTACGCCAACAGCAATATAACGGCCATCATTCAAACCGGCGAAGTACTTGCTGCTGATACCGTAAAAGTCGAACTCGTCATCGGTATAAGCTGTAAAACCAACATAGTCATTACCCTGCAACTGGTAGTTGTAACTGGCAGAGAACTGGTAAGCAGCGCTTGTATCTTTTGGCTTGATAGCCTGCGCACGGATAATAAAGTTCTCAGACACCAAGTAGCCCAGGCCGATTTGGTTAGCATAATTACCACTGACACGGCTATGTGCTGCAGAAACTACCAGGCCGTTTTGTGCGAAATACTCTCCGCCAATAGCCCACACATTGTTATCATCACGATATGCCGCAGAAACGTTGGTTACTTTATTAATGTATTCAAACTGATCTAAAGGCCCTAAGGTCACTTTTTTATCGAAAAAATAAGTACCGTCCAGGCTCCAGTTTGTTTCGTTATCACCGCTTACACGAATATGATCAGCACTCACTCCAGTGAATAATTGATACTCTTCTGCAGATACTACTGCAGAGGCAGCCAGTGCGATAACAGGTAATACATATTTTAACGTCATTGTTTTTATTCCCTAAGTTGGTAATTGCGGCGCGCATACTAACGGCGGGAAATACAAATGTAAAACATAAATTCAAATTAAATTCACAAAATTGTCTAAATGTGTACTTTTTGAGCATTATCATAGATAAACCAGCCACACTCATTACTATTAAGGCGGTAAAAGCAAAAAGGCACAGCGCAAAAAATTATGCCGTTATTGTTTCACTGGTTATTGCGCAGCACTGCTTACTATTTGGTTTCAGCCGTTTTGAACAGTACATCACAATCGTCACAGGCAAAATAACGATACATATCACCACACTGAATATGCCCGGTCGCGCCAGCCCGTACCTGCCAGTTACAGCTTTGCTGTTGGTACTTTAGAGTGCCTTCAATAGCACAGGGCGCATAATTATAATGGTCGTGTAAGGTTTTATGCTCTACTTCACGAGCCTGCTGAAAAAACTGCATTACTTCTATATTGCTAAGATCAACATCCGATGGCCGGCATTGCTCTGGCGCATCTGAAACAAAGTCGGCAATATACAGCGAGCTGATTCGGTCAGAATCAAAAGACTGTTGCTGGCTGCCACAGGCCAGTAGCCATAACAATAAGCTGCATAATATAAATACACGCATTACCACGTTGCTCCTTTTGCCTCACCAGGGTTCTTGTAAGACACTTCAGGATGGCGATATACATCAGTTTTTGTCAGTGTGAAGTGGGAATACAATTCTGCAAGCAACCATTGCAACGCTTCATTTTGTGCAGGGGTTACAGCTTCATACTGAGTATCATTCACGTGTTTCCCAACGATCTCAATACCAAGTGCATCGGAGTTTACCGGATACCGGTATGGATAAGATTTTTGTCGCTCGTGTGCATCCAGTGCTTTAATCTGATTACTCCATGACTTCGCAAGTATTTTAGCCATTTCAACGCTATCACAGCTATTTTTATCCAATGTCAGGCACTTTGATTTAATCAGCCGCCCTACATGATAACAACGCTTCAATGTACTGGCAGTCTGATAAATTTGACCGTTCTTGCCAATTAAAAAATGCGCGCCATTACCTCCGGAGTTGTATGCATTAAAAGTATGCTGCGCCGTGGGAGCATCAGTTTGATGCACCACAACGGCGCTAACTCTGGTTAAATTGCCATGCTCAATGCTGGTATAACGTTTCAGTGAAATTTTATCGTCAATCAACATGCCGTCGTTATCAAGCGTGGACATTGCGCCTCCGATTTAAGTAAATATAAAGCTGGTATTAGTTATAGCGCAAAACAAGACTTCATGAAATATTAAATTTACATATTTGCAATCATTATTTATCCATTTGCTTTTTTACACTATTGCGCCAGAATACGGCATCTGACAGGGAGAATAACTATGTTAAAAATACTATTGGCAGTTACTGCTGCCGGCCTGCTATTTACTGCTCATGCCGCTACGTTATTTGGTGCTGTAGTGGATAAAACGGCGGCAATACCGGTTGAGCAATTGCTTATGCAGCCTGCAAGCTATCTGGATAAAGTGGTTACTATCAGCGGTAAAATAGACTCAGTGTGCAGCAAACAAGGCTGCTGGATGAAATTTACCGCCAACAGCGAACAGGGGCCGTTTCGCATTAAAGTTCGCGATGGCGATATGGTGTTTCCACTAAGCGCGAAGGGCAAAACAGCTTACGCCAGTGGTACAGTGCGGTTATGGCCACAAGGCGAAGATGAAGCCGATGCTTACCAGCTTTACCCGACAGCAGTAGAAATAGCCGATTAACAAAGTGGGCATACTGATATGCCCACTTATTCAACCGCTGCCACAAAACAATAGCCCCTACAAATATTATCAGGCGTGTTTCAGACGACAAATTTAGCCCACACCAATAAATTGATATTGAGATTTATTATCATTAGCGTTAGCCTTTGCAAAACAAATCAGCTTACCTGCGCGTGGAAATTAAATGGCAGTACCAACTAAACGCTTTAACCTTTCTGTTTTAATGGCCAGTCTGTGCCTGCCATTAGCCGCACAGGCTCAGCAGCAGCCCCTGCAAGAAAGCCAGATTGAAACCATTACTGTACGTGGCGAAAAAACCGATCGTTCGCTGCAGGATACCTCCAGTAGTGTCGCTGTAACCACCGCATTGAGAATTGAGCAGGAAAATCTGCAAAACCTGGACGATATCTTAAACCGCACCGCGAACGTTTCTGCCATGTATGGCAGCCGGGGTTTTACTATCCGTGGTATTGCTGACGAAGCCGGTGCCTCTAACCCACTGGCTACCATCTATCTGGACGGCGCAGCACTGTCGAGCCAGATCAGCGATTCCGGCCCGACAGATTTATGGGATATTGCCCAGGTAGAGGTTATGCGCGGCCCGCAGTCTACCATTCAGGGTGAAAATGCGCTGGCCGGCGCCATTATTATGCGCTCGGCAGAGCCAACAATGGACTGGACTGGTAAAGCCAGAGTGCAGTGGGCAGATCCCTCAGATCGGCGTATTGCGGTTGCCGGTGGCGGGCCATTAATAAAAGATGAACTGGCTTTCAGGGTTGCGCTGGAAAAACGGGATTTTGATGGTTTTGTGCATAATGTTACCCGTAACGAGCCGGAAGATGCGGTTGACTCCCTGCAGGGCCGCATTAAGTTATTGTGGACACCTTCGGCCTTGCCGGGTTTTACCGCCAGATTAAGCCATATGCGCGATGATCGCGACGGCCCTTATATGTATGTCTACAGCGATATCAGCGACGGCGACTATTATGATGATCGTACCAACAGATCGGACGCCAAAGGCAGTACCGATATTGTAACGGATATCACCACGCTGGAGCTGGATTACCAGCTCAATGAGCAGTGGTCATTATCTGCTGTTACCGCTAAAAGCCGCTCTGACGTCAACCGTACTTATGATACCGATCAGACAGAGCAGAACACCTCTTTCGGTAATGTCGCAGGACAGCACGATACGCTGTCACAAGAGCTGCGGCTGCATTACAACGGCGATAAACTGCGGGGGTTGGTTGGCGGCTACTGGTCGAAGCGGGAAAACGATACCCTGACTACCACCCTGAGTAATGTTATTACCCCGGTAGGAACGATCAGCGCAGTGTTGCAGGGTAATGGCCTGGACAGCACTACCGCAGCGCAACTGGCCGCGTTGTATGCCAGTGAACTGCCGCTGATCCCGGTGGATTATCAGAGTAAAGCTCCGACCCAATCTGAGAATCTGGCGGTGTTTTTTGATGGTGAGTATCAGCTATCAACGCAGTGGGCCCTGCTGGCCGGTGCCCGGCTGGATAAAGAACAATATGATTATCAGTCTGATACCACTGCGGTGTTTGCCGGTACGTTGCCAGATCCAACTAATTACGGCCAGCCGGGTTCGGCACTGCATACAATATTCAGCGGAGTAAACGCCGCAGTATTAGCCATGGTAGATGATGCCAGCAGCAATGCGCCGGCCAGCAGCCGCGACTTTACCGCGTTTTTACCCAAGCTGGGCGTGCGCTGGTCATATCACCCGGAGCAATCACTGGCATTGACTGTACAGCGCGGCTACCGCTCTGGTGGCAGCTCTTACAATATTGCCCGCGGTGAGGTGTTTGCTTACGAACCGGAATACACCACTAACTATGAACTGGCCTGGCGTAGCAATTGGCCCGATCAAAACCTGACCATTAACAGCAACCTGTATTACATCGACTGGACAGATAAACAAGTTATTGCCAATTTTGGTATTAATAACTTCGACAGCCATACCGTTAATGCCGGTAAGTCGCATTTATATGGCGCAGAGTTCGAGCTGCGCCAGCGGCTAAATAACCAGTTCGACTGGTATGGCTCTTATGCCTATTCGAAAACCCAATACGACGAGTTTGACACCATAACAGACGCTATTATCAGCAACTTTTCCGGTCAGCCTTTTGCTTACGCCCCACGCCATACCGCTGCCGCAGGGGTAAACTGGTATCTGGCGGATAACTGGGCACTGAATCTAAATGGTAACTTTCGCAGCAAAGTCAGTACCGGCCCGCGCGATAACACGCTGTGGCTGTCATCCAGAACCCTGTTTAACGCCCGGCTAAGTTATGATCAAACCAACTGGTCAGCCTATCTGTTTGTCAATAACCTGTTGGATAAAGGCTATCAGCAGTACCGTTGGCTTGATGAGCCGGTGGCGATCCTTGGCGCACCAAGAGTCATTGGTGCCGGTGTGCAGTGGCAATGGTAGTGGCTTTATGACGTTACTGCTGGCCTTAATCTGCCTGAGTATCACCGCCCTTGCGGTGTATATGCTGACGCCGCAGCAGCAATTAATACGTCGCAAACTTAGTGCGGCCTGGCTGCTGAGTGTTGCTATTAGCAGCCTGCTGGCCGGCGCACTGCTGCTGACACCCGGCTATGGTTTTTGGCCAGCCTGTTATTTGGCGTTAACTTGGTTAATGCTGTTTTGGCTGTTGCTACCGTTAATCGCAATATTTAAAAAGGCAAAATATGGCGGCTAAACATTGGGCGGCGGCATTGTTCGGCTTGCCACTTACCATTGCCTGGGTTGGCATATTGGCGTTGTTATTTCCCGGCACGGCACAACAGGCTATTTTGCCGTGGTTATTACTGACCTTTCCGTTGTGGGTTGCTGTAATGGCGCTGATGTACCTAAACCGCAGCGGAAAACGGTTATGGCTGCTGGTAAGCAGCTTAACCATCCTCAGTTATGCCGCTTTATGGCTGCTAAAAACAACCGGCACGGCGGTATAAATGAAGGTTATAACCCAAAAAACATTTCGCAACCTGCATACCTGGACGGGCCTGCTTACCGGCTTGCTGCTGTTTATTGCCTTTTATGCCGGAGCGGTGTCAGTATTTGTGCACGAGCTACAACAGTGGCATGCCACTATTCAACCTTCTGCCCCCACTACTCAGCTGCAACAGGCGCAGCCACTTATTGAGCAGGTACTGCAGCAATACCCGGAAGCGGCACATGGCTTTAACCTGATCCTGCCGGGAGTACATGGTGCCGATCTGGCGCTGCTCTGGTATGACAGCGACAGCGCCACCCAATACAAATTTGTTGCCGACAGCCAGCAGCAACTGCAACTGCAAACCGCCAGACAGGATTTTATCAGCCTGATTTATGATCTGCATTTTACTGCCGGCTTGCCGCGCCAGGCGGGGTTGTATCTGTTTGGTCTGGCCTGCATTTTATACGGTCTGGCGCTGGTCAGTGGTGTGGTTATTTACGCGCCGGTGTTTATTAAAGATTTATTTGCGCTGCGGTTAGGCCAGAGCACCAAGCGGCTATGGCAGGATGCACATAATCTTATTGGCGTGCTGTCGCTGCCGTTTCATATTATTTTTGCCTGGAGCGGCGCGGTGTTAACCATCGGCTTTTTACTGCTGGCGCCGTTTCAGTTTGTGGTGTTTGATGGCAAATTACTGGAAATACTGGAACCCGACTTTGACGTAGTTGCCCATGTTGAGCCTGCTGGCATTGCCGCCCCCTTGTTACCGCCGCAAACCTTGCTGGCCATGGCTGTGCAACACGTGCCTGAAATGCAGGCTGAGATGCTGTTTTATCATGATGCCGGCGATGCCAATGGCACTGTCACCATCTACGGCGACTTGCCGTCACCAACACTGACACAAAGGGCGGTAGTGGTACTAAACAGCAGCACCGGCGAAGTGGCAGGTATGCAGACACCGGAGCAATTCCGGCCGGGCACAACTTTTTTGCGTGGTCTGCAAAACCTGCATTATGGTGATTTTGCCGGCTATGCCTCCAAGTGGCTGTATTTTATTTTAGGCCTGGCAGGCGCGTTGTTGTTTTACACCGGTAACCTACTCTGGCTGGAAGTACGGCGGCGCAATAGTGCCGCACAACCGGCAAAAATACGCTTGATGGCCTCGCTTACGCTTGGCGTGTGTTTGGGTGCAATGGCAGGTATTTCAGCGCTGTTTATCGCCGGTATATTGCTGGCAGAACCCTGGCATAAAACCGTTTATTTCAGCGTGTTTTTTGCTGCGTTGGGCTGGGCTTTTTTGCGCCAGCCAGCCAAAGTCGGTGCAGAGTTACTGTATTTAACGGCACTGCTAACCTTGCTAATACCTTTTGCCGCCTGGTACCACAGTGGCCAGTTTTTCCTGCCAGCTTTATTAGATGGCAACGTCTTACGCTTTATGGTGGAAGGTACAGCGATATTACTGGCGATATTGTTCTGGATACTGGCGCGCGCGGCGCAAAAGCGGGCAGATAAAACCGATAACAGTATCTGGGCAAAATCATAAGCCATTGTTAAATGACGCTGCTAAGCGTAGGGCAGAGGCAACGTGTATCAGCTTACATACTTTGTGCCGTTAACTGCAGCAAGTAAGCTTTAAGCTGCGCTACCCGCTGTGGCCGGTTAAACAGCTGATACAATTGCAGCCAGTCTGCCGGGGGCATCCAGCAGATGCCGCCTTGCCAGTGGCAACGCTGTGGCTGAAATTGCCAGTTAGTAATTACAGCAGCCTGTTTTACCGCTATATCGGCCATCAGTTCAATATCGGGCCAGCCGTCACGGCAAAAACGGGCAAAATGCGCAGTTGCATAATCCGGATGCGCCGGTGTTAGCTGCAACGAAAACTGTGGCTGCAGCGCCTGGCATATCAATGCAAAGTCGCTTTGCGTGCAAACAATATCAATATCATTTGGTTGACTTTCCAGCCCCAATTGCCACAACAGGCAACTGCCGCCCACGCCAAACTGAAACGGCTGCAGTACAGCGCAAAGTTGTTGTAATTGTGTCAGTAAATCTGTGTTATTCATCTAATGCCTTAACCAGCCGGGCCAAAAAAGCCAGCTTTTCGTTATTAAGCTGCCGATAGTCAAAGTAAGGGCATACTAACAGCCGGTGGTGTTTATCAACGGCAAATTCGTTATTTAACCAGCTAAGCTGCGCCTCTAAACCGTTTTCTAACAAGGCTTTGGCGTAAGTACGGCCAGCAATAATATGCACAACTTCTTTTGCTGGCTGAAGATCAGGCGTACCAAAAACTAACGCTGTATTACTACCGGCCTGCAACAAATAGTGATCGCGATACTGCTGCCAGCTACCCGCGTGCTGCGTAAAAGCAAATTGTTTGGTGTCCAGCGCAAATAACAGCTTGGCATACACATTAAACACCTTGCGCCAGCCATTGCCGCAGGCACGATTGATCAGCTCTATTTCGCCACTGTGCAGCGGCTGCATTGTAACCAAATCAGCGTACTCTGCCATTGGCGGCCGGTTGGCAATATACACGCGGATACCGGCGGCACTGTCACCAAAGCCAGCGGCTGATATAGGTAATGTTTTCATAGCCTTGCTCAGCGTTTATTCAGGCAGCTACTTTAGCATAAGCCCTTGCCTGTAGCGTTATAGCAGGTTAATTTTAGCTGTTACTTTGCCAGGGACTGCCTATGTCATCTTTTTCTGTTGCTGCTGTTAACCGGCTGGACCATTGGTTAATGCAGGTTACCCCGCCAGCCAATACCCACGGCTTTCGCCGCTTTTGCTGGGAATTCTGGTTTTTTGGCTTAAAGCAGGCCCGGGCCTGTTTATTTGTTGCCTTGTTTTTTGCCTCAGTACTGCTGGTACCGCGCAGCGGTATTATGGCAATACCACGTTATGATGTGCTGCTTATTCTGGCGCTGTTAATTCAGTACTGGATGGTGTGGAGCAAACTGGAAACGGTCGATGAGCTAAAAGCCATTTGTTTGTTTCACCTGGTTGGTTTTGCGCTGGAGGTGTTTAAAACCTCGGGCGCTATTCAATCCTGGAGTTACCCCGACTTTGCTTACTCTAAGGTACTTGGCGTACCGCTGTTTGCCGGTTTTATGTATGCCGCTGTGGGCAGTTATATTATTCAGAGCTGGCGTTTAATGCAGCAACGGGTAGCGCACCACCCACCGTACTGGATGGCAGTGTTGGTAGCGCTGCTGATCTACGCCAACTTTTTTACCCACCACTATATTGGTGATTACCGCTGGTATATTGCTGCAGCAACGCTGGGCCTATATGCCCGCAGCGTGGTGTACTTTACGCCGCTGGACCGCGAGCGCAGCATGCCGCTGTTACTGGGGTTTGTGCTGGTGGGATTTTTTATCTGGCTGGCGGAGAATATCAGCACTTTTATGGGGCTGTGGAGTTACCCGAACCAACTCGGCGCCTGGTCTGTGGTGCATTTAGGCAAGTGGAGTTCATGGTCACTGCTGGTGATTATGACCTTTACCATAGTGGCGCAGTTAAAATATGTTAAACAGCGCATTGATGTGCCGCGCTAGACCATAAAAAAGGGCCGCCTGCCGGCAGCCCTTTTCCTGATAATAATGATTAAGCGTCTTTTTGCAGCAGGAAGTTAATCAGCTCCTGCATTTCTTTTTCATAATTACGCGAATCCAGCGCGGCGTTATTAATTTTGTATTTACCGTTTACTACCAGCATCGGCACACCGGTTAAAATACGCTTTTCAGATAACTCGTCCTGCTCTTTTTTCATCTGATTAACAGCGCCACGTACGGCAAAGCTTTTCATCGCTTTATCATAGGTGTCGGCCTCAATATCATGAATTAACACCAGGCTGCGGATCTCGTTGTCATTGGAAAACGGCGCGCGGTTACGGTGGATCTGGTTAAAAATAGCACTGGCTATCTGATCGCCTTTACCCTGGCTTTTTGCTACCACATAAGCGCGGGCCAGCGTGTTTTGCAGCTCGGGTGAGGCCGCACGGATAAAGTCAACGTGCACTTTTTTAAATTCAGTCCCCTCTGGCAGCTTTTTAGCAATACTTTGCGCTACCGGTTCAAACGCATTACAGCCACCACAGTAAAACGAAAAATACTCTTTTACTTCCGGCTTGGCGGTTTTTTGCTCAGAAATAACGTCATAGTGCTTACCCTGTTCAAACTTGGCCTGAGCAGCAAAAGGCAGCAACAGTGTTAACGCAATCACAGATAACAGCTTTTTCATTTCGGATTATGTCCTTAAATAGACCAGATGGAGCACAGCTTAACAAAAACTCAGTAGTCTGGCACTAGCGAAAGTGGCGCTTGTTGCAACAGATAGAGTTGTTCTTTTAATGCCAGACATTGTTGTTCCCAGTATTTGTCTGTGGCAAACCACGGAAAGTTCATTGGAAACGCCGGGTCTTGCCAGCGCCGCGCCAGCCATGCCATATAATGCACCATCCGCATGGCGCGCAGCGGTTCAATTAATTTCAGCTCGGCCGGATCAAATTCGCAGTATTGCTCATATTCTTCCAGCATCAGCTCCAGCGTGTCGCTCTGCTGCATCCGGTCGCCGGACAACATCATCCAGATATCCTGAATCGCCGGGCCGCTGCGGCAATCGTCCAGATCAACGAAAAACGGCCCCTGGTCGACATAAAACAAATTACCGGCATGGCAATCGCCATGCAGCCGTATCAGGCTGGTGGGCTTGTATTGCTTAACACAGAGCGCAATAACCTGATCCAGTGCAGTGTCAAACGCCGGGCGCAGGTAAGACGGTATAAACTGCAGTGCGCTTAGCACCTCGCGGCTTTGTAACAGATGGCTTTCAACGCTAAACGCCGGGCGGTGGCTAAAAGGTTTTACTTTACCTACCTGATGCAAACGGCCAAGGAAACGGCCCAGCATGGCCAACTGCTCGTCGTTATCAATTTCCAGCGTGCGGCCACCACGGCTTGGAAACAGGGCAAAGTAATAACCACCGTATTGCAGCAACGACTGGCCGTTTACTTTTACCGGTGCAACCACCGGAATATCAGCTGCAGCCAGCTCAAAGGCAAAGTCGTGCTCTTCCTGCAGTTGCTCTGCACTCCAGCGCTGTGGCCGGTAAAACTTCACGACAAACTTTTCCGGCTTTAACGCATCACCGCGGTATGCGCTGAATTGATACACGCGGTTTTCATAGCTGTTTAGTGCCGACAAGCCAGAGCTGACATCCAGCCCCAGTTGTTGCAAAGCATCGATAATCAGATCCGGCTGTAGTGTAGAAAAATCAAAGGCCGTCATAGGGCTCCTTAGCGGCCAACAAAAAAGGTAGTGGACTGAGCCAGTTTAACATCCGGGTTATCAGCCTGCTGCACAGTAAAGCGAATATCCAGGCTGCGCTGCTCTGTACTGTATGGATCCAGAGCCAGGCTTACCGGTACGCTACGGGTTTCACCGGCACTGATACTCACTTGCTGCGGGCCAATCCAGGTAAAACTTTCGCTACCGGCCACGCTAAGGTCAAACTGCACCGTATGCTGCGACTTATTCGAAATACTCAGGGTATAGGTATTTTCTACCAGGCCTTCATTTGTTTCACGGAACAGTTCGCCACGGTCGCGGATAATGTTCATTTCAAGCGGGACCCGGCTGTACAGTGTCCAGGCGAAGGCCACGCACACCGCAACCAGCACCAGCATATAACCTAGTAGCTTGGGCCTTAGCACCTTGGTGGGTTTGCCATTTAAACTGTGCTCGGTAGTGTAGCTGATAAGCCCCGGCGGGTAGCCCATTTTGCTCATGGTGTCATCACAGGCATCTATACAGGCGCCGCAGTTAATGCACTCATACTGCAGGCCGTTGCGTATATCTATACCGGTTGGGCACACCTGCACGCACAGGTTACAATCGATACAGTCGCCCAGGCCTTTTTCTTTGTAGTCTTTGTCTTTCCGGCTGCGGGGGCCACGGTTTTCGCCGCGCTTTTCATCATAGGTAACGGTAAACGTGTCTTTATCAAACATCGCCGACTGAAAACGGGCATAAGGGCAAATGTGCGTACACATAATTTCGCGCATCCAGCCAGCATTGCCGTATGTACAAAGAGTAAAAAACAGTACGGAAACCACCGCCCAGAAGCTTGCTTCAAAGGTAAAAAACTGAATAAATAGCGGCCCGACAGGGGTAAAGTAACCAACAAAGATCAGTGCCGTCAGTAAGGCAAACGCCAGCCAGCAAAAGTGCGTAGCCGCTTTTTTGAAAAACTTACTACCAGACCAGGCATCGTTATCCAGTTTAATCCGCTGGTTACGGGTACCCTGAATTTTTTCTTCAAACCAGATAAAAATAAAGGTCCATACCGATTGCGGGCATAAATAGCCGCACCATACCCGGCCATAAAACGCGGTAACAAAAAACAAGGCATAAGCGGCGATAATAAACAGCCACGCCAGAATGGTGAAATCCTGCGGCCATAATGTCAGGGCAAAAATATTAAATTTCTGTTCAGTAATATCCAGCAATATGGCCTGATGGCCGTCATACTGCAGCCAGGGCAACAGCATAAACAGCCCCATAAAAACAAAACCCATATAGCGCCGTATAGCCTGATGCAGGCCCTTTACCGCCCGCACATAGATGCGATCCCGCGGGTTATAATGCCCACTATGGCTACTATCCGGTTTATGTACTTCAACGTGTACCGGAATATTTTTAATGTCTATTTTTTGCTGATCCAAGGAGAACCCCGTTACTGCATGTTGCGCCAGCTGCCAAGTATAACAGTTTGCCTGGCTGATTTTTTGACATGAAACAAAGCAATATCTGTGCCTGTAGCCTTTCTGCAGCATCAGGCCTGTTATGGCAGGGTAAAACGTAAACCAAGTTTACACCTACTGTTTAAAGTGTAAACTTACTATGCAGCTAGCAGATATTAACTGACGCCCCGTGCGCAGCGCAGCGCTATCCGTTACAATGCCGCCATTGCTTAGTGGAGTAGAAGCTGATGAAGAAGTTGTTTTGGCTGGTTGTTGTTATTCTGCTGGTGATTACTTTTTCTGATCATAACCTGATCCGCCTATATAAAGAGCAGTTATTTGCTTTGATAATGGACAAAGCCGCTATAGCCGGCGACAGTAAAGAAGCCGCACTGCGAACTACACGCAAGCAACTGCTGGCATTGTCGCAGCAATGGGGCGAAGGCCAGCGTACACAGCTGGATAAAGCCAGCAGCAGTATCGACAACGTGCTGCAATTTCAGCGGAATTACTGCAAAAATGGTGATTTTAACCCGTTTTTGTATGGTGAGCCGTTAAAGCAAAGCTGTGCAATAATTGAAAACCAAATGCACAACCTGACCAAACCCTAAGCAGAGGATTGCCAATGCGTACCTGTGGTATCGAAATTAAAGGCAGCGAAGCCATTATTTGCCTTATGACCCTGAAAAATGGCCTGTTCGACTTACCGGATTGCCGGCAAAACCGCTTTGCGCTGAGCAAAGATCAGGATCAGGAGCAAATGCGCCACTTTCAATTTACTTTCGCTAAGTTTATTGAGGATTACCAGATAACGCAGTTAGTCATTAAAGAGCGGCCACAAAAAGGTAAGTTTGCCGGTGGCGCAGTAGGTTTTAAAATTGAAGCCGCATTACAACTTATTGCCGGTTGTAACTGTAACTTAATCAGCGCCAGTGAACTGAAAGAAAAGCTAAAACGCCACCCAATACCGGTTGATTTTAAAGCCACGGGTTTAAAGGTATTTCAGGAAACCGCCTTTCTTACCGCTTACGCTTTTTTAGCTAAATAAAAAGCGCTTGTATTAGCGGGTACCACTATAGTACCCGCCACCGGCTAACTAACGCAGCCGTCTTCTGGCTACCAGCAGCATACCGGCCAGCAAACTTAACCAGCCAATACTGCCTGAACTACCGCCATCACCGTTATTGTTACCACCGCCAGCTGACGTATTAGCAACCGGGTTAAGGCCTGCAACAGTATTTACACGGGCATCAACCACAACAATGCTTTCAATAGTGACTAAATTAGATGCCACCAGAGGCTTATTATCGTCTCTGTCGCTGCTGCTGTAGTTGCGCAATGGCAAATCGGTAATACCCGGAAACGAAAAGCGCTGCAGGCCGGCAATAGTATCCACTACTTCCATACCCTGTGAAGTAATTTGGCCAAACACGGTAAAACCGCTGTTTTGTGTATCCAGTTGCGGCGAACCACCACTGTTATTGGCTAAATTAATAAACCACTGGTTAGTAGCGCTGTTAGGGTTGCCAGACTGCTTGGCCATAGCTACTGTAGCGCGCACATTTGACCATTTAGGTTCATTTACAATCGGTGAAAAAGTGGCAACGGCCTTTAACGGTAATTGCTTATCGAAGGTGAAACCACCTCCCTGCACAACAAAACCAGGCACTGACCGATGAAACACCGTGCCGTTATAACGCCCGGCATTAACGTAGCTAAGAAAGTTTTGCACAGTTACCGGCGTAGTTTGGTCAAATAAATTAATTTCAAATTTGCCCACATTAGTGGTTACTTCAACAATAGTGGCATAACTGGCCGTACTGCAAAGCAGCGCTAAAGCAGCCCCTACGGTTTTAATTAGCTTGCGTTTCATTACTGAATTCTCCGTTTTAATTGCGTTGCAGCTTAAGGCAGTTAAAGTGGCAAAATCCAGCGAGATAACAATTAATTACGCTTTAGTTACAGATTGTCTGCCACGCCGCAGGCTGGTGGTTTTACCACCGGCTGGCTTAGTTGGTTTTTTCCGGCCCCAGCGTCTGGTTTTGCCCTGCGGTAAACCGGCCGGCGTAACTGTTACAGCCTGGCTAATAAGCTTGCCAAGCTCGGTTTGCAGCGGCTGCATAAAAGCCTGATAGCTGGTTTCGCGCTGGCAAATACGGCTTAACTCTGCCTCCCAGCGGGCGGTCATATCGGGCAGGCTGGCTTGTGGTGGCAGGGCATGGATCAGCGCCTTGCCGGTATCAGTAGCACGAATTTGCTTACCCTGGCGCTGCAAAAAACCACGCTTAAATAACAGTTCAATAATACCGGCGCGGGTGGCATCAGTGCCCAGACCGTCGGTATCGCGCAGTACTGCTTTAATAGCGGGATCACTGACATAACGGCTGATACCTGTCATTGCTGCCAGTAAAGTGGCATCGGTAAAAGGTTGTGGCGGCTGAGTGTGTTTTTCCAATAGCTGCGCGCCGTAGCAATGTAATTGCTGGCCTTTACGCAATTGCGGCAGGCTGTGCAGGATCAACTCATCATCAGGTTGGGCTTTTTGGGCTGCCTCCTGGTTACTGGCAGAGCGGTATAACTGCTTCCAGCCGCCAGACAGCTCGGTATTAGCTTTTGCGCGAAATAAACCACCGGCAATAGTCAGTTCAACCAGCGCTTCGCTGTAGCAATAGGGCGGGTAAAACTGCGCCAGATACTGGCGGGCAATCAGGTAATACAATTGTTTTTCTGCCTGCGTTAAGCCAGCAAGCGTCTGGCGCTTTTCGGTGGGGATAATAGCGTGGTGCACCTCAACTTTGCTGTCGTTCCAGGCTTTGCTTACCCGTGCCATATCGGCCTGCTGCACAGCCTCGGTAAGTTGGCTGTCATTGGCCGCAATTGCGCCGGTTACCGCAGCAGCACGGCTTAGCTGCCCGCGTGGCAAGTACCGGCTGTCCGAGCGTGGGTAGGTAATAAGCTTGTGCCGCTCATACAACTGCTGGCAATTATCCAGCACTTGCTGTGCTGTCATGCCGTAACGCTTGGCTGCGTCAATTTGCAACGCCGACAGGTTATAAGGCAGTGGTGCTGGCTGTTTACGCTGTTTTTGCTCTACTTTGCTCACCAGTGCCGGTTGGCCGGTAATTTTCTGCTGCACTTTTTCTGCTAACGCTTTTAACAGCACCCGGCCATCTTCATCCTGCCACGGTGCACAAGCCTCGCTGGGTTGCCACATGGCGCTAAAACGCTGGTTATCGCTGGTTTCTACCTCTGCCAGCACCTGATAAAACGGCTTTGTGACAAAATCAGCAATATCCTGATCCCGCCGCACCACCAGCCCAAGTAACGGCGTTTGCACCCGGCCAACAGACAACACGCCCTGATAACCGGCCTTTTGCCCCTGCAGGGTGTAAGCCCGTGTCATATTTAAACCATACAGCCAGTCGGCACGGCTGCGCGCCAGTGCCGAGGTAGATAAGGGCACAAAATCTTTATTTGGTTGCAGCTGAGCCAGCGCCCGTTTTACTGCCGGTGGGTTTAAATCACTGATCAGCAGGCGCTGCGTTGTCGCCAGTTTGTTGCCGTTAACACCACAGTACGCCAGCACTTCGTCTACCAGCAACTGGCCTTCACGATCCGGATCGCCGGCATGCACCAATTGATCGGCCTGCTTAATCAGTTTTGTTAATATACTTAACTGGCTCGCGGCAGACTTTCTTACTTTTAACTGCCATTTATCGGGGATTATCGGCAATTGAGCTATTTGCCAGCGCTTATAGTCAGGGTGATAGTCTTCCGGCTCGGCCTGTTCCAGCAAATGGCCAACACACCAGCTGACAACATCGCCATTAGCCAGCCGTATAAAACCGTTATCTTTATGTTGTGGTTTGGGCAATACTGCGGCTATCGCTCTGCCTAAACTGGGTTTTTCTGCGATGTACAGGATCATAGCCAACACCTAACTGTTTTTATATACAGTAATTTAGCCAGTTAAGTGCCGTGTTGCAAACAAAATGTAATAAAAAATTTGGTTTTGCTGGAAAAGTGCTTAGAATATTGATCTTTGTAGCGTTGACCTACGATATTTCTTTGTACTTCCACCCCAGGCAGTCGGATAAGTAAACTATGACGCAATATAGTGACGTTAAGAAAATCTGTGATGAGTTACAAAAAACAGGTAAGCCGGTTTCCCTGGATTATTTAATTTCCCAAGTGCCCGGTGCGCAGGCCAGCCTGGTGGTGCACTATCAAAAATGGCGGAATGAACAAGCCAACCGGGCGCCGGTGCAAACCTCTGCGGAAAGCCTGTTCAGCCCAGAGTTTGTTGCCGCGTTTCAACATGAAGCAGAGCTGCGTGCTAAACAACATACCGATCAGCTTAACCAACAACTACAACAGGCAATGCAGGCCGAAGTGCTGGCAGCAGAACACAACCGCGAACTACAACAAGAACTACAACAACTGCAGCAGCGTAAAGCTGAGCTTGAAATCAGCCAACAGCAGCAACAACAGCAACTTAGCACTCAGGCAGAAAAATATGCCGCCCTTACCGAAGAACGCGATCAGGCTATTAAATTAAGCCAAAGTCAGCTACAAGAGCTAAGCAGTGTCCGCCAGCAGGCAGAACAACTACAGGCCACTCTGGCTGTCGCGCAGCAGCAACTGCAGCACCACCAGCAGGCCATTGCCAACCTGCAACAACAACTGACAGCATCTGAGCAAGCGCAGCAACAGGCGCAACAGGAAGCTGAAACCATCCAGTTAAAAGTTATTGGCCTGCAACAGGCGCAGGATGAGCTGGAAGAACAACTACAAAGCGAACAACAGCGTAACCAGCAAAAACTGCAACAGTTGCAAGCCGAACTGGCAGCCGCCGAACAAGAACTTGAGCCGCTGCAAAGCAAGGCCAAAGCGGCCGAACAAACCGAACAGCAGTTACAGGCGGTGCAGCAATCAGAGGCCAAAGTAAAAGCCGCGCTGGAAGCGGCACAGCAGGCCAATAAAAAGGCGCTGCAAGACTTGCAAACCCGCGATCACGACGTAACCGAATTGCAGGCAATGCTGGAAGAGTTTGAAAACAAACTGCACCAGGCTACCAAAACAGAAACCCAGGCTGTTGCCCTGACCAAACGCTTACAGGCACAGTTAAACCAGCTGCAACAAACAACAACTGAGCAGGGCCAAACAACCAACGATAGCGCAGTGGCTGAGCAACAAGCAGCCCTGCTGGCCGAGCGCGACGCTGCTCAGGCGCAACTGACTAAACTGCAGCAGCACTCTGAAACATTGACTGCAGAACGTAACGATGCCCTGGCGAAACTGGAGCAGGCACAAGCGCAACTCAATGCAGCAGTCAGTGTACAGCCCGCCGCAGCTGAAATGTCGGCACAGCAGATAGCCGAACAGGAAAAGCTGCAGCAACAACTAGCCGCCTATGAAAAACAGCTGTCAGCCCTGCAAAAAGAACGTGAAACCGCACAGCGTGAAGCGGCCGAGCAACGTGACGCCGCGCAAAAAGTGCAGCAACAACTGGATGCGATGCAACAGGCTCAGGTTAGTGATGAAGCCGACGACACCGATATTCATGCCACGGTGGCACAGCTAAAAGCTAACAATGCCATGCTAAAAGAGCAAAGCGCTATTACTGCCGGCCATCAGGCCGAACAGCGCGAAACCATTAAGCAACTGCGCGAAGAGCTGCAGCAGCAACGCGATATGGTGCACGATATGCAAATAGAGCAGGAAAAACTGCAGAAACAAAAAAATCAGCTTGAACAACAAGTTAGCTTTGTTAAAGATAACGCCGCCGCCACTATTGAACGCTTAACCCGTTACCGCGAGCAAGCGCAGGAAAAAATAGAAAAGCTGGAGAAAAAACTGGGTGCTAACAAAGCGTCCGACGCTTTATAACGCCGCATTTATTGCGCAAAGCTAATACGGAAACAGCTGCCGGGTACCTCACCCGGCACATAGTTTAACTGCGCATCCTGCACCTGCAATAACGCCCGCGATAAACTTAAGCCAATACCGGAACCCGTTTGTTTAGTGGTAAAAATAACAATGATAAATAAAGGATTATTAATGAAGCTAACCTTAATTTCTGCCTCCGCGCTGCTTGGCAGCGCGGTGTTACTCAGCGCCTGCAGTACACCCAACAAGGTAGAACAGCAGTTGGGCGCAGATGCACTGATTGAGCAGGTAGCAGAGGGCAAGTATAAAGGCATGTACCGTAATGTGTATCGCACACCGGTGGAACAGCGCCAATATCCGGCAAACTGTGAAGCAGATTGCTATCCGGCGCATCCTGCTGTTAGTTGCAAAACACCCGCTCAGGATTGCCAGTACACCGGGCCGCAACAGGCACCCCCGCTGGCAACCGGTTATAACCTGCAGTGGCTGGGGCATGCCAGCTTTATGGTGAATACGCCCGATGGCCAGCAACTGCTAATTGATCCGGTATTCGGCCAGTTTGACTGGCCGGTAAGCTGGGCGCAGCATTTTGCCGGTATTATAAAACGGCCATACACACCCAAGCTTAGCGCAGAACAATTGGCAGCTACCAATGCAGTATTATATTCGCATTTACACTACGATCATTTCAGCCATGCCAGCATCGCGCAAATAGGCACTACGGCTAAGTATTACGTGCCATTAGGTATGGCTAATTATATGCCTAAAGGCGGCTATAACGTTGTCGAGCAAGCCTGGTATAGCCACAGCCAGCTGAATGAGCTGAATATCCATCTGGTACCCGCACACCACTTTAACAGCCGTAAGTTGTTTAATGATCATAACCAGGCAATGTGGGGAGGCTGGCTGCTGGAGCATAGCGGAAAAACCCTGTTTTTTGCCGGCGATACGGGCTATTCAGAGCATTTCAAAGATATTCAGCAGCGTTATGGCGATATTGATATTTGCCTGATACCTATTGCGTCTTATCATCATCACAAAGACGGTGACTGGTACCGCTATGTGCATACCACGCCCGAAGATGCTTTAGTAGCCGCAGCAGAGCTGGGCTGTAAAGTGATGATCCCCTGGGGGTATGGTAATGCCAGCTGGCAGATGGGCGATCACAGCTCGCACTCACCCCTGCTGCGCCTGCTACATATGCAGCAGCAACTGGACAGCCAGGTGCCGCTGCTGATATTAAATGAAGGCGATAGTGTAACCCTGTAAAGCATCAGGCTACCGGCTTTAACCGGGCTTTAGCGGCAAGTTTGTCACCCAGCTTGCCGGTAACCGCCCACACAGCCAGCGCTACCCAGGCTATCCAGGAAAAGCCAGCAGGAATATTAAGCAGGGCAATTTTACCGGCATGCTGGCGATTAAACACCAGCGCCAGCAGGCTGGGTAAAAACCACACAGTTATAAAGAACACACCAAACAGCAGCAGAAATACCCAATCGGCTTGTTGCCAGGCAGTACTAAATGCAGAGATAAATTGTTGTAAAGTTTCCATCTTTATATCCTCTTCATAGTTTAAGTTAATTAAGAAAATCAGCGTTAAAGTTCAATATCGGCCAACAAAGACAGTTGGGCTTTCAGTTCATCCACTTGCCAGGCTTTGCCTTGCTGCACCACGGTATGTACCGTATTTAATGCTTTAAGATCGGTCAGCGGATTGGCCGTTAACACAATAAAGTCGGCGGCAAAGCCCTCTGCCAACTGACCGGTGTCTTTTAAACCAAGGTGGCGGGCACCGCCTGTGGTAGCCAGCTGCAATACCTGCCAGTTTGTCAGGCCAGCGCCCTGGCTAAGCTGTAATTCGCGTAAGTAAAACGGTCCGCTGGCCACACTGTCGGTACCAATGGCCAGTGGCACACCGGCGTCATACAAGCGCTTAAACAATTGCTGTACTTTGGGCATTTGTTGCTGTGCGGTGGCCAGCTCTTCTGCTGTCCAGTCATAACTGGGCGCGGCCAACGTCGCACGCCAGCGCTTACGCATTTGCGGGTGATACACCCACATATCCTGCTCCGGATATAAACCGTCCAGCTCGCGGGCGAAGTACACCAGCTCGTTGACAACTAGCGTTAAATCGACATGAGTTTGCTGCCGCGCCAACGTGTCGAAAAGCTGCTGCATTGGGGCGCTGTCATAATCAACATGCTTAAACCAGCTGTAAATAAACCGGGCGCTGTGTGGAATGTTGCGCTCGGCCAGATAAGCGGTTTTGCCCTCGCCGGTTAACAGCTCGCTACTTGTTGGCAGGGCATGGGTTAGGGCATCAATACCCAGGTCCGCGGCATATTGCCAGCTAACATTGTCCAGATGTGCCAGGGTTTTTAACCCGGCCGCTTTGGCCAAACGCACGCCCATGGCTACTTCGTCTTTCGTCAGGCCCTGATACAGTTTTATATATTGCACGCCAAGCGCTTTTTGGCTGGCAATTTCGGCCTGCCAACCGGCCTCATCTTTTGGATGCACGGAGCCGCCTAAAATTGGCGTAGGTTCAAACACAAACCCCCCATAGCTAAACTTTGGGCCAAGCCAGTTACCCGCTTGCTGCTGGCGGGCATACTCGGCATTAGCCTCTGGCTCGCCAGCCGGGCTAAAGGCGGTGGTAACCCCAGTGGCTAAGGTGCTAAGCGCGTGATAACGGGTAATTTGACTATGGCCTTTCATGGTAAGTACTGGCTTGCCATCCTGCATCTCAACCCGGTGTGGCCCGGCAGTCAGGTGCAGGTGCACATCAATAAAGCCAGGCAATACGTACTGCTGCTGCAGATCAATTTGCTTTGCCGCTGCAGGTAAGCTGGCATCAGCCTGTTGCTGGCCCATTTGCACAATGCGGCCGTCTTTTACCAGTAACCAGCCATCGTTAAGCTGCTGCTCTGTTGCCGGGTTCAGCAAGGTGGCATTGAGGTACAGCACCGCTTCATGCTGTATGTGAGAAGGGGTATCAGCACAAACCTGTGGCAGCGCCAGGCTGGCCATCAGACATGCCAGTAGTGATTTTTTCATCGTAAGGTTCTCCGGTATAACGTTGTGATAAGTTGCCGTGTTTGCTGGATAAGTCGTGGTTGTTTTGTGCACTGTTACAAAATTTTTTTTATTTTTTTATGTAACACTTTGCCTGCCCCGGCAGACTTACTTATGACACAGTGATAACGTTAACAAGAACAATAAAACATTGATCAGCGAGGGGTTTTTGACAGTATCCAATACCAGCGCAATAACGCCGGAGCAGTTTTTACTGCAGCTATGGCAACAAAATCAGGGCGCAATAAGCCGCACCTTGCTGGCGTCTGAAGCCGATCCGGCAGCGCGGCAGGATTTAAAACAGGATATTTTTCTGGCACTGCACCAGGCTGCCGGCCGGCTGCATGCTGCAGACATACCGCGCGCCTACCTGTTTCGTATAGTACACAATGTAACGGTAGATCATATTGCCCGGGCGCAGCGGCATAAATGGCTACCGCTGGAAGAAGACTTGCAGCAGCAGATGCTTGATGATTGCCCGTCAGAGCAATTAGGTGAGCAACAACAAAGCCAGCAGTTGATTCAGGCTGTACGGCGGTTATCACCCGCCAACCGGCAGGTAATATTACTGGCCATGGAAGATTTAGACGCACCTGAGATCGCCGATATTTTGCAGATCAGCCACGGTGCCGTGCGGGTGCGGTTAAACCGCGCTAAAACAGAATTGATGGAGTTAATGCAAAATGGCAGATAGCTTTGACTTTGCCGCCCTGGCAAAAAGCTGGCAACAACAGCTCACCCCAACTGAAGCCACGCCAACCGCGCAAGATTTAGTCCTGGCGAACCAACGGCAGCGCCAGCAACGGCTATTAATGTACGGCGAATGGCTTGGCGCCCTGGTAATGGCAGCCACCGCCTGCTGGTTAATATTAGTTCTGCCGGGCTGGCTGGGTTATATCGCAGCCGGGTTCCTTGTGCTTGGCGCAATCAGCACTCTGTATATTAGCTGGCAGGTGCACCGGCCTATTCTGGCGTATGACAACTGGAGCAGCAGCGGGCTGTTGCAATTTCGCTGTCGAGCCTGCCAGCTAAGCCTGCGCTACTACCGTTACACCCAGCTAAGCTGCTTGGCACTGCTGTTATTTACGCTGATACTCTGGCTGTTGCAGTGGTGGCAACTGGCAGATGTCTCCAACGACTTGCTGTTGTTTTACAGCCTGATCGCATCGCCGCTTTGCCTGTTTGCCCTATACCGGCTGCAGCTAAAAGCCCAGCAAAAAGCCGCTGAGTTACAGCAATTAACCGCTCTGGCAGCAGATTTTCAGCAGAGCGAATAGCGCAGTAAAGGCTCAGGCATAGTTACAACAGTAGCCAACCAAGTAATAAGCTGCCGGCAAATACCGGCAGCGACCAGTAGTGAAACTCGCGCCACAGCCCCGCTTGTTTGCTAAGCCGAAGTGCAATTAAATTGGCCAGTGAGCCAATAGCCAAACCAAAGCCGCCCACAGTTACCCCCCAGCTAAGTGCACGCCAGTCATCAGCAAAATGCTGCAGAAAAATTGCTGCCGGTACATTAGAAATAAGCTGCGACAATAGCGCAGCCCCCGTATAGCTGCCATTTGGCAGGGCAACTAACTGCATCGCCAATTGCTGCAACAGTGGTAATTGTGCCAGCAAACCCAAGTCGATAAACATCAGCATAAATACCAGCAGCAGTAGCCAGTCGATCCCCGTTACCACGCTGCGCTTTAGCAACACATACAGCGCCAGTACCAGCAACGCAGCATAGGGCGCTAACTGATATTCCATCGCCAGAATAAATAGCGGGTAACCAGCCAGTGACCAGCCAAACAAGTGGCGGTTATCATGGCTGCTGTTATGCGGCACTGAGATACTCAGCTTGTGGCCACTAAATGCGGCACAGCTTAATAACAGGATCAGCAACAACAAACTCAGCGCTAACGGCGCCATCATCAGTGTGAACTGCCAGAAGCTGTAACCGGAAGCCTGCCACAGCAGCAGGTTTTGCGGGTTGCCAATGGGCGTAAGGCTGGAACCGGCATTCACCGCCAGCGCCAGAAAAATAATTAACCGCCCCGCCGGCACGCCGGTTAAGCGGCCAATACTTAAGCTGATTGGCAGCAAAATAAACAACGCCACATCGTTGGTTACTATGGCAGATAACAATGCTGCAAATAACACCAACAGTATTGCCAGCATACGCTGTGAATGGCAAAGCTGCAGCAGCCAGGCCGCAAACCGCACAAGGTAGCCACTGTCTTCCAACGCCCGGCTTAGCAACATTAAACCCGCCAGCGCCGCTACCGTATGCCAGTCAACCAACGCAAACAGGCCCGCCGGTGCTGTTGGCTTAAGCCATAACAACAGTGGCAGCAGCAGTAGCAACGCCAGTAACAAATAATCTTCCGTAACACGGGATAACACCCGGCGTATCAGTGGCATAGTAGTAAAAGGCATAAGGTAAATTATGCGGCTATTCTAGCGCGAATGCTGACGCCAGTGCCGGGATATTGTAATGTAACCAGCATGCAATATTTAGAATAAGGTTAACCATGAAAAAAGCCTTTATCGCCGCCCTGCTGGCTACCGTATCATCTGCTGCCATCGCCGATGTAGACAGCGTGCTGCACTTTACCCCCACACCGTTTAAAGACACCGTGCTTAACTGCGAGCGCGACAAACATATTACGCCCAAGCGCAGTGCGCTGATTTTAGAAAATTATGCCCTGATGGCAGCCAATAACGGCGAGCGGGTGGCACTGGTAACACTGCGTAATGACGCATCCGGCCAGCGTATTTATAATCAGGAGCATATTGTCGCCGTATTGGGCGATTGCAGCCGGGTGTTACCCCATGCTTTTGAATTACGGCTGGATGCCCGTGAACAACGCTCGCTGCAAATCTATTTCGGCAAACAGCAGCAACCTGTTTTGCAATTGCTTAGCGGTGAGTGAAGCAGCGATTGGGTAGGTAGATATGTATGAAGCTTTTCTATATGCATCATGCTTGTCATATATATAGATAATCACCAAATTTATAGATAACAGATAAAACATGTATAGTTTTTTTATACATATAGCGCCAGCAGGCACAGGTGCAGTTTTACCATAAAGCTTTTACCAATCTGGCACTGATCACCCTACCGGCAACAGTGCTGGTGATTATGTGGCAGGCCGTGTCGAAGCAAGCGCTGTGGTGAGGTTGGAGTAACCAGCCTTCATGTTGATCTGCCCCATTAATTCGACGCTTTGTGTCTTCGATACTCGTATTAACTTAGGAAAAATCAGCCAATTTCTTGTTAAGGTTATTCATTCCATCAAAGATGCTGTCGCTTACCAGAGAGGGGAAGTCTTTCGGTAATTCTGCCGCAGCTTTCCCAATAACGCTATCAACGCTGTTATGCACCTCTGACAATACATCAAGCACCAGGTAATCAGATAATCCGAGCCGCTTACCAAATTCCAGCCACTGACGCGGCACCAGGTTAAAAACGTGATAGTGTCGATTCTTCGACTCAACCGCCATGGCAAGTTTTACGCGCTGCTTTGGCATCTGATTGGCTTTTTTTCCTATTACCGGGTGTGCCGATAGCACATCGTAAAGGGGTGTCATGGCATAGTTACTCTGACGCTGAAGAAATATCGAAAAGTTTTTTGCATGGCCATCCGTTGCCGCCATTAGCCAAAAAACGACTAAGGTTTTAAAGAAATTCCGGCAGTCTGCATCCGCATTGCTACTAAACCTTAGTTTTTGCATGATATCCCGTGCCGTAGGACCGCCATCTTCTTCATATTTGCGAAGGGAATTAGCCCCAAAAGCCTGGCACATATCTTCTTGTGGTATGCGCAGAAGTCTGCCAGCTTGTGGATCAAATCTTCTATCAAACCGCTGAACCGATAACACCTTAACCGGGCCGATATCATCATTGAACACCAATGGCTCGCATTTGGCGACAGGTAGGCCGAAATGGTGAACGATGCGCGAGCATAGCCACTCGTTCTCTACCGAGGTGGACATATCGGCTGCCATGTTGCCAACTAAACCAAGCGGTAGCTTAAGAATATGTGTTGTTGCTGTCGCACCTTCAGGCAGCCACCAGGTATCAGCGAAATAAAGCAAAGCGTTCTTTTCCTGAGCGCCAGCAATCGACAGTCTTAGTCCATCATGGTGATGTGGTAAATTTACCGGTCTGTCCGATGTGGTATTTCTTAAGATCTGCGCTATTTCTGCTTCTTGTAATGCGTAACCTACTATGCCTTCGTCTGGTGGTATCTCCGAGCCAGCCGGTACCAACTGAATAGCGCCTACACAATCACGGCCTACAGCGCTAAGCAGATCGGCCGTATCGGTAGAACGGGCTTTGAACTTTACCGCAATGCGACGACGTATCGCATCTGCATCCGGCAACAGATTATCAAAGTAGTTTTGTACCACATCACCGCTATAAATCAGGTTACCCGGCACAAGCGGCAACGACAGCGACAAGCTTCGCGCATATTCACTGAACGCCCATTCATCGTAATACTGAAATAGCTTTTTGCCCGGTTGCCATACGCCAACCCGCAGTCCATTCATTAATACATCAAGCTTGGTAGTTTTACTCATTTACCAGCTCGACTTCTTACCGGTTGGTTTAACGATTACCTGCGGTTTATCTGTTGAACCGGATGAGTCTGATTTACTGCTTTTGCTAGCAACATCCCGCTTGTCAGGTTTTTCGCTTGCTAATCGACGCTGCTGAACAATCGTTTTGTCTTTTGTCTGCCAAGCTTCTCGCGGTAGTGCATTTAAGCCGGGCGTAAATTTTACTAATAGTTGCGCCTGGAACAGCTTTAATATCAGCATAAAGCGCTCAACACTAACCTTCTCCGGCGCTTTTTCGATACGAGCGTAAGCTTGCTGCGATATGCCAAGCAGTTCGCCCGCTTGCGTCTGGGTATAGCCGGCTTGCCTTCTTAGCCCCTCTACAAACGCGCTCAGTTGTGAAGGTGATAGTAATGGGTAGTCCATAAGTTCGCCGCCGCAAAGTACAACACTGATGTTGTAACTATGCTTTACAACATATGTATTGTAAAGCCTAAATACAACATATTTGATGTATTCATTTCTTACAACATATAGGTTGTAAATTCAAGATGCAGGAGAAAGGTCACCGCGCCAGCAGGTACTCGTGCAGTTTTACCATAAAGCGTTTACCAATCTGGCACTAATCACCCTACCGGCAACCGTGCTGATGATTATATGGTTAGCCGTGTCGAAGCAAGCGCTTTGGTAAGTTTGGAGTAACCAACGTTAATATCGACCCAATTATTTATAAATAATAGCTGGGCCTAATCAACGATTCGCGTTCGTAGTACCCCAGTAGGACAAGGGTATATTTCAAAAACGGATACATGTGATAGCTCACGATTTTCCCGAATAGTATTTACTACTGCTTTTCGGTCTTCAGAGCTTATCACATATCCTAGATAAACACTTTTAAAGGCGGAGAAGGGAATTTCCGTACAGTATATTGCTTTCGCACGATCGACAAAAAAACCATTACAGTTTCTTTTGGTTAGTTTACATTTGTCGAGCGGATAAGTTATTCGTTTTTCGTTCTCATATGCCCACTGCTCACTTTTAGTATATAGAATTGATTGATTAATTTGCTGCTCTGAAAAGTAGGTTGTTAACTCTTGCCCTAGCTCGACAATTTGATCATTTGCATTGGTACCCCGCTTAATATAAACACCGTTAATACGCATGGTACCTTCAAAATAACTAAACTGAAGTCTATCTTCTGGAGCATAGGAAACAGATTGAGGTTTATTTTGATTAAGGTATGGATGATTAGGAAAAAATTCGATACAAATCCCTCTACCATTTGCACCGTAGTGACACCACATTAAAGGATCTAAATAGTCCTGAGCTAAACTTAATACACCATAATTAAGACTTACCATGTTGATAAGTTGAGAGTTAATGGCTGTAATTGCTTGAAAAAACTCACTTTCTTCAAAATCGCTCTTGCTAATCTTTTTTCCGTCAAACAACCCCGGAAACATGTCTGGTGTATATCTCGGTGAGTTGTAGTTGTGTTTTAGATGTCGTAAAACGTACTCTGCTGAAGGCTTCTGGCCATCAAGGTTGTCTTGCTGTAACTGTGTTTCGGCAACGTGAAGATCTGCTGGAGAAAACTCGTTAAAGTAGGCTAAACACTTTGTTTCTGAAAGCACATCGTTAAGAGCGCTAGGCTGTGTCGCCCTGAAAGTGCCATCTTTAAATGGTGCAAGTCTGACCGTTCGGTTAGGGCCGTTTTCTCCACACTCAGTTAAACCCAAATATTTACAAAGTACTGGGTTAAAATCATTGCTTTTATTCATCAGAAAAATAAACCTCAAGTATTCAAATGTTAACCTAAGCTAAGCTGAGGAATAAGCAAAGCGATTTTTGGTACAAGGGCAGTTTGGTGTAAAGGCTCAAGATTTACGATTATGCCAGAAGCCTGGCTTGCGGCTTTGGTGCATGACTGCAACTACAAACAGCTCGTTATTAAATGGCAAGTACACTACGGCGAATGGAAAACGATGCAGAAGAAAACGGCGTGCTTTTTTGCCGAACTTTGGTCAGCTAAGAGGCATCTGGCTGATTAAACTGTAGGCAGTTTCGAGTTCATTGATAAAGTCGTCACCTAAACCATTCAGCTGCAGCTGATACCAATTGTAGGCGTCTGCAATATCCTGAAAAACAGCCGGGTGAAACTTAACCGGCATCATTTAGACTGATCTTTGCCGAGCTGCTTTTTAATATCCTGCCACGACACAGCCGTAACATAGCCTGCTTCAATTTCACCTACACGCTGCTCGGCCAGCTTCTGCCAGTACTGTTCATCATCGTCGTCCTGCTGCAGATCAAGGCTGGCGATCAGCGCATGCGCAAGTTTTGCACGCTCATCTGCACTCAGGCTTTTGCTGGAGGCCAGTACTTGCTCGAATAAAGTTGTCATGTGCTGTTACCTTAACGCTACGAAATTTTGATTGTAGCAGCTTGGTAAGTTGAACCAAGCCAGCAAAGCAGCAATAAAAAAGGCCATCACAATATGTTGTTGATGGCCTTAGTATTTTTTGCCGCAGTTTTATTCCACCGTAACAGATTTCGCTAGGTTACGTGGCTGGTCTACGTCGGTGCCTTTGATAATGGCGACGTAGTAGCTGAGTAACTGCAGTGGCAGGGTGTAAACGATGGGTGCCAGAATGTCGGCGACGTGCGGTACGTTGATTACCCGCATGGTAGCGTCTGACTGGAATTTAGCATCGGCGTCGGCGAATACGTACAGAATACCGCCGCGGGCGCGCACTTCTTCAACGTTCGATTTTAGCTTTTCCAGCAGGTCGTTATTCGGTGCTACCACAATAATCGGCATTTGGGCGTCGATTAGCGCCAGTGGGCCGTGTTTTAACTCGCCGGCGGCGTAAGCCTCAGCGTGTATGTACGAAATTTCTTTTAGCTTTAACGCGCCTTCCATTGCTATGGGATACTGATCGCCACGGCCTAAAAACAGCGCGTGGTGTTTATCGGCAAACTCTTCGGCCAGGGCTTCAATTTGTGGTGCCAGCGTAAGGGCTTGCTCCAACTTGCCCGGTAAGCTTTTCAGTGCTTCGGTCAGCTCGCGCTGTTGTACAGCGGTTAAGCCGTTATATTTACCAATTGCCAGCGTTAACATCGCCAGGCCTACCAGCTGAGTGGTAAAGGCTTTGGTTGAGGCTACGCCAATTTCGGCGCCGGCGCGGGTCATAAAGGCCAGGTCTGATTCACGCACCAGTGATGAACCGGCCACGTTACAAATGGTTAAGCTGCCGACATAACCGGCTTCTTTGGCCAGGCGCAGTGCCGCTAAGGTATCGGCGGTTTCGCCAGACTGGGAAATGCTTACCAGCAGGCTGTTTGGCTGCACGAACGATTTGCGGTAACGGAATTCTGAGGCAATTTCAACATTACAGGAAATGCCGCCCAAAGATTCCAACCAGTAGCGCGCTACCATGCCTGAGTGGTAGCTGGTGCCGCAAGCAACGATTTGTACGTGTTTTACTTTTTTAAACAGCTCGGCCGCGCCGTTGCCGAAGGTTTCGTCCAGCACTGAATCACTGCTTAAACGGCCTTCCAGTGTGTTGTTGATGGCGTTTGGCTGCTCGTAAATTTCTTTTAGCATAAAGTGGCGGTACTGGCCTTTGTCGCCGGCATCGTAACTTACGTTTGATTCGTGCACTTCACGCTCAATCGCGTTGCCGTTGCTATCAAAAATACGCACGCTGTGGCGGGTAATTTCCGCTACGTCGCCTTCTTCCAGGAAGATAAAGCGGCGGGTAACCGGCAGCAGCGCCAGCTGATCCGAGGCAATAAAGTTTTCACCTATACCTAAACCAATAACCAGCGGGCTGCCTGAGCGGGCAACAACAACGCGGCTGGCGTCGGTTTTGTCCAACAGTACAGTGCCATAAGCACCGTGCAGTTGCTTAACCGATTTTTGTACTGCGGCTAACAGGCTACCGGCACTTTTTAGTTCTTCTTCAACTAAATGCGCGATAACCTCGGTGTCGGTGTCGGAGGTAAACACATAGCCTTTGGCTTGTAAGGCTTCGCGCAGGGGCGCGTGGTTTTCAATAATGCCGTTATGCACTACGGTAATATTGCTGGAAACATGCGGGTGGGCGTTACGTTCGCTTGGCTCGCCATGGGTTGCCCAGCGGGTATGGGCGATACCGGTACCGCCGGTTACCGGAGCGGCGGCTACGGCGTCGGCCAACTCTTTCACTTTACCCAGGCGGCGCAGCCGGGTTAACTCGCCGGAGCTGTTTACCACAGCCACACCGGCCGAATCATAACCCCGGTATTCAAGACGGCGTAGGCCTTCTACTAAAATATCCACTACATCACGTTGCGCTACAGCGCCGACTATTCCACACATATTATTCTCCGGAAATCTTAAATATTATAACGTTACGTTAAAGTGTGGCGGTGAATCAGGCCTGAACCCGTATTACCTTAACACCCTGTTGTTCAATTTGTTTTGCATCGGCTAACGATAAACCTTCATCGGTGATCAGCACTTTTACCATGGCCCAGGGCAATTCAAGGTTATGAATTTTGCGCCCCAGTTTGTCGGACTCCAGCATAACGATGACTTCGCGGGCTACTTCGGCCATTACCCGGCTTAAGCTGTATAACTCGTTGTAGGTGGTGGTGCCACGGCTTAAGTCGATGCCGTCGGCGCCAATAAATAACTGGTCAAAATCATAGTTGCGCAGCATTTGTTCTGCCAGCTGGCCCTGAAAAGCTTCAGATTGCGGATCCCAGGTGCCGCCGGTCATTAATAGCGTTGGCTCGTTTTCCAGCTCGCGCAGGGTATTGGCAATAGCCAGTGAGTTTGTCATGACCACTAAGCCACGTTTTGCTGCCAGTTCAGGCAATAACGCCGCGGTAGTGCGGCCGCTGTCGATAATAATGCGGTAATGATCTTTAATCAGGCCGGCAGCGGCCTTGGCAATAGACAACTTTCGTTTTGAAACTTTCTCTAAACTGGAATCACTGACAAAATCCTGCGGCACCGGCACGGCACCACCATAACGGCGCAGCAGTAACCCGGCTTGCTCCAGCACGGTTAAGTCTTTACGAATGGTTACTTCAGAGGTATTGAACTGTTCTGCCAGTTGCTCTACCGACAATTCGCCCTGCTGCTGCAACTGGCTAACAATTAAATGCCGCCGTTGTTGGGTATTACGTTTATTCATTTCTTTCGCTTAAGTTTCAAAACGAAAGATATTTTAGCGGTATTTAAAAATTTTACAAGCCTACAACACTGAGTTGCGAAAACTAAAGAGCAGAATCAGCTATCTGCCAATCAATGTCCAGGCAAGGCTAAGATAGTTGCCGCAGCGGGCAGATAACGCAGGGAAAACACCAGTTTTGCGTGGCAGGGTTTTATTGCGGTGTCTGCCAACGCAATTTCACTGGCTGTAGCCCTTCTTGGCTGAAATGATTCAGCTCCGGGGACGGCGGGGCGGAAATGCTCTGAAATAACCGCAAAGTTACATGGCAGGGCAGTTAATAAGGCCTGCCGTTGGGAGGGAGTCATAAGTTGAGCGCCCGCATCATCCTGCAGCCAAATATGCAGACCGGTGCCGGCCAGTTGCTGTAACACGTGCAGGTAGGCTGAGCTTGGTAACCGGCCATTGCTAAACGTGCTGATAGCTACCGGCTCTGCCACACTGCTCAGAAATAGCTGAATCTCATCCAACAGCCATGCCTGTTGCGCAGCGGTCAAAAAGTCAGTGTCATTTAGCTCGAGAGGCAAGTACCAACCAGCAAAATTACTAGCACGGACCGGATTAAGCTTTTTCAGCCGGTTTAACTGCAGAAGGTTATAGGCCAGTTGCTGCCTGAAGTAACGCTGCCGCTCTGCTGGCGATTGCTGCATTTGTGCAAAGTAATCCCCCGCTGTGCCAAGCCCCAGCCAAACAGTAAAATTAAAGCGGGCGGCTACCTGCAATACCGTATGTAAATGTGCATCCGCCTGCATAAAATCGACATCGTCATAACGCGTCCATTGCACGACCAACCCTTGATAGCCCAGCTTAGCAGCTGCCTTGAACACCTGATGCCACTGTTCAGCTGTAACAGTTCTATCCTGGTTAAGCGGTTGATAAAAAACAGTTTTAACATCGCTACCCGGTGACTGACAAGCTACCAGGCCAGATAAAACTGCAACAATAAGGCATGCTGTCGCTGATTTAAATCGCCTGCGAGCTGATATTGCCATTCAATATTTACCTCATAACGCTGGCTGTGCAGTAAAACCGGCGGCTTACCAGGCCAGTAACGCCATTGTAAACCCATACCAGCGGCTAATTGCTCACCACTGACAGGCTGCTGGCTGTCGACCGCCTGCCGCCGATAATCAAATTGAGCCAGACCAAACCACTTTAAGGTTTGCGCTGACAATGTCGTTAGCTTCCAAACCTTGCCCTGATCAAACCGTAGCTGTGCCAACCTGTTGCCGGATTCTGGCCACCAAACTGCATCAATGTACACTTTACGTTCCCACCATTGCGCTTGCCCTGGCCGCCATTCACTTTGCCACGGCTCGGCATTAAGCAGGTCTGCACTGAGTCGCAGCAAACTTTGCCAATCACCTTCAGCCAACGGATATTGTTGCAATCCGGCAGTTAACCAAAGATTCAGGTTTACTGCAGGTTTGTAGCTGATACCTAACTGCTGCCCCCAGTTTTGCCACGGCGTGTCATTACCATTCGCTGCCAACACAACATACACTGACAAGTCCCGCTGCAACGGATTAAAAAAATACTCCGCCTTCATTGCCAGACCATGCCTGGCCAATTCAGCAGAATCTGCCGCCAGCCGTTCGCCGGCAACTGCGCCTGTACTTAGCGTTGCACTGCTACTCACCTGCCAGGGCGAATGCAGTTGCTGCTGCAACCTTACCAGGCTGAACTGCGTTTCCAACTCTGAGTCCTGCGGCATTAGCTGCTGTGAATACAACAGCAACGCGGTATCTGTCCATTGTTGCGTAGGCGGGAGCAGCCCCAAGCGCTGATGCCAATACGCCAGTTGCGCCGCTTCAGTGGCATTAAACTGATATCCGGCCGAGTGTACCTTAAGCATAATATCAATTGCCTGTGCCGGCTTAGTGTCTGCCAACGCATAAGCATATGCCAATTGATAGTAAGTGTCGTCCGGTTGCAGAGCAGCAGCCTGCCGCCAATTGTCTACCGCCAGCTGCGGCTGATTCAACTTACTGTGCAACAAAGCTTGAATGCTGTGCCAGCGCGCACGGTCCGGCGACGACTGCGGTTCTGCTTTTTGCAAATACTGAGCCGCCACAGCAGAATTACCCGCCTGCAACGCCAGTTCAGCCATCGTCAGTATATCCCCTGCAAGCAGCATGCTATCAGGTAACGCGGCAAGTAACGCAAGCGCGCGTTGAGGCTGTTGTAATATCTGATACTGATAAGCGATCTGTTTTAGATAGACATCATCCGGTTGCAACTGATGCGCTTGGCGCCAGTACTGAATAGCAGCTGCGGGTTGCTGATTATTCGCGCACAGCGCCAGCGTTTTCCAACCCTCTGCACTATCAGGTGCAGGTGCCAGCAGCTGCTCTGCCTGTTGGCAATTGCCGGCAATCCGCCATAATTCAGCCCGGGGTACGGTTAATATCGTCCAGTCCTCCAGCATTGGCAGCACAGCCGATATTTTTGCGCTTGTTTGTTGCTGCAGCAAATTCAGCAGCCGTTCTGGCAGAACCTGTTGCGTCATCACGGCTGTAGAAAAGGGCAGAGCTTTTTCCAGTATGTTTAGCGCCTCTGACGGCTTTTTCTGTTCGATATAAAGATAACTCAGGCGCTCCAGCAGATAATCATCTGGCATTTGCTGGTACATCTGTTCCATGTACTTTAATTGTAAGCGGGTATCTGTCAGCGCATTAATACTGGCAACCAGTTGCGGATAGTCCTGCCGCCGTAACGGCTGGGAAAACTTGCGCTGCAACATATTTTGATAGTCTTGTGTCGCAATACGCTTTTGCATCACCCTATCCGCTTGTTGTGTAGCCAGCGTCGGGTTATCTATTGCAATGGCTTCAAGCTCATTTGCTGACATCCAGCGTTCTGCAAATGTCAGCCATTGCGATGTCTGCTGCACCGGGCATTGCAAAAACATTAATTTTGCCTCAGCCTCCGCGTTCAGCTGAACATACCTGACCACTTTATCCAGACAATTCACCTTTAACATCGGGATAAGCTGCTTAGCCAGCTCGGTATTCTGGTTATTGAGTGCACTTTGATAACGTTGCAACTGCTCAGGGTCTGTCAGGCCAGCATGCTCAGCTAACCAGGCAAAGCTATGTTCAGCGCCGGCCCAATCTGCGCCAGCCAGCTGCATTTGCAGCCACTGCCGGTAAAAATGCGTCGCCCATGCCGCGCCGGCGTGTTGGTTAGCCAACCTTGCCGCCTGCTGATATTTTTCCTGACTGATTAGAGCCTTCAGGTAGCGCAGCCAGTCTTGTTCGGTTAACAGGGCAGCTGACAACGCCTCAGTATCAGTAATAACCTGCTGAGGCAAAGACAGCTGGTCTGCCAGTTCGGCTCGTTGCAGCAACAGGCTGTCAGATAACCTGGTCTGAATAAGCAACCAGTCAAAAGCTTGTTGCACTCGTTGTTCAGCTAATAAATGTGAGGCAATCTGTTGTATAAGCTGTTGTTTTGCTACCGGCGTCAGGGTATGTAACAGCGCGGCGTACTGGTCCAGCTCTAATAGCTGTTGGTTATCCAACTGCGTTTGCACAATGCGCGATAATTTATCCTGTTGTTCAGACAGTGGCAGGCGCTGATAGGTCTGTAATGCGGCGGCCGTGTCCGGGATCGCCAGTTGGGCATCGAACAGCATATTTAGCAAGACAGTGTTGCCGGGGACCACCTTAAGCGCCTTTTCAAATTCAGCAGCCGCAGCGGAAAATTGCTGTTGCTGCTGTAAGGCGAAGGCCTTATCAACATAAGGATAGGTTCGTGATTGTTGTAGCTCAGTTAAGCCTTCACGCCACTCCTGTGCATTTAACGTAGCGCCGGCAATTAGCAACAGTGATAATATTAACGGTCTGCTCATATTAAAATAGCTCCGTTAAGCTTTTCTTTATAGGCTGCGAACAGTTGCTGTAACGACTTTTGCTGGGCCTGCTGCAGTGCCAGGGTTTGCTGCAGCACTTCTTCTGTAATTAATTGCTCCTGCACCAGATAGGCACCCAATTTAATATTATTATCGTATTCAAAACCCATCATTACCTGATTAATTACCGCAGGTTCAAGCATAGAAGCCTGTAACAGGGCTTCGCCTAACATTAACTGGCTGCTAAAATATTGCTCCCTTATGGCTGCGGCACCACTGCGCCAGTTGCTGATCCGGGTTGCATGCTAAATCAAATTTGTACCAGTAACGCAGCCCCAGTGTTACGGCACCCGCCTGGCATATTACATAGCGGATTTTACGCTGTAACATACGCTCAATTGCGCCTTGGGCCACCGGTGACAAGGCGCTTTCTTTGGCCAGCACCAGTACATTGTCTTCAACGCCGATGGGCAGCACCGCATATTTAAACGCCAGCCGATCCGGAAACTGAATAACAGGTTTTGATTCCAGAGCAAAAGGATCAATTAGCCGGCACTCAACAGAAGCTTGTAAAGCCAGCGCTTCTGCCAGTTGCTGCGGCGAGATCAGCTGTAAGCGCAGCATTGCCTGGCCAATACGCTCACCGCGCACCCGATGCTCCAGCGCCGTATTTAACTGTTCCGGGCTAATTATACCTTGCTGTTGCAAAATAAAGCCCAAAGAAGAACCCAGGCTGCGCTCACTGACCGTTGGATATTGGTGCTGAGTTTTATCCCAGGCCACGCGCCGCGGATCGCCGTGTGCCACTACCTGCCGGATAGCGCGGATATTGGCAAAAAAATTAATAATATTGCCCCATAATTGCCGCGGTACAGACAGTAAAGCTTGCCCGATACCGTAATAACGGCGCACGAAGATCATCCGCTGCAGCATGCGGTTCAAAAAGAACACTAAATTGCAACTCAGCAGCAGCACCATCAACGGGTCGTCTGAAAATACACTGATAAAGTTGTAAGGGTTGTCTGCGAACACCTGATAAAGCCATAACAGGGCCAGTTGAATAAAAATAATATTCGCCAGAAAGCTGACAAAGTAGCTGATGACGCCTTTACGATCCCGCCATAAAAAATAGTTCAGTTTCCAATCGCGGCTCCATTTATGCACTTTTATACCCTGAAACACTATACCGATGATCCAGCGGCTTTTTTGTCTGACAGCCGTCTGAAAGGTTTCCGGGAAATATTCCCTGACACACACCACATTGCCATCCGTTTTACTTCGGCTACGATTTTGTTCTGCAAAGGTGGCTAATTTGTCATTCGTGACAGAAAAACGGACAAATATTTCTTCCATACCCCACTGTTTCAACCGAAAACCAATATCATAATCCTCAGTCAGCGATTGCACATCAAACGGCAAACCATCGCCTTCTTCAGACAGCTTAAGAATAGCGCGGCGACTAAAACAGGTTCCCACACCAGCACTGGGCACCTGGCCCACAATGGCCTCCCTTACTACAACATCTTTGCCATGCATTTCGGAGAATTCATCCAGGTAATGGCCTGAAGTAAAATGTAAAGCACCGGTAGCAAAGGGATAAACAGGCAACTGAATTAAATCTTTGCGGGGCAGCAGGTAATTAAATAACCGCAATTCCATTGCGGAGATCACATCTTCTGCATCATGCAATACGAAGCCGGCGAACTTAACATTGGAGCGCCGTTCAAATTCAAGGATTGACGTTATTACATTATTTAAACAGTCCGCCTTACTGGTCGGCCCGGGACGTGCACAAACCACTTTATGAATATTAGGAAATCGCCGGCATACCGCGTCGACGTCTTGTTGCGTACCGGGATCATTGGGATAGGTGCCAACAAAAATCTGATAATTTTCGTAATCCAGCTCGGCGGCAGCCAGTTCCGCCATTTTCCCAACTACACCAACTTCTTGCCAGGCAGGGATCATAATGGCCAGCGGCTTTTCTTTACAGAAATACAACTGTTGCTCATCGAAAACGCTGCGGTTGCGATATATCGTCAAGCCCCGCCATAACCGGCGTAGCCAGTAATAGCCATCTATAAACAGGTCATCTAAAGCGAAAAATAGCAACAGTACCAGTAAAACCAGTGAGATATTTTTCAATACATACAAATATATAGCGGTGATATCAATAAGGTTCATAAACAAGCACTGTTTTAGCCCAAACCACACCCAACCTGGCATACAGGTTGGGTGCAAAATTAATAAATTATGTACTTATCGTCAGGCGTGGCGACGGCGCAATATTGCCGCAATGCCAAACAGCATCAACCAGCCTGTAGAACCAACGGGGACCACTGCAGGAATTAATACTGGCCGCTCTCTTACCAACAGAGGGGCCACATTCAACTCACCCATTTGTAAAATGTTGTCTGCTAACCATAACGGCGAGCTGACATCAGTAAAATAACCACTTGAGCATAGCAGCGAGTAGCTGGCGCAGCTAACATCCGGGATCTGCCAGGCAAAATCAGCCATCCACACATACTGCATGGCACTGTCGGACAGGATACCCAACTGCCAGTAAGTATATCCTTCAAAATCATACCCGTGCTGCGTATTAAAGGCCGGCCCAATGCCATTTAATAGGAAAAATAGTGCCGAACCTGCTTTTTGCGCCTCGGACCAGCCATCAGCCAGCTCATCTGTATCAAACCACTGATGGATAGCGGTAAATTCCAGTGCTGTTGCCCAGCGCCATCCGTCATTATTGCTACTGATAAAGGCATTCACATCCGCTACGCTGGCCTGAGAAGACAAGCCGAGATTATCACTCCAGGATAAGCGGGCAATATCAAGATTCATCTGCAGCAACGACCAATACTGGCTGTTTTGCGGATCATTCAGATAGGCTTTACCTTCAATTAAACCTGCCTCTGCAAACTGCAGCCCGCTTAAAGCCGTCATATAAAGCCCAGCCAAAATTCCCTTCCAGCACATATACAACTCCATAACATTAATTAAACAATTATTTGTAAATCAATCACTTGTGAGCATTATACCGTGAGGTGTATAAAAAAGAATCAGCTGGCGAATAAATAAATTTGCCAGTACTCTTCATTTATTAATGAGAACCATTTGCATTTGAGAATTAATCGTATTATAGTTTGCAGCGTTCAGGGATGAAGGTAGTTCCGGGCCCCGGATGGGCTTCTCTGGTCGTTGTTTTACTTGTCTTGCACATTAAGGGGTGGGTTTTGCCACCCCTGTTTTTCTTTTGAGGCTTTATGTTACAGCGCTGGCAAACCAAGCTGGAGTGGCTGAATTTAGCAGTATTGCTGCTGTTGCCGCTGTATCACCTTTATTCTGCCGATCCTTTGCTGCCGGGTAGCCTGGCATTACTTTACCTGTTTAACCTAGCGGCTCTTATCGCCAGTTTCCGCCTTAAACCTTACTCTGCTGTGGTTAAAAAACTGCCGGCGTCTGCCTGGCTGGAGCAACATTTACTGTTGGCGTTAATCCTTACGCTGCTGTACTGGTTTTACCTGCCGCAAGCGCCTTTTATTCAGCCCCAGGCGCAGTGGTTATGGCTAAGCACCCAAATAACCATTATCGGTTTACTGCTACGGCTTTGCTGGGGTGTGAAAAAACAAACTGCGGTTGAGCCTTCTGCCGGCCAAAGCTGGCTGGTGGGCTATGCCAGCCAGTCTGGTATGGCGCTGCAACTGGCGCAAAGCAGTGCCCGGCAATTGCAGCAGGCAGGCTTTAGCGTGGCACTGGCAGAGCTGAACCAGCTAACCCAACAGCAACTTAACCAATATCAGAAAGCGCTTTTTGTCGTAAGCACTTATGGCGAAGGCGAAGCGCCTGACAATGCCAGCCAGTTTTATCAGTTGGCGCAGCAATGGCAAAGCTCGCTCGATCAATTGCAGTTTGCTGTATTAGCGCTGGGCGATCGCAGCTATCAGCAGTTTTGTGCCTTTGGCCACTGGTTACAGCAATGGCTGCACAGCCGTGAGGCAACAGCATTACAACCGCTGCTGGAGCTGGACAGCTCAGAGCGGCAAAGTGTGGCATTAACACAGTGGCAGCAGCTGCTTAGCGGCTTTACAGCACCCTTAACAGCACAACAAGCACCAACAATAGATACCGGCGCCAGCTGGCTGCAGGCCAGCCTTAGCAGCCGTTATATTGCTAACCCGGCCAGCACTGGCTTACCTTGCTATATTGTTAAACTGCAACCGCCTGCAGGTACCCACTGGCAGGCCGGCGACATTGTGGAAATTCAGCCGGAAAACAGCAAATGCAACGTAGCGCTGTGGCTAACACGGCATTTGGTTAATGGCTGTCAGGCTGTGCATTATCAGGGCCGGCATATTCCGCTCTGCTGGGCGTTGGCCGAGCTGCAACTGGACAAAGTGCAACCGCCGGCCAGTGGCGAACCGTTAGCACAATGGCTGACAGCCCAGCCCAAGTTGCCGCTGCGCAGTTATTCTATTGCTTCTGTGCCCGGTGAAGGCCCGATAACACTGCTGGTGCGCCAGGCACAATATAGCAACGGTGCTTTGGGTATCGGCTCTGGCTGGCTAACGGCCTGGGCGATGGAGCAGCAACCGGTGCAAATTCGCCTGCGCAGCCATAGCCAGTTTCATTTACCGGCCGACAGCAGTAACACACCACTTATTTTTATCGCCAATGGCACCGGCATTGCCGGTATTCGGGCCTTGCTGGCTGAGCGTGTTGCCCGGGGGCAGCGGCAAAACTGGTTACTGTTTGGAGAGCGCAAACAACAAAGTGATTTTTTCTTTGCCCGGGATATTCAACAGTGGCAGCAGCAGGGCTTTATCAGCCATTGCAGCCTGGCCTTTTCGCAGGACCAGACCGAAAAGCGCTATGTGCAGCATGTGCTGGCAGAGCAGCAGCAACAGTTACAGCAATGGCTGGCGCAGGGCGCTGCTATTTATGTGTGTGGCAGCCTGCACGGCATGGGTGAAGCCGTGCACGAGGTACTACTACAGGTTGTTGGCGAAGCCGGATTAGCGCAGCTTAGACAACAAGGCCGCTACCGGCGCGATCTGTATTAGTTTTTACCCGGTGTAAAACTGATGCGGCCACTTTGCACCGCCATATTCACCGGCACTGCAGTAAGTAATTTAACCGTGGGGTTAGTAGTATCCAGCTTGTAAACCGGGTTAGATGCCAGATAGCTGTTAACCAACTGCAATAGCTCATTGGTTACCGGCGCCAGATTACCGCGATAACCGGCAGCTTCAATCTGTGAGCCCAGTAATTTAACCGAACGCAGATATACCGCTTTCTCTGTACCATCATAATAGGGTACGCCTTCAACCTGCAGTTGCATATTGGCCGGATAACTTAAACCAAATAATGATAACGCAGCAGTAGCGGCGGTGTTTACCCGCACCACTTCAGAGTTGTCCGGGCCTATTTCCACCTGCACGCTTTCTACCTGCATTTTTAGCGGAATACCTGCCACATTGGCCTGGCGGGTTAATTTGGGTATTTGCTGGCGCAACAGTTGCTCTAAATCTGTTTCAGTAACGTTATATGCCGACATTTGCTGTAACTGGCTGCACGCCGCCACTAACGTCATTATGATTAACAGCATTATCTTGCGCATGTTTTCCCTTTCCTTATGTACTATCCAGTTCGAATTGAGCTTAGTTTAACACGGCCATACGATAACGCTTAGTGACTGACTTTTACCTGAATATAACTTGCTCCACGTGAAACACAGCCGACCAGCAAAGCGCAGTCAGCATAAACAACTTATGGTATGCTCTGACGCGACACCCTCTGTACGCGGTTGCCTGCAGGCTGCCGTCAAGCGTTTATAAGAACGAGAATACTGTATGTTACTGATCCTGAAATTAATTGCCGGTATTTTGCTGGGTATAATGATGGGGCTTTATGCCCCACATTGGCTTACGCAAATTTTAATCACCTTTAAAGCGTTGTTTGGCCAGTTGTTATTTTTTACTGTGCCGCTGCTGATCCTATTTTTTATTACCAGTGGTATTGCTGCCTTACCCCGACGCTCTGGTAAATTATTGGGCCGTACTTTAGGTATTGCTTATTTGTCTACTATTGCCGCCGGCACGCTGGCGTTTTTGGTAGCTACACTGGTTATTCCGCTGCTGGCGCCAGCAGCGGCTGACTTAGCCAGTACTGAAGGGGTAAGTTTAACGCCTTATATCGAAATGAACATTCCACCGGTATTTAGTGTGATGACCGCGTTAGCACTGGCCTTTATTTTTGGCCTGGGCATTGCCAGTACGCAGGCGACCTCGCTAAAGCAGTTATCTGATCAGGGCCGCGACATTATTCAGCTGCTGCTGACTAAAATTATTATCCCATTTTTGCCACTGTATATTGCCGGTGTTTTTGCCCAAATGGCTGCCGCAGGTACGGTATTTGTTACGCTGCAAACTTTCGGCATAGTGCTGGTGCTGGCCATAGTGCTGCACTGGGTCTGGATTTGCTCGCTGTTTGTTATTGCCGGTATCAAGGCCGGTAAATCGCCATTTGGCCTGATCAAAAATATGTTACCGGCGTATTTTACTGCGCTGGGCACTATGTCGAGTGCAGCAACGATTCCGGTAGCGCTGCAGGCCACCAAAAACAACGGCGTAAAAGAAGATGTCGCCAACTTTACCGTGCCGCTTTGCGCCACTGTGCATTTATCCGGATCGACTATTACCATCGTCAGCTGCGCTGTGGCGGTAATTATGATGAAAAGTAACCTGGAAATTCCGTCACTGTTTACCATGCTGCCGTTTATCTTAACCTTAGGCGTAGTAATGCTGGCTGCACCCGGCGTACCCGGTGGCGCTGTAATGTCGGCTGTTGGCTTACTGGGCAGCATGCTGGGCTTTGGTGAAGGCGCTATTGCGCTAATGATCGCGCTGTATATGGCACAAGACAGCTTTGGTACCGCCTGTAATGTTACCGGGGATGGCGCTATTGCGGTGCTGGTAGATAAGGCAGAGTAGCGATTACATGCCGCACTGCCGGTTGTAACTCCCGTTCCGGCTCGTCCTTTTGCCTGCGGCAGGACTCAGACACTCTGTGGTGACCGATCCGGGATTCCAACCTATATATTGTGTTATTCCAATAATACAACAGCCCGCTATTGCGGGCTGTTTAGTTTCAGTTACTTTTTAATTTTTACCGGCCGCTGCCAATCGTTGATATGCCGCTGTTTAGCGCGGGCGACCACTAACTCACCGTCGGCCGCGTCACGGGTTAACACCGAGCCGGCACCCACAGTAGCATTTACGCCTACGGTAACCGGCGCGACTAAGGCACTGTTCGAACCGATAAAGGCGCCATCTTTAATAGTGGTAACAAACTTATTCGCACCATCATAGTTACAGGTAATAGTACCGGCGCCAACGTTAACTTTTGCACCAATCACCGCATCGCCAAGATAAGTTAAATGGTTGGCTTTAGAGCCTTTACCCAGGGTAGTTTTTTTCATTTCGACAAAGTTACCGACATGGCTGTCGTCCAGCATCACGCTGTCCGGCCGCAGGCGGGCAAAAGGACCTACCGAGCAATCGCTGCCGACAGTAGCCTTTTCAATCATTGAATTCGGTTTAATTTCGGTGTTATCGCCGATAACGCAGTCTTTTAGAATGCAGTTGGCACCAATGGTTACGCCTTTACCCAGCACTACCTTGCCTTCAAAGATCACATTGATGTCGATCATCACATCATTGCCTACCACAACGCTGCCGCGGATATCCAGCCGCGCCGGATCGCGCAGGTTAGCACCGGCCAGCATTAACTCTTCGGCTTTACGCAGCTGATACGCGCGCTCCAGTGCCGCTAATTGCACACGGTTATTGGCACCTTCTACTTCCATCGGATTTTGCGGCTGGGCAGTGGCGATTTCCACGCCTTCACTGTGTGCCATAGCGATAACGTCGGTTAAGTAATATTCGCCCTGGGCATTACTGTTCGATAACCGCCCGAGCCAGCTTTTTAACTGTTTACCCGGCAGCGCCATAATGCCGCTGTTTACTTCGTTAATCTGCAACTGTTCGGGCGTGGCGTCTTTTTGCTCAACAATACCTACCACCTTACCGTTTTGCCGCACTATACGGCCATAACCGGTGGGGTTAGCTAAATTAACCGTTAAAATTGCCAGGCCATTGGCCGGTTTTACTGCCAGCAACTGCTGTAAAGTCTCTAACCGGGTAAGTGGTACATCGCCGTATAACACCAGTACGGTGTCATCATCAGCTATATTCGGTATCGCTTGCGCTACTGCATGTCCGGTACCAAGCTGCTCGGCTTGCAGTACCCAGTGCAGGCTTTGCTCGCCCATAGCCGCTTTTAATGCCTCGGCACCATAACCATATACCAACTGAGGTTTTGCTGAGCCCAAGGCGCGGGCAGTATCAATAACATGCTGCACCATTGGCCGTTCGGCTACCTTGTGCAGTACTTTGGGTAAATCAGATTTCATCCTTGTGCCTTTACCGGCGGCCAGAATCACTACATTTAATGCCATAAAAGAATCCCTGTAATCATGCTTCATCGATAGTGCGGTTATTCTAATAGATAACGCAGCAGATTACAGGGCCAGGGTGAAGTTTTGCTGAACCTCCAAAGCAAAACCAACAAAAAAGCCACCCTAAGGTGGCTTTTTATATTTCGGAACCCGAACTTATTTTTTACGCATTTTCTGAATAATGCGTAGCTGGGCAATGGCTTCGGCCAGTTGCGCCGCAGCTTCAGCATAGTTGAAGTCTGCGCCAGCGTGTTGCATCGCTTCTTCGGCACGTTTTTGTGCGTCTAAAGCGGCTTGCTCGTCTAAGTCTTCGCCGCGTACCGCGACATCGGCCAGTACAGTGATAGTATCGGGTTGTACTTCAAGTACACCGCCGGCTACGTATATCACGTGTTCTTCGCCAAATTGTTTCACGATACGGACCATGCCAGGTTTCAGGGTGGTCAGTAACGGGGCGTGGAAAGGTAAAATACCCAGCTCGCCCTCACTGCCTGTGACCTGCACGGATTCGACAAGGCCGGAGAAGATTTTTTCTTCGGCACTTACTACATCCAGTTGCACTGTCATCGCCATCTCGCTCTCCTAAAGCCTGAACTTACAGTTTCTTCGCTTTTTCGATCGCTTCGTCGATAGAACCAACCATGTAGAACGCCTGCTCTGGCATATGGTCGAACTCGCCTTCCAGGATGCCTTTAAAGCCACGGATAGTTTCTTTCAGCGGTACGTATTTACCTGGTGAACCGGTGAATACTTCAGCTACGAAGAAAGGCTGTGACAGGAAACGCTGAATTTTACGCGCACGGTATACTGTTGTGCGGTCGTCATCAGACAATTCGTCCATACCCAGGATCGCGATAATGTCTTTCAGTTCTTTGTAACGCTGCAGAACTGATTGCACGCCACGGGCCACTTCATAGTGCTCCTTACCGATTACCAGTGGATCTAACTGACGAGAAGTTGAATCCAGTGGGTCGATTGCCGGGTAAATACCCAGTGATGCAATGTTACGGCTCAGTACTACCGTCGCATCTAAGTGCGAGAAGGTGGTAGCTGGTGACGGATCCGTTAAGTCATCCGCAGGTACGTATACGGCCTGGATTGACGTGATAGAACCGGTCTTGGTAGAAGTGATACGCTCTTGCAGAGCACCCATCTCTTCTGCCAGCGTTGGCTGGTAACCTACCGCTGATGGCATACGGCCCAGAAGTGCAGACACTTCAGTACCGGCCAGCGTATAACGGTAAATGTTATCAACGAAGAACAGTACGTCACGGCCTTCATCACGGAATTTTTCCGCCATGGTTAAGCCGGTTAACGCTACGCGCAGACGGTTGCCCGGCGGCTCGTTCATCTGACCGTACACTAACGATACTTTATCCAGTACGTTAGAGTCTTTCATCTCGTGATAGAAGTCGTTACCTTCACGGGTACGCTCACCTACACCGGCGAATACTGAGTAGCCGCTGTGCTCGATGGCGATGTTACGGATCAGTTCCATCATGTTTACGGTTTTACCTACACCGGCACCACCGAACAGACCAACTTTACCACCCTTGGCGAACGGGCATACCAGGTCGATAACCTTGATACCGGTTTCCAGCAACGCGTTAGACGCGGCCTGATCTTCGTAGCTTGGCGCGGCACGGTGAATAGGCATACGCTCTTCTTCACCGATTGGGCCTGCTTCGTCGATTGGCTCGCCAAGTACGTTCATAATACGGCCCAGTGTGGCTTTACCCACCGGAACGTGAATTGCTTTACCGGTGTTAGACACGGCAGCGCCGCGACGTAAACCGTCTGTAGTACCTAACGCGATAGTACGCACTGTACCGCCACCCAGCTGCTGCTGCACTTCCAGCACTAAACCAGCCAGATCACCGTCAGTCACGTTTAACGCGTCATAGATACCAGGTACCGCATCTTGTGGAAAATCGATATCCACAACGGCGCCAATGATTTGGACGACCTTACCTTGACTCATGATGTTTCCTCAAATTTCTCAAAACTGTTTACCTTAGCCTACAGCTGCCGCACCTGCGACGATCTCGCTAAGCTCCTGGGTAATCGCGGCCTGACGTGCTTTGTTGTACACCAGCTTCAGGTCGTCCATCAGGTTACCGGCGTTATCGGTTGCAGCCTTCATGGCTACCATCCGCGCCGCGTGCTCACTGGCAGAGTTCTCTACCACGCCCTGATAAACTTGCGATTCAACGAAGCGGTCCAATAACATATCGATGATAGGTTGTGGATCCGGCTCGTACAGGTAATCCCAGTTATGCTCTTTTTGTGCAATGTCTGCTTTTGGCAAAGGTAAGAGTTGATCGATCACTGGCTCTTGCTTCATGGTGTTGACAAACTTGTTGTACACCAGGAATAAGCGGTCAATCCGGCCTTCGTTAAATGCTTGCAGCATCACTTTTACCGAACCAATCACATCAGCCAAACGTGGTACGTCACCTGAACCCGCCTGTTGCGCGACTACCTTACCACCGAAACGCTTGAAAAAGGCTGTTGCTTTGTTGCCGATAACAGCAAACTGCGCATCTACACCTTTGTCTTTCCAGCTTTTCAGCTCAAGGGCAACTTTCTTAAACTCGTTGGTATTCAGGCCACCGCAAAGACCACGATCAGTAGAAATGACAATATAGCCAACCCGTTTTACCTCACGATCCGCTAAATACGGATGGCGGTATTCCAGGCTGCCATTGGCAACGTTACCGATCACTTTGCGCATACCTTCAGCGTATGGGCGTGTTGCAGCTACACGGTCTTGCGCTTTGCGCATTTTGCTGACCGCAACCTTTTCCATAGCACTGGTGATCTTGCGAGTATTGTTAATACTCCCGATCTTACTTTTTATCTCTTTACCACCGGCCATGACTGTATCTCCGTTTCATTCAACGAACGGGGTGGCAAGCCACCCACATTGCTTACCAGGTCTGCGTTGCCTTGAATTTATCAATGGCAGCTTTGAACGTAGACTCGATTTGGTCGTTGTAGTTACCGGTTTTATCGATATCAGCCATCAGCTCAGCGTGTTCAGCTTTCATAAAAGCGATTAAGCCGGCTTCAAAATCAAGGATTTTGGCCACTTCAACATCTTTCATAAAGCCTTTTTCGATAGCGAAAATAGACACACCCATTTCGGCAACAGACATCGGGCTGTACTGCAGCTGTTTCATCAGCTCAGTTACCTTCTGACCGTGCTCTAACTGAGCGCGGGTTGCTTCGTCAAGGTCAGAGGCGAACTGCGCGAACGCGGCCAGCTCTGAGTACTGGGCTAATGCCAGACGAATACCACCACCTAATTTCTTGATGATCTTGGTTTGTGCTGCACCACCTACCCGCGATACCGAAATACCGGCGTTCACCGCAGGACGGATACCGGCGTTGAATAAGTCAGTTTCTAAGAAGATCTGACCATCAGTAATCGAAATTACGTTAGTAGGTACGAACGCAGATACGTCACCGGCCTGAGTTTCAATAATAGGCAGCGCGGTTAAAGAACCGGTTTTACCTGTTACTTCGCCGTTGGTTAAACGTGCTACGTAGTCAGCGTTAACGCGTGATGCGCGCTCCAGCAGACGTGAGTGCAAATAGAATACATCACCCGGGTAAGCTTCACGGCCTGGCGGACGGCGTAACAGTAACGAGATCTGACGGTAAGCCACAGCTTGCTTAGACAAGTCATCGTATACAATCAGCGCATCTTCACCGCGGTCACGGAAGTATTCGCCCATGGTACAACCTGAGTAAGGTGCCAGGAACTGCAGTGCCGCCGCTTCAGACGCAGAGGCCACTACCACGATAGTGTGGGCCAGGGCGCCGTGCTCTTCGAGCTTACGTACTACGTTAGCGATGGTAGAAGCTTTCTGCCCAATAGCAACATAGATACATTTAACGCCGGTGCCTTTCTGGTTGATGATGGCATCAATCGCCAGCGCCGTTTTACCGGTCTGACGGTCACCGATCAGCAATTCACGCTGACCACGACCGATAGGGATCATCGCATCAACCGACTTATAACCGGTTTGCATTGGCTGATCTACCGATTGACGGTCGATAACGCCAGGCGCAATTTTTTCTACCGGCTCAAAGCCAGCGGCTTCAATCGGGCCTTTACCGTCGATAGGTGCACCTAAGGTGTTAACCACACGGCCTAATAACGCCGGGCCAACCGGTACTTCTAAGATACGGCCGGTGCTTTTTACTTTAGTGCCTTCAGTTAAGTCCGCGTACGGGCCCATAACTACAGCACCAACTGAGTTGCGCTCTAAGTTCAGCGCGATAGCATAGCGATTGCCAGGAAGCTCAATCATTTCGCCCTGCATACAATCTGCAAGACCATTGATACGAATAATACCGTCTGTTACCTGAACGATAGTACCTTCGTTACGAGCTTCACTGACCACTTCAAACTGAGCAATACGACTTTTGATCAGTTCTGATATTTCAGTGGAATTCAGTTGCATTCTCTGTTCCCCAATTATGACTGCAGCGCAGTTGCTAAACGATCCAGCTTGCCGCGGATCGAGCCATCAATAACCATGTCACCTGCTTTGATCAGCATACCGCCAACCACTGCAGGATCTTCGCTACAGTTTAATTTAACTTTGCGTGCCAAACGTTGCGATAATGCTGCGGCTAGCTTGTCTTGTTGTGCTTTAGAAAGCTTGGTTGCAGAAACCACAGTAACGTCGATTTCTTTTTCAAACTCGGCTTTAAGCGCAATAAAAGCAGCTAACACTTCAGGCAACGCCAACAAGCGATGATTTTCTGCCATCACTTTAATAAAGTTTTGGCCGTGCTCATTGAGTTGCTCACCACATACCTGAATAAACAGACCGGCCTGCTTGTCAGCAGCACCGTTGGCGCCTAAATAAGCACCAACCTGGTCATTCTTTGCTACTTCTGCAGCAAAGGCCAACATCTGCAGCCAGGCGTCCAGTGCTTTTTGCTCTACAGCAAAATCAAAGGCCGCTTTGGCGTAAGGACGAGCAATATTAGTCAAATCAGACATAGCTCATCCTCATTACAGTTCTTGAACCAGTTTTTCCAGAATGTCGCTGTGAGCAGCTTCATCAATAGAACGTTGCAGAATTTTCTCTGCGCCGGCTACTGCTAATGCAGCAACTTGCTTGCGCAGCTCTTCGCGTAAACGGTTACGTTCCGCTTCCAGTTCTGCTCTGCCAATGGCCAGAATGTTTTCACGTTCGGCGTTGGCTTTGTGCACGGCTTCATCCAGCATTTTGGCTTCGCGTTTTTTCGCTTGCTCAATAATGTCTGCTGCTTGTGCTTTAGCATCTTTTAGCTGATCTTTGGCTTTGTCCTGTGCTAATGCCAGGTCTTTTTCCGCACGATCAGAAGCTGCTAAACCGTCAGCAATTTTTTTCTGGCGCGCTTCGATCGCATTGATCAGCGGCGGCCATACAAATTTCATACAGAACAGCACGAACACCGCAAATGCGATTAATTCGCCTAGCAGAGTGGCGTTTAAATTCACGACCGCTCCTCCTTAGTTAACAGTTGTTCGGAATAACACAAAGCTTCAATTACATTGCGAACAACATGTACATGGCGATACCAACGCCAATCATCGCAACGGCGTCGATCAGACCTGCCAGGATGAACATTTTAACTTGCAGTGAAGGGGCCAGTTCCGGTTGACGCGCACAAGCTTCTAAGAACTTACCGCCCATGTTACCGAAACCCAGTGCAGTACCGATAGCACCGAAACCGATTAACAAGGCAACTGCGATTAATTTAAGACCTAATACTAGTTCCATTTTTTTCTCCGATATTTCAATAGTTAAAGTTAAAGTTTAAAAAAATCAGTGGTTATCTGAACTGGCCATGCTTAAGTAAACAATGGTCAGCATCATAAATACAAACGCCTGCAGCACTATTACCAGAATATGGAATACTGCCCAGACAAAGTGCAGTGGTAACTGCGCTAAACCCACGGCACCAATCAGGATAAAGATCATCTCGCCAGCATACAGGTTACCGAATAACCGCAGTGCCAGTGAAAATGGCTTGGCAACTAATGCTATGGTTTCCAGCAATAAGTTGGCAGGGATCAGGATAATTTGCAGTGGTACATTTTTGCTGCTAAACGGGTGCAGCGTTAATTCTTTGATAAAGCCCAATACGCCTTTAATGCGAATTGAATAACCGATCATCAGAATAAACACACCAATGGCCAGTGCAGCAGTTAAGTTGATATCGGTCGTCGGTACAATTTTCATGTACACATCGTGCGAGTCCATACCCAGGGCTTGCTCACCGACAAAACCGGCAAAAGCGGGCAGGAAATCTACCGGGATCAAGTCCATCAGGTTCATCAGAAACACCCAGACAAAGATGGTCAGTGCCAGTGGTGCTATAAGCTTACTTTTACCGTGATAAGTGTCTTTAACATTAGTGGCAACCAACTCCACCACCATTTCAATAAAACACTGAAACTTACCCGGAACGCCGGTAGTGGCTTTTGTTGCTGCACTGCGGAAAATCCACAGAAACAACAAACCAAGGCCAATAGACCACGCTAATGTATCGACATGCCATGTCCAGAACCCGGCCTCACTACACGCTTTATTAAATGCAACGCTACCATCAACGGTACACATTTTGGCGTTAGTAAGGTGGTGCTGAATATGGCCAGAGAGGGTTAACTCTTCACCTGCAGCCATGTTTCATCCCATTGTTAATGTTTAAAAAAAACTGGTGCTGTCCATTGTGCTAACAGCGTAAGCAGAAAACCGGTTAAAAAAATACCTGGTACCAGTTGTTGCTGCGTAAATACGACGGCTAAAAGCACAGCGGTTAATATTAGTTTAAATGACTGCCCCCGCATAAAGGCCGCCAATACTGCATTTGCGTTATTTAATGCACTGTAACGAAAGGCAAAAAACACAAATACACAATTCGGTATTACCGCCACCAGCCCACCTTTAAAAGCGGACTTGGCTGCAACTGCATCTACAGCTAAAAAAAAAGCCAGCGCTATAACCCCGGCTACTGCAAGCTGACACAGCACCAGCTTATAAGCTGATTTGCGCGCCAACGCCGCATTTTTATCAGTCACTGTTTGTCCCCCTGAAATCGCCCGTGAAGGGGGTCGAAAAAACTTGCGAAAGTATACTTATCTGCCTTTAATTTGCAACAAAAAGCGGCACCAGCACTGGTTTAGTACATATTATTGGTAAATAATGGTGCATTATTACTCAGCTGCATTCAACTTATTAATAATACCGTCTAACTCATCGAGGCTGGTATAACTAATTTCTAATTTGCCTTTGCCTTTATTGTTGTAACTAATTTGCACCGGTGCAGCAAAACGCTCGCTTAAACGCTGCTCCAGCGCCAGTACATCCGGATCGCGAGGTTTTTCGGCCACAGCAGGTTTGGGCTCCAGAATACGCCGTACCAGGTTTTCAGTTTCGCGCACCGTAAGTTGTTTTGCCGCCACTAAACGCGCCGCATCCGATTGCTCATTATCTTTTAATGCCAAAAGCGCCCGGGCATGACCCATTTCAATATCACCGTGCTCGAGCAACAGCTTTACGTCTTCATTTAACTGGTTAAGGCGTAGTAAATTGGTCACTGAAGCACGCGATTTACCTACCGCATCGGCTACCTGCTGGTGGGTCAGGGCAAATTCTGTCAGCAAGCGATCCAGCGCTACCGCTTCTTCCATGGCATTTAAATCTTCGCGCTGAATGTTCTCAATAAGTGCAATAGCGACTGCCGCTTCGTCCGGCACATCTTTAACAATACAGGGTACTTCAGACAGTTGTGCCAACTGGCTGGCTCGCCAGCGGCGCTCACCGGCGATAATTTCAAACTTATCTTTTGCCAGCGGCCGCACCACTATCGGTTGAATAATGCCCTGGGCACGGATAGAACTGGCTAGATCTTCCAGCGCTTCCTGCGACATATCTTTACGTGGCTGGTATTTGCCCGGCACCAGAAACTCTACCGGCAGCTGTTGCAGTTCACTGGCTGTTGTGGTTGCAGTATCGCTGTTACTGGTTCTGTTGGACGTAAGTAAGGCATCCAGACCCCGGCCCAGGCCGCGTTTCTTTACCGACATGCTAAATAGCTTCCCTAAAATTATTCAGATCAGACAGAGGTAGTGCTGTTAACCATTTTTTTATCGGCCCGGCGCAGCATTTCGCCCGCCAGTGCCAGATATGCTTTAGCCCCGGTTGAGCTTTTATCGTAATACATTACCGGTGCACCAAAACTGGGCGCTTCAGCCAACCTTACATTGCGCGGGATCACAGCGCGGTAAACCTTGTCACCAAAATGTTGTTTTAATTGTTCCGATACGTCATTCGCCAGGCGATTACGCGGATCGTACATGGTTCTTAATATACCTTCGATCTTTAACTCCGGATTAACCGCTGCCGCCAGTTGATTAATGGTATCAACCAGTGCGGTTAAACCTTCCAGCGCAAAGTACTCACACTGCATAGGAACCAGCACGGTATCGGCTGCAGCCATGGCATTAACGGTAAGCATATTCAGTGATGGCGGGCAGTCGATAAAAATATAGTCGTAACTGTTACGGTAATCTTTCAGGGCGTTACGCAAACGCAGCTCGCGGGCGAATACGTTCATTAAACGCACTTCTGCTGCGGTAAGATCAGAGTTAGCCGCCACCAGGTGATAACCACCGGCTGTTTCTTTTACCAGTACATCAACCAGGGGTTTTTCATCAACCAGTAAATCGTATGCGGTAGCGGGCAGGCTATACTTGTCTACGCCGCTGCCCATAGTGGCATTGCCCTGCGGATCAAGATCGATCAGTAGCACCTTGCGTTTGGTCGCAGCCAGTGAAGCAGCCAGATTCACTGCCGTAGTGGTTTTACCCACACCACCTTTCTGGTTAGCTATTGCGATCACTTTCGCCACAAGATGTCCTCATTATCAGTTAGCAGGGGTCTTCCGTCCTACTTGAAGCTGCAGCGGTGTTCGCCACGTTCACTAACCCCAATCACATAGCTACCTATGCTCATGGGGATTCACTCACTTGCTGCCTGGCTGCAGCTTCAATTAGTTTGGATCTAGTATCACCAAATGCCGCTGTGCTTGCAACTGCGGTACCACAAGAGGCTGAACGGAAGTTACTTTAACAAAATCAGGCAAAGCTGCAATTTCTTCTTGTACTGCAGCACCTTTCATGGCGAAAAAGCAGCCGTTTGTCGCAGGTAAATGCCGACACCAGCTGAGCATATCATTGATTGAGGCAAAAGCGCGGCTTATTACACCATCGTAGCCCTGTTCAGGCTGATGATCTTCTACCCGGCTTTGCAGTGGTTGAATATTAGCCAGCTTCAGTTGCAATTTAACCTGATTTAAAAAACGGATACGTTTGCCCAGGCTATCGAGCAGCGTAAAATGTTTATCGGGGTAATAAATGGCCAGCAACACGCCGGGTAAACCGGGGCCGGTACCCACGTCAATAAAACGCTGTCCGGTTAAAAACGGTGCTACCACTAAACTGTCCATGACATGCTTGATCAGCATTTCTTCAGGGTTACGCACAGATGTCAGGTTATAGGCGCTGTTCCACTTATCCAGCAATTGCACATAAGCAATACATTGTTGTAGTTGCTGTTCAGACAGCGTCAGGCTGGTTTGTGCCACCAGTGCTTTAAGTTTGTCTAACATCTTGATCCTTAAACTGGCTTAGGCTGATTTTCGCAGTAACCCTTGTTTCTTCAGATAAACCAGCAGCAACGAAATAGCCGCCGGAGTAATACCGGAAATACGTGACGCCTGACCAACAGTTTGTGGCTGCGTCTGGTTTAGTTTAACGATAACTTCGTTAGATAAACCTTTTACTTGTTTATAATCAAACTGTTGTGGCAGCAAGGTTTGTTCATTGCGTTGCTGTTTGGCAATTTCATCCTGCTGGCGGTGAATATAGCCTTCGTACTTGATCTGAATTTCAACCTGTTCGGCAGCAACAGGATCAGCCAGGCCTGGGCCAAGATCTGCTATTTGCATCAGATCTGTGTAATTAATTTCTGGCCGGCGTACTAACTCTTCCAGGCTGGCCTCTTTGCTCAGCGGCGTTTTAACCAGGGCGTTAACTTCGGTCAGTGCTGCATGTTGTGGGTGGATCCAGCTTTGTTTTAAGCGTTGGCGTTCCAGCGCAATCTGTTCCATTTTCTGGTTAAACGCAGCCCAGCGCACGTCGTCGACCAAACCCAGCTCGCGACCTTTTTCGGTTAAACGCGAATCGGCATTGTCTTCACGCAACATTAAGCGGTATTCAGCACGGCTGGTAAACATCCGGTACGGCTCTTTGGTACCCATAGTGGTTAAATCGTCTACCAGTACACCCAAGTAAGCCTGATCCCGACTCGGTGACCAGCTGTCTTTACCCTGGCTAAACAGAGCCGCGTTTAGCCCTGCCAATAAGCCCTGGGCACCGGCTTCTTCATAGCCCGTGGTGCCGTTAATCTGGCCGGCAAAAAATAAGCCTTTAATAAATTTGGTTTCCAGGCTGTTTTTCAGATCGCGTGGGTCAAAAAAATCATACTCGATGGCGTAGCCAGGCCTGGTGATATGGGCATTTTCCATGCCTTTAATCGAGCGTACTATGCTCAGCTGTACATCAAACGGCAGGCTGGTGGAGATACCATTCGGGTACACTTCATGGGTGGTCAAGCCTTCCGGTTCGATAAAGATCTGATGCTTGTCTTTATCGGCAAAGCGGGTAATTTTATCTTCAATAGAAGGGCAATAGCGCGGGCCTATACCTTCAATGACGCCGGTATACATCGGTGATCTGTCCAGATTATTGCGGATCACATCGTGGGTGTTTTCATTGGTATAGGTAATGTAACAGGCAATTTGTTGTGGATGATCAGCTTGTTTACCCATAAACGAAAATACCGGAGTAGGGTTATCACCGGGTTGAACCTGCATCAGCGAAAAATCAATAGTACGGGCATCAATACGTGGTGGTGTACCGGTTTTTAAACGATCTACCCGAAATGGCAACTCACGTAAACGTTTTGCCAGGGCAATTGATGGCGGATCTCCGGCTCTGCCGCCTGAATGGCTTTGTAAACCAATATGAATTTGGCCACCTAAAAAGGTGCCAACAGTAAGTACGACAGACTTAGCATGAAATTTTAAACCCATTTGGGTTACTACACCGCTGACCTGATCGTTTTCAACTATCAGATCATCACAAGCCTGCTGGAAAATACTTAAATTCGGCTGGTTTTCCAGCATGGTACGAATAGCAGCACGGTATAACTGGCGATCTGCCTGAGCTCTGGTAGCTCTTACTGCCGGCCCTTTAGAGCTGTTTAAGGTGCGAAACTGAATACCGCCTTTGTCAGCGGCTATTGCCATAGCACCGCCGAGCGCATCAATTTCTTTAACCAGATGGCCTTTGCCTATGCCGCCAATCGCCGGATTGCAGGACATTTGTCCCAGCGTTTCAACGTTGTGGGTTAGCAATAATGTTTTACGGCCCATGCGTGCAGCTGCCAGAGCGGCTTCGGTGCCTGCATGGCCACCGCCTACAACGATAACGTCGAATGTCTCTTGGTACAGCATAGTTGCCTCAGTATCTGGTTAATCTGTCAAAGTGTTTAAGGGGCGCTATTGTAGCGCGATCCGGGGTTAAGTGGAATGCTGCACCGGGCTTAGGATCTTCTAAATTAAATAAGATCTTTTTAGAGATCTTTTTATTATTTTTACTACTAAGGAGCCTATTTTCAGTGCATAAGCGGATCTTTATATGAATGATCAGACGCTTACTAAGGATCAGATCCTGTGATCAAGCTAGGATCTGTTGCGGTTGAACCGGTGATCAAAATGCCACTTTATCCACATATCAGAAAAATATTTTTTTTATATTTAGGATAAATACAGCTTAGTAACCGGTTTTACCTATACTTATGCACAGATAGATTTATTAAATTGTAATTTTGTTGATAACTTGGGTGTAACTGGATCCTAACGCAGAAAACGCTTTTATCATGGCTTTATCATGCTGATATCAAGACGGTTAGCCAAATTGCCGGTAAGGTAAGGACAAGTTGGTTTTATTGCTGAGGCCAACCTGGGAGAGACTAACGTTATCCTGTTCTTCCTGAGATATACTTGTGTTTGCGGGTGCTTGCCACCCGCTTTTTTTATTTCAGCAGTTCAATAAAGTCAGGTAGCCAGCTTAGGGCATGATTTTCTGGCAATTCGGCATCCTGGGCATCAATTTGCAGTGACGGTAACAGGCGTTTTGCCTGCCGCATATCTAATAAACCTGCTATTTTTTCACCAGCCAGACAAAAAGTATCGTAGGCAGAGTCACCTAAAGTGATCACGGCATAAGAAAGTGTGGTAAGATCACGCCGATCTTGTGCTAATTGATCCGCAAAGGGTTGAATATTATCAGGCAGATCTCCTGCGCCATAGGTGGATGTGATCACTAACCAAACCCCGGAAGGGTTAAGGTGATCCAGTTCGGGTTTCAGATGAAGTGTTGCTTCATAGCCCGCTTGTACCAGTGTTTCAGCAACTTGTTCTGCCACATATTCCGCTGCGCCCATTTGGCTGCCAACGAGGATGTCTATCATGATATGCCTCTTGTCATAAGAATGTTTGGCTATACTACTGGAATAAAATCAGTTAAAGCTATGCTTTGGTCTGATTTACGTGCTTTTACTGCTCTGCAGGCTAAGTAAAAGCAACAATAGCACTACCACTACGCCTGCGTGTTATTGAGGTTTAAACAACGTATGTCTGACACTGTGTCATTTTCCCAGCTGATGCTGCCTGAAGCTATTGTTCGTGCTGTTACTGAACTTGGCTATGAAACGCCGTCGCCTATCCAGGCTGCTGCTATTCCCAAATTATTAGCTGGCGAGGATGTATTAGGCCAGGCGCAAACCGGTACCGGTAAAACCGGTGCTTTCGCGCTGCCTTTATTAGCACGGCTTGACCCTGCGCAAAACGATCCACAAATTCTGGTACTGGCGCCAACGCGTGAGCTGGCGATCCAGGTTGCAGAAGCCTTCCAGGCTTATGCCCGCTATATGCCGGCATTTCATGTTCTGCCGTTATACGGTGGCCAGAGCTACACCAACCAGCTGAAATCGCTGAAGCGTGGCTCGCAGGTTATTGTGGGTACACCCGGCCGTATTCTGGATCACTTAGACCGTGGCACTTTAAAGCTGGATAAGCTGCGCGCTATCGTGCTGGATGAAGCCGATGAAATGCTGCGTATGGGTTTTATCGATGATGTGCAAACCATTATGGATGCCACACCGCCAGGCCGTCAGGTTGCGATGTTCTCGGCAACCATGCCTGCACCGATCCGCGCTATTGCACAAAAGCATTTAAAAAATGCTGAAGAAATTAAAATTGCTTCTAAAACCAGTACCGTTGAACGTATTACCCAACGTTATGTGATGTTAGATGGTAACCAGAAACTGGATGCGTTAACCCGTTTACTGGAAGGCGAAGAGTACGATGCTACTATCGTGTTTGTCCGCACCAAAAGTGCTACTGAAGAAATTGCCGAAAAACTGGGCGCCCGCGGTTATGCTGTGGCCTGCTTAAACGGTGATATGAACCAGGCGCACCGCGAGCTGACTATCCGCAAAATGAAGGCTAACCAGCTGGATATTATTGTCGCAACCGACGTAGCCGCCCGTGGTCTGGACGTAGAGCGTATCAGTCTGGTCGTAAACTATGACATTCCGTACGACAGCGAAGCCTACGTGCACCGTATTGGCCGTACCGGCCGTGCCGGCCGTGAAGGTAAAGCGATTTTGTTCGTTTCGCCACGCGAGCGCCGTTTACTGCGTACTATTGAGCATGCTACCAAGCAGCCCATTGAGCAGATGTCACTGCCTACCGGCCGTGTGATTGAACAGCGTCGTATCGAATCGTTCCGTGAGCAGTTAGCACAAACGATAGAAACGCAGGATTTAAGCTTCTTCCAAACCTTAATTAATGATTGGCGCGAGAAGATTGAAACCACTGAAAATGATCTGGCGGCTGCATTGTTGTATTTAGCGCAGAAAGACCAGCCGTTAAATGTGGCCAGCCAGTTCCCGGAAATCCGTGAGCCGCATGCCCGTGGTGGTGACCGTGACGAGCGTCCACGCCGTGAGCGTAGCGATCGGCCTGAGCGTTCAGATCGCCCAGACCGTGGTGGCGAGCGTCCGGATCGTGGCCCACGTGTTAAGCGTGAAATGAAAGGCGATTACCAGACTTACCGTATTGAGGTAGGTAAAGAGCATGGTGTGCGTGCCGGTGATATCGTTGGTGCTATTGCCAACGAAGCCAATATCGACAGCCAGTTTATCGGTAATATTAAGCTGTTTGATCATTTCAGCACGGTAGAGTTGCCGGCAACGATCCCGAATGAAATTTTCCAGCACCTGAAAAAAGTCTATGTGCGTAAGCAAAAGCTGAATATCACGGTAGACAGCGGTGCTACAGCTGCGCCAGCAGGTGAGCGTCGTCCGTCTAACGGCCCTGGCCCACGCCCTGGTGCTGCACCACGTGCACCGCGTAAACCACGCGATTAAGTGTTAGCGTAATATCAAACCCTGCCACGGCAGGGTTTTTTTATGGCTGTAGCTTTAAACTGCGAAAAGCCCGCCCCATCTAGTTCTAACGAAACGAAAGGCTTAGAACCCCGATTTGGGCGACACAGAGTGTCTGAGTGTTTGCGCCGGCAAACGCGAGTTGCTGTGGCGAGCCAAAGTGGGAGTTGTAAGCCTGAAGTGCAGAATAATCCGCGGAGTATCGACATGATAGTTGCCTGCCCGTATTGTAACGGTTTAAACCGCTTGCCGGCTGATAAGCCGGCGCTTGAAGCGCGTTGTGGTAAATGTAAGCAGACATTGTTTGCCGGCCAACCCTTAGAACTAACGGCAGCTAATTTTACTGCCCATGCCCACAAAAGTGAGCTGCCATTGGTGGTAGATTTCTGGGCCAGCTGGTGTGGCCCCTGTCAGAGTTTTGCACCGATATTCAGCCAGGCAGCCCGGGAGCTGGAGCCGCATTTTCGCTTTGGCAAAATCAATACAGAGCAACAACAACAGTTGGCGGCGCAGTTTAATATTCGCTCTATCCCTACCTTAATGCTGTTTAAACAGGGTAAGGTTGTCGCACAACAAGCCGGCGCTTTACCCAAACAAGCCTTTTATCAATGGCTATCAAGCAATAAGTGAGTAATTACTTACATATGGAGGCACTATGACAACTAAGGTTTTTACGCTAAGCAGTCCGGATATTAAAGAAGGCCATTTTATGGCCAAAGATCACGAGTTTGATGGCTTTGGCTGTGATGGCAAAAATATATCGCCTGAGCTTAACTGGGCTAACGCCCCGGCGGGGACAAAAAGCTTTGCTGTTACCGTATTTGATCCGGATGCGCCCACCTGTTCAGGTTTTTGGCACTGGCTGGTAACCGATATTCCGCTTGACGCTAGAGGTTTAGCCCGTGGCGCCGGCAAAGGCAGCCTGCCACCCGGTTGTCGCAGTTTTACTAATGACTATGGCAGTAAAGGCTTTGGTGGCGTCTGCCCGCCAGAAGGCCATGGTATGCATCGTTATCAGTTTACCGTATGGGCATTGCCCGAAGAGACGCTGCCGGCAGATGATGGCGCCAGCGCCGCTGTAGTGGGCTTTATGCTTAATGCCATGGCGCTGGGTAAAGCCACGTTAACAGCTACTTATGCCCGTTAATCGTTAAAAAAGGGACATCAGACTAAGGCCGCATACCACGGCCTTTTTACTTGCGCTAAGCTGATGTTTTCGCTTTGCGGAGTTATTACTCTGACAACCACAGCTAACATTATGCCGCAACGTTTCTATGTATTGCTGGCCGGGTTTTTCAGCCAGTTACTTTGCCTGGGTGTCGCCCGTTTTGCCTATACGCCGCTATTGCCGCTGATGCAGCAGCAAAATGTGCTGGATGACGCCAGTGGCGGTTATCTGGCAGCCGTTAATTACCTGGGCTATATGGCCGGTGCTTTGCTGGCGGCCAGCCTGAGTAATCTTAAACTAAAAGATACCCTGTACCGGCTGGGCTTGATCTTAGCTGTGTTAAGCACCCTTGGTATGGCGTTAACCGATAATGTCTGGCTGTGGTCTTTCTGGCGCTTTGTCGCAGGCTTAAGCAGCGCCTGCTCTATGTTAATTGCCTCAGGCCTGATTATGCACTGGCTGTTAAGCCACAAACAGCGGGCAGAGCTGGGTATCCACTTTGCCGGCTTGGGCTTTGGTATTGCACTTGCTGCGGTGTTGGTAGAGCTGATGCTAAGCCTGCAGCTGGACTGGCGCGCCCAGTGGCAGTACTTAGCCTTGTTCGGCGTGGTGTTGGCCATTCCGGCCTGGCGCTGGTTGCCAAAACCGCTGCAAACAACACTAACCCGGCAGACCGGCGTTGCCGACACGCCACCGGCAAAACGTTTTATCCGGCTAATGCTGGCCAGTTATTTTTGCGCCGGTTACGGCTACGTGATTAGCGCTACCTTTATCGTTACCATTGTCGAGCGTATGCCGGGTTTAACCGGTAGCGGTAATCTGAGTTTTATCATTTTAGGCTTAGCTGCGGCACCGGCGGTATTGTTGTGGGATTTAATCGCGCGTAAAACCGGCTACCTAAAAGCCATTATGCTGGCGTTGCTGGCGCAAAGCGTGGCAATTTTATTGCCGCTATGGTTTAGCTCGTTAATTGCGGTGCTGTTAAGCGCGGCTTTATTTGGCGCGACCTTTGTCGGTGTGGTCAGTTTGGTATTAACCATGGCAGGGCGTTTGTACCCAAGTAAACCGGCGAAATTAATGGGCAAAATGACACTGGCGTACGGCAGTGCTCAGGTCATAGCACCGGCCCTTACCGGTTATCTGGCCGAAGCCACCGGCCAATATGATATTGGCTTGTATTTGGCCGCGGGTTTTGTTGCTTTGGGGGCACTACTGATAGCAGTGTTAATCGTAACGGACAATACCGCGCAGCAGTTGGATGCGGTAAAAGCCTGACGCTGAGAGTATAAAAAATCTGTATAAATGGCATTGTATGCCTTCATTCATCTAAGGCTTGAGGAAAAGATGCTGCAGATTGTGTTGGCATTAGTGCCTGTGTTTGCGTTACTGATGATTGGTTTCTTTGCCCGGCGCTATGGGTTTCCTGCAGAGGGTTTTTGGGCACCGGCAGAGCGCTTTACCTACTATTTGCTTTTTCCGGCGTTACTGATTAATAGTCTGAGTCAGGCAAGCCTCTCAGGAGGAGAGTCGTTACGTATTGTACTGGCTGTTCTGGTATTGCTGGTAGTAATCAGTGGTATTTGCTTATTGTTAAAAAAGCCATTGGGGGTTGGCTTTGCAGCCTACACGTCTTTTTATCAGGGCAGTATGCGCTTTAATACCTTTGTTGCACTTGCCACTACTTCGGCATTGTTATCATCAGCAGGTTTAGTGGTTGCGGCTATTATTGCTGCTGTGATGATTCCGGTTTTAAATATACTGTGTGTTCTGGTTTTTGCCAGCGAGAAAGGTTTGGTTTCAAATCTGGTGCCGACTCTGAAGGCTTTAGCAACTAACCCACTTATTCTCGCCTGTATTGCCGGGGTGCTTTTGAATCAACTGGGCGGGTTGCCAGCGACGCTTTCTTCCACTATGGAGCTATTAGGGCAAATGGCATTGCCGTTAGGGCTGCTGTCAGTTGGTGCTGCGCTTAACCTGAGAGCGTTGCGATCATCGGGGCGGGTGCTTTATATCTCATCGGCCATCAAACTTTTGCTATTTCCCGTTATTGCCTGGGCGGTTGCTTACGGGTTTCAGTTATCCGAATTGGCATCTCAGGTGCTGATAATTTTTGCAGCAATGCCAACCGCAACCTCTGCCTATATTCTGGCCCGGCAGTTGGGGGGAGATGCGCCTTTGATGGCTGCGGTCATTACAGCGCAAACGATTTTTGCTATGTTAACTTTACCCTTAGTGCTGTCGTTTGTAGGCTAAGAGTATTTTAAGCCAGTTGTCGCTGTCGAAACAGCGTTGGGCATTGAGCCACGTATTGTTGAGCAGTGGTTCTGTGATATGGGTGTTTAATAGTTAGTTTAGGCGCTGGGCTGATTTTATTATTTATTATCACCCAGCAGCTGTTTGACGGCTTTGTCAAAATCACTTTGGTATAGCTTATCCTGGATTATTCTGTACTTTTCAAACTCAGATTCGGCATGCTGCTTTGCCATAGCCGCGCTTACTGCGCCGGCATCAGTTAATATTTCCCGATCATCAAATTCGAGAAAGGCATCAAGCCGTTTCGCCCAATCTTGCATAGTCATGGGTATATTGCGCTTAGCCCGCTCTTCAGCTAAATCAAGATAGGCGTTCACTATGCGCCCCAGCGATTGCAGCTCTTCCTGGCTCAGGTAATTCTTCGCTACATTAATATCGGTTTTCAGAATTTTGCCTTCCGGCGCTTTGGCCCAGCTGGTCAGGCCCATATTGGCTTTGCTGCTGTCTGCGCGCTGGGTTATTAGTTCTGCTGCAGTGTGGCCATGAATAGCAAAGTGCAGCTTGTTTTGTACTGTGGCAAAAAACTGTTTAGTGGTAGGGGCATCGTGGTTGTAGTCGACGCTGGTAGCGTAAATATCAGTGATTTTCTGGTAAAAGCGCCGTTCCGACAGGCGGATTTCACGAATTTCGGCCAGTAAGCGTTCAAAATAGTCTTCACCAAGAAAACTGCCGTTTTCCATTCTCTCTTTATCGAGCACATAGCCTTTAATGGCAAATTCACGCAGTACCTGCGTTGCCCATTGCCGAAACTGTGTAGCACGCACCGAATTAACGCGGTAGCCCACCGAGATAATGGCGTCGAGATTGTAATGTTGAGTATCGTAGCTTTTGCCATCAGTAGCAGTTATCCGGAATTTCCGGATAACTGCATTTTCGGCCAGTTCTTCTGATTTAAAGATGTTTTTCAGATGCTCGCTAACTGTCCTGACATCCACGGCGAATAACTCTGCCATCAGCTTCTGTGAAAGCCAGATGGTATTATCTTCATAGCGTGCTTCAATGCTCTGCTCACCGGCCTGGCCGGTAAAGATAAGAAACTCAGTAGTGCTATTGCGGATTCGTTTAAGAGCCATTTAGTAGTCCTGTTGCTTGGTATTTTGTCCTTCCAGTTGATCAATTATCTTTTCAACGCGTTGATAATGGATGGCCACAGCTTTTTTTAACTCAAATTGTTCGGTGTACAACGTCAGCAAGTCAAAAAAAGACTGTTGATTATTTGAAATTTTAACGCCTTCTTGATGGTTAATTCTATCAGACTGCCTGAACAGTGAGTTACTACTGCCCTGTGCTAGTAAGTAGAGCTCATCGTTTGAATAAAAGTGCATCATTTCAAAGTCCTTGATGTATTGTGTGTAGCTGCACCGTACATTAATTAACTTTAGGGCCTCAACTAAAAGCTCACTGTTTGCACTAATATTGTTAAGGATTTGAGTTAATTTCTTTATATCTGATGAGTTATGCTGATAGTTGTCTGGGCGGGGTGAAAGGTTACAGTAGTAAACTGCGACACTTCCTTTAGCACCTACCAGTGTTTCAACTAAGTTTTGGGTTTTAAGAACCTGTTCAAGTTCTATTTTTTTTCTTTCCCACAGCCTTTGATGTTGAAACTGCTGGCGCCAGGTTCCAAGTGCCTTAATGGCAACCAGTAACAATGCTATTTGAATCCCATCACCCACTATTGCAAAACTTGGTTCATTTACAAAGCAGGCGATCAAAAATCCAGTAGCAATCAGCGCCACTACGATTACTAAATCAATTAAATTATTAGCTTGTTGCATATCTATATCCCATGTCGTCAAATGTTCTTAAGGTTTTGATGCTATTAATATGGAAATGTTTGACGTTGGGTTTGAGTTAGGTGTTCGTTACTTGCCGATACAGAACGAGCTGAAAATTTTACCCAGCAAATCATCCGAACTAAACTCGCCGGTTATTTCATTTAAGTGCTGCTGGGTTAGCCGCAGCTCTTCGGCCAGTATCTCGCCGGCGATATAGCTGTGCAGTTGCTCCTGGCCAATTTCGAGATGTTCTGCTGCGCGGTCGAGCGCGTCTAAATGGCGGCGGCGGGCGAGGAAGCTGCCCTCAGTGCTGGCGTCAAAGCCGATACATTGTTTTAAATGCTCACGCAGCGCATCGATACCTGCACCGGTTTTCGCCGATAAACGATACACGGGGGGATGACTATCGGTATCGGGAGTCATTGGTTCGCCGGTAATATCGGCTTTATTGCGGATCACCGTTACGCCCAAATTCGCAGGCAGGCGGTCGATAAAGTCGGGCCAGATGTCGTGTGGATCGGTGGCGTTGGTGGTGGTGCCGTCGACCATAAACAAGACACGGTCGGCTTGTTCTATCTCTTTCCACGCCCGTTCTATACCTATTTGCTCTACCTGATCGGTGGCGTCTCTGAGGCCAGCGGTGTCGATTATATGTAGCGGCATGCCGTCGATATAAATATGCTCGCGCAGCACGTCCCGGGTGGTACCGGCTATTTCGGTGACAATAGCCGCTTCACGGCCGGCTAAAGCATTAAGCAGGCTGGATTTACCGGCATTAGGCCGGCCGGCTATCACTACCTTCATGCCTTCGCGCAAAATACTGCCCTGAGTGGCCTGTTTTTTTACGGTTGCCAGGTAATCAATAATCTCAGCCAAGTCAGCGGCAACTTTGCCGTCAGATAAAAAGTCGATTTCTTCATCGGGGAAGTCTATCGCCGCTTCGACGTACATGCGCAGGTGAATGACTTTTTCGACCAACTGGTGAATACGGTTCGAGAACTCGCCTTGCAATGATTGCATTGCGCTGCGTGCGGCTTGTTCGCTACTGGCATCAATTAGGTCGGCAATGGCTTCTGCCTGGGCTAAGTCGAGCTTGTCGTTTAAGAAGGCGCGCTCAGAGAACTCGCCCGGCCGCGCAATGCGTACATTGGGTAGCGCCAGCACCTGTTTTAACAGCATATCCAGTAATACCGGGCCACCATGGCCTTGTAGCTCCAGTACGTCTTCGCCGGTAAAAGAATTCGGCCCTGGGAAGAGCAGGGCTATCCCTTGATCCAACACCTTGGCTTGGCCATCAAAAAACGGTAAGTATTCAGCGTAGCGTGGTTTAGGCAGCTTATGCAGGATGGCCTGAGCCACAGCTTTGGTGTCGGGGCCGGAGATCCTGATAATACCAACACCGGCGCGGCCGGGGGCAGTAGCTAAAGCGGCTATGGTGTCGGTAGTAAACATAGGGTTGCCTCTTAATAGAAAAAGCCTGTCAGCGTTATGCGACAGGCTTAAGGTTTAACGGCAAGGGCAAGGAAATCATCATTATGATGACACCTTGCCCCTGCTTTTGAGTCTGGTTAAGCCTTTTTGGTATGCAAACCTTTCTTTTCCATACCACGGTAGATATACAGCATCTGTGCCAGTGAAATCAGGTTACTGACAAACCAGTACAGTACCAGACCACTTGGGAACCACAGGAAGAATACCGAGAACGCTACCGGCATCCACATCATGATCTTCTGCTGCATTGGGTCAGTTACCTGCATCGGCGTTAGCCTTTGCATTAAGAACATGCTGGCGCCAAATAACACCGGTAATACATAGTACGGATCCAGCGCGGATAAATCGTCAATCCACAACATAAAGGGCGCGTGGCGCAGCTCTACGCTTTCAACAAATACCCAGTACAGTGCCAGGAAAATTGGCATCTGGATAATCATCGGCAAACAGCCACCCATAGGGTTAACTTTCTCTTTGCGATACAGCTCCATCATCGCCGGGCCCATCTTCTGCCGGTCGTCTTTGTAGCGTGCCTGCAGCTCTTCAATTTTCGGCTTTAAGTTACGCATCTTCGCCATTGATTCGTACTGTACTTTCGTCAGCGGGTACATGGCGCCTTTAACAATCAGCGTGATACAGATAATGGCCAGACCCCAGTTCACCACAAAGCCCTGAATGGTCGTCAGTAACCAGAACAGCGGTTGTGAGATAAACCACAGGAAACCGTAATCGACTGTTAAGTCTAAACCATTGGCCAGTTTTGCCAGGTTGTCCTGATTTTTCGGGCCGGCGTAAAAAGTGCTGCTTAAGGTGGCTTCGGCACCCGGTTCAATATTTACTGTCGGGCCCTTAGAGCCGATAACGCCCTGACCGCTGCGCACCATGCTGTATAGCTGGTTGTCGGCTTGTTGATCCGGCACCCAGGCCGAAACAAAGTAGTGCTCCAGCATGGCAACCCAGCCGCCGCTAGTGGCTTCAAGCAGGTTCTTTTTCTGCATATCGTCAAAGTCGTACTTGTTGTAACGCTCTGAGGTAGTGCCAAAAGCCGCGCCACGGTAAATTGGCATCATCATGCTGCTGCTTTCACCGTTATCGATGGTTTGCACCAGATGCTGATACGGTTGTACCGTTTTAACTTCGCCGCTTTGGTTTTGAATAAAATATTCTACCCGGACATCATATTGGCCGGCAGTAAAGGTAAAGCGTTTTTCAATTTGCAGGCCGTTATGGTTAAACAGCAAAGGTACCACTAACTCGGTTGCACCTTCGGCCAGGGTATAGCTGTTTTGTGCGCTGCTATACACCGGGCGTGGGTTACGGCTGTCGTCCGGGCCATCACGGCCAATCAGGCCACTTTGGGCCACATATTCAAAACCTGGCAGGCGGCGCATTAATGGGTAAGCATCACCGGCACCTTTATTCAGTTCAAACGCGGGCAATTGCAGATCAACAATATCACCACCGCGGCTGTCAATGCTCAGTTGCAGCACGTCAGTGCTGATACGAATAGTGCGTGCAGCAGCGGCTACTGCAGTGGCTGGTTGTTCGGCATCAGCGGTGGTTAGCTGTAAGTCAGCAGAACTGCCGCCAGCGCTTTGGCTTTGCTGCGTTACCGGGGCTACTGGTTTTGGCGCAGTGTAGATATTCCACTGTTGCCAAAGTAAAAAACTGACCAGTGCCAGGCCAATAACTAATAAACTACGTTGTGATTCCATGGCTTAGCTTTTCTCATTGTGCTTTTCAGGAACAGGATCATCACCGCCTGCATGTAAGGGATGACATTTTAATAAACGTTTCGCTGCTAACCAACTGCCTTTTAGTATGCCAAAGCGTTCTATCGCAGTAATAGCGTAATGTGAACAAGTCGGATGAAAACGGCAGCTAGGCCCAAATAGTGGGCTAATCAGTCTTTGGTAACCGCGCAGCAGCGTTAAGGCTATGCTGACAGCGAAGCGGTGTACTGGCGAGCGATCTTGCGCCATAACTTTTCCAGTTGCCTCTGTAACTCATCATTAGCCGTATTGCTAATATCACCTTTTACCATCAGTACCAAATCGACACCAGGCAACTCATGTTGATGCAAACGAAAGCTGTTACGCACGCAGCGCTTGATACGATTGCGTTGCACGGCTAATTTAACACGTTTTTTTGCGATAGTAAGGCCTAATCGGGGATGAGGCAGATGATTGGCTTTTGCCAGGATGGTGAACAGCGGGGAAGAAACCCGAAAAGGAAGTTGGAAAACGTTATCGAATTGACCGGGAGTTAACAGTCGTAACTCCCTGCCGAATTTCAAGCTGACCACGCAGCGGTTAACAGCTAATTAAGCTGATAAACGCTGACGGCCTTTAGCACGACGACGCGCTAATACCTGACGACCACCTTTGGTAGCCATACGTGCACGGAAACCGTGGTTACGCTTGCGCTTTAATACGCTTGGTTGAAAAGTTCTTTTACTCATAATTTCATCCGTCCGGTCGAAATATTTACTAAAGGTTTCTGTGTTTTAGTAAATATACCAAAACGCAGCTGACAAAAATGAGCGCGAATTTTAAGTAGTCTGCAGCTTAAAGTCAATCTGATCCTGTGTTTTATTGCGCTGCGATCATCTCTGATCCTGTTTTCACTAAAGTTTTCCACAGGCAAGCTGATGCTGTCTGAATAAAGTGTGAGTTATTTTGCTTTTAGTTTAAATTATTCGGGCAAAAAGCGGCGGTATTATGAAAAGGTATAAGAGAAATTAGGTGATATAAAACAATATATTACAGTTATTTTTCCTGCCAATGCGTTAATTTGCAAAAGTCAATATTGAAGTTGTGGATAAGATAGTACCATAATGTGCGCTTCGTTAACTTACGCCAGCCTTTTTAATCATAATAACTAAGGCTTCAGGAGATATGGTGTATCAGTCCGTTTGGCAAAATTGCCTGCAAGCGCTGCAAGCCGAGTTACCCGCGCAGCATTTCAGTATGTGGATCCGCCCACTGCAAGCTGACAGTTCTGACACAGGGCTTACCTTATACGCGCCAAACCGCTTTGTGCTGGATTGGGTGCGCGAGAAGTACCTGAACCGGATCATGGAGCTGATCCACGATTATTGTGGTGATGACGCGCCACGCCTGAAGTTTGACGTAGGTTCAAGCCAGAGTAATAAAGCCCGCTCAAATACCCCGGCACCGGCGCTTGCTGCTGCGCCTCAGGCCGAAAGGGTAGTTAAAGAAGTACCCGAGCCGGCACCTAAAACGATCGTTACCAGTAATGTGCGCGCTAACTACACCTTTACTAACTTTGTTGAAGGTAAGTCTAACCAACTGGCGCGCGCTGCCGCCAGTCAGGTGGCCGATAACCCGGGCACGGCCTACAACCCGCTGTTTATTTACGGTGGTACCGGTTTAGGTAAAACCCACTTATTACATGCGGTAGGTAATGGCATACTGGCGAAAAAGCCGGATGCCAAAGTTATTTATATGCACTCTGAGCGCTTTGTACAGGATATGGTAAAAGCCTTACAAAACAATGCTATAGAAGAGTTTAAGCGCTATTACCGCTCGGTTGATGCACTGCTTATTGATGATATTCAGTTTTTTGCCAATAAAGAGCGCTCGCAGGAAGAGTTTTTTCATACCTTTAATGCCCTGCTTGAAGGCAACCAGCAAATTATTCTTACCAGCGATCGTTACCCGAAAGAAATTGACGGCGTGGAAGACAGGCTTAAATCGCGTTTTGGTTGGGGCTTAACCATTGCCATTGAACCGCCAGAGCTGGAAACCCGGGTAGCTATTTTAATGCGCAAAGCGCACGAAAACCAAATTCGCCTGCCCGAAGAAGTAGCGTTTTTTATTGCCAAACGCCTACGCTCAAACGTGCGTGAACTGGAAGGTGCATTAAACCGGGTTATTGCTAATGCTAACTTTACCGGCCGGCCTATTACTATCGATTTTGTTCGTGAAGCGCTACGCGATCTACTGGCGCTGCAGGATAAGCTGGTAACCATCGAAAATATCCAGAAAACGGTGGCTGAGTACTACAAAATCCGCGTTGCCGATTTATTATCTAAGCGCCGCTCGCGCTCGGTGGCACGGCCGCGGCAAATGGCGATGGCGTTGTCAAAAGAGCTAACCAACCACAGCTTGCCGGAAATTGGCGATGCTTTTGGCGGGCGCGACCACACTACAGTGCTGCATGCCTGTCGGAAAATCGAGTCGCTAAAAGAAGAAACACACGAAATAAAAGAAGACTTCCAGAATTTAATCCGTACTTTGTCATCGTAAAGGGACTTGGTCATGCAATTTACTATCAACAGAGACGCCTTACTTAAACCCTTACAAATGGTGTCGGGTGCTATAGAGCGCCGCCATACGCTGCCTATTTTATCTAACGTATTAGTGGAAGTTACCGAAGCTACATTGTCACTTACCGGCACGGATTTAGAAGTAGAGCTAGTTGCCACCACCGATGCCCTTACCGTACAAAGCCCCGGCCGCATTACCGTGCCGGCAAAAAAATTACTGGATATTTGCCGCAGCCTGCCGGAAGGTTCCGACATTCGCGTGCAGCTGCAGGGCGATAATTGCATTCTTACCTGTGGTAAAACCAAGTTTACGTTATCTACCTTAAGTGCATCTGAGTATCCTAATCTGGAAAGCTGGCAGGGCGAGGTAGACATTCAGCTGAGCCGGATGCAGCTGCGCAAGTTATTAGACGACACCGCCTTTTCGATGGCGAATCAGGATGTGCGTTATTACTTAAATGGCTTGCTGTTTGAAGTAGATAACGGCGCAGTAAAAGCAGTAGCTACTGACGGCCACCGTTTGGCGTTAAGCGGCCTTGATTTGCCGGGCCTGACGGCGCAGCAAAAGCAAATTATTATTCCGCGTAAAGGCGTGCTTGAAGTCATGCGCTTATTGGCCAGCGATGATCAGCTTATTACTCTGAGCCTGGGCCAGAACCATATCCGCCTGACTGACAGCAACTATGTGTTTAGCAGTAAGCTGATTGACGGCCGCTTCCCCGATTACCGCCGGGTATTGCCGCGTAACAGCAATAAGCTGGTTACTGCGCACCGCAGCGTATTAAAAGATGCCTGTACCCGTGCGTCTATTTTATCTAATGAAAAATACCGTGGTGTACGTTTTACGCTTACCAGCGGCGAGCTGCAAATTGTCGCTAACAACCCTGAACATGAGCAGGCTGAAGAAATTATTGAAGTAGAATACCAGGGCGACAACCTGGAAATCGGCTTTAATGTGGGTTACCTGCTGGATGTACTCAATACCTTAGCCACCGATTTAGTGGTGCTGCACCTGAACGACGCTAACTCCAGTGCGCTGGTAGAGGGTGTGGGCAATATTGGTGCTTCTTACGTTGTTATGCCAATGCGCCTGTAACTATGTCACTGTTGTCAGTTAGCGCCAGTCAGTTTCGCAATCTGACGGCAGTGTCGTTAAGCGCGCATGCTCAGTTTAATTTAATTATTGGTATGAACGGCAGCGGTAAAACCAGTTTGCTGGAGGCCATTTATTATTTGGCTCATGGCCGCTCATTTCGTACCAGCCGGCCGCAGCGTTTAGTGCAGCACGATACCGATGCCTTTGTTATTCATGCTAAGGTGTCAGCGAAGCAGCAGGTGCACAGTTTAGGCTTACAGCGTGACAAGCAGGGCGATTTGGTGCTGCGGCTTAATGGTGCTAATGTCCACCGCCTGGCTGAATTTGCCAGCTTGTTGCCGGTGCAGCTGATTACGCCAGATAGCTTTCGGTTATTTTTTGGTGGCCCAAAAGAGCGGCGACAGTTTTTCGATATGGGATTGTTCCACGTGGAACCTGCCTTTTTTGATAGCTGGCTGCGCTTTAATAAAGTATTAAAGCAGCGCAATGCTTTACTGAAAACCAGCCGCCAGTACGACAGCCAGTTCGAGTTTTGGGATCAGCAATTTGTACTGTTGGCATTTGAGCTACAACAGTTGCGCCAGCACTATGTGAGCCAACTGGAAACAGCGTTTCGCCAGCTAACTAACGGCGATGAGTTAATGCAGCAGCTTAGTTTTCAGTTGCAGCAAGGCTGGCCAGAAAAAATAACCCAGCCGGCAGAACTGCTGCAGTTGTTGCAACAAAGCTTTAGCCAGGACAGCCGCATGGGTTTTACCCAGTATGGCCCGCAAAAAGCCGATTTAAAGATTAAAAAAGACCAATGGGCAGCAGAAGAAGTGTTATCCCGTGGTCAGTTAAAAGTGTTATTATTTGCGCTTAAAATTGCGCAAAACAATGTAATTCGTGACAACGGCCAGAAACAACCGCTGTTGTTAATCGATGATTTGGCGTCGGAGTTAGATCAAGAATCAACCCGGCAGATTTTTAGCTATTTACGCGATATTAACTCACAGGTTTTTATTACTGCAATTAACGCTGAACAGGTTTCACCTTTTATCACCGCCGAACAACTGGCGATGTTTCACGTGGAACACGGGCAGCTAACAGCACGGACAGATGACGATGGCCGAACAACATAACTACGATTCCTCGAGCATTAAAGTATTAAAAGGACTGGATGCAGTTCGTAAAAGACCGGGCATGTACATCGGCGACACCGATGACGGCTCAGGCTTACACCACATGGTATTTGAAGTCGTTGATAACTCTATCGACGAAACCTTAGCTGGCCACTGCTCTGATATTTGGGTAACCATTCACAGCGATGGTTCAGTATCGGTACGCGATAACGGCCGTGGTATTCCAACCGACATGCACGAAGAGGGTGTATCGGCCGCTGAAGTTATTATGACAGTGCTGCACGCCGGTGGTAAGTTTGACGACAACTCCTATAAAGTATCCGGTGGTTTGCACGGTGTAGGTGTATCGGTAGTTAACGCTCTGTCTGACAAGCTGGAGCTGACTATTCGCCGTGCTGGCAAAGTACACCAGCAAATTTATCATCTGGGTGTACCGCAAGCACCATTAGCGGTAATTGGTGAAACAGAAGACAAAGGTACTACCATCCGCTTTTGGCCCAGCCCAACCGTATTTACCGATATCAATTACCACTTTGATATTCTGGCTAAGCGTTTACGCGAATTATCGTTCTTAAACTCTGGCGTGAGTATTATTCTGGCCGACGAGCGCACCGACAAAAAAGACCACTTTAAATATGAAGGTGGTATTGAAGCCTTTGTGCAGTATTTAAACCGCACAAAAACCAGCGTGCACCCTAAGGCATTTTATTTTACTGATCAGCGCGACGACGGCATTTCGGTAGAAGTGGCCATGCAGTGGAACGACAGCTATCAGGAAAACGTGTTCTGTTTTACTAACAACATTCCACAGCGTGATGGCGGTACTCACTTAGCTGGCTTCCGTGGTGCTTTAACACGGGTATTAAATACCTATATTGAGCAGGAAGGCTACGCCAAGAAAATGAAGGTGCAGGCCTCAGGTGACGACGCCCGTGAAGGCTTAACGGCGGTTATCAGCGTAAAAGTGCCAGACCCTAAATTCAGCTCGCAAACCAAAGACAAGCTGGTTTCCAGTGAAGTGCGCTCAGCGGTAGAGAGCGTAATGGGCGAGAAGCTGAACGAATACCTGCTGGAAAACCCGGGCGATGCCAAAATTATCGTCGGTAAAATTGTCGATGCCGCCCGTGCTCGTGACGCAGCGCGTAAAGCGCGCGAAATGACCCGCCGTAAAGGCGCGCTGGATATTGCCGGTTTACCTGGCAAACTGGCCGACTGCCAGGAAAAAGACCCGGCGTTATCTGAACTATACATAGTAGAGGGTGACTCTGCGGGTGGTTCTGCCAAGCAGGGCCGCAACCGCAAAAACCAGGCGATACTGCCGCTGAAGGGTAAAATTCTGAACGTAGAAAAAGCCCGCTTCGACAAAATGTTGTCATCACAAGAAGTCGGCACGCTTATTACTGCGCTGGGTTGTGGCATCGGCCGTGAAGAATACAACCCGGATAAAACCCGCTACCACAGCATCATCCTGATGACGGATGCTGACGTCGACGGCTCGCACATCCGTACGCTGCTGTTGACCTTCTTCTACCGTCAAATGCCTGAGCTGATTGAGCGCGGTTATATCTATATTGCTCAGCCACCACTATACAAAGTGAAAAAGGGCAAGCAAGAGCAGTATATTAAAGACGAAGCCGCGCTAACGGAATACCTGACTACACTGGCCCTGGACGAAGCCTCACTGCATGTTAATGCAGAAGCGCCTGGCATTGGCGGTGCAGCGCTGGAAACCCTGGTACGCCAGTATCACAAGGTGTCTGCCACTATCGTGCGGTTAACGCGGAAAATCCCGTACAACCTGTTAAACGAGCTGATCTATGTACCATCACTGGATGTTGCTAAAGCCAAATCAGCTGAATACAGCGAGCAGTGGGCCAAGACGCTGGTACAGCGTTTAGATGATAAAGAAGGCGACGGTTCAAGCTACAGCTATGTGGTGCACGAAGATCGCGAGCGCCAGTTGTTCCTGCCAAAAGTGATTATTCGTCAGCACGGTATCGACAACGAATACCTGCTGCACTACGACTTTATTACCTCGCGTGATTACCTGAGCATTGCTGCTTTAGGTGATGCTATCCGTGATCTGGTAGAAGAAGGCGGTTACATCCGCCGTGGTGAGAAAATCAAACCGGTAGAAACCTTCCTGGAAGCGCTGGAATGGTTAATGAGCGAGTCTAAGCGTGGCCTGTATATTCAGCGTTATAAAGGGCTGGGCGAGATGAACCCGGACCAGCTGTGGGAAACCACCATGGACCCGCAAAGCCGCCGAATGTTGCAGGTAACCATTGAAGACGCCATCGGCGCCGATCAGTTGTTTGCCACGCTAATGGGCGACCACGTAGAACCACGCCGTGCCTTTATTGAAGAGAACGCGCTCTACGTAGCTAACTTAGACGTCTAGGTTGGTCCAATACATATAACATTTGAGAAAGGAGGCATAATATTGCCTCCTTTTTTATTGGAAGGAAAGTTAGATGACGCCTAAATCTATCAAGACTGTTTACAGATACAGACAGATTAACGAAAAGACGTTAGATACATTGGCTCATGACAAAGTTTATTTTGCTCATCCAGCTTCATTCAATGATCCTTTGGACTGTAAGCCTACGATAGAATCTGATTCATCCGATGAAGATTTGCGTGAGTTGCTGAGGATACTTGTAACAACACGAATTGAGAGAGAAACAGAGCACTTGCTGAAAAAAGCAAAACTTAAATCAGAAAAGGCGCGTGAATTTGCAAGAAAGAGAGCTTCTATTGAGGCAAGCCGTGAACTTTCGGATATAGAATATAATGCGAATGATCCAGAGTATTGCGATATCACAAATATACAAGAACACTTACTACGTTATCAGATAGAGAAGGAGATACTAAAACACTACGAGCGAGGGGTATGCTGTTTCTCATCATCCTACAATAATCCAGTGCTATGGAGTCACTATGGGGACCAACATCGTGGAATATGTATTGTCTATGACAGTGATCGATTACCTAAACCCATCATCAATTTAGTTGACTATGGTGGCGAGCGAAACATAAAAACAAGCTTAATTTTTGATGCGGTAGTCAAAAAAAGCTCAACAGCATTAGAGGCTTTAGAGAAATCTATTCTCTTGAGAAAAGCTAAAGAATGGAAGTATGAAAAAGAGTGGCGAATGATCGGGGAAATCGGAGAGTCTGATTCCCCGCTTAGAATGCGAGAAATTATTTTTGGAGTCAGATGCCCTGCATCAATGAAGCTCATGATTGTACGTGCTATGGAAGATAGGCTCGAGAAACTGAAGTTTAGTGAGATGCAATACGTTGCCGGATCTTACAAACTGAAAAAAAATCAGATGGATGGAGAGGATATAGCATTTTTACCTTATACCGCTCTAAGTGCTACAGAAGCATTTGAAGAGCTCGAACCGCTGGAAACTCCTCAGAACTCACCTATATCGGGTTCTGCATAGTAATAACCCACGCCATACATAGTGTGGATAAAACGCAGTTTGGGGTAGAGCTGGCGGTGTTTGGCGCGTAGTTTGCGGATATGACAATCTATGGTGCGCTCGCAAATATCGGCATAATCGCTATAGCTGCTGTCAATCAGGTGGCTGCGGCTAAATACCTGCCTGGGGTGGGTTGCCATTAACTGATGAAACTTAAACTCCAGCTTGGTTAACTTTACCGAGTGTTGCGGCGAGCTTAGCGTAAAGCGCAGGCTGTCCATAATTAGCAGTGGCGGTGGTTGCGGGCTGACAGGTTCAACCAAAGTGCTAGCCGGGCCAGCCAGGGCTTTTAAATGCGAGCTTAAGTCGCCAAGTACGCCGTTTAATTCGGTGATCTGTGCAGCCATACGCTGATAGAGATCTGGCGGAATATCAGATTTACGTACCTGTTGCTCCAGCAGCGATACCAGCAAAAACGCTTTCTGTGAAAGTTGTGCGCCTTCATGATTGTCCGTTTTATCTGTCACTATCATCACACCTCCCGAAAACAATACTATGAATGAAAACTGAATAATGTGAAGGGTATTTTACCTTTATTAACGCTTTTGCCTGATTCTTCCATAGTTTTTCCACATTGTTTCGCTAACCTGACACTGGCTGAATACGGCTTGGTTAAGGTAATAATGGCTATGAACAAATATCTTGTTTGCTTGCTGCTAAGCATAAATACACTAACGGCGTGCTCTGCTTTTAATGACACGGCACCACCTGCCGGGTTGGAAGACAGAGTAAAACCTGCAGCTGGTTTACCGGTGTCAAAACTGGACAGCCCGGACCCTGATGATCCGTACTATGCTGCGCTGGAACCCGAGCCGGAAGTGATGCCGCTAAAAAGAAATGGTTCGTTATTTAACCCCGACCGGCTGCACAGTTTGTATGTTGAGCGCTCGCATTTTAAAGCCGGCGATATAGTGTCAGTGCAATTGTCGGAATCTACCCGGGCGACAAAAAAGGGTAATACCGAACTGAAGAAAAGCTCTGACTATAACCTGGACCCGATCCAGATCCCTGGCGGCAACCTGAAAATTGCCGGTAAAGAAGTTAACCTGGGCCTAAGCCAGGATCAGCGTTTTAAAGGTGATGGCTCAGCCAGCCAAAGTAACGACTTTGAAGGCGAGCTTACGGTAACGGTAATGCGGGTGCTGAACAACGACAACCTGTTAGTGCGCGGTGATAAGTGGATGCTTATTAATAATGGCAAAGAATTCATAAGGTTAACCGGAATTATTCGGGCAAAAGATGTCGATAAAGATAACAAAATTAAATCGACCAAAATTGCCAACGCCCGTATTGAATATTCCGGTACCGGCGCGCTGGCTGATAGCCAGCGTTTGGGCTGGTTAACCGAAAAACTGAATAATCCTGAGCTATGGCCATTTTAAACCGCCGCCTGATACTGGCTATAACACTGATGCTGCTTAGTGGCTGCAGCTACGAGCGCACTATCAGGTATACGCTGGAGCCGCCGGAGCAAACACTGATACTGGAAGCAACCGGCTATGCTGTGGTGGAATCACAGCCTGGCAGCAGTTATGAAGACAAACTGCTGTTAGCTATGGCGGCGTCGCGCCAGGACGCATATCGCCAGCTGGCCGAGCAGCTGTACGGTAAAAAGCTAACCGCCAGCTCCAGCGCCGGGCAGTCGGTGCTGCTTGAGGATACTGTGCAAAGCCAGGTGCAGGGTGTGATAAAAGGCGCTGAACTGGTAGATGCCGCTGTTGACGGCAAGTTGTTTGTTACCCGGCTCAAACTGGATACCGCTAATTTAATTACACTGCCGCAAGCCGGGTTAGCGCCTGCCGGCCCACGGCAGAAGTGGTGGCGCTGATGCGTATATTCTGGCTGCTGCTGGCAGTGTTACTGACATCTGAAGCTAACGCCGAATGGTACAGCGGCAGCGGTACTGCGGTAATTTTTGATGATAACCGCCAGTTAGCGCGGCAACAGGCGGCAAAGCAGGCTTTGCGTGAAGTGCTGTTGCAGGCCGATGTATCTCTGGCGGCGCTGGAGCTATTCCGCCAGCAAGATCTGGCCAAAGAGCTATTTACGCTGCATTCCTCGGTGCCGGTATCGCAAATTATTATTCAGGAAGAGCACGAGCGTGACGGCCAACTGTCAATAACGCTAAAAGCCGATGTCTGGCCGCAGGTAAATTTATGTGATGATCGCAGCATAGCAAAAGCGCTGGTGCTAACGCCGTTTAGTTTGTCGGCCGGAGCAACTCAGGTTGCGCTGGGCAATAATGAACTGAATAAAGAAATAACCAGCCGTTTTCATACAGCTATTCAGCGCAGCCCGGCCGATTTTCTGGTGAAAGCCATCAGCAGCGAGCCGTTGTTTGCGCCTGAACAATTTCAGCACAGTAGCGCCCAGCACCAATTACGTTATATGGCGGAATCGGCACAGGCGCAGTTTATTGTTGCCGGGCGGTTACGTAACCTGGCTTTTGGCCGTCAGGCTGCGGGGTTACTAAAAAAAGAGCGTTGGGTACGCCAGTTTGCGCTGGAAGTCAGCGTGCTTGACGGCGCCAGCGGCCGGTTGATCCAGACTAAACAATACCAAACCCGCGTGCTGTGGCCCTTTGCAATTACCACCGAAGTAAACCCGGCCAGTGACCAGCTGTGGCGCGCCGATTTTGGCCTTGAAGTGCAACGGTTGGTGTATGAGGCGGTGGATGATATTGCCAGTGCGCTGAGTTGTGTACGGGTGAAGGCACAGGTTATCCGGGTGGCGGGTAGCAGCGTAACTATCAGCGTTGGCGCCAGGCAGGGCATAAAGCCGGGCGATACATTCAGCCTGCTGCATAGCGACAGCTTTACCGACAGCTGGGGTAACAGTTACGCGGTAACCGCAGAAAATGGCAGCCAGCTTGAGGTAGTGCGGGTGTATCCGGACCATGCAGAAACGCGCCCGGTTAAAGCAAACTATCTGGCTCCGGTGCAGGTGCGGGATCAGGTACAACTAGACAGTGTGAGGGAGAGGCAATATGCAAATTAACGGCAATATGTTCAACACCATGACAGACTGGTTAAGTGACGGCACAGCACAAAGTGATAACAATACTGACTTTATGCAAACCCTGAACTCGGCGCTGGACCCAAACAGCGAAAACGCAGAGCAACAGGTTGGCCAGCTGGTAAGCATACTAAGCGGCCAGACCGATACCACAACAATGAGCAGCCCGGATGCTATGTTTGCAGCGTTAACACAAAATATGATGCAAAGCATGGTGCAGGCAGCGCTGGAACCTACACCTGAGCAAGCTGCAGCAGCGGCGGCAGAATTGGCAGATCCTGCGCCAACCGCCTTTGCTGATGGCAGTTCGCCAGGCTTTGGTGATGCGCTGGATATTATCAACCCGCTGCAGCATATTCCGCTGGTAAGCCAGTATTACCGCGACTGGACCGGGGATGATATGGGCTATATTTCGCAAGTAGCCGGGGGCGCGTTCTGGGGCGGCGGCGTCGGTGTAGCGGCTTCTTTTGTTAACCTGGGCCTGACCAGCGTAATGGGCAAAAGCCCGTCACAGTATATTCAGCAGCTTTTTGCTTCTGACGAGGTTGTGGATGGCAGTACTGGCAATACACCAACAGTAGCAAAAACAACGGCTACAGTGCGCCCGGCTGCCAGTTAACGGCGGTTAATTCTCCTGTTTGGGGCCGCTATGGCCCCCAATCCTGCAATAACCTCAACCGGGTGGCTAACATTTTTGCCAAAAGCCGGTTCTGACCCTACAGATCGCCGCCACAACCAAGTATACTTTCCAGTCATTTTTTCAGTGAGTCACTACGCATGCATAAGTACGATATTAAAACCTTCCAGGGGTTAATACTGGCCTTACAGGATTACTGGGCGCGGCAGGGCTGTGTATTGGTGCAGCCACTGGATCTGGAAGTAGGTGCCGGTACTTTCCACCCTATGACCTTTTTACGCTCACTGGGGCCGGAACCTACCAACGTGGCCTATGTGCAACCGTGCCGCCGGCCAACAGATGGCCGCTATGGTGAAAACCCAAACCGGTTGCAGCATTATTATCAGTTTCAGGTGATTTTAAAGCCGTCACCGGACAATATTCAGGAGCTGTATTTAGGCTCGCTGCGTGAACTGGGTATTGATACCCTGGTGCACGATATCCGCTTTGTTGAAGACAACTGGGAATCGCCAACGCTGGGCGCCTGGGGTCTGGGCTGGGAAGTATGGTTAAACGGTATGGAAGTCACCCAGTTTACTTATTTCCAGCAGGTGGGTGGCTTAGAGTGCCGCCCGGTTACCGGCGAAATTACTTACGGTTTAGAGCGCCTGGCGATGTATATTCAGGGCGTCGATTCTATTTACGATCTGGTCTGGACCGACGGCCCATTGGGCCGGGTAACTTATGGCGACGTGTTCCACCAGAATGAAGTAGAGCAAAGCACTTACAACTTTGAACACGCCGACGTTGCCGCGCTGTTTAGCTACTTTGACCAGTGCGAAAAAGAAAGCCAATACCTGATTGAGCAAGGACTGGCACTGCCAGCCTACGAAAAAGTGATGAAAGCCTCGCATGCTTTTAATATGCTCGATGCCCGCCACGCTATTTCGGTAACTGAGCGCCAGCGTTATATTCTGCGCGTGCGGGCACTGGCCAAAGCCTGTGCAGAAGCCTATTACGCCACGCGTGAGAAGTTGGGTTTCCCACTATGTAACAACCAGCGCAGCAAGCAGGAGGCATAATGAGCGTGCAAGATTTTTTTGTTGAAATTGGCACCGAAGAGCTGCCACCCAAGTCGTTAAAAACGCTGGCCAGTGCCCTTGCTGATAACCTGAGCGCCGAACTGGCCAAACTGGAATTAAGCCACGCTGACGTACTCTGGTACGCAGCACCACGCCGTTTAGCAGTACGCATTAATGCGTTAACCGCGCAGCAAGCCGATAAAATTGTTGAAAAACGTGGCCCGGCACTAAGCAGTGCCTATGATGCTGATGGCAAACCGACTAAAGCCGCCCAGGGCTGGGCTAGCGGTTGTGGTATTACAGTTGAACAAGCCGAAAAGCTGGAAACTGATAAAGGCGCCTGGCTACTGCATAAAGCTAAAGTCGTCGGCGCAGCTACGGTAACTTTGTTGCCGGAAGCGGTGCAGCAGGCATTGGCGAAATTGCCGATTGCCAAACCAATGCGTTGGGGCAATTCAACCGCTGAGTTTATCCGCCCGGTACATACCATTATTATGTTGTACGGCAAAGACGTAGTACCGGCCACTATTCTGGGCCGCGTCAGTGGCAACCAAACCCATGGCCATCGCTTTCATGCGCCGGGAAAAGTCACGGTTAACCATGCTGATGATTATCTGGCTACGCTGCGTAACGCTTTTGTGGTGGCAGATTTTGCTGAGCGCAAAGCTTTTATTGCCGCAGAAGTTGCCAAAACCGCTGCCACTCTTAACGGTAAAGCGCTGATGGACGATGCCTTGCTGGAAGAAGTTACCGCGCTGGTTGAATGGCCTGTTGTGCTGGTGGGCAGCTTTGAGCAAAGCTTTCTGCAGGTGCCGGCCGAGCCGTTAATTTCTACCATGAAAGACAACCAGAAGTATTTCCCGTTGCTGGACCAAAACGGCAAGCTGCTGAATAAGTTTATCTTTGTCGCCAATATTGCCAGTAAAGATCCGCAGCAAATTATTTCCGGTAACGAAAAAGTAGTACGGCCGCGTTTGTCTGACGCGCAGTTTTTCTTTAATACCGACCGCAAGCAAAAGCTGGAACAACGCCTGGACAGCTTAAAAACCGTGTTATTCCAGCAGCAACTGGGCACCCTGGCTGAAAAGTCAGAGCGCATCAGTAAAGTAGCCGGCTTTGTGGCCGCAAAAATTGGCGCCGAGCAAGCCGCTGCCGAGCGCGCCGGTTTACTGTCTAAGGCAGACTTAATGACCAATATGGTTGGCGAGTTCCCAGAAGTACAGGGCATTATGGGTATGCACTATGCGCGGCTGGATGGCGAAGGCGAAGCCGTAGCACTGGCGTTGAATGAGCAATATATGCCGCGCTTTGCCGGCGACCAGCTGCCAAGCCGGTTAGAAGGCGCAGCAGTGGCCATTGCCGATAAGCTGGATACTTTAGTAGGTATTTTCGGTATCGGCCAGGCGCCAAAAGGCGACAAAGACCCGTTTGCGCTGCGCCGTGCTGCCATTGGCGCGCTGCGTATTATGGTAGAAAAACAGCTGCCGCTGGATTTGGTGGATATTATCGCCTTTAGCCAGCAAACATTCGGCACTAAGCTTAGTAACGCCAAAGTGGCAGAAGACGTACTCGACTTTATGCTCGGCCGCTTCCGCGCCTGGTATGAAGCCGAAGGTTACAGCGTTGATGTGATCCAGGCCGTATTAGCGCGCCGGCCGACTAACCCGGCAGACTTTGATCGCCGCGTTAAGGCAGTAGCAGAGTTTGGTAAGTTAGACGCAGCAGCAGCCTTAGCCGCTGCCAATAAGCGGGTTGCCAATATACTGGCCAAAGTAGAGGGTGATATCGCCGCTACGGTAAATAGCGCTTTGCTGCAGGAAGACGCCGAGCAGGCACTGCACAGCGCGATAGTGGCGGAGCAAGCGTATCAGGCCTGCCAGCACAACTATGCTGAAGCACTGGCGCACTTAGCCTCAATGCGTGAGGTTATTGACCAGTTCTTTGACAAAGTGATGGTAAACGCCGAAGACGCCGCCGTGCGGGCCAACCGCCAGGCGCTGTTAAAGCAATTGCGCGAGTTGTTTTTGCAAGTGGCAGACATTTCCGTGCTGCAATAAAGTACTGAAATAAATACAGAAAAGCCGGCTTAATGCTGGCTTTTTTATTGCTGCTACCCAACAGTTAATTTACCTGATTACGGCCATTATGTTTAGACAGGTACATTTGTTGATCGGCCAGTTTAACTGCGTCCTGAAAGCTGCCGGCGCTATCGCACACAGCGACGCCAAAGCTGGCGCTGACTTTATACTCCGGATTATTCGCCAACATGCGGCTGTGCTCAAACTGCCGGCGAATTTTCTCTGCTACCAAAAAGGCATCAGCGTGGCTGGTATGCGGTAAAACCAGCAGAAACTCTTCGCCGCCGGTGCGGCTGGCAATATCGTTTTGCCGCAGGTTGCGCTGAAATAACGCCGCCACCGCCTTTAATACTTCATCACCGGTGTTGTGGCCAAAGCGATCATTGAGCTGCTTAAAATGGTCGATATCGCACATAATCAGCGCCATCGGGAAAAACTGGCTGGGTTGCTGTGCCAGGCTTGGCAGCAGGCTTGAATCAATAAAGCGGCGGTTGGCTAATCCGGTCAGGGAGTCAGTATTAGCTTGTATTTCTTTGCTTTGTTGCAGTAGATCCATCGCCTGATGGCTGCGCTCGCGGTAATGTTCGTTAATCCAGCATACAGCAATAACAATCAGCAAAGAGGCAATAAAACGGCTGGCTTCAGCGTCTTTATACTGCGCCAGAATAAGCTCGGGCATAAACAACATAATGCATAACGCTACTAACATCAGGGCGTTACTCAGCAGAGCATTACGCACGCCCAGTAGACCAAACAAAATAGCCGGAAACGGAAACACCCAATACAGCGCAGTATTATTAAAGCCGCCCTGATATACCAGGCTAAGCACAAAGCTGCCTACCAGCACCGCCTCAACGATACAAGCACGCTCAAGGTTACGGCTAAGATGAAACAGCAGAATATTCAGCAGAAATGCCAGCCCGGTGCCAAACAGAATAACCGGCAGTAGTATTTGTTCCGCATTAATATTTTTAACGCCATACACAAACATAATAGCGCTGGTGATATAGCTGACAAAAGCCAGAATATAATGCCGTCTGCGCGCATCAATATTCTGCGCTTGTTTTGTGTAATGTTTTGTCGGTGCTTGCAACTACCGCCCCTAGTATCTGCTCTGTATATGATGCTAGCACAAAATTTCACCAGTCAGCTGACCGAATAAGCCGCAAGGCGGCCTGGTTTGGCTTTACATGCTGTGTAACAAAGGTGCAAAGAGTGCGAGCAGGTGAGGTTAGCCCCAATCTGGTGCTTGTTTGCACTATTGCAAGGCAATTTAAGCATGAAGAGGAAGCTGGTTAAATATTATTTTAAGTAAAATCAGATATATAAAAACTGGCACTCTTTGTGCTTTTATTTATGCAGCTTATGCAGCAACATCCACACCGGTTGATGCTGAAACAATTTGAATTGAAGTGCCAGGCTTTGCCTGGCACGGGCAACGAAGCCCAGGATCTGACCGCCTTTTTTGGTGGTTCAGGCCTGGGTTTTTTTATGGGCAAAATTTACCGGCAGCGATAGCCGCTAAACGCCTTAAGGACTTAACAATGCAGCAGACCAAACAAATTCTGGTGATCGGCAATGGCATGGTGGGGCACCATTTTGTTGATCAGTTACGCGCTAAAGACCCGTTAGCGCAGATCACCGTGCTTTGTGGCGAAGCTCAGCTGGCTTACGACAGAGTGCATTTATCCGGCTATTTCAGCGGCACCAGTGCAGAGCAACTGGCGTTGACAACAGAAGAGGCCTATCAGGCAGCCAATATTCAGTACCGCTTAAATTGCTGGGTGGAGCAAATTAACCGCGAGCAGCAATTGGTGGTGACCAGCCAGGGCGGGCAGTTTTATTACGACGAGCTGGTGCTGGCAACAGGCTCTTACGCTTTTGTGCCGCCTATTCCGGGTAACGACCAGCCGCATTGTCTGGTGTACCGCACTTTGCAGGATTTAGATGCCATAGCGCAAAGCGCTGCAGTTAGCAAAGTGGGGGTGGTTATTGGCGGTGGCTTGCTGGGGCTGGAAGCGGCCAATGCGCTAAAACAACTCGGCTTACAAACTCATGTGGTGGAGTTTGCGCCACAGCTGATGGCAGTGCAGTTGGATCAGGCTGGCGGCCAGATGCTCAGCCAGAAAATTTCTGCACTGAGTGTGCAGGTGCATACCGGCAAAGCGACTCAGGCAATAGTAGCAGGCGCTGAATGTCGTTATCAGTTGCAGTTTGCTGATGGTGAAAGCTTAGAGACCGACTTAGTGCTGTTTTCTGCCGGTATCCGGCCTTACGATCAGCTGGCACGTAGTTGTGGCTTAGCTGTGGGTGAGAGAGGCGGTATTATCGTTAATGATCAGTGTCAGACGTCCGACCCGCATATTTATGCCATAGGTGAATGTGCCTTGTGGCAACAAAAGATTTTTGGTCTGGTGGCGCCCGGTTATCAGATGGCGCGGGTGGTGGTAAGCCAGCTTACCGGCGGCGGGCTGAGCTTTAGCGGCGCTGATATGAGCACCAAGCTGAAACTGCTGGGTGTGGAGGTCGGGTCTATTGGCGATGCGCATGCCAGAACGCCCGGCGCGTTAAGTTATGTGTTTACCGACCCGCGTGCTCAGGTGTACAAAAAAATGGTGGTGAGCAAAGACGGTAAACGTTTGCTGGGTGCTGTGCTGGTGGGCGATACCAGTAACTACGACAGCCTGCTGCAATATGCCTTAAACGATATGCCGCTACCCAAACAGCCGGAACAGCTGATTTTACCTGCCGCAGCAGGCGCACCTTTAGCGGCTTTAACCTTACCTGACAGCGCCACTATTTGTTCCTGCCATAACGTTGCCAAAGGCGACATAGTAGCAGCGATGGACAGCGGTTGTTGTGATTTAGCCGGCATTAAAAGCTGTACCAGGGCCAGCACAGGTTGTGGTGGCTGTACGGCTTTACTGAAGTCGGTAGTGGACGATGAGCTGAAAAGCCGTGGTGTTGAGGTGAAAAATCATCTGTGTGAACACTTTGCTTATTCGCGCCAGGAGTTGCTGCATCTGGTGCAGGTAGGCGGCATTAAAACCTTTGCCGAACTGTTAAGCCGACATGGTCAGGGGTTGGGCTGCGATATTTGTAAGCCGACAGTAGCCTCTATTCTGGCATCGAGCTGGAATGATTATGTGCTGAAAAAACCGCATGTCGGGTTGCAAGACACCAACGATACTTTTCTCGCTAATATGCAAAAAGACGGCTCTTATTCTGTGGTGCCGCGTATTGCCGGTGGCGAAATTACCGCAGAAAAACTACTGGTAATAGGCCAGGTAGCGTTGGATTTTAACCTCTACACCAAAATTACCGGTGGCCAGCGTATCGACTTATTTGGTGCCCGTTTAGAGCAGCTACCAGCTATCTGGCAACGTTTGGTCGATGCCGGTTTTGAAACCGGCCATGCTTATGGTAAGTCGCTGCGTACTGTGAAATCTTGTGTTGGCAGCACCTGGTGTCGTTATGGTGTGCAGGACAGTGTGGGCCAGGCCATAGCGATTGAAAACCGCTATAAAGGTCTACGGGCGCCGCACAAAATTAAAATGGCGGTGTCGGGTTGTACCCGCGAATGTGCTGAAGCACAAAGCAAAGACATCGGCATTATTGCCACCGAAAACGGCTGGAACCTCTATGTTTGCGGAAACGGCGGTATGAGGCCACGCCATGCTGATTTATTTGCCACTGATCTGGATACCGAGACGTTAATCCGCTATATCGACCGCATTCTGATGTTGTATATCCGCACGGCCGACCGTTTGCAGCGCACCTCAGTCTGGATGGAAAAGCTCGATGGTGGCCTGGAGTATCTGCGTAAAGTTATTATCGACGACGAGCTGGGCATAGCGGCTGAGCTGGAAAAGCAGATGGCTGCGCTGGTGCATACTTATGCCTGCGAATGGAAAGCCACACTGGAAGACCCACAAGCGCTAAAACGCTTCCGCCAGTTTGTAAACAGCCCGGATGCCGATGAAAACATCGTTTTTGTTGAAGAACGCTCACAAATTCGCCCGGCTACGGCAGAAGAAAAACGCCAGTGGCAACAACAAATTCCTATCAAAGAGCTGCTCGTCACAACTTTAGCAGAGGACAACTAATATGGCCTGGACTGATATTTGTGCTTATGAAGATTTAGTCGAAAACAGCGGTATTTGCGCTTTGTTAAATGGCCGTCAGGTGGCGGTGTTTTTGCTGGAGTTGCAGGGTGAGCCGCAGATTTATGCTATTGGAAATTACGATCCGCTCGGTAAGGCTAATGTGCTGTCGCGCGGCATAGTGGGTTCTGTCGGTGAGCAAATCGTAGTGGCGTCACCGTTGTATAAACAACACTTTAGCCTGACCACAGGCCAGTGTTTAGAACAACCTGATGTAGTGATCCCGGTGTATTCGGTAAAGCTGCAACAGGGCAGAGTGTGGCTGAATGCCGGACAACAAAATCAACAGGCATCAGCTGCCTGATAACCACCTACATAAAGGGTTGGTTAAAAGGGCAAAGGACAAGGTAAATATAAAGGTAAACACCATGAGTGTGATGAGCTACTTTTTACGTTCGCCGCTAAGCCGTTCTGTGCTGTCCGGCTGGAACTGGCGCAGCGCTAAAGCTGAACTACAACAACCTGATAGCAACGGCCGGGTAGTGCTGATAGGCGCCGGGCCTGGTGATCCAGAGCTGTTAACAGTTAAAGCCCTGCGCTTATTGCAGCAGGCTGATGTGCTGCTGTTTGATAGTTTAGTCTCGGCTGAGCTGCTGGCGTTGGCGCCACGGCGCTGCAAAAAGGTGTTTGTTGGTAAAAGAGCCGGCCGCCATGCCATGCCACAGCAAGACATAAACCAATTGCTGGTGCAATACGGCTTACAAGGTGGATTAGTGGTGCGGTTAAAAGGCGGCGACCCGGCGATTTTTGGCCGGGTATCAGAAGAAGCTGCGGCGTTGCAACAGGCCGGTATTGCTTTTGCCATAGTGCCGGGTGTTACCAGCGCCTGCGCTGCTTCTGCCTATTGTGGTATCCCGCTAACCGCCCGCGGCAGTGCCACATCAGTGCAGTTTTTAACCGCGCAGTTTGCCGATCCGGCCAAAGAACCCGACTGGTCTGGTTATCAATACCGTACTAACGGTACTAATCCAACGCTGGTGGTGTATATGGGGTTAAACCGCTTGCAGCAATTATGTGCCGGTTTAATGTCTGCCGGTTGGCCGGACAATACCGCTATAGCGCTGCTGGATCAGGTCAGTACAAACCAGCAACAGCAACTGCAGGGCACGCTGGCTGATATCAGCCGGCGCTTAGCGGCCAATCCGCTGTGCGGCCCGACATTGATTGTGATTGGGGAGGTGTTACACCAGCGTATGACAGTAGATTTAAGCTTGCTGCAGGCTAAGGCTGTTGCTTAGTTTGCCAGCAACCACAATATAATCAGGCATTGCAGCAGACAGCAGCTTTGCCAGAACCACAGCGGATGCAGTTCTATCAGGCTTTGCGGTGCCTGAAACTTAGCATTGGGGTGGCGTAAATCATATAAAAACTCAGACAATGCCTGATAGCGTTGGCTTGGATCAGGTTGTAAGGCTTTTTCCAGTGTCTGATCCAGCCAGGCGGGCAGTTCGCTGTCGGCAGCTAACACAGACTGATACTGCAGCCTTTTCTGCGCTTTTAAACTTCTGTGGCGGGCAATTTCAGGCCCGTAGGGAAAGCGCCCCGACAGCAGCTGATAGGTTAGCACCGCCAGTGAATACAGATCAGAGCGCTCACTGCCTGGCGCACCTAAAAAATACTCAGGTGCACAATATAAGGCAGTGCCGGGAATATCGCCGGCCACTTCGTCATCTGGCTGTAAACCGGCCAGCCGTGCAGCACCAAAGTCGATAATTTTAACGCTGCCCTGTGGCGTAACCATGATATTTTCCGGCCGTAAATCCTGATGCAATATTTCGCTGCGGTGCAAAGCCTGTAAGCCTTTGCCAATTTGTTCTGTCAGCGTGCGTATTTGTTCCAGAGTGGCTTTGGGGTGGTCGAGTTGCCATTGGCGCAGGGTTTGGCCATCAATATATTCAAATAGCGTATACAGGGCAGTGCGTGGCCTGTTGCTGCTGGCCGGGCGCAACACATAAGCGCTATTAACCCGTTTTGCTATCCACTCTTCACGCAATAGCCGCTCCAGATACTCAGGCTGTTCGGCCAAATCAATCGACGGTGCTTTTAACACCAGCAGTTTTGCTGTTTCGCTATCCTGCACCAGATACACATGGCTGCGGCTGCTTTGTTGCAGTGGCCGTATTATCTGCAGGCCGTCCAGCGTATCGCCTTGCTGCAATAGCGGTGGCAAAGGCAGTTGCTGATCGACACAAGCCGGTAAACTGCTGTCTGCCGGCAGGGCGTTAATACGCACCAGTTGCAGCGTAATATTGTCTTTGCTGCCAGCGGCTAAAGCGGCGTCGGCCAGTTGCTGTGCCAGGGCTGATAAATCGGTTAGCTCTGGTTTAAGCTGTTCTGAGTTAAGTTGCTCAGGGTCAGGCTGCAAGGGTTCAAGCAATGCCATTAGCTGTGGCTGTGATAGCGCTTCAAACAGGCCGTCGGTCGCCAGCAAAAATACATCACCCGGTAGTACGGCTAAGCTGTGGCTGTCGGGCTCCAGCACAGCACCGGCCCCTAGCGCCTGGCTAAGAAAACTGCTGCTGCCACGCCAGACCCGGTGATCCCGTGTCAGTTGTTCCAGTTGCCGGTTACGCAACAGGTAAATCCGGCTGTCACCCACATGCAGTAAATGCGCATGGCGCTGCTTTAGGATCAATGCACTAAAAGTACAGACATAACCTTTGTCCGGGTCGGCAGCAAAAGGGCCATTACGGTTTTGCGCATACAGCCAGTTATGGCTGGCTTTTAACACCTGTAAGGCGGCATGTGGCACCGACCAGGCGTCGCTGGTGCAGTAGTAGTCGCTGAGAAAGCTTTTTACCGCTGTTTCGCTGGCAATCTGGCTAACGGTACTACTGCTGATACCATCGGCCACCGCCAGCGCTACGCCTTTATTACTCAGTTGTGGCTCTGCAGGCAAGCAAGCGCCATACCAGTCCTGATTCAGCATTTTGCGGCCAGCACTGCTGTACTGGCCGATGGATACCTGCAACGACATAGTTAAACTTTGGCCAGATCTACAGTGTTGCGGCTGGCAACGGTAGTCACCAGATTACGTTTAGGCGCGGTTTTATAGTGCGTGCTGTACAGGGTCAGACCGGTGAAGGCTAAGCCGCCAACCAGATTACCTAACGCCGTAGGTATTTCGTTCCAGATCATATAATCCATAATAGAGAAATCACCGCCCATCATCATGGCGAAGGGGAATAAAAACATATTCACTACCGAGTGCTCAAAGCCCATAAAAAAGAACAACATAATAGGCATCCACATGGCAATAACTTTGCCGCTGACATGGGTGGAGATCATAGCGCCAACCACGCCCATCGACACCATCCAGTTACATAACATGCCGCGCAGAAAAATCGTCAGCCAGCCCACGGTACCATGTTCGGCATAACCCAAAGTACGGGCTTCACCGACACCGGCCAGTTTCTGGCCTACTGCGTCGGGCTCTAAATGAAAGCCCATCGTTAAAATAAACGCCATCATGGCTGCCACTGTTAAAGCGCCAACAAAGTTACCGGTAAATACCAGCCCCCAGTTGCGTAGCACCCCTTTTACCGTGACACCGGGACGGCGGTCCAGTAAGGCCAGTGGCGTCAGCACAAAAACACCGGTTAGCAAATCAAAGCCCATCAGGTACAACATAATAAAGCCAACCGGGAACAACATAGAGCCCACTAAAAATGACCCTGTTTGCACCGCCACGGTTATCGCAAATACCGCCGCTAAGGCCAGAATAGCGCCCGCCATATAAGAGCGGATCAGTGTATCGCGGGTAGACATAAAAATTTTCGATTCGCCGGCATCGACCATTTTGGTCACAAACTCGGCTGGAACTAAATAAGCCATAGGTTCACCTTTTCCCGTTATGTTTAATTATTCAGCTGCTGTTTTTTGCACAACAAAAAAGGCGTCCGGATCATGCTGTACTATCAGCTGATCACGGGACGCCTTTGTCCAGAAACTGTTTCTTGTCCGGAGGTATCTAACACCTCTGCCATATTTAACTAGGCAACTTTGATGCCAGCCTGATTTTTTTACTTAATCGTCTAATTTACCTTGGTTTTTAATATTACGCCTTGAACGTTGCGGCAGCGGTAAGTGCCATAGCTGTGCATGGCAGCCTGTTTTTGCACCTATTTGGGGCGTTTGTCTTTATTTATAGCGTCATCAGTTGGCGCTTATGCAGGTTGAAACCTAAGGCTGGCAGTAGCTGGCACCGGCTAAAAGCGGGTATGGAACAAGCATTGCTAGACCTTAGCACTGAAATTTTATTGTGTATTGTATGAACCCTTCGACCGCACAGTTTTTGCTGGCCGCGAAACAGGCAGAAATAAAAGCCCTGTTGCAGCTTTCGGCTAGCTGTCAGCTGGTAACCAGCATTAGCGAGCTGGTGCATCAGCTGCAGCGCGAGCGGGGGATCAGCAATATTTTTCTTGCGTCAGGCTGCGAGTTATTTGCCCGGCAACGCCAGCAACAATTGCAGCACAGCAGCAGCGCAGAGCTACAACTTCGCACAGCACTTGAGCAACAATACTTACATGCACTGCAGCCGTGCAACAGCAGCCGTTTACTCAGCGACATTTGTCTGGCATTGCAGGGCATGGATCATCTGCCGGCCCTGCGCGAACAAATACACCAGCAAAAAATAACCCCCTTACAAGCCACTGAAGCTTACAGCCGGTTAATTGCCGCCTGGCTGGCAGTGGTGCTGGAATCGGCCGACCTGGCCTGTGATGCCAGTATTACCCGCGTACTGGTTGCCTTGTTTAACCTACTGCAAACCAAAGAATATGCCGGCCAGGAAAGGGCGTGGGGCGCTATGGGGTTTGCCTCTGGCCAGGTAAGTACAGAACTGACCGAACGTTTATTATTGCTGCAACAGGCACAGCAACACAGCGCTGCCGTTTTTCTCGAATTTGCCAGCAGCGCACAACAACAGCAGTGGCAACAGCTGGAGCAAAGCGCTGCGGCTAAACAGCTGCAACAACTGAGAACCATGCTGCAGCAGCTACCGGGCACGACAATGCTGGTGCCTGCAGTCAGTGATCTTTGGTATCAGTTTGCTACCGAGCGTATGGATGCCATGCACCAGTTAATGGCATTGCTGACAGCTGATTTACAGCAACTCACCTCTGCTACAGTCACTGCCGCGCAACAGCAGTTGCAGCAGCACCGGCACAAGCTAACCGAGCTGACTGCCTTGCCGGGCAGCTCAGGTTTAACCTTATTAATCGACCCCAGCATGCCGGGGTTATATGGCGCCTCGGTTTTACCGCAAACCAGCAACGAGCACAGCATTAAGGCACCCAGCCGCTCGTTTTATCAGTTGTTGTCGGAACAAGCGCAGCATATCCGCCAGATGCATACCGAACTAACCGATGTACGCCGGGCCATAGGCGAGCAAAAACTAACAAATCGTGCCAAATTATTGTTAATGCAGCATAAAAAGATAACAGAAGAGCAAGCTTACCGTCAGTTGCAGCAAAGCGCGATGCAGCAACAGTGTAAAATAGCCGACGTCGCTGCCGCTGTGGTTAATGCCTTACATAAAGCGAAAGAGCAGAATTAGCGAGTAACCGATAAAGCGGTTTAGCTTTTATCGTAGTCGCCACAACCTGCCTGAAAATACCGTTAACACTCTGCTCAAAAAAGTCACGGCCACATGCGCTCTGCTGAAAAAGTCTACAGTGTCTACAAAAAATTCGCTAAATTACACCTTTTGTGTTTTAATTGTGTTAATTTAAGTTGAATAATATTGGTGGTTTTGTTGTGTTAACTTCAGACATCAGGTCCTTACCCGTTTGTATTCAAGCGTTACAAAAGGCAATTAAGTACCATAACTTCTTGTCACAGCCAGCCACTGCTTAAGATGAACACGGCGGCTATTTCATTACAACCTCTGGTATCAGATCGCGCTGATGCCGTTCCGGTAGCGGAAATTTGGCTGGCAGGCGTTACCACCGCTAAGCTGATCGGCGGGGCAGTGCTTGAAGCTGCTTTTCACTGTGAGCATGGTTATCTGCTGTTTGTTACCGATGATATTCCTTTTGAAGACACGCTGAGCATTTACCTGATGGATCAGGATTTTCAGGTACTGGATAGTGTTAATATTGGTGTGGCATATTCTACCGGTAACTTCCATTTACTACGTGAACCGTCAGCACGTGAAGTGGAGTTCAGTTTTATTGGCGGCTATAACTGGCGCCTTACTTTATTAGCTACTCCGGAATTTTGCCTGCCTTTATTTAACGAGCCTGCCGGTGTGCGTCGCAAGCCCAGCTTTAAGCGTTGGTTTAAGCTAAGCTGCTCGCGTTAAAAATTATTGCTGTTCCGGCCAGCGTAGCTGTGCCGAAGGGCTGGCGCACTTAGCCCCGATGCTGACTTTTTTATTACTACAGTATGCTTAATGATCTAACAGCCGGTACAGCAGCTGCTTAACAGCTTCCGGCTCAAACGGCTTGTCACACATCGCATTTACGCCGCTTTGAGCAATATTGGCAAGATGCGCATCATTGGCTTCGCTGGTGACCATTAGCACCGGAATATGCGACAGGGTGCTGTGCTCGCGGATAAATTCTGTCAGCTCGCGGCCATTTACTTCCGGCATATTGTAGTCGGTCACTACCAGATCAAAGTTTTGCCGTTGCAACAGCGCTATAGCCTGCTGGCCATCTTCTGCTTCGGTAATCTGCTGCATCCCCAAATTGTTTAGCACACGGCGGATATGGTTACGCGCCAACCGGCTGTCATCAACTACCAGCACCCGTACATCGTGTACGTCGAATAAAGTCAGTTCCAGCTCGGCCGGGCTAAGTAAATCAACGGCGGCATTTAATGCTTTGCCCAGTTGCATGGCATCAAATGGTTTGGGCAAAATGGCTACGACGCCGGATTGTTTAAATGCTTCTAACTGCGCTTTGCGGGTCTCGCTTGATACCAGTAAGAATGGGATCTCAGCGGTGTCGGGTGCTGATTTCAACTGCTGCAACAATTGCTCTGCGTTGCCATCGGCTAAATGCAAGGCGCAGGCTATAGCATCGGGTTTGTGCCGCTTAATGTTTTGCAAGGCACTGGCAAGGCTGTCTGCTTCTTCAACCCGGGTAACGTTTTCTTCCGCCAGCTTTTTGCGGATAATTTTTCGTTGTACCTCTGAAGGCTCAATCAGCAGAATATGTAAATCGGCAGGTGACAGTTGCATAGCGGCTCCGCAACAAATGACGAAAGCAGTATCTTGCCACAACTACGGTTAGCCTGGCACTACTAAATAGGCCTTATGCCCAATGAATAAACTACCACTGTGAGGCCAAACGCGGAATTGTAACAGCTGCTGTAAATTAACTATTGCGGTAAATAAGTATACATAACCACTTACATTTAAAGACTTAATTTTTTTGCGGCTTTCTGTCAGTCTGAGATTTATCAAAAGCCACCTAAGGACGCAAAATGTGCCACAACACCAATTTGAAGCTGCTCAGTGCCGGTTGCCTGATCATGACCGGTATGTTGACAGCTCCGGTGTCAGCCATTGTTATCCGGCATGATAAACCACCAGAGCTTTATCTGGCCTCTCAAGCGGATTTCCCGCCGCTGGCGACCTTTTACAATATAGGCGTGCACGGTACTTTGATTGCGCCTGACTGGGTGCTAACAGCGGCGCATACCGTGTTTTGCCTGAATCCGGGCCAGACTATTGCAGTGGGCGATGAATTGGTTGAGGTAAAAGCGCGTTATAGTTACCCATCTTACCGGTTGGGCAAGCAGCATGATTTAGCGCTTATTAAGCTGGCAAAACCGGTGCAAAGTGTTGAGCCTGCCAAACTGTACCGCCAACAGGATGAGCGTGATCAGGTGCTGTGGTTTATCGGCAGTGGTGGTACGGGTACAGGTTTGACCGGCGAAACTATAGGCTACAAAGAAAACAACGGTGTGCTGCGCAAGGCGCAGAATAAAGTGACCGCAGTGACAAAATCCGATTTGAGATTTGTGTTTGAATCAGGTCGCCACGCGCTGGAGCTGGAAGGCGTATCTGGCAATGGCGACAGTGGTGGCCCGGCCTATCTGAAAAAAGACGATGGCTATTACCTGCTTGGCGTAAGTTCCAGAGTAGATTCGTGGTTTAAAGGTGTTGGCGAGTACGGCGTTAAAGAGCTGTACACCCGGGTATCCAGCCACGCTAATTGGATCGACCAGGTAATGGCCGCCGATAACACCGAAAGAGCCAAACTCAGCTCATCCGACGGTTTCCTGCAACCTGGCATGACAGCAGAAAATCTGCCGGGTATTTGTGCATCGATAAGTTTGAAAACGCCGGTTTAACGGTTTAAGCGGCGTTTTAACCTGATTTTTTCACCACATACCTATACGGCAATTCAGCGGTATCGCTACTTACTAACTCATGGTCCATAAAACGGCAAAATGCCGGGATATCGCGGGTGGTGGCAGGGTCGTCGGCGATAATCAGTAAAGTTTCACCCACCTGCATTTTACGAATTTGCAGCCGTATCATCATTACCGGCTCGGGGCAGCGCATGCCTAAAGCATCCAGTGTTTGATCTGCGCTGCTAAACATATCTTCCATCGTTACTCCGGTAAAATATAAAGCGGTCTGTGGCTGCGCCAGCGGGATTTGCGCCTATATTTCTGCGTCAATAAATAAAGGCCGTAAAAACGGCCCTTATTCTATGCGATTGTGCTTATTGCTGCCAGCTTATGGCGGCTCAAACTATGGTCGTTCAAACACGGTAGCAATACCCTGGCCTAAACCGATACACATGGTCGCCAGGCCAAACTTACCGCCTTTATCTTCCATTACGTTAATCAGCGTAGTGGCGATACGTGAACCCGAGCAACCCAGCGGGTGACCAAGAGCGATGGCGCCGCCATTCAGGTTTACTTTCTGGTCGGCTACTTCCAGCAAGCCTAAGTCTTTCATTACCGGTAATGCCTGAGCAGCAAAGGCTTCATTCAGCTCGGCGTAGTCTATATCGCTAATGCTTATGCCTGCTGCTTTTAACGCCTTCTTCGACGCCGGTACCGGGCCGTAACCCATAATAGACGGGTCGCAACCTGCCACGCCCATACCACGTACATAAGCGCGGATTGGCAGGCCCAGTGCTTTGGCTTTGTCTTCGCTCATTACCAGCATGCCGGAGGCTCCGTCAGATAACGCAGACGAGGTACCAGCCGTTACTGTGCCGTTGGCCGGGTCGAATACCGGGCGTAATTGGCTCAGTGCTTCTACTGTGGTTTCTGGGCGGATAACTTCGTCGTAATCCATCAGCTTTAACACGCCGTCGGCGTCGTGGCCTTCAGTGGGGATAATTTCGTTTTTAAACCGGCCCTGCAGGCTGGCTTCCTGGGCTAAACGGTGCGAGCGGGCGCCGAATTCGTCCTGTTGCTGGCGGCTGATGCCGTGCATTTTACCCAGCAATTCTGCGGTTAAGCCCATCATGCCGGCGGCTTTGGCCACAGAGGTCGATAAGCCCGGGTGAAAATCGACGCCGTGGTTCATTGGCACATGGCCCATATGCTCCACGCCGCCGATTAAATACACTTCACCCATACCGGTTTGAATAGCGCGTACGGCGTCATGCAATGCCTGCATAGAGGAGCCGCATAAGCGGTTAACGGTAACGGCCGGTACCGAGTGCGGAATGCCGGCTAACAGCGCAGCATTACGTGCCACGTTAAAGCCTTGCTCTAAGGTTTGCTGTACACAACCCCAGATAATGTCGTCAATGTCAGCCGGGTTTAACGCCGGGTTGCGTTCAACCAACGATGCCATCACATGGGCAGACAGTTGCTCGGCGCGCACATTGCGGTACATACCGGCTTTGCTGCGGCCCATCGGGGTGCGAATGCAATCTACAATAACTGCGTTTTTCATTATTTTGCTCCTGCGCTTAAACCGGGAAGAAACGCTGGCCGGCAGCGGCCATAGCGCGGGTTTTATCTGTTACCTGATAAATCTCACCTAAATGGGCGTATTTATCGGCCAGGGTGACAAAGTTGGCTAAACCGATAGTATCGGCATAACGCAGCGGGCCACCGCGGAACGGCGGGAAGCCTAAGCCGTAGATCAAGCCCATATCGGCTTCAGCGGCGCTGGCCACTATACCTTCTTCCAGGCAACGGATAGTCTCGTTAATCATTGGCACCATGACGCGGGCAATAATATCTTCCGCGCTGAATTCCTGCTTATTAACCGAGATATCAGCCAGTAAACTAACTGCAGCAGGGTCGATATCCTTTTTCGGCTTGCCTTTGGCATCTTTGCTGTAGGCATAAAAGCCCACACCGTTTTTCTGGCCGTAGCGCTCAGCTTTATACATGGCGGCAACCGGATCGTTATCCAGCTTGGCCATCCGCGTAGGGAAGCCATCGGCCATTACGTCGGTACAGTGGTAAGCGGTGTCTAAACCGACAACATCCAGCAGGTACGCCGGGCCCATAGGCCAACCGAACTGCTTTTCCATTACCTTGTCTACCTGGGCAAAATCGGCGCCATCTAATACCAGCTTGCTAAAACCGGCAAAGTAGGGGAACAGTACGCGGTTAACAAAGAAACCCGGGCAGTCATTCACAACGATAGGCGATTTACCCATCTTGGCAGCATAAGCCACTACGGCTGCAACGGTTTCTTCGCTGGTGTCTTTACCGCGGATCACTTCTACCAATGGCATACGGTGTACCGGGTTAAAAAAGTGCATACCACAGAAATTCTGTGGTCGGCTTAAATTTGCTGCCAGTGAATCAATAGAGATAGTGGAGGTGTTCGAGGTTAAAATAGCGTCGTCGCTTAGCAGCGCTTCCACTTCTTTTAACACCGCGCCTTTAATTTTCGGGTTCTCTACCACGGCTTCCACCACGATATCGACACCTTTCACATTTTCGTTGCTAAGCGTAGGAGTAATAGAGGCTATTACTTTAGCCATACCGATGGCATCGAGCTTTTTACGCTCAACCTGCTTACCCAGCAATTTAGTGGCTTCGCCCATGCCAAGTTCCAGGGCTTTATCGGCAATGTCTTTCATCACTACCGGCACGCCTTTTAACGCCGATTGATAGGCAATGCCGCCGCCCATAATACCTGCACCCAATACGGCGGCTTTATTTACCGCTTTAGTGGCGGTTTTAGCGGCTTTTTTCGCTTTGCCTTTTATCAGCTGGTCATTTAAAAACAGGCCGATTTGCGCGGTGGCGGCATCGGTTTTCGCCAGTTTGGCAAAGCCGGCGTTTTCCAGCGCCATAGCGCCGGCGCGGTCCAGGGTGGCGGCGGCTTCAATGGTGGTCACTGCCAGCATCGGTGCCGGGTAATGTTTACCCGCGTTGGCAAATACCATGCCTTTGGCCGTAGTAAAGCTCATGGTGGCTTCGGTTTTATTCAGTTTTAACGGCTGTAACTTCACGGCACGCTTTTTACGCCAGTCCAGTTTGCCGGCAATGGCATCTTCCAGCATGCTTAGTGCTGCGGCTTCCAGTTTCTCTGGTGCCACTACGGCATCAATTAAACCAAATTTTTGCGCCTGATCGGCACTGTGGTCTTTACCGGTGGTGATCCACTCCATGGCATTGTCGGCACCAATAATGCGCGGCAGGCGTACTGTACCGCCAAAGCCTGGCATTAAGCCTAGTTTTACTTCCGGTAAGCCAATGCGGGTACTGGTATCAGCTACGCGATAATCGGCAGTAAGTGACCACTCACATCCGCCACCGAGTGCGAAACCTTTGAGCGCAACAATGGTAGGGACAGGTAAGTCTTCAGCCAGATCAAAAATATCAGAAGCCTGTTTAATCCACGGAATAAGCTCCGCTTCCGGCCGTAAAAAGGTGCTTAAGAATTCGGTAATGTCGGCACCGACAATAAAGGCATCTTTATCACTACAAAAAATAACGCCTTTTAGTGCTTTGTCTGCGTGCAGCCGATCTAAAGCTGTCTTACAATCAGTCAGGGTTTGTTGATCGAACTTGTTAACAGAGCCTTGCGCACTAAAGGCAAAGCGGACGATACCAGGTTTGAGGTAGGCAACACTGATGTTGTCACTCTGGTAAATCATAATGGTGCTCCTTGGTCGCGTATGTTAGGGTTTTTCGCAACTGGTACGATGAGGTTGTCTTGCTCAGTGTGTCGCGGTTCGGAAAAAAATTCAACCGTTATTTAAACACGTGTTTGAATCCGACAACGGTGGTCAGCAGTAACTATAGGTGGTATTTTTTCTTTTTCGTGTATTTATCGGGGTTATCACAGTGAAACGTATGGTTTTAATACTGAGTAACCTGCTCCTTATGCCGTTGGCTACGGCATCTGTGTCTTCTGAGGCAGCGTTACGCAATGAATTTTTACAGGCTGAGCGCCAGATTGGCAGCCTGACAACTGAGCAAGCACAAAAAGTGCTGGAAAAATTTGCCGACTATCCGTTGCAGCCTTATTTGCAGCAACGCCGTTTACAGCAGCTTTTAACTGCCGATGAGCGTATTGCCGAATTCTTGCAGCGATACCAAAAAACACCGATGGACTGGCCGTTACGTAAACCCTGGTTGCTGGATTTAGCCCGCCGGCAAAAAGCGGCTACTTATCTGGCCAATTACAACGGCTCTAATGATGCCGAGCTGGAATGCCATGCACTGCGTTTTAAGCTGGCAGATAAAAATGCTGATACTAAAGCCTTATGGCCTGAAGTGACCCGCTTGTGGGTAGTGGGCAAATCGCAACCTAAAGCCTGTGATCCGCTATTTTCGGCCTGGCGCAAAGCTGGCCAGCAAACCACAGAGTTGGTATGGCAGCGTATCCGTGTGTCTGCCGAAGGCGGCGATTCAGGCTTAATTCCGTATCTGAAAACTCAGTTGCCGGCAGATCAGCAGTATCTGGCCGATATGTATTTAAGAGCCCGGCAAAACCCGTCAGTGATTAGCGGTGCGAAGTTTTTTCCGTTAAAAAAAGTGCATGAGCGTGATGTGCTGGCGTATGGCCTGAAACGGCTGATCTGGCGTGAGCCACAGCAGGCGCTGGCGTTATGGCAAAAATTTGTTAACGACCCGTATTTCACTGAAGCTCAGCGGTTAGATGTCAGGCGTCAGTTTGCTATAGCGTTAGCCAGTAAAGGTGAAGAGCAAGCAGCAGACTGGTTTAAACAACTGCCGCCCGAGCTTATTGATAATATGCTCGCGCACTGGCAGGTTAGCCATGCGCTGGCGCAGCTGGATTGGCCGAAAGTACAGCAGGTTATTGAAGCTTTCCCGGCCGATATTGCTAAAGACAGCAGCTGGCGCTATTGGTTAGCCCGGGCTTATGAGCAACAAGGTCAGGCAGATAAAGCTAAACCGCTGTTTGAAGCACTGGCATTACAGCGGCATTTTTACGGCTTTATGGCTGCAGCTAAGCTAGGTTTACCGCCGAGTTTGGCGCATGCGCCTGTTACCGTGTCAGAGGATGAGCTGAAAACACTGAAACTGCACCCGGCGGTAAGACGGGCGCAAGAGTGGCTGGCACTGGGGCGTTTAACCGAAGCCCGGCGCGAGTGGAACCACCTGCAGGACACCTCAGATGAGCAGCAAAAGCTGGTGTCAGCCAAGCTGGCGCATCAGCTGCAATGGTACGAGCGGGCTATTTTCTCGCTGGCCGATGTCGGTTACTGGGACGACGTTGAACTACGGTTTCCGCTGGCGTATCAGGATGAAATAACCCAGTCAGCTGCGAAGGTAGATATAGAATCTGGCTGGGCTATGGCGATAGCGCGACGTGAAAGCTCTTTTATGGCAGATGCCAACTCGCCGGTTGGGGCCCGAGGCCTGATGCAACTAATGCCAGCCACTGCGAGCGAAATTGCCAAAAAGCCGGTGCAACTGACACAACTGTATAACCCGGTGATCAATATCGATTACGGTACCGATTATCTGAATTACCTGCGCAAACGTAACGACGGCAATCTGTTAATGGCCACTGCAGCTTATAACGCCGGGTACAGCAGGGTAAAACAGTGGATCCCGAAAACCCACGCTTTACCGGCAGACGTCTGGGTAGAAACTATTCCATACCGGGAAACCCGCGATTACGTAAAGGCGGTAATGGCGTATTACCAGATTTACAATATACGACTCAATACGCCAACAGATGTGTTTAAACCACTGACCACAATGCAGATTGGGGTCGTGGTGGAATAATGTTATGATGCCCCGCATATTTTTCAGCCAACAGGTCAGACACTTATGACAGCTTCTTATCAAAGCCTGTATCAGGCCCATATAGCCGAATTACAGCAGCGTACCCGCCGGTTGTTAGAGCGGGAGAATCTGGACGCGCTGGTGATACACTCCGGCCAGACCCAGCGCAAGTTTCTTGATGATATGGATTATCCGTTTAAAGCCAACCCGTTATTTAAAGCCTGGTTGCCGGTAATTGATAACCCGCACTGCTGGCTGATTGTCGATGGCGTTAACAAACCTAAGCTGATTTTCTACCGGCCGAAAGACTTCTGGCACAAAGTACCGGACGAACCACAGGATTTTTGGGCAGAATATTTTGACATTCAGCTGCTGGATAAAGCCAACAAGGTAGAAACGCTGCTGCCGTATGATAAAGCCCGGCTGGCGTATCTGGGTGAATACCTCGAGGTAGCGCGGGCACTGGGCTTTACTGAAATTAACCCCGAACCGGTGCTGAATTTTATTCATTTTTACCGTGCTTACAAAACGCCGTATGAACAAGCCTGTCTGCGCATTGCTAATCAGATGGCAGTGGCTGGCCATAATGCGGCAAAAGCGGCTTTTTATGCCGGTGGCACTGAGTTTGATATTCAGCTGGCCTATTTAGCCGCAGTAAGACAAAGCGAAAACGAAGTGCCGTATGGCAATATCATTGCGCTAAACCAAAACTGTGCCATTTTGCATTACACAGCACTGGAGCGCAAAGCGCCGAAGCAGCGGCACTCGTTTTTAATTGATGCCGGTGCTGAGTTTCATGGCTATGCCGCCGATATTACCCGTACTTACAGCTTTAACCCGCAGGACGAATTTGGCAGTTTAATTACTGCTGTGAATGAAGCCGAGTTGCAACTGGTAGACGGTTTAAAACCGGGGCTGAAATACGGCGAGCTGCATATACAATGTCATCAGCATATCGCGGAAATTTTGCATCAGTTTGATTTTGTTAAATTGGCGCCGGAAGCTATTGTTGAAAGCCAGATCAGCCGTACTTTTTTCCCGCATGGTTTAGGCCATCACCTGGGCCTACAGGTACATGATGTTGGCGGTTTTATGGCCGATGAACGCGGCACCCATGTTGCCGCGCCCGAAAGCCATCCGTATTTGCGCTGCACCCGCACTATTGAAGCCGATATGGTATTTACCATTGAGCCGGGCCTGTATTTTATCGACAGCCTGCTGGCTGATTTAGCCGCTACCGAGTTTGATAAGTACATTAACTGGCAAAAAGTAGATGCGTTCCGCCGGTTTGGCGGTATCCGTATTGAGGACAACATTATTGTACACCGCGATCGCAACGAAAATATGACCCGTGACTTGCAGTTGGCCTAAGCCTCAGGGGCGCCGCTAAGGTATGCAATACCGCTCGATAATCCGGATCCTGGGGTTGCTGATCGCCATTTTCAGCATCACCATGATCCCGCCGGCTTTTGTCGCCTATTGGTATAAAGACGGTGCCGGCGTGCCTTTTATATTGTCCTTTTTACTGAGCTTGTTTATTGGTTTTGTGATCTGGTACCCCAACCGGCAATACAAAGCCGAGCTAAAAGTGCGTGATGGCTTTCTTATTGTGGTGTTGTTCTGGACAGTGCTGGGTGCTGTGGGGGGTATACCGCTTATGCTGGCCGACAACCCACAGTTAAGTATGGCTGGCGCCATGTTTGAGGCGTTTTCCGGCCTTACCACCACAGGCGCTACGGTACTTACCGGAATAGAGTTTCTGCCCAAAGCCATTTTATATTACCGCCAGCAACTGCAATGGCTGGGTGGTATGGGGATTATCGTACTGGCAGTAGCTATATTGCCAATGCTGGGTGTAGGGGGCATGCAGCTGTACCGCGCCGAGACGCCGGGGCCGGTGAAAGATAATAAGATGACGCCACGTATCGCCGATACCGCCAAGCACTTATGGTATATCTATCTGGCGTTAACGCTAAGCTGTATGCTGGCATTTTATCTGGCCGGGATGAACTGGTTTGATGCCATCTGCCATGCATTTTCTACCGTGGCAATTGGTGGTTTTTCCACTTACGATGCCAGTATCGGCCATTTTCAAAGTCCGGTTATTAATGCTATTTGTGTCATATTTTTACTGCTTAGTGCGGTAAATTTTCCGCTGCATTTTGCTGCCATTCGCGGCAAAAGTGTCAGCACCTATTTTCGCGATCCGGAATTTAAAGCCTTTTTAATTATTCAGGCTGCCCTGGTGCTGATTTGTTTTGTGGTGTTGCTGGAAACCAATGTCTATAACACAACAGCAGAAGCACTAAACCACGGTGTATTTCAGGCGGTGTCTATTTCCACGACCGCAGGTTTTGCTACCGATGGCTTTGCCGTGTGGCCGTTGTTTTTACCAATAATGCTGATTTTCTCCAGCTTTATTGGTGGTTGCGCTGGCTCTACCGGTGGAGGTTTAAAGGTAGTACGGGTAGTGTTATTGTTTTTGCAGGGCACGCGCGAGCTAAACCGACTTATTCACCCGCGCGCCGTTTATGCCATTAAACTGGGGCGTCGTGCGGTACCTGACCGCATTGTTGAAGCAGTGTGGGGCTTTTTTGCCGCCTATGCGTTGGTGTTTGTGGTAATTATGCTGCTGCTGTTGCTAACCGGTTTGGACAACATTACGGCCTTTACTGCTACGGCGGCCTGTTTAAATAACCTTGGACCCGGCCTGGGCGAGGTTGCGGCTAACTTTGGCTCTATTCCTGAAAGCAGCAAGTGGATCCTGATCGTGGCGATGGTATTTGGCCGGCTGGAAATATTCACCTTGCTGGTGCTATTTACCCCGGCCTTTTGGAAAGATTAAATAAAAATAGCACTAACCTGAAACAGCTTTTCCACTTCAACAATGTGCTTTTTGTCTACCATAAACAAAATAATGTGGTCATTGGTTTCAATAACGGTGCTGTCGTGGGCAATAACCACTTCATCGCCGCGAACTATGGCGCCAATAGTGGTACCCGGAGGCAGTTTAATGCTGCCGATAGCTTTACCCACCACTTTGCTGGTATTGCTGTCGCCATGGGCAATAGCTTCAATGGCCTCGGCGGCGCCGCGGCGTAGCGAGTAAACGTTAACGATATCGCCACGGCGGATATGGGTTAGCAACGCTGAAATAGTGGCTTGCTGCGGAGATACAGCAATATCCACTTCGCCGCCTTGCAGTAAATCTACGTAGGCGCCGCGTTTAATCAGCACCATGGTTTTTTGGGCGCCCATCCTTTTGGCCAACATGGCCGACATGATATTGGCTTCATCGTCGTTGGTAACAGCGATAAACACATCTACCTGCTCAATGTTTTCTTCTTCCAGTAACTCCGGATCAGAAGCATCGCCAACATACACCACGGTGTTATCCAGCGCGCTGGACAAGAATTCAGCCCGCTCTTTGCCACGTTCAATTAACTTAACGCTGTGGGTTTTTTCCAGTGCCCGTGCCAAACCAAAACCAACGTTACCGCCACCGGCGATCATAATGCGGCGGTAGCTGCGTTCCAGCTTTTGCAGTTCGCTCATTACTGCGCGGATATGCTTGGTGGCAGCGACGAAAAACACTTCGTCGTCGGCTTCAATAATAGTGGTGCCCAGCGGTTTAATAGCTGTGCCGCGCCGGTAAATAGCGGCTACCCGGGTTTCAATATTCGGCATATGTTCTTTTAACGCCGACAACGCATGGCCAACCAGCAAGCCGCCATAATAAGCTTTAACCGCCACCAGGCTTACCTTGCCACCGGCAAACTCCACCACCTGTAAGGCGCCGGGGTAGTCAATTAAGCGGCGGATATAATTGGTAACCAGGGCTTCTGGCGCAATAAAATGATCGACCGGCATGTCGTCTTTATGAAACAGCTGATCGCGGTATTTCAGGTACTGATTGGTGCGGATTCGGGCAATTTTAACCGGTGTATTAAACATACTGTAGGCTACCTGACAGGCGACAATATTCACTTCGTCACTGTTGGTTACCGCCACGATCATGTCGGCATCTTCGGCACCGGCTTTTTTCAGAATATCCGGGTGCGAGCCATGGCCATGTACTACCTGCAAATCGTAACGATCCTGCAGGGCACGCAGCTTGTCTGCATTGCTATCAACAATGGTGATATCGTTTTGCTCACCTACCAGATTTTCTGCCAGTGTGGCACCAACCTGACCTGCACCCAGAATAATTATTTTCATGCTTTCTCGTTGTTGATCATTTTTTTCAGCCGGGCATAGAAAAAGCCGTCCATGTCCTGTTCGCCGGGTAGCAGCTGCCAGCCGTAGGGCTGATTTGCATGCTGTTGTGGCAACCTATCCAGCTTAGCATCACTGTGCTGCTGTAAAAACTGTTCAATTTGCTCGCTGTTTTCTGCCGGCAAAACACTGCAGGTTGCATAAAGCAGCGTGCCACCCGGCGCCAGCAGGCTCCAGCATTGGCGTAAGATACGCTGTTGCAGTTCAGCCAGCACTGCGATATCAGCCTTTTTACGCAGCCAGCGGATATCCGGATGACGGCGGATCACACCGGTGGCCGAGCAAGGCACATCCAGCAAAATGCGGTCAAATAACTTGCCGTGCCACCAGCTGTCGGGTTCGGCGGCATCAGCGGCAATAACATTAGCGTTTAAGCCCAAACGGGCCAGATTTTCATGCACCCGCAGCAGGCGTTTGGGTTCTTTATCCAGTGCGGTCAGTTCTGCATCGGGTGCCAGTTCCAGTATATGGCAGGTTTTACCGCCCGGGGCGCAGCAGGCATCCAGAATACGCTGGCTGCTGTTTACATCAAGCAAAGTGGCGGCATATTGCGCTGCGGCATCCTGCACTGAGAACCAGCCTTCGGCATAGCCGGGCAGGGAGGTGACATCCTGTGCCTGCGCCAGTTTAATTGCCGCCGGTAAACCGGCTACTGGCCGGGTGTATTCAATACCCTGGCGGGTTAGCGCGGCGGCATAGTCTGTCGGGTTAATTTTGCTGATATTTACCCGCAACCATAATGGTGCTTTTTGCTGGTTGGCATCAAGTATCTTTTGCCACTGTTGTGGATAAGCCTGTTGCAGTGCGCTAATCAGCCAGCCTGGATTATTAAACTGTACCGCGGCCGGCGCTGTGGTGAAGTTGAATAACTCAGGCTGGCGCTGCACATTACGCAGCACACCGTTAATCAGCTTGGTTAGCGACTGGCCTTTTAATTCACGTGCGGCGTCAACGGTTTCACTGATAGCGGCGTGGTCTGGTATGCGCATAAACTTAAGTTGGTAAATACCCACATACAGCAAAAACTGCAAAGGGCGCAGTTGCTTGATCAGCGGTTTACTCATTAGCTGGCCGCAAACGGCTTCAAGTTGTGGCAGGTAGCGCATTACGCCAAAGCAAATTTCCTGCAACAGGGCTTTGTCCAGCGGGTTATCCAGCAGTGCCTGCGCTTTGGGCAGCACCTCAGACAATGACATGCCTTGGTCGACTACATCAAAGCAGCTGCGTGCGGCAAGCACGCGAACGTTATAGCTCATAGCACCTGGCCAATAATTGTACCGGGGCTTAGCCAATCAGCGCGGCCATTTAAAAAATCGGCGGCGGCCATGGCTTTTTTACCTGGCGGCTGTAGCTGGGTAATAAGCAATGCGCCTTCAGCACAGGCGATGCGGATGCCGTGTTTGTCGGCACTTAACACTGTACCTGCGGCTTTATCGCTGTTGCTGCTTTGTGCGCTTGCTTGCCACACCTTAATGCTGCCTTGCGGCAGTGTAAGATAGCTGACCGGCCAGGGGTTAAAGGCTCTTATTTCGCGCTGTAGGGCAGAGGCTGGTTTGTTAAAGTTGAGCAAGGCTTCATCTTTGTGCAGCTTTTCGGCGTAACTGGCGTGGCTGTTATCCTGTATTTGCGCCTGTTGCTGCAGTGCCGGTAAGTTGGCCAATGCAGCCAGCAGAGCTTTGGGGCCCAGTATGGCTAGCTTGTCGTATAAAGAGGCGCTGGTATCAGTATCGTCAATAGCACAACTCACCGTGCTTAACATGGCGCCGGTATCAAGGCCGGCATCCATTTGCATAATGGTTACGCCGGTTTGAGCATCGCCGGCCCAGATAGCGCGCTGAATTGGCGCAGCACCGCGCCAGCGCGGCAGTAAAGAGCCATGTACATTAATACAGCCAAGGAGGGGAGTATCCAGTACGGCTTGTGGCAAAATTAAGCCATAGGCAACAACAATCATTAAATCAGCGTTTAGTGCGGCCAGCTCTTGTTGTGCCGGGGCTTTTTTCAGTGATTTAGGTTGATATACGGCCAGGTTATGCTGCAGGGCTAACTGTTTCACTGCGCTGGGTTGCAATTGCTGGCCACGGCCGGCTGGCCGGTCTGGCTGGGTGTAAACGGCGATAACCTGATGCCCTGCATCTAACAGCGCTTGCAGATGGCGCGCCGCAAAATCGGGCGTGCCAGCAAAAATAATACGTAAAGGAGTGGTCACTGTATATCCTGTTTAAAGGGCGTGGCGCTGTGCCAGTTTGGCTTCTTTTTCCAGCTTCTTCCGGATCCGCTCACGCTTTAACGGCGACAGATAATCGATAAATAATTTGCCGACCAGATGGTCCAGCTCGTGTTGCAGGCAAATTGCCAGCAGGCCATCGGCATTTAACTCGAACCACTCGCCGTTTCTGTCTTGCGCCTTCACTGTTACTTCGGCCGCACGTTCTACTTTGGCGTAGTTTTGTGGCACAGACAAACAGCCTTCTTCATAGCTGGTTTCGCCACTGCGGGCGATAATTTCCGGGTTAATAAACACCATGGGGTCGTTACTGTCTTCAGATAGATCAATAACCACCACGCGCAGATGCACATTAACCTGCGTAGCGGCCAACCCAATACCATTTTCGTCGTACATGGTATCGAGCATATCGTCGACCAGTTGTTGGATCTCTGACGTAACCGCTGCAACAGGTTTTGCTACTGTGCGAAGCCTTTCATCCGGGTAATGTAAAACATGTAAAACTGCCATAACACCTACAAAATTATGCTTTGTTTCAAAGGTTGTGATATGTTTTAATTTTAGCCATTAATCCGCTGTATTAACAGCTTAGTGTGCAATAATTACAACAAGAACGAGCTCAAGGATGCCGGCATGCTGAAAAAATTCGCTGCTATTGTCACTCTGGTGGTTATGAGTGGCTTTTTTAATGTGTTTGCCGATGTATTAAAAATTCGTGACGATGCTCCTGCCAGTTATGTTGTTAAGAAAGGCGATACGCTGTGGGATATTTCCGCTTTATACCTGAGTGAGCCTTGGTTATGGCCACAGCTGTGGCAGATGAACCCCCAGGTTGACAACCCGCACCTGATATTTCCCGGTGATACGTTAACACTTACTTATGATGCACAGGGCCGGCCCCGTCTGGCAGTAAATAACAAGGTAAAACGCTTATCACCTACCGCCCGTAAAACGGTAAAAAGCGCCGATGCGGTGTCTACCTTACCGCTAAGTATGATTCGGCATTATCTGACGTTTGAACAATCGTTGTCGGATGAGCAAATTCAGGCTCTGCCTTATATCCTCGGTTCTAATGCCAACGTAAAAAACTCGGTAAGTGACCATATTATTTATGCGAAAGGCGTATTGGACACCGGGGCCTCTTATGGTGTGTATCGCAAAGGTAAACCTTATTTTGATCCGGAAACTGAAACTGTATTAGGTTATGAAACCACGCTGGTGGCCACCGCGCGGGCGTTCCGGCCCGGACATGACGCAACTGAAGATAAACCGGCCGAAGCATCATCACTGAACGTGCTTAGCGTTAAGCGCGAAATTAAACAGGGTGATCGCCTGATGCCGGCGTTGGAAGGGCAGGCGTTACCAGCGTTTTTTCTGATGACTAAACCGGAATTTGATATCACCGGAACCATTATCGATACTACGTCTAACCTGCGTGAGTTTTCCAAGTGGGATATTGTGGTGTTAAATCGTGGGGCATTACAGCAGTTAAAGGCCGGCCATATGGTAGGTATTTACCGCAACTCGCCAACGGTAGTCGATAGCCCTAATGGCCCGGTATACATTGAAGACGCCAGTAAATTGCAGAAAATGTTCAAAAACTTTGGCGATACCACTGTTACCTTGCCACGAGAAAAAGTGGGTGAGTTGATGGTATTTAAAGTATCTGAGCGCACCAGTTTTGCTATTGTCACTAAAACGCAACGTCCAATCCGGGTTGGAGATTTAATCGCTAACCTGTAACTCAATAAGTATGGAGCCAGTTTGTCATGGAGGATATCTGCAACTGGCTCGCTTTAGCCACTGTGCATGGCCTTGATGGCCTGAAGTTCCAACGTCTGAGCGAGCAAATATCGGTTACCGAGCTGGTAAAATTACCGGCCAGTACCTTAAGAGATATTGGTTTTACCGAGCGCCAGGCGCATATACTGGCTTATGAGTCAAAAGCCAAAGTGGACAGTGCGTTACAATGGCTGGCGCAGGCCGATAATCATCATGTTATTACTTATCTTGACCCACGCTATCCGGCATTATTAAAGCAAACCAAACAGCCACCTTTGCTATTGTTTGTTAAAGGTAACCCGCAGATCCTGGCACAGCAGCAACTCGCTATGGTGGGTAGCCGTCAGCCCACACCAACCGGGCGTAAAGTGGCGCAAAGTTTCGCGGCTGAATTGTCACAGCAGGGCTACGTTATTACCAGCGGTATGGCACGCGGTATCGACAGCGAAAGCCACAAAGGCGCTTTGCAGGCAGGTGGCTTAACCATAGCCGTGTTGGGCCATGGTTTAAAGCAGGTGTATCCTGCTTCCAATAAGGCGCTGGCAGAAGCGATAACTGAGCAGGGTGCTCTGGTGTCAGAGTATTTTCCTGATGTACTGGCGCGGGCAGAGTGGTTTCCGCAGCGTAACCGCATTGTTGTTGGTTTAAGTATTGGCACCATAGTGGTAGAGGCGGGCTTAAAAAGTGGTACTTTAATTAGTGCTAACCTGGCGGCTGAATACAGCCGTGATGTATTTGCGGTGCCCGGTTCAGTGTATAGCCCGCAGTCGGCGGGTTGCCATGCGCTAATTCAACAAGGCGCTAAACTGGTGACAAGTGTGGCCGATATACTGGAGGAATGGAGCTTTTTTCAGAAAAGTTGTCTAACACCTGAGCCTGAATCAGAAAAAAGTACTGAAACAGACTTGTTTGCCCGCCAGTTGTTGGCTAACGTAGGAGATGAAGTTACCGCAGTTGATTTGATTGCACAGCGCGCCGGGTTGGCGATAGCTGATGCAACTATAGCGCTGTTACAGCTGGAGTTAGCTGGTGAAGTAGCAGCAGTTCCCGGTGGCTACATTAGAGTGAGGAGTGCCTGAGTATGTTTGATATCCTCGTTTACCTGTTTGAAAACTATATCCACAATGAATCTGACATTTACGTTAACCATGCTGATCTGACCAAAGAGTTAAGCCGGGCGGGTTTTCATGACGACGATATCTTCAAAGCGCTAAAGTGGCTCGACAACCTGTCTGCGCTGCAGGAAAGTCATGTTAAGCCCTATTTGTCCAAAGGCACCTCCAACGCTACCCGCATTTATTGCGCGGCAGAATTGGCCAAAATGGATGTGGAATGCCAGGGCTTTTTGCTGTTTCTGGAACAAGTTAATGTGCTGGACGCCGTTACCCGTGAGATGGTTATCGACAGGGTAATGGATCTGGACAGTAACAGCATTAGCCTGGAAGATTTAAAATGGGTGGTACTGATGGTGCTGTTTAATGTACCTGGCCACGAAAATGCCTATGCCCAAATGGAAGATTTAATTTTTGATGAACCTGAAGGGCCGCTGCATTAAGCGGCCTTAACCTTTATGACTGATGATTCTGCGTTATTTGCGCTGCCGCAACAGCAGCAGTTGTGCCCGTTATGCCAGCAGCCGCTGGTAATCAAGTCCGGTAAAAATGGTCCTTTTCTTGGTTGCAGTGCTTATCCGGCCTGCAACTATATCAAAGCCTTGCACCAGCATGAGACCAGCATCGTTAAAGTGCTGGAAAGTGAAGCCTGCCCGCAATGCGGCAATGCGCTGGCGGTAAAAAATGGCCGGTACGGCATGTTTATTGGCTGTACCGATTATCCGCGCTGTAATTTTGTCGTGCATGAGCATAGCGAACAAACGGACGCAGAACGGCTGGCTTGCCCTAAATGTAAACTGGGCCAGCTGACCGAGCGGGTAAATAAGTTTGGTAAAGCGTTCTGGGGCTGTGACAACTATCCCAAATGCAAGTTTCTGCTAAATGACAAACCGGTTGCCGGTGCCTGCGTAGTTTGTGGTTTTGCTTTGCTGGTAGAAAGAAAAGGCGTGTTGTACTGCGCAGATAAAAAATGCGGGGAAAAACAGCCGGCAGCTTAAACTACCGGCCAGCGCATCAGTTTAACCGCTCTGCCATTTGAGCCAGCTCGGGAAAAGCCGCCTCAGGCAATAGCGCGATTAATTGCTCAAAACGTTGCTTTAGTTGGGCATTGTCTGTCGCGGATAAATTAATATGGCCCATTTTGCGACCGGCGCGTTTGCTTTTACCGTACCAGTGTAAATGCAATCCTGGCAGCGCCAGTATTTGTTCCGGCACTGTGTCTTCGCCAAGAATATTTACCATCAGGCTTGGGCGCAGTAAGGCGGTACTGCCAAGCGGTAAGCCGCACACTGCGCGTAAGTGCTGCTCAAACTGACACACATCAGCGCCTTGCTGGGTCCAATGGCCAGAGTTATGCACTCTTGGCGCAATTTCATTCACCAACAGCTCACCGTTAACATCAAAAAACTCAATCGCCAGTACGCCGACATAGTTCAGCTGCTTTGCCACAGCAGTAAACATTTGTTGTGCTTGCTGTTGCAGTTGTTCATTACCGGCTATGGCTAATGACACGCTAAGCACGCCGTTAACATGGTGGTTCTCGGTTAATGGATATACCTGTACCTCACCTTTGCTGTTGCGGGCGCCAATCAGTGACACTTCACGTTGGAACGGAATAAACTGCTCAGCTACGATAGCTTGTTCGCTATCGGCGCTCAGAAAGGCGCTGATTTCCTGCCACAACGGAGCTGCTTGCTCTGGCTGTTTTAACCGCCACTGGCCTTTACCGTCATAACCTGCCAGCGCGCTTTTAAATACCAGCGGTAAGCCCAGCTTGCTGATAGCATTATTAAAATCGGTTTCGTTATTAATAATATGGTAACTGGCAGAGCGCACACCGGCGCTGTCCAGCAACTGCTTTTCTAACCGGCGGTCGCCTCCGGCTTTAATGGCCGTTTCGCCCGGAAAAAACTTACCGCTTTGTTGGCACTGCGCCAGTACCGGCAGCGGAATATGTTCAAACTCAGCGGTAACTATATCGGCATCGGCTATGGCATTGGCCAGACCCTTGCCGAGATTCTGCTGCGTTAGCGGGTGTACTATGGCATCACTGTTAACATCATAAGCGCTGATGCTGATATTCAGCGGCGCACCGGCCAATGCCATCATCCGGGCCAGTTGGCCGGCGCCTAAGACTAATACCTTCATAACGGCACCTGTGACGGATCGGGTTGGCTTAGTACCATATCGGTTTGCGCCTGGCGAAAGGCATCAATTTTTGTCATCAGCTCCGGGCTGTTTGTCGCCAGAATTTGCGCTGCCAACAGGCCGGCATTCGCCGCACCGGCATCGCCAATCGCCAGGGTGCCTACTGCTACGCCCTTTGGCATTTGCACAATAGACAACAAAGAATCCAGGCCTTTAAGCGCCTTAGATTGCACCGGCACGCCCAGTACCGGCAGGCTGGTAAAAGCAGCGGCCATGCCGGGTAAATGCGCAGCACCACCGGCACCGGCAATAATAACTTTTAAACCGCGGCTGGCGGCTGAACTGGCATAATCGGCTAATAACTGCGGTGTACGATGTGCGGAAACAACTTTGGTTTCATAGGCTATACCGAACTTGTCCAGCATATCAGCGGCGTGCTTCATAGTAGGCCAGTCTGAGGTTGAACCCATGATGATGCCAACTTGCATTGTTGTTTCCTTCTGTACGTGATGAACTAAAAGCGTGAAGGCGCTATTATAGCCAGTTGCGCAGCTGAAGAAAATTTTAACTGCGTTTTTCGTATAATTATCCGGAGTAGTGGCAACAAATGACAGAACAGCAGCTGGTATTACAGGCTTTGCAACAAGGTGGTGTTATCGCTTACCCCACTGAAGCAGTTTACGGTTTAGGTTGCGACCCGGATAACGAGGCGGCGGTAATGGCGCTGCTGGCGATTAAACAGCGGCCGGTAGAGAAGGGCCTCATCTTAATTGCCGCCAACTATTCACAGTTGCTGCCCTATGTTGATGACAAAGCCATACCGCCGGAAAAGCGCTATCAGATATTTTCCAGTTGGCCCGGTCACATCAGTTGGGTACTACCGGCCAGCAAAACCGCGCCCAAGTGGCTTACCGGCCAGTTTGACAGTATAGCCGTGCGGGTCAGTGCACATCCGGTGGTGCAACAACTGTGTAGTGCTTATGGCAAACCTTTGGTATCAACCAGCGCGAATTTATCCGGCCAGCCGGCCATCACCGATAAAGCTGAGCTGGAGCAAAGTTTGGGCGCTAAGTTGTCTGCTATTATGCCGGGCCCGTTGGGTGGTGCCACACAGCCCAGTCAAATTCGCGATGCCTTAAGCGGCAATATAGTAAGGAGTTAAGGTGACCAACAGCCAACCTCAGCAGCATCTGGCTGCAGTGCAGCAGTTTTTACAGCAGTTGCAGGATAATATCTGTGCAATGCTGGAGCAGGCAGACGGTAGTGCTCACTTTGTGGAAGATGCCTGGCAGCGGCCTGAAGGCGGTGGCGGTAAAAGCCGTGTCTTAACCGGCGGTAAGGTGTTTGAGCAGGCCGGGGTAAATTACTCGCATGTGTTTGGTGCCAATATGCCGGCATCGGCTACGGCACACCGGCCGGAACTGGCAGGGCGCAGCTTTAATGCCTGTGGCGTGTCGCTGGTGATCCATCCTAATAACCCGTATTTGCCCACCACCCATGCCAATGTACGGTTTTTTATCGCCGAAAAAGCCGGTGAAGCACCGGTATGGTGGTTTGGCGGCGGTTTTGATCTAACCCCTTATTATCCGTTTGAAGACGATGTGGTGCATTGGCACCAAACCGCCAAAACAGCAGTCGACCCTTTTGGCGCCGATTATTATCCGGCCTATAAAAAATGGTGTGACGAGTATTTTTACTTAAAACATCGCGGCGAAACCCGCGGCGTTGGCGGGCTGTTCTTTGATGATTTAAATGCGCCGGGCTTTGAGCAAAGTTTTGCGCTGATGCGTGCTGTCGGCGAAGCCTTTATTCCGGCTTATCTGCCAATAGTTGAGCGGCGTAAAGATACGCCATACGGCGAGCATCAGCGCCAGTTCCAGCTGTACCGCCGTGGCCGCTATGTTGAATTTAATCTGGTGTACGACAGGGGCACCTTGTTTGGTCTGCAAAGCGGTGGGCGCACTGAATCCATTTTAATGTCGATGCCACCGCTGGTGCGCTGGCAGTATGGTTTTCAGCCAGAGCCTGGCAGTGCCGAAGCACTATTGTACCAGCGCTATCTTAAACCGCAGGATTGGCTGAAGCTTCAGGCTTAACAATTAATCATATGGCTCGCCAGTTGGCCGATCGACTGGCGAATACCATCACGCAACAGCTTATTCTCCACCACGTCATCCAGCGCTTTGTCCATACAAAACATCCACTGATCACGCAGTTTTTCATCTACCGGAAAAGGCAGATGCCGGGCGCGCAGGCGGGGGTGGCCATATTGCTGCTCGAATAATGGCGGGCCGCCAAGCCAGCCGGATAAAAACTGGAAAAATTTTTGCCGGATAGTATCCAGCGGCAGCGGGTGGATAGCGTACAGCTCTGCCGCTTCTGGTGCGGTTTCCATTACATCATAGAAACGGTTCGCCAGCTTGCGAACGCTGTCTTCTCCGCCCAGCATGGCATACGGTGTTTGCTGCGGTGTCGGGTGCGGCTTGCTATTTGGCGTGGTTTTATTAAAAATCATCTGTATTAACTTCTTAATGGACATCACTTGTGGACCGTTATGCTGTATTCGGTAATCCGATAGGCCACTCAAAGTCGCCCTTTATTCATACACAGTTTGCTGCCGCACTGGGCGAACAACTGCAGTACGACGCCATTTTAGCACCGCTTGATGGCTTTGCCGACAGCTGGCACAGCTTTGTCGCCGCTGGGGGTAAAGGTGGCAATGTTACTGTGCCGTTTAAGGAAGCCGCTTATCAGCTGGCAGAGCTGTTATCGGACAGAGCAAAGCAAGCCGGCGCGGTAAATACACTTTATATAAACAGTGACGGCAAGCTAACAGGGGATAATACCGATGGTATTGGCCTGGTAGCTGATCTGACAAGGCTGGGCATTAATCTTAACGGCATAACGGTATTGTTGCTCGGTGCCGGCGGTGCCAGCCGCGGCGCTATAGGGCCCTTACTTGATGCCGGTGTTAAGCAATTGGTGTTGGCTAACCGTACAGTAAGTAAAGCACAAGCCATCGCGGCCAATTTTGGTGCGCATGTCAGTGCTTGTGGTTATGCCAATATACCATCGCAACCTTATCAGTTGGTGATTAATGCCACCTCATCCGGCTTAACCGGAGAGCGGCCGTCAATCGCCGTGCAGCACTTACAGCACTGTCAGCTGGTATACGATATGTTGTACGGCGCTGAACCCACGCCGTTTATGCTATGGGCTAAAGCTGCAGGCGTGCCACAACAGGCTGATGGTTTAGGCATGTTGTTGGCCCAGGCGGCTGAAGCCTTTTATATCTGGCGCGGTAAAAGGCCGGATATCACGCCAGTGTTAGCTGTACTTAAACAGCAGCTAAGCGGCAACTGAGCTAATGAACCAGCAACTGATTTTTAATAATGATTTTGCCTTCGCGCTAGCCAGACAGGCCGTTAGCTTTAGTTGCCTGGTCGGCGGGTTAAAAGTGCACTGCTATATTCCTCTGCCTGCAGAGCAACAAGCTGAAGCTTTCTTGCAACAGGTAAAAGCAGACGCGTTTCACTGGGAAGACTGCGCCGAACAGGCCATAGCCGACGACGCTTATAATAGTGCAGGCGAGGTTTGGCTTTAAGCTTCTGCCAGATATTCGTTCTTTAATATTACATAGTTCGCTGCTGACTCCGCTAAAAAGGCTTTCTCAGCATCATGAAGTGGCCTGGCCTGTTTCACCGGACTGCCTACATATAAATAGCCGCTCTGCAGCCGCTTGCCGGGCGGCACTAAACTGCCGGCACCAATAATCACCTCATCTTCTACTATTACATCGTCCATCACTATAGCGCCCATGCCAACCAGAATGCGGTTGCCCAGCGTGCAGCCATGCAGCATCACTTTATGGCCTACGGTGACGTCTTCACCTATTACTAAGGGGGAACCTTCAGGCTTACCTTTACTGGGCCGGGATAAATGCAGCACCGAGCCATCCTGTATATTCGTGCGGGCACCAATACGGATATAGTTCACATCACCACGCGCTGCAACCAAAGGCCAGATACTGACATCTTCTGCCAGTTCAATATCGCCAACCAGCACGCTTGATTCATCTATATATACCCCTGACGCCAGTTTCGGCGTTATACCTTTATAAGCTCGTATCGTCATAATGTCCTCCAATGCTGCGTTATTATGCAGTAAATGTACTAAAAAAGCGCTTTTCGACCAATTTTTCTGCGAACGATCATAAAAGCCTAAGTTTTCTTAAATAACCGCTTGC
>PGZF01000009.1 GCA_002840125.1 Gammaproteobacteria bacterium HGW-Gammaproteobacteria-15
AACTCTTCAATTAAAGTTCTTTCTGTCACCGAAGTGACGCTCAGTCTTACTGACTTAAAACATTTCTGCATAAGCCACTCAACCGATAAATTTCATTTTGTGAAATCCATCATAAGTGCCCACACAGATGATTGATTGCGAATTGTTAAAGAGCGTGCGTCAGAGTTTACTCAATGACGCGAGGCTTTCACCTCAGTCAGACGCTTTGGGCTTTCGCTTGCTGCCGTCTGTGTGGTGCGCATTATAGAGATCGCGTCAAAACGATCAAGATCTTTTTTACAGAAATATGATCGACCGCACACTTTTTAAGCGATCCTTTGAAAAAGCACTGTTTTTTGCTTATAAATCACTCAACTTCTGCACCCGATGCGGTGATTCTGCTAATTTCTGAGAGATCGGGCTTATGTTGTCGGGGTCGTTGCAGCTCATGCTGATATAGATATTCGCCTAACTGACGCAAAAACGGCAGCGCCACTTCGTTTGTCTGATACAGATCATCATTTAGCGTGTCATTTTCATTGGCATAGATCACCGCGGTAACAAAGAACTCGATCTGCTGCTGCAGGTCGACAATATAGGCGCCGTCAATAATATGGCCATAGGCCCAGCCGGTTTTATTAAAAATACGAATATGTGGCGGTATCTGCTGTGCCTTACCGCCAAACAACAAAAATTTAGAATAGTTATCCGGGTACTGTTTTGCATCGTAAAGCGGGTTAACGCTATCAGGCGGTAGCATCGCCATATAACGCAGCAGCAAAGTGCGATCTTTCGGTGTTAAATTGAAACGCTGCTGCTCACTAAACAACTGAGGAAAGATCACCCGCTTTATTACACCATCAAAGTCAGTAAGGCTAAGACGGTTTTTATCGGTAAAATCCATCGGCGAATTAACCAGCTCAGTACCCTTAATATAGGCTTTACCTAAGGTAGGCTTATCCGCATTGATATAGTGCTGGTTTGTACTGCGCTCCGGCAGAGCCAGAATGGGCTTGCCCTTAGTATCGATAAAGCGTACCGGATTAAACTGCCGGTTTTGTTCTGCCGTCAGCGGCACACTGAGCCGGTGATTAATCAGGCTATGATTAAGCCCTTTGGCTGCCAGGCGCTGATTAATAAAATCCTGGCCTAGCAATTCATACAGCCGGTTACTGCCGTCATTATCACTAACCAATAATACCTTCTTTATATACTGCGTAATGCTGGGAAAACCGCTCGCAGAAGTAGGATCTGTAGCTTGCGCCGTTTGCCAATCGGTTGCGGCATCAGTCAACATAGTAGTATCTGCATTTAAACCGACGATGTTCTGCTCTGCCAACCATTCCAGCGCCAACAAGGCTATAGGCAGTTTTACTGTACTGGCCGGATAGAAATAGCGACTATCATCCAGGCCAAATTGATAATAGGTAAGATTTGGCCTGTTATCAGTGTCACGATCGATCCGGGTATAGATAATTTGCAGCCGGTAAGGCTCTGCGTTAGCCAGCACTTGCTGCAAGATCGGATGCTGGTTCGTTACCTGAGATAACAACGGCTGCAGGAGCTGGAGCTGCGTTTCTGCTGTGGCTTTAGCATTAGCTGACAGCAACAGGTTTAGTAATAACAAGGGAAGCAATATTTTTTGCATGATCAATACTTGGCTTTACGTTAAAACACCATAGTACGAATTAGCAGATGGAAAAACAAACGCGCATAAAAAAGCCGGGCTATGCCCGGCTTTTTAGTTTTTTAGCGCTTACTCAGCTGCAGTTTCTTCAACTGGCAGTGCGTCCGTTTCCGGACGATCGACTAACTCGATGTAAGCCATAGGTGCGTTATCGCCGGCACGGAAGCCACACTTCAGAATACGAGTGTAACCACCTGGACGCGCGTTGTAACGCGGGCCCAGTACGTTGAATAACAAACCTACTACTTCTTTGTCACGAGTACGGGCAAAAGCTAAACGGCGGTTTGCAACGCTGTCATTCTTTGCCAATGTGATCAATGGCTCGATCACACGACGTAACTCTTTAGCCTTTGGCAAAGTCGTTTTGATGATTTCGTGCTTCACCAACGAGCTTGCCATATTGCGGAACATTGCCGTACGGTGGCTGCTGTTCCTGTTTAATTGACGACCACTCTTGCGATGGCGCATGATCTATTCCTTCTCACTAAACCAGAAACTGGTATCTGATTAGTCTTTATTTACCAGACTCGCTGGCGGCCAGTTCTCAAGGCGCATGCCCAAAGATAAACCGCGTGATGCCAGCACGTCTTTGATTTCGGTAAGCGACTTTTTACCCAGGTTAGGTGTTTTAAGTAACTCAACCTCGGTACGCTGAACCAGATCACCAATGTACTGAATCTGCTCTGCCTTCAAGCAGTTAGCAGAACGAACTGTTAATTCCAAATCATCGACCGGACGTAACAGAATCGGATCAAACTCCGGCTTCTCTTCGCGTTTTTCCGGTTCGCTCTTGTCGCGCAGCTCGACGAAGAACTCCAGCTGTTCGGCCAGAATTGTTGCTGCACGGCGAATGGCTTCCTCTGGCTCAACAGTGCCGTTGGTCTCCATATCGATGATCAGTTTGTCCAGGTCAGTACGCTGTTCTACCCGCGCTGCTTCAACTGAGTAGGCTATACGCTCTACCGGGCTGAAAGAGGCATCCAGTAACAGACGACCAATAGGACGCTCGTCATCATCTGAGGACAAACGCGCTGATGCAGGCACATAACCGCGACCACGTTCAACTTTCAGACGCATACTGAATTCAGTTTCGCCAGTCAGGTTGCAAATAACGTGCTCAGGGTTGGTAATAACCACACCGTCGCCATGCTGGATGTCTCCAGCTGTTACAGGGCCAGCACCTTTCTTCGTCAAAGTCAGAGTGACTTCATCTTTGTCTTCCAGGCGAACGGCAAGGCCTTTCAGGTTCAGAAGGATATCAATGATATCTTCCTGTACACCTTCTTTGGCACTGTACTCATGGAGAACGCCGTCAATCTCAACTTCAGTCACTGCACAACCTGGCATTGACGAAAGCAGAATACGACGTAACGCGTTGCCCAAGGTATGCCCGAAACCGCGCTCAAGTGGTTCCAAAGTAACTTTGGCACGAGTTGGGTTGATTTTTTCGATACCAACTAATCTCGGCTTAAGGAATTCGGTGACAGAACCCTGCATATATCCTCTCTTAACAATTAGCTTTACTTAGAGTAAAGCTCGACGATTAACTGTTCGTTGATGTCAGCAGACAAGTCTGAACGCTCAGGCAGACGTTTGAAAACGCCTTCCAGTTTCGTATTATCTACTTCGATCCAAGTTGGTTTCTCACGTTGTGCAGCTACTTCAAGCGCAGCGCCAATACGGGCTTGCTTTTTCGCTTTCTCACGAACAGAGATCACTTGTTCAGGTAATACTTTGTATGATGGAATGTTCAGCACTTGACCATTAATCATGATGGCTTTGTGGCTAACCAACTGACGTGCTTCAGCGCGCGTGCTGGCCAAACCCATACGGTATACTACGTTGTCTAAGCGTGACTCTAACAACGCTAACAGGTTTTCACCTGTATTACCTTTCAAACGAGCAGCTTCCTTGTAATAGTTACGGAACTGCTTCTCTAATACGCCATACATACGACGTACTTTTTGTTTCTCGCGTAACTGTAAACCGTAGTCTGATAAGCGACCGCGACGAGCGCCGTGCTGACCAGGGGCAGTAGTTAAGTTACACTTTGAATCGATTGCTCTTACGCCGCTCTTCAGGAACAGATCTGTACCTTCGCGACGACTTAGTTTGAGCTTAGGACCCAAATATCTTGCCATCTTCTTTCTCCAATAATCCGTGAAGCGCTGTAATTACACGCGACGTTTTTTAGGTGGACGGCATCCGTTATGCGGGATAGGCGTCACGTCGGTGATATTTGTGATCTTATAACCAGCGGCGTTCAGAGCACGAATCGCTGATTCGCGGCCTGGGCCTGGGCCATTCACAAACACTTCAAGGTTCTTCAGACCATATTCCAGCGCAGCAGTACCTGCACGCTCTGCAGCTACCTGAGCAGCGAACGGAGTAGATTTACGTGAACCACGGAAACCTGAACCGCCGGCAGTTGCCCAGCACAGTGCATTGCCCTGACGATCAGTAATCGTCACGATGGTGTTGTTGAAAGAAGCATGGATATGAGCCATACCGTCTGAAACTTGCTTTTTTACCCGTTTACGAGTACGAACTGGTGCTTTAGCCATGTTGAATCACCTTATTTCTTAATCGCTTTACGTGGGCCCTTGCGGGTACGCGCATTAGTTTTAGTGCGCTGACCACGAACCGGCAGACTACGACGGTGGCGCAGGCCACGGTAGCAACCAAGGTCCATTAAACGCTTAATGTTTAACGTAATTTCACGGCGCAAGTCACCTTCAACGGTGTATTTTGCAACTTCGTCACGAAGCGTATCTAACTGAGCGTCGCTTAACGCAGCAATTTTTGTACTTTCTTCGATACCCACTGCCGCTAAAATCGATTTAGCGCGGGTTTTGCCGATACCATAAACATAGGTCAAAGAGATGACCGCATGCTTATTATCGGGGATGTTAATGCCAGCGATACGGGCCACTAACGTTCTCCTATAATAGAGTTTAAAGATGCCAATTTGAAAAGCCCGTAAGGATACTCAAATGGCGCTGATATTGCAAACGATAAAGGGGCTCAACCAATCAGCCCAGCCCACAGTATCATTTTTGTTCTGCTATTAGCCTTGGCGCTGTTTGTGCTTTGGCTCACTGCAAATTACGCGAACAACGTTATTACGTCTGATCACTTTGCAGTTACGGCAGATCTTCTTAACGGAAGCTCGTACTTTCATAACTTAACTCCGCAAACTATCTTAACGGCCGTAGCCTTTAAGATTTGCCTTTTTAAGCACAGAATCATATTGATGTGACATCAAATGCGTCTGTACCTGTGCCATAAAGTCCATGATAACCACAACGATAATCAGCAGTGAAGTACCACCGAAGTAGAACTGTACGTCCCACGCTACCATCATGAACTCAGGAACTAAACAGATAAAGGTTATATACAGGGCGCCCGCTAGGGTTAACCGTGTCATCACTTTATCAATGTATTTTGATGTCTGCTCACCAGGACGGATCCCAGGGATAAAAGCACCAGATTTCTTTAGATTTTCAGCTGTATCACGCGGGTTAAACACCAACGCAGTATAGAAGAAGCAAAAGAAAATAATGGCCGCGGAGTATAACATCATATACAACGGTTGTCCCGGAGATAATGTTAATGCTAATTCCTGCAGGAAGTTAGCTACTACGCCTTCACCTGAACCAAACCAACTGGCTATCGTTCCGGGGAACAGAATAATGCTAGAGGCAAAAATCGGTGGAATTACACCGGCCATATTAACCTTTAACGGTAAATGGCTGCTTTGCGCGGCAAACACCTGACGGCCTTGCTGACGCTTGGCGTAATTGACCACAATCCGACGCTGGCCGCGTTCGAAGAACACCACAAACCAGGTAATCGCGATTACGATCACACCTATCGCAACTAACAGTAAAAAGTGCAAATCGCCTTGACGTGCCTGCTCAATCGTCTGACCAATGGCCGACGGGAAGCCGGCAACAATACCGGTAAAGATTAGCAACGAAATACCATTACCAATGCCACGCTCTGTAATTTGCTCACCTAACCACATTAGAAACATGGTACCGGTAACCAGACTGATTACCGCAGTGAAGTAAAATGCAAAGCCAGGATTTATCACTAAACCCGGCATCATATTAGGCAGGCCAGTGGCAATACCAATGGCCTGTAACGTTGCTAAACCTAAAGTACCGTAGCGCGTCATCTGATTAATTTTGCGCTTTCCAGCTTCGCCTTCTTTCTTTAATTCGGCCATGGCAGGATGAACTACCGTTAACAGCTGAACAATAATAGAGGCAGAGATGTAGGGCATAATACCCAACGCAAATACGGAAGCACGCTCAAGTGCGCCACCGCTGAACATGTTAAACATTTCAACGATGGTGCCCTTTTGTTGCTCGAATAACTGAGCCAGCACGGCGGCGTCAATTCCAGGAATTGGCACAAAGGAGCCTAATCGAAATACGATTATGGCCAAAAGTACAAATAACAAACGGGCTTTCAGCTCGCTGAATCCGCCTTTTGCACTTTTTGAGTCCGAACCTGGTTTAGCCATCGCGTACTATCCTTATTATTCTTCGACTTTACCGCCAGCGGCTTCGATTGCTGCACGCGCGCCTTTTGTTGCACCTAAACCTTTTACGGTTACCGGACGAGTGATCTCGCCAGACAGTACAACTTTGGCAAACTTAACAGTACGGGAAATGATGTTAGCTTCCATCAGGCTAGCCAGATCAACTACATCACCTTTCACCGCTGCCAGTTCGTGCAGACGAACTTCAGCAGAAACCAGAGATTTCTGTGAAGTGAAACCGAATTTAGGCAAGCGCTGTTTCAATGGCATTTGACCGCCTTCGAAACCAGGACGCACTTTACCACCAGAACGTGATTTCAAACCTTTATGACCACGACCAGCAGTTTTACCTAAGCCAGAGCCGATACCACGACCCACGCGGCGCTTGTCTTTCTTAGCACCAGGTGCCGGAGCAAGAGTATTTAATAACATCTGTTACTCCTCCACTTTAACCATGTAATACACAGCGTTGATCATACCGCGAACTGAAGGTGTATCTTCAACTTCAACAGTGTGACCGATGCGGCGTAAACCTAACCCAGTTAACGAGGCCTTGTGCTTCGGTAAACGACCGATGCTTGACTTCGTTTGGGTTACTTTAATTGTCTTCTTCGCCATGGCAGATTACCCCAGAATGTCGTCAACGCGTAAACCGCGTTTAGCAGCTATTTGAGCTGGCGACTTAACAGTCGACAGTGCATTAATAGTTGCGCGAACTACGTTGATTGGGTTAGTTGAGCCGTAACACTTAGACAGAATGTTTTGTACACCAGCAACTTCCAGTACGGCGCGCATTGCACCACCGGCGATCAAGCCAGTACCTTCTGCTGCAGGTTGCATATAAACATTTGAACCTGAGTGAACACCACGGGTTGGGTGGTGTAAAGTGTTACCATTTAACTCAACCTGAGTCATATTGCGACGTGCTTTTTCCATTGCCTTTTGAATGGCCGCTGGAACTTCACGTGCTTTACCATAACCAAAACCAACGCGACCATTACCGTCACCAACTACGGTCAAAGCGGTGAAGGAGAAAATCCGACCACCTTTAACAACTTTTGACACGCGGTTTACTGCAACAAGCTTCTCTTGTAAATCAGATTGTTGTTTAGCTTCTTCGTTAGCCATGAGCTACTCCTAGAACTGAAGACCGGCTTCACGCGCCGCGTCAGCCAGAGCTTGTACGCGACCATGATACTGGAAGCCACTGCGGTCAAAAGCACAAGCAGTAACGCCTTTGGCTACTGCACGTTCGGCAATCGCTTTACCTACAGCCTTAGCAGCATCTACGTTACCAGTGTACTTCAGTGAGTCTTTGATTGAAGCTTCTACGGTAGAAGCTGCAGCAATCACTTCAGCATTTGGTGCGATAAGCTGGGCGTAGATGTGACGTGGTGTACGGTGTACAACCAGGCGATTCGCACCTTGTTCGATAATATTTCTGCGAGTGCGTTTGGCACGGCGCAGACGAGCAAGTTTCTTATCCATCGTCCTACCCTACTTTTTCTTCGCTTCTTTACGACGCACGTTTTCATTTGCATAGCGCACACCTTTGCCTTTATAAGGCTCTGGTTTACGGTATGCCCGGATGTTAGCGGCAACCTGACCAACTAATTGCTTGTCAGCACCTTTTACCAGTACTTCAGTCTGGGTTGGCGTTTCAATAGTGATACCGTTAGGTACCTGAAACACCACTGGGTGAGAAAAGCCCAGGCTCAGGTTCAATACTTTACCTTCTGCTTTCGCACGGTAACCAACACCAACCAGTTCCAGCTTCTGTGAGAAGCCTTCAGTTACACCAGTAACCAGGTTGTTGATTAACGCACGGGCAGTACCCGCTTGCGCGTCAGCGCCATCGAAGCCGTCACGTGGATTGGTACGTAAAACATTACCATCTACCACGACTTCAACCGCTGGGTTAACATCTAATGTTAACTCGCCGTTTTTGCCCTTGAACGACACTACCTGACCTTTCTGCGTTACAGTAACGCCGGTTGGGATAGTGACTGGGGCTTTAGCAACACGAGACATAGATTACTACCTCCGTTACGCTACGTAGCCGATGATTTCGCCACCGATACCAACCTTGCGCGCGGCGCGGTCAGTCATTAGTCCTTTAGATGTTGACACGATGGCCACACCTAAACCGCCCATTACCTTAGGTAAATCGCCACGCTTCTTATAGATGCGCAGACCTGGACGACTAACACGATCGATAGTTTCAATTACAGATTTGCCCTGGAAGTACTTTAACGTTACTTCCAGCTCTGGCTTAACATCACCAGAAACCGCGAAATCAGCGATGTAACCTTCGTCTTTTAATACTTTCGCAATAGACACCTTCAATTTTGAAGATGGCATCTTAACCGCAACTTTATTGGCTGACTGGCCGTTGCGGATGCGAGTAAACATATCCGCTACTGGATCTTGCAAACTCATAGCTCGTTACTCCCGTGATTCTTACCAGCTAGCCTTACGAAGGCCAGGAATTTCACCGCGCATCGCCGCTTCACGGACCTTGATCCGGCTCATGCCGAACTTACGCAGGTAACCGTGTGGACGACCAGTTACACGACAACGATTACGTTGACGCGAAGGGCTTGAATCACGCGGCAACGTCTGTAACTTAAGAACTGCAGCCCAGCGGTCTTCGTCAGAAGTCGCAGGATTGGCAATCGCATCTCTCAGTTCATGACGCTTTGCAGCGAATTTGGCTACCAGTTGTGCACGCTTTAATTCGCGGGCTTTCATTGATTGTTTTGCCATGACCCTACACCTTATTTCTTGAATGGGAAGTTAAACGCGGCAAGTAAAGCACGTCCTTCGTCATCGGTACGCGCGGTAGTCGTAATAGTGATATCTAAACCACGTACTGCGTCTACTTTGTCATAGTCGATTTCTGGGAAAATGATTTGCTCACGTACACCCATGCTGTAGTTACCACGGCCATCGAACGACTTCGGGTTTACACCACGGAAGTCACGAATACGCGGGATAGCAATAGAGACTAAACGCTCTAAGAATTCCCACATACGTTCGCCGCGCAGGGTCACTTTTGCGCCAATAGGGTAGCCTTCACGGATTTTGAAACCAGCTACTGATTTACGAGCCTTAGTTACCAGAGGTTTCTGGCCGGCAATAGCAGTTAAATCTGCTACGGCGTTATCAAGGATCTTTTTATCAGCTACGGCTTCACCCACACCCATATTGAGTGTGATTTTAACAATCCGAGGGACTTGCATGACGCTGGTGTAGCCGAACTGCTTAAACAGTTCTGGGACTACGGTGTCTTTGTAAATTTCATGCAGTTTCGCCATCGTATTACTCCAATAGCAATTAAATTACTTCGTTATTCGACTTGAAGAAACGTACTTTTTTGCCGTCTTCAAGGCGGAAACCTACACGATCTGCTTTACCCGTTTTAGAGTTAAAGATCGCTACGTTTGAAACATGAATTGAGGCTTCTTTCTCAACGATACCGCCTGGCTGATTCAGAGCCGGTACAGGCTTCTGATGCTTTTTAACCAGGTTAACGCCGGAAACATAAACACGACCTTCAGCTACTAAAACTTTAGTAACCTTACCGCGCTTACCCTTGTCCTTACCAGTAAGAACAACAACCTCGTCATCACGACGGATTTTACTAGCCATGGTGACTCCTTACAGTACTTCAGGTGCCAGAGACACGATCTTCATAAACTTATCGCCACGAAGTTCACGTGTAACAGGCCCGAAAATACGAGTGCCGATCGGTTCCAGCTTGCTGTTTAACAACACTGCTGCATTGCGATCAAAACGGATTAATGACCCGTCCTGACGGCGTACGCCTTTGCGTGTACGCACCACCACTGCATTCAGTACATCACCTTTTTTAACCTTACCGCGCGGAATTGCTTCCTTAACAGTAATTTTGATGATGTCACCAATTGCAGCATAACGGCGATGTGAACCACCTAAGACCTTAATACACATTACGCTGCGCGCGCCGCTGTTGTCTGCGACTTCCAGCATAGATTGCATCTGGATCATCTTAGTGCTCCGCTATTCTACTAAATAACCCTCACGGGCTACGCTGCTTACGATAAAAACTACCCCCTGACAAGAGGGCGCGTGATTATAACAGCACTCTTGTTAAAAAGGTAGCGCAAAATAAAAGCGGCCCACAAAGGAGCCGCTCTTAACACCTTAACGAATTAAGATGCTGATTCGACTACAGCAACCAGGGTCCATGACTTAGTCTTGGACAAAGGACGGCATTCACGAATCGTGACTACGTCGCCTTCTTTACACTGATTGGTTTCATCATGTACGTGCAGCTTGGTAGTACGCTTGATGAACTTCCCGTAAATTGGGTGTTTCACCGAACGCTCGATCGCAACAGTAATAGACTTGTCCATTTTGTTGCTGATCACTTTACCTTGCAGTGTACGAGTATTAGTTTCGCTCATTACGCACCTGCCTTCTCGGTTAAGATGGTCTTAACGCGCGCGATATCACGACGCACCTGCTTAAATAAATGCGTTTGAGCTAACTGACCAGTAGCTAATTGCATGCGCAGGTTGAACTGCTCACGTAATAAGCCCAGTAATTCAGCATTTAACTCTTCAACACTTTTCGCTTTTAATTCGCTGGCTTTCATCACATTACCGTCCGCGTTACAAAGGCTGTCTTAAATGGTAGCTTAGCGGAAGCCAATGCAAATGCATGACGCGCTAACTCTTCAGACACACCGTCCATTTCGTACAGTACTTTGCCAGGTTTAATCTGACATACCCAGTACTCAACAGAACCTTTACCACTACCCATACGTACTTCCAGCGGCTTAGCAGTGATTGGCTTGTCTGGGAACACACGGATCCAGATTTTACCAACACGCTTAACAGCGCGCGTCATAGCACGACGTGCAGATTCAATTTGACGTGAAGTCATTTGACCACGTTCTACAGATTTCAGTGCATAAGTACCGAAAGATACTTTATCGCCAACCTGGGCTAAACCACGGTTACGACCTTTGTGCACTTTACGAAATTTTGTACGTTTTGGTTGCAACATCGCTCAATACCCCTACTTAGCCTTACGTGCCGGTTTTTTCGGCGCTTTAGGCTGGTTGTTATTGTTGGCGTTGTTGGTGTTGTTGTTCAATGGCAGAGCACCTAAGATCTCGCCTTTGAAAATCCACACTTTCACACCAATGATACCGTAAGTAGTCAGTGCTTCTGAGGTATTGTAATCGATGTCAGCACGCAGAGTGTGAAGTGGCACACGGCCTTCACGGTACCACTCTGAACGAGCGATTTCTGCGCCGCCTAAACGGCCGCTAACTTCAACTTTGATACCCTTGGCACCGATACGCATGGCGTTTTGTACCGCGCGCTTCATAGCACGACGGAACATTACACGACGCTCTAACTGGCTGCTGATTGAGTCAGCAACTAATTTGGCATCCAGCTCAGGCTTGCGGATTTCAGAGATGTTAATCTGCGCAGGTACGCCAGCGATGGCTGCTACTTGCTTGCGGATTTTCTCAACATCTTCACCTTTCTTACCGATGATTACGCCTGGACGCGCAGTGTGAATAGTCACACGGATGCTTTTCGCAGGGCGTTCAATATCGATCCGGCTAACTGACGCGGCTTTCAGTTCTTTTGTCAGATACTGACGAACTTTAAAGTCACCGTTTAAGAAATCCGGGAAGTCTTTCGTATTCGCGAACCAGGTTGAGCTCCATGGCTTAGTGATACCTAGGCGAATACCATTAGGATGTACTTTCTGTCCCATTTCTCTCTCCTAGTTATCAGCTACAACCACAGTGATGTGGCTGGTACGCTTGACGATACGGTCAGCACGACCTTTAGCACGTGGCTTGATGCGCTTCATAGACGGACCTTCATCAATGAAGATAGTCTTAACTTTCAGCGTATCAATATCCGCGCCTTCATTGTGCTCAGCGTTGGCAATGGCTGATAAAAGAACCTTTTTAACTAACTCAGCAGCTTTTTTCGGGCTGTAAGTCAGTACGTTCAGCGCCTTATCTACTGACAATCCACGCACCTGGTCAGCGACCAGACGGGTTTTTTGAGCAGAAGAACGGGCAAATTTGTGTTTAGCTAATGCTTGCATCATTTACCCCTTAGCGCTTCTTGGCCTTTTTGTCGGCTGCATGACCACGGTAGGTACGAGTAGGTGCAAATTCACCTAACTTGTGACCTATCATCTCTTCCGAGACGAACACTGGTACATGTTGACGACCATTATGGACAGCGATGGTCAAACCGATCATATCAGGTATGATCATTGAACGACGGCTCCAAGTCTTAATAGGCTTCTTGTCACCGCTTTCCAACGCTTTCTCTACCTTCTTCAGCAAGTGAAGGTCAATAAATGGACCTTTCTTGAGAGAACGTGGCATGGCAATTCCTCACAAATTATTTATCACGACGACGTACGATAAGTTTATCAGTACGCTTGTTTGAACGAGTTTTGTAACCCTTCGTTGGTACGCCCCATGGAGATACAGGGTGACGACCACCAGAAGTTTTACCTTCACCACCACCGTGTGGGTGATCAACCGGGTTCATTACCACACCACGTACGGTTGGGCGAACGCCACGCCAGCGCATAGCACCAGCTTTACCGTATTGACGTAACATATGTTCCGCGTTGCCGATCTCACCGATAGTCGCGCGACAATCTGCTAATACTTTACGTACTTCGCCACTGCGTAAACGCAGTGTCACGTACTCACCGTCACGAGCCAGGATCTGTACAAATGCGCCAGCAGAACGAGCTAACTGACCACCTTTACCTGGTTTCATTTCGATGTTGTGTACTACCTGACCAACCGGGATATTGCGCAGTGGTAAGGTGTTACCGGCTTTGATTGGTGATTCCATACCTGAAACCACTGTATCACCTGCCTTCAGGCCTTTAGGGGCCAGAATGTAACGACGCTCACCGTCTGCGTATAACACCAGTGCGATGTTAGCAGTACGGTTTGGATCGTACTCTAAACGCTCAACTTTGGCTGGAATGCCATCTTTGTTGCGTTTGAAGTCAACTAAACGGTAATGTTGCTTATGACCACCACCGATATGACGGGTAGTGATGCGACCGTTGTTGTTACGACCACCAGTTTTTGAATTTTTCTCTAACAAAGGGGCATAAGGCTTGCCTTTGTACAGGTCTGGGTTAACCACTTTTAATACGTGGCGACGACCTGGTGACGTAGGTTTACACTTTACAAGTGCCATTTCCTAACTCCTCTTCTTACTCAGCGCCGCCAACGAAATCGATTTCGCTGCCTTCTTTAAGAGTCACGTAAGCTTTTTTCCAATCGCTACGCTTGCCCATACGCGCACCAGTGCGCTTGGCCTTACCCTTAACGTTAACAGTACGCACACCTACAACTTCAGTTTCGAACAGTTTTTCAACTGCCGCTTTAACATCAGCTTTAGTCGCAGTAGTGGCTACCTTGAAAACGACTGTATTATGTTTTTCAGCAGACACAGTGCTCTTTTCAGATACGTGTGGTGCCAAAATAACTTTCAGTAAACGTTCTTCGCGGATCATGCTAACAGCTCCTCAAGTTGCTTAACTGCAGCAGCAGTCATTAACACTTTGTCGAATGCGATTAAGCTGACCGGGTCGATACCGTGTACGTCACGCACGTCAACCTTGTACAGGTTACGTGCTGATAAGAACAGGTTCTCATCCACTTCGTTAGTCACGATTAACACGTCTTTTAAGTCCATTGCTTTTAACTTTGCAGTTAAATCTTTGGTCTTAGGCGAATCAACGGCGAAATTTTCCACCACGATTAAACGCTCTTGACGTACTAATTCAGACAGGATGCTTTGGATCGCACCACGATACATTTTACGGTTTACTTTTTGGCTGTGATCTTGTGGCTTAGCCGCAAAAGTAACACCGCCTCCGCGCCAGATTGGGCTGCGGATAGTACCGGCACGCGCGCGGCCTGTACCTTTTTGACGCCATGGCTTCTTACCGCCACCGCGTACTTCAGAACGTGTCAGCTGAGCGCGGGTACCCTGACGGGCGCCAGCAGCATAAGCTACAACAACCTGATGAACCAAAGCTTCATTAAACTCACGTCCAAAGGTAGCTTCGGAAACTTCAAGAACGCCTTGAGCGTCTCGTAATGCTAATTCCATCACTTATCTCCTCAGACGTTAGCTTTTAACAGCTGGTTTAACGATCACGTCACCACCGATAGCGCCAGGTACTGCACCTTTCACTAACAGCAGATTACGTTCTGCGTCTACACGAACCACTTCCAGTGACTGCACGGTTACGCGCTCAGCACCTAAGTGACCAGCCATTTTTTTACCCTTGAATACTTTACCCGGTGATTGGTTCTGACCAATTGAACCAGGGGCACGGTGTGATAAAGAGTTACCGTGAGTAGCATCCTGAGTACGGAAATTCCAGCGCTTAACAGCACCGGCAAAACCCTTACCTTTTGATGTGCCAGACACATCAACTTTTTTCGCTTCAGCGAAAATTTCAACCGTAATTTCGCTGCCGACAGTGATGTCAGCACCTTCGTTATCTGTCAGGCGGAATTCCCACAGACCACGACCAGCGTCCACGCCCACTTTAGCGAAGTGGCCTGCTTCCGGCTTGCTCATGCGGCTTGCCTTTACAGTACCAGCAGTCACTTGCAGTGCGCTGTAACCGTCTGTCTCTGCAGTTTTAACTGCAGTTACACGGTTTGGTGTCGCTTCGATTACGGTTACTGGAATTGAAACGCCGTCTTCAGTGAAGATGCGAGTCATTCCCACTTTACGACCGACTAGACCGATAGCCATTTCCTAAACCTCTCTATAAACCTGTCTGATTAGCCCAGGCTGATTTGAACGTCAACGCCAGCAGGCAAGTCTAAACGCATCAGCGCATCAACCGTTTTCTCGGTTGGCTCAACGATGTCGATTAAACGCTTGTGGGTACGGATTTCGTACTGATCACGTGCATCTTTGTTGACGTGAGGAGAAATCAATACAGTGAAACGTTCCTGGCGGGTAGGAAGTGGAATAGGACCACGAACCTGTGCGCCCGTACGCTTAGCTGTGTCAACGATTTCCATGGTTGACTGATCGATCAAACGGTGATCGAACGCTTTCAGACGGATGCGAATCCTTTGATTACTCATGTATCAAAGCCTCAAAGAGCAAAAAGAGCAAAAATAAACACAAGCTATCCAACCCAAGAAGGGGGATGCCCATGCACCGAAGTTACGTTTGCTCCCCAATCGGGAGCACTGTAAGTGCTAAATAACTCTAAAGTTTATTTAGCAAGCCAGTCAGAATTAAATCGACTGGCCGCGCATTATACTGAAAACGGCTAATAACGCAAGCATTGGTTATTAATTGCGCTACAAAATATCATTCAATTCAAAGCCAACACCAAAACGGGTAACTGAGCGATTGTAGTCAATCAGGCTTTCACCATAACCATTAAACAACTCGGCATAAAAGCGGATATGGTTGTTAAACGGTACTGAGTAAGACAAACGTACTGCACCTCTGTTGTCGCTACGCAGATTATTGCGCACCATCATGCGCCAGGTCGCGTCTCCTTGCTTGTAAGCAGCAGACAATTCAAACCAGCCCATATATTTGGTGATATCCGGGTTGTCGTCACCCTTGGGGTCTGTTGGTGATTCTTTCGCATCTTCTTTAAAACGGTAGTAAGGCTCGAAGTTAATAAATACATTGCCAATAGAAGTGACCCAGCTGAGCTTTAGCCGGTTCCAGCTGCGAGACTGAGCGCCAGAGCGGCCGTTAGACTGATGCGATAAACTCAAACCAATGATACGGCTGGCCGCATCTTCAACATTGGCATAGTGCGGAAACATCAGAATAAGCTCTGGCTCGTAATTGTTCTCCCGAAACGGCGATGACACCTCACTGTTGTAGGCCTGCCAATAGGCCTGCTGGGTGAAGGCAAAGAACAGATAACCGTTATCGTTATAAATTTTACTCCACAACGGCGTTTTTAAACTGAGCTGAAATTTGGCCTCCAGATTATCAGACGGTGCTGACTCACCGTCATTTACCATAATGGGGGCTATACCATCCACGTAGGTTACCGGCATCAGATAGTTATTATGGTGTGGTATTAACGTAAAAGGCGCATATGAATCCCACTGCTCGGCTTTCATTCTTTTATCCAGTGCATCTGCCGCCGACACAGAAAATGCCAATAAGCCAACTAAACCAAGCAGGTACTTCATAATGCTCCTTAATGCTAAAAATGCTCTGGCGCAAACTTATCCATTATCGCTGAATCACACCTTAACATGGCAAGCAATCCTTCAGCTTTGGGCAAGATACGCTCAAAATAATAAGCCGCAGTATATTGTTTTTCCTCAATAAAACTCTCGGCATGTAAAGAGCTCTGCAGCGCAGTCAGATTTTTATACCACATATAACCGTAAAGAACATATGAAACTAAGGTTAAGTAATCACAGGCATTACGGCTTTGCGACCGGCCGTCTTGTGCCAGTAGCTCAGCAGTTAAGCTCTGTAATTGGTCGATGTAGTGATGCAGCGACGCAGCAGCATCAATTGGTGTAGCTGCCATTTCAGCGTTGATTTCTGCCAGTAACGTAAGCAATACCGAGCCCTGGTCTGCTGCCACTTTGCGCAACATAAAGTCTGCTGCCTGAATGCCATTAGTGCCTTCATAAATCTGAGCAATACGTACATCACGCACCAGCTGCTCCATACCCCACTCTTTAACATAACCATGGCCGCCAAACACCTGCTGCGCAGTGACACAGGCATCAAAACCCTGATCTGTCATAAAGGCTTTGGCTATAGGCGTCAGTAAATTAGCGCGTTGCGCCGATACCGGGCAGTTGTCATATTTAGCTTTATCCAATAGCGACGCTACCCAGGTAGCAAAGGTGCGACCGGCTTCATTTATTGCTTTGATATTAAGCAACATACGCCGTACGTCAGCATGGCCGATGATCGGCTCAGCTTTATTAGCGTCTTTTTCAGTAACCCGGCCCTGTGTGCGGTCTTTTGCATAAGCCAGTGCATTTTGGTAAGCCCGCTCTGCTGCGCCAAGCCCCTGACTGCCCATGGATAGCCGCTCGTAGTTCATCATGGTAAACATGCAAGCTAAACCACGGTGTGGTTCGCCAATTAAATAACCTTTAGCATTATCAAAATTCAGCACACAGGTTGCCGAGCCGTTAATGCCCATCTTATGCTCAATAGAACCAACGCTGACGCCATTGCGCTCACCGGGTTCGCCGCTGGCATCGGGCAGATACTTCGGCACCAGAAACAGCGAAATACCGCGGCTACCGGCCGGTGCATCCGGCAGTTTAGCTAATACCAGATGGATAATATTCGAGGTTAAGTCGTGCTCGCCGGCAGTGATAAAAATTTTGCTGCCGCTCAGCAGATAGCTGCCATCATCCGCCGGTTTGGCGATAGTGCGCATAATACCAAGATCAGAGCCGGCATGAGATTCTGTCAAACACATAGTGCCGGACCACTCGCCACTGTACATTTTTGGCAGGTACAGCGCTTTGGCAGTTTCATCAGCATGTTGTAACAGCGCGACGCAGGCACCGGCGGTTAAACCCGGATAAAGTGAAAAAGCTATGTCGGCGCTACAGAGCATTTCGTCTACCATCATCGACAGCGCTTTTGGCATGCCCATGCCACCGTACTGCGGATCACCACTGAGGCTGGTCCAGCCGCCTTCAGTTAAACTTTGATAGGCGATTTTATAGTGCTGCGGCAACGTTACTTTGCCATCCTTAAGTTGCGCACCTTGTTTATCGGCTTCGCCCGAGAAGGGTGCCAGCTGCTGCTCACATATTTTGGCTGCCTCTTCCAAAATAGCTTTTGCTGTATCTGCTTCAATTAACTCTTGCAACTGGCTTTGCTGCTGCCAGTACTTGTCGAGTTGCCATACATCAAACAGGTTAAAGCAAATATCTTTTAGCGGGGCCTGATAGTGGCTCATAGCGGTGCCTCTTAAACTGGACGGATGAGTTTAAGCATGGCACAGCTTTAGTTTTCAAACAAGTGTTTGAATAGCACTTGCTGCGGTAAAATTCAGCTATAAAAAAAGCCCCTTACGGGGCCTTTTCACATCTTAGCTATTACGCCAGGATTTTTGATACTACACCCGCACCTACTGTACGGCCGCCTTCACGGATA